>OY787458.1:1400000-4630748 GCA_963678915.1 Prolixibacteraceae bacterium
GCGCCTAACCGCTATCCTTTTCTTTCAATCTGTATTTAGAACTCTTTGTTTTTGCCTCTCGGTGGAGAATATCGGATTCGAACCGATGACCCCCTGCGTGCAAGGCAGGTGCTCTAGCCAGCTGAGCTAATCCCCCGATCTTAAATTTGAAGATTTGCTAATTTGAGGATTTGAAAATGTTTTTTCATTTTCAAATTTCCAAATTTTTTAATTTTCAAATTTTTGTAGTCCCGCCCAGATTTGAACTGGGGACCTCTACATTATCAGTGTAGCGCTCTAACCAACTGAGCTACGAGACTGTCATTTTTCAAGATTTTAGATTTTAGACTTTAGATGTTAGACTTCTGACTTGTTGCAATGTGCATCTCTCTTCAGTCTTTAGTCTTCGGTCGTCGATCTTTTTCCCAAAACTTCAATCTCTGCTATTTCTTAAATAAAAAGGTAAACAAGGTGTTTTCACTCGAATCTTAAAACCGTTTTACGTCGTAAGCTCCAGAAAGGAGGTGTTCCAGCCACACCTTCCGGTACGGCTACCTTGTTACGACTTAACACCAGTTACTAGTTTTACCCTAGGACGCTCCTTGCGGTTACATACTTCAGGTACCCCCAGCTTCCATTGTTTGACGGGCGGTGTGTACAAGGCCCGGGAACGTATTCACCGCGCCATGGCTGATGCGCGATTACTAGCGAATCCAGCTTCACGAAGTCGGGTTGCAGACTTCGATCCGAACTGAGACCAGCTTTAGAGATTAGCATCCAGTCGCCTGGTAGCTGCCCTTTGTACTGGCCATTGTAACACGTGTGTAGCCCTGGACATAAGGGCCGTGCTGATTTGACGTCATCCCCACCTTCCTCACACCTTACGGTGGCAGTCTCGCTAGAGTCCCCGGCATGACCCGCTGGCAACTAACGATAAGGGTTGCGCTCGTTATGGGACTTAACCCGACACCTCACGGCACGAGCTGACGACAACCATGCAGCACCTTGAAGAACGTCCGAAGAAGGCCACCTTTCGGCAGCTGTCGTTCCTCATTTAAGCCCAGGTAAGGTTCCTCGCGTATCATCGAATTAAACCACATGTTCCTCCGCTTGTGCGGGCCCCCGTCAATTCCTTTGAGTTTCAACCTTGCGATCGTACTCCCCAGGTGGATCACTTAATGCTTTCGCTTGGCCGCATACTGTGTATCGCATACAGCGAGTGATCATCGTTTACGGCGTGGACTACCAAGGTATCTAATCCTGTTCGCTCCCCACGCTTTCGTGCATCAGCGTCAGTAACAGTTTAGTAAGCTGCCTTCGCAATTGGTGTTCTGTGTAATATCTAAGCATTTCACCGCTACACTACACATTCCGCTTACCTCAACTGTACTCAAGCTCTTCAGTATCAATGGCAATTCTACCGTTAAGCGGCAGGATTTCACCACTGACTTAAAGAGCCGCCTACGCACCCTTTAAACCCAATGAATCCGGATAACGCTTGCATCCTCCGTATTACCGCGGCTGCTGGCACGGAGTTAGCCGATGCTTATTCATACAGTACCGGCAAGTCCCTACACGTAGAGATTTTTCTTCCTGTATAAAAGCAGTTTACAACCCATAGGGCCGTCATCCTGCACGCGGGATGGCTGGTTCAGGCTTGCGCCCATTGACCAATATTCCTCACTGCTGCCTCCCGTAGGAGTCTGGTCCGTGTCTCAGTACCAGTGTGGGGGATCATCCTCTCAGAACCCCTAGACATCGTTGCCTTGGTGAGCCGTTACCTCACCAACTAGCTAATGTCACGCATGCCCATCTGTAACCACCGGAGTTTTACCTGAAAAGCCATGCGACTCTCCAGGACTATGAGGTATTAATCCACATTTCTATGGGCTATCCCTCTGTTACAGGTAGGTTGCATACGCGTTACTCACCCGTGCGCCACTCTCATGGTATTGCTACCAATCCCGTTCGACTTGCATGTGTTAGGCCTCCCGCTAGCGTTCATCCTGAGCCAGGATCAAACTCTTCGTTGTAATTAAAAAGTTAAATATTTTCTAGCTCTTTTTGACGTTAACTCTTGTTTTATTAATTCTTGCGTAACCTTCCTTGTTTTACCTTTTCAATATTTTCAATGAACTCTTTGCCGTTTTACGGCTTTATCTGTTCACAGGTTTTACTTCCGGTCTGCCTCTTGCGAAGCGCTTTACTATATAACCTGTTTGCATTATCTTTTTTGAACTTTCCCTGATCGCTTCCTTCGCTTGTTTTGCTCGGTTGCAAACGGGGTGGCAAAGTTAAGAAGCTTTTTTATTTTACCAAAAGTTTTTTGAACTTTTTTCATTTTATTTTTTCGACCTCCGTTTCCTGAATCCCTTGTCATTACTGACTTCTTGTGATTCGTTACTCTTCGGTAACCTCGCTTCTTTCTTTCCCAGTAGTTTCAGTGAACTCGTTTTTGTTTTAGCGGCTGCAAAGGTAATCGTCTTTTCTAAACTTCCAAAACTTTTTTAAAGTTTTTTTATTCTTTTTTCAGATCCTCTTTTCACCTTTTCAAACTCTCAATCCCCGTCTCCGGCGATCGGCTTCCCTTTGAAAGCGGCTGCAAAGAAATACCCTTTTTCTGAATATACCAAATCTTTTTTTACTTATTTTAAAATTTAGTCTAAGCACCTTTTATACAACCACTTAAAGAACTTTTGCCTCACTTCCCGCATCGCTGCTTTCCCGTTTAGCGGCTGCAAATATAGACCTTCTTTTTCCATTTCTCCAAATCATTCTAAAGGTTTTTTTACCGCCCCAATAGCGCTCATTGTTTACTCAACTGAATACTTGGAGATTAGTTCTCAAACTTTTTTCGCGAAGTACTCCATTTACAACCCAAAGTAAGCTCACAAATGGGGAAAGTTGGTTGATTCGGCTCTAAAGTAACGCTCGAAATTGCTAATGATGCGCCCTATTGAAAACAAAAAAGTCCGGTTCAAATTGAACCGGACTTCGTATTATTGGATTAGATCCTTCAATAAATGCTATTCCATTTCGATTTTATACGACGCAAGATCTTCCACAACGGAGCTGCGAATAAACTCTGAATGCCCTTTTACAAGCGATTTGGCCAGTTTAATGAACACTTTGGCTGATCGGGTATAAGATGCGTCACGATTGGCGTCAATCACCAGCAAATAACTCATAACAATGTATCCGGCCATTTCGACCAGACGACGGGCATGATAATCGATAAATTCGTTGTCGTTGCTGTCAACCACCTTGGCGACCGATTGCTCGTAGTCTTCGGTTAAAATGATTAATGTACGGCGCAGGTATTCCAATTCAGGATTTAGCTTTTGTGATTCGTATTCGCGAATCTGAGCCAAATAACCGCCTGTGGTTACACCGCGGATAGCTGCGACAACTTGCAACTGGGTTGTTCCTTCGTAAATAGAAGTGATACGGGCATCACGATAGATACGCTCAACCGGATAGTCTTTCATGAAACCTGAACCTCCGTGAATCTGAACCGCGTCGTAAGCCAACTGGTTACAGAATTCACTGGAAAGGCCTTTTGCCAGCGGCGTATAAATGTCAGCCAGCTTCTGGTATTTCTTCAGTTCAGCCTTTTCGTCCTTATCTAAAGCACGCTCTTCCGAAATGTGCATATAAGTTTTGTACATGTCAACAAAGCGAGCAGTTTCGTATAATAAGGTACGCGAAGCATCCAACTTGGCTTTCATTGTGGTGATCATTTCGTACACTGCAGGAAATTTGATGATCGCTTTACCGAACTGTGTACGCTCTTTGGCATAGGCCAAAGCTTCGCGGTATGCCGATTCGGATACACCTACCGACTGCGCAGCAATACCCAAACGGGCGCCGTTCATCAAGGCCATTACATATTTGATCAAACCCATTTTGCGGTCGCCAACCAACTCACCGGGAGCATCCTTGAATACCAGTTCGCAGGTTGGTGAACCAATGATACCCATTTTGTGCTCGATACGACGAACGGTTACGCCACCGTTGCGTTTGTCGTAGATGAACATTGACAAACCGCGACCGTCTTTAGTTCCGGCTTCGGAACGGGCCAAAACCAGCGAAATGTCACCATCTCCATTGGTGATGAAGCGTTTTACGCCGTTCAACATCCAAACGCCTTTCTTCTCGTCCCAGGTTGCTTTTAACTGAACTGCCTGCAAATCGGAACCAGCATCAGGCTCAGTTAAGTCCATTGCCATGGTTTCGCCGGCACAAACACGTGTCAGGTATTTTTCTTTTTGTTCTTCCGAAGCAAATTCGTTGATGGTTTCGGCACAGTCCTGCAATCCCCAGATGTTTACGAACCCTGCATCAGCACGAGAAACGATGTCGGCAGCCATAATATAAGGTACAATCGGGAAGTTTAAACCATTGAAGCGACGTGGCAACGACATACCCATCAAACCAGCTTTACGCAATGCATCTATGTTTTCTTCCGTTCCGCGAGCATATACCACGTGTCCGTCAACTACCTGCGGGCCTTCTGCATCGATACTTTCAGCATTCGGACCAACAATTTCGCCGCAAATTTCGCCAACTACTTCCAATACTTTATCGAAGCTGTCGAAAGCATCTTCGTAATCCATTGGTGCATAGTCGAATTTTTTCTTTTCTTCGAAATTCCGTTCTTTCAGCCGAACAATTTTCTCCATCAACGGATGGGCCAAATGGAATTTCAGGTCTTTATTGTCTGTATAATAATTAGCCATTTTATTTAATTTTTTCGGTTGAAAGACTACTTGGTGTTTGCTTTATAGTATTTGATCATCTTTGGAAGGATCTCAGCCACATCGCCGGTGATCACATAATCAGCAATTGAGTTGATCGGCGCTTCAGGATCGGTATTGATGGCAATGATCTGAGCCGACTCTTCCATACCTGCACGGTGCTGAATCTGGCCTGAAATACCACAGGCAATGTATAATTTCGGACGAACAGTTGTTCCTGTTTGACCAATCTGACGTTCGTGTTCGATGTACCCAGCATCAACAGCAGCGCGCGATGCACCAACTTCGCCACCCAATACTTCTGCCAATTCGAAAAGCAGGTTGAAATTTTCTTTCGAGCCTACACCATAACCGCCTGAAACGATAATTCCGGCGCCTTTGATGTTCACCTTGCTCTTTTCTATATGGCGTTCGATGATTTCACACACGAAATCAGTGTCGGTTACATATTTCGAAACGTCGAGTTTTACAGTTTCGCCTTTATAAGCTGCATCGTAAATCTCTTTCTTCATTACACCTTCGCGAACGGTTGCCATCTGCGGACGGTGATCAGGATTAATAATGGTAGCGATGATGTTTCCACCAAAAGCCGGACGAATCTGGTACAACAGATTTTCGTAAACCTTTCCGGCCTTTTTATCTTCGTGGTTACCAATAACCAAACTGGTACAGTCGGCAGTTAGACCGCTGTGCAAAGCCGAAGAAACGCGGGGACCCAAGTCGCGGCCAATGGAAGAAGCTCCCATCAGGGCAATCTGTGGATTTTGTTCGTGGAACAACTTAACTACAATTGAAGTGTGTGGCAAAGTTGCATAAGGAGCCAAACGTTTGTCGTCGGCAATATATAATACATCAACCCCGTAAGGGAAAATGTCTTTACCAATATTATCGAGCTTGTGGCCGATGGCAATGGCCTCGAGTTTACAATTTAATTCGTTGGCCAAACTTTTACCTTTGGTTAACAACTCCTGGCTAACCTCTGCAATCTGTCCGTCTTCTATTTCGCAATATACAAATACGCTGTTCATAGTTTTTTCAAAATTAAGGTTAACCAATGGTGTGACTTGCAATCAATTCTTTCATCAAATCATCGATATCTTCATCGGCTGCAGTAATTACTTTAGCTTCTTTAGCCTGAAGAACGACATTCTCAACCGTTTTTACCTTGGTTGGAGAACCAGTCAAACCCAATTCTTCTGCTTTTGATTCGATATCGCCTACTGTCCACTCAACGATGTTCAGGTATGGACGGTCGTTGTACAGGTGCAGGTAATCTTCGTTCGAATTCTGAAGTTCGCTAACTGTTTTGGCGTGTTTGTATTTCATGAGCAATTTGGCGTTGCGGGCGCGACAATCGGGAGCACTGCTGTTTACAGTGATCACCAGCGGCATTGGGCAGCTTACTACCTCTACCCCACGTTCCAAACGACGTTTTACTATCACTTTGCCTTTTTCGATTGCTTTTACTTCTTCGACGTAAGTGAGCTGCGGAATGCCTAATTTTTCGGCAACCTGTGGACCAACCTGTGCGGTGTCGCCGTCGATAGCCTGGCGACCAGCAATAATGATATCGAATTTACCGATCCGTTTCATGGCCTGACCCAGTGCGTATGAAGTAGCAAGGGTATCAGAACCGGCAAATGCACGGTCGGTTAATAAAATACCATCGTCGGCACCGCGGAACATTCCTTCGCGAATGATTTCGGCAGCACGGCCCGGTCCCATGGTTAAAATGGTAATGGTTGTTCCCGGAAAAGTATCCTTAATCCGAAGCGCTTGTTCCAGCGCATTCAAATCTTCAGGATTAAAAATAGCCGGAAGAGCAGCTCTATTCACTGTACCATCGGCTTTCATTGCATCTTTGCCAACATTCCGGGTATCCGGAACCTGCTTGGCAAGAACGATAATTTTATAACCTTTCATGTGTTTATAATTTGTTTTTTAATTGCCACATGGAACTCGCCATCTTAATTATCTCTCTGCGCAAGAAATTCTCGTTTTTGGCTCGTTTCATCAGTTGTTATTTGAGTTAATTGTATTGTTAGCTTCAGTAAAGAACCCGTCTCGAAATCTGATTTCCCATTCTGATTCAGTTCTCCAACAAGGCTTATTTTTTTAAAGTGAGCAAATATAGGGAATCACCCCAAAGAAATCAAACATCTTTTTGAGGCTGTCAAACACATGAAAATGCAATAATGACAAAGGAAAGCGATGAATTATCGAATTGCAGTAATCGATCATTCTGAAGGGCTGACAGGTAAAGCAAACAAAACAATCAACCAAAATTTTCAAAAAATCCTATTTCCTGAAAATCAGGCGATAATTTATATTGAATTTAAGTAAGGATTTGTATGAGGTGTAATTAAGAATGAAGGGTTTGGCGACACATTTCTCTTTTACCATTCAAAAAAACACTCACGACAAGGCTGATCACAAACATTTAGAAGCAAGAAAACTATTTGCTAATAACAATTTCATTCGTGCCGAAAGGAGTTTTACATCAGCTGAAGCCAGTTATATATTTTCCAAAGGGAGAAACATTTTTGCTGAAGCAAGTTTAAAGAATGCCGAAGCAAGAAAACAAATTGCTGAAGCAAGAAAATACTTTTCCGAAGGCAGAAAACAATTTGCCAAAGGCAGAAAATAAACCGTCGAAGCAAGAAAATAAATTGTCGGAGCAAGAAAATACTATTCCGAAGGCATTTTGATGTGCGGGCTCGCCAAAGCTACCCATGCCCCGTTGTTTCCGGCATCGCTTAATTTGCTGAACACCGCCCGTAAATATTATGCCGAAATCCTGTCACGGCGCATGGCACTCAATGCTGAGGAAGAAAAACCTTCGGTAAACTAATTTTTAGTTTTTTGGTGGAATAAAAAAACCCGTCGGTCGCAATGATTGGCGGGTTTTGAGTTTTTAATAACGACTGAATCAGTTGCGGATTGGAGTGATTTTCTGTCAAACCGAAAGAAGACCTGAGCGGAAAGATACACACCGAAAATCACTGTTTCCCTCGGACGGTTTCTTTATTGCTCTTCCTCCCGTTGGCTGAAGCCAACGGCAAAGAATAGCATATCGGAACAAATGATTTCGCAGATCGGAGCACTATCCTTTGCCGCACATTTATGTGACGGAGAGGCTGTAAACTAAACTCTGTCTAAGGCAAAAACTTTATACTTGTACTTAGATGGAAACAGCGATTATGGATGAAGAATACAAGGCTATGCAGGCCAAAGCCCTTGAGCAGTTACGTTCGGGCCAGTCATTAACAGGAAAAGACGGTGCTTTTGCCCCGTTATTAAAACAGTTCATAGAGACTGCACTTGCAGCGGAGATGGCCGGTCATTTAGATGAAGTTGAGCGTAGTAAAGGGAACAAGCTCAATGGTAAGGGCAGAAAGAAACTCAAGACCCTTGCCGGGGAAATCAGTATTGAAACGCCACAGGACCGGCACAGCAGTTTCAGTCCTGAGATCGTCAAGAAACGGGAAACGGTTCTGGCCGATAATCTTGCCCCGAAAATCATTGGTTTATATGGATTAGGGATGAGTTTCCGGGACATTGCTTCTCACATAGAGGAAATGTATGATGTTGAAATCTCCCATTCCACCTTGAGTGAAATCACCGACCGGATTATCCCCAAAGTAAAAGAATGGCAATCGCGCCCGTTGGAATCCCTTTACACCATTGTCTGGCTTGATGCCATGCACTATAAGGTCAAAGATGGTGGCCGAGTGGTAAGCCGTGCTGTTTACAATGTTTTGGCCGTCAACAAAGACGGTCGAAAGGAACTGATCGGGATGTATATCTCAGAAAGCGAAGGAGCAAACTTCTGGTTAGGTGTTTTGACCGACCTAAAATCCAGAGGGTTGAAAGATATTTTGATCGCCAGTATCGATAATCTGACCGGATTTGCAGAGGCTATTGCCACTATTTTTCCAAAGGTTGAAATACAATCGTGCGTAGTCCACCAGATACGAAACTCGTTGAAATATGTGGCATCCAAAGACCAGAAGGCATTTATGAAAGACCTCAAATGCGTTTATCAGGCTCCAAACAAGACACAGGCCGAAGATGAACTGCTGAAACTGGATGAGATTTGGGGTAAAAAATACCCTGTTGTTCTCAAATCCTGGCATTCCAACTGGGAGAAACTAACGGTCTATTTTAACTACGACGAACAAATCCGCCGATTGATTTACACCACCAACGCAGTTGAAGGGTTTCATCGCCAGGTAAGGAAAGTAACCAAAACCAAGGGAGCCTTTCCCAACGATATGGCTTTGCTCAAGTTGATCTATCTGGCAACTGAAAATATCTCAAAAAAAATGGACGCAACCGCTACAAAATTGGGCAATAACAGCGCAGCAATTATCCATCAGATTCGGTGACCGAATGTTGATAGACCTTTGATAACCAATCTTAAACGCAAAGAAAGAACCCGTTCTAAAATCGGTCAAGGGTGTATAAACGGCTCCGTTCCTCCGCCGCCCTTGTCCAATTTTATTCCAGGTTCAAAAAAGCACTTAAGAGTTGGAATCAAAAAAAACAGTAGTTTTGAATTGAATGAATAAATTATCAGACAGAGTTTAATTTACATTCCCGTGACGGACAGGAATACCTAACATATAATGGTTCGAGCCTCCGGCTCTTGACTTGTAAATCCCGAAGGGATGATCAGTATTGTAGCCCCAGACTTCGGCGTGAGCTCAGTTGAACGATTTTAATCGGGGGAATAAATGACAAAATAAAATTTCTAATTCTGAGCCACCTCAATTTTCTGAGCGAATTCGCTTTTGGTTTTCAGCACAAACAGGAAATTCTCCAGTTTTTTGTTGATTTCAAGTCTCGATTTCATTTCGAAAGAAGTAACCATGTTATCCGCCACGCTATAAATCAGCTTCCCGCTACCCTCGCCCACTCCGGCAAATGAATTATCCATGCGCAACTGGCTCATCTGGTAATCCTGGCTAATGTCAAAATTCGCCAATCCGTTGGCCACACTCTCCAATTTATAAATGGTGGAAACGGCAATCTCTACATGCGATTTCTCCATCGGAATGGTCAAAGTCGATTCAACCGTGAATTGCTCGCCAATATTCATTCGCTTTTCAGGCAATGTCAGTCGAGAAAAATTGCTCTGCAACGACTGTAAAAATACCTTTTCATCAATCATCGGCGATTTTCCGGAGGCAATTGAACTAAATTCAGGCATATTCCCGTTTCTACTTTCTCCGTTGACGTTTATTCCCTGGCTTATTTCGGACTGACCATTGGTTCCTGTGCTTTTAGCGATTTCTAGCTTCACAGGAATATAGTTATCGAGCAACTTTTCAGTTGTCAGAACCATTTCCGACTGGCTTTCCCGGCTTAATATGTTCGGATTCTTCACTCCCATGCTCCGAAGCTTGTTCATCGCCTTCTCTTTTCCCTCGTAGCGAACTTCGGTTTCGTAAGCATTTTTCGTTACGATGGTGTATTTCTGTTCAGGCTTAATTTTTACACTGAACAACAGACGATCATCTTTTGGCTGTTTGTTGTTGGTACATGCGAAAACAAACAACAGAACAACGAGTCCAATTATATTTTTCATTTCAATACCTTTTAAATTCAATTTCTTAAATAATCTCTATGAGGCAAACTTACTGAGAAGATATTTACCCGATCTTTTATGTAACTACTTATTTAGGGACTGAGCTATTCCGTCCGAAAATAGGTTTTTGCCCTGAAAGAGTCTTTCACTAGGACGGGTTCTTTTATCTGCTTTTTCTGTCCGTTGCCTGAAGGCAACGGCAAAAGATAGTGCTACGAATAAACAGTTTGCCCGATCAGAACGATATCCTTTGCCGTCACATTTATGTGACGGACAGTGATGTCCTCTGCACTGGAGTGCCGCAGGCACGATACATTTTGATTTCAAAATTCGTCGTTACAATCAATTGATTTCACAGCATTCCCGGGTTATTCGTTTACAGACCGCATCAAAAATGCTGAGGGACTCCTACGGAGGAATTTTCGCGTAGCGCCTGCCTGACCCGACGGGCAAGAATAAATCTGTAAAGACCAAGCCTTTTAAATAAAAAGCCGTCCCAATTTTCATGGAGACGGCTTCGTATATTCTGTAATAAATTACTTATGCTATTGGAGCAGGTCCTCCGAACGACATTGGAGGAAGTAACGGATCGTGTCCGCGGACATTTTTAATTGTACCATTCACTGCTTCATATTTCTGAATGTTATCCTGCAGCGCCATCAGAAGACGTTTGGCATGTTCCGGAGTTAAAATAACTCTCGATTTTACATTTGCCTTTGGTATTCCGGGCATTACCCGAACAAAATCCAGAACAAACTCAGAACTCGAATGAGTGATAATTGCCAGATTGGAATAAGTTCCCTGGGCAATATCCTCAGTAAGTTCAATCTGTAACTGGTTGTTGTTTTTCTGATCTTCCATAATTTATCAATTAATAACGATCTGAATCTTTACCATCAACCATTTTATCGTATTCGTCGCGTGAGCCAACTACAAGGTTTTTGTATTCTTTCAAGCCGGTACCAGCTGGAATCAGGTGTCCGCAAATTACGTTTTCCTTCAATCCGTCGAGGTAGTCAACTTTACCCTGAATAGCAGCTTCGTTCAATACTTTGGTAGTTTCCTGGAACGATGCAGCCGACAACCAGCTGCGAGTTTGCAATGCAGCACGTGTGATACCTTGCAGAATCTGGCTTGAAGTTGCAGGAATTGCATCACGGCCATCAACCAAACGTTTGTCACGACGACGTAAGTTCGAATTTTCATCTCTCAAACGACGTGAAGTGATAATCATACCAGGTTTCAGACTATCCGAATCACCAGCGTCAACAACAACTTTCTTGTTATAAATCCAGTCGTTTTCGTGCAGGAATTCGTGTTTATCCACAATCTGTTTTTCAAGGAAACGGGTATCGCCCGGATCGTCGATTTCAACTTTACGCATCATCTGGCGAATAATTACCTCGTAATGTTTATCGTTGATTTTCACACCCTGCATACGGTACACGTCCTGAACTTCATTCAAAATATATTCCTGAACAGCAGTTGGACCTTTAATCGCCAAAATATCTGATGGAGTGATAGCACCGTCAGAAAGCGGGGTACCTGCGCGGATATAGTCGTTTTCCTGAACAAGGATCTGACGTGACAGTGGAACCAAATAGCGTTTTACTTCACCGGTTTTCGAAGTTACCACGATTTCGCGGTTACCACGTTTAATTTTACCCAATGAAATTTCACCATCGATTTCAGAAACAACAGCTGGGTTCGATGGGTTACGAGCTTCGAACAACTCAGTAACACGTGGCAAACCACCGGTGATATCGCCTGCTTTACCAGCAGCACGAGGAATTTTAACCAAAACAGCACCAGCTTCAACAATTTGTCCGTCTTCAACAGCCATGTGACCACCCACCGGTAAGTTATACGTACGGATGGTATCGCCATTCTCATCAAGAATTCTTAACCCAGGGTTTTTGGTTTTATCACGGGTTTCGATAATTACTTTTTCCTTGTAACCGGTCTGTTCGTCCGATTCTTCGCGGTAAGTAATACCATCAATTACCTGTTCGAAAGCGATTTTACCTTTAAACTCGGTAATGATAACGCCGTTATATGGGTCCCATTCGCAAATCTTCAAGCCTTTCTTCACTTCCTGTCCGTTTTCGATAAACAATTTCGAACCATAAGGAATATTGTGAGTTGAAAGCTGAATGCGGGTATTTTTATCGATAATTCTCAATTCGGCCAAACGGCTAACTACAACATATACTTTTTCGCCTGTTTCGCTGAACTGTTCAACAATACGCAATTCGTCAATTTCGGCCAGACCGTCGTATTTCGATTCGATGGTTGACTGTGTAGAAATGTTACCGGCGATACCCCCAACGTGGAATGTACGCAGCGTCAACTGTGTACCCGGCTCACCGATCGACTGTGCAGCGATAACACCAACAGCCTCACCTCGCTGAACCATTGTACTTCCGGCCAGGTTCAAACCATAACATTTAGCACAAACACCAACTTTCGATTCGCAGGTCAATACCGAACGGATTTCAACCGATTCGATTGGCGAATCTTCAATTTTCTTGGCAACATCGTCGTCAATAATATCTCCTGAAGCCACAATCAATTCTCCTGAAAGCGGATTGTAGATATCGTGAACAGTAGAACGACCAAGAATTCTTTCGTATAATGATGCAACAACTTCTTCGTTGTTTTTAATTGCAGTAGCAACCAAACCACGTAAAGTTCCGCAATCTTCTTCCTGAATAATTACGTCCTGCGCAACGTCAACCAAACGACGGGTCAAATAACCGGCGTCAGCTGTTTTCAGCGCGGTATCCGCCAAACCTTTACGAGCACCGTGGGTTGAAATAAAGTATTCCAAAACCGATAGCCCTTCTTTAAAGTTTGCCAAGATCGGGTTTTCGATAATCTGCGATCCGGTAGAACCTGATTTCTGAGGTTTAGCCATCAAACCACGCATACCGCACAACTGACGAATCTGCTCTTTCGAACCACGAGCTCCAGAGTCCAACATCATGTAAACTGAGTTGAATCCCTGACGGTCGGTACTCAGTGTTTTCATTACCGAGTTGGTCAGTTTAGCGTTGGCATGTGTCCAGATGTCGATTACCTGGTTGTAACGTTCGTTGTTGGTAATGAAACCCATGTTGTAGTTCATCATTACTTCTTCAACTTCGTTGTAACCGGCGTCAACGATTTCCTTTTTATCGAATGGTACAACTACGTCGCTCAGATTGAACGAAAGACCTCCGCGGTAAGCCATGGTGTAACCCAAATCCTTAATATCGTCAAGGAAACGAACGGTTACTGCATTACCAGTCTTTTTATAAATATCAGAGATAATTGTACGAAGTGATTTTTTAGTCAGCAGCTGGTTGATATAACCAACTTCTTTTGGAACTACCTGATTGAAAATGATACGGCCAACAGATGTTTCGATGATGTGTTTGAACATCTCACCATTCTCGTCAACATCTTCAACTTTCACTTTCACGATAGCATGAAGATCAACAGCTCCTTCGTTATGCGCAATGATAACTTCTTCAGTTGAATAGAAAATCATGCCTTCGCCGCGAGCACCCGGGCGAGGTTTGGTCATGTAGTACAGACCCAAAACCATGTCCTGAGAAGGCACTGTGATTGGTGCGCCATTGGCAGGGTTCAGCAAGTTGTGCGAGGCAAGCATCAACATCTGAGCTTCCAACACAGCAGCATTACCCAGCGGTACGTGAACGGCCATCTGGTCACCGTCGAAGTCGGCGTTGAAACCGGTACAAACGAGTGGGTGCAACTGAATAGCTTTTCCTTCAACCAATACCGGCTGGAAAGCCTGAATTGACAAACGGTGCAGTGTGGGCGCACGGTTCAGCATTACAGGATGTCCTTTCAATACGTTTTCAAGGATGTCCCAAACAACCGGATCTTTACGATCAACGATTTTTTTGGCTGATTTTACAGTCTTTACAATACCACGCTCGATCAGTTTCCTGATGATAAATGGTTTGAAAAGCTCAGCAGCCATATCTTTTGGAAGTCCGCATTCGTGCAGTTTCAGTTTTGGTCCGATAACAATTACCGAACGAGCCGAATAGTCAACACGTTTACCCAACAAGTTCTGACGGAAACGACCTTGTTTACCTTTCAAACTGTCAGATAATGATTTTAATGCGCGGTTATTTTCTGTTTTAACAGCATTCGATTTTCTTGAGTTATCGAACAATGAATCGACAGCTTCCTGAAGCATACGTTTTTCGTTACGTAAGATCACTTCCGGAGCTTTGATTTCAATCAGTCGTTTCAAACGGTTGTTGCGGATGATTACCCTGCGGTACAAGTCGTTCAAATCGGAAGTAGCGAAACGGCCACCATCCAATGGAACCAACGGACGCAAATCAGGAGGAATAACAGGAACAACCTTAACAATCATCCATTCAGGACGATTGATGTTTTTGCTGGCACGGAAAGCTTCAACAACCTGAAGACGTTTGAGCGCTTCGTTTTTACGTTGCTGTGAAGTTTCAGTGTTGGCTTTATGGCGAAGGTCGAATGACATTTCATCCAGTTCGAGGCGTTGTAACAAGGTGTACAGCGCTTCGGCTCCCATGCGGGCGATGAATTTGTTCGGATCTTCGTCATCCAAATATTGGTTTTCTTTTGGCAGTGTATCCAGAATGTCCAGATATTCTTCTTCGGTAAGGAAGTCGAGATATTTTACACCATCCTGAGCCTTAACACCAGCCTGGATAACCACATATCTTTCGTAGTAAATAATTGCATCAAGCTTTTTGGTTGGTAAACCCAAAAGGTAACCAATTTTGTTAGGCAGCGATTTGAAATACCAGATGTGAGCCACCGGAACCACCAGTGAAATGTGTCCCATGCGCTCGCGACGTACTTTTTTCTCGGTAACTTCAACCCCACAACGGTCGCAAACGATTCCTTTGTAACGGATGCGTTTGTATTTTCCGCAGTGACACTCATAATCTTTTACCGGACCGAAGATTCGTTCGCAGAACAAACCATCACGTTCGGGTTTATAAGTGCGGTAGTTGATCGTTTCTGGTTTCAAAACCTCACCGTGCGAACGTTCGAGAACTTCTTCAGGCGAAGCCAGACTGATACCAATTTTGGCAAAGCTGCTTTTAACTTTATTGTCTTTTCTGAATGCCATATATCGATGGTTATTTTATCAAGTTATTATCAGGAAAATCAAACTGATTCACCATAAATTAATCCAGGTTTACACTCAAACCAAGACCACGTAATTCGTGCAGCAATACGTTAAGTGATTCAGGAATACCTGCCGCTGGCATTGGTTCTCCCTTCACAATCGATTCGTATGCTTTGGCTCTTCCTAATACGTCATCTGATTTAACAGTCAGGATTTCCTGCAGAATGTTCGATGCACCGAATGCTTCGAGTGCCCAAACTTCCATTTCCCCGAAACGCTGACCTCCGAATTGTGCTTTACCTCCAAGTGGCTGTTGAGTAATCAACGAGTACGGTCCGATTGAACGGGCATGCATCTTGTCTTCAACCATGTGACCCAGTTTCAGCATGTAGATAACACCTACAGTTGCAGGCTGGTCGAATGGTTCACCGGTTCCACCGTCGCGCAGGTAAGTTTTACCATAACGTGGCACTCCTGCCTGATCGGTATATTCACAAACCTGATCAAGGGTTGCACCGTCGAAAATTGGAGTTGCAAATTTCAATCCCAGTTCTTTTCCGGCCCAGGCCAAAACAGTTTCGTAAATCTGCCCTAAGTTCATACGTGAAGGTACACCCAACGGGTTCAACACGATATCAACCGGAGTTCCGTCTTCGAGGAACGGCATATCTTCGTCGCGAACAATACGCGAAACGATACCTTTGTTACCGTGACGACCTGCCATTTTATCACCAATCTGCAGTTTACGCTTTTTAGCAACATAAACTTTTGCCAATTGGATAATACCTGCAGGAAGCTCGTCTCCGATAGTTACATTGTAACGTTTACGTTTCGATACAGCTTCGAACTCTTTATATTTCATGATGTAATTGTTGACAAGATCGAAAATCATATCATTCTTGTCTTTATCTGTCGTCCATTTTGATGGATTGATCGTCAGATAATCAATTTCCTGAAGTTGTTTCAGGGTAAATTTGATGCCTTTACCAATTACATCGCCACCGTAGTAGTCTTTAACGCCCTGGCTGGTTTTACCATTCACCAGGGTAAACAGTTTATCTTCCAGCTTAGCACGCAAAGCAGAAGCATGACGGTCAAACTCTTCATCGATAGCATCGAGAAGCGGTTTGGTAGCCATTTTGCCTTTTTTATCTTTTACTACGCGTGAGAATAATTTTTTATCGATGATCGTTCCGTTGAGTGAAGGCGAAGCTTTCAACGAAGCATCTTTCACATCACCAGCTTTATCACCAAAGATTGCACGCAACAGTTTTTCTTCCGGAGATGGATCTGATTCCCCTTTCGGAGTAATTTTTCCGATCAGAATATCACCAGGTTTAACAACTGCACCAACACGAATCAAGCCGTTTTCATCCAAGTTTTTGGTAGCTTCTTCGCTTACGTTTGGAATGTCAGAAGTAAATTCTTCCACACCACGTTTAGTATCGCGCACTTCAAGCGCATATTCGTCAACGTGGATAGAAGTGAAAATATCATCACGAACTACACGTTCTGAAATTACAATAGCATCCTCATAGTTGTAACCCTGCCAAGGCATGAATGCAACTTTCAGGTTACGACCTAAAGCGAGTTCTCCGCCCTGAGTTGCATAACCTTCAGTAAGTACCTGACCTTTGGTAACACGGTCGCCTTTAAACACGATTGGTTTAAGGTCAACTACTGTACCCTGGTTAGTTTTCTGGAATTTAGCAACACGGTAAACAACAGTTTCAGGATCGAAACTTACGAAGCGTTCTTCGTCAGTTTTATCGTAACGGATATGAATTTCGTCAGCGTCAACATATTCAACAACTCCATTATCTTCGGCAACAACCAAAACACGCGAGTCGATCGCAGAACGAGCTTCCAAGCCGGTTCCCACGATAGGAGCTTCCGGACGAAGCAGCGGAACTGCCTGGCGCATCATGTTCGATCCCATCAATGCACGGTTCGCATCATCATGTTCCAGGAAGGTAATCAATGACGCAGCAACCGAAGCAATCTGGTTTGGACCAACGTCCATCAGGTTAACTTCTGATTTGCCAACAATTGGATAGTCACCATCCAAACGGGCTTTTACGCGGGCATTAATAAAATTACCTTCATTATCGATCGGAGCATTGGCCTGAGCAATAACCCGGCCTTCTTCCTCTTCAGCTGTCAGGTAAACGGTACCATCTACTGAAAGATCAACCTTCCCGTTTTCAACTTTACGATATGGTGTTGCAATAAATCCTAAATCGGTCACTTTAGCGAAAACGCAAAGCGAAGAAATCAACCCGATGTTTGGACCTTCAGGAGTTTCAATCGGACACAAACGTCCATAGTGTGTATAGTGAACGTCGCGAACCTCGAAACCAGCTCTTTCACGGGAAAGACCGCCGGGTCCTAAAGCCGACATACGACGTTTATGTGTCATTTCAGCCAATGGATTGGTTTGATCCATGAACTGAGACAAAGCATTCGTTCCGAAGAACGAGTTAATTACAGAAGATAAAGTTTTTGAATTGATCAGGTCGATTGGCGTAAACACTTCGTTATCGCGAACATTCATACGCTCACGAATGGTACGGGCCATACGAGCCAAACCAACTCCAAACTGGTTGTACATCTGTTCGCCAACTGTACGAACACGACGGTTGCTCAAGTGGTCGATGTCATCAACATCAGTTTTTGAGTTAACCAGTTTGATCAGATATTTGATAATCTCAATGATGTCTTCCTTGGTCAAAACCTGAACACCCATATCAATATTGAGGTTCAGCTTTTTGTTGATCCGATAACGTCCAACTTCACCAAGGTCATATCTTTTTTCTGAGAAGAAAAGTTTATCAATTACGTCGCGTGCGGTTGCATCATCCGGCGGTTCGGCGTTGCGCAACTGGCGGTAGATATGAAGCACAGCTTCTTTCTCAGAGTTACAAGGGTCTTTTTGAAGGGTATTATATATGATGGCAAAATCCTGAAGATTCTGGTCTTCTTTGTGCAGCAAAATAGTTTTCGCGCCAGAATCAATGATTTCGTCGATATGATCATTATCAATAATTATTTCACGATCGATAACAACTTCGTTACGTTCGATGGATACTACCTCACCAGTATCTTCATCAACGAAGTCTTCTACCCAGGTTTTCAAAACGCGAGCTGCCAGTTTTCGACCAACAATTTTCTTTAAACCAGATTTCGATACCTTAATTTCATCAGCAAGATCGAAAATTTCAAGGATATCCCTGTCACTTTCAAATCCGATAGCACGAAGTAATGTCGTTACCGGTAATTTCTTTTTACGATCAATATAAGCAAACATAACACCATTGATGTCAGTTGCAAATTCGATCCATGATCCTTTAAAAGGAATGATTCGTGCTGAATAAAGTTTTGTACCATTAGCATGCATGCTCTGACCGAAGAAAACGCCAGGAGAACGATGCAACTGAGAAACAACAACACGTTCAGCTCCGTTGATAACAAATGTACCCCGGGGAGTCATGTAAGGAACAGTTCCAAGATAAACATCCTGAACAACTGTATCAAAATCCTCATGTTCGGGATCGGTACAATATAGTTTTAATTTTGCCTTTAACGGAACGCTAAAAGTCAGGCCACGCTCAATACATTCATCAATGGAATAACGTGGCGGATCAACAGAATAGTCAACAAACTCTAGAACGAAGTTATTTCTGGTATCGGTAATTGGGAAATTTTCTTCGAACACTTTACTAAGACCTTCGTCTTTACGCTGATCAGGAGTAGTTCCCAACTGGAAAAACTCTACAAAAGATTTGATTTGTACTTCCAGGAAATCAGGGTAATCAAAGACAGTTTTTGTTGAAGAAAAGCTAATCCTCTGGTTTTCAATTTTTACTGACATCGATGTATATTAATTAATTGAACTTATAAGATAAATATACAAAAAGGCATAGAACCCCACACATGTGAGGTTCTAAACCATATCAACCTATCAATAAGGTTGCAAGACTTTTATTTAAGTTCAACTTCAGCTCCAGCTTCTTCTAATTGACTTTTTAATGACTCAGCCTCGTCTTTTGATACTTTTTCCTTGATTGCTTTAGGAGCAGCATCGCATACTTCTTTAGCTTCTTTCAAACCAAGACCAGTTAATTCTTTAACCAATTTTACAACAGCTAATTTTGACTGACCAGCTGATTTCAGAATAACATCAAATTCAGTCTGAACTTTTGCTTCAGCTTCTTCTGCAGGAGCAGCAGCAGCAGCAACAGCAACAGCTGCAGCAGCAGGTTCAATACCGTATTCCGATTTTAAAATTCCGGCTAATTCATTTACTTCTTTTACAGTTAAGTTTACTAACTCTTCCGCAAGTGCTTTTAAATCTGCCATTTCGATAAAAATTTTATAATATAATTTTAAACTAATTTATTCTCTTTCTCCCAATGTCTTCAACACGCCATGGATAATGTTTCCACCTGATTGTAAACCGCCCAATACATTTTTGATTGGAGATTGTAACAATCCGATAACTTCACCAATAAGCTCGTTTTTAGACTTAATAGAAATTAATACATCCAATTGGTTTTCACCAACATAAACAGATTCCTGTACATAAGCACCCTTGAGAATTGGTTTTTTATGTTTTTTCTTGAAATCTTTAATCAGTTTTGCAGGAGTATTTGCATTCTCGCAAAACATGATAGATGTATTACCTTTAAGTACACCATAAAGCTCTTCTGCATTCTTATCAGAAGCTTCGATAGCTTTACGTAAAAGGGTGTTCTTCACAACAACTAATTTAACTTCCTGTTTGTTGCACAAACGACGCAAAGCACTAGTGTCTGCAGCGTTTAAGCTTTCAATATCAGCAAGGTAGAAGTGTGATGTTGCATTGATCTGCTCTGTAAGGCTACCAATAATTTCGAATTTTTCTGATTTTTTCATAACGATTGATTACTTTTCAGAGACAGACTTTGGTTCAACTTGTATACCAGGACTCATAGTACTTGAAAGGAAAATACTTTTCACATAAGTTCCTTTTGCTGCTGATGGTTTCAATTTGATCAAAGTGTTTACAAATTCAGTAGCATTTTCAACTAACTTCTCAGCAGTAAATGAAACTTTACCAATTGAAGTGTGAACGATACCAAATTTGTCAACTTTGAAGTCAATTTTACCAGCTTTAACTTCAGCAACAGCTTTTCCTATTTCCATTGTAACTGTACCACTCTTTGGGTTTGGCATCAATCCACGAGGACCTAATATACGTCCTAATGCACCAACTTTACCCATTACAGGTGGCATAGTGATGATTACATCAACATCGGTCCAACCGCCTTTGATTTTTTCAACATAGTCGTCGAGACCAACATAATCAGCTCCAGCATCTTTGGCTTCCTGCTCCTTATCTGGAGTTACCAGGGCCAAAACACGTACTTCTTTACCAGTTCCATGAGGTAAAGTAACCACGCCCCTAACCATTTGATTAGCTTTCCTAGGGTCAACTCCAAGGCGAACATCAATATCTACCGAAGCATCAAACTTTGTAAAAGTGATTTCTTTTACCAAAGCTGAACCTTCTTTTAGCGTATAGATTTTACCTTTTTCGAGTTTCGCCAAAGCAAGCTTTTGATTCTTTGTAATTCTGCCCATTTTAATAAATTTAATTAGTTAGATGATGGGCGTACGCCTTCAATAGTTATACCCATACTTCTGGCAGTACCAGCTACCATGCTAATAGCCGCATCAAGAGTGAAACAGTTCAGGTCTTCCATTTTAATTTCGGCGATAGCCTTAACCTGATCCCAGGTAACAGAACCCACTTTGTTAACGTGTGGCTCTGCTGAACCTTTTTTCACTTTTGCAGCTTCTATAAGTTGCACAGCTACTGGGGGTTGTTTAATTACAAAATCAAACGATTTATCTGCATAAACAGTAATAACAACTGGTAACACCTTACCTGCAAGGTCTTGTGTCCGGCCGTTAAACTGTTTGCAAAATTGCATGATGTTTACCCCTTTAGAACCTAATGCTGGGCCTATCGGAGGTGAAGGGTTAGCAGCACCCCCCTTTACTTGCAATTTAATGAATCCAGCAATTTCTTTAGCCATAATAAAATCGATAAATGATTTATTACTCCTTCTCTACTTGCATAAAGCTAAGCTCCAAAGGAGTCTTTCGTCCAAAAATTTTGACCATAACTTCAAGCTTTTTCTTTTCCTCATTGATTTTCTCAATGATTCCATTAAAGCCGTTGAATGGCCCATCAATTACTTTCACAGTTTCTCCAACTACAAAAGGAATGTTCATTTCTTCGCTTGATTCAGCCATTTCATCAACCCGACCTAAAATCCGGTAAACTTCTGACTGACGCATTGGCACTGGATCACCACTTTTTGTATCCCCAAGGAAGCCGATAACGTTGGGAATATTTCTCAAAATATGGGGGATTTCTCCCACGAGACAGGCCTCAACAAGAACATAACCAGGGAAGAAGTTTCTTTCCTTACTGATTTTTTTCCCGTTGCGAATCTGATAAACTTTTTCTGTAGGGATTAAAACCTGTGAAACGAACTCCTGGAGACCAGCATTTGCAATCTCGTTTTCAATATATTCTTTGACTTTTTTTTCTTTTCCTCCAATTGCCCGAAGAACATACCATTTTTTTACGTTTTCGCTCATGTTGTACTCCAAAAGGAATTAATAAAATAATCTGTACACAAAGCCCATAATGTTTTCAAAAGAGAAATCCATTACGAAAACTATTAGTGCTATAATAAAGGAAGCAACCATTACAATGAAAGCACTACTTTGCAATTCTTTCCATGTAGGCCAGGAAACTTTATGAACAAGCTCGTTATAAGCTTCTTCAAAATATAATTTAAGCTTCATCTTTTAATTTAATTTATTTGTACGGATGGTAAGAATCGAACTTACTTAACTATACTTAAAAGCAAAACTCCCGTTTGAGTTACATCCGTAAAAAGTCCCGAACATAAAGTCCGGGACTTTCTATCAGAATATTTTGGGAGGCAATTATGCAACAATTTCAGTAATCTGACCTGCACCAACAGTACGTCCACCTTCGCGGATTGCGAAACGAAGACCAATATTGATAGCTACTGGATAGATCAATTGTACTTCAATTGAAACGTTATCACCTGGCATAACCATTTCGCGTCCTTCTGGCAAGTGAATTTCACCTGTTACGTCAAGAGTACGAAGATAGAACTGAGGACGATATTTGTTGTGGAATGGAGTGTGACGTCCACCTTCTTCTTTTTTCAGGATATAAACCTCAGCTTTGAATGTAGTGTGAGGTGTGATTGAACCTGGTTTAGCAAGAATCTGACCACGTTTGATTTCTTTTTTGTCAACACCACGCAACAACAAACCTACGTTGTCACCAGCTTGTCCATCATCCAAAATCTTACGGAACATTTCTACCCCTGTACATACTGTCTTACGACCTTCTGCACCTAAACCAATTAACTGAAGTTCGTCACCAGTATGAATAAGACCAGTTTCGATACGACCAGTTGCTACAGTACCACGACCAGTGATCGAGAATACGTCTTCAACAGGCATAAGGAATGGTTTATCGATATCACGTGGAGGAAGTGGAATCCATGTATCGCAAGCGTCCATCAATTCAACAACTTTAGCTTCCCATTCTGGTTCTCCGTTCAGAGCACCAAGAGCAGAACCCATGATAACTGGAGAGTTATCACCGTCGAATCCATAGAAACTCAACAATTCGCGAACTTCCATTTCAACAAGTTCGAGGATTTCTGGATCGTCAACCATGTCAACTTTGTTCATGAAAACAACCAGTTTAGGTACGTTTACCTGACGAGCTAAAAGGATGTGTTCACGAGTCTGAGGCATAGGACCATCAGTTGCAGCAACTACGATAATAGCACCGTCCATCTGGGCAGCACCAGTTACCATGTTCTTCACGTAGTCAGCGTGACCAGGACAGTCAACGTGAGCGTAGTGACGAGTAGCTGTTTCATATTCTACGTGTGCAGTATTAATAGTAATACCACGTTCTTTTTCTTCAGGTGCACTATCGATTGATTCAAACGATTTCACTTCGCACCATCCTCTTTTTGCTAATACTGTAGTAATAGCGGCAGTCAAAGTAGTCTTGCCATGGTCAACGTGGCCAATAGTACCAATATTGACATGGTCTTTCGCCCTGTTAAATTTTTCTTTAGCCATTTTGTGTAATTTTAATTTATCTTTTAAACTTTCATCTGAGCTGAGGGCGAGAATTGAACTCGCGACCTCTTCCTTACCAAGGAAGCGCTCTACCCCTGAGCTACATCAGCAACATTTATTTTTGAGCGGGAGACGAGATTCAAACTCGCGACCCTTAGCTTGGAAGGCTAATGCTCTATCGACTGAGCTACTCCCGCAGATTCAGTTCAAAGTTTCAAGTTTCAGGTTCCAAGTTATCTTAAACTTGAAACGTTGAACTCTAAACTTGGAACTCTGTTTGTGGGGAGAGCAGGATTCGAACCTACGAAGACGTACGTCATCTGAGTTACAGTCAGACCCAGTTGGCCACTTTGGTATCTCCCCATCATTTTTTTCAAGAACTTTTTTCTTTTGAGCCGAATCTCAGATTCGAACTGAGGACCCCGAGATTACAAATCACGTGCTCTGGCCAACTGAGCTAATTCGGCATAATTTACACATCTTGTTACTTGATCTGGCAGAGCAAATAATATCTGTTAACCAGAGTTTTTTTTCGGGCAAATTTCCCATAGAGAAAACTTGCCCGAAAAAGGTTTGCAAATGTATAAATATTTTATTGGAATTCGCAAGAACAGGATAATTTTTTCGAATTATTTGTCCTTCAGCTTTTCTTTGTATTTGCTTAATTGTTTACGTATAGCATCAATCGCAAGATCAATTGCTTCTTCAAACGAGTCAGCTTGTTTTTCTGCAAAAAGATAATCAGATCCTGGTATAGAAAGTTTGATTTCTGCTACCTTATTGTTTGCTGTTTCAGGTTTAACAACCTTCAGAATTACTTCAGCCCCAATAATACCTTCGAAAAAGGTATCCAATTTTGGCACTTTCTTGTTTACAAAATCAACCAATTTCTGATCGGCTGAAAAATGTACAGTTGATAACTGAATGTTCATAATTTACCCTCCTAAAATTTATGATCGTGGATGTGCTTGTCTGTAAACCCTTCTAATTTTTTCGAGTGAGGTGTGTGTGTAGATTTGAGTGGCAGAAAGATTGGAATGACCGAGCATTTCTTTCACCGCATTTAAATCGGCACCGCGATTAAGCATATGCGTTGCAAAAGAATGTCTGAGCACATGTGGGCTTTTTTTATCAAGCGTCGTAACCATTGACAGGTATTTATTTACTACCCGGTAAATCAGTTTTTCGTAAACAGGCTTTCCTTTTTCAGTCAAAAACAAAACCTCTGCAGTACTGCCGAATAACCTGGTTCGCTCGGATTTGTATTCTTCAATCAATTGATTCAGGCTCCGGGGATACGGAACAATGCGTTCTTTATTCCTTTTGCCTAAAACTTTAATTAAAAATTCGCTTGTATGAATGTCTGCATCTTTTAAATGCATTAATTCTGACAATCGAACACCGGTACCATACAATAGGCTTAATATCAGTTTATCACGAAGCGCTTCAAAATCTTTCCCAAAATAACCATCATCAAGCAGATGGTCAAGATTCTTCTCCTCCACAAACTGAGGTAGTTTTTTTCGCACTTTAGGGACAATCACATTGTCGAGATTGTTCTCTTTTACTACCTCAAACCTCAATAAATATTTATAAAACGACTTTAATGCTGAGATTTTTTTATTTACAGTGCGGGCAGAAATGCCTTTATCCATCAGTTCAACAACCCACATTCGGGCTACTTTATCATTTATCCCTTCCACATTAAAATCCCCGATCGTTTTGACATAAAACTCTTCAAACTGATCGAGGTCTTTTTTATAGGCAATTGCAGTTAAATGCGAATACCTTTTTTCGTATTTCAGGTAATTAATAAATGATTCCTGATGCGACATTAGTAAATAATTTTCATCTTAACGCAGGAATCGTCCAGAAATTTCTAGTCGTCCTGACGCAGCAAATTTTCAATGTAAATGGCTTTTTTAATCTCAGCCCTTCTTTCAACCGACGGCTTAGTAAAAGCTTGTCTTTCGCGCAACTCTTTTACAACACCTGTTTTCTCGAATTTTCTTTTAAATCTTTTAAGCGCTCTTTCGATATTTTCGCCTTCTTTTACTGGAATAACGATCATGGAATTATATTTTTTCTTGTTAAAATTTGAGCCGCAAATTTATTAATTAAACATTACTAATCAAATTTATACCAAAAAAATTAATCTTAAAAGTTTCAATGCCCAAATTGCCACATAAATATGAACGTTGAAAAGCAAAGTTTGTTTTAAAAATAGGGCTTTATCCGGTTGTACTCCTCTATGTTTAAAATCATACTATCGCGCAAAACAATCATATTCTTAAAACTTCCGTTCTTCGATCTGAACTTTATGATTTTCGCGGCAAGATTCCGCTGCAAGTATGGATGCCGGGAAAGTTCTTTAATATCTGAAAAATTCAAATCAATCTTCTTTATCCGAGAGGGTTCCACAGTTAGTTTATTCTCAATAAGGCCAAATGTTTGTTCATTTAACCCGTAAACTTCCCTTAATTGATCAACGGAATAAAATCCGCCCAACAAATCGCGATATTTCACAATTCGCTTTGCCAAAACACTTCCAATGCCCGGTAATTGTTTAAACTGAACCGAATCTGCCGAATTTATTTCAATCAGTAAAGTTGGTTTAGGTCTCTTGATCTCCACCGGAGCCTCTGACTTGATTAAAATCCAGTCGGACAATGCAACCTTTTGTTTCTCTGTAATTACATTAAGCTTCAGGAAATCTTCTTTAGTCCGGAACATTTCGCTTTTGGCCAAATACTTCCTGATGGAACTTATTTGCTTCCCAGAGAATCCGAGCCGGGCAAAATCTTCATCAGTTGCTGTATTGGGATTAAACTTAAAAAGTACCGATTCGGAATTAGGCGCAATTGACGGAAGCGTATTTCCCAGCAATAAGAAAGGAGATATTTGTTCAAATAGTTGATCGGTTACACCATATATCTTTTTAAAATCTGCTGTAACTTTAATATGGCCACCTTTCTGCCGAAACTTCAATAAATTACTTTTCACTGTCTCAGGTACATTAAGACTATCAAGAGCAAGCGAATCAATTGTATTGGGATTGAAAAAGAAAAGCGTCTTTAATTCCGCAGTGGCATATATCGAATCGTTAAACCGGGCAAGTTCCCGTTTCGACGAATCCAACAACACCGAATCAATCTTTGCTGGCTTTTCAACGTAAAAAATTAATTTATTAGCTACGGCCAGCAATAATATCAATACCAGAAGCACTATAATCCCTTTTCGTTCATTCCTGCTGAAGGTAAAATAATCACGGAAGAGTCGTCTAAAGTTCATGAGCGGAAGGTTTTATATAAATTTACTTCATTCCGATGAAATAAAAAAGCCCGAAAGAAACTTCCGGGCCAACTTATCCATAACACAACAAACTTAACTTCTGTCAATATTATCTAAATCGTTGAATGCGACTTTAAGCCTTTCAATCATCGATTCCTGTCCTTTGCGTAACCAAACGCGCGGATCGTAGAATTTTTTATTGGGTTTATCTTCTCCTTCCGGATTACCAATCTGTCCCTGCAAATAAGCTCGGTTTTTAGCTTCGTAAACACGGATACCATCCCAGGTTGCCCACTGCGTGTCGGTATCAATATTCATTTTTACGACACCATACGAAATGGCTTCGCGAATTTCCTCTAGCGTTGAGCCCGAACCTCCATGGAAAACAAAATCAATTGGTTTTTCACCCAGGCCGTGTTTCGCTGATATAAACTTCTGTGAATTATCCAGAATCTTTGGAGTAAGTTTTACATTACCCGGTTTATAAACTCCATGAACATTGCCAAACGAAGCAGCAATGGTAAAATTAGGACTGATTTTGCTCAATTCCTCGTAAGCATAATTCACATCTTCAGGCTGGGTATAAAGCAGCGAATTATCCATTCCAGTATTGTCAACACCATCTTCTTCCCCACCGGTGCAACCCAGTTCTATTTCCAGGGTCATCCCAAGTTTACTCATTCGGGCAAGGTATTTCTTGCAAATCTCGATATTCTCCTGAAGTGGTTCTTCCGAAAGATCCAGCATGTGAGAACTGAATAAAGGTTTACCTGTTTCGGCAAAATGTTTTTCACCGGCATCGAGCAAACCATCGATCCATGGAAGCAATTTTTTGGCAGCATGGTCGGTATGCAAAACCACATGAACACCATATAGCTCAGCCAAAGCGTGAACTGCCTTTGCTCCAACAATTGCTCCGGCAATTTGTGCCTGCTGGCCTTCGAGCTTCAATCCTTTTCCGGCATAAAACTGTGCTCCGCCATTCGAAAACTGAATAATAACGGGAGAATTTACAACCTTAGCCGCTTCCAATACCGCATTTACCGAATCGGAGCCCACCACGTTTACTGCGGGAAGGGCAAACTGATTTTCCTTTGCTATTTTAAAAACAGTCTGCAGGTCTTTCCCTGAAACAACTCCATGCTTTACTACTTCTGAAATCTTTGTCATTGTATAGATTTTAAGAATTAAACGACTTTACTATCTCTAAATTTTGAATCCAAATTATAACTACTCAATCCTTGTAATGTTCATTTACAACAATCTAATTTTTAATATTCAGGAGATAAATACGAAGATTAGCAAGAGATTATAAACCAACTTTTATAACGAAAAACAGAGGCAATAAGTTACTCGCTAAAATGGCAGGTCTATTTTGTTAAGGTTATTTTAAGACAGAGCGTCGGCAGCCAGCAGAACCACCCGAAATACAATATAAATCATTAATATTGCGTGGCTTTAAAAAAATCAAAAAATCACAATCTTTAATCAAATTAATAAATCACAAAATGAGTACAAGCTATAAAGACTTAGGACTTGTGAACACCAAAGAAATGTTTGCAAAGGCAGTTGAAGGCGGTTACGCTATTCCAGCTTACAACTTCAATAATCTCGAACAACTTCAGGCAATCATTCAGGCTTGTGTTGAAACTAAATCTCCTGTTATTCTTCAGGTTTCATCAGGTGCACGTAAATATGCAAACTCAAACCTTTTGCGTAACATGGCTAAAGGTGCAGTTGAATATGCAAAAGAATTAGGTTTCGAAATTCCAATTTCTCTTCACCTTGACCACGGCGATACTTTCGAACTTTGCAAAGATTGTATTGATAATGGATTCTCATCTGTTATGATCGACGGTTCGCACCACTCGTTCGAAGACAATATTGCTTTAACCAAGAAAGTTGTTGAATACGCTCATGCTCACGGCGTGACTGTTGAAGGCGAACTTGGCGTTTTAGCTGGTGTTGAAGATGATGTTGTTGCTGAAAAATCGCACTACACCAAACCAGAAGAAGTAATCGAATTCGTTACCAAAACCGGTTGCGACTCGTTAGCTATTTCAATTGGTACTTCACACGGAGCAAACAAATTCACTCCGGAACAATGTACCCGTAACGAAAATGGTGTTTTGATTCCACCTCCACTCCGATTCGACATTCTGGAAGAAATTGAAGCGAAACTTCCCGGATTCCCAATCGTATTGCACGGTTCGTCATCTGTTCCACAGGAAGATGTTGACACAATCAACAAATTTGGTGGTGCTCTGAAAGATTCAGTTGGTATTCCTGAAGAACAACTTCGCAAAGCTGCCAAATCGGCTGTTTGCAAAATCAACATCGACTCTGACGGTCGTTTGGCAATGACTGCTGCTATCCGCAAAGTATTTGCTGAAAAACCAGGTGAATTCGACCCACGTAAATATTTGGGACCAGCCCGCGACGCATTGAAAGAACTTTACAAACACAAAAACGAAAACGTTTTGGGTTCAGCTGGTAAAGCTTAATTCAATAGGATAAATCATACAAAAAGGCAGTCGTAAGGCTGCCTTTTTTATTGCTCTATTTTTAGAATGGATATCCGATTGCAAAAGAAAGATTAAACTGATCTGACGAAAACTTATAATTCCCTGGAATAAAACGCTTGCCTTCGGGCAACGACGGATCGCGCATTTTCATTCCCAGATCGAGCCGAAACAAGAAATAAGTAAAGTCGAACCGCAGCCCAAATCCGGAGCCAACCGCAATTTGCTTATAAAACTGGTTTATTTTAAACACGGCACCTTCACGGTTGTCTTTGTAATTAATAGCCCAGATATTACCGGCGTCCATAAAAAAGGCACCTTCCATTCGCCAGAAAAGCTTAAACCGATATTCCAGGTTTCCCTCCAGCTTAATGTCCGACGACTGATTCGGGTAAGCATCCAGCGGAGCTTTGTACGAACCAGGACCGAGCGACCTCACCTGCCAGGCCCGAATTCCGTTTGCTCCACCGGTAAAATATTTCTTTTCAAAAGGAAGCACATTAAAATTACCAAACGGAACGCCAATTCCAAAGAATGCCCGACCAACAACCGAACTGGTTTTATCAATCATGTGTCCGTAGCGGTATTCAAAATCACCTTTCACGTATTGGGCAAAACGCGTATTCAGAATCTTATAATACGAACTTGTTTTATTGGTTATGGTGTCAGTTTCCTGGGTTTTGGCTTTGTTTATCAGCTTCGAATAAAGTGCCAGTAAGCTTCCGGCCGATTCCAGATTAATCCTGAAATATTCATAATCTTCCCTCTTATTGATGTTCTGGGTATTGTACGTCCAGCTATAGTTCGATGCAAAAATCAGGTGATCGGTAAAACTACTCCTGATATACAAATCTCTGATTTTATCAATAAAGACAGGAGAAAGCCTATAAAGATCCACATAATTTATATCGACCAGGGAAAGGGTATGAAACTGAAAACTCGTTGTTTGCCAATTATACCCAAACTTAACGTTCGTAATGGTTCTTGTATAATCCGGCCGGTTTTGATAATTATAACCCACAGAAAACTTTGTTTCCGGAATTTGAAATGAAAACATCCGCCTCCCTTTAATAAAGCTCAGGAACTTTGGAATAGTCAGGCTTGTTTCCAATCCGAATTCCTGCGTATTAAAGCTGCTGTTTTCAATCAGTGTTTGTTGCCGTTCGCGGGCTCCGCGTAACTGAATATCGAATACCTCAGCCCCGCCAAACACATTCCGCAGCTGATAATTCAAATTCCCGGCAACACCCAGGTTGCCCGATGAATTAGTGCCTTCAATATCGACTGAAAAATTCTTAGCCGGAAGAGGTGAAAGCTGCATACGGCAATCGAGCAGCGGAATCGAATCGCCCAGCAAAGTATTCGTTTCAGCAAAACTAATATTAATGAGTTTAAACTGCTTCAGGCGGTTCAATGCACGGTAAGTTTTTTCGGCATTCTGCAAACAATACCATGTACTGTCTTTCATCCGGTTAAGGTTATAAAACAGCACCGGTCGGTATTTCAGTTCCCCCGAATAAATAAACCGGTAATCATTTTCAACCAGCGTATCAAGCTTTTGCTCCTGCTGATCGCTGGTAAGGTCAAAGGTTTTAACCCCTGGATTAACCAGGTAATTCCTGATTTTATATTTCTGATGCGGAATTTCTTTGGTCGGATCAGCAGGCGAATGTGCATTATCAATATTAAGTGTTAAATCAACCTGATGGCTCGACAAGGTTGAGTCGGCGTCGAAACTCACAAAATCCTCGGTAAACTTGTAATATCCCCGGTTTTTAAAGAACGTCGCTATCCGTTGTCGCTCGGCATTCAACACATCCAGATCAAAAATATCATCCCGTTTCAAAAGCTGATTTGCCGAATCTTTCAGCAAAACAAGTTCCATCGGCTTATCTTTCACCGAATATGAATATTTTCTGATCCGGTAGGGTTTTCCGGCACTGATGTCAAAAAGCAGATTCAGTTTCTTCTTTGTCTGGTTTATTTCAAGCGAGTCTTTAACCACTGCATTATAATAGCCCTTATTCTTTAAATAAATCAGAAGCTGATCTTTGGTTTTTTGTGTCTGAAATTCATCATAAAGCACAGGCGCTTCCCCAATTTGTTTGAGCCAGTCGTTCTCCTTTTTGGCCGACGACAAATTGTAAACGCCCAGGTGAAACTTTATCACCCCCAGAATCCGGAGGTTTTCTTTTTGCCGGATATGAAGTTTTAAGTCTTCCTTCTTTAAATTCTTATCATCAGCTTTTACCGAAACTTTATTGAGCAGGTATTTTCCCTCAGGCACAAACCGGGTCGAGTTGCACGATGCCAGCAAGAACAGGCAAGCCATGATGAACCCGACATTCAGGATAAAGAAACGTTTGCGCTGAGAATAAAACGGCATGATTTGATGTTTTTACAAAAATAAACACAGCATTTGGTTCGCAAGTCTTTCATCTGCTTATTTTTTATATTTTTATTTGTCAGATGGAATTCGCATGATCCGAAAATACTCTTTTAAAACAAGTGTTAGCTCTGATCATGCTCATTTCAGACCTTTTATTTTACAATTTAGAACGAAGAAGTTGAAATATATGTTGAGCAAAAACAAAATAAAGTTGATTCAATCTTTAAACCGAAAAAAAGACAGAGACGAACTGGGACTTTTTTTAGTTGAAGGAAATAAAATGGTTGAAGAAGCCCTTCGTTCTGACTACCAAACTGAAACTCTGGTATGCACTCCGGCATTTGCTGAAAGTCTTTCCAAAACGCCGTTTAAAGCCAGTGAAATTATTGAAACGGACAAAGATTCCATTCAAAAAGCGAGTTTACTGAAGAATCCACAGGAAGCACTGGCCGTGGTGCGACAACCCACCACCGATAAACCGACTTTAAAACTTGACACCGACCTTTTCCTGGCACTCGATTTCATTCAGGATCCGGGAAACCTCGGAACCATTATCCGGATTGCCGACTGGTTTGGCATCAATACCATTATTTGTTCTGAAAATACAGTGGATGTTTTCAATCCAAAGGTTGTGCAGGCCAGTATGGGAGCCATTTTCAGGGTAAAATGCTGGTACACCAATCTCGAAAATTTCCTGAGTGAAATTTCGGAGCAAAAAGTACCAGTTTACGGAACTTTTATGAACGGCGATAATATTTATTCGGAGCAACTGACCCAAAATGGAATTATTGTTCTGGGAAACGAAGGCAACGGCATTTCAGACCCAATCAGCCAACTGATTAAAAAGAGAATAACGATTCCGACATTCTCGGCCAACACCAGCAAGTCCGAATCGCTGAATGTAGCCATTGCGGCATCAATTTGCTGTAGCGAATTCAGGAGAAGGTAGGGGTGCGTAGATTTTCAATCTCCGGGTTTACGCAATTGCAAATTGCGCCATCCAATGAAAATTATCTTCGGGAATAGTTTTCTGCAAAAGCTTCAGCGCAACGTTCGCCGTCCATTGCTGAAGATACAATTCCCCCTGCATAGCCTGCACCCTCACCACACGGATAAAGCCCGGCCACTTTCACATGTTCAAGCGATTCTTCCTTTCGCGGAATGCGGATTGGCGACGATGTGCGCGACTCGACACCAACAATAATGGCTTCGTTCGTCAAATACCCATGAGCTTTGCGGTCAATCATTTTAAAACCTTCCTGAAGCCGATAGCGAATTCGTTTGGGCAATTTATCGTGAAGCGGAACCGAAACAAGTCCCGGATGATAAGATGATTCAGGCAAATCCTGAGAAAAACGATCGGCAACAAAATCGGCCATGCGCTGCGCCGGTGCGAATTGAGTCTGACCATTCAACGAAAAGCACAAACGTTCAATCTTCCGCTGAAATTCCAGTCCTGCAAAAACGCCCAAATGCCTGAATTCATTTAAGTCCTCGGGTCTTATTTCAACAACCATTCCAGAATTTGCAAACCGGGTATTCCGCTGAGTTGGCGACATGCCGTTAATCACCATTTCGCCGGGCGCCGTTGCTGCCGGAACCATGATTCCGCCGGGGCACATGCAAAACGAATACACACCGCGCTGATCGACCTGCTCAACAAACGAATAGGTTGCAGGAGGTAAATATGGCCCACGAACCGGTTGATTATACTGAATGGAATCAATCAAAGTTTGCGGATGCTCTGCCCTAACGCCAACGGCAAACGACTTCGCCTCTATCGAAATTCCACGCTCGTACAACAATTCGTAAATTTCGCGTGCCGAATGACCGGTTGCCAGAAATACAGCTTCAGCTTCCACGATTGTCGAGTCAGCAAGCATAATCCCTGAGCATTTGTCATCTTCAACAATCAGGTCGGCTACACGACTGTTGAAATGAATTTCGCCACCAGCCTCAATAATTTTACTCCGGATGCTCGTTATTATTCCGGGAAGCATATTGGTTCCAATGTGCGGGTGAGCATCGATTAGTATCTCAGGAAGTGCACCATTGGCATATAGAATTTCAAGAACACGACGGATATTCCCACGCTTTTTCGAGCGAGTGTACAATTTACCGTCGGAAAAAGTTCCGGCACCACCTTCTCCAAATCCATAATTCGAATCCGGATCGACCAGATGTTCTCGGTGAATCTTAGCAATATCGCGTTTGCGATCACTTACGTTTTTACCCCGTTCAAAAATCAGGGGTTTAAATCCAAGCTCAATCAACCGCAATGCCGCAAATAAGCCAGCCGGACCAGCACCAACAATAATTACCGGTGGTTTGTGGTCAACCCTGTCGTATTTAAATTCGATTTTTTCTTCAACAGGAAGCTCATCAACAAAGACTTCGGCACTCAGATTTATTTTGATCATGCGTTGACGTGCATCAATCGAGCGTCGTTTTACGTTGATCAGGCGAATACGATCTTCATCAACATGAAGTTTATCGGCTAAAATGGGTTTATAAAACTCTTCGGAAGACGCCTGTTTGGGCGAAACTGAGATATTAATTTCCTGCTTCAAAATTACTCGAAATGAAAACTTAGTGTAAATACATTTGAGGTCAACTTCGAAAAAGCGTTAGAGTACACCTGCGGCTGAGTATTTTTTGGACCAACGTCCAGAATATTATTCAACCCAAAACTAAACTTTAACTCAGTTGAAAGCCTAAAAAACTGCAAGTAAGAGTCCCAGCCAACACCAGCCTCCAGATAAGAGCTCAACGGTTTTAACCGAACCAAATCTTCCTGTCCACTTTTCGAGATGTCAATTCGGTAAGCTCCTCCGACAACGAGATAAGGCCGTTGGTTGTTCATCTTTCTTGATTTGTATTTTAACAACAACGGAAAGTCGAGAAATGTTGATTTTATAGAATAGTAACCTTTTTGTCCGGGATCGTTTACATCCTGAACAGGGATATTGTAGGAGAGTTTCCGTTCGCCAAACGACATTCCGGGCAAAAAGCGAAGGTCGAAACTTTCAGCCAATCGAAGGTTGGTAACAATACCAACTGTAAATCCGGGAGTCAAAGTCGAAATATCAGCCCTGATTTTATCGGTTCCTTTAATGGCCACACCGTTTACTGTTTCTTCAGCAAACTTTGGATTATCGCCTATCACAGTATAATGCGTAAAGCCAAAATCGGTTGTATTTACGCCAAGGGTAAACCCAAAATGAATGCGTTTATCATCAAAAGTAGTCAGGTTTTTCAACAAAAGCCTTTGTGCTGATGATGTAAGTGCACCTAACAGAAATATCAGGATGTAGAAAAATTTCTTCACTCGGAAACGGTTATCTGTCATTCAAAAGAAACAACAATATTACAAAATTATTGTATGGTGTTTTATTTTTGCGCGATGTATATGGTCGCAATACCGAAACTTAACCTTCTTTGGCTGGCTTTTGAGAAACCGACATTCCGAAGTATGGTTAAAAACTTCTGATCGTCGGGGAAAGCCATAACCGATTCGGGCAGGTAAGAATACGCAGAACTGTCTTTTGACACCAAACGACCTATAAGCGGTAAGATTCCGAAAAAATAAAACAAATACAATTGCTTCATCGGAAAGTATTTGGGCTTCGAGAACTCAAGAATAACAGCAACACCGTCGTCTTTCAAAACGCGCACAAACTCACGCAGTCCGTTTTCAAGATTTTCAAAATTCCGGACACCGAAAGCAACCGTTATGGCATCGAAGTGTCCATTTGTAAACGGCATTGCTTCCGAATCGCCTTTTTGAAATTCGATGACTTGATCAAGTCCCAGGCGTTGCACTTTGACTCTCCCAACATTGAGCATCTGCTCTGAAATATCAAATCCGATTATTTTCGATGGTTTTAATTTGGCTGCCGCAATGGCAAAATCGCCGGTACCACTGGCCACATCGAGCATCATATCGGTTTTATAGCCTGAAAGTATGCGAATGGCTTTCTTTCGCCAAAGTTTATCGATACCTAGAGAGAGAACGTGATTTAAGAAATCATATTTGGGAGCAATATTGTCGAACATCTGCTCAACCTGCTGCTTCTTTTTTTCCGACGAATCTTTATAGGGAGTAACTTGCATGAATAGAAATTAATTGGCCGGAGTCATTTTATCAATAAAACCAAACGACTCATCATCAATTCTGATTTCGCCTTTCGTAACATGCCCCAAGGCGAAGAAAGGTACTTTCAGCGAACTCATGAAGTCAACAAAATCGTCAACATTCTTAGGGTCAACACCAACAACAATGCGCCCCATTGCTTCTCCAAAAAGGAAAGCATCTCTTCTGATTTCTGCATCGGTAGTTATATCGAACCCAAGGCCATTAGGCATTCCGGCACGTAAAAGAGTAAAAAACAAACCGCCCTTGCTTACCGGATTGGCCGATGTAATATAACCAGCCTCGATAAGCATTCGCATTACGTCGTGAAGTTTCACCTCTGTATCAATATCAAAAACCGGGAGCGACGAATCAGAAATACCGTGATAGAACTCCAGGTATTCTGACGAATTAACATCATCATACGAATTCCCGATCATAAACAAGTTATTTCCCTTCTTCTTGAAACTATGAGTAACAAGTTTATCCTTTTCAGGAATGGACGCCATGATACTTACAATGATGGTAGGATACACAGGTCCGTGAGCCGAAAAATAATCGAACCTGATTTTGCGATCAGTAAGCTTAATATTAAATTTTTTGCAGGCATTTTCAAGGCCCTTTTTAGCCCCGGCAGCAATAAACTGGCCGTTTGGATCTGCAATATTAATGTGGTATAAAAACGAGCTTATTGCCTCCGGAACAGCTCCAAAACAAATCATTTTACGAACTGCCCTCGATACCAGTATCTCAGTAGCCTGTTGCGGGTCAGCTTCCAGATGATGATGCAATGCATGTGTTGAAATAGCCATCATCTGACCACTTTCAGAACAAAACATTCCGGTTTCGTCATCTTCATCACCCGAAACAGCCGAAACGTCAATAGCTTCCTCTGTAAAATCATTGAAATAATTTATAGGGGCCAAATTCGGGTCAACCATCAGGTTAAATACAATATCCTGTATATCTTGTTCCTCGTTCAACTGCGAAATCGAGAACTCCTGAATTTCATTGTTTTGTTCAATCATGATGTTTCTTTTAGCTTTAAATGCAGAAACAAAAATAATTAAGTAGTTTGTTATTCCATAAGTTTTGTGGAATTTTTAATTTTGACACTCACTCAAATTCTACTCAAAAATGAATCAGAAAATCGCCCTAATTACCGGCGCTACAGCAGGTATCGGGTACGAAACCGCATTAATTCTGGCCCAAAACAACTACAACTTAATACTCACCGGACGAAGAAAAGAGCGACTGGAAGCTATAAAACAACAGTTTGAATCTGAATTCGGCTGTGAAGTGCTTACATTAAATTTCGATATCCGCAAAAGAACCAAAACCGAAGAAGCATTAAACAGCATTCCTGAAAAATGGAGGGCTATCGATGTGCTGATCAACAATGCCGGACTTGCTGCGGGATTAGCGCCTATCAATTCAGCAGATGTTGATGACTGGGAAACCATGATCGATACAAACGTTAAAGGATTACTATATGCTTCGCGCATAATTACTCCCTGGATGATCGAACGACAAACCGGACATATCATCAATATTTCGTCAATTGCCGGGAAGGAATCCTATCCGAACGGCTCGGTATATTGCGGCACCAAACATGCAGTTGAAGCTATTTCAAAAGCCATGCGTATCGAGCTCCTGCCCTTTGGCATAAAAGTTACCTCGATCGCCCCCGGAGCCGTTGAAACTGAATTCTCTCTGGTTCGGTTCCGTGGCGATAAAGACAAAGCCAACCAGGTTTACAAAGGATTCACTCCCCTGTCAGGCAAAGACATTGCTGAAACGATTTTGTTTATATTGTCGAGACCAGCACACGTTAATATCGACAATTTGCTGATTATGCCGACAGCGCAGGCATCTGCAAGAGACTTCAACCGGAAATAAATCCGTCAACAATACATCAGCAAAAGTCAACGAGTATGGAATTCAAAACAATTCCATTGAAATTTTATTATAAAAACACAACGAAATGATCATATTCGACTCAGAATACTTAAAAGAATATACAACCCAAATATTTCTTAAAATGGGCTGTCCGCAAGATCAGGCTCAAACAGCAGCCGACTGCTTAAACCAGGCAGATTTACGTGGCGTAGATTCACACGGAGTAGCACGTTTAAGCGGCTATGTACGGCTGTGGGAGCTCAAGCGGCTTAATGCTACTCCTGAAATGAAGGTCATTCATGAAACCCCAAGTACAGCTGTTTTGGATGGCGATTTGGGGCTAGGTTTGGTGACGGCGCCGCACGCTATGAAAATCGCCATAGAAAAAGCTAAAATTGCCGGAACAGGCTGGGTTGCCGTACAAAACTCAAACCACTACGGAATTGCAGGCTACCATGCCATGATGGCGCTCGACAACAATATGATTGGCATATCCATGACCAATGCCAGTCCGTTGGTATCTCCAACTTTTTCGAAAAGCCGCTTTTTAGGAACAAACCCGATAGCTGTAGCTATTCCAGCGTTAAAACAGCCCCCTTTTGTTATCGACATGGCTACAACAACAGTTGCCAACGGGAAACTCGAGGTGTTACAACGTAAAGGAATGGATGCTCCGTTAGGCTGGGCACAAGATAAAGACGGAAATCCCACAACAGACGCATATGCGCTGAAAAAGGGAGGCTCGATGCTTCCACTTGGGGGAGATCGCGAACATGGCGGTCACAAAGGTTATTGTTTGGGAGCAATGGTTGATATTTTCTCAGCCGTTTTATCTGGAGCAAACTACGGTCCCTGGGTTCCGCCATTTGTCAGCTTCCTGGAACCACCGGCGAATCCGGTAGGCAAAGGTATTGGTCATTTCTTAGGAGCAATTCGTGTTGACGCCTTCAGGCCAGCCTTTGAGTTCAAAAAAGAAATGGACAATTGGATTGATACTTTCAGGAATGCAGAACCGGCAGCGGGACAGGAAAAAGTGTTGATTCCGGGAGATCCGGAACGCGAATTAACCATCGAACGGTTGAAAAACGGTATTCCTGTACACGAACAGGTTGTTGCTGACTTAACTGAACTAGGAAAGAAGTTTGGCCTGGATTTTAATACGAACAAAGGAGTACAAATTGCAGATTAACCACCTCCAACAAATCATCTATTCTGTTTTATGAGACCGGAATTACCTGTTTGATCCGTTTAAGAACAGAATCAACAGTGATATATTCCATACAGCGAATACTATCAGAATAGATGCATTTTTTATTTCCATACACAGAACAGGGACGACATGCTAATTCAGGACCCGAATACTGAATCATGTTTTCGGCAGGTTGCTTGTATGGCGCAAAACCAAGTGCTGGATGAGTTGCGCCCCAAATAGAAACTGTAGGCACTCCAGCCATAGAAGCCAGATGCATATTCGCCGAATCCATACTTACCATTAGCGACAGGCGATGCATCAAATTTATCTCTTCATTAAAACTAAAATGATTGGCCGAAACGATACAATTCGAATGCTTTTCTGCCAATTCATTTAAAATCTCAAATTCAGCCTTACCCCCACCAAAAAGTAAAATTGTACAATCGTAAAGTGTACTTAGCTTTTCGATAAGATTATCGATTTTTGTGACTCCCCAAATTTTTTGCTGATGTTTAGCAAACGGTGCAATACCAATAACAATTTGCTTCTGGCAGACTTCAGTAAAACTAACAGGTAAAATTTGTCTTTCGAAAACAGGGGATTCTGGAAGCTTCAGATTAAAACCAGCAGAAATAAAAACCTCAGAATACCGATCAACTGTAGATGAAAGCTGATTTAACTTCTTGGTCTTAATTACCCGCTTTTTCTGAAGTGTTCCCTTTTTGAAGATATTAACTTTATATCCTGATAATCTGAAGAAAAAATCAAGGGCAAAAGAGCGAAGCACACCATGTAAATCAAAAATCAAATCAGGATCAATATCAGAACTAATCGTACGGTATAACTTAAATAATCCTTTGAAACCCTTGTGCTCATTCTTTAAATCGGCTTTAACCAGATGTAATCGCTCAATATTGGCAAATAAAGGAGCAAAAGCAGATTGTGTTAACAAGAAGATTTCAACGTCGTTATTTGCTGCCAAAACGCCCTTTAAAACGGGAAGTAATAATATCACATCCCCCATCGCCGAAAAACGATATACAAGAATCTTTTTCACTAAGAATAGTCTTCGTATGATTTCTCCTCAATCAATGCAGAGTTGGTAAGTTCGTTAATTTTCCGTTTCACCTCCGACCGCAAATCATTGGTAAAATAAACCGACCTGGCCACATTAATAAACTCGTCGCCAAAATCTTTGTTTTTCTCCAATTCCCTGATTCGATCCTCAATAACCCAAAGTTTTTTATTAATCTCAAGTAATTGCAGATATAAATGGTGGTCCTTCGGGATAATAGATGCAACTGCCAAATCAAGAACTTCGAATTCGGCTCTTAAATTAACCAACTTTTGCTCATTGCTGATATTCTCAAGCTTAATTTCAATAATTGTAAGCTTATCGACAATCTCGCCGTTTGAAACTTCTATTTTCATAAAAAATCTTTTACAAATAAATACAAATGGAATTACGCGACTTAAAACAGAATAAGATCACGTAAATTGAATACGAATTATTGCCCAAATGTAGAGAATCTTTTTCTCTTTCATAAATTAAAACCTATACACGAAAGCAACTTTACAATCTCCGGCCATATTTTACCGACCGGGGACTAATCCACGTTTTACATGTAAGTGCATTTAGGTAATAAGCAATAACCTTAAAATAAATATTTCGATACAGAGAAAGACGCTTTATAAAGAAGAATGGGATGCCAAGAAAAGCCAGAGGAAACCTTGCAAGCACAAAGCCCAAAATTAACATCGTATGCAGGAAAAAAGCGGAGAAAGCAGAGAAATGCAACGTAATATATACATGTAACGAGATCACTACTTCCGTTTTAGTCAGTGAAGCTGTACGCAGATTAATGCGGGTGGAACCACCATGATTGTGGATCATTAATACATTGGTGTCAACGCCTACTTTACCACCTAAATCAGTAACTCGTTTACAAAAATCAACGTCCTCGTAATATAGCCAGAAACGATCGTCCCAACCACCAAGATGATCAAAATGAACTTTTGAAATAAAGATAACTGACCCAGAAACCCAATCCGGAAGAACAATTCCATTGTTTACCTCAAGTTTCTTTTGGAATAACTTTCGGAACAGAAAACGCGTCAACCCGAACAAGGTAAAAAAATCAGGAAACAATCTGTTTAGCTGTTCTTCCTTACCGTTATTGTTGATTTGCTTACACGAGAGAATAAAAATCTCAGTATTAAACCGGATAGCATTTAACAAACCATCAATTGCCGATTCGGTGCAAATAATATCAGAATTCAGGAACAAAAGGTATTCACCCTGAGCTTTAGACGCCCCCAGATTACACCCGTTCGAAAATCCATTATTTCCGCTATTCTCATAAAAGGAAAATCGGGAGAATCGACTTTTAAAGTTATTCAATCGTCCATCATCAGAACAATTGTCGATAATGATAACCTCACAAGAAAAACTTACTTGGGTAAAAGATTCTAAAGCAGCCAAACATCTTTCCAAATGTGACCACCCACGATAGTTAACAATTATAACAGAAATATCAATCAAGAGAAAAGATTTTTATATGAACCAAGATTACTATAGAAAACCTTGCTCTTCAAGAAGTTTACGTAACTTTTCGGAGAAGAAAATATTATCAGCTGATTTATATCGAACCTCAGCATAAACCTGAGCAAGATTTTGTTTATGATTTTCATCAACAAAATACTTAGAAGATTCAAGACCTTCTTTGCCATTGTAATATTCAGCTATTTGTGAATCAACGCAATCAGTATAAGTTTCATTGTGCAATATAGCATCTAAAGGCAAACGATCAGTCAGATCAGGAATCACTTCAGGGTAGCCAATCGTCAAAGTATTTACAGGAATCACGCCCTTCGGCAAATTAAGAGTTTTAATGATCTCAGGGGCATTGTAAAGTGTTGTTCCCAGATAACAAATACCTAAGCCTTTACTCTCGGCTGCAACACAGATATTCTGTGCTAATATAGATGAATCAATCACCCCATTTAACAGCCACAATAGATTATTAAAATCTGTCTTGGTGTCATTCAACTTACACCAACGATAAAATCGATTAATATCAAAACAAATCGTAAGTACGACAGGGGCTTCAATAATCATTCTCTGATTAAAGTGAAATGGCGCTAATTCAGACTTCTTTTCTTGATGACGAGTAATAATGATGCTATATAGCTGCATATTACCCGTATTTGAAGAACGAACGCCACATTCCAAAATATCAGATAATATTTCCTCGGAAATATCTCTATTTAAATACTTACGAATCGAGCGATGCGATTTTAAAAGTTCCATGAAAATATAAATTATTAGAAATAAAAAAAGGGAAGCCCGCAAGCTTCCCTTTTTAAATCAATCAATTCGGCATTACCTTTTAACAATCTTAACAGTTTTGACTACAGTATTCTCTTCGTAAAGAGAGATAAAGTAAACTCCACTGACCAATTGGTTTAATTCAATTCTGCTATCAGGAGTAACAACTTCTTTAACAACCTGACCTGCGATGTTAGTAACAACAACTTTAGTCAATTCAGAAGCATTATCAACGATAACATAATCAACAAATGGGTTTGGATAAACCTTATACTCGAGAGATGTAGGAATTACAGGCACAACAGGAGTAGCAAAGTCACCAGTTTTGAATGTCCAAGTACTTGTAGCGGTAGTACCTGCGAAAGCATTACCTGCTAAGTCTTTGACAACACCAGCATCAATTGTTACATAGTATTCTGTAAATTTATCAAGGCCTCCAGCATAAGTTACAGTAGCAGTTTTTCCACTAGCGGTAATTGCACTGGCAGCGATTGCAGGAATAGCAAGCGTATTATCCGACTTCTTCATAATCTTAACACTACCAGTTCCAACAACAACGTCTTCGTTGAATGTGATAACCAATTGTGGGTGATTATTAGTAGTAGAACTAGTTGTTCCGTTTGGTGAATAAGCTGCAGCAAGAGGTGCGTTAAGGTCAGCTACATAAGTTACTACCTTAGAACATCCATGAGCATCAAATACAGTAATAGTATTAGTTCCATCAACTAAACCAGTCACAGCGTAACTTCCACCGCTTACACTACCAGCCAATTCAATTTTATTAGCAGTACCAACCGAATATGAATAAGGAGAAATACCACCATTAATAGTTAAAGTAGAAGTTCCACCTACACCAGCAACAGTTGCTTTCAACTCGTTCTGAGTTGGAACAAATGAACGGGTAGTTGATGCGGTACAACCCATATTATCAGTTACAAAGAACGTGTAGAAATTCTGTTCTTGAACCTGATTAGCAAAAATCAAGTCACTTATTAAGAATTTACCATCTATGTAATTTGTAGCAATAGTAGCAGAAGTTTCAGTATTACCCTGATAAGTAACAGTAAATGTTCTGCCTTCCTGGCCAGTAACTAAAACATTAGCAGAGGCTGTTGCATCACTCCAACAAGTTGTTTCTTCAAAATCCACCTTAATAGCTTTTGGCGCAGCAATGTCCATAGAAGCTGTTGCAGTACATGTACCTAAGCCATCCTTATCAATAGCTTCTACTGTATATGTATGCCCCACCTGAACCAAGAACGTAGAAATGGTCTGCCATGTAGTTACAAAAAGCTGAGAGTCTTTATACAAACGATATTTGTATCCAGCAGTTCCACCTGTAGCTTTAGCATCAATCCAACCTTCAACAGCGCCAGGACATGTGAATGAACCATCGCCAACCTTTAATGCAACTGAAAGCGCTGCAGGTTCATTAATAGTCTTGGTTGCAGTAGCAGCAAGACATCCATTAGCATCAGACAACGTAATTGTATAATATCCAGAGCTTGCAGGTAACCCAGTAACAGTAACACTATTACCTGTTGTTGTTTTTGTTTTATTGACAACAGCATCAGCAGTAGATGTACCGATAATAGAAACTGTGTAAGTAGCAGTTCCACCAATTATACTGTTTATTGCAATAGAACCATCAGCTTTACCATTACAGGTAGGAGTGGTTGTATTGCCTACAGCAAATGTAATAGGATCTGGTGCGGTGATCTTAACTCTCCAAGCATTAACTGGAACGCCATTCAAATCTTCTCCACCAACTATACAACCATTATGATCCTGAGCCCACACAATCCATGTTCCTTTGGAAGCAGTAGTCATAGTATAAGTTGAACCTTCAACCGAAACCCAACTAGTGTTATCGTTAACATCAGGAAGCACGATATGATCTGGTAATACAGATTTTGCAGTATAGAACTTATATGGACCAACACCACCGTTTGCAGTGATAGTGAATACCCCATCAGAACCTAAATTACATTTAGCATCCGAAACCTTAGTTGCAGAAACAGCAAGTGCGGTCGATGGCTGTTGAATATTCCAAGACTCAATAGTAGTATATGGAGCAGTTACATCATTTACACTAGCGCCAAGTTCACATCCATTGACATCCTGAATTCTAACAGTATAAATACCTGTATAAAGATTATCAAAAGTATATTCCTTATCAGTACCAGTCCAAACTAAACCAGAATCATAAGATGGACCTGTAAGATTTACTTTATAACCACCTGTTGAACTAGCAGTACCACCACCAAGAACAGTCACTTTCAAACTTCCAGAGTTAGAATCCTTACACTTAACGTCGGCTAAAGTAACATTATAAGAAATAGCATCAGGTTTTGTAATTTCGAAATACAAAACTTTAACACATTCAGCGTTATCAACATATCCATCAACTTCAGAAGCTAATTTAGCATGTACAGTAACACTGTGAGTTCCAGCAGCAATATTGGTAAAGGTTGTTGATGTGCCTGTTGACCCATAACTACCATTGTCCAATTTGAATTCAAATGTAGTTGTTGCAGTTCCAGTCCAACCACCAGCGGCAGTTACTTTAACTTCACCACCTAAATTACAAATTGCATTCTTAGTTACAGTAACAGTTGCACTAATACTAGCAGGTTCCAAAATATTTACCGCAGTAGAAGTTGAAGTACAACCATTGATATCTTTCACCCAAATTGTAAACGTACCAGGCTGAGTTGCAACATACGATTTAGTTGCACCGGCAAAACCTACCCACAAGTTTTGGTTATTAATAGCGTAAGAGTATTGATTTGTAGTTACAGATGAACTGTAAGTTCCGCTGCTATGAGTATCAATACTAATTATACCATCGTTAGCTCCATTACATGTGATATTAGTTTTTGTGACAGTAAAATATACTTTACTAGGTTCAGCAATTGTATAAGTATTCGAAGTTGTGTAAGAAGGACAACCAGTTGAATCTTCAACTTTTACTGTATATGTTCCTGTAGCTAAATCTCCAAACACGCCGGTGGCTTGTTGAATACGACCAGTTACAGCAACATTATTCTTCAATAATGTATATTTATATGTACCGTTTCCTCCAGTAACTGTAGGCACAGTAATAGATCCTTTTCCTCCATTACACAAAGGTTGTGTCAGAGTAATTTTTGACTCATCAACCAAAAGTTGATCATATCCATTTACAATAACAACATCAGGATATTGAATATTTCCACAATTTAAATCCCGAACAAATACTTTATATCTTCCTTTTGTTGCTTGAGCATTAACAGAATATGTTTTACTAGCTGTTGAATAATCTGTCATATTCTTCCAGCTGCCAGAAGGAACAGTAGTGATATTCTCATTAACTACTGCATACTGCAATGGAACATCAGTACCAGAGCTTGTACCACCTTTTGCTGAAATTGCAATTACACCGTCGTAAGTATTATAGCAAGAAGTACTGATTGTCTGAATAGTGCCAACAAACTGAACTGGATCATTTTGCTTGATCTCAACTTTCACTGGAGTTGCAGTACATCCAAATCCATCTATAGCGCCAACATAATAAATGCCTGCAGCCAAAGCGGTAGGAGTTGTTGTTCCTGCTTGTAATAAAGTTTTTCCAGCTGTATATACATCAGCAGCCGAACCAGCATATTTATATACCTGATTGCTTCTATTACCTGCCCAAGAGCTAACCGTAACACTAATTGTTCCAGTTTGATCTCCATTACACAAAATAACGTGTGAACTTGTTGCTGTAATAGAATTCGTATTCTGAGTAATAACAGTAACTAAGTCTGTAGCCGTACAACCAGCTGCATCACTTACCGAAATGGTAATAGTACCAACACCAGCAAGAATATGCGAAATAGTACCAACATTACTAACGACTGGTCCATTATTAACTTTGTAGTTGTAAAGCACAGTACCTCCAGAGATGTTCAACGTAATGTCACCATCAGTACCATCTGGACAAGTTGGAGAAGTAGTGTTTACAATAGATGCGACTAAAGCAGCAGACGGGCTATCGACAACAAATGGTTTTTCAATAGAACATCCCACACCAGAAGCATTTTGAACAGTTGCAGTGTGAGTTCCTGCAGACAATCCGCCGAAAACTGTACTAGTTTGCAAAGCACCACCATCAACACTATATTTGTATGAACCAGAACCACCAGTAACACCAGAAATTGTAGCAGTTGAAGTACCACCATAGCATTTAACTTTAGGTGCTGAAACATTGAACTGAATATCTGTTTGATCCTGAACAGTAATTACATTCCCTGATCCATTCGGATTAGAATAACTAACTGAACAACCGTTTGCGTCGACAGCATTTAAACTATAGTAAACCGGATAAAGGCCAGTAAACGTGGCACTTGCTGTATTTGATGCAGTTCTTACATCAGGAGTACCGTTGTAACTTCCTGATACAGTAAAGGTATATGTACCGCCACCACCACTAACAGTAACAGCAATAGCTCCATCATTTGAACCACCACAGCTAGTATCACTTACAACAAGTGACTCAATTTTTAAGGCATTAGGTTGTTCAACTAAAAAAGAAGTTGATGACAAAGTGCAATCACTTACAGTTTTTGCTGTTACAGTATGAGTACCAGCAACCAAAGCAGAATAAGTGAAAGTTCCTCCAACCGATGTTTTAGTCCAAGTTCCTCCATCGAGTGCTACAAAATAAACAGCAGCTGGAGTAATTGATACTGTTGCATTTCCATTATTACCTCCATTACAAGTAACATCACTGTTAACTACAGAAGAAACAGTTACTGGAGTATTTGTGTCTTGAACAGTTACTGCAGTCCAATAACTTGCGTTTGCCAGATTGGCACAGCCTTTAGAATCTTGTACTGCAATGTAATAAGTTGCAGTATTTGTTGTAGTAGGAACATTGAACTGTAAATTACCAACACTGGTTGCACCAGTTAATGATGCACTAGTATTATAATAATAAGTATAAGTTGCAGTACCACCAGCAGCAGCTACAAACACAGAAGCATCACTGCCAGCACATGCCGGATTGGTTTTTGTTACTGTAAAACTAACTGGATCTACAGTTTTTGGAACATTAACTGTTTTTACATAAGAGATACAACCATCTGTAGTCCCGCTTGTACTTTTCACAACAATATTAACTGGGTTTCCAGGTATTGCAACAAATTCATTGGAAGTACTGAAAGGATTCCCGTTAAATGAATAGTAAACTCCAGTTGGCGAAGTTACAGTAACTTTAGCATTACCACCAGAACATGTTTCAGGCGCAATTGTTGCAACAATATCAGAATAGCTCTGAGTAATTGCTAAGCTTCCATTAGTTGCTGATCCCGTAAATGCGAAATCAAGAGGCGATGGTGACGATGGAATCGTGTAATGAAATTCTTTTGTAGCCCAAGTAAACGTCTGAGCGTTAGATGGAGCTACTGAATTATCTAAGGCGAAATCCAAGCGCACGATATCTACCGCGCTTGATGGACTTATACCCAAAGATGTCTCGTTTCCTGTCCATGTCAGACTTACTGTTCCATCTGCTGTTCCATTAACAGTAATAGAACTTGTTGCTGTCCAACCAGAAAGAACTGTTGAGCCAGCATAAGAAAAAACTGATCCAGGATAAGTTAATCCAAGATTAAAACTCGAAAGTTTGTTAAAGTCTTGTACAGAGACAGTTATCGAATAAATGTTATTCTTCGTATAACAAGACGTGGACGTACTTGCATACAACTTAACCGTCTCTTGTGCTGGATTTGGGCCAGTTTGAGCATTTACGTTAGTAAACACACCAACCCCAACCACAAGACAAAAAACAAACAACAAGCTCAGAAACCGTGTAAATGATTTTCTCATAGCATTTGTTTTTTAATTGAACTTAATTGATTGATTGATTGAATTTTATAATTCATTTTTATCTTAATTATTTAAAATTCCTTACTATTATTTACAGTTTACAATGCAAACGTATAAAATTTATCCGCAAAGTACAACACTATGGGTCGATAATAATAAAATATTTATCAGCCAGACATACTTATTTTGCTACAGCTTTAGACGTTTTTACTCATCCTGAGTCAAAACTGAATTGTCCCATAAATCTAAATTTTGTAATTTAACAGCTTGAACTGTTGACTTGAATAAATCACCTTCAAGCTTTGATAAAATTACACTAATTATTCACACTAAAAATAGAAATACACAATATTTTCAGGCCTATCTCAGATAATTATTAGTCTTGAAATTTCGGAGATTGAATAAATTCTTCATTTCAACCATTATTTTAGGATTAATTCATCAGAGTATTAAAAATACGATCGAAGTGCCATTAAAATCTGACAAAACTAAGGAGTTTGCACAGAATACACATTTTTGCAACAATCAAAAATCGCTGTAACCCTTTAAAATCAAGCTAACTATTAATTTTTTAAGTCGCTGAGAATTGAATATTTGTTTTCATTCGTACACTTGCAGGTAAATTTTTGACTCATATTTGGAAAATCGTCACATTCTCTGGCTAAATTTCTCGTCCACCCAATTTCTGCAAATTCACAACATTAACTAAAAATTAAAATGTACTCCAAAAAAACTCATCACCATAAATAAATTTGATGTTTCTGATTTTAAGTATTTATTTTGTATGGCTTTAATTGAAAAGCTCTTAAAAAAATAAGTAATATTCATTTATACATTCATTAAAACTATCAACGATGTCAAAAATTAAAATCGGTATCAACGGTTTCGGTCGTATCGGACGTTTAGTTTTCCGTGCTGCTCAGGAAAGAAATGATGTTCAAATTGTTGCAGTAAACGACCCATTCCTGGATCTTAACTATTTGATCTACATGTTACAGTACGATACTGTACACGGTAAATTCCAGGGAACAGCTGAAAATAAAGATGGTAAATTGTTCGTAAACGGACAGGAAATTGCCTTCTTCGCTGAAAAAGATCCGGCAAACATTGGCTGGGGTGCTGCTGGAGCTGACTACGTTGTTGAATCAACCGGCGTTTTCACTACTATCGACAAAGCAAAAGCTCACCTGGCTGGTGGTGCTAAAAAAGTAGTTATCTCTGCTCCTTCAAACGACGCTCCAATGTTCGTTTGCGGCGTAAACCTTGATGCTTACAAAGCTGATATGGATATCGTTTCTAACGCATCTTGTACTACAAACTGTTTAGCTCCTTTGGCTAAAGTTATCAACGACAACTTCGGAATTCTTGAAGGTTTGATGACTACTGTACACGCTGCTACAAATACTCAGAAAACTGTTGACGCTCCTTCAGCAAAAGACTGGAGAGGTGGCCGTTCAATCCTGAACAACATCATCCCATCTTCAACAGGTGCTGCTAAAGCTGTAGGTAAAGTTATCCCTTCATTGAATGGTAAACTGACAGGTATGGCTTTCCGCGTTCCAACTGCCGACGTTTCTGTTGTTGACTTAACTGTTCGTTTGGAAAAAGCTGCTTCTTACGACGAAATTAAAGCTGCTGTTAAGAAAGCTTCTGAAACTTCAATGAAAGGTATCCTTGGATATACCGAAGATTCAGTAGTTTCAACTGACTTCATCCACGAAACACGCACTTCAGTATTCGACGCTGGTGCAGGTATAGCTCTGAACGGCAACTTCGTAAAATTAGTTAGCTGGTACGACAATGAGTGGGGTTATTCTTGCAAGGTATTGGATTTGATCGCACACATGGATTCAGTAAAATAATTCTGATATTCATTATAAAATACAAAGGCAGTTCGTTTGAACTGCCTTTTTTATTTTATTTGACTTTACCAAAAAGTTCTGATTCAACCAATTCACATATAATGTGACCTATCAGTATATGTGTTTCCTGAATCCGCGGAGTATCTGCAGAAGGAACTTTAATAAGAACATCTGCCAGTTCTGCTATACGGCCTCCAGTTGCACCACTCAAACAAATACATTTAAACCCAATTTTCCTGGCGGCACGAATCGCCTGAATAATATTTTCAGAATTTCCGGAGGTAGAAATGGCAACCAATACATCGCCCGGTTTGCCTACAGCTTGGATGTGACGTGCATAAGCTGTCTCAAATCCGTAATCGTTCGAAACAGCAGTGATGAACGACCCGTTTACATGACAAGCCTCCGCCTGGATCGGTGCCCGATCCAAATAAAACTTGCCTGAAAGTTCAGCGGCCAAATGCTGAGCGTCAGCTGCGCTTCCGCCATTTCCACAGAATAAAGTTTTGTTACCTGACAGGTATGCATTAATAATTAATCCTGCTGCTTCCTGAATCCGTTGAATCAAAGCATTATCAGACAAAACTTTCTGCTTAACCTCAATCGATTCTTTTATTCTTTGTTCAATCATTTCTGATTCTTTATTTTATCGTAAACTGAAAGTATTGTATTTGCCATATGCGACCAGGAGAATTTTTTCTTCTCTTCTACAATATTTGCTTCAAACTCTGGCATCCGATTGTTCAGGTAAAAATCTACCAGAGCATTGGCAATTTGTTGGCTGTCGGGCTCAACAACATATCCGATTTTTCCATCAGGAATAATTTCCGACAAACCACCAACATTAGTCACAAGCATTGGTTTATTGAAATGGTATCCAATTTGCGTTACCCCACTTTGCGTTGCACTTTTATAAGGTTGAACCACCATATCAGCAGCACTGAAGTACAAGTTCACTTCGTTATCCGGAATAAAGTCAGTTCTTAACTCGATGTAATCTTCAAGTTTGTTGTCTTTAATTAGCTGAAGATAAGTATCTGCGCTTGAATAATACTCACCAGCAACCAGCAACTTCACAGGAAATTGCCTCAAGCGCTCATCAGCAAATGCATGAATAAGCAAATCGAGTCCTTTATAATCGCGGATAAAACCGAAGAACAGCAGGTATCGAGTATTTATATCAAGCTTTAACTTTTGCTTCGCAACTTCAAATGATAATCGCTCACCGTAATTATCAAAAATCGGATGTGGACAAAAACCAGCATGCAAATCCTTCCTGAAACCTTTCGCATCTTGAAGTACACTTTTCGACATGGCAATTAATCCATCAATTCGCTGGATAAAATAATTTGTGAGCAACCGATCTCCCGGGCGATGTTCGTGCGGAATAATGTTGTCGGCAATACATATTATTATAGTATTACTATTTTTCCGTGCGAGGCCGGCAATTGTTCCCAAACATGGAGCCAGAAATGGCAACCAGTAACGAATAATCACCAAATCCGGATTTTCTTTTCGGATGCGCCGACCCACATTCCACCAATTCAACGGATTAATAGAATTAACCGATCTCCGTATCTTCAAACCTTCAGGAGCGGGTTTATCGTTGTATTGGGTTTTCCCCGGAAATAAAAATGAGGGATACTGAAGTGTAAATGTTTCAAGATTGACAGCAACCCCCATTGAAGCAAATTCCTGAGCCAACCGTTCGCTGGTAGTTGCAATACCACCGCGGTAAGGATGCGCCGGTCCAATAATTTTTAGTGTTTTTATCATTTACGCAATAAATAATCTTTCAACAAAAGTGCAACATGTTTATCAATTGGAAAAGTAAATTCATCAGGATTAATATCTGTAGCCTGAATCCAGCGAAACGACTGACTCCCATTCACCATTTCAGAGAAATCGAACGGTATAACAGAGATTTTAAACTGAGGCTCTCCCTTTATCCTGGCAATATAATAAATGCTAATCAACTGGCGATCGTCCCAGAACAAAGCCCTTTGGTAAAAATCGGTGGTATAAAAATGCTGAATATCTTCCAGTTCCTGATTACATTCTTCCATCAGTTCGCGCTTCATGCAATCGATAGTTCCTTCGCCAAAATGCAGTCCGCCTCCGGGAAATTTGGTCATCTTCATATCGAGCTGATACTCGTCAGTGATAAGAACCTCATTATTTTCACTGATTATTAGCGCATAAACACGAATCGTAAACAGGGCGGGAAGTTCTTCAGTCATTTTCTTTCATGGTTTGATCAATATATTTTATTATCTCCTCAATCTGGTCAGGTTCAAACCATTTAATCTGCTGATCGCGACGAAACCAGGTCAACTGCTTGCGGGCATATTTCCGGGAATTGCGCTGTATCAGGTCAACAGCTTCTTCCAGTGTACAAGCACCGTCAAAATAAGCGAACAATTCTTTGTAGCCCACTGTATTTAAGGAATTCAGGTTCCGATACGGATAAACCGACCTTGCTTCTTCCAACAAACCGGCATTCATCATGCGCAAAACACGCTCATTGATTCGATTATAAAGTATCTTCCGATCCTGATTGATACCAATTTTAATTATCCGGAATGGTCTTTCCTTCACTGTTCTGGTTCGAAATGAAGTGAATGTTTTTCCGGTCATCTGGCAAACTTCAACAGCATGAAGCATTCGTTTAGGATTATTCCGATCGACTTCCCCGTAATATTCCGGATCAACTTCCTGAAGTCGCTGGCGCAGAGCATCAATTCCATTCTCTTCATACCAACGAATCACTTCGTCCCTAATTTCTGGATCGACGGTAGGAATATCATCTATACCATTACATATTGTATCGAGGTACAACATCGATCCTCCCGTGAGTATAACCGGATTTATTTTTCTATGAAGTTCTTGAATAAGTTGTAGCGCTTCGGTTTCGTACTCGCTTACATTATAATAATAGTGTATCGACTTGTTCTGTATAAAGTGGTGATTAATTTCGTTCAAATCATTGGGCGATGGTACTGCGGTTCCAATGGTGAGTTCTCTGAAAAATTGCCGCGAATCGGCTGACACAATTTCTGAATGGTAATGTTTGGCTAATTGAATGCTGATATCTGATTTCCCAACTCCGGTAGGTCCTAGTACTATAATTAATGTATCCATCCTCATCGATTGATTGAGCTACAAAGATATGGATTTGATACAAAAAAGAAGGGGACTTAAAAGTCCCCATTTGTTATGCATCCATTTCTCCGAAAATCTCATAATAGTCTTCCAGATCTCCAAAACTTTTATAAGATTCATCCCGATCAATCGTTTCAATCTCAGGATTTTCCAGATCATTAATCAAAAATTGACTTGGCGCACTGCCTTTCTCGTAAGCAACAAATGGTTCTTTTAAATCAGTTTTCATAAGTTTCTCCTTTAATTCAACATAAAAACAACGTTCATTAAAGAAATCAAAGACGTAAACTAACTTTTGCCCGATTTCTGATATATATTCATCCAATTTTGTTTTCCGCATACTAATCACTCTCTTATTACTCTTATCAGAGTCGAGAAGACTGATTTCAATCTGCTTCTTCCAGTTATCGTCGGTAAGGAAAAAAGAAGCAAGCTGCGATTGATCGAAATTTGAAGTATTCTGAATTATCCGATGTAAATCTTCAAATGTATCACCCGATCCTATCTGAATCAATCGCTTAAATTCGGGATTTTCTATTGAGGATATTTCGAAAACGCAAACCATGATTCAAAATTTATTTGTAATTGTTCGCTTCAGTATGTTCGTTTAAAAGTAAATTCAAATTGTTACTTCTATACCGCGGCTTAACTAGAAATGTTAGAATTTAAATGTTAAAAAAGATTAAATCATTATTACGCCCCTGTAATTTACTAATTGAAACCAAGTTACGTACAGACATCAAACAGACTGAAAAATATTCATTCTTGAAAAATCGAATACTTATTCCAATTGGTCGTAAAAAAGAATTCCGTTCACTCCGGATGAATATCGATTGTTACCAATTTCATGTAATTATTAGTAAACTTGTATGACCTATTTAAAGCTCACATATTTGAATGTTTATGAGACTTGGAACGCTTTTCATCGAGAACCTGAATATCGCACTGCAGTCTATTCGTGGCAACCTGCTCCGAACAATCCTGACTGTTTGTATCATTGCGGTCGGAATTACTGCTTTGGTAGGTATTCTAACGGCTATCGATTCAATAAAAAACTCGATTACAAAAGAGTTCACCTTCATGGGAGCGAATACGTTTACTATCAATTCGAGAGGAATGAGAATTCAGGTAGGAGACAAACGTTACCGCACCAAGAATTACTCATTCATAAGCTATTATCAGGCTAAAGAATTTAAAGACAAATTTGTTTTTCCATCATCTGTTTCAATTTCGACGAACGCAACCGGAACAGCTACTGTAAAATACGAATCTCAAAAGACCAATCCGAATATTTCCATTCAGGGTGTTGACGAGAATTATCTTTTTACTTCAGGAAACGAAATAAAATCAGGACGAAACTTTACTGAAGAAGAAATAAATTCGGGAAGAAACGTAGTTATTATTGGTGATGCTGTTAGCAAAAAAATATTCAAAAACGAGGAAAATCCCCTACAAAAAACGATAAGCATCGGCGGAGGAAAATACAGGGTTGTTGGCGTTCTTGCATCAAAAGGACGTGGATTTGGTTCGGGAGGCGATCAACTGTGTTTATTGCCATACACCAACGTGCGAAGTTATTTTTCCAGACCACAAATGAATTTCCTGATTCAGATTAAAGTTAACAATGCAGAATTTGTTGACCCGGCCATTGGCGAAGCTGAAGGAACATTCAGGGTGATCAGAAATTTAAATCCGACCGACGAAAGCGATTTTAATATCGAAAAAAGCGACAACCTGGTAAATATATTGCTCAAGAATATAAAGAACATCACACTGGTGGCTACAATTATTGGACTTATCACCTTGTTTGGCGCAGCTGTTGGACTTATGAACATTATGCTTGTATCAGTCACCGAACGAACACGCGAAATTGGAATACGCAAAGCCATTGGAGCAACCTCACAGGTTGTAAAGCAACAATTCCTGATCGAATCGATTGTTATTGGCCAAATTGGTGGTTTTGTGGGTATTATACTGGGTATTTTAGCCGGAAACGGTGTCGCAAAAATGATTGGGACTCCTTTCTTTATTCCATGGATTTGGATAATTGTTGGAGTTATTTTATGTTTCCTTGTCGGAATTATCTCGGGTTACTACCCTGCTCAAAAAGCTTCGCGGCTCGACCCGATTGAAAGTCTCCGCTTCGAATAGCAAAGCCCGTTTCTTATTTGAATTTACTTCACTCCGCTGATTGGTTATAGCTCGCGCTTAAACCTTTTCAACCTATATTTTAAATCTTTGTTTTTATAAAACTGAATACACTATCCCAAACATGGTTGTTTTCAGAAAAAATATATCTTTACTTTTTGGCATCAATATATTCCAGATTCGAGAAAGACCAATAAATGACTAAACTTCAGACAAAAGCGGAAGAGCGATTAATTCAGGATTACTTCGACGACCTCATGAAAGCATGCGACAGAAAGGTTTCGGAGGAAGGAAAGGTTCGGATACAAAAAGCATTCGAATTTGCCAACAATGCACATGCCGGCGTAAAAAGAAAATCTGGAGAACCATACATCATTCATCCTCTGGCTGTTGCCAAAATTGTTGTTGAAGAAATTGGTCTGAGTGCTACTTCAATTATTGCGGCATTACTTCACGATGTTGTCGAAGACACTGACTACACGCTGGAAGATATAAGCAACCTGTTCGGGGAAAAAGTAGCATCGATTGTGGATGGATTGACCAAACTTACAGGTGAATTCACCGCCCAGCACGACTCGAAACAGGCCAGCAACTTCAGAAAAATGTTGATGACCCTTTCCGACGACGTACGCGTTATTCTGATTAAACTGGCCGACCGCCTGCATAATATGCGCACACTCGATTCGATGAGCGCCAATAAACAATTAAAAATTGCGGCTGAAACACTCTACATTTTTTCGCCTCTCGCCCATCGGTTAGGATTATATGCCATCAAATCGGAGCTTGAAGATTTAAGTTTAAAGTATAAACATCCTGACGCCTATAACCAGATACAGTTTCGTCTCCAGAACCAGCGCGAAAAACGCGATTACCTGGTTACCGAATTTATTCGGCCTATCGACGAACAGTTAAAACAGGAAGGCGTTGAATTCACCATAACAGAGCGACTGAAATCGATTTATTCCATCTGGAATAAGATGCAAACCAAAGGTGTTTCATTCGACGAAGTATATGATTTACTTGCAGTTCGAATTGTATTCACGCCAAAACCCAACGTTTCGGAGAAGAGACAATGCTTTGATATTCTTTCTCTTGTCACTGATATTTATAAGCCAAAACCCGACCGTATTCGCGATTGGATTACCATTCCAAAAGCAAATGGCTATGAAGCTTTGCACGTAACTGTAATGGGGCCACAAGGGAAATGGGTTGAAATACAGATTCGTACACAAAGAATGGACGAAATTGCCGAACGAGGTTTTGCTGCCCATTACAAGTACAAAAACATCAACGATGTTGAAAACGAACTGGACAGGTGGTTGCAGAAGATTAAAGACATGCTCCAAAATCCGGAATCGGATGCGCTGGAATTTCTCGACGAGTTTAAAATGAACCTTTTTTCGTCGGAAATAATTGTTTTTACGCCGAAGGGAAGAATGGTTAATCTTCCGAAAAATGCAACAATCATTGATTTTGCATACGAAATTCATACCGAACTTGGCAATCACTGCATTGGTGCTAAAATAAATCACAAACTTGTTCCGGTTTCGCATGTGCTGCAAAGTGGCGACCAGGTTGAGATTCTCTCTTCCAAAACACAAACGCCGCAGCTAAGCTGGCTCAGCTTTATTATTACAGCCAAAGCCAAAACCAAAGTTAAGCAGTCGTTCAAACTCGACCGTAAAAAACATATTGAACAAGGCCGAAAAATCATAGAAGATCAATTATCCCGATATAAAATCCTTCCGTCGTCCGACACACTTAAAAAACTCAGTGCCTATTACGGACTCACAAATAAGGAACAATTGTATGCCCAGGTTGGCATGGGATTCCTCGAACTGGACAATCTGGATGAAGTTTTGCAAACCCGCCGGGAAAATAAGCTTGCCAAATTCTGGAAACTCTCGTTCTCTGCAAAAAAAGAAGAACCTACATCAACAGGCAAAATCAACAAAAAGGCACCGTTTATCCTGAAAGAAGATCCTGAAGAACTTAATTATACGCTGGCAAAATGCTGCAATCCAATTCCAGGAGACGATGTGGTTGGCTACATCGCTGACGAAGAACACATTATCATCCACAAGCGAAACTGTCCCGAAGCCCTCAAAATCATGTCGCAGCAAGGCGATAACATTATTGCTGCCGAGTGGACCAAGTTCAAACGACTTTCTTACTTGTGCCGGATTAAACTAAGTGGATTCGACCGCGTTGGCATAGTTAATGAAATAACCACTATCATTTCAAAACAAAGCAACATCAACATGCGCACAGTTCACTTCGACACCCACGATGGCATTTTCGAAGGCGATTTGTATTTATACATACATAGTGTTCAGGATTTAAATGATTTGATTTCCCGATTAATGAAAATCAAGGGGATGGACCTTGTTGAACGCATCGAAAAAATTCAGTAATTAATAATTTGCTTCGTTAAAGTTTTAAAAAAGTACTACTTTTGAATCTTATTCTTAATTGGTTTAAATATGAATAACCAAAAGACAAAAGAGGCAGTAAAACGCATGTTTATCGATTACCTGGAGGAAAACGAGCACCGAAAAACTCCGGAGCGATTTGCCATTCTTGAAGAGATTTACTCGAGAGAAGGTCATTTCGACATCGAGTCGCTTTATATTTCGATGAAAAACAAAAATTACAGGGTTAGCCGCGCTACCTTGTACAACACCATGGATCTGCTTCTCGATTGTAAACTAATCATCAGGCACCAATTTGGGAAGAATATTGCGCAGTTCGAAAAAGCCTACGCCATTCTTCAACACGACCATTTGATCGATCTCAGGAATGGTTCACTTACCGAATTCAACGACCCACGTCTGAAAGAAATCATTGAAGATATCTGCCTGAAAAACGACTTCAAGCTATCGCACCACACCTTGTATATTTACGGACAGTTCAATAATAAATAAACTCTTCAACGACAGCTTTCTTAAACAAATAAGAACAAATTGACAATCGGCTTCTTTTAACCGAACAATTTGCGACTTACTTCAGTAATAATTTGTAATTTTATCGCTGAGTTAAAACTTTTATTCCGTGAAAATTGAAATAAAGAAATGTTCAGTTTTCGCGGATTATCGTGTTTAAACAAACCCTAAGATAATTTTCTGATGTATCCCGAAAAAGATTTTTGCGACAGCTGGACCGTTCGGGCATGTTCGAAATGACTATTAAAAAACAAATTAGATACCAATGAAAGTAGATGTTTTGTTAGGCCTCCAGTGGGGCGACGAAGGTAAAGGAAAAATTGTTGATGTATTGACCCCAAAATACGACATTATTTCAAGGTTTCAGGGCGGTCCAAATGCTGGCCACACACTCGAAATCAACAACTTCAAACAAGTATTACATACTATTCCTTCCGGAATTTTCCGCGAAAACAAACTGAATGTAATCGGCAACGGAGTTGTTATTGACCCTATCACTTTCGAAAAGGAAATTGAATCGATCAGTAAACACAATGTCGATTTGCACAAGACATTATACATTTCGAAAAAAGCACACCTCATTCTTCCAACACACCGTTTGCTCGATGCTGCTTCGGAAGAAGGAAAAGGCGCAACAAAAATCGGATCGACCTTAAAAGGAATTGGCCCGACATACCGCGACAAGATTGGCCGCGATGGGTTGAGAGTTGGTGATCTCTTCGAAAATTTTACTGAAAAATATACCGTCAGAATTAAGGCTCATAAAGACTTACTCGAAAATTTCTACCATTACGATTATGCTGCCAAGCTGGAAGAAACCGAGAAGGAATGGATGAAAGCCATTGAGGTACTAAAAACGTTCAACATTGTTGATACCGAGCATTTGGTTAACGACAGCATGGCTGAAGGTAAATCGGTTTTGGCTGAAGGCGCCCAGGGAACCATGCTGGATATTGATTTTGGTTCATATCCATTTGTAACCTCCTCGAACACCATTTGTGCCGGAGCTTGTACCGGTTTGGGAATTGCTCCAAACAAAATCGGTAATGTATTCGGGATCTTTAAAGCTTACTGCACCCGCGTTGGAATGGGTCCTTTCCCAACCGAGCTGTTCGATAAGGATGGACAGGACATGCGCGATGTTGGCCGCGAGTATGGCTCAACTACCGGACGTCCACGCCGTTGCGGATGGCTCGATTTGGTTGCTTTAAAGTACTCCATCATGCTAAACGGGGTAACCGAACTGATTATGATGAAAGCCGACGTTCTCGACAAATTCGAAACCATTAAAATATGTGTTGGCTACGAAATTAATGGTGAGGTGGTTGAAAAATTCCCATTCGAACTGAACGACAATGTAAAACCTGTTTATGTTGAACTTCCGGGCTGGCAAACCGATCTGACACAATTATCGAGTCAGAACGAATTTCCCGAAGAGTTTAACAATTACATCAACTTTATCGAAGAGCAGGTTGGAGTTCCGGTTACGATAGCCTCGGTTGGTCCGAACAGAGCACAAACCATTTTCCTCGGTGAATAATATAGGGAGCCAGTCAGCTGGCTCCTTTTCTTTTTTAAAACTTTTGTTTTCAGAAAGTATTAACTATTTTAGGACACGATTTGAAAATTTGTCGTTCAGCTTATTGTTCTGAAATGGAAATTACCAAACCTACTCTTTTACTTAGTAAAGAAATAGCCCTGCGAAATATTCAAAACATGGTTCGCAAGGCCAAGGATCATGGGTTGAATTTCCGCCCCCACTTTAAAACACATCAATCAGCCGAAATTGGAGAATGGTTTCGCGAGGCAGGCGTGCAATGCATTACGGTATCATCGTTAACCATGGCCAATTATTTTGCAGAAGCCGGATGGAACGATATTACAATCGCTTTTTCGGTAAATATTCCGGAAATTCCGGAAATGAATGAATTGGCTGAACGGATTGATCTTAATCTGCTGATTGAAAACAAAGAAGGACTTGAAGCCCTTCAGGAGCAAATAACCTGGCACACCGGAATATTCATAAAAATTGATACAGGCTATAACCGTACCGGAATCGAAGCCAACCGCACACAACTAATCGACGAACTGCTTGAAAGCATTCAAAAATCTCCGTTGCTTCAGTTCAAAGGCTTTTTATCGCATACAGGGCACACCTACCACGCCAATTCGAAGAACGACATTTACAGTCGGCATTTCGACGCCTTGCTTAAAATGAAATCCCTTAAATCCAGATACATCTCCGAATGGCCCGACCTGATTATCTCGATTGGCGACACTCCATCGTGCAGTATTTGCGATAATTTCGACGGTGTTGATGAAATTCGTCCGGGGAACTTTGTTTTTTACGACCTGATGCAATTCAAACTGGGCGTCTGCCAGCTGAGCGACATCGCGGTTCGCATGGTTTGTCCGGTAGTTGCGGTACATCCATCGCGAAACGAAGTGGTTATTTACGGCGGCGCCATTCACTTTGCAAAAGATTCGATTATTAATATTGATGGAAAGCCTCTTTTTGGGCGCATTGTGATCAACGATGGCGATAAAAAGATTTTGCTCGACGAAAAAAATTACCTTCATGGCCTGTCGCAGGAACACGGCATTTTAAAAATAACTCCGCGCGATTTGCATTATTTCACTCCCGGAACCCTGATCGAAATAATTCCGGTTCACTCCTGCCTCACAGCGAACCTGATGAAAGAATACATGACCACCGATGGTGAGATCATAAAAATGATGCCGTTTTATTAGCCACATCCCCTAATTTTATTGGTGAAATACCAAAAAATGTTAAAATCCTATCTTTCCTTCCTTAATACGGAACAATAAAATTCATACATTGTTATTGGGTTTGTAAAACAGCCAGGACACAGCGCTTTTTACTTATCAGATAATCAAACATCAATTAACATGAAATTTAAACGATTGGGCTTTGTTGTCACAATGGTGGGATTTACAATTCTGCCTTTGTTTTTTTTATTCAACTCGTGCAAACACGAAGGTATCCCTGCTGATCAATTCGCTGAAGTTTGTTTTCAGAGTGAAATTCTCCCCATTTTTCAGAATAGCTGCGGAACTACCGGTTGTCATGGAGGAACCAGAGGAGAAGGTGGATATGTTTTCACCGATTATGCCAGCATTATGAAAGCAATTACACCTGGCGATGCCAACAAAAGCAAGGCATATCAGGCAATTACAAGTACTTTTCAGCTGATGCCACCCGACAATGCACTACCTGCCGACAAGCGAACCCTTATCCGACTATGGATTGAGCAGGGAGCAAAAGAAACGACCTGCAACACCACCGGGAACAATGGAGGAGTAAAATCTGGAACCCTTTGGTCGTGTTACGATCGTGATATACAACCCATACTGATGAGCAGTTGTGCCGTTTCGGGCTGTCATGATGCAGCTACTCATAAAGAAGGATACGATTTTAGCACTTATACAAAAACTCTAAAGGCCATAAAAGCTGGAAATCCAACTTCGAGCGAACTTTACCATGCCATTACGGCAACTCCAGGTTCCGAACATTTTATGCCACCCAAACCCTATTCTTCACTAAGTAAAGCGGCTATTGACACCATATACAGCTGGATCAAGCGTGGCGGACTCAACGAAGATTGTGCATCGCCCTGTGACACGACTGGAACAATTACCTATGCCGGACACATCAAATCAACTATCGATCTGTACTGCGTTTCATGCCATGGCACAAACAGCCCTTCAGGAGGAATAAAATTGCTTACTGCAAGCGATGTTCAGACAGTGGCAAAAACAGGAAAGCTTTTAGGCGCCGTTAAACGGTTGTCGGGCTATACTGCAATGCCTCCTGCGTACGCACTGAGCACCTGCGATGTGAAACAAATTGAATTATGGATAAAACAAGGATACAATTAAACCCAAAAGCATGAAACGATTATTTTTTATACTATCTATATTTTTCATAGCAACAATGGCTGGCTGCTATTATGATTCGGAGGAAGCTCTTTATCCAACGGTTTCAACAACCTGCGACCTGACCAATGTGACATTCGCGGGCACTGTAACCCCAATTCTACAGGCTTCGTGCTTTACATGTCATTCGAATGCCAATGCCGCAAGTTCGGGCGGTGGAGTAAAAATCCAGAACTACACCGATGTTTTAGCACTTGCAAAGAACGGCAAGTTAATGGGAACGATTAATCACGCAAGCGGCTACCAGGCGATGCCTCAGGGCGGTGGTAAATTATCCGATTGCGAAATCAGCAAATTGCAAAAGTGGATTGATAACGGAACTTTAAACAACTAAATTCTGACTCATGAGACAACTACAAATCATTTTCATCGGACTATTTCTGCTTGTTTTCTCCGGAAAAGCTTTTAGTCAGGATTTGGATGCTCTGCTCAATGCAGAAACAAAACCAACAATCAATTATGCAACGGCCACGTTCAAAGCCAGCCGGATCATCAACGGACATTCCATTGAACAAATGAAGGCCAAACAGCTTGATTTCCGCATTTCGCACCGTTTTGGAACGCTGAATAACGGTGCATACGGGCTGTGGGGACTCGATCAGTCTGTTATCCACTTCAGTTTGGAATATGGGTTAAAAGACTGGTGGATGGTGGGTGTTGGACGCGGCAGCTACAATAAAACCTACGATGCATTCACGAAATTTAAATTATTGCGTCAATCGTCCGGAGCCAAAGTTATGCCAGTTTCGCTGAGTTATATGACTTCTGTTGAGATGAATACTTTAAAATTTCCGACCCGCCCCGAGGGTGCGTCAAACTACTTTTCTTCAAGAATGACCTACGTAAGTCAATTGCTCGTTGCGCGAAAGTTTAATGACAAATTCTCTTTTCAGCTTTCACCCACCTATATTCACCGCAATTTGGTGGCCACAGAACTCGACCCGAACGACATTTTTGCCTGCGGGGCCGGCGCCCGGTACAAACTCAGCAAACGCTTGTCGCTGAATGCCGAATACTATTACGCTTACAATCCGAATAATAAGTTTACAAGCACCAGATATTACAACTCCGCCTCGGTAGGTATTGATATTGAAACCGGAGGACACGTTTTCCAGATTATGCTCACCAACTCACAGGGAATGCGCGAAGGCACCTTTATCCCGAAAACAACCGACAAATGGGGGGACGGAGGAATTCACCTCGGATTCAATATTTCAAGGGTATTTTCATTTCAAAACGATAAATAATGGTAAGAAAATTTTTATTGCTGATCCTGCTGGTAGCATCGTTCAGCGCATTTAGCCAAGGAAAGTACATTTCGAAAAATGCATACATCTCGTTCTATTCATCAACGCCAATGGAAGATATTTTGGGCGAGAGTAACGAATCCGTAACGATCTTAAATGCCGAAACCGGTGAAATAGCATTTCAGGCATTAATGACAACTTTCCACTTTAAACGCGCTTTGATGGAAGAGCATTTCAACGAGAACTACATGGAAAGCACCAAATTTCCGAAAGCAAAATTCTCCGGAAAAATTGAAGGATTCACTAAAGATATGCTGAAAAATCCTGCTGCCGAAGTAAAAGCAACAGGAACATTGTCGGTTCACGGCGTGGATAAAACAATTACCGTTCCAGTAAAACTTGGGCAAGAAAATGGGAAACTCGTTGGAACCACTAAATTCAAGGTTACTCCTGAAGATTATGGCATTGCCATTCCGTCGCTGGTGCGTGATAAAATCGCCAAGCAAATGGAAGTAACTGTTAAAGCCGAATATCAACCATACGGACAATAGAGTATGAAAGCGAAGTACATTATCGGAATTATCCTGATTGCCATTCTGGCCGGAGCAGGAATTGGCCTGAAAATGTTTTTCAAACCGCATGCTGACATAAATAAGCTGGAAGCAGACTTTAAGGTGGAAGCAGCCGGACTATTGGACGAATTTCAAAAAAATGAAACTTCAGCTACGGCCAAATACAGCGAAAAAGTACTCGAAATAAACGGGAAAATTGTGGCGAAAAGCAAGCTCGAAAACGGAACCGATCTTTTGGTTTTGGAAGACGAGATGCAAGGCATCAGTTGTCAGCTCGACAGTGTTTGGGCTGCGGCTAATCAACCGATAATTCAATCGCTTGAATCGGGCCAACCTGTGAAAGTAAAAGGTGTTTGTAAAGGCTACCTGATGGAAATTAAAGTGAGTCCTGCTGTGATTGTGAAATAAGACCCGTCAGACTTCGGCATGAGCTCAGTCGAACGCTAAAGCAGACGGCAAAGAATACCATACAGGACTACTGTAGCAAATGCGCTATCCTTTGCCGTTCACTTCAGTGAACGGTTATTGAGAATCATTAATCGCCGAGAGACATTCCAGATAAGCTGTAAGCGGATACATTTCTTCGTCATACCACAAAGAAGCAAAATACAATCCGATGGGTGAGGCAACCAACCCGTCGGATTTTGTTTTTTGCGCCAGCCAATCTAACCCCATTTTACATTCCTCCTGAAATCCATGCTTGCAGATAGCAGTAATTGAAAGTGCAGTTTCTTCAATACTTCCTGAAATATCTTTTTCACCACCCCAGCTTCCATCCTCATTTTGTACTGAAACCAAATACCGGCAACCATCAGCGATCATCAGGTTCAGAATGTGCTCAAAATCTTCGCCCAAACGTGTTTTCAGCGTTTCATTCAGGTAAGCCACCACGCGGGCTGTGCCATAAACCGGATTTAAGTGCTTTTCAGTATGCTGATTTCCGAACCACAAAGGCAGCCAAAAACCTTCGCCGGACTGATGTTTTCGCAAATAAATCAACGCTTTTACAAACATCTTTTTGTAGCCTGAATGTTCCTTTTTGCTGAGGGAATCGTTAAAAACGTCGTCGGTTTTGGCAATAGCAAGCAATCCGTGCCCCGTTAAATCGGAGCAGCTCTGGTCGAAAGGCAATTTGCCCCAGCCTCGCGAAAACGTTGGGAACCCACCATCATTATTTTGAAGCAACCGAAGCCAGTTGCATCCACTCATTACAGCCTCTTTTACTTTTGCTGGATTATCCTGATTCAGGGCCAGCAAAGCCAAAATTGCGCCAGGTGTATCGTCTCCATCGGGCACTGAACCCGAAAAGTGAGTCCATCCCCATCCGCCTGGCTGTGTTCCATTGAACGGATGAACCTGCTTATTTTGTATCGCCAATAAATGGTTAGTTAGTCGGATTTTATCTTCGAAAGACAATATTTCAGGCGAATTTTTGACCGACTTCACGCCGAGCGTAGTCACCCACGTTGAAAGATCGACATCAATCGGCCAGCTTCCATCTTTGCGCTGGGTTCGTTTCAAAAAGCTGATTCCATCGCGAACCACTTCCAGATCACGGTAGCCTGATTCAATCAGGCACAAACTCACAAATGCTGTGAGCGGAATGGCCTCCAGATAACCACCACTTTCGGGCTGAATCTTTCGCAGCAACCGCAGTGATTTATTTACGGCAGTTTGACGAATAACTTTCACTAGCGAATTTTGACGTTGCTTGTGTTTAAAAATGGCTATTCCAACCGCAATCAGAGCGGGTATAGCATAACTCACAACACTCAAATTTAATGCACTATAGAATGAACGTGGCAACAACGAAAGTTCGAAAGGCAATTGCGGAATACGCTCAAAAGCTTCTTTCCCCGGAACTCCGCAAAGGGCACACATGGCCAGGATTGGAACCGAAAACGTGCGGTCAGTCTGGTAAAAATCAAGAATGGATTGAATTAACCTTTCCGAATTGACATCAATATTTTGGGCATTCAGATAACCCGCGAGTTTACGAATCAGTTCACCATTCGAATGATCACCGGAAGTCACTTTCGCAGCAGCATAACACAGCAAACTGGTGCTGACATTACTTTGGCTGGTGGGCGAATCGCCAAAACCACCATCAGCATTGATATTCTGAGTCAACCAATTCAATCCTGAGCCGATCGCCGAAGCATTCTCTATTTTGTCAAAAAAGTGTAAAGCAGTTATGCCCACCGCTACACCCAGTGCACTTGACGACAACCGGCCATCCCAATAACCATCGGCATTTCGCTTTTGGAGTAGAAGGGTGCTGAGTTCGGAGAATGTTTCTTGAATTGATATTTTCATATTAAGTGCAAGATACTAATTTGTACCCGTCAGCTAAAGCAGACGGCAAAGAATAACTCTCGTCAACAAGTTGCTTTCTATTCAATCCTTCAGTCCCTCAATCCTTCAATTGGCCAGCGTTCCCAATGCCAGCAACCCGTAAAAAGTATATTCCAGATCAGTTGTTGGATCACCATCGCCGGAAAGAAAAGCTCCATCAGCAAAGTTCTGCTGAATAAATTCGAGACAGTCGGGAGTCAGTAGCCGAATATCGCAGTCTGCATTTTTGAGCGCAAATAAAGCCACTGCTGTCGATAGTATATCGGCCAGCTCCAAATGCTGAAAAGCCCGGAATCCGCCTGATTCGGAGGCAAACGATATCAAAAGCTGCTGTTCATCTGAACCATCTTTGCCCAACATTTTTAGGAGAAATACTTTGGCTGCAATTTCAGAACAAGGCGAGTGTTCGTTGACCTCAACCCGCGACAGCATATTTCCTGAAAATTGCTGCAACAACCCTCGAAATGGCAAAACTGCATCCAAAGTCAGGAACAGCACAAAACTGCGGTACGAAAGATTTATAGAATGCCTTTCTTTCGAAAACGAACCACTTATTTTCGCCAAAGTTCTGATTCTGGAAAAACGACTAATTTTCAATTCCTTTTGCAACAAGGCGAGGCAACATTGTTCAATAAAACCGGGAACTTGACTTGCTGATTGATGCTCAACGAAATGCTTCAATTTAGTTTCAAGTTCCAAATTCCAAGTTCCAAGTTGCGAGCTCCCTTCGACAGGCTCAGGCAACTCTGCCCTATGCCCCATGCCCCATGCCTCAAGCAACAACATCCCAAACAGCGAATAATACAAATCCGACCTGCCTCCGCGATCCATAAATCCGCCGTCCTCGTTTTGCTGGCTTTTCAGGAATTGAAAAACTTCTGTTTGTCCCTGTTCGTCGAGCAAATCCAGCGCATTTCGCAGCAGCAAAACCATTTGAAGATAAAAAGGGATATTGGGAGTAGGCTGTTTCATGCCTGTCAGAAAATCTTTCCGAGCACGGTGTACAGGCTCAGTTTCATGCGCAAATTGGCCAACTGATCAAGTTCATTATATGCTTTTGCGGTGTATTCCGACAGAAGCTCTTCTGCCACTTTTTCAATCTGATTCGCTTCAATCCATTCGGCTACCTGCTGCTTGTCGTTGCGAGAGTACGCAATCTGAATGTCCTCAACCGCCAAATCCGGTGCATTTTCAGAAAGAATGGAAAGCATCAGCGGATAATCGGCCACCTGGGTATGTTCGTTCGATTCGCGGTATTCGTCCAGGTCGTCTTTAATCTGATAAGCCATTCCGAAGTATGCCGAGAATTTTTTCAGGATTTGCAGATCATTTTCAGAAGCTCCGGCAGCTGTAGCCCCCAGCAAAAGCGCCACTAAAATGGCAGAGCCTGTTTTTTGCTCGAAAATTTTTAGCTGTTCTTCAAGCGGTAGCACCGTATTTTTCGAACTGGCCAGCAAATCGGCACCCTGTCCAACCGACAAAGCCACATGCCCCTGCGCCACCAGTTGGTAGCAAGCCGCCATCACTTTGGGGTCGAGCGCAAGTTTCCCTAACAATTCATAGCCTTTTCCGAGCAGAAAATCGCCGGTGTTGATGGCCACCGGAATGCCATGCCGCTTGTGAATGGTTTCGGTGTTGTAGCGAAAATCGTCGTTGTCCTCAATGTCGTCGTGAATGAGCGAGGCTTTGTGAAAACACTCCACCACCACCGAAAGCTGTAAAAGCAAATCTTCAGAAACCTCAGCCGAATAAGCCGAATAGGCCAGTGCTGTGAGCAAAGGACGAATGCGCTGTCCGCCGGTGAGCATCGACTGAATAGTTAATTGAGTGGTCAAATCATTTGCCGGACCAATAAGTTGAGTCAGGGTTTCTTCCGTGAAAAAGTCGTTCACTTTTTCTTTCAGTCCGGAGACCGATATGGGTTGTAAATCTTTGTTTTCCTGAAAACTGGTCAACTCATCGTCGAGCCAGCGGTTATCCACATCGGTTTCGGCACAACCTTCGAAAAGAAGTGGGATACCAATTACCGGAACCGCAGCGCGGGCAACCGTTTCGAACGACTTCTGCAGCACCGACATACAGGTTACGCCAATTACGGCATCAACCGTTCCGCCCTGCACCAGGCTGATGGCAACAGTTGTTCCTTCAGCAACGAGCGAAGCATAACCCAGCGCTTCAGCTTTTTGCAAAATCGAATCGATCTGGCAACTTTGACAACCGGCACAAATCAGTCCCAATTCGTCGATTTCGGCATGGCACGAACTGTTGTTTTTCAGGCATTGCGGCAACAAAAGCAGACGGCGATTGTACGGCGTAGCCGCCACTACTGAGCGCCAGATTTCATTTCCGCTCACCACCATCGCAAATTCACGAAAAGCCGGATCAGTTCCCGTCATCTCGATGATTTCATCGGCCATCTGCTGGATAAATTCGAAACTGGCCGGAGGCAAAATACCCCGTTCGGCAACCAATTCACGGGCCGCCTTTCTCAACCGGTTTCGCACCAACGCCTTTTCCGGAACCTGCAATATTTTTTCTTTAACCTTCATTTCAAATTTCAAGTTCGAAGTGCCTAAATTTCGGAGTGCCTATAGTTATTCGAACCTTGCTGTTCGTTATTTTCTGAGTTGCGCCTGAAGATCATCTACATTTTGTTTGATAATTTCTCGCAGGCGCTAAATCATGTTATTTTTTCTTCCCCTACAATAATTTCATCCCTACGTGATTTTCAAAATCCAGAACTTACTCTAGACACTTCGAACTTTAGTTCACTCCGAACTTCCTACCCATACGCGCCCAGCCCAAAGAACGCCCTCTTCTTGGCAAAACGGTAAATCCGGCTTTTCTCCGGAATTACTTCACACGAGCCGTGACTAAATGTTTCAGGTGCGGTAGCTAACTTATAAAGCTCGTCCTTTCGTCCCGAAGTATTTTTTGCCTGATGTTTTTGCACGAATTCGGCCAGCCAGCGCGGATCTTCCATCACAACGCAACCTTTAGTTTTTTGTTGAATGCTGCTGCGGAAATCGCTCAAAAAGGTCGATTCGGCATACAGCCGATCGAGCGATTTTTCTTCGATGTTTTCAGCCGCAAACTGTATGATCGGGCACGGCTCTACATAGCCCGATGCGTTGATGTGATGACTCAAACCTTCGGCTGCCGGACACATGCCTACGCCATCGGCATTCCAGTAAGTGTCGATGATGGCAATGCTGTATTTCAGGCGGGCATCCACCATGTGCTGACGCAACTGCCGAATCTCATCCGGACTCAACGCCAGCTCGTAATTCGGGTTTGGCCCCACCGGACGATAAATGTAGTACCACAAATAAGCCACACCTTTATCGATCAACCCATTAATAAACGCAGGCGACATCGCCATTTCGAGGTTCGATTTGCACACGCTGATGGCCACGCCGGTAATCAACCCGGCTTTGGTGGCATTTTCGATGGCCTGCGATGCCGATTGGTGTACATTTTTTCCACCGCGACGGACATCGGCCACATTTTCATCGCCTTCGAAACTGATCAGCGGAGTGACGTTGGCGCACTGGCGCAGGGTTTCAGCCATTTCAGGAGTGAGCAACGTCCCATTGGTAAACAACTGAAAATAGCAATCCGAATGCTTTTTAAACACCTCCGGAAGCGGCTTGTACAACAGCGGCTCGCCACCCAAAATTCCGAAGAAATAGGAACCAGCACGCTTCGTTTCCGAAATAATACGATTAAGCTGTTCAGGCTGCATCCGGCTGTTTTTTTCCTTTCCCATCACCCAGCAACCCTGACAATTCAGGTTACAATCGTCGGTAATGGAAATAAAGTTGAAAGCCGGGAAAAACTCGCCTTTCTTTTGCCGTTTCTGAAACCGCGCAAACGCCATCGATCCTTTGATGCCCATGTTTACCATGAACTTGTACAAACATCGTTTGTCGCTGCGGAATAGTATGTTTTTTAGTAATCCCATTCTTATTCTGTCAATCCTGACAGGTTTTTGAAACCTGTCAGGATTAAATTATCCAATATTGTTTTTCTTCATCTCTTCCAGCACTTTCCGGCGTTCGGCTTCGGCCTGTTCCATCAATCCGGCCTTGAAAATATTTCGGCGCATTGCGGAACGCTGATTCAAGGTCGAAATCATGTTGATGTCAGCAGCAAGTCCCTTCGACTTAACTTCCGTTCCAGGTTCAGCACCGGCCAACACGCTGTTTTCTTTCAGGCGTGGAAAAATGATCGCCGATGTCGGACAATTTCGCCCGCAAGCCGGACAGTTGTTTTTGCAACCCAACGGCTTAACCACTTGCAGCTTTTTATTGTCGAACGTGTAAACTCCGAACAGGCAGAATTTGAAGCACTTTCCGCAATCGATACATAATGGCTGATCAATCACAGGATACCAGGCAGGAACATCCAAACCACTTTTAACTTGCTGTTCGTTTGCATTTCCTTCCGGAATGGCAAAATCCAACTTTAGTTTCTCTCCTATTTCAGAAACACTCAATTCCTTAAAATTCAGCACTTCCAATCCAGAGAGTTCCAACCCGTTTTGCGCCAGCATACTTTTAATGGCACGCGGATAGCAGGCAACCATGATTTTCCGGCTGTATTTGCGATCAATCTCCTGAACGAAATCCTTGCAATTGAGCACAATTCCGCAGAAATCGTGCAACTGAAACAAATCAGCATCGAGCAACTTTACCACCGCTTGAATTTGTTCCGATTTTTCCGCAGAAATTACACCAGCACCGCAATTGCAGAAAAGTACACATATTTCACTCATAGAATTTAGTCCGATTGGGAATTCAGTATAAATAAACCAAAATTATAAACGACTGAAAAGCGGATTTACAGATAAATTGTTTTCCGTTAACAAACATTTGGAAAAGGCCGGAAAGTACCCAGTGTTCAGTCGCAGTTTGCAGTTTGGTACCGGTATTATTACATTCGTACTGAAAACCAGAAGATAACATGAATACCGAATTAACTTCCCTTCCCAATATTGGCAAAGTGGTTGCAGAGAAGCTGAAAGAAGTTGGAATTGACACTCCTGAAGAACTGCTCAAAGTTGGCGCAGAGCAGGCTTTCATACGGCTTCAGACCATTGACGAAGGCGCCTGTTTGTGTATGTTACAAGGCCTGGAAGGAGCAGTGCAAGGCATCCGCTGGCACAACCTACCCAAAGCGCGAAAAGAAGAATTGAAGCAGTTTTTCAGGATGCGGAAGGTATGAAAGTGTTCAGTGATCAGTCGCAGTTTTCAGTTTTTACTGACTACTGCGACTGGCCACTGGTAACTGATCTACGTTGGCGGGTGAAGCCGTTTATTGAACCACCTACGCACTTCTTCCATTACTTTTTTCTGTGCGGGCGGCACCTGCCGTTTGCAAGTCGAGCGCTCGGCACTGCCTTCCGGAGCGCCCCAGCGGATTTCTGGTCCATCGTTTGGGTTGTAGGCAATTTCAAATGCATCGCGCCGTTTCACGATTTCAGCCAAAGTCAGCTTTTGCTCGCTTCCGTTGCTGCGGGTGTAGGTTATCGACAATTCATCCAATTTCGATTTCAGGATTTCGTCGAGTTTGCTCTTTACGGCCTCGGCTGATTTTAGCTTTGGCATTTTATAATCTTCAGGCGAACGCAATACTTTGGCCGGAAAATCGATCACCGCATCGATGGCAATCAGCAAGCGCAAATCGCGGTTCGGCGTCGAAAAATCTTCCCACACGCCTCCAGTCTGGAAAACTCCAGCAGCACGGGTTGGCATCGGAATCACTGTTCCCGGGTGTGCCCGCATATATTTTTCGCCGGTTTCAACCGAGTTCACACGAACCATCAACTGCTCGTGCAGCGCTTTAATCAGATCAAGCAAAGCCGTTTCCGGATCGAGCGGTTTTGGATTGATTACCCGTTCCATGCTATGGTAAAAATCTTCGCTTTTCATCCCTTTTTGTTGCAGCGAAAACGGAATATGACCTGAGTTTTCGGTCAATTCTCCTGATTTCAGCAAGCGAAATGCTCCGTTATGAACTTCAATTGGCCGGAAAGCTTTAAAGCCCGGTTCGCCAATCACTTCGGAAGTTGCAAACAGGAAATTTCCTTTCCAGAAACGCTTGATAGCAATGGTTTTATCTGGCTGTGCATCAACCGAAAGCAAAACGCCTGGTTGGTCGCCCGACTGCGGCAATTGATTCACCAAAATCAAGGTGTGTCCATACGGATCGGCAAAAACAACACCCGGACGCAAACTTCCGCGATTCAGCTCCACCGGATAATAATCGGCATTCTCGTTATTCATTGCTGCCCGCGCTGTTCCTGAATGAACGCCGTTGGCCACCATCCGCAAATATGCATTGAACTTTTGAGTTGAGTTGGAGCGCGAAATCGGCGTTTCGTTGGTTATCCAGCGGCCAACGCCCGGAGCGCGGCCCAGCGCACCTCGGTCGCTTTCGTGGAACCCGAACGGCAGCCCCAATTTCCAGGCAAAATAGGCGCGCAGGTAAAATGGGTTGTCGGCGCAATCGGGTTGCATCACCACTTTATTTTTTTCCGAAGGATTGTCTTCATCTAATGAAAGATGGTTGTACAAAAAATTCCAGTCTTTCATTTCGGTCACCTCATTCAGCGATTTCCACGACGAACGCTCATCGGCATTGCAAAACAAGGCATTTACCCAGGCCGAGTAGAGCGATTCGGCTTTGGTATCCCAGCTTCGCGTAGCTTTCCAAACCGACTGAGTTGCGGGCTGCGATGGTTTTTCTGTTACTTTAAAACGCAGCTTCTCCGAGCCAATTTCTACCTGATATTCTCCGACTGCACCGGCTGTAAATTCTTCGATTTTCCAGAACGGCAAGCCTACGCCACTTCTGGTTTTCGTAGCTTTTATTTTTCCTGAAGGGCTGGTAACCTGAATATCAGCTTTTAGCACATTCTTTCCACCGGCGACCATCACCCGGAATACTTCACCCGGACGTGGATTTTCAGGAGACACAAGAATGGCATCAACCAGCTTTATTTTCGAAAAATCTTCGGCTTCTTCAACCGCTTCAATCTGCTTTTCAGTAACAGTATTTCCACTTCCTTCGTTAGATCGGCCACTGCACGATGCTGAACCCAAAATTGCGGCAACCGAAAAAACAGCCAACCACAATGAATATAAAATTTTATTCCTCATTTTCTGAATCTTTTCAGCGACAAAGATAGGTTGGAAATGTTGTAGTTGTTCAAGCAAAATTAAGGTATCCGTCAGCTAAAGCAGACGGCAAAGAATATTTGCTCAATTCTGGAAACTACAGGTTTCAGTAAAATGGGAGTTGTAATCCAATTCTGAAATTTTGTACATTTGTAAAAAGTATTAAATAGCATGACAGTAAAGGATTTAAAACAAAAGTTAATACGCAGGATCGATCAATCAGAAAACAGCGAATTACTGGAAGAAATGTACCGGCTAATCGCCAATGAAGAATCCGACGGAAACGTATATGAACTGTCAGCAGATCAAATCAGAGCGGTTGAAGAAGCTCAACTTCAGTATAATGAAGGTAAAATTTTGACCAGCGATCAGGCCGATAAAGACGTTGAGGAATGGTTAGGCGAATAGTTTGGACGAGACGCGCTCAAATGGAACGGATTGAAATTCTTGCTTTCTGGAAAGAACACAACCAGTCGCGCACCTATTCCAAAAAATTAAATGAGCTCATAAAGAAATCTCTTCAAATTATTTCCAGATACCCAATGATTGGGAAACCAACCCAAATAAAAAAATGTCAGAGTCAAAGTATTGAGCAATTATCTGATTATTTACGAAACAACTCCGCTGGAAATAATAGTCCTCTCAGTTTGGGACTCAAGGCAAAAACCTATCCTGAAATAGAATGACAACTATTCAGGAACAACGACAACAATTACAACCACCACAACCCTTCCTTTCCTCTCTTTTCTGTTAAATTCACATTACCTTTTTGGTCAAAGCATTTTCGCACAAAAAATTACATTACATTTGCGGCCTGATTTTAGGGGTCGTGTAATTTCCTTTGAGCCTGGTTTAGGACAGGAGCACTTACCCGTCTCCTTCCATTGGCTCGAATCGGCACGTTGCTGATTCACAACTTTAAAGGATTATTATGACATTTAATGAAACCGGCCTGAAACCGGAAATTCTAAAGGCGATCGCAGAGATGGGATTTGAAAATCCTACGCCTATTCAGGAGCAAACTATCCCGCACCTGATCAACTCAACTCAGGATTTAGTGGCATTAGCTCAAACCGGAACCGGCAAAACTGCTGCTTTTGGCTTGCCGCTTTTGCACAACATTTCCATGCAAACCCGCGACATTCAGGGACTCATTCTGTGCCCAACCCGTGAGTTATGCCTGCAAATTACCCGCGACCTCGAAAATTATTCGAAGTACATGACCGGCCTGAAGACCATTGCCGTTTATGGTGGTGCCGACATTACCAAACAAATCCGCGAACTGAAAAGCGGCGGACAAATTGTGGTGGGAACTCCGGGCCGTGTAAACGACCTGATTCGTCGTAAAGTGCTGAACGTTTCGGCCATTCGCTGGATGGTACTCGACGAGGCTGACGAAATGCTCACCATGGGCTTTAAAGATGAGCTGGATACGATTTTGGCTACCACTCCGTCGGAAAAACAAACCTTGCTTTTCTCGGCAACCATGCCTTCTGAAATTGCTGAAATGTCGTCGAAATACTTACACAATCCTTCTGAACTTTCGGTTGGACGCCGTAACGAAGGCGCTGCAAATGTTGAGCATCATTACTATGTGGTTCATGCCAAAGATAAATATGCCACACTGAAACGTATTGCCGACAACTATCCGGATTGCTATGCCATTGTTTTCTGCCGCACCCGCATGGAAACGCGCGAGGTGGCCGACCAGTTTATGGCCGACGGATACAATGCCGACGCTTTGCACGGCGACCTTTCGCAGTCGCAGCGCGACACAGTAATGGCCCGTTTCCGCGGGAAACAGTTACAAATGCTGATTGCTACCGACGTTGCTGCTCGTGGACTAGACGTAAATGATCTGAGCCACGTAATCAACTACTCGATGCCCGACGACCCTGAAGTGTATATTCACCGCAGCGGACGTACCGGTCGCGCAGGGAAAAGCGGTATTTCGGTTTCGATTCTTCACATGAAGGAAACCGGACGATTGAAACAAATTGAACGCATTGCCCGCAAAAAATTCGAACGCAAAATGGTTCCCGGTGGCGACGAAATCTGCGAAAAACAGATGTTTCACCTCATCGACCGTGTTGTAAATGTAGATATCGCCGAAACCCAGATTGGTAAATTTATGCCGCTGATTCTGGACAAATTCGAAAGCATGTCGAAAGAAGACATTGTGAAACACTTTGTTTCGCTCGAATTCAACGAGTTGATGAAATACTATAAAAACGCCCGCGACCTGAATATTAAAGTTGATGCACAGCGCGATCCGTCACAACGCAACGACCGTGGCGGTGATCGTGGTAGCGATCGCATGAAATTCACCAAACTGTTTATCAACGTTGGTAAAAAGCAAAACCTCAACGCTTCAGGATTAATTGGCCTGATTAACGAATACTCGAAACGCCGGAATGTTGAAATTGGCAAGATCGATATTCAGCGTAAATTCTCGTTCTTCGAAATCGACAGCAATTTTGAAAAAGAGCTGATTAAATCGATGAACAGCCAGGTTATTGAGGGACATCTGATCAACATTGGTCGCGTTGAATCGAATTCGCCGGAAGCTCAGCGCGAAGGCGGCAGTAGTGGTGGTGGTTCTTTCCGCCGCGAAAAATTTGACAGTGGCTCACGAAACGGACGCCGTGATGGTGGACGCCGCGAAGGTAGTTACAACGACCGCGGAGACCGTCAGGCAAGACGCAGGAACTAAAAATCGATCCGATTATATTTCAAATCCCTGATTTCTGACTTTATTCGTTCGAAATCAGGGATTTTATTTTCCGGTTAAATTGTTTGTTTGGCCGATGTCACCGAAATCTCCAACACTCGGGAGAGGAATGAGAATTTCTTTTTCATTAAATCGAAGTCGGTTCCAGATTCCAAATACCTGGCAGTTCCTTCAATATAAAATCCGCATCCCTGATAATCGCGGTAACCAATAACATCTTTACTTCCCAAGGTAATTTTCACTTTGTTGTTTACCTCGACATTCCGTTGAGTCTTGCGAAATCCAGCCGCCGGTATCAGAATTCGCTCATCATCGGTTACTACCAAATAGGAATTCCAGGTATTTGCCACGTGCGGTTCACCTTCCCCCCACGACGTTACAGAAACAACGCCTTCATGATTGATAACCTCGTAAAATTTTGCTGAAAGTTTCTTCAATTCCTTTTCCATTTTGCTTCATATTTTGATTTTTCGTCAACAAAATTAGCAGGTGTACACCTCAAAAAAATTAAGCTAGTTTAAGAAATCGGGCTACTGCTTCTTTTTTCGCAGTTCGCTGACATACTCGGGGGTAAGTCCAAGGTACGAGGCCACCATGTATTGCGGAACGCGCTGCACAAATTCGGGAAATGAAGTGGCAAAATGCTGGTAAAATTCCTCTTTGGTCATTTCGAACATCAACCTTGTACGAACCTGTGAGGCTGCTACGGCTCGCTGCATGATAATTCGAAAATAGCGCTCCAGTTGGGGCACTTCTGCCAATAATTGTTCGAATACAGCAGCGTCGATCGCCAGAATTTCTGATTTTTCAATAGCCTGAATGTAATAATCCGAAGATTTGTTATCCATGAAGCTGAAGTAATCCGCCAACCACCAGCCATCCAGCGCAAACTGGGTAATTTGCTCCACCAATTTATCGTTGATGAAAAACATACGCAGACAGCCTTTCTCAACAAAATACAAACCGCGACAGACCTGTCCGGCCTGCAACAGATATTCTTTCTTTTTCAGATTAACCGGTCGGACATATTTTTCGAGAAGCTGAATTTCCTGATCATTCAGATCGACAAACCGCCGAAGATTTTTGACAAAGTTTGGATACATCTTCTCCCTGAATTTTACAGCTTCAACCGTTTAATAAATTCGTTGATGTCGAAGTTCAGGTTGATTTTTGGCAAGCGGAAACGTCCGCCGGGCTGGCTTTTCTGTACCGAATAAATTTCGTCAATAATTGATTTGTATTTGGCCGCCACGTAATTCCGTTTCAGTTTTAAGGTTGGCGATAATTCACCACTTTGCGGCGTCCATTCTTCAGATACCAATCGGAAACGTTTGATTTCCTCGTGTTCGCCCAATGTTTTATTGATGGCTACAACTTCGCGCTGCATTTGAGCAAGCACCTCAGTCTTCTGTATCAGGTCTTCGTTATCCTGGAAATGGATTTTTCGCTGGCTACACCAGTCGTGTAAATAAGCAAAGTTTGGAGAAATCAGCGCGCTGGCAAATTTCTCGCCGGCACCAATTACCATCACTTGTTCAATAAAAAAGGAAGCTTTCAGCTTATTTTCAATCATTTGCGGTGCAATGTATTTGCCTCCTGAAAGCTTAAACATCTCCTTTTTGCGATCGGTAATTTTCAGGTATTTCCCGTCTTCCAGAATACCAATATCACCGGTATGGAACCAGCCGTCCTCATCGATAACTTCAGCCGTTAAATCGGGCGCTTTGTAGTAGCCTTTCATAACACTCGGACCTTTTACCAGAATCTCGCCATCTTCCCCAAATTTAACTTCTACGTTAGGCAATACTTCGCCAACCGTTCCAACCTTCATGGCTTTCGAATTGGGGTTGTTTACCGCTATCACCGGCGAAGTTTCGGTCAGGCCATAACCTTCCAGATTAAGCATTCCGGCCATTCCCAAAACCCTCGCGATGCGCGGTTGCAGTGCAGCTCCGCCCGAAACAATGTACACAATGTTTCCACCAAGCGCCTCACGCCATTTGGAGTAAATCAGCTTGTCCGCAATTTTGATCCGAATCTTCAGGAAAAGGTTATATTTTTTGTTGTATTCGAAATGCCTGGTCAGACTTAATGCCCAAAAATAGATCGCTTTCTTGATTCCTTTCAGGTCTTTGCCTTTCGATACAAATCCGTCGTAAACGCGCTCCAGCAGCCGTGGAACCGAGTTAAACATGTGCGGCTTGATTTCCTTGATGGCCGAAACAATCTGGCCTAAATTTCCGACATAGTAAATCCCCATTCCTTTGTACTGAAAATGGTAATTTACGCTCCGTTCATAAACATGGCAAAGCGGCAAAAAACTAATTACCCGATGATCAATACCCAAATCGTGCAATTTGGAGTGAGCAACAAAATTCGAAACCAGGTTGCGGTGGCTCAGCATCACTCCTTTGGGAACTCCGGTTGTTCCGGATGTATAGATTAAAGTTGCCAGATCTTCAGGATCAATGGCAGTTTTGACTTCCTCCAGTTTCGCTTTAAATTCGTTCTGATTGGCTTTGCCCAATTCGAGAAGATCGTCGAAATTTTGCACTCCATCAACTTCTTCAAACGAATAAATGTGCTCGATAAACGGAATTTTAGCGACTATCGGACTTAACTTTTCATATAGTTTTCTGTCGCCCACAAGCAAAACTTTAATTTCAGCATGATCAAGAATGTAGCTGTATTCCTCGTCGCCAATAGTCGGATAAATCGGAACGTGAACAATCCCGGTCATAGCCAGACCCATATCGGCAAAATTCCATTCGGGCCGGTTTGTGGTTACCGAAGCAACTTTGTCGCCTTTCACCAAACCTAAAGCCATCATGGCATAGGCAAACAAGTGGGATTTTTCGACATACTCTGCCGTACTGTAAGTGTACCAATCTTTGTGATTTTTTCCGCCAAGCGCGTCAGGTCGTGGAAACTGGATCAGGATTCGCTCCAGAATGTCAAAAGTTCGCGTAACTTGAAAAGTCATTTATGTTGAATTTTGGTCGAAATGCTAATATAGAATTATTTTAAAGCTGGATAGAAATAATTCCTTCCTGAAAAACAAACCGAAAACCCACAAACAAGAGTAAACAAGCAGCTATCTACCTGAAATACAATTCAAATTCGCACAAATAAATCTATTCCAAAAAATTTCAGGACGCAATCAATTTTCAAAATCCAGATTCTTTTGTTTGAAATTTGCAAAAAGCATCAATCCAAACACGGTGATAATACTGACATAAACCGACCAGTGCATCGAGTCAACCGACCCGCGACCATACGAATGCAATCCGCTGAGGTAATAATTTACCCCGAAATAAGTCATCAAAACCGACGAAAAGCCCAGCACTGTGGCCACATTGTAATTGAAAACGCCCCTCAAAGTTGGCATCAAACGCATGTGTGCAACAAATGTATAAACGACCACCGTCACCAACGCCCAGGTTTCTTTGGAGTCCCAGCCCCAATAGCGGCCCCAGCTTTCGTTTGCCCAAACACCGCCGAGAAAAGTTCCGATGGTGAGCATGTACAAACCAACCGTAACCGACATTTCACTAATCGTCGTTAATTGCAGAATAATATTTTTAACTGTTTCGCTGTTTCTCGCGTTGCTGATGCTGTACATGATCAGAACGAGCAAACCTATAAAAGCGCTCATGCCAATAAAACCATAGCTCGCTGTAATTACCGCCACGTGAATCATCAACCAATACGAATTCAGTACCGGAACCAAATGAGTAATTTCAGGGTTCATCCAGTTGAGGTGCGCCACAAACAATATAATTCCTGAAAGCATAGCCGCTGTTCCAATAACCATCGGGTATTTCCGGCCAAAAATTACACCGGCCAGCATCGATGCCCAGGCCACATAAATCATCGATTCGTAACCATTCGACCACGGCGCGTGCCCCGAAATATACCAACGCAAACCCAATCCAAACGTATGAAGCGCAAATCCGGCAACAATCAACGCAGTAAAAGCAACCTTCGTTTTTTTGCCCATCGTTTTCTGCCTGAATATATTTACAAAAAGCACCACCAGCAAGGTAAATCCGAGCAACAAATACAATGGAAATACCCGTTTAAACGGATTCAGAGAATTGTAGAATAACTCGGCATTTTTCTTCGATTCAGGAGCGAGGTATGATGAGGCGTATTTGTTTTGGTAGGATGCGATGCTGGCTAAAAACTGGCGCGGGCTCACCTCTCCTTTTCCGTTCATCGACTCTTTCAAAAGCTCAAATCCTTTGTTCACAAAAAGTGATTCTTCGGAAGTTAATCCAGCCGGACTGTTTCCGGGAGATACCCATTTTTCGGCCTTTGTTTTTCCGGGGAAAAGCGCAAACATATCGCCGTTTACCACCATGAAACATATATTGACGCGCTCATCCAAATTGATCAACTCTTTCTCGTACATGTTACGGAATGCAGGCATTTTGGCATAAGCGGCTTTTACCGGTTCTATCAGTTTATATTCGCCCGTTTCATCGAAGAAAACCGTCAATGGAACGCGGCTTTCCGTGACGCCTAACTGGCTTTTCAACTGATCGTTGGTGACATATACCAGCGAAACATTGCGCCAGTATTCAGGATACAAATACAGGCCAAGCATCACTTCTTCGGGCGAACGACCACTAAAATCAGATTTGTGTGCCACCTTCCGGAGAATTTCTGACGACAAGGTTGAAACCGGCTCAATACGGCCATCCTGCCCCTGAATCCAAAGCCTGGAGAAATCGTCGAGTATCGTTTTATCAATTCGCGGGATTGGCGTCAGTTCTGAGTTTTCAGCAGAAACCGAATTGAAATTCAGCAATAGCACCAAAAATGCGATTCCGGCAACCGACGAATATTGTTTGAGTTTTTGAATGAGCATGTGGAAACGCGATTTTTTGCTGATCAAAGCCAGCACAAATCCAAGCCCGAGCAGCAAATAGCCAAGGTAGGTAACGGTTGTTCCCAATTGGTCGGCGTTGACCGACAACACAGTTCCTCCTTCATCCTGATCGTACGACGACTGGAAGAATTTATAGCCGCGGTAATTCAAGGTGTTATTCATAAATACGCGCACATTTCGTTTTACATTTCGCTCCTGATCGATCAAAACCAGTTCGCTGGCATACGACGACGGACTCATCGATCCTGGGTATTTTTCCATCTGGAAATCGGTTAATTGCAAAGCGAAAGGCAAATAAATCGGATCGGCTCCGTAAGTAATTTCAAGCGGAGAATTGCCAACCTGCACAAGCTGAGGTTCGCCGCGCATGCCGTGTTTTCCCATCACATTCACAATTTGCTTTTTTCCGCCGTCGTTCACCTCCAGCATCACCGCATCAAGCCCGTCGTTTCCTGAATTATCTTTTTCAATGGTTGTAATGGCATGGTTGTAGTAATTTTTTATAAGGAGCATATAGCTGTCGAACGCATATAGCTGCATAGTTTCAGCCGGAATGGTGTCGTGTGGATTCACTTTTTTGGGCTCGTCACCCGACATCGAACGAATTTCAATCGGACGATCGGCTGTCAGAAACAATTTTCCACCTTTTTCGAAGAATTGAAAGTTTGCATCAGTACGGTCAAAGCCCAATAAAGTACTACCCAACATCAGGTTACTTCCTTTCGAAAACACATAATTTTCGCGTCCCTGTCCCTGTGAAATCACAAAGTCAATCATCGGTTCACCCGAAGCATCTTCCTTGACGGTGCGAACTGCATTTTTAATAAATCCAACCGATTTTACATTAATCTTTCTTCCCTCAACAGTCACATTCTCATCAAATCCGTGCGGAGTCACTTCGGAAAAAAGCACCACGTCGCTCACAGTTTGATTCCCATTTTTGATGGTCAGGTAATCTTCCGAAGAAAGAATATAATCCGACGATTGCCCCTCGCGAATGTGCATCACCCCTTCAAAACTGATGTAGCGGGTAATTCCGGCACCAATCAGGATAAACACAAACGAGATGTGGAAAATTCCGACCGAAATTCGCTCCTTCGTGTACATTCTGAATCGGAAGAAATTCACGGCCAGATTGATCGTCAAGAGAATCAGGACCAACTCGAACCAGAGCGATTTGTATATCAGAGCCTGTGCGGCTTCTGTTCCGTAGCTGTTTTCGACAAAAGTGGCAATGCCCATCGAAAAAGCCATGATGAGCAACAAAAATCCCATAAACGGGAACGAGAAAAAGAAATTCAACGTCTTATTCATAGCAGGTTTTTATCTGGAATGATTTTAAATAGTAACGATCAAACATCATCTTTGGTATGCAAATAAAAAAGTCCGTATTTCTACGAACTCACATTATAACAGAAACCAAAGACTTTGGTTTCTTAAGATTTACTTAAAACTGAAAATTATCCTATTTAAACCGCAAAGTTCCCCACTGCCCCATTTGTCCTACGATCCAGCCGATACGCTCCTGAACGTAAGGCCCCGGTGGATTAGCGCTGTATTTTCGTGGATTGGGTAAAATTGCTGCCAATGCAGCAGCTTGTGTTCGTGATAGATTTTTAGAACTGGTGTGCCAGTAAAATTGGGCGGCTGCCTCGGCTCCGTATATTCCTTTCCCCATTTCAATGCTGTTCAGGTACACTTCCATGATGCGTTCCTTGCCCCAGACAAATTCAATCAACACTGTGAAATAAACCTCGAAGCCTTTGCGTACCCAGCTTCTGCCCGGCCACAAAAACACATTCTTGGCTGTTTGCTGCGAAATGGTGCTGGCCCCACGCACCCGTTTATCCCCACGTTTGGCCGCATCAACCGAACGTTGGATGGCTTCCAGATCGAATCCGGAATGATTCATGAAATTCTGGTCTTCGCTGCAAACCACAGCTAGTGGCAAGTTTTTGGAAATCTCATCGAGCGAAACCCAATCGTGTTTCAGCCTTACCGGATCAGATGAAAATGCTTGCTCGACGCAGCGAATCAGCATCAGCGGAGTTACCGGCACAGGCACAAACCGGAAAAGTAATACAGAAAAGATGGAAAGCCCGAAAAAACAAAGGGCGATTTTCCACAGAATCCGAAGCAACTTTTTGCCTAAATCGCTTTTCATTTGGAATAAGATTTTGACATTACAAAATTACTCAAATTGATCCAATTCAAAACAAAAGGCCTGTCAGGATAATCCCAACAGGCCTTATATTTCAGATTTACTTTAAACTTTACTTCACAAACGTTTTGGCTTTGGCAACCGCTGCAGCCAAACCGTTCAGGTCTTTACCTCCTGCGGTAGCATAATAAGCCTGGCCACCGCCGCCGCCCTGCATTTCTTTGGCAGCTTCGCGGACGATTGCTCCGGCATTCAATCCTTTTTCAGCAACCAAATTGTCGGCAATCATCACCGTAATCGATGGTTTTCCTGAAACAGCTGATCCCAAAACGAGGAATAGATTGTCGACTTCGCCTTTCAACTGGTAAGCCAAATCGCGGACAGCCTGTGCAGAATCCAGCGAAATCACTTCGGCAATTACATTTACGCCACCAAACACTTCAACTTTATTTTTCAGTTCCTGTTTGATTCCGGCAGCAGCCTGGCGCTCAAACTCTTCAATCTGTTTTTGCAATTTGCTGTTTTGTGCCACCAGTTCCTCAACGGTTTTCTTCAGGTTCTGGGTGTTATTCAGGATAGCTTTTACTTCCGAAAGCTCGTCCTGTTGTTTTTTGAAGAATGCTTCAGCCTTTTCTCCTGTAATGGCTTCAATACGACGCACACCGGCAGAAATCGCGCTTTCCGAAGTAACTACAAACAATCCGATTTGACCGGTTGCCGGAACGTGCGTTCCACCGCACAACTCAACCGATTGTCCGAATTTGATCACACGCACAAAATCACCGTATTTTTCGCCAAACAAAGCAATGGCACCCAGCTTTTTGGCTTCATCGAAAGCGACAGCGCGGTTCTCTTCCTTGGCGTTGTTCTCGCGAATCAACTGATTCACGCGGGCCTGAATTTGTTCCAGTTCCTCGCGGCTCACTTTCTGGAAGTGTGCAAAGTCGAAACGCAGGTATTCGCTGTTTACCAACGAACCTTTTTGTTCCACATGCGTGCCCAGCACTTCGCGCAAAGCCTGATCGAGCAGGTGGGTTGCCGTGTGGTTGTTCATGGTGCGTTCGCGCATTCCGGCGTCAACAACTGCTTCAAAAGTAGCAGCCGGATTTTCAGGAAGTTTATTCGCGATATGAATGGTCAGATTATTTTCTTTTTGTGTGTCGAGAATTTTGGTGCGGTGACCATCGGCCATGATGTAGCCGCTGTCGCCCACCTGACCACCCGACTCGCCGTAGAACGGTGTTTTATCGAATACCAGATGGTAGAATTCTTTTCCTTTCTGAACTACTTTGCGGTAACGCGAAATCTGCACTTCGGCTTCCAGTTGATCGTATCCGACGAATTCAACCTGCTCTATTTTTTTCAGTTCCACCCAATCGTCGGTTTCCTGGGCCGCTGCGTTACGCGAACGTTCCTTTTGTTTTTCCATTTCGGCATTGAACCCAGCTTCATCAACCGACATACCTTTCTCGCGCAAAATCAAACTGGTTAAGTCGAACGGGAATCCGAACGTATCGTAAAGGGTGAACACATTTTCGCCACTGATTTCAGTTTTTCCGGCAGCTTTGGCTTTGGCCACCTGATCGTCAAGCAAACGAATACCCGTTTCCAACGTGCGCAGGAACGATTCTTCTTCCTCGTGAATCACTTTTTCAATAAGAGTCTGCTGCGAAACCAGTTCGGGGAAAGCGTCGCCCATGTTGTCTTTCAGCACTTCGACAAGTTTGCAGATAAATGGTTCGCGGAAATCGAGGAACGTATAACCGTAACGAACAGCACGGCGCAAAATGCGGCGAATCACGTATCCGGCTTTGTTGTTCGATGGCAACTGACCATCGGCAATCGAGAACGAGATGGCGCGCAAGTGGTCGGCAATAACGCGCATAGCAATGTCGGCTTTCGGATCGTCGCCGTATTTTTTGTGGCTGAGTTCAGCAATTTTAGCAATGGTCGTTTGGAAAACGTCGGTATCGTAATTCGATTTTTTGCCCTGAAGCACCATGCACAGACGCTCGAAACCCATCCCGGTGTCCACGTGTTTGGCAGGCAATTCTTCGAGCTTGCCATCGGCTTTGCGGTTGAACTGGATAAATACGTTGTTCCAGATTTCGATCACCAGCGGATTGTCTTTATTTACCAGCTGTGCTCCCGGAATTTTTGCACGTTCATCATCATCGCGCAAGTCCACATGAATTTCGGAACATGGGCCGCAAGGACCAGTGTCGCCCATTTCCCAGAAGTTATCTTTTTTGCTTCCGTTCAGGATTTGATCAGCAGGAAGGAATCTTTTCCAGATTTCGTATGCTTCGTTGTCGCGTTCAAGCTTGTCGTCGGTACTACCTTCAAACACCGATGCATACATACGGTCGGCCGGAATGTGCAAACGGTCGTGCAGCAATTCCCAGGCCCAGGTGATGGCTTCTTCCTTGAAATAGTCGCCAAACGACCAGTTACCCAACATCTCGAACATCGTATGGTGATAGGTATCATGACCAACTTCTTCCAGATCGTTATGCTTTCCCGAAACACGTAAACATTTCTGTGTATCGGCAACGCGAACATATTTGGCAGGCTGGTTGCCCAGGAAAATATCTTTAAACTGATTCATCCCTGCATTGGTAAACATCAGGGTTGGGTCGTTTTTCACAACCATGGGAGCCGAACTCACAATCTGGTGACCTTTTTCGGCAAAAAAATCTAAAAATGCTTTTCTGATCTCTTTCGAATTCATATCAATCTATATCTTTTTCTATTGTTATTCAGGAATTTACCCGGAGTTATCCCGCACAAACGGAAAAACCTGTTCAGGAATTAAAAATTGTTAAAAATCCCGGAGGTGCTGAAGCTTAGTAATATTTTTGATTGAAAACGCTAGCTTTGCATGCTTTAATAACCGGAATTTTCGAAAGTTGCAAAGTTAGATTAAATCCTTAATTTTGTTACAGGTCGAAAAATAAATTCCATTAGTCTTGTTTTATGGCGAAAGTCAGGTACAGATTTAATGCTCATACACTTAGCTACGACAAAATCGTAATTAGCTTCAAAACACGGCTAAAACGGTTTATAGCTTTATCCTCAACGACATTGGTTACCTCCATACTGATTGCGATAGGAATTTTACAATTCTACGAATCGCCCCGTATGCGCAGCTTGCATAAAGAAAACGAGCGGCTGCTTACCCAATACGAACTGATGTATAAAGACCTTAGCACGATTGAAAAGGTGCTCGACGAAATTGAACAGCGCGACAACAACCTGTACCGGGTTATTTTTGAAAGCGACCCGATTCCGTCAACTATCCGGAAAGCTGGATTTGGGGGAGTCAATCGATATTCAAAACTCGAATCATTCGACAACTCGGAACTGGTAATCAAAACTGCTGAGAAGCTCGATGTACTTTCAAAGCAAGCTTACATTCAGGCCAAATCGTACGATGAAGTGATGAAAATGGCCATGAATAAGGAAGCACTCGTTGCCAGCATGCCTGCAATCATGCCTATTTCCAATAAATCGCTGAAAAGTACGGCTTCAGGCTGGGGATACCGGATTCACCCGATTTATAAAATCAAGCAATTTCACTACGGAATGGATTTTACGGCAAATATCGGGACTAACGTTTATGCAACCGGCGACGGCGTGGTAAAAGATGTCCAGTCCATTGGTGGAGGCTACGGAAAGTGGATTTTGATTGAACACGGCTTTGGGTACGAAACGCTGTACGGCCATCTCAACGGATTCAATGTAAAAATTGGCGACAAGGTGAAACGCGGAAACGTAATTGGCTTTGTAGGAAATTCAGGAACATCAACCGGTCCGCACGTACATTACGAAGTTCACCGAAACGGAGAACCTGTAAATCCGCAATATTATTATTTCAAGGATTTGAATGCCCAGGAATACGAAAAGATGGTGAAGATCTCATCCACAATTGGTCAAACATTCGATTAAACTTAACGCCGTGCCATACAAGAAACCTAAAATTGAGAAAATCTATTATTCCATCGGCGAAGTCGCTGAAATGTTTGGTGTTAATACATCGAACATTCGCTTTTGGGAGAACAATTTCGACATCCTGAAGCCGTATAAAAATGCCAAGGGAAACCGAATGTTTACCAAGGAAGACATCGAAAACATGAAGATCATTTATCACCTTTTGCGCGAACGGGGAATGACCATCAAGGGCGCTCAAATGAAATTGAAGGACAATAAAGAAGACACGGTTAACAACATTGAAGTGGTAAACCGCCTGCAGGAAATCCGCAAAATGTTACTGGACATTAAAGATGAAATGTAGAGACAAGGCAGTGCCTTGTCTGATAAATTACCGAATTCAAGAGACAGGGCAATACCCCGTCTCTACAAAAAATAGATTCAAATATGCTGTTAAAACAGATTACACAATACATTGAATCCATTGCACCGCTGGCATTTCAGGAATCGTATGATAATTCTGGTTTGATTATTGGAAATCAGGAAGACGAGGTTTCCGGAGCACTGATTTCTCTGGATATCACCGAAGAAATTCTGGATGAAGCCATCAGCAAAAGTCTGAATCTGATTATTTGCCATCACCCAATCGTTTTCAGCGGAATCAAAAAACTAAACGGCAAAAATTACATTGAACGCTGCGTGGCCAAAGCCATTAAGAACGACATCGCTATTTATGCCGCCCATACTAATCTCGATAGTGTATTTGGAGGAGTTAACAGCAAAATCTGTGAAAAACTTGAATTACAGAACTGCAAAATACTGGCTCCAACTCCCGGCTTCCTGAAAAAACTTGTCACATTCGTCCCAGTTGCTGACGCTGAAAAAGTGAGAACCGTTCTATTTGAAGCAGGTGCCGGGCACATCGGCAATTACGATTCGTGCAGCTACAATGTAAATGGTCAGGGAACTTTCAGGGGAAACGACCAAACCAATCCATACGTTGGCGAGAAAAACCAATTGCATACTGAGGAAGAAATTCGGATAGAAACCATTTTCCCGAAACATATACAATCAAAAGTTATTCAGGCGCTGTTGCAGGCCCATCCTTACGAAGAAGTGGCCTACGATATTTACCCGCTCGACAATGAATACATTCAGGCCGGAATTGGCATGATTGGCGAACTTGCCGAACCTATGGATGAGTTGCTATTCCTGAAAAAGTTGAAAACAGCATTTCATTGCAACGTAGTTAAACACACTCAACTTCTGGGCAAGCCCATACAAAAAGTAGCCGTTTGCGGAGGCTCAGGAAGCAGTTATCTGGGTAAGGCAATGACTCAAAAAGCTGATGTTTTTATTTCAGGAGATTTTAAATACCACCAGTTTTTTGATGCCGAAAAACAAATCGTCATTGCAGATATAGGTCATTATGAAAGTGAACAATTCACTAAAGAAGTTTTTTATGAATTACTTACAAAAAAATTCCCTAAATTTGCAGTCCATTTATCGGCAATAAATACAAATCCGGTAAGTTATCTGGTTTGATACAAGTAAAACAACTATAAGTTTATGAATACACAGTACGTTAGAGACGAAAACAAAAGTGTGCCAATTAGTTCGAAGCTCAGAGCGCTTTTCGAACTTCAAAATGTTGTTTCAGAAATTGATAAATTTAAAACACTTCGCGGTGAATTGCCATTGGAGGTGCAGGATTTGGAAGACGAAATTACCGGTTTAAAAACCCGTGTAAGTAATTTCGATGACGATGTCAAAGATCTGGAAACAGCAATCCACAACAAGAAAATCGCTATTAAAGAATCAGAAGGTCTGATCACCAAATATACCGAGCAGCAGAACAATGTTCGCAACAACCGCGAATTCGATTCGTTAAGCAAGGAAATCGAGTTCCAGAAACTGGAAATCGAATTGTCGGAAAAACGTATCCGCGAATTTACCAGCGAGCTTGCTGCCAAGAAAGAATCTATCACAACTTCATCAGTTTTACTGAAAGAACGTTTGGAAGATCTTGACCGCAAACAACGCGAGCTGGAAGAAATTACTGCTGAAACTCAGATCGAAGAAGAACGTCTGAAAGCTAAAGCTGAAAAAATTGAAGGCAACATCGAATCACGTTTATTGACTGCATTCAAACGTATTCGTAAAAATGCACGCAATGGATTGGCCGTTGTTACTGTACAGCGTGATGCCTGCGGTGGTTGCTTCAACAAAATTCCGCCACAGCGGCAAATGGACATCGCTTCACGCAAAAAAGTAATTGTTTGCGAATATTGCGGACGAATCCTGGTTGACAAAGACATTCTGGATTCAATTGAAACTGCTGATTAATTATCAAAAGCACTATAGCAAAAAACCTTCAGGAATAATTCCTGAAGGTTTTTTTATGCCTATTTCTCAAATCGTGTCCGTCAGCTAAAGCAGACGGCAAAGGATAATTCATTGTTATTTAGTTACTGCAAAACCAACTTGAAATTTGAAACATGGAACTTGAAACGACTTTAGCCCTACCAGCTTCCGCCAGCGCCACCGCCGCCGAAACTTCCACCGCCGAAGCCGCCAAAACCACCTCCTCCGCCACCACCGAAGCCACCGCTTCCGCCGGAAAATCCTCCAAACGAACCATGGCCACGATTACTGCTTAGCAAGCCCATAGCCAGCCAAAAAGGCAGACTGCCGCCGCTATTGTAATGGCCGCCTCTGCCGCCTCTGAAAATCGAAACGATCACGATGATAATCAGGATCACCAGAATGAAACCGCCACCACCTTTGTCTGATTTTTTGCCGCCAGTCTTTTTCTGGTAGTCGGCTGCTGTAAATTCGCCTGAAGCCAGGCTCATCAACACTTTTGTCCCTTCGGCCAATCCACCGTAAATATCGTTTTCGCGGAAATGCGGAATCATAGCGTAATCAACCACATTGCGGTTGGCAACAGCATCGGGAATAACTCCTTCCAGTCCATAACCTACGGCAACAAATACGGCACCCTTTTCTCCCTGAGTTTTAGGCTTGAATACGATTACAATTCCATTATTTTTCCCTTTCTGGCCAACGCCCCATTTTTCACCAATTTTGAATGAAAGATCGGAAATCTCGTAGCCATTGAGCGATGGAAGGGTAACCACACAAATCTGGGTAGAAGTTTGATTGTCGAACTGAACCAAATCCGATTCCAGCTGCTGTTCTTCCTGATCAGTCAAAACATTTGCCAAATCGTTAACTAAACGGGGCGGATTGGGTCGTTCAGGAATATCCTGCGCAAAAACTGAGACGGCAAAAACCGTCAGAAAAAATACAATTAGAATCTGCTTCATTTTACAAGTTTTTATCGAAGGATATCTCATCCGACAATTCGTTAACGTCATCGCTTTGGTAAGGGAAATTGGCTTTTAATTGCTCGCCGGCCATCAGTATCCCTTTTGACAAACCTTCGGTAAATTTTCCTTCCTTAAAAAATGCCAACATAGTTTCTTTTATCTGATCCCAGAAATTAGCCGGGACAACCTGATTAATACCAGCATCGCCCAGAATGGCAAATTTCCGATCGTGCACGGCCAGGTAAAACAAAACACCATTCCGTTGAGCAGTTTCCTGCATTCCTAATTTTTCAAAGATATAGGCTGCACGGTCGAGCACATCAATTTTGCAATGTCCCTCCATGTGTAAACGGATTTCGCCCGAAGTATTGAGTTCGGCCTTTCCGATAGCATCAGTAATCTGTTTCTTTTCTTCCGTACTGAAAAAATTTTCGACTGACATTTTGTTGTGAATGAATGGTGAATAAAAAGCAACTGGCATTTGGGCACTGGCTGCTAGCAAAAAAGCCAGACGCCAGCAGCAAATAGCCAGCAGCGATTAAAATTTTACCTGTGGTGCTTTTTCAGCTCCTTTTTCGGCTTCGAAATAAGCCTTCTTTTCAAACCCGAACATTCCGGCGAAAATATTTTTTGGGAAGGTGCGAATAAATGTATTGTAGGTTTGAGCCGATTGGTTGAATTTCTGACGTTCAACCGTGATGCGGTTTTCGGTTCCTTCCAGCTGAGCCTGTAAATCGAGGAAGTTCTGATTGGCCTTCAGATCAGGATATTTTTCAACCACAACCATCAAGCGGCTCAAAGCAGAAGATAATCCGGATTGTGCATCCTGAAAATTTTGCAACGACTGAGCATCCAGTTTTGAAGGATTAACATTTACTGAAGTAGCTTTGGCACGGGCTTCAATAACCTGTGTAAGTGTTTCTTTTTCGAAATCGGCATATCCTTTTACTGTGCTAACCAGGTTTGGAATCAGATCGGAACGACGCTGATATACGTTTTCAACTTGCGACCACTGTGCGGTCACACCTTCTTCCATGGTCACCATATTGTTGTATGAGCTTTTCACCGACGAATACGCCAACAAAAGCAGAACGGCAATTACAGCCAGGACAATCCAAATCTTTTTCATCTTATTTACTTTTAGTGTTTACTTCAAATTTAATAATTCAATACTAATCTATGACAAATGTAAGTTTGGCAAATGTTGCAAAACTCCTGACCTGATACACCAAATTATCGGGGAATGTAGCAATTTTGCCGTTATACCTTCTACTTCAAAAGGCGAACCACAATTTTACGACTATGAATACTGCCGAATTCAGAAAAGCGATTCAGGAAGGAATTCCAAATCAGCTTCCGGACTCAAAGCCCTACGATTCTTCTGTAAACCATGCCCCCAAACGAAAAGACATACTTACTGAAGCTGAAAAACGGCTTGCCCTCAAAAATGCACTAAGGTATTTCGCCCCGGAACACCATGCCCATTTGGCATCTGAGTTTCTGGATGAACTGCGACAATATGGCCGGATTTATATGTATCGCTTCCGCCCCGACTATGAAATGAAGGCTCGCCCACTGGAAGATTATCCGCATAAATCAGTTCAGGCAGCATCTATTATGATGATGATCCAGAACAACCTGGATTATGCCGTGGCTCAACATCCGCACGAACTGATCACTTACGGCGGAAATGGCGCTGTTTTCCAGAATTGGGCACAATATCGGTTGACGATGAAATACCTTTCTGAAATGACTGACGAGCAAACGTTGGTGATGTATTCAGGTCATCCGATGGGATTATTCCCTTCGCACAAAGATGCGCCACGCGTAGTGGTTACCAACGGCATGGTTATCCCGAATTACTCCGGAAGGGATGATTACGAACGAATGAATGCGCTTGGCGTTTCACAATACGGACAAATGACGGCAGGTTCGTACATGTACATTGGTCCTCAGGGAATTGTGCATGGCACAACTATTACGCTGATGAACGCGGCCCGCATGAAAGGCAACGGGGAAATGGCCGGAAAGATATTTATTTCATCCGGCCTTGGCGGAATGTCGGGTGCTCAACCGAAAGCTGCTGTGATTGCCGGAATGGTTGCTGTAATCGCTGAAATTAACCCTAAAGCCGTTGAAGTAAGGCACGAACAAGGCTGGGTTGATGAAGTTTACGAAAGCCTTGATCAACTGATTGCTCGAATGCGTGAAGCCAGCAAAAATAAGGAAGCTGTTTCGCTGGCCTACCAGGGAAATGTCGTCGATTTGTGGGAAAAATTGGCTGTTGAAAATGTTCACGTCGATCTGGGTTCAGATCAAACTTCGCTGCATAACCCTTTTGCCGGAGGTTATTATCCGGCCGGTTTATCATTGGAAGAGTCGAACCTGATGATGGCGGAGAACCCTGAACTTTTCCAGAATAAGGTTCACCAAAGCCTGTGTCGCCAGGTGAACGCCATCAATAAACTTTCTGAAAAAGGTATGTATTTCTGGGATTACGGAAATGCCTTTTTACTGGAATCGAAACGCGCGAAGGCAGAAGTTTTAAAAACGGATGGAAGTTTCATTTATCCGTCGTATGTTCAGGATATTATGGGACCGCTGTTTTTCGATTACGGATTCGGACCTTTCCGATGGGTTTGCTGCTCGTGCAATCCGGAAGATCTTCAAAAAACCGACGAAATTGCACTTCAGGTTTTGGATGAAATAGCGAAAAACGCACCATCTGAAATAATAAATCAGATGAACGACAATATTCACTGGATTGCTGAAGCCGGTAAGAACAAACTGGTGGTTGGCTCGCAGGCCCGCATCCTGTACGCCGATTGCGAAGGCCGCATGAAAATTGCTGAAGCGTTTAACAAGGCTATTCGCGATGGAATCATCGGTGCACCTATCGTTTTAGGGCGCGATCACCACGATGTTTCGGGAACCGATTCTCCATTCCGCGAAACTTCAAACATATATGATGGATCAGCTTTTACTGCTGACATGGCCATTCAAAATGTGATTGGCGATTCGTTCCGCGGGGCAACCTGGGTGTCGATTCACAACGGCGGCGGCGTTGGCTGGGGTGAAGTGATCAATGGCGGATTTGGAATGACATTGGACGGATCAGACGAAGCCGACCGGCGCTTACAGCAAATGCTTCATTGGGATGTAAACAATGGAATTGCGCGCCGTAGCTGGGCCCGAAACGAATCGGCATTGTTTGCCATCAAACGCGCTATGCAGGAAAACCCCAATCTAAAAGTTACGTTGCCGAATTTGGCAGACGATCAGCTGATTGAGGGATTGTTCTAAAGTCAGTCATTAGTGGTCATTCAATTGTCATTGGTAGTCATTCTTTGCGCAGGAATTTACAATAAATTACTTTCGTGACGCGAAGCGAATGACTATCTATGCTTCATCGAACATCAATGAATAAGGACGGGCAATTTCGGACTTTAATTCATCAACTCCAAAAGCACGGCTCTTGCGTATAGTTTCGCGGCCGGCAAAAAAAACCACTACTGTTGGAGCAGTAAAAACCCGGTACTGAGCAGCCAGTTCCGGTGATTTATCTGACTCGACAAAAATCATTTTCAGTTGCGGAAACGATTCTGAACCCATTTCGAAAACCTTTGGCTTCAGCACATGGCACACCGAACATGTTTCGGTTGAGAAGTAGGCTAAAACAGCGTCGTTTTCGGCGAGTAGCTTATCAAATTCATCAACGGTTTGGATAGTTTTCATTATTCGTATTGTCCGGTTGAAAGTAAAACCAGGGTACAAGCAATTTCAGGATAAATTCCTGCAGCCTCAAGCTGACTGATAAATTCGGGATTCTCTGTTCCTGGATTAAAAATTACACGCTGAGGTTGCAAACTCAGAATGTACTCATAATATTCCGGCTGATTTTTGGGCCCCACATAAAGCGTAACCGTATCGATATTTTCAAACGATTTTTTCTCCGCATCAAAGGTCACGCCCTCAACTTCACCTGCCTTGAGTCCGATGGCTACTACTTCATGATCGTTTGATTTTAAAGCTTTTATCGCTTTATACGAGTATCTTTCGGGGTTTTCACTGGCCCCAATAACTAAAGTTTTCTTCATTATCTGACTAATTTTTCAAGCAACACTACGGCATGTACCGATATACCTTCTTCCCTGCCCTCAAAACCCAACTCTTCAGTTGTGGTCGCTTTAATTGAAACAGCGTCAACATCAACTCCCAAAATTTGGGCAATGGTCTCTTCCATTTCAGGAATATAAGGCTTGAGCTTTGGCTTTTGAGCGGCTATCGTCACATCCAGATTTCCGACCCGATAGTTTTTAGTGGCAATCAGGTCATTGGTACTAGACAACAAAATTTTGCTGTCAATGTTCTTGAAGTCGAATGAAGTATCGGGGAAATGGCGGCCAATATCGCCCATTTTTGCCGCGCCAAGCATCGCATCGCAAAGCGCGTGAATCAGCACATCGCCATCGGAATGTGCCACTGTTCCTTTACTGTGTGGAACAAGAACACCGCCCAGCCAGAGGGTTTCGCCCTCAGCTAAACGGTGTACATCGTATCCGTATCCTATCCGGAAATTCATTTGCAAATATTTTTGATTTCAGGGCTGGCCTGAAATAATGCTTATCTCCTTTGTTTATTAAATGCGTCGAAGTCGAACGACAAGGTAAACCGAAGTGTATTGGCCAGTGGGTTATTCTGCGCAACCGGCAATAAGTACGAGAAATCGAGTGCAAATACATTCATCTTCAAACCGGCACCTGCAGTGAAGAATTTACGGTTACCTTTGGTCGGATCTTCGTAGAAATAACCTGCACGCAGAGCAAATTGCTTATTATACCAATATTCGGCACCAACAGAAAAAGTTATTTCCCTTAATTCCTCTTTCATACCACCGGGAGCATCGCTGAACGAACTAAACATACCCGAAACAACCGATTTTGATGATCCCAAACCAGTGATAATGTCAACATCAGTTGTATCCGGAGTTGGAACCATTAACTTATTGGCATCAAAAGCAAACGTGATGGTATTGTATTTATCCATTTCGGTTTTGTACGAAACCCCCAATTTCAGGTTGGTCGGAATAAAGTCTTTGGTTTCGCCATCAGTGTATGAAATTTTTCCACCAATGTTTGAAATATCGATACCAGCCGAAATGGTCGAATTCTTGCGGTTCATCCTGATCTGATTCTGATAATAGAAAGCTACGTCGGCAGCAAAAGTATTTCCGGCGTGAGTTTCAACTCCACCAACCATTTGTCCTCCGGTGAGATCGGAACGAATATAACGGATAGCAACGGCTCCTGAAAAATTATCAGACAGAAGACGGGTATATCCCATATCGAACGCAAATTCGTTTGGACTTTGTTGCCCGGTTGGATCACCATATTCACTCATGAAAGATATATCGCCTAACGAGAAATAGCGAAGCGAAGCACTTACCGTTTCCTGATCATTCAAGCGTTTATAACCTACCAGGTAAGCCAGGTTGATATCGGAAACCAAATTCCGGAGCCAGGGAGTGTACGACAATGCGATCCCCATTTCACTTTCGGCAAACGCATATTTTGCAGGATTCCAGTGCTGAGAGTTTACATCGGGAGAAGTAGCAACACCAGCGTCACCCATTGCACCAGCACGCGAATCGGGAGCAATTGTTAAAAACGGAACACCTGTTGTAACCGTGTTTGCTCCGGTAGTCGAAGTTTTTTGTGCATATACCTGTGGCAAAAAGATACCCAGTGAAAAAATAGCCGTAAACAGTAAGATTTTCTTCATTTTAGTAATTCAATATTTTTTTTCGAATTGCAAATATAGACGTTTGTATAGGACAACTTGCACCCAACAAACAAATTTATAAACGGACATCAGTCCCAATTAGTATTAAACAAGAAGATATTGAACCTTTTTTTTAACGATACACAAAAACCAACCGGCCTGATCCGGTAGTCGTCTTTTTATCGTCGGTTGTCACGGTTAGGCGGTAAACGTAAACTCCGGGTTTCATTTTCACCAAATGATTTGCAGGAATCCATTCGAACGGCAAACTCTGTGTTCCTGACGAACCTACCCGAACCTGGTACGAATCGACTTGTGCTCCTGAAATCTGAAATACATCTAAAGTAACATCAAAAGCCTCATCTGGTTGATTGTGAGTGAAAATAAACTTGGTTTGCCCCCACATCGGATTGGGGTAACAGCTCACATTTTCAATCCTGAAATCATCTTTTACCACAAACCGCACTTCAACTTCGGTCGAATTATTCAGTACATCCCATACTTTCAACCGGATAACATGTTCGCCCTCGGCGAGGTTGGTGAGTGGAAATACTATTTTTCCACTGGTGTATTTGTCTTTGTCAGCCTGAAAGTAGTCGTTCAAAACCATGATGTTCGAGTAATCGTCGTCCAACACGGCCGTAATATCGTGGCCGATCCCCGTGCCTGAAGTATTGATCCCGGTTTCGTCAGTGATACTGGCAATCAGCACAGAACTTGCACTTACCTGGTCTCCGTCTTTAAACGACTCAGAGTTCAGAAATAATTCAACAGCCGGTCCTTTTGAATCAGATATCGGATTGTTAGAAGATCCTCCAATATAAAACTGGTCGAAATAACCTTGCGCGTCGTCAGTTTCGTTGTAAGCGTAGTAAAGAATTTTTCCTTTCCCCAGCTTATACGAAATATCCTTAGGCACAAAAAACGAAAACTCAAATTCGCCGTTTTTTACACTCGCCAGACCTTTATAAATAACATTATTCTGCACGTTATAACTCATAGGTGTCTGACCTCCGTTTCCCAAAGTTTCAACCTGCTGGGCTTTGTCGTACACTATTGGAATAATCTCGCCATTAAATGTGGTCAGTTTTGCGCCATTGTGATCGGCAATGTATCCTTTTACCGTAACCACTGAAAGTGTTCGTATGGTATCTGCCTGTGCATTTGCATCTTTACCGTCAATACTGGTCGTTTTTACCTGATATTCAGGATTCGCCAACCGCATGGCCGGATCGGCAAGCAAACTGAAATTTAACTGATTGATCCCGGTGTTTGCATCAGCTTTCGCTTTGCGCATCACATCTCCCAATCGTAAATTTCGGCCTTGATCATCCTTCTCAAAAATATGCTTGAAAAACTCGTTATTCAAAACAAAGTTTGCTCCTGAATACACCAAGCGGGTAGTTGAAAAAAGCCCAACTCCACCGCCATTGGGATTAAATAAAATGTATTCACCGGCCGAAGTATCGTCAGCATCAAAACGGCTGAATTCGCAGGTAGCTGTAACGAAAATGGGCAACCGGCTGTAATTGCTCCACGAGTTGATGGCACTGATATCAAGCACATTTTCGTCGGCCAGATATTTTTCATTGGCATGCCCGGTATAGTTCATCACCAACGTTCCCTGTTTTACCCGATTGGTAATAGCCGCACTTACATCAGGATATTTTTCGCCACCTGAAGTAGAAATCTGCCTGTAAGCATCCAGATAGATTTTGTCAGTAAAAAACCCGGGATAAGTTTTATTTACAAGTGTTGCCAGAGTCTCAGCCTGATTCATGTGCGTATTGTAATCTTCATCGTCGGCAATAAAAGTCACAACGTTACGCCAGTTCCCAAGAGATTCCTGTTGGTAGTAATGCTTAATTTTATTAACTACATATCCGGCATCTTCAGCAGAACCCGCCGAGATTCTCCCAATACCCAAATCGAGGACACCTTGAGAATCGCCTTCATTTTCATCCAGGAAACCATAAAAATCGTCAGTAACAAACGACTCGGTAGGCGAAAGCGAGTTCTCCGACTGGTAGGTAGGAAGCATGTTATGGTTTTTCAACAGAATATTGCGATTGTCGTACGAACCATCGCCCATCAGCAAAACATACTTCAGCGTATTGGCGCCAGTTTGCTGGCCCTTGTCATAACACATCCGGAAGTAGTTTCTTAAACCGGCAGGATCGGGCAATCCTCCTGAAAACTCGTTGTAAATAACATCGGGAGTGAGAACCTGAATACTCATGCCATCGTTGGTCCGGTGAAATTCGGCCAATTCATTTGCTGAACTTAACAACTTTTTGTTTGCAACAATTATCATTTGAGCAGGGTCGGTTCCATGAAGATTCTGGTTATCGACCGCTTCAACAAATTCAGGAACCGGAATTGCTCCTGTTAGGTTGAGCGCAATGTATTCGCGTGTTTCGGCCGATTTCGACTTAAATTTCAGCTGACCATTAGTAATAGTTGCAGGTATTTCAACAGAATTATTAATGTCGGTTACATCAATGATTTTAGTAGTAGCCGACGCTCCATTCAGTACAAATTCAGAAGTGGCTATCGTGCCAGTGGCTCCTTTGCCACGGAATGAATACACATCGCCAGTCATCTTCAGCGAACTTTGATAATTCACCGAAATGTAGTCGAGCCAGGCGTTCGACGAATTATTTGCTGCGCTGTATCCAAGTTTTATCTGCAAAAAATTCGACGAAACCAATCCAGAAATCGCAGTGATTTGTTCATTGGCAAAATATCCGGTTGGGTCGGTTACATCGAGCGCCGGAAATGAAATATCGGCAAGCGATTTTCCATTCACATTCACATTCATTGAACTGGAAGCAGACGATCGTGCGGCTGTAGCAACTAAAATCTGCAACGGTTTTGTCAGGTCGGGATTATCTAATGTTAAATTAAAAGTTTGCAACTGTCCGGCATTAAATTCTTCGCCAAACCACTGGCTTCCGGAGGCAATCAGATTTCGGGTCTCCTTCTCATAAAACGCATAATTCGGAAATACATCAACTGTCCGGCCTGCAGTTTCAGCAATCTCGGTGGCTTTACCTATCGTTTTTACTGCACCTTGATCGGTAAGAAAAAAGTATGTTTCGGTTGCATAATAATTTTGTTTATGAGATAAAATGCCGGTTTTTGAATCTTCGCTAACACAAATATTTCCGGTTGAATAAAAGAACAAACAATCCTTTCCTGCACTGTCTTTACCTTTTAAAACCGGGTAGGCATCCAAATCGTCGAAACGCGTATCTTTATTAAAAACAGGTAGCATATAACCACCATTTCCATACATCGAAACCTGGTCAGGATTGGCGAATCCCCATAGTTTAATCTGATCATAGGTAATCTTGTAAAATCCCTTATCCTTAGTTTTGATTTTAATCCACTTACCAGATTTCAGAACCGACCCTGATTTCCAGCTATAATTAGACACAACCGACTGTGGCTGTGCTATATCAATATTCTGCTTTGCCTGGGCAGGCGATTCTCCAATAATTGAAAAAAGAAGTATAAAAAAAATCAATAATCTCAACATTATATGTTTATTAGTTATTCTATCAATAAACGATCAGGAGCAACAAATATTATAAATATTAAGCCTTTAGAACTAAACAAAATAATACCAGACCTTTAATCAGAAGCAAAGATAAAACAGTATGAACAACAAGTGTGAAAAAAGATTGAATACTTGAACAATATCAATTCAACAAATTAGTTATATTTGTGAGTCTTTTAATTAACAGAAAAGAAGAAATACACATGAAATTTAGATCCATAATATTATTTGGTCTCGCTGCTTTAATGACTGGATGCGGATTGTTTGGAAAAGGTAAAGGAGGTTCCGGAACATCACACTCAACCGGATGGGAATTTGGAGACCCTAAAAATGGTGGGTTTCAGGCCGATGACAATTACCAGCAGGAAACTGGTCCCGGACTGGTTTTTATCCAGGGCGGTACCTTTACAATGGGTCGCGTTGAGCAAGACGTAATGTACGACTGGAATAATGTTCCGCGGCGTGTTACGGTTGCTTCGTTTTACATGGACGAAACTGAGGTTTCAAACCTTGACTATCGCGAATATTTATTTTGGTTGCAACGGGTTTATCCTACCACTCCGGAGAAATACAAAACGGCAATGCCCGACACTCTGGTATGGCGTGAAGAACTTGCTTACAACGAGCCCTATATCAGCAATTATCTTCGTCACCCGGCCTACGGAAATTATCCGGTTGTTGGAGTTTCATGGAAACAAGCCGACGCTTATGCCAAATGGAGAACCGACAGGGTAAATGAAAAAATATTGGCCGACAAAGGAATTATTACCATCGACAATACTCAAAGTGGTCAGAATGTATTCACTACTGAAACATTTCTTGCCGGTATGTACCAGGGAACTGAAGGTAAAAGACCGATGAAGGATGCTGCAGGAACAAACAGACGAGTTCGTTGGGAAGATGGAGTTCTTCTTCCAAACTATCGTCTCCCCACCGAAGCCGAATGGGAATATGCAGCCCTTGGCCTCGTTGGAAACACCGAAGATGAACTGTTAACCGACCGCAAACTTTATCCGTGGAACGGAACTTATCTTCGTGATGATTCGAAGAAAACAAAAGGACGCATGATGGCCAACTATACCCGCGGACGAGGTGACTTGATGGGTATGGCAGGAGCACTGAACGACAATGCAGACATTACTGCTCCGGTTACATCATACGAACCAAACGACTACGGATTATATTGTATGGCAGGTAATGTTAACGAATGGGTAGCTGATGTTTACCGTCCTTTATCATCAACCGACGTTGCTGAATTCCAGCCATTCCGCGGTAATACCTTTACCAAATACAAAACTGATGCTGATGGTAAACTTGTTCGTAACGAGTTTGGCGAACTGGTGAAAGATACGATTGCCGATTATCGCAATTTTAACGACGGTGATTACAAATCGCAGGTAATTGAAGGTAACGAAGACTGGAATGCTGCAAAAGACAAAACCCAAACCAGCAATATGTATATTCAGTCAACCAAAGAAGGCCAGTTCTCTTCTCTTATCTCAGATAACTCCCGTATTTACAAGGGTGGTAGCTGGAAAGACAGACCTTACTGGTTAAGTCCTGGTGCCCGCAGGTATCGCCCTGAAAATCAATCAGCCAGCGATTTGGGATTCCGTTGCGCTATGACCCGCGTTGGTAGCCCTGACGGATTTTAACGAGATTTAAAATACAACAGATATAAAACCTCATTTGAAAAAGTGGGGTTTTCTTTTTTAATAAAATAAGTATGGAAATATCGAACCTGTACTCCATTTTTCAGACACATCCGACTGTAACAACCGATTCGAGAAACATCCCCGCAAATAGTCTGTTTTTTGCATTGAAGGGTGAAAACTTTAATGGCAATGCCTTTGCCGCCGAAGCTTTGGCCAAGGGAGCAGCATTTGCAATAATCGACGAACCCGCTTTTTCATCGGATGACCGCATGATACTGGTGGATAACGTTCTGCTTTGCCTGCAGCAACTGGCCAACTACCATCGCAACAACCTGGGATTGCCCATACTGGCGATTACTGGCACGAACGGAAAGACCACTACGAAAGAACTTATCACTGCTGTATTGTCAAGAAAGTTTAGAGTAGATTCGACAAAAGGAAATCTGAATAACCATATAGGAGTCCCGCTAACACTACTTTCAATGACAAAAGACACCGAATTTGGTGTGGTTGAAATGGGCGCTAATCATCCGGGAGAAATAAAAGCGCTTTGTGAAATTGCGAATCCTGATTTTGGAATAATAACCAATATCGGCAAAGCCCATTTAGAAGGATTTGGGTCGTTTGAAGGAGTCATCCGAACAAAATCAGAGATGTACGACTTCATCCGAAATAAAGGCGGAAAATGTTTTCTGAATGCCGACAATCCAATATTGGTTAAGCAAGCCGAAGGAATTGAACAAATCAGTTATGGCACCTCAACCAGCTATTTCATGCCTGGGGAAATTGCCAGCACAGGAAATTATCTTGTGTCAAAAGCTCTTTTTCCTAAAGGCTGGTTATATCTTAAATCGAAACTGGTTGGTAATTACAATTTTGAGAATCTGCTGGCAGCTGCGTGTATCGGCAAATATTTCGAAGTCGATCCGCTATTAATACAAGATGCAATTGCTGAATATACTCCGTCAAACAACCGGTCGCAATTGATCCAGAAAGAAAAAAACACCATCATCATGGATGCATACAATGCCAACCCAACAAGTATGATGGCCGCATTATCCAATTTTGCATCAATTAATCACGACGGGAAATGCATTATTTTGGGCGACATGCTGGAATTGGGCGACTCTTCGGCAGAAGAACACCAAAAGATTGCCGATTTTATTGAAGGGCAAAACTTTTCTGAGGTATTTCTGGTGGGTCCACAATTTAAAAATACGGTCAGTATAAACGAAAAAAAGAAGTTCGATCAAGTCGAACTTCTTTCAAACTACCTAAAAACACAACCTATTGAAAATAAACTAATCCTGATCAAAGGCTCAAGAGGCATTCACCTCGAGAAAATTCTGGAATTGTTGCCTTAATTAATATTTGGCTTTTTAACATTCAGAACTTCAGCAATTGCTTTTTCGAATGTCGATTTTGGTAAAGCGCCCATTGCCATTTGTGGTTGCCCGTCAACGGGAACAAACAGCAACGATGGAATACTTTGGATGCCAAATATTGCCGATAACTCGCGTTCGTTTTCAGTATTCACTTTATAAATAACGAGGTTATCTCCATATTCTTTCTGAAGTTCTTCCAATACCGGAGCAACCATTTTACATGGGCCGCACCAGTCAGCGTAAAAATCAATCATACAAGGGGTTGTTCCCTCAAATTTCCACTCTGTATTAACTTCAAAGTTGAATACTTTTTCTTTGAAAGTTTCTTTTGTTAAATGTTCTAACATGGTTTCAATTTTTAATTATACAAATATATAAATTTTTAAATATATAAATATCAAATTAAATGCCAATAAATTTAAATCTTAATATGTAGTTGCAAAAGGCAATAAATTGTAATTTTGGCACACTAAAAAACACATTTTGTCATATTTAGTTTTTCTGAAATCAAAAAATCAAAGCTTTTCCTGTAATAAGTTCAGCCAATTCAATATGATCTTTGTTATAACTCATACGCTTCCTATTTTAAACGGACATGCTGAATCCGCAAACATTTTTTAATGAAACAACATCTTCAACATCCAATATTTAAAGTTATTTCTGAATTAGCCGATCAGCTCAATCAGGAGACCTATGTGATCGGCGGCTTTGTTCGCGATTTAATCCTGAAACGTCCCTCGCCCGATATCGATGTGGTAACCATAGGCAGTGGCATTAAACTGGCAGAAATGGTGGCTCAGCGCTTAGGCCCGACAATTCAGGTCAGTGTATTCAAAACCTTTGGAACGGCTATGCTAAAATACCAATCGCTCGAAGTTGAATTTGTTGGGGCCCGAAAAGAATCGTATAACGAAGATTCCAGAAAACCAATAGTTGAAGACGGAACGCTGGAGGAAGATCAAAACAGGCGGGATTTTACCATCAATGCGTTGGCCATTTGCCTCAATAAAAACCGGTTTGGAGAGCTTGTCGATCCGTTTGGAGGAATTCAGGATATTGAAAATAAGATTTTGCGCACGCCGCTCGAACCCGGGATTACGTTTTCCGACGACCCACTCCGGATGATGCGGGCAATCCGGTTTGCATCTCAGCTTGGATTTACCATCGAGGAAAAAACTCTTGAGGCCATTGCGCAAAACAAAAAACGCATCAGCATTATCTCCAAAGAAAGAATTGGAGAAGAATTGAATAAAATCATTCTTTCATCGAAGCCATCAATAGGTTTTAAACTGCTGGACAAAACAGGATTGCTGGAGTTGATTTTTCCGGAGTTGCATCGAATGAAAGGACGTGAAGAAGTTAACGGAATCGGGCATAAAGATAATTTCTATCACACACTGGAAGTTCTTGACCGAATTGCCCCAAACACAAACAATTTGTGGCTACGCTGGTCAGCTTTATTACACGACATTGCTAAACCAGCGACTAAAAAATATTCGCCACAATTGGGTTGGACATTTCATTCGCACAACTTTGTAGGGGCAAAAATGGTACCTGCACTGTTTAAAAAAATGAAATTTCCACTGAATGAAAAGATGAAGTACGTTCAGAAAATCGTGGAACTTCATATGCGGCCAATTGTACTTTCGGAGGAAGAAGTGACCGACTCGGCTATCCGGAGACTTTTATTTGAAGCAGGCGACGATATTGACGATCTGATGACGCTTTGCGAGGCTGACATTACGTCAAAAAATCCTGAAAAAGTTAAGAAATACTACAACAACTTTCAGCTGGTACGACAAAAACTGAAAGATTTGGAGGAACGTGATCACATCAGGAATTTCCAACCACCTGTAACCGGCGAAACCATTATGGAAATTTATGGATTGACGCCATGCCGCGAAGTTGGAGTCATTAAGAACGCCATAAAAGATGCTATTTTAGACGGGATCATCGCCAACGACAAGGATCAGGCTTTTGAGTACATGCTTAAAATTGCTGAAGAAATGGGGCTAAAACCTTTACAAAATCAGTAACCTGTTAAGCTTAACCGAAGCAAAACCGGAAGATGGTCTGAAAATCCGTTGTTGTATCTGTAGCCGATATAGGTTCGTTTGGGTTTAACTCCGCCAAACGAAATATCCGGCTCAAGAAGAAATGGAGCTTTGAATATCTCGCTATCCTTAAATTGGAAGCATTCATTTGGGGTCAGAAAATAATCAGAAACAATAAACTGGTCAAATACTTCCCAACGATACTTACTTTTTATCGTTTGAATGTCGTTTGATGTCCAGGATGCAGAAAGATTGATCAATTCTCCATTCATGGAGCTATCGGTTTGTTTTGCCTCAAGAACCGCGGCCAAACTTTCGTCAGCAGGCGTATCGTTAAAATCGCCCATACAAACGATTTTTGCTCGTGAGTGTTGCGAAAGTACTTTCTGAACCGATGTTTTTAACGTCATAGCAGCAAGCCCGCGATGCTTTTTAGTTTCCATAATTCCGCCATACCTCGAAGGCCAGTGATTCACAAAAACATGAATAGTATCAAAGCCATTCAGCACCCCGCTTACCTGAAGAATATCCCTAGTTTTAAACGATTTATCATCCGGATCAATAACAGGAATCGCCAAATAATCTATTGGACGAAACAGGTCCGGACGGTAAATCAGAGCAACATCAATACCCCGTAAATCCGGAGAATCCTTTTGAATAATTTTATAGTGAAATCGGGTTAATGGTTCAATTTTGCAAAGCATTTCAAGCACATCCCGGTTTTCAATTTCGCATAACCCAATAAGCACCGGAGCATTCCACCTTCCAGCAGCCAGTACCACTTTAGCCAAACGCTCAGCTTTTACATGCAGTTTTCCTGATGTCCATCGCCGATCGCCCTCCTTCGTGAATTCTTCATCCTTGGTTATCGAGTCGTTTTCAACATCAAAGAAGTTCTCGGTATTATAAAACATGAACGAAAACTCATTCTTACCAGATGAAACCTGAGCTGACATCCGAAAAGACGAACAGAAAAGAAGTAAACTGACAAGGATAAAATGGGAATCAATTTTCATGCGAGTGGAATAATGGAGAATTCATCGCGATTCAATTTACAGGTGACCAGGAAATATCTGCAAAGCGCAAGCGTTATTTCGCTTTCTTTTCCTGACGTTCAAAAGCCCCAAGATCGGGACCGCCATCCAGAAAGCGATCTCTGCCTTTCAAATCAGTCGGATATAATTTGCTGATGGTTCGGTTGGCAACATCCTTGGCTTTGCTTAGAGTATCAAGCTCGTAATTATACTTTTTATACGGATCGACAAATTTCGGATCGACCCCCTTTAAAATATTCACAAAATGTTCAACATTGCTTGTTTTAAAAGTGTCAGCAACCTGAAGCATACACCTGTCGAACTTATAGTTATAAATTTTATCAGACCTTTTACGCAAGACGAGTTCATTGCCATCCATTGCATTTCCGGCAATAATACAGTTACCAAAATCAGCTTTTACAATGTCGCCCACATAGTCAGGCTTATCCTTCGAAACATTCAATATATTGGAAATATAAACAGCAGGAGTAGTCCTTGCCTTGAAGCCATATCCACCCCAATAATTAGCAATGGTTGAATGATTAAACTCGTAACTTCCGCTTATAAGCAGGGCTACAGCATAAAAACCACAATTGGCAACCAAACAGTTTACGGCCTGAATTTCGGATTTCATCGCTAAAATACCAGCATAAGCCATATTCTGAATCCGAACATTGGTAAGTTTCACTTTGGCCGATCCTTTGTCTTCAACATTTCCGACCCAAAGCCCAATATTGGCATTTTTAATCTCAACATTCGAGAACTCATTGTTTGTGCTGCCCGAATACAACAAAATACCATTCCACTGATCGGGAACATTGGCGTAAACACTTTCGAGCCGATCGCCCTGAAAAGTTATCGGATTATCAATAGTTCCCTTGGCCAGAATCTTCCCTTTTACATATAATCCGGCGTCTTTATGAAAATAAATCCGGGCTCCAGCGTTTATCGTTAAAACAGCATTGCTGTCAACATAGGCATTGTTGTAAACCAGATAAGGTTTTTCGTTGGTCCAGGTCGTATTCTTTACGATCTCTTTATTGATCAGATTAAAATCCTGTCCCCAGGCGACTATATCAACATCCTGATGATTGGCATTGGTAATAAATTCAATGGAATCTTTAACCACCAGCGGAAGATTCTGCCCGCTCGGGTCAACCGTAACTTCAACAAAAATATACAAGCTGTCCATCGGGGCAATCTCAATATTTTTCACTTCGTTGGAAGCAACCCCATTAATATTCAACCGAAAATTGGAAGTCTCGCTTTTGGCAAGTTTAATTGAAGAAACAAGGACTTTCTGATCGTAAGGATTGTAAACTTTTAAGTGCTGAGTAGCCGATCCGATAGAGGTAAAAACAGTGTCAAACATGACGGTATCAACAGAAAACCTCAGCTTTACATCTGAAGATGAAATATACTTATCATCCTCGCATGAAAACAAATATCCTAAAGAAAGGAATACAAGTAATATGTAAATAAAATTCTTCAAGAAATAGGTTTATCAAAATAACGTTCAGGCCAATACACTTATTATGCCAAAAGTAACAAATGGTTTTTACATTTTTTAACATTTATGCAATTAAGTACTTAATTCTCCTGCTAAATAATGATTTGATAAGAAAATTTCTAAAAATGTAATAATTCGTTCTACAAATCACTCCAATACCTCACACCTGTTGAGACCAATATTGCAGAAGCAAATCAGAATAAAACAATCTTAATTATTGGCAACATCAACATATGATGGGTAAAAACCTTGTTATTGTTTTTAAATTTACCACCATATAATGCAACACATGAAACGAGCATGCCACGGCAACGACTTTCAAGATAACAGGACCAAAAACCATGTCAATTTTGACAGAACCAATAATTTTCAGGCATGCGAGTTCCACAAGTACGCATTCAATATTCCACGAATTAACAACAATATTTGCTTGTGAAACGACTTATGATCTCAATCTGTCTTTCGGTTTTCCTTCTGAAAATCGCGGCAGCAAAGGAAAATCCAACATTCATCAACTATTTAAACGATCAATGGGTTGATTCGTTGATGACAAAAATGACGCTTGATCAGAAGATAGGTCAGCTATTTATGATTCAGGCCTATTCGAACAAGAAAAGTGACAAAACAGATGCTCTGGTGAAGCAAATTGAGCAATTACAGGTTGGTGGAATTATTTTCATGCAAGGCGGCCCGGTAGCCCAAAGTTCAATCGGCAACAAATTCCAGCAGGCGGCCAACATACCTCTGCTCGTAGCTATCGACGGCGAAACAGGACTGGGATTCAGGCTTGATTCTACAATTAACTATCCCGTGCAAATGGCATTGGGAGCCATAACCAACGACTCATTAATTTTCCAGATGGGTTATGAAATTGGGAAGCAATGCCGCAGGCTTGGCGTGCACATGAACCTGGCTCCTGTTTGCGACATCAATAACAATCCGAATAATCCGGTGATTAATTACCGTTCGTTTGGAGAGGAAAAAACACAGGTCGCTCATAAAGCATGGTTATATGCCAGCGGATTACAGGCCGCCGGAGTGTTGGCTACAGCCAAACATTTTCCGGGGCATGGCGATACTGAAACAGACTCACATTTACGTCTTCCGGTTATCAATCAAACCAAAAGCGAACTCGACTCATTAGAGCTCTATCCTTTCTCTTATCTTATTGACAAAGGGATTGGAGCAGTTATGACAGGACATTTACAGGTTCCGGCGCTAGAGCCAAATACCAGGATTCCGGCAACATTATCTTCTAAAATCATCAAACAAAAACTACGGGCGAACCTTGGTTTTGAAGGTTTGATCATAACCGATGCCATGAACATGAACGGTGTGGGTAAAGCTTCGTCTTCCGATTTGGTTGTCAAAGCTTTGAAAGCCGGAAACGACATGGTTGAAATAGTCCCGAATCTTGAAAAAGCAATTGCAGCCGTAAGAGTTGCCGTAAATTCAGGACAACTAACCACCGAAGATATTGATGCCAAGTGTAGGCGGATTCTGGCCATAAAAAGATGGCTCGGACTCGACAAACAAAAATTTACGGACTGCAAAAATTTGCAGGTTGAGCTGTGTCCACCCAAATACCAGCTAACCAAACAACTTTTGTTTGAAAAAGCCCTGACCGTTTTAGAGAACAAAAACTCAATTTTGCCCCTTCAGCGACTCGATACATTAAAAATAGCCAGCCTCGCAATTGGTGCCGAAGAAAGCACTGCACTCCAGGCTATGCTCGACAATTATACTCAGGTCGATCATTTCAACATTTCCAAATCTCCTTCAGAAAAAGAAATTGCGAGCCTGATTAACCAGCTCAAACCTTACAACCTGATTATCGCTGGCATTCATGGAATGGGTTTATATCCATCGCGACGATTTGGCATCACTGATCAGCAAATCAGGATAACAGAAATGCTCGATCCACGCAAATCGATCTTCGTCTTTTTGGGGAATCCATATGCTCTAACAACTTTTCCCAAAGTAAAAGATGCGTTGGGTTTAGTTCTTGCCTATCAGGATGACAAATGTGCCGGAGAGACGGCTGCTCAACTTATATTTGGGGCAATCGACGGAAACGGGAAGCTCCCAGTAACTCTGAAAGACTTTTACCCACTGCACTCCGGAATAACTGTTAACAATATCCGACGGCTGAAATATTCGCTTCCGGAAGAAGTAAAAATCAGCTCGGAATACCTTGAACACCAGATCGATTCGATCACCACGCTCGGGATCAGCAAAAAAGCATTTCCCGGCTGTCAGGTTCTGATTGCTAAAGATGGAAAGGTGATTCTCAATAAAAGCTACGGTTTTTTAACTTACGACAATAAGCTTCCGGTTCGGAACGACGTTCTTTACGATCTGGCATCGGTTACAAAAGTTTCGGCTCCCCTTCCGGCAGTGATGAAGCTGTACGACGAGAAAAAAATTGACCTTAACTCCCCTTATTCAACCTATTTAGCCGAATTTAAAAACTCAAATAAATCGGCAATTACGGTGCGCGATGTTTTAACCCATCAGGCCCGTCTGCAGGCTTTTATCCCGTTTTATCTTGAACCCGGCACGAAATCAATCGTCAGAAAAGGTATTTTCAAAACTCAGCCATCCGAACAATTTCAGATCCGAATTTCAAAAAATCTGTATGCCCGGAATGACTTTGAAAAAATTGTAATCGATGATATTGCAAAATCGCCTCTCCTTGCGAAAAAAGAATATGTCTATTCAGATCTGGGAATGGGTCTTTTCAGGTTTGTAACCGAAAGGCTTGCCAAAGAAAGCTTCGCGGCATACCTGAATCAGGAATTTTATAAGCCTCTTGGAGCTGTTTCAACCGGGTTCAGGCCTTACGAACGATTCCCCATTGCTCAGATTGCACCAACAGAGAACGATAATTATTTCAGGAACGAACTTCTGCAAGGATACGTGCACGACGAAATGGCTGCCGTATTGGGCGGAGTTTCGGGTAATGCAGGGCTTTTCAGCAATGCCAACGATCTGGCCAAGTTGATGCAGATGTATCTTCAGAAAGGCTACTACGGTGGCAAACAGTACATTCAGCCCGAAACTATCGAAGAATTTACCAAAGTTCAGTTTCCTGGCAGCAACAACCGGCGTGCGCTGGGCTTCGACAAGCCAAATCCAGGAATAAAAGATCAGCCAAATAAGTTTCCGGCGGCCGATGCCAGTCCTGGAAGTTATGGGCATACCGGATTTACCGGTACTTTTGTCTGGATGGATCCGCAGAATCAGCTTCTGGTTATCTTACTTTCGAACAGAGTTTATCCAACCCGAAGTCACTCAGCCATTTCCGATTTAAACATTAGGCCTTCAATTCAGCAGGCAGCTTACGATGCCATCCGAAAAGGCCTTCAGTAATATTAAAAATTGTTAAAAATCTAATCTTTTTTTCATTGTTTTTTAATCGATTCGCATCATGAAATGCCTACATGACAACTTATAACACTGGCACAGAAGATGATTTCGCTGGTCGTTGAGAACCTGCTTTGCAAAACCTGTCGATAAAACATGATTGTTACCTCATTGTTATTTCTATATTAATTCTAACTTTAAAGAGTGTTTAAAAGTAAAAAGAGTGTACAACCATAAAAACTAATTGTCATGGAAAGAAAAATCACTTTTAACGAGCTACGTCACATCAAAGACAGTTTACCTGACGGTTCAATCCATCAGATTGCGCAGGAATTCGGGCTAGAGGTTGAAACCGTCAGAAATTATTTTGGGGGCGCAAATTATGTGAAGGGAAAATCTGTTGGATTGCATATTGAACCGGGTCCCGACGGTGGTGTAGTACTTCTTGACGACGCTGCTATTCTCGACAGAGCCCAGCAACTTATTGCCACACATTCGTAAACTAAAATTTTATTATTTCGATAGACTGCCCTATATTTATGGGGCAGTTTTTTTTTGCCTTTTAAAAACCAAACCCATAATCATGAAAAACCTTTTATCGCTTTTAGTGCTTTGTTTTCTCGCAACAAGTACCTTTTCTCAGCAACAACTTTTCAATGGTAAAAATCTAAAAAACTGGGAGATACATCTCGGAACTCCAATCACGGGTTTTGAAGATCTGGCTAAAAAAGCAACCCCGGAATCAACCTACAGTATTACTAAACTCGAAGGGCAGAAAGTAATACATATTTCAGGCGATATTTTTGCATCGCTGGCAACCAAAGAAGAATTTGAAAATTATCACCTGCACCTCGAATTCAAGTGGGGCGAAAAAGTGTATGGAAAACGCAACAGTGGTTTGTTATACCACAGCTTTGGCCCTTTCGGAGCTGCTTTTGGAACCTGGATGGCCTGCATTGAACACCAACTGATGCACGAAAACCTTGGCGATACTTATTTAATGGGAAATACCTGTTGCCAGGCTAAATCAAAAATGGGAAATTTTGGAACGGCTTATTTTTATGCTCCTGATGGACAAAATTCAACTTTTAGCGAAGATACCAATGGTCGTTCGATTAAAAAGAAAGAGGATGCAGAAAAACCATTGGGCGAATGGAATACAGTTGATTTATATTGCTTTGGGCAAACGTCTGTTCATGTTGTAAATGGAAAAGTTGTGATGGTGAATACCGACTGCAGTACCACCGAAAACGGGAAAACCACGCCATTGACCAAAGGAAAAATCCAGATTCAATCGGAAGGCGGTGAGTTTTTTATCCGGAAGATCGAAGTCAGCGATATTAAAGAAATTCCGGCTGAACTACTGAAATAATCGTCTGATTTTCGTCGAGATAACCCTGTCAGGTTTCGGAAACCTGACAGGGTTTATTTTTATTGGCAGCTCTGAACCTTTCCGGTTTTGCGTGTACTGTGTAAAAACAATTCACATGGAACAACGCATCAATAACCTCTCAGGATGGGTCATTTTCACCATCAGCCTTATTGTTTATACTCTGACATTAGAACCTACCCTCAGTTTGTGGGATTGTGGCGAATTCCTCACCTCAGCCTACAAACTCGAAATAAACCATTCGCCCGGGGCACCGCTTTTTATGCTGATCGGGCGGTTGTTCTCACTTCTGAGTTTCGGGAATCCGGCAAAAGCAGCATATTTCATCAACATGGTATCGGCTGTTTCGAGCGCAGCATCCATTCTTTTCCTTTACTGGACTATCGTCTGGCTGATCTCGAAACTCGAACAAAAACAAGGCAAATCGTATCCGTTAATCCTGAAATTCGGTGCCGCTGCTGTTGGAGCTTTGTCGTTCGCATTCACCGATTCGTTTTGGTTTTCTGCAGTTGAAGCCGAAGTTTATGCGTTGTCATCGCTTTTCAGTGCCGCTGTTTTATGGGCTGCCACCCGCTGGGAACGCGAGGCCGACAACTCTGATTCCTCACGCTGGATCATCCTTATTTTTTTTCTGATCGGACTTTCAATCGGCGTACATTTACTTAATTTACTTGTCATTCCATCGGTAGCACTCATCATCTATTTCAGAAAATACGACTACTCACTGAAAGGTTTTATTGCTGCCATCGTGATCAGTGGACTCGGAATTATCGCCTTACTTAAAATCTTCATTCCGGGAATTTTAGACTTATCCAAAAGTCTGGAGTTGTTTTTCGTGAACAGCCTTCATTTACCTATTCATTCAGGAATAATAACTTATTTGGTATTGGTTGCCACAACTCTTTCTGCCGGACTTTTTTACACACACCGAAAAAACCTGCAAAAACTCAATCTGGCAATTCTGTGTGTTACGTTTATGCTCGTTGGCTACACATCGTATGTCGCCACAATTGTCCGTGCTTCGGCGAATGTCCCGGTTAATCAGGGCGATCCTGATACCACGTTCGGGCTTCTGAATTACCTTAATCGCGAGCAATACGGTACACGCCCGATACTGTATGGCGAAAATTTTGGTTCGATAGCTACCAACTACCAAGATCGCAACAACTGGATAAAACAGAACGACAAATACATCAAAAGTCGCCTGAATCCTGAAGTGGAGTATAATGCCAGTACCATTGGATTTTTCCCCCGGATGCACAGCAACGATCCGGAGCACATGGAAGCCTACAAAAGCCAGTCAGGTTTTAAAGGCCGGAAAGTTTTTGTGCGCGGTGAAGATGGCGAATCAACAGGGACTTTGGTTCCCACATTTTCTGAAAACCTATCCTTCTTCCTGAAATACCAGCTTGGTTACATGTACTTCAGATATTTTATGTGGAATTTTGTTGGCCGCCAAAACGACATTCAGGGAAATGGCGATGCAGTAAACGGAAACTGGCAATCGGGAATCCCGGTTATCGATCAGATGGTGGCCGGTCCGCAAAAAAATGTACCATCTGCTACCCAAGCCAATAAAGGCCGTAATTCGTATTATTTTTTGCCTTTTTTGCTGGGACTTGCCGGAATGATCTTCAATTACCGGCGCGACCAGAGAAACTTTCTGGTTACCGGGCTGCTTTTCTTCCTGATGAGTTTTGCCCTGGTGGTTTACCTGAACGAAGTACCCAATACGCCCCGCGAGCGCGATTACGTTTATGTAGGTTCGTTCTATGTTTTCTGCATATGGATTGCTATGGGTGTGCTGGCCGCTTTCTCCGGACTAACAAAATGGCTCAAAGAGCGCAATGCAGCAATCGTTTCAATTGCGCTTGGGTTGCTTGCCTCGCCGCTTCTTTTGCTGGCACAGAATTACGATGATCACGATCGTTCGGGGCGTTATTCAGCACGCGACCTGGCCCGAAACTACCTCGAATCGTGTGAACCCAATGCCATTTTATTCACCCACGCCGATAACGACACCTATCCGCTTTGGTACTGTCAGGAGGTGGAAGGCATCCGGCGCGACGTGCGCGTAGTGGTTATGCCTTACCTTTCGGCTGAATGGTACATTGCACAGATTCAGCGAAAAATTTACAACAACGAGGGTTTGAAAATGTCGGTTCCACTTGAAAAGTATCAATCGGGACAACTCGACTACGTGTATGTGGTGCCCAAAATTGAAACAGAACAACTGTTCTCGGATGTTCTGGAATTTGTATCAAGCGATTTCTCAAAGACAAAACTGGCTGCAGAAAATGGCGAGCAACTCAGTTTCATCCCGGTTAAAAAGGTCAGGATTGAAAATCCCGGGCAGGAACCAATCCATATAGAACTGGATAAACGCGCGATACACAAAGGCGACCTTGCTTTTTGGGACATCATTGCCTCGAATCAGGGGAAACGCCCGATTTGCTTCACGGCCTGGGTCGATGCGGAGGAACACGGACTAAAAAACAACCTGATCTTCGACGGCCTGGTGTACCGCCTGACTGACAAAGAAACGGCCTGCACATCAATTCTCGATTCAGGAAAGATTGATGCGGACAGCCTTTACACCAAGCTGATGCAGCAATGCAACTGGGATAATCTGGCCAACCCGAATGTATATTTCGACTGGCACCACCGCCGGATGTTTGCCAGTATGCAAATCCGGAATGCGTTTTACCGCCTGGCTCAAAAGTTAACCAACGAGCAACAAACTGCAAAAGCGCTGGAAGTTCTGAAAAAAGCCGATACAACTATCAGCCTAAAAAACTGGCCGGTGGATTATCAAAGCATCTTGCTTGCAGCGTTGTATGCTAAAAACAACCAGAAGGAATTGGGGAAGGCAAAATTTCAGGAGTTAACCCAATCGCTGGAAGAATGGCTTCAGTATTATTCATCGTTTCCGGAAGATCAGAAAAAATCGGTGGAGAATGAGGCCGGATACCAGTTATCGCTGTACAACGAGCTGATTAAGCAGGCGGCTGATACGCTTTCGGAACCTGAATTGAAAAGCATGAAAGAAAAGCTGGTGGTTTTTGCCACCAAGTTAAGCTGAGTAAAAAAACGAAGCGATCACCGATTACCGATGATCGCTTCGCAATAAATTCAGTTTATTTCACTTTCGCCAGCGCTTCTAAAACCCGTTCCGGAGTCATTGGCAACTGATACAACCGCGCCCCACAGGCATCGAAAATGGCATTGGCAAGCACGCCGCCCATGCAAATAATGGCAGGTTCGCCACCACCCTGCGGAGCTTCCATTTTATCCAGAATTTTGGTTTCGATTTTGGGCAGCCACGAGAAGACTGGAAGCTGATAACTGTCGAAATTCTCAGTATGAATTTTTCCACCCGTGAATTTCACTTCTTCGGTTAGCGCATAGCCCATTCCCATCGTGATGCAGCCTTCCATCTGGATAATTGATCCTTGTGGATTGATACAAAAACCCATATCCTGAGCACATGCAACTCTTACCACCTGCACTTTCCCTGTTGATTTGTCCACTTTCACCTCGGCAATGTGAGCCACATAAGCCCCGGCATCAAATCCGCAGGCAATACCATAACCGCGCCCGCTTGGCGATTTGGCCGGAGTCCAGCCAACCATGTCGGCAACAGCTTTCAGCACGCCAATCATTCGTTCGTCCTTCAGGTTTTTCAGGCGAAAATCGAGCGGGTCAACCCCCAACTTGGCGGCCAACATATCAATTTGCGACTCGCGGGCAAACGTGTTGGTATTGTTTCCCGGTGCACGCCAGGCTCCGGTTCCAAACGGATGCACATCCGGAGCAGAATAACTGGTGGTTTTTGCATTGGGAACGTCATAAACAGTTTCGGAGCCGCGCGATCCGGCGAAATATTCATGATAATCCCACATCGAAATCTTACCCGATTTATCGGCTCCCGAGGTAATTTTAACCACAGCGGCCGGCCTGAAGGTATCGTAGAAAAATTCCTCTTTCCGCGTCCAGTGCACCATAATAGGTTTGCCGGTTAATTTTGCCAGTCGGGCAGCCTCTATTGCCTGCCGGAAAGCAGCCTTACCGCCAAAACCACCGCCCAGGAATGGCGGAATCACGCGCACCTTTTCGAGGCCAAGACCAAGCTCGCGGGCAATGCCATCCTGCGTTCCAAAAGGTGTTTGTGTTGAGGCCCGAACAACTACTTTCTCTCCTTCCATAAAGGCCAAAGCAGTATGCGTTTCCATAGGGGCATGTGCTACATAGCTGTTATAGAATTCACTTTCAATGATGAAATCTGAATTCTTTTTGCCCGTTTCCAGGTCACCAAAAGCTTTGACCACTCTTCCTTCCGACTTAAATTCAAGCTGATGTTTGAATACGGTTTTGTCATCCAAATTCATCTCATCAAACTTGTATTCGGCTTTCACTTTGGACAGCGCGTTTTCGGCTTTCTCCGGATCGGCATGTAAAATGGCAACCATCTCTTTATCGCGAACAATCGAAATTCCTTCCATCTTCTCTGCTTCGGAAGTATCGGCCGACACCAAAGTGGCACCGTGCGATGGCGGACGCAGAATTTTGGCGTACAACATTCCAGGCATCCTGAAATCGCCCGAGTACATAGCCTCTCCTTTTACTTTGGCAACAGCATCGACATGATTAAACGATTTTCCGCGGATTTTATATTCGCTAAAATCTTTCATCTTCGGTTTTACCTGCAGGTATTTTTCGATCTTCTTGCCCTGGGCAAGCTGGCCATAACTTACTTTTTTGTTTTTATTGCCTTTTACAAAAACAACTCCGTCTTCAGCAGTCACTTCATCGTTGCCCACCCCAAGTTGCTCGGCTCCCATTTCAAGCAAAACGACCCGGGCTTCGGCCAAAGCAGCTAACATGGCTGGTCCGAGCGAACGGGTCGAAAGCGACCCCCAGGTTCCGGCATCGTAAGGGCATAATTCGGTATCGCCCATCACCATTTTTATGCTTTCCAACGGAGTGTCGAGCTCGTCGGCAACCATTTGCGGAAAAGAGGTGATAATTCCCTGCCCCATTTCAATCTTCCCAATCAGGCAGGTCACTTTTCCGTCATCGGCTATGTGAATAAACGCATTATAGTCGGTCGGGACAGAGCGTCGTTGCTCGGCTTCGGCGGACACGCCTTTCAGAAAATCGCCGAGTTGAAAATAAATAAACAAACCTCCGCCAAGCAGTTTAATAAAATCGCGCCGGTCAACTTCAAAAGTTGGGTTATTTTCCGGCACTTCGTCCCGATAATATTTTTCGTTTTTCATTTCTTCAGATTTATCAGGTTAAACTACATGGTTTTGGAAGCCGATTCAATGGCATCGATAATACGCACATGTGCTCCGCAGCGACAGAGGTTGTCTTCCATACCCTCAACAATTTGTTCGCGGGTAGGATGAGGTGTTTTAGCCAGCAATCCCACAGCATTCATAATCATACCAGGGGTGCAGTAGCCACATTGCAGCGCATCGTTATCGACAAAGGCCTGCTGAACCGGGTGCAGTTTTCCGTTCTTCGACAGCCCTTCAATCGTCGTAATTTTTTTACCGGCTACTTCTTCCATGCGTATTCCGCACGAACGAACTGCCTCATTGTTCATCAGCACCGTGCAGGCGCCACAGTAACCTTCGCCGCAACCGTATTTGGTTCCGGTGAGGTTGAAATGTGTCCGGAGGGCCCAGAGCAGTGTCTGTCCTTTTTCGAGTGGCATTTCCACCTTCTTTCCGTTCAGTTCAAATTGAATTGTTTCAGCCATTTTTGGTCTTATTAGTTTGTGAGTATTTAGTCATCGTACCATTCGAATAAATATTTTTCATCATAGTCAACTTCAAACTTTTTCAGAAAGGCTAAATATTCTTCTTTAAAAGTTCTTTTCTGATGATGTTCTTCCTGAGTCAGGATATATTGATACACTTGATCAATTTGGGAATGCGAATAAGAGAACGACCCGAAACCTTCCTGCCAAGAGAACTTTCCACGAACGAATTTTTGTTCATTAATAAAATTACTCGAATTATTTTTAACATCCCTGATTAAATCCGAAACCGATATGGAAGGTTTTAACCCAACAAACAAATGCACATGATTGGACACCCCATTTACAATGATCGGTTTTTGATTTTTGCCTTTAATAATTCCTGAAATATATTTGAAAACCTCTTCCCTCCATGGCTTTTGAAGCAGGTTTGTTCTGCCACTAACGGCAAACACAACCTGAATGTAGATTTGAGAAAATGTTCCAGCCATAATATTTGAGTTATCAATATTAATTCAATCATGTCATCCCTTCGGGATTAAATTGCACAGTTCCATTCGAGTTTGCATTAACGCCAAAGGCGTGAAAAGATTATAGAACGACATTGCAACAATGGCAGCTAACCCCGAAGGGGTGGTATCATTATTCACCTTTCAAAAACATATCATCCCTTCGGGATTTTGTGCCTTTTTATCTTCCACTTCTACAATCTTTACATCCCTTCGGGATTATTTTCTTTTCAATTCCCGTAAATATTCATCCCGCGTATCAATGTCCTTCAAAATTCCGGGGCTTCCGGTTTCCACTTCGTCTATTTCCTCCGGAAATTTTTGAGCTACCGACCGTAATCCAACAGATGGATCGAGGTGCTCCAGCTCGTTCCGAAGCTTTAAATCGTACAGCGGCGGATGTCCGCGTTTACCTTCGTACAACGGAATCACGATACTTTTTCCTGAATTGTGCCATGCCTCAACCACTTTCCGGATTGCATTTTCAGAAATGAGGGGTTGATCGCCTAAAAAAATCAAAGTTGCTTTTGCTCTCGTTGGCAAAGCATATACGCCAATCATAACAGAAGTATGCATTCCATCCTGAAAATTTTCGTTCCTGACCGTTTGAACAGGCCAGAATTCAAGCACCCCGGCTATTTTCTCATGATCGGCACCCAGCACCACCATAATATTTTCGATTCCTGATTTGAGGATATTTTCAACCACTTTTTCAATAATAGTCATTCCATCGAAAGGCAAAAGCAGCTTTTGTGTTCCCATCCGGGTTGACATCCCTGCCGCCAAAACGATGGCCCAAACATCATTCATTACTAATAGTTTTACGGTTCCTGACTTTCACCAGCTCGGCGGCAATACTGATTGCAATTTCCTCAACAGTTTGGCCGCCAATATCAAGCCCCACCGGGGTATGAATGTGGCTCCACTGCTCGGGAGTTGCCCATCCGTTTTCAAAAAACGAAGTCTTCATTTTCGCGATTTTGGCTTTGCTGCCCATCATTCCGATGTATGCCGCATCCGAATCTATAAATTGATGCAAAACTTCACCGTCGGTTTTATGCCCGCGGGTAACGATAACTATGTAACAGTCGTTTTGAATCGGAATTTTCGAGAGCGAATCTTCCATCGGGCCCGTCAGCACCACATCGGCATCAATTTTCAACGGATCGGCATATTCAGGACGGTCGTCCCAAACTGTTACTGAGAATCCAAGAAACTTTCCCAGATGAGCCAATGCCTGCCCAACATGACCCGCTCCTGCAATAATCAGCGATGGATTTGGAACAATCCGCTCGACCAGTCCGCAACCTTTGGCCAGCGTTTCCATCCCGTCGAAGGGGACCGTACGAACCGATCCGGCATGAACATTCTGCATCATCTCGGTAACAATCGGAGGCAAGTTCTTCAGTTCCTGTTCAAGAGTTTGATTTTCTTCGGCAATCCATTGCCTGGCGATTTTTACATCGCCCGAATCGGATGCATCGGCCAGGGTAAGCAACACTCCGCTTTGTCGCTGGTCGAGGCTATTTTTCAGCCGGATAAAAACCGGCAAATGCTTTTCAGGAGTGGCATCAATCAGGATAATCATACTTCCACCGCAAATCGATTCGCTTCCACTGGCGATATCGCCGCGCAATTCAAAAGTAAACATGCCTGATTTTTTGGTTTGCAGCAGCAGCTGTGCCTGTTCAATGACTTTAAACTCGGTTTTGCCGCCGCCAATTGTTCCGGCAATAAGTCCCGAAGCACCAATCAGCGCCGAGCTTCCGGCCTTTTGGGGAGTAGAGCCCTCTGTATGAATCACAGTAGCCAAAGCACTACCGGGCCATTGTTTCAGTAATTGAGGAATTTCCGGATAAATGCCGGATGATATATTTATCACATTCAAAGGTTTAGGTTGATCAAAAGGATGCCGTTTCAGGCAACCGCGAAACCTTTAAATTTAGTGATTTTTCCGAAATAATTAATTGAGGCTGTCAACTCTTAGTGAATCGACCAGCTGGATGAAGTGAGCGCTGTCGGCAACCAAAGTACGCTGGCTGTAAATCGAATCGCTGGGGCTAATTTTTCCGGCTTCAAAAAAATACTGGGTGTTAATAGCCGAGAAAAAAACGACTAGCGAAATGGTTGCTATTTTCACACCAAGTCCTTGCCCCGAGAACATCCAGCCGAAAAATGAAGCAAACGAATTTTGCCTGACTTTCGATTTTCCCGATTTCAGCATGTACAAATACATTAACCGATCTTCAACCGACTGATCTGGTTTACCAACATGATCGTTTTTTAACAATTGGGTAAATAGTTGGTCTGAATTTCTCTTAGTCATGGCATTCGTTATTAAAATTCAACTTCATCTTTCAAATAATTCAGCTTTTCAGCCAGTATTTTCTTGGCATAAAACAGGCGCGATTTTACGGTTCCCTCCGGAAGTTCCAGTATTTCGGCCACATCTTTTATCGAAAAACCTTCGCGGTACCGAAGCAAAAAAGCCGAGCGGTGCTCTTCGCCTAATTCTTCCAGGGTGTCAAATATTTTTCCGACGACTTGTTCGGGTTCTATCGCATTATCGTCGATAAAATCGAGTTGGGGTTCTCCGTATTCAGTTTCCTGATATTCCTGACGAACTTCTCTTTTTCGGTATTCGTTTTTGCACATGTTGTTGGCCACCGAATAAAACCAGGTTTGAAACGGAAATTTGGGGTTGTAGCTTTCCGGCTTCTCAATCAGCTTCATAAAGAGTTCCTGCAAAAAGTCGTTGGCCTGTTCGGCTGAATTGCCCAACATCCGGTAGAAATAGTAATACATCCGATCCTTATACCGGTGGTACAATTCGGAAAATGCCGACTGATCGCCCAAAACAATCAATTGCATCAACTCACTATCGGTTTGTATTTTATTTTTTCTCCGGAAAATCAAGGTGCCGGTTTTTTAAGTATTAGCCAAATTAGTGCAACATATGACCCGATAATCATGATGGGAGCCAGTGTGATCCGCCTGAAGCTGAACATCTCTACATTGAACACATTCGGATCGTCAGACCCGCCGCCACTCATCAGGATGAACCCCAAAATTAGCAAACTGAGAATGAGGATCAACGCGACGTATTGTTTTTTCTGAAAGATCATATGTTTTTCTACTCTGTACACGCAAAAAATAAAAGGTTCATCAGAAAAAGAAAAAATTATCATTTGCACAGTTTTTAGACACGCTCTTATCTTCCTGCGGAAAAATATCATTTTACATCTCTGATCTATTTTCTGTCTCCGACGATTTATTTTCTCTGTCCGGCGATTTGTTTTCTTACTCAGGAAAACTCACATCAAGCTCCGGCAATTCTATTTCTTGATCAGGAAAAAGTATTTCTTGCATCGGCGATTTGTTTTCTCTGTCCGGCGATTTGTTTTCTTGCTCCGGAAAACTTACATCAAGCTCCGGCAATTCTGTTTCTTGCTAAGGAAAAAGTATTTCTTGCTCCGGCAATTTATTTTCCCAGTCCGGCAATTTGTTTTCTTGCTCCGGAAAACTTACATCAAGCTCCGGCAATTCTGTTTCTTGATCAGGAAAAAGTATTTCTTGCATCGGCGATTTGTTTTCTCTGTCCGGCAATTCTATAAAAAAAAGTCGCCACTACCGGTTTTCCCATAGTGGCGACTTTCAATCGTAAATTTGTTTCTATAATCTGCTCCACGGAATAGCGGCCAGCATAATCACCAGCGCCAGCCCGTAAAAAATAGTTGCTATCCTGAACTTGGCATGATCGGCTGTTGCCTTCTTCGATTTCGCCCTACCGATATGCACCAGAACGACAGCAATCAGCATCATAAAAATGTGTTCGACGGCGTAAAAGCGCAAATCCGCATTCTTCATGGCAGAACCAAAATCGCTCAGTGCAAGTTTGGTGATCGGGCTCAAAAAGAAATACAAAACCAATCCTGTCAATAACTGAATATCCATCAGCGAAGTAAAGACAATGCCCATCAGGTTATCGGTTTTTTTCCAGTGCTGATTGCCAAACCAACCAATCAGGTATTTGACCAAAGTAGTTACCAGGCTGAGCAAAAGCAGCCAGCGCAGGGTATCGTGTAAATGTAAAAATCCGGTGTACATATTTTCTTTAAAATTTATTGTTTGACATGTAAACGAACAAAATCGTATTTGGTTGATTAAATTAACATCAATTGATTTTGGAGGCTTCAATAATTTGGAATCCGCTTTTCTCATCAAGCGATAGCCTGATCATTTGGGAAGCCAATACATCAACCGGAGTTGGACGATATTTTTTCAGAATAATTTTAGTCAAGCCAAGCATAATGGCCAGACTGATTTTCTCCATAGGTCGCTTTTCCTTTCGGTTTCCATCCAAAATCGACGGCCTGACAATGACTATTTTCCGGAAAGGAAGTTTGGAAACTGCCTCGTCCAGTTCGCCTTTCATCCGCGAATAAAATACCGACGATTGGGGATCGGCCCCAAGCGATGAAACAAGAACATAAACCGGAACACCGTTTCTGGAAGCTGCCTGCGCAAATTCATACTGGTACGTAAAATCAACCCGATACTGATTCTCTTTCGTTTTAGCAGTTTTAATTGTGGTGCCAAGCGTTGAAAACAACACATCGCCCTTTACCTGTGCTTCCCAGCTTTCAGGTTGATCAAAATCTATGAGAATTTCTTCCAGTTTCGGATGATTCAACCCCGACTTCCGGCGGCCAAAAACCACCACTTTTTCAAATTCGGGATGATTGAGCAATTGCAAGACCAGTTGTTCTCCCACCAGTCCGGTAGCACCTATAACCAAAGCAGTCTTTCGCATGATATTCAATTAATTCAGGGTATGTTTGAAAAATGCTTAACCAATGACATCAAAGATACACAGAAACCCTATTTTTGATAGAACAAACCAAACCTAAACCTATGAAAATTATAGCTTTTCTGATTTTATTTTCTTCTTTTCTCGTCGGAAATGCCCAGGAAGTAAAATGGAACGGACCATCTGTTGATTTTAAAAACGGAAGACTGAAAGTTTCAGCCAACCACCGCTACCTCGAATTTGAAAATGGGAAGCCGTTCTTTTACCTTGGCGACACAGCCTGGGAATTGTTTCACCGTTTAACCAAAGCCGATGCCGAAAAGTATCTCGAAAACCGCCGGGAGAAAGGATTTACAGTCATTCAGGCTGTTGCGCTGGCCGAACTCGACGGGCTGAATGTACCCAATATGGAAAGCGAAAAACCGCTGATTGACAATGACCCGGTCAAACCGAACGAAAAATACTTTGCACATGTGGATTGGGTGATCCGGAAAGCACAGGAAAAAGGAATGTTTATTGGCCTTTTACCAACCTGGGGCGATAAAGTGGACAAGCAATGGGGCATCGGTCCTGTAATTTTCAATAAGGAGAATGCATTTAACTACGGAAAATGGATTGGCTACCGGTACAAGGATTTCCCGAATATCATCTGGATTAACGGTGGCGACCGCTCGGGCGGAGGTGCCAATTTTGAAGTCTGGAATGCGCTGGCTACCGGAATAAAATCAGTCGATAAAAATCATCTGATGACTTACCATCCGTCGGGAGCATCGAGCTCGTCCCGGTGGTTTCAAAATCAGGATTGGCTCGATTTTAATATGATGCAAACCGGGCATGGCGAACGTTCGTATGCCGCATACAAAAAACTCATGATTCCTGACTACAAGCTTCAACCTGTGAAGCCAACTTTTGACGGCGAACCGCGCTACGAAGACCATCCGCACGACTGGAAGCCCGAAATACTGGGCTGGTTCGACGATGCCGATGTGCGACAGGCGGCTTACTGGAACCTTTTCTCAGGAGGATTTGGGCACACATACGGATGCCACGCCATTTGGCAGATGCTCACTCCCGACCGCCAACCGGTTGGATTTGCCCGCCATACCTGGTACGACGATCTCGATCTTCCGGGAGCGACCGACATGCTGAATGTCCGCCGACTGATGGAAAGCCGCCCGATCACCGAACGAATCCCATTTCAGGAACTGGTTACCAACGATTACATGCCCGAAACCGACTACATTGTGGCTACCAAAGGAAAAAACTACGCTTTCGTTTATATTCCAACCGGGTGGACTGCCAGCATTGATCTGGAAAAACTCGGATGGAAAGAATCCGTGATTTGGTGGTTCAATCCACGCACTGGGGAGGCAAAAAGACTAAAAGAAACTGCCAACTCCGGAACAGAAGATTTTAAGCCGGAAACGGGAGGCCGTGGAAACGACTGGATTTTGGTCATCGACAATAAGCTATCGGGATTTTCAGCGCCGGGGAAATAAAACAGTAAAAACTGAACACATATGAAGTTTCGAATTTTACAAATCGTCTGCTTCACAGTATTCTTTTCAATAGTCGTTCAGGCACAACTGCAAAACTGGACCCATTTCCGGGGAACAAAACTGAATGCCATCTCCGAATCTGTCCATCCGCCAACAACATGGAGCGAAACCAGCAATATTCGCTGGAAAACTGATCTGGAAGGCAAAGGATGGTCATCGCCTGTTATTTTCGACAACCAGATTTGGGTAACAACTGCGACCGATGATGGTAAAAAAATGAATGGTCTGTGCCTTGACTTCAATACCGGAAAAGTTGTTTTCAACGTCCTTCTTTTTTCGCCCGATTCGGTTCAGGCCAAACACTCGATAAATACATATGCAACACCCACGCCGTGCATCGAAAAAGGATTTGTTTACCTGCATTTCGGTACGTTTGGAACAGCATGCGTTAGCACAACCGATGGGAAAATTATCTGGAAACGTACAGATTTGAACTGCAACCACGTGCAAGGTCCGGGATCGTCACCCATTATTTATAAAGAACTGCTCATTCTGCACCTCGAAGGAGTTGATGTGCAGTACATTGTTGCTCTCGACAAAAGAACCGGCAAAACTGTCTGGAAAGCTGAGCGGCCAGCCAAAGTTTATGAACCGCTGGCCCCAATTGGAAAAAAAGCATACATCACTCCAATCATTGTCAATGTAAATGGGAAAGACCTGCTGATTTCGAACGGAGCGGCTATTTGTCAGGCGCTCGATCCGGAAACTGGCAAAGAAATCTGGCATATCATTCAGGGAACCGATTCAACCATTGCAATGCCGGTTTATGAAAATGGCCTGGTTTATTTTATTCCCGGATTTGTGAATTCGCCTTCAGGAGAAAAATATACTGAAATAATTGCGGTAAACCCCGACGGACAGGGCGACATTGCCAAAACAAACATTGTTTGGAAACGAAAAATACCGGTTTTGCAGTTGCTTACTCCGCTACTAAAAAATGGACTGATTTACATGGTGGATACGCAAAATAATCTGTTATGTCTTGACGCCAAAACCGGGGCAGTTGTTTACTCCCGGAAAATGAAAAACAAACATTACGCGTCGCCGGTGTTTACCAGTGGAATGATTTACTTCACTTCAGGAAAAGGCGAAACAACGATTTTGAAAGAAGGCCGCAAGCTGGAAATCGTTTCTGAAAACAAGCTTCCGGGCGAAGTATTTGCCACTCCTGCCATTCTTCGCGATCAGATTTTGCTGCGCACAGATAAAAATTTGTATTGTATTCAGGCGAAATAAGTAATAGGAACAATTTATTGTCGTATTTTCAAAAATACTCACCCCAACGTCCGCAAGCGGACGTTTCGCCCCTCTCTCGCGAGAGAGGGGCAGAGCATCGCAGATGCGACGGGGTGAGTCAGGTTAGTGACTCAATAAAAATGCGACTTTATTTCATTCTCATTACTTAGGAACTTACATCATTTAAATTGCACACACCATTAAATGCAGATTCCCCTGTATTTAATGGTGTTTTTTATTGTCTCAACTTTTGACTTTACAAGTTCTTAGAATTTCAATCCATTGTTTTTCAACCAAATTACGTATCACTTGTTCTAAAGATGATTTCAGACCTGCAAATCTTTATTTAACTCCTAATTAAATTAACAATGGTACCAAAAATTCACAGTTTAGGCGGATACATTCACGAGTATCAGAAAAGTCTGGCAAATCCTGAAGCCTTTTGGGCGGAAGCTGCCGAAAGTTTTTACTGGCGGAAACACAGCGAACGAATACTCGATTGGGATTTTGAAGGTCCGTCAGTCAGATGGTTTTCCGGAGGAAGACTGAACATCACCGAAAATATATTTGAAAAAAATTTATACACCATTGGCAATCAGCCTGCCATTATCTGGGAGCCCAATAATCCGGACGAACCTGGCCGGACACTCTCCTATTCCGAGTTGTTTGTGGAAGTCAACCGCTTTGCCAACACCCTGAAAAAACTGGGTGTAAAAAAAGGCGATCGTGTTGCCATTTACATGCCCATGATTCCCGAACTGACCATTGCGATGCTCGCCTGTGCCCGGATTGGTGCCATCCACTCGGTGGTTTTTGCGGGTTTCTCGGCTGCATCACTGGCCGATCGAATCAACGATGCGGAATCGAGAATTGTACTGACTGCAGATGGCGGTTTCCGTGGAGAAAAAGTGACTCCACTCAAAAAAATCGTTGACGAAGCTTTGGAAAACTGCACCATCAAGCAAACTGTTGTAGTTTACCAACGCACAAAAATGCCGGTAAATATGGTTCCGGGGCGCGACATCTGGTGGCACGACGCCATCAAAGGACAATCGGATGAGTGCGACGCTGAAGAAATGGATGCCGAAGACACACTGTTTATTCTTTATACCTCCGGATCGACCGGAAAGCCAAAAGGAATTGTGCATACAACCGCCGGTTACATGATTTTTTCGGCATATACTTTTAAAAATGTGTTTCAGTACAACGCCGGCGATGTGTATTTCTGTACGGCCGATATTGGCTGGATTACCGGGCACTCGTACATTGTTTACGGGCCGTTGCTGAATGGTGCACAAACCCTGATGTTTGAAGGCGTTCCAACCTGGCCCGATGCCGGACGTTTTTGGGACATTGTCGATAAATACAAAGTCAACCAGTTTTACACTGCTCCAACAGCCATTCGTTCGCTGTTGGCAATGGGCAACGATTTTGTGATCAGCAAGGATTTGTCGTCGCTGAAAGTACTCGGAACTGTTGGCGAACCCATCAACGAAGAAGCCTGGCACTGGTACCACGACCACATTGGACGCAACCGTTGCCCCATTGTAGATACCTGGTGGCAAACCGAAACCGGCGGAGTAATGATCAGTCCGCTGCCCGGAATTATTCCCACCAAACCTTCGTTTGCTACGCTCCCACTGCCAGGCATTCAGCCCATTATTGTTGATGCTGAAGGGAAGGAACTGCATGGCAATAGCGTGAAAGGCAATTTGTGTATCAAATTTCCGTGGCCCGGAATGGCACGTACGATTTGGGGCGATCACGAACGATTCCGTCAAACCTATTTTTCGTCATACCGGAATTTGTATTTTACCGGCGATGGTGTTCAGCGCGACGAAGACGGTTATTATCGTATTTTGGGGCGTGTTGACGATGTGATAAATGTTTCAGGACATCGTTTGGGAACCGCCGAAATCGAAAATGCTATCAATGCTCACCCGTTGGTGAACGAATCAGCTGTTGTTGGTTATCCGCACCCGATTAAAGGACAGGGAATTTATGCCTTTGTGGTTTGTGGCGAACTTTCAACCGGCGGTGAAGAAGGTATCCGGAAAAGTATAAAAATGGCCGTAACCAACATGATTGGCCCGTTTGCCCGCCCCGATCTGATTCAGTTGGTGCCCGGATTGCCCAAAACCCGTTCAGGAAAAATTATGCGACGTATTCTGAGAAAAGTAGCTGAAGGCGATGCCACTAATATGGGCGACATCACAACTTTGCTCGACGAAGATGTTGTAGTGAAAATTATTGATGGCGCACTGGTTGAAGTGAAACGATAAAGAAGTTATCAGTCGCAGTGTTCAGTATTCAAAAATGGGAACTGAATACTGTGACTGAATACTGACCACTTTTTATTCCTCCATCAGCCCCATCGAGTGGAATACCTTTTCGACGACGCCCCGGCGGCTTTCTTTAAACTTGTCAGCATTGTCCAGTCCCGATTCAACGTTGCAGACATAAATCCAGGTGTTGCCGTTTTCTTCGAGGTAACCCACCAGCCAGCCGACATTATTGCCATCCTGAACGGTCATTCCGGTCTTTCCACTGAAGGTATATTTGTCGGTCTTTTTCAGCACAATCAGCTTTTTAACCAAATCGATGTTTGCCTGAGTAAATGGCAATTTGTTGGTATAAAAATGAAGAATAAAATTCATCTCTTCCCAGGGCGTGATGCGCGAATTGCCCCAAAGCCAGAATTTGTCGATGGTTTCTTTCGAAATATCCATTTTGCCAAAGTCGGCATCGTCAACATATTCTTTCATTCGATCGGGGCCGATTCTTCGGGCCACTTCCTGAAAATAAGGAACGACAGAATACTGGATTGCTGATGCAAAGGTGTGATCGCGGTTCCATTCTTCAACCGTACGCGTTTCGCCATCCCAGGGAATAACCATATTTTCATCGGTAATCACACCGGTTTCAAGTCCGATCAGCGAATTCAGAATCTTAAAAGTCGAAGCCGGTAAAAAACCTTGCTCACAACGATTCGAATTATAAATCTGGTAGATGTCGTTTTTCAGGTCGTAAAGCAGGAAACAACCTTTTACACCGTATTCTTCAAAAAATGGCTGAAAGTTTGGCGGATTGTCTTTTACTGTTTTAACTGAACATGAATTCAGGCTGAAAATAGCAAAAAGTATAAACCCATATTTCATCAACTTTGCCAGCATAACAACTATTTCGAAGATTGAACAAATAAAAAAGGAGTGGTGATTACCACTCCTTCAAAAGTATATTTTTTATTCCTGAATCTTCGATTTCGGAATCAAATCTGCATTAAAAAACTCATTGTTATTTGGTGGCAGCCTCCAGCTTTTTCATGATTGAGAAAATAAAAGCTGCTGAAACCAGACAACAGGTAATGAAAATGAGCCACAGTTCCCACAATTCGAGTTTTCCCCAGAAGAAACTACCCACAAATAACAGTTTGTTCCCAACGGCAGTGGCCAGAAGCCAACCACCCTGCATCAGTCCCTGGAAACGCTGCGGTGCAACTTTCGATACGAATGAAAGTCCCATCGGACTCAGGAAAAGCTCGGCAACCGTCAGAATCAGATAACTATTTACCAGCCAGTATGGTGAAACGCGCGACGAATCTGGCACAGGCTGTCCGGCCAATGTATGCGGAGAAATTAATCCAATGGAAGCAATTAAAACCAGCGTAAAACCAGCAGCAGCAATAATCATCCCGATTCCGATTTTCTTTGGAGTTGAAGGTTCTTTGCCAGCTTTATTCAGCATGGCAAAAACGCCCATTACCAGTGTTGTCAGTGCAACAATGAAGAGAGGATTGAACGACTGGAAAACTTCAGGAGCAATGGCATTTGAAGCGCCATTTCCACTCATAAAATAATACGAAGCGCCGCCACCAATCAGAGTCATGGCGCCACCGATCAGTCGGGTTGACGAAGTTTTTTCTTTGCCTATCATTACAAATAAACCGGCAATGGCAGTAATTACAGCCAGGATTGACCACATGTTGAACAGGAGGAACGTGAACGGACCAACTTCTTTAACGATGTAATCGCGGGCAAAGAAAGTGAGCGTTAAACCATTTTGGTGGAACGACATCCAGAAGAAAATAACCACAAAGAATACCAAAATCAGCGAAGTAACTTTTGGTTTTTCTTCTTTGTCCGAGATCATGATAATCCAGGTTACAAAAGCTGCAAACAAACCGAAAGCTCCACCGGTAGCGAAGTTTTTGAAAAGTAAACCAGCAACAATAGTTACAATTGCGGCAGCGCCGAAAGCAAAAATAAGCGACATCGGATTTGTTACCGATGTGGTTGATGTTTTTTCAGCAGTATCTTTTTTGGAAGGAACTTGTTTTTCCTTGTTTGGAAGTAATCGCTGGAACAAAATGTACACAACCATTGAGATAATCATGGCTCCGGCAGCAATTCCGAAAGCGTAGTTATATCCGCGTGAGAAAACGTCGAGGTAACTGTGTGCAAAAGCGCCCAAATCGGTCACCGGCCCCGCAACATTGGCTTTCGCAGCCAGTTCAGCAAACTGGGTCGAATCGGTCATTGTACCGTTGATGTATTGGTGGCAAAGTGCCGGAAGACTACCGTCGTGCAAGAATCCGTTGGTTTTTAACCACCAGTTGCGGATTCCGGTAGCGGCAAACGGGGCAAAGAAAGCACCCACATTAATACCCATATAGAAGATCATAAATGCTGAGTCGCGAAGCTTCGAATACTGCGGGTCGTCGTATAACTGACCAACCACAGCCTGAAGGTTTCCTTTGAACAAACCATTACCGAAAGCAATAACAAACAAACTGATTACGGTAATCGTCAGCGACATTTTGGGTATGGCCAGCATCAGGTAACCGGCAAGCATAATGGCAATTCCGAAGAAAATAACCATTTTATACTTTTTGGTGTAGTCGGCCAATATCCCCCCAACCAGGGCTAAAGCATAAATACCGAAGTAGAACCAGCTGTAAATATCGCCGGCGGCCTCTTCAGTCAAACCAAACCTGACCTGCAGAAACAGAACCAGAATGGCCATCATGGTGTAAAAACCAAAGCGTTCGCCCATGTTGGCAAAAAATGCCACAATAAGCCCTTTGGGATGTCCTTTCAGCATAATTAAATCGTTTTAGTGAATGAATACTCGTTGTAAGTTTGTGCAATACTGACAAATATAATTAAGTTTTTAAAGATTAAAATTTGACTATTATCAGTTGATGCGAAAAATATGTCGTTGACCTCAACAAATAAACTTCTGAATGAATTGACAAGCAGGATTTTTAGCCTGAAACTTTGTACTTTTGATGATAAACTTCGCCGAAATGAAACTTTTCACTTGCTCGCAAATTGCCGGAATTGACCAGCAAACCATGAAACTGGAGCCGATTGCTTCCATCGACCTGATGGAGCGGGCTTCGTTTAAAGTGGCCGACTGGCTGGTTCAGCACATCGATCACAAAAAGCCGGTTTACCTGTTTACGGGGCCCGGCAATAATGGTGGTGATGCCCTCGCGGTTGCCCGAATGCTGGCATGGAGCAAATTAAACTGTACGGTTTTTCTGGCTGATTTTGGGCGCGAACTGAAAGGCGATCCGGCTACGAACTGGCAGCGACTGCAAGAACAAAATCAGGTAATCCTGAAAAAAATAAATACAGAGGAAGACATTCCCAAAATTTCTCCTGAAACGACCGTTATTGACGGACTATTCGGATCGGGATTGAACAAACCGCTGGAAGGATTAGCAGCGAAAATTGTACAAAAGATCAATCAATCTGGCGCAACCGTTGTTTCCATCGACATTCCGAGCGGATTATTTGGCGAGGATAACAGTAAAAACAATTTATCAGCGATAGTCCGCGCAAATTTCACGCTCACTTTTCAGTTTCCGAAACTGAGTTTTCTCTTTCCTGAAAACGAACAATTTGTAGGACAATGGATGGTTTTACCAATAGGGTTGCATCCAGAAGCCATCAAAGAAACTGAAAGTAATATGTATTTCCTGACTAAAGAATTCATTTCCGGAAAGATTACAAAGCGCGGAAAGTTTTCGCACAAGGGAACGTTTGGTCATGCTTTGCTGATTGCCGGAAGCTATGGCAAAATGGGCGCAGCTGTATTGGCGTCCAAAGCTGGATTACGTTCCGGAGTTGGGTTATTAACCTGCCATGTTCCACAAAAGGGCTACGAAATCATGCAAAACTCGGTTCCCGAAGCGATGATTTCAATCGATCCTTCAGAGTCAGTTTTCTCTGAATTGCCTGATTTATCAACCTACTCAGCTATTGGCGCTGGCCCCGGACTCGATAAAAGAGCAGAAACCCGACAGGCCTTAAAAAACTTACTTCAGGCTAGACCAGAAAAATTGGTTTTAGATGCTGATGCGCTGAATATACTATCAGAAAATCAGGATTGGTACAAGCTTTTGCCCGAAAATACCATACTGACGCCACATCCCAAAGAATTTGAGCGACTGACCGGACCATCAGCAAATTCTTATGAACGCCTGCAAAAGCAACTTCAATTTTCTATTGGCAACAAAGTTATCGTGGTTTTGAAAGGCGCTCACACAAGCATTAGTTTTCCCGATGGACGAATCTTTTTTAACAGCACCGGGAATCCGGGAATGGCAACTGCTGGAAGCGGCGATATTTTAACCGGCATCATTCTCGGCCTGCTGGCACAAAAATTTTCAGCCAAAGATGCTGCACTGATCGGAGTTTACCTGCATGGACTGGCTGGCGACCTGGCCGCAACCGAAACTGGCGAATATTCGCTAATTGCAGGCGACATAATAAGTCATCTGGGCAAAGCTTTTCTGCATCTCGAATAATATTTTGGCTATTTTTGGGTTTTAAATCTATCAGCCGGATCATTTCAGGAGAAATATACCGCCGAATTCCGGTTGAAAACAAAATTGGAAACAACTTAAACAACGAACGATGAAATTTTCGACTTTAACTTTAGTCCTGATACTCTTTTCAGTTTCAATTGTAACTGCACAAAAAGAAGACAAGCGAAAAGCATCTTCGGGAGCAGCCGCTCCAATTGAAGGTGTTGTTTATTCTTTACCTCAAACCGGAATCCGGATTCATGTAAAAGCAACACGCGAAAGTTTTGTGCATGGTCCGTTCCAGATGTATGCCCAGAAAATGCTTGGCATAGACAACGCACCGGCAACCGACGCCGATCGCTGGAACATCGACGAAATGAGTCTGGAAACATTCAGCCAGCCCGATCCCGATCAGGTTCGCAAAGCGCTTGGACAGGCAGCCCAGTTGGTTAGCCTTACCGATGCCGGTGTTCTGGTTGGAATAAATACCAATGTAAAAAACCAGGAATCGGCCATTCAAACCCAGTCGTTCCTGACCAAAGATCTGCAGAATCGAGTAAACTTTACCGATTTGTCGATCTGGAGCTTTTACTCGCCGGCCGACTCAACCAAAAGCTTTAAAATGGTTTCGAAAAATATGGATCAGAAAGCTGCCGAAGCTGCCGAAACCATCTTCAACCTCCGGAATTCGCGCTTTGCCTTGCTGACCAACGCCGACGACGAACCACTTCCCGATGGAAAAGCTTTTGAAGTGATGCGTGACGAACTGGGTAAAATGGAAGAAAATTACCTCGCTCTATTCATTGGCAAATCTTCGAAACAGACTTACGATTTTAGCTTCGATTACCTTCCGGGCGAAAAAACAGCCAAAGGCGAAGTGTTTTTCCGTTTCAGCGAAGACCGTGGCGTTTTGCCAAAAGCTGATTTATCGGGCCGACCAATTGTGATTGAAGTTACCAAAGACGAAAACCTGGCCTCCAAACAAGGAGCTTTAAGCACTTCAGCAAATCCTGAAGCCGGTAAAAGCGGTGTTTACTACCGTATGCCGGGCATGGCCGAAATCCGCATTCTGGATGGAAGCAAACAACTTGCTGGCGCACGCGCTCCAATTGCACAATTTGGGACAGTGGCACCGGTTTCCGAAGATTTACTCGATGGAAATTACAAACTGGAGTTCTATCCAACAACCGGCGCCATTAAAAGCATTACCGAAAACAAATAGTTAAAAATACATTCGATGAAAAAGTCCCGGGAGAAAGCTTCCGGGACTTTTTTTTACCTGCTCTTTGTCGTCGTTTCACTGAACTATATTTTCTTATATTTAGCGCACAAAAAAAATTACAAAACACTTTTCAATATGACTGAAATAAAAGCGACGCTTCGCGATTCCAAAACCGCCCGATGGCTGGTGCTCATACTGGTATCGTTTACCATGATGTGTGCATATTATTTAACCGATGCCATGGCTCCTTTACAGGAAAGGCTTCAGGCCAATTTATCGTGGTCGGCCTCCGATTACGGATTTTTCACCAGCGGATACGGTTGGTTCAATGTGTTTTTATTGATGCTTGTGTTCAGCGGAATGATCCTCGACAAAATGGGCGTTCGCTTCACCGGAATTCTCTCCATCGGAATCATGCTGATTGGTGCCGCCGTTAAATACTGGGCTATTTCAGGACACGTTCAGGGAATGTTTGAATTGAATATTTTGGGCTGGCAAGTCATTGCCTCATCCGCCAAATCATCGGTAGTTGCCGGACTTGGGTTTGCCATTTTTGGGGTAGGCTGCGAAATGTTCGGTATTGCTGCCAACAAAGCGGTGGTTCGCTGGTTCCGCGGAAAAGAAATGGCATTGGCCATCGGGTTAAACACCTCAACTGGTCGTATCGGAACCGCATTGGCTATGTTCACGCCAATACCTTTGGTTCGGATGACTGGCGACATCAGTTCGCCTGTTCTCCTTGCATTGGTTTTTCTGTGTATCGGGATGTTGGTTTTTATCCTGTTTACAGTTATGGACCGCAAGTTGGATAAGGAAGATGCCGAATCCGGAGTGGCTGCTGACGAAGAGTTTAAGTTTGCTGACATTATCGAAATTGGCAAAAACCGCGCATTTTGGTATATCACAACCTTGTGCGTGTTGTTCTATTCTGCCGTTTTTCCTTTCATAAAATATGCTACAAACATGATTGTTCAGAAATTTGAAATTTCTGACACTTTCGCCGGATATATTCCTGCTTTGCTACCTTTTGGTGCCCTGCTCCTCACGCCGGTGTTCGGCAGTGTTTTCGACAAAAAAGGAAAAGGTGCATCAATCATGATCCTGGGATCAATCCTGCTGGTTTGTGTTCACCTTTTATTCTCCATTCCATCGCTCAACAGTTTCCCAATTGCCATTGGGCTGGTTATCCTCCTCGGAATTGCTTTTTCAATGGTTCCCGCAGCCATGTGGCCATCCATCGCCAAAATTATTCCTCACAGCAAACTGGGAACGGCTTATGCCATGACTTTCTGGGTACAAAACTGGGGATTGATGGGCGTTCCGCTTTTGATCGGTGTTGTGCTTGATAAATACTGCATTACCGGAACAATTAACAAGCTGGTTGATGGCAAAGAACAAGTTGTGACACAGTACAACTACATGATTCCGATGCTGATTTTTGCTTTCTTCGGATTTCTGGCCATCGGATTTGCCTTACTCCTGAAAGCTGAAGACCGCAAAAAAGGTTACGGACTCGAAAAACCAAACATCAAGGAATAATCTGCATCTTAAAATTCCTGAATTTAAAATATCGAAAACCTGCATTCACAAACACGAATGCAGGTTTTTTTATTGTTTCGTTTCTTAAACAACTAGCGGTTTAAATTGTACCTTTAGAAACTTAATTTTCATACGTAAATTTTTTATTTTTTAATTGCCGTATGGAATTCGCATGATTTGGAAATGTCCATTTTTATTGGTGTTTCCAGAGATCATGCTCATTTCGTCAGAATTTCTTTTTAAAAACAAATATATGAGTAACGCAATCACCAAACTAATGCCCAACGAGGTTTGGGCCAATTTTTACGAGCTGACGCGCATTCCGCGTCCTTCGCACCACGAAGAGCAAATCCGCAAATTTATTTTCGACTTCGGAAAAAATCTCGGATTGGAAACTCTTCAGGACGAAACAGGAAATGTGATTATCCGCAAACCGGCCACCCCCGGAATGGAAAACCGCAAAGGAGTTATTTTGCAAGGACATCTTGATATGGTTCCGCAAAAAAACAGCGACAAAGACCATGATTTTACCAAAGATCCAATTGAAACCATCATCGATGGCGAATGGGTAAAAGCCAACGGAACTACGCTGGGTGCCGACAATGGTATCGGAGTAGCATCTGCTATGGCTGTTCTGGCCTCAAAAGAGCTGGCTCATGGCCCGGTTGAAGCTTTGTTCACCGCCACTGAAGAAACCGGCATGGACGGCGCAAACGGACTCAAAGCCGGCGTTTTAAATGGCAGTATCCTCATCAACATGGATTCGGAAGACGAAGGCGAATTGTATGTAGGCTGCGCCGGAGGCGAAGATACCAATGCCAAATTCAGTTTTACTGAAGTCGCTGTTCCTGCTGAGTCTATTTCGTTTAAACTGAATGTGACCGGATTGAAAGGTGGCCATTCAGGAATGGACATTGTTTTGGGTCGCGGAAATGCCAACAAAATTTTCTTCCGTGTGCTGAAAGAAGCCTATAAAGTATGCGGTGCCCGACTCGCTTCAATTAACGGAGGAAGCCTCCGTAACGCCATCCCGCGCGAAGCTTTTGGCGTAATCACTGTTCCTTATGCCACGGCCGATAAACTGGTTGGATTGGTTGCCGGATTAACTACCATCGTCAAGCGCGAACTTTCGGCCACCGAGCCAACACTGAAAATTGAACTGGCTAAAACCGAAATGCCTGCCTGCCTGATTGACGAACAAACACAAATCAAACTGACACACGCCATTGTTGCTGCTCCAAACGGTGTAATCCGTATGAGCGACAGCATGTCCGGACTGGTGGAAACTTCGACCAATTTGGCCATCGTGAAATCCGACAACGAAACAAAAACGATCAGCATAGCCTGTTTGATGCGTAGTTCGGTTGATTCGGCCAGAGCAGAATTGGGATCGCGTATGGAATCGGTATTTACATTGGCCAGAGCAAAAGTAACTCTGACTGGCGGATATCCCGGATGGAAACCCAACATGGAATCGCCCATCCTGAAAACGATGCAACAGGTTTATCAGGCAAAATATGGCCGTATTCCTGAAATAAAAGCCATTCACGCCGGACTGGAATGTGGTATCCTTGGCGGAAAATATCCGAATTGGGACATGATTTCGTTCGGTCCAACCATTCGGTTCCCACACTCTCCCGACGAAAAAGTAAACATCGAGTCGGTTGGCAAATTCTGGGATTTCCTGGTTGAAACCCTGAAAAACATTCCGGCGAAATAATATGTACCTTTTTAGTGAGCGGGTGACTTTGAGTCACCCGCTCACTATTTTTAACCGCCACCTAATGAAAAGCCTAACCTTTGTTTTTGCACTTGTACTGCTGAATTTTATCGGCTTTGCTCAATCCATTGATGCAACTCTTCCCGATTCTAATCCGCCGGCAGAAATTCCGGGAATGAAACTTGTCTGGAACGACGAATTCAACAACACCGGCAAACCAAAGCCTGAATGCTGGAAATACGAAAAAGGCTTTGTACGCAACGAGGAATTGCAGTGGTACCAGGAAGAAAATGCCAACTGTTCCAACGGCGTTTTGCTGATTGAAGGCCGCCGCGAAGAAATCCCGAATCCAAACTTTAAAGCCGGAAGCCAAAGCTGGCGCCAGAACCGCGAAACGGCTCATTACTCTTCAGCCAGCATCAACACGCGCGGACAAAAACAATGGTTGTACGGACTGTTCGAAATTCGCGCACGTATTGATACTACTTTGGGATCGTGGCCTGCTATCTGGACTTTGGGAATGGAGAAACAATGGCCATCGAACGGCGAGATTGACATCATGGAATTTTACCGGGTGAACGATCAGCCAATCATTTTGGCCAATGCCGCCTGGGGAACCGACAAACAATATTCGGCCAAATGGCACACCGAACGTATTCCGTATGCGCACTTTCTGGAAAAGGATGCCGAGTGGCACAAGAAATTCCATGTCTGGCGCATGGACTGGACCAAAGAATCGATCAAACTTTACCTCGATGACGAATTACTGAACACCACTTTGCTGAGTGAAACCGTTAATCCCGATGGGTTCAACCCATTCAACCAACCACATTATCTGCTGCTGAATCTGGCAATTGGCGGAAATGGTGGAAACCCTGACCACTCGGTGTTTCCGATTCGGTACGAAGTGGATTATGTGCGGGTGTATCAGGAAAAGTAACGGGTGTGGAGATTTTTAATCTCTGTTATCTTCAACGCGATTGAAAATCGCGACACCCAAAATAAAAAAAAGGATTCCATCTTCGTGAAAAGATGAAATCCCTTTTTAGTTATTGCAGCTGCAAACTGCGACTATTTAAACAACTCTTTATTGGGTTGCGCTCCCATGGTAAATTCAAGAGTTCCGCCATCCATAATTTCCTGGTGAGTGATGTAAGTCCGATCCAGTTTCTGGCCGTTCAGGGTTACCGCCTGAATGTATTTATTTTCTTTCGAAGCCAATGGCGCTTTCATGGTAAAGAACTTGCCCGGAGCCACTTCAACTTTTGCTTCCTGAACGATTGGCGAACCAAGCTGGTATTGCAATTCCGAAGGATTTACCGGATAGAAACCCATCGCGCTGAATACGTACCAGGCCGACATTTGACCGCAATCTTCGTTTCCGCACAAACCATCGGGTTTGGTGGTGTACATTTCAGTCTGAATTTTACGGTTCAGTTCCTGCGTGCGCCATGCTTTACCTGCATAATTGAACAGGAAAGTAGTGTGGTGACCAGGTTCGTTACCATGCGCATAACTTCCAATCAGGCCTGAAATGTCAGGAGAAGCATTTTCTCCTTTTACACCTTCGGCTACAAACAAGCCTTCCAGCTTTTGAGCAAAAGGTTCTTTTCCACCGAGCAGATCAATCAACCCGTTCACGTCGTGTGGAGCCAGCCACAAATACTGCCAGGCATTACCTTCGGTATAATCGCTTCCTTCGTGTTTCGAGTAGGTTGGATCGAATGGCGAAGTCCACTTGCCATTGCTCAGTTTCCCACGCATAAAACCGGTTTCTTTGTCGAAATAGTTGCGGTAGTTGAGTGCGCGTTTGCCGAAATAAGCAGCGTCTTCGGTCTTATCCAATTTTTGAGCTACCGCAGCAACAGCCCAGTCGTCAACGCAAACTTCTTCGGCCTTGGCCACCGATTGCTGAATTTTATCAGCCGGCATGTAGCCCAATTTATCGTGAAAACCCATTCCGTCGCGGTCGGCCATCGAAGTCGCTTTCATGGCTTCAAAAGCCAGTTGCACATCGAAATCGCCAATTCCTTTCAGTATCGCTTCAGCAACAACCGAAATGGAATGGTTGCCCACCATACACCAGGTTTCGTTGCCTTCAAGCTCCCAAACGGGCAGTACACCGGTTTGTTTGTAGTGGTCGAGCATGGTTTTCACCATGTCGTTCACGCGGGCCTGCTGTGTCAGTGTAAACAGCGGATGCAGCGCGCGATAGGTATCCCACAATGAAAATACGGTGTAGCGGTTATAGCCTGCGGCTTTCTGCGTTTCACCATTTACGCCTTTAAAATCGCCATTGGCATCGGAGAACAAGGCTGGTGCAACCATGGTATGGTAAAGCGAGGTATAGAAAATAGTTTTCTGATCTTTATCGTTCGATTGGATGCGGATTTTGTCCATTTCTTTTTCCCAGGCGTTGGAAGCAGCCTGAGCCGTGGCTTCAAAATCCCATCCGGCAAGCGAACCATCGAGGTTGGCAATAGCATTTTCAACACTTACTGACGAAAGTCCCACTTTGGCCAGCACCTGTTTTTCTCCAAAGCTGAAAACACCAACAGTGCGGGCATCGCCACCAACATTTTCGATCACCGATTTGGTGATTGGCGCCGAGAAACGAACTGCAAAGAACACATGCTGATCTTTGGCCCAGCCGTTCGACAAGCGAACGCCTGTAACCAGTTTATCATCTACAACTTTCAATGACGTTTGGTAAGGTTTGTCCCAGTTAATAGCAAATCCAAGATTGATGATCAGATTCTTTTCGCCGGCTTCAGGAAACGAATAACGGTGCAAACCTGCTCGTTCAGTCACTGTAAACTCGGCTTTCACCCCATTGTTTTTTAGGGTTACAGCATAATAGCCTGGTTTTGCACTTTCTTCAGCGTGAGTATATTTGCCAGAATAGCGTTTTACAAAATCAGGATTTTTCTCGTCCTTTTGAAAAGTAACTTCAGAAGTAACCGGCAGGAACGAAATGTCGGCCAGGTCGCCAATTCCGGTTCCGCTCAGGTGCAAATGGCTGAATCCGGCGACAATGCTGTCGGAATAATGATAACCAGAGCACCAGTCCCAGCCCCGTGTGCCGTTGTCGGGACTCAACTGAATTTGTCCGAACGGATAGGCCGCTCCCGGATAAACGTGTCCGTGGAAGCCCGTTCCGATAAACGGATCAACGAAATCGGTCAGGCGTTCTTCCTGTACCTGTGGTTTTGGCGTTGGCCCGGCGCACGAAGCCATTAACAGCAACGAGCCGGCAAAAATTGAAATAATTTTATTCATGTGTATAATTTTTTGTTTTGAATGGGCACTAGCTCCCATGTCTATTTCATGGGTTGGTTTTAAAATCAGTGCAGCAAATGTAATCAAAAAGAAAAAAGACAGGCATCAATATTATCCTGATCTGTCCTGACTTTGCACTTTGATTTTAAACTCCGTCGTCAAACATTCTCGCGGTCGGCCAATTCCTATACCAGTTGAATATTTCGGTGGTTAAATGAAATCACTGAAACAATTTTTCGTAACTTTTCAGTATCAATCTAGGTTTCGGGCTCAACGCCTTCAATCACAAAAAAAACACTGACATCATGAAAATTACCTTATTCATTCATTACCAAACCATCCCCGGACAAGAGATCTACATTGTTGGCTCGTCAAAATTGCTCGGACAATGGAATGTGAGCAAGGCACTGAAAATGAATTACCATGAAAATGGTTTTTGGAAACTTTCGGTAAATACCAGCCAAAAAGAGGGCCGGATTGAATACAAATACCTGATGAAAGCCGAATCGGGCTACCAGGTTTGGGAATGGGGAAGCAATCACTTCATCGACCTGAAAGCCAGCGAGACAAAAGAAATGATAATCGACGACTTGTGGCGTAATCCACCGGCTGAGGAAAAAGCGCTGTACTCTGCATCGTTTCTGAATGTTATTATGAACCCGAGTTCAAACAAAGCGCCGGTTAAAGAAATTGAGGCCGACAAGATACTTCAGCTAAAAATAGAAATTCCCCGAATCACTTCCGGATTTAAGGTTTGTATAGTCGGGAATCAGGCACAACTGGGAAACTGGGACCGCAAAAACGCATTTCTGCTGGAATGTGGCGACGATTTTCCGCTCTGGGCCGGTCAGTTAAATATTTCAAAGCTGAAGTTTCCGCTTCAGTACAAATACGGAATCTGGGACACTGAAAAACAGGAAGTCGTTACTCTCGAAGAAGGACCGGACCGGCTTCTTCAGGGGATTTCAGTTCCCAATTCTCCATTTATTTATACAAAAACCGATCATGCGTTCCGCTACCCGATTGGTCTATGGAAAGGCGCAGGTGTGGCCGTTCCTGTCTTCTCGCTCCGAAGCGAAAACAGTTTTGGTGTGGGCGAATTCAACGATCTGTTCGATTTTATCGATTGGGCAAAACAAATCGGGCTGAAAATGATCCAGATTCTTCCGGTCAACGAAACCATTGCCTCACACAACTGGCTCGATTCGTACCCTTATAAATCAATTTCGGTGATGGCCTTACATCCGATTTATCTGAATCTGGAAAACATTGGCCCGCTGAACGACCAAAAACTAATGAACGAATTTGCAGCCTTACAGAAATCGCTCAACGAAAAAACCGAAGTCGATTATCCCGAGGTGCTTCGCCACAAATCGCACTTTTACAAACTAATTTTCGATCAGGATGGTGAGAAACTGTTCAAAACCAAAGATTACAAACAGTTTTTTGCTGCCAATAAAGAATGGCTGGTTCCGTATGCCGCATTTGTTTACCTGCGCGATAAACTGAAGTCGCCCGATTTCCGCACCTGGGGCGAGTACAGCCAATATAATTCAGCAAAAATTGAAAAACTTTGTTCGCCCGATTCGCCTGTTTGGGAACACATTGCTGTGCATTATTTCATTCAGTATCATCTGGATAAACAACTGAAGGAAGTTGCAAATTATGCCCGTAAAAACGGTATCATCCTGAAAGGCGACATCCCGATTGGCATCAGCCCGAACAGTGTGGAAGCCTGGACTGAACCGAATTTATTCAACCTGAACGGGCAGGCCGGCGCTCCACCCGACGACTTTGCGGTAAGAGGCCAAAACTGGGGATTTCCTACCTACAACTGGGACGAAATGGCCAAAGACGGCTACCTGTGGTGGATCAAACGCATGAAAAAGATGGCGGATTATTTCGACACGTACCGAATTGACCATATCCTCGGGTTCTTCCGGATTTGGGAAGTTCCGTCGGATGCCGTTGAAGCTCTGCTGGGGCATTTCAATCCGGCGCTGCCCTTGTCGGCCAAAGAGATCGGACAATACGGATTGTACTTTAACCACGAACGTTTCACAAAACCATACATTCGTCATCATCTGCTGAAACCGTTGTTTGGGGAACAAACCGATCAGGTTATCCATGATTTTCTGGACGATCTGGGGCATTGGCATTACAAACTAAAAGATGAGTTCAGCACACAACAGAAAATCAACCAATATTTTTTGAAGAACGTCGAAGAAGAGGATTTGGATGAGCAGAACCGAAGAATAAGGAATGGTTTGTTTGAGCTGGCCGCCAATGTGTTGTTTGTATCAACTGGCGATGACCAATGGCACCCGCGTATTACCATGCAAAAAACCAGCTCATATGCCGAACTCGACGACTGGACCAAAGAGCAACTCAACGAAGTTTACTTCGATTATTTTTATAAACGGCATGAGAATTTCTGGTACCAGAAAGGAATGGAAAAGCTGCCTGTTATTGTTGCAGTGGGCAACATGCTGGTTTGCGGCGAAGATTTAGGCATGATTCCGGAGTGCGTACCCAAAGCCATGTCGGAACTGGGAATACTGAGCCTCGAAATTCAGCGAATGCCAAAAAATCCGAAAATAAAATTTGCTCACCCGGCTGATGCGCCATATTTGTCGGTTTGTACCACCTCAACGCACGACATGTCAACCATCCGCGGATGGTGGGAAGAAGATAGGGAGAAAACGCAGCAATTTTTCAATATTGAACTGGGGAATTCGGGGCAGGCACCTTATTTTGCCGAGCCATGGGTTTGTCAGCAAATTATCACTCAGCACCTTTATTCTCCAGCCATGTGGGTAACCATCCCTATTCAGGACTTTATTGCTATCGACAGTAATTTCAGGTGGGAGAAAACCCAGGCCGAGCAGATAAATTATCCTGAAAACGTTCGCCACAAATGGCGTTTCCGGATGAAACAAAGCATCGAAGAGCTGCAAAAGGCTCATGATTTTAATGAACTACTGAGCAAACTGATAAAAGCTTCGGGAAGGAATTCAGATTATTGACCGGATGTAAATAAAAAAGGAGAATAACTTAAGTTATTCTCCTTTTTCGTGGGCGATGACGGATTCGAACCGCCGACCCTCTGGGTGTAAACCAGATGCTCTGAACCAGCTGAGCTAATCGCCCTCTTTATTTATGCTTTTGTGAACGCGCTTTGTTTTTAAAAGCGTTGCAAAGATATAGCCATTTTTGAAATCTGCAAGCGTTTCTGTGAAAAAAAATCACAAAATTTCAGCAACCACAAATGTGCTTCCACCTACAAACACCAGATCGTTTTCCCCAGCATTTGCAAGGGCTGCAGAAAGTGCTTGACGAACAGATGGATAACACTTGCCCCTCAATCCAACCCTTTCTGCTTTGGCCAAAAGGTCTTCGGGCTCGGTTGCCCGGGGTAAGCTTGCTTTAGTGAAATAATATTTTGCATTGGTGGGTAGAAGCGATAAAACCTTAGTCTGATCTTTGTCATTAACCATACCGATAACCATGTGCAATTGCTTCCAGACCGTCTGATTAATCTGCTCAACTACCAGCCGAATTCCAGCCTCGTTATGGCCGGTATCGCACACCGTGAGCGGATTGTGCCCGATAATTTGCCAGCGCCCTAACAATCCGGTATTCCTAATTGTGTTTAAAAGCCCTTGCCGAATTATTTCTTCGGATAGGTTCCAGCCTTTTTCATTCAGTACATCCAACGCTTTCAACACTGTCGGAACATTGTGTCGCTGGTAAATTCCCAGTAAATCCAGTTTCAGTCCGGAATAAAGCAATTGTCCGTTCTTATGAATATTCAGGCTTTGTTTGCCATCGAGTGTCAACATCGAATAATCTGCAGAATACTCCTGATCGGCAAAAGCGATTGGAGCCTCAAGCTTTTCAGCAAATTCAGTAAAAACCGGAGCGGTTTCAGGGTGCGATTCTCCAATCACAACGGGTATCCCAGACTTGATGATGCCCGCTTTTTCAGCAGCAATCTTTGGCAAAGTATCTCCCAGCAAATTCATGTGATCGAAACTAATGTTGGTTATAACCGACACTTCCGGAGAAATAATATTGGTGGAATCGAGACGTCCACCAAGTCCAACCTCAACAACCGCAACATCAACTTGCATGGAGCGGAAATAATCGAAAGCCATTGAAACAGTAAGCTCGAAAAACGAAGGTTCCAGATTCTCAATTTGGTTTTTCTTCTGGTAAGCCTCTACAAAACCCACCACGGCATCTTCAGTAATCATTCCTCCGTTTACACGGATTCGTTCGCGAAAATCCTTCAGATGCGGCGAAGTATATAATCCGGTTCTGTAGCCAGCCTCCTGAAGTATTGATGCCAGCATATGCGAAACTGATCCTTTTCCATTGGTGCCAGCCACATGAATGGTTTTAAACGATTGATGCGGATGCCCGAACATTTCATCGAGCCGAAACGTATTGTCGAGGCTGTCTTTGTAAGCAGCCGGGCCAGTCCGCTGAAACAGAGGCAACTGACTGTACAGGAAATCGAGCACTTCTGAATAGGTCAACATGGGCAAAAAACTTATGAACAGTGGTTAAAAAATACAAGACCAAAATTGAGAATTTAAAGTCTGAATCAGGCTTATTCCGTACTTATTTTTCTAAATTTAGGGAAACCTTAAAGATGAATGGAGATGGCAAAGAAAAAAATTACCAAAATTTTCGTACTCGATACGAACGTAATCTTGCACGATCATACCAGCATTTACCAGTTTCAGGATAACGATATTGTAATTCCAATCACCGTTTTGGAGGAACTGGATAAATTTAAGCGCGGCAACGACCCCATCAACTTTCAGGCGCGCGAATTTGTGCGCGAACTCGACGAAATTGTTGGAGATAAACTCTTTAATGGAGGAATAAAATTAGGTACTGACAAGGGAAAGCTAATTATCGAAACAGGCAAGCCCATGCCGGAGGAAATGAAACAATCGTTCAAGGAAGACATTCCTGATCACCGGATACTGGCAATTGCTATGCACATTGGGCAGCAATATCCCGATCGGCCGACGATCCTGGTTTCGAAAGATATTAACCTGAGAATGAAGGCCAAATCACTGAAAATTCAGGCTGAAGATTATTATAACGATAAGGTTAAAGACATTCAGCACCTGAACAAAAGCGTCACCGAACTGGCCGATTTCGACGACATCCTCATCGAAAAACTGTACAATGAAAATTCGCTGCCTATCGAGGCAATGGCACTTGAACAAACTCCGGAAGTAAACGAGTACTTCATTATAAAATCGCCAAAGGCAAGTGTTTTAGGCCGTTACGACGGCGGAATGAAGAAAATGGCCCGGGTGGAAAAGAAAACGGCCTATGGCATCAAACCGAGAAATGCCGAGCAAACGTTCAGTCTCGACGCCCTGCTTAATCCTGAAATTAAGTTAGTTGCCCTTACAGGAAAAGCAGGAACGGGAAAAACATTACTTGCACTGGCTGCCGCGCTCGAACAGCACAAGAATTTCGGACAAATCCTTCTCGCCCGCCCTATTGTTGCCTTGAGTAACCGAGATTTGGGTTATCTGCCGGGCGATGCACAGGAAAAAATCAATCCGTACATGCAACCGCTCTTTGACAATCTGGCTGTGATAAAGCACAACTACAACCCGCGGAGTATGGAATACCAGAAAATTGAAGAACTCCTGAAAGACGAGCGGCTGATCATCACGCCACTGGCTTACATTCGTGGACGAAGCCTGTCGAATTCGTATTTCATCATCGATGAAGCGCAAAACCTGACTCCTCACGAAATAAAGACCATCATCACCCGCGCTGGTGAGGGAACTAAGCTGGTTTTCACCGGCGACTTGCAGCAAATCGACTCGCCTTACCTCGACATGAAATCGAACGGGCTGGCTTACATGACTGAAAAGATGAAAGATCATGAGATTTTTGCGCATGTGAACCTTGTAAAAGGCGAACGCAGTTATCTGGCAGAACTGGCCAGCGACCTTTTGTAACATTGCCACAAAGACACTAAGGCACAAAGAAATATGAATTTTTATCCATTATCTGAAAAAGAGGAATCAATAGGTAAAGCAATTGTCAATGCTTCATATAAAGTTCATCATTCCCTAGGACCTGGGCTATTGGAAAAAATATATGAAGCATGTTTGACGCATGAACTTCAAAAAATTGGATTGAATGTAAAACGCCAGGTCGATATCCCAATAAAATATGATGGCATTATCTTTCAGGAAGGATTAAGGTTGGATTTACTTGTGGAAGAATTGGTTATCATTGAATTGAAAGCTATTGACATCATGAATCCAGTTTATGAAGCACAGATATTAAGCTATCTTAAAATGACAAAATTAAAATTGGGTTATCTCATAAATTTCAACGTGCCAATCATTAAAGAAGGGATTCAACGGTTTCGCATGTAATTCAGTTTCAAATTAATCTTTGTGTCTTTGTGACTTTGTGGCCAACAACTTACATTTTTCTTATTTTTGCGGCCTGATTATCAGATGATGGGAAAGACTTTAATGGAATATTCAGGCAAAAAAGCCTCGTTTTATACACTGGGCTGCAAACTCAATTTCTCTGAAACTTCGAGTATTGCACGCCGCTTTGAAGAATTGGGATTTGAACGGGTAGAGTTCACCGAAAATGCTGACACGGTGGTGATCAACTCCTGCTCGGTGACGGCAGAGGGCGACAAAAAAACCCGAAATATTATTCGTCAGGCAGTTCGCAAAAATCCTGAAGCATTGATTATTGTTACAGGTTGTTATGCCCAATTGCAGCCCGAAACCATCCAAAAAATCGATGGCGTCGATTTGGTCATCGGTTCTTCGGAAAAGCAAAACATTACCGACTACCTGGGAAACCTCAGCAAAAAGGAACAGACCGAAATATACATCCACAAACCGAAGGAAATCCGCAATTATTTTCATGCCTATTCCTATGGCGACCGTACCCGCAGTTTTCTGAAAGTTCAGGACGGATGCGACTATTATTGTACGTACTGCACCATTCCGTTTGCACGTGGCCGTAGCCGGAACGACAGCATTGCCAACACGGTTGCCGAAGCACGCGAAATCGCAGCAAAAGGAACACTCGAAATTATCCTGACTGGCGTGAATATTGGCGATTTTGGCAAATCAACCGGCGAAGAATTTATCGACCTTCTGCGCGAACTCGATAAAATTGAAGAATTGAAACGAATCCGCATTTCGTCAGTCGAACCCAATTTGTTGACCGACGAAATCATTGAATTTGCAGCACAATCTCAGCGTATCATGCCACACTTTCACCTACCGTTGCAGTCAGGATCGAACGATGTTTTGAGCCTGATGAAACGCAAATACAAGCGCGAGGTGTTTGAAAGCCGCGTAGCAAAAATCAAGAAAGAACTTCCACACGCGTTCATCGGCGTTGATGTAATTGCCGGAACCAATGGCGAAACCGACGAGTTTTTCCGCGATTCGTACCGGTTTATTGCCGATCTGGATGTTTCGCAATTGCATGCTTTCCCCTATTCTGAGCGCCCCGGAACAAAAGCATTGGAAATAAAACCAGTGGTTCCGGTTGACGAGCGCAAACAACGCACACAAAGATTAATCGGTCTTTCAGACCGCAAAACAGAAGATTTTTACAGGCAACATTTGGGAACAATTCGTTCGGTCCTTTTCGAAGAACAAAAAGATAAAAAAACGATTTCAGGATTTACTGACAATTACATTCGGGTTGAAACCGGTTTTCAGGAGGGAATGGAAAACCATATTATAATGGTCAAACTTGAAAATATATTACCTAACGGAAACGTTTGGGGAAGCCCGATAGCATAGGGCTAAGAGCGTGGGGCATGGAGAAAAGCGACAACCCGACAATAATTACAACAACGATAACAATCATAACTCAGAAACCATGAATCTCGAAATACTTTGCAAACAAGTTCAGGAACTGGCCCGCGAAGTTGGCCGTTTCATTTACGACGAACGTCAAAAATTCACTGCCGAAGACATCATCCACAAAGGTCGGGCTGATATGGTTACCTACGTTGATAAAACTTCGGAAGCCCGCATTGTTGAAAAACTTCGGGAAATATTACCCGGCTCTGGCTTTATAGCCGAAGAAGGAACAGCAAAAGACAATGGCCAAAAATACCGTTGGGTGATCGATCCGCTCGACGGAACGACCAATTACATCCATGGCATTTCACCATTTTGCGTCAGCATTGCCCTGATGGAAGATCACGAAATCATTCTGGGTGTGGTTTACGAAATCAGCCTCGACGAAATGTTTTATGCCTGGAAAGGTAGCAAAGCCTACCTGAATGGCGCTGAGATTCAGGTTTCGCAGGCTGCAAAAACGGCTGACGCACTCATTGCCACCGGATTTCCTTACTATGACTTTTCAAAACTCGATAATTACCTGGAAGCAATGAACTTCTTCATGCGTAACTCACATGGGATGCGCCGATTAGGTTCGGCTGCTGCCGATATGGCATATGTGGCCGCCGGTCGTTTTGAAGCTTTTTATGAACACGCGCTTCATTCCTGGGATGTGGCTGCCGGAATCATTATTTTAAAGCAGGCAGGCGGTAAGGTTTGTGATTTCAACGGTGGCGAAAACTATTTGTTTGGCGGCGAAATGATTGCTTGCAATGCCAATTATTTTAATGAATTTTACAATATTGTTCACAAACATTTAGCCTAATTCAAAACCAATCATGTCGTCGAGGATTGCCATTGTCATTCTTAACTGGAACGGGGCGAAGCTATTGCAGCAGTTTTTGCCATCGGTTATTGCATTCAGTGCGGGCGGGAATATTCGCATCGTAGTGGCCGACAATGGTTCTACCGACAATTCACTGCAAATACTTCAAACTGATTTTCCTCAGGTTGAAATCCTCGACCTGAAGCAAAACTACGGCTTTGCCCGTGGATACAACGAAGCGCTAAAACAAATAGATTCGGATTATTACGTTATCCTCAACTCTGACGTGGAAGTAACCGAAGGCTGGCTGAATGAGCCTATTCGATTGATGGAAGCCGATCGGACAATTGCTGCAGTCCAACCTAAAATTTTAAGTTACAACCAGAAAACACATTTTGAATATGCCGGTGCTGCTGGTGGCTTCATCGACCGGTTCGGCTATCCCTTTTGCCGTGGGCGAATTTTCAATGAAATTGAGGAAGATCGCGGACAATATGACGATCAGACAGATATTTTTTGGGCAACCGGCGCCTGTATAATTATCCGGGCCGATTTATTCCATAAAGCAGGCGGATTTGATGCCGATTTCTGGGCACACATGGAAGAAATTGATTTGTGCTGGCGACTGAAAAATCAGGGTTGTCGCATTGTTTATACTCCTGAAAGCAAAGTTTACCATGTGGGCGGTGGAAGTTTGCCTTACGAAAGTCCGCAGAAATTGTACCTGAATTTCAGGAATAACCTTTGGCTGTTGTATAAAAATCTTCCTTCAGGCCAGCTTTTTTACGTTCTATTTTTGCGCATGGTTTTGGACGGAGTTGCCGCTGTAAAATTGCTTGCCGAATTTAATTTCAACGGAATCCGAAGCGTTCTAAAAGCACATTATCATTTCTATTGTTCGCTTCCTCAACTCCACAGCAAAAGGCAACTGGCCCAAAAAGCCGGATATTTAAACCCGCCTGCAAAACGGTTGCCACGCAGTATCGTTTTTCAGTTTTACATCCGGAAACGAAAACACTTCTCGGAAATTCACTTTTGATTTCGAGCAAAAAAAATTCCATCCTCTTAATGAAGATGGAATTCATATTTTCATTACTATAACTGAAGACAAACAACTAATCTTTCAGATAATCAATCTGCACCAGGTCGTTCCAAATTGGATCTTTTGGTGGTTTAGCTACAATCTTAAGCGGTAATTTAGTTACCGGATGAATAAATTCAATCTTCCGGGCATGTAAATGAATGCCTTTATTCTCGTTGCTACGGGCTGCCCCATATTTCAAGTCACCTTTAATGTGCAGGCCAATGCGATGCAACTGCGCGCGAATCTGATGATGACGACCCGTCTTTAAATCGATTTCGAGCAAGTGGTAATTATTGAGTGAGGCCACATGTTTGTAATGCAAAACGGCCTCTTTCGAACCTTTGCGTTCCTTGTTATGGGCATGCGATTTATTTTTCTCCTCGTCTTTCAGCAACCAATGGTGCAGTATTCCCTCCTCCTCTTCCGGAAGGGCATCAACCACTGCCCAGTAAGTTTTTTTCATCGCATCTTTATCCTGAAACATTTCATTCAGGCGGGTAAGCGCTTTGCTTGTACGAGCGAAAAGAACCACACCACTTGTCGGGCGATCGAGTCGATGCGGAGAACCCAGCCAGGCTTCACCCGGCTTTTTATACTTCACCCGAACGTACTCTTTCACTTTGTCAATCAGCGTTTCATCACCACTTTTATCGCTCTGCACTATCTCACCACACGCTTTATTGACGGCAATGATATGATTGTCTTCGTAAATTATTTCCATCTGTAATTCTTTGTTATTATGTCATTATTAGTCATTCACTGCGCGTCATTCATTGTGCAACCAATGACTATGAATGACAATCAATGACTTTCTTAGTATTGTTCCTTTTCATTCGGGAAGTCGCATGATTTCACGTCCTGAACGTAATTATCGACAGCTCCTTTAATTTCTTCGGCCAGGTTTAAATATCGTCTGAGGAAACGTGGTGAAAACGACTGCGAAATTCCCAGCATATCGTGAATAACCAGTACCTGACCATCAACTCCGCCTCCGGCACCAATGCCAATCACGGGAATTTTCAATTGTTTGGCCACCCGTTCGCCCAATTCAGCCGGAATTTTTTCGAGCACAATGGCGAAACATCCGGTTTCTTCCAGCAGAATGGCATCGTCAATCAGCTTCTGTGCTTCAGCATCCTCTTTAGCCCGAACAGTGTAAGTTCCATATTTGTTGATTGATTGCGGCATTAATCCGAGGTGTCCCATAACCGGAAGGCCTGCATCAATAATCTTTTTGATATCGGTAATAATTTCTTTTCCACCTTCAATTTTAAGTGCATCGGCACCGGTTTCTTTCATAATCCGGATGGCTGCATTCAGCGATTCGAGCGGGTTTCCGGAGCAAGTTCCAAAAGGCATATCCACCACAACCAGCGACCGGTTCACTGCCTTTACAACCGACTTGCCATGATAAATCATTTGATCAAGAGTGATTGGCAAAGTCGTTTCGTTTCCGGCCATCACATTCGAAGCTGAGTCGCCAACCAGAATAATGTCGATTCCGGCCTGATCGACCAGTTTGGCCATACTGTAATCGTACGAAGTGAGCATGGCAATTTTTTCGCCATTTCGCTTCATTTCGGCAAGCACATGGGTAGTCACCCGTTTTATCTCTTTGTGAACTGACATATTCGTTTGTATTCGATTATGCGACAAAAGTACGAATTAAAGAATTGCAAAGCAGGCATTATTGAGAGAAATCCCCAATAACAAAGAAGCCGGCTCCTGTGAACCGGCTTCTGCTATTTTTATACCCTCAGGAAAATATTCTTTTTATACATGTAATAAAGCAGCGACCAGACAAGCATTATACTGCCCACTACATTTACCACCAATCCGAAATCGCCCCAAATCACCGTCCAGCCAAGCAAATATTTACTGATGGCACCCACATTAACCATATCGTAAAGCAAATAGATAAAGATTGAATTCATTCCAATGATGCGGAAGAAGAACGACCATTTCTTCCAGCCTTTCACATCGATTATCCAGTAGAAACAAGCCATCAGGATAAAGCCGATACCGCCAGTCAGCAAATTAAAAGGCGACGTCCAGCATTTCTTAATAATTGGATAGAAGGTGCTCAAAAGCAATGCTAAAACAATCGACGATGCTCCGACGATCAGCATGGTTTTCACTTTCTGGTTATCGTTGGTTTCTTTATCGCGAAGGAAATTTCCGGCAACAGTGCCCATCAGCGTAATCGCTATAGCAGAAACAATACAAAGTAATCCTTCGGGGTCGAATACCTTTCCGTGCAGTCGTCCGGGCAAAAGAGCGCGATCGATATATCCATTGATACAGCCTTCAGGAGTTAGAACACCGGCACCAACTCCGGGAACAGGAATTAACAACTGTACAATTCCGTAACCAACCAGAATACCGCCCAGCCAATATAACCGTTGTTTAAACGATTTTGAATAAATAACGATCAGCGATGCAAAAAGATAGGCCAGCCCAATTTGGCCCAAAACGCTTGCAAAGCGTGGATTCTCAAAACCATTGGTAAATACTCCATTATAAATAAACCCCAGCACAACAAGCGTTAAACCTCGTTTAACAACTTTTTTGGCAAGTTCATTTTTCGGAACCTTCTTTTCAAGCTTAGAAAGTAAGGCAAAAGGGATGGCAACCCCACTAATAAACATGAACAAGGGGAAAATCAGGTCTTCGAAATGAAAACCGGCCCATTCAACATGTTCCATTTGATCGGCAAGTACATTCAACCAGCCGGCGCCGGTATATTTTGCCAAAACAGCAACCAGATATCCTCCTCCGGTTATCCAGAACATGTCAAATCCGCGAAGTGCATCAAGTGAAAAAAGGCGTTCGCGTGGAACTGCCTGCGTAGGTTTATTTTTCATAGTTTATGGTTTATAATGGGATGAAGGTAGTAATTTTGATAATTCGGTAATTCAATGAATCTGAAAATTTGAAGAATTGAAAATACCGACAAAATCACTGCTTGCTATTTCCGAATTCTGCCTGTTTTCGCTGTCGTTTTGTCACGCATCCTGTCAATAAATTCGCATGCCAGATTCTCAGAATGCCAAATTTGCAAAAATTCGGTTGATCCGATTTATGGCACAGCGATTGAATGATCAAGCTCGTGTTCAAAAAATATTGAAATAATAAGTTTAAAAATATCATAAAATGGGAAAAATTATTGGAATTGACTTAGGTACCACCAACTCGTGTGTATCGGTTATGGAAGGTAACGAGCCTGTTGTTATCCCAAACAGCGAAGGTAAACGTACAACCCCTTCAATTGTAGGTTTTGTTGAAAACGGCGAACGCAAAGTAGGTGACCCTGCAAAACGTCAGGCCATCACCAATCCTACAAAAACGGTATATTCAATCAAACGATTGATGGGTGAAAGTTACTCTAACCTGACTAAAGAAATTCAACGGGTTCCGTACACGGTAGTTCAGGGCGATAACAATACACCTCGCGTGGTTATCGAAGACCGCAAATATTCGCCACAGGAAATCTCGGCAATGGTTCTTCAGAAAATGAAGAAAACGGCTGAAGATTATCTTGGTCAGGAAGTTACTGAAGCTGTAATTACCGTTCCGGCTTACTTCAACGACTCACAGCGTCAGGCAACCAAAGAAGCTGGCGAAATTGCAGGTTTGAATGTTCGTCGTATCATCAACGAACCAACTGCTGCCGCATTGGCTTACGGTTTGGACAAAATGCACCGCGAAATGAAAATCGCTGTATTCGACCTTGGCGGCGGTACTTTCGACATTTCTATCCTTGAATTGGGCGACGGCGTATTCGAAGTAAAATCGACCGATGGTGACACTCACCTGGGTGGTGACGATTTCGACCAGGAAATCATCAACTGGCTGGCCGACGAATTCAAAAAAGACGAAGGTATCGATTTGCGTCAGGACCCAATGGCTTTACAGCGCTTGAAAGAAGCTGCCGAAAAAGCAAAAATCGAATTATCGAGCTCAACGCAAACTGAGATTAACCTGCCATACATTATGCCGGTAAACGGTATTCCAAAACACCTGGTAAAAACCTTGACCCGCGCTAAATTCGAACAATTGTGCGACCGTTTGATCCAGGCTACATTGGGACCTTGCCAGAAAGCATTGCAGAATGCCGGAATGAAAGCAAGCGACATCGACGAAGTTATCCTTGTTGGTGGTTCAACCCGTATTCCTGCCATTCAGGAAAAAGTACAACAGTTCTTCGGAAAAACACCGTCGAAAGGTGTAAATCCTGACGAAGTTGTGGCTATCGGCGCAGCAATTCAGGGTGGTGTGTTAACCGGTGAAGTAAAAGACGTATTGTTGCTCGACGTTACTCCGCTTTCGCTGGGTATCGAAACAATGGGTGGCGTGATGACTCGTTTGATCGAATCGAACACAACCATTCCGACCAAGAAAACTGAAACATTTACAACTGCGTCTGACAATCAGCCATCGGTTGAAATCCACGTATTGCAAGGCGAACGCCCAATGGCAGCAGGGAATAAAACCATCGGCCGTTTCCACCTCGACGGACTTCCACCAGCACCACGCGGTATTCCACAAATCGAAGTTATTTTCGATATCGACGCCAACGGCATTTTGCATGTAACTGCAAAAGATAAAGCTACCGGAAAAACACAATCGATCCGTATCGAAGCATCTTCGGGTTTGAGCGACGACGAAATTAAACGGATGCGCGACGAAGCAGCGGCCAACGAGGCTGCCGATAATGCTGCCCGCGAAAAAGTTGACAAATTGAACCAGGCTGACAGTTTGATTTTCCAGACTGAAAAGCAGTTGAAAGAATTTGGTGACAAATTGCCAGCCGACAAAAAAGGCCCGATTGAAGCTGCTTTAGGCAAACTGAAAACTGCTCACAGCGCTCAGGACATCGCCGGAATTGATGCTGCAACTGCCGAACTGAATGCTGTATTCCAGGCTGCCTCGCAGGAAATGTATAATGCACAAGCTAACGCACAACCTGGTCCGGATGCCGGTCAGCAACAACAAGCTAATGCCGGTGGCAACAAGCAAGACGGAGAAGTAACTGATGTTGACTTTGAAGAAGTAAAATAAGGTCGATTAAAAACGATAATCAAAAATAGCAAAACCGCAGTAAACATCTGATTTACTGCGGTTTTTATTTTAACCCGGATTACCCATTAAAAGGTGCCCGAATTTCAATGGAGATTTCCACTAACTCTTATGACGTATCCTCTCAATTCTACATTCTCTCAACATCTTAATCATGACTTCCCAGAAGAGCGGCACTCAAGGAAACCAATGAAAGTTCGTCATTTCATTCTTCTCTTTTCATTTTTGCAGTTACATAACTCAAAAAATTCTGATCACTGTGCCACTTTCACACACAGCATCCGGCTTTGGTCGCGGATTAAAAGTTTTCCATCAGCAAGTGCGATGGGAGCCCAGTTTTGAGTTGGTCCGCCAAAATTGGTCATTCTGTTTCTGGTGTCCACACCGCCCTGTTTAAGCAAATCTGCTGAAGCAAGCGATTTGAATCCGGCAGGATCAGGCTCAATCAGGTAGATTTTATTAGCGCCATCAGTGGCAAGAATTAATCCATCGGCCAAAATCATGCTGCCTTTGTCAAATTTGGGCGCATTTTTTGTTTTCCACATGATTTTCCCATCCATGTCCATACAAACCAATCCATCGCGTTTCCCGTTTGTTGAAAATTGAGCATAAAAATATCCGTTAAGCAGCAATGGAGGTTTTGTGTGGTCGCCAAATTCATTGTGCTTAAAAAGCTCGGAAACCGTGAAGGTATTATCGGCAGCCTTGTCGACTTTAATCATTACGCAACCAAGTTCATAACCTCCAACAACAAGCAATTTATTATCTCCGGCTTCAACCGCATTTGCCACTGAAATATGACATTCCCAATTCTTATATTCCCAAAGAACTTTCCCGGTTTGAGGTTCAAGACCAATGATCTTACCCAAGGTTTTTTCTGCACCCGGATGTCCAAATGGGTTGGTTGAGGAAGTGACCATAACAACCTGGTCTTCGCCTGATATTTTAGCAATTGAAGGACTTACATAAGTTTCGTTACCCAGGTTTGGGGTTTTCCAAATGATATCTCCAGTTAATTTATTGTAAGCAACCACACCGGCTTCAGGAGCATGTGAGGATACAAGAACCATATTTCCATAAATAAGCGGGCACTGTGAAATGGCCCAGATAGGTAATTCCTTCCCGCCAAAATCGGTCCAGATATTTTTATGCCAAACCAGTTTGTGACTTGTTAAATCGATGCAAAACAAATCGCCAACAGCGCCACAGGCGTACACGTAATTTCCATCAACTGCCGGAACACTGCGGGAACCTGGGAATGGGCATGTTCCAGGCGATGCATACACATATTTCCAAAGTTCTTTACCGGTTGTAAGTTCGAAACTTCGCATGATATCTCCGATACTGTCAATTCTGTCAAGCAAATAAACTTTGCCTTCCTTCACTACCGGTCCTCCATAACCGATGCCAACATTGGCAGTCCATAAAACTTCAGGCCCGGTTGAAGGCCATGTGCGAAGTAGATTTTTCTGAGGAGAGGTACTGTTTCTTTCTGGGCCAAGAAACTGAGGCCAGTCTTGTGCATAAATACTGTTCGCAAAAGCAATCAGTAGAAATGTGGTTACAAAAATCAGTGGGTTTTTCATTTTGGTTGATTTTTTAAGTAGATATTGGTCTTTTAATTCAGTACTGTTTCAGTAGTAATATAAGCCGCATTTTGGGGCACTGTAAATTTACATTATTTGTTTGATTGGTCATATTCTTCGTTAGTAACAGGCTGCAACCAAACCACACTTCCTTTGTCGGAATTGGGACTTATTGCAATATGAGTCAGGCTGCTGTTGGGTGCAGCGCCATGCCAATGCTCGGTATCCGGAGGAATTCTGATCACGTCACCTTTGCGGATGTGCTGTGCTGGTTTACCTTTCTCCTGATAATAACCCTCTCCGTCGGTAACCAGCAGGATTTGCCCACCCGGATGTTTGTGCCAGTTGGTTCTGGCTTTGGGTTCGAAAGTTACGTTGCCAATAGAGGCATTGTAAATGCTGTCGTTGTTCACCAGCATTTGCAGCCAGGCCGTACCAGTAAAATTGTTGTTGGTAATCTGATCTCCTTTTGGAAATACAAGTTCCGGGTTTTGTTTCATTGGGGTTTCAGGTTGTTTAGTATTACACCCCACCATTAAAACTGTTATTGTAATTGCGATGATGATTTGTATTCGTTTCATGGATGTTTTATCAGTTTACCTTTTTAAAAATCAATGACATTGTTTCTGTATCCAGGCTTTGCATATCAATCAGCTTTAACGATTTTATCATTTTTATGGTGGAAGTTTTGTAGTGCAGAAAATGCGGTGTTTTCAGATGCGCTTCATAGGCGGCTCGGCTGGCATATACCTCAACAAGTCGTATTTGAGTGGGGTTTTCTTTCTGAACCATAGGAAAAATTGCAATTACACCCCGTTCCACGTTTACTGATGCGGCTGCTTCTTCTTTTAGGATGGCCGTATATTCTTCCTGAAATTCAGGAAAGATTTCAATCTCAGCAATGCGTACCATCATATCAGATTCAGTTACCGGGATAGTTGGTTGCGATAATAATTTCCTTAGCACATTAGCCTGTGTACGGCTGATGTGGATTTCAATCAGATCAGCAAGCTCTATCAATTGGGGTTCCGTGATACCCGTATTTTTACCTACTTTAATGTGGGATGTTAATTGAGCCTCCAGGCCTGGCATTGAAGCTAAAGCGGAAATTGTTAACAGCTCACGCTGGCGATAAGTGAGGACATCATTCTCAAATACATCAGCAAAGAGGTGCTCTTTTAAAAAAGTATCAATGCGGGGGGGCAAATTCACCATACCCTTTTGCTGGTCCCGCTTGTGGCGTTTGGGTTAGCACTTCCAATGTTTTTCTTCCCTGCTCATATTTATCAGGATGGTCTGCCGATGGAGACGCTTCCCTACCCAAAACATCAGTGATATTCTTTGCTTTTCTTTCTTCCAAAACGGCCATAAATGTATTAATGGCATTCAGGCTTCTCGGAAACCCGCAGTAGGCATACAGATGAACCATCACTTCCTTGATCTCATTTATTGTAAGGCCAGCTTCGAGACCATTGTTCAGAGCAGGTTTCAACCCCTGCAAATCACCTTTGGCAGTTAGTGCTGAAATTGAGATGATACTTTGCTGTTTTTCAGTTAATGAATTCTTGGGGTTCATTTCATTTTGCGCGTTAAGATGAAGGCATAAGCAACATATTGCCATGACAGTCACCAGAAATTTTCCGGCGACTGTCTTTTTTATCTTTTTATATCCCATTGGGTTGTAATTTATCTCCCATATTTACTGCTTTTTCAATCACATCCAATCTCGCTTTCGTTCGATCAGGTTTACCTACCGGCTTACCATCGGGTTGGACATCAAGTATCTCGTTCGTTTTTGGATTGTACAAAGGCCAATTCGGCAGATCCTTACCATTTGGATTGCCGGTCTTTGCGAAGTTTACCCAATACGAATTCATTATCCGGGCTACCTCTTTGTCCTCTGCTGATGGTGGCGGTGGTGGTGGCCCGAAGCCTCCAGTACCCAGATTGTCAAACGCAAAAGAAATATCGGTTCCATGTCCGGGGCCATATTTCATCCGTTCTTTCATGGCAGAAGGAACATATGAAAAAAGAAAAACGTAGGCCGGATCGCCAACAGCGGCAAAAGACCGTGCTGTAAATCGGGCAGGCTCTGCCCAAACTTTATCTGTGTTAAATCGTGTTTGTACTTCGGCGAATTCTTTGGTACCATCAGGATCGTAAGCAGCCTTTGCCTCATCCTTCAGCGGACCAAACATTGAAAACAGCTCTTCCTTTGAAGTGCTGGCATTTACAAAACCGCCACCAATTTCCGCGCTATTGCACCCGATCATGAGCGGAACACGTGCCTGTCTTCCTGCCTTGTAGGCACTTTCAGAAGTTTCGGTAACAAATTTACCATCGAGTATCGGGCCTGAATAGATACGAGGTCCACCCTGCCCCTCAGTTTCCCCACCCGTCACAATCTGCTCTACCGGCAACGCGCGTAACTTAGCCAGCGCAGCTGCATCAGTACCTTCTATCTTAAGTTTGTGGGCGAAATTCAGGCCAATGGTTTCTGCTGAAACCGGGTAGTATGGGCTTGCATTTTCTTTGTCGATTGGCCTGCCTGTCAAAACACCATCGCGGCCACCGCTCGAATGACCGATTGCCTTTTGGAAAAGACCTTTCGCTGCGGGGATGGTCAGGAGTGAATGTATTGAAACGCCCCCGGCAGAGAAACCGAAAATGGTCACATTTTTAGGATCGCCTCCAAATGCGGCAATATTCTGCTGTACCCACTTGAGTGCGGCAATCTGATCCATGAAGGCGTAGCTGCCTTTGGGTTCTTCCGGATGCTCCTTGCTTAATGCCGGAAATGCGAAATGCCCCAGACGGCCCAGGCGGTAATTGATGCTAACCAGGACAACTCCTTTTTTTGCGAATCCGTCTCCCGATGTGTTCCCGTTACCTCCTGTGAAGCCTCCACCATGAATCCATACCATGACTGGCAGTTTTGCATTTTTTGCAGCACCGGCAGGTCGCCAGATATTCAGGTATAGGCAATCTTCAGACGAGCCTGCCTGGATGGTTCCCGGAGCCGCGCCCCATCCGGCCTGAGCGCAACTTGCACCAAACTTACTGGCATCCAATTCACCCTGCCAGGCGACAACGGGTTGTGGTGGACGCCAGCGGAATTCACCAACGGGAGGTGCAGCATACGGAATGCCTTTGAAACTATCTACAGATCCTTCGGTTACACCACGCACAACTCCCGTGGCCGTTTGAACTTTTGGTGATGCTCCGGATGATGTATTCACCGGGGTTTGCTGCGCGTGCAAACTGAAACTAATAATGAGCGCTAAAAAACTTAAAATTGTTTTCATGATTTTGTTATTTAGTTTTGTTTAATGTGTTAGATATCAAGCTTTCGTTCGCCCATCCATTTTACTATGGCCGGGTCGCGGTGATCAAAAAAGCTGCTGGTTTTCATATCAAGAGTTGTTACGGCCGCCATGTCTTCAGAATTTAGCCTGAAATCGAAAATTTCAAAATTCTCCTTCATTCGTTCTTTCCTAACTGATTTTGGAATTGCAACTACCCCACGCTGCGTGAGCCAGCGAAGAATTACCTGAGCAATGGTTTTGTTGTATTTTTTGCCGATGGAAGCCAGCAAATCGTTTTGAAAAATGTTGTTTTTGCCTTCGGCAAATGGGCCCCATGATTCAATCTGGACCTTATTTTCAACCAGGAATTTCTGGGTTTCTATTTGCTGATTGAAAGGATGCGTTTCAATCTGATTGACCGCCGGAACAATTTTATTAAAAGCAATCAAATCCATAACCCGGTCGGGATGAAAGTTGCTCACACCAATGGCTCTTACTTTGCCTTCATGATAAAGCTCTTCCATTGCTCTCCACGAGCCATGTACATCGCCATAAGGCTGATGGATCAGGTATAAATCGAGATAATCGAGTTGCAGCTTTTCCAACGACCGTTCAAATGCCTCTTTCGTTTTTTCATACCCAGTATGCTGAACCCAAAGTTTCGTGGTAATAAACAGGTCCTCCCTCGACACTCCGCTATTTTTAATTGCATGGCCAACGGCAACTTCGTTCATATACGAAGCGGCAGTGTCAATTAACCGATAGCCGGTTTCAATGGCATCGAGCACGCCTTTTTCACATTCTTTCAGATCTGGTATCTGAAAAACGCCGTATCCCAGGATCGGCATTTCAACCCCATTATTCAGTTTTACTGTTTCCATCTTATAAATATTTACCAAAGAATTCGTTGAGTTTATTCATTGCCTGAGCCACATATTCAGGAACATAATAGGTTTGAATGTGGGTTGCTCCCGGAATCAGGAAAAGCTCCTTATCTTTTGTACCAGTGGCGAGATTGAATGCACTTTCTGTCATGTAAAAAGTATCAGCTTTGCTTCCTGCCATCATCAGCAAAGGCTGGTCGATTAATTCAATGTGGTCAGTTGCATCCCAAGTCATTAAATCCAATAAGCTACTTGTTGTGTACAAAAAGGTTGAATTTGGATGTTTGTGAGTTCTATAATAATATTCATAGCCTTCACGATACAAATCGGTCGTGGTTTTAGCTATTTCTTCATCTGTAATGCTTGCCACACCCGAATAGATGATTTTACCGCCTGCAACTTCTTGTGCTCGTGCATCCGAAGCTTGTTTCATGCGTTGTTGAATTGTTGCCAACCCTGAATTCATGAATCCATTGCGCCGAACCAATCCTGAATTAAACATACTCAGAGTAGCAACTGCTTTAATCCGCTTATCCGATTGAACTGCTTTTAGTGTATAACCACCTCCACCACATATTCCTAAAGCCCCTAATCGGTCGGCATCAACACCCGGATAATGAGAAATATAGTCAGCCATACCGCGGATGTCATCAACGCGGTATTGGGGTTTATCTGTATGCCGGGGTTCACCGCCACTTGCACCCTGGCACGACGCATCGGCAGCAATCGCGATGTAACCCGATTCGGCCAAACGCTGTGCATAAAGTCCGGCTACCTGCTCTTTAACGCCGCCGTTGGGGTGAGCTACCACCACCGCCGGATATTTCTTCACTTGATCGTAATTTGCCGGAGTGTAAATATTGGCAGCGATATCAAGGCCATTCAATTTATAAGTCACCGGATGAATATTCACTTTTCCAGGTAAATTTTCTGTAATAGCGTCGCCGTAAACCAGGCCAAAAGGATTTGTAATTTTTGTTTGGCCTGAAGAAATGATGCTTGCTGTCGTAAACATTGCGATTAAAAATTGGGTTCTCGTTATTTTCATTTTCTTACTTATTGTTAGTTGCCACAAAATCACCAAGACTCTAAGAAACACAAAGAAAGTATTCGTGTAACTTTTTGGTTTTGTGCCATTGTGGCGATTTGTCCCTTTATTTATCTAATCCTTTCTCCTTTAACCAAGCCGACATCAAATCAGCAATTTCGACATTGTTCAGGTCCGAAAACGGGAAATGAGTATTGCCTTTTATGCCAATCTCGGGCAAGTGAATAACCGTGACATCACCGCCGTGCTTGTTCACACAATCGCGCCACAAACGAGCCATCTCCAAACGTGCCCTCCAACCATCTTGCCCCGGATTAGCAATTGGTTTATCAGGAATATTATCACCGTAGTAAATGATGATCGGGATTTTGGTCAGTTTCATAAAATCATCCATCGGCACGCCAACTGCGGCGAGTGAACCTCCAGCCATGGCTATTGGTGCGGGTATCTCTCCTTCAGGAAACACAAAACCGCTTCCCGGCTCATACGAAACGATGGCTTTTACATTCTGATTTTTGATAGCCGTAACCCAGCCCATACCTCCTGAATGTGAATGTGTAACAAGAATTGCCGGACCAATTTTGGTGAACAAAGCTGAAACAGCATCCGAGTTGACATTGATGTCGATTGGTCCAACATTGGGTACCATTTGCCGGAAATATTGATTGAGTGATTCCTGATCTTTCGGGAACTGCACTCCTTCGAAATAATTGGGCCAGATTCCAACACGGAAGGTTCCAAACCATCCCTGTTCATCGGGTATTGGCGCAATGGAGCCCGCCACGGTACTGCGGCTGGCATTTCCTCTGCGCGGCTGATCGATCAGGTAAACAGGGAAGCGACGGCGCAAAAAGATGTTCTGATATCCTTCGCGCCCGTCAGGAGTGGTTTCCCAGGTCTTGGAAAACTGCCCGATGCCATGCCACATCACCAAAGGATATTTGCGGGCTTTGTCAGGTATCTGATAAAAAACGTAGGCATGATCGCCATGAAAGGTCTGTCCTTCCGGAGTTTGATTGTAAGGATTGAATGTGCCGGGATTTGTAATGACAGTGCCACCAACCGCAAAGCTTCCCTGATCGCGAATGATCAGCAGTTTTTCTTTTGATTTGGCAAACGACGATAAACCCGAAAGACTCAGAATCAAAAAAAGTACTTTGATGAGCGTTGAACTCTGTTTAAAATCTACAAATCCTTTGTCTGGTTTTCTATTTTTCATTTTGGTACAATTTTTCATACTACAAATGTAAAACCTAACGATGAAGGCATTGGTATACAGATTACTGCTTCTTCTACCATTTTCACTGATCGAAGGTTTGGAAGCATTGCAGCTAGGTTGGAATGATTAAATTTGTTTCAGAAAAATAGGAACAGAAATGGAAAAGATTTTCAGATTTGATACCGTAACGGAATACAATGCTTTGAACAATCACGAAACGCGTCACCCTTTGGTTAGTGTCGTCGATTTTTCAAAAGCGAATCCACGGTCGTGGGATGGTCAAAAGACTGTCCGGATTATTTATGGAATGTATTGCATTTTCCTGAAGGATTTTAAAGGCTGCGATATCAAGTATGGCCGCAATTATTACGACTATCAGGAGGGAACTCTGGTTTTTGTGGCCCCGGGGCAATTGACGGTTGTTGAAACCGACGGACAGGTTTATCAGCCGAAAGGATATGCGCTGGTGTTTCATCCGGACATGATTCGTGGGACGTCATTGGCCAAAAGCATCGAAGATTATAACTTTTTCAGCTACAACTCTAACGAAGCCCTGCATTTGTCGGATCGTGAAAGGCAAATTGTTCTCGACTGCTTTTCGAAAATTGAATACGAACTGCAACAAAACATCGACAAGCACAGCAAGAAACTGATCGCTTCAAACATTGAATTGTTTTTGAACTACTGCGAGCGCTTTTACGATCGCCAGTTCATTACAAGAGACAATGTCAATAAAGGAATTTTGGAAAAGTTTGAAGAATTGCTGAACAGTTATTTTTCATCGGACAAACCTCAGAAAATTGGCTTGCCATCGGTGGCTTATTTTGCTGAAGAGCTTCATTTGTCGGCCAACTACTTTGGCGATTTAATCAAACGCGAAACCGGAAAATCGGCCAAGGAATACATTCAAACCAAAATTATTGACCTGGCAAAAACCAAGGCATTTAATACCGATAAAACAGTGAATGAAATCGCTTATGAACTGGGATTCAAGTATCCGCAGCACTTTACAAGGCTGTTTAAAAATGTAACCGGGTTAACGCCTAACGAGTATCGGTTTCAGAATTAGGTCTTTAATACAATAAAGTCGATTATTAGCGATAATCAAGAATAAAAAACCCGCAGTAAACATTTGATTTACTGCGGGTTTTGTTTCTATAAAATTTTTAGTTCGATCATTGCTGTTCACTTAAAACAGATTGAAAAACAGTAATGATGACTGAAATAGTTTAATATCTCTGATTTTTGCTTCGACTGACAACTTGCTAAAGTCATGAAAAACAACCATCTAAATTAATTAAAATTAGCAATCTGGTTACTTAAAGCTATTTCAAAACTTTCCTATAACAAAGACTATCCTCCATGCCAATGTATTGCCCGTAATTTTCAGTTTTCGAATAGCCGGCAATCGTGTACAATCGTTGGGCTTCAACCTGTCGAACACCAGTTTCCAAAACAGCACCGGTATTACCCTCTTCAATGGCCCAGGTTTCCAGTTCCTTCAGCAAACGTGCGGCCAGTTGCCTTCCTCGCATTTCAGGCTTTACAAACATCCGTTTCATTTCCACCGTTTTACTGTCAAACGGCTTGAAGCATCCACAACCAACCGGCAAATCATCAACATAAATCACCATTGCATGCTTGATCTTATCAATTTTGTTGTATTGGTCGTATTGCCGCTGAACATCACCGTTTCGTTGGTTCAAGTCATCGTCCAATGCATTTACCATGTTTCTGAAATCAGTATCAACACTGGTCGTTCTAATAAATTCTACAGGCATAATTCAAAAATACAATGATTAGAGAACCTAAAAATAAGGATTAATCAGGAATCAGCATCCGCCAAATAAATCTTTAACTTAGGAGCTCGAAAAATTTGATAAGATATGCGCGGATTGATTATTTGTTTATTTCTCTTGATTTCAGGAAGCATTATTGCACAAACAACAATAAACCAGGTAGATGCCCAAGGCCGGAAACAAGGGTTATGGACTAAAAGAGATACCGAAGGAAGATTAATTTACCAGGCTACTTTCAAAGACGACAAACCGGTTGGTGAAATGAAACGCTTCCATGAGAACGGAAAATTGAAAGCCATCCTGATTTTTACTGAAGGCAGCAATGAATCGGATGCACAGCTATTCGACGAACAAGGGAAACAGATTGCCAGTGGAAAATACGATGGGCAAAAGAAAACCGGGGAATGGAAATACATGGCCAACAACCAAATAATTTCGACAGAAACATACCTGAACGGACAGAAAAACGGAATCAGCAAACGCTTCTATAAAACCGGCGAACTTCTTGAAGAAGCTAACTGGCAAAACGACCAGCTCAACGGAGTTTATCATTCTTATTTTCTGGACGGAAAGCCTTACATTGAATGTAAATACTCTGAAGGGAAACGGAATGGTGCGTTTAAAACCAGCTTTCCGAACGGCGAGCAGGAACTTGACGCCTTTTATACCAACGATGTGCGCGACAAAGACTGGAAATACTACGACCAAACCGGCAAGCTGTTATACACTCTCAAATATGAACTGGGAGAACTGCTGAATCCTGAAGTTCAGGATAGCCTGGAGAAAACAAAAGATGGAATTTTCAGTACAAAAGAAAGTAATATTCCCGATCCGGAAAAGTATATGCAGAATCCGGAAGAATATATGCAACTGATGAAAATTCGTTAACCTATGCAACGGGCGCTGATTTTTGTTCTGATCAATTTCTTCCTGGTCGAAATCAACTTCGCCCAAAGTGACGTACCAGGCTCATACTGGATAAAACTGAAGGATAAGGAAGGAACCCTGTTTCAGATTAGCAAGCCCGAAACTTTTCTGTCGAAACGCGCCATCGAGCGCCGAAACCGGCAACACATCCTCATCGACGAAACCGATTTACCGGTATCGCAGGTCTATCTCGACTCGTTAAAAAACCGGGGATTTCAGATTATACATACCTCGAAATGGCTGAACGGGCTAACGGTAAGAACTTCGGACACTACCCTGATCAAAAACCTCTCTACGCTTCCATTTGTCGTTTCGGCCGAGCTAACCAAACCAACGAATGTTCTGAAGTCGGCCATTGACAAATTTGCTGACGAAACAACGTCAACAGCATACGAACCTGCGAATTACGGGAGGGCTATCGATCAACTCACTCAATTGAAAGGCGATTACCTTCACAAAGCCGGATTTCGTGGAAAGGGCGCACAAATTGCCATCCTTGACGCTGGTTTTCTAAATGTCAATACCAACGCGGCATTCGACAGTTTACGCAATTCAGGCCAGATTCTGGGCTCCCGCGACTTTGTTGAGCCGAAAGCTGATTTTTTCCAGCAGAACTATCACGGCGCAAGTGTGCTTTCGTGCATTGGAGGCAATTTGCCCGGAAGTATGATTGGCACTGCACCCGATGCTTCGTTTTATTTATTCAGGACTGAAGATGTGAATTCGGAATACCTGATTGAAGAAGACAACTGGGTGGCCGCAGCTGAATTGGCTGATAGTCTGGGAGTTGATGTGATAAATTCGTCGCTGGGATATAACCAGTTCAACGACACGCTGATGAATCACTTGTACACCGACATGAACGGGACCAAAACCAGAGTGACTCAAGGTGCAAACATGGCCTTTCAGAAAGGAATACTGGTATTTTCGAGTGCCGGAAACGAAGGGAACAAAACATGGAAACGCATTATTGCCCCGGCCGACGGAGAAAATGTAATTGGCGTTGCAGCGGTTGACAAGAATGGAATCCGGGCCCCTTTTAGCTCAGTTGGTCCGGCGTACGGAGGCGCCATAAAGCCAAATGTAGCTGCCATGGGAACGGGCACAACTCTGGTTACCAGTAACGGATCAATCGGCTATTCAAACGGAACCTCCTTCTCTTCGCCGGTTTTGGCCGGGCTGGGAGCCTGCCTGTTGCAGGCAAATCCATACGCATCGGCCAAACAAATAAAAACTGCAATCGAGCAATCCGCGTCGCAGTACAACAAACCCGATTCGTTGCTGGGCTATGGGATTCCCGATTTCGAGAAAGCCGACAAATACCTGAAAGTTAATCACGTAAGTTATACGAACTGGGAAAGTTCATGGGCCGTTTCGCCCAATCCATTTTCCGACGTAATTTTCATCAGGAACCTGAAATCTTTAGATGCTGATAATTACCAGATTAACATTTACAACCTTCAGGGAATTTGTTTATGGAGCTCATCTTTCAAACCCGAAGAAACCATAATTCTGAAGAATCTTGCTAACTTGCCTGATGGCTTTTTGATACTGAGTATTCGTTCAGGGGAAAAAGAAGCACGGATTAAGTTGGTAAAAATTGAACGATAATCAAGTGTCAGTTGGAAGTCATAAAACCGGGAAGCCGCTCCCAAATCATGAAACAGCCAAAGGGAGAACCTTTTATTTGAAATTTGAAATTTGAAACTTTGAACTAGTTTGATGAACAATCAGCAACTCTCGCTATACGAATTACAGCAGCAGGTAAAAAGCAGCCTCGACGATGCTTTTTCGCTACCGGTTTGGGTAAAAGCCGAGATCAGCGAAATCACCGTCAACCGGAGCGGGCATTGCTACCTCGAGCTGATTGAAACCGAACAGGGAACCGACTCGGTGATTGCCCGCTGCCGCGCCACCATTTGGTCGTACACTTTCCGGATGCTGAAACCGTACTTTGAAACTACAACCGGTCAGAATTTCACACAAGGGCTGAAAGTGTTGCTTCAAGCCAAAGTTGAGTACCACGAAGTATTTGGCTTTAGCCTGAATATCCGCGATATCGATCCGGTTTATACGTTGGGCGACATGGCACGCCAGCGACGCGAGATAATCCGCAAATTGCAGGATGACGGCGTATTTGAAATGAATAAGGAGCTCGATCTGCCGATTGTTTCGCAGCGAATTGCCATCATCTCCTCGCCCACCGCCGCAGGCTTACAGGATTTTATGGATCAGCTGCACAACAATGCGCACCAGTTTGTTTTTTACACCAAACTTTTTCCGGCTGTTATGCAGGGCAACGAAGCTCCGCGAAGTATCATGAATGCGCTCGACCTGATTTACCAATACGAGCACCTGTTCGATGCGGTGGTGATTATCCGTGGCGGGGGCGCTCAAATCGATCTGGCTTGTTTCGATAATTACGACCTGGCTTTTCACGTGGCACAATTCCCCCTTCCGGTGATCACAGGTATCGGTCACGACAAAGACGATACGGTGATCGACATGATTGCTCATACCCGCATGAAAACCCCAACGGCTGTGGCTGAATTCCTGATTTCGGGAGCGCTGCAGTTTGATCAGCAACTGGCCGAGTTGGAAAACCATTTTATCGAACTGGTAAACGATCAGCTGGAGGAGAATAAAAACCGGCTGAACGATGCAGCCGACCAGTTGAACCAATTGGTAAACCAAATGATTGTGACCCAGCGAAACCGCCTCAATATTGCGCAAATTCAGCTTTCAAACCGAACCGGCGTTTTTCTGAAAAACCAGCAGTCGGAACTGAAACAGATTACTACCGACGCCAAAAATAAAACCAACCGTTTTGTTACCCGGCAAAATCATCTGCTCAGTCAATCAGGAAATATGCTGAATTTTGCTTTCAGGAAACAAATGCTGAAAAGTAAAAACAAGCTGAACCAATGTGAGAATCTGGTTAAAATACTAAGCCTTGAAACCATTCGCGCAGAAAAGAGAAATCTGAATTCCGTTCAGGAGAAACTTCGGTTAGTCGATCCGCAGAACATTTTAAAACGCGGGTATTCGCTGACAATATTGAACGGAAAAATCGTCAAATCGGTCGGTCAGCTACAAAAAGGCGAGTTGCTGGAAACCCGACTGAGCGATGGAACAGTTGAAAGTACAGTTGAAAAAATATCCAACAAAGAATAACCAATATTGAATATCCAATAAGAAACCGGCAATTCTTTCTCCCCCTCTATCGGAGGGGGTTGGAGGGAGGCTCCTAAAATAACAAGTATGGCAAAAAAAGTAACTTACAAGGAAGCAATTACTGAAATTGAAGAAATCCTCGAGAAAATTGAAAACGAAGAGCTTGATGTTGACGAACTTTCGGAGCAGGTAAATCGTGTTTCAGCATTAATTACCATTTGCAAAGATAAACTTCATAAAACCGAAGCCGAAGTGGAGAAAATTCTGAATGAAATGAACCAGTAATCACTCGCTTTTGCAACCGGGTGAACCACTACCTGCGGTAATTCGTTTAAATGTTGGGATTTACAAAACAGAACCCGGCAAAAAATGAAACAACTCATCACCATATTGCTGCTTGTTGGTATCGGTAGTTGTAGCCAACCGGCAAAGGTTAACCAGGCATTGCAAAACCGCATTGACAGTCTGGAACAAAAATTAAACGAGACCTACAAACCCGGATTTGGCGAATTTATGAGCAGCATTCAGGCGCATCATTCCAAGCTTTGGTTTGCCGGACAAAACCAGAATTGGAAGCTTGCCGATTTCGAGATTCACGAGATCATGGAATCGATCGACGACATCCGGGAATATGAAACCGACAGAAAAGAAACTGCGTTGATTCCGATGATCAATCCGGCAATTGAGAGTGTTAATCAGGCAATCAAAAAAGAAAATTCGGAGCTTTTCAAAAGCAGTTTCACCAATCTGACAAACACCTGCAACGCATGCCACCGTGCGGCCAGCTTTGAATTTAATGTGGTGAAAATTCCGGAGAGTTCGCCATTCAGCAATCAAGATTTCAAAGTAAATGAGCAAAAGTAGCCTGAAAGAAGTGGCCGCGTTATTCCTGAAACTGGGCATAACCGGGTTTGGCGGACCCGCGGCTCATATTGCCCTGATGCAATCGGAAGTGGTAAGCAAAAGAAAATGGCTTTCCAACCAGCATTTTCTCGATCTGATTGGAGCCACCAACCTGATTCCCGGACCAAACAGCACCGAAATGGCCATTCACATCGGGTACGAACGGGCCGGATGGAAAGGCCTGATTGTTGCCGGACTTTGTTTCATCCTTCCTGCCGTTCTTATAACCGGAGTATTTGCCTGGCTTTACAAAACTTACGGACAGCTTCCCGAAGTGCAGCCATTTGTGTACGGAATTAAACCGGCCATTATTGCCATTATTCTCGGGGCAATTTTCCCATTAGCCAAAAAATCACTGAAAACCATGCAGCTTGCTGTTATCGGATTGGCTGTTCTGGCGCTTTCGTTACTCAATTACAACGAGATTTATCTACTATTTGGAGCGGGATTTCTGGCACTATTTATAGCTTCAGTAAAAAACAAATCAGGAGAAAAAGTAAAGAGTATTTTTCTGTGGCCGATTCTGCAAATTTCGGGAACGACCATTTTATCAGCTGCTAATGCAAACCTGTTCTGGATATTTCTGAAAATTGGCGCAATACTTTATGGCAGTGGATATGTGCTTTTTGCTTTTCTCGACACAGAACTTGTCTCGGCCGGATTATTGTCGCGCCAGCAGCTAATTGATGCCATTGCTGTCGGGCAGTTCACTCCCGGACCCGTTTTTTCGGCGGTGGCTTTTGTAGGTTATCAAATCAGCGGCATTCAGGGCGCCATTGTGGCAACAATCGGCATTTTTCTGCCTTCGTTCGTTTTCGTAGCATTACTCAACCCATTGGTAAAAAAGATGCGCAACTCGGTGCTTTTTTCGGCTTTTCTCGATGCCGTAAATGTAGCGTCAGTGGGCATTATCATTTCAGTTTGTTATGCCTTGGGCAAAGAATCCATTACCGACTGGCGCACCATTTTAATTGCAGTGACAAGCATTACTCTTATTTTCGCATTCAGAAAGATCAACTCGGCTTTTATTGTTTTGGGTGGCTCGCTGGCCGGGTATCTACTGACTTTCACATCATAAATCAGCCCCAACAAGCTCTGTTTACCTGTCAGGGCTGACTAACCGTTTCAACTGCTGATTCTCTTAGAATTTAATATCCAGTCCGGCCATAAAGTTGATTCCGGCCTGAGGAAAATAACCATCCATGGCAAAACGCTTTCCTTCGTACATGTACGAATAAACCCATGCATTATTTTCGTATTTAGTATCAAAAAGGTTATTCACCATGAGATGAAGATTAAACTCACGGGCAAATTTCTGCGGAATACGATACGTAAATTTCAGGTTATTCAGGAAATAGCCGTCGAGTTTCCGGTCGTTGCTCGACGAATTGTCGATATATTGCTTGCTTACCGAGAACGACTGTAAACTCACATTTAAACCTTTGGTGGCCATCCAGCTCAACTGGCTGTTTGTAATCACTTCAGGAGCAAATGCCAGATCGGTTGTACCCAATTTATTGGCGATTTGTCCGCCATTGTCCCAATCGTCAACAAATTCGGTAAAATCTTTGATTTTATTTTTGCTGAATGTCAGGTTTATGTCCCATTTCAGGTTATCTGCCAGTTTCATTCCTGCCATCAACTCGATTCCGGCGCGGTAACTGTTGTCAACATTCACCATGATTGGTGCGCCAACGTCATTGATTTCGCCAGTCAGGATCAACTGGTTTTGGTACGACATGAAATAGGCATTGGCACCAAAAGCAAGGCGGGGAGTATTGTATTTGTAGCCCAGCTCAAAGTCGTTCAGCGTTTCGTAAGTCGGCTGCTTCCCGTTCGGATCGGCATCCACATAGTTATCGCGGTTAGGCTCACGATTGGCGCGGGCAAAGTTGGCGTAAACATCCTGACGATCGGTGAGTTTATAAAAAAGACCTACTTTCGGGTTAAAGAACTCGAAATGATGTGCCTGGGTCAGGTTGCGCAAATCATCATCAATTCCATCAATCGAATAATCAATTTTACGGTACTGGAAATCGGCAAATAAATTCAGGTTCTCTGCCAGTTCATAACTGTATTTGGCAAAGAGGTTAAAATCTTTCTTCAGGCCGGTTCCTCGGTACCATTCATGATCCATTTCTGAATAACCGGCATTGCGCGCCCAAATGACCCTCCCAAAATGATTTCCATCGTACACATTGTAGCCACCGCCAAAGGTAAATTCGCTGGTTTCCTGCTTGTATGTTCCCGAAAAAGTAACGCCATAAAAATCGTTATCGAGCCATTTGCGGCGAATCAGGTCAGATTTCTCCACAGTTTCGCCACCAATTACCGGAGGAGTAATCAGGTAGTCGGCCAATTTCTGATCGTCTTTATATTCTTCGTAATAGCCTTTGCCATGAGTATAAAACAGGTTGGCATTTACATTAAACAGCTCGGTCAGTTTATGTGAGAAAAGCATCTGGTAATGGTCTTGCTGATAATAATCGACCTGATTTTTATAGGTGTACAGGTTGTATGTGCGGCTATCAGATGCCATCATTTCATCCACCTGTTTTTGCGAATAAAGCCAATGGTCGGCGTACCGTTGCATTCCGGCCATATCGTTATTCAGCCGAACTGATGGCACACCATTCCAGGCCTGGTAAGTATCTTCCAATCCAGAGAAAACATTCAGTTTCAGAATAGTTTTAGCGGTAAAATATCCCCCAGAAACGAAAAAAGATTTCAGGTCAGACGATGCACGATCGATAAATCCATCAGAGCTCACTTTCGACATGCGGGCATCGAATGTAAATTTTCCTTTCAGCAAACCGGAACCCACTCCTACCGAATTTTTCAGGGTTCCGAACGATCCGGCCGAAGTGCTGTACTCGGCATAGGCATCCTTGTTGATAGTAGTGGTTTGCAAGTTGATGGTAGCCCCGAAAGCAGCCGCACCATTGGTTGAAGTACCAACACCGCGCTGGACCTGAATATTGTCGGTTGACGAAGCCAAATCAGGAATATCGACCCACCAGGTTCCATGCGATTCGGCATCATTCATCGGAATGCCATTTACCGTAACATTGATGCGGTTCAGATCGGTTCCTCGAATACGGAAATTGGTATAACCCACACCCGTTCCGGCATCAGAGGTTGCCACAAACGATGGAGTCAGTCCAAGCAAATACGGAATATCCTGCCCCAGATTATTATCCCTGATCTCCTGTTTTTCAACCGTGGCAAATGCTACCGGAGTTTTTTCCCTGGCGCGTGTAGCCGACACCAGCACTTCTTCAGCCAGAATATGATCTTGTTTCAATACCACATCAAGCGTTTGATTGCCGGTAAGTTTCACTTCGCTGATTTGCTTTTCGTAGCCAATAAATGAGATGGTCATCCTGTAAACTCCACCCTTCAGGTTCCTGAACTGATAAGCGCCATTCACATCGGTTGTTGTACCATTGAAACCACCGGAAAGCATTAAATTAGCTCCGACCAAACGTTCGCCCGTCTCACTTTTCACCGTTCCCTTCAGCGTAAATTGGGCAAATCCCCAAAATACGATGCATTGCAAAAGCAATGTCAAATAAATCCGTTTCATTTTTGTTTTTTAATGGTTAATGAATAACCAATGAGGCAAGTAATTCCCTTTCGCCATCCCTTCGCCGGCATTACCCGTATCAGGTTCGGTGGGTATGATCTCAGCCTGTAATTACCCCGGTTTTATCCGGGTAGGCACCCCATTGCGTAAAATTATCGGGACAAATGTATGACTTTTAAAAAATGAAATCCAAATTTCTCCGGAGAAAAAGTGTTTTAAGTCTTTTTCTTAACACTTAAAAACAGCTGCAAGCGGTTGCAAAACAAGAATACCTCTGATTTCGGAAAAATTGTCATTCAAGAAATTTAAGAATCAGAAAATTTGGCATCAAAAAATGACTTTATGACACTCAATATCAGTAGTATAACAATTGGTATTGTGTTTGAAATACAGACCTTCGAAAACATGAAACAAACAATAATGTATCACTAAAAAATGGAGGAATTAAATTATGTTACCAGTATTTAGAAGCAGAAACCTGCCGGATTTATTCGACGAATTTTTCAACTCGAATGTAGTACCAAACTTCGTTGAAGAAGGAGCATGGAAATCGACTCCGGCTGTAAATATCTTTGAAAACAACGAAAAGTTTGAAATTGAAGTTGCAGCTCCCGGCCTCGAAAAAGACGATTTCAAGATTGATCTGAAAAACGACCACCTGGTAGTTTATTCTGAAAAGAAAGACAAAAAAGAAGAAAAGGAAAAAGGGAAAGTGGTTCGTTCAGAGTTCAGGTATTCATCGTTCCAGCGAATGTTTGCTCTGCCAAAGGAAGTTGATGTAACCAACATCAAAGCTTCGCACAAAAATGGGGTTTTGACCATTGAACTTCCGAAGAAAACTGAATTCAAGGAAAACTGGTCGCGTCAGATTGAAATCCAGTAATTTGGAACAACTGTTGAAGTATTTTGGGGATTGCGCCTTTGGGTACAATCCCCTTTTATTTTTAAAGCGACTTCTTCGAAAAACTGAGTGGCAACAAGCTCTCCACGCCATTTAGAACCAATATCTTATCCTTGCCATCCAAAATAATCCGTATCGGGTTCTGAAAACGCACTTCGGCCTCGGCCAAAGCCTGACGGCATCCGCCACAGGGCTTCACCGGTTCTTTAACCAAATCCCCGTTTTTTGAAGCTGAAATAGCAATTGTTTTTACTGCAGAATTGGGATAATTGGCATTGGCATAGAACAAAGTCACGCGCTCGGCACATAATCCTGAAGGATAAGCCGAATTTTCCTGGTTATTGCCCGAAATCATCTCTCCATTATTGAGCAAAATAGCTGCCCCTACATGAAAGCCGGAATATGGAGCATAAGCCTGACTGGTAATTCGCCTGGCTTCAAGCAATAAATTGCGATCGGCCACAGGAAGTTCTTCAATATTTTCGAACTCCTGTACTACAATTCTAATTTCAGTCGTTTGCATGTTAAACAGTTTTGTTCAAATGTACGTTAATACTTGCTATTTGACAATGGTCCGAACTTGCAACATTTTTTTATTTTTGTGAAGCACACCAAACGACTACTATGTTTAGATATATTTTACTCTTTTTAGCAGCCCTTTTATCCATTACGGGATTCGCCCAGCAAAGGCAAACCACTCGTGAAGAATACATTCAGAAATATTATGCGCTTGCTATTTCAGAAATGGAGCGAAGCGGGATTCCGGCCAGTATAACACTTGCCCAGGGATGCTGGGAATCGCAAAACGGAAATAGTATTCTGGCAACAGAAGGAAATAACCACTTCGGAATAAAATGCAAGAGCGACTGGAGAGGTAAAAAAATATACCACGACGATGATGCCGTAGGCGAGTGTTTCCGCAAGTATGCCCATGCCGAAGCTTCGTACATCGACCATAGTAACTTCCTGATGGGCAGTAGCCGCTACAGCTTCCTGTTCAGGCTCGATCCCAAAGATTATGCTGGCTGGGCCCGTGGGCTTAAACAGGCCGGTTATGCAACCGATCCAACTTATCCTGAAAGGCTGATCAAGATTATTGAAGATTTTAAGCTTTACCTGTACGACGAATATGGCGACAACCGTCAGTTGGCTTCGATTAAACAGGAGCCGGAAAAGACCAAACACGAGAAATCGGCCATTACCAAAACAAAGACGCCGGCAATATCGCGCAAAATTGAAATGCGAAACGGATTGCGGACAATTGTTGTAGCCGAAGGTGACTCGTACGAAAGCTTGACAAAACGATACAAACTTAAGGACTGGGAACTTTATACTTACAACGATTTTGCCAAAGGACGTCAACCCCGTCCAAACGAAATACTTTACATCGAAGCTAAATACAAAAAAGCAAGCAAACAGCACAAGCAACATGTAACCGATCAGGGCGACACCATGCACTATATTGCCCAGTTATATGGAGTAAAGCTAAAACCGCTGCTGAAAAGAAACCGGATGAAAACCGGTGAAGAGCCTGCTGTTGGTCAGGTTGTTTACCTAAACCATAAACGACCGAGGAGAGGATAATGCAAGGCAAAAGTGAAAGGGCAAAAGTGAAAAAAACGCGCTTTTGCCTTTTTACTTTGTACTTGAACTCCAGCGACTGAATAGAAACCGGAGAATTACTTTATCAGCAAAAAAGATAAAATTCAGAATAAGTACGACTGAAACCACGGGAACCAGATTGGCGGATAAAAATGCAAATGCTTTAAGTACAAATTCTTTATCGACAAAATAATAAAAGCCCGAAACAATCATCAGTAACGACAACACAACTCCTGTCACATAAAGGTATTCGCGCAAATCGGTTTTCCATTGTTCGCGTCCAATAACTTTCATGGTTAATCTCTGAGCGAAATCAAGAGGTAGCGAAAAGCCTGGTTCTGTCCTGAACGACTTTTCTATGATTTTATCCAGTTCTTCATTTTTCATTTGTGATCTCCTTCACCAATTTTAAACTGTCTTCGTCAACTACAAATTTAAGTTTTTCCTTCAAGAGTGCTTTCGCCCTGAAAAGGTAACTTTTAACGGTTCCCTCGGGCATTCCGGTAATCTGTTCTATTTCCTGATATGAGAACTCTTCCAGATGGAACAAGGTCAACACAGTCCGGTACTGAACAGGCAGTAACTCGATCTGATCGCGGATATACCGGTGCAAGTCAGTCTTCTCAAATTCATCCGAACGATAATCCGTTAGATTTCGTAATGCCGCCGAATCATCCGGATTTACCTCATCACCTTTCTTAAACTTCCGCAGGTAATTAATACTTGTGTTATAGGCAATCGTGGCAATCCAGGTCGATAATTTGCACTCGTTTCGGTACTTTCCCAAATTCTGGTAAACTTTCAAAAACACCTCCTGACAAACATCTTCCAGCTCGTCGTGACGCTGAATCAATCGCCCGGTTATATGAACAACCAGTTTTTGGTATCGGTTTACCAAAAACGTAAATGCATTCATATTTCCGTTTAAAATCTGGCTTATTAATTCTGCATCATTCATACTGGTGGTTTGACAACCTATTGGTACAAAATGTTGCAAAAAAGTTACCTTTCTTTAATAGAAAACCCGGCATTCGGTTTTATTTCTCCGAACACCGGGTTAATGCAAAATCCAATTCTCTATGAAAATTATATCGCCTTATTACTTTTTGATAATAATTTTTGACTGCATTTTTTCTCCTGATTTAACTGTTACCAAATATGACCCTCGCATTAGTTCAGACATATCAATAGTTTGGATAGTACCCAACAATTCATGTTGCATTAATAGTCCTCCCTTGATATTATAAACTGAAACTATTCCCGGAACAACATCATCTCTACCAAAATCAATTGTCAACGGACCAATTACAGGATTCGGATAAATTTTTAGTGCTGTTCCATCTGGTAGGTTGCCAGTGTTTGTTATAAATTGAGTAGTTGTATTAACTGCAATGTAAACGACTGCTGATTGGACCGATTCTGTTATGGCCGCCGGGAGCCTTTCTGATTGTGTATACCCAGGAAGTTGAACAACAATTTCGTATTCTGATATTTTAATTTTGTCAAATTGATAAAAACCTTTTTCATCAGTGGAACAACTAGCCACAGGCAGTTTTCCTCCTTTTTTAAACAATTGCACTAATACCCCAGAAACAGGTGTGCCACCAACAAGAGGACCTTTAATCAATGATGTTCGCTTAAGTCCTTCCACTGAATAAACAAATCCTGAAATTTCACCATTACCTTGTTCAACAGTTGCGCTAACCGGAGTGCAGTCAATAATTGTGCTGACGGTTCCCTCGGCAGAAATAGATATTGGTTGAGCACTTTCCCAAACAATAGAATTGCCTGAATAAGTGGGGACAAATGAATTAGGAGTCTTTGGACTAACCAACACAATCCAGATTCCCTGTTCCATTGGAATTTTTGGCACACCTGATTCTAAAACATAGGTACATGGTTCTTCATTATAAACACTTGCATTCTTTTTGAATAACTGAATATGGAGATTTGATTCAGGAATGAGAACCCCATTCAGCTGTACAGTAAGTGTCAAATATGGAACAACCGGATTGACTGTAACCACAGTTTGGGCCGTTTCAGTAAATGTTCCGTCACTCACAGTAAGGGTGAAAGTAAAAGCGGTTACGATTGAAATGTCAGGCGATACAAAAGTTGGATTGCTCGTTGTTGGATTGCTCAATACAATGCCAGACGGGGCTATCCAGCTATAAGTCAGCAAATCGCCATCGGTATCTGTTGAGCCTGATCCATTCAGTATTACCGTCGTTTTTTCGTTTACAGTTTGAGGTAACCCTGCATTAGCCACAGGCACTTTATTTACTTGTTTTACAGTAATGTTAACAGATGCTGTCGAAGTAACCACTCCATTGCTTACCGTTAATGAAATTGTAAAAACTTGTGCTTCTTTTACTTCTGGAGCGATGAAAGTTGGTCTCTGACTTGTTGTGCTACTTAGGGTAATCCCTTCAGGTGCTGTCCAGATAAAGCTCAGAGGACCACCCTCAGGATCAGATGATGCAGAACCATCCAGACGGACTAATTGGCCTTCATTTACTGTTTGATTGGCTCCAGCATTGGCAACCGGCGGTCTTTTAATATTCTTGACTGTAATTACAACTTGGCTATAATTGGCAGAGTTTTGATCGCCATCGTTAACATACAATGAAAAAATAAATTGTGTATCCTTATCAACTTGCGGAGCTACAAAAGTTGGCTTCGCCGATGTTATTGTACTCAATATAATTCCATCGGGTACAGTCCAGTGATAACTTAAAACGTCGCCATCGGGATCAACAGAAGCAGAACCATCCAACGTAACCAAATCACCTTCGTTTACCGACTGCATTAAACCAGCATCAGCAACCGGAACTTTATTGACATGTTTAACGGTAACTATTACCGGATCTTCCTGCGAATCAACTGTGCCATTGTTAACCTTCAATGAGAATTTGAACTCAGTGTCCTGCGTTACTTCGGGAGCAATAAAGGTAGGTTTGGCAGCGGTTTCTGAACTGAGGGTAATGCCGATGGGAGTGGACCAAAGATAAGTCAATCTGTTACCGGCTGCATCTGAAGATGCAGTTCCATCCAAAGTAACCAAATCACCTTCGTTTACCGACTGATCTATGCTTGCATTAGCAACAAGCAGCGCACAAATACCGGAATAACCGGTCTGGGCATCCTTTTGCCAATTAGAATAAGTTACGGCCAACGAAGGATCGTCAACTTGGATACACGATAACATAGGATTGTTGGTAGCATTTATGCCTTTACCTACTCCAACCATATTAACATTATTCCCATTTTTCAGATTTAAATAGTAAAGATTATTTGTATTGCAATCAATATATGATAATGAATGATTGTTCCCTGCATCAATATTGGCAATTTTGTTGTGATCACAAGCTAAAACTACAAGAGCAGTATTTTTTGAAATATCTAATGTACTTAGCTGATTGAATCCACAGGCTAGGGTAATTAAGCTAACGTTATTGCTTACATCAAGATTGGTTATCTGATTCGATTGACAAAATACTTTGATCAAGGCTGTGTTTTTACTTAAATCTAAGCTGGTTAGCTTGTTATAGTTAGGGGCCAATTCTATTAATGCAATATTTTCAGTTAAATCTAAACTCGTCAGTTGGTTGTCTTGGCAATGCAAAACTTTCAGAAGTGTGTTTTTGCGTACATCAAGTGCAGTCAATCTGTTCCCAGCTAAATAAAGTTTTTCAAGCTTTGAAAAACTTTCAATGCCGGTTAAGTCTGCAATATTTTTATTTGCAAGATTAAGCATAACAACCGAACTTATCTTTGTAGTTGGCACATAGTCGTCCAAAGGACCAGAATCGTAACCAAGGTCAATCAAAGCCTGTTCAAAATTGTCATCGGGAATATAAGTCATTGGTTCAATCGTATTAAAATCTTTCCATTGATTGGCCGCCTTATACAGAGTTAAAGAACTTGCCGGGACATAAAGGATACAGCTATTTTTATTTATGCCGAAGAAAACATCAGTTGGATTTGCCGGTTAAATTGACCAGTTCACGCCGTTTTATATTGACCAGTGTGCGCCGAAGTAAATTGACCACCTATTTTCAATATTGAGAACGATCATTTCCTTGTTTTGATTAGAGTTATACAAAATTAGATTTATTTATTCTGATTCAACAGTTTCTACGTTTTTGTTTCGTTGTCTTCTTCGTATTGATTCTCCTACAAGTTCCATTCGGTGAGCATCATGAACAATGCGGTCAAGTATTGCATCCGCTATTGTTTGTTCTCCGATTACCTCATACCATTGTGCCACTGGCAACTGAGATGTTATAATGGTTGAATGGTTTCCGTGGCGATCTTCGATGATTTCCATAAGTACCGACCTGTTTGATGCATCAAGCGGCTGCAAGCCAAAATCGTCCAGAATCAAAAGATCCTGTCTTTCTATCTTTGCAACTTCTCTGATGTACGAACCATCTGCTTTGGCCATTTTTAATCTTGTAAACAGCTTTGTAGTGTTGGCATAAAGTACTTTGAACCCGAGAGTACAGGCTTGATTTCCGATAGCTGAAGCAATGAAGCTTTTGCCTATTCCGGTACTGCCGGTGATCAGAAGATTCTCTTTTCTTCCGATAAAAGTACACTCAGCCATACGCATGAACTGATTCTTGTCCAGGTTGCGATCTATATCAAAGTGCAACTGCTCAATGTTGGCTTTATAGCGGAACTTTGCATTGCGCATTTGCCTCTCTATGCGGCGATTGTTACGATCATCCCATTCTGCATCAATAAGCATCGATACCATTTCGTCGCCGGTCATTTGAATCATGCTGCCATTCTCGATGCTTGTTCTAAAGGCCCGAACCATACCGAAGAACTTCATCTGTCTCATTTTTTGAAGCGTTTGCTCATTCATTTTATTTGATTTAAGGTTAAACAATACCCGGAGGGGTAGCTGTTACAGCCGTCCTCCGGGGAGATATTACCGGTAATAGTTTTTGCCACGTATATTCAGGTGAGGGGGCATTGACTGATCAACATGCTGCTGATCATCAACGTTTCGGTCAAGTCCTTTTTCAAGGATTACCCGAATGGTCTGATAGCTGTAATCGCCATATTGAAGTGCACGCAGACAAGCATTGTTAAGCCGCTCTTTTCCGGCACGTACTGAAAAACTTAAAACTCCCTGACAGGATCGATAGGTCTGCTCCGGATGCTGTCTGGCATTTAGCAACTGGATAATATATTCTTTCGTTTGAGGGCCTACCTCTGCGGCTCGTTCGATAAATTTATCGGGGTTCCAGTCGCTCATGAAGCGGTGCTGCGAGGCCAGATGATCTGTTATTGTAGTGTGTCCAAAAAGGTGCCTGTTCCTTTTGTGCACCGCAATTCGCTCGTAGCGGTGATAAATTTCAACCTCAGATTGGCTGTAAAGTAAGGTCACCTTCTTGCCGATAAAATGGTAAGGAACACTGTAATAATGCTTATCCTCGGCAAGACAGACGTAATTGTTCTTCATCACAGAAGCGATATAGCGTCGCTTCAACTCATATCTCTTTTCAGGTAAAGGGTGCAGAAAGTGTCGTTCAGTATCTTCGAACAACTGTCGCCTGCTGAACGGCCTTCCTGTAAGCGGCCTGTTATTATGAGCTTCCAGAGCCTCCCTGATCGCGCTATTTAGAAGTTCAATGCAAGAATATACATTACCCTTTAAAGTGCTGTAAATCGAACGGTAAATGATTTTTACGGCACCTTCTACCAACGCTTTGTGTTTGGGTTTATACGGAGCTGCCGGTAAAGCCGCCATCGAATAATAGCTTACAAAGTCACGAAAAGCCTCATTAAGTGTCGGCTCATAGCGATTACTCTTGATTACCGCCGATTTTAAGTTATCCGTAACGATGGCATTAGGAACGCCTCCGAAGTAATGTAATGCATTTTCGCAGGAGTTGATAAAGTCTTCCTTCTGTTGGGTATAACTGGCCTCTACGTAGGTCAACTGGCTTGCACCCAGTATGGCGACAAAAACCTCTACCTCTGTGATGTCTAATGTTTCCGGATCTAAAACCTTGAGTTTTTCGCCTGCATAATCAACATACATCTTCTCCCCGGCCTTATGCTCAATGTGCATAACCGGATTACGAACCTTCTTCCAGAGAAGATAATAATGCTTGAACTGTGAAAACCGATAGCCTGCAGGATGCTGTTCAAAATATTGCTCCCAAAGCTTCTCCTTGGTGTTTCCCCGGATCTTCAATGCTTTTTCCATGGTGGGGAAAAATGCTTCCAGAGATTGATAACGAAGATCATTCTCAATATGATTGCGTGGAACCATATCCAGAAACATCTGCTCAAGTTCAGTGTCACTCATCAGTTGAATCTCTTCCGGCGATTTGCCCGAAGCCAGGAACAACCTGATATACTTCTTAACACTATTGCGGGGAAGACCTGTCCGTTCCCCGATGGACTGTTTACTTACACCCTCGGTGTAAAGCCTGATAATGCTTCTTACCTTGCTCATAATGATTAGTTTATTTGACATTTGATTATATTGAACAAAGCCAACTTAATCATAAATGCCCGCTAATCAGCAAGGATAAATCGTTCTTAGAGGGTGGTCAATTTGCTCCGGCGAAACCCAACCATTTTGACCGGCGGAAGGTGGTCAATTTGTTCCGGCGCACACTGGATATTTTATCCGGCGTGTCCAGTTATTAAAAGCATTTTCATCAATATTCGCTAGCCCTTGAGGTAACTGTATTGTAGAAAATTTGCAATTATAAAAAGCCCACTTCCCAATTGAACTGGCTGAAATTGGCAATTTCACATTTGTAAGTGTAGTTTTATCTACAAATGCGAATTGAGGTATCTCATGCTCAGGATATGTTGCAAAGTTTGGTGTGTAAGTTCCATCGGCTCCTTCGTAAGCTACAATAGTCGCCCCGCTCAAATCAATATCAGCCAGCATGGGCATGAGGTCGCGCATAGTTCTAAAGTCGCGGGCATCAATGGTGCCTGCGAGGTTGAGCTTGGTAACTGTGTTTTGCTCATCAAAGGTTAGGGTTGACGAAAGTGTACCGGCAACAGCCAGCGAAACTGATTTTGATACCTGGGCATACAAGTTTAGCGTACATCCAAGGATGATAAAAAGAAGTAAAAGTTTTTTCATAGAAATTTTGTTTTATGATTTTTATTGCATGGATGTTGAACTTTTGTCTTCACTGATCCGATGACTTTAAGTCATCGGATGAAATCACGGTTCCGAGTGGCTTTCACTCTTACGGGACTGGCACCGCGATACTCTGAAGTGTCGATCGGCCACTCACGAGTGGTTTCCTGCCACTCATTAGTGTCGTTCTTTCGCTCCGTAGCGGCAACGAAACTCTCTTTTGTGAGGTTTTCCATTCGTTAGTGGCTTCGGGGCGCTCCCAAGTGGCATTTTGCCAATTCCATGTGCCGATTAGTCACTCGCAAGTGTTTGTTTCCCACTCGAGAGTGGTATCACAAGTAAGATAGGATTCACCCTCGGGTGAAACCCATCTTACTTCACGGATTCGGTTTTCGGTTTTGTTTTTTTGAAGAATACAGCCATTTGCCCGGCTGTTGCAGCCAATCCCGGAACTTTGTCCTTGTTTTGTTTAACGGCGGTATAAACTTCGAGGGCTTCAATCATAGCATCGCTACCCACGGCCGTAAACGTTTTCTGGACACTTTCCAACAATTCGTTCACCTGGCTAAAAATGGGGCGAAGTGCGCTCAAAAGCGTATAGTCGCGAATAAACTCGTCTTTATCGAACACACCGGGCAATATTTCCGGATGAGCAATCGCGGTTTGGTAGGCCAGATCGATAAAGGGCAGATACGCATTACCCACTTTAAAAAGGGTTATCGTATCGTCGGTTTGTAAACTAAGTAAAAAGCTGAGCTTTGTTTTTGCATTCGAAAGGTTTTGTTGCACTTCGGCAGCATCGGCAGCCGTTAAGTTTGCTGAAATAAGGTTTTGTGTCATGGTAAGGTAACGTAAAGGGTTATTGATTTTAATAAATTTAAAACCTTACAATTGAAACTCAACACACCAATTCACGAACCGTACGTTTGATTAAATGAATGATAGGTTTTCAGGAACGAACGATGCAACACAAAATTTATGATGTGTACACTTTGCAAAATCGTTTAAAATCATAAATTTACAGTTCAAGCTGTTACCTATAAATGTTATACCGAATCCTATTCATATTTTTATTTGTCGAAGCAAGCTTTTTCACGTTTGCCCAATATACTCATCCGCCCTATCGCCAATACACCATGCGCGATGGGCTGCCGCAGATGCAGATTTGGAGCATGTTTCAGGATAGTCGTGGCTATTTATGGGTAGGAACCAAAGGAGGAATAAGCCGCTTTAATGGGGTGAGCTTTACCAATTTTACCGAAAAAGATGGATTGGTTGACAACCTGATCAATTTTATATGTGAAGATTACTCCGGAAAGATGTGGATTGTTACGCAAAGGGGAATTTCGACAATTGACGGCAGTACCATTGCCAGTTTCCCTTATCCTCACCAAAATTTACAATTAGCCCCAACTCCCGATGGTAAAATCTGGTATCTGGGAACGACCCCAAAAGCAATATTCGGTTATTTCGAAAATGGCAAAGATCACAGTTTAATCGAAAAATATCCGGAATTACTGGATATCAGTTATGTCGCGATAAGCTATTCCGACCAAAATAAAAAACTTATTCTTAGCACAGGTCATCGGGTGTTTGAGTTTAAAGATGGCATAATGAAACAAGTGAAAGAGGTTTCGGGTGAAATGCGAATTGAAAAAAAAGGTTCCGAAATATTGTTGCATGAATGGGACACATATGACAACACGACGATTTACGAATATCTTCAGGGCCAAATTGTATCAGTAGCTCAAATTACTAACGGAAAGCTTATAGGGAAAAATCAGTGTACCTTTCACCATGAATTAATGAATGGGCAAATCCGGAGTCAGCTGCTTATCCTGAAGCCCGGAACTTTTGAGGTGAAGGACTTTCCGGGTAATTATATCAATGTGTTTCTTTACGATCGCGACGGGCACCTTTGGGTTGGCGCTGAGGAAGGACTTTGGCAGGTTTTTCCCGGTGGTTTTGAAACCTACAAACGCGAAGTCTTACCCATGATCTGGTCAATTGTTGAAGATAAGCAACAAAACATATGGTTTGCTTCATACAACTTTGGCCTTATGAAATTTGACGGCACCACAATTACCAATTATCCAGCCGAGAGCCTTCAAAAATATGGCTCCTTTTTCTATTTTCAGGCGCAGGTCGACAAGCGGGGAGTACTTTATTTCCCAAACAATTTCGGGATAGTTTATTACGATGGAAAATCGTTTGCTAGTATAAAAGACAGAGTTTGTGCATCAACATTTTACGACAAAGAACGGGAATTGCTTTTTGCCGGACGTTTTGAGCAGATAAAAGTTTATAACCTCGACCACCAAATGGTTCGCCTGATAGATTGCCCCGGGGAGCTAAAAATGAAAGGGACAGTTTCGTCATTTGAGAAAGACCAAAATGGCAATATCTGGATGGGTAATGGATCGGGACTTACCAAATACAATTGGGAAACCCGTAAAGTTGCTCATTACAGTAATGAAAATGGCACACTTCCATCCATTGGGGTCGTTTCGGTTTATACCGATCCGTATGGGAGAACGTGGTTTGGTGGAACGCAAGGGCTGCTTTGGTACGACGAAAAAAAAGATTCTGTCTGCAAAATTGAGAGTGAAGAAATCTCGGAAATTGTGAATCTGGTCAGTTCTATCGACTCGACCTGGTTGGTATTTAGTCAGCCTACTGGTATTTACCTGATGGATTTGAAAAAATTTAACCACGACGGAAAACTTGAAATTGCGCTCTTTAATCAAAGAAACGGCTTTACAGGGCTTGAGCCCGGGCAAAACGGAGCAATGAAAGATTCGAAAGGGAACATTTGGATGACTACCGGGACTGAAGTGGTCAAATTAAATCCCAAAGCTCTCGAATTCAATAAGGATAGTGTAACTATCCGAATTTCGGCGTTCAATGGAAAACCACTTCCGTTTAACCTGAATCAAATCAAATTACCACGAAATGAGCGAACAGCCGTTGTTCAGTTTGAAACAATCTGCTTTAATCAGCCTAAAATGGCAGAATATTCATGGAGAATAGGCGATGGAGAGTGGACTTCATGGCAAAAAGAAGATTATGCAGTACTCACTGAACTATCTGACGGAAAATTAAACCTTGAGGTCAGAACAAAAATACCCGGGCTTCCCCATTCAGAAATATCAACATCAATGAAACTCTTTGTTTCCGTTGCCTTTTGGAAGCAAGCGTGGTTCTTTCCTGCCCTGCTGGCATTCGTTTCTCTTTTGGTTATCCTTGCTATTGTGCTTCTGGTTCAAACCCGAACTCGTATGCTTCAAATCAACAAACAGGCCAAAACATTCCAGCTGCAGGCCATATTGTCACAAATGAACCCTCATTTCATTTTCAATGTAATGGCTTCACTACAATCCATGATTTTGTCGGCCAATATCGAAAAGGCAAACGACTACCTGGTACGAATGTCAAATCTGGTCAGAGGTTTTCTTGAAGCATCCATCTCAACCAGCTCATCAAAATCGAAAAAATTAAAGAATGGAGAGATGCCGCTGATAAAAGAATTGGAGATCCTGCAAACCTTCATCGATTTTCAACAACTTATATATCCTGATAGATTTAAATACCGACCTGATGTGGATCCACGCATCAATCCGGCAGAAATTTCAATTCCGCCAATGCTTATTCAGCCCTTTGTTGAGAATGCCATTCGCCATGGACTCTTGCAAAAAAAAGGGAAAGGCACGCTTCAATTAAAAATTACATTGGAAGAAAACGACCAGCTTGTAATTGTTATTTCTGACGATGGAATTGGAATTAAAAAAGCTGGAGAGTTAATCAGGAACTCGCCTTTACTCTATACTTCGCGGGCCAGAGAATTAACTGAAAAAAGAATAAAACTCCTGAACGAAATGGGATACCGGATAATTTATCAAATAACCAGTTCTGATCAGGGCACAACCGTAACTTTAAAAATTGCAAAACATGAACCCTGAAATTTCGGCAATAATTGTAGAAGACATTAAAGCTTTTCACTCGGTAATTGAATCGCTGTTAATTGAAGTTGCATCCAATATCAATATTATTGGCAGGGCTACCACTTTAGCTGAGGCTGAAATGTTGATTGTAAAACTAAACCCATCGCTTGTTTTCCTCGATATACAGTTCGAAGCCGAAGGAAAAACTGCTTTCGATTTGCTTAAAAAGCTTTCGGAACAAAATAAATGTAATTTCCAGATTATCATCATCACAGCTTTTAATCAGGAAGAATATTATGCCGAAGCTTTCAATTATGGAGCTCTTCATTTCTTAACAAAGCCTATCGACAAACAGAAACTGAAGGAAGCCATCGATCGTGTAAAAAATAACATGAATAATCCGTTGGCCGAAACCTGGTTTTCTCAACTCAGCAAGTTCCACAACAAGCTTCATACAGAAGAACGGGTTAGCAAAATCATCATTGAAGGTATTCAATATACAGAGGTGGTTGATATTGAAGACATTGTTTACCTTGAAGCCTGGGGACATTACACTTATTTTTACCTTTATTCCAAAGGACCAAAACCATTCTGCTCGTCAATGAATATCGGAGAATATGAGCGAAAACTAGCCGATCATCCCCGGTTTGTCCGCATTCACCGGACTCTCATTCTCAACATAGACTATGTTGAACGTTTCTCAAAAAAGGACTATACAATTATCTTGTCAGCTCCGTTCGAGAAACTACGCGCATCAAAAGACCGGTTTAAAGATTTTATCAACCTCATGAATGCCCAAATAGTGAAAATGTAACTAAATAAAAAATTCGATGCTCCATCTGCAACATTTCAGAAACTTGTGTTGTCACATCTTACAAACACATAAAAACTGAAAATTATGAGCATGAATGAAGTATTAATGGCATCAGTGGTTTTTTATGCAATATATAGCGTATTAAAAAATTTCACTGACTTCTTACTTAAACGGAAAATTATTAAAGCCGGTCATTTTGAAAATGCTGGGATTCTCGATCAGAAAGTTGCTTCCGTAACCTCTGAAAACCAGGAAGCGAATAAATATCCTTCGCTGAAATGGGGATTGGTGGCTTTCTTTGCCGGACTGGGATTTATAATAATTAACCAAATGGGGCCAAGTCTTTACAATCAGGACAACTACCACAATTTCATGGAAAACAGCGTATTGCCTTTTGGAATTGAGCTGGTGTGCATCTCATTGGGATTTATTACCTATTTCCTGATTGTAACTTTCAGCAAGAAGAAGTAAAACAACAAATCAGAAAACGGAAAGCGGAAGTCCGGAGTTGGAAGTATAATTAGCTTCCTGCTTCGGACTTCTGTTTCCCAGCCACTATATTTTTATCTGCCAGCTTCCCAAATCATGAAATCCACGGAGCAACTCATCAATCTTCATCCGCTTCTTTCCTGAAAGCTGAATCTCGGTAACAGAAAGCCATCCGTCGGGGCAAGCAATCCGCAGGTATTTCTTCCCATCAGTCTGAAGCGTTCCCGGAGCGGCCGGCAGACTACTGTTATCGCGTAATGCAGCATATATTTTTGCAGTCAGCACCTCCTTCTTTTCCGGATGCACCAGCTCTGTCCAGGCCGTTGGATAAGGCGAAAGTCCGCGAATCAGGTTACGCACCGATTCTGTGTCGCGGGTCCAATCAATCCGACAATCGTCCTTAAATATTTTCGGAGCATGTTTTACCTGTAATCCATCGTTTATCAGCTTTTCCTGATCAATGACTTCAACCTCACCATTAGCCAGCGCATCAACCGTTTTGACCACCAGGTCAGCACCGATAATCATCAAACGATCGTGAATATCGCCAACGTTGTCGTTTTCATCAATAGGTGTTTTCTCCTGAAACATGATTTTACCGGTATCAATTTCGTGCGAGAGCAAGAAGGTAGTCACTCCGGTTTCGGTTTCGCCATTGATAACCGCCCAGTTAAGCGGCGCAGCACCCCGGTATTGCGGCAACAACGATCCATGCAGGTTAAACGTTCCCATCGGTGGCATGGCCCAAACTATTTCGGGCAACATTCTGAAAGCCACAACAACCTGGAGGTCGGCTTTCAGATTCGCAAGCTCGGCAATGAATTCAGGATTCTTTAATTTCTCTGGCTGAAGTACGTACAATCCTTGTTTTACCGCATATTGTTTCACGGCCGATTCATTTAACTGCTGCCCACGTCCGGCAGGTTTGTCGGGAGCTGTAATTACGCCAACTATGTTGTAACCATTCTCGACCAAAGCTTTCAGGCTCTCAACCGCGAAGTCGGGAGTTCCCATGAACACGATACGAACGTCTTTCGGATTCATTGTTTTTTCTTACAAAGATAAGCCTTACCCGTGAACATCAAAACATGAATTACCGGAACATCACCCCAAAACAAACCAATCGATCACCACACTGAAAATGAATGGCTTAATCTTTCGTTAACAAAAACCATAAAACACCAAACATCTGACAATCAGAGAATTAAAATTTCTCAAAGTTAAATTATTGTCAATATATTACTAAATAATTTTATCACAACAACTTAGCCCAAAATTCTTCAATCATTTGCGGTATTTTTGTTTCGTCGATATTGACTTTGAATTTTAATCCATGAATTATGAGCCTTAAAAAACAATTCCTTAAATCAAAACCTGTGTGTAAGGTTTCATTCCGCCTCGATGCTGCGGAAGCTTCAGGAGCCAGCAAAGTTCAGTTGTTGGGCGACTTCAACAATTGGGATAAATCGGCTGAACCAATGACCCAGCTTAAATCAAACGATTTCACTGCTACGCTCGAACTGGAAGCAGGAAAAGAATACCAGTTCCGTTACCTGATTGACGGATCGGTATGGAAAAATGAAGCCGAAGCCGACTCTTTTGTATCAAATAGTTTCGGAGAAGAAAATAGTGTTGTTTCAACTGTAAACTAATCTTATAGCTGGATTACCAGCTATATAAAAAGCCGGAATCAGTGTTTCAATACTGCATTCCGGCTTTTTATCTTTAGTGCAAATGTTCTAAATATTGTATTTTCCTTCAACCTCGGGTCTTAATTTTCGGTTTCCTTTTACCGCTTTGGGCGAATAAGGGCAATTCTGACACCCGTTTGAGCAGCAATAACCCCGTTTGACCAAATAATACTCTGTCATTATCCGGTAACCCTGCGGGCTCATTACATAGTCAACGCCTTCCACCGGACCGTCGCTGGGAGCTGAATCGTAAATGCTATCGAAAATGCCCATTTCGGTTAATATTTAAATTTCTGAAGAAAATGGCCCATGCGGTCACGTTTAGTCTTCAGGTAAGTCTGGTTGTATTCGTTGGGTTCAATCTCAATGTTCACTGTTGAAACAACTTCGAGGTTGAAGCCTTCCAGCCCGACACGTTTCACCGGATTGTTGGTCATCAGCCGCATTTTTGTAACGCCCAGGCTACGCAAAATCTGCGCTCCAACGCCATAATCGCGCTCATCGGCATCAAATCCGAGGTGCAAATTGGCATCAATCGTATCCATTCCTTCATCCTGAAGTTTGTAGGCAGCAATCTTATTCATCAGCCCAATACCGCGTCCTTCCTGCTGCATATAAACCAAAACGCCCTTCCCTTCTTTCTCGATCAGCTTCAGAGCATGTTCAAGTTGCTCGCCGCATTCACAACGTTTTGAGCCAAAAATATCGCCTGTCATGCACGACGAATGCACGCGCACCAAAATAGGTTCGTCGGCCTCCCAATCGCCTTTAATCAACGCAACATGCTCCACTCCATTCGACAATTGCTTGAATGGAATAATCCTGAAATTACCATACTGAGTAGGAAGAAACACTTCTTCGCCGCGCTCAATAAGACTTTCGCTTTGAATACGGTAATTAATCAAATCTTTTATCGAGATAATTTTCAGATCGAAACGCTCGGCAATTCTCATCAATTCAGGCAAACGGGCCATCGTTCCATCATCGTTCATAATTTCGATCAGAACACCAGCAGGTGTCAATCCGGCCATGCGGGTTAAATCCACAGCAGCCTCGGTATGTCCGGCACGGCGAAGCACTCCACGGCTTCGTGCCCTGAGCGGGAAAATATGTCCCGGGCGGCCCAATTCCTCCGGATTTAAATTCGGATCAGCCAATGCATTTAAGGTTTTTGCCCGGTCGCTGGCCGAAATTCCGGTGGTACAACCGTGCCCCAGCAAATCAACCGAAACAGTGAACGGTGTTTCGTGCGACGAAGTATTTTTGCCAACCATCATTTCGAGCTCGAGCTCTTCGCAACGCTCTTCAGTAATTGGAGCACAAACCAGGCCCCGGCCGTACATAGTCATAAAATTGACCATATCCGGAGTTACTTTTTCGGCAGCAGCAATAAAATCACCTTCATTCTCACGATCCTCATCATCAACCACAATGATTAACTGCCCGTTACGAATAGCTTCAATCGCCTCGGGTATAGTATTTAATTTTATGTCGTCCATAGCTTAATCTGATTTGCAAAATATCGCCGCAAAACTAACTAAAATAATTGAGCCAAAGCCCAAAAAACGTGCTTAAGCCCGTTTCGACTTCTCCCAGTTAACCGATTGTTTACCTTTCAGAAAACGAATTATTCCCAGAATGGATGCATAATTCATGATTACAAAATAAAACGGCGTAAACAGAAATTTGAAACGTAGTTTTTGCCGCTCGAAAAGCCAGCCCAGAAAGGCCTGCAGATACATGAACAGCTGGAAATAGAAGAATATCGAATAAAAATTATCAAATCCCCATTCCCCTGAATTCAGGACAATAAAGAAATTAATGAATAGCAAAGCAAACAGCGAAAGTGGTGCAATTGTCCACCGTAAAACCTTGTGCGAAATGTACTGAACCGAAAGCCAGCCAAACCGGAACGGATTCAGTAATTCTTTTAGTCGCCCAATAGTTTGAAGCCCACCCGCCGCAATGCGAACTTTACGCTTCAATTCTTCGGTAATGTTAACTGATGCAGATTCAATTGCATAGGCATTGGGAGTATAGGCAATCCGATATCCTTTTTCGGCAATCCGGAGCGATATAATAAAATCGTCAAGGATTGTATCGTTTTCCACTTCCGAATAAAGTTTGGTACGTATGGCAAAAAGCTCACCAACCGCGCCAACGGCCGAATTCAGCTCACTGTCCATTCGCTTCACCCACGACTCAAACTTCCAGTAAATATTCTCGCCCGAACCGGCAGCTCCGTCAGTATTCAAGTTGGCAATGCGTTTTTCGCCAGCGATGCAACCTACTTTCGGATCGCCAAAAGTTTCAACCATCACACAGATGGCCTCACGGCAAAGCATGGTATTGCTATCAGAAAAAATAACAATGGGAGCATCGACAAACTGAATTCCACGGTTCATTGCGTGGATTTTCCCCCTGCGCTCCTGAAGATGATCAACCTGCATTTGTGGATATTTTTTCAGCAAATCGGGCGTGCCATCATCCGATCCATCGGTAATCCAGAGGTACTGAATCTTATCCGGTGGATAGTCGAGCGCAAGCAAATTGGCAACTTTGGCATCAACGTAATCTTTTTCGTTGTAGGCCGCCACAAACATGCAAACACGCGGCAGTTCCGCAATTTTTGCCAGTTTTTCGGCATTGCTGCGCTCCAGCAGCTTTTTGAAGAATAAAAGTATGGCTAAAAGGATAGCATATCCGGCGAAAGTGTAAAACACAATCAGTAGCAATATCCAGAATGCGATTTCCAATGTGATCAATGTTGTTTGTAAAATTCGACCAGAGCTTCGGCCTGCGATAAATTATCAAATTTCTCCTGAATAAACCCGATAGCGCTTTTACCAATGCAATCAGCCAGTTCACGATCGTTGATTAACCGTGTTACGGCATCAATAAACTGATCTACATCATTTGCAATCAGAATATTCCGGCCATTTTCTGTTGGAATACCTTCGGTGCCAATATCGGTGGTAATAATTGGTTTACCTAGCGCCATTCCTTCGATAATCTTGATTCGCATACCACTTCCGGAGAACAGCGGGACAATCATAATGGCCTTCGAATTAATAAAATCGTAGGCATCGTTTATTTCTCCCAGGTAAACAACTCCGTCTTTTTTTATCAGTTTTGCAAACCAATCTGGCGCATTCCGACCAGCCAGATAAAATTTCAGATCAGGATTTTGATCATGAATTTTAGGCCAGCACTGGTTGAAAAACCAGATCAGTCCTTCCTGGTTTGGTGCCCAATCGAGCGCTCCAATGTGAAATAACGATGGAAATTCCAGTTTTTTGGCCGTTGGCACCAGCGAAGCAAAGTCGATACCGGTTTGCGAAGTGTGGCGCGGCTTTGTATTGCCCAGTTTATCGAGAATTATACCATCACGATCGGTAATAGGCACCAGCAAATCGTACGCGTTAAGGTAACTCTCCTCAAATTTTTTGATTCTTTTTGAAAGGTTGCTCAGGTATTTTGAGCGAAGTCCTTCCGATAATTTAGCCGTCCGTTCCCAAATTTCATATTCAATATTGTGGGCGCGATAGGCAATGCGCGCCTGCGAATGCTTGCGGATAACCGGGATGTACGGACAAAGATACAAGCCTTCCAGCTGTATCACATCAAAAGTCTTTTCAGTTAAAAGCTTAACCAATTCGCTGCTAAATTCATCAGAAATAAATCGCTGCGCATTATATGGCAAGTCGGAGAACAACAAATTCAGGGTTGCCTCAAACCAATTGATTGATGCAGGCACTTCAACCAGACGAAAATCGGCTCTCTTCCTTAAGTCGGCTGGCATGTCTTTAATGCGTATGTGATGTTTGGACGTATTCATGCTTAATACTGTAACCTCGTGGCCCAGCATTAAAAACCCCTTTGTCATGTTCAGGCAGGCAATGGCTCCTCCATCTTTGGGTGGCCACGGGGCTTTATTCATTAGTTGAAGTATTCGCATCGGTTAGTTATTCTTGTTTGTGCGTTTAAATAAAATGAAATTAGCAAGGCGCTTAAAGAGCATCTGATAGCTTTCCACATTCATAACTCCTGAATCAGTAGCAGCTTTGTAGGTGAGCCATATTCCGAAAGGAAGGAATATAAAAGAGGCAAACCACATTCCGTTCACCATCGACCAGGCATCTTCCCGGGCAAATTTTTCGCCGGTTATCATTAATATGTAGTAAAAAATAAAGAGCAAAATAGAAACAACTACTGGCATTCCAAGCCCCCCCTTCCGGATTATCGCTCCAAGCGGTGCCCCAATGAAAAAGAAGATTAAACAGGCAAACGAAAGGGTAAATTTACGATGCCATTCCATGGCAAAACTATTTACAAATTTCTTTCTTGAATACATGTCTTCCAGCTGCTGGCTTATTGCCTGTGTGTTATTTCTCACATATCCAATAGCATTCTGATACAGCGCCTGCTTCTCGAAAGTACTAAGTGAGGCAACCACTTTTTCAAAATCCACATTTTGTGCCGGTTTAATTTTGGGATCAACTTTGAGCGAATCGCGTGGGTTCGATAGCCACGAAACCTGACGATTGATATCGTTAAGGTAATTAAAACCAGTCAGGTACTTATATAGTCTGAATTTATAATCGGTAAATATCGAATCGCCCTGATAGGATAACTGCGAGATATTCATCATTTTATACGACCCTGCATACCGGTTTTCATCAATCCGGTTAAATTCGAAATCCTTCATGCTCACGTTTATCACTTCCTTTTGAAACGTTTCGCGCTGAAACGGATATCGTTTGGCAGCGCTTTGTCCACCTTCACTCGACTCCGTGTAATTTTGCCCGTTGAACATGGTAATGGTCATGAACTTTTTATTCGGAGTCAATTCCATTTTTCCAGAATCGGCTACCGAAACATTCACATTTCCCCTGTTATCAGAGTGATCATAAATCATTACATCGTAGAGCATGTTGTTGTTTTTCCCTTTACGCTCCACTTTAATGCTGTAATTCTCCATGTCGTTACTGAAAACACCCTCTTTAATAACCATCTCCGGTTTTTGCTGCCTGACGCTAAACATCAGGGAGTAAAATTTCAGGTTAGTTTTCGGAAGAATATTATTCGAGAAATAGAAAGCAATCAAGGTCATAAAAACAGTAAGCACCAGAAGTGGGCGCATAATGCGGAACAGGGAGATACCGGAAGCTTTCATTGCAACCAACTCATAATTTTCGCCCAGGTTTCCAAATGTCATGATGGAAGCAAGCAGCATTGCAAGCGGAAAAGCAAGTGGTAAAAGTCCAAATGCAGCATACGACAACAACTCAACAACAATGGTCCAGTCGAGCCCTTTTCCCACAAACTCGTCAATGTACTTCCATACAAACTGCATCAGGAGCACAAAAACGCAGATGAAAAAGGTCATAAAAAACGGACCCAAAAAACTTTTAATCACAAACTTATGTAGTCGCTTCATGCTTATGCTTACCTAATAAAACGTTTACAAAACTAACGTATTTTGAAGAATTAAAAAGTGAAAGAATACCCCCATCCGAATTTATTTCAGATAGAAAACGTTTGATTTAACACTGAGAAGTGTACATACAGGAAAATTTACCTTGCATAAATCAGTCCCCCAGAGCGATAAAAGTATGATGAATGTGAGAATGAACCTAAAGGCCTGTGCAAACAAAACGCCTTGTATGAAAGTGCGGAAAATAAACTGAGACTAAGAGAGAAAACGAATCAGGATCCAAGTAAATGTTTGAGTTTGGCAATTTGAGCGTCCCACAGGCTACGAACTTCGGTTGTTTCGTCCTCCTCTGTAAAATCAATAATTGTAAGCGACACGTCGTTGGTTAAATCATCCTGATTAATAATAAACTCGAAATACGAATCCTCAGGATCATGATCATCCCCAACCCATTCATACCGAACCAACTTATTTTCACGATGAATCTTTTTTTCGGCATTCTGGCTTGTGCTTCCCCAAATAAATGTGAACAAATTGCCCTTTACACGCACATCATCAGCAAACCATTCGGTCAACCCAGCGGCGCTGCTAAGCCTGTTAAATAACACTTTGGGTGAGCAGTTTATGGCATACTCCAATTGTATTTGTATTTTTCCAGCCATAGGTTCTTTGATTTTCTGCAATATATGGATTTAAACACAAAAAACAACATACCGAAAATGGTCGCAAGATTTTTTTTTGATTTTTTTAGGCAGCATCAACCAACCAATAAATAAAGTGCTATATTTGCCACCGCAAAAAAGAACCGCACAGGCGATTGTTTGCAAGTTCAAAATAAATGATGGCGAGGTAGCTCAGCTGGTTAGAGCGCATGATTCATAATCATGAGGTCGGCGGATCATGCCCGCCTCTCGCTACAATGAAAATGAAGCAGTTAAGATGATATCTTAGCTGCTTTTTTATTTTAATCCGGTCATAAGAACTGCATTTATTTGTACCGGCATCCCCATTCGATTTTTTATGATTTAAAACTAAATCAAAACAATTTCCGATACTCAAAAAGAGTTTCTAATTTTGAAGTCTGTGGCTCCCTCTTGATAAAGCTTGGAGAACACGCACAGAAGTAACTCTTAAATAATTCAGCTGAACAAATCAAATCGAATATATGCTCACTCAACTACTCGATCGTCAACAAAAAATTGCACTTATTGGTCTGGGTTATGTAGGCCTTCCCATTGCGCTTGAATTTGCAAGAAAGATGTCGGTTATTGGATTCGATATCAACAGCAATCGGGTTCAAATGATGAAGGAAGGAATTGATCCCTGTAAAGAATTATCATCTGAAGAATTTGCGAACAGAGATATTGTTTTTACGTCTGATTCCGTCGATATAAAAGAAGCATCATTCTTTATAGTTGCAGTTCCAACGCCAATCGACGAGTACAATCAGCCCGATCTTCGACCACTCATCAGCGCAAGCATAACTGTGGGAAGGGCATTGACAAAAGGTGATTATGTAGTTTATGAATCAACTGTTTATCCAGGGTGTACCGAAGAAGACTGCATTCCGGTTCTGGAGCGTGAATCGGGATTAAAATGCGGAGAAGACTTTAAAGTAGGATATTCTCCTGAACGAATTAATCCGGGCGACAAGGAACACACCTTAATCAACACAAAGAAAATTGTTTCGGGATGCGACAGCGAATCGCTCGAAGTGATTGCCAATGTTTACGAACAAATTATTACTGCAGGGGTTCATCGGGCACCAAGCATTAAAGTTGCCGAAGCTGGCAAAATAATCGAAAATACTCAGCGCGACGTCAATATCGCCTTGATGAACGAGTTGTCAATCATTTTTAACCGCATTGGCATCAACACTTACGATGTAATTGAGGCTGCCGGAACAAAATGGAATTTCCTGAAGTTCTATCCTGGCCTTGTAGGTGGTCATTGCATCGGAGTTGATCCGTATTACCTTGTGCACAAGGCCAAACAAGTTGGATACCATGCACATCTGATTGATGCCGGGCGATTTGTGAACGACTCGATGGGCGGGTACATTGCCAAGCAAACTGTTAAACGCATTTTGGCCGCCGACAAGCATCTCAGCCAGTCGCGCGCATTGGTACTTGGATTTACATTCAAGGAAAATGTATCCGATGTTCGAAATACCAAAGTGGCCGATATTGTCAAAGAATTGCAGTCGTACCGGGTGCAGGTTGATTTGGTCGATCCGTATGCCGATCCGGAGGAGGTAAAACACGAATACCAGATTGAAATGAAGGCTCAGTCCGAAGGAACTTATGACGCCATCATCGTGGCTGTTGCCCACCGTGAATACCGAACGATGACAGAATCTGACTTCCTTAAATTGGCCAACGAAAACTGCTTATTGGTTGATGTCAAAGGACTTTATGCTAACCGGATCGAAAAATTAGCTTACTGGAGCCTGTAACCGAATAACAAATTCACAGCATTCAAAAAAGCCATAAACAAACAATTTCGCAATCAACTTTCAAAAACAACCAGATGAAAATTACTTGTATAGGCGCCGGATATGTTGGTGGACCAACCATGGCCGTAATTGCAGAAAAATGCCCTGAAATTGAAGTAACGATCGTCGATATCAACCCTCAACGAATTGCAGCCTGGAACAACAGCGACTTAGACAAACTTCCGGTTTACGAACCCGGTCTGGCCGAAATAGTGAAAGCAACCCGAAACAAAAACCTGTTCTTTTCAACCGATGTTCAGGGAGCGATACGTAATGGTGATATTATTTTCATTTCGGTCAATACCCCAACCAAAACCTACGGCATTGGGAAAGGCATGGCTGCCGATTTAAAATATGTTGAACTTTGCGCACGCCAAATTGCCGAATTTGCCAATGGCGACAAAATTGTGGTCGAAAAATCAACTTTACCCGTTCGAACTGCCCAATCGATAAAAACCATATTAAACAACAATACTCGTGGATTAAACTTCCAGGTTCTTTCCAATCCTGAATTTCTTGCTGAGGGAACTGCCATAAAAGATTTGCACAATCCCGACCGGGTTCTGATTGGCGGAGAACAAAGCGCCGACGGCCAAAAAGCTATTGAAGCACTGACTGATATTTATGCACACTGGGTACCGAGAGAACGCATTTTGCAAACCAATGTATGGAGCAGCGAATTATCGAAACTGACATCCAATGCATTTCTGGCGCAACGAATTTCGAGTATAAATTCAATTTCGGCACTCTGTGAACGCACCGGTGCCGACATCAAAGAAATTGCCACAGCTATTGGTGCCGACAGTCGCATCGGGCCTAAATTTCTGGAATCGTCGGTAGGTTTCGGAGGAAGTTGTTTTCAGAAAGACATCCTGAATCTGGTCTATCTTTGCCGCCACTTTAACTTACCCGAGGTTGCTGCATACTGGGAGCAGGTTATCCATCTCAACAATTACCAGAAACACCGGTTCGCCAAACAAATCATCGACAGTCTTTTCAACACGGTATCAGGTAAAAAAATTGCATTCCTGGGATGGGCATTCAAAAAAGACACGAACGACACCCGCGAATCGCCAGCTATTTATGTGGCTCACGAGCTTTTGCAGGACCGGGCCGAAATTCATATTTACGACCCTAAAGTCACCAAAGATCAAATTATTCGCGACCTGAATTATCTGGCAGCCACCAGCCATTCAACTTATGGCGGCGACTTCGATTCACCACCGGTTGGTGAGTCCGACGACATTTCTGTCCATGTGCATCAGGAACCATACGCTGCGATGCAAGATGCTCATGCCATTGCCATACTTACTGAATGGGACGAGTTTAAATCGTACGAATGGGAAAAAATCTACCGAAATATGCTTAAACCAGCCTTCCTGTTTGATGGCCGTAATATTTTAGACAGAAAAAGAGTAACAGAGATTGGGTTTGAGTATTCCGGAGTTGGAAGATAAAAAGTTGCAAAACAGAAAAACCATACAGGATTGCTCCAATCAGCTTCATTCTAAAGCAATTATAAACTGGTATTTAAGTTAATACAACCGAACTTAAATGCCAGTTTTTATTTTACTTCCTGATATTTGGTCGGGCCAGAGAAAAATATTCAACCCGAATAAAAGTAAATTGTTAATTCATTTACAGCGACAGTCAAACATGCTGAAATCAATTGAAAAAACGATACTTTTGTGTCGCAAATTAGTTCACTATTTAAAAAGAGTCTAAATTATGGCAACGTATAAAAAAGCACTTTTAATGATACTCGATGGTTGGGGTATTGGCGATGGTTCTGAACGCGACATCATTGCTACAGCTCCCACCCCATTCATGGATTACCTGAATGTCAACTACCCTCATTCTCAACTGCTAACCTGTGGCGAAAATGTTGGTTTGCCTGATGGACAGATGGGTAATTCGGAAGTTGGTCACCTCAACATTGGCGCCGGACGCGTGATGTACCAGGATATGGTGAAAATTACCAAAGCCATCCGCGAAAAAACACTGTGGAACGAGCCTCAGATTGTAAAAGCTTTCAAATACGCCAAAGAGAACAACAAAAATGTTCACCTCGTTGGTTTAATTGGCCCTGGCGGAGTCCACGCACTGAGCACGCACATGATTGCTCTTTGCCAGATCGGGACTGATTTCGGATTAGACAATATTTTCATCCATGGATTAACCGATGGCCGCGATACCGACCCACGCTCGGGATACGGTTTTGTTGAAACCGATCTGAAAGGATTAGAAGGAACCAATGGCAAATTCGCCTCATTGATTGGCCGTTACTACGGAATGGACCGCGACAAAAACTGGGACCGTTTGAAACTGGCCTATGATTTATACACCGAAGGAAAAGGAACTCCATCAACAGATATTCTGAAATCAATTCAGGAATCGTATGATGCCGGAATTACTGACGAATTCCTGAAACCAATTGTAATGGTAGATGCAGCAGGCAAACCGCTGGCAACGATTCAGGAAAACGACGTGGTGATTTGCTTCAATTTCCGCACCGACCGTTTACGCCAGACTACCATTGCTTTCACACAGCAGGATCTGCCCGATTTCGGAATGAAAACCATTCCATTGCAGTGGTTCACCATGACCAACTACAAAGCCGATTTCAAGAACATCAACGTTATTTTCGACAAAGAAAACCTGGTGAACACCATGGGCGAAATTGTTTCGAAAGCCGGCCTGAAACAGATTCGTATTGCAGAAACAGAAAAATATGCCCACGTTACTTTCTTCTTTAGCGGTGGCCGCGAAGAAGAATTTGCTGGCGAAAAACGTCTTTTGGCTCCATCGCCAAAGGTTCCAACCTACGATTTTCAGCCCGAAATGTCGGCTCCTGTCGTACGCGACCTGATTGTTCCTGAATTGGAAAACGGAACCGCCGATTTTGTTTGTTTGAATTTTGCAAACGGCGACATGGTAGGCCATACAGGAGTTTACGAAGCCATTTCAAAAGCCGTAACTGCTGTTGACGCTTGCGTGAAAGATGTTGTTGAAGCAGCTCAAAAAGGCGGATACGATGTACTGATTATTGCCGATCATGGAAACGCCGACAATGCTGTAAATGAAGACGGATCGGCCAATACGGCACACTCGCTAAATCCTGTTCCGTGCATTTACGTTTCTGAAAACAAAAACGTAAAAGTTAAAAACGGAATTCTGGCTGACGTTGCGCCAACGTTATTGACCATCATGGGCCTGGAAATTCCAGCCGAGATGACCGGAAACGCACTGATTGAAAAATAATTTATAATATTTTAGTTCAATCCTGACTGGTTAAAAAAATCAGTCAGGATTTTATTTTATCTGCGATGCTCGAAATCGGACGTACCATTGTTAGTTTAGATGTTCTTGAAAAGAAATTTCTTTGCGATTTATTGAAGTGCAAAGGGGCTTGTTGTGTTGAAGGTGATTCGGGCGCCCCGGTAACCGAAGAAGAAGTAAAAGCCATTCAGGAAGCCTATCCTGAAGTTGAACCTTATCTTTCGGAAAGCCACCGGAGCGAAATTCGCAAACAAGGCTTTGCGGTTGTCGATCTCGATGGTGATTTGGTGACTCCGCTCGAAAACAACAAACAATGTGTGTACACCTATCAGGAAAACGGCATTGTAAAGTGCGGCATCGAAAAAGCTTTCCTCGAAGGTAAAATTTCATTCCGCAAGCCAGTATCGTGCCATCTTTTTCCTATCAGAATAACCGAATACAAACGATTCGATGCCGTAAACTACCAGCAGATCGACATTTGTAAACCGGGCCGCGAATGCGGCAAAGCGGAAAAACTACCGCTTTACGTGTTCCTGAAAGAACCCCTGGTGAGAAAATATGGTGAAGAATGGTATGAGCAGCTCGAATATGCTGCGCAGAATTTTATAAAAAAGAAATAGTCACCTGTCATCAGGAAAGAAACGATAAATTCTTTCGAATGAACAAATGACTATCTCTCGTCTTTTATAACAGCATCAATCTATGGGTCAGAATAATCCGGATGCGATTACCGACCTTTCCAGATATCCAATAAAACTTAAGCAACGATCTCGATCCTGTTTTTTTCGGGATCAAAAACGGCACTTTCGTAATATCCATCTCCGGTCATTCGTCCGGGACTGATTATTTCGAATCCATCTTCCTGCAGCATGGCCGTAATTAGATCAACCCTTTCGCGGGAACCAACTTTAAAGGCCAGATGTGCAATTCCAATAAAATGCTTCCGGTAATCGTTTTTACTGTTGGTCACTGTGGGCATCTCCATCAGTTCGAGCCGGCATTCGCCTTCAAACGAAAGAAAATAAGATCGAAATTCTTTGGAATGGTTGTAATATGCCGAACCTGATGAAGCATTAAAATAGTGCGCATAGAAGTTACGCATACCTTCCAAATCGCGTGTCCAAATTGCAATGTGTTCAATTTTCATAATTGAAGTATTAATAATTGCCTTTTCCTTCATTGTTTTGCCTCCCATTCATCAAAAAAGCGAGTTAAATATTCAGTCATAAAGTTATGCCTTTGTTCAGCAATAATTTTAGCCGAATTTGTATTCATCCTGTCTTTCAGCAACAACAGTTTCTCATAAAAATGATTGATCGTTGGAGCCAAATTGTTTTTGTATTCCTCAAAATCGTTGTGCATTACCGGATCGATGGCCGGATCGTAGATCAACCGGTTTTTATGGCCGCCATAGGCAAACGTGCGGGCAATCCCAATTGCTCCAATAGCGTCAAGCCGGTCGGCATCCTGAACAACAGCTGCTTCGATAGTCCTGACCGGAGTTTCAACTCCTGCGCCTTTAAAGGAGACCTCGTCGATAATTCCAAGAACCAGCGAAACTGTGTCGGCATCAATTTCCAAAGAATTCAGCCATTTCTCCGTTTTTGTCCCGACTTGATGTTCCGGGGTGTTTAACTTCCAGTCGTCCAAATCGTGAAGTAAAGCGGCCAACTCAACCACAAAGAGATCACATTTTTCCTCTTCTCCTATGCGCAGAGCCATTTTGCGAACCCTGTCAACATGAAACCAGTCGTGACCACTTCCTTCCAACCGGAACTCCGATTCAATAAATTGTTCTGTCTTCCGTATAACTGCACCTCTATCCATTTCCTTTCAAATTTATATCATTTGCGGATGTCAACAGAACATTTGGTCTAATTTATTTTACAATTTTATAATACAGCCACTATGATCAATTGAGTTATCATAGAACTCTGCATAGTCCTGTCAGTCCGGCATTGGGTAATGAAACCAAAAACCCCGAACTAACAATTCCAGAATTCGAATAAATAATGCTTTTCGCTATGTTAAGGGTTAAAAAATCTAAATAGTCGGCTGCAAACTAAGCTCTCACCAAACATTTATATATTTTTGAATGCTTATAATGTCATTATCAGGTCAAGTAATAGTTGAAGGATTTATGAGGAAATTAGAGGTTTTAACAATTCCTGCAATGTTGCAGGCAAGCTGCGAGGATTATGCAAATCATCAATCGCTGGTATTTGCCGGAGAGGAAAACCTTACTTATAACCAGTTAGGGTCGGAAGTAAAAAAAGTAGCTCGTCAACTACATGGTTTAGGAATTGCAAAGGGAGACAAAGTTGCAATTCTGAGTTTAAATATGCCGCAATGGGGCATCGCTTTCTTTGCAATAACCTCGATTGGGGCTGTTGTCGTGCCTGTTTTACCTGACTTTCATCCAAACGAAATCAAAAATATCCTTCTGCATGCCGATGTTTCGCTGGTTTTTGTTTCTGAAACACTTCGACCTAAACTTGAACCGATAACAGGACTGAAAGTCGTTTATATTGAAGATTTCCAGCTATCCACTGAGTCTGGACATTCAGAAATTGAAGAACAATCTTTTGAATTTCCTAAAGTTGAAGAGAATGATCTTTGCTCGATTATTTATACTTCAGGAACAACCGGAAAATCGAAAGGGGTAATGCTTAGCCATAAAAACATTGTTTGGACTGCCCAACAGAGCTGGCTAATACAAAACGTCAGGCCCGGCGATCGGTTTCTGTCGGTTTTGCCTCTATCGCATACTTTCGAAAATACGCTTGGGCTCATCCTTCCGGTCAAATACGGAGCAACAGTAAGTTACCTGAAGAAACCACCGGTGCCTTCGGTATTGCTTGCCGCATTGCAACAGGTTAAGCCAACGGTTATGCTGGTTGTTCCGCTTATTGTCGAAAAAATTTACAAATCGAAGATTCTGCCCGAAATAAATGGCAGGTTCATAACCCGGTTCCTGTACAAAATAGCAGTTACCCGGAAACTACTTCACAAAGTTGCCGCCCGGAAACTCTATACCACTTTTGGGGGTGAGCTGAAATTCTTTGGCGTTGGTGGAGCCAAGCTCGACGATAATGTTGAACGTTTCCTGATGGATGGAGGTTTTCCGCTGGCCATTGGTTATGGCATGACCGAATCGTCGCCCTTGCTGGCAGGTGCCGGTGTTGGCAAAACCCGTTTCCTCTCGACCGGCCAGCCGATGGAAGGAGTTAAACTTCGGATAGGCAATCCGAATCCGAAAACCGGGCTTGGAGAAATTCAGGCAAAAGGCGAAAATGTAATGTTGGGCTATTACAAAGAGCCCGAAATAACGAAAAGTGTGTTTACCGAAGATGGCTGGCTCAAAACCGGCGACCTGGGATGTTTCGACAGCGATGGTAATCTGTACATTAAAGGCAGAATAAAGAACATGATTATTGGTGCCAGCGGAGAAAACATTTATCCCGAAGAAATTGAATCGCTGATTAACCGCATGGAATATGTGCTTGAATCATTGGTTATTGAACAGAAAGGCAAACTGGTAGCTATGGTTCACCTGAACATGGAAGAACTTGAAAAGAAATACCAGAACATGAAAACTGAAGCTGTTCTTTACCTGAATGATAAGACCGACGAAATTCTGAAAGAAATTCAAAAAAAGGTCAATGAAGAACTGAATAAGTTTTCACAAATCCAGCGAATCGTTCTTCAGCCCTTCCCTTTCGAGAAGACACCGACACAAAAAATAAAGCGATTTCTGTATTGAAATTGCTCTGGATCATTTTAGTGCAATTTACAGGCGATTGTCACCATAGAAACGTCACCTTGCATACGACTTCAGAAAATACGACAGAAAAGATGCAAGCAATTATGTTTTAAAGCTTTTATTTCTTAAATTTAAACTGCTTAAACAAAAATTGAGGCCATGTTTCTTTTAAACAATACAACAGAAAACTTTTCAGGATACATTACGCTCAATGAAAACTTACAAATAGAAGAGTTTTCCGGACAAATCAATCAGATTCTCCGAAAAGAACATCTGGATTTGAATGGTGACTTTGTTCAACTGACTGAAAAACTCGGAAAAAAGACACGCTCTTTCTTCGAAGGTGAGTTACTGCCCGTTATCCAGTCAAAACAAATCAAACATTTATCACATCACCGCAAACACAGCTTACTTCAAATATCAGTTACTCCGTTAAGTTCAGGTTCAATTCTCGTCAGTTTTGAAGAAGATGTACAGCCCGAAAAACTGATTGACCAGACGCTACCCGAAAAGCTGAAAGAAGTTTTGATCAGGATTAACCCTGACCTTTACATCACGTACGTTTCAAAGAATTTTCAATCGGTCTGGGGTGAAAAGCCATCAGTTGTAATTGGCAAAAAAATTGATGAATGCTGGTTGTTCAATGAAAATACGCCGCTGATTTCCAGCCTGATTTCATCAGTATTTCAGCTTCAGCAACAAAAATCGGAAGACATTCTTATTGGTGAAAATCAACAAAAAAACTGGTGGAACCTGCTGATGATTCCCGAAAACGATCGGGTTACTCAGGAACAATCGGTTTTGCTCATCCTCCGTGACGTTAACCACGAAAAACTAATAGAAGAAAAGTTTATTGAAAGTGAGCAGCGTTACGAAATGGCCATGGAAGCAGCCGACCTGGGCATTTGGGACTACATGGTTGGAACAGGAAAAACATATTATTCGCGGAAATGGAAAGCAATATTAGGCTACTATCCCGATGAATTGCCCGATGATTATTCGGTTTGGGAAGATTTGCTCCATCCGGAAGATAAAGACCGAATGGTTCTCTTTATTAATAATTTTCTCGACAGTGATTTACGAATATACGAAGCCGAATTCAGGTTACGGCATAAAAACGGGAACTACCTCTGGATTAGAAGCCGTGGAACTGCTCTTCGTGACGAAAACGGAAAAGCGATAAGGATTTTGGGAACCCACCGCGATATTACCGAGGCAAAAAAATCGGAAAGCGAGTTTAAAAAACTGTATCAGGCCATTATGCAAAGCCCTATCTCGGTAGTAATTACCGACAAAGATGGCTATATCGAGTTTTTCAATCCGGCTTTTTGCAAGATTACTGGTTGGAAAGATCAGGAAATTCTTGGGAAAAAGCCCAGCATTTTGAAATCCGGATTTCAGCCGGCCGCCTTTTACGAAAAACTATGGAAAACAATCAGCGCAGGCAACGAATGGCAGGGCGAATTCAAGAATCGCAAGAAAAATGGTGAATATTACTGGGAATTGGCCAGCATATCGCCAATCAAGAATAATTTTGGCACAATAACGCACTATGTAAAAATTGCTGAAAACATTTCGTACCTCAAAAAAATTGAAAAAGACCTGAAGAAAGCCAAGCAGGACGCTGAAATCGCCAATAATTACAAAAACCATTTTCTGGCGAATATGAGTCACGAAATCCGCACGCCAATCAACACCATTATTGGCTTTAGTGAGCTTATTAAAAATGAGAATATTACATCGCAAAAAAGATTTAAATACTCCGGAATAATTGAAGAAAACAGCCAATCGTTGCTCCGGATTATTGATGACATTATTGATATTTCAAAAATTGAGGCGAACGAGTTAAAAATAAAAAAGGAAGCCTGTTCGCTGGGAGAATTGTTCGCCGAACTCGAACTGACATATTCCAACTATCTGAAAAGAAGGCAAAAACTGAACATCGATCTGATTTTTCAAATACCGGAAGAGGCTCATCACGACGTAATATTTACCGACCCTTACCGGCTAAAACAAATCATAAACAACCTCTTTACTAATGCATTAACGTACACCGAAAGGGGACAGATTGAGATTGGGTACAGCATTATAACCGACAATAAATTACAATTCTTCGTGTCGGATACGGGATCAGGAATTCCTCCCGGACAGATAAAAAGTATTTTTAAGCGCTTCTCTCAAATCGAGGGAACGACAAATTCGACCACACGAAGTTCAGGTCTTGGGCTTTCCATTTGCAAAGATTTAGCCATACTGCTGGGAGGCGAGATCAGCGTAAAATCGATTGAAGGAGAAGGAAGTATTTTCTTTGTAACCTTGCCATACGACAAGATAAAAATTCCGATGGTAAAAGCCGTACCGAGTACTCCAGCTCCTGCACGTTATAATTTCAGTAATTGCACAATTATGATTGCCGAAGATACTCCTTACAACTACGAATATCTTCACAGTATTCTTCAGAAAACCGGGGCCAACGTTATTTGGGCTAAAGATGGGATTGATGTGCTGAAGCTGTACAAAAATTCGCAGGTCGATCTGATTCTGATGGACATTCAGTTACCCGAAATTAATGGATATGAAGCGACAGCCCAGATCAGGCAAAGCAACCAGTCCATTCCAATTATCGCGCAAACGGCCTATGCAATGTCCGAAGATCGTCAAAAATGCCTTGATTCGGGCTGCAACGATGTACTGGTTAAGCCAATTCGCATGGACGATGTTTTGTCCACGGTGGCAAAATATCTCAACAAATAAGACCTTAAATTCAATCGTCATTCTGTTTATTAAATTTCGCTGATTAAATTTGAGGCTTATTAATTAATCGGATTATGCACATCGATCGGTTTCCATCGAAATTACTTGAAAATGCAGTAAATGAATTTGCAAAATTACCAGGCATTGGCCGGAAATCGGCATTAAGGCTGGTACTTCACCTGCTGAAACAAGACATTCAGGATGTGGAAATTTTTGGCAACAGCCTGATTCAGCTCCGTTCGGAAATCAAGCACTGTAAAATATGTCATAACATTTCAGATACCGACATTTGCAGCATCTGTGCAAATCCGTCGCGGAATCCGTCGATTATCTGCGTGGTCGAAAACATCAAGGATGTGATGTCGATTGAGAACACACAGCAGTTCAAAGGATTATATCATGTTTTGGGTGGCATCATCTCGCCAATGGATGGCATTGGCCCTTCCGATCTGGAAATCGATTCGCTCGTCAGCCGCGTAAATGAAGGGAATACCGAAGAAGTGATTTTGGCGCTGAGCACTACGATGGAAGGCGACACCACAAACTTTTTTATTTACAAGAAGCTTAAAAATACTGATGTAAAGATTTCGACCCTGGCCCGGGGAGTTTCGATTGGCGACGAGCTGGAATATACCGACGAAGTTACGCTGGGCCGATCGATTGTTAACCGCACGAATTTCGAAGAATCGATCGTCAGATAAAAACGAAAAGGATTTAAACAAACATATCCGGGATGAAACTATCAGTTGTCATCGTTAATTATAACGTAAAATATTTTCTGGAGCAATGCCTTCATGCTGCGTTAAAAGCCTGCAGCAAGGTAAGTTCCGAAATTATTGTGGTTGACAACAACTCGGTTGACGGCTCGTGCCAGATGGTTGAAGAGAAATTTCCGGAGGTAAAACTAATCGCCAATAAAGAAAACCTGGGCTTTTCGAAAGCCAATAACCAGGCCATCCGGTTTGCCAGGGGCGAATACATTTTACTTTTAAATCCCGATACCGTAGTTGAAGAAGATTGCTTTGCAAAAACTGTCGGATTTATGGATAAGACTCCGGATGCAGGCGGGTTGGGCGTTAAAATGATCGACGGGAAAGGTCGTTTCCTGCCCGAATCGAAACGCGGTCTGCCAACTCCGGAAGTTGCTTTTTGGAAAATGTTCGGATTCTCAAAGCTTTTCCCGCGCTCACGGCGATTTTCACATTACCATTTAGGCTATCTCGACAACGACCAGATTCACGAGGTGGAAGTACTGGCCGGAGCCTTCATGCTGCTTCGACGCGAAACACTCGATAAAGTTGGGATGCTCGACGAAGATTATTTTATGTATGGCGAAGACATCGACCTTTCGTACCGAATTACAAAAGGCGGTTATAAAAACTACTATTATCCCGAAACCACCATTATCCATTACAAAGGCGAAAGCACCAAGAAGGGAAGCATCAACTACGTAAAAGTGTTCTACAACGCGATGATTATTTTTGCCGGCAAACACTTCTCGAAAGGCAATGCCCGCCGATATGCCATCCTGATTAACATGGCCATCTATTTCAGGGCATTTTTATCGCTTTGCGCCCGTTTTTCCAAAGCGGTTCTGCTTCCGGCGGTTGATGCATTGCTCATTTTTCTGGGGTTTTTCATCATCTTGCCAAACTGGGAAGCCTATAAATTCGAGCGCGGTTATTATCCGCCCGAATACCTGGAAGTTGCCGTCCCGATTTACATCCTGATTTGGGTATTCTGCATCTGGATCAATGGCGGATACCGCAAAAACATCCAATTCATGCGCATTTTCAAAGGCTTGTCGTGGGGAGTTATTTCCATCCTGATTTTCTATTCGCTGATCGACGAAAGTATGCGCTATTCCCGGGCGATGCTGCTTTTAGGTTCAGCTTGGGCCTTTGTTTCACTGCCTGCCTACCGCTTTTTGTTGCATAAATTGCAAATGACCGGACTTGAACTCGACAAGCAAAAACGGGTGGCCATTGTAGCCGCCCCCGTCGAATCGAAACGGATATCTGGATTGATTGCCCATTCAGGCCTGAATATCGATACTGTTGGCTTCGTTTCGCCCAACGATTCGGTTCACCAGCAATTTTACCTGGGCAATATCATTCAGTTGCCTGAAATTATCCGGATAAACCGAATTGACGAACTTATTTTTTCGTCGGAAGACATCCCTTCACAGGAGATTATCCGCATCATGCTCGACCTGAACAACCTGAATGTGGATTATAAAATTGCTCCTCCTGAAAGTCTTTCAATCATCGGAAGCAACTCCATTTCAACGGCAGGTGACATGTATGTAGTTCACATTAATTCGATTGTAAAGGAAGCTAACCGGCAGAACAAGCGGATTTTTGACCTGGTAGCTTCAGTTAGCCTGCTCCTCTTGTCGCCAATATTAGTTTGGGGGATCAGAAATAAGGCTGGATTCTTCGGAAATATAATCAGGGTTTTCTCCGGACAAAAAAGCTGGGTCGGTTACTGTTCTGGAAATCAGGATCACCTGCCTTCAATCAGGAAGGGTATTCTGTCGCCGGCAGCACTTTTCTCCGACAACATTCCGCAGAAAAAGAAAGATGAACTGAATATAGTTTACGCCAAAGATTACCGGCTGACAAACGATCTGGAAATTGTGTTGAAATCCTGGAAAAACATCGGACAAGTATGACAAATATTAAACTGGAATTCGGGAAGATACGTTTCAGGGCCCTCGAACCCGAAGACATCGATCTGTTGTTTGAGTGGGAAAATGATGCTGAAATCTGGGAAATCAGCAATACGTTTGAGCCGTTCTCTAAATATATTCTGGCCAAATACATCAAAGACTCGAACCGCGACATTTACGAAAGCAAACAAATCAGAATGATTATTGAAACCCTCGAAGGCAAAGCCGTTGGTGCCATCGACTTGTTCGATTTCGATCCATTCCATTTTCGCGCCGGTGTCGGCATTTTGATCCACGACGAAAAAGACCGGAAACTGGGATATGCTTCCGACGCCTTAAAACTTCTTTGCACGTATGCCACTGATTATCTCAGACTTCACCAACTATACGCCAACATCAGCGAAGATAATCTGGCCAGCATTCACCTGTTCAAAAGCAACGGATTTGAACTCGTTGGCACAAAAAAAGACTGGCGCCGAACTCTCGATGGCTGGAAAAATGAACTAATGTTTCAGAAGATTCTTTAGGCGCTACTTCTTTGCTTTCCGTTTTCTTGTCAGATCGAGCAGTCCATTGATAATGGTCAGCGGATGTGCCGGATTGCCCGGAATATACAAATCGATGGGATATTTTTCCAGGAAACTCCGGTCAAGTGCATTGCTTCCCGAATGAATTCCGCCGCTGATGGCATCGGTTCCGACCAGCACAATTATTTTGGGTTCCGGAGTGGCGTCGTAACAAATCTGCAAAGGTTCGGCCATGTTTTCCGAAATCGGACCCGTAATCACAATTCCGTCGGCATGGCGTGGCGATGCCACAAACTCAATCCCATAACGGCTCATATCGAACTGCACATTGTTGGCGGCGTTGAGCTCCATCTCGCAACTGTTGTCACCGGCAGCGCTCACCTGCCTCAACTTCAGCGAACTGCCAAAAATTCGCCGAATTTCATCCCGAACAAGCTCCGGATCAACTTCAACAGGTTTATCTTCACCTTCTTTCACAATCAGGCGCTCGCGAACATTGGTTGAGATTTTATAATCGGTCGTGAACCGGATCTTAGTCGGAAATTGTTTGGCACACTCGCCACAGAAAGTGCATTTACCCAGATCGATGCTTACCGGATTGGAAGCAATCGCATCAACCGGGCACAGTTCAAGCAATTCGGCTTCATTCACTTTTTCAGAACTAATTACAGGCCGTCCCCTGAAAATTCCCGGGACTTTGGCCGCAGCCGTATCCGGAATAAATTGTTTCCCCTGATGATAGACTATTTTTATATTATCGAACATGGTATTGCGTTTTTTTTTTCTCTCAGGGCTAAAGCCCAACTCTTTTTGTGTATTCATACCCGTTGGCTGAAGCCAACGGCAAAGAATAATATTGTGAATGAACAGTTTCGTTGATCAGAACGATATCCTTTGCCGTCACATTTATGTGACGGAGACGAATTGACCAATCCTTACAAATCGTGGCCTGAATACGACAAGTTGAAACTCTTGTTGCAAATCGGGAAATCGGAAATCTCGTTGTTTCTTACTGCCAAAGCTAGGGCCAGCCAGTTGTGGAACGACGGATCCTTCACTTTATAATGAACCAGCTCGCCTTGTTCGCCGGTAATGGCGCAATGGCAAATTTCGCCACGCCATCCTTCAACCAGCGAAAGGGCAAACGAATTGGGTTTCGGAGTTCCTAGTGCAGGTTCCTTTGCTGTCATTTCCGGAACATTTTGGATCAGCTTCCGGACATATTTCATCGACTGTTTTATTTCCTCTCTCCGGATTTGCACCCGCGAATACACATCGCCGTGGTGTTTCACAACCGGTTCGTGATTCAACTCGCCGTAGAGAGCAAACGGATGTGAAGTACGGGTGTCGCGGTTCAATCCACTCATCCGGGCAGCCATTCCAACGGTCCCGATGGCCAAAACATCGTCATACGAAACCACGCCTGTACGCTCGAAACGCGAAAGGGCACTGGGCAACTGGAACAATTGCTTATTCATTTCCAGGAAGTCAGGTTCATAAACATCCAGAATTTCAAACAGTCGTTTACCCAATTCAGGCGTGAAGGGGAATTGGTTCCTTCCAGGTCTGATCAACCCTTTCGAAAGGCGATTGCCGCCCCATTCCTGCATAAAGTTTATAATCGGCGTACGCAAACGTCCAAATACGGCACTTCCTAATTGGTATGCGATGTCGGTACAAACAGCGCTCAAATCGCCGGTGTGCACTGCCATTCGTTCCAATTCGAGGGCAAGTGTGCGGGCAAATTCGATGTCGCGCAAGGGCTGAAACCCGCAAAGGCTTTCCCACACCTGCGAGAATGCGGTGGTATGCCCCACAACGGTATCACCGGCAATCGATTCAGCCAAAGTTGTTCGCTGAAGCAGCTTTTTCTTTTCCAGAAACTGCTGTTCAATGCCACGGTGCTGGTATCCCAACTGAATTTCGAGATGAAGGATTTGCTCGCCATTGCAAATGAACCGGAAATGTCCGGGTTCGATAATTCCGGCGTGAATCGGACCAACGCCAACCTCGTGCAACTCGTCGCTTTCGATGGCGAAGAAAGGATAATTGGCAATGGTTTGGGACTGATCAAACCGGGTTTTCGCATATTTCACTGGTTTTAACCACGGATGATCGTTGTAGCCCACGCCAAAATTCTCGTGAATCTCGCGTTCGAATTTTTCGAAATTGTAGTTTCGGGCAGTGAATGAATCCAGTTTGTCGCCTGATTTCACCAAACATGATGAAACGTAGATTTGATGCGTGTTGTCGTCGGCAATGCAGCAAATCAGCTTAATCTGATTCCCAACCGGATAGCCAAAATAATTCACGCAATGCCTTTCCGGAAAATCAGTCAGGAACCCGGTATTCAGTTCCATAAATCCGTTGTAGCCGACTTCCGGAATTTCCGCCAGCGAGATGGTTTGATTATTGATGATCGTTGTGTAGTCCATCTTCTTTATTTTGGTAACAACATGACACTTTCTTTCAGCAACTGCACAAATTCAGCCGGAGGATTCAAGCCCAAATAAACGGCAATGGCCAGTAAGCAAAATTGCGTGGCCGATTCCCACGGACTGATAACCGGGACATGCGAATCGTCAAACTCAACGGGTGGAATGAACAGCATCTTCATCGTGTTTTTCCCGAAGGCCCAGATTATCATCGTCAAGAGAAGCAAAACAGCCACCAGCAAAATGATTTGATGGGCTTCGAACATCGCGCGGAAAATCAGGAATTCGCTCACAAACAATCCGGATGGTGGCATGGCCGTCGCGCTGATAAAACCCAGCAAAAGCACCATGGCCCCTGCTGTATTGTATTTGAAATAGTTGCCTACGTGATAAATGCTCTTATTCTGAAATACCCGGTACAACTGGGTAAACTGAAAGAACAAACTCGATTTTACAAACGTGTGAAGAATAATGTGAAGGACTGCCGCATAATAACCAACACCTCCGGCCGCAACGCCCAACATCACCAGGCCCATGTGCTCCAAACCGGAGTAGGCAAACATTCGCTTGATATTCTTCACTTTAATCATGTAAACCGTGGCGATAAATACCGACAAAAATGCGGCAATCGCAACGACCAGATTTGCCCAATGATGGAGCGGAGTGTTGGCTACAACAATGTAAAACCGGAAAATACCTACGAATCCCAGGTTCACCAAAACACTTGAAAGTAATGCGCCAGCGGGAGCCGGAGCCTTGTCTTTGGCATCGATTCCGGCAGTGAACATGGGAACCAGTCCCAATTTGGCGGTAAAACCCGTAAAAATAAAGAGGAACGAAAGTCTCAGCCAGAACGGGTTTAACTGTGAACTGTTCGCCAGCAGGTTTTTAAACGATAAATCGTCGGAGCCGGCATGTTCGAGCGAAAGACTCAAAAACAGAATGCCGATAAACACAAAAGTGATGCTGATGGCACAAATAAACACATATTTCCAGGTTCCTTCCAGTGCCAGTTTGTTCCGGTGGTGATAAATCAGCGCCGATGCGCTCAAGGTGGTTATTTCAGTGAAAATCCAGGTAACAGCAATGTGGTTTGACAAATAACCCGCACTAATAGCCGTCAGCAACAGCACATAAGCGCCATAATAAATAGCTCTCGAATGCAGCGGCGCAGGTTGATCTTCCAGGTAAATATGGCTGTGAATAACTGCCGGAATGACGACAATGCCCAAAGCTCCCAAAAGCAGGACTGCCAGCGAGTCGTATGTAAAATAGCTTAATTCAACAGCATGAAGGTTTAGATAAGCATGAATGGTTAAGGTTCCCTGAAGAATCAGGAACAGCCCCAGCAAAATGAATGTTATCGTCTTGCTTCGGTTCAGAAACAAGGCCAGCGCCAATGAAAAAGCTACGATCAGATATATCCCTATCATGTTTTAATCATATTATATCAACACATTAATCATTTTATCCTTTCCGTCCGAAAAAAGGATTATGCCCTGAAAAACATTTTTCTGCGGACGGTTTTGTGGTTGTCACTTACCCTTTACTATAAATATTACACTCCTCCGGAGTTAAAACCGTTCTCCTGTTTCCCTATTCCGTTTTCCTTGTTTTTAATAATCCTTCAGACTGCTCAACTGGCTCACATCGACATCTTTAAATACGTCGCCAATTTTATTCAGGAAGATGCCCAAAATCAGCACACTGGCAAAAATATCGAGCATAATTCCCAGGTTCACCAACATCGGCATCTCATTTCCAACAGCCAGAGACAACACAAAAACGCCGTTTTCAATAATCAGGTACCCAATGACATGGGTGATGATTTTTCTCCGGGTGGCTATAAAATACAAGCCTGTGAAGAGCGACGACAAAGCCACCACAAAGAATATTTTATCCAGTTTAGAGTCTTTCACCTCGTTGGCCAACAGGATGGTTACAACAACGATGAATGTGGTAATAATCAGCGATACAAAATTGGGCAGAAAAGGCTCCGATTCGCGCGTAATGTTGTTGCGCTTCAGCACGTAAGCCATAAACAGCGGCACCGCAACCGACTTGAAAACGATGGTCTCGAGCAGAATTAAAGCCAGGTTAACCGGGTTAATTTCCTTCAACTGAAGAAACACCACCACAAACAACAGCACGCCCTGAAATGCCAGCACTTTTAGGTAGGTCAGCATCCGGTTGGCGATGGCCATGTAAAACAGGGTGATGATGAAAGTAATAAGCAATACGTCTATCATTGAATTCAGATTTACAGGTTAAACAAACTTTCCTAAAATCAGCAAAGCGCCAAAGAAAATAAGCAGGCTCACCGATGTCAGTACGAAAATAAACTGGGCATTGTGGCTCATGCGGAACCGCGCCATAAACGATTCAATCAATCCCACTCCGGAAGCCAGTACAAACTGAATGACAAAAAACATCGGGATTGAATACTGAAGCGGGAAAACTCCAATAAACAGGTTGACTACCAAAGCCCCGTAGATGGCAAATTTCAGGTAACCAGCCGAAAGGATTAATCCCAGGTCGAACCCGCTGTTGTCGAGGATCATCACTTCGTGCACCATCGTCAGTTCGAGGTGCGTTTTGGGGTCGTCGATGGGCATCCGGCTATTTTCGACCATCGCAATCATCATTAAAACAAAGGTGCCGAGGATGGCCAATGCATAGCTGATGTAGGAACCAATATGCAGCGCTGCAAACATTTCATGAAAATTGGTATATCCGGTGAGCAACGCCAGCGAACCCATCAGGATAAAGAAGGCGGGTTCAGCAAACATCGAATAAAGCGCTTCGCGGCTGGCGCCCATCCCTTCGAAACTGCTGCCGGTATCCATCGCCGAAATGATGCTGAAAAACTTGCCCAATGCCAGGATATAAGCGAAGAAAATGAAGTCGCCGTCGAAACTTAAAATACCTTTCGACTGTCCGAACGGAATCACCAGCATGGCCATTACAACCGACGCAAAATAGATCGTGGGTGCAATCTGAAAAACGAAACTGGTTGTTTCGCTGTACACAACACCTTTTTTAAAGAGCCGGACCACATCGAACACGGGCTGCAAAATGCCCGGACCCTTGCGCCCCGACGCAATACTTTTTACACGAATGATGATTCCGGTAAAAAAGAACGCCGCTATCAGGATGAGAATTAAACTCAACATAGTTATATCTGCTTTATAAAGTCGATAAATAGTACAATCTGGTCGTAAAACAACGGTATGCAAATCACCGAAACAATGAAGATGATGCCGTATAAAATATAGAATTGCAGCTTGCCGTTCTGAAGAAATAAAAACCTCCCCAACAACGATTTATAAGCTGCTATCGGATTATCCACCAGATATTTTTCAATCCGGTCGTAAATGTGTGTTTCATAAGATCCTCCTGAAGGGAAAATTCCCTCAACCTCTTTCTCTGTTTTCGACGAAAGCAAAAACGGACGGAACAATTTGCTGTACGACCGCACAAATGATCCGGCGGTATATTGCAGTTTCCCGGTCGGCGCAACATAGCCGCATCCCCAGGTTACATCGGTGGTTGCCTTTCTGTTTCGCATTACAAGTTTCCGGAAGCCCAAAAGAGCCAGAACGATCAGGATAAATATCCACATGCCCCAGGTTACCGGCTGCATCAAACTGCTTGCTTTTTCAGGAAACGGGATTCCTGAGACTGGCGGAATGCCGGCCATTACATTTACCGGTTGTGCAAGGGCATTCATAAAGAGTTGCGGAAAAACGCCAATGAACACGATGAAAAAAGCAATCAGGTAAAGCGGAAGAAGCTGCAAAAAAGGAACTTCTTTCACTTCATGGTCAAATTTCTGGCGCGGGCTACCTAAGAAAACAATGCCAAAAGCCTTGGTGAAACATAACAAGGCCAAACCGCCAATCATCACCAAAGCCAGAACCGAGAAAATGATGGTCATGAGCGGGCCGATCAGCGAACCCTGCATCCAGTAATAGAACCCACTGTAAATAATGAATTCAGAAATGAACCCGTTAAAAGGAGGAATTCCGGATATGGCGATGGCAGCGATCAAAAAAAGCAGCGCCGTTTGAGGCATCTTTTTGATCAGTCCGCCCAAATGATCGACATGAAGCGTATGGGTTGCCTGATAAACATTTCCGGCGGTAAAAAACAAAAGCGATTTGAAGAGTGCATGGTTCAGAGTATGCAGCAGCCCTCCGGCAAAACCCAGCGAGGCCAGCAGGTAATTGTTTGTACCCAAACCAATGCAGCCGATGCCGATTCCCATTCCGATGATGCCAATATTTTCGATGCTGTGATAAGCAAGCAGTTTTTTAAGGTTGTGCTGAACAATGGCCAGCATCACACCATATAATCCTGAAATAACTGAAAAAGCGATGATTACCAGACCTATGGTATAATAATCAGTTTTAATTAAAGTGACCATCCGGAGAATTCCAAAAATCCCGATTTTGATGATGACTCCCGACATGATTCCTGAAATATGCGCCGGAGCAGCCGGATGAGCATACGGAAGCCAGGTGTGAAATGGAACAAAACCGGCTTTGATGCCAAACCCAATAAAAAAACAAAGGAACAAAACCAATCCGGAAGCTCCGGGATGTTGAGCAGTATAGGCTGTCAACGCACCGAAATCGTAACTCCCGGTATTAAAGGCCACCCAAATGAAACCAAACATCAGGAAAACAATTGAAACGTGCGACTGAATCAGGTAATTTATACCGGCACCCAGCGTGGCCATCTTTTCGTGTTCGAATATGACCGCAAAAAAAGCCGAGAGCGCCGTAATCTCCCAAACAATCAGGAATACCAGGCTGTTTTGCACCGCACAAAGGCTAATCAGCGAAGTATGCAGCAGAACGAAAACAATGCTGTGCAGGGTAATATTGTTTGTTTGTTTGCGATAGGCTTTTATGTAAAAAAGCCCGTAGAAACTTCCGGTGATAAAAATGAAATTGATGATCAGGATAAACCATCCGGAAAGCGCATCCATTCGTAGATTTACTGGGCCGGTTGCCAAACTTCCCGGAAATGAAAAGTCAAGCGAATGACCGCCCAGAGTTTGCAACGCCAAAGCGCCCGATAACAAAGCATTCAAAACAATAGCCGAGAACAATACAATCCCTTTCCCTTTTACTTTCAGAAAAGGAATCACGAGTATTGCCAAAACCGCCACTGCCAGAAACACTTTGATCAGGTTCATTTCAATACATTTAAAACCGTCAGAATAAAAATGGCCATCATAAATACAATTCCATACCACACATACGATTGCACACGGCCATTCTGAATAAATTTAAAATAATTCGCCGTATAAACTAAACGCTGTGTGATCAAATTTATAAACCGGAATTCGAAGAAATCCTGGTAATGCGACCCGTATTTTCGATGTACAGGAAAAATCTCGCCAGCTTCGAGTTCTGTGTATTTCTTTTCTTCAACTAACAAGAAACCGAACATTTTGCCCAATGATTTGGAAAACGATTTGCCTGTGTATTGCATCCGGCTGTTGGGAGCCACGTATGCGCACCCCCAGGTTGGCTGGATTTCCTGCGGCTTGCCTTTTACAATTATTACCCGGAACAACCAAATTGCAGCAACAACGGCAATAAACAAAAACGAATAAAGATTTACGTTCGTGATACTTTCGGAATATGCAGTTACTCCAGAAAGTTCAGCTATCGACCATCCATTGCCAAAACTTCGCAGCAGGTTGAAGATCTTATTTAGGTAAAATCCCGGTAAAAAAGCAACACTCATCATAACGGCAACAACCAGGTATTGTGGCCAGAGCATCACCCGGGAAACTTCAGCCGGGGGATGATGCAACTGTTTCCGTTCAGCACCGAGGAAAATCGTCCCAAATGTTTTGGTGAACGTTAAAACAGAGATGCCGCCAATGATGCTCAAGCCGCCAAGCGAAACCACCAGCAGGCTGATCTGTGCAATGTCACTGGTTTTCAAACCTTCCAAAAGGCCGCTGTATAATACAAATTCGGAAACGAATCCGTTAAAAGGCGGCAAGCCGCCAATGGCAATCGCACCGATCAGAAAAACGGTTGCTGTTTGCGGCATTTGTTTGATCAGTCCACCCAGTTTATTCATGTCGCGGGTGTGTGTTTGCTGATAAACCGAACCTGCCGAATAAAACAGCAAGGATTTGAACAGCGAATGATTCAGCACATGCAAAAGTGCCCCGCCAAATCCGAGATAATACAAAACAAGCGAGCCATTGCCCAATCCCATCAACCCAAGGCCAATACCAATCCCGATGATCCCGATATTTTCGATGGTACAATATGCCAGCATCCGTTTAAAATCGCGGTGAACGGCAGCATTCAATATTCCGTACACTCCGGTCAGCACCGAAATGGTCAGCACAATTTCGCCCAGAATTAAAAAATCAGTTTTCAGGAAGGAAATTATCCGGAAGATTCCATAGATACCCAATTTGACAATCACGCCCGACATGACACCTGAAACATGCGATGGCGCAGCAGGATGTGCGTGGGGCAGCCAACTGTGCAAAGGAATAAACCCGGCTTTTATACCAAACCCGGCAAAGAAAATCAGGAACAACCAGCTGTTGCTGTTTGCCCCAAAGTAAGTTCGAAAAGCCTCGAAGCTGAACGAGCCTGTTTGAAAATAAACCCAGATGAAACCAATAGTCAGAAATGTCACACTGATGTGCATCTGAACCAGGTAATTGATCCCGGCTTTTATGGTTTTGGGCTTGTCATGATCGAAAATAACCAGCAACATTGAAGATAAAGACATCACCTCCCAGGCCACCAGAAAGGCGAGTGAATGTTGAAGCATGCAAACCCACACCATCGACAGGTGAAAAATGACAAATAAAATCCAGTGCAGTGCCAGTTTTTGAGCGGAATTTACATACGGCTTCAAATACCCAATACCATAAATAGCACCAGTTACAGAAGTAAAATTGACAATGAGAATGAACCAGGCCGACAGGCTGTCGATCCGGATAAGAATGTCGCCCCAAAATGGATTTCCCTGAAGCAAAAACTCTTTGGTTTCGCCATTTAAAGCTCCAAGGGCCAATAAACTTGTACCAATTGCGTTGATAACAACTGCCGATCCGGCAAAATAGGCTTTGAATTTCGAAGCACTGAAACACAGGCCAATTATTGCAGCAATGGTCGCGTACCACGATAAATTCAATAGTCCTTGCATCTCCATCATTTTAGTCTTCTGAATGTACATTGTTTCGGCTTGCAAAGTAAGAGAATAATCGGGGTTGAGAATTTGAATCTGCTCACCGAATAATTTGATTATAGTCAATAAATAATTTGACTTTATAACTACATTTGATGCTCAAACTGAAACACAATGGAGACAAACGATTTAATTCACCTCGAAAAATTCACCTCAAAGAGCGACTCTATCTTTAAGAATATTCCAACCGATTTAAGGTTATTTCTCGAGAGCCAAATGATCGACAAAACTTACCGGAAAGGACAGCCAATATTTCTGGAAGGCTCATATCCGGCTGGAATTTATTACCTGAAAGAAGGATTGGTAAAGAAATACAAAACCGACCATGCCGGGAAAGAGCATGTTTTGTCTCTTTGTTCAGAAGGCGAGTTGATCGGATATTCAGCTTTGCTGTGCAACGAACCCTACCCTGATTCAACCGCAGCTGTTGAAACGTCAAAACTGGGATTCTTACCAAAGGAAATATTTCTGAAAGCGACAAACGAATCGATCAGTCTGATGAGCTGTCTCTTATCCAGTTTGAGCCACGAGTTCAGTGTAATGGTAAACAGCGTAATGGTTTTTGCGCACATGACCGTTCGCGAGCGCCTTTCGCTGAGTTTGTTGATCCTTTCAGAAAAATTCAGAAAAAAGAACAAATCGGATTTGGTTGAGATCGTGTTGTCACGCGAAGATCTGGCCAATATGGTTGGAACTGCCACCGAAACTTTGGTGAGATTACTTCAGGAATTGAAAAAAGAAGGAATTATCGGGATCAACGGAAAAAAAATCACTGTTCTGAAAAGAAAAACCCTGATAGAAATGTCAAAATTCTATTGAAATCAACGGCGCGAGCCGTCTATTGCAGATTTTCACATTAACATTAGCTTTATAAACTTCAAAAAAATATTCGTTTCAAACGAATCGTTTGGATTAGAGCCTACATTTGCACCTTCAAAAATTTAAACGGAATGGAACCAATTTTTCTGCCAAAAACATGGAGCCTGTTTAAGAAAGGCCTGCTGACAAAAAATTTGACCAACGACATTTTTGCCGGAATCATTGTTGGTATTGTTGCACTGCCATTGGCTATCGCTTTTGCGGTGGCATCAGGAGTTTCTCCTGAAAAGGGGATCATTACCGCTGTGGTTGCCGGATTTATTATTTCGTTACTTGGCGGAAGTCGCGTTCAGATTGGCGGGCCAACCGGCGCTTTCATTGTTATTGTTTATGGAATCATTCAAAAATATGGGTTCGATGGATTGATCATTTCAACCATTATGGCCGGAATAATGCTGATCACCTTCGGGTTCCTGAGGCTGGGTTCTATCCTGAAATTCTTTCCTCATCCTTTAATTGTGGGCTTTACCAGTGGTATCGCCCTGGTCATTTTTTCAACCCAGATAAAAGATGCGATGGGGCTGCCCATTGAAAAACTTCCGGCTGAATTCATTGGTAAATGGGAGGTCTATCTTCATCAAATGCAGAATTTTAATCTCTCCGCTTTACTCATAACGGTTGGAACCATTATTATCACTGTATTTTCGGGCCGGCTAATCCCCAAAGTTCCCGGATCGTTCATTGCCATTATTGTAATGACATCGATTGTTGCTGCATTTGGTGTTCAGGTTAGTACCATCGAAAGTGTATTCGGAGCTATCCCCAATAAATTCGAACTCACTTTCCCAAACATACAATTCGATCAATTGGGGCAATACATGCAGCCTGCTTTAACCATCGCACTGCTGGGTGCCATCGAATCATTGCTTTCCGCTGTTGTTGCAGACGGGATGATCGGGAGCAACCACCGCTCGAATACCGAACTGATTGCCCAGGGAGTTGCGAATATTGTGACCCCGTTTTTCGGTGGAATACCAGCAACCGGAGCCATTGCGCGAACCGCAACAAACGTCAAAAATAACGGTCGCACTCCTATCGCTGGTATCGTTCATGCTGTCACACTTTTACTGATTATGCTGGTTTTTGGGAAATGGGCGGTCTTGATTCCGATGCCTTGTCTGGCCGGTATCCTGATTGTGGTTTCGTATAACATGAGCGAGATGAAATCATTCTTTTCGATCCTGAAAGGTCACAAATACGATGTTTTTGTATTACTGAGCACTTTTATCCTGACTGTATTTGTCGATTTAACCGTGGCTATCGAAGTTGGCGTGGTACTTTCATCATTATTGTTCATGCAGCGCATGTCGAACCTTAGCAAAGTTATTCCGCTGGAAACAGAGTCGGATTCATTGGAAAATTATGCCGACATTCCGAAAGGAGTTGAGATTTTTGAAATTAGCGGCCCTTTCTTTTTCGCTGCTGCCCGCCGTTACGAAGAAACCCTGAAAGACATCAGCCACACCTCGAGAGTGGTTATTATCCGTATGCGGCATGTTCCGTTTATCGACGGCACAGGACTTCGGAACCTGAAAGCAACTATTAAAGATTTAAAATCGCGACGAATACAAATAATTCTCTCGGGCGTTCAGCCTGAAGTTTTTGAAGAACTTGAAAAAGGCGGAATTCCAGCGCTAATCGGGTCGGCTAACATTACAGCAAACTTCGATTTAGCTTTGGCCCGAATGGCGATAGCGTTAAAAAAACAAGAGTAGCGGTTTTCAAATAATATCAGGAAAATCAGGAATCTCACTCAGGAAAGCATACGAATTGTTGTTGTAATCGATTTGGCAGCAATAGTGTTCCATCCCGTTACTAACAATCAGGTAAGGAACTTTGAGCTGCATATTGTAACGCACAATCTGGTCGAAAGTCTGCTGACTGATTTTTACTTCAGGAGCTTTAAACTCGGCAACAATCAATGGATTTCCGGAGCGGTTAAACACAACCAGATCGGCGCGTTGCGGATTGTCATTAACTTTAACACCAGCTTCAATTGCAATTAGCGAGCCCGGATAATTCTTTGCAGCAACCATAAACTGAACAAAATTCTGGCGTACCCATTCTTCAGGAGTTAGCCTCACAAACTTCTTCCGGAATGAATCGAAAATATGTGTTTTCCCAGCCACGGTTTTAATACGGAAAGAATATTCGGGCAAATTCAATTTTTGCATAACGAAGCCAACAAAGTTTGTATTTTTGTAAAAATAGATAAAAGTTTGAAGTGAGCTAGAGTTCGGAGTGCCCAGAGTGACATCCGAAGGAACTTTAGGCACTCCGAACTCCGAACTTTAGGCACTTAATTCTATGAAGACAAAAGAAGAAATTGTTGAAAACTGGCTTCCAAGATATACCGGAAGGCCATTGAACGAATTTACTGATCTGATTTTGCTTACCAATTTCCACATGTACGTGGATATGTTTGCCAGGAAATTCAACGTTCCGATTTATGGCGAGAATAAGAATATGCCCAACGCCAGTGCCGAGGGAATTACCATTATCAACTTTGGAATGGGAAGCCCTAATGCCGCCACCATGATGGATTTATTAAGTGCCATTCACCCGAAAGCCGTCTTATTCCTCGGGAAATGTGGTGGGCTGAAGCAAAAAAATCAGCTGGGCGATTTCATTTTACCGATTGCAGCCATCCGGAGTGAAGGTACTTCGAACGATTATTTACCACCTGAAATACCAGCTCTTCCGGCATTTAACCTGCAGCGCGCCGTTTCAACCGCCATCCGCAACCGCAAGCACGATTACTGGACAGGCGTTGTTTACACCACCAACAAGCGGGTTTGGGAATACGACGAACGTTTCAAAAAATACCTCGAAAAATCGCGGGCCATGGCTATCGATATGGAAACTGCAACCATTTTCACTGTCGGATTTTACAACCAGATTCCTTCAGGAGCTTTACTGCTGGTTTCCGATCAACCCATGATTTCTACCGGAGTGAAAACTGAAGCCAGTGACCAAATTGTTTCGAATAATTTTGTAATGGAACACCTCGAAACCGGAATTGATGCTTTGCTTGAAATCAAAAATAATGGCGAATCGGTTAAGCACCTGAAATTTTAACACCTGAAACGAGAATGACTTTCGAAGAAATAATCAGCAACCTTCAAAAAAAGATATATCATCCCATTTATTTCCTGATGGGAGAAGAAACGTATTTCATTGACAAAATCAGCGATTACATTGCCGACAATGTGCTTACCGAGGCTGAAAAAGGGTTCAATCAAACCGTTCTCTACGGAAAAGATACCGAACCACACACCATCATTGCCAATGCCCGCCGGTTCCCGATGATGGCCAATTACCAGGTGATTATTGTCCGCGAAGCTCAGAATATTAAGAAGATTGAGGAGTTGGAATCGTATGCCAAAAACCCGCTGAATTCAACAATTCTGGTCATTAACTACAAATACAAAACGCTCGACAAACGCAAAACTTTTCCGAAGCTGATTGATCAGAAAGGCGTGTTGTTTGAGTCGAAGAAAATTTACGACAACCAGCTTCCAACCTGGATTTCGACGTATCTGAAAAGTCAGCAATACACGATTTCGCCACAGGCTGCAGCAATGATTTCGGAATATTTAGGTGCCGACCTCAGTAAAGTAGCAAACGAGCTTGATAAGCTAACCATCTCGTTGCCTGTTGGCACACAAATTACACCCGACCATATCGAGCGAAACATCGGAATTAGCAAAGAGTTTAATGTTTACGAACTTCAGAATGCCTTGGGCGAGCGCGACCTGCTGAAGGCCAATCGTATTATCAATTACTTTGGGGCAAATCCTTCGTCAAATCCGGTTCCGGTGGTTATTTCGTCGCTGTTTTCGTATTTTTCCAAAATCCTGAACTATCATTTTCTCGAGGATAAATCGCAAAACAATGTGGCTTCGGTGCTTCAGGTGCATCCCTTTTTTGTTAAAACTTATGTAGCTGCTGCGAAAAACTACAACATCAAAAAACTGGTTGAAATTGTTAGTATTCTCCGTGAATACGATATGAGGTCGAAAGGTTTTGGCAACAATTCAGCATCGCCTGCCGACCTTCAACGCGAAATGATTTACCGTATTTTACATTAATACCTAATTATGACTATCATATTAATTGCCATCACAGTAGCCGTTTCGTATGCCGCGTTTAAATCGCCCAAACTGATGGAGAATCTGCAGTTTAATGCAAGCAAGATTTACCACAAGCACGAATACCACCGGTTGATATCTCATGCTTTTGTTCATGCCAACTGGGAACATCTGTTTGTAAATATGATCGTACTTTTCTCGTTCGGCCAGGCAATAGAAATGTACTTCAAATACAACTTTGGGAACAATCATATTTTGTACTACTTCCTGCTGTATTTCGGGGGGATTTTAACATCGAACCTTTACGCGCTGATAAAACACCGCGACAACTATTTTTACAATGCGGTTGGGGCATCAGGCGCTGTTGCCTCTATTCTATTTGCAGCTATATTTTTCGACCCGTGGAACAAGATATACTTCTTCGGAATTCTTCCAATTCCCGGAATTATTTTTGCTGCGCTTTACCTGTTTTATTCGTACCAAATGAGTGTAAAACAGAAGGACAATGTAGCTCACGATGCTCACTTTCTGGGTGCTTTATTTGGTTTTATTTTCCCAATCCTGATTAATCCGATGTTATTCCAAACCTTTCTGGATAAACTTTTCAGGTTGATTTAAGATGAAATCACAAGCAATTTTTCTGGATCGCGACGGTGTTTTGGTTGACAACAGCGAACACTATTACATCTGGGAAACAGATCAGTTGAGATTAATAGACGGAGCCGCCGAAAACCTGAAAATGCTTTTGCAAGAAGGATTTAAACTATTCATCGTCAGCAATCAGGGAGGAATTTCACGCGGAAAATACACTAAAGGCGATATTCTAAAGCTACATGATGAGCTGCTTCAAACGTTCAGGCTTAATGATATTGAAATAACTGATATTGCCTTTTGTCCGCATCATCCCGACATTGAAAAATGCATGTGCCGAAAACCCAACTCGCTGATGCTTGAAAAACTAGTTGCCAAATACAAAATCGACAAAGCAGCGTCTTTTTTCATCGGCGACAGCCGTTCTGACATGGAAGCGGCTACAAAAGCCGGGATAAAAGGAATTCAGATTATTCCGAACAAAAACATGTATCCGTTTATTTCATCACTTGTAAAATGAATCAGGGCAAATATATATTGGTGGACGGAACCTTTGTCTCTTCAACTGACTACCGGCAAACTATCGCGGAGGCTCAGGAGCTGCATTTCTCCGAAAAATTCAGGGCAGTCCGCTCGGCAATCCCTTTCTTCAGTGAAACACTTGAACTACTCCGGCTCAAATTGCTGTATTACAACCAGGTTTTTCCTGAATTTACTGCCGAGAACGGAGCAGGACTTAAACGCCAGCTTGAACGCACCCTCACCAAGAACAAGCATTTTATGGGTGCCATAATTACATTGACATTCCGTCTTAGCGGCCAGAAAGTTCATTACACCATTCAATCAGAAAAAACAGAACCAGTTGGTTACGAACTGAATGAAAAAGGGATGTATATTGAGATAATCAGTCCCATTCAAAAGTCGGCATCCTCGCTTTCAAGCCTTTCATTAGGTTCTGAAATTTACTGGAAAATTGCTTCATGCCACATTAAAGAATCGACAGCCGATGAACTGCTGATCGTAAATACCTCGAACTGCATTGTTGAAGCGCCTGAATCGAACATTTACCTGATTAAAGGCAAAAGCGTGAAAGGAGCCAGCACCGACGACGGAGCTTATACCGATATCACCAAACCACGCATGCTCGAAATTTTTAACCGCCTGAAACTGGAATACTTTGAGGAAGAAATTACCGAAACAGATCTTCGGGAGGCTGAAGAATTGCTCATTGTAAATTCGATAAAAGGAATTAGATGGGTAATTGGATTCGAAGACAAACGGTATTTCAACCAAACAATCCGGAAAATTAACGAACAGTTTAACCAGCTGACAATTAGTTAAGCGAAGGATTTTCAGGGAAGTTTTCCCACATGGAGTACTTCCCTCCCATTGCCCTGACAGCTTTGGCCCACATCTCATCTTCATCCATATTCATCAGGTCGGATTCGGAAGTATCGGCAACAAGCCACGAGTTTTCATTAATTTCTTCTTCCAGCTGACCCGCAGACCAACCTGAATATCCGAGAAAGAAACGAACCTGCGAATGATCGACCATCCCGAGTTTAATCTGCATCTTGAGGGCTTCAAAATCACCGCCCCAAAAGAGATTCTCTTTAACATGAATACTTCCCGGAATTAAATCGCCAAGGGTGTGAATAAAGTAAATTGAATCGGTTCCTACCGGGCCACCAATATGTATTTCCGAATCGAATTCCGGGAAATCTGACAATAAATCTTCGATGGGAAAATCAACCTTTTTATTCAGGATAAAACCCACAGCCCCATCCGTATTACAGGTAACCAGAATTATGATCGACCGATTAAAATAACTTCCAGACAAAAAAGGTTCAGCAATCAATATATTGCCCTTTTTCGGGGTTACATGATTGGTCTCAATCCGAAATATGTTTGTATTAATCTTCATTCGAAAATAATGTTGTCACAATAATAAATCTGAACGTTCTCTTGGAACTCGCATGCGTAAAATCAAGACCTTATTAATTATTTTGATTGATAAATTTCAGTCCTGAAGATTGTTTTAAAGGCATGCTCGTTTCATCTATTAAACTTGATTGAAGAAATATAACAAATCTCTTTATTCTATCAAAAAAAATATCTGATTTTCAGTTAAAATAGAACAACAAACTGCTATTTAACCATTTACAGCTGTTAAATATATTCGAATGCAAGCAATTAATCAGAGATGAAATAGTAATTGAGCTCCGGATAAAAGACTAAAACGTCTTAAATTTTAATTTTCTTCAACAATAACGTAGATTTCTTCATCCGCTTTTTTCATAAAAAATTGCTCGCGGGCAAACTTTTCAAGATTCTCGTCATTTGTCTGCAATTCAATTAATTTACGTTTATCAGCTTCAATTTTATGCTTGTAAAAATTAACCTGCTCCTGAAGAAGTGCAAGTTCGTGAAGGTTTTTTTGATGTTGCCTCAGATTATTATCGTCAAAAAACATGACCCATACTACGAATGCACCAAGCACAATCAAGTATTTGTTAATGATCGATTTTACGATTTTTGATCCTAATTCTTTGGCTTTCATGGGAATGATTTTAAACAAAAATAGAGTTTTCCGGCACAAAAAAAAAGGAGATGAAAAAATTCATCTCCTTTTCTGTCAACTTTTAATTTACTCCTTATCCGGAGCAAAATTCGGATAAGTATAATTTTTAGGAGAAACGAATGTTTCTTTAATCGTACGGATTGAAGTCCAGCGCAGGAAGTTGAATACCGATCCGGCTTTATCGTTTGTACCCGAGCCTCTGGCACCACCAAATGGCTGCTGGCCAACAACAGCTCCGGTTGGTTTATCGTTGATATAGAAATTACCAGCGGCATTCTCCAATCGTTTTGTCAGTTTTTCAATATTGAAGCGATCCTGCGAGAAAATAGCTCCGGTCAATGCATAAATCGAAGTACGGTCAAGCACATCAAGTGTATGATCCAATTCTTCATCAGGATAAACATAAACTGTTAAAACCGGACCAAACAATTCCTCTTCCATCGTAATGTAATCAGGCTTGTGAGCCAGAATTACAGTAGGCTGAATGAAGTAACCAACTGATTTGTCGCAATGACCGCCAAACAAAACTTCAGCATCTTCGTCTTTGCGAGCCTGTTCAATAAAGCCAGCCAGCTTATCAAACGAAGCTTCATCAATAACCGCATTCACGAAGTTTGTAAAATCTTCAGGCGGCCCCATTTTTACGGTAGCCAATTCGTTTCCTAAACGGGTGCTGACATCAGCCCAAATACTCTGCGGAACATAAGCCCGCGAAGCTGCCGAACATTTCTGTCCCTGGTACTCGAATGCACCGCGAAGCATGGCAATAGCCAGTGCCTGCGGATCGGCTGTCGGATCGGCAAAGATGAAATCTTTACCTCCTGTTTCGCCAACAATACGAGGATATGCTTTGTATTTATGAATATTTTCACCAATAGTTTTCCACATGCCCTGGAATACTCCGGTCGATCCGGTAAAATGGATTCCGGCAAAATCGGGCGATTGGAAAATAACATCAGCCGCTGCCGGACCTCCAACATAAACCAGGTTGATAACGCCATCGGGCAAACCTGCTTCCTGAAGCACTTCCATAATTACAGCAGCAGAATAAACCGCAGTTTTCGACGGTTTCCAAACCACAACATTACCCATCATAGCAGGTGCCGAAGGTAAGTTACCGGCAATTGATGTGAAGTTGAACGGAGTAAGCGCAAACACAAACCCTTCCAACGAACGGAATTCGTTGTAGTTCCAGATTCCAGGGGCCGATTCGGGTTGCATTTTATAAATATCAGTCATACAACGTACACCAAACCTGAAGAAATCGGCCATTTCGCAGGCAGCATCGATTTCGGCCTGAAAAGCATTTTTAGATTGCCCCAACATTGTTGCAGCGTTGATTTTAGCACGATAAGGACCTGCAAATAAATCAGCTGCTTTCAGAAAAATGGCAGCCCGGTGTTGCCATGCCATTGAATTCCATTTATCGCGAGCCATCATTGCAGCATCAATAGCCATCTGAACATGTGAGGCATCGCCCTGATGATAATAGCCAAGAGTATGTTTGATATCGTGAGGTGGAGCAATACGAACCCTGCGGTCAGTCGTAACTTCTTTTCCTCCAATAATCATAGGAAGTTCCAATTCCACAGATCTCAACTCATTTAGCATTTTCTTCAGTTCAATCCTCTCCGGCGACCCAGGCGCATAGCTTTTTATGGGTTCATTCTTAATGTCCGGAATATTAAAAAATCCTTTTGGCATAGTCTTAAGTGTTATTTTGACTTTTATACAATCTTCGTCAGCAAAACTAAACTTTCTGATTAGCTAAATTCCTAATAAAAATCACGTTTCGTTTTTTGTATAAATTTTGGCAAATCAATTTGGAATCTAAATTTTACTATATTTATTGCCTCGTAAAGTTGAATGATGATGCTATTTCATGCTTGAAGCAATAACGAAATCAATTATTAGCCATTACCATACTGATACCAAAAGCGATATTCTAAAAATCATTGGTATTCATGCGTTTATTCTGTTCGGATTAATGATCGGGGTAACGATGTTTTTTCTTGACCTGATGGGCTATTCGACAAACGAATGCTTACCTGGCGACATAAGTATCATTATTCTTTTTGGACTCGCATTTTACGGACTTCGGTATGTTGAATTAAAATGGGCTACCAATATTTTTCTGTTAATGCCCGTCATTCCTTATTTCTTCTTTATTTCTCATCCGTTTGCGGTAATTCCCAGTCATCAGTCTATTTCAAATACATTGTGGACTTTAGTTCCATTCTTTTTGTTTTTCCTGATTTTCAGCGATAAAAAATGGAATTTGCTCATATTCTATGGCATTTCGTTACTGACTTTAGTTTTTCATACTTTTCAGGCCGGAATGACGGACTGGATATTTCGCTATCGCTGGGAATCTGATTCATCTTTTATAAATCCATTTTTGATTCTGACCATCAATTTTCTGGTTGCTCTGTTGGTTTCATGGAGATTCCAGTATAAAATTGATGAATTGGCAGAGAAAGTTGAAAGTATTGAGCAAGTTATAAATCAAACGGTTCGCAATCTTCCACAAGGAATGATGCTTCTCGAAACTGTGAGAGATGAATTTGGCACACCTTCACACCTCAAAATCCGCCGGACCAATCTGGCTTTTGAACGACTTTTTAAAATTACATCGCGCGAGCTGAAAGATCAGTCGGCTGACGACGTTTTTCCGAAGGTGTTCAGAAGTTCATTTGACTGGAACAGAGAATTTCTTAATTCGCCCAGAAATCACTTTTCGTTTTACCTCGAACGTCTGGACAAATACATTGAAGTTGACAACATCAAACTATCCAACAATCAGATTGTCAGTTTATTCATCGACAATACAGCAAAACAAAACCAGATAAACGAATTGAAGGAAAACAAGATTCGCTATCAGGTTTTACTTGAAGCCATTCCCGATCTGTTTTTCATTATTGACAAAGATGGAATTTACGTTGACTTCGTATTCAAAGCCTCCGAATCACTAAAAATTAAACCTGACGATATTATTGGTAACTCAATATTCGAAGTAGGATTTTCCGAAAAAATGTCGGCAAAAATCTATCAATGCATTCAGAATTGCCTGGAGTTTGACAGCATTGAAACTATTGAATATGCGCTGGAAGTTGAAGGTTCTTCGGCTATGTTCGAAATGCGCCTCGCCCGCCTGAACAACAATTCGGTAGTATCACTGGCGCGCGACATTACCACCCGCAAAATGGCCGAAATAAAAATGGAAGAGGCCAAAAATAAGGCCGAAGAAGCCGACCGGCTTAAAACTGCCTTCCTTGCCAACATTTCGCACGAGATACGTACTCCGATGAATGCAATTATCGGGTTCTCCAAAATGCTGGTTTCGCCTGAATTCGATGATGAAGAAAAAAGCAAATTCGTTGAAATTGTAATCAATAACGGAAAACTGTTGCTGGCACTGATTAATGACATGATCAGCCTTTCGAAAATTGAAAGCAATACTTTAGTGGTAAAAAAATCTGTTTGCCGGGTGAACGACATGCTCGTAACCCTCTACAAAGAATTTACTTACGACCTGGAAGAAAGGAAGGACATCAGGCTGAAAGTCAGCTGCGACAACGCAAACCCTAAATTTGCCATCATTACCGATTCTATTTTACTCCAATCGATACTGCAAAAGCTGGTTGATAACGGCATAAAATTTACAGAACAGGGTGAAGTTGAGTTTGGATATCGGCTTCAGGAATCAAACCACATTGAGTTTTTTGTACGGGATACCGGAATTGGGATCTCGGAAAATGACCAGGAACGGATATTTGAACGATTCCACCAGCTTGATAACCGGACCATCAGGGCATATGAAGGAACCGGGCTGGGATTGTCGATTGCGCAACACTATGTACGCTTACTTGGCGGCAAACTTTCGGTAAAATCGTCATTAGGGGCCGGAGCAACCTTCTATTTTTCAATTCCATACACACGGGAAGAAAGCCCGCTTAAAATTGTCCGCTAACCGCCAGATTGAAGTGATTTTCCCTCGATTAACCCATTATTTTACATTCGAATTTACGGTTACAAAACCCACCAAACGATCGTACCGGCTGGATGGATCACGGTAATAGGCGAAGATTTCGTATTCGTTTTCAGTCAGGAAAAAGGAACCTTCCAGATTAACCGAATCGGCTTTTTTCGCTCCATCAGGAACATAAACATACTGGTAATTGTAATAGCCTTGCTTCAGCAGCAGCGACAACTCATACCCAGCCGTTTCATAATTCCATTTCATTTCGTTTGATTTGTTTGCATTCCAACCGGTTAATGCACCAAAAACATTTACCGATCCGCCAACGAGCTGGCTTTGCATAGGCAAATAAAAATGGACAAACATGTAATCACATTCCGTGTCAGTATCGGTAACCCGGTCAAGACTTTCGACCACAAAGTTCCCGTTCATTTCTTTATAAGGCATGAATTTTTTGTTGTTTCGGATGCCCTCGGGAAGAATGGTAGCATGAAAATATGGCCGTATAAATTTTATACTTTCAATATTCTCGCCACTATAGCGCTTGGTTCGAATATCAAAATACCTGAATTCATTTCCACCGGGAAAAACATTCTCCTTGTCATAATCATAGCTCAGCACATTATTCTGAATAAACCTGGGTTTCAGCCCCAGAACTGCATTATCCCAGCGACGGTTCTGCATCAGAACAACTTTAATATCTTCCTGCGGATTCAAAAGCCGCAGTTGTTCGTTAATTATCTTGAAATCAACTTCCTGATTTTCGCCATTAAACGGATCGAAAGTGGCCTTTTTTACAATGCCCTCAATCCTGACTTTGGGCTCAACCACATAGAAACGCTGAATCAACACTAAATTTTTGCGGTCATTTCCTTCAAAAACCACCAAAGCGTAATTTCCTGAATATTTAAGCGAGCAATCGTCATTCGGAATCGATAGCTGATAATTGACAAACTTAATGGTGGTATTGAAGCTCATTGCATAATCGGTTACCGGATTATCAGGAAAGCCTGTTAAATACTCGCTTTGCTGAATATACGATTCATTCCAGCTTGCATCGCAATGAATAATTGTATAGGAATAATTCTTTACATCCTCGGCCAAATCGTCAAATTTGAGTAGAAGCCGTACATCGCTTCCCAGTTCAAATACCGGATTTGAAAGCTCATTCCCTTCGCGATAAAGCTGAACTGATTTTATTTCGTCGCTAAAAACAGCATTCTGATAGTAATACTGATCAGCCTTTGCTGTAGCCAGTGAGTTAAAAATCAGGGAAGAACTTAAAATCAGGAATACCAATATTGATTTCATTTTCGATTCGGGTTTATCTCAAAAATTCAAAAATTATGCCGCAAAGGAAACGATATTTACAAGCTAAATATTTCAATTGCAACCCATCCGACGAACAAAGATTGGCAAATTTATCAATATTCAGTCCGGAATGTTGTGGAATTATTGCGCGAACAGAATGACAGAAAGGGAAATTCGGGGAAATTTTCTCTCAGAAATAAGTTAAAGTGGAATGGTAAAGTAAAATACTGATCCTTTACCAACTTCTGACTCGACCCAGATTTTACCGCCAAACAACTCGACAAGTTCCTTTGAAAGAAACAACCCGATGCCAGTACCGCGATACAAATGTTGCCTGTCGTTATCAATTTTCATGAACCGGTCAAAAATAGCGGCCTGATGCTCAAAATGAATTCCAATTCCGGTGTCCTTAACCCAGAATGTACAAACTTCGCTTCCCATTTCGTAGCCAACTTCAATAGTACCCTCCTGGGTAAACTTAACAGCATTCGAGAGTAAGTTGCGTAATATTTGCTCGAACCTCACTTTGTCAACTTTCAGGATAAGCTGTGCCATTTTCTCAGAGGCTTCAACTTTCACATTTTTATCGGCCCGCATTGACAGCTGAAACGACTGAACTATTTGCCGGATAACCGGAACCACATCAACTTCGTTAATTTTGACGACCAGTTGATTCGATTCGATTTTCGAAACATCGATAATATCTTCAATCAGGTTAAGTAAATAGTCGCTGTTGCTAAGCACCTGTTCTTCGAATATCTTTTTGTCCTCATCCGAAATTTCCGGATCCGACATTAATGATGAAAATCCAATTATCGCATTTAACGGGGTGCGTATCTCGTGCGACATATTCGCTACAAAAGCAGACTTCAACAAATCAGACATCTTGGCGCGTTCATATTCGCGGATATAATTCCGTTTTATTACCGACATGAAGGAATATATGATGAAGAAGCTGAATACCATCCCAATATAGTTATCCATCAACCGGGTTTGGTTATCAGCATAGAAACCAATTTCTTCAACAAATCGCATTTCGACCAGGAAAAGGATCAAAAGATTTACAAAAAGCGTAATGGATACCGCGATGAAATACTTCTCGTCGAATACCAAAATATAGAAGGCATACAGTACAACAAAAAGCGGCATTATCGGTCCGTTCGAGCCATAATTCAAAAACCAGATAATATCGATGTAAAACAAGGAAATGACTCCGAGCGACAAACGGTAAATGAGACCTTGGCCAACAAATCGGCCAATAAGGTATAAAGCAAAAAAGATAAGCGTTCCAACTATTGAAGAGATAATTATTGCGGGCTTAAGTTCTACCAGGACGTTAAATACCGAACTCACCACCAGAATTGCAGTGACCGACAAGGTGGTAAAAAGCAACAATTTGTCATCGAATCGTTCGACCGCTTTACCATACACCTTATCACTAATGTATTTAAGGCTGGTTTTAATTTCTTTCTTCATTCAAATTCCGGAACGTTTTCATTGTAAATTATTCTCAAGAATATAAAAGCAAAGATAAACCGCTTCGTCGAAAAACGTAAAAAGAGATTTACCTAATTCTGATTCGGTTTATCAACCATAAAGTTACATCATAAATTTGAAATCACCGATAGCATATTCGTTAAATAATATCACAAGTAATTTTGATTCAAGCAGTTTAAACAAACTTCAGGTAGTAAAATGCCCTTAAAATAATATTGACGAAACGCCGGATTATATGTAATTTCAAAGCATCTAAAACCTATTTAAACTTATTGTCATGGAGAAACACATTAATATTGTTGCTGCGCTCCAAATTGGTCTAAGCATCTTCAATTTGCTGATTGCTTTTCTGGTTTTTACTGTGCTGAAACTGGTTGGCGGTTTTGTTGACGATGCCAATGGTGCAACTATCCTGTCGCTTATTGCCGACATTTTAGCAGTAGTATTTATTATCATCTCAGTTCCCGGTATTCTTGCCGGAATGGGCCTTTATAAAAAGAAAGAATGGGCCCGCATTTTAACTCTTATACTTTCAGTTATTGAATTTTTTAGTTTCCCTTTTGGAACGGCCATTGGTATTTATTCTATATGGGCCCTTGTTCAGCCTGAAATTGTAAGTATGTTCAACTCATCAGAGGCTTCTCCAAATTTATAATCCACACTGCAAATAAGGCTATGGCTGTTCGTGCTGTGTACATTATAATTGGAGGACGGGTTCAGGGCGTTGGGTTTCGTTATTTCGCCAAACATAAAGCCGACGAACTACATATTGCCGGATGGGTCAGAAATACTCCTGATGGTAAAGTTGAAATTGAGGCTGAAGGTGAACCTCAAAACCTTGAGAATTTTATCGATTGGCTTAAAATTGGTCCCAATCGCGCAGTAATAAGTACATTTTCAGCAACAATATTTGAACCTTCAAGAAACTATATAAATTTTACAATCCGCTGATAATATGACAATAACAATCAACAAAGCGGTTTTTACTAAAAATACTTTTGAATTAAAACTATGGAAAGTTACCACATGTCTCCCGACGAATTCAGGAAACAGGGAAAACAAATGATCGACTGGATAGCCGATTACTATGAGAATGTTGAAAAATATCCGGTTCTCTCTCAGGTTAATCCAGGCGAAATAAAAAATCAGTTACCAACTGCTCCTCCGGCCGAAAGCGAATCGATGGAGCAAATCATGGCTGATGTCAATTCGATCATCATGCCCGGAATTACACACTGGCAATCGCCCGGTTTCTTTGCCTATTTCCCGTCCAATTCATCGGGTCCTTCAGTCCTTGGAGATTTACTTTCCTCCGGACTAGGAGTTCAGGGCATGCTTTGGGCCACAAGTCCTGCCTGTACCGAACTTGAAACCCGCGTTCTGGATTGGCTTGCTGATATGCTTCAGCTTCCTGAGAAGTTCCGGTCAACATCGGTTGGTGGGGCCGTTATTCAGGATACCGCATCGAGTGCGGCCCTGAGCGCCTTACTTGCAGCCCGGGAACGAAAAACAAATTATCAGACCAACGACACTGGAAATCTGGGAAATCTGGTGGCTTATGTTTCGGGCCATACACATTCTTCGGTTGAAAAAGCTGTAAAAATTGCCGGAATCGGGAAAAACAACCTCAGGTTAATTGGCGTGGATGAAAAACTGGCCATGCGCCCGGAATTGCTGGAAGCTGCGATCAACGAAGACATTTCCAACGGATTGGTGCCATTCTTTGTTTGCGCTACCGTTGGCACAACCTCAACCAACGCCATGGATCCGCTGGCTGAGATAGGCCAGATTTGCAGAAATCATGATTTATGGATGCACATCGATGCCGCCATGTCGGGTACTGCTGCCATTTGCCCCGAGTACCGGCACCTTCTGAATGGAGTGGAGCTGGCCGACAGTTTTTCGTTTAATCCGCATAAATGGATGTTCACCAATTTCGACTGCAACTGCTTTTTTGTTGCCGACCGGTCGGTGTTGATCAAAACACTAAGCATCCTTCCTGAATATCTGAAAAACCAAGCCACAGAAAGCGGAGCTGTGTTTGATTACCGCGACTGGCACATCCAGCTGGGGCGCAGATTCCGGTCACTGAAACTTTGGTTTGTAATCCGTCACTACGGCGTAAATGGGCTGCAATATCACATCCGGAAACATGTGGAAATGGCTCAACAATTTGCCGACTGGATCAGAACTTCAGACGATTTTGAACTTGTTGCTCCCGTACCGCTCAACCTGGTTTGCTTTGCCCATAAAAAAGGCGACGATTTTAACCGTAAACTTCTTGAAACAATCAACAATCAGGGCAAAATGTACTTTACCCATACGGTTATAAATGGCCGGTATGTACTTCGTATGTGCATTGCACAAACCCACACTCAACCAGAACATGTTGCACAGGCATGGCAAATTATTCAGAAAACGGCAACAGAACTGATTAGCAAGGAGTAACACAAAAAACATGTTCAACAACAATCTTTGCACTCCTGAAATTTCATAAGTGTAATTTTTACATTTATTTATAAATATCTATTTTTACACCAATAAAATTCGAATCACTTAAAATTTTTAATCATGATAAACTTAAAAGAACTGGAAATTTGGTTTGTAACCGGTAGTCAGGATTTGTATGGCCCAAAAGTGTTGGAACAGGTAGCAACCAACTCAAAAGAGATTGCTGCATTTTTTAATACTTCGGCTCAGATTCCGGTAAGTGTAGTGCACAAATCGGTAATGAGGAGTATGGATGAAATAACCAACATTTGCATTGATGCCAACTCAACAAAGAAATGTATTGGTATTATTACCTGGTGCCACACTTTTTCGCCATCAAAAATGTGGATCAACGGCCTGAAGATATTGAACAAACCGATGCTCCAGCTGCATACACAATACAACCGCGACCTTCCTTGGGCCGACATCGACATGGACTTTATGAACCTGAACCAGGCTGCTCATGGCGACCGCGAACATGGTTTTATCCTGACACGACTGCGCAAACCTCGCAAAGTGGTTGTTGGTTATTGGAAAGAAGACGACGTTCAGCAACGCATTGGCGTTTGGTCGCGTGCTGCAGCGGCATGGTATGATATGCAGGGCGCCAAAGTTGCCCGTTTTGGCGATAACATGCGCGAAGTTGCTGTAACCGAAGGCGACAAAGTTGAAGCTCAGATCAAATTTGGCTTATCTGTTAATACCTGGCCGGTCGGCGACATCGTGAAAATTATCGACGGGGTAAGCGAAGCCCAGATTGACAAACTGATTGATGAATACAATACTGTATATGAATTTGACGCCGATGCTAAAGTTGGTGGTAAATACCACGAAAGTGTTCGTTACCAGGCACGTATTGAAGCGGGTATTAAATCGTTCCTCGAAGCCGGCGATTTCAAAGCGTTCACTACCACTTTTGAAGACTTACACGGCCTGAAACAGCTTCCCGGCCTTGCTTCGCAGCGCTTAATGGATGCCGGCTACGGATTTGGCGCCGAAGGCGACTGGAAACATGCAGCATTGGTTCGCGCCGTAAAAGTAATGGGACTTGGACTGGATGGCGGTTGTTCGTTTATGGAAGATTATACTTACCACCTAAACCCAACTTCAGGATATAAAGCTTTGGGTGCACACATGCTCGAAATTTGTCCTTCAATTGCCGATGGTAAAGTTAAAATTGAGGTTCATCCGCTTGGAATTGGCGGCAAAGACGCTCCTGCCCGCTTGGTTTTCAACACCAAGACTGGTCCGGCAACATGCACTAGTCTGATTGACATGGGAACCCGTTTCCGCATGGTTGTTCACGATGTTGAATGTGTTGAACCGGAAGCAAAACTTGAAAAACTGCCAACTGCAAGCGCATTGTGGATTCCACAACCTGATCTTAAAACAGGAGCTGCTGCCTGGATTTACGCTGGTGGAGCTCACCACAACGCATTCAGCCAGGCTGTCACTGCCGAATACATTGAAGATTTCTGCGAAATGGCAGGTATCGAATTGATTCAGATTAATAAGAACACATGCGTTTCGGAACTCAAGAACGAGCTGAAATGGAACGATATGTACTACGTTTTAGCTGGTGGTTTAAAATAAACACTGATACAGCATCTTTACGAAAGCGCCGGAGAATCCTTTCTTCGGCGTTTTTTATTTTATAACGGCCTCTTTCAACTGGGCGATTGCTTCCGATAGCTTTTGTTCAGGATAATACTTTTCATGAGCCAAATTAAGAAATCTCAGAATAATAAACGCATCAAAAAACTGGAAGAAACGTTTGCGGAACGACATCAGGTTCGAACTGTATTTGTTTATCTCATCCAGTTTTTCAGAAAAGTTGAGCGATTCAAGATATTCCCGAATCGAAGGGGGTAATGAGGAAATAAATTCTGCAACTGATGTGATTCGAAATAGCGAATCAACCCGGTCAAATAAAACTTTCAGGTCTAAAAATGCCGCAAAATTGTAGGTAAGCGACAAATCGTCGGCATCGTTCATCCATTTGGTCATGGCAGCTCCGGTACCAAACGGAACCCGGTCGGAAACCCGGGCAGAAGGATACACACAGGCATCATTAATTTCAACGAACTTCCCAAGTTTGGTCAATTTATTGAGAAAATAGAAATCTTCACCAGCTTGCCTTCGGTTCATTCCACCTTGTTTAACGTATGCATCAGCCCGAACAGCAAATGCCGATCCGATGGTATAAATAGAATCTGGAAATCCGGCAAAATCCAAAGCTTTCTTATAATAGTGCAGGTAGTTTTCGTAAAGCTGAATCCCAAGCCGCTGCTTTGGATCGGCCATTTCTTCAACCCTGTGTTTAAAGTTCAGCGTTGCCGCGAAACACGATTTTCGGGAAAAAGCAAGCTCAATTAGCTGCAGATAATTCGGTGAAAACAAACAATCAGCATCTGTCGAGATAATCACCCCATCGGGACGATTTATTGAATTAAACCGGCGAATAACCTCATCCATTCCAATCTTGCGGGCCATTCCGGCACCAGCGTGCTTTGCATTTACCGAACGGGCATAAATGGGATGCAATACCAGGTTCGGCCTGTCGTTGGCAGCTTTCCAATCAAAGAGCCGGAGATAATTTTCCTGATTGAAAGTTTTCACAGCTTCGCTGCTATTTTCCGACTCATTAACTACCACAATAACCTCACATTTCGATTTAACCGAATCACATGCCCACAACGATTCCAGCGTGCGAAAAATCTCAGGTTCGTTCAGGCACGGAATCATAACAATCATCGATACCGAAGGCGAAACTTCAGCATTGACAAATGGGGGATAAACCACATTGTTTTGTATATACCGGTCAGCAAACATTGGTGAATTCTATTGATACGAAACAAAAAAATCCGAATTTCTTCGGATTTTCAGTAATATATTTCTGATAAAATTATTTCAGTCGTGATTTTGAGTAACGTGCATTCAAACCAACCAAAATTTCTTTGGTAATGTTATAAGCTTCGTCACCAACAAGAATCTCAGCCGAGTTAAAAATGTATTTAAACTTTTTATCCTTGTTGTAAATTTTCACATAATTCATAATACTGTCCAGAAGCTGCTTATTATTATCAGCCTGTATCTGAGCAAGTTTAGTCGATAATTCCTGATCGAGTTTGGTGATTTGCTGTTCTTCACCCATCAATCTGTCACGTTCCTGCATCGCACGATCCTGACTAAGGAATCCACCACGTTGCAATTTTTCCTGAAAATCAGCGGCCTGCGATTCGAAACGACTACGTTTTTCGCCATATTCTTTTGTAAAGGCTTCCTGCTGTTTAACAAAGCCGTCATGCATTTCCTGGGCAAAATCGTAGTTAACTGCCAGTGAATCAACTTTAATATAAGCAATACTAAGTTCTGAATTCTCGCCTCCATCACCTGCACTGCTTTTACCGGAAACATGAGATTTATTCCCACTAAAATGGATCACATACAAGCCTACAACTAATAAAAATAAAACAGCAAAGAGCGCAATAGATGTATTTTTCATATACTCAGTATCAATAAAATTTTGCCAAAAATAAAAATTTATTGCCACTATATACCAATTCGCCCGATTATTTTTCCATGCTAAATAAGATGTTTCTCTAGAAAGAAAAATCATCTCAAAAGCTGCGCAAAATCATACAATCACTGTGATAAACATCATTGAATCGGACATCAGGTAAAGCGTATTTTTATTCACTGAAATTAAAAACAGTAAACATCAAATAATGCTTAATAAATTAATTGCAAGTACGCTCCCATATATGCCGAAAAAATTAATCTGGATTTTTTCGAAACGCTACATCGCCGGTGAAACGATTGAAGATGGGCTAAATGCATCGCGCGAGCTGAACAGACAAGGAGTTGAAGTTACCGTGGATTTACTCGGCGAATTCATTTCAACCATAGAACAGGCTGAAGAAAACCGGAATAAATACATTGAGATTATTGAACGATTTACTTCGGAAGGTATAAAAGGAAATTTCTCGGTAAAACCAACCATGTTTGGTTTATTGATCGACAAGGACGTTTGCTACACGAACATCGAAGCCGTTATTTTAAAGGCTGTTGAAAAGAAAACATTCATTCGGATCGACATGGAAGATTCTCAATGCGTTGATTCGGAACTTGAAATGTACCGCAAGCTTCAGCAAAAATATCCGGCCAATGTCGGATTGGTAATTCAGGCATACCTTCGCCGGACTAAAAACGACCTGATAAATATGGGCGACATTCACGTGAATGGCTCTCCGCTAAATTTCAGGCTTTGCAAAGGTATTTACATTGAGCCAAAGCATGTTGCGTTTAAAGCCTTCGACGAAATACGCGAACATTATCTTGATGACCTGAAATACATGCTCGATAACAACATGTATGTGGGTATTGCCACTCACGACAAATTTCTGGTTGAAAATGCCATCCAAATTATAAAAGAGAACAACGTTGATAAGACGAAGTACGAGTTTCAGATGCTTTATGGCGTAACGCCGGAGCTTCGAAGCAGTATCGTTAAACAAGGATATAAAATGCGTGTGTATGTACCTTTCGGGAAAGACTGGTTTGGTTACTCTACCCGCCGGTTAAAAGAAAATCCAAAAATGGCTTCACACATTATAAAAGCACTTTTTTTTAGGGGTTAATTTTAGGGGTTATTACCGAGGGAGGTCCAGAAGTGGGCCTCTCTTTTTTTGCCCTGACCTCAGCTATACGCGAAGGAAATAAAAAACCCCGCAACAAAATATTGCAGGGTTAACTTTATAAATTTTCAGCGGAAAGCGAGGGATTCGAACCCCCGGTACCCCGAAGGGTACAACAGATTTCGAGTCTGCCCCGATCGACCACTCCGGCAGCTTTCCCTGTTTTGAGGCTGTAAATATAGCTATTCTCCGAACATTGCCCAAGGCACAGTACAAAAGATGTTCAATAAAAATGAGCACAATTATTGACCATACAGTATCTGGCTATAAATCTTCAGGTAGAAATAAATAAAAAATCCCGGCAGTTTGTACCGGGATTCTTCATCGAGATTAAAATACAATCTCTTCCAGATTTTCATCGAAGAAATGATATTCGGTAAGCGCATAGGCGACCATCTCCTCAACTTTAATATTTTTAAAGAATTTGAAAGCCCATTTATTTTTAATCGACCAAATGCCCTTATTTAAATAGGCAGCCAAATAGGGATGTGCTTTGATGACAACCTTATTTTTATTTAGTTCTTTAAAAATATACTGAACTTTACTTTCCAGTTCATCAACCAACAGAATAGTTGGCGTGATTTTTCCACTCCCCTTACACGATGGGCAAACCTCAGCAGTTTCAACATGTTCCTCAGGACGAACACGCTGGCGGGTAATTTGCAGCAAGCAGAATTTGCTCAAAGGCAAAATATTGTGCTTGGTGCGATCTGATTCCATAGCCGCCTTCATCCGCTCATAAACTTTATGGCGATTTTCGGCCTGATGCATGTCGATAAAATCGACAACAATAATACCGCCCATATCGCGCAACCTGAGTTGGCGGGCGATTTCATCAGCAGCAGCCAAATTGACTTCCAAAGCATTGGTTTCCTGGTCAATTCCGGCTTTCGAACGATTTCCACTGTTCACATCAATAACATGAAATGCTTCAGTGTGTTCGACGATGAGATAGGCTCCATTTTTGAAGGATACGGTTTTCCCGAAGGTGGCTTTTAACTGCTTATCAACTCCATAATATTCGAAAATCGACTGATTACCTTTGTAAAGCTTAACGATTTTCTTCTTTTCAGGAGCGATTGAACCCAGATATTCTGAAATTTCTTCACATACAACAGGATCGTTTACGATGATGCTGTTGAAGTCGGGATGATAAATATCCCTCAACAAAGCGGTTGTACGTCCAAGTTCACCGACAATCAGGGCCGGAGCATTCACTTTTCTCAGTTTCTGAAAAGTGGTTTCAAACTTGGCTACAAGCCGTTTTAATTCCTGATCGAGCTCTGCAACACGTTTTTCTTCGGCGGCAGTACGTACAATTACACCGTATTTCTTTGGTTTGATGCTTTGAATAAGCTTTTTAAGCCTGTTTTTTTCTTCATTCGAAGCAATTTTTTGCGAAATACTTACCTTTTCGCTAAACGGCATCAAAACCATGTTACGACCTGCAATCGAAAGCTCTGAGGTCAGGCGCGGGCCTTTGGTAGAGATTGGTTCTTTGGCAACCTGGACCAGAATGTTTTGCCCAACTTTAAGAATATCTGTGATTTTTCCTTCCTTATCAATATCAGGTTCTGACTGAATCTTTGAAATGGAAGTGATTTTGTTGTTCTTCGATAAGGCAATTTTCAGAAACTTATTCAGTGTCGAAAACTGTGGCCCCATATCGAGGTAATGCAAAAAAGCATCTTTTTCGTATCCAACGTCAATGAAGGCAGCGTTCAGGCTCGGCATAATTTTCTTTACACGTCCGAGATAAATATCACCGACTGCAAACTTAGCGCCTGCCGTTTCCCTGTTCAGTTCGACCAATGCTTTATTTTCCAATAAAGCGATTACGACCTCTGAGGGAGAGACATTTACAATTAAATCGCTACTCACAACGTTCCATATTTTTTACTAATACAATACCAGACTTTAAAACAGATTAAACCTAAAGCGCAATAAAGCACTTTAGGTTTAATTCTAAAAGATCTTTATAAGCTAATGCTGATAAAGTAAGACTATTTTTTCTTTTTGTGTCTGTTTTTTCTTAGTCTTTTCTTACGCTTGTGCGTAGCCATTTTATGTCTTTTTCTTTTTTTTCCGCTTGGCATAATAATTTATTTTACTTGGTCTTTAACTTGTGCTACAAAAGTTTTGGCTGGCTTGAAAGAAGGAATAAAGTGCTCAGGAATAATAATTGTAGTATTTCTTGAAATATTACGCGCAGTTTTTTCTGCTCTTCTTTTTACGATAAAACTACCGAAGCCACGAAGATATACATTTCTTCCTTCGGTTAATGAATCTTTCACTGTTTCCATGAAAGCCTCCACTGCTTTTTGTACTGTCACTTTTTCAATACCAGTGTTCTTACTAACTTCGTTAACAATATCTGCTTTTGTCATCTCTTAAAATATTTAATTTTCAACAATTTATATTTCTGAAACAATTGGTGTGCAAAAATAAAAATTATTTAAAAATTAGAAACAATCTAATTCGATTATTTTTACAATTTGAAAAGATTTTAAAGTAGTTAGGAAAAACATGGACTTTTTTTGCACTCCGATACACTCATGGTATTCTTTGAACAAGCGCGATTTACCGTGGAGAACAACCCGAGATCCCTATCTCATCTGGCTTTCTGAAATCATCATGCAACAAACACGAATTGATCAAGGATTAGCCTATTACAACCGTTTTGCCAATGAATTTCCGACTGTTTCGGACCTGGCTTCAGCATCAGAGGATCAGGTTTTAAAACTCTGGCAGGGCTTAGGTTATTACTCAAGGGCCCGAAACCTTCATTTTACGGCTAAATATATCAAGGAACAATACAACGGAATATTCCCGAACAATTACAAATCAATCCTCTCGCTAAAAGGAATTGGCGAATATACGGCGGCTGCCATTGCTTCAATATCGTTCAATCTGGAGTATCCGGCAGTTGATGGCAATGTTTACCGAGTGCTTTCCAGATATTTTGGGATTTCAACTCCAATCGACTCGGGAACCGGCAAAAAAGCCTTTTATGAGTTGGCAAAAGAACTGATAAAAGGCAATGATCCCGGAATGCACAATCAGGCTTTAATGGAATTTGGGGCTTTACAATGTACGCCCAAAAATCCTGCCTGTGCCAATTGCCCGCTAAACGAAAGGTGCTATGCATTTCTGAATAAAAAAATAAATGAACTGCCCGTCAAACAGAACAAGACGAAACAACGCGATCGCTACTTTAATTACATTGTTTTTCTGAATAAGAACCAAACATGGTTGCAAAAACGGACGGGAAACGACATTTGGAAGAATCTGTATGAGTTTCCGGTTGTGGAAACTGCAGTAAAAACAGAAATTGACAAACTGGTAGGAGAACCCTTTTTCTCAGAAATTACCGATACTGCCAGTAAACTCCAGATAGAAAACATTAGCGATTGGAAGATTCATATATTGAGCCACCAACGAATTCACTACCGGTTTATACAAATACGACTAACCGATGAAAATGTCGGTACCGAGAATTTAGTCAGAGTGAATAAAGAAGATATTTTTAACTTTGCTGTACCAAGATTACTGGAATCCTATATGAGCCAACATTTATAAACTGATGGTTCATATCGTAAAACAAGCTATTCGTAATGATTTTTGACCAATTCAGATAATTAGTTAGTCTGGGATCAGGAAATTTTTGGATTTTATTGTAAATTTAGGTTTACACAAATTTTAAAACTTTACTCATATGTCAATTAACAAGGTAATTTTGGTGGGTAACGTAGGTCGTGATCCCGAAACCAGGCATTTAGACAAGGGTGTTGCTGTTTCAAATTTTTCGCTGGCAACTACCGAATCATACACCGCTAAAACCGGAGAAAAAGTAAGTACCACCGAATGGCACAACATTGTTGCCTGGAGAGGTCTTGCCGAAGTAGCCGAAAAGTATGTAAAAAAAGGAACTCAATTGTATATTGAAGGCCGTATCCGTACCCGTTCGTGGGACGATAAAGACGGAGTAAAACGATATACTACTGAGATATATGCCGATACGATGCAACTATTGGGCAAACGCGAAGGACAACCTGAAATGCCAGGCCAGGCTCCGATGACAGAGTCATTGCCAAGCGTAAGTGAACCAGATTTCACACAACCGGAAGAAGACGATTTGCCATTTTAATTTTTGAAATAATTGGAAACAGACCATTTAACCATGTTGACCGCAATTTATTGGAATATTCAATTTCATCCCTTTACCTCAGGTATGGCGATCAGCTTACTGGTTATTGTGTTCCTGTTGTTGCTTTCGGCGCTGATATCGGGCTCCGAAGTCGCCTATTTTTCATTAAGTCCTGACGAGAAGCATAAAATCTTCAATACTTCAGCGAAGAAGAATACTTACATCAAAAAAAATCTGGAATCGCCAGAACAATTGTTGGCTACGATACTGGTAGCCAACAATTTTGTTAATGTAGGTATTGTCATTCTTTCCAGTTTTACCGTTGACTCACTGATCGATTTCACAAATGAGCCCATTCTCGGATTCGTCGTTCAGGTAATCGTCATTTCATTTATTATTTTGCTGGTTGGTGAAATAATTCCCAAAGTGTATTCAACTCATCACGCCCTGAAATTTGCCCGGTTCATCGCGGTGCCCATGTATTACACCATCAAACTCTTTAAACCGGTAAATTCAATCCTGATTTTTTCTACCTCGTTTATCAACAACCGGATACACGCATACAACAGCCACATTTCTGTTGATGAACTATCTCAGGCACTGGAACTTACCTCGAAAACTGAATTAAAAGAAGATACCGATATACTCAAAGGTATTGTAAAATTTGGTAATAAAAGTGTCGTCGAGATTATGCGTTCGAGGGTTGATGTTGTTTCCATCGACATCAATTCGGGTTTCAGCAAAGTAATGACACTGATTACAGAAACCGGTTTTTCCCGAATTCCGGTATTTTCGGAGACTTTCGATAATATTAAAGGTATTTTGTACATCAAGGATTTACTTCCGCATGTGCATAAAGGGGCCTCTTTTCGCTGGCAAAGTATTATCCGTCCACCATTTTATGTGCCCGAAACCAAAAAGATTGATGATCTTCTGGAAGAATTTCAGAAAAACAAAGTACACATGGCCATTGTGGTGGATGAATACGGCGGAACTTCGGGCATTGTAACTCTGGAAGATGTTCTGGAAGAGATTGTTGGCGAAATAACCGACGAATTCGACGAAGATGAAAAGTTCTACACCAAAATCAGCGAAAACAAATATCTCTTCGATGGGAAAACCTTACTCAACGATTTTTATAAAGTTATCGGAATTGAAGAAGGTGTTTTTGATGATGTAAAAGGTGAAGCCGATACGCTGGCCGGATTAATTCTGGAATTAAAAGGCGAAATTCCGTCGAAAAACGATACCATAACATGTAAAAATTACGTTTTCTCGATTGAAGCCGTCGATAACCGCCGGATCAAACAGATTAAAGTTGAAATAAAAAACACGGAACTCTAAATCCTATGCTAAAACCGGCCTGCTTTTTCCTGTTAATTGTTTTTCTTGCAACTGCTTGTTCGCACGACTATATTCCCAAGCCTCACGGTTATTTCCGTATCGGATTCAACGAGAAATCATATCACAAACTCGATTCTGCAGCTTTGCCGTACAACTTCGACATCCCTTCGTATTCGAAAGCCGTGCCCGATCAGGACCGGATTGTTGAGCCCTATTGGATTAACCTGAAAATACCTGCACACAAGGCCGAATTACATATCAGCTATAAAAAAGTTGAGAAAAATCTTGCCAAACTGCTCGAAGATTCACGGACGCTGGCTTACAAGCATACCATAAAAGCCGACGCCATTAACGAGCGGATTTTTGTAAATCCGCAAAAGAAAGTGTATGGCACTATTTATATGATTGAAGGAAATGCTGCTTCGCCACTGCAATTTTACCTGACTGACAGTACCACCAACTTCCTGAGAGGGGCACTGTATATCAAGGAAATTCCGAATATCGATTCGCTTCGCCCGGTAATAGATTTCCTGACTCCCGACATTATCCGGTTAATCGAAAGCACGGAGTGGAAAAAATAAATGCCTTTATTTAAAACAATACCATTTTCTAATGGCGTGATCGGGCTCTGGCAATTTACCGAAACAACGGCCGATCTGCTCCCAAACTTCTCTCCGGAAGAGCTGGAAGATCCAACATTTCTGAAATACACACATGAAAAGCGAAAGCTGGAATGGCTGGCTACCCGCAATCTGATCAGGCAACTGATCGGGCCGGATTTCACGATTTCGTACCTGGAAACGGGAAAACCAATTTTGCAGCACGACCGTTTCAAACACATTTCAATAAGTCATTCGCGCAATTTTGCAGCAGTTATTCTTCACGAAAGCCTGAGTGTCGGAATCGACATTGAAGATATTTCCCGGGATTTTAACCGAATTGAAAAACGGTTTCTTTCCGACGAAGAATTGGTTTTTGTTGACAATTACCCGCAACTGCAATGCCTTTACTGGTGCGCCAAAGAGGCTATTTTTAAGTTGGTTGACGACCAGGGAATTGACTTCAAAAAACAAATACATATTTCGCCTGATTCAGCAAACAACAGCTTTCGGGGAAAATTCACATCAGGAGAAAGTGAAGTTTCCTTTCAACTTTATCACGAATATTTCTCCGGAAATTGTTTGGTTTGGGTGGCCAGCGAGCAGTAATTCTCTATGCCCCAAATTTAAGCCAAGCTTAATTCTCATTTTAGCTTAATCAAATTCTTGTTTCAACTGTTTTAGTTCATCAAAAAAACAATTAAAATGAAACAGCCTGAATCACATATACTGGTCATTTTTGGAGCCTCGGGCGATTTAACCAAACGCAAGCTGGTTCCGGCGCTCTACGAATTACATACACAAGATCTGCTTCCTGAAAAGTTTGCTGTTGTTGGTGTTTCCAGAACCGGGCTCACCGACACCGGGTTCCGCGAAAACATGAGAGAATTTTTGCCTCACCAGCCGCATGAGCAAAAAAATATCGAAGCCTTTCTCGAACATCTCTACTACCAAACACTTTCAACTGCCGATTCATCTGAATATCCGGTTTTAAAAACGAGGCTTGAGGCACTGACCAAAGAACTGGCAATTCCGGAAAATTACATTTTCTACCTTTCTACTCCGCCAAATCTTTACCAGATTATTCCTCAAAATCTGGCTGAAGTCGGCTTAAACAGCGCAACAAATGGCTTTAAACGGCTGATCGTCGAAAAGCCTTTTGGCACCGATTTGAAAAGTGCCAGGGAACTCAATAAGAATTTACTGGACTATTTTTCCGAAGATCAGCTTTACCGGATTGACCATTACCTCGGAAAAGAAACCGTACAAAACATGTTGGTTACCCGTTTCTCGAATGGCATATTTGAGCCCATCTGGAACCGGAATTTCGTTCATCACATCGAAATAACCTCGGCCGAAACCCTGGGCGTTGAAGACCGCGGAGGCTATTACGACCATTCCGGAGCCATGCGAGACATGGTTCAGAACCATTTGATGCAGGTTGTTGGATTGGTTGCCATGGAACCGCCGGTGGTAATTGAAGCCGATGCCATCCGCAACGAAACATTGAAGGTTTTTCAGTCGCTAAGGCCCATTACCGAGGCCGATGCGGCTAAAAATGTGATCCGTGGGCAATATATTCGTTCGAACCATTCGAAAGAGCCGGTTATTGGTTACCGCGATGAAAAAGGAGTTGATCCGCTTTCGAAAACCGAGACTTACCTGGCCATGAAATTCTTCATCGACAATTTCAGATGGGCGGGAGTGCCGTTCTATATTCGCACCGGCAAGAAACTTCCGGCTCGGGTTACCGAAGTGGTTATTCATTTCAAGCACACGCCGCACCACCTTTTCGGAAATTCGGAAACTCCGGATGCCATAAACAACCAGCTGATTCTGCGTATTCAACCCGACGAAGGCATATTGCTGAAATTTGGAATGAAGGTTCCGGGGGCTGGCTTTCGGGTGCAAACGGTAAACATGAATTTTCACTATTCCGAATTGTCCGATGTGTACCTTCCTTCGGCCTACGGACGGTTGTTGCTCGATTGTATGCAGGGCGATGCAACCCTTTATTCGCGCGGCGATGCCGTTGAAAAAGCATGGGAATTTGTCCAGCCCATTCTCGATGCCTGGCAAAATAATCCGACAATTCCGGTTTACGGTTATCCGGTCGGAACCTGGGGACCTGAAGTGGTTGACGACCTGATGGAAGAAGGCCAGTGGCGATATCCGTGTAAAAATCTGGCTCACGATGGCGAATATTGCGAACTCTGAGGTGTTTCAGGTTCCAAATTTCAAGTTTCAAGTCATGAATAAAGAAGATTTAATCATTTTTAATAGTCCTGAAGAACTTGCAAACGCCTTTGCAGATCAACTGATGGTCTGGATTGAGGAACATTCCGGAGACAAGTTTCATCTGGCAATTTCTGGTGGAAAAACTCCGGATTTGCTGTTTGCCGTTTTAGCTGAAAAATACCCACAGTCGCCTCTATGGCAAAAAGTTAATCTCTGGTGGGTTGATGAGCGAATGGTGCCGCCAACTCATCCTGAAAGCAATTTTGGAGTAGCACAAAAGTTACTTTTTTCTCAAATATCTATTCCTGAAGAAAATATTCACCGGATAAAAGGAGAGAATAATCCGCAGGAAGAAGCTCTTTCCTACTCCTCCCAAATTCTGAAAACCCTTCCACAGTCAGAAAACTTGCCGGTTTTCGATTTGATTTTGCTGGGCATGGGCGACGACGGACACACTGCATCCATCTTTCCCGACCAAATGAAGTTACTCGAATCTGATCAGATTTGTGCCGTAGCCACACATCCCGTTTCGGGCCAGAAAAGAGTGACGTTAACAGGAAAAGTAATTAATAATGCGGCAAAAATTTGTTTCCTGGTAAACGGTTCAGGAAAAGCTGAACGGCTAAAAGAGATTAGGGATTATCCGGAAATGGCAAGATTGTTTCCAGCATTTTATATTAAAAATGCCCATTGGTATGTTGATCAGACTGCAGTCCAATCGATTGAATAAAATAGCTATTTCCCTTTAAGTTTTCTGAATACTTTGTCGCAAACTTTAAAAGCGGTTCCATGTCGCACACCATTCGGGAACACAACCTGATCAGATACATCTTCCCAATTGACCATATCTTTTGAGCGAACAGCGCCATATTTGTGTTCGATATATTTATCAAAGTACACGTAAACATATTCGCCCACCTGAAGCGCAGTCGGACCTTCAGCCCAGTATTTTCCGGTAATTGGTCCGGAAACCTGCACTGGATATGGTCCGGCAGCATGATCGGCAACGGTTACACGTAAATTTTTCTGTGGTGGATTCGGATTTTCGTTTTTCAGTATCATGTAAAACTTGTTGTTCTTCGGCAAAATTGTGGCATCAATCGTACTGAAATCCGGATTAAAGAACATCTCGGTTGGGCTGAAAGTCTTGAAATCCTTGGTATGCGTGCAATACATGCGGTGGTTCAGTCCCTTTTCGCGTTCCGAGTCGGCAATATCCGAATGACGTCCCGGAATAGTTGTTGCCCAAAAGATGATGTATTCCTTCTTCTGCGGATCATACACCATTTCAGGAGCCCAGCTGTTTTTTGCTGTTGATTCGTGCTCCATTACCGGTATGGTCTTTTGCTCTGTCCAGTTAATCAAATCTTTAGATGAGGCATAGCCGATGTATTTATCCCACCAGCCACTCGTCCAAACCATGTGAAATAATCCATCAGTTCCCTGAAGAATAAACGGATCACGCATCAGTTTATCCTTGCCAACTGTTGGCGCAAGGTATGATTTCCCGTTATTCAAAGCTGTCCACTTAAGTCCGTCGGTGCTACAGGCGAAATGGAGGCCATCCTGCCCATTATCAATGAAATACGAGAAAACATATACTTCTTTCTGCGCCATCGCGACAAACGAAAAGAGCGTAAAAAGTAAAGTGAAAAGTCGGGCCATGATTATTCTTTTGTTCGGGTTGAAAATAAAAATAAAATTCGATCTGAAATTTATGGTGTGATTCTGGTTTTATCTGATCACTTCAAAAACTGAATTTCCGGAGCCAACACCTTCAATTACTGCAAAATTTCCTTCCTGCCTGAATTTTATTGGGTTGCCATTCATTGTTGCTTTTTGCGATTTCGACCAGAAAGGCAGATAAACAACGGCTGTGGTATTGGCCGGAATAGTTAGATTCATCGAGAACGATTGCTGAGGTTTATTTTTGAACGACATCAGCACTTCGCCGCGGATAGTCGGAGTTTTTATTTCAGCACTTGCCAGATTTCCTGGCTGTGGTTTGATGCGGATCTTTCCAAATCCGGGCTCCAGGGGTTCGATGCCCATCAGTTTTCGGGGAATTATATTGGCCGGAGCAGCGCCCCAGGCATGGTTCCAGTCCTGGTTAGGCTTGTATTTGTTGTCCCAGGCTTCGAGCGAAATGGTCGATCCTACACGAATCATATTGTACCAGCTTCGTTCGGAGGTTGATGTGAGTAGTTGCAGCCCGTAATCGGCATTGTTGCCATCGTAAACAGCATCCATCAGGAATTGAGATCCGTAAACACTACATGCTAATCCGCGCGACTGTGTGAATTTATTGACCGTTTCGCGCTGCTTTTCGGGAACCAGCCCGAATGCCATTGGAAACATATTGGAGTGCAGTGCGGAATGGTCGGTTCCAATTCCGTCAAAATATACTCCGCGCTTTTTATCGAGCAGCTTTTCGTTAAAAACCACTTTTAGCTTTTGTGCCAGATCGGTAAATTGCTTTTCGTCAGTTGTCTCGTTTAGCACTTTGGCAACTTGTGACAACTGCTTCAATGCTTCGTAATGGTAGGCATTCACTACCGTATTTACGTCCTTAAATACAAAGCCGTCGGTTTCGCCGGGCTCCTTTTTCCCCAAACCTAAAATTCCGCTTTGAGGCCAGTCAACTATGTCTTTTAATGTTCCTTTGAAGTGAATCGATTCCAGAACTTCAGGAGTAACTTTTCCTGTTTTGGTTGAAATCAAGCCTGTTTCATCGGCCAAGGGCAACAAGGCTTTGGCTTTCAGATCAGAGTAAAAATTTCTCAATAATTCAGTGTTTCCGGTGTATAAATAGTCATTCCACGCCATCAGCACCGACTGCAAAATCCATTCGGTTGGCCAAGTCGGGCGATTGATCAGGTATTCGTGCGAGTAACGGGCAATGCTGTAATCGCGCACAACGTTGTAATAACCCAACTGGTTGATATAAGCATCGGCTTCATAAGGAATCCGTTCACGGTCGCCATCAACAAAAACACCAAGAAAAGAAGTAGCTTTCATCGAATATTTACACAAATCCCAAACCCGATTCAATACAGTATCTGAACTGGTAAAATACGAATCGGCTTCGTCAAACGGATAAAAAACGGCCTGTTGAATTACCTGTTCTTTGGTTATGGGCTGGTCGTATCCCTCAATCTCACAATAGCGGAATGGCGTCACTTCCCCGATGTATTCAGGCATCAAAACGGCCTGTGAACCAGTGTTTCGTTTGTCGGGATTCACCACAATCTGATAAGTATTCCAACCGGGTTTTAATGCCATTTTATAAACCGAATAGCGGATAGTTCCGCCAGGCGAGCGGTTGATGCGGCCATCTTTTACTGATTCGCCCAAGTGAATTAAAACGGTATCACCAGCTGTTTTGCCTGATAATGTCAACCGAAGCTGGGCAAAAGCATCTTTCCCGAAATCAACCAGCCAGGCTGAACTTGAAAGTGACTTTATCGAAACCGGGTAAATATCCTGCTTTTGCTGAGGATAACGGGCAGTGGCATAATCAACCAACATTCCGGCAGTTCTAAATTGCGAAACGGAAGAAAATGCAGATTCACCGCCATGATTATCCCATGTTTTTACTTTCCAGAAATACACTGAATTGGGCTGAAGCGCTTTCCCGTCATAAGAAATATTCACAGACTGATCACTTTCTATCTTTCCAGAATCCCAACAATCGCCAATGTTTTTCTGAATATTCTCGAGGCTTGATGCCACCAAAATCTGGAAGGCAGTTTGAACGGTATTGTTCCGATCAGAATTAACAATCCACCCGAAGAACGGTCGCTTCTGGGCAATCTCGGAAAACTGAAAATTCTCTTGTTGATTTATTGCCTGATATAACGGCGTATTTACCGGATAGCCATTCCGGAAAACCTGATCTGCATGAGTCAGAAAATTAACTGATAGCCCGGTTGGCCTGTTTTCACTTCTGGATTGAAATGCCAGCAATACAATAATCAGGATTACAGCAAATGGTTTAATTCTAATCAGTTGGTTCATTATGGGTTAGTTAAAGTCTGGAATAAAACAATACTTTTTCGCTGAAGGAATTCCTGGAACTAGATTATTCCCTCAATAGCATCTATTCATAGCTCCCCAGCCACTTCAATGCATCAAGAACAAGCCTGTTCTGAATTTTATTGGTGAATGTAAATGATAGATCCTTATTGGTTCCGTGTTCGTAATCAATATCGTTGTGACCCATATTAATGTAAATCATTCGGTAACGTTTGTTTGTCCACACTACCGGGTAATCGCCGCTGTGCCATATTTCGTGCGGTTTTGGCCCGGTTCCCAGCGGGTAACTCGACGGATCAACCGACAGCAATACTTCAATGTCGGGATTTGTACGAAGGTTGTTATTCCAGGCATACCATTCGTTGGGCTGCGATTTAAATGTTTCAGGCAAATGCTTCGTTGCCGGATGTCTTTGGTTTTCAACCTTCAAAATAGCCGATGTGGGTCGCCAGGTATTACTTTTATATTCGCCCGAACCCAGAAATCGTTCATGATACCAATCCCAATCCTGCTGAAAAGTTGACGGAGTAAGTGCAAAGGCCGAGAAATGAAAACCCATGAATGCCCCGCCGTTTTCTATATAATCCTGAAATGCTTTGCGCTGGGCGGGCAATTCGGGACGCGTATCCAGAAATATAACCACCTGATAGTGCGAAAGTGTATCCGGATTTAGCCGGTTCCAATCGTTTGTAGCCACGTATTTGAAATGATTCTTTTTGCTGATCCCAGAAAACCACCGATTTGCCTCGTGCACAAAACTGACGTGTGCCTGGTCGTTTTTGGCGGTATAAAATGCAAGAACTTTATATGTTTTGGGAAGGGTTGCCGCTTCAGAAAAAAAGGAAGCAAAAAGCAACAAAAAGCTAAAAAGTCTCTTAAACTTAGGCATGAGTCAGGTGTTAGGTCATCGTAAATGAAGTAATCTCAGGCAAATTCTGGCCCAAAAAAAAAGAATGATCAGCGATTAAATTTACCCGCAGTTTGTTTAATCGGAAAGCCTTCAATTTCGCCTTCCTGATTAAATGCCTCGAGAACAACGGCATCCTCGAGAGCTTCGGTGCAATGACAGACATTTTTATGCATGGTCCAGGTATCGCCCTTTATAAATTCCGAAACAATACCATCAACAACCATCCGAATTTTTCCCTGAAGCAGGTAGGCTGAATGATCGGTTGGATGAACATGTTCGGGCAAAACGGCCCCTTTCTTCATCATAAGCTGGGTCATAACCATCAAATCATCCTGATGCAAAACCTCGATGTTAATGTCATCAACGATCTGGTTATATACAATTTCAAAATGCGATTTTAACATGCTGTGAAATTTGGTATTTTCAATTATCGAAGGTAGTAAAAAGCTTCCGTACAGTCTGTTTAGACGCCTTGAAAACTTCGATATTGTAAAAACTTAAGAAATAATTTGCTTTAACGTACAAATTACTGCAGAAGTAGTTGTCTGTCACCAACTTTTTGATTCGGCTAAGTTTATTTTTCGGTATCGGCAGAGTGTTCAAAAGGCAGATAATCTTCCCTTACCGGAGAGAAAACCTCAATGGCAACCGAGTCCTCCAGAATCTCGGCCCAATGCGTCAAATCTTTGGAAATGCACCAGCTATCGCCTGAGATCAGTTCTTTCGACGCATCGCCAATGAACAACCGGATTTTGCCCTTCACCAGGTAACCGGTTTGTTCGTAGGGATGCGAATGTGCAGGCAAGACTGCATCTTTTTGAAGTACAAATTCAGCCATCAACGTTGAATTGCCATGACACAGGGTTTTGATCCTGATCCCTTTCAAAATTTCTGTGTAATTGTTTTCTGAATGTTTTCCGTACATGATCTAACGTTTATCGGTAATTTATTTGCGGGCACGTTATTTCTTTATCTTTTTCACAATCTCGTTTTCGAACCATTCTCTGTCCGAATCACTACGAAATGCATCGAACGGCAGATAAACATATTCGTTTTTAGCCACGAATAATAAGTAACACGTTCCTGTTTTCATCACTTTCGTAAACTGGTCTGTTCTCAATGTTGCTGTCGAGCCATCTTCAACGCGCTCAACAATCTGATGTGGTTCAATTTCAAAATACCGCGCCAACAAATACACTTTGCTTGCTTTTGAATGTGCATAAATCCAGTATTGCAACAGTAAAAATACATGAAATGCAAGAATGGCCAGAATCAGCAAATATTCGGTTGATCCAATATTTTTGGTTAACAACAAAATGAAAATCAGGAGTACAACCCAAATCAGGAGCATCCATCGTTTTCGAATATAGATGGTTACTAGCAAATAAAAGAATTCGTCGCCGGTCAGTTCAATCTTTTGGGTTTGAATCATTCGGAAGGTATTGTTTTGGGCAAATCTAGTAAATACAAACAGAATTACCCGAATACTAATCGTAGCGGAATCATTTTCGACAGACTAAACCCGGCGCTTTGGTAAAACCCGATGGCTGTTTCATTGTCAAAATCGGTGAGCAAAGTAATACGCAAACAATTACGCCGTTTGGCAAAAGCGATGGCTTCCTTTAAAAGTTCCTTTCCAAGGCCTTTTCCCCTGAAGTCTTTGCCAATCACCATATCTTCCAGAATGGCCACTTTTCCGCCTAAAGCTGTGCTGATGCTGTACAACAAACTCACCATCCCGACTACTCTTTCGTCGATTTTCATCACCAGTATTTCGCCAACTGATGGATTCGAAATAATTTGTTCCAGACCGGATTTTTGTTTTTCGTAATTCGGTTCAAATTCAATGTCCTGCGAAAACAATTCATTCAGCAAACCAACCAGTTCGTCTAGTTCAGCAAGGGTTGCAAGGGTTATTTGTTTGGTCATGTTGATTTTAATTTTATGTTTGTAAAGACCCCTCTCCGGAGGTGAGGCCTGATTACTCGCCGGCAGCGTCAGTAAATGAATATACTACTATCGGGACATTGTCCTGCTTAAAAGCTTTAATTTTTTGCATTCCGATCTTCGAAGCCACCTTTTGCGAGGCGATGTTACTTTCCCGCGAATATGAATAAATCGTTTTTAATCCTAATTTCGTGATGCCATATTCTTTACAGGCTTCGGCAGCCTCGGTTGCATATCCCCGATTGCAATATTGCCTGATGATATGAAAACCAATCTCGGGCAGAATTTCACCATCGATATTTTGCAGGGTTATACCACAGTCTCCAATAAATTGGTTGTCGCTCTTCCGAACAACAGCCCAAAGCCCGAATCCATCAGCCCGGTAGCGCTCCATATTGCGCTCAATCCACCGCTGAACTTCTTCGGCTGAAAAGGCGTGTGGATAATGAGCCATCGATTCCTCATCAGACAAAACCAGCGATAAATCCGCCGCATAATCCGGAGTCAGCTCTCTTAAAATCAGCCTATTCGTTTCTATGATTGGATTCATGATATTTCAGACTTCGAGCAAGTCACGAGTTAAGTATCCCTGGAACCCGACAAAAAACTCTTCATATTGTCGAGCACTTTCTCCGATAACCGTGCCTGAGCTTCGAGTGTAAATCCTGAAGACCGGTCGGAAATAATAACGTTCGGGTATTTCGAGAATTCCTCGGCATGTTCATCAACTCCGGGACCATCAAAAATGGCAAACGAAGTCGGATCACCGGAAATCCACGAAAGAAAAGCGTCTTTATTGAAAGTCAGGCCAATGGATGTATTTACCAGGATTGAATTTGGCTTTTTAATTTTGAATTCTGCGTCACCAAGTACGATGGAGTTCTTTGGCAAATGAGTACTGATTACATCGCAGGTTGCCAGCAAGTCGTTCAGCGGTAAAAAGCCAAAACCTTCGGCTTCCAGCGCGGGCTTGCGGCTTCGGTTGAAATAGTACACCTTCATGCCGAAATGTTGAGCGGTTCGGACAACCATTGTGCCCAAAGTTCCCATTCCGATCACGCCCATTGACTTACCGCGCAACTCCCGGTTTTCGGTTTGCCAGCGGAGGTTTCCAAGGCCCTTCATCAGGTAAATGAGTTCAGCAAAAATAAATTCGAGCGTACCGTCGTCGCCATAATCGCGAACACCTTTCACCACAATGTCTTGCGAGCGAGCCTGAATAATATCCACATTGGCAGCCTTTTCGTCGTACAAACTGCAGCACATGCCAATGTATTTCAGGTTGGGTGATGCTTTAATCACTTCAGCATTCACTTTGGTTCGCCAGCTTACCAAAACGCAATCCGAATCAGCAATCCGAGTCAGAATTTCAGCATCGCCAGCCGGATCATCGTTATGAATTACGATTGGTTCTTCTGACAGTAAAGAGATTTGCTCCAAAACCGAAGGAATCAGGCCACAAGAGTCGATGATGGTAATTTTTCTGAATGTCTTCATTTTCCAACCAGTTCAGGGTCGCGACCACGTAAGGCGCTCCAGGTTTCGTCAATGGCAATTTGGGTTACAGGGCGTAAACCGATCAATGCGAGTGCATCCCAAACTGGATTCCGGTTCAGATCGTACTTTTGCTTCCCGGCACTTTTGGGGTAACACGCCCAGAACAAACAATCGAACTTTCCGGCTTTAGCCACCTTGGCCAGCAAATCTTCCATTTCGGACTGAGATGAAGCAAATATCTGCACATAGCCGTATTTCCCCATTTTTGAGTCGGAGGGGAAGGTGTCGAAATCAGCACCTGCAAGGACATGAAGAAATTCTTCCGGTGCATTTACAACCAGGTTATTCCCGGCAACACCAAATTTGAGTTTTTTAAATACGGCTTCTTTGTCCATTTCACGGTTATTTTAAAATCCGACGGGGTGACTTTAAGTCACCCCGTCAGTAAAATTAAAGTATTATTTAGATTTTAGGCAACGACCACGGTGCGCGATAAGTTGCTTTGGTCAATGCATTGGCTTCCGGATCGTTCAGGAATTCCTGTTTTTCAGGGTCCCATACAATTTTGCGCCCCAGACGGTAAGCAATATTTCCCATTTGTGAGAAACGGGCAATGTGTGCACCAATTTCGATGTCACAATTGGGTTTGTTGCGGCTTTTAATACAATCGATGAAGTTTGCTGTGTGCAAATCGAGCCCGGTTCCGGTTCCTTTTTTCACCGGCACATCGGCAAAACCTTCTTTGGCGCTGGTGCTCTTTTGTTCGGCCATCACTTCCCAGCCACTGCGGTCAACAATCAGGGTTCCGTACTCGCCAATGAAAGCAACTCCGTGCCCGCGGCGTTTAAACTGAGCTCCGTAAATACCAATGGTATGATCCCACAAAATGCCAAAGTCGCCAAAATCGTACATGGCCATCATCGTGTCGGGCGTTTCCATGGCATCGTTCGGGAAAGCATATTTTCCGCCTGAAGAGCTGATGGCTTTGGGAACATACTGGTTCATGCCAAACAAGGCATAATCGAGCAGGTGAACGCCCCAGTCGGTCATAACGCCACCGGCATAATCCCAGTACCAGCGCCAGCTTGCGTGGAAACGGTTGCTGTTGAAAGCCCTTTCGGGACGCGGTCCCAGCCACATATTGTAATCAACACCTACAGGTGCAGCACCATCAGGAACTACCGGAATCGATTTTTTCCAGCCTACGTACGACCATGCCCTCACTGAACGAACCCGGCCAAGATTTCCGGTCTGAATGTATTTCACCGCTTCGAGCCAGTGCGGATCGCTGCGTTGCCACTGCCCTACCTGCACCACTTTTTTGTAGCGCTGGGTCGCTTTCACCATCAGGTTACATTCTTCAATAGTGTAACCCAGCGGTTTTTCGCAATACACGTCTTTTCCGGCTTCCATCGTGTAAATAGCGGGAATACAGTGCCAGTGGTCGGGTGTACCCACAATTACTGCGTCAATATCTTTTTGTTCCAGCACTTTCCTGAAATCGGTGTAAAGTGCAGGTTTTTTGCCGGTCATTTTTTCGAGTTCGGCGGCCCGTTTATTCAAAACATTCTGATCAACGTCGCAGAGGGCGGCACATTCAACATGTGGAACTTTCAGGATTGAAACTAAATTTACCCATCCCTGGTTGTTGCAACCAATAAGGGCAATCACCACTTTTTCGTTGGCGCTCACGCATCCGGCGTTCATCAGGGTTGGAAAAACACTAACAGCAGCAGCAACTGTTGCCGACTGTTTAAGAAAAGTTCTGCGATCGTTTGTCATTCTATTTCGTTTTAGTTTGGTTTATTTCTATTTTTAAAGTTCGAATTTTGGCCTAAAGGTATCAAACCAAGGCAAAAGTAAAAAGGCATAACAGACATTTCTGACCAATGCACTCGATTGCACAAATTTGGTCATTCGTTCGTTGAAAAGCAACGGAACTTTATATTTTCTGCCACAAAACAGACAATTTAAAACCAAATAAACCCGAATATGAGACCGTACATTTTAGCTGAAACCAACTGGAAAACTGTAAAAGACGAACATTATCAACTGGTAGTGCTTCCCTGGGGAGCCACCGAAGCCCACAATTACCATCTGCCCTACTCGACCGACAATGTTGAAGCTGCCGAAATTGCCGCCGGAGCAGCCCGTATCGCCTGGGAGAAAGGTGCCAGACTAACCGTTTTGCCAGGCATTCCTTTTGGCGTAAACACCGGACAGTTCGATGTTCAGCTCGATATCAACCTAAATCCTTCAACCCAGTTTGCCATCCTGAACGACGTGATTGAAACACTGAACCGGCAGGGAATTTACAAGCTGGTTATCCTGAACAGCCACGGTGGCAACGACTTCAGGCAAATGTTGCGTGAGCTCGGTTTGAAATACCCGAAGATGTTCCTGTCGGAAGTAAACTGGTACAAAGTGAAGGAAACCAAAGATATTTTTGAAGACCTTGGCGAACATGCCGGCGAAGTGGAAACCAGCCTGATGCTTTACCTGAAGCCCGAATGGGTTTTGCCACTTTCGGAAGCTGGTGACGGCACTGCAAAAAAATACCGGTTCAACGCCATGGGCGAAGGCTGGGGATGGGCCGAACGCCGCTGGACAAGTGTTACAAAAGATACCGGAATTGGTAATCCGGCCAAAGCCACAGTCGAAAAAGGCGAACGTTTCTTCAAACTTCTGACCGAAAAGATTGGCGAATTTTTCTTCGAACTGGCCACTACCCCACGCGAGGACTTTTACAAATAGCAACATCAACCTAAACTAACTAACCAAACTATGACAACAGCGAAAGTAAAGGCATCGCCGCTGGCACCTGTGCTGAGCGGACGAGTGGCTTCCATCGATTTCTTTCGTGGCCTGACCATGTTTTTGCTGATTGGCGAAAGCACCGGATTTTTCGGACCATTGAACGACGTAAACAACGGATTCATCCGGTTTCTGGGCGAGCAGCTCGATCATCACGAGTGGCACGGACTGCACTTATGGGACCTGATTCAGCCGTTTTTCATGTTCATTGTGGGGGTCAGCATTCCGTTTGCGGTGGCCAACCGAAAGAAAAAAGGCGACAGCGATTCAACCATCCTGAAACACGCATGGAAACGTTCATTTGTCCTGCTCCTGCTAGGCTGGATTTTATACAACCAGGGTTCCAACCACATCGTTTTTAAGCTGCAGAATGTGCTGGCACAGCTATCGGTAACTTATATCGTGGCATTTCTCATTCAGCGAAAAAGTTTTCAGTTCCAGCTGATTTTCACTTTGGGCGTTTTACTGCTCACCGATCTGGCTTACCGGTTTTTCCCGCTTGAAGGATTTAACCAGCCCTGGGAACCATTCCACAACCTGGGAGCCTGGGTAAATATTCAGATTGAAGGAACGCCCGAAACCAGCATCTGGGCTTCGCTCAACGCCATTCCAACCATTGCACATACCGTTTGGGGCGTGCTATGCGGCAAATTGCTGATGAGTGAAAAGTCATCAGCCGAAAAAATAAAGATGATGATGATTGCCGGTGTAGCTGGCCTTTTCGTTGGCTTTGGCCTTGACTTGTTAAACATCACTCCGATCATCAAAAAGATTGCTACTTCGTCATTTGTGTTTGCGTCAGGAGGCTGGGCCATTTTAGGTTTATGTCTTTCCTATTGGTTAATCGATGTTAAAGGGGGATTCGACAAGCTGGCCAAACCTTTTATTGTGGTGGGCATGAACTGCATTTTCATTTACCTTTTCTTCCATCTTGGAGGGGCTGGACTCTTGCTGAAAGTTTTTCCGGCATTCGTGCATACACTGCTGGGCTGGACCGGCGAAATTATGTCCCGCTTAATCACCAGCGCCGCCGTGTGGGCCAGCATGTGGTACATTTGCTATTGGATGTACAAGAATAAGATTTTTGTGAAGATCTAGTGAGATTTTAACCGCTAAGTAACACGAAGTACCCACAAAGTTTCGCAAAGTTTAAAAACCAAACATTGCGAAACTTTGCGATTAAACTTAGCGCTCTTTGCGGTTATTTTACTCCTTACTTTTTCCTTAGTTTTCCGACAATAACAGTTAGGATAAAAAACATCACCACCGAAATGCCGATCATAAATACGATGAAACTGCCGATTTTGTATGTTTCGAAAACTACGCCACCAATGGCATTCAGGATGGCGTTTCCGGTGAGGGCAATAAACAAAACCAGGCTAAAAGCTGCTCCTGAAATTTCGGGATACATGGCTCCAACATAGCCGAGCATCACCGGGACGGTTGCTGACGCGCCTGCTCCAACCAGCGCAATTCCGATTAGTCCAACTGAAAATGAGCCGCCATAACGCATGATTAAAAAACCGCCAACAATCACAAACAATCCGGCCATCACCACTTTCCAGTTTTCTACTTTTTTCAGCACATAACCCAGCAAAATACGCGACACGGTTAAACTGATGCTCATCACCGTCAGCGAAAGAATGGCGGTTCGCATGTCGAGCGCATAAACTTCGAGGAAATATTTGGGTGTCCAGGTGGTGACCAGCGTTTCGAAACCGCTCTGGAAAAACAGGAAGAACGCAATTAGCTGGATAGCCGGATTTTTAATCATCTCTACATATTTCCGGTATGGAATGCCTTCCGAATTCTTGGCTGGCGGACATTTCAGCAGGGCAAACATCGCGATTGGAATCAGCACAAACAGGCCAATCGACATCAATATAGTCGAATAATCCATGCCCGATTTCAGCAAAACAGAGGTAATCAGCGGAAAACTCAGCGCACCAACGCCCCAGAACACGCCCAAAATGCTGAGGTAAGCACCTTTCTTGTCGGGATTCAGATCAGACACCAAGGCACTGGTACCACCATTGATCACTCCGCCGCCCAGACCAAACAGGAAAACCATGGCACGAATCATATTCAGATTGGCGGTTCGTCCAATCACTTCGAAACCAACAAGCAACAACACCAGACTAACAATCAGGATAATTTTGTAGCCAAACCGATCGACAATGGGGCCAAACGACACCGAGCCTATCAACGCGCCGGTAGCAAATAACGAGGCCAGCAGACCGATGAATATTTTATCAACCTCGAACGACTGGGTGAGGTACTCGTTAATGGTGCCAATAGCCACGCAGGTAATTCCAAACATCGTGATGGCCAGACAGGCCGCCACCAGCAGAAGGTTTTTACTGTACATACCGATGATTTTTCAGTTTTACGAAAACAGAAAACAAACATACAAAATCCAGATTTCAGGCAAATGCAATTCCTGAAAAATCATAGAAATAGCAGCTGTTCTTTTGTTCGCTTAACAGTAAAATTTGTTTGATTTTATGTTTAAATTTAGTGCAAATAACCGGCAAAGTCGAAAGGTGTGCTTTTCCGACCAAATTGGAGGAATAAAAACAAGTCTTTAAAATGACAAAGAAGAAATAAACACAAGAGATAATTGTAAAAATACTGCACCTATGACAAAAAGATTACCTTCTGAAATTGCAATAAATATGAATCTTCATAAAATGATGATTCTTCAGCAGACAGACCTAAAATATGCAAATCAAATAAATTATTTTGATGCGGAATCTCCATGCCATATATATTTTGTTGGTAAAAGACCTAGAGTGACTATTGATAAAGATTATTTTGAATTACACCAAGATTACATAGGGTTAAATTTTAAAATTCAGTATCAAGACAAAGTAGAGGAGTTACCATTAAAATTTGCGAATGAATTTGGGATTGATAATTTAAGATTACAAACTAAATATCCATATAACACATTTCAGATTTTATTAAATGAGGAGACTTTAATAGATGCCAAAGTATCGCCATTTCTTCAAACATTTTATCATAGCATCTATGAAATTGATTTTCTTGATTTTGAAGTGCTGTATATTGGTCAATCATATGGTGTAGAAGGTGCAAGAACTGCTCCCGACAGATTAGTAAACCATTCAACATTACAGGGTATATATGCGGAAGCTATTTCAAATAATCCTGACAGTGAAATATGGCTCGCTTTAGCTTCGTTTACACAAGTAAACATTATGATGTTTGACGGAAGAACAAAATTTTCAGAAGAGGAAAGAAAAATAGATAACGAAAGATTTTCAAAAGTATTTGAGAGAATAAATTATGAGGGAATGAATGAACAACAAAAGATAAATTTCACTGAAGCTGCTTTAATTAGGTATTTTGAACCTCCATACAATAAGATTTATAAAGATTCATTTCCAAATCCTGCACATGCAACGTATTCAGAATGTTATGATTTGGACATTAATTCAATATGTATTGAAATGAATACGCATGAAATGACTAATTGTCAATTTTATTCACAAACTAAAAAGAAAGCACCATGGCATATGAAAGATTTTTTACTTCACTCAAGAGAAGAGAGAAAAAGTATGTTTGAATTTATATAAACAACAGCTGATAACAAAAGGTCATAAAAACATGTCGGTGTGGTACGTTGTCTCCGCTCCTTTCTTGACCGGCAAGTTCTACTGGCCCCTGACGCTCTCCTGAAATCCGCTCCTCAATATGCACCAACCGTTCTAAAAAAGACTAAAAACTATCACCAACCTCGATGAAAACCAGTTACCTCATTAAACACTTTTTAGGCACGTTCGTTTTCTTTTCCATCATTTTCTTCAGCGCCGGGAAAATCGATTACTGGCAGGGACTGCTTTACGCTGCTATTGGCCTTACGATGGCCATACTGAATTATACTGTGCTTCGAATTGACAGGGAACTTTCGGCCGAACGCTCAAAACCAGGCGATGGCACCAAACAATGGGACAAAGCCATTCTGGGATTGTCGCTGCTGGCCACCATTGCCATGTATTGCGTTGCCGGATTAGATTCTGGCCGAAACCACTGGTCGCCGCAATTTCACTGGAGTTTAATCGCCTTGGGTGCAATTTTAACAGCCGTTGGTCAACTCCTTTTCCTGATTGCACAAAAGCAAAATAAGTTCTTTTCGAGCACGGTGCGCATACAAACCGAGCGTGGCCATACCGTTTGCGACACCGGATTGTACCGTGTGGTGCGCCATCCGGCCTACATGGGCATGTTGATTCAAACCGTAGGATTTCCGCTCATTTTTGGCTCGTTGTGGAGTATCATTCCGGTAAGTATTTCGGTTATCCTGCTGCTCACCCGTACTCGCCTGGAAGACAAAACACTGAAAGAAGAATTGCAAGGCTACACGGAGTATTCGAAGAAAACCAGATACCGGATTATTCCATTTGTTTGGTGACGAATTGAATTGTAAATTCATGTGTTTATTTTTTCAAAGTTGATCGTGCAATTTTCGTATTAACTTTTGTTCTTCAATTAAGTAACCAACGTATGGAATAGCCAGAAATAATCATTTTCGATTTGTATGCGTTTTTGCTCTTATTGCTGTTTCAACCAACTATTTCAGCTAAAATGAGATACATCGTGTTCATCGTTTTAAGCATATTTCTTGCAGGATGTTGGAATGCCGATAGATTTATGGAGTTGAGAGGAAAAGTTCTCGACGAGAAAACGAATGAGCCTATCCCCGACCGGAAAATATTAGTGCACGAGTTAATGGACCGGGATGACAGCAATCCCAGCCATATCGGCGAATTTACAACCGACAGTTTGGGGCTATTCAGCTACAAGCTGAAAAAATCGGAGGTAACCTATTTTTATAATTTCGAAGTGATTGGCGACTCGACCTATGGCATCTCGAACAACCTATTGGGAATGACCGAGCTAAACCAAAACGGCAAGTTTTTATCATTCCGTATGCAAAAATTAACCGACCTTTCTTTCAAAATCGAACGGAAAAGCCGAACTGCCTTCCAGGATACACTTTTCGTTTCGTGGCTGACCAATGAGGTGGACGGCGAACTTCTATACCCATACAAAATAACGAACTACGGCCTTGGCTCCACCTTGTCACTCCGGTGGATTGGCGGCGACATAAAATCGGTAATTAAAACCAAAGTTTACGCTGATAAAAAGACAATCATTCGCTGGAAATTATTCCGGCTTGGCCAGGCCAAAGAATTCACCGACACCATTTTTTGCAAACGCGATGAAGCCAACACTATTTCGTTCAAATATTGAGCCGACACCGAGTGGAGCCAAAAATATATTTACCCTCTCCTGAAATTTTGCCACTTTTCGCTTGCTTTTGATTTTCAATTGTTTTATTTTTGACCGACTGGTCATTCATAAATCATACAACCATGTGTCCTCGTACCTCGGAGCAATTTGAAACCATTCGTCAGGAAAAGACGAAGCTGATCCTCGATACCGCTCTGGAACTTTTTGCCGAAAAAGGTTTTCACCAGACGTCCATCAGCGACATTACCCGCAGGGCTGGCATATCAAAAGGTTTGCTCTACAACTATTTCGAAAGTAAAGATGAAGTTCTAAAAAACATCATTCAAACCGGTTACAACACGGCATACGACAACCTCGATCTCAATGGCGACCACACACTGGCAAGGGAAGAGTTTGTTCATTTTCTGCGGATAACGTTTCGTTCCGTTCAGGAAAATCCGAAGTTCTGGAAGCTATACAGCGCGCTGGTTATGCAACCCGATATTCTGGACTTAGTCAAAATTGAATACAGCCAAAAAGCACAGGACATCCAGAAATTGTTTTTCGATTTCATCAAAGTGTCCGGTAGCATTGCACCCGAAAACGATTTGATCGCCATTTCGTCGCTCATCAAAGGCGCGCACCTGATCCTGATCACCGCGCCCGATTTTTTTCAGGCCGAACAGTTCGAAGAAACCATTATTGATGCGTGCTTCAGGCTGATACAGAAAGAATCTCCAGATCCGTCGGGTGAAACCGACAGCAAAGGATAGGGCTCTTTGATCTGAAATTGTAAAAAAAAGAAAGCTTATCCTTTGCCGTCTGCTTTAGCTGACGGACATCGGAAGACAACAACAATAACAACAAATACAACCATGACAACAAAACTCACATACCTCCTGCTTTTTCTGGCAATGGCGTTTGCAGCCTCCGCCCAGGACATCAAGGAAATCGTGCGAAAATCGGACGAGAAATTCCGCGGAACATCGAGTACCGGAACTTTCTCGATGACCATTGAGCGCCCCACCTGGTCGCGAACCATTTCGATGAAAAGCTGGGCGCTGGGCACCGAATATTCACTCATTTATGTAACCGCACCGGCCAAGGAAAAAGGACAGGTTTTCCTGAAACGCGGCAACGAAATGTGGAACTGGGTGCCGTCAATCGAGCGAATGATTAAAATTCCCCCGTCGATGATGATGCAGTCGTGGATGGGTTCTGACTTTACCAACGACGATCTGGTGCGCGAATCGTCGATAGTGAAAGACTACACACACAAACTCGTTGGCGAGGAAACAGTGGCCGATTATCCATGCTACAAAATTGAGCTGACCGCCCTCGAAAACGCGCCGGTAGTTTGGGGCAAAGTGCTGATGTGGATCAGCAAAAAAGACTACCTGTGGTTGAAAGCCGAGTTTTACGACGAAGACGGTGCGCTGGTGAATACCGAAATTTTGAGCGACGTGAAAAAGATGGACGACCGCGTGATCCCAACCCGAATGGAAATGATTCCGGCCGACAAGAAAGGACAAAAAACCATCATGATCTTCGAAAACACCGACTTCGACGTGCCATTGAAAGAAGATTTTTTCTCGATACAGAATATGAAGAAGATAAAGTAACTGAGGGATTGAAGGACTGAAGGATAGATTGATTAAAACAAAAGCAAGATATATGGAAGCTTCAGAAAAAATTGCTTATCGCGAAGAACTGAAAGCCAGATTGAGAAGATTTGCGCTGAATTTGCTTGAGCTTTCGAAACAGACATCGTTCAATTCAGAATCCAAAGTGTTAATGAATCAACTTCTTCGATCGGGAACATCGGTGTATGCCAATTACAGGGCGGCTTGCAGAGCAAGATCAAAAGCAGAATTCTTCAGCAAATTAAGCATTGTGGTTGAAGAAGCCGACGAAACCGAAATGTGGCTCGATTTGGTAATTTCCTCCAAGGTAAATGAATCTGATTTAGCCAGAAATCTCTATTCCGAAAGCCTTGAAATCCTTAAAATCATGTCAAAAGCCCGAAAAAGCCTGTCTTCCTAAATCAATCCTTCAATCCATCAGTAAATCAATCCTTATGACAACAAACCTCAAACTGGCCTGGCGAAACATTTGGCGAAACAAGCGCCGGACACTGATTACCGTGGCATCCATCTTCTTTGGTGTGCTGCTGTCGGCCTACATGACTTCGATGCAGGAAGGCTCGTACGACAAAATGGTGGAGATTGTCGTGAAATTTTACTCGGGCTACATGCAGGTTCACCACGAAGATTACTGGGAAAACAAAAGCATCAACAGCTCGTTCGATTACGATCAGGCGCTGATTGACCAACTGAAAAAGCATCAGGAAATCGACTTTGTGATCCCACGCCTCGAATCGTTTGGGCTGGCTTCCGCCGGCGAACTCACCCGTGGCACTGCCATTTTCGGTATTGTTCCTGATGTGGAAACTCAACTCACCGGAATCGCCAGTAAAATTGTTTCAGGGAAATACCTGCAAGCCACCGACAATGGTGTGGTGATTGGCGAAGGACTGGCCAACTACCTGAAACTCGGACTGGCCGACACGCTGGTCATTATCACGCAGGGTTATCACGGAGTGAGTGCCGCCGGGAAATTTCCGGTTCGGGGAATCATCAAACACGCCTCGCCCGAGCTGAACAAGTCGATCGTTTACATGGAACTGAAAACCTGCCAAAGCTTTTTGGGCGCCGACAACAAGCTGACTTCGCTGGTGGTGAATGTAGCTGACAACGACGTGATGAAACGCACAATGAAAAAGCTGAAAGCTGAAATTCATTCACCGTATTCGGTAATGAGCTGGGAAGAAATGCAGCCCGAAGTGGTGCAGCAAATCGAGAGCGACCGGGCTGGCGGAATCCTGATGAAAGCAATTCTGTACATCGTGATTGCCTTCGGAATCTTTGGAACCATCATGATGATGATTGCCGAGCGCCGTCGCGAGTTTGGCGTGATGATTTCCATCGGCATGCAAAAAAGCAAATTGTCGGTCATCCTGTTTTTCGAGACGCTGTTTATCGGATTATTGGGTATTGCTTCAGGAATAGCCGTTACACTGCCCTTAATCTTCATTCAGGCTAGAAACCCAATTCCGTTAACCGGCGAAACGGCCAAGCTCATGGAAGATTTTGGATTTGAACCCTATATGTTTTTCTCAACCGCTCCTGAAGTCTTTTGGCAGCAGGCCATCAGTGTGTTTGTAATTACGATGTTGATTGGGATCTATCCGGTATTTGCCGCAAGGCGAATCAAGGAGATTAAGGCGTTGCACGGAACGTAATGCAAAGGGCATGGGGCAGAGAGCATGGAGAAAAACTAGAAACTCGTATCGCGTAACCCGCAACAACTTGGAATTTGGAACCTGAAACTTGAAACTTTATACTATGATCGCATCAATTGCATGGAAAAATATATGGCGCAACCGGGTGCGCTCGGGCGTGATTATTTCGGCCATTACCGTTGGGATGTTCGCCGGGGTTTTTACTGCCACATTTTACAAAGGCTGGATCAAACAGCGGTTGGATGCCGGTGTGGAAACCGAGGTTTCGCATATTCAAATCCACAACCGGGAGTTTGGCGAAAATTATGAATTGAAAAGCTTCATTCCTGAAAGTGCCAAGCTCGAAGAGGAATTGGCAAAAGAAGACTTCGTTGATGGCGTCAGTGCACGCATGGTGGTGCAGGGAATGATTGCTTCAACGGAAACCGGCACCGGAGTCCGACTTTTGGGCGTCGATCCGGAGAAGGAGAAAACGGTAATAAACCTCTATAAAAAAGTGGCTGACGGACAATTCTTTGACGGAGTAAAACGCAATCCAATCCTGATTGGCAAGAAACTGGCCGAAAAACTGAAGGTAAGAGTGCATTCGAAACTGGTGGTCACTTTGCAGGATTCGCAGGGACACCTGACCAACGAAGCATTCCGCGTGTGCGGCATTTACAGCGTGGGCAACGGCATGTTCGAAGAAATGAACGTGTTGGTGCTGAAAACGGACCTGGCGCGCTTTGTACAAATGGACGAAGCCACATCGCACGAAATAGTGGTTCACCTGAAAGATCACGACCAGCTTGCCGCAAACACCGAACTTCTGGCTAAAAAATACGATCAGTTGCTGGTTCAAAACTGGCAGCAACTCACTCCGGAACTCGGGATATTGAACGAATACGGCAATATTTACATTTATTTTTTCATTGGAATCATTTTGTTGTCGCTCGGGTTTGGCATTGTCAACACCATGCTGATGGCCGTGATGGAACGGGTAAAAGAAATCGGGATGCTGATGGCCGTTGGCATGAGCAAATTTCGCGTTTTCTGGATGCTGATGCTCGAAACTGTTTTACTCACGCTGACTGGCGGAGTTTTTGGTATTCTCATTGGCTTACTTGTAACTGTAGCCACCTCGAAAAAAGGGATCGACCTGTCGTTTTACGCCAAAGGACTGGAAGACATGGGTTACAGCTCGCACGTGTATCCAACAATCGAAATCAACATGGTGGTGGTCATCGTCATTCTGGTACTTATAACCGGCCTCATCGCCTCCATTTACCCGGCCCGCAAAGCCCTGAAGTATAAACCGGCTGAAGCGATACGGATAGATATGTGACAGCTAAGTTCCAAGTTTCAGGTTCCAGATTCCAAGTTGGAGCATCTAACTTGATTTATAAATATTCAAAAGTTACTATTATGTCGAAGGTTGAACGATTTGAAGATTTGAAAGTATGGCAGTTGGCCCGAGAGTTATGTCAGACTATTCATAAACTAGCTCTGAAAGAACAATTCTCAAAAGATTTCAAACTAATTGGACAAATAAAAGGGTCGTCAGGATCGATCATGGATAACATTGCGGAAGGATTCGAGCGAGATGGCAACAAAGAATTCATACAGTTTTTGTCCATCTCAAAAGGTTCGTGCGGTGAAACCCGCTCTCAACTCTACAGAGCCATTGACAACAGATATATTACTCAGGATGAATTTGACATGGCATACGATAAAACATTGGAATGCAACAAAATGCTGAAAGGTTTTATTACTTACCTAAAAGACTCGGAGTTGAAGGGGAATAAATTCAAATAGAAAACTTTCGCACCCACACTTGGAACTTGAAATTTGAAACTTGAAACAAAAGAAATATCGAATATCCAATAACCAATATTCAATATCCAATTGCTACGCAATTCACTTGGAACTTGAAATTTGAAACTTAATAAATATGAACGTCATTGAAGTAAAACAACTGGAGAAAATCTATAACGATTCGGAAGTGAAGGTTTACGCGCTGAATGGTGTTGACCTGACCATTGAGGAAGGTGAATTTACGGCCATTGTCGGGCCATCAGGATCGGGCAAAACCACTTTCCTGAATATGCTGGGCGGATTGGATCAGCCTACGTCGGGCTACATTTCCATTGGCGGAACCGAAATCAGTCAACTCAGTTCGTCACAACTGATCGACTTCCGGCTCAACAACATTGGTTTTGTTTTTCAGGCTTATAACCTGATTCCGGTACTCACGGCCAAAGAAAATGTGGAGTTCATCATGCACCTGCAAAACCAGCCCAAAGCCGAACGCGAAAGCCGAACCATGGCTTTGCTAAAAGCCGTTGGACTGGAAGGACGCGAAAACAGTCGCCCTAACAAACTTTCAGGAGGACAGCAACAACGCGTGGCTGTGGCCCGGGCGCTGGCCTCGAAACCCAAATTTGTGCTGGCCGACGAACCCACCGCCAACCTCGACAGTAAATCGACCGAAAATCTGCTCGAAATCATGGAAGAACTGAATAAAAAAGAAAACATCACGTTTGTATTCAGTACACACGATCAGCGCGTTGTGAACAAAGCACGGCGGGTGCTCACACTCGAAGACGGAAAAATCATCAGCGATGTGAGGAAGTAAAAAATTAGAAGTGATCTGGAAAAAATCGAAAGCCGATGCGAACATTTCTTTTAATACTGGTTTTTTGCTCTGTTCAGGCGGGCTTTGCCCAGTCCGGAGAAAAACCATGGTCCGAATTAATTTATACAGCCCGCGGGGCATGGTATCTCGACAAACAGGAACAGGAAATCATTCATGAGCTGAATAAAGTCCGCTCGAACCCAAAACAGTTTGCCTCGGAATACATGGAAGAACTTCAGGCTTATTTCGATGGAAAAGTGTTTACCTATCCGGGCCGAACCTCCATTGTGACCAAAGAAGGCGTGGCAGCATTGAAAGAATGCATTGAAATCCTGAAGAAAACAGAAGGGATGTCGATGTTAAAACCGTCGGATGGACTGAGCAAAGCCTCATTGCTCCTGACCAACGATCAACAAAAGAAAGGTGGCATCGGACACATTTCCAGCAACGGGTCAACACCTGAGAACCGCGCCAAACGATACGGAGAATGGAATTTCTGCCTGGCTGAAAATATTGCATACGGCAGTTTCGATGCGCGACAAATTGTGATTTCGTTGCTTATCGACGACGGAGTCCTTGACAGAAGCCATCGCCACAACATTCTCGATCCGTGTTTTCAGTTTGCGGGTATTTCTTTCGGAAATCATCCTACCTACCAATCGATTTGCGTGATGGATTTTGCAGGCGATTACAAAACAAAATAATAGTTCGAAGTACAAATGACAACAACCAAACGCCTCAGCTTACTGCTCTTATTCCTGATGCTCACACCATTTCGGGCATTTGTTCAGGAAAGTAAAGTCAGCCTGAATGGCTATGTGAAGGAATTATATATGTTTTATTCTCCGGAATACCCCATTCCCGGAACCGATCTGAATTATCTTGCCACCAACATCATTCACAATCGACTGAACCTGAAATGGTACACCTCAAAAAAGCTGACCACCGTTGTTGAGATGCGTAACCGGTTGATGTTTGGCAACCTCGTCACCAAATTTCCCGATTACAAATCGACTGTTGATGTGGACAACGGGTTAGTCGATTTATCATGGATTTCGGCACAGAGCAACAGTTGGTTCGTCCATTCTATGATCGACCGGGCCTATCTGGATTACACTTCAGGCAAATGGCAAATCCGCACCGGACGACAGCGTGTCAACTGGGGAATCAACCTGGTCTGGAACCCGAACGACATTTTCAACACGTTTTCGTACTTCGATTTCGATTATGAGGAACGCCCCGGAACAGACGCTGTTCGTGTTCAATATTACTCCGGAACGACTTCGTCGGCTGAGTTGGTTTACAAACCCGGACGATACCGTGCACGCACTGCGCTGGCAGGAATGTACCGCTTTTCGAAATGGGATTACGATTTTCAGTTTATCGGCGGACAAGCCGGAAACGACTGGATTGTTGGCGGAGGCTGGTCGGGCGATATTCGCGGCGCAGGTTTTCGCGGAGAACTGACACACTTTGAACCTGCAAATAATCAATCATTCCAATCAACAGTGGCATCCATGTCGGCTGATTATACATTTTCCAACGGTTGGTACATTCATTCCAGCGCACTTTTCAACAGTACTGGCAAACTCGGCAAAGCCGGGGGAATGGATGTGTTATTCAATCCCGATATGTCGGCAAAACAATTGTCGTACGCCCGCTGGTCGCTGTTTGGACAGGTGTCACGGCCAATCACTCCGCTTATTTCCGGTAGCTTCTCCGGAATTGTAAATCCTTCGGATGGCTCATTTTATGTTGGTCCGGCACTGACCTATTCGGTACTTAACAACCTCGAATTAATGCTCACTGGCCAGCTATTCTTTGGCAATACCGGAACCGAATTCGGCGATATTGGTCAACTTGCATTCGGGCGGTTGAAATGGAGCTTCTAAAATACGGAAGGACTGACGGATTGAAGGATTGATTTTTTCTCTTTGTGAAACCTTGTGTCTTCGTGACTTCGAGGCTATTTTTCTGCTGCAATGACTCTAAGGAAGACTAAAAGACAAAAATTTTAAGCCTACCTTTGTATTTGCTAATATTTCAAGCCATGATCCAGAAAAAGAAAGAACAGCCCAGCGAAAAGCCAAAACTGCACCCGCGCAATAAAAACCGTGAACGCTACGACTTTAACAGTCTGATTGCAAGCTCACCTGAATTGGCAGCTTTTGTACGGCCCAATTTGTACAACGACGAGTCGATCGACTTTGCCGATCCTGCTGCCGTAAAAATGCTGAACAAAGCGATCCTGAAATACCATTACACCATCGAAAACTGGGATGTTCCTGAAGGCTATCTGTGTCCTCCGATTCCCGGACGTGCCGATTACATTCACCACATTGCCGATTTTATTGGCCGCAACAACTATGGCAAAATACCGGTTGGCGGGCATTTCAAATGTTTCGACCTGGGTGTAGGCGCCAGTTGCATCTATCCCATCGTTGGCGTGATGGAATATGGCTGGTCGTTTATCGGATCGGATATCGACCCTGTAGCTGTGGATTCCGCCAATCGGATTATAGCCGAAAATGAGACGTTGCAGGGCATGGTAGAATGCAAATTACAGAACAGTGTAAAAGACTTTTTCTACGGAATCATCCGCAAAGATCAGCAAATCGACCTGACCATTTGCAACCCGCCCTTTCACGCCTCGGCCGAAGAGGCTCAAGCCGGAACGCTGCGTAAAATTCACAATCTGCACCTTAATCAGAAAGAACCGGTATTGAATTTTGGCGGCCAAAGCAACGAATTATGGTGCGAAGGCGGCGAGGAAAAATTCGTCAGGAACATGATTTTGCAAAGCCGCAAATTTGCCCAAAACTGTTTCTGTTTCTCCACCCTGATTTCGAAAGAGTCGAACCTGAAAAAAGTTTATCATACACTGGAACAGGCAGGGGTGTTTGGCACCGAAACCATCCCGATGGGCCAGGGCAACAAGAAAAGCCGGATTGTGGCCTGGACTTTCCTGAATACCGAAGAACAGAAACAATGGAAAAACACGCGGTGGCAAGCCAAATCCTAATCGTCAGTCAAAACGCCAAAAGTGAACTAATTGGTCCCGATGGCAAGATTTTAATCGTTCCTTCTGACTGGTCGTTTCTGGCAGCAGGCGATGCCGGTGTCACCCGAAAAGTAACCGCACAGGGCGAATACTGGCGTGTGGAATATCGTAAAGGACGAAGAACTTTTTCTGCCGGCATCTGGGCACCCACCAGCACAATAATTCAGGCAAAGCAAGAAGTTCAACAGGTTCGGGCGACTGATCAGTACCGCAAAAAACAAACCTATGCAGCCGACCGACGCGAAAAGCAACAGGCTGCCTACGAATCCGAATTTTGCAAAACGGTAGAAGATTTTCTGGCATTTCACCCTACACACAAAAATCTGGAGAAAAAGCTCGCACAGGCTGTCACTGCCCATGCCATTCCGGTTGGAAGCGGAACCGTAGCCCGCACACAAATGATTTCGGTGGAAGAACGCGCCGCCCACGCCGTCATTGCCTGGATGCGCCACCAAACCACAGCCTACGACAACCTGAAAATTGCCCGAATCAAAGGCGAACGCCGCACCGTGCGCCGAATGCTGGCTCAACAATCGGTTGAACTGTTGGGCAACTACCGTGAAGGAAAATCTGTTCCGGAGAATTGCCCGTTGCAAAAAGCTTTAGAGAAATCAGAAAAAGAATAGTCATTTAATGGTCATTTATTGTCATTAAGTTGTAATCAGCAACAAATGACAATCTAATGACTACAAATGACTGATTCACAGAAGCAACATAACACAATAAAACCAAACTATTCAAATATCATGACCACATCCAATCTCTGTCCCTGTTGCTCCGCACTAGCTTATACCAATTGCTGCGAACCGATTATATCTGGAAAGAAAGATGCAATTACAGCGCTTGAATTAATGCGTTCGCGGTACACGGCTTTTACTTTGGCCGATGTCGATTACCTGCTGCACAGCCACGCGGCCAAAACTCGCCCAGTAAAGGATCGTAAAAACATCGAACGCTGGGCAAAATCTGTAATGTGGATGGGACTTTCCATTCTTCAAACCGAAGCGGGAGAAGACACTGACGAAACCGGCTACGTGGAATTTAAAGCCACCTTTCTGGAAAATGGACAACCCGGGCAGATTCACGAAAAATCACTTTTCCACCGAGAAAACGGCAAATGGGTGTATGTTTCGGGAGCGCATTTATCCTGAATATGTCGAAGATATTCGAGTGAATCCTTAGACATACTGAACCTCCTTCAAAATTGCTGGTCCAATGTGCTGACTTAAACCGTTTTTGGTAACAATTTCAACCTTTTCGTTTTGAAATAGCAAATCCATATAGTCACACAGAGCCATATAATTATCAAAATTTTCCATTTCAGGATCAAAATCAATCAACAGATCAATATCGCTTTTTTCAGTCTGCTCATTGCGTACATACGACCCGAAAAGGCCAACTGATTGTACTCCAAATGCAGAAAGATCGGACTTGTGTTTCCGAATAGCCATTAATATGTAATCTTTCGTGATCATGTACTTTCAAATTCTTCAAGGGAAGCTTTATATCAAACAAATATAAAAAAATCCTTTAAATCCGTTCCCGATTCGTGAACACCTTATACAACTCGAACCAAATAATGCTGGAGAAACCGGCTACAACGCAAATCATCGATTCGGTCAGGCTGATTTTTTCGAACTGAAACAGATCGAGTAAAAAAGGCACATTCAGCACCAAAATCAGGAAAAATGTAGCCCCACCAACCACGTATTTCACGGTGGAGTTGGAGGTTCGAAGTATCTGGAAAATATTGCGTGTCCATGATCGGTTCGACAGAATAACAGCAATGTTGGCGGCAATCAACGTGGTAAACGACAGTGCCCGGGTTTCCTGTTCGGAGTAGCCCATTTTCAGACCGAAGAAATATACTGCAAAAACAATAACCAGGATTCCAATCCCCTGCGAACAACTCAGCCATATTTTCCGGGCTCCGAAGAAAGGTTCGTTAATCGCGCGTGGCGGGCGATTCATCACATTTTTCTCTTCCTCCTCAGCCTCGAAAATAATGGAGCAAGCCGGATCTATAATCAGTTCAAGAAAAACGATGTGCACCGGCCAAAGCAGCATAGGCAAATCGGCAAAAAACACCGGAATTAGCGAGAGTCCGGCAATGGGTACGTGAATGGCAAAAATATAACCCAGCGCTTTTTGCAGGTTATCGAAAATGCGGCGGCCCATTTTCACAGCGCCCACAATCGAGGCAAAGTTATCGTCCATCAGCACCAGCGACGAGGCTTCGCGGGCCACATCGGTACCTTTGTCTCCCATAGCAATGCCAATATTGGCAGCTTTCAGGGCAGGTGCATCGTTCACACCATCACCGGTCATGGCCACAATTTCACCGTTGCGTTTCAGTGCATTTACAATTTTCAGTTTCTGCTCCGGAACAACCCGCGCAAACACATTCACCTCCTTTATCCGTTCGCAAAGCTCGTCTTCACTCATCTCCTGCAATTCGGAACCACTAATTGAAACCCCATAATTTTTCAAGCCAATTTCACGGCCAATATTCATAGCGGTTACCGGATAGTCTCCGGTGATCATGATCACGCGCATTCCGGCCTGATAACACTCGCGCACCGCAGCAGGTACTGTTTCGCGAATTGGGTCAGACAAAGCGATCAAGCCCACCAATTCAAAATCGAAATCGTGCTGAATGGGTGGCAAATGCCCGTTCCCGGCTGTCGCTTTCGCCACACCCAACACACGCAATCCCTGCGAAGCCAGCTCAGCAACCGCTTTAGCCATCTCGGCACGTCGTTCTTCCGACAGGTGGCACAACTCAAAAATGGCTTCAGGAGCGCCTTTGGTAGCAATGGTTTGCTGCGATTGCTTCACATCGGTAAACACGCGCGACATGGCCAGTAAATCTTTCGACAGCGGATATTCTTTCACCATCTGCCAGTCGATGTGAATGTGGTCGGTATTTTTCAGGTACTGCTCGCCCATATTTAGAATGGCCTTTTCCATCGGGTCGAATGGATTGGTCTGGCTCGATAAAATACCGTATTCGATGATTTCATGGAATTCTTCAGGAAAGACGCTGTCTTTGGCAACCGAATAAAAATGGTCGCCATTGAAAAGACGGGTCACCGTCATTTTATTTTGTGTAAGCGTTCCGGTTTTATCGGTACACAACACCGTTGCCGAGCCCAATGTTTCAACGGCCGATGGTTTGCGGGTTAGCACATTTTTTTTCGACATTCGCCAGGCACCCAAAGCCATAAAAACCGTAAGCACCACCGGAAATTCCTCCGGAAGCATGGCCATTGCCAGCGTAATTCCGGCCAGGAAACCTTTCAGCAAATCGCCACGGGTAAACGTAAAAACCACGATAACCACCACGCAAAGAGAAACTCCCAGAATCGCCAGTTTCTTTACCAGCGAGCCCATTTCCGTTTTCAGCTTGGTAGGTTCTTCCTCAACCGATTCGAGCGCCTTGCCAATCTTACCAATCTCGGTATTCGAGCCAATAGCTGTCACCCGCACAATGCCATTCCCCTGCACAATCATCGATCCGGAATACACAAAAGGCAGATCGTCGCCTCCGGGCTGCGTACTTTTATCGCTGCCGTTCCACTCCGCTTTGCGCACCGACACCGATTCGCCGGTCAACAGCGATTCATCGGCCATCAGGTTCACCGAATACAGCACAATAGCATCGGCCGGAACGCGGTCGCCTTCCTGAAGAACCACCAGATCGTCGGTAACCACGTCGCGGCCTGCAATACGTTTCTCAACGCCATCGCGAATCACCAGCGCACGCGGACTAGCCAGGTCTTTCAAGGCATCCAGCGCTTTTTCGGTTTTCCGCTCCTGGTAAAATTCGATGCCCATAATCACGAAAACGAAGCCCATCAGCATCAATCCTTCCTGAATGTCGCCCAAAACCAGGTACAAGGTTCCGCAAGCCACCAGCAACAAAAACATGGGTTCTTTCACTACGCCCCAGGCAAGCGCAAAGAAATTCTTTGGTTTCGACGAAGGCAGTTCATTCAAACCTTCGACCTTCTGTTTTTGGAGCACCTGCTCGTCTGTCAGGCCTCGGTATTTTTCTGATTTTAAGTTGACAGTCATAATTATTGATTAGAATATTCTAACTAATAGCTGAAATTTTTATTGTTTGCTGAAAACTTTTTCAAACAGCATTTCAATAAGTTTAACCTCCGACTGATCCAATTTCCCGGTAATCAGTTCAGCCATCTGTTTGTGCGCAAAATCGTGCATGTGATTGATCACCTTTCCCTTAACCGTAAGGTGCAAGTGTGCACTCCGTCGATCCTCGTCCGATTTTACCCGTGTAATGAAATCTTTCTCAATCAGCTTATCAATGGCCACCTTCACGGTCGGTTTGGTCAGTTTCATTTCGGCCGCCAATTCGGTGAGATTCGGATTATGCAGGTTATTGATTGTTTCGAGGTAGTTCATTTGGGTAAGTGTCAACTCGTTAAAATTGAACTGTTCTTTGGCCGATTCTTCCATCCGGCCAATTTCGAGCGATAATTTAGCTATGATTTCAACGAGTTTTTCCATGCGTCAAATATAGTTAGTATATTCTAACAAATAATCAGGTTATATCATATTTTTATTGAATTGGGACTTTCCCCTTCGCCATAGCATTTGCCCTGCGCCCACTGCCAATATTTTGTATCTTCGCACTAATGAAGAATTTTCAGGACATATTACTTCAGACCGATTTTTCATGTGATGATTTGGTGACTTTACTTTCAGCCGAAGGAAATGAGCGACAATTGCTTTTTCAGCAGGCACAGAAAGTCAAACTGGAGAATATCGGTAACAAGGTTTATTTTCGCGGACTGGTTGAATTTTCTAACATTTGCGCCAAAGACTGTCTGTACTGCGGAATCAGAAAAAGCAATGAAAATGTGCTGCGCTACGAAGCAACCGATGACGAAATTCTGGAAGCCTGTCGTTTTGCCTGGGAAAACCGCTTTGGTTCGGTGGTTCTGCAATCAGGGGAATTGTCCTCACCGGCTTTTGTGAACCGGATCGATGCTTTACTTCAGAAGATCAAAAAACTGTCGAACAACGAGCTGGGAATCACACTTTCGTGCGGAGAGCAAAGTCTGGAAACCTATCGCCGCTGGTTTGAGAGCGGTGCACATCGCTATTTATTACGCATCGAAAGTTCGAACCCTGAATTGTACCGAAAAATACATCCGGATAATGATTTTCACAGTTTCGGCCGACGGCTTCAGTCGCTAAGCGACTTACGGACTGCTGGTTACCAGGTTGGAACCGGAGTAATGATTGGATTACCGTTTCAAACAACCGAAGATTTAGCGAACGACCTGTTGTTCCTGAAGCGCCTGGATGTGGATATGGTTGGCATGGGACCATACATAGAGCACGAAGACACACCTCTTTACGAATTCAGGCATCAGCTAAAAACCAAACAGGAACGTTTCGATCTGGCACTAAAAATGATTGCAACGCTGCGCTTGCTCATGTCCGATATAAACATTGCAGCAGCCACCGCTCTGCAGGCCATTGATCCGGCCGGCCGCGAAAAAGCGCTGACCATCGGTGCCAACATCATCATGCCCAACCTCACCACCACCAAATACCGCAAGGAATACCAACTGTACGAGGATAAACCTTGCCTCGACGAAGATGCCGAATTGTGTCGCAATTGTCTGGAAGCGCGTATCGAAATTTCGGGCTGTGAAATCGGCTATGGCGAATGGGGAGACTCGAAACATTTCAGGAAAAAATAGACATATCAGCATACCTACAAAAAAGGTCATTAAATGGTCATTTTTAGTCATTAATTGCAGCTCTATTGACTACTAATGACAATCAATGACAAGCTAATGACTATATTCTCTGGTAAGAAAATCTTATTAGGTAAGAAAGGCATATTCATAAAAGCAAACATAGCCGTTCTGTTCTGGTGTTTTTCGATTCGGGGCAGAATCTTTTCCGGATTTATTTTCTACTTTTAGACCAGATAACCAAATAACTAAACCAACTATGAAGTCTAACCGAAGAGATTTTCTCAAGTCGGCATCAGTGCTATCTGCTGGTGCATTTCTCATTCCCAATTTTATGAGCTGCTCACCGTCACAGCGTTTAAACATTGCTGTAATTGGTGTTGGTGGTCAGGGAAAGTCAAACTGGAGCAAAATGATTAACCAGAAAGACCCCAAATGGAATGAAAATATTGTCGCGCTTTGCGACGTTGACGACAACCGTGCTGCCGACGGTTTTAAAGTGATGCCAAACGCTAAACGATTCAAGGACTACCGGGTAATGTTCGATCAGATGCACAAGGAAATTGATGCAGTAATGGTTTGTACACCGGACCATTCGCACTTTCCGGCGGCAATGGCAGCCATGCAACTTGGCAAACACGTAATCGTTGAAAAACCGCTCGCCCACAACATCTGGCAATTGCGCACCCTTCAGAAAGCGGCACATCATTACAACGTAATTACCCAAATGGCCAACCAGGGACACGCTACGAATGGTATCCGATTGGTAAAAGAATGGTACGAAGCCGGACTTTTAGGCAACGTTACCGAAGTGATTGCCTGGTTCGACGGACCTGATTTTGGCCCAAATAAATATTTCAATAAACCGGAAAGCTTTCCACCTGCGGAGCAACCTGTTCCTGAATATTTCGACTGGAATTTGTGGTTGGGTCCTGCAGCAAACCGCCCGTACAACGGCATTTATCATCCAAAAACCTGGCGTGGCTGGTTCGACTTCGGGAATGGGGAATTGGGCGACTGGTGTTGCCATACACTCGATGCACCGTTCTGGTCACTCGATTTAGGCATGCCCAATGTAGTGGAAGCCGAATTCAAATCACCGGTTCCTGACAACAGTTTTGTTTCCGACCAGGCCATCATTCGCTGGGATTTCCCTGCCCGTGGCAATAAAACTCCGGTTACCATGCGCTGGTACGAAGGCAAATTAAAACCTGAACTTCGTCCGGAATGGAACATGGACAAACTTCCCGGAAGCGGTATGATTATGGTTGGCGACAAGCTAAGCCTGATGACCGGCGGACGCCCGAACGAGCCCCGACTGCTGATGAAAGACGACGAATGGAAGGAATTTCAGAAGAACCCTCCAGCGCAAACGATTCCGCGTACTTTCGACGAGAATCCACAACGCGAATGGGCTGAGGCTATCAAAAATGGTGGAGTATGTGGTTCAAATTTCGATTATGCCACGAAGTTGGTGGAGATGTCGCTAACAGGAGTGCTGGCTCAGCGGTTCAACACACGCATTGAATATGATGCTACTAACATGAAAGTTACCAATCATCCTGAACTTGACGCTTACATCAAGGAACCAATGCGCGAAGGTTTTGCCTACGGCGAAGATCTCTGGAAATAATCAATTCGGCAATCAAAAATAAAGCCCTGTCCGGAATATTCCAGGCAGGGCTAAACTTTTATATTATCGCTGTCAAAACTACTTTTTGTCGAAACGGATACCTAAGGTAAAACCAATCCAGCCTTTAGAAGTGTGATTATCGCCCACATGCGAGTAAATATCGTACGGCGCAAAAGTACTCTCGAAGGTATGACCAAAACTTTCCTTGTTTTCGGCAATGTTTAAATTGAGGCTTGGACCGCCAAAAATGCTGATCTTATCTCCAATACGCTTACTACATAAAAGTCTGATTTGCTGAAAATTATTGTAATTGTCAGTCCAGACTTCGTTTTCGTTTACATGAAAGATCATGTATTCGAGGTTTACCGAATGGTTTTCATTCCGCACCAAATGGGTACCAACTCCACCGCCAAACGCCCATTTGTAATTCTCGCTCAAAAATTGGGTTCCAATGCTGAATAACCCGTAAACCGGCTTAATCCCAACTTTCGCAGTTGCCTGTAGATTTAATCCCTCACTTACCGACATTTCAAAAGCTTTATACAAACTTTTATTGTCGGTCGATTTTTCCTGTGCCCAGCTCATACTTGTCAGCATACATGCAAGCACTAAAACTGAAATTTGCTTAATTGTTTTCATACCTATTGCTTTCTACTAATGAATGACTTACTTAAAATTTGATGATGCAATTTTAAGTATTTCCTGAAAAACAAAAGCAAGGTTTTGTCATATTTTTCGAATTCAAGACGAAAAAGTTCCAATAAATTAACATTAAAACATTTTGATCAAAGAAAATGTTCCTGAATGAGTAATAAAAGGATACAACAATACTATTGAATCAACCGACTCAACATCCTGAATGATATATTTCTGATTGATTTAGCCGACGATACGCTTCCCGTGCAGCTCGGCTGCGCCAGTGTAGTCAGCAATTCGTTCGCGGTTCTCCGGAAGAACTTTTCCGGCAGCAATGATTTTGATTCGCCTATCTGGCAGGTCCTGCATTTGTTTCAGCACATCGCGGCCATTCCATGCAGTGTCCATTCCTCCGGAAGTCAGCACGCGCGTAATTCCGTCAATGGCATTCAATTGCTGAAAAGATTTCAGTATGTCGTTAGAGTAGTCTATAGCTTTATGGAAAGTGACTTCGAGTGGTATTGCCAGCTGTGCTAACCGGCTTGTTTTTTCCATGTCAATATCACCGTCAACGGTAAGCAATCCGAACACGACACCGGCAACTCCCGACTGTTTAAAAAACTCGATTTCAGCTTCCATCTGCTGAATTTCCTCTTCGGTATAAACAAAGTTTCCTCCACGTGGACGCACCATTGCCATCACTGGAATCGACAGGTTCTGAACACAACTACGGGTTAAATCTTCGGATGGAGTCAAGCCATCCTGATCGAGTGCCGAGCATAACTCAATTCGGTTAGCTCCGCGTTTTTCAGCAGCTAAAGCATCTTCCAGCGTCTCCACGCACGCTTCAAAAATCAGGGTATTGTTCATTTTAAAATAGTGTTCGTTTGGTGGGATTGTGTTTCATCTCCAGTTCAAGCAACATCTTCTTCCGCCATATTCCACCAGCGTAACCGGTCAGCTTGTTTCCGGCGCCAATTACGCGATGGCAGGGAATTACAACGGCAATCGGATTTTTACCATTAGCCGTCCCCGCAGCACGAATACATTTCGGATCACCCAACCTGACTGCCAAATCCATGTAAGTAATCGTTTCGCCGTATGGAATTTTAAGTAATTCAGCCCATACTTTTTGCTGAAATTCGGTTCCTTCAGCAGCAAGCGGAATGTCAAAGGTCAATGACTTTCCGGAGAAATAATCATCCAACTGAGCTTTGCAGGATTCCAAAACTTCACACGAATGCTGCTCCTGAAGATCATTTTCGGCAAACGAAATCTCAGTCACCGATTCGCCGTTCGATTTCAGAACCAGAAATCCCAGCGGACTTTGATAAGAAATTTGATATTGCATAGTTCAAAAATAAGAAAGTCCGGCGAAACCGGACTATTCTGTTAAAATCTTTCGCGCGCAGTGTAATGCGTGTGTAGCAAATGGTGCGACTTTTCGCTGAGCGGATGATCGAGAAAATCCTTGTAAATCTTGATAACTTCTGGGTTTTGATGTGATTTGCGGAGCGGCATCCCGGCATCCTCAGCATAAATCGCTTCTGCCCGTTTCTGCCGAATTTCGGGACTGGTAGGAATCGGCTGTCCTCCACCACCCAGGCAACCGCCGGGGCAAGCCATAAATTCAATGAAATGATAATTCGATTTTCCAGACCGGATTGAATCCATCACTTTCCCGGCGTTCACCAATCCGTGAGCCACAGCGCATTTCAACTCAACACCATCCAGAAAAGCCCATTCCTTTAGCGGATTTTCAATTTTCAGTGAAGCTTCTTTGACGCCTTCCATGCCGCGAACCGGAGTAATGTTCAGGTTTTCGAATGGCACATCCCGGCCAGTAACCAATTCGTATGCCGTGCGCAAGGCGGCTTCCATCACGCCACCGGTTGCTCCAAAAATTACACCGGCACCAGTCGATTCGCCCATCAGCCGGTCGTAGTGCATGTCGTCGAGTTTCATAAAATCGATGCCAGCCTGTTTGATCATGATGGCCAATTCTCGCGTGGTCAGCACATAATCTACATCACGGTAACCACTATCGTGCATTTCGGGGCGGTTGGCTTCAAACTTTTTAGCTGTACAAGGCATGATTGAAACCGACACAATCGATTCGGGATCGAGGTTGCGCGCCTTGGCATAATACGTTTTGGCCAATGCACCAAACATTTGCTGCGGCGATTTGCAGGTTGACAAATGTTCCAGATAATCGGGAAACAAATGCTCGATGTACTTGATCCAGCCAGGAGAACACGAAGTTGCCATCGGAAGTTTCACTTCAGGATTGTGGTCGACCAGTACTTTTTTCAGGCGATCGAGCAATTCGGTTCCTTCTTCCATAATTGTCAGGTCGGCGGTAAAATCGGTGTCCATCACGGCATCGAAGCCCAATCGTTTCAAAGCTGCAACCATTTTGCCAGTCACACGTGTGCCAACTTCAAAACCAAGCTCTTCGCCCAATCCAACCCTGACCGCCGGGGCAGTTTGCACCACCACATGTTTGGTTTTGTCAGCAATGGCATCCCACACTTCTTCGATGTAATTGCGTTCGACCAACGCACCTGTCGGGCAGTGATTGATGCATTGCCCACAGTTGGTGCAAACCACATCGCTCATCAGTTTTTCGAAGAACGTGGTAATCTTCATTTGGTCGCCTTTATGAGCCACAGTCAGCGCATTTACGCCCTGCAATTCAACACAAGTGCGCACACAGCGCTGGCAACGTACGCATTTGCTGTCGTCTTTCACAATGGAAGGCGAAAACATGTCAATGGAATACTTGTGCAAAGGAGCCAGCCGGATAAAATCCTGGGTCATAATTTTGTATTCCGAAGCCAGTCGTTGCAATTCGCAGTTGCCATTTTTGTAGCATCGTGTGCAGTCGGCATTGTGCTCCGAAAGTAGCAATTCGATAATGTGTTTTCGCGAATTCCTGACTTTCAGCGAGTTAGTTAGAATTTCCATTCCTTCCTCACAAGGAGTGGCGCAGGCAGCTGTCAACCGCTTTTGCCCAACAATTTCGGTAACACAAACACGGCAATTTCCGGCCACGCAAAGGTCTTTGTGGTAACAGAGGGTTGGAATGATCACTCCGGCCTGGCGCGCAGCATCGAGAATAGTTGTCCCTTCCTCAATCTCGACCAATACGCCATTAATACTGATTTTTATTTTTTTATTCATGGCATTCCATTTTGAGGCGTTAGTATATCATTTCTTCCCTGAAATTTTCGACTATCGACGAAAACGAATTCGCAACCGATTGGCCCAGCCCGCATTTGGCGGTGTATTGCATAGTTTCGGCCAGCCGCAGCAATTTATCCAGATAATGCGCATTTTTTTCGCCCCGTTTCACCGCTTTGATTCCTTTCAGCAACTGTTGGCAGCCAACGCGGCAAGGCGTGCACTGTCCGCACGATTCTTCGCGAAAAAATTCGAGGTAATTGTCGAGCACATTGAACATAGAGCGCGAGCTATTGAAAAGCATCATGGATCCACCGGTAGGCAGCGAAATTCCGGTTAGTTTTCCCTGAAAACCGATAGCCGTTTCACCAAATCGTTTCCGGGGAACTAAAAACCCTGAAGCGCCGCCTACCTGGACGGCTTTGGTATCGCCATCGCCAAATTCTTCCACAAAATCAGAAAGACTCATGCCCAATTCCAACTCGTAAATACCGGGCTTTGGGGTATCTCCTGAAACCGAAAACAGTTTCGATCCGCGCGAATACTGAACTCCCAGATCGTAAAAACGTTTCGCCCCATACTTGAAAATGGTGAATGTATGAGCCAGCGTTTCCACATTGTTGATCACGGTTGGTTTGCCCATGTAGCCGTAAGATGATGGAAAAGGCGGTTTGTTTCGCGGCTCACCGCGTTTACCTTCCATCGATTCGAAGAGCGCGGTTTCTTCGCCACAAATGTAAGCTCCGCTTCCCATAAAAATTTTAATCTTGAAATCCAGATTGATTTCCCGACAATAGTATTCGAATTCGTCAATCGCCTTATTCAATTCAGGCTGAAGGAAGAAATACTCGCCACGAAGGTAAATATACCCTTCTTTGGCGCCGATCACATGTCCGCAAACAGCCATTCCGGTCAGAACTTTGTAAGGAACCTGCGACAAAATCTCACGGTCCTTGAAAGTCCCTGGTTCGCCTTCATCAGCATTACAAATCACGTATTTAACATCAGATTCGGCTTCCGACGAAAGTTTCCATTTCAGCCCGGTTGGAAATCCAGCTCCTCCCCGCCCCTTTAATTCAGAACTAATCAGCTCGTTAATTAATTCCTGTGGCGACCGGCTGATGCTTTTGCTCAGCACTTCTTCCCAATCGTTTTCATTCTTGAAAATGAAATCGACACGCTTCAATTGATAACTAGTTGTCATGCGAGCCTCCTTTCTTCTTCATGTACGAGCTCAAAATCTCGCGGACTTTTTCAGGAGTAAGCTCGGTATAAATTTCATTGTTAATCAACATAGCCGGGGCTTTGTGGCAAAATCCGAGGCAATTGGTTTGAAGCAGCGAGAAATTCCCATCCGGAGTCGTTTCACCCAGACTGATCTTCAGCATATCTTCAATGGCAAGCAAAATCTGGTTCTTTCCCTTCATCGAACAGGTAATGGTTTTGCACACCCGAATGATGTGCTTGCCCATTTTTTTGTGCTCCAGAAAAGAGTAAAACGTTGCGGTGCCATAAACTTCGGCAGCAGGCAGGTCGAGCTCTCGGGCGATTTCGATCATCGAAAATTCCGACAGGTATTTTTCCTGCTCAACTACTCCCTGAAGAATCGGCAACAGGTTATGCCGCTCCCGGCCATGCTGGTCGGCCAGATTTTTGATTAATTCGGAAACAGGGTTCATCTGAAACGGGTTTGAAGATTGATGGATTCTGAAAGTCTCCGAAAACCGCACCAATGTTGGTAAGTGTAGTTTCTGAATAGCCTATTTTAAAGCAATTGCTATTCGAAAGACTGTTGTAAGGAAGTATTCAGAAATGCCGCAAAGCAGCCGGATCATTTAGTTGTTCAGTGCATTTTCCAATAAAGGAAATAAGAACTCCGGAAGTAGATCAACAATATAAATTTAGGGAAGATGAAAGAGATAAACTATGGTTATTATTCAGAATATCACCACTTTTAGGTGTTGTGCGACATACACAGTCCTTTTTACCAACTACAGAAAATTTTCATTTAACAAGTAATATCTTTAGGCTATAAATAACTAAGAAGTCCGATATTTTGCAAATTACCGGACTTCTTAGCAACTACTATTTCTTAATAATTTTCAGTAACAGATCGAAGGCAGGTTCGGCCATTCCTCCGTGATCAAAGCCATCCAATTCGTAAAGATAAGTTTGTTTGTGGCCTGTAAGGCCCATCATTCGCCACATATAGGCATTTTCCTCGTAGCGGCCAAGCATTTCCAGATTACGATCGCCGGTAATCAGGTACAACGGCGGCGCATCGGCACGAACATGAAATTGTGGTGCAAACTCGTCCACAACAGGTGTCGTATCTTTTATTCCACGCTCTTTGCGAATTTCAAAATGAGTGATCATTTGTCCACTGAATGGCACTAGTTTCTGAATAGCGTTGGCATCAATTCCGTAGGCTGCCAAATAATGCTTGTCGAGCCCAATCATGGTGGTCAAATAACCGCCAGCCGAATGACCTGAAACCACAATCTTTTTAGGATCGCCCCCGTATTTGCTGATATTTTTAAAAACCCAGGCCACGGCAGCAGCGGCATCATCAATATAAGCCGGACTTTTCACTTTCGGACTCAACCGGTAATTCACGGCAACAACAGCAATTTTCTTATTCTTTAATCGCTCCGGAATTGATTTCTCTCCGGCAGTTAAACCGCCACCATGAAACCAAACAACAGTCGTAAAACTGTCCACATTTTCAGGAATGTAAACATCCAGCTTGCAGCGTTCCTTCATGTAAGCATCCAGATTTTCGCCGGTGCGGTACAAAATATTGTTTTCGGTTTTGTAGGTAACCTGCGCCGAAGCAAGGAAAGCAGAAACAACAAGTAGAAAAACAAGAAGTATGCGATTCATTGGTCTTATTTTATTGATTGGTTAAAGGTAAAATATTTTGCCTGATACAATAAAAAGGGATCCGATCTTTTCGAAAAGATCGGATCCCTAACAATATGAGCGTTTAGAGAGCGGGTGACTTGAAGTCACCCGCTCTCTAAATTCATGGAAAGTTGATCACGCTGATTTAGCTTCCGAGGCGCAACCGTCCTTATATTCTGATATAATTTGCTTAACCATTTGCGGCGAAACCCGGCCATATACTTTTTCGCCCACCATCACAACCGGAGCCAATCCGCAGGCCCCCACACAGCGCAGGCAGTTAAGCGAGAATTTTCCGTCGGCAGTGCTTTGGCCCACTTCAATACTAAGTTGGCGCTTAAATTCAGCAAGTACCTGCTCACCGCCACGCACGTAACAGGCGGTTCCCATGCAAATCGAAATCGGGTGTTCGCCCATTGGTATCATGGTAAAGAATGAGTAAAAAGTCACCACTCCATAAACTTTGGCTACAGAAACATCCAGCTCTTTGGCAATGACTTCCTGTACCTCGGCAGGCAAATAACCCAGTTTTCCCTGAACCTGGTGCAACACATTGATCAGTTCACTTCCCTGATTACCAAATCCCGCACAGACGTCCTTTATCAGTCCGATGGTTTTTTCTGAAAGTTTTATTTTTGGCATATTGTTGAGATTTTCGATTTAACAAATTCTATGCAAGTCATTCAATAGTCATTTAGTTGTCATTGATGGTCATTGGAGTGGGTGCTACCAGTATTCCCAATTGTGTTGATGTAGTTGTTCAATTTTATTCCCAATGCATTGTATCGATCAATAAGATCAGAAAACTTCTCCTGACTAATCAATGCTCTGTTTGAGGCTTTTGTCAACCATGTCTTTGTTTCAGAAAGTGATCCTCTCGAAAAGTAAAGGAAATTTTTATGGTCTTTATAATGAAATCGGCCGTAACCTTCGCTGATATTAGCTGAAACTGAATCCGCTGCATCTATCAACTGCGTTCCAATGGAAAATTTATGAAAATTATCCCATTCCATTATCAAATCATGAACCTCATCAGCAAGTTTCATTGAAATCTGATAAACTTGTAAATCCTCTAATTTCATTTCACTTGGTTTTACAATGAATGACAATTTAATGACTTAATGACAATCAATGACTATTTTAACTACGATCAAAATACTTGGTATGCAACAAGTGGTGCGACTTTTCGCTCATCGGAGCACCCAAAAATTCCTCGTACAACTTGGTGATATAAGGATTTTCGTGCGACTTACGGATCGACTTATTTTTATCTTCGGAATAAATAGCGCGTTGGCGTTTTTTGATAATCTCGGCATCGCCATGATGATATGGCTGACCGCCGCCACCAATACAACCGCCCGGGCACGACATGATTTCGATGGCATGGAACTCGCTGTTTCCGGCCTGAATATCTTCGAGCAATTTTCGGGCATTGCCCAATCCATGCGCAATTCCAATATTTATTGGCGTGCCGTTGAAATCGATGGTGGCTTTGCGCAGACCTTCCATACCGCGTAACTCTTCAAAATCGAGTCGTGGCAGTGGTTTTCCTGAATAGATTTCGTAGGCGGTTCGAACGGCAGCTTCAATTACTCCTCCGGTTGTTCCAAAGATTACTCCGGCACCCGATGATTCGCCAAGCGGCGCATCAAAATCCTCGTTAGGCAACGATTTAAAATCGATGTTTCCCAAGTGAATTAAATGAGCCAACTCGCGCGTACTCAGCGCAAAATCAACATCCGGATTGCCATTTACAGCAAACTCAGGACGACTGCTTTCGTATTTCTTGGCCAAACATGGCATGATGGAAACCACTACCAGATTTTCGCGTTTCACACCGATTTTTTCGGCGAAATACGTTTTGGCTATCGAACCAAACATCTGTTGCGGAGACCGTGCAGTTGAAGGAATATCAATCATTTCAGGGAACTGATGTTCGAAAAATTTCACCCAGGCCGGACAACAGGATGTCAGAATTGGCAATTTCACATTTTTATCGCCCTCCATGTAGGCCGACAAACGACTGAGCAACTCGGTTCCTTCCTCCATAATGGTGAGGTCGGCCGCAAAATCGGTATCAAATACGTGATCGAAACCTAAACGGCGAAGCGCAGCAACCATTTTGCCTGTGACCAAAGTACCGGCAGGCATGCCAAATTCTTCGCCCAATGCAGCACGAACGGCAGGCGCTGTCTGCACAATCACCGTTTTTGTTGGATCGGAAAGCGCCCGGATCACAGCTCCGGTTTCATCGGCTTCGGTAAGGGCTCCGGTTGGACATACAGCCACACACTGGCCGCAATAGGTACAAACAGAGTGGTCGAGATTCATCTCGAAAGCCGGAGCTACTACCGCCTGAAATCCTCGGTTGACAGCCGAAAGAACGCCAACAGTCTGCACGTCGTTGCACATGGTTTCGCAACGGCGGCACATGATGCACTTGTTGATTTCGCGAATGATGGCAGGCGACGTATCTTCGCGGTACATCGATTGTTCGCCCTGATAATGTATTTTGCGAATGCCCAGATGATGGGCCATATTTTGCAAATCGCAGTTCCCGGATTTGGCGCAAATGAGGCAATCGGCCGGATGATCCGATAAAATCAGCTCGACCACCGTGCGGCGGGCATTCACAGCACGAATGGAATGGGTGTTGATTTCCATGCCTTCGGTAGCCTCGGTGCAACAAGCGGGAGCCAGATTCCGGCGTCCCTTCACTTCAACCACACACACGCGACATCCTCCGGGTTTATTCTCGATGTTCATGTCGTCGAGTTTCATATAACAAAGCGTTGGAATATCAATTCCTATGCTGGCGGCAGCTTTCAGGATGCTTGTTCCTTTTTTGACCACTACCGGTTTTTGATCTATTTTAAGGTTTATCATTTCCATAACGATAATTTTAGGCGATTAAAACAGCGTCGAACTTACATTTCTCGAAACACACCCCACACTTGATGCAAATCGACTGATCGATGTAATGCGGCGCACGTTTTTCTCCGGAAATGGCTCCAACCGGGCAATTTCGGAAACAAAGCGTACAGCCTGTACATTTCTCGCCATCAATGGAATAATGCATCATTGACTTGCACTGACCGGCCACACATTTGTGCGCGGTGACGTGAGCCTGGTATTCGTCGTAAAAATTATCGAGCGTTGAGAGTACCGGATTGGGCGACGTTTGTCCTAATCCGCACAGCGAAGTATCTTTTATCACGTTACTCAGCATCCGCAGTCGGCTCAGGTCTTCAGGTTCGCCTTTTCCTTCGGTTATCTTTTCCAGAATTTCGTGAAGTCGTTTATTCCCGATGCGGCAAGGCGTACATTTTCCGCACGATTCATCCAATGTAAATTCGAGGTAGAATTTAGCGATGGCCACCATACAATCCGAATCATCGAGCACAATCATTCCGCCGGAGCCCATCATCGAGCCTGCTGCCAGCAAATTATCGTAGTCGATTGGTGTATCCAGAAAAGCTTTGGTTAAACAACCGCCTGAAGGACCGCCGGTTTGAACCGCTTTGAACTCGCGTCCATCTTTAATTCCACCACCAATATCATAGATGATTTCCCGAAGCGTAATTCCCATCGGAACTTCAATCAAGCCCACATTATTGATTTTTCCGGCCAGCGCAAAAACCTTGGTTCCTTTCGATTTCTCAGTGCCAATCGAGGCAAACCACTCGGCCCCCTTGTTGATGATGACCGGAATGTTGGCAAAGGTTTCCACGTTGTTCACGTTGGTTGGCTTGCCGTTGTAACCTTTTTCGGCAGGGAACGGAGGTTTTACACTTGGTTCACCACGCAAACCTTCCATTGAATGAATCAATGCAGTTTCCTCGCCACAAACAAAAGCACCCGCTCCGTATCGGATTTCGACATCAAAACTGAAACCAGTTCCCAAAATATCGTTGCCCAGCAAGCCGTATTCACGGGCCTGGCTGATTGCAATTTTCAGGCGTTCGATGGCCAGCGGATATTCGGCGCGGATGTACACTAAACCTTTGTCGGCACCAATGCAGTAACCACAAATGGCCATGGCTTCGAGCACCGAATGCGGGTCGCCTTCCAAAATGGAACGATCCATAAAAGCGCCCGGGTCGCCTTCGTCGGCGTTACAAACTACGTATTTCTGATCACTAACCGATTTGCGTGTTAGTTCCCATTTCAGACCAGTAGGGAAACCACCTCCTCCACGTCCACGCAGACCCGAATCCTTAACTATTTTAATTACCTCATCCGGAGTATTTTCTGAAAGGCAGGTTCCAAGCGCAGCATAACCGTCGCGGCCAATGTATTCTTCAATATTTTCAGGATTAATGAAACCACAATTGCGCAATGCAATGCGAATTTGCTTTTTGTAGAAGTCCATTCCTTTCGAATCGCCCACCACCTCTTTGGTTTCGGGATCCTGATAGAGCAAACGTTCAACTTTACGCCCTTTAATGATGTGCTCTTCCACAATTTCGTTCACATCTTCGGGAGTTACCTGGGTGTAGAACGTGTTATCGGGCAAAATTTTGACAATCGGTCCCTTTTCGCAAAACCCGAAGCAGCCGGTAAGGATAACCTGAATTTCGTCGGTCAGTCCGTACTCATTGAGCTTAGCTGCAAAATTTGTTTTGATCAGTTCGCTTTGTGAAGCCTTGCATCCGGTACCCCCGCACACAAGGATATGCATGTTGTATTCGGCCATAAGTGTCCGTTTGATTTAGTTATTGTCGATTGTTGAATAGGCAACCGGAATAATTCCGTCGACCATCTGATTGAGTTTAATGTGCTTGTCGATGATTTCCTGGGCTTTGATTTTGTTGACATAGCCATACACCACAGGAGCCTGACCGGGAATGGTCAACTCGATGGTTGGCTCGGCATAGCAGTAGCCCATACATCCGGTTTGGGTAACAATGGCATCAATGCCCTGATGCTCGAGCTCATCGATCAAAAACAGCATTGTTTCTTTGGCTCCGGAAGCAATACCGCAGGTTGCCATTGACACTTTAATCTGGATAAGTTTTTCAGGATGATCGCCTCGTTCGCGCAGCTTAATTTTCGATTGTACCTCAGACTGCAACTTCTTTAAATCGGCAAGAGATTTTATTTTATTCATAGTTCAGGGGATTAATAAGTTTAATAAAGCTCCTTTCACTAACAGCTAAATATCAGTAGTTTAAAAGTAATAATCTCTAAGTTTTATCATCATTCACTTATTTGAATCTGTTCTAAATTCCCGGCAATCATTTCCTTCAGAAATTCGCGGATATCGGGATGACTAATCGGAACATTTTCAAGGGTTTGCTTAATTTCACGGGTATCCAGAATAAATTTGCCCCACGGAGTTTGATGTTTAAAGACATAGTCGATGGCATCGGGCGCACAGATTAAAAGTAGCAAAACACCAGCTAAACCGCCCATCACCGGCCGGTCGAGGTGGTTCAGTCCGAAAGTGGCAGTAACTTTTGTGCCTTTTCCTGATTCCGATTCAATGTTGAAACTACCTTCTGTTTGTTCGGAATTTTGCTTGAAAAGCGACAAACCCAGCCCAACTTTGCGTGTAGTGCGTGAGGTGTAAAACGGATCGATGGCTTTTTGCACTTCTTCCGGGCTCATTCCGGTGCCATTGTCAGTGATTCGGATAGTCAGTTTGTTCTGTTCAGGCTGCTCGGCAATATCAATCTCAACCAACTTGGCCTGAGCCCGAATAGAATTCTGGACAATATCGAGGATATGTAGCGAGAGGTCTTTCATAACTGAAGGAGTGAAGGATTGAGGGATTGATTTTTACGGAATCCAGGTTTTTCTACCTTCCCTATTTTTCAATGCCATCCGGATTTCGGCAAAAGAAGGCGATTCCATTTCAAAAACTGTATATGTTTTTCCTAAATCGTCAGGGAAATGGGCATCCGAAAACTTTACCAAAGTGAGGTCGGACCCGATTCTGTACTTCTCGCGAACAGCGGTTTCATCGGCTAGCTTCGAAATCTGCAATGCATCAACTTTTAATTCCGGCGGAAGAAATCCCAACTGGCTAAACAGGCTGTTGCGTGGCCTGTCGATGTGTGCCGGAATAAAGATTCCGGAGAGTTCGTGCACTTTCTGTTCTATCTCTTCAACACTGACATCGAGGGCGGCACCCAAATAGTAATCCAGCTCTTCCAGTATGTTTTCGTCCTGATCAACCACGACCTGATAACCGAAAAGCGATGTGTTATGCGGAATAATCGACAAATGCCGATCGAGGTAATCCTGAAAAACGCGCAACGCATCAAAATCTTCGAACAGTCCCAGGCAATGAACTTCTTCGCGCGAAGTCATCTCGCAACCGGGAAATACGGTCAGATTTGTTTTTTGCGCCAGTTTCCAGATCAACTCGCACTGTTTTGTGCTATTGTGATCAGTAATCCCGATGATATTCAGTCCGCGCTGGCTGGCCAGCGAAACAATATTTCCAGGACTCATATCCAAACTTCCACAAGGCGACAAAACGGTATGGATGTGAAGATCAGTCCTGAAGTTTTTCATGATCACTGATTGAAAAGTTGATAAACTTTCCCGGCAATCTCGAAAGCAGGAAGCGAAGTTCCCAGAACCGGAATGTTCTCGTCGTTCGAATGACGAACCGTATTTTCCTGCGGCGGAAGATTGTTGACCAGGATAACAGCAGCCAAATCCTTCAGCGAAGCAATGGCCATCACATTCTGGTGCACCTGAAGGGTTATCCACACCTCTCCCTCGCGCGAATTACCCATTACATCGCTCAGCAAGTCAGAAACATATCCGCCGCTAATTTCGCGGTCTAAACCTTTATGGCCTGAAAAAACTGTCAGGCCTAATTCTTCAACCAATTCAGAAACCTTCATTTCGTCGTCCTCTTTTATTACAATCCGCTTTAAATCTATCGGCTCCCCATTTCTTCTGAACATTGAGGAACGCTTTTCGGGCATTGATGCGGCCTTCATTCACCCACATTTGCTGCAGGAACGTGCAATCCGACATTTTAGCCTTGTTGTTTACCATATCTTCAGCCAGCGCCTGGCAATTGGGCGCACCACAGGCACCACAATCAATTCCGGGCAGGAAGCACACAATGCGTTGTGCCTTATTCATTTTTTCCATTGCCTTTATCCGGTCTTTCCCGAAAGCAAAGTGCGGCTTAGGCAATATGGGGTCAAGTATCAGTTTTTCCTTCAGGTCATCCGTATCAACCCGAATCGTTTCCTGCTTTATATCTTTGGCTGCCGGATAGCGTTTGGCGCGCCGTTCGAGCCGTTCAACAGTCATAAACCGATTACCGGTGAGCAATATTCCACCGGCACAGCTTTGGTCGCAGGCGCGCATCTCAATGAAATCGATACCCTTAACCTGATCATTTTCGAGCCGTTCCAGAAAGCGAACTGCATTGTGAATACCATCGATGGCAATTCCTCTTGAACCAAAATGGCACGATTCGCCACGGGTCAGGCTCCAGATAATGCCCTCAGCACACAAATTCTTCCGCTCTCCGGAATATTCGGCAGCAGCACCATCGGCCATAACCTTCATTACCTCGTTGTATAACTGATTCATGTTGACAATGCCGTCAACAATCGATTCGCGCTCGCCAACCGGGCTTTTTATAGAAGCAATTTTAGCAATGCACGGTGTGGCATAGAACAGTCCTATTTCTTCGCGTTTGGCTCCTTCGAGCAGTAGTTGTTCGATAGCAAAATGAGCGGCCAGATTATGGGGAGTTTTCCTGAGAATCAGTTGTTCGGTCAACGAAGGATAACGCCCCTGAATAAGGCGAACGATGGCCGGACAATAAATAGATATCGCGGGCTTTGGCGCTTCCGGATTATGCAGCACCTCATTAATAGAATCGATAAGCACCTGCATGGGTTGTTCCACCTCGTACACATGCGTGAATCCAACTTTTTTCAGGCCTTCGTAAATCTGATCTTCGCTGTATTTCTCCGGAAATTGACCGATCATGATTGACGGAAACAAAATGACCCGGTATTTGAACGAGCGGATCATGGCCAGATCGTCCTGCTCGACATAAAATGCACGGGTTGGACAGGCCCGGTGACACTGACCGCAGTAAACACAACGATCGTGGTCGATCACAGCCAAACCATTGACCACCCGGATTGCTTCCGTGGGGCACGACTTCATGCAATGGGTGCAACCAATGCATTTGGCCGGGTCGAGGGTATGATATTTAGCTGATCCTTCCATCAAAAATAATTGACCATCTTTACTTTTGTTCCTTTACCTACTTCGGTTTCAATTACCAGTTCGTCTGTATTCTTTTTCATGTTGGGGAGGCCCATTCCGGCCCCAAAACCCATGTCGCGTACTTCTTTGCTTGCTGTAGAGTAACCTGCCTGCATAGCCAGGTCAACATCCGGAATTCCGGGACCTTCGTCTTCAACAAGTATGATTATTTTATTTTCAAAAATCTCAACCGAAACCGTCCCTTTCCAGGCATGGGCAACCACATTCACTTCGGCTTCGTACAGCGCAATTACAATATTCTTGATCGTTTTCCCGTCAATATCCAATTGCTTCAGCACTTTCTTCACCTCGCTCGACGGATAACCAGCCCGTGTGAAATCGCCTCCCTGTATGTTAAATTTCAGTTTCAAGTAAAATATTTACAATTTGATTATTGACAATTTACTGATTGAACCGTTGAATTGTCAATGGTAAATGAATAAATAGCAAATCAATAAATCGGTTTCAAGCCAGCCTGAAAAAGCAATCCGCTCGATTTGAAAAGCGAATAAGGCGACTCGAGAATACACATCCCGTTTTCGCAAGCCAATTCCAGCATCTGATCGGTGGCTTTTTTATTACGTACAAATACAATGGCGCGAATATCAGCCATTTCAGCAGTACGGATCGACTGCAAATTAACCAATCCGGTGATCAGGATTAAATTGTCGGTATCCAGGGTGAGCACATCACTCATCAGGTCGGAGCTGTAGCCCATTTCCACCTCATCGTCAAGCTTGTCGGCACCACAGGATATTGTTGCATTTAAAACTGCCGCGATCTCTTTTAACTTCATGTAAATTCAAAATGGTTTGCGACAAATTTCTGAAAAAATAACTGAATACCCTTGCGCAAAATCAGCATTGGCGCTTATTTAAAATGGTTTCAGTTAAGGAGTTTGAAGAATTTGTATATCCTGATTTCTTTCATGTAAAACAGAATTGAATATTCAGATTGGTTTCGTAAATTAAGTTCGAAATTCACACATCATGATTTACGAAGAAAAATCTTTCAATCAGGAGTTTATTGACGACCCCGAACTGCATCAGAAAATTATTGATGCCTTGCCAATTCCCATTTTTTACCGCGACCTGAAGGGCATTTATAAAGCCTGTAACATGGCCCAGGAAAAACTGCTTGGTCTCCCGAAATCGCAAATCATCGGGAAAACGGTCTTCGACATTCAGCCTTTCGAGATTGCCGAAATCTATGCCCAGCGCGATCAGGAGCTGCTCGATAGCCCTGGCGACCAGATTTACGAGGCAAAATTCCGGGATGCCAACGGAACCCTGCGCGACGTGGTATTCAACAAAGCTGTTATCCGGAATAACCAGGGCGAACTGATCGGGATTGTGGGCTCAATTTTCGATATTACCGAACGAAAAAAAGCCGAACGCAAGCTTGAAAAAGCCAGGGAAGCCACAGTTATTTCTTCAGCAATGATGCATAAAATCAGGGCCGGACTCATTATTGTTGACAGCGAATATAAGGTGATTGACTCGAATGAGGCTTTTGCTAAACTTTTAGGTCCTGAAATCGAGGAGCTTTACGAAACAATTCCCGGGCTGCATGGCGCCGACCTGAAAGAATTGGTTCCGGATGTGATTTTTAAAATGTTTTCATCGACCATGACTTCGGGCGAAAATGCCGTTGAACGCGACCTGCGCATTCAGAATAAATTGCTGCATGTGTCGGTAATTACCATTTACAAGCACCGTGTCGTGGGAGCTTTAATCCGCGACATGTCGGCACCGTCGCTGGTGCGCGAGGAAATTATCAGCCGCGCCCAGCGTGTGAACAAGCACAACCTGGAAACAGTGCAGAAAATCGCTTTCCTTTTAGGCGATAATGCCTCAATGACCGAAGAATTGCTGAACTCGATCATCGAATCGTACAAATACGGCGAAGACGAAGAATAGAAACTGATGATCAGAGGGATTGACGGACTGATTGATAAATAATATCCAAACTAAATATTCAATAACCAATATCCAGAGAGCTGGTTGCTGAACTTGTCGGAACTTGAAATTTGGAACCTGAAACTAGAAAGATGGCAGAATACCACATCGAAGTAGATTTACATCAGCTTAATCGCCACGGACAAATTGTTTGTGGAGATGTTTTTCATTCGCGTCAAATCAGGGTTGAGCGACGCAGCATCTTGGTTCTCTCCGACGGAATCGGACATGGCGTAAAAGCAAATGTGCTGGCCACCTTAACCGCTTCAATGGCGCTGAACTACACTTCGTTTCATACCAAACCCGAAGTTGCTGCCAATATTTTTATGCGGGCACTCCCAAAAAGTGTCGATGGGAAAGAAAGTTATGCCACTTTTACCATCATCGAGATTGAAGATGAAGGGCTGGTTCGAATCATAAATTACGACAACCCGCGCTCCATTCTCTTCCGGAAAGGGCAATTGTACAACCCGAAAGAAATTCAAATTCCAATCAGGGGAGAAGAGAATGCAGGCAAAATACTTCGGATCAGGGAATTTACCCCAACCCTCGAAGACCGCATTATTTTCATGACCGATGGTGTAAACCAATCGGGACTGGGAAGTTCGCGTTTTCCGACAGGCTGGGGCCTCGACAACATTGCCAGCTTTGCCGAAAACCAGATTGCCCGCGAATATGAAATATCGGCCACCAAACTGGCACGCAAAATACTGAACCAGGCCTCGATGAATGATTCGTTCGAGATTCGCGACGACGCCAGTTGCGGGGTTATTTACTTCAGGAAACCACGCGAATTTATGCTGATTACCGGCCCTCCATTCTACAAAATTAAAGATGCCGATTTTGTACAGCGAATCAAGGAATTCCCTGGAAAGAAAATCATTTGCGGGGGAACCACGGCCGAAATCATTGCCCGCGAGATGAACATCGACATCAATATTCAGCACCGCTTTTCTGAAAAATCGCTACCACCTGCAGCTAAAATGGAAGGTTTCGAAATAGTAACTGAAGGCATACTGACCCTTGGACGGGTAGAGGAAATACTGGAAAACTACAACAGCGAAATGCGTTTGGGCGATAGTCCTCCCGAGGTTGTCGTTAAGCTTTTAACCCAGCACGACATTATCCACATTATTGTTGGAACCCGCATCAACTGGGCGCATCAGGATCCTGATCAACCTGTGGAACTCGAAATCCGAAAATTTGTAGTAAAGCGAATCGTGAAACTGCTCGAAACCCGGTTTTTCAAAAAAGTAACCATCGAAATGGTGTAATTTTTAGAGGATAACGCCTTGTTTTCATACTCATTTCTATTAGTTTTGTACAATATTGTACAATTTACAATAAACTAAACCAACCATTTGACTATGAGAAAAACAATACTTACGCTTTTCGCGCTTTTTATTCTTTCAATCAATTTATTGTTTGCTCAACAAGCAACCATCTGCCTCAACTCGCTGGGCTACCAGCCACAATCTTCCAAAAAAGCTTCAATTGTTGGCGAAGCCACAACGTTTGTCATAAAGCAGGCCGACAATCAGTCAGTAGTTTTTCAGGGCAAAGTTTCCGCACCGGTTTTTCAGAAAGATGTCAATCAAAAAATTGGCTTAGCCGACTTCTCCTCACTCTCAAAAAGCGGAAAATATTACCTCGAAGCTTCGGATGGCAGTAAATCGGGCATATTCGAAATAAAGCCTGATGCTTACAACGAGGCATTTTACACCAGCATGCGCGGTTTTTATTTATGGCGATGTGGTACTGCTGTCGATGGCACGCACAGTGGGCATCAATACTCACATGCACCATGCCATATGAACGACGGGTACGAAGATTTCCAGGGAAAATCCGATCATATCCGCAACGGAACAGGAGGCTGGCACGATGCCGGCGACTACGGAAAATATGTAGTCAATGCCGGAATCACTGTTGGAATGATGTTTATGGCCTGGGACCATTTTCAGAACAACCTGAAGAAATTTTCGCTTGGCCTTCCGGAAACTGCTCCCGGATATCCTGATTACCTAAAAGAACTGAAATGGGAAACCGATTGGTTATTGACCATGCAGTACACCGATGGTTCAGGAAAGGTTTCGCACAAGCTAACCGCAAAAAACTTTGAACCATTCTGCAAACCCGAGGAAGACAAGCAAAAACGATATTTCACCGACTGGAGTTCGGCTGCCACTGCCGATTTTGTAGCAATGATGGCACAGGCAGCCCGCTATTTTATGCCTTACGACAAAGCGTATGCACAAAAATGTTTTGCTGCCGCCCAATTAAGCTATCGTTTCCTGAAAGAAAATCCTGAAGATAAAAACTTTGTTCAGGGCGAATTTAAAACAGGAGGTTATCAAACTTCTGACAAGGATGACCGCTTGTGGGCAGCCGCTGAAATGTGGGAAACAACCGGACAACCCGAATATCTGAAAGACTTTGAACAGCAAGCCACCGCTCAGAACTTCCTGATAGATGAAGACTGGGACTGGGGCGATGTTTCCAATTTAGGAATGTTCACCTATGTATTGTCTGCCAAATCGGGGAAAAATCCCGAGGTTCAGAAGCAGATCAAACAAAACATTATAAAAACAGCCAACCTGATCACGTTTAAATCGGCATCCGACGTTTACGGACGCCCATTAACCCGCTATTATTGGGGATGCAACGGAACGGTTGCCCGGGTGGTTATGAATCTGCAGGTTGCCAATAAACTTGCACCCGATAAAAACTACGTCAAAGCGTCGCAGGACGCCATTGCACACATTTTTGGCCGCAATTATTACAATCGTTCGTATGTAACCGGGCTGGGTATCAATCCGGCAATGAACCCGCACGACAGGCGTTCAGGATCGGACAATGACACAGAACCATGGCCGGGATATATTGTTGGCGGCGGACACACCGCGACCAATTGGAACGACATTCAGGATGACTACCGTACCAACGAAATCGCAATTAACTGGCAGGCTGCATTGGTTTACGCGCTCGCCGGATTTGTAAGCGAGTAAATCAAACATAACCTACTAAAACTAATATCCGATGAAAAAACAAGTCATCGCTGGCATTCTGGCACTCTTTTGTGTGTTTCAGGTTGTGGCCGGCGGAAACTACAAAAATTTTAAGGTCTCGGTGTACTCGCGAGCTTATGAAACAGTCAAAATGGGTGACGAAAAATGGCTGGAGCCAATCTGGGACGAAATCAGCAGGCAAGTTCATGTCGATAAAATTTACCTCGAAACACACCGCGATTTGCTTGTTGTGGATGAAGCAACCCTGCTGAAAGCAAAGAATTTTTTCGAAAGCCGCGGCATTAAAACGGCCGGTGGCATTACCCTGACTGTTGACGAAGGAAATAATTTCCAGACATTTTGCTATACCAATCCAGAGCACCGGAAAAAAATTAAGGAAATTGTTGAATTCACCGCCAAACACTTCGACGAACTGATTCTTGACGATTTCTTCTTTACCAACTGCAAGTGCGACCTGTGCATCAAGGCAAAAGGAGCCCGCAACTGGACCGACTTTCGCCTCGATTTGATGGCCAAAGCCGCCAAAGAACTGATTATTGATCCGGCGAAAACGGTGAATCCCAACATTAAAGTAGTGGTGAAATACCCAAACTGGTACGACCATTTTCAGGGTTGCGGATTTAACCTCGAAGCGGAACCTAAAATGTTCGACGGCGTTTACACCGGCACCGAAACCCGCGACCCATCGGGGAATCAGCACCTTCAGCAATACCTGGGCTACCTGGTGTACCGCTATTTTGATAACCTGAAGCCGGGTAAAAACGGTGGCGGCTGGGTGGACACCGGCGGCGCCACCTCGATGGACCGCTACGCCGAACAACTTTGGCTGACCATTTTTGCCAAGGCTCCGGAAATCACCCTGTTCGATTTTCGCCAAATGCAGAGACAGCTTACGAAAGCCGATCGGGCTGAATGGCAAAACCACGAGGTTTGCAGCTTCAACTACGACGAAATGATGAAACCCATCCCCGACAAAAACGGACAAATGCTGTTACCAACCAGTTTTGCCCGCGCTGCCGGATACACGTTCGAGACCATCGATCGGTTCATGGACAAGCTTGGAAACCCAGTGGGCGTGAAAACTTACAAACCTTACCATTCGGTAGGCGAAGATTTCCTTCCGAATTACATGGGAATGATTGGTATTCCGATGGATATTGTTCCTGCATTTCCTGAAAACGAACCCATCGTTTTCTTGACAGAACAGGCCAGCTTCGATCCCGAGATCATCGCAAAAATTAAAAAGCAACTTCAGGCCGGGAAGGATATCATGATCACTTCCGGATTCCTGAAGACCATGCAAAGCAAAGGATTGAGCGAGATTGTTGAACTGAGAATGGGTGACGAAAAAGCTTCGGTGAAAGAATTTGGCGCCGGTTGGGGGCCCCATTCGTTTATCGACGACGCAATGATTATTCCACAAATCAAATACATTACCAACGACTCGTGGGAAGTGGTTTCGGCATTCGACCGCACCAACGGCTGGCCCATAGTGCACCGGGGCGACTACTCGAAAGGGAAACTTTATGTGCTGACCATTCCCGACAACGTGATCGACCTTTACCGGTTGCCGGTTGATGTTCTTTCAAAAATAAAGGAAATACTGATGCCCAACTGGCCGGCATTGCTTGAAGCACCGGGCTACACCAGCCTGTTTGCTTACGACAACAACACGGTTATCGTCGAGTCTTTTTCGGATAAAACACTGCAGGTAAAGCTCCGGCTTGGAGAAAGTTTCTCGAAAGGCACGGATTTACTCAACAACAAGGAAGTTTCAGGAGAAAAGCGGAACATTTTTCAAAGTTTCAGGAAACCGCCTGTTTCGCGTACGATTTTAAATCTGGAACTGAAACCCCATTCATACCTGGTACTGAAGCTGGAATAAGTATAAAACAAAAAAGACAGGATTAAAATCCTGTCTTTTTTGTTCACAATGAAGCTCCGGGTTATACCATCGGATATTTCTTGAATATTTCTTCTGATTTCATCAGGATATCGACATACTGTGCCCGCTGATAAATAAACGGATCGCGCAGATTTTTTCTCGAAAGTTTTCCCCTGAAATCGCCAAGGGTTTTATAGCCTTTCTTGTCCATCCAGGTATTTAGTTCGGCTAAAATTGTGGCCACAACAGCCGGCGAGTTCTTATAAATCGTTGAGACAATCTGAACGACATCGGCACCCGAAAGGATCAGGCGAATTACATCTTCTGCAGTATAAATTCCCCTGCTGGCGCAAATACTTCCTTCGATGTTTCCATGTAACAAACCGGCATACCGAAGCGAAAGCTGATGATCACGTGGTTGTGTTAATTCCCATGGAAAATTAAACGTTTCATTTTCAACATCAATCTCAGGCTGGAAAAAGCGATTAAACATGACAAATCCATCCACTCCAGCTTCATCCAGCTTCTTGATAAAATTCATGGTGTTGGTGTAAAACGGACTTAGCTTAACACTTACCGGAATTTTCACTGCTTTTTTAACACTCCGCACAATCTGGTACTGTTTCTCTTCAATCGAGGCAGCGCCAACTTCGAAATAACCAGGTGTAGCATAAAGGTTTAACTCAAGGCCATCAACGCCGGTACCTTCAAGCGCTTTGGCATATTCAACCCAGCTGGGTTCGTAAAGAGCGTTCAAACTGGCAAAAACCGGTACAGAAGTGTTTCCTTTCAGTTTTTTCAGATTAAATATATGTTCCTTGGGACCAGCATGAGTAATTTCAGGAAAAATGCGTCCCATTTCCGAATTCCGGTTAGCATATTCGTTCATATCTTCATCAAGCTGAAGACTTTCCAACTGGATTTGTTCTTCGAAAAGAGACTTGTAAACAATTGCAGCGATACCCGCCTCTTCAAGTTCTTTGATTACTTCTGGTTTTGAAACAAGATTGCTGGCGCCTAAAATGATTGGATTTTTCAATTTTACGCCCATGTAGGTTGCTGAAAGATTTGCCATATTGTTCGGTTTTAGTGTTGTCGTTTAAGCAGATAAACTTCAACCGATGCTATTTTGTTCAGCAAATACAAAAAAAAGAAACCCCGAAGAAAATCTCCGGGGTTCAAATGCATCTTAAATATTTTGATTACATCAGACTGTAAGCAACAGTTAAGCCAGCCATTACGATGGAAACCATGCTCATCAGTTTAATCAGGATGTTTAATGAAGGACCTGAAGTATCTTTAAATGGATCTCCAACAGTGTCGCCTGTTACAGCTGCTTTGTGGCATTCAGAACCTTTTCCGCCATGATTTCCTTCTTCGATGTATTTTTTAGCATTATCCCAGGCACCTCCCGCGTTAGCCATGAAAATAGCAAGGATAAATCCTGTTGATACACCTCCTAAAAGTAACCCAACAACTCCGGAAACTCCGAAAATAATACCTGTGGCAATCGGAATAAAAATAGCTAACAATGAAGGGAACAACATTTCCTTTTGTGCTCCTTTGGTTGAAATCTCCACACAACGGGCATAATCAGGTTCTCCCTCACCCGTGAGAATACCTTTAATTTCGCGGAACTGACGGCGAACTTCTTCAACCATGCTTTGAGCAGCGCGACCAACAGCATTCATAGTTAATCCGCAGAATAAGAACGCAGCCATTGACCCGATAAATGCACCAACCAAAACACGTGGGTTCATAATATCGAGGTGCAAGTACTGCATCATTTCCGGAATATTTGCTTTATGAATATCAGTGTTTGTAAAATGATTATTCGAAGCATATTCTGTAAAAGCCGCAACCTTTTCAGGAATACGTGCAATGGCTATTTTAATTTCTTCGATGTACGAAGCCAACAGGGCCAAAGCTGTTAATGCAGCCGAACCAATAGCGAATCCTTTTCCGGTTGCAGCAGTAGTGTTTCCAAGAGTATCCAAAGCATCGGTACGAACGCGAACTTCGTGACCTAAACCGCTCATTTCAGCATTTCCACCGGCATTGTCGGCAATTGGGCCATAAGCATCAGTTGCCAAAGTGATTCCTAAAGTTGATAACATACCAACAGCTGCAATGGCGATACCATACAATCCCATGCTAATATTTTCAAACTTGAATTCGGCAGCAAACAAGAAAGCCAGAATAATTGATGCACCTACAATTAAAACAGGAATTGCTGTTGAAATCATTCCGGTACCAATTCCTGAAATAATTACCGTTGCCGGACCTGTTTTGGTTGATTCAGCGATATTGCGTGTTGGAGCGAAACCTGAAGAAGTATAATATTCGGTAATTTTACCAATACCAATACCTCCCAGCAAACCGGCCATCATAGAGCCCCAAACACCTAAATAATTAGGAATGTCCAGATATTTCAGGATCAGGAAAGAAAAAATGGCAATACCAATAGAACTTACATTGACTCCACGGGCAAGGGCAGCCAGCAATTGTTTTTGTGAAGCGCCTTCTTTTGCGCTAACCATGAAGATACCAAATATAGAAAGGACAATACCAACAGCAGCAATAATCATAGGAGCGATTACCCCGTTCATCTGAGTTTCGATTCCCAGGCCAGCAAAAGCTGTTGCGCCCAGAGCCGCAGTTGAAAGAATTGCACCGCAATACGATTCGTACAAGTCGGCGCCCATACCGGCTACGTCACCTACGTTATCACCAACATTATCGGCAATCGTTGCAGGGTTACGCGGATCATCTTCAGGGATTCCAGCCTCAACTTTACCAACCAGGTCGGCACCTACGTCGGCAGCTTTAGTAAAAATACCACCACCAACACGGGCAAATAAGGCCTGGGTTGAAGCACCCATTCCGAATGTAAGTGTTGTTGTTGTAATAATGATGAGTTTCATCGATGGATCAGAAGCAATAATACCATTGGTCGTGGAATCCAGCGCACCAATTATAAATTGTAAAGCGTAAAACCAGATTGAGATGTCAAGTAATCCCAATCCAACCACAACTAAACCCATCACTGCTCCTGAACGGAAAGCAATCCGCAATCCGTCATTCAACGAACGCTGTGCAGCATTGGCAGTACGTGCCGATGCGTAAGTTGCTGTCCGCATTCCAAAAAATCCAGCCAATCCCGAGAAAAAACCTCCGGTTAAGAAAGCAAATGGAACCCATGGATTTTGAATCTTCAGCACGTAAGCCATTAGGGCAAACAAAAGAGTTACAATAACGAAAACCCTGAAAACAACCTTATACTGTTGCTTCAGGTAAGCCATTGCCCCATCACGTACGTGTTTGGCAATTTTTTTCATCGTATCTGTTCCTTCGCTTTCCTTCATCATTTGCTTGAAGAAAAACCAGGCAAAAAAAAGTGCCAGAGCAGAACTGACGGGCACGAGCCAGAAAATAGAATTCATAGTTTTTTTTGATTTTATGCAACAAAAAGTTGCCGTTAGTTAATTGTGTTTTTGGTAAACTGAAAGCCTCGAAATTAACAATTTATGATTTGAATGATTAGTATGGATTAATGTTATAAGACAGTAGCCCAATTATTCTTTAGTGAAAGCCCAAATTAGAAACCATCACGAATTTTAAATATTTATTCCTGCTTAAGCGACAATTTGCAAACAATCATTTAATATTCATATCAATCTGGCATTTTTAGACCCACCACTTGACAATGCCATTTGCAGGTAGTTTAATCCAGATTTGATTTGGGTATCAGGGATGCTGGTTTTTTCTCCAGATCGGCAAATTCAGTATCAGCAACGAAAATACAATCAGCACCATACCTGAAATGGAAACCGAATCTGCTGATTCGTTTGGCAGAATCATCCAGCTTAAGATTGCCCCCGAAACCGGAATCAGAAACTTCCACACGTTCAGTTCTGAAACTTTAACCAATGGCCGTCGCAGCAATGTATTCCATATGGTAACCGCAGCTGCCGACAAAAAACTAAGCCACCCCAAAGCAATGAAATATTCAGCCGGAAACGATTTTTGGGGCAATCCCTCAAATGGAACAGAAATCAGTGCCATCGACAATCCTCCGATTATGAGTGACGAAGAAGTTAAAATCATTGGCGAAATGGTTTGCCGCTTGCGGGCAATGACCACATTGGTGACACCTGAGGTAAGATTATTCAGAAGCAGAAAACCAACCCCGAGCAACGATATTTCAGCACCCGAAGGAAGGTTTTTGTGGCCAAAAGTGATTACGGCAACGCCCAGCACTCCTAGTAAAATACTGGTAATTTTACTCCGGTTTAACCGGTCGTCGGAAATCGAAAAGTGAGCCACCAGAGCGACAAATAAAGGCCCCGAACCCACAATCATGGCTGATATGGAAGCCGGAACCAGATTCACTCCCAGATAAAAGAAAGTGTATTGGAGTACGATTTGAAGAAAGGCTATCAGCCAAACGTAACCAAAGTTTTCTTTCACTTCATTTTTAAGCTTCTTAAAGTCGCCTATCAGGGGGAGAAGAATCAATCCGGAAATTAAGAAACGAACTCCGGCAAACTGAAGCGGAGTATGGTATTTCAGGCCAATTTTTACACCTACAAAAGCCGACGACCACAGTAACGAAGCGACAATGGCCAGAAAAGTGGTTCGCGAAAGAAAGTTTTTCATGCGTGAAGACTAAAAACACAAAATTGGATATAAAAGCTGGCAAAACTATACATCCGCAAAAAAAAGAAGGTAGCTTTTGGCTACCTTCTCCATGAATAACTAATATTTTACTGTACCCATTTCAAATAACGGAAATCCTGACGATGAGGTAATTCCGGATGATTTGGAACAATACGGATAGCATAGCCAAATGCACCGGCATTCATCAGATTCAAATCGAGTTTATAGGTAATAACCTGTCCTTCCGATTTCTCAACCGCAAATGGCAGACATTCAATCAACTCAGGACGATTATCCTTGTTGTTTTCGGTAATCACCATTTCCACACTCAGGTCTTCCGGTTTCAGATTCTTAATATCCACGACTACCCTTGCAGGATAAACCTCGCCAATTTTCAGCACGTTGGTTATTCCATCGGTAATCTGCACGCTCGTCACTTCAATCTGGTCCCAAACCGACGAAACTTCCGACTTCCATACCGCAATTTCTTTGGCCAGTTTGTAATCGGATGCCACTAAGCGTGCCGACCGTTCGGCCTGCGGTGTATAGAATCTATCCTGGTAATCTTTAATCATTCGTGCAGTGGTAAAGTTTGGAGCCACCTGTGCAAATGTATTTTTAATGTACGACACCCATTTTTCAGGAATACCGTTCATATTACGATCGTAAAATGCGGGTAAAATTTCTTCCTCGAAGATGTTATAAATGGTTTCGGCATCCAATTCATCCTGAAGGTCGTTATTGTCGTAAGCATTTTCTTGTGGAAGTGCCCAACCAGCTTCTTTCTTGTAACCTTCAACCCACCATCCGTCGAGTACCGAAAAGTGAATGGTTCCGTTCATCACACCTTTTTCGCCTGAAGTTCCAGAAGCTTCCAGCGGACGGGTTGGTGTATTCATCCAAATGTCAACACCCTGAAGCATCATTTTGGCCAGGTTCATATCGTAATTCTGAACGAACAGGATTTTTCCAATAAATTCAGGTCGTTTCGAAATTTCGATGATGTGCTTGATCAGATCCTGACCAGCTTTATCGGCCGGGTGAGCTTTTCCTGCAAAAATAAACTGAACAGGACGGGCAGGATCGTTAACCAGCTTCGACAAACGATCGAGGTTACGGAACAACAGGTGTGCACGTTTATAAGTAGCAAAACGACGAGCAAAACCAATGGTCAGTGCATAAGGATTCAGTTTTCCCAAAACTTCCGAAATCAGTTTCGGATTTTCGTGGCGTGTAATCCAGCTGCTTGTAAAGCGCTGCTTGATATAACCAATGGTTTTCAGGCGCATATTTTGTTTCAGGTTCCAGATTTCTTCGTCCGGAATCTTGTAAATACGTTCCCACAAATCAAAATCAAGCTGGTTTTCAGTGAAATTCTTTCCGAAGTATTTCTGATGAATTTCTTTCCACTCTTTAGCCGACCATGTGGCATAGTGAACACCGTTAGTAACATAACCAACCTCGAGTTCTTCAGGAAGATATCCGTCGTAAAGCGGGCTCAGAACATCCTTCGAAACTTCGCCGTGAAGCATACTTACCCCGTTAATTCCCTGCGACATGTTGCAGGCCAGGTAACTCATGTTAAAATGATCTTCGAATGTATTTGCTTTACCCAGATTTACAAATTCGTCCCAGCTGATACCGATCCTTTCAGGATACCAATACATGTAATGCTTGAACATGTCCTGATAGAAAGCATCGTGCCCTGCCGGAACAGGAGTATGAGTTGTAAATAAGGTTGATGCACGCACAACCTCCTTGGCTTCAGTATATTTCAATCCCTTATCCAGAATCAGGTCGGCCATGCGTTCGAGGCCAATCATCGCTGCGTGACCTTCGTTGCAATGGTAAATATCCATTTCGTAGCCCAGCTTTTTAAGGGCACGCATACCACCCAAACCAAGCAACATTTCCTGTTTCAGCCGATTTTCGTTGTCGCCGCCATACAAATGGTGTGTCACAAAACGGTCTTCATCCGAGTTCGCATCAAAATCGGTATCGAGCAAAAAAAGCTTTACCGAACCGATATTTACCTGCCATACATGCGCCTGCAGTTCGCGTCCCGGATATTCTACTTGCACCTGAATCCAGTTACCATCTTTATCGTAAGCTGGCTGAACCGGAATCTTTGAAAATTGCTGTGCATCATAATTCGACAGCTGCTCACCGTTAATCGAAATATTCTGGCGGAAATAGCCATACCGGTACAGCAACCCTACCCCAACCAGATTCACTTTCGAATCGCTGGCTTCTTTCAGGTAATCGCCGGCTAGTATTCCCAAACCTCCTGAAAAGATTTTAAGGCTGTCGTGCAAACCGTATTCCATGCTGAAATAGGCCACAGATGTTCCCACCGGAGCTTTACGTTCGTCGAGGTATTTATGCAATAACGACGAAACATGATTCATCTTGAAGATGAATTCCTCGTCATTTTCGAGTTCAAGAAACCGCTGGTAGCTCACTTCTTCGAGTAGCAGAATCGGGTTATGTTCACATTCTTCCCAAATTTTAGCATCAATATACTGAAACAATTCACGGGCTTCGGTATTCCATACCCACCATAAATTGCGGCTTATTTCCTTGAGCGGAGTCAATTTCTCAGGGATATTTGACTCTACAAACAGTTTTTTCCAGATTGGTTGTTCCACGATATATGTTTTTATTTATTAATACAAACCCTCAGTTTTTCTAACTCACAGAGCCTGAAAACTAAAGAACAAAAAAAGCTAAAAAAACACGGACTTGAATGTCCTTAATGTAAAATGGACGTTAATATTTGGTAAACAATTGAGGTAATGAAAGTTATTTATGTTCTTCGAAACCCGTTTTTTCAATCAGGTCAAGATAAATCTGGTGAACTTTTGCGGCTGCCTGGCTCCATATTAATTTTCCGGCCTCGCGCCTGCCCTTCTCTGCCAAACTGCGCCTGAATTTTGGATTCGTCAACAGTTCGCAAATGGCTCCGGCCATCTCTTTGGTGTCCCAAAAATCAACTTTTAGAGCATTTCTAACTACCTCCGACACACCCGACTGACGCGAAACGACCACCGGGACTCCGGCCTGCATGGCCTCAAGAGCAACAATTCCAAATGGTTCGGAAACCGAGGGCATAACAAAAACATCACTTATCCGAAATAGTTCAGCAATTTCCTCATCGGTCAGGAAACCCGGAAAATGAAAATAGCCAGAAATATTGAGCGTCGCAGCCCGTCGCTTCATTTCGTCGAGCAAATCGCCTTTACCGGCCATCACAAATCGAACATCTTTTACTTGCAGAATGACCTGGCTGGCCGCTTCAATAAAATATTCAGGACCTTTCTGAGCGGTTATCCGCCCGAGGAAACTCACCACCTTATCGGCACCAAAACCACGCTTTTTTTTCCGGACGGTATATTCTACCTGTTCAACTGCATTGTGAATCGTTTTTATCTTACCCGGGCTGATGGCATAGTTCCGGACAATAGTCCTCCGCGTAAAATCACTGACAGCAATAACCTGATCGGCCGCCAGCATTCCCTCCTTCTCAATCGCGCAGATGGCCGTGTTGACCGTACTCCCGGAGCGATCGAACTCGGTTGAATGAACGTGCACCACCAATGGTTTCCCGGTAATCTGCTTCACCGCAATTCCTGCCTGAAAGCACATCCAGTCGTGTACATGAATCACATCGAAGTCGATTTCGCGGGCCAGCTGACCTGCCACCAGAGCATAATAATTAATTTCCTGAAAAAGATTCCGCTGATATCCGCCTTCAAACACGATTGTTCCATCAAGAGTTACTTCAACAAATCGTTTCTCAGCCGAAGTAACCGCAGTTTTCAGCTCGTCAAATTCAGCAGTTCCGAGGTACGGAATCAGGCTAGACTGAAGTTCGTAATAATCAATTTTCGATTTTACATCGTCAAACTGAATCTGCTGATGCACAACCGGCACCTGACCGGCATTTAGTAAAGTAATGTTGGGCAAAACCTCGTCGCCCCATACCTTGGGAACAACGAAAGTAACTTCAACACCTTCGATTCGGGCGAGTTCTTTGGTCAATCCGTAACAGGCTGTACCCAGACCACCCGAAATGTGAGGCGGAAATTCCCAGCCAAACATCAATACCTTCATCTGATTTTATTTAATTCCTGAGTAAAATGAGTACACTCTTCCGACCAATCCAAAAACGGAAACTTTGCGTTCAGCTTTTCAATTTCGGCGAGATTGGCCCGAAGAAATTTTTCATATTCGGACGATGACGGATTAAACGGGCGATGTTGTACCGAGCGGATTATCCGCGCAACTTTAGCCGATATTTCCATACTTTCAGCCGATACCATTGCATTGCAAAAACGCCCGAAGATATAGTCGGTTGCCACCGGACTGATGTGCAGCATATCTTCAGCATAAAAACGATAATCGCGAAGTTCGTCCATCATAATTTCGTACGACGGAAAATAGCTGCAAACATTTTCACCAAACTCCTTTATTAACTTATCAATAGCCAGCAAAAGTGTTGCTTTGCTGAGCTGATTCTCAACCGCGCCATCTTTCCAGTGACGGATCGGGCTCACGGTAAAAATAAACTTCAGGTCCGGATTAAACTGTCTTAATTCCTTAATCAATTCGCTGTACCGCTTGGTTATTTGCTCCACTTCGAGCCGAAACCGGTTAAAACCGGCAGCGGGTATTTTGTGGCAATTGGAAACGATTTGTCCGGATTGCCTGAACTGATAAACCCATGATGTCCCGAACGTGATGGCCATAAAATCAGCTTTTTTCAGAAAATCGTGTGATGAAGATATCCGCTCATTAATTTTTTCGAGCACCTTCTCCTGATCGACATCAGAAAAGCGGCTGTGATGATAAAAACTGTTCCATACGCCCTGATCCTGAAAAAGGTCGTCAGCAGTAAAAATCCTCTTTTCGAGCAATATTTCGATGCTGTTGGCAATCGATTCCGGATTGTATAAAATTCCGAATGGATTCATGTCCACACCGAATTTCAAATCGAGTAGTTTTTGCCCGATGTTTTCGGAAAAGCACGAGCCCAGAAGCATCATTCGTTTCGAATAATCAAGCTGGCACGAATACGCCGGAATCTGTATTTCAGTAAAAAAAGGCATCGATATTTGATTTTTCAATATCTAAACTTCATGACGGGGTTTGTTAATTTTGCTTTTTGAGCACCAAAGCCGTGCGGGCAGGCAAATAAAGCGGCAAAAAGTACTGATTTCCATCTTTTCCGGATGAATGAGTCCGGTAGGTCATCTGACTATCTACCCGGTTTTGGCCACCAAACCGCTCATCGTCGGTATTCAGTACAATTTTATATTTGGAGTCATCCGATGGAATGCCATAATCGACAAGCGATTGCGTTGGATGGAAGTTAAACACGAACAGGTATTTGCCCCGGGTATATGCCAGCACCTCGTTGCCTTTGTGATCGTAAACCCAGTTCACTTCAGGCGTTTCGAGCAGTTTTTCTTCCCTGACCAGCGAAATCATTTCCCGGTCGAAATCGGCCAGCCAATGAAAGCGAAGTTCCTTGTTGTCGGCCAAACTCCACAAACGGCGGGCATGTGCATACGACCAGCCGTTTCCTTCCCGCGGAAAATCAATCCACTCCGGATGCCCGAATTCGTTACCCATAAAATTGAGGTAAGCGCCTCCGGCACAGCTTACAGTCGCCAGCCGAATCATCTTGTGCAACGCGATTCCACGTTCAACAATCATATTGGGCTGATCCTTTCTCATGCTGAAATACATTTCCTTATCAATCAGGCGGAAAATGATGGTTTTATCGCCTACCAGCGCCTGGTCGTGCGACTCAGCATAGCTGACTACTTTTTCGTCCATGCGTTTCGAGGTCAGTTCATAAAAGATGTTCCCAACATCCCAGCTCTCGTCCGAAACTTCTTTGATCAGCTTGATCCAGAAATCGGGGACACCCATCGCCATACGGTAATCGAAGCCCAGTCCTCCGTCTTTGTGAGGCGTTGCCAATCCTGGCAGTCCGCTCATTTCTTCGGCAATCGAAAGCGCATTCGGGTTTATTTCATGAATCAGCCGGTTAGCCATAATGAAATAGCTCAGCGCCTCCTGATCGAGACCTCCTGAGAAATAATCGTCGTAGCTGGTAAAAGCTTTTCCCAGTCCGTGATCGAAATACAACATGCTGGTTACGCCATCAAACCGGAATCCGTCGAACCGGAATTCTTCGAGCCAATAGCGGATATTTGAGAGTAAGAAATGAATTACTTCGGTTTTTCCGTAGTTAAAACAGTACGAATCCCAGGCAGGATGCTCGCCTTTTGGCCCATCGTGAAAGAATTGCCAACGCGTTCCGTCGTATTTTCCCAACCCTTCCATCTCGTTTTTAACGGCGTGAGAATGAACCAGGTCAATAATTACCGAAATGTCCATTCCATGCGCCTCGTCAACCAGTTGCTTCAACTCTTCAGGAGTACCAAAACGCGACGATGGTGCAAAAAAGCTTGATACATGATAACCAAAACTTCCGTAGTACGGATGCTCCGGAATGGCCATCAACTGAATGGTATTGTAGCCGGCAGTTTTAACCCGGGGCAAAACATTTTCGCGAAATTCGTTGTAGGTATGCACCCGGTAATCTTCTCCGGCCATGCCAATGTGTGCTTCATAAATTAGCGGTGCTTCGGCTGATCGTTTAAATTTCGCATGTTTCCATTTGTATTGTTTCTCCGGAGCCCAAACCTGCGCATTGAAAATCTTGGTATGATCATCCTGAACCACGCGATTGATCCATGCTGGAATCCGCTTGCCTTGTCCGCCATTCCAGTGAACCGAGAACGCAAACAAATCGCCGTGTTTCATCATTCTATCCGGAAGCCGCAATTCCCAGTCGCCGGTTTCAACGCGGTACATGGCATATTCAGGTTGTTCCTGCCAGTCATTGAATTCGCCAATCAGGTAAATAGCGGTAGCATTTGGCGCCCAGTCGCGCAACACCCACAGGTTGTTCTCCCGGTGCAAACCGTACCATTTGTGTCCCTGTGCAAAATTCGAAAGACTCTGACCATGCAGAACCTCAGTTTCTTTATGCTCTGCAGTCTCCAGCCGGTGAATAATGGTTGTGGCAAACGGATGCAGATAACTATCGTCGTGTACAAATTTCGGGAGCTTCATAATTCTTTCAGTTTGCTTAAAGATAAGAAAAGATATTAAACAGAGAGTCCCACTTTTGGTGAGACTCTCTGTTTCGTGCGGATTATTTCTTTTTGGTAAACTCTTCGATGAACTTGCGATCCAGTTCGTCGGAGTCGCCATATTTGGCCCGAAGCTCGGTTAAGCGCTGATGCAGATTCTTTTGCACCTCGGCGTAGGCCGGATCGTTATACACACTCTTCATTTCGTGCGGATCTTTTTCCAGGTCGTACATTTCCCATTCGTCCACATCGTAGTAAAAATGAATGAGTTTATACCGGTCGGTGCGAACCCCGTAGTGCCGTTTCACCTGGTGCTCGGCCGGATATTCGTAATACTGGTAATAAATGGCATCGCGCCATTCGCCCTGCTCGCCGGTCATCAGTTTACGGAACGACATTCCCTGCATATCGGTTGGCATGCTGATTCCGGCGTAATCCAGAAATGTTGGGGCATAATCTACATTCTGAACCATTTTGTCGATCACCGTTCCCTGCTTGATTTCTTTTGGATACCGGATCACCAGCGGAGTGCGGAACGATTCTTCGTACATAAATCGTTTGTCGAACCAGCCATGTTCGCCCAAATAAAATCCCTGATCGGAAGTATAAACTACGATGGTATTTTCGGTCAGACCGTTTTTATCGAGGTAATCCAACACCTCTCCAACGCCATCGTCAACCGACTTGATGCATTTCAGGTAATCGCGCAAATACCGCAGATATTTCCACTTGGCCAAATCTTTTCCTTCAGGTTTATTTTTCAGAAAGGCTTCGTTGCGCGGATTATATGCTTTGGTCCAGGCTTCGCGCTGCACTGAGTCCATCCGTTTCAAATCGTTCTCAAAACCGGTGGGTTTGCCCGTATATGGATCGTTCTCAAATTTCATGTCGTGCCCCCAGCGCATATCTTTTACAATTCCCATTTCCTGAGTGTGAGCAGCCGTTCCGCGTCCCTGATAATCATCAAAAAAGTTCTCCGGAAAAGCAAAATCCTGATCTTCATACAAATCAAGGTATTTTTCTTCGGGGAGCCAGTTGCGGTGCGGAGCTTTCTGGTGATACATCAGGAAGAAAGGCTTCGATTTATCGCGTGTTTTATCAAGCCAGTTCAAAGCAAATTCGGTGGTCAACGTAGTCACATATCCCGGAACCTGCTTCTTTACACCGTTTTCAATGAAATCCGGATTGTAATAATTGCCCTGCCCCGGAAGCACATTCCAGTAATCGAATCCCTGTGGCGAACCCTCCAGGTGAATTTTACCAATCAGAGCGGTTTGATAACCGTTTTGCTGAAGAATCTTGGCTACGTTTTGCTGATTCCAGTCGTAAGGCAAGCGGTTATCTACTTTGCCATTCACATGACTGAATTTCCCGGTCAAGATTACTGCACGGCTCGGTGCGCAAATCGAATTGGTCACAAAAGCGCGATTGAAAATAGCGCCTTCGTTGGCAATCCGGTCGATGTTGGGTGTTTTGTTCAAACCATGCCCGTAAGCGCTGATCGCCTGATAAGCATGGTCGTCGCTCATAATAAAAAGAATATTCGGACGGACAGGTTTTGACACTTGTTTGGTGCACGATGGCAATGCGCCAACCGAGCAAAGGCTCAGTAATGCTAATGTTTTTGTTCTATTCATCGGCTTAGTTTTTAGTTCGGTTATTTGGCTATTTCAATGCGGCCGGGCTCCCGCCGGTTTTTTCCTTCTGCTTTCTGTATGTCGTCACCCAAATCCTGACGGGCGTCTTCAGCAATTTTCTTCAGTTCGGCAATAACTTCCGGGTAATATTCCTTTACGTCGTAGCGTTCACCTGCATCACGACGCAAATCGTACAGCCCTTCTTCATGTTGAAAATTCTCGTTTACACTTCCGGGAAAACCATCGGCTCCGGGTTTAAAGCCGATATATGTGCGCCCCGGATGCGCAAAAACCAGTTTCCAGTCGCCTTTGCGAACGGCTTCCAGACTGTTCTTGCGGTAATAATACAGGAACGTTTCACGCGGATTGGCATTCTCGTCACCCAACATGAGCGGCAAAATATTCACACCGTCAATTTTCTTTTCCGGAAGTGGTGCTTGCGTAATTGCTGCCAGTGTTGGAAGAATATCGATTGTTGAAGCAAGCTTGTTGCAAACAGTTCCCGAGGCTATATGGCCTGGCCATTTCATCAGGCAGGGAACTCGCTGGCCACCTTCGAAACTGGCTCCTTTTCCTTCGCGCAGTCCTCCTGTTGAACCGGCATGATTACCAAAGTTTAGCCATGGACCATTGTCGGAAGTGAAAATGACCAGCGTATTTTTATCCAAACCATTCTTCTCAAGCGTTTTCAGGATTTCGCCAACCGACCAGTCAATTTCCATCAGCACATCGCCATACATGCCCTGTTGACTTTTCCCTTTAAATTTAGACGAAACCGCCAGCGGCACATGTGGCATCGAATGCGCCATATATAAAAAGAAAGGCTCCTTTTTATGCTGTGAAATAAACCGAACGGCCCTTTCGGTGTACAAAGTGGTTAACTCCGACTGATCATCGAGTGTTTTTATTTCCCGAACTTTCTCGTTTCCATCAATCAACGGCAATGGCGGGTAATTGAATTTCCGATCATTTTTATCGGCCATCGCAGGCTTTCCATCGTAATTAACAGGCCACATGTCGTTCGAGTAAGGCAATCCCAGGTATTCATCAAATCCTTGTTGCAATGGCAGAAACTCGCGCAAATGTCCGAGATGCCATTTCCCGACAGCAGCGGTTTTATAATTGCGTTTTTTCAAGACTTCAGGAATTGTCTCTTCATCCGGATTCAGTCCGATTTTTGCATCAGGCATTAAAGCTCCTGAAATTCCGACCCGATTGGGATAACATCCGGTCAGAATGCCGGCTCGCGATGCACTGCACACCGCCTGAGCCGAAACAAAATTGGTAAACCGAACTCCCTGTGAAGCAAGTCTGTCAAGATTTGGTGTTTTGTATTGCAAAGCGCCATAGCAACTTAAATCGCCATAGCCCAAATCGTCCATAAAAATAAGAACCACATTGGGTGTTTGCGGTTTGGGCAAAAATTGACCAATTGCCGGAACCGAAGAAACAAAAAGGCCAGTCAGTAATGAATTTCGGAAAAGGTTGGACATGGTTGGTTTAGATTGGTTTTTCCAAAGGTATAAAAAAGGCCGTATTGAGATATTTCTATAGGCTGTCAGTTTTTAACAATTCTTCTGTTGGCTCACTCTTTAGTTGTGATTCCCCATGTTGAATTTTAGTTTTTTCATATCATCGAGCCGGTTTATTGGGCGGTCGAGTTCAAGCGGAATCTCCATTTTCGAGAATGTCTGGAAATACAACAAACAAGCATCGCGCCACCAAATGGCTTCTATGGTCTGAACCACCAATTGCTGCTGAACTTCAACAAACCTTTCGTCATCAATTTTTCCTTTCTGGCTGTCCCATATTTTCTGGAAGTTCTTTACCTGATCGACACCTGAGCTGTATTTATAGCACAACTCGTCCCAAAGTTGATTACCGTTCGGAAGCACATAATCCCAAGGCAAATGATGAAACCACAGCAGATAAATTTCGGGACAAGTTGCCGGATTGTCGTACATTGAGCGTAAAGGTTCGGCATATTGCAATACCGCACCACTCCCCTTCGAAGAGCGATCAAAACCGATTCCATTTGCATCAGCTTTGTGGTAATACGACGGCATCCAGTCGGGGCGGGTATTCGGAATCGCGCACCAGGGCTCGGGTCCATAATGGTGATTCCATCCCATCAGGTGATGAAGCCCGATCGGGGTCATGTAATTCACTACCGCTTCGCGCGATTGCATCATCATCCGCCCAACTTCGGATACAAATTCCGGATCAGTTGAAAAAGTTTGCCCGATCCATTCTTTGGCGATGTCGTTTGACGGCAGTTGATTATTCCACGCCAGCCGCCCAAAAACATACCAGTTGGCCTGATTAAACTGATGGCCACACCAATTCACATCTTCGCCAATATTGGCAACACCTGCAATGGCTGTAACCTTATCCTGGAAAAGTGATCCGTCGGTTATCCTGGCTATGGCCGAATTTCTGCCCTGAACATAAGTATCGGCATCCAGACATTCCTCAAACAGAGGCCCAAGGTAAGCCAGATGATCGTTCATCCCCAAATATTCTTTGGTGATCTGAAATTCGGCCATCAGACTTGTTTTTTTCATTGCACCAAATAATGGGCTAAACGGCTCGCGCGGCTGAAAATCAACCGGGCCATTCTTGACCTGAATGATCACGTTTGAGCGGAATTGTCCATCAAGCGGAACGAATTCTTTATAGGCTTGCTTGGCGCGATCATCGCCATCGGGCTGATATACAAATGCCCGCCACATTACGATTCCGTTGTAAGGAGCGAGTGCATCGGCCAGCATATTGGCCCCATCGGCATGAGTACGTCCATAATCCTGAGGTCCGGGCAGACCTTCCGAATTAGCTTTTACCAAAAAGCCACCAAAATCGGGAATTGAAGTATAAATTTCGGCGACTTTTTCTTTCCACCAGGCAACCACTTTTTCGTCGAGCGGATCGGAGGTTGGCAATCCTCCCAGATTTTTGGGCGATGAAAAATTGACTGATAAATAAACGCGTATTCCATACGGACGGAAAAATTCGGCCAGTACTTTTACCTTCGACAGGTATTCTTTATTCAGAATTTCAGGCTTGGCATTTACATTATTCAAAACCGTACCATTTATGCCGATGGAGGCATTTGCCCGCGCGTAAGTTTCATACCTGGAGCTTAATTTCCCCGGAAGTTCGTCCCATTTCCAGATGGAATGACCGGCATATCCGCGCTCCACCGTTCCATCCAGATTATCCCAATGATTCAGGATTCGTCGCTGATAGGATGGTTTTTCCGTCAGGTCGAGTTTTTCAATTGATTTTCCTTCCTGAATCAGCCGGATCAATTCAAATGCACCATATAATAAACCGACGTCCTGCTGGGCTGTCAGAACGAGTACTTTCCCTTCTTTCGTCTCGATATTTTTCAGAATAAAACCTTCGTCTCCGCATGATTTTAATAATTCGGCCGGAATCAAATCGCTCACTCCTTTATCCCGCGAAGTTCCAATTATGATTGAACCTGATTGAGTTTTCTTAGTTTCAGCCAGTTTATTCCCTAACAAACCAGAGAAGGCCAGATCCATTTCTTTCTTTATGACTTGCCGCATGGGGTTATCGGCACTAAAAGCTAAAAACCGCAACTGTTGGGTATATTCTCGGGCAATTGAATCGGGCAAAGTTTTATAACGGAGCCACAATTGCGAACCATCTTCGGCTTGCAGAAAAGCAGAAATCAGAAGGCAAGCAAATATTATTAAAATCTTTCTCATTATCAGGTTTACTATTTTGAACGCTTAAATATACTGATTCTGAATTCCAGGTACAATCAGGCTCCCGGGTTAATACAAAAAAGGCTGCCCCGGGTTACCCGGAACAGCCTCCTCGTATAATTTAAAAGTTGTATTTAGTCAATCATCTCAAAACCACAATACGGAACCAGAACCTTTGGAATGCGAATACCCTCCGGAGTTTGGTTATTTTCTAACAAGGCTGCCATGATTCGTGGCAGAGCCAGCGCACTTCCGTTCAAAGTATGAGCAATCACTGTTTTTTTGGTGGCTTCGTCGCGGTAACGCAATTTCAGGCGGTTGGCCTGGAACGATTCGAAATTTGAAACCGAACTTACTTCGAGCCATTTTTCCTGGGCAGCAGAGAACACTTCAAAATCGTATGTCAAAGCCGAGGTGAAACTCATGTCCCCACCACACAAACGCAGGATTCGGTAAGGTAATTCCAGCTTTTCAACCAGACCGGTTACATGAGCTACCATTTCGTCTAAACGGTCGTATGAACCTTCGGGATGCGCAATCTGCACGATTTCAACTTTATCGAACTGGTGCAGACGGTTCAAACCGCGTACATCTTTTCCGTACGAACCGGCTTCGCGGCGGAAACAAGCGCTGTATGCGGTATTCTTTATTGGCAGGTCTTTGGGTTCTACAATAACATCGCGGTAAATATTGGTAACCGGAACTTCGGCAGTCGGAATCAGGTACAAATTGTCAGCCGTCGCGTGATACATCTGTCCTTCCTTATCGGGCAACTGACCGGTACCGAAACCTGAATCTTCGTTTACCATGTATGGAGGTTGAATTTCCAGATATCCTGAATTACGCGCTTCGTCGAGGAAAAAATTAATTAATGCACGTTGTAGGCGGGCGCCTTTGCCTTTATAAACCGGGAAACCAGCACCGGTAATTTTCACACCAAGTTCGAAATCGATGATGTCGTATTTTTTAGCCAAATCCCAGTGAGGAACACTATTATCGGGCAATACCGGAATTTCGCCATTGCGTTTCACTACCAAATTATCCTCAGGAGTGCGACCTTCAGGCACAATATCGGCAGGCAAATTGGGGAGCAAAACCTGTAAACTGAAAACCTCCTGATCGATTTGGGCAAATTCTTCGTCCAGTTGTTTAATCGAATCTTTCAATTCGGCAGTGCGAACTTTAGCGGCTTCAGCTTCCTCATTTTTGCCTTCGCGCATCAGGTTTCCAACCTCCTTCGAGATTTTATTCATTTCGGCCTTAGTTCGGTCGGCAGTGGCCTGTATTTCATTTTTCCGGGTTGACAGAGCAGTAATTTGCTGAACGATTGCTGATGCATCGAAATGTTTCTTTTTCAATTTTGCAATCACCAATTCGGGATTTTCCTGTATGAATTTTAAATTGAGCATTTTCGGTAAGTTTTATTTTTATCGACCGACAAATTTAAAATAAAAAAATCTCCTGCCTTCGGAAAAGCAGGAGATTATTTAACGAATATCATTAATCGACCTAGTTGCTTCCTTCAGCAGGTACAACAGGTTCAACCGATACAAACGATTTGTTGTCTCTTCTTTTCTTGAAAACAACAGTTCCATCCACCAATGCAAACAAAGTATGATCTCTGCCAATACCTACGTTTAAGCCTGGGTGGTGTGATGTACCTCTCTGGCGAACCAAAATGTTGCCAGCTACAGCAGTCTGACCGCCGAAAATTTTAACGCCAAGTCGCTTACTATGCGATTCGCGTCCGTTCTTGGAACTACCGACACCTTTCTTATGAGCCATGGTAAATCTTTTTTAAATGTTATCCTTTAACTTCTTCAATTTGAATTTTGGTCAGGTATTGACGGTGACCATTCATTTTCTGATAGCTTTTTCTTCTTTTTTTCTTGAAGACCAATACCTTTTCTCCTTTAACGTGCTCCAGAACAGTAGCTTTTACGCTAGCTCCTTCTACAACAGGAGTTCCAACTTTCACTTTACCGTCGTTGTCAACCAAAAGAACTTTGTCAAATACAACAGTTTCGCCTTCGGCATTTTCCAAACGGTGTACATACATTTTACGGCCTTGCTCAGCTTTCATTTGCTGACCGGCAATCTCTACAATTGCGTACATTTCAATCTGTTTTAATATTTCTTCCGGCAGGCGGGAAACTAATGCTTGCCACTTATCGGGCCTGCGCGAAAACTTTCGGACTGCAAAAGTATATAATTTTAAGTGACGACCAAAGGTTTACACTATTTTTTCAGGATATTTTTCCGGAACTCACTGACTGGCAGAGTATGTGCCGTTTTAAGCAGCCAAAACAGACCGATAAACCGTCACAAAAGCCGGTTTTCATGATAAAAATAAAGGCAACAAAGCTAATTCCAAATTTTAACAGTATGTAAACAATTACTATATTTGTTACCCGTTGTTGTGCTATTTCGATGTCGATGGAGAAAATCAAGCTTAATATATTAGGACTTTCTGTTAGTCAATCTCAATCAGGAGCTTATGCATTGGTATTGGCCGAAGAAAAAGGTGATCGCAGAATACCTATTATTATAGGTCCAATCGAAGCTCAGTCGATTGCGATTCAGCTTGAAGGACTGAAACCTCCGCGCCCACTCACCCACGACTTGTTCAAATTCATGGCTTCATCGTTCGACATCGTAATTCTGGAAGTTATTATTTACAAACTGGAAGAAGGTATTTTTTATTCGGAATTGGTTTGCCAGCGTGAAGAGGTGAGGACTACGATCGATTCGCGCACCTCGGATGCGGTTGCTTTGGCGCTCCGTTTTAACTGCCCGATTTATACAACAGAGGATATTCTGAACCGTGCCGGAATTGTAATTGAGTTTGAAAACGAACACAACCAGGAAGACTGGAACCAGAGTATTGTTGACGAACCTGTGCGCGGAAAACATGAATATGAGAAATATACTTCTGCCGAGCTCAACCAGATGCTCGAAAGTGCCATTCAGGCCGAAGATTACGAAAAAGCATCGGCCATCCGCGACGAAATAAACCGCCGGATCAAGGAATAAACAGTCACTCTGCCCTTCAATTTGTCATTATCTTCATTTCTTATTTGGTTTTCTTCAGCAAACTATATGTTTTAGATGATTTATCTACTTTCTGAATAAGTAGATTTTAGTAGTTTTAAACCCGCTAAAAAACTACACAACTCAAAGAACTACATTATGGGAATTAAAAATCGGTTAATCGTGATGAGCTTTCTTCAGTTTTTCATCTGGGGATCATGGTTGATTTCGCTTGGAGGCTATCTGGGCCGGGGCCTGAATTTTGAAGGCGGACAAATCGGCTCCATCTTTGCCACCCTTGGAATTGCCTCGCTTGTTATGCCCGGGATCATTGGAATTATTGCAGATAAATGGATCAATGCCGAGCGATTACTGGGAATTTGCCATATGTTTGGGGCAGCAGCGCTTTTTTACGCCTCAACCGTTACCGATTACGACCACATGTATTGGGCCATGCTGATAAACCTGTTCTTTTACATGCCAACCATCTCATTAAATTACACGGTAGCCTACAATGCCCTTGAGGAACATAAGTTTGACATTATTAAGGTCTTCCCTCCCATCCGCACCTTTGGAACCATAGGTTTTATTGTTGCCATGTGGGTGGTCGATTTGTCGGGCTTTAAAAATTCCAACGCGCAGCTTTATGTCGGATCAATCGCCTCGTTGGTAATGGCCTTGTATTCGTTCACATTGCCGCAATGCCCGCCAGCCAAAACCGAACACAAATCGCTGTTTTCAGCTTTTGGACTCGATGCGCTGGTGTTGTTTAAATCGAAAAAAATGGTGGTTTTTTTCCTGTTTTCAATGCTTTTGGGCGCAGCTTTGCAAATCACCAATTCGTATGGCGACCTGTTTATTGGCAGTTTCAAAGATATTCCTGAATATGCCGAATCTTTCGGCGTAAAACATTCAGTCATCCTGTTGTCGATTTCCCAAATGTCGGAAACGCTGTTTATCCTGACCATTCCGTTCTTCCTTCGCAAATTTGGAATTAAACAAGTTATGCTGATGAGTATGCTGGCCTGGGTACTTCGCTTTGGGTTGTTCGGTATTGGTAATCCCGGGAACGGCCTCATCCTGCTGGTTCTGTCGATGATTGTTTATGGAATGGCCTTCGATTTCTTTAATATATCAGGTTCGCTATTCGTTGAAACCGAAGCCAGACCTGAAATTCGTGCCAGCGCACAGGGACTGTTTATGATGCTTACCAATGGATTGGGCGCCATCTTTGGCGGATATGCCAGCGGTGCGGTTGTCGATTTCTATTCGGTTTACGGCGAAGGAGGGAAACTCATCAGCCGGGCATGGCCAACAATCTGGTATATTTTTGCTGCTTATGCTTTGATTTTGGCTCTCATTTTCCCAATTATTTTCAAATACAAACACAAACCATCCGAAATACAGGTGCATCATTAATTGCGTTGGATCATCTTGATTTGGGTTTTTGACATTCCAAGGATTTCAGGAAAATCAGGATTACTTTGTAACAAACTTCTGATTTTCCTGAAAACTTTTTACCTTGCTGGCCTGTAAAACTGCAGATCAAAATCGACAATAAAATGAAGCAATACCTTGATTTACTTGATCATGTAATTAAAAACGGAGTTAATAAGAGCGACCGTACCGGAACCGGGACGATTAGCGTTTTTGGCTACCAGTCGCGCTACAACCTGGCCGACGGCTTTCCGGTTTTAACAACGAAAAAATTACATCTGAAGTCGATCATTCACGAATTGCTCTGGTTTTTAACCGGCGACACCAATATAAAATACCTTCAGGACAACGGGGTCAGAATCTGGAACGAATGGGCCGATGAAAATGGCAACCTGGGGCCGGTTTACGGGTATCAATGGCGCTCGTGGCCAACTCCCGACGGCCGTCATATCGACCAGATTTCGCAGGTTGTTGAAAGTCTGGAAAACAATCCGGATTCGCGCCGGCATTTAATTAGTGCATGGAACGTTGGTCAAATCGACCAGATGAACCTTCCGCCGTGCCACATTTTGGTGCAGTTTTATGTGGCAGATGGAAAATTATCGTGCCAGCTTTACCAGCGAAGTGCCGACATTTTCCTCGGAGTTCCGTTCAATATTGCCTCGTACGCTCTACTGACCCTGATGATGGCGCAGGTTTGTGATTTGCAGCCCGGCGAGTTTGTGCATACCTTGGGTGATGCACATATTTATCTGAACCACACGGAACAAGTTAAACTCCAGCTTAGCCGCGAACCTTATCCGCTTCCACAAATGAAAATCAATCCGGAGGTAAAAAACATTTTCGATTTTAAATTTGAGGATTTCGAGCTTGTTGGTTATCAATCGCACCCTCATATTGCCGGAGCTGTAGCCGTTTAATTTTCAATTCTGACCAATTTATGACACACGAAAATATTTCCATCATTGTGGCCATTGCCCAAAATTTTGCCATCGGTAAAAACAATGATTTGCTGTTTCGCCTTCCAAACGACCTGAAACGGTTTAAGCAAATCACAACCGGATACCCGGTTATCATGGGGCGAAACACATTGTTGTCACTGCCCAAAGGAGCACTTCCAAATCGTAGGAACATTGTGATTACCGATAATCCGGAAGAAAAATTCGACCGGTGCGAGATGGTTTTCTCGGTTGATGAAGCCATCGAGGCCGTAAAAAATGAGCAGGAAGCATTTATCATTGGCGGCGGAATGATTTACCGTCAGTTCTACCCGCTGGCCGGCAAATTATACCTGACATTGGTTCACCGCGACTTCGATGCTGATGTTTATTTTCCGGAAATTGATTATTCGGAATGGGAAGAAACCTTTAGGGAAGATCACTCCGACGAGGTGAACAGGTTTGATTATTCATACCTGAACCTAAAAAGGAAATAACCACAGCTTTACCGCGCAAAAAGGCTCCTTTCTGTTACTTCAGTGTGATTGAAAGGACACCGTTGGCACCCTGAACTCCCCACATGGTTGTGCCCACATCGTCAATAAATTCAATGGATTTTACATTCGCCGGAACTACAAAAGAGATATCGCGAACAGCTTTCCCGTCAACAACGCACAAAACCCTTGGTTCCGAAGTGAGCGAAACGTTCTTTTTATTATAAATAATAGTACCCTCAACGGTTACGTTATAAATCTCGCTGCTAATCAACTCATAAATCGATTGGTAGGTCGAATAGTCCTTCCCCTTTTTGGTTTGCATCAGGCTAATGGCTTCGCTTAGCGCTTTTTCAGAAATATGCCCGTTTTCTACCGCATCCTTCATATTGGATGGATTATTTTTGAATAACAAAGAAACTGCAATTACTTCCTGCTTGCCAACTTTCACCCTTTTCTGTTCAAATCCTGAAGCCGAAACCTCGAGAATATCTTTTTTTAAACCATTCACTTTAAAATGTCCGGCAGAATCGGTAACGGCTGACTCACCTGAACTTAATACAACAACCTTAACCTTGTTTAACGGAACACGCATGGAAGTGACTGTACCTGAATAGGTAACCTTATCCTGCGAATTGGATTCTACAGCAAAAAGAACTAAAAAAAGAATTGAAAGAATGATTTGGTGTGGTTTCATTGGTCGATTGATTTTAAGCCATTAAGTTATGAAAACTTAATTTGAAAATCAATTAAATACATAAGAAATGAGCCAGACATTAACCGAAACGCTTAAATGAGAAGGAGGCTATCTCAAAACCTGAGACAGCCTCCTTCTGTATCTTTTCAAAAAATAGAAATCCTGATGATCTTCCTTTATAACCAGCGATTAAAGCAATTTCCCGATATTGTCAAACCGCTGATGATAATCTTCCATTGAAGCCCGAATTATTTCCAGCGCCTCGGCAACGCCGTAAATATGTGTAATTTCAGTGTTGCTGGCCTTTCCGGGCATATCTTTATACGTCAGGAAGTAATGTTTTAACCGTTCTACAACAATGTCGGGCAAGTCAGATAAATCCTTGTATTCGCTGTAAACTACATCATTACTTAAAACGGCAATAATTTTATCGTCAGCCTGGTTGCCGTCAATCATCCTAAATCCGCCAATCGGACGGGCATCAACCAATATATCGCCGTGAGCAATGGTTTTTTCGGTAAGTACACAAATATCAATCGGGTCGCCGTCGCCCTTAACTCCCACTTTGCCGGTCTTTTCCATGCAGTATTTGCCAACCAAATCGCCACAATAAGTTTGCGGTATAAATCCGTAAAGTGCCGGAACTACATTTGAATATTTTTGCGGACGGTCGAGTTTCAAAAATCCGTTCTCTTTGTCAATCTCATACTTCACAGTATCTGTTGGAACCACTTCGATAAATGCAACAACATTTTCAGGAGCATCTTTCCCGATAAAAATCCCATGCCAGGGATGCGATTTGTAGCGAAGTCCCATCAGTCGTCCAATTGGATCAGATAATCTGTCAGCCATAATTTTATTTTTAGTTTTTTGTGATATAAACCTTCTTTGCCTGAAAAAGTTTTCGAAAGTAGAGGCTTATTATAAAAGCGCGACAAAGAAAATATAATCTGAAAAGTTTTTTGGTGCATTGCACATTAATTTATGTGTAATTATTATCTGTCAGAGAAAAATCACACCTCTATCTAAAAAATTCAATAGCGTTTTCCAGAGGTTAATCAGTGTCAAAAAGGCGGCTCAAACGCTTTTAGAAAACTGGAATAAATTCGTTTAATGTTCATTATCAAACACATTCAAACCAATTACGTATGAACGGACAGTGAGCCCCTTTAATCACTGTAACAAACTGATTGATTGGTTCCTTACCAAATTGTTAAGCGACAGTTAAAATTCGGCGCCAATTCAAAATACCTTATAACTTTGCAAACGTTAAAAAAAAAGTAATCCAATAAAAAAATACAATTATGAAAGTAACTGTTGTCGGTGCTGGAAATGTTGGTGCAACCTGTGCTCAGATTGTAGCCGAAAAAAACATTGTAAGCGAAGTAGTTTTACTTGATATTAAAGAAGGATTGTCAGAAGGAAAAGCTTTGGACTTGTGGCAGACTGCTCCCATTAACTATTATGACACTCGTACTGTTGGTGCTACCAACGACTATTCAAAATCAGCTGGTTCTGATGTTGTTGTAATCACCTCTGGCGTTCCTCGTAAACCAGGAATGAGCCGCGACGACTTGATTTCGATCAACGCAGGTATCGTAAAAAGCGTTACTGAAAACGTGATCAAATTTTCGCCAAACGCAATCATCATCATCGTTTCTAATCCACTCGACGTAATGACTTACGTTGCTCACGCGGTTTCGAAAGCTGGCAAAAACAAAGTATTGGGTATGGCTGGTATTTTGGACACTGCCCGTTACCGTGCTTTCCTTGCTGAAGCTTTGGATGTATCGCCACGTGATATTCAGGCTTTATTGATGGGTGGCCACGGCGACACAATGGTTCCGCTACCACGTTACACTACAGTCTCAGGTATTCCTGTAACTGAATTGATCGACGAAGAAAAATTGGCAAAAATCATCGACCGCACTAAAAAAGGTGGCGGCGAATTGGTTAACCTGATGGGAACTTCAGCATGGTATGCTCCGGGTTCGGCTGCTGCTCAAATGGTTGAAGCTATCGTTATGGATCAGAAACGCGTTTTCCCTTGCTGCGTTAAACTGGAAGGTGAATTCGGTTTGAATGATGTATTCGTTGGTGTTCCAGTTAAACTGGGCAAAAACGGCGTTGAGCAAATCATCGAAGTTAAACTGACTGCAGACGAAACAAAACTGTTGCACGATTCAGCTGCTGCAGTTAAAGAAATCATGGACGTTGTTGACGGCATGAATATTCTTTAAGCTTTCGAAAAAAACAAACAATAAGCTATATTTGAGGCCCTGACTTTTAGTCAGGGCTTTTTTATTGCCAGCCGGCATCCCAACAAATAAATTTTGCCCTTGAAACTTTGGAATAAGAAAACGGAAAACCCGGGCATTGAATTGCCTCTTCAGGTTATTGAACTTGAATATGAAAATTACCATATCCTGCTCGAAGGTAACTTCGGCGATGGTACCTCATCGTATTGGGTAATCGACACCGGGGCGTCAAAAACAGTACTCGACAAAAATCTGGTGAACTATTATGAGCTCATCGAATCGGAAAATGCCGACGACTACCAAAGTGCCGGGATTAACCAGGGAATGACGGAAACGGCAATCGGAAGGCTGACTTTTCTGCGATTTGGAGAAGTGGAAATTGCTGACCACAAAGTTGCCCTCATCGACCTGAGCCATGTTAACGAGATTTATGCGAAATATACTTCGTACCCCATTGCCGGTTTATTGGGCGGAGATTTACTGATGCGCTATCAATGCAAAATTGACTATGCAGGCAAAACCATACAGTTTCAGGAATTATAGGCTGCCCGACAGCAGAAAATCAACAGGATTATATTCAGAAAAAATAAATATATTTGGCGGCTGAAAAACAAAAGGATGAACCTGAAGAAATACATATCGAAAATCTTTATCATGCGGTTTTGCCTGATCCTCGCCCTGATAGGATCGGCCGCATTGTTCGATGTGTACCATTCATCTGGCCTGAAACAGGCTGCGAACCAGAAAACTCCGGCTCAGAATGATTCAGATTCCAATAAAGTTTTTTTCTGCAACCAGGTGCCTTCGTACAACCTGAGAACTTTGGGAACCGATTTTGTTGTCAGGTTCCGTTTTGATGTCAGTCAGGATAAATTTTTACTGAAATATTACAATTTAAGGACGTTCCAGATTATGAAAGCCGAAATTTCGTCGGTGTCATTTCCTATGGAATGCTCATTTCATTCACTTCCTTTCAACCGGGTACTCTATTCCAGTCCCGACGACACACCTCCATTGTCGTAAGCAACTGGTATTTATTTCGGCCAGTGTTTCTATGCCCCAATCCTTCGGGTCGTGGTGTATAACAGATGTAAGCTAGTAGCTACATCCTGAAAAGAAAATGATTCAACACAAATAAATTAACAACAACAATTTAAATTTTTACAAATGCAAAACAAAGGTGCAATCAGACTCTTTGCTATCCTTCTTGCTTTGATTTGCGTTTATCAGCTGATGTTTTCCTTCAAGGCAAACCAGGTTGAAAAAGCGGCCAAAGCTTTCGGAAAAGGAGACAAACAAAAAGAACAAACCTACCTCGATTCGATGTCGAGCGAAGTAGTGTACAATTTGCTTGGAATTCGCAAGTACACATTTAAAGAAGTAAAAGCGCTGGAACTTGGTCTTGGTCTTGACCTTCAGGGCGGTATGAACGTAACTCTTGAAGTTTCGGTTGTTGACCTCGTAAGATCATTATCAAACTTCAGCAAAGACTCTACTTTTAACGCTGCTCTGCGCATGGCTAAAGAAAAGCAGAAAAGTAGTCAGGAAGATTTTGTTACCCTGTTCGGTAAATCGTTTGAAGAAATCTCGCCAAACGGTAAACTGGCTTCAATTTTCAACACACTTGACTTAAAAGACAAAGTGAAGTACAACTCAACCAATGCTGAAGTATTGGATGTTTTGAAAAAAGAAACCAAGGTTGCCATCGACAACTCGTTCAATATTATCCAGACCCGTATCGACCGTTTCGGTGTTGCCAACCCGAACATTCAGCAGCTTCAGACTGCCGGCCGTATTTTAGTTGAGCTTCCTGGTGTTGACGATCCAAAACGTGTTCGTAAACTGTTGCAGGGAACTGCCAACCTCGAATTCTGGGAAACCTACGACAACAGCGAAGTTTATCCGGTTTTGGCTCAGGCTAACCAGAAAATCGCCGAAATCCTTTCAGTAAAATCTCAGCCTGTTGCAGCTACTGCCCAATCAGCAACAAGCACTTCAACTACAAGCAACTCATTATTAAGCGAACTTGATAAAAAAGCTCAAACCGACACTGCTGGTGTTGACAAAAACGCTGACATTAAAAAACAATTCCCATTGTTCTCTATTTTGTCGCCAAGCGCAACTCCACAAGGACAGTTATATCCAGGAGCAGCTGTTGGAACAGCTCATTGGAAAGACACTGCAGCTGTTAATACTTATTTAAAAATGGACCAGGTTAAAGCTCTTATGCCACGTAACCTGATCTTTAAATGGACTGCAAAAGCTATAGATAAAGAAGAAAAATTCTTCCGTCTGATTGCTATCAAAGTTACCAGCCGCGACGGTCGTGCACCACTTGAAGGTGATGTAATTACCGATGCCCGTCAGGACTATGCCGATATGGGCAGCCGTCCTGAAGTAAGTATGACCATGAACGGCGAAGGTGCCAAAGTATGGGCCCGCCTGACTAAAGACAATGTTGGTAAATCAATTGCCATTGTTTTGGATGGTTATGTTCGTTCATATCCTAACGTAAACGGTGAAATTACCGGAGGTCGTTCTTCAATCACCGGACTGGAAACTGTTGAAGAAGCAAAGGACTTGGCAAACATCCTGAAATCGGGTAAAATGCCTGCTCCTGCCGTAATCATCGCTGAAGATGTTGTTGGTCCGTCACTGGGTCAGGAAGCAATCACCAGCGGTTTCTGGTCGTTTGGTATCGCTTTCTTGCTGGTACTGGGTTATATGTTGTTCTTCTACAGCCGCAAAGCTGGTGGTGCAGCAAACATTGCCCTTATCGTAAACGTATTCTTCCTGATTGGAGTACTTGCCTCAATCGGAGCTGTATTGACACTGCCTGGTATCGCCGGTATCGTATTGACCATGGGTATGGCGGTTGACGCGAACGTGTTGATCTACGAACGTGTAGAAGATGAAATGCTCGCCGGAAAATCGGTTCGCATGGCTGTTTTCGATGGGTTCAACGCTGCCTATTCAGCAATTATCGACGGTCAGGTAACTACCCTGTTAACCGGTATCGTTCTTTATATTTTCGGTTCTGGTCCAATCAGAGGTTTCGCTACCACATTGATCATCGGTATCCTTACCTCGCTGTTCACTTCTATTTTCATCACCCGTTTGATTTTCGAACGTCAGCTGGCTAAGAACAAAGATATTACCTTCACTACCAAACGTACCAAAAACTGGTTACGTTACGTGAAGATTCCTTTCATCGAAAAACGTAAAGTATTCTATACCATTTCTGGTATTATGATTGTAGCTTCAATCGCTTCATTCGCTGTTCGTGGTTTCGATAAAGGTATCGACTTCAAAGGAGGACGTACTTTTGTGGTTCGTTTCGACAAAGACGTGAGAGTTGATGATATCAAGAATGCTTTGGCACCTATTTTCAATTCGACTCCTGATGTTAAAACATACGGAAACAACAACCAGGTGCGTATTACAACTGGTTATAAAATTGAAGAAAACACCGCTGATGTTGATAATGAAGTAGAAGAACTGTTGTACCAGGGACTTAAGAAAGCCAACTACATTGGCGATGTTTCTGCCGACACATTCAGTAAAGTAAACCTGCAGAGTACTCAGAAAGTAGGGCCAACCATCTCGGATAAACTGACCCGCGATGCAATCCTGGCTGTAATATTCTCGCTGATTCTGATCTTCTTATACATCGTTGTCCGGTTCGACAGTTGGCACTATGGTTTAGGCGGCGTTGTTTCGCTGGCCCACGATGCCATTATCACTATGGGAGCTTTCTCGTTACTTTACGGATTCCTTCCATTCTCGCTCGAAATCGACCAGGCGTTTATCGCTGCTGTTTTGACTGTGATTGGGTACTCAATTAACGACACCGTGATCATCTACGACCGTATTCGTGAGTACCGTCACCTGTATCCAAAACGCGGATTGGCCGAAACGATGGACCACGCCATGAACTCAACCCTGCGTCGTACCTTCAGTACTTCGTTAACTGTGTTGATCGTATTGGTTGCCATTTTCATCTTCGGTGGTACCTCAATCAAAGGGTTCACATTTGCCCTGTTGGTTGGTATCGGTGTAGGAACATACTCGTCAGTATTTAATGCTGCGCCTATCGTTTACGATACCATTACCCATTCAAAAAAATTCGTCAAGAATAAGCTTTCAGCTTAATCAATAACCTCGAAGCAGGGGCTTCATCAGTCAACTGACTGATGGAGTCCCTGCTTCTTTTTTATGCTCCTGATAATTTATTCGTACAAACCCTTCTCCTGAAATCCGGAGGACTTCTCGCAGGCCTGCAAAACCATGAATGAAATCCGGGGCAACACCTTGTACAGGTACAAACACCCCAACAGACTTCCGTTTGCCTCCTTGTAGCCCTGCAAGCACCCCAACAGACTCCAGTTTGCCTCCTTGTACGCCTACAAACACATGCCTGACATTCAGTTTGCCTCCTTGTACACCTACAAACACCCTAACTGACTCCGGGTTGCCATCTTGTACATCAGCAAACAATATTTAAATACATTTACCCTGTCATATTCAGGCGTCTGCTGTCGTTGTTTTCAACAAGTTTGTATATTTGCTGAGTTTTTAAGAAAAAGACCAACTATCTAATTCGACAAGTTATGGGTGGAGGAGAAATTGTACTGATCATTTTTGTTTTTCTGATGCTTTTTGGAGCCAAATCAATTCCAGATATTGCCAGGACATTGGGGAAAGCCATGCGTGAATTTCAGAAAGCTACCAATGAGATCAAAAGGGAAATCAACGAAAGCGGCGGCGGAATTGGTGGTGACCTTAGCGATATCAAATCGACTATTCAAAATGTAAGAAGCGACATTCAGGAAGGAATCAGGAAACACACCGGCGATATTCAGGAAGGAATTAAGGAAACCACTACCAACATTCAGGAAGGGATTAATACGCACACCAGCGATGTTGAACAAGGACTGAACGATTTGAAAGCTGATGTGGCTCAGGAAACAAAAAATATCGAAAAGAATATCGACAGCGGATCTAATATTTAATCCGAAAAACTCACCGATTATAAACCAGCCAGCAATTGATAAAAGTCGAGAAAATAACCAAGTCGTTTGGCGATCTTCAGGTACTGAAGGGCATCGACCTTGAAGTTCCGGCCGGTAAACTTTACTCGATTGTTGGCCCCAGTGGTGCCGGTAAAACAACCCTTCTGCAAATCATTGGCACCTTGAGCCAACCCGCATCGGGCCATGTTTTCATCAACGGACAAAACATTTCGGTAATGAACGAGCGTCAGCTGGCCGATTTCCGGAACCGTCAGATTGGCTTTGTTTTCCAGTTTCATTATTTATTGCCCGAATTTTCGGCATTCGAGAATGTTTGTATTCCGGCATATATCGCAAAAACTCCGAAAAAGGAAGCCGAAGATAAAGCCCGCGAATACCTCGATTTTCTGGGTTTGTCGCACCGGCTTAACCACAAACCCGGCGAACTTTCGGGTGGCGAAAGGCAACGTGTAGCCGTAGCAAGAGCCTTGATCAACAATCCTTCGGTTATCCTTGCCGATGAACCTTCGGGCAACCTCGACACCAAAAACCGCGAAGACCTGCACGAACTGTTTTTTACCCTACGCGACAAGTTTAAGCAAACCCTCGTGATTGTAACCCACGACGAAAGTTTTGCAGCCCAGAGCGACGCCATCATCCGTATGCGGGATGGCTTAATTGAAAGCTAATACAGTTTTCAGTCTCAGTGTTCAGTTTCCAAAATCGCAAATGATCGACTCTTCCGAAAATATAAAGTCGTTTCTCGACGAAAAAATACAGCTTTTCAATCGTGCCGAATTCATCGAAACCGATCCGATACAGGTTCCGGCACTTTTTACCACCAGAGAAAACATTGAGATTGCGGGGTTTCTGGCTGCCACCATCGCCTGGGGACAACGCCCAACCATCATCCGAAATGCGCTGAAACTGATTACGCTGATGCAGAACAATCCATTCGAATTTCTGCTGAACAGCTCTGAAGACGATTGGGAGGTGTTTCAAAACTTTAAGCACCGTACATTCAATGGCACCGATTGCATTTATTTCATGAAATCGCTCAAAAATATCTACCAGAACCACGGAGGGCTGGAGCAGGTTTTTACCAATGGATTCAGTAACGGGAAATCAGTTTTTAGCGCTTTGGTTCATTTCAGAAAAGTGTTTTTCGAACTGGAACACGAACGACGGACCGAAAAGCATGTTTCGGATGTTGAAAAAGGTGCAGCGGCCAAGCGGCTGAACATGTATTTGCGCTGGATGGTCAGAAATGACCAGGCCAATGTTGATTTTGGCATCTGGAAACAGATTCCGACATCAGCACTGATGCTGCCACTCGATGTGCATACCGGCAATGTAGCCCGAAAGCTTGGATTGCTTACCCGAACGCAAAACGACTGGCGTGCCGTGGAAGAAATCACCGCGAAACTTCGGGAATTCGATCCGGAAGACCCGATCAAATATGACTTTGCACTGTTTGGGTTGGGAGTGTTTGAAAAATTCTGAAACAAACAAAGCCTCATCCCCAACCCTTCTCCAAAGGAGAAGGGAGCTAGTCCAATAAATTCTTTATAATTGCTCCAAGAAATGAAGCTGCGGCAGATTTGAGTTGATAGAAGCCCCTCCTGCGAAGGGAGTTTGGGGAAACTCTTAGTTAAACCAATACGACAATTTTAGCACAAGCGCTCTGTTTCGCGGACTCCAGTTCCCGGTATAATAATTATCGGTATAAACAATGAAAAGGTCGGAAACCGGTTTGTAGCGCCATTGAAAGCGCAGATTGATATTCATATTGTCGATTTGCTCGTTGTACTGCACAAACGACTGGAAGAAAACCTTGTCGCTCAAAGTCAGGTCGAGTTTCGGGCCAAGCAGCCAAAACCGCGCATGTTCGAAATCGCCCGGAAGGTTGATGTCGTTATACGAAAAGTTCAGTGTCATATTCAGGTAAGGCTGGTAACGGTAGGTTGCATGCCCTTCGAACGAAGTAATATTTCCATTATAGAAACTTCCCTTCGCGAAAGTGGCTGCGTAATTAAACAAGGCGCGAGTATCCGAAAAAAAGTCGATAAATCCTACCCTGTACGAATAATCGGTTCCTTGTTTCAGCACCGTGTTACTGATGTGCGTTGGGTCAAAATCACGGCTAAGTAAAGTATAGTAGTCTTTAACTCCGGCGTCGATAATTGCGCGGCTGCTGAATTCAACTTTGTACATAGCCGAAAGTTCGTGGTCCATCTCTTTAAAGTCGTGATCAAAATAATAGTTGGCCGTGGTCACAATACCATGACTGATTACCTTCTTATTTGGAACCCACAACAAACTAAATTCAGGAGTTACCGAATTGTATCCTTTGCGGCGAACATAACCCGTTTCGGCCTGATAATTTTCGCCCACGCTAGCCTGCGACAGACCTACATGAATCCGGCGTGAGTTGTAAATCAGCGAAGATCCCTGTGCATATTGTTTCCCCGGATTTTCGGGACTGAACGAACGGTGATAAAACAATTTCCCGGTCCAGGCATTGTTGCTGCTGGCCAGGTTATAATCGATACCGGCAATACGGTTAAAATTCTGCGCTCCGGGCTCGTCGGTGTATTCTTTATTTACCAGAATCATCCCAATATTCGAGCGCGAAAACATTTTTCGCTGAAGCGATACCACCATAAAATTGCGGGAAAGCTGATCCGAAGTTTTTTCGGTTTGCATATCCAAAAATCCAAGACGCCAGTTATTGTCAAGCTTTCCACTCAGGCGGGTACCGGCCAAAACCGGTGCGTCCAGCCCAATCCGGCGCGAAAAGAACGGCGTCAGATTGTTGAATCCGTAATTCGAGAATAAGTCGCTGTTCTCTAGAAAAAACTGGCGTTTCTCCGGAAAGAAAAGTTCGAAACGATCGAGGTTGGTGACCTGCTGATCGACTTCGGCCTGCGAAAAATCCGGATTATAAGTCAAGTCAAGGTTCATCGAAGTGCTAAGCCCAAGCTTGGCATCGAACCCAAAATCTTTTCGGTATCTGGTATTGGTTCCGGCCTCAAAATCTTTTGAAACTCCTCCAAAAACATATGGGATAACCGAGAACATCATTCGCGATTTGGGCAGCGGTTTGTCCCACTGCAAAACACCGGCATAGGCAAGACTTGCTGTAGCAAACTGGCGTGGTACCGGAGCCCAGGCCGATTTCTCATTGGTCTTCAGATCGAGACGGCTGAAATTAACGTACCACTTGTCGGTACCCGAACGAAACCGTACCGAACGAAACGGGATGCGCATTTCGGTCACCCAGCGATCTGGGTACTGAACGGTTTTCGAATCCCATTTACAATCCCAGTTCAGGTTAACAGCTCCTCCGTTCGACTGCGTTCCATCCCATTTTGCACCGGAAACCGAGGCACCAAAGGAAAAACCGTTGGTTTGATCCAGAAAAGTATCGAAGAATCCCAGGAAATTATCGTTGTTGCCAAACACAAAATCGCGCCTGAACGATTCTGTAATCCGCTTCCCGGGTATGGTGTCGAAAAAAGTAATTCCAAGATAAAAAGCTTTGTCGTCGTATGTCATCACCACTTCCGAAGGCGATTTGGCAAAGCCTGAATCAACCGGCAATACAAGCCTGAAATCTTTTGCTTTCTCCGCTTCTGCCCAATCGGGTTCACTGATCAAGCCATCGATCTTAATCGGACCATTGGCTTTCTTTACATGAAGTACATAGTCAAGATTCTTTTTATTTAAACCCGGACCAGCTTTGGTTCCAGGGTTTGTCGGGTTCTTTTTGGGCGAAGAATACGAGAGAATATTCAATAGGATGAATAGACAAAGCAGGCTCAATCTCATACGGTTTAGGTTTAGGTTCCGAAAAAATACGGTCAAATGTACAAAAACCCATTTTATAATCGGAACTCAAAACTTCAAAGATTTGTTAATAAGCGCCTTGTTTTCAACCCTGATTAGTTACTGCTTGCAACTTTGCTTGTTTCCGGCTTGAATTTCTCCGGCTGATACATTAAAACCACATCGCCTTCAGAAATGCCTTCCCGGACAACTCCAAATTCTTCGTTTTCGTCGGTCAGCTTCACTTCCTGCTCGGTAATTCCGCCAGCGCTCTTCCTGTAAACAATTTGTTTTCCTTCTTTCGAAAAAACAGCTTTAATCGGAACGATCAGCTTGTCTTTATACGAAGCAGTAATGATGTTATTATTTGCTGTCATTCCGGGCTTCATGTCTTTATCCGACTTGTCGAACCGAACAATTACCTTGAAGGCTTTCATGTCAAAATCCTTATGATCTTCGCCAATGGTGGCAATTTTTACCACTCTGCCCCAGAAAACCTTATCGGGCAAGGCATCGATAGTAATCCGCACGCTGTCGTTAAGCTGCACCTTCGAAATATCAATTTCGCGGATATAAGTCTCACTTATTGCCACCGACATATCGGGCAGCGTGGCAATCAGCGGATTCCAGATATTTATTTCCGAATCTTTTCCGTAAGTCTTGCCCATCCAGTCTTTGGCAAACATCACGATTCCGTCTTCAGGAGCTTTTATCGTAGTGGCAGACAGGGCCTCCATATATTTGTCGATTCTTTTCTTAAATTCGTCAACCCGCGCCTCCGATCGTGTAACCTGAAGTTTTAGCCGGTTTCGCTCGAGCAGGTAATCGCGCCTCAGCCGGGCAATCTCGTTTTCGGCTTTCTCATAGCTGACGCGGGTTTTGCGCTGATAGGCTTCCGATTCGTATTTCGATTGATCCAGATCAATTCTCAGGTATTCCAGATCGAGTTTGGCATTGTTCACCGCTTCGCGTTTGGCCGATAGCGTTACGGTACTATCGAGCACCGCATTTCGCAAATCGGCGTCCATCTTTTCCTTTTGCTGCATGTTGTCGCGCATCATGGTGGCAAACTGGCTCTCGTCGAGCTTGGCAATGTAATCGCCTTTTTTTACCGTTTTCCCTTCCAGAATAATATCCATTATTTTGAGCTGATAAACCCGCAGTTCCTGGTTGCACACAGCAGCCGGAAGATTTATCTCAGTATATCTGTCGCCCCTGACTTCTCCTTTGCTGGCAATCAGAACTTCGAGGTTGCCCTTTTTAATTTTGTATGTTTTTCCGGAAGAAGAGTTCAGCTTTAACCAAACCACCGAACCAATACCAACCAAAACGATGGCTGCCAGAAGAACCTGATATTTTCGTTGTCTCAGCATAGCGACTTAGTTTTGAATGATTTTGTCGTATTCGGCCGTAAGTTCTTCTTTCTTTACAAAATCGTAAAGAGTCAGCATCCGGAGCCGGTAATAGTAATTCCAGTACGTTTTTACGGCATTGATGTATGCTTTTCGGGCCGATTCCAGATCGTTTCGTGCAATGTTGAGCTTAATCACATCGACCTTCCCAATCAGGAAACGCTGAAAAGTAACTTCGTATCCTTTTTGAGCAACCGTATCGGCCTTTGCGGCATTGCGAACCTGCTCGGCCTGAAGGTTGAATTCCATTACCGACTGGAAAATGTTTTGTTCGAAGTCAATCCGGTCCTGCTTAATTTTAGCATTGGCCACTTCCCTGCCCGATTCGGCCATCATCAGTTTTCCTTTGCGACGCCCCCAGTCAACCAACGGAATACTAAAACCTACCTGAACCCGCTTGCTTTGATCGGGCTGATCGTATATTTTTTCAAAGTCTTCCGACGACTGGTTCAGCCCGTACAAGGCAAACAAGCTGGTATTTAATCCGCTCTCCGACCTGGCTTTTGCCACATTCTGATCCTGCTCAAGCATCTGCTGTTCCTGATTTAAAATCTCAGGGTTATTTTTTAATGCCAGCGCCAGCGCCTCATCAGCAATAATCTGCATCGCCGGAATTTCGGACGGAACTTTACAATCGATCAGCGACTTTTTATCCATCATCAGGTACGAGTTTAAACCTGACTGCGCCCGGGTTACTTCGAGCCGGGCCGAGTTTAAAGCTTGCTGCGAATTGAGTTGATTCAATTCCAGGTTAAGAAGTTCGTCCTGGGTGACGGTTCCAACCTGGAAACGTCCCTTCCCGATTTTATAAAGCGTATCGGCATTCGACATGTTGTTTTGTGCAATTTTCAGCTGAATTTGTGCTTCAACCAAATCGAAAAACATGGCAGTACTTTTCATTGCCAGGTTTTCCTGCGACTGAACAAAGGTTTTTTTGGCCTTCTCGTATTTCACCGGCTCAATTTTCGACTGCCACTTCACTGCATTGTATCCGTTCAACGATTGCTGGTAACCAATGCTCACCGGTGTTGCCTGGTAAGAAGTTACCTTCTCTCCGCCCAAATTCTTCACCATTCCAAGTTCGGAACTCAAAAACAGATTTCCGCCTGTTAAACCCACTTTTTGATTCAGCTGAACGGCCAGATCGGAGTTAAAATAATCGCGCAATACATACTGGTCTTCGTTTGTCTGGAAATTGTATTCGCGTTTGCGGTAATGATTGAAATCGAGCGGAGTCGCATTCATACTCAGGCTTGGAAGCTTATCGGCCCGGTAGTACCGGTACTCCCAATAGCTTGCCAGGTACATGTTTTTATACCTGAAGGCATCGAGCGAACTTTGTGAGGCTATTTTCACTACCTCATCGAGACTAAGACTGTACTTTGCCGGCTGAGCTTTGAGATTCAGCTGAAAGCCTGAGATCAGGACAATCAGGAACAGATATTGGAATTGTTTCAATGTTATTATTTGTGTTTTCATAAAAGTCTGATTTTATGCGCGTAATGATTCGACAGGGTCTTTATCGGCAGCACGTTTGGCAGGCATGTATCCGAACATGATTCCAACCATAGCCGAAACGCCAAAAGCAATAAAAATGCTGAAGAATGAAATGATGGTTTTAATATCGAATACCGCAGTAATGATCTTCGACAAAACAATGCCCAGAATAATCCCGATGATTCCCCCTGAAAGGCTGATCAAAGTTGATTCGGCCAGGAATTGGGCAACAATATCTTTACGCGAGGCTCCAATGGCCTGGCGGGTACCAATCTCGCGAATCCGTTCCATCACCGACGCAAGCATGATATTCATAATTCCGATACCGCCAACAATAAGCGAAATGCCGGCAATGGCTCCCAACACAATGTTAAAAATCTTTTTGGTGCGCTGTTGCTGCTTCAGTAAAAGTTCAGGAATGGTAACCTCAAAATCGTATAATCCGGAATGACGCCGTAAAAGCAGGCGTTTAACCACCCCGGCAGTGGCACCAAGCTGCTCGGTTTCCTTCACCTGTAAAACAATTTTATCCAGCTGATTCAGATTTTTATCTTCTTCCTCGGTGGCCGAGTTTGCATCGGTAATTACAATCCGGCGACGGGCATTCGACTTCTCCACTTCGTCGGCACGAACAAGTGCACGGTTCTTAAAGCGCATCAGTACGGTTTGCACCGGCACAAATATTTTATTGTCGGTACTGCTGATACCCATTTCGTCGGATGCCGACGCCGTGAAATCGCGTCGCTCAACAACTCCGATTATTTTCAGCCATATCTGACCGCACTTGATATATTTTCCAACCGGATCTTCCTGATTAAAAAATACTGTTTTAATGTTATCGCCAATCACACAAACCGGCTGCCCGGCCTCGGACTGTAAGCGGTTAAAAACCTCGCCCTTTTGCAGGTTAATATTGAAAACCCTGAAATAGCTGGTATTTACCCCTTCAATTACAACAGGTTTGCTTTTCCCGTCGATAATAGCCGAGTAGTTGTACGAAATAACCGGACTAACCATATTCACCGTTGGTACAATTTCCTCAATCGCACTTAAATCGAGCATGGTCAGCCCTTTCGAGAATTTTTTGGCTCCTGCTTTATCTTCCTGTCCTGAAGATTTTGATTCATTTCCGGCTACTTCAGTGGGAGTTATAATGATGTTGTTTACACCAACCATTTTGATCTGTTCCAGAATTTCCTGCTCGGCACCATTCCCGATGGCCATCATGCTGATTACAGCAGCCACCCCAAAAATAATGCCCAATGCTGTCAGCATCGATTTGAGTTTATTGTCGATAATAGCCTCAAAACCAATAACTATATCATGAAAATACTTCTTAAAAATCATTGCTTAAGTTTTAGGTTTTGTGCTACTTAGTTTGTTTAACTGCTACACCTGCAGGTAATGCTCCGGGAGGCTGAGCTGCAGCATCAGCTTTGTTCTTTAGCATTTCTTCACGTTCCTTTTCGGCTTTGATTCGGGCATTCTCTTTATCTTTCTGTATTTCAGTATAAATCTCCTGACCCTTAAATTTCAATTCAGCGGCATCCGCTGGTTCCGACAACCAAACCTCATCGTTTTCTTTCAGGCCTTTTTTAACAAGCACAAAATTCTCGTTCTCGTCGCCCACCCAAACGATTTGCTTCACCGGATTATCTTTCCCGAGGTACACAAATTTCAGGCTGTCGTTTTCAAAAATGGCATCGGTTGCAACCATTACAGTGTCCTTAAATAATCCGGCATCAATGGCATTGCTGGTAGTCATCGCCGGTTTCAGCTCTTTATCCTGACCAAAAATTTTGATTTTGATCTCGAACACTTTGGCATCGCTGTTTGGCATGGCCTGCCCGATGTTGGCTACCGAAATAACCTCTCCTGCCAATTGTTTCTCCGGAAATGCGTCAATCCCGATTTTTACATTTTGGCCAATTTTTACCTTCGAAATGTCAATCTCATTGATGTAAGTTCTCGAAATGAGGTTCGACATTTCCGGAATGGAAGCAATAATGGAATTGTATGGGCCAACCTTCGAACCTGTTTTTATGATTTCGCCCCACGGATATTTAAAATAGGTAACAATCCCGGCCTTTGGCGCCCTAATTTCGAGCGATTCGAACAGCTTCTGCAGCTCGCCCAAACGTTCTGAAACCTGCCGGTAGTTGATGTATTTTCGCTGTACCTTATTTTCTTCCTGTTGTTTTTTCAGGCCATAAGCTTTTTGTTCCTGCCCGAGTTTGCGCTGCGCCTTATCCAAATCCATGCCTGCTTTTTTCCGGATGGAAGGCGATTCGTAAACCGATTCGTCCACCACAATTTTTTTCTCGGTCAGGTCGAGGCGGGCATTGACAATAATATCGCGCTGATTGCTCAGGTTCAGGTTCGAATCAATTTTACTGTCTTCGTACTCAGTGAGCATTTTATCCATATCGTCCTGTGCCAGTTTAATCTGCTCTTCAACCGCCTTGTGATCGAGTGTTGCCACATAGTCGCCCGAATCGACTACCGTGCCTTCCTCAACCATATGGGTGATGGCCAGTTCCCAAATGCGAAGATTCCGGTCGTTCAACTTCTCCGGAATATTTATACTCTCCGATTTTTCCGATTCGAGCTGGCCCGACGAAAAAATCAAAGCATTAAACGTTCCGCGTTTTACAGTGGTGATAATCTGGCTGTAATCGGTTCCATTTTTTCGGAAGACTATGAAAAACACGAGTAAAATGACAGCAGGAATAGCTATCAGGAGGATCTTTTTTCTATTCATTGGTTTAGAATCTAGGTGGACAATTTTATTGATGTGTGTTAATCAGGCATTTAATTGATCAACTTCTATGCCAAATAAGTATTAAAACATATGTTTTATTACATACCATTCAAAATTAAATTATTTTATCCGTCACTTTCAGCTAACGGATATACCTGCCCGGGGATTTTGTTTAAACCTATAAAACATGTATTTAATTCATATTTTACCTTGCTATTTAGCAGGATACCCCTCTGAGGTCATTCAAATATTTAAGTATTTTTGCCAAAAGTTGCCCGATTCCACGAATCGGTTTTTAGAGAACAAACCTCATTCTGGAACAAATGAGCATTATAATCGTTACTTTTGTTTTTACAATTATATAGATATTTGCATATGAAAGCCATTTTAAGATTGCTTTTTGCCTTCTTCTTCACTATTGCGGTGTTCTCAGCTCAGGCTCAGATACTGATACCCGTAAAGTGGGAATATAAAACCAAGGTTACCGGATCAAATACAGCTGAGCTGCAATTTATAGCCCGCATTGATCAGGGCTGGCATTTGTATTCGCAGCACCTGCCTGATGGCGGACCAATGCCAACCGAGTTCAAGTTTGAAAAGATGGACGGCATTGAGTTGGTAGGTAAAGCTACCGAACCCACCCCGCAGGAAGTTTTTGACGAAATGTTTCAGATGAAGGTGAAGTATTTCGACAAGCTCGTGACTTTTACCCAGAAAATAAAAATAACCGGCACCCAGCCGGTTAAAGTAAGCGGAACGATAAATTACCAGGCTTGCAACGACGAAACCTGCATTCCGGGCGAATCGGAGTTTTCGTTTGATGTTCCGGCAGGCACGGCTGTGGCACAAAAAACCGAAACAAAAACAGAAAATCTGCCCTCGCCCGGTGCCGATACGCTGACCATGGTTCCAGAATCGCCCGCCGTAAAAGCAGCCACTGCAACCGTACCCGAAAAAACAGAACCCGAGAAAAAAATAGTAGCCAGTAACGACGAGTTTTCGGGCAACGACCGTTCGCTGTGGTGGTTCTTTGTTCAGGCTTTCGCATGGGGATTGCTTGCGATACTTACCCCATGTGTATTCCCGATGATCCCGATGACAGTTTCATTCTTCATGAAAAGCGGTTCGAAAGGGAAAGTTCAGGCAATAATTTATGGATTTTCGATCGTTGCCATTTATGTGATTTTTGGCGTTTTAATCTCGGTTCTTTTCGGGGCCGATTTTGGCAACTGGCTTAGCACTCACTGGATTCCAAACATATTGTTCTTCCTGATTTTTGTGGTCTTTGCCGCTTCGTTCTTCGGCTATTTCGAAATTGTAATGCCAAGCTGGCTGATCAATAAAAGCGTACAACACGAAGATCAGGGCGGAATTATTGGGACCATTTTTATGGCATTCACCTTGGTATTAGTTTCCTTCTCGTGCACCGGCCCAATTGTTGGAACCGTTGTTGTTCAAGCTGTTGGAGGACAAATCCTGAAACCGATTATCGGAATGCTTGGCTTCTCGCTGGCTTTTGCTATTCCGTTTACCTTGTTTGCGTTCTTCCCAAGCTGGCTCAATAAAATGCCAAAATCGGGCGGATGGCTCAACTCGGTAAAAGTGGTCATTGGTTTTATCGAACTGGCTTTTGCGCTGAAATTCCTGAATGTTCCGGATCAAACATACCATTGGGGAATTCTCGACCGCGAAGTTTACCTGGGTTTCTGGATTGTAATTTTCACCATGATGGGCTTTTATCTGTTGGGTAAAATTAAATTTCCGCACGACAGCGACTATCCGGTTGTGAAATCATTCCCGCGACTGCTGCTGATTATAGCAACGTTTACGTTTGTAGTTTACCTGATTCCGGGATTGTTTGGTGCTCCGCTCAAAGCCATTTCAGGCTGGTTACCTCCAACCGAAACCCAGGATTTCGATATCAACGCCATTGTTCGTGAAAATCAGGGAGGCGGAACATTTGTTGCAAAAGGAAATATAACCGAAGCTCCCCGTTATGCTGACCGGCTAAAACTTCCACATGGTTTGCAGGGCTACTTCGACTACGAGCAGGCATTGAGGGTTTCTAAAGAGTTGAAAAAACCAATCTTTGTTGATTTTACGGGACACGGCTGCACCAACTGCCGCGAAATGGAAAACCGCGTTTGGAGCGATCCGGAAGTATTGAAAAGGCTTCGTGAAAACTTTGTTTTGCTGGCACTTTATGTTGACGACAAAGTAATTGAATTGCCAAAAGAAGAATGGTACACCAATAAAGCCGGAAAAGAAGTCAAACTTCTTGGAAAGAAAAATACTGAAATTCAAACCGAGAAATTTGGAACCAACTCGCAACCATACTATGTAATTCTGGATAGCGACGGGAACCTGTTGATTTCACCACGTGCCTACAACCTGGATATTGAAGCGTTTAAGCAATTTCTGGACGAAGGAGTAAAAAATTTCAGCAAAAATTAGCAAAACATAAAACTTGCAAATTGCGTATGACTTGCTAAAACTAAAGCAATTCATATATGAAACCTTTTTTACTTTTCTCAGCTTTCTTCTTTTTAAGTTTGCTGGCAAAACCACAACAAAAAATTGAGGTTGGTTCAGAAGAAATGAACATGTCAAAAGGCCGGCAATTGGCATTTACTGTAGTTGTTCCCGAGGCAAAAGCCAAAGACATTGAGCCTGTGTGGAAAAAATATGTGAATAACCGGAGCATTGGCGAACGTTTTTCGAATATCACGACTCAAATTGGCAATCTGTTCCGAAGTAAAGAAAATCAGTCGAACCGCGACAAACTTAAAGTTGAAAAGAATGGCGACGAATTTTACGTTCGGGCAATAAAGGAATCATCACTGACCAAACACCCGATGGATGTTTATGCCAGAATTACAGAACTTTCGGATGGCTGTAAACTTGGCGCCTTTTTTCAATACACTGATTCGGTTTTCATTAATGAAACCAATGCCGATCAGGAGAGAATTGAAAACATTAAAAGCTATATACGCGATTTTGGGGTTGCTGCCTATCGGAACGTTGTAGAAGATCAGATTGATGCAGCCAAAAAAGAAGTATCGAACCAGGAAAGCGCATTGAAAGACATTGAATCGGACTCGAAAAAAGAAGCAAAATCTATTGCCCGCTATCAAACTGATATTGAGGAGTACAACGCCGAAATTAATGCTGTCGAAAATGACATTGCCCGTCTGGAAGAAAACATAACCGGTAAAAAGATTACTTTTGAATCGATGACAAAAGGCACTCCGGAATATGATGTTGCGAAAAAGGAATTAAAAGAACTTTCAAAAGAAAAATCGAAATACTTCAATAAAATCAAGTCCTTTCAAAAGAAGATCAAATCCCGGGAAGCCGATATCAATTCTGCAAAAGGAAGAATTACCAGGAACGACATACAGCTGAATAAACAACAGCTGGTTATTCAGGACAAACAGAAAATTGTGGAACAACTGATTGCAAAAAAAGAGGCAATTCAATAAGTGGGAAGGTGCAAAAATGAAAGGATCCGATCTTTTAAGAAATCGGATCCTTTTGTTTTATCAGGCAATCAGAGAGCGAATATCCTGAATTATATTTTGTGCCAACTGATCGGCTTCGGCCATCGAAGGCGCTTCGGCATAAATTCGGATGATCGGTTCGGTATTCGACTTACGCAAATGCACCCAACGATCGGAAAAATCAATTTTTACCCCATCAATATCGGTAACCTGTTCGTGCTGATATTTTTGTTTCATCTTCACCAGAATGCCATCCACATCAATATCGGGAGTAAGTTCAATTTTATTTTTTGAGATAAAATAATCCGGGTAAGTTTTGCGCAACTCGGAGCATTTCAGGCCTGACTTGGCCAGTAAACTGAGAAATAAACCCACACCAACCAGCGAGTCGCGGCCGTAATGCGATGCAGGATAAATAATTCCGCCATTGCCTTCGCCACCAATAACGGCATTGGTTGCTTTCATTTTGGCTACTACATTCACCTCGCCAACAGCCGCTGCCGAATAGGTTCCGCCATGTTTTTCGGTAATATCGCGCAAGGCACGCGACGACGAAAGATTTGAAACCGTATTTCCCGGAGTTTGACTCAACACATAATCGGCAATAGAAACGAGCGAATATTCCTCGTTGAACATCGAACCATCTTCACTAATAATAGCCAGACGATCGACATCCGGATCGACCACAAAACCAACATCAACCGATTTTTCGCGAATAATCTCGGCTGTTTCAACCAGATTTTCAGGAAGTGGTTCCGGTGTATGTGCAAAATGGCCGGTTGCTTCGCAGTTGATTTCAACAACTTCTTTCACGCCAAGCGCTTTCAGCAATTTGGGAATAACAACTCCGCCAACAGAGTTCACGGCATCGATAGCTACTTTAAAATTGGATTCGCGGATTGCTTTTACATCAACCAGCTCCAGATCGAGCACCTGCTGAATATGAATATCGGTATAATCCTTTTCGAAAACTTCGCCCAAATCGTCAACTTCAGCAAAATTGAATAACTCTTTCTCTGCAATTTCGAGCACCAATGCACCATCGGCAGCACTTAAAAACTCGCCATCCTGATTGAGTAGTTTCAGTGCATTCCATTGTTTTGGATTATGGCTGGCGGTCAGGATAATTCCGCCTTGTGCCGATTCTTCCTTTACAGCAATTTCGGTAGTTGGTGTAGTTGCCATTCCCAAATCGACCACCATACAACCCATGCCCGAAAGCGTAGCCACCACCAACGACTGAACCATTGGCCCGGAAATGCGGGCATCGCGCCCAACCACCACCGTAATTGTTTGCCCGGGATGTTGCAGCTTCACCCACTCGGCGTAAGCAGCAGTATATTTTACCACATCAACCGGACTAAGTCCTTCGCCAGGTTGTCCGCCAATTGTCCCGCGAATTCCTGAAATTGATTTAATTAATGTCATATTCTTTTTAGTTTCAGTTTTTGAATGTTAAAAATAGGCCCTTCTGAAGCCTCAAAACAAAGATAGGGAGTTCAGCGGCTAAAATTTACACCTGACTAAAAAGATTGGGAAATAAAAAGGGCATCGGATCTCACCCCATGCCCTTTTAAGTTTTCTAGATTAGACACTCAGTCTGGAATCTAAAACCAAAACAAACTTATGAAAAAAAATTCCGCAATACATGTATATAACAGTTGAGCCAGAAATCACCCTTAAGCAAATTTTGCTTTTAACACATTTTAACAATGGCAGGCTTTTCTGTTTAAATGCAATTCAAATTCCGATCATAAGTTAATTAATCGGGTTTGATTTAAATAAACTATTCGCCAACTTTATACCTGGTGTTTTTTGAACTTTAAAAAACTAAAAAAATCATGACATCGTATTATCGCAGAACCATTTACATTCTATGTATAATTAGTTGTACTTTGGGGGTTTTCTTCACTGCTTCGGGTCAAAATCAGGAAATTACATCGAAACAGATCCGGTTGCCAAACGGATGGAAACTTTCGCCGGTTGGAAAATTACTGCCACTTGGCGATTTGCCATTAAATATGGCCGTATCTCCTTCCGGAAAATTACTCGCTGTCACAAATAACGGACAGAGTGATCAGGGAATCCATCTGTTCGATACCGAAAAAATGCAGTTGCTCGATACAATTGTCACTGCCAAAAGCTGGCTGGGACTAACGTTCTCGAAAGACGGGAAGTTCCTGTATGCTTCAGGAGGAAACGACAACTGGATCATGCGATACCAGATCAAAAACGAAAAACTTGCTCCGTTCGACACCCTTGTTTTGGGAAAACCATGGCCTGAAAAAATTTCAGTGGCAGGAATTGCCGTTGACGACGACAAACAAATGCTTTACGCAGTTACTAAAGAAAACAGCTCGCTGTATGTTTACAATCTGAAAGAAAAGAAACTAAAATCGAAATTTCCACTTGGAGGCGAAGGATACACCTGTTTGCTTTCCAACGATTGTAAAATGTTGTACGTCACTTGCTGGGGATGCAACAAAGTAGTTTTGTTCGATACGCACAAACAAGCAATCGCCGGATCAATTCCGGTTGGAGATAATCCCAATGATATGTGCATCAGCCACAACGGGAAATATCTTTTTGTAGCCAATGCCAACGACAATTCGGTTTCGGTAGTATCGCTCGAACAAAATCGGGTAATCGAGGTCCTGAACTCGGCACTCTATCCGAACTCACCTTCCGGATCAACAACCAACAGTGTTGCCTTAAGTGCTGATGAAAAAACCTTGTATATAGCCAATGCCGACAATAACTGTCTGGCTGTTTTCGATGTAAGCGTTCCAGGCAAAAGTTTCAGCAAAGGCTTTATTCCTACAGGATGGTATCCAACCTGCGTGCGAGTTGTGAAAAACAGCATTTTTGTTTCAAACGGGAAAGGACTAAACTCAAAAGCAAATCCGGAAGGTCCAAGTCCCGACAACAGGAAAGTCACTTCAGCCCATCATTCCGAAACAGTGAAAGGGAAAGTACAATATATTGCCGGTTTGTTCAGAGGAACTTTGCAGGTCGTTTCCACTCCCGACAGCAAACAGCTAAGCCAGTATTCAAAAGTCGCTTACGACAACTCGCCTTACAACAAGGAAAACGAAATGGTTTCCAAAGGAGAAGAAGGAAATCCGATTCCGATGAAAGTTGGCGAATCGTCGCCCATCAAATATGTCTTTTACATCATTAAAGAAAATCGCACGTACGATCAGGTTTTAGGCGATATGCCTGAAGGAAACGGCGATTCGACCCTGGTACTTTTTGGCAAAAAGGTAACGCCAAATCTTCACGCCATTGCCAAACAGTTTGTATTGCTCGACAATTTCTATGTTGACGGCGAAGTGAGCGCCGATGGGCATAACTGGACGATGGGCGCTTACGCCACCGATTATCTCGAAAAAAACTGGCCGACAAGCTATGGAAGTCGTGGCGGTTCATACCCAGCTGAAGGTGAACGCGAAATTGCCAACAATAAAGACGGATTTCTGTGGGATTTTTGCAAGCGATATGGCGTTAGTTACCGAAGTTACGGAGAATTCGTTTCGGGCTTGAAACCAAACATCCCGGTACTTCAGGATCATTTCTGTCCGTATTACGTAGGATGGGACCTGTCAATCCGCGACACTGTGCGATTCCAGTGGTGGAAACGCGATTTTGATGAATTATTGGCTAAAGGACAGATTCCACGCTTCAACAGCATTCGGTTTGGGAACGATCATACCGAGGGATTGAAAGCAGGCAGGCCTTCACCTTTGGCTCATGCTGCCGACAACGATCTGGCCTGCGGACTTTTTGTCGAATACCTCAGTCATTCGCCAATCTGGAATGAAAGTCTGATTATTATGATTGAAGACGACGCACAAAATGGCCCCGACCATGTAGATGCGCACCGTTCAACGGCCTATGTAGCCGGAGGATTTGTAAAGCAAGGTTTTGTTGATCATACCATGTATTCCACTTCATCAGCGCTCCGAACCATCGAACTGGTTCTGGGACTTCCGCCAATGAGCCAGTATGACGCAGCAGCCGAGCCACTCTGGCGCTGCTTCGACAAAACAGCCAATCATCCGCCATTCAAATCACTTCCCGCCCAAATTGACTTAAACCAGAAAAATTTGGCTGACAACAAAATGTCAAGATTAAGTGAGAAATTTGATTTCAGTAAAGAAGACCGAATTCCTGACGCTCAATTTAATGAGGTGATATGGGCCGCCATTCACGGACTCGAAAGCAGCTGCCCGGCGCCGGTACACGCAGCCTTCTTTACTCCTGAAAAAGAAGAAGACGATGATTAAAGCAGAGAAAAGGTCATTAGTAATTTAATCTCCAATGGCTAATGACCTTTTCTGTTCACTATACTCTGAAAGGGTTCAAAAGAAAAGTTAAGCTGACATCGGAATCCGAAAACAAAATTTGCTTCCTTTTCCCAATGTACTTTCAGCCCAAATTTTTCCGTGGTGCATTTCAATAAACTCTTTCGAGATAATTAGTCCAAGTCCTGTTCCGACTTCATCCTCGGTTCCTCTCGACGACGCAGTTTTATCCAGCCTGAACAGCTTCTGAATCTGTTCATCAGTCATTCCAACGCCGGTATCAGCAACTTCGATGTTGAGATTTTCGGATTCAATAAATGCCGACACCCTGACTTCACCACCTTTTTTGGTAAACTTTATGGCATTGGTTACCAGGTTCTGCAAAACTGAGCCAATCATGTTGGTATCGAGTGTGGCTGTAATGTCGCCATCGAGCGACCAGTTGAGTTTAATTTCTTTATTTTGAGCAACCGGCGACAAAACCATCAGAGTATTTGATACGAGCTCTTCAATTCGGGCCAACTTTGGTGAAAATTGAATCTTTCCGTTGTGCATCCGTGACCAAACCAACAGATTTTGCAATAAGTTTGAAATCCGGGAGGCCGACTGGTGAACGATAGTAGAACATTCCTCAATTTCCTTTTGGTCGTTTTCTTTAACAGCATCTTTCAGAATATTGGTAAAGCCAAGCAGCGCATTGAATGGGTTCATCAAATCGTGACTGATAATGGAGAAGAACTTGTCCTTTTCGACTGAATCTTTCATCACTTTTTGGTTCAGGGCAATAATATGATCCTGAAATTTGTCGTTCCGGTAAGCCAAAAACAAAATGTACCCGGCAAGAATACTGGCTAAAATCATAAGCACAATCAGGATATTCTGAAGGAAATCGGTTGAATGGCGCACTGAATTCAGGAATGAATTATTCTGCGAAGCTTCCTGATTTTTAATACTGATTTTAATGTCGTCAACGAGTTTCCTTATTTCCTCAATCAAACTATTGTTGATGTAAATAAGCTTCAACTCGCTCTCCTTCAGTTCGAAGTTCTTTTTTATAAGCTCTTTTATATTGGTTGGCGCAGAAGTTTGTGGGCCCGACAAAAGCGATTTTTGCAAAATCTCGTCCGGAGTTTGAACTCTTAGCTTCGTATTTACATTTTCCTTGATTTTTTCTCCTACAATAGCGCTTTTAATTTTTCCCAGCAGACCTTTTTTATACAACTCGCGCGTTTCGGTAACACTGAGCGTATCAATTCTTCCGCCAATACGGCGACGAAATGTCTTTTCGATTTCCGTTTGCTGGCTTTCCAGGCTGCTTACTGAAAGCATCAGCGAGTCGGTGATTTGCTTCAGCCGCAGATAAACTTCAGCTTCACGATTCTTTTCCTCAAAGATTTTTGCAATACGATTATCCTCACCCGGTGATCCCTGTGAGGCCGTTTGTTGCAAGAGGCTGATATTTTCGGCCAGCATTTGCGCCTGAGCCTTGTATTCATCAAAAACCTTTGTTTCGAAGGTTGCGCAATATTCTTTGAAACGGGCTTCAACCAGCAAAAGCGATTCGGTAACACTTTCGGTTTTGAGTAACTGCTCGCGGTTTTGCTGCGACAGGCTTAAAGCCGCCTGAATCCGACCTTTTTCGTTAATCAGGCTAATGATCATGCCAATAATCAGCACCAGCATTAACGCCATTAGTATGGTTGTTGTGATTAGTCGCTTGGGTAGTTTTAGTTTTGCCATCTGCGGAATTCTCCTTTTGAGTTATATTGAGACTATCGGTACAAAAATCGAAAATTAATCACAACAATTTGGTCCTGCGAACTATACTCTATCTATACAAACCGGATAGATTGCTACAGATCAGCTTATTTATCGATCAGAAGAAGGAAGTCAATCAGATTTTCTTCGTTCAACAGGTTGAGCTTTTTTCGCAACCGGTATCGGGCAACATCAACACTTTGTGGATTCTGAAAAGTGAGGATCGCAATATCTTTGGATGAAAGACCCGACCGAAGTAAGGCACACAATTTACGCTCGTTGGGGGTTAAGTTGGGATATTTCTCAAGCAGAACCCTGTAAAACGAATCAAAAGCATTTTCGAAGCGGGTTTCAAAGTCGTTCCAGATTTGCTCTGTCGCATTTATCCTGAATTTATTGGTCATCTGGCGAATCAGTTCCTGTCCTTCCTTGCTGGCATGTGGCGTAACTTTAACCAAATCGCCGATCAGGCTACTATTCATTTCGTTCAGGTGCATCAACTTCAGTGTACTCGAAATCAGCTCAATTTTTTTTGTATTGATAATGTCTTCGTTGGCCTTTTTAAGTGCCGAGATATCAGTAAAGGCGGTAATAATACCGAGAGGCGCACTCTGAGTGTCGAGCACTACATTTTTCGAGATAACGAAAGTGCGGTTTCCGGGGAACCCATTCTTTTCGTAAGACAAAGCAGTCCCGCTTTGAATCAGTTCCACATCTTTCTGAACATGAAACCCCACTTCGTCGCTCAGAAAATAACGGTACACCGATTTGCCAATCAACTCATTTTTGTTGGTTTCCAGAAGTTCAGCAAAAAACTTGTTACACATTAATACGATTCCTTCGAGCGAACTGTAAATCACCGGATGTGGAATACTTTCGATAAGCGAAGTGATGAACAAATTCTGGTTTTCGAGCGAGCTGTTCTGGTTTTTTAATGTTTTCAGGGTATCCGAAAGCAATAAAATATTCCTGACACGGGCACTCAGCTCAAGCTTGTCAAACGGTTTTTTCAGGAAATCGATGGCGCCAACCGACATGGCAAAAGCTAAATCTTCCGATGAGGTCATTACTCCGGTAATCATCAAAACCGGGATATCTTTAGTTGTCTCGTCTTTTTTGAGAATTTCCAATGCTTGAATCCCGTCCATCACAGGCATATTCCAATCAAGCAGAATTAAATCAGGGAAATGCTCGCGGACCTTATCAAGACAATCCTTTCCGTTTGTTGCCGTGATTATCTGGGAGTCGTGATCCTTCAGCATTTTTTCGTAAAGCTTCAGGTTCAAAGGTTCATCGTCAACAAGCAATAATTTAGAATGGCTCATTTTTAAAGTGGTTTAGGCCTTACCGACAAGAATAATAAACCAATCAGGAAAGCTTATGTATTCTTACGATAAGAACATGACTTCTCAAATTTAACCTTTTTTAACCCGTTTGGAGCTATTTTACATGCCTCATATTTTTATTCTAAGCATTAAAACTTGAAGAAATCCGGAACAGAATACTGAGCCAGAGGTGAAACGTTTCAGAAAAATCAAAGCACAAACACCTAAAATAAAGCCATTTACACCAACTGTATAGACGTAGTATAGATCGCTGTATAGACTTTGTTTGGCTTAAATTCACACTAAATAGTCTGAATCTTCTCAATTTTGTCATAACTTTAATGATTGTAATACACGAAAGACGAATAATAACTTAATAAGAAAATGTATGAAAAAATTTTTAGCTGAATTTATCGGAACATTTTGGCTCGTGTTTGGAGGTTGCGGCAGTGCATTATTAGCTGCAGGATTTCCTAACGTTGGAATTGGTTTAGTTGGAGTCTCTCTTGCATTTGGACTAACTGTAGTTACAATTGCTTATTCTTTGGGGCACATTTCTGGCGCACACCTTAATCCGGCAGTAACAATCGGACTTTGGATAGGCGGCCGGTTTGAGTCAAAAGGAGTATTACCTTACATCATCTCGCAAGTGGCCGGAGGAATTCTGGCTGCAACAGTTCTTTACTTTATAGTAACCGGAAACGGCTCGTCGATCGGTACATTTGCGGCCAACGGCTATGGTGAACATTCTCCGGGCAATTACAGTATGGTGGCTGCAATACTATCCGAACTGGTAATGACTTTCATGTTCCTGATTGTAATACTTGGAGCAACTGACGAAAAAGCTCCCAAAGGTTTTGCAGGACTCGCCATTGGATTGGCTTTGACACTCATCCACCTGGTTAGTATTCCGGTAACAAATACCTCGGTTAATCCGGCCCGAAGTATTAGTCAGGCACTATTTGTTGGCGACTGGGCCCTTGCTCAGCTGTGGCTGTTTATTGTTGTTCCCATTGTAGGAGCAATATTGGCGGGACTGGTTTACAAAAAACTAAGTAATTAACCCGTGTTTTCAGTAAATACCTATCATCACGAAAGAAAAATTTTAATCAACTTAATATTTTAAACATGAGACATTTTAATAAAGCAGTAGCGTTGATCCTGTGCGGTGGATTGCTGCTCGGAAGTTGTTCAACAACAAAGAATTCGACCAAAGGTGGTTTAATTGGCGGTGCAGGTGGTGCACTTCTTGGCGCCGGAATTGGCGCTTTGGCCGGAAAAGGTAAAGGTGCAGCCATTGGCGCAGCTGTAGGTGGTGCTGTTGGTGCTGGTGCCGGTGTTCTGATCGGAAAGAAAATGGATAAGCAAAAAGCTGAACTCGAAAAGATTGAAGGCGCCCAGGTCGAATCGGTTACCGATGCCAATAACCTGCAAGCTATCAAAGTAACTTTCGAAAGCGGAATCCTGTTTTCAACCGGAAAGAGCAACCTGAGCGAAAGTTCGAAAAGCGCATTACTAAAATTCGCTAATTCATTAAAAGAAACACCTGAAACCGATGTGACCATTTACGGGCATACCGACAACACCGGAACCCGTGATGTAAACGTGAAGCTATCAAACGAGCGGGCAGCTTCCGTGGCATCGTTCCTGAACAACAATGGAGTTGCCACAACCCGTATGAAAACAGAAGGAAAAGCTTTCGACGAGCCGGTTGCCGATAACTCAACTGCTGATGGACGTGCTAAAAACCGCAGGGTTGAAATCTATATCACCGCCAATCAGCAAATGATTAATCAGGCAGAACAGGGTTCTTTGAAATAATCGGTTCCAGCCAGGCGACACTGGAAAAGCATTATATATCATAGTCAATCAATTCGGTTAAACTTTTAAACAATGTAACATGAAAAAGCAATTCGTAATACTATCGGTTCTATTATTGATTGGACAATTAACTTTTGCCCAATATGCTCTTCCGAAAGGAAAATCGCAACTCAACGTAGGTGTCGGATTCTCTTCCTGGGGAACTCCTGTCTATTTAGGATTCGACCACGGAGTACACAAGGATATTTCCGTTGGTGGCGAACTCTCCTACCGCGGTTACCGCGACAGATGGGATGGCTACTATTACGACCACAATGTGATTGGAATTTCAGGTAACGGAAACTATCATTTCAACCATGCACTGGATATTCCTAAAAACTGGGACTTTTACGCCGGACTGAATCTGGGCTTTTACATCTGGAGCTCGCCCGATAACTATGGGGGATCTCACTCTTCCGGATTGGGACTTGGCGCCCAGGTTGGAGGTCGTTACTACATCAGCAATAAAGTTGCTTTAAATCTGGAGTTTGGCGGAGGAAATGCCTTTTCCGGAGGAAAATTTGGTCTGACATTTAAATTATAGTGTAGCTTAAACAAGAAGTTCGTCATGTTGATATAGAGCCTTTTTCCACCTTTATCCTTTACTCCTTGTTAACACCGGACTTCTTTGTTTTTCCAAACATCAACACAACAACAAAAAACACATCTAATATTATCTTATCATGAAAAAAATATTTTTAATTCTTACTGCATGTTTGCTGTTAAACTCAGCCTTTGCACAAACCATGGACAAAAAATGGGGACTTGGTGTTGGAGCCGGAGTTTATGGAACTTTAAAACAAGGTGGTGCAGGTTTTACTCCTGAACTTTACCTAAGCAGATACCTTAATTCGCGATTAGACCTGATGGTGAAGGGAGACATGGGATTATTCCAGTCGAAGCTTGACAACAATCTCGATTTTTTCAACCCTGCGCTCGATCTTCGTTTAAAATTAAGTAACGAAGCCAAAAAATTCAGACCATACATCTATGCTGGGCCAGGCATTTTGAAAGACAATTCTGAGTCGGGTATCAACTTCAATGCTGGTATTGGCAGCAAATATTACGTTTCACCAAGCACGGCTTTGTATTTCGATGCCGGTTACATTAACGGAATTGAAGTTACCAGAAAGGTAGAAAAAGTGAGAGACAACTTTCTGAAAGCAACTATTGGTGTGGAATTCGATTTTGGAAAAACCAAAGATTCGGACATGGACGGTGTTTCAGACAAGAAAGACAAATGTCCAAACACACCTGCCGGAGTAGCCGTTGATGGCAATGGTTGCCCAATCGATACTGATGGCGACGGCGTCGCTGATTATATCGATGATTGTCCGACAGTCGCCGGTTTAGCTTCGCTGAAAGGTTGCCCCGATGCTGATGGCGATGGTGTTGCAGACAAAGACGACAAATGCCCTGACACTCCGAAAGGTGTAAAAGTTGATGCAAAAGGGTGCCCGATTGATACCGACGGTGACGGCGTTGCTGATTACCTCGACAAATGCCCTGACACTCCGAAAGAAGCAAAAGTTGACACTAAAGGTTGCCCAATAGATACTGATGGCGACGGTATTTCCGACTATCTGGACAAGTGCCCAACTGTTACCGGACCTAAAGAAAACCAGGGTTGCCCGGTGGTTGAGAAAACAGCCGAAGAAAAAGAAGCTGAATCAATGAAAGTTGACCCGGTCTATTTCGACACCAATAAATCAACTATCTCAAAAACCGAGAAAGTTAAAATCGACAAGGTTGTCAAACTCCTGAAAGAAAACAGCAATTACAAAGTAAAAGTAACCACCGGATACACTGATTCTAAAGGTTCTGATGCATATAACCTGAATCTTTCCAAACAACGTGTAAACGCCGTTGTAAATGCAATTCTCAAAAGCAATATCAAAAAGAACCGCATTGAATTACAGAAAGGTCTGGGAAAAGCGAATCCTGCTGCAACCAACGACACAGAAGAAGGACGTGCTTTAAATCGCAGAGTTGAGTTTGAATTGGTAAAAACAAAATAATCATTGGTTAATTTGTTTTCTGAAAAAGAAAGCCGGTTCAGTACTGAACCGGCTTTCTCATTTTATAGCGATGTTATTTTCTATTTCAACCCTGCAATCTGGTCTTCCAGCACTTTGATTTTGGCTTCGGCATCGGCCTGTTTGGCGCGTTCAATGGCCACAACGGCTTCGGGAGCGCTGCTTACAAAGCGTTCGTTGCTTAGTTTTTTCATGACTGAAGCAAGGAAGCCTTTTTGGTAGTCCAGATCAGACTGAAGCTTTTTCAGTTCTTCTTCCACATTAGGCCGCAATGTTGTCGTTGTTGTGGTTGTTGTAGAAGTGGTTGTTGTAGTTCTAGCCGTGATGTAGAAAGTCGAAGATGCTACCATAAAAGATGGAGAATCTTTATCTTCTGAAGTTTCCTCAATAGATGAAACATTTCCCATCTTCAACAAAACGCTATTGAATTCGCTATTATAACCCTTCTCTCCAATTTTTACAGCAATATTAATTGAATCGATATTTTTAACACCGTATTTAATGCGCAGATTCCGCAATCCAGTGATAGCTTCTTTCACATCCTCGAAGCGGCTGATCATGTCTTCGTCGTAGCCGGTCGATTTTGGCCAGGCCGAAATCATGATGCTTTCTCCTTGTTTGCGCTCTTTCAGCAACTGCCATATTTCTTCGGAAACAAAAGGCATAAAAGGATGCAAGAAGCGCAGAACTTCGTCGAAAATATCGATCAGTTCTTCGTATGTTTTGCCGTCGATCGGTTGCTGGTAGGCAGGTTTCACCATTTCGAGCAACCAGCCCGAGAACTCGTCGCGAACAGTGGTATAAACGCTCATCAGCGCATCCGAGATGCGGAATTTGTCGAAGTGATCGTCGGTTTGCTCCACAATCTGGCTGAACTTTTCGTGGAACCAGGCAATGGCCAGTTTCGAATGTTCGGGCTGTGGAATTTTGTTGTCCACTTCCCAACCGTTCACCAAACGGAACGAGTTCCAGATTTTGGTCACGAAACCGGCACCTTGCTGTGGCAAACTTTCGTCGAACAGCAAATCGCCACCGGCGGGCGAGCAAAGCAACATCCCCACGCGAACACCATCGGCACCGTAAGTGGCAATCAAGTCAAGCGGATCGGGCGAGTTGCCCAGCGATTTCGACATTTTCCGGCGGAGTTTGTCGCGCACCATCCCCGTGAAATACACATTCTTGAACGGGAACTGATCGCGATATTCGTAACCGGTGATGATCATTCGGGCCACCCAAAAGAAAATAATGTCCGGAGCAGTCACCAAATCGTTGGTTGGATAATAGTATTGAATTTCCTTGTTTTCAGGATCACGAACACCATCGAAAACCGAGATTGGCCACAACCAGCTTGAGAACCAGGTGTCCAAAACATCTTCGTCCTGATGCAGGTCAGCCATTGTCAACGCGGCATTCCCGGTTTTTTCTCTCGCCAAAGCCAGCGCTTTTTCGTCGGTTTCAGCAACTACAAAACCACCGTCGGCCAGGTAATACACCGGAATACGGTGCCCCCACCACAACTGGCGGCTGATACACCAGTCCTTGATGTTCTCCATCCAGTGGCGGTAAATATTTTTGAATTTCGGCGGATGAAATTGAATGGTGTCGTCCATCACATTAGTCAAAGCCGGTTTCACCAGTTCTTCCATTTTCAGGAACCATTGTGCCGACAATTTAGGCTCAATTGGCACGTGTGTACGCTCAGAGAAACCAACTTTATTGGTATAATCTTCCACTTTGGCCACATTTCCGGCGGCTTCCAGATCGACCATTATTTTGTCACGAACTACCATGCGGTCTTCGCCCACGAACAAACCTGCTTTTTCGCTCAAAGTACCGTCGTCGTTGAAAATATCGATGCTCGGCAAGTTGAAACGCAGCCCGATTTCATAGTCGTTTACGTCATGAGCCGGCGTAATTTTCAAACAACCAGTACCGAATTCCATGTCCACGTATTCGTCTTCGATGATCGGGATTGAACGATTAATCAGTGGAACCAAAACGCGTTTGCCTTTCAGGTGGGTAAAACGCGGGTCGTTCGGATTCACACAAACCGCAGTGTCGCCCAAAATGGTTTCAGGACGGGTAGTTGCGATGGTCACGAACTCGTTTTCGCTGCCTTCAATTTTATATTTCAGGTAATACAGTTTCGACTGTACTTCCTTAAAAATTACTTCTTCGTCGGACAAAGCTGTTTTTGCAGCCGGGTCCCAGTTCACCATGCGTACACCTCGGTAGATCAACCCTTTGTTGTACAAATCGACAAACACATTGATCACCGAAACGCTGCGAGGTTCGTCCATGGTAAAAGCGGTGCGGTCCCAGTCGCACGAAGCGCCCAGTTTTTTCAACTGTTCGAGGATGATTCCGCCATGTTTGTGCGTCCATTCCCAGGCATGACCGAGGAATTCGTCACGGCTCAAATCGAACTTCGAAATGCCTTGATCTTTCAGTTTGCCCACCACTTTGGCCTCGGTAGCAATCGAAGCATGGTCGGTTCCCGGCACCCAGCAGGCGTTTTTGCCCAACATACGGGCGCGGCGGGTCAAAATATCCTGAATGGTATTGTTGAGCATGTGCCCCATGTGCAGCACACCCGTGACGTTTGGCGGAGGAATGACAATGGTATATGGTTCGCGTTCATCGGGTTCAGAATGGAAAAATTTGTTCTCCATCCAGTATTTGTACCATTTGTCTTCAACTTCGGCAGGGTTGTACTTGCTTGGGATTTCCATTTCTTGGTATTTTATTGAGTATTTACTGTTTTGCGTTTTTAACGAAGCTGCAAAAATAGGAAAAATATACTTTTTAATGGAAGAAAACATTCAGGCGAAAACAAGGGATCCGATCTTTTCAAAAAGATCGGATCCCTACTGCAAAAATCATATCATTTAATAAAAGCAAAACCCCGCTTGCGACGGGGTTTCTTCAAATTATAGTATATTGAAAATGAAACGAACATGTTGCGCGGCAACTCAAACACACATGAAAATAATTTTCAGCAACATGAGAGTTCCATCAGACAATTAAAAAACAAATTATTTACTGATGAAATCTAACAATAAGCCTCATTAGGGAAATCTTTTGTAAATATCTTTTCGGTGAGCAATTCTGATCAATAAAATTTGATTATCGCTTGTCAGTTCGAATCCAAGTCTGTAATCGCCAATCCGAATCCTGAAAAAACCGGGATGACCGCTCATCTGCTTTGTGGAAGGAATATCAGTAATAGTTTTGGCCGATTCCATTGAAATAATCAATGCTTTCAGTTTCTCTTTAACTTGCTTATCTTTTAGCTTGTCAAGGCTTTTGCTGAACGATCGGTCGAAAAGTACGATCATTTTAGTTTTTGCATGATGGTTTCTTTGCTCACTAATTCCCCCGTTTTTGATTCTTTTAGCATTTCACCAAAAGTGAAATCTTCCAACTGATCATTATTAAGTTTAGATACCTCACTGCCCATCCGCTTCGCTATTTCCATAATAAGCTTTAAACTTTTTGAGTCACTTTTAATTATTATGGCTTCCATGTCTTTAATTTTTAAATTTCGATAATTCAAAGATACAAATAAAACTTGGCCAGACAGAATTAACGTTCTGCCTAATCTAGAAATCTCAGGATTGAGTGGCTCTATTAAAAGCAAAACCCCGCTTGCGACGGGGTTTCTTCAGGATTACAGCACTGTCTGAACATCTTGATATGGAAGTCCGAAGGCTTCAGCAACGCCTTCGTAAACGACTTTTCCATCGACAACATTCAACCCCTTTCGCAAAGGTTCGCTATCGGTACAAGCTTTCTTCCATCCCTTGTTAGCTATCTGTAAAGCGTACGGTAATGTAGCGTTTGTTAATGCAAGTGTTGAAGTACGTGGCACTGCGCCAGGCATGTTGGCCACGCAATAATGTATAACATGATCGATCACAAATGTTGGGTGATCGTGAGTTGTTGGAGTTGTAGTTTCGAAACAACCGCCCTGGTCAACGGCAACGTCAACCAACACAGTTCCAGGCTTCATGGTTGGAATCATATCGCGGGTAACTAATTTTGGAGCAACAGCTCCAGGAATCAGAACTGCTCCAATTATTACATCCGAGTTACGAACCATTTCACGAATATTGTATTCATTACTCATCAATGTTTTCACATTGGCAGGCATAATGTCGTCGAGGTAACGCAGGCGTTTCAGGCTAACATCGATAATGGTAACATCAGCACCCAGTCCACCGGCCATTTTTGCAGCTTCGGTTCCAACAATACCGCCACCAATAATCAGCACTTTTGCTGGTGGAACTCCGGGAACGCCGCCCAGCAATACACCGTAACCGCCATAAGTTTTTTCAAGGTATTTTGCACCTTCCTGAATCGACATACGACCGGCAACTTCCGACATCGGAACCAGCAATGGCAGCGAACGATCAGGCAATTCAACGGTTTCGTATGCAATACAAACAGCACCACTTTCAATCATTGCTGTAGTCAGCGGTTCGTACGAAGCAAAGTGAAAATAGGTAAATAATATCTGATCTTTTTTGATCAATTTATATTCTGATGCAATCGGTTCTTTTACCTTGATAATCATCTCAGCAATGGTATACACTTCTTCAATCGTCGGAAGAACTACTGCCCCGGCATGAACGTAATCTTCATCTCCAAATCCGCTTCCCATACCGGCAGTGGCCTGCACATATACTTTGTGACCGTTTTTAACCATTTCGGCAACACCAGCTGGTGTTAAAGCAACGCGGTTCTCGTTGTTCTTGATTTCCTTTGGTACTCCTATAATCATCTTCGTAAATTTTTATTGTTTCTGAGCCAAAAATAGAGCTTATGAATTTCTGAAAACATGATAAAAAACAATGAATTGGAAACGCCGGAAACACCTGCCACACAAGGCGAATTCAGGATTTGAAAATACCTGCACAAATGCTACGAAAGTGAAAGTTATTAAGCTGTTAAGATTTCATATTAAATAAAAACGCAAAATTTTAATTTAGATTTGATAATCGTATATTTGCCGCCTTTACAGCTAATATTTCTCAAATCATGCCTATTACATCGGAACGAGGTAATTTGATGCCTGACTCCCCTATCAGGAAATTGGTTCCTCTGGCTGACAAAGCCAAGGAAAAAGGGAGAAAAGTGTATCACCTGAACATTGGTCAGCCTGATCTGCCCACGCCTCAAAATGCCATTGATGCCATCCGGAACATCGACCGGAAAATTCTGGAGTATTCTCCAAGTGAAGGAATCAAATCATTCCGTGAAAAGCTGGCGGCGTACTATCACACGTTCAACATCGAAGTTACAGCCGATGATATTATCATCACTTCCGGAGGCTCGGAAGCGGTTACTTTTGCCTTTCTGGCGTGTCTCGATCCTGGCGACGAAATCATCGTTCCTGAACCGGCTTACGCCAACTACACCGCTTTTGCCATCGTGGCCGGAGCTGTGATTAAATCAATCCCATCGAAAATCGAGGAAGGTTTTGCGTTGCCACCAGTTGAGGAGTTTGAAAAGCTGATTACCCCGCGTACCAAGGGAATCATGATCTGCAACCCAAATAATCCGACCGGTTATTTGTACAATCGCAGCGAAATGAGCCAGATTCGCGATTTGGTGAAAAAGTACGATTTGTACTTGTTTTCCGACGAAGTTTACCGCGAATTCTGCTATACCGGCGCACCTTATATTTCAGCATTCCACCTCGAAGGTATTGAGCAAAACGTGGTGCTGATCGACTCGGTTTCGAAACGATACAGCGAATGCGGAATCCGCGTTGGCGCCCTGATTACCAAAAATAAAGCGCTGAAGAAAAACGTGATGAAATTCTGCCAGGCACGTCTGAGCCCGCCATTGATCGGGCAGATTGCAGCCGAAGCATCGCTCGAAAACAACAAACAATACCTGCACGATGTGTACGAAGAATACGTTGAACGCCGGAAATACCTGGTTGACGGACTGAATCGCATCAATGGCGTTTATTCGCCGATTCCAATGGGTGCTTTTTATACGGTTGCCCGGTTACCCATCGACGATGCCGACGTTTTCTGCGCCTGGTTGCTCAGCGACTTTGAATACGAAAACCAAACCATTTTCATGGCTCCGGCATCGGGTTTCTACACCACTCCCGGATACGGAAAAGACGAAGTGCGTATCGCCTATGTGTTGAAAAAAGAAGATTTGGCCACCTCACTTAAAATTCTGGAAGAAGCTTTAAAAGTTTACCCCGGAAGTAAAGTTCGCCAAAGTTAGTGCTAAACTGAAATTCAATATATTTTCAAAAACGTCGGAAATTCTCCGGCGTTTTTCATTTCTAAAAATCGCTAAATTGCCGTAACCTATATTCCAAGCTGATTTTTATGAAACGAATTTCAAGCATCGATTTTACCCGTGGGCTGGTTATGATTTTAATGGTGCTCGACCATGTCCGTGATTTGATGCATGTTGACTCGGTAACCATTACACCCACCGACTTATCAAAAACCACGGCGGCAGTTTTTCTAACCCGATTTGTCACACATTTTTGTGCACCAATATTCGTTTTCCTTGCCGGCAGCTCTGCTTTCTTATCTCTGCAGAATGCCGCCAATCTGAAACAAAAACAAGGATTTCTCCTGAAACGCGGACTTTGGCTCATTTTGCTCGAATTTACTGTGGTTAACTTCGGTGTTTGGTTTGATCTGGGATTTCATTTGTATTTATTTCAGGTCATTGCCGCCATCGGATTTGGATTTATCGCATTGAGTTTCCTTTCCCGATTATCTCCTAAAATTGTCGGCGGAATTGGGCTTTTCATCATTGCATCGCACAATCTTTTTCCACTAATTCCCATAGAACAAGGCTCAATTCTTAAAACAATATTGACACCATTATTCTCGACCATAGCCATCCCATTAACCACGAATACAGTATTGGTAATGGGTTATCCACCTGTTCCATGGATCGGAATTCTGTTGGCCGGTTTTGGTTTCGGAATGCTTTTCAAACGACCTCAACACGAAAGGAAAAGCATTTTCCTGAAAATTGGGTTGGTTTTGACAGCACTGTTTTTAGTTCTACGCTTCATCAATATTTATGGAGACCCGGCTCCCTGGTCAGCGCAGAAAAGCAGTCTTTTCTCGGTTCTTTCATTCATTAATATTACCAAATACCCGCCATCACTGATTTTCTGTCTGCTCACGCTGGGGGTGATGTTCCTGGTTCTGGCTCTGGCCGAACGGATTGAAAACCGTTTTACCAATTTTATTGCTGTTTACGGAAAAACTCCACTATTCTTTTACCTGATTCATTGGTACATTATCCATCCTCTACTGCTTATCATCCTATTTTTCCAAGGCATTTCGTGGACAGCAATGGATTTTGCTTCAGGAAATTTTGGCCGACCGAAAGGCGCAGAAAGCGGCTTGAGTTTAGGATTAGTTTATCTGATTTGGATTGCAGTTGTTTTGCTTTTATACTATCCATGCAAAAGATATTGGGCATATAAAGCGAATCAGAAATTTAAATGGCTCAAATACATCTGAAAAAACCTGATTTTTAAATCATATTAGGCATAGTCAAGCCTACTTTTTAGCAAAACCAAGGGCTGAACATTTAATCAGGTAAAGTGTTGGTTAAATTCAAGCAATTGAGCATTTTTATATTCAAATTCAAAACTTTCCAGATGAAGCACTTCAATTTTACTCTAACAGAGTCGGAGAGTTTAATCAGCCTGTTGAACTCGGAGGAATTAATTCCATTAAAAGGCACCGGCACACAATTAGTTCAAATATTCTCGGCACGTAACGAGCCTGACTGGTTTATAGCGCTGGGGAAAATACTCAAACAAGAACTTCCATCAGCCTATATTATCGGTGCTTCTTCTGTAGGAGAAATATGTGATGGGAAGTTGCTCACCGACTCAACTGTAGTTGCAATTTCCTTTTTTGAAAATTCGGTTTTAAACCTGTTTTCATATCATTGTAACGCTGGTGATGAGGAAATTACTGGGAAGATTTTATTCAAGGACATTAAATCGCTGAATACCAACACAAAAGGAGTTTTACTATTTACAAACCCTGTCAGCACCGACTCAACCTCATTTTTCAATAGCTTCACCTCATGCGAACTAAGCTATCCGGTCTTTGGGGGTGGTGCCGGTGATTATGCAAACATGCGTGACACCCTGATCTATGATGGGAATACGTGTGACGATCAGGGAATCGTGGCGATTGCCTTTTCAGGAGAAACCCTTTTTATTGAACCGTTTACTTACCTGGGCTGGCATCCGCTTTCGAAAGAAATGACTATTACAAAAGTCGATGGCATGTCGGTTAAACAAATTGATAATATTCCAGCATATACACTTTTCAAAAAATACCTTGACATCAAGTACGACGACAGTTTTTTTCATAATGTTCTGGAATTCCCGTTTTTATTAAACCGCGACAACCAGATCATCGCCCGGGTACCTTTCTTTGTCAATGAAAAAGACAATTCAATTGAGTTTTTGGCCGACATTCGTGAAGGAGAAACGTTCAGAATTGGTTATGGGAATCCACAAACCATTATTAACGAATCATTTCAAATTCAAAATAAACTATCTGCATTCAAACCCGAAGCCATTTTTTTATATACCTGCATTTGCAGGCGCTTCCTGATGCAACAGGATGTCGAACTTGAAACTGAACCATTCAACCAAATAGCTCCAACTGCCGGATTTTATACATTCGGAGAATTTTATGCCGGGAAAGACATAAAAGCTCTGCTAAACTCAACGATGGTTGCTGTCGGGATCAGGGAAGGAGAAAAGGATTTAAATCGTGCAACAATTGATTTATTCCTCCTGAAAATAAAAAATACACTGATGATCCTTTTGAAAACAAACACACACGAATACTTTCTCATCTGTTATATTTCATTGATGCCACTACCAAAGAACTGGAAGAACAAAACCACAAACTAAAGATACTAAACGAGCAAAAAAACGAACTGCTCGGCATTGCAGCTCACGACCTTAGAAATCCGCTGGGTGTCATCCAGGGTTTTGCTGAAATGCTTGAGGAACAGACCAATGATAAACTAAAAGAATATGCTTCTACGATCAATTTAGCCAGCGGAAAGATGCTTCAACTACTTAATGACTTGCTCGATATTTCAAAGATTGAAGCAGGAAAACTGGATCTAAAGCTTACTGAGACAGATTTTATCAACCTTGTCGAACAAAACACCAAAATAAACCGATATCTGGCCCTAAACAAGGAGATTCGTTTATTTGTCGACTATGAGAAAGCACCTCTGGTTGTATTAATTGACGGCGATAAAATCGAACAGGTATTAAACAACCTTATTGGGAATGCAATCAAATATTCGCCGCGAAACTCAACCGTTAGGGTAAAAATCTTTACGAAAGATGACCAACTGGTTACTCAGGTAACCGATCAGGGGCAAGGTATTCCGGCACACGAACTTAGCGGAATATTTCAACCCTTCAAAAAGGCAAGTTCAGCACCCACCGGCGGAGAATCGAGCCATGGTCTTGGATTAGCTATTGTAAAGAAGATTATTGAAGGACATCAAGGAACAATTTTGGTAGAAAGTGAAATCGGCAAAGGATCAACATTCACATTTACCCTCCCTCTAAAATCCTAAAGCAGAATCTCGAAGAATTGATAACAAAAAAGCACCTCGTTTCTACGAAGTGCTTTTTCTTGAGCGAGAAACGAGACTCGAACTCGCGACCCTAACCTTGGCAAGGTTATGCTCTACCAACTGAGCTATTCTCGCAATATTTTAAACCAGTTTTTTAAAAGTACCCGGAGCGGGACTTGAACCCGCACAACCTAATGGTCACAGGATTTTAAGTCCTGCGTGTCTACCGATTCCACCATCCGGGCCTCCTTAAAAAGAGCGAGAAACGAGACTCGAACTCGCGACCCTAACCTTGGCAAGGTTATGCTCTACCAACTGAGCTATTCTCGCAATTATTGGTTCCGAATTTTCATTCTGAACGCATTTGATGCCATTTTCAACATATCCCGCAATCTGGTGGAAATTGCAGTATTTTCTGGTTTGAACGTACTGTTTAGTGCTTTTGAAAACAGCGATGCAAATATATACGTATTTTTTCTTTCTCCAAATGCTATGAAAAAACTTTACCCGATTTTTGCACCTTTATTTTTTGAAAGGCCTGTCCAGTCCGGTAATCTTCTTAATATCGTTCAATTTGTTTAAGGCTTCCAATGGGGTCAGTTGATTGATGTCCAGATTCTTAATTTCATCACGAATCTGCTTCAGTACCGGATCGTCCAACTGGAAAATGCTCATCTGGAAACCTTCTCTTTTCTCGGCCATTCCCTCCAAAGGCTTCGAAAGGCCTTCTTTTCGGTGCGTATCTTCGAGCTGAACCAGGATTTCGTCAGCGCGGCGAACGACCGATGGCGGCATTCCGGCCATGCGGGCCACATGAATCCCAAAACTGTGGTTACTTCCGCCCGGAACCAGTTTCCGCAGAAAAATCACTTTGTTTCCAACCTCTTTCACCGTCACATTGAAGTTTTTCACTCTCCCGAACGACTTCTCCATTTCGTTCAACTCATGATAATGAGTGGCAAACATGGTTTTGGCTTTCGCTTTCGGATGTTCGTGAATGTATTCCACAATCGACCAGGCAATGGAAATACCGTCGTAAGTCGAAGTTCCGCGGCCAAGCTCATCCAATAATATCAGGCTTCGGTCCGATATGTTATTCAGGATGCTGGCGGCTTCGTTCATTTCAACCATGAAAGTTGATTCGCCCAGCGAAATATTGTCCGACGCTCCTACCCTGGTGAATATTTTATCGACATAGCCAATTTGAGCGCCTTCGGCCGGAACGAAACTTCCGGTTTGCGCCAGCAGCACAATCAAAGCCGTTTGCCGAAGCAATGCCGATTTACCAGCCATATTGGGCCCGGTAATTATAATGACCTGCTGATCACTTTGATTCAGGGCCACATCATTCGAAATGTACGATTCTCCCAACGGCAACTGATGTTCAATCACCGGATGGCGGCCCCCTGTAATTATAATGTCCTTTGAATCGTTGATCTCGGGACGACAATATTTATAATCAATGGCAGTTGTTGCAAACGACAAAAGGCAATCGAGTTGCCCCACGATGGCGGCATTCAGCTGAACAGCCTGAATATAATCGGACAAGGCCACAACCAATTCATTAAACAACCGCATTTCAATCGAGAGGATCTTCTCTTCGGCGCCCAGAATTTTCGATTCATATTCTTTCAGTTCTTCGGTGATGTATCGCTCGGCGCCCACCAGCGTTTGCTTGCGAATCCATTCAGCCGGAACTTTATCCTTGTGCGTATTCCTAACTTCTATGTAATAGCCAAACACATTATTGAACGCTATTTTCAGGCTTGAAATTCCGGTGCGTTCAGCTTCGCGCTCCTGCATCTGCGCTAAGTAATCTTTTCCTGAAAAAGCCAGGCTCCGAAGCTCGTCCAGTTCGGCATTTACTCCTGAAGCAATTACATGTCCTTTATTTACAAGCGTTGGCGGATCGGGATGAATTTCGTTTTCAATCCGGTCACGAATTGATTCGCACGGATTAAGCTGTTCGGCAAATCGTTTCAGATTTGGATTATCGGTTTGCGCGCAAATTTCCTTGATTGGAGCAATGGCCCGAAGTGCATTTTTCAATTGCACCACTTCGCGCGGGTTGATGCGGATAACCGCAACTTTCGAAATAATGCGTTCCAGATCGCCAACCTGCCGGATATGTTCCTCCAGATTTTCTTTCAGACTGGCATCGTTCACCAAATATTCAACCACATTCAGTCGGTTGTTTATAGCTGCAATTTCCTTTAATGGCAGAGCAATCCAGCGTTTCAGCAAACGGGCGCCCATCGGCGAAATGGTTTTATCGATCACCTGCACCAGCGTTTTGGCGCCTTCGTTGATCGATGAAAACAGTTCGAGGTTGCGAATGGTAAACCGGTCGAGCCAAACGTATTTATCTTCCTCGATGCGCGAAAGATTGACAATATGCTTTACCTGATGGTGCTGTGTCAGATCGAGGTAATGCAAAATTGCGCCGGAAGCAATGATACCATAATTCAGCTCGTGAACTCCAAAGCCTTTCAGCGATTTGGTTTCGAAGTGGCGCATCAGCCGGTCGTTGGCGGCATCTTCGGTATAAACCCAGTCGTCCTGAGAGAATGTATAGAATTTACCTCCAAACAAGGTAGTAAAATCAGCTCCTTTGCCTTTCTGAAAAAGTACTTCTTTGGGTTGAAACGAATTCAGCAGTTTATCGACATACTCGAACGAGCCTTCGGCAGTCAGGAATTCGCCGGTTGAAATATCCAGAAAAGCCACTCCCGCCATTTTCTTATCGAAATGTACCGATGCCAAAAAATTGTTCTCGCGATTCTCCAGAATATTGTCGCTAAATGCCACACCTGGAGTCACCAGTTCTGTAATTCCACGCTTGACAATGTTTTTGGTCATCTTTGGGTCTTCCAACTGCTCGCAAATAGCTACCCGTGCACCTGCCCGAACCAACTTGGGCAAATAGGTATCGAGCGCATGGTGCGGAAATCCAGCCAATTCGACATAACTGGCCGATCCATTGGCGCGTCGGGTAAGCGTAATTCCCAAAATTCCCGAAGCCCGAATGGCGTCTTCTCCAAAGGTCTCGTAAAAATCGCCCACACGGAACAGCAAAATGGCATCAGGATGTTTCGCTTTGACGGCATTATACTGCTTCATCAAAGGCGTTTCAACATATTTCGAAGTCGTAGTCAATGATCTGAATTTTTAAAGGTGTACAAAGATACATTTTAAAGAAAAGGATAAAAGCCCCAAATTGGCTCAATCCGAACTTTCCTAAAGGTGAATTTCAATTAAAATTCAGTTACAAATCTGTTGCAATCTGTCGAAAAATTGAAATATCTTGTGGCCTGCTATTCACTATTTGAACTTATCAACCTTTAACCTGGAAAATGGAGCAAACAACTATTCGAAACAAAAAACTTCCCACGATTGAAATCCGGGAAGTTAAAACAAAAAAAGACCTTCGAGAGTTTATCCATTTACCTGCCAGAATTCATAAAAACCACGACAACTGGGTTCCACCGATTTACATGGACGATTGGGAATTTTTCAATCCAAAAAAGAACAAATCATTCGAGTCGTGCGACACCATTTTATTGCTGGCGTTTCGCAGTGGCAAAGCCGTTGGGCGAATTATGGGAATCATTCACCGGAAGTACAACGAAAAGCATCAGGAAAATAAAGCCCGCTTTGCATTCTTCGAAACCTGGAACGACGAAGAAGTTGCCCAGGAACTCATCAATGCCATTGAAACCTGGGCCAGAGAAAAAGGTACTGATAGGTTAATTGGGCCACTCGCTTTCTCAGACAAAGATCCGCAAGGTTTTTTGATTGAAGGATTCGACGAACCAGCTGTTATTGCCTCAAACTGCAACTTCCCTTATCAATCTGAACTGGGTGAGAAAACTGGCTATTCAAAAGAAGTTGATCTGGTTGTTTACCAAATTAAAATACCCGCGGAGATTCCTGAATTTTACACCAAAATTTACCAGCGTGCCGTTAATCAAAACAGTTCTTTGAAGGTACTTGAGTTTACTTCTCGCCGAAAAGTAAAACCCTATATTCACCCGGTTCTTAATCTTCTCAACCGCACATTTACCGAGATTTTTGGTTTTACTCCTTTTACTGAAGCCGAGATGGATGATTTTGCCAACCGGTATCTGTTCCTGATTAATCCGCGCTTCATCAAAATCATTGTTAACGCCGAAAATGAAGTCGTGGCGTTCATAATCGGGATGTCACACATAGGCGATGGCATCCGGAAAGCAAAAGGCTACCTGATTCCGTTTGGCATTTTCCAAATATTCGCATCAGCCCGAAAATCAAAACAGTTGAACCTTTTGCTTGGTGGAATTGATCCGGCGTACCGGGGCAAAGGATTGGATGTGATGATGGGGGTAAAAATGATTGCATCGGCGCACGATCAGGGCAAAACGGTCATCGACTCGCACCTCGAACTGGAAACAAACACCAAAGTGAGGGCTGAAATGGAAAAGATGGGCGGACGGGTGTACAAGCGGTTCCGGATTTATGGGAAAGATTTGAGATAGATGCTGATTTGAAAATTTGGGGATTTGAAGATTTGAAAATGAATTGTCTGGAACTTGCAGCCTGAAGCTTTTTTCAACTTCGAACTTTAGGCACTTCGAACTCCGAACTTAATTTTCGTACTCCCCGAACAATTGTTAATTTTGCCCATACTTAAAATCGAAACAGAAAAACGAGAACGTGGCTGACATTATCCAATTACTTCCCGATTCGGTTGCCAACCAAATTGCTGCGGGCGAGGTTATTCAACGACCTGCTTCTGTGGTGAAAGAGCTGGTTGAAAATGCCATCGATGCCGGAGCAACCCAGGTAAAAGTTAACATTAAAGACGCCGGACGGACACTGATACAGATCATTGATAACGGTTGCGGCATGTCGGACACCGATGCCCGCATGTCGTTCGAGCGTCACGCCACGTCGAAAATCCGCTCGGCCAACGATATTTTTGCCGTTCGTACCATGGGTTTCAGGGGAGAAGCGCTGGCTTCCATTGCCGCCATTGCCGATGTTGAACTCCGCACGCGCGAACACGACAAAGAACTGGGCACATTCATCCACATTTCGGGTTCCGAAATCATTACGCAAGAGCCCATAAGTTGCGATAAGGGAACCAATTTCCAGATTAAAAACCTGTTTTTCAATGTTCCGGCGCGGCGCAAATTCCTGAAGTCGAATCCGGCAGAGCTGAAACACATCATTAACGAAATACAGCGCATTGCGTTGGCCAATCCTGAAATTTCGATTTCGTTGCACCACAACGGATCTGCCATTTATGAGCTGGCTGGCTCAAACAAGCGGGTGCGCATTGTTTCCATCTTCGGAAAAAACATCAACCAAAACCTGATTCCGATAGATACCGAAACCACCTTAGCGAAAATTTCAGGATTTATCGGGCAACCCAAATATTCGCGCAAAACCTTTGGCGAGCAGTTCTTCTTTGTGAACAAGCGGTACATGAAACACCCGTTTTTTCACAAAGCCATTATGCAGGCTTACGAGAAAATTCTACCGCCCGATTCCATTCCGTCGTATTTCATCAACTTCGATCTCGATCCGGCCGACATTGATGTGAATATTCACCCGACCAAAACTGAAATCAAGTTCGAAAACGAGTCGATGATCTGGCAGATTTTGCAGGCATCGGTTCGCGAGGCTTTGGGTAAATTCAACATTGTGCCCTCCATCGATTTCGATCAGGCCGGAAGTGTTGATATTCCGATGCCTTTGCACAGTTTCGACGAAGTAAATATTCCTGAAATTAAAATCGATCCAACCTATAATCCATTCGAGACAAAAACCCCGGCAAAAAGCTATTCAGGAACAACAAGCAGTTTTTCGCAGAAACCATTCGAGCGGCAAGCCACCACTAACTGGCAATCGTTGTATAAAGGTTTGGAGAAGGATTCTCAGGAAAATGAAGAGCAGACTGAAATTGAACCGGTTCAGTACAGGATTGAAGAGCAGCAAACTGCAAAAAGTTCGGTACAGTTTAAAAACAAATACATCCTGACTCCCGTTAAATCGGGACTGATGGTGATTGATCAGAAACGGGCACACGAGCGAATTTTGTACGAACGGCTGATGCAGGTTCTCGAAAACCACGAAGTAGCCAGCCAGCAACAGTTGTTCCCCGAAACCTTTGAACTGAATGCTTCGGATGCAACTTTGCTTACCAGCATTCTTCCGGATTTGCGGGCTTTGGGTTTCGATATCCGTGAATTTGGCAAAAATACGTTCATCATCAACGGAACGCCAGGCGTTTTAAACACCTCGTCGCCGTTGGATATTATTGAAAGTTTGCTCGAAGAGTATAAAAATTCGGCGGTCAACCTTCAGGAAAAAGCACGTGAAACTGTTGCGATTTCACTGGCACAAGCTTCGGCAATTCCCTACGGACATGCGTTAAAACCAAGCGAAATCAATGAACTGATCGATAACCTTTTTGCCTGTCAGACACCTAATTTTTCGCCGAAAGGAAAGAAGATACTTTCGATCATGCCATTGGATGATTTTGAAAAATTACTGAAATGACATTTTGACGCGAAAGGAGATTCGCAAACAGAAAATGATTACTTTGGCTGAGAAAGTTTCGAGCTCAAAGTTCCCCGCCCGACTTTCTGGCTGGCAAATTTCAAGTTGGTGCGATTATTGAAATCTGAGTCGCAAATGATTAGAAACAAAAACAGATAAATATGCAGAATTTCAGACCTAGTATAAATACAGTGCCTCCGGTTGTAAAAAACCTGATCATCATTAATGTGCTCATGTTGGTAGCCACCATGATTCTCGAAATGAGAGGAATTGACCTGACGGCCATTTTAGGACTGCGTTACATCGAATCGCCTGAATTCAGACCATACCAACTGGTTACTCATATGTTTATGCACGGCGGCGTTATGCACCTGGTGTTTAATATGTTTGCCCTCTGGATGTTTGGCCGCGTTCTGGAAAGCGTTTGGGGTCCAAAGCGATTCTTTATTTATTACTTCGTAACCGGTTTGGGAGCTGCAGCTCTTCATACATTCGTAAATTACCTTGAATTTCATTATATGGCCGGAAAAATGGATCCGGCAGCTGTTCAAATGGTAATGAGCCAGGGTACCGAGATTTTTAATCAAGGGAAGAATTTTAGTGATCCGGCGGCAGGCAAACTTAACCTGTTGCTAAATATTCCGACTGTTGGAGCTTCCGGAGCTGTATTCGGCATCCTGCTTGGTTTTGGTATGCTTTTCCCAAATACTGAACTGATGTTACTCTTTCCTCCTATTCCAATCAAGGCCAAATATTTCGTGCTGGGTTACGGCGCCATCGAACTTTTTAGCGGAATAGCCAATCCAGGCGATAATGTTGCTCACTTTGCCCATCTTGGAGGTATGCTCTTTGGATTTTTCATGATAAGGTACTGGAACAAGCACACCAACCATTTTTATTAATGGAACGGCCGAAGGCTTGAAGAACTGAATGCAAATTTATCCATTTAACTTTTGACTTGAAAATGACCATCTGGGACGAAATAAAGGAATCATTCAGGGAAGGATCAGCTGTTACCAGATTGATTTACATCAATCTGGGAGTTTTCCTGGTTTTCCGAATTTTGAATGTTTTCTTCTTCCTTACCAACGCCCCATTCCCATTTATGGACTGGTTGTCGCTCCCGGCTAATTTCGAGCTTTTGGGCAGTCGGCCATGGACACTGCTGACCTATATGTTCCTGCATTTCGATTTTCTGCATATCCTTTTCAACCTGCTTTGGTTGTACTGGATGGGCCAAATTTTCCTGATTTATTTTAATCAGCAGCAACTTGTTACCATCTATCTGATTGGTGGAATTGCAGGCGGTTTGGTTTATGTGGCCGGATTCAATTCGTTTCCGGTATTTGCCGAGGTGGTTCAGGATTCCAGGCTACTTGGAGCATCAGCTTCAATCATTGCCATTGTTGCAGCGCTGGCCATTCATGCGCCAAATCACACCATCAATCTCATGTTTATCGGGCAGGTAAAAATGAAATTCATCGCCCTGTTTTCGATCCTGATGTATGTAATTGGAATTTCATCGACAAACGCTGGCGGCAATCTGGCTCATTTGGGCGGTGCCCTGGGCGGTGTAATTTATGTGTTGCAGATTCGAAGGGGAAGTTCTTCCGGAAAAGGAATCGGACAACTGTTTTCAGGCCTGAAGAGAAGTTTTGATCCGAAACCAAAGGTAAAAGTAAGCTACCGCAAACCGGTTGACGATATTGAGTACAACCGTCAGAAGAACATGGACAAAGCCCGCATGAACGAAATTCTTGAAAAAATAAGCAAATCGGGCTACGATTCGCTGTCAAAAGAAGAAAAGGAATTTTTATTCCGGATGGGAAAATAATCGAACCCGTTCAGCAATACCGGTTTATTGATTTTTACGGTGATGCAAAAATCCACCTCTTGACTGTTTCACGGCTTCATTAATGCTTGCATTCAGTTCAAAACCAATCAGTATAATCATCGAAATCAGATACATCAAAAGTAGAATTACAAGCAAGGTACCAATCGATCCGTACAGTTTATTGTACTGCCCAAACCGGTTGATGTAATACGAAAATCCCTGAAATGTAATTACACACAGAACGGTTGACAGAGTTCCTCCGGCCGAAATAAAACGCCACTTGGTTTTCTTGGCAGGAGCCAAGTAAAAAAGGAACGAATTCGCCATGAAAAACAGGAACAAAACAACGATCCACTTACCGATTGAAAGCATGTAAATTGTAAAGTGGTCTTTCAGAATATCGTTTGTAACCAGGTAATTGATAAACGATTGGCCATAAGTAATCAAGGCAATGGCAATGGTAAGCAATACCGACATGATAGCCAGCAGCAGCAAGGCAATCAGCCGTTGTCCAATCCATGTACGGCGCTCAAAACTATGAAGTGAAGCATCGAAAGCGGTCATCATGGAAGCAAAGCCGTTGGTCGAAAAAATGAGTGCCATGAAAAAACCGAGCGAAAGCAAATCCCCGCGTTGACGGGTAAGGATGTCCAAAACCGTTTCTTTTATGGCCATAAACGTAGTTTCCGGGACCATATCCTCGATGAGCAAAAACAGTTCGTTCTGAAAATTCTCGATTGGAATATAGGGTATGAGGGTAAACAGGAAAATAATTGCCGGGAACAACGCCACAAAAAAGCTGAATGCAATGGCCGAAGCACGTGTTGACAAAGCACCATCGACTATGCTGCGCCAGAAAAAAACCATCACATCATAGAGAGCCATTCCATCGAGACCGGGGAAAGTAACTTTTTTTGCTTTAGCCAGAATCCTTTCCCAAATGGAAATCAGTTTTTGCAAGAGTTTTTCAGGCATTAACCCTGTTTTTCAATTCGTAACTGATGAATATAGGAATTGTTGTTTTTGTTCTTCAGTAAAAAATACACCCTGAAAGTTCCGTTAGCTGTCACCAGGCTTCCAATGGCATAACGGGCATCTTCTTTTCCGCCCTGGTGAATAATGCTGAACTGTTTGGGTTTGTTCGATTTAAAAAACTCTGCTACAATTTGTTGTGCCTGCGATTTACTGTACACATCGTCATGACTTTCGACCACCAATTCAACATTTTCGTTAAAAAATGCGGCTAAACTTACATCATTGCCACTTTGGATACTGCTTACAATTTCGTCAGGAATCTGGGCAAAAGAGACCGTTGCAAGCGCAAAAAGTCCAAAAAAAAGTGATATAAGTTTCAATTTCAAATTTTTCATGTGTCAATAATTAATATTCGAGATTGTTTCACCACGAATCATCTCCAAAAACCGTGCAATTTTTTTATTTAAACAAATACCTTTGTAAAGGTAACAAATTTCGTGTACCTGAAAAATGAATCGTGCCGTGATGTAAATTTCTCCGTTAGAGACTGCCAACAGCGCGATTCAGCTATATGAAACCCGTTATGAGCCGGAATAAAAGTCCAGATAAAAAAAACTGAATACACATGAAAATTTGCCTTCTGGTAATCGGAAAAACTGATGAAGCCTATCTGCAAAAGGGAATTGAAATTTTCCTGAAACGGATTCCCCATTACATCCCGTTCGAAATGAAGGCAATTCCGGATATAAAAAACGCGAAGAACCTCAGCGAAGAACAGCAAAAGGAAAAAGAAGGTGAACTCATTTTGCAGCAAATAAGCACCTCCGACGAGCTTTTTCTGCTCGACGAAAACGGAATGGAATTTCCGTCGGTAGAATTTGCACGCTTTTTGGAGAAGAAAATGATCTCGGCCATAAAACGGATGGTTTTTGTGATTGGAGGACCATACGGTTTCTCCGGAAACGTTTATTCACGGGCCAACGGGAAGGTAAGTCTTTCAAAAATGACTTACTCTCACCAAATGGTCAGGCTGATTTTTTTAGAGCAACTTTACCGGGCAATGACGATTCTGAAAGGCGAACCTTATCATCACCAATAATTCACAACCATTCAGGATTGAACTGTAAAAATGATTACTTTGTATAATGATGCAATTCAAAAAGTACATATTGTTTTTTCTTTCTGTCCTGTTTATTTCACTGGCGATTATTTTGGAGAACCAAATCCTGAATAATCAACCGGAAGTAAAAGCCATCCAGAATTTCCAGAAAACTTTACTCGAACAGGAAGAAAAACTATCGAATTACCTGACCAAGGCTGAGGTTAAAATTACCGAAAGTCTGACTCCCGAAAATTACCAGTCAACTTTTTCGGACCTGAATCCGGTATTCGAAGAAGAAGGTTTTGGCTTTATCATTCATCGAAAAGAGAAAATGATTTACTGGTCGAACAACCTGTTTGCATTTCGCAATTTGCTGAATAAAGTTTCGGTTGAAAGTAAGCTGATCACTCTGCCCAATGGCATTTATGTTGCGAAAACCCGAATCATAGGCAACTATCGGATTATTGGGCTGATCCACATCAAAAACAACTATTCGTACGAAAACCAATACCTCGAAAACAACTACATACCGCCATTCAATCTCCCGGCCGGATTTAAAATCAACATTTCGAGGGCCGCTAATGCCACCGAGATTCACGACTTAAAAAACCAGTACCTGTTCACCATTTCGCCTTCAGGCGAGGAGCCGTACATCGAATGGAAGCTTTATATTCCGGCTTTATTGTATCTCATTGGTTTTGTGTTCCTGCTGATTTTACTGTACAAAAAAACCGAGCCTTACAAGGGAAAATTCGTGCCGATAAAAATGCTGTTCCTGCTTTTTATATTGGCATTCGTTTACTGGATACACATTCAGCTTAAGATTCCCGGCATTTTTAACCACATCGAATTGTTTAGCGCCAAATTTTATGCGATATCCAATTGGCTGCCATCTTTAGGCGATTTTTTCCTGATCACAATTTTGCTGTTTTTCTGGAGCCTTGTCTTTGCACGCGAAATATCGTCAGACCAGCTACTGCCTCAAAAACTGATTATTCCGGCTTTTGCTTTCGCCGGATTATTGTATCAACTGGTGGGTTTTATGATTGGAAACCTGATAAGCAACAGCAATATAAGCTACAAGCTGAATCGCATAACCGACATCGATCAGTACAGCATCAGCGGGTATCTTGTCATTGCCATGTTGCTATTCTCGGTTTTTCTGATTCACATGAAGATTATCCAGAAAACCGAATACCTGAACCGAAAAAGTTTTTTCTTCCGCCTGAACCTGGTTGCAGTTGTTGTTTCCATTCTGTTATCTTTCGTTTTCCCTTCGGGATGGACTTACATTCTCACGCTCTTTTTTGCCATAAACCTGCTGCAAAGCCTGATCAGGAAAATGCACATCACGCTGTTTTCTCTTTCATATTCCATTTTGTTCATTTCGCTGTTTTCAATCGTCACCCTAATGGTGGTTTACAACACGGTGAGGAAACGCGATCTTGAAGTTCAGAAGCTGCGGGCCATCAATTTAGGATCGGAACAAGACCCGGTTGCTGAAGTTCTCCTTGCCCGTATGCAAACCAAATTCGATGCCGACACGATTATACCCACACTTTTGACACCGCCATACGACGACCTGAACAATTACCTCACGCGGACCTTTTTTAGCGGATATTTCAGAAAATACGATGTGCAGCTGATTCCGTGTGCCGGTAACGACAGCGTTTTAATTCAGGCCGAAAATGTGTCGGAACCCTGCTTCCCTTATTTCGAAAAGATGATTGAACATTCAGGAATTAAAGTGCCGGGAAGCAACTTTTACTTTATGAATAATATGAATGGCCGTGTTTCGTATTTCGGCCGGCTTCATTACCCCAGAGCAAACGTGGCCAATGGGATTTCCATATTCATCGAGATTGATTCGAAAATTATTCCTGAAGGAATCGGGTTTCCGGAGTTACTCATGGACCGCTCGCTGGTTAAACCATTCCGCTACAAATATTTGTCGTACGCCAAATATTTCGACAATGAGCTGGTTAATTTCTCAGGCGACTACAATTACAATTATTATTTGCGATCGTACAACCTGAAAAACTCGAATACCGAATTCCAGTTATTGAAATGGGATGGATATGATCACCTGGTATATAATCTCGACGAGAAAAACCAGATTATCGTGAGCAACCGGTCGCTTTCGATTATTGATTACCTGATTTCGTTCCCCTACATTTTTGTTTTTTACTTTGGTTTTATCCTGATGGTCATCCTGATACGAAATTCAGGAATACCAAGGCTGGCTATTGCAAACGATTTACGGTTCCGGATTCAGGGATCAATTATCTCGGTGGTGCTTGTCTCCCATCTTTTCGTGGCCACTGGTACCATCTATTATAACATTCAGGAATACCGTAGCCGCCACCAGACCGACCTTCAGGAAAAAATAAAATCGGTTTCGGAGGAAATAAAAAACCGGTTGGTTTACGTCAATTCCATCAATCCCGAGTTGCAGCAATGGCTGTTCAGCGAACTGAATAAACTATCTAATGTATTTCGCACCGACATTAATATTTACGATGTGAACGGCGAATTGCTGGCCACTTCGCGTCCCGAGATTTTCGACAAAGGAATAACCTCCGACCGCATCAATTCAAAGGCATTTTACGAATTGGCAGAGCGGTTCCAGCTTAAATATTTTCAGCCCGAAAAGATAGGAACACTCTCCTATCTATCGGCTTACGAACCAATTATAAATAATCGGGGCGATTATCTGGGCTACCTCAACCTCCCGTATTTCACCCGCGAGGACGATTTAAAACAAGGTATTTCCACATTCATTGTGGCCTTTATCAATCTTTACCTCATCCTGTTTCTGGCCAGCGTTATTATTGCGGTCTTCCTGTCGAATAAAATCACACAACCACTTAGCCTGATTCGGGAGAAACTGAGAGGAATTCAGCTTGGAAAGAAAAACGAGCACATCAACTACCAGGCCGAAGACGAAATTGGCGCTCTGGTAAAAGAATACAACCACAAAGTTGACGATTTGATGGAGAGCGCCGAATTGCTGGCGCGCTCCGAACGCGAATCGGCATGGCGCGAAATGGCCAAGCAAATTGCTCACGAAATCAAAAATCCGCTGACTCCGATGAAGCTCAATATTCAGTATTTACAGCGTGCCAAGGAGGAAGGGAAAGAGCATTACGACGACTTTTTCAGGCGGGTAACTAAAAACCTGATTGAGCAAATAGACACACTTTCGGGCATTGCCACCGAGTTTTCGAATTTTGCCCAAATACCTAAAGCCAAAAACGAAGTATTTAACCTGATTGAGGTGATTCAGAATGTTTGTTCATTGTTCGAACCCAACCAAAACTTAAATATCACGCTGGATGTGAACCATCTGGGGCAGGTCATGGTTTTTATCGACAAGGAACAGTTTTCACGGGCATTTCTGAACCTGGTTAAAAATGGCATTCAGGCTATTCCAGCCGACCAGAAAGGTGAAATTCACATCTCGGTTCAGAAAGAAAAATCAGTAGCCTTGATTAAAATTTGCGATAATGGCACGGGAATCAGTAAAGAAGCTGAAGAGAATCTTTTCCAACCCAATTTTACCACAAAAACCAGCGGAATGGGACTTGGCCTGTCAATCGTGAAAAGCATTGTCGATAACTTCAGGGGAAAAATCTGGTATTCCACCGAGATTAACAAGGGAACAACTTTCTTCGTGGAAATACCTCTTTATAAGGCCGAACCTGCAAATAAAAAGATATAGTAAACCAAATAAATCAAAAGTACAGTGTTATGGAATACCGCAAATTAGGACATTCGGATTTAAACGTTTCGGTAGTTACGTTTGGCGCCTGGGCTGCCGGAGGCTGGATGTGGGGTGGAACTGAGCCGAAAGAAGCTGTTAAGGCCATTCAGGCAGGATTCGACCTGGGCGTTACCTCAATCGACACAGCTCCGGCCTACGGACAAGGTTTGAGTGAAGAAATTGTTGGCAAAGCGATCAAGGGAATTCCCCGTGACAAAGTTCAGATTTTAACCAAGTTTGGCTTGAGCTGGTCGGGAACAAAAGGTCAGCTTTTTTTCCACAGCAAGAACAATGAGGGCAAGCCCATTGACATTTACCGCTACTCGGGTAAAGACGGAGTTATCAAAGAATGTGAGGATAGCCTGAAACGACTTGGAACTGACTACATCGACCTGTACCAAATACATTGGGCCGACCCAACCACTTCGGTACAGGAAACCATGGAAGCCGTTGCCCAGCTGATAAAAGAGGGCAAAGTGCGGTACGCCGGAGTTTGTAATTACGATGTGGCATTGATGCAGGAAGCCGCCAAATACATCGATCTGGTTTCCAATCAGGTTTCGTACAGTATGGTGAAGCGCGACATTGAGCAGGAACTCGTTCCATACCTGATAAAAAACAACCAGTCGGTACTTGCTTACAGCCCTTTGCAAAGAGGTTTGCTCGCCGGAAAAATAAAACCGGGACACCAATTCTCGGACGGTGATACGCGTGCCGACCTGCCTTATTATTCCGACAAAAACATCGAATTGACCAATGCATTTCTGGAAAAGATAAAACCATTGGCCGAAGATAAAAAGGCTACTTTGGGTCAGCTGGTTATCCGCTGGACGGTGGAACAGCCCGGAATTACAATTGCCTTGGTCGGAGCCCGCAATGCTGCACAGGCTATTGAAAATGCAAAAGCAGCACAAATTGCATTGAGTGCAGAAGAAATCAGCTTCATCAACTCGGAACTCGAAAAACTTAAACTCGAACTTTAGAAGTCAAATACTGGCAGAGTGAATTAGAGTTTATTCTGCCAGTATAATATTTCCCATAGAATGCAAAAGCTGAAGATAACCGTTTTAAACGACAACATTGCCGGGCGCTGGTGCCGTGCCGAACATGGATTATCGTTTCTGATCGAAGCCGACCGCCGGGTACTGTTCGACACCAGCTCGTCTGATTTGATTGCATACAATGCTCAAATCCTGAACATCGACCTTCAGCAAATCGATACCATTGTGCTTAGCCATGGACACGATGACCACACCGGCGGATTGATGCTTTTCAAAGGACAGCGGCTGATTTGCCATCCGGATACTTTCCTAAAAAGATATCGGAAATCCAATGGGACCTCACTGGGAATACCGTGGACTGAAGCCGAAATTGGTGAACGTTTCAAAGTTCAAACCAGCCGGGAGCCGATTCAGCTTTCAGATCAGATTTATTTCCTTGGCGAAATCCCGCGCATTATCCCCTTCGAAAGTCAGAAAACAGCTTTTCGTAAAGCCGACGGAACCGACGACTTTGTAATGGACGACTCAGGATTGGCTGTAATAACTGATAAAGGATTGGTCGTAATTTCAGGCTGTGCACATTCGGGCATTTGCAACTTAACTGCTCATGCCATGAAAGTAACGGGTATTGATAAAGTTTATGCCGTAATTGGAGGATTTCATTTACAGAGCGACGACGAAACCACTCAAACCACCATTGAGTGGATGAAATCGATGAAAGTGGAACAGTTTATTCCCTCGCATTGCAGCAGCTTTTCGGCACAGGCAGCCATTTACAGGAGTTTTCGCTTTCTGCCCGTCAAATCAGGAAATGTAATTGAGTTCTCATAATTCAATTTCCGGCTGACTCCTTTCAGGATTTGCATTTCACCTTTTATCGGGTATATTTGTATAAAACAACTTAAACTGAAGTAAAAATGAAAAATGTTACTGCCATCCAACTCGCTTCGAAATACCAGATTGCCCAAACGGTAATGATTTTGGCCGCAACGATGGTTCTTCCGGTTTTGGTTCATTTATTGCCTAACTTCAACGGGCAACTGGCCGGAGCTGTATTACTCCCCATATTTTTGGCTCCCATGTTTGCTGCTTTCATGTACAAAAAGCATGTTGCCATTTTTGCAGGTATTTTTGCGCCATTGTTCAACTACCTGATCATGGGACGACCAGCGCCTGAAATGGTTATCACTCTTGGATTCGAAATCGTTTTGTTTGCCGTGCTGTTAAGCTGGCTGAAAAATATAAAAGGCATTCAGCACATTGCAGCCCCATTTTCATACCTGATCAGCTCTTTTGCCGTAGTTCTTGGGCTATCATTGTTCAGCACACAGGCTAATCCGGTTGCTTTCTGGATAACCAGCACAGCAATTGCTGTTCCGGGTATTTTACTGATGGCTGTTGCCAACCTGGCTCTTCTACGTTTTCAGAAATAATCTTTCAGAAAAATAAAATCTGAACGCAGGCCGATCTATATATCCAGACGACCTGCGTTTTCATATTAATACTTTTCACTTTTGACTTCATTATGGTTCCTGTATCGTTTACTGAAATTTCGAACCGGCTTCGAACCCTGTCGTTGCCCGAAACCGACCTCGTAATTGGAATTGGCACCGGCGGAATAGTACCAGCAAGTCTGGTGGCTTTTCATTTGGGTTGCGAGCTTCAGATTATCACACTCAACTACCGCGACGAAAACAACACTCCACGCTACGAAAACCCGGTAATTTTGAACATGCCCGAAATGCCTTCGCTGCCAGGCAAACGCATTTTGCTGGTTGACGATGTTTCTGTTTCAGGAAAAACCTTGAACGAAGCATTGCAGCAATTTCAGGGATTACACATAAAAACCCTTACCATGAAAGGGAAAGCCGACTTTGTACTTTTCCCCGAGATAAAAGACTGCGTAAAATGGCCGTGGAAATAGCTTACCGGTAAAATAAATGTACTGGTCGAAAAGCGCAAATCAATTACTCAACATTCCATAACTTTGTCCGAAACATTCAGAAAAAGATAAGTTTTCTAAAAAATTATCACACATGCAATCACACGAAATTGATTACAAAATTATTGGTCACGATGTTCAATTGGTTGAAGTTGAACTTGATCCGGGAGAAACCGTAATTGCAGAGGCCGGAGCCATGCTGTACATGGAAGATGGCATAAGTTTCGAATCGAAAATGGGCGACGGATCGAATCCACGGGCTGGTTTTTTCGATAAAGTACTGGCTGCCGGATCGCGCCTGATTACCGGAGAATCGCTTTTCATTACCCATTTTACCAATCAGGGCTGGGGCAAAAAACACGTAGCTTTTTCGGCACCCTACCCCGGAACAATCATTCCGGTTAATCTGCTTAATCACCAGGGAAGTTTGATTGTACAAAAGGACGCCTTTTTATGTGCAGCTTTGGGAACCAGAATCTCAATGCGCTTTAACCGCAAGCTTGGAGCTGGTTTCTTCGGAGGCGAAGGCTTCATTCTACAGCAGCTTCAGGGCGATGGAAAAGCCTTTATTCATGCCGGCGGAACGGTAATAGAACGCCAGCTGAACAACGAAGTTATCCGCGTTGATACCGGTTGTGTTGTGGCGTTCGAAGAATCGATCGATTTCGACATTCAACAGGCAGGCGGACTTCGCTCAATGGTTTTTGGTGGCGAAGGCTTATTTCTGGCAACCCTGCGCGGAACCGGAAAAGTATGGTTACAATCAATGCCAATTCGCAAACTCGTAGCCCAGCTGAGTTCGTTCGGTCCAAACAGCCGGAAAGAAGCCAGTGGCGGTTTACTGAATAATATTTTCGAGTAAAATATTCCGAAAACAAAAATATCCGCAGTATAGCGGATATCTTTGTTTATGCAGGGTCTCTCATTTATTCAACTCTATTTCTTTCTTCTTCCGAGCCGGTTTCACGTTTTCGTTCAGTTTTCACCTTTTTGCTTCCAAAGTTGCGCGAATAGGTAAAGCGCAACACCCGAGGTTCAAAATCGAGCCTCCCGCGGTTATAAATATTCAATTCCGGAATATTGGAAGAAAATGAATAAATACTTGTCTTGAAAACATCGTTCAGATTCAGGCTAAAGGTGTGTTTCTCATTTTTCGATTTTAATTGCATGCCCGCTGAAATACTATAAAGCGCCTTGCTTTTGGAAACGCCCCACAACGAAGGCGAACGGTAAAAGCCCGACAATTCGGCAGTAAAACCTTTGACTATCCTGAAGTTATTGATCACATTGTATCTGAAATTCTTCAGGCTGATATCCAGATTCTCCCCGTCGTAATCGGTTTTCACATTCTGAATAATGCCATTCAGGTTATTTTGCATGTTCCACCATTTGGTTAGTGTCAAAGGAAACGAAAGCATGAGCGACGAAGTAGTCACCCGATCGAGATTTTTAGACATCAGGTAAAGCACATTCTTATCCTGACTCTCACTCTGGCTGGGCTGAAATCTCCGGATGGCATCATTTTCATTGGTATAGGTAAACGAGAGCAAAACCGATTTGTACTTGTAATCTGACTTTAAAATGTTGCTTATGGAGGGCTGAAGTTTTTCATTTCCGGCAACATACGTATCAGGCGACTGAAACACGATAAAAGGAGCTAACTCGTTGAATGACGGGCGCGTGATTCGGAGACTGTACGAAAACTGAATCGAATTATTTTTCCCCAGGTCGCGCGAGAAAAACAAGGTTGGGAACAGCTTTCCGTAATGCCGGTCGATAATGCCATGTTCTGTTTCGGTACTTAAAACGGTATTGGTGTATTCGTACCGAAGACCAGCGATCATACTCATTTTTTCGTTGAATTTGAAATTTAACGATGTGTACGCCGCGCTGATATCTTCTTTCAGAGAATATTTATTGGTTAGGTCCGGATTAATTATCCAGTTGCTTTGGTCAGTTTTATTCGATACACTTACATCGTTTTTAAACCGGGTAACGGTAGTCTTCAGGCCCGATTCCATTTTAATGCTCTTTCCCCAGCTCCTGACATAATCAAGTTTGCTGACAAATGTGTTGATCGGTGTTTCTTTGGTAATCCGGATTCCTTCGGTTGAAGTGGGTTGATTTGCGTTATCATGGTATTGGATGGCATAATTTGACGGATTATCATCGTCATAGTGCAGGTAGTCAACATTGAATTCCAATGTTTCATCTTCTTTAAAGAAGTGCTCAAGATTAAAATTACCCATGTAATGATTCCAGACATTCGATTCATCAACGCGCTGGTCGATTAAACTGGTGAACTGATTGTCGGTTTTGTAGTAAATATTGTTTTTTGCATCCATCTTCCAATCGCTCACATAGCCCGATGACAATAACCCAATTACAGTTTTGCTCGAAATGGTATAATCCATGCCAATCCGATAGTTGCGATAAATATTAATGGGTTCGCGGTAACTGTCCGAGTTCGTTTCGTGAAGCTGCCCATCCTGCAGATACCGCCTGTACATGCTGATAACCTGCGAACTGTTATCGTAGGAATAGGAATACATCCCGAAGTAATTAACCTTTTTCACATGATGATTGAGTGTCAGACTTCCGTTCAGTTTTCCATCGACACCCATTCCGGCACCCAGAGTATAAATTCCGTTGGTACCAAAATCATCATCCTTTTTGAGCACGATATTTATCATCCCTGCATCACCCTCGGCCTCGTATTTCGATGGCGGAGTAGTAATCAGCTCAATTTTCTTTACGTTTTCCGAACTCATTCCGCTCAGCATTTCAATAGCAGCCGATACAGGCATCCGGTTCTCTTTTCCGTTGATCATGATTACAACGCCTTCTTTTCCGCCAAGAGTAAGCGATTTATTCTGACGATTTACAACAACACCAGGCGATTTTTCTAAAATCTCCAGAGCAGTATTTCCTGCAGAAGTAATGCTTTTCTCCACGTTTACAACCATCCGGTCGATCTGCTGCTCGTAAATTGGTTTCTTGGCTACAATGTCCACATCATTCAACACGTGAGTATCCTCTTCAACGACTATAGGGCTCACATGATAATGATCGTTTGAACTTTTAATCACAAAGGGCAATGAGAATGTTGTTCTATAGCCCACCATACTTGCCTTTACCAGATATTTACCCGGATTAAAATTAGTAATGCTAAACGTACCCTGATCGGAAACAGAAACACCGGTTACCAGCGACGAATCTTTTTGATTTAACAGAAGAACATTAGCATATGAGAGGGGCTGGTTGTTCGTATCGTGAACAGTACCCTGAATTTGTGCCAAACTTATTATTGGGAGGATGAACAAACTTAAAAAGAATAACTTCCTGCCGACAAACCTGCCTTTACATATAAAAAGTATTCTCATATTGTTTGTTTTAAGATATTCAGACTCCGATATGCTAATTTATGACATATTTTATAATTTTATAAGTGTAAACTGATGAATTTAAGCCAGATAGAATGACACGTTTGTGCTATTCACAAACAAGTATCGTCCGATTCTAATAAAAAAAGCCTGAAACGATTTGTTTCAGGCTTCGTTCGGTTGCACTCACCGACTCTTACAATTTGTAATATTGTTCCCAGCCCTTGCGAGGAGGAGCACCAACTAAAAGTTGATTGGCAATCTTATTATTAGTAATTTGCTTGGTTTCGCGATCAAAAATCAGTTTCGCATTCAGTTGCTGAGCCAAAACTCCGAGGTTAAATACCTGGCTTAACGGACCAGCAATTTCGAATGGCGAACGCGTTTTTTCTTCTCCTTTTACTCCTTTCAGGAAGTTGGCGTAGTGATTCGACGGACTTTTTGGTACCTCAGGCAGTTTCGATTCCATCGCTTTTGCCTTTTCCTCCGGAATAATCGACAACGTACTTCCATGCGATCCTCCTTTAAAAATCAGGTCTTTGCTATAAATTTCCTTACCCGGGTTCAATTTGGCCGGCTGAACTTTACCCACACTGGTTGGCGGAATATTCGGATCGAGCTCGGTAGTTCCAAATCCTTCAGGGACCTGCGGAATGTTGTTTACTCCATCGTACCAGGTAATGTCACAGGCTGGCATATTACTGCGTTCAGGAAATCTAAACAAAATGGTTGACGACATCGGGAAGAAGAACGGGTTATGCCCTTCCAGTTTAAGCGGGTTAACTTCGTAAGGTAATCCCAGGTTCAGGAATTGGTGGGCAGTATCAATAATGTGAGCACCCCAGTCGCCCAGCGCTCCCATGCCGAAATCGTACCAGCAACGCCACTGTCCGTTGATATAATCGTGGTTGTAATCGTGCATCTTCACAGCCGAATGCCAGGTGTCCCAATCTAAAGTTGAAGGGATTGGCTCTCCATCAGGGAATTTGGTGATTTTGGTATCCCAGCCATGCCAGCGGCGAGCCGAGTTCATATGTGCTGTTATTGCGGTAACATCTTTTATGATACCGGCTTCAGTCCATGCTTTAAACTGGAAATAGTTGGCTTCCGAGTGTCCCTGGTTTCCCATTTGAGTTACCACATTGTATTTTTGGGCTGCTTTCATCATCAGTTCAACTTCGTTGAAAGTGCGTCCCATCGGTTTCTCAACATAAACAGCCTTGCCCAGCGACATAGCCAGCATAGCAATCGGGAAATGCGAATGATCGGGAACACCTACCAAAACAGCGTCGATCTGATTGGCCATTTTATCGAACATTTTTCTGAAGTCCTGGAAACGCGGAACATCCGGGAATTTATCAAGCACTTTTTGAGTGTGAGGAGCTCCCATGTCGGTATCGCAAAGGGCTACAACATTGCAAAATCCGGTATTGTACAGCGAAAAAACGTCAGATCCGCCCTGATTTCCAATTCCGACACAGGCCAGGTTTACCCGTTCATTGGCTCCGGCCAATCCGGCTGCAGGTGTGTAATTTCCGGAGACTGCTTTGGTAAGAATGGTTGGGAAAACCATAAGTGATGATAAAGCTGCGGCCTGTTTCAGAAACAACCGCCTCGAGGCTTCGTTTTGCTTAGTCATAAAAGATAATATAAGTTAGTTTATAAATTGATTTCCTTTTTGATGCCGAAAGGTACAAATTGTAATTTGTGTTTTGAAAACGATTGCACAAAATTCAGTATAAAAAACAAAGGCTTCTCCGACAATCATAATTTTGTCGAAGAAGCCCTTTTTTGATTTTTCCTGTCAGAACTATTTTTTCAGCGGAATTCGTGCGACTGTAACGGAGTAAGCATCCAGATTCATAACTATTTTCTTGCCAGAGATTTTCTGTTTCTTCTCAACCGGGGCAACTTCCTCTGGTTTTCCTACCTGATTGAATGCACCAAGGTTTGGGCTTGCAACTACCAGAAGGCTCATTTCCTGCGCGGAAGGCTGCTTTCCGTCGAGCGACAAGGTTAATGAAGCCGGTTTTTTAGCCACATTCACCATCTTAACAACCAGTTCCGAAGTTTTTGAATCAACAACTGCCGAAGCATATAAGCTATCCTGACCAATTAACGGCTTGCCGTCAACCAGCGCAGTTACAACATCGGTTCCGGCATTGGCCGAGAACATTTTTTGTACATAGTAATTCGGAGTCGCTACTGATTTCAGGTTGTCGAACCAAATCAGGTCGGGACGCCACTGCCAGGCTTTAATATTGCCAAACAAAGGAGCATACGACGCCATAAGTACAACATCAGCATTGCGTTCCAGCCCGGTCATCAAGGCTGCTTCGGCCAATGCACTTTTCCAGGTATTACGCGATTCGGCATCTTTACCTTCTTTATCGTGCGCAGCATATTCACCTGCAAATACTTTCGGCCCCTTACGGTCGTAATTGTCATATCGGCCCGCATTTTTCAAGAACCAATCGGGCGATTTGTAGTAGTGCTCGTCAACCATCTTCACGTTCAACTCGCGCATTTGCGACCACAAATATTCAAAATCCTGACCATCAGAATACGGTCCGGCGCCTCCAACAAAAGTGATTTCAGGATGTCTTTCGTTCAACACTTTCAGAAATATTTTCAACCGATCGACATACTGTGTTCCCCATTGCTCGTTACCAACGCCAACCATTTTCAGGTTAAACGGAGCCGGATGCCCCATATCGGCGCGCAGTTTTCCCCATTTGGTGGTAGTTGCTCCATTGGCAAATTCAATCAAATCAAGTATATCCTGAATGTATGGATCAAGTTTATCGAGCGGAACCAATTCGGATGAGTTAAACTCACAGGCCATTCCGCAGTTCAGAATTGGAAGCGGGGCTGCGCCAATGTCTTCGGCAAGCAGGAAATATTCATAAAATCCTAATCCATACGACTGAAAATAATCAGGCGCATTGCGGTACGAAAATTCTGTATTCCAGCGGTTAACAATCAGCTTGCGATCGTTCACATCTCCAACAGTTTTCTTCCATTGGTAGCGGGTTTCCAGCTCGTGACCCTCAACAATACATCCACCGGGGAAACGTAAAAAACCAGGTTTCAGGTCGGCCAGTTTTTGCACCAAATCGGCACGAAGTCCGTTCTTTCGTCCTTTCCAGGTATGCTCCGGGAAAAGCGAAACCATATCGACCTCAATAACTCCCTTTCCTGAAAAAGTGAGACGCAGACAGGCTTTGGGATGAGTTGCCGAACATGCCAGTTTTGTTTCGTAGGTTTTCCATTCGCTGGTAAAGTTTTTAACCTCCGAGGAGCCAATTACCACACCGGTAGAGTCAACCAGCTCAACTTTTAGTGCAAATGCACCTTGGTCTTGCCGCGCCATTACCGAAAAGAAATAATTTTCGCCGGAAGTGACGCCCATTCCACGAAAACCTTCGTTAACAAGCCCCAAATCTTTACCCTGCAACGATTCCATTCGCAGAAACCGGGGATTATTTTCATTCTGGCTGTTTACAATCTGGAATTGACCGGCATATTCTTCACCCGTTTTTTTCCAACCCATCAGCGGTTTATAAAATTCGAATGAGCGGTTCTTCACCAGTTCAGCATAAATTCCACCGTCGGCAGCAAAATTAATGTCCTCGAAAAACAGTCCCCACATGGTTGACTGAATGGGAGCAACAGTAGTTTTCGTATTTATAACCAGCGTTTTTTGTTGTGCTTTAGCAGCAAACTCGCCTGCCAGCAAAAAACACATCAGGAAAAGAAAATGCTTTAGTTTCATTTTGTTTCGTTATTTCAGTTAATTCACTACAAATATAACCGTACAACTGACACTTAAAGCATTTTTCTTACTTGGGGAATAAAAATTTTGTGTATTCAGGTTAAGTCCGACCGAAAGTATCCCAACAATCCCATTAAGAAAAGAAACCTTAATTCCTTCGAAAACCAACAATAAAAAAGCGACCGGAAATCCGGCCGCTTCACTGTTTTCTGTTTAATTGTTTTCGCGTGTAGCCTGGGGGAGCTTACAACATAATTAACGTGAAATGATTTTATTTATTCTCTTCGTTTTTAACTTTCACGTCAATTTCTTTACCACCCTTCCCTTTTATAATCTCTTTTCTCTCTATTATTTTCGTACGGATGCTATCTCCGTCAGATTCCCACCTAAATTCAGGAGCATCCGGAGCTTCGGGCGCCATCAGTTCGTCGTCAAATCTTAAATTAAAAGCTTCATCTTCATTTCCGGCTGATTTCTTGCGTATTATCTCAATTTTTTCGCGGTCACCACTCATGTCTTTTTTCTTGTACGAAATAATATCAGGGTCATTCAAGTCGATAATCTTTCCAGCATGTTTAATGCCCATCATTTTAATATGAGGAACCGGTGGTGCCGGTGGCATTGGTGGCATTGGCGGAAAATGCCTCATTCCCGGTCCGTCCCGATGAATTAAATAATCTCCTTCGCCATCTTTAATCATTTTGCGGATCACAATCTTTTTCCCGGTTGAGTCATTATCCTCAGTAACGATTTCCATGTTTTCATCCGAATCCATGTTCCAGATCATGGGTTCGCCAGCTTTTCCGCTGTGTTTGAAAAACATTACGTTTCCGTTTTTATCCTTCCGGCCAATATGTTTTACCACATCAACATTTCCGGGATCAAACTCTCTGTTGTGTTTCACCGGATTAATGGTGTCGCCGTTCCACACAAAAACATCGTCGGTTGCAAAAATGGTGTCAATTTCCATTTTTTTGCCGTTTTCAATCTTTATCATTCTTACATGACGGTTCTTTTTGGGCTCCTGAGTCTGGTCGCTCCTCTGCGTAAACGCGAACGACGATAATAATGCTGTGGCCATTCCGGCCAATCCAATCGTAAGCAATGTGTTTTTCATGGTTGTATAATTTGATGATTAATTTCTGAAACAAAGATACGCCGTCCCCTGCTAAACAATGAGTTAACGCCCGGTTAAAATCTGTTAAGGAAAAGTTAAAATCCTGTCATTGCTGCATTTAATGATTATCTTTGAAGTCATGAACAAAAAGATAATTACCGGACTCATCGCATTAATGGGAATTTCGATTCTCGGAATTATCATTATTCAACTGGTGTGGATGAACAATGCCATCCGGGTAAGGAATGAATTGTTCGACCGCAGCGTTAACGAGGCATTAAACACTACCACTAACCGTCTCGAAACGATGCAGGATTTCCGGATGATCAATGATTTTGCGTTCGACGATACAGTGCATCTCAAAATGCCGGTTCCGCCAATGCCTCCCGGCCCACCCGCTATAATGGGCAGAACTCCCCGGCGGTTCGTAATTCCGAAAAGACCTTCCGGACAGAAAATAGAAATGATTGTAAAATCGACAAAAGGTAAAAACGGATTCCAATACCAGATTTCATCGAAAAACAAAGGATCCCATATTGAAAAAGACACCCTTATTGTTATTAACAATGCCGATAGTTTGGTGCGCGATCTGGACATGGTTTATACCCACGGGATAAATAAATTTGACTCGCTGGTAGGCAAACTCGATTATCAAAAAGATACGACCGGAAAGCTGAAAGAACTTTTCAAAATCAAGACCAGAAAGCTCAAACATATCGCTAACAGGGCTGTTCAGGAGATTTCGACCTGGGAAGAAGATGTACCGATTGACCGCGTAAACGAGGTTTTAAAGAAAGAACTGGGAAACCGCAACATTCCTATTCCGTTCGAAATTGGAATTATTAAGGATTCGCTCATCACCTCCAAATCAGAAAAAGCCGACACACTGCTGTTGGTTAAAAGCGACTACAAGGTCAATTTATATCCACTCGATATTTTCCAGAAAAATGTACGGCTCTCGGTTTATTTCCCTGACAAAGACACGTTTATTTATAAAACGCTCAACTGGTTACTGCTCATTTCCCTGATTTTCTCAATCATCGTACTGGTCACTTTTGCTGTCAGTATTTATTTCATCCTGAAGCAAAAAAAGATTTCGGAAATGAAATCTGATTTCATCAACAACATGACCCACGAATTCAAAACGCCCATTGCCACCATCTCGGTTGCTGCCGATTCGATTTCGAACCAGAAGGTTATTGAAAACCCTGAGCGGATCAGGTATTTCGTGGATATGATCAAGAAAGAGAATCGCCGGATGAACCGGCAGGTTGAAGATATCCTGACCATTGCCCGCCTCGATAAAAAGGAATTTGAATTCAAATGGGAAGCATTCAACCTGCACGAGGTGATCGAGAATGCCATCCAGAGCATTGTGCTTCAGGTTGAGAAAAAAGGCGGTACAATTACCAGCGAACTTTTGGCCAATAACCCGGTAGCAACAAGCGATACCAGCCACTTTGCCAATTTAATCTATAATTTGCTCGACAATGCCAACAAATATTCACTGAATGCTCCTGAAATAAAAATCAGAACTGCTAATACCAGCAAAGGTGTTTTAATCACTGTTGAAGATAAAGGAATCGGGATGACCAAAATGGTACAAAGCCGTATTTTCGAGCGTTTCTACCGGCAAACCAGCGGAAATATTCACAACGTAAAAGGATTCGGACTTGGCCTGAGCTACGTAAAAGCAGTTTTGGAAGCTAACAAAGGAAGCATCAGCGTACACAGTGAACCGGGTAAAGGCAGTTCGTTCGAAGTTTTTATTCCGTTTATCCGGGAATAGGCTTGGGGCATGGAGCATGGTGGTTTCATGCTTCCGGCTTCGAACTTCTGACTGAATTTCATATCTTGCACTTAATTGTAAAATCAATGAATACCAAACCACACATATTTTTGGTTGAAGACGACCTGAGTTTCGGAGCTGTTCTGAAATCGTATCTCGAGATTAACGATTTCGAGGTTGAATGGACCGACGACGGCCAGCTGGCTGTGCCAAAGTTTAACAACGGAAGTTTCGACATATGCATTCTGGATGTGATGTTGCCCAACGTCGATGGATTCACCATTGGCGCCGAAATCAGGAAGATAAATCCGGCCGTTCCGATTATTTTTCTCACAGCTAAAAATATGAGGGACGATGTTCTGCAGGGGTACCGCATTGGTGCCGACGATTACATTACCAAGCCATTCGATACCGAAGTGCTCATTTTTAAGCTGAAAGCGATACTGAAACGGGGCAACGGAAATCACGTCAAAGAATCAGATTTTTACCAGATTGGCTCCTACGTATTCGACTATAAACTTCGCACCATTGAGCGCGCCAGCCTGAAACAGAAATTGTCGCCCAAAGAAGCCGAACTACTTAAAATGCTTTGCGATAACCGCAACGAACTCCTGCCGCGCGAAACGGCTCTTCGGAAAATCTGGGGCGACGACGGCTACTTCACCACCCGCAGCATGGACGTTTATTTAACCAAACTCCGGAAACTTTTTACCGAAGATCAAACAATCGAAATACGGAACATCCACGGCAGCGGATTTATGCTTGAAGTGAAAAGTTAAATTGATCAGGTTTCATAAAAAATCCCGGTTTTAGCGCATTTCAATATAGCATTTGAGTTAAGAAACCTTACTTCAGCCAACAAAATGCCGTTTGTCATGCTCCTGTCGGGCAGTTTTTATACCTTTGCGCCCGTGTAGGAAAATTTTCTTCAGATGGCAGAACTTCATTCATTCGAAATAAAAGAGTTTGACACCATTATTGTTGGAAGTGGTTTGGCAGGACTCACCGCAGCTTATCATGCTTCGAAAAAAGGGAGTGTTGCCATCATTACCAAATCGCAGCTCGACACGAGCAACTCGTATTACGCACAGGGAGGCATTGCTGCTGTAACTGCTCCGGAAGATTCATTCGAGTCGCATATTCAAGATACATTAACCGCCGGACGCGAACTGTGCGATCTGGATGCTGTTCAGATTCTGGTTTCTGAAGGTCAAAAATGCGTTCAGGAACTCATTCGCATGGGCATGCAGTTCGACAAGGAAAATGACGAGTTTGTTCTTGGGCTGGAAGGTGGACACAGTTACCGGCGAATACTTCATGCCGGCGGCGATGCTACCGGGAAAGGACTCACTCTTTTTATGCTGAACCGCGTTCAGGAGCAAAAGAATATTGTAGCCTTTGAATATACAACCGTTGTTGAACTTCTGGTCGAAAATAATGAATGTCTCGGCGTTCAGGCTTTTGATTTTACAACCGGCAGTAACCTAATTTTCAAATCGAAGGCTACCATAATTGCAACCGGAGGCTTGTCGCGCATTTACGACCGATCGACCAATCCGCACACCGCCACCGGCGACGGAATTGCCCTGGCTTATCATGCCGGAGCCAAATTATCCGACATCGAATTTATACAATTCCACCCGTCGGCACTGTACATTCCCGGAGAGGACGCTTTCCTAATAAGTGAAGCCGTGCGTGGCGAAGGAGCCTGGTTATTCACACCCAAAGGCGAACGGTTTATGCCACCTATTCATCCAATGGCCGAACTTGCACCGCGCGATGTGGTTGCCCATGCCATTTACAACCAGATGCAAATTCACCATTCCGATTTTGTGTATCTGAGCCTGAAACACCTCAATCCGGAAACCATTAAAAAGCGTTTCTCAACCATTTATCATACCCTATTAAAATACAATATCGATCTGACCACCGATTTGTTGCCAGTTTCGCCTGCAGCACATTATATGGTTGGCGGAATACAAACCGACCTTGACGGCGAAACCAACATCAACGGTTTATTTGCCTGTGGCGAAGTGGCCTCAACCGGCGTGATGGGAGCCAACCGACTGGCAAGCAACTCGCTGCTCGAATGTTTGGTTTTCGGGAAACGGGCTGCAGAAAAAGCCAGCCAACGAGAAATTTCGCAAACTACTTTGCCAGAAATCAACCCAATTCATGTTGATCAGTCGAACGAGCAATTCTTCCTCGACACCAAAAACAACATTGCCACCCTGATGAGCAAAAAAGCAGGCATTGTCCGTTCTGAAGAAAAACTGACCCAGGCAATCGACGAACTTCAGCTGGTAAAACAAGGTCTGCCAGAAGTAATTTCAGAATACAATATTTTAAAAATCAAGCATATTACTGATATTTGCACACTCATTTGCGAATCGGCTTTAATCCGAAATGAAAGTCGCGGCGGACATATTCGGGAAGATTTCCCGGATGAAAAACCGGAATTCTGTGCACATCTGATTCAGCAAAAAGATCAGGAATATAAATTTCAGGAAGTAAGGAAGTAATTACCATATGAACGAACTCGAATTAAAAGCAGCACAAACGCTCATCGAACTGGCTCTGCGTGAAGACGTGGGCGACGGCGATATAACAACTGATAACATTATTCCGGCCGAAACAAGGCGCAAAGCTAAAATGGTTGCCAAAGCCGACGGCGTAGTTGCCGGGCTTCCAATTGCCGAAATGGTTTTCAGAAGCCTCGATCAGCAATTGGTCTGGAATGTTCTTACCCCCGAAGGATCGCGGGTAAAGAAAGGTGATGTGATGGTTGAGTTTGAAGGCACTTACCGTGCTTTGCTGACCGGCGAACGCACTGCACTTAATTTTCTGCAGCGCATGTCGGGAATCGCCACCATGTCGGCCAAATATGCCGATGCGGTTAAAGACTTTAAAACTGTAATTCTGGATACCCGCAAAACATTACCCGGATTCAGAATGCTAGATAAATATGCCGTAAAAACCGGAGGTGCAAGCAATCACCGCATCGGGCTTTACGATATGGCCATGATTAAGGATAACCACATTGAAGTGGCTGGCGGAATTACCAAAGCGGTTAATGCGGTTCGCAGCAACATTAAACCCGGAATCCAGATTGAAGTGGAAACCACCACGCTTGCTCAGGTTCAGGAAGCGCTTGATGCCGGAGCCGACATTATTATGCTCGACAATATGGACACCGAAACCATGAAGAAAGGTGTGGAACTGATTGCCGGAAGGGCAAAAGTAGAAGCTTCGGGCAATATGACTCTGGAACGCCTGCGTGAAGTTGCAGCCACCGGTGTCGATTTTATCTCTATCGGGGCCTTAACCCACTCTGTGAGTGCATTGGATATCAGTCAACGTTTAGAAGATTAGCACTTGATTAATCTCGTAATCGACATAGGCAACACCCGTACAAAGCTGGCTTTGTTCAATCAGCACGATTTAATGTTCAGCGTTCCGATTGAACAGCTGACCGTAAATCATTTGCAAATGCTGAAAGACGAACACATTCAGCTTAATCAGGCTATTCTGTCGAGCGTAAAAAAGGTTGACGAAGATCTGATCCAATTCCTTTCGCAAAACTTTCAGCTTTTCATTGAGCTCGATCAGCACACTTCCCTTCCAATCGCAAACCTTTACGAAACTCCGGAAACACTTGGAAAAGACCGGATTGCCGCAGCAGTGGGTGCAAACGAACTCTTCCCCGGACAAAACGTGCTGATTATTGATGCCGGAACAGCCATTACCTATGATGTGGTTTCAGAAAAAAATGAGTTCCTTGGCGGAAATATTTCACCCGGCCTGCAAATGCGGTTCAAAGCACTGAACCAGTTCACCGGAAAGCTTCCTTTAATTAACTATTCCAATGAATTTCAACTCATTGGAAGAAATACCGAAGAGGCAATTCGTGCCGGTGTCCAGAATGGCATCTTATACGAAATTGAACGAACGATCGAGACATTTAACAGAAATTATGAAAATTTACAGATCGTTATGACTGGGGGCGATTCTATTTTTTTTGATAAAAAATTAAATTATTCCATATTTGTACACTTTAATTTAACCCTAATTGGTTTAAACAGGATCCTGGAACACAATGCTAAGAAAAAATAATGCTCTATTCGTTATTATTGTTTTGATTACCTGCGGACTGTCAGGTTTTGCTCAGAATAATAACACAACATCACCCTTCTCGAGATACGGATTAGGAGATTTGAACCATTACGGGTATGGTCGTACAGCGGCCATGGGAGGCGCTTCGCTCGGAAGTCGTCACAGTGTTCAGATCAATTCGGCAAACCCAGCCTCGTACAATGCCAACGATAGTTTATCTTTCGTTTTCGATTTTGGTTTGGATGGAACGCTCTCAAACTACAAGAACAGTACCAGCAAGATGAAGGTGAATGACATCAACTTCAGGTATTTCTCGTTGAGCTGGCCGGTCACCAAATGGTTGGGAGCTGGCATGGGAATCCAGCCTTTCTCTGATATGGGATACGACGTTTCGGTTACTGAAGAGTTAACCGGCGTTGGAAATGTTTACCATAGCTATCAGGGCGAAGGAACCACCTCAAAAGCATTCTTTGGCACATCAATCAGTCCGGTTAAAGGATTGTCAGTTGGGGCAAACCTGAATTATATTTTTGGGCGACTGAACCAAAACACAACCATTGGCTTCGATGCCGCCGACCTGTTCTTCATCTCGAAAACCGAAGGAACACGGCTACGCGATTTCACCCTCACCTACGGGCTGCAATACGACATGAAGCTTAGAAAAGATGAATATTTTACCATCGGTGTTACCTTCGAAAATCAAAGTAACGTAACTGCCCTGCACCGGGTATTTGCCGAAAAGATCATCACAATCAATTCAAGCTCACTTGTTGATACCCTTGAAAATGTTCCGGAATCAAAAAGTTTCATCAAACTGCCTTCTACCTTCGGAATTGGTTTGTCGTACAATAAAATCAACAAACTGGAGATCAACGCCGATTATTATCATGCAGGCTGGAGCAAAGCTACATTCTTCGGACAGAAACCATACAATGCCGCCACCGATAATGTTGAACTTGTTGACATGAGCCGTATCTCGGCCGGTGTTGAGTATATTCCCGAAGCAATGTCCATCAGAAGTTATTTGAAGAGGGTAAAGTACCGCGCAGGTATTCATCAGGGAAATTCGTACCTGAAGTTGAACGGCCGTCAGATTAAAGAATTTGGAGTCAGCTTTGGAGCAGGTTTTCCTTTCCCCAAATCGAAATCAACCGCCAACTTTGCGCTTGAATTTGGTAAACAGGGAACCTTAGCCGATCAATTGGTCAGGAATAATTATACCAAGTTTAGCTTGTATCTGAACTTCTACGACTATTGGTTCGTGAAACGGAAATTCGACTAATATCCGTCGAGGAAAATATTATAATAACGAGCCACAAGTAAATAATGCTTATGGCTCGTTTTAATTTATCGCGTTTTATTTCTAGTTTTAATCTCTCAATGCTGATTGTATTATTTTATTGTCAGGATTAAGTTTTAAAGCACACGTTTATATGTCATTCAGTAAGAAAAAATATATGCAGGTCCGCTCCGGGGCACTTTTCACGATGTTCATTTTGCTGAGCCTCATTATTGTTTCGTGTGAGAATGAAATCTCGAAAATCAATACCGTCGCCAAAGATGAAGATCTGCCGGCCATCACTGCCGAAGGATTTGAAATGCTCATTTCCGATTCTTCCGTTATCCGGTCGAAACTGCAGACTCCTTTATTAATTAAGCACAACAACGAGCAGAATCCGTATATCGAATTCCCCAAAGGCGTCAACATTGAAAAATACGATGCGCATATGAACGTGGTGTCGCGCATTACGGCGCAATATGCCAAAAACTTTCCGGCCGACGACCGCTGGGAAGCCAAAAACAATGTGATTGCCGTGAATGCCAAAGGCGATACGCTAAAAACTGAATACCTGGTTTGGGATGTGGCCAAGAAGAAAATTTACTCGGACCAGTTCGTCAAAATCATTCAAAAAGATCAGGTTTATACGGGCATTGGTTTCGAATCGAATCCCGATTTTTCGTCGTATCACATCAAGAACCTGAAGGGCAACCTGTATGTGAATGTGGAAAAATAAAAAACGATGAATCTGCTTTTGATCATACTGATAAGCATCCTGTTTTCAGCTTTTTTCTCCGGAATGGAAATTGCTTTTATCTCGGCGAATAAGCTGCGGCTCGAGCTCGACAAAAAGCAAAACATTGTATTCTCCGGCCTCATTTCGCATTACACCCAACATCCCGGGCAGTTTATCGCCACCATGCTTGTTGGAAATAATCTGGCACTGGTAACCTACGGTATTGCTTTTGCCAACCTGCTCAAGCCCTACCTCAGTGTTTACCTTCATTCCAACATGCTGGTTCTGGTGGTTCAAACCTTTATTTCCACCGTCATTATTCTGGCCACCGCCGAATATCTTCCCAAGATGCTTTTCCGGATCAATCCGAACAGGGTTTTGAAGATATTTACGATACCCATTGCCTTTTTCTATTTCCTGTTTTTCCCGGTGACCAAAATCGCCATCTGGATTTCAAAAGTTGTGCTGAAAGTTTTCCTGAAAGCGCAAATCAAAAAAGTAGATGAAAAGGTGGTTTTCAGCCGGATCGACCTCGACCATTTTGTGAGCGAACAGGAAGGCAATACAGCGCCCAAGTCGGAACATGAAGTTGACAACGAAGTGAAACTGTTCCGTAATGCGCTCGATTTTTCGAGTGTAAAACTTCGCGAAGTGATGGTTCCCCGAACCGAGATTGTTATGCTCGACATTGATTCGACCGTTGAAGAACTTCAACAAAAGTTCATCGAAACCGGCTATTCACGCATTCTGTTTTACTCCGGAAATTTCGACAATATTGTTGGCTACATTCATCATTCCGTAATTTTCACCAAGCCCGATTCCATCAAATCGAACCTCCGGAAAGTGCTGATTGTTCCCGAAACCATGTCGGCCAGTAAATTGCTCAGGCAGTTCATTCAGCAACGATTGAGCATTGCTATTGTCGTCGATGAGTTTGGAGGAACCTCAGGAATGGTTACCAGTGAAGATATTCTGGAAGAGATTTTCGGTGAAATTGAAGATGAGCACGACACCGACGACCTGATCATGAAAAAGGTGACCGATGACGAGTTTGTACTTTCAGGCCGGCTGGAGCTCGACGAGCTGAATGAAGAATTTGGACTCGAATTTCCAGAAGATGAAAATTTTGAAACCCTTGCCGGATTTATTCTTTTTCACTACGAAAGTATCCCCAAAATAAACTCCGTTATTACCATCGATCAATACCAGTTCAAAATTCTGAAAGCCACCAATACCAAGATAGAGCTGGTTCTCCTTAAGATCTTGGACGATAACTAAAATAAAAATTGAATTCGGAGGTTTAATATTGAAAATTATTATCTTCGTACCGCGAAATTTTAACGAATAATTATAATAAAATAACTAACAGTAAATGGCTACTTTACAGAACATACGGAATCGCGGAGGATTGATGATAGCGATCGTAATCGGTCTTGCCTTAGGTGCGTTTATTTTGGGCGACATGCTCAATTCGGGAAGTAAATTGATGAGACCCAGTCAGATGAAAATCGCTGAGATTGATGGCGAATCGATTCAATATCCTGATTTTCAAAAGAAAGTTGAAGAACTTTCTGAGGTTTACAAAATGAACACCCAGCAGACTCAGATCGACGAAAATACATGGGAACAAATCCGTGAACAAGTGTGGCAGGGTTACCTGATGGAAAATATCCTTGGTAAAGCAACCGAAAAATTAGGTGTTGCTGTTAGCTCAGAAGAACTTTTCGACCTCATTCAGGGCAACAACCCACATCCAATTATTCAGCAACTTTTCAGAAACCAAAAAACCGGTGCGGTTGATAAATCGGCAATCATTCAGTTCCTGAAATCGCTGGAAGCTGGTGCTTCTCCTGAGCAAAAAGCATACTGGTTGTACATTGAAAACCAGATTAAACAAGACAAACTGAATTCAAAATACAGCAACCTGGTTTCGAAAGGGCTTTATGTTACCAACGACGAAGCCAAAAAAAGTTTAGCTGCTAAAAATAAAAGTGCAAACTTCCAGTATGTTATGCTGAGCTACACTTCTATTCCTGATGCTGACGCAAAAGTATCGGACGAAGACCTAAAAGCTTACTACAATCTGCACAAAGACGAATACAAACAAGACAAAACCCGTCGCATCGAATACGTAACTTTTGATGTTGTGGCTTCGGAAGCAGACAAAGCTGCCACCCAGAAATGGTTAAACGACGCCAAAGCCGAATTTGCTGCTACTACAGACAATCAGCAATACATCAATGTAAATTCGGACACCCGTTTTGACCCAAGCTTCTCGAAAAGCAGCGAATTGCCTGCATCTTTGGCTTTATGGGCATTCAGCGCTCAGCCTGGCGATTTCTACGGACCATATTTCGAAAACGGTGAATATAAACTGGCCAAAATCGATCAGTTTAAAATGTTACCCGACTCTGTTCAGGCCAGCCACATCCTCATCAACCCACAAACTGTTGGAAGTGTTGAAAAAGCGAAAGCAATGGCCGACAGCCTGAAACGCAATATTGAATTAGGCGGAAACTTTGCTGAAGTAGCCATGAAATATTCAGAAGATCCGGGTTCAAAAACAAAAGGCGGCGACCTTGGCTGGTTCAAACGCAAACAAATGGTTCCTGAATTCGAAGAAGCTGCATTCTCAGGTGAAGTAAATAAACTGTATGTTGTGGCTACCCGTTACGGATTCCACATCATCAAACCAACTAAAAAAGGAAAAGAATCAAATCAGGTACGCATCGCTCTTCTAACCAAGAAAGTTGAACCAAGCAGCGAAACATACCAGAAAACATATTCGGAAGCAAGTAAATTTGCCAGCGAAAACCCAACTGTTGATGCATTCAACAAAGCAGTTGTTGCGCAGAAACTCGACAAGAAACTGGCTACTCTGAAAGAAAACGACCGCGAAGTAACTGGTCTGGAATCTTCACGCCAGTTGGTTCGTGCAGCTTTCACTGCTGAAAAGGGCAACATGTGTGTAAACAACGAAGGGTCTACCATTTTCGAATTCGGAAACAAATTTGTTGTTGCTGCCATGACAGATGCTACAGAAGAAGGTCCTTCTACTTTCGAAGAAGCCCGTATTCGTGTTGAACTTGCCGTGCGCAAAGAAAAGAAAGCGCAAATGCTGGCTGACAAATTAAAAAGTGCCGGTTCTGATCTGGCAAGTGCAGCCTCACGTCTTTCAACAGAAGTTAAAGAAGCCAATGGTGTTAACTTCAACAGCTTCTCAATTCCATCTATTGGTTTTGAACCAGCAGTTGTTGGAACTGTTTGCTCACTTCCTGAAGGAAAAGTTTCGGCTCCAATCGAAGGAAACAACGGAGTTTACCTTGCAAAAGTAACTTCGTTCACCACCAGCACCGATGCTGATCTGAAAGGTGAGAAAAACCGGATTGCACAAACCCTTGGTTACCGTGCCGGATCGCAGGTTTTCGAATCGCTTAAGAAAGTCTCCGAGGTTGTGGATAAACGATCAAAATTCTATTAATAGAACGATACAGGAAAAGAGCGGGCGAACAAGCCCGCTTTTTTTTTCAGGTTACGCCAATTTTAAGAAATAAATATTCCAGATGTTTTACCTAAACAGACAAATGCTGAGCTGTTATTCTTTGCCGTTGACTTCAGTCAACGGGTAAAAAGAAGATATGATCCCGGGGCTTTAGCTTTATGAGCTGTGGCTAAAGCCGTTAGATTTATTCATTAATCTGTCCGTCAGATAAATCTGACGGCAAAGAACATAAGCTATATCCGGATACTCAGAAAAAGAATTTAATATGGAACACAGAATCAAAAGGCTGGAACAAATTCTGCTGAACGACCGTTTTGCCGGAAATAACGACATCCGCCTGGTTTCAATCGGGAAAGGAGAAGCCATCGCCGAAATGGTTGTTTCCGACAAGCACCTGAACGGCGTCGATATTATCCAGGGAGGAGCCCTGTTTACGCTGGCCGATTTTGCTTTTGCAGCCGCTTCAAACTCGCACGGCCGAATTGCTGTTGCCGCCAACGCCACTATTAATTTCTTTAAGGGAGTATCTTCAGGCAAGCTCACCGCAACTGCCAAAGAACACAGCTCGGGCAAAACACTGGCCACTTACATTGTCGATATCACCGACGAAGAAGGCACCAAGATTGCCCTGTTCAACGGTACGGCGTTCCTGAAAGGGGAATATTAGTCGGAAGTCAGAAGACAGGAGTCGGAAGACCGGAAACCGGAGACCGAAGACTGAAGACAGGAAACCGCTCCCTGAGTAGCGAAGCGTATCGAAGGGAGATCCGAATTGTAACTTTAGACACTTCGAACTTAGGCACTCCAAACTTTTTATATAAATTTGCGCAATTTTTCATTTAAAAAATCGAATATATGGCCAGGTACTTCAATGATGTTTCAAGAACTTTCAATGAATATTTACTGATCCCCGGATTGACCTCCAAGGAGTGCTTTCCGCAGAACGTTTCGCTAAAAACACCTCTTGTCAAATACCAAAAAGGGACAGCGCCTGAACTCGAACTCAACATTCCATTCGTATCGGCCATTATGCAGTCGGTTTCCGATCATAAAATGGCAATTGCACTGGCAAAGAACGGAGGTCTATCCTTTATCTTCGGTTCTCAGGCCATCGACACACAGGCCGAAATGGTTCGGAAAGTCAAGAAATTCAAAGCAGGATTTGTAGTTTCCGATGCCAACCTTACTCCTGACGATACGCTGAAGGATGTGCTTGAAATCAAAGCAGCAACCGGGCATTCAACCATAGGAATTACTGCCGACGGAACATCAAACGGTAAACTGTTGGGTATTGTAACAAGCCGCGATTACCGCGAATCGAAAGACAGCCTCGATAAAAAGATCAGCGAGTTTATGACTCCCTTCTCGAAACTGGTAACCGGCGAACTGGGCCTTACACTTACCGAAGCAAACGATATTATCTGGGACCACAAACTCAATACACTTCCCATCATCGATAAAGATCAGAATCTCCAGTATTTTGTCTTCCGCAAAGACTACGACGAACACAAGGAGAATCCAAACGAGCTGCTCGATGTCAACAAAAAATTACTGGTAGGCGCTGGTATCAACACCCGCGACTATAAAGAACGGGTTCCCCAGTTGGTCGAAGCCGGTGCCGATGTTTTGTGTATCGATTCGTCAGATGGCTTTTCCGAATGGCAGAAAGAAACCATCCAGTTCATCAAGGAAAAGTACAATGGCAAAGTAAAAGTGGGTGCCGGAAACGTAGTGGATAAAGATGGCTTTCTCTACCTCGTTGAAGCGGGTGCCGACTTTATTAAAGTAGGTATCGGCGGCGGATCGATCTGCATCACCCGCGAACAAAAAGGAATTGGACGTGGACAGGCAACCTCACTAATTGAAGTAGCCGAAGCCCGTAAAGAATATTTCGAAAAAACCGGTATTTATGTGCCTATCTGTTCCGATGGTGGCATTGTTCAGGATTATCATATGGTTCTGGCACTGGCTATGGGCGCCGATTTCATCATGATGGGCCGTTACTTTGCCCGCTTCGACGAAAGCCCCACTAAGAAACTTACCGTAGGAAATAGTTACGTAAAAGAATACTGGGGCGAAGGCTCCAACCGTGCCCGCAACTGGCAACGCTATGACTCGGGCGGCAGCGAAGGACTCAAATTCGAAGAAGGTGTGGACAGTTACGTTCCTTATGCCGGTAAACTGAAAGATAACCTCGACATTACTGTTGGGAAAATCGTTTCAACCATGTGCAGCTGCGGGGCATTGTCCATTCCTGAGCTGGAGAAAACTGCTAAAATCACGCTGGTATCTTCAACCAGTATTATCGAAGGCGGAGCACACGACGTGATCCTGAAAGACAAGAATATCTGATTAAAATAAAGACTACCGGGAATAAGTAATAGAACTATTTATTGTCGTATTTTATTTCACTCACCCCTAAGACCGATAAATCGGTCTTTCTCCCCTCTCTAAGCATAGAGAGGGGGTAGAACACCGAAGGTGTGATGGGGATGAGTCGGGATTTTAAATCAAAGAATACGACATTATTTCATTTTAGTACATATCTTCCGGTTTAATCTGAATAATCCGCATTTCTGCATGGAAGATCATTCATCCGGTCATTCATATAAATGGTACGCCGCGTACACCGATTCCCGGGCTGAGAAGAAAGTTTACAAAGAACTGGTCAGCAAAGGGATTGAATGCTATTTGCCGTTAAAAACGGTGAAACGGCAGTGGAGCGATCGCATTAAAACCATTGAAAGCCCCTTGATTCCGGGCTATATCTTCGTTTGTGTGAGCAACAGAGAGTACTACGAAGTTTTACTTACCTCCGGAGTTCGCCGTTATGTTTGCTTCGAAAAAACCCCTACCCCTATTCCCGAAAAGCAAATCGAAGATTTGAAATGCTTCATGCAATTTCTGAACGAAGAAACACAGGTAACTTCCGAACGGATCCGGAAAGGTGATGCGGTTAAAATCGTTTCAGGCCCCCTTACCGGCATTTGTGGCGAAGTGGTTGAAATCAGGGGAAAACGCTGCATCCTTTTACGCTTTAACAACCTTGGCTTTTGTGTTCATGCCGAACTTGGAGCCAATAATGTGGAACTGATCAAAGGCAGTTCACTCAAAGAACCCTGATTTGAATTGATAACAATTGAAATGGGCATTTAGCTAATATTAACGTGAGTTCGACATAAGGGATAGTCCCATTTTTTATAAATAGAACTCTTAATTGCCCCATCCCCATCCCTTCCCCAACAAAGGGAAGGGAGTTTGGTCAACCAAAATTCAGAAAATATGTCTCATAAAGAACATACATTCAGAACTTGCAGGAAGAAAAGTCCCCCGTTTGTGTTGCCTGAGCTTGCCGAAGGAGGGATTAGGGGGCAGCAAAAAACACATCTAATCAAGTTTCCGATTTTAGATACTATTACATCGAACTCAGATTAAAATTAGCAATCTTTTATCCACCCAGAGGGTTTGAATGTTTTGCTATATCAGACGCAGAAGATCTTCGACCCCGGTTGGGGTCGAACAAATATTGCCCTGAATTTTCTATAAACATTTGATGCCTCCGGCATCCTGTAATATTCCTAAAATGCCTGATTAAATAATAACAATTGAAATACAGGGAGCCAATAAGCTTAAACGTTTTCGTTCATAAATTCGACTAAGTTCCTCGCCGTTTTTTAACAGGACATTAAAACAGAATAATATGATGGGATGCAACAATAGGAAATACAGTTACCACTAACGCGGCTGTTTAGGTGCATCGCACCGAAAGTTTGGTAGATAGAATAGGTTCGACCGAACTGGGGAAAGGCGTATCACGACAATAGTATAGCCTATTGTCGGTTTTTGTTATATCGTAGGTTATGTCAGAGAATAAGGGTTGAATCCTCATCGAATACTTTTAAACCTTGGCAGTGAACAAAACGGGGAAAACCAACCTTATCACTTTATTTCCGAAATGTTTTATAAGTAAGATATATCAAACTCAAGTTAATTATTCTGGCGCATCGGGAACTCCAGTTTCCACTATAAAAGGAATCATTTCAAGGAGAAATCATGCCCAACTTCAGCGGACTTGTTCCGTTAAAAACCATTTGACTACAACTATTCACAATAATTCCCCACTTGTTTGAGTTTATAAAATGATTAATTCTTTTAACGGTCATTTATCTTCGGGTTAATACAATCTGTTAATTCCATAGATAAATACTATTAAAAGCCCTTAATCCATAGCACAATCAACAAAAACACTAACAATAAACAGGTTATCTATCGACATATATTTTTAGAACATAATTTTGTTGAAAAAATTTTCAGTCAAAAACGTCGTTTCATATGCCTATACATGCCATTCGTGTAAAAAAGTGGCACTTTCATATATTTTCATAAAAACGTAAAGCGGAAAGTAGAACACCCTAAACAGAATTGAGTTACTTTTGTACTCAACATTGCTTCCGGCAATGAATAATTAGGCAAGCTGACTCTCTTTTAATAAAATCATATACCAAAAGCTGAAGTCAAATCTATCTTAAATCTCTTATCAAAATGGGACTGAGATAGCGTAGCTGTGTAACTTCATTAAAAACTATTCCCTCTAATTCACTATTCTTCAAGGTAATAATCCTTTACAACAACTCAAATCCGGAATAGTTTAATTACATCATAAATGATTGAAAGTCTCATCACATCCAAAACCCGGATCAAGATCTTACTTAAGTTCTTTTTAAACTGCCAGACAACAAGTTATCTAAGGGGATTGGAGACGGAATTTGGCGAATCAAGCAACTCCATCAGGGTCGAGTTAAATAAGCTCGAAAGTGCAGGATTGCTTACCTCATCGTCCGAGGGTAATAAGAAATTCTTTTTTGCCAACGCCAGTCATCCGTTGTTTGAGGACATTCAGAACATCCTGAAAAAATTTGTAGGGATCGACCAAATTATTGATAAAGTAACCAGTCGGGTCGGAAATCTCGAATCTGCTTATCTGACCGGCGATTTTGCGATTGGGAAGAATTCTCAGACCATCGATATGGCACTTGTTGGAAATAATCTCGATCAGGCATATATCAAAACGCTGGTGTTAAAAGCGGAAGAATTCATGAGCCGAAAAATCAAATACATCATACTCGACAGGAGCGAGATGGTCAGTATTTACAATGATAAGCCGGTGCTGCTGATCTGGAACTCAGAAACCGACCAATCGGTCGGAAGTTGAGCATCAAAATAAAAGATCAGGAGTTTAAATTCTTGCTCCGGCTTACTTTGTTCCTTCAATCGACCAGAGAGTATCAATAATTTTCGCCAATTTTGCAAAAACCTCTTCAAACAGGCTTTGAAGCAACGCAAAAATTTGATTTTATACACGTTAATCACATACTGAATTAAAATAAACCAGGTATCAATCTATTTACCATGCAAAAAATAAGTTTGTTCTTCTGTATTCTCCTTTTTATGGGTTCTTTAAGTATCACTTTGCAGGCACAAAATCCGGCAAGTGTGAATGTGAATAACCTCTCCGATCAACAGATTCAGCAAATTGTAAACGAAGTCAATGCCCGTGGTTTAACCATTGACCAGGCTGCACAAATGGCTCAGATGCAAGGGGCAACACCTATTCAGATTGAACAACTTAAACGGCGGATTCAGGAACTGAACTTCTCCAAAGGCAAATCGATAGCCAATCCTGCTGCTCAAAGTGCCCAAACAAAAACTTCCACAAGAGAAGCATTCTCAGAGAAAGCTGTTGTAAATGCTTCTCCTGAAGTCAAACGCATCTTTGGATTTCAGTTGTTTAATTCGGAAAACCTCACCTTTGAACCTCCGGTGAACATCCCTACCCCACAAAACTATGTACTGGGAATCGACGATGAATTAACCATCTCGATTTGGGGTGCCAGTCAGCAAACTTATCAATTGCGGATTGAAAACAACGGGGCTATCAATATTCCGGATGTTGGACCGGTTTATGTTTCGGGCATTGAGTTCTCCAAAGCAAAAGAACTGATCAAAAAACGGTTGATTGCCATTTATCAGGGCATGGATGGGCCATCGCCCAATACTTATGCCGAAGTGGGTATCAGCAATCTTCGCTCCATCAAAATCAATGTGATCGGCGAAGTCATGGCACCCGGCACTTATACCCTTCCGTCAACCGCGTCGGCATTCAATGCCCTTTACCTTTCCGGAGGACCAAACGAGAACGGATCGTTCCGGAACATACAAGTGATTCGCGATAACAAAATCCTCAAAACCATCGATGTTTACGATTACCTGATCAATGCCAATATGCAGGGAAACATCCAGCTGCGCGAACAAGATATTATTTACATTCCGACCTATCAGAAACGGGTGGAAGCAAGTGGCTCATTTAAACGAACCGGCCTGTTTGAACTCACCGAAAAGGAAAAACTGTCGGATTTGATCCGTTACCTGGGTGGATTTACGGATCAGGCGTTCAAAGGACAACTTTCACTGACCCGCATCACCGATAAAGAGAAAAAAGTCATCGACATCAGCGAATCGATTTACGATAGTTTCATCCCAAGCAACGGAGATGTCCTTGTTGCCTCAGCCATCATCGACCGGTACGAGAACCGCATTAACATTTCCGGTGCTGTTTTCCGTCCGGGTACTTACGAACTGACCGAAGGACTTACTCTTTCAGGATTAATTAAGAAGGCGCAAGGCCTGAAGGAAAACTATTTCAGCAACCGCGGACAGATCATTCGCCTTCAGAAAGACCTTACGCCAATGACCTTGTCGTTCAATGTGACTGATGTGATGAAAGGGATAAACGACATCCCGCTGCAGCGCGAGGACCAGGTGATCATTCAGGATATCTTCAGTATGCAGCAGAAAAGGACCATTCATATCATGGGTGAAGTGCAAAAACCCGGTGTATTCGATTATTCGGATAACATGACCCTGAAAGACCTTATTTTCGAAGCCGGTGGCTTTACCGAGGCTGCCAGCGAATCGTTTATCGAACTGGCCCGTCGCCGGAATTACACCGAATCGAACCAGGTTAGCGACGAAATTGTAAAACTTTATCAACTGAACATCGACCGGAACTTAAAACTCGACAGCAAAGGGGATACCCTTCACCTGAAACCGTTCGATTACATTTATGTCCGCAAAGCACCATCGTACCACGAACAACGGACTGTTTATATTTCCGGAGAAGTTCGTTACCCGGGAGCTTACAGTATTGGTTCAAAGAAAGAACGTATCTCCGATCTGATTAACCGTTCCGGAGGATTATTGCCCGATGCCTTTATTAAAGGAGCCCGGATGAATCGCGTTAATCATCAGAAAGATATGAATCTGGAAGTACTTCGAAACAACCTTCCGGATAGTTTGCTGGCTAAAGCTGAAAAACAAATTGAAAGCGATCAGCTTGAGCTCCGCTTAAACGATATTCTGAAAAATCCGGGATCTGCTTTCGATTATGTCCTGAAAGACGGCGATCAGGTTATGATTCCTGAAGTTTCTCAGGAAGTACGTATTTCCGGCGAAATTTTAAATCCTCTTGGCTTAGCATACCAAAAAGGAATGGGCCTGAAATATTACATCGACCGTTCGGGAGGCTTTAGTACGAATGCACTGAAACGAAAAACCTTTGTGATTTACAGTGACGGAACCACCCAGGTTACCCACAGTTTCTTTGTACGGAATTATCCACATATAGAACCCGGATGCCAGATCATTGTACCACAGAAACCGGAAAAACAACGAATCGATCAAACCGGGAAATGGTTGGGAATTGCGAGTACCATGGCTACAATCGCTATTGCGATTTCAACACTGCTCAAGTAGAAGTTATGAATGACTAATTTGAAGATGTGGAAATTTGAGAATTTGAAGATTCGACCCTTCAATCATTGACAATTTAACGATTTACTATTTCATTTGCGTTTATTAGTGGACTATTCTTTAATTTAACCGCAAAGTAACACTAAGTAACACGCAAAGTTTCACAAAAAGAACAACGACAACTTGGAACTTGAAATAAGAAAATATTGACAAAAGCACTTTTAAAATCACGGAGTGGTGATATTATCCTGTCATGCCTTCGGCATTCTTAGATCTTTCTATGCTAATTTGCTATAATCTTATCATGCCTTCGGCATTAACATTTCAACTCTGCACAAATAAACATGAATTTTAAATGATCAATTATAAATTAGGAATAATAATTAAACCATTAGACAATTCAACCCTTGACCATTTATCATTGAACATTAACCATTAATCAGTCCTTCATCCATTTACAACAAGTCAGAAGCATAATGGTCATAACACACAGCGATTAATCGACATCAAGCATGAAGCCCGGAGCCTTTACCCAGATTTACATTCAATTAGTATTTTCGCCACTTCATAGAGACAAGCTGTTAAATCAATCTATTCGACCAGCCATCATTAAATATATAAGTGGAATAGTAACCCAACTGGGACACAAATCAATAATTGTTAATGGGATGTCGGATCATGTTCACCTATTCATTGGATTAAATCCAAACTTATCCGTTTCTGAAACAGTAAAAGAAATCAAACGGGCATCTTCCATGTTCATAAATGACCAACACTTTTTCTCTGGCAAATTCCAATGGCAGAGTGGATATGGTGGTTTTTCATACAGCCAATCACATATTGAAAAAGTTTATAACTATATCCTAAATCAGGAGCGCCATCATGCAAAGAAAACATTTCGCGAAGAGTATTTGGATTTCCTAAAAAAATATGATATTGAATTTGAAAACCAATATCTATTTGAGTTTTTCGATTAATATTTATTCGTAACCGCTACGCGGTAAAATGGATATTTGTTTATTTGTGCTACAATAGATTAACTGCTACGCAGTATTAAGTTTTAATCATCGGCAAAAGCATCTTCAAGAAATTACCGCATAGCGGTTGAAAGATTGTAGAATTACCGCATAGCGGTTGCGTTATTGTAAGGTGGAATACACCCTGATATTAAATACCGCGTAACGGTTACATAATTTGATATTATTTTTTTTCATTTATAACCGCTACGCGGTATAATTAAATGTTCGTTTATTTGTGCTACAATAGATTAACTGCTACGCAGTATTAAGTTTTAATCATCGGCAAAAGCATCTCCATGAAATTACCGCATAGCGGTTGAAAGATTGTAGAATTACCGCATAGCGGTTGCGTTATTGTAACGTGGAATACACCCTGATATTAAATACCGCGTAGCGGTTACATAATTTGATATTATTTTTTTTCATTCATAACCGCTACGCGGTATAATTAAATGTTCGTTTATTTGTGCTACAATAGATTAACTGCTACGCAGTATTAAGTTTTAATCATCGGCAAAAGCATCTCCATGAAATTACCGCATAGCGGTTGAAAGATTGTAGAATTACCGCATAGCGGTTGCGTTATTGTAACGTGGAATACACCCTGATATTAAATACCGCGTAACGGTTACATAATTTGATATTATTTTTTTTCATTTATAACCGCTCCGCGGTATAATTAAATGTTCGTTTATTTGTGCTACAGTAGATTAACTGCTACGGCAGTATTAAGTTTTAACCATCGGCAAAAGCATCTCCAAGGAATTACCGTATAATTGCAGAGACATCTGGAATAATAAAAACATACCGCGTAGCGGTTGTAATATTGTAATAAAAATGCATCGGACATCATATACCGCGTAGCGGTTAAACTATAAATTAACAAAAACGATACAACATAAATGATTACCCAACAAACCACCAACCCGATCCCACCAATTACCAACGACGACGAAATCGACTTGCTGGCTTTAGCCAAAACCATCTGGGAAGGTCGCAAAACGATCATTAAATCCATCCTTGTTGCCGGAATCCTGGGCTTGGTGATTGCCATCCTTTCACCCAAAGAATATACAGCAAGCACCACCATGGTTCCGCAGACTTCTTCGTCAGGAAGTAAACTGGGAGGACTTTCTTCCCTGGCAGCGATGGCAGGTTTTAGTCTCGATAACATGGGATCAGGAGAAGCCTTATCGCCCATGGTTTATCCGCAGATTGTTTCATCAGTGCCTTTTCAGCTTGAACTGATGAACACCTCGTTTACGTTCTCCGAAGTCAGTCATCCGGTAAGTCTTTACGAGTATTACGCTGAAATCCAAAAACCGGGAGTGCTCTCGCTGGTTTCCAAATACACCATTGGATTGCCGGGGGTAATCCTAACCGCTATCCGGGGTGAAAGTAAAGGAATAAGTTCCACCGATAAAGGACCTATCTCATTAACAAGTAAACAGGAAGGTGTCCGGAAGTTAATCAACTCAAAAGTAGCTTTAACTGTTGATGCCAAACAAGGTTATCTGACCCTTCAGGCTTCTTTTCCTGAAGCTTTATTGTCAGCACAGGTGGCAGACCAGGCCCGCGAACTGCTTCAGAAATACATCACTCATTACAAGATTGAGAAAGTCTCGGATAAACTGGCCTTTATCGAAGGACGATACGCTGAAAAGAAAAAAGAATTTGAGAAAGCCCAGTCACGACTGGCCTCTTTTCGTGACCAGAATAAAAATGTAACCAGCGCCGTGGCCCGCACCGAGGAAGAGCGTCTGCAAAGCGAATACAGCATTGCTATGAACGTATATAACGAACTGGCCAAACAACTGGAACAAGCCAAAATTCAGGTAAAGGAAGAAACACCGGTATTCTCTGTTTTGGAACCGGCCATGGTTCCTGCAGAAAGATCGAAACCCAAACGCCCCATGATTCTGGCCATCTGGTTATTCCTGGGAGGTGTTGCCGGAGTTGGTATTGTCTTTGGAAAAGGTTTTTTGAAAGACATCCAGACCAAGTGGAACGAAGGGCAATGAGCCTGGGGCAATGGGCATAGGGCAAGGAGGGAGACGGGAAAAGGGAGACAGGAGACGGGAGAAATCAATCCATCAATCCTTCAATCCTTCAGTCCGGTGACCAATAGCAAAGGGCGTTGAGCATAGGGCATAGGGCATGGAGTTGGGAGACCGAAGACGGGAGATAGGAACAAGTTTTCAGTCACAGTAATCAGTTTGCAATTAAACATTTAACCATTGACTATTTACAATTTCCTCTGTGTTGTATGTGGTTCAATTTTTAACCGCAAAGTATCACAAAGGGATACGCCAAGTTACGCAAAGAGATATAACAACAAGGAACAAGTGTTCAGTCGCAGTAATCAGTTTATAATTACCCCACAACTCATAACAATCCGACACGGAGACGGGAAGACCGAAGACAGGAAGACCGGAGGAATCCATCAAAAACCGCGTAGCGGCGTAAGTATGGTAGGGATGAAATAAACACAAAATTATCAGGCGTACGGGAAGGCTATGATTGAAATGGGTTAGATATATGCGCCGCAATGGAGACGATGAAAGGATTGCACAACGAGAAACAAGTATTCAGTCGCAGTAATCAGTTTGCAATTAACCATGGCAATTAAACATTGATCATTATCATCAGTCCTTAAATCCATCAGTCCATCAATCCTTAGAGCGCACGACAACCATTATAACAATTACAACACGATAATTAACCATTTAACCATTAACTATTTACAATTTCCTCTGTGTTCTATGTGGTTCAATTTTAACCGCAAAGTATCACAAAGGGAAACGCAAAGTTCCGCGAAGAGATAACAACGAGAAACAAGTATTCAGTCGCAGTAATCAGTTTGCAATTAACCATTCAACCATTGACAATTTAATCATTGACTATTTACAATTTCCTCTGTGTTCTTTGTGGTTCATTTTTTAACTGTAAAGTGAAAATAACGACAATTATCACAGCATACAGCCCGTAACAATCACTCATTACTATTACAACCAATAACTTACACTGATAATTATTTTGTAAACCATTGACTTTTATGAAAATGTTTAGTAAATTTATTTGAATAAAAATCGTTTTGATTCGAACACATTATTTTACTAACATTTTAATTAAAATTTTATGGAAAACAATTCGAATCGGGGTTTCAATTGCAAAATTGAAGAATTACCTGTTGTATGTGGATTTGTAGCATTAAGTCTTGAGCGCGACCTGACTCATTTCACACAGTTTTCGCCAGTATTTACGCCTGATTATGTAGGCCTATACAAAGCTAAAATTGAAGCTGCAAAAGAGTTGATTGCTCCGCAATCGGAAACTGTTGAGCTGAAACTGATCAATGAGCATACCTATTCGGTGTGCGACGGTCTGATCGACTCGATTAATCACCTCGAAGGTTACATTCAGTTGGCTGGTGCAAGTGTCCCTATCTCGGCAACCGACTTTGGCCTCACTAAATTGCGTAAAAACGCCCGGGCACACGAGGTAGAAAGCGTGATGCCTCTCTTGCTAACTGTTGATTCGAACATCACAAAGTACTCCGCTCAACTGACGGCTAAAGGCCTGACGGACGCCCTAAAAATCAAGTTTTCGGAAGCCCGGGTTATGCTGGCCAACGATAAAAATACAAAGTACAGCCTGATCTCGAACCGCGCGGCCATGGTGCAAAACAACATGGGACAGCTTAACGAGTTATATGCCAACCTGGTTGAAATCTGCGACATTGGTAAAATACTGTTTAAACTAACGGATAAGGCCAAACTCAAAGATTACACCTTCGTGCAGCTGATGAAAAAGGTGCGGCGTACAGAAAAACCGGAGGAAACAAAACCAAAAGATCAAACACCTCCTGCGGATACCAACCCTGAAACTTAATCCAGTTTCGGAGGATTCCATTTCGGAACCTTAACCGCTTAAGTTATTAACTATTCGTTTACCGTTGTTTGTACAATCCCCATCCTATAAAGAAGAGTTTCAACTTTTCAGATACATAACAGGGTGGGGCTTTGTTTGCTCGCAACTTAAAAGAGCAAAAAAGCCGTTGCAAAGCGCTTGAAAGTCATCGCAAAGCATGACAAAACCGTTGCAAAGCATTTAAAAGCGCTCGCAAAGCAGGTTAAAGTCATCGCAAAGAGTTTAAAAGCTTTCGCAAGATGTTATTAAGTCGTCGCAAAGGGTTTAAAAGTCGTTGCAAAGAATTGTGAAATCACCGCAAAAAGTTATTAAGTCGTTGCAAGGTGTTTAGGCATCTCCGATTTTATGAGTGAACGACAAAGAATAGCAGGCACGATAATACGAAAACCAAAATAATTTGAAGACAGGATGATTTGGAAATTCAATCCTTCAGTCATTCAATCCTTCAGTCATTGACCATCAATCCCCCTACTACCGCGCGATTACATCGCGTGGAAAAGAAGTTAAATAAACCACACGATAAAATCGTGCGGGAGCACAAAGATGAATTATAAACAGTTTCAATCCATCAGTAATTCAGCTCGCATAGTCCCATTTAGTGAAATCTATATAACCTGTATATCTAATGAAATCAACCTTATCTGACATCCAACTTATCAATCTTCCCAAAATTGAGGACCCTCGTGGTAATCTCTCCATTATTGAGGAAGAAAAAAATATTCCCTTCAAAATTGAACGCACTTATTGCATTACAATATGCCAAGCGGACAGATGCATGGCGCATAAGCGTTTAAAAAAGTACAGGAACTCATTGTTGCACTGTCTGTGAGTTTTTATTTAAACCCTACAAACCGGAAATATTGATAGATTCCATACTCATTGACTAAAGTTCAATTAATATTAATTTTTACTTTAGACAGAATTCATTTTATAGTCTCCTCTTTTCAAAAGAGATATATACAGCTACTTTTACGATATTCTATGTCCCATCCCAACGTAAAAAAAACAACATTCTACCTTTTCATATTACGTCTTCTGCGGATGTCATTATCTATAGTGACATTACCCTTAACTGCTAAGTATTTTGGAGTAAGCATAGAGCGTGATGCTTGGATTTTGACTACGACTCTTCTTTCCACAGTTGGATCAGCTATTTGGGGTCCTATTAACGAGACTTTCCGAGCTAAATTTGTTTTTTTAAAAGAAAAGGAAGGAGAGGAGGTTGCCATCTCCAAAGCTTTATCTTTGGTTGGATTTACCGTTTTTGTTACGATTGCTATAAGCTTGGTATTATTGCTATTAACGCATCCTATCGCACATGCATTAGACTCCACGGGGTCTCCTCAAAAGTTGTCTCTTATTGTTTCTTTGATGCTGATCATGTTGCCAACATTATTGATAAACCAGATCACGTCCATCGGTATTAGTGTGTTGAATGCCTATGATGTTTATTATCTCCCTGAATTTGCAGGAACCGTGGCGGCTGTATGTAATATATTCTTTATCCTGTTTCTGGCGCCTATTATTGGAATCTATTCGTTGGCTATATCTCAATATGTAGCTATTCTATTGCTACTAATTGCCGTTGTCTTTTATTTGAGAAAGCAATCATTTAAACTTCGTCCTTTTTGGATGATATACTGGGACGATATTAAGGTTTTTATTCTTTTTGCACTACCTTTCTTTTTGCCCTATTTTGCCGGACAAATTAATCAATTGGCTGAAAAGTGGATTGCCAATTCATTGGGCGACGGAAGTGTGTCAGCATTAGACTATGCTCGTCAGTTTTCGATGACACTTCAAGCAGTAATCTCTAGTGTGCTAACTACAGTAATGGTTCCTATGCTGGCCAAGAGCTCTGCACAAAAAGATGTAGGTAGATTTGCTGCGATTGTCAAGGAGAACTTTACTACTATTTTTGTCATTATGTGCCTGACTGTACCGGTGCTCATTGGATCGGCTACCCCTTTGAGTAAATTCTTCTTCGCGCATGGGAAGGTCTCTTCAGGCGCACTGTTAGTCATTATTAATTTAATGCGTATTTATGGATTAGCATTTGTCGGAATCATACTTTATGTGACATTCGGCTTGATTTTACTGGCTTCGGATAAAGGAAAGATATATGCACTTTGGGGAATACTTGCTCAGGTAGTTGTACTTTGCTTTAATATAGTTTTGGTCGGGAAGTGGGGAATTTATGTGTTTCCCATATCTGTGGGCATCGGTCATCTACTGACGGCTTGTATTCTGAGTTATTTTGTAAAAATGGATGACAAGTGGGGCATGTACCTACGCATAGCCAAGTATATAGTAATCCTGTTTGCCATATCTGCAGGATTGTATTTCCTCAATTTGAGACCGGTATCAGACAAAGCAATTCTTCAACTTCTTTTGAATGGAATTGTACTCTTACTACTGTTTGTTGTTTTTTCCAAATTTCTGGATGTTAACATTGTGTTGTATGGGGAAAAATTAATATCAAAAATGACCAAACGATGAATAAAGGAAATATTACATTGATATTTAATCATTTTGAATTTGGGCGAGAGCACTTAGGCAAAGATGTATTCCTCATCCCTTATTACTTAGGCAAACAATTGGGGTATGATGTAACTATTGTATATCCCCGTACAGCAACCAATGGGAATATCCCCGAATCTTTAAACGGGGTACGTCTCATACCCATAAAATACAAAAAGCAGATACCGGGTATCCCAATATGGCGGCATATAAATTTCTACATCTATCTGCTGATGCATATACAGTCTATTAATATCCTAATGCGTTTTCATCTTTCTCTTCATACGGAGTTAATGTCTATCCTCTATAAAAAGCTGAATAGCAAAGGCAAGGTTTATATTAAACTGGATATTAATCCTGATGGATTAGATGCAGCCTATGGCGATGTAAAACTCTCTTTAAAGCGAATAATTCATAGGTGGGTTACAGCCGCTTTCATAAGAAATGTAGAATGTTTTTCATGTGAAACTTCGGTGGTCTATCTGCTGCTGAAAGAATCGCATTACCCCCAATTGCAATTTGGAGATAAACTACGGTTGTTGCCCAATGGTTTTGACGAAGAACTATTACAGTCGATGCATCTTCAAGAAAAAAAGTTTGGTAAAAAAGAGAATCTGATAATCACTGTTGGGAGGCTCGGAAGTCCCGAAAAAAATACAGAAATGTTTTTGCGGGCTTTAACTAAGGTAGATTTGCAAAATTGGCAAATTTGTCTTATTGGTCCTATAGATCCAAGAATAGAAGAAGTTATTCAGGCTTTCTATAGAGAGAATCCCGATAAACGTGAATCTGTAAAGTTTACAGGCGCTATTTATGATAAAAATGAACTATGGGAATACTATAATCGTGCTAAAGCTTTTGTATTAACCTCCGATTGGGAAAGTTATGCATTGGTGCTTAACGAAGCAAAACGCTTTCAGAACTATATCGTGTCAACAGATGTAGGTGCTTGTACAGATCTGATTGAAGATGGCAAATACGGGGTTAGCATCCCCATTAATGATGATGCTAAGCTAGCTAAAGCCTTAAATGAAATTATTACAGGAAAGCGGAATATTGACGTATACAAAGGATACAATATGAATGAATTATCTTGGGAGGCACAAATTAAAAAATTAAAATTATAATGAACACTTTACTGTTAGTCATACTTGTTTCCCTTGTAATGCTGCAAAGACGATGCATCGGACTTTTGCTGTCGTGGATTCCATTAAGACTGCTTAATAAAAAAGCGAAGAAATATGTGACGAATAAACATCCACAGAAACGAGAAGATAAAAACACACCTGTCGAAAAAATAAAAACAAGAACTTTCAAGTTTGTTCTGCTTCACTACTTATCCGGATTTAATCGATACTGGGACTTTGAGTGTGGTCGAATACCCTCTCATCGTATACGAAACTTTATGTATCGAACCATCTGGTTAGTAGAATTAGCTCCAAAAGCTGTAATCTACTGGGGAGCTGAGATACGAGCCGGGTATAATCTAACGATTGGTGAAGGAAGTATTATCGGGGATAATGCCTTGTTGGATGCTCGAAATAAAATTATAATTGGGAAGAATGTAAATTTCTCATCACGAGTATCTATCTATACTGAACATCATGACCATCGAGATCCCTATTTCAGAGGAAATTCTGATGGGTCATTTAGAGTTCAGATTGATGACAGAGCCTGGATAGGGCCTAATGTCACTATCCTTCATAGCGTACATATAGGAGAAGGAGCCGTTGTTGCTGCTGGCAGTGTCGTAACGAAAAATATTCCTCCATTTGCTATTGTTGCTGGAATACCAGCAAGGGTTATCGGTGAACGTAATCATGACCTAAGATATGAATTTGATGGAACTTACTTACCATTTTATTAATCATAAAACGATGAAGCAGGAAATTCATTATTTAAATGTAGCTCGCGTATTGGCTTGTATTATGGTTGTTAGTCTACACTGTCTACCTAAAATTAGCATTTATGGGTTGGATTCGCGCTTCTACATTTTAGTGTTGCTTTTTACCCGTCCCTGTGTTCCACTTTTCCTCATGATTACTGGAGTGCTACTACTTCCTTATCGAAGTGAAAATATAATAGGATTTTATAAAAAACGGATTCCGAGGGTTGTATTTCCTCTTCTTTTTTGGGGAATTGTATATTCGATTTTACCTCATCTATTGGGCGTAGAAACGATAAATCAAATGCTTTCCAATCTTTCTTTGGTGATTGTTACATACCCGAAAGAAATGGGGGGTATCTTGTGGTATCTGTATGTATTGATTGGCATTTATCTATTTATACCCTTTGTCAATCCAAAGATCTTTGAAGAGCGGAAAATGCTGTATATCTATCTGCTTGTTTGGCTCATGACTTCATTTGTAAGTTTCTTGAAAATCTATTATCCGCAGATTCTTGGTATGGGACCTTCTTCTGCATTTGATATGCTACTTTATTTTTCCGGATTTTTAGGCTATCTTTTTTGTGGCTATTATATCCATCACTATTTTCCACCACTATACAAGTTGTGCAAAAATCGGTTGATATTTTTCGTTTCACTCGCTGGGATTTATTTATTCTCTATGTTCTTCATGGTGATTATTATAAAAGAGTCCAAAGAGATTTATAATATGATCATGGCATATCTTTCGTTTCCAATTATTATTATGGCTGGATGTGCCTTTGCTGGAATAAAAGAGTCGAAAGTAAATACGGATGGGTTGTTATATAAGGTTATCAGACAGTTATCTCCTTTGACTTTTGGAATATATTTGTCTCACATGGTGATTAATAGAGTGTTTACGGATCGTCTCTACCAAATATCTACCTCTCCATTGATGCAGATTACTGTAATGTTAAGCACTTTTGTCGGAGCTTATATCTTGACACTTCTACTTTCTAAGATCCCATTTAGTAAATACATTATAGGATAGTGATGGATGTCTCTGTTATTATAGTAAACTACAACACTCGAGACTTAACGCTACAATGTTTGCGTTCTGTCTATGAGAGAACGACAAGGATGTCGTTCGAAGTAATCGTAGTGGATAATGCCTCTTCAGATGACTCTGTTGAACAGATTCAGCTGGAGTTTCCTCAGGTTACACTGATTAAAAGTAATGAAAATTTAGGGTTTGGTAGAGCCAATAATTTGGGCTATGAACATTCAACGGGTGATTATATCTTCTTATTGAATTCGGATACCATTTTAATCAATAATGCAATTGAGATATTGTGGAGATTTTTAAATGAACATGTAGATGTTGCCATTGTTGGAGGACAATTATTTGAAAAAGATGGATTGGAGCTTACTCATTCATACTCTTATATATTTCCTTCTTTGTTGATGGAGCTTGATATATTACTACGGGGTCGCATTACTCGTCGGATTGAGAAGAAAATGATTAAATTTATTGCAAAGGATGGATTTGTCCCAGTAGCCTATATTACCGGAGCTGATATGATGTTAAGGCGTAGCGATATACAAGAATTAGGATTTTTTGATCCTAGTTTTTTCTTGTATTTTGAAGAGTCTGAACTGTCTTATAGATATCATTGCAAAGGCAAGATCTCTGCATTTATGCCGGGAGCAAAAATTATTCATCTAGCTGGAGGTAGTTTTTCATTGGCAAAAACTCGCAGTAAGTATTATATCGATGGGCGGAGAAACTATTACAAAATCACTCATACCATATTATACCACAAGATAGCAAATTTCATTTGGCAAATCACATATGTTATCGCGGTCTTTCAGAACGCCACATATCGTTCGAAACGACAAGAGTGGATAGGGAGAATTCGATTATTAATAACTCATGATTCAATTAATTAGATCGAAAGCTATGGTCAAAATACGAATGGTCGATAGTACCTGCTTCGATAATTGGCATTTGCACTTTAATTCCCAGTTAATAGAAATATTGTGCAACATAGCGGGTATTGTAGAATATAGAGGTGTACAAAATATAGGTAAAAACAGGCTGAATATCAAACGTAAAAAACTATTTGTGGTTACAAACACAGGTCGGTTTGGTATAATCTTACGCTTTATATTTACCTTTTTGAATGATATTCTGCAGCTAATAGTAACTCCTAAAGATGAAATTATTGTATACAGTTTTGATTCAACAGTGTCCGTTCGAGTGCTGAATTTTCTAAATAAGGTACTACAAAAACGAATTGTTATGTTTCGGCATGGAAGTATGGAAATGTTGCTTACCAACCCATCGGGTAATGGGATATTTTATAGATTTGAAAATAAGCTTACTAGACGATTTTTCCTGAATAAAAACCTAGTAATTAGCGATACTATGCATTTCTTTGTTTTGGGAGATGTGATTTTAAAGAATTTGTCAATTATCTTGCCTGAAGATAAGATTAAACACTTTCACTCGATCGATCATCCCTATGACTTCGATAGAAATGCTTTGTCTATGGAAAGAAAAAAAACTTCCAACTTACATATTGGAACTGTTGGTGTTTTTAATGAATATAAGGGTGGAAGAGATTTATTGCAATTGGCACAGATTCTTAATGAAAAGGGGATAAGCAATATCGATATATCTGTGACGGGAAAAATTGATTTTGATATTTCACTCTTGAAAGAAGCTGGTATTAATCTCCCCTCTAATGAAGGAAAAAGTATGGTTAGTATAGAAGAATTGAAGGATCGTGTTGATCGATTGGATTTTATTCTATATTTCTACCCATCAGACACATATAGACTTACGGCAAGTGGTGCGATATATGATGCGATTAATAGAAAGCGACCAATAATAGCTCTTCGGAATGACTATTTTGAATATATCTTCAATAAGTTTGGATCGATAGGTTATCTTGTTGAATCTGTAGATGAAATGGCCGAAATAATTTATAGCGTTTCTACAAGTAAAGAAAATCATATTGATTATAATTTTGAAAAAATTCAAACATTATTATCAACGGATAATATAACGAAGATATTGGCAGAACAATTGCACGAGATCATTTATATAGCATAGTGACTACGAAAATTAATTTAAAATAGGATGAAAATTGTTCTTATTGGCAGTAAAGGCTTTGATAGTTTAGAATATCACATTCATGACTCTTTAACCTTTTTAGGGCATGAAGTTTTTCATATTGATATTAACGACATTATCAGTATACCTTATCGATATAACTATTGGGCTACAAAACTAATCAAAAAATATGATGAATTTATTTTTAATAAAATAGCAAAAAAAGTAATTGAACAAAAACCCGATTTAGTTATAGCCACATACAGATTTATACATCCGAATTGTATTTGGCGAATAAAGAAATCTTCTCCTTCTACTCCAATTATTCATATAAATCCCGACGCACTCACAACTTTTGAATATCAACAAGTATTTGCTTCACCATATGACGCTTACTTCACAAAAGATCCATATATTGTTGATTTTATGAGAAATAAATTAAAACTAAATGCATATTACTTACCTGAAGCATTCAACATAAGAGTTCATAAGCCTATTGATAAAGATCGTATCCAACTCGAGAAAGATGTTAATATTGATGTGGTTACATTTGGTTCTATGTATCCTTATCGGGCAAATATGGTAGGTAGTTTAATAAATTCTGGAATTAATGTCACATTATTTGGAGTAGCTGATAAAAGATTTCCTAAAAAAGAGATTATAGAAAATTTTCAAAATGAATACATCACAGGAGAAAGAAAATCAGAAGTTATATATGGTTCCAAAATTGTATTTAATAATTTTCATTATGCTGAAATACAATCAGCAAATGTAAAATATTTTGAAATATTTGGTATAGGGGGATTTCAGATTTGTGATTATAAACCAATACTTGAAGAATATTCTAAAACGGATATAACGAGATATACATATAAAACGCTAGATGAAGCGATTGAATTAATCAATTATTATATTCCGCGGACTGAAGAACGACACAAGATCGCAAAAGAACAAATGGAACATTTTATTCAAAATCACACCTATGAACATCGTTTGAAAAAAATGTTCTCAATTTTAAAAATGTAGACACAACTTCGATGGAGATTTATTATATAACCACGTTTATTTTGTTGGTATTTTCATTGAATGAAGCAATAAACACAAATTCTAAAAAGAAAAAAATCTTTCTATTTTTTTCTTTTATTCTTTTGGTCTGTGTTTTTGGATTGCGTTGGGAAACTGGTACTGATTGGATCAGTTACTTATCATTATTTGAAATGAGTGATAGCTGGCAAAGCTTCTTGATTTCAATTATTGATATAGAAGTTGGCTATGTGTTTCTGAATTATCTAATACGTAATATTACGGTTAATTATACCTATTTTTTGCTTTTTCATGCAGCAGTAATGTACTTTTTCATAATTTATTCTTTGAATAAATTAACTAATTATCCTCAATCAACGCTTTTGCTTTTGTTTTGCTCGATGCTTGGAATGACAGGCTCAAATAGGCAGCTGCTAGCATTAAGTTTATGTATGTTCGCCTTAACTTTATTAGTAAAAAGAAAAAAAATACCTTTTTTTGGCGTGGTTGCGAGCGCATTTATATTCCACATAACTTCGATTTTTTTTTCTATCTATTATTTTTTTAATCAAAAATTCAAAAAATTATATTTATATGGAGTAATAGTTCTAGCCTACATAATTGGAAAATCTCAAATGCCTATAATGATTTTCTCTTTCTTCGGAGGTATAAGTAATTATGCGAGCTCAAAGACCGAATCATATGTTGATGCGTCAAAAGAGGTACTACAATCGACTGAACTTTCATTGTTAGGTCTACTTAAACGCTTGTTTCTTGTGTTTATCTTTATTCAATTACGTGATAGAATATCAAGAAAAATGCCAAATTATAATTTATTCTTAAATGGATACATTATGGGTATTGTGTTTTATTTCTTTTTTTCAAGTACTTTATTAGTAATGGTGAGTCGTGGCAGTTTATATTTCTATATTATGGAACCATTGTTGCTTTCCTCAATAATATATATACTGAAAAATAAAATAGATAAATTATTATATATTTTAAGTATCATGATTTTAGGTATTATTTTAATGTACCAATCTATCTCGGTATATCCAGATTTGTTTGTTCCATATAAAGGAATATTTATTAATACACTCTTTAAACGTACAATGCATTAATGAAGGTAAGATTCTTCTTCAGAAAATCGGGTGTCGACTTTAGCATAGAAAGAGTTTTTGAAACACTAATTTTAAGCTTAAAGTCAGAAAATGATATAGAAATTGATAAAGTATCAATGAATTATATTAATGCTAAACCGTATCATTTTATTAAAAATTTATGGTTTTGTTTAAAAAAAAGAAGCCAGGGGATAAATCATATAACAGGTGATATACATTATGTGTCTTTTGTATTGCCAAGGAAACGCACATTACTTACTGTACATGACTTAGTGAATGTTTACTCAAATAAAGGCATTAAGAAAATATTTTCATGGTTCTTTTGGTATTACTTACCTTGCAAAATGGCATCCAAGGTATCATGTATTTCAGAATTTACAAAAAATGATTTAATTAAAGTATCTAAATGTAATCCGGAAAAAATATATGTAATTCCAAATCCTATAAGTGATGATTTTACTTATATGCCTAAAGTCTTTAACAAAAGCAAGCCTATAATTTTGCACATTGGAACAAGAAATAATAAAAACCTTGAAAGAGTTATCAGAGCGATTGAAAATTTAAGTTGTCAATTAAGAATTATCGGCCAACTTAATAATAATCAAATAAAAATTCTTAATGATTGCGGTGTTGATTATATAAATAAAGTAAGATTGTCTGACAAAGATATAGTTGAAGAATATATACAAAGTGATATCATTTGTTTCCCATCTACTTTCGAAGGTTTTGGAATGCCAATTATTGAAGGTCAAAAGACAGGTCGAGTGGTGATAACATCAAATATTGAACCTATGAAATCAATAGCAAATGGTGGGGCATTTTTAGTAAATCCATTTGATATAAAATCAATTAGAGATGGAATAGTATCTGTTATAAGTGATGATATATTAAGAGAAAAATTGATAACTATTGGAAGTGAAAATGTTAAAAGATATTCAGTTAGTGAAATTGCTAATAGTTACATGAATCTCTATAAAAGTATGCTAAAATAAGATTTGGAGTTAAGATGGCTCCCAACACGTTAGGTTGAGGTTTTCATCGCAATGAACCCTCTGATGTCTATTTATCCGATTTGACCTATATTCTGTGTACGGATGGATTCCTTTATCTAAATTGGTTTTGGATCTTTCGACCATAAACAATTAACCAGATAAAGGCATATATGATACTATAAATAAAGGGATTGGATATTGCACATGGTGAATTTATGATTCCTTTGAACACAGAGGATGTATTAAAAAGTAACAAAGTAATTGAAAAAATTGCAAATCAATATCTGATGAGGCAATCGGATGTTATATATGGAGATTTTATTTCAATTGATACTACAAATAATACCGAAAAGGTTATAAAAGCCAAACCAATATCAAAAATTTGGGAAGAGATGGTCACTTCACTTCAATCAGTTTTATTAAAGAAAAATAATCGAGTAAAATCATTTCAAATTAAAATATCATATAGTAGCAGATTATGAACAATTATTGAAATTATCAATTAATAACCTTTTACAAATTACCCTTCCCATTTCAAAAACAAGTATAGATGGAGTTTCATATTTAAGAATTAAACAACAATAGAAAATATAAAAGTGGTTCATTCCATAAAACCCTATAGTTATCACATCTTACATTTTATACCTTATTTATTTTAGGTGAATTTAGTAATATTATTAGACATAATATCAATTCAAAAAAATTAGAGCATTTAAATGGAAATATTTTAAGAATTAAATCTACGTTTAAAATGTTCCAGATAAAAAGAGTGTTGATCTAAAATCAATTAAATAAACCGCCAACAATGAGAGTTATTTATGATAATATTATTTTTTCACTTCAAAAAGCCGGAGGAGTATCTGGAGTTTGGAAAGAATTAATAATACGAGCGAATGAAATTGATGCATTGGATTGCCGATTCCTAGAATATATAAATTCCAATGAGAATATATATAGAAGGGAACTTAACCTGGCTAAAGAATCGATATTAGAGAAAAGTGACAAGGGGCTTTTTTTAAAAAAATATTTGAATCCTGAAATAAATTCGGATTCGAAATTTATTTTCCATTCATCCTATTATAGAACTTGTACAAATAAGAAAGCAAAAAATATCACTACCGTTCATGATTTTGTTTACGAATATTATCGCAAGGGGGTACCAAAAACCATACACCATCATCAAAAGAAACATGCCATACTTGCATCTGAAGCGATAATCTGCGTTTCAAATAACACAAAGCAAGACTTATTAAACTTTTTTCCAACAATAAAGGCAGACCAAGTATTTGTCGTTTACAATGGGGTCTCTGAAATCTATAAGAAAATTTGTATTCCTGAAAAACCTAATTTCATTCAACGAATTGGAACATATATTCTGTACATCGGCAACAGAATACAGCCTCATAAAAACTTCAAACCTTTAATCTATGCGCTAAAAGAACATCCCGAAATCAACTTGGTTATGATTGGTGGTGGAATTCTCGATAAATCAGAAATTAACTTATTTGATAGTATTATAAAGAATAGATATTTCCATTATTCTAATATAGACAATGAAAAGCTAAATCTACTATATAATTATGCTTTTGCACTTATCTATCCATCACTTTATGAAGGCTTTGGTATTCCAATTATTGAAGCTCAACGGGCAGGATGTCCTGTTATTGCAAAAAAGGGATCAAGTATAACAGAAGTGGCAGGAGATTCCACATTATTAATGGAAAATGGAAATTCCGAAGAAATAAGCTATGGAATAAATCAATTAAAATTATCACAAATTCGAGATGAACAGATCAAAAAAGGATTTATAAATAGTAGTCGCTTTTCATGGGACAAAATGGCGACAGAAGTTTTTCAGGTTTATAACACTCTAATCTAATGGTAAAAACTTTATTAATATCAGCAGTATTTCCTCCAGAACCTGTTGTTTCAGCAAAGCTCTCGTTTGATATAGCAAATATATTCTCTGAAAATAACCGGTTAACTGTAATTACGCCCAATCCAAGTCGTCCATTTGGATTTCAATTTACAGGCAAAACAATGAATCAACGGTTTTATCATATACATTTAAATTCATTTATATGTCCCTCATCAAGTCTAATAGGGCGTTTTAGAGAAAGCTTTAGTTTTGGAAAACATTGTAGTAAATTTATAAAACTAAATGAGCAGAACATTAATGTCATTTATGCCAATACCTGGCCGCTGATGGCTCAGTTTTTAACAGTTAAAGCTGCCAAAAAATACAATATCCAGATTATCATACATGTTCAGGATGTTTATCCTGAATCATTAGCCAATAAGATTCCTGTAATAGAAAAAATTCTTAATTGGCTTTTATTACCCATTGATAAATATACGCTACGCAATGCCACCATAGTCATTGCTATTTCAGATAAAATGAAAAGTTACTTGGTGAAAACCAGAAAGCTGGATAGCAAAAAAGTTCATGTTATTTCTAACTGGCAAAATGAAGATGAGTTTATCCAATTCAGACAATCAAAGCAAGGCGATGATCGCAAAAATGATTTTACCTTTATGTATCTGGGCAATATTGGCCCCGTTGCTGGGGTTGATCTTTTAATCGATGCCTTTGCAAAAGCGAATATTAAAAATTGCAGATTAGTAATTGCCGGTTCGGGTTCTCAAAAAGAAACATTACAGAAAAGGTGTTCAGAACAAAATTGCTCAACCATTGAGTTTTGGGATGTACCGGATGGAAAAGTCCCTGAAATCCAGGATCAGGCTGATGTGATGCTTTTACCAATAAAGAAAGGTGCAGCCTCCAGTTCTATTCCTTCTAAATTGCCAGCTTATATGTTCTCTTCAAAACCAATTATCGCCTGCGCTGATGAAGACAGCGACACTGCAAATGCCATTAAAGAGGCAGATTGTGGGTGGGTCTTATCTCCGGAAGATTTAAATAGTCTGGCACAAAAAATGAAAGAAATTGCAACTCTTCCGAAAGAAATATTATCTCAAAAAGGACAGAATGGTTTCAATTATGCAATTCAAAACTTTTCAAAGAAGAACAATCTGCAAAAAATCATTAAGGTAATTACAGAAACTGTTAAAGAATGAGATTCAGGAATCCGAAAATATCAGAAAGTAAGATTTTGACCCAGATTCATCTTGCGGCTTTCAAAGATTTTTTTCTCACTACATTAGGTTCAGGGTTTTTAAATACTTACTATTCCTCTGCGCTGAAAAGCACTGAATCCATTTCTATTTGTACTATTGATGAAAATGATCAAATAGTTGGTTTTAGTATGGGTTGTATCGTGGCAAAAGGGTTTCACAAGCAATTAGTAAAACAAAACTTTCTGGCATTTATGATTCAGGGAGTGATTATCCTATTTTCCAAACCTAGTGCTATTTGGCGATTAGCCAAAAACATAGAAAAAAACAAAAATAAAATTGACGATGGAAACTATGCGGAATTGCTATCCATCGCAGTATCTCCAGATGCAAAAGGTACCGGCATAGGCAAAAAAATGATAACTCAATTTGAAGAAGAAGCAATAGTAAAAGGGTGTTCTAAAATTGCATTGACCACTGATTATTACAACAACGATGATGTTATTGCTTTTTACAAAAAGAGTGGTTATGAAGTGTTTTACGAATTTACGACCTATCCGAACCGCAAAATGTACAAACTGATTAAGAATTTAGTTTAGATACAAATATGCTTATTAAAAGAATCTTCGATATTCTTGCTTCATTGCTAGGCATCATCATCATCTCACCGATATTGCTAATTGTTGCTTTATTTATTAAATTTTTGATGCCCGGTCCTGTATTTTTCATCCAAACCCGCATAGGCAAAAATGGCAAAGAGTTTCGCTTATTGAAATTTCGAACTATGCGAGTAAAACCAAAGACTTCGGAAGGAAGTTTTGATGCAGGAGACCAATCGAGAATTACCGCATTGGGTAAGATTTTGCGCAAACCCAAACTGGATGAAATACCTGAATGTTGTAACGTGTTTAAAGGAGGAATGAGTCGGATTGTAATAGCCAACCAGCGTGTAAACCATCTATCCTGAACATTGAAAAACTTTTTTTAACTTTGATAAAAAATTAATGAAATGCAAAACATAGTCATTACGCCTAAAAGCAAACGATCAGTGGTTTTTCTTAAAAAACTTTTATCAAAGCTTAACGATGTAAAAAGTATTGAAATTGTTGAAGAAAAGGACGAATTGCCTTTTGTTGTTTTATCTGAAAGTTCACTCGAAAAAGAATGGAGTAGCAAAGAAGATGATATTTGGGATAACTGGGCAAAAGAAAAACTGAAAATTGTACGTTAATGAATCTATCAAAAGGCGATATTGTTATCATTCCGGTTCCTTTTACCGACAATAAAGGATATAAACTTCGTCCGGCAGTTGTTATTTCGAACGATACGGTTCATCAAACCGGCGATGTAATGATTGTTCAAATCACCTCAAAGTTAAAACCAGACAAACTTAGTATTACTATCACTAACGATGATGTTACTGAAAGCTTACCTGTGAAAAGCTATATTCGGACACACAAGATATTTGTTCTAGAGCAAAGGCTAATCAAAGGCAAAGTATCAAGCCTCAAAATCGCTAAATATCAGGAATTAATTCAAAGGATCACTCAAATCATCGAATAGTAAAAACACGAAATAGTTCAAGCGGCGAACGCAATAAAAAAAGGTTCATGCAACACTTGTTTTCCTAAAACATCGCCTGACCAGGACTATCAGTTTTCGAAAAATCCTCCTCATTCAATCATGATCATCAAAAGAATTTTCGATTTTAGCTCCTCTTTTCTGGGCTTGCTAATTTTATTACCGGTATTGGTTCTAATGGCTATTTTAATTAAACTCCTAATGCCAGGTCCAGTATTTTTTATTCAGACCCGCATTGGCAAAGGTGGCAAAGAGTTTCATTTGTTGAAGTTTCGTACTATGTTGGTTAAACCGAGAACTTCGGAAGGCAGTTTTGATGCCGGAGACCAATCGCGTATTACGCCGTTGGGAAAGATATTACGAAAGACTAAACTGGATGAGATTCCACAACTGATTAATGTTTTAAAAGGCAATATGTCGTTGGTTGGACCGCGTCCGGAAGTTAAAAAATGGACAGCAGTTTATCCCGAACAATGGGCAATTGTTCATCAGGTTCAGCCCGGAATTACAGATAATGCCTCCATCGAATTTCGAAACGAAGAAGAACTTCTGGCACAATCTTCTAACCCCGAAGAAACTTACCGAAATGTTATCTTACCACGTAAACTGGAACTATACATCAACTATGTCAATCATCATTCCTTTTTGGGAGATTTGATGATCATACTACGAACCATTCAAACCATAATCATAAAATGAAATAGACACATGAGTAAAAGCTCAAATAAACGAGAATTGATTATTTATGGCTATTCCATACGACAATTAAAAAACAAATTATTCACGTATGAATATCAAACTTAAAATACCATTTGCCAAAGTGCCGGTCAACGGCAATGAATTCAAATACATCCAGGAAGTACTCGACAGTGGTTGGCTAACCACTGCCGGTAAGGCAGCCGAATTTGAAAGAAAGTTTGCTGAACAGGTAAATGCTAAACATGCCTGTGTAGTTAACTCTTGTACAGCCGCCCTTCATTTGGGATTGGAAGCGTTGGGAGTTCAAGCGGGAGATCAGGTGTTTGTACAATCGATGACGTTTACAGCTTCCGCAGAAATCATTCGTTATTTGAATGCAGACCCTGTACTGCTTGATGTGGAATATGGGACCAACCTGATTACAACTGAAATCTTAGAAAAAGCCATCCAAAACCATCCCGATGTTAAATACCTGGTACTTGTTCATTTTGGAGGACAGGCTGCACCAATGACTATTCCCGGACAAAAAGGAATATTGGATATCTGTAAAGCGCATGGAATTAAAATTTTGGAAGATGCGGCTCATGCGTTTCCTTCCCGCTTAAATGGAAAAATGATTGGAAGTTTTGGGGATATTACCTGTTTTAGCTTCTATGCCAACAAAACCATTACAACGGGTGAAGGAGGAATGCTTACCACCAACAACGATGAAATACATGCCCGTGTTAAAACGATGCGCCTTCACGGAATCAACCGTGATGTATGGGATCGTTTTACCAGTTCAAAGCCTTCGTGGGAATATGATGTGGTAGAGGCAGGATATAAATACAACATGCCGGATATCAATGCAGCCATCGGATTGGCTCAATTGGAAAAAGCAGAGGAATTCAGAAAAGAACGCCAAACAGTTGCTGAATTTTATTACAAGAATTTCACAGGCCTAGACCTAATCGATCTACCGATTTGTCATGTTCCATTTGAAGATCACTCCTGGCATTTATTTCCTATTGTTGTCAAAGAGAATTCGCCAATAAATAGAAACGAATTTATTGAAAAAATGGCTGAAGCAGGCATTGGAACTTCGGTGCATTACAAGCCTCTTCACCGGATGACCTACTACAAACAGAAATACAATCCAAATCCTGAAGATTTTCCAAATACAGAAAGAACCTGGAAAGGAAATGTTTCATTACCCATTTTCCCTTATATGACTAAAGAAGAAATCAGCTATGTGTGTGAAACTATAAAGAAGATTTTGGGCTACAAATAAGCAAAAACAAATTCTAAGTATGAAGGATTACTTCACTGCGTTCGCAATGACGCCGCTGATTAGAACGTCATTGCGAGAAGTGAGGAACGAACGACGAAGCAATCTCAACATCCAAAAGATAATTTTGCTTCTTTACAAACAAAAAAAATCAAAAAATAACAATTAAAACACGAATATGACATTAACAGATTACAAAGTTGCCGACATTCAATTGGCCGAATTTGGCCGCAAGGAAATAGAAATTGCCGAAAAAGAAATGCCAGGCTTAATGGCTACCCGAGCAAAATACAAAGGACTTAATCCATTAAAAGGGGCACGAATCATGGGCTCCCTTCACATGACCATTCAAACAGCTGTATTAATTGAAACCCTGGTTGAATTGGGAGCAGAGGTTCGCTGGTGCAGCTGTAATATATTCAGTACTCAAGATCATGCTGCTGCTGCTATTGCTGCTGCCGGGATTCCAGTATTTGCATGGAAAGGCGAAACACTGGAAGAATACTGGTGGTGTACAGAACGTGCTCTAGATTTCGGAGATGAACAGGGACCAAACTTAATTGTGGACGATGGGGGCGACGCGACCATGATGATACATCTGGGCTATCAGGCAGAAAAAGATAAAACTTTCTTAGATAAAGAACTGGAAGCTGAAGATGAAATTCAATTGTTTAAAGTTTTAAAACGAATTCTCGCAGAAGACCCCAAACGCTGGACCAGAACCGCTCCTGCAATTAAAGGAGTTTCAGAAGAAACAACAACCGGAGTACATCGTTTATACCAGATGATGGAATCAGGCCAATTACTATTTCCTGCGTTTAATGTCAACGATTCAGTAACAAAATCTAAATTCGATAATCTTTATGGTTGCCGTGAATCTCTGGCTGATGGGATCAAACGTGCTACCGATGTTATGATTGCAGGTAAAGTTGTTGTTGTAGCAGGCTATGGTGATGTAGGTAAAGGTTGCGCACACTCTATGAGGAGCTATGGTGCCCGTGTTATAGTTACCGAAATTGATCCAATCTGCGCCTTACAGGCCGCGATGGAAGGTTTTGAGGTCAAGACCATGGAAGACACATTGGTTGAAGGTAACATATATGTTACTACAACCGGAAATAAAGACATTATTACAGCAGAATATTTGGCTGCAATGAAAGATCAGGCAATTGTTTGTAACATCGGACATTTCGACAATGAGATACAGGTTAGCCGACTCGAAAAATGGCCGGGCATTCAAAAAACAAACATCAAACCACAGGTTGACAAATACACCTATGAAGATGGCCATTCTATTTTCTTACTGGCAGAAGGCCGTTTGGTTAATTTGGGGTGTGCAACTGGTCATCCATCCTTTGTAATGTCAAATTCATTTACCAACCAAACATTGGCCCAAATTGAATTGTGGAATAAAGACTATGAAGTTGGGGTTTATCGTTTACCAAAACATTTGGATGAAGAAGTTGCCCGTCTTCACCTCGAACAAATTGGAGTGAAACTCACACAGCTAACTCCTGATCAGGCAGAATACCTTGGGGTTTCAATTAACGGTCCGTACAAACCTGATCATTACAGATATTGATCAAATTTCGTCATTATTGCGAGACGAAATCGATTTTTAAATTCAAAGCAGGAATTGATACACCCTGTACTTATGCTGATTAATAAACAACTCTTAGATTCAATCTCTGGACAAGCCCGGAACAACGAACGACTGCGGATGAATTTTAATTTTCACACTTCGCCTGAAGCAAAATCGCAACGATTATTAAATGCCATTGAAATGGATTCAGTCATACCCATTCACCGACATAAAAATACCGCAGAGACTTATATTTTGCTGCGCGGCAAGATCAGGGTAAAATTTTACAATGAAAATGGTGATATTACTGAATTGTTTGATTTAGATCCGACAATTGGTAATTATGGAATAGATATTCCGCAGGGACAATGGCACCGTTTGGAAGTTCTGGCTCCGGATTCCGTAATCTTTGAAGTGAAGGATGGTCCCTATACACCGTTATCAGCCGAAGATATTCTTCATATCTGATATTTTCAAAGTCATTTAAAGTTCCTATCCTTTCGTAGCAAAGCATTTAAACGATCAAACAAAACGCCGAAGCATTGCAACGGTATCTTTCCCCCGCTTGGGGGAATAAGAAGGGGGCTTTACTTTTAGTGGGATTGGGGGTGAGTTAAGGCATCCTTCTTTCCGGCCGAAATTAGTTCATCACTTTAAATAACAATATCTCGCGGCCGGGATTGCTCATGCCATCAAATACCCGGGGTTTCATTGCATTTCACCCCGGGCTACCATACGGAACACTCCTTCGGAGTTAAATTAATGAACCCATTGCACAACAAAAACGATTAACAAAAAACCAAACCATCGCGAACATTTCTTTCCCCGTTTGGGGGAACTGAAGGGGGCTTTACTTTTAATGGTGTTTGGGGATGAAGGCAACCATCTTCCGGCCGAAATTAGTTCATCACTTTAAATAACAATACCACGCGGCCTGGATTATTTTGGATTATTCTCTGTGCTACAAATATGACACTCCTCCGGAGTTGAAAAGTAACGAAGCGATTAAATAATTAACAAATACCAAATCATCGCGGGCGTTTCTCCCCTCTTTTTCAAGATAGGGGTTGGGGTGAGTTAAGGCAACCATCTTTCCGGCCGAAATTAGTTCATCACTTTAAACAACAACATCACGCTCCCGGATTGTTTTTTTATTATTCCTTATGCTACAAATATGACACTCCTCCGGAGTTGAAAAGTAGCGAAGCGATTAAATAATTAACAAATACCAAATCATCGCGGGCGTTTCTCCCCTCTTTTTCAAGAGAGGGGATGGGGGTGAGTTAAGGCAACCATTTACAATTTAACCATTAACAATTCCTCCGTGTTAATCTGTGCAATCTGTGGTAAAAAACTTAAACATTGAACATTTAAAACTGATAATTGACCATTGACAACTATTCTTTCAGTCATTGAAAGCCATCAATTGATCATTAAAAATCGTTTTTTGATCATTGAAAATGGCAAATCAATCACACTTCATAAAAATTTTTTGTTCGTTCATATGCTAATTCCGGCCATTCGTGTAAAATTTCGGTCACTTCATATATTTTCCTTGTTAACCGAATATAATACCTATTGATAATACGTTTTAATCAAGTAAATTTGATTGGATAACGATGCATTATTTCAGGAAAATATCACAGGTAAATGAATGTTTCTCCCTCAATGAATCAATGATTTTACGCTGATGATTGTAATCTTTTCTGTATCGGATATCCTTTTACCGATTACCTGTAATCCATTTCACTATTAAAATGTAATGCCAAATGAGAGTTAAACTAAAAGAACTGATTGACAGTATATACCTGCCCAAGTGGATCGTTCTGATGGTTGATCTGGGAATTGCCTCCACATCATTTTTATTCACATACCTGCTCCGCTACAACCTTTTTTCGGAGCATGTGGATGTTCCGATGATGATTCTGCAATTCATGACGGGACTTCCTTTTTTTATACTGGCTGCAGTACTCTTCCGCCCACATCATGGCATCCTCAGGCATTCAACTATACACGACGCCGGGATCCTGGCCAAAGCACATTTAGTCTTTTCGGCGGGCTACTGCCTGATCAGTTATTTTGGTCATAGTTTAAACGAACTGATGCTTATTCCCTGGTCAGTCATCATCATTCATTATTTCCTGTCTGTCTTTTTGATGGTTTCATTCCGCTTTAGTGTTCAGTATGTTTACCGAAAACTGATCAGAAGGCCTAATGATACTGTAAATGTAATGATTTACGGCGCCGGAGTTATGGGAAGCATTGCCCAGAGTGTAATTATGAAGGATAACAACATTCATTACAACATTGTAGGATTTATTGATGATAACCCAAGTCTCTGGAACAGTCGGGTGGGTGGACTCAAAATATTTTCTCCTGAAAAAGCATTTGAGAATGTGATTGCCGATCAAAAAGTACAGGAAATGGTACTGGCCATCTCCGGAACAAATATTGAAATTGAGCGAAAACGCGAAATTGTGGATCAATGTTTAGCCAAACGACTTAAGGTAAAAGAAGTTGCCAATCCATCAAACCTTTTGGATGGAAAAACTGCTGAAGGCAAAATTCAGGAGGTACGGATAGAAGATCTTTTAGGGCGTGAACCGATTTCCATGAAGGTGGAAACGATTAGCCGGGGCATTGCAGGGAAACGGGTAATGGTAACAGGCGGTGCTGGTTCTATTGGATCAGAGATTGTTCGTCAGCTTGTTTCACTCAACCCGGAATCTATCATCATTATCGATCAGGCCGAATCAGGAATTTTTGAGATTAAAAATGAAGTTCTTGCATTACTCGGAGAGGTTAAGCTGCATTGTTATGTAGCCGATGTAACCAATCAGGGTAAAATGAAGAAAATATTTAACTGGCATCATCCGCATATCATCTATCATGCTGCAGCCTACAAACATGTTCCACTCATGGAGTTGCAGCCCAATGAAGCGATTAGCAACAACATTAGAGGTACCCGGATTATTGCAGACCTTGCGGTAGAATTTGGTACTGAGAAATTCGTGATGATATCGACAGATAAGGCAGTGAACCCGACCAACATTATGGGAGCGACTAAGCGAATCTGCGAAATTTACATTCAGGCTCGTTCACAGTACCCCGGAATAAAGACCCAATTCATAACCACACGTTTTGGCAATGTGCTGGGATCGAACGGTTCGGTGATACCCATCTTTAAAAAACAAATCAGCAAGGGCGGACCGGTTACCATTACGCATAAAGAAATTATCCGTTATTTCATGACGATTCCGGAAGCCTGCCAATTGGTTATGGAAGCCGGGTTCATGGGTAATGGGGGTGAAATCTATCTTTTTGACATGGGAAAACCGGTGCGTATTTACGATTTAGCCGAACGTATGATTTCCTTATCTGGGTTTATACCTCACCAGGAAATTAAAATTATTGAAACAGGCTTACGCCCGGGAGAAAAATTGTATGAAGAAATGCTGGCGGACAAAGAATCGACTCTTCCAACTTCGAATAAGAAAATCATGATTGGTAAAATCAGACCTTACAACTATCAACAGGCTGAATCACAGATTCTCGATCTGATTGAACACATTGAAAAGGAAAGTGACAGCCAGCTGGTAACCCGAATGAAAGAAATTGTGCCCGAGTTTATTTCTCAAAATTCACAATTTGAAAAGCTTGATGGAATCAGATCGGAAGTACAACACCCAAAAGAGATTGAACCCGAACCAGATATCAGCATCTTTACCCGCTATATGAAATTGGGGAACAACAAGTCGGAGGAAAGTAATACTACCGTTCTTCCTAAAAGAAATGGGAAATCAATCATAAAGTCGATACCTTAAAAATTTTGCAGTAGTCTGCGTTAAGGGAAAAAAATTCACCTCAATTACAGGCAATCTCCTGAAAAAGTATATTCCGTATTTATAAAATCCTTTATCAACAATTTATCGATGAAGGATTTTATATTTTTATGAGGTAAACCTAGTCAGCAGAATTTCTTTTTTCAATTTATTAAAGGCTAAAAACAAACAAACAGACAAATTACTTATTTCAACAGCATTAGGAATCAACCATTATAAAAGAAATGACACAAAAAACTGCATTAATCACCGGAGTTACCGGTCAGGATGGCGCTTACCTAAGCGAATTCCTCCTAAAAAAAGGATATATAGTTCATGGTATTAAACGACGTTCTTCCATGTTTAACACCGAACGAATTGATCACATTTATGAAGATCCGCACGTAGAGAACCGTCATTTCAAGCTCCATTACGGCGATCTGACAGACAGTATGAACCTGACACGTATCATTCAGGAAATACAACCGGATGAAATCTATAACCTGGCCGCCATGAGTCATGTGGCCGTTAGTTTCGAAACTCCGGAATACACAGCCAATGCCGATGGACTAGGAACGCTGCGTATTCTGGAAGCCGTTCGCTTACTTGGACTGATTCAAAAGACAAGGATTTATCAGGCATCGACTTCCGAATTATACGGAATGGTGCAAGAGGTTCCGCAAACCGAGAAAACACCTTTTTATCCACGTTCGCCATATGCTGTAGCCAAATTATACGCCTACTGGATCACAGTAAACTATCGCGAGGCTTATAAGATGCATGCCAGCAATGGTATTTTGTTTAATCACGAGTCGCCTATTCGCGGTGAAACCTTTGTGACCCGTAAAATCACCCGGGCCATTAGCCGCATTGCTTTAGGGATGCAGGATCAGCTTTTTTTGGGTAATCTCTCGTCCAAACGCGATTGGGGACACGCCAAAGATTATATCCGGGCCATGTATCTGATTCTTCAGCAGGATCAACCCGATGACTATGTGATTGCCACAGGTATTACGACTTCCATCCGCGACTTTATCAAACTGTCGTGTGCTGAGATTGGGCTTGAAATAAGCTTTTCAGGAGAAGGTGCAGACGAAAAAGGTTCGATTACGGCCATCGACGAAAAACTATTCACCGAAAAAGTTGGGGAAAGATATTTGGGAGGCATAAAATCGCGGACTGCACCTTATACCATTGTCGCTGTCGATCCAAAATACTTCCGGCCAACCGAAGTTGATCTTCTGATCGGAGATCCCTCGAAATCAAAATCGAAACTGGGCTGGGAGCCACAATACGACCTGAATGGGCTGGTTAAAGACATGATGCAATCAGACATCAAACTGATGAAGAAAGACGCCTGGCTTAGAGAAGGTGGATATAGAACTCTCAATTACTTCGAGTAATACTAATTTCACGGATTTAAACAGATTCCAAGAATGTCATTACAATTTGAACAGGAGACCTTCAAAATAATTGGGGCATGCATGAATGTTCATAAATCATTAGGAAATGGTTTTCTGGAATCTGTTTATCAGGAAGCTCTGGAAAAAGAATTTAAGAAACAACAAATTCCATTTATTCGTCATCAAAAATTAAGCATCATCTTTGATGGAAAACCGCTGGATAAATTTTTTGTTGCCGATTTTGTTTGTTTCAATTCCATCATCCTTGAACTAAAAGCATCTGCTTCTATTCATCCGGATAATTCAAAACAAACGATAAATTATCTAAAAGCCACAGGACTGACGGTTGGATTACTTGTTAATTTTGGAGAGGCAAGTTTAAAGTGGAAACGTTTCGTCCATACCCATCCGCGTAATCCGTCATAATCAGTGAAATCATTACCATGGAAAAGACAAGTAAAATATATATAGCCGGTCATAAAGGGCTGGTGGGCTCAGCTCTCTGGAAAAACCTACAATCGAAAGGATACACTAATCTGATTGGAAGAACTGTTGACGAATTGAATTTAATGGATACAGTGGCGGTGAATAACTTCTTTGCAGCTGAAAAACCTGAGTATGTAATTCTGGCAGCAGCAAAGGTTGGAGGCATTGTGGCAAACAACACTTATCGCGGACAGTTCATTTACGAGAACCTGATGATTCAGAACAATGTAATCCATGCAGCTTACCTGAATCAGGTTAAGAAGTTACTGTTTCTGGGATCAACCTGTATTTATCCGGCAGAAGCACCACAACCTATGCCCGAAGATTGTCTGTTGACCGGTCCACTTGAATACACCAACGAACCTTATGCCATCGCAAAGATTGCCGGAATTAAACTTTGTGAAAGTTATAATCTGCAATACGGCACCAATTACATCTCGGTAATGCCAACCAACCTGTATGGTCCGAACGATAATTTCGATCTCGAGAAATCACATGTATTACCGGCCATGCTCCGGAAAATGCATCTGGGTAAAAGTCTCGAAGAAAATAACTGGAATGCCATTCGTGAAGACTTAAATAACCGACCCATTGAAAGAGTTTCAGGCAATAATACGAATGAAGAGATTCTGACCATTCTTTCAAAATATGGAATCCGTTTCAATTCATCCGAATCCGTTTCTGTCGAAATATGGGGAACGGGCGCTCCCATGCGTGAATTCCTTTGGAGCGAAGAAATGGCCGATGCCTGTATCTTCCTGATGGAAAATGTAAACTTCCAGGACACCATTCGCATTAATTCGTCATCAGTTCGTGAGATCAGGAACACCCACATCAATATCGGAACCGGGAAAGAAATCTCCATACACGACCTGGCATTTCTCATTAAAGAAAAGATAGGCTTTCAGGGTAATCTGGTATTTAATACTTCCAAGCCCGATGGCACTATGCGCAAACTAACGAATCCGGATAAACTTCATGCTCTAGGCTGGCATCATCAGATTGAGATTGAAGACGGAATCGGGAAATTGTATCAGTGGTATCGAAATTCGCATTAACTATGACAAAAAAAATATTTGTTTCCGGTGTTTACGATATGCTTCATTCAGGGCATGTGGCTTTTTTTCAAGAAGCCTCCTCGCATGGCGATCTTTTCGTTGGGCTTGGTTCCGACGAAACGGTGTATAATCTGAAAGGACGAAAAACCATCAACACCAATGCTGAAAGGCTTTATATGGTGAAATCGATTCGCTTTGTGAAAGATGCCTGGATCAATTCAGGCTCCGGACTTCTCGATTTCGAGAAAGAACTCCGGGCGCTGAAACCTAATCTGTTTTTTGTGAACGAAGATGGTTATACTCCCGACAAACAGACTCTCTGTAAAGAATTGGGCATTGAACTCATCGTCAGCAAACGAATTCCGATGCATGGACTTCCAACCCGATCGACCACAGCTCTACGCAGCGAATGTCGTATTCCGTTTCGTCTCGATCTTGCCGGAGGCTGGTTGGATCAACCCTTTGTTTCGAAGCATTATCCCGGGCCGGTAATTACCATTTCCATTGAGCCCGATTACGATTTTAATGATCGAAGCGGGATGTCGAGCAGTACACGGAAAAAAGCCATTCAATTGTGGCAAACAGATATTCCTGAAGGCGATCCGGAATTACTGGCAAGGACCCTCTTTAGTTTCGAGAATCCTCCCGGAACCAAATACATTTCAGGATCTCAGGATTCGATTGGCATTGTAATGCCTGGAGTAAACAAACTGGACTATGAAAGCGGGCAATACTGGCCAACAAAGATTACGGGTACAACCGATCGGTCAATCCTTGAGTTCATTGAAAAACATTTATGGTTTATCACGTTGGCACCGCGAGGAAATGAATATGATGTACTCGCAGGAACCAATATTACAGCGCCGAATGCTCAAAATTTGGCTGATGCAGCCAATGATTGCTGGGATGCAATTCAAAATAAAGATGTGATCGCTTTTGGAGACGCGTTCAGAAAAAGCTTTGAGGCCCAGATTCAGATGTTCCCCCATATGGTTAATCCTTCCATCCTGAAACAGATTGAAGAGTACAAAACCATGGCATTGGGCTGGAAACTGAGTGGTGCCGGTGGCGGTGGCTATCTTGTCTTTGTTTCCGACAAACCTATTCCTCAGGCAATACAAATCAGGATCAGGAGATAAAAGCATTTTGTGTGGTAAAAATTAATCGGATCTATCTTTCGAACAAAACAAAAGGTACGGGAGAGTTTCTTGACTATAAGCCCTTACCCTCTCATTGACTGAGAGAGGCAAAATGAAAAATGTTCGGCCACAAACCCGATTAAGAAAAGAGAATACATTAAAAAACGATATGCGATTGATACACAAGCATACCAATTTCTTCCAACGGTATATTTATCTGATTTCGGCAGTTCTTCTTATGATTTCCTGCCAGAAATACGAACTTACCCCAATCAATAACTGGCAGCAGCTAAATGATTTTCCCGGACCGGCAAGGGCTTCTGCCACTGCTTTTGTATATCAGGATAAAGCATTTATCTGCATCGGTCGGTCGGGATTAAAAAGTGGATTTCTGAAAGACTTATGGGAATACAACAGTCAGACAGACCAATGGACGCGAAAGTCTGATTTCCCCGGAGAACCCCGGGTTAAAGCTATTGGAGCAGTTATTGGAGATAAAGCTTATGTTGGACTTGGTGCAACCACAGCTTTTCAGGAACCTGTTAACGATTTCTGGGAATATGATATCACCAACGACACCTGGAAGCAACTTGCACCTTTCCCCGGAAACGCAACCAACGATTTGTTTTGTGCGGTTATCGGCAATTGCATTTATACAACGCTGGGCTACAGCAATACTTATAATTCGGATACCTATAAATATGATCCCCAAACCAATACCTGGACCAAACTGAAGAATTGTCCGGTTGAAAGATCAGGTACTGCCGGTTTTGCAGTAGGCAATGATCTATATGTTGGCTCCGGTTATGCCAATTACAAGGATTTCTATTGCTATCATACCGAAAATGATTCATGGAGCCGTATGGCAGATTTACCCAAAGGAAGGGTTTTATCCAAAGGATTGTCCATTGACGGGCAGGGTTACATCATGCTTGGGCGCTTTTGGGGAGGATCGTTAAACAATGGGAAGCTGCTATCGGACGTAGTAAAATATGATCCCGAGGCAGATGAATGGACCCGATGCGGCGATTTTCCGGGTGGCGCGAGACAAAACATGGTGGTCTTCGCCATTAACGGTAAAGGATATGTAGTCGGTGGAGAAGATGATTACGTTCGGAAACCTGACGTTTGGATGTTTCAACCCTGAAAAGCAAATCAATGAAGCTAAAATATTATCAAACTCTGCTCTTTTTATTTGTGATTGTTATATCACAAGCCCAGGACCGATCGGATTCCATTGCTTACTCGTTGAATTCCCGGGTTAATGCTGGCAAAGGAACTTATTCGCCTTTTCTATCAACAGCCAACCAATACGATCGGTTTAGCCTTTCGCCCAATGCCTTGACCCTGTGGGGAACCATTCACAAAAGGACTGAAGTACAAAAAAAATTCGATTACGGGTTCGGGATGGAACTGGATGCCAATTATTCCGGGGACGAGAAAAGGTTCTTCCCCAACGAACTTTACATTCAGGGGAAATTAAGCTTTTTGAATGTGTACGCCGGTAATAAACAGCAGGTTTATGGCAACCAGGATGCCGATCTTTCGAGTGGTGGCTTATTGTGGTCGCAAAACAGCCGGCCAATACCTAAAATTGCTGTCGAATCGAACGACTACATACCAATTCCATATACCAAAGGCTATGTGGAGGTAAAAGGCGGACTTTCGCACGGTTGCTTTTACAATGATGGAGGCATCCAAAACCTATTATTGCACCATAAATATGCCTATATGAAATTAGGAGGAACGTTTCCCCTTAATATTCACTACGGGATTCAGCATGTTGTTCAATGGGGAGGGCATTCGTCACAATATGGTACTATGCCGGTAACCTGGGACAACTATTTCAGAGTGCTTATGGGTAAAAGCGGAAACTCAACAGCTAATATCTCTGACCAGATCAACACGCTGGGAAATCATATCATTTCTCAAAACGTAGGATTGGACCTGAAAACAAAATCAATTCTCCTATCACTTTATTGGCAAAATATATCGGAAGATCTTCCTGTAAAGCTAATAACCAAATCACCCAACATAGAAGACGGACTTTGGGGAATGTCAGTTAAACTTCCAACGTTTAAGCCATTCAGCCATTTTGTTGTGGAATACCTGAGTACAACCGATCAAAATGGCCCCTGGCACGATCTGGATGGCATTATTTACGGTGGGCAAGACAGTTATTATACCAACGGATTGCTTCCGAACGGATGGTCGTACCGGGGAATGACCATCGCAAACCCATGGATTACATCGCCTAGATACAATGATAACGGATCAACCCAAACCAACAATAATACTGTGAGGCTTTACTATTTTTCGGGGAAGGGAATGATCAAATCAATCAATTACCGGATCACACTGGCTTATTCGAAAAATTACGGATTGACAAGACCAATCTACGAAGACTATAAGAAACAATTCTCCTGGCAATTTGAGGTTTCTTCACCCAAAAGCTTCATCAAAGACACGTGCGTAAACCTTGGATTCTCCGGAGATCAGGGAAAGATGTATGGAAATAATCTGGGTGTCTGGCTGGGTTTATCTTATTCCGGTTTCTGGAAATACTGATTATCACTCTTTATATCGTAAATTACCTACCTCTATAAAACCAGAAAGCGGGCCCCTGCCCGCTTTCCTTTTTCCACCCCAAATGCACAAAACTTGAGATTTCAAGTCCCGACATTCTATCTTTAGCTTAACAAAGCTTTCACTTTATCAGAGATATCTTTCCCTTCGGCCAGTCCTACCAGCTTCCTGGAAGCAATTCCCATTACTTTTCCCATATCTTTCATGCCCGACGCACCAACTTCGGCAATGATTGCCTGAACTGCTGCACTTAAATCAGCATCCGACATTTTTGCCGGAAGATAGGATTCAAAAATCTTAACCTGGAAGGTCTCGGCTTCATACAAATCGGCACGACCCTGTTCCTTGTAAATAGCAGCCGAATCAGCTCCCTGTTTAGCCAGTTTCGCAATTATCTTCAGACTTTCCTGATCGGTTAATTCGCCTGTTGCACCGGCGGCTGATTTCGCTTCGATCATTACTTTTTTAATTCCGCGCAAAGCTTCAAGTTTTTCCTTCTCTTTGGCCTTCATTGCGGCTATAATGTCACTGCTAATCTGATCAAATAAACTCATTTTCTTCTCAATTAATCAACGTTATCGTGCAAATACGAATTATTGTCCCGTAAAACTACATTATTATTTTCATCCGGCGAAATGGAAAAGCGGGAAAATTTCTCATCTACTTTTTTTTTAAAGCTGAAAAATTTAGAGTTTTTCCGTCTGTAAGCCGGTATATTTTCCAATTCGTCAACTGTTTCTTCCGAAGTCTGCGAAAAATCTACCGGTTCGCTGGCTGTGTTGTAATCTTTTTTACCCTGCGGATTTCCGTAAAGCTCTTCAAATTCATCGAATCCGCCGGCATTGATCTCAAACTCGAAGGTTTTCTGTTTTACATTTTTTGAACCGTAAAGCTCATTTTCCATCGAAACTTTGGTTTCCTTTTTCGTTTTCGAAATAAAATCAGAAGCATCGTCCTGCAGTGTGTGATAGGTTTTTTCCTGGTTCTGGTTGATCACCATTTCAGGAATACTGCTTGTGCTGAAACCGGTAGCAATAATGGTTACCGAGATTTTATCGCCCAGCGACTCGTCAACGCCGTTACCCCAAATCAGGTCGGCAGAGTTTCCGGCTTTCTCCTGAACAAAGTCGGTGATATCACCAATTTCGTCCATCGTAATTTCTTCAACTCCTGAAGTAATATTCAAAAGGATATTGCGGGCGCCCATGATGTCGTTGTTGTTCAGCAAAGGCGAATTTAAGGCCTCTTCAACTGCAATAACCGCACGGTTTACACCTGAAGCAACTCCGGTTCCCATCAGTGCCACACCACTGTTGCGCATCACCGTTTCAACATCGGCAAAGTCAACGTTGATATAACCCGGAACAGTAATGATTTCGGCGATTCCCTTGGCCGCTGTTGTCAGAATATTATCGGCTTTGGCAAATGCATCCGAAATCTTCGAGTCGCCGTACATTTCGCGGATCCGTTCGTTGTTGATTACCAGCAGCGAGTCAACATGCGTCTCCATAGCAGCAATACCTTCAACGGCCTGTTTAATACGGCGGCGTCCTTCGTTGCGGAACGGAATAGTAACAATACCAACCGTTAATATACCAAGATCTCTGGCTGCCTGAGCAATTACAGGTGCACCACCGGTACCGGTACCACCACCCATCCCGGCAGTAATAAATACCATCTTCGTATTATTCTGAAGCACTTTTTTAACATCTTCAATATTTTCGATGGCTGCCTCACGGCCTGTTTCGGGTTTATTCCCGGCACCACGACCTTCAGTCAGCGAAGAGCCCAACTGTACTTTATATGGAACCGGACTGTTGATCAATGCCTGCGCATCGGTATTACAGACCATGAAATCCACATCACGAATACCCTGATAATACATGTGATTTACGGCATTTCCACCGCCGCCACCTACTCCGATTACCTTGATGATTGAACCGGAATTTACGGTTAAATCAAAATTCATAATTTCGTTTGACATGATTGTCTATTTTTCGTGTTTATATTTTCTACTGATTATTATTCTCTTCAGAAACCGGAGAATCCGAAATGTCCTTGTCATCAAAAAACCGGTTGAATTGCCTGAAGAACCATCCGTCAACATTGGTATTCTCAGGATTCGAATCCTTCACCAGATGTTTCTTTTCCTTCTTCCATTTTTTCTTCTGAGCAACCTGTTCTGTTTGCATCGCCCTTACCGGCTCCGCTTTCGGAATCATCGGTTCTGCCACTTCAAACGGGATTTCGTCTTCCAGATTAATCTCGAATCCTGAATCTTCTGACAGGAGTTCAACGGTTTCGACAGGTGCCTGGAACAACCGGTTAGGATTTACATCGAATCCGGTAGCAATAATCGTTACGCTGATCTGGTCACCCAATTTCGAATCGGTTCCGTTACCCCATATAATTGTTGCATCCTGCCCTGCTTCTTCCTGAAGATAATCGATGATCTCGCCAATCTCGCCCATCGTCACTTCTTCGGTTCCGGAGATGATATTGAGCAGAATATCTTTTGTTCCACGGATGCTGCTGCTGTCGAGCAATGGCGATTCGAGAGCCTGACGCACCGCATTCATAGCCCGGTTCGGACCATCAGCCAAACCTGTACCCATTATGAATACTTCGCTTCCGGCCATTACAGTGCTAACGTCGGCAAAGTCAATATTTATATTTCCGTGGAGAGTAATAATTTCAGCAACACCTTTTACAGCCGTGGTTATGATATTGTCGGCCTTTTTGAATGCCTGCGATGCAGGCAGGTTGCCATATATTTTGTGGAGTTTTTCGTTGCTTATCACCAACATGCTATCTACATGTTCTCTTAGCTTTTCAACTCCTTCAAGTGCCTGATCGAACCGGCGTTTCCCTTCAGAGCGTGATGGAATGGTTACAACGGCAATGGTCAGAATATCGAGCTCGCGGGCAAGCCTTGCAATAACCGGAGCGGCCCCCGTTCCTGTTCCTCCACCCATTCCTGCAGTGATGAACACCATTTTGGTTGTGCCTTCGAGAACTTCACGAATGTCGTCCAGATTTTCGATGGCCGCCTGCTCGCCTTGTTCCGGAAGATTTCCGGCGCCACGTCCCTGCGTGAGTGTAACCCCAAGCTGAATTCTCACCGGCACAGGATTGTTTTGCATTGCCTGCGCATCTGTATTGCAAATCATGAAGTTTACACCTTCAATGCCCTCTTCAAACATGTTTTTGACGGCATTGCAACCTCCTCCTCCCACACCAATGACCTTGATGATGGAAGAGTCAGCGCGCTCTAGTCCGAAATTAAATAATTCATCGATCATAAGGCATACTTGATTATATTTATGCTTAAGTCATTTCTGTATCAGCCGGTACTTCTTCGAAGAATCCTATCACTCCCTGAACAATTTTGTTCTGCATCTTGGTTAATATGCCAGGTTCGTTCGATTTCACTTTCTTAGCTCTCCGTTTGTTCTTCTTTCCATCAAATCCATCTTCCTCCGAAACCATTTTAAGCAATCCCAAAGCGGTTGCAAAGCGCGGGTCTTCAATATTTCTTGTTGAAACAAACGTATTCATGTTGGGTCGCCCAACACGCACATCGTATCCCGTATGGAATTTGATGAGCTGCCCCATATTCGGCAACAGCGAGGTTCCTCCGGTAATTACAATTCCTGCACCCAGCTTATCGGCATAACCCGATTTGCGAATTGCATAAAAGAAATAGGAAACAATGTCTTCCATTCGGGCCTGAATAATGTGTGCCAGGCTTTTGAATGATATCTGTTTGGGTTCCCATCCGTTGATTGGAATGGTAACCACTTTGTCTTCAGGAGCAAAATCGGCAATCGCCTGTCCAAACTGAACTTTAAGCGATTCGGCCTGCCTCATGGTAATGGAGCAACCTTCTTTGATATCAGAAGTTATTACGTTTCCGCCAAACGGAACCATGGATGTATAACACAACACGCCGTCGCAGAAAATCGAAATCTTGGTTGTTCCGCCACCAATGTCAACCAGTGCGACACCGGTTTCTTTTTCTTCTTCAGTCAGCACAACTTCAGATGATGCAATCGGGTCGAGAATACCACGGTGTACATTGATTGATCCATTGTTGAAGCACATGTCAATGTTCCGCTGGTAGGAATCAGGAGCAACGTGAATCTTGAAATTTGCTTCTATTTTCTCGCCAATTGTTCCAACCGGACTGGTGATTCCCGATTCTCCGTCGATGGTGTAAAATTCAGGATTGATGTGGTAAATTGTCATTCCATCCTGCAGGTTGATCTGACTGGCCATTTGCATCATTTGATCCACATCGGCTTCGGTTACGCAATGATCGCGTCCAAAAGTTTTTTGCTGACGGGTATTCATGGTTATCAGCTGCTGACCCGAAATGTTTACAAATACATTTTCAATATCGTGACCGCTTTCCCGCTCAGCCTGCCCGATAGCATCGCTGATAGCAGCAAAAGCTTCTTCAACATTGAGGACAACGCCACGTTTTACACCCCGGGATGCACTGTGTCCAAGTCCGACAATCTTGATCTTTCCGTCGTCGTTTTTCTTTCCGGCTAAGGCCACAATTTTTGTAGAGCCAATGTCTACTGCTGCAAAAATTCTTTCGTTCTTGTCCATAACCTACTTTTTTGTACAAACAACCTGATTCCTGTATTTCACACTGATAATTCTATATTTATTCCAGCCCATGCTTTTAAAACCTTGCTGGTAAACTGCCTTCAAATTCCTCAACTTCAGGGCACAATCGTCGGGAGTTCCAAACTCAATGAGGTAATCGCCAACCTGCGGCAACAGGAGTAACTCGCCGTTTGCCTGAACAAAAACCTGCTCGATCTGCGCTTTCCAGAATTCATCCTTATTCACAAAATCGGCCATTTTTAGCAGACTGGCCTGTGTTTCCGGATTTGGAATGGTTCCAGAAGCAATCATGATCCGCTCGACATACTTGGCCGATGTCGGGATTTTATTTCCTTCCATGTCCATGTAATAATCCTCGGTCGAGTTTTTTATCCGGATAATCGGTGTCCGTTCGTCGAGGCTTATCACAAGCTTCCCTTTAAACGACAAGCCTTTGGATTCTACTTTTTTGAAAACCTGCACGTTGGCCAACGACGACGATGAATTCAATTTCGTTTCCACCTTGTTGATATTGATCGCCGACAGCCTGTTCCCAACAATCATCTCACCCGACTTTTCGATCATGTCAATAATTTCATGCTCATCGAGAAACTTTGGCGAGTTAGGATTGATATTGACCACAATTTCCTGGCAACGCACCGCTTCGCGCTGCATCCAGGCATAGTAAATGGTCGCTCCGATACCTCCTATCAGCAATAACCAACCCAGAATGATGAATATTTTCTTAACAACCTTCATATTTCAGCAATTGCTCTTTTACCGGTTCAACCAGGGTGTCGATATCTCCGGCACCCATCATAATTACGATTCCCGGTTTAAAGGTGGCCGCCAGATTTTTCAATTCCGACTTGGCGCACAATCGTTTATTTGTATTTTTTATCTCATTAAAAATCAATTCCGAAGTCACACCCTCCATCGGAAGTTCGCGCGCCGGATAAATGTCGAGAAGCACGATTTCGTCGAGCAAATCGAGGCTTTGCGCAAAATCCTTATAAAAATCATTGGTGCGGCTGTAAAGGTGCGGCTGGAATACGCCAGTCAACGTACGGTTGCGGTAAAAATCGCGCACCGATTGAATGGTAGCTTTCAGCTCAGCCGGATGATGAGCATAATCGTCGATCAGCACAAAATTTTCGTTCTTCAGATGAATGTCGAACCGGCGTTTCACCCCGGCATACGAAGCCAGCGCCGTACGAATATCTTCAGGAGTGACACCAGCCATTAAAGCCAATGACGCGGCAGCCACCGAGTTTTCAACATACACCAGTCCCGGGTAATTCAATACGACTTTTTCGATGGTAAAATCCGGTGTCTTCAGGTCGAACTGGTAACTGCCATCTTTCAGTTCAATGTTCTGGGCGCAGTAATCAGCATCTTCGGTAATCGAATACGAGAACATTTTATAGTGAGCTGCCTCTGTTCCAAATGGCAATCCTTTTTTATAGAGCAGCGACCCGGCATTCCGGATATTTCCGGCAAAAAGGCGGAAGCTTTCAATTACTTTTTCGTGCGATCCGTAAATGTCGAGATGATCGGCATCCATCGAGGTAATCACTGCCAATTCAGGTTTCAGGTGAAGAAATGAACGGTCGAACTCGTCAGCTTCTGCAACAATCCATTCGCTGCCCGTATCGTCGAGAAGCAAATTGGTCTGGTAATTCTTCGAAATTCCACCTAAAAATGCAGCACAGCCCTTTGCTGATGATTTCAGGATATGAGCAGCAATTGTTGAAACCGAGGTTTTGCCATGCGTTCCGGCAACGGCAATAGTGCGTTTGGCGTTACAGATTATGCCAAGCACCGCTGCTCGCTTGTTAATTTCGAATCCCCGATCAATCAGCACATTTAATTCCTGATGTGTTGACGGAACGGCCGGCGTATATACAATCAGCGAATCGTTCACATCCAGATTGGCAGGTAACAAAGCAGAATCGTCGGTATAATGAACGGCAATTCCTTCGCTTTCAAGTGCTGCAGTTAGTTCGGTAGCCGTGCGGTCGTAACCTGAAACAGCAATGCCCTGACTCGCAAAATAACGTGCCAGAGCGCTCATTCCAATTCCCCCGATGCCGAGGAAATACACCTGCTTTATGTCGGTAAATTTTAACATTCTATGTTATTTCAATCGTTTCATTCATTTTTGAAGGCGAATTCCCTTCCGTCCGAAAGAAGGTTTTCTCCTAAATCATCATTTTTTGTCGGACGGTTTACCTTCGTTCCCTCATTCGATCCGTTGGCTAAAGCCAACGGCAAAGGATATGGCAAACTGTTTATCGGAGCATTATCCTTTGCCGTCTCATTTATATTACGGATCCGGAACATTCCAATTTATTTGGGCTTTAGCCCCCTTTCCCCTGTGACAGCTCCTCTCAATTGTTGTTTAGAAGGTATCCCAAATTGTGATACCATAGCCTGAACTTCCTACACATTCCTAACTTTCCCTTTTCTAAACATTTCAAAAAAAGAACTTATCAATTCGTCCGAAAAAATACTTTCACTCTTTTCATCTTTATCCCGCGGACGGGATGCCTTCGATTTATTCTTTTCCCGGGTTGAAACCCGGAGCTACCAATATTTTGCTCCTATGGAGCTGAACTCATTTATTTATCTTCCATCAACCCATTGGACTTCGGCGGGAGCTCAGCCGAACGCTAAAGCCAATGGCAAATGATATAACTTGATCAATGAACCTTTTACTTCTGAATTCTGACTTCTGAATTCTGACTTTCAACAACTGCCAAAATCACATCCACAATCTCTTTGGCAGCGTTGGGTTTTGCCAGTTTCAGAATATTTTCCGAAAGGCTGTTTAACCGCTGTTTATCAGCCAGCAATTTAAAGGTCTCTGACCATAATTGTTCCTTCGAATCGGCATCTTTTATCAACAAAGCGGCCTGATTTTCAACAAGTGCCATCGCATTTTTGGTCTGATGATCTTCGGCAACGTTGGGCGAAGGCACCAAAACCGATGGTTTCGCGAGCAAACAAAGCTCTGAAATAGTCCCGGCACCGGCTCTCGAAATAACCACGTCGGCCACGGCATAAGCCAGATCCATGCGCGAAACAAATTCCATTGCCTGTAAATTTGCCGGGCAATTGCCTCCCAAACGTTCGAGCATTTCCTTATAATAATAGCTCCCGGTTTGCCAGATTACCTGTACATCAGTTTGTCCGATCAGTCCAAGGTTAGCCATTACACTTTCGTTCAGCGTACGGGCTCCCAGGCTTCCACCCACCAGCAAGACAACCGGTTTGGCCGGATTCAATTTGAAATATGCGTAAGCTTCAGTTTTATCAACTACTGCATCAATCAGGTTTTTGCGGATTGGGTTGCCCGTCAGCACAATTTTCTCGGCAGGAAAATACCTTTCCATATGCGGATAAGCCACACAAATCTTCTTCACTTTCGAAGCCAGCAATTTGTTGGTCACTCCGGCGTACGAATTCTGCTCCTGAAGCACTGCCGGAACACCATTGCGGACAGCAGCTTTCAGAATGGGACCACTGGCAAATCCGCCAACACCAATAGCGATATCAGGTTTGAATTCGGCAATTACTTTATTGGCTTTTCGCATGCTCTGGAACAATTTCCAGAAGAAAGTCACCATTTTAAGCGAAGGTTTCCGCGGAAAACCCACAACCGGTAATCCCACAATACGGTAACCTGCAGCAGGAACCCGTTCCATTTCCATTTTACCCAATGCACCGACAAATAGGATCTCGGTTTCGGGCAAACGATCTTTGATCTCGTTGGCAATCGAAACTGCCGGGAAAATATGTCCCCCGGTTCCTCCTCCACTTACTATGACTTTTAATTTTTTCATCAGTAAATAATTTGTCTTTAATTGCCTGATGTAACTCTCATGTTGTTGAAAGTTATTCTCATTGATATTTTATGTTCCTGACAACATGTTCGTTTCATATCACAATGCCTGATCTTCGATTGGTACTTCAGATTCTTCCTGATTTTTAGCTTCTGAATTTTCCTCAGCAGCCCTATTTTTTCCATCCAGTTCGGCCTGGGCCTGATCGATTTCAGCTTTTCGTTTTTGGTTGTCGGCACTCACAGCCAGAATAACCCCGAACGAAGCGGCCGTGAACAACATGGACGAACCTCCCATACTTACCCAGGGCAGCGGCTGCCCGGTTACCGGAACTGCGCCTACCGAAACAGCCATGTTGATAAAGGCCTGAAAGGTCATCAACAGCACCAGTCCCGTTACCGTAAATGCCGGGAACGTTCGTTCGCATCGTCGGACAATGATTACTCCCCGAAACAATAAAATCAGGTACAACAATGCAAGGAATGCGCCACCCACAAACCCATATTCTTCAATGAAAATGGAATAAATAAAGTCGTTGTATCCAGCTTCCATGTAATTACTTACCTCACTGTTTCCGGGGCCCTTTCCAAAAACACCACCTTCAAAAATGGCCAGACGTGCATATTCTTCCTGCTTGGTTCCGGTTACTTCTTTTTTCCCGCCTGAAATAAAGTCGTCAATTCGGCTTTTAACGGTATGAACACGGCCAACGCTATCAGGAAAGAAATCGGCAGTAAAATAAATCAGCACAACCGCCAAAGCACCAATGCCTATAAGTGCTGCAATGTATTTGAACGACACCCGTGCGATGAGCATCAGCACAATCATGGTAAAAAAGATCATGGCTGATGTCGAGAAGTTGCTCAGGAAGATCAGGAAACAAATAGCAGCAGCCACCCCGGTAATCCAGAAGAAAGCTGATTTCAGTTCCTCTTCAGTACGCTGGGCTTTCGATAACAAGCGAGCCGCATACATCACCAGCGAAATCTTGGCCAGCTCGGCCGGCTGAAAACTAAAGAACGGCAACGTGAGCGAACGGGAAGTTTCCTTGTCGCCTCCGGTAATTTTATACTGAATAAATGCTAAAATAAGGGTGAATACAGTGATTCCGATCAGGGCAGGCGACACCTTAAAATAAAGCGAAACAGGCACAACATTAACAAGGAATAACATGATTCCGAATCCGGCAAGGATAAATACAACCTGACGGATAAGGTAATACATGGTGTTTCCGTGCGCTTCGCGGTAGGCCAGTTTTCCAGTCGCGCTGTACACAATGACCAGCGATATCAGCGACAGAAAAATGAGAATTACCCAAAGCGTCAAATCTCCCTTAAATATTTTAGCCAGTTTCCCTGCCATTTTACAACTCTCTTACTGCTTGTTTAAACTGATGACCGCGATCTTCATAGTTTTCGAATAAATCGAAGCTGGCACAGGCTGGCGAAAGCAATACAGTATCGCCATTCTTAGCCAGAAAATAGGCCGAACGCACCGCATCTTGCATCGACTGCGTTTCAACCATGTCGATTTCAACATTTTTAAAGGCTTCCAGAATCTTCGAATTATCAACTCCAAGACAAACAATGGCTTTCACCTTCGATTTAACCAAATCGTACAGTTCCGAATAATCGTTCCCCTTGTCAATACCACCCACAATCCAAACCGTTGGCTGTGTCATACTTTCGAGTGCATACCAGGTCGAATTGATATTCGTGGCCTTCGAGTCGTTGATAAACTCAATGCCATGAACTTTCAAAAACCGTTCGAGCCGGTGCTCAACTCCTTTGAAGTCGGACAAACTCTCGCGAATTTTCTCGTTCCTGATGTTAACGGCCATTCCTGAAATTCCGGCAGCCATCGAATTGTAAGTGTTGTGGTTCCCTTGTAGTGCAATATCTAAAATCGACATAGTAAAAATATTTTGTTCCCAGTTAATAATCAGTTTATTGTCAGTTATTCCGGCGCCTTCTGCAGGTGGTGTTCCCAAAGTGAACGGAACACAGCGGGCGCTCAGTTTTCGTTTCGACATTTCGTGCTTCAGCACCGGATCGTCGCTGCACCAGATGAAAACATCATCTGCCGTTTGGTTTTGAGTAATGCGGAATTTCGAATCGATGTAATTCTGCATTTTGTATTCGTAGCGGTCCAGATGGTCCGGTGTAATATTCAGCAAAACAGCCACATCAGCCCTAAACTCATACATTCCGTCAAGCTGAAAGCTGCTCAGTTCAATCACGTAGTAATCAAATTCCTTTTCGGCCACCTGCCAGGCCATGCTTTGGCCAACGTTTCCGGCCAATCCCACGTTCAGGCCAGCTTTCTGAAACATATGATAGGTAAGCAGCGTGGTGGTGGTTTTCCCATTACTTCCTGAAATGCAAATTTTCATTGCTGAAGTGTATCTTCCGGCAAACTCAATTTCAGAAATTACAGGAGTTCCCTGTTCCTTCAGCTGTTTGATCAACGGCGCTTTATCCGGAATCCCAGGGCTTTTGATTACCACATCGGCATTCAGGATTTTCTCTTCCGAATGATTTCCTTCTTCAAACTCAATCTGACGGGCAATCAGCTCATCGCGGTATTTCTCCTTAATCGTGCCTTTGTCCGACACAAACACGTCGAAGCCTTGCTTTAGCGCCAAAATGGCGGCTCCAACTCCACTTTCTGCGGCTCCTAATATGACTGCTCTTTTGCTCATTGTTATTAGCGCATTTTTAAGGTTACGATCGTCAGCACGGCCAAAATGATTCCAACAATCCAGAAGCGGGTTACAATTTTTGCTTCAGGAATTCCCTGTTTCTGAAAATGATGATGGATTGGACTCATCAGGAAAATCCGGCGACCTTCGCCATACTTTTTCTTGGTATATTTAAAGTAGCCAACCTGAATGACCACTGAAAGATTTTCGATTACGAAGATTCCGCACAAGATCGGAATCAGGATCTCCTTGCGGATGATGATGGCAAAAACAGCCAGAATACCGCCCAAAGCCAAACTGCCAGTATCGCCCATAAAAACCTGTGCCGGGTACGAATTGTACCATAAAAAGCCAACAGTAGCCCCGATGAATGCCGAAATGAATACCGTCAACTCTCCCAAGTTGGGGATATACATGATATTCAGGTAATCGGCATAAATAACGTTACCACTTACGTAGGCCAGAATTCCGAGCGTGACCCCGCTTATGGCCGAGGTGCCCGTCGCCAGGCCATCGATTCCGTCGGTAAGGTTAGCTGCATTCGAAACTGCGGTGATGATCAGGATAATGGCCAGACCATAAATTACCCAACCCCATGTTTTGGCTTTTTCGCCCAGGAAAGACACAAACCAGGCATAGCTGAATTCGTGGTTTTTAATAAACGGGATCGTTGTGCGGGTTGATTTTACAGGCTTTGTAACATGCTGCAAACGTTTCTGCCCGGTAATGCTGTCGGTTACCATTTCTTTTACAAAGAAGCCATTTGAATCGACAACGCGCTGGCGAACAACAACATCGTCAGAAAAATACAGGGTGGCGGCTACAATAATTCCCAGCGAAACCTGTCCAAGAATTTTAAATTTTCCGGCCAGCCCTTCTTTGTCTTTCAGAAAAACTTTGATATAGTCGTCGGCAAAGCCAATCAAACCAAGCCAAACGGTGGTGATCAGCATCAGCAGGATATAAATATTATCGAGCCGGGCAAATAACAGCGTGGGGATGACGATGGATGAAAGAATAATGATTCCGCCCATGGTTGGCGTACCTTTTTTAGCCAACTGTCCTTCCAGCCCAAGATCGCGGATTTCTTCGCCGATCTGTTTGCGCTGCAAAAAACGAATCAGTTTTTTCCCGAATCCAACAGTAATGAGCAACGAAACAATGATTGCTGCACTCGAACGAAACGAGATGTACTGAAACATACCCAGTCCTGGGATGTCCCAATCTTTTAAAAACTGATATAAATGATAAAGCATAACCTTATTTTTTAATTGTTTCCAAAAATCTCGTTAATCACTTCCTTGTCGTCGAAATGGTATTTCACCCCTTTTATTTCCTGATAGTCTTCATGTCCTTTTCCGGCAACTAAAATGATGTCGCCAGGTTTGGCAAGCATGCAGGCTGTTTTGATGGCTTCCTTCCGGTTGACGATTGACAAAACTTTGTGTTTTTGATGAGGTTCAACACCAACTTCCATATCAGCAAGGATCTGTTCCGGCTCTTCCGAACGCGGATTATCTGATGTCAGGATAACTTTATCGCTCAGTTTCACAGCTTCAGCAGCCATTTTAGGGCGCTTGGTTTTGTCGCGGTCGCCACCGGCACCAACAACGGTAATCACCTGCTCATTCCCGGTCCTGATTTCGGAGATTCCAAACAGAACATTCTGGATGGCGTCGGGAGTGTGTGCATAATCAACAACTGCATATTTTCCTTCAGGCGAACGAATAATTTCGAACCGGCCCGAAACAGGACGCAATTCGCTTAAAATCCGGAGTAACTGGTTACGGTCAACTCCCAGCAAAAGTGTAGCTCCGGCCACAGCCAAAAGGTTACTGGCATTGAAAACTCCGGTGAAATGTGTCCAAACCTCCTGTCCATCGATGCTCAGGAGCATTCCGTCGAAATGTTTTTCCAGAATTTTACAATGGAAATTGGCCAGCGTGCGCAGCGAATACGTTTGCTTTAAGGCCTTGGTATTCTGAAGCATCACCATGCCGTTTTTGTCGTCAGCATTCGTCAGCGCAAAAGCTGATTCAGGCAGGTTATCGAAGAATTTCTTCTTGGCCTTCAGGTACTCGGCAAAGGTGAGGTGATAATCGAGGTGGTCGTGTGTCAGGTTGGTAAATATGCCTCCGTTAAATTCGATGCCGCTGATCCTATCCTGATCGATAGCATGAGAACTCACTTCCATAAAGCAGTATTCACATCCGGCCTCAACCATTTTGGCCATCAATTCCTGAATTTGCAAGGCATCAGGAGTCGTGTGTGTGGCTGGAAATTCATCGTTCCCAACGTAATATTTTATGGTCGAAATCAGTCCGACTTTGTAGCCCAGCAGACTGAATGTTTTATACAAAAGTGTTGCAATGGTGGTTTTGCCGTTTGTTCCGGTTACCCCAACAATTTTCAGGTTTGCCGATGGATGATTGTAAAAAGCGGATGCCATTTTACCAAAATTCACCTGTGTCTGTTCAATTGCTACCGTAACCACTCCTGAAGGAATTGTTTCGGGTAAAATTTCGCAAACCACCGCAGAAGCTCCTAGTTCGATGGCTTTGGCAATAAACTGATGTCCGTCAACATGCGTTCCCTTTACTGCAACAAACAGGTCGCCCGGTTTCACTTTGCGCGAATCGAACTGAATTCCGTTGATCTGAATCGCCAGATCGCCGGTAGATTCCAGAATTTCAATACCTGCAAGTATGTCTTTTAAGGATTTCATTCTATTGCTTTTTAGTTTGACCTGTTGTTTTTTTCGTTGTTGCTTTCTTCTTTTCGGCAGCTTTTTGCGCTGCAACTTTGGCTTTCCATTTTGCAATTGCCTCGGGGCTTGCTTTTGGCTTTACCGTAGTTTTCTTATTGGCATTTTTGGCCTCCGCCGCTTTCTGGGCGGCAACTTTTTCTTTCCATTTCCGGATGGCTTCCGGGCTTGGCTTTGCCTTTGTGGTGGTATTCTGTTTCGCCTTTGGCTTCTTAACTACTGGCGGAGCAACCGTTTTTTGTTCCGGAGCAACAACAGACCCGGCATTTGCCTGAATGGAATCGTTTTGCGCCAGACTGTCCTTTTTGGTAATCTGAAGATCGTCGAAGCCAAGGTCGAGTGAAACGATATCGCCTTTCACCACTGGTGATCCCGGAGTTGGCGACTGTCGATAAACGCGTCCGAAACCGTTGCTTTCAACCTTCAAGCCCTTTTCTTCAAGCAGATAAACGGCGTCGCTGGCTCCCATACCAACTACATCAGGAAGAATTCCGGGGGTATCGCTTACGCCGTTCACAAAAACGGTCATCGAATCGGCATTAACGGCAACATGGTCCGAATTCAGGTTTTGAACCTGCGTTTTGAAACCCAATTCGCGAGAGAACATCATCACATCTTCTTTCAAGCCAGGTTTTACCTGCGGAACTTCGTTGTATGGAGGAATTGAATCTTTTGCAGGCTCGAGGTAGGCCGCGTAAACTTTATCGGCAATACTCCGGAATACAGGTCCGGCAACCGATCCGCCATAAAAAGCACCTTTCGGCCCAACAATCACTACGATACAGCTGTATCTGGGATTATCGGCAGGGAAATAGCCGCAAAACGAAGCCTGGTATCTTTTCCCGCCTTCGCTGGTATATCCCTTGTCCTCGTTTGCAATTACTGCAGTACCGGTTTTCCCGGCAATGGTGTAATACGGATTCTGCAGGCTCTTACCGGTTCCTCTGATACACACGCCCTTCAGCATGTCCTGCGCTTTGATGAGTGTGTTTTTTGAGCAGATGGAAGGATTAATAACTTCGGTTGGAAACTTCCTGATTGGAATTCCGTCTTCTCGAACCTCTTCAATAAACTTAGGTTTCACCATCACCCCGTTATTGGCCACCGCGTTGTAAAAAGTCAATGTTTGAATCGGTGCAATTTTAATTTCGTAACCATGGGCAATCCACGCCAGCGATGGCCCCCACCAATCCGGATCGGTAGGATATTTAATGCGGGGTTCGGCTTCTCCGAGGAACCCAAGACCCAATTGTTTGTTTAAACCAAAGCTGTAAATGCGGTCGATGAATTCTTTTTCTTTGCCCTCGTAATATTTGCAAATAATTTTGGCCGTACCAATATTCGATGAAAGTTCAAAAGTTCTTTTCAGACTGATCAGACCATGCCCCCCATGATCGTAATCACTGTCTTTCATCTTTTGCCCTCTGTATTCCCACAAACCACGGCCGGTATCAACCATATCCGACGTATCAGCATAGCCCGCATCCATAGCGGCAATCAGCGACATCAGCTTGAACGTTGAACCAGGCTCGCTGCATCCGGCATGACCAAATGCAAAGTTGTACGTTTCTCCGTAGGTGCCGTCTTTTTTGAGCCCCATGTTGGCAATGGCCTTGATGTTTCCGGTTTTCACCTCCATGACAATAGCCGTTCCCCACTCTGCCTGACTGATTTCCATCTGTTTTCCCAAGGCAGTCTGGGCATAATCCTGAAGATTGACATTAATCGTGGTGACTACATCCTTCCCTTCTTTGGGCTCAACAATTGGAATGTTGGTCCATTGTCCGGAGAAATTGCGTTTGAGGGCCATCCCGTTTATCCCGGCAAGGTAACTTTCGGACAAACCTTCGACACCGGTAAAACCTACATTTCCGTGAACTCCGCCAAAAGCACCTTTATTGAGCACACCGATTGTACGGCTGGCCAAATCTCCGTGTGGAAGGATTCGTTTATTTTCGGTAACAACAATAATTCCTGATCCGAAATAACTTCTCGACATGGTTTTCAGGAGCTTAAATTCCTGAAATTTATTGTGGTCAATCTGATCGGGATTTACCAGGAACCATCTGTTCCTTTTGGCATATGCTGCGTCTAAACGGGCTTTGAATTCTTCTTTTGGGAATCCGAAAAAATTGGATATTTCGGTGGCCACATTGTCCGATTCGCGGGCATAAATTTCCTGAATGCGCGGAGCCATCAGGTCCATCCTGATTTCGTAATAAGGAACCGAGGTTGAAAGGATGCTCCCATCATCGGCACAAATATTACCTCGTTTTGCCCAGATTTCGGTTGTGTTGCTGCGCAGGTCTTTGGCTATTTCCTGCCACTTTTGAGTATCAACATTTTGAATAATGAGAATCCGGGCTATAATAACAAGTCCGAATATGGCAATCGTAAAATACACGATGCCAAATCGTAAGGTTATAGCTTTTCTGATTTCCATTATTTAGTCTCCATCTTTTTTACCGTGATCCGTTTGGGTGGTTCAACGGGCTCAATCAAATCTATTTTCCGCTCGATTACCCTCCGGGTAACTTCCGACGGACGATTGATGTACATTAATTCTGTTTCGTGAATCACCGATTCCGATTTATATTCTTTGAGCGAATCGCGCACCATTTCCATTTGCCTGATGGTTTTCTCGGTGATGTACCGGTTGGTGATCAATCCAATTCCGAGCAGGGCAAGAAATATCACAAAAGGGATCTGCCTGGTTACGGTTTCGCTGGCCAAAGCACTACCGGCCAGCACATTTTTAATACTTCCGGCCGATAATTTCTTCTTGCTATTTTCTTTTTTCTCTGTCATGCCTTCTTCTCTGCAATTCTCAGTTTAGCGCTGCGGGCCCGTGGATTCCTTTCAATTTCTTCGTCAGAGGGAATTATAACTTTTCGGTTAACAGGCTCCAGTGGCGATTCAACGTTCCCGTAAAAATCTTTCTCCTGTTTGCCCGAGAAGTCGCCCGATTTGATAAAATTCTTCACCATCCGGTCTTCAAGCGAATGATAGGTAATCACCACAAGGCGCCCTCCGGGTTTCAGCAACTGGATGCTTTGTTCCAGAAAATCGTGCAACACATCCATTTCTTTATTGGTTTCGATGCGCAGAGCCTGAAAAACCTTTGCCAAGTATTTACTTTCCTGAAGACGGGGAACGCAAGGAGCAATTGCAGCCTTAAACTGTTCGATAGTTTTTATAGGGTTTGCATTACGGGCGGATACCAGTTGTTTGGCCAGGCGTCCGGCATTGTCGATTTCGCCGTATTCGCGAAAAATGCTGCGAAGCTGGTCCTCGGTGAACGTATTTATAATATCTGCCGCATTTTGCGTTGCATCGCGGTTCATGCGCATATCCAAGTCTCCATCGAATCGGAATGAAAAGCCACGTTCGGCTACATCAAAATCGTGCGACGAAACACCCAGATCGGCCAGAATACCATCGACCTGTTCAATATTGTAATACCGTAAAAAATTGCGGATGTATTTAAAATTGTGCCTGATGAAGTAAAAGCGTTCGTCGTTAATGACATTAGCAGCAGCATCTTCGTCCTGATCGAAAGCAAAAAGTCGGCCCGTTTTTAGCCTGCTGAAAATTTCGCGTGAATGACCGCCGCCACCAAAAGTAACGTCAACATAATCGCCATTCGCCTTAATTTCCAGTCCGTCGACACTCTCTGTCAGCAAAACCGGTACATGATATTTCATTTCCATTACTCAACTTCCTCGCCACCATACATTTGATCAAACTTATCGTCGTAATCGCCCAACGACTCTTCATAACGCTGGTATTCTTTCAAATCCCAAATCCTCAATCGGTCATACTGACCGGTAAACATCACTTCCTTCGTAATCCCCACTCGTTCTAGAAAAGTTCCCGGAACACTGAACCGGCAATTGTCTGGTACCGAAATAACCTTGCATCTCCTGAAAAAACCATCAAGAATTTTGCTGTGTTCTTTGTTGTCGCGGTTCAGCTTCGAACTGATTTTGACAACACGTTTTTCCCATTCTGCCATCGGATAAACATTTAAGCACTTCTCATGCCTGTCAATTTCGATGGTCAGTTGACCACCGGGAACGCTGCCTCCCATCTGATTTTTGTAATCGGCCGGCAACACAACCCGCCCTTTCTCATCGAAAGTGGCACGTATTTCTCCCGAAAAAATTAACATTCTGAGCGCTTAAAGATTTACATGTAAAAATAGAAAAAATCAATACATCTTGGTCACTATAAGTCTTTTTAAGTCTTTATTAGTCACCAAAACATACAACAAAATTGTTTATAAACTGTTTATAAACCTGTTAGCAACAGCACACACACAATACAAACACACTGATTTACAGAAATTTAATTTTATATTTTCGATTTGTAAAAAATCGTTAATAAATCATTTTTCGAGCCGCAAAAGTAATTATCCCAGGCAACTTCGAAAGAGTAAAATACCAAATGTTGATAAGTTTTTACGCTGCCCCGGTGCAGAAACGTATCGCACAGCCATTTTCAGAAAATCAGATTCAAAAAACCTCCCTTTTCTATTTATTTTATAATTTCGGCATTCTTTTTTAACGGAAAATCAGCATGGATACTGAATCTCAGGAATCTGTAAAACGGATTGACATCAAGGAAATGTTTAGCAAAAAAAATCCGGGACTTGCCAAAAAGCTCCCCGGATTTGTGTACAGATACATCAACCGGATTATGCATATCGAGGAAATAAATGAAATAATCGAGAAGCATGGTGACGAACGGGGAATTGAATTTGCACGAAGCGTTGTGAAACATTTTAATGTGCACGAAACCATTAACGGGCTGGAGAACATCCCGCCCGACGGACGATTTATTTTTGCCAGCAACCACCCGCTCGGAGGTTTTGATGCCCTGCTTATTCTTTGCAACATCGACCGGATTCTTGGAGAAACGAAAACGTTGGTAAACGATGTTTTAATGAGTATCCCTCAGCTTAAACCCATATTTGTACCGCTAAACAAGCACGGCGGCCACAGCAAGGAAGTCATCAGACAAATTCATGAAGTTTACTCTTCGTCAAACCAAATTCTGATTTTCCCTTCAGGTTTCGCATCGCGTAAAATAAAAGGAGTGATTCAGGATTTTGAATGGAAGAAGCACTTCATTGCCAAGGCTATTGAGTATCAGCGCGACGTTATTCCGATTCATGTCAGCGGGCGAAACTCGAACTTTTTTTACAACCTCGCCAATTTCAGGGTATTCTTCAAGCTAAAGTGGAATCTCGAAATGTTCTTTTTGTCCGACGAATTTTTCAGGCAAAAAAACCAGCGTTTCACCATTACTTTCGGGAAGCCCATACCCTACACACAATTCGACAAAAGTAAAACGCACGAGCAGTGGGCTGCTGAAGTAAGAAACATAGTGTATAAATTACCAATTCAGCAACAATCCTAACATTAATCGTGTCAGAAAAACATTTCTTATAGATTTTTTTTAGTTTTGTAGCTCTAAAAATCAGACAATATTTAGTATGAAGGACATCATTGCACCAGTGCCAAAAGAAGCCTTACTGGCTGAGTTGACACCGGACAAGTTAATGCGTAAGACCAATAAAGCCGACAACGAAATATACATTGTCACATTTCAGGATTCGCCTAACGTTATGCGGGAAATTGGTCGGGTAAGAGAAATCACATTCAGGGACGCAGGAGGAGGAACAGGAGAGGACGTTGATATTGATTATTACGACACTTGCAGTGATCCATACAAACAACTCATCGTTTGGGACCCTCAATCGTTTGAAATAATTGGAGGCTACCGTTATATACTTTGCAACGATTTGCCGGTTGACGAAAACGGAATTGTACAGTTGGCAACAACCCACCTTTTCAACTTTTCCGATCGATTTGTAAAAGACTACCTGCCCTATACCCTTGAATTGGGACGTTCATTCGTTCAGCCACATTACCAGTCGAGCAAAGCCGGAGCAAAAGCGCTTTTCGCCCTCGATAACCTGTGGGATGGATTAGGCGCTTTAATTGTTGACCATCCGGAAATAAAATATTTCTTCGGAAAGGTGACCATGTACACGCATTTCCACACCAAGGCGCGGAACCTGATTATGTACTTCTTCCAGAAATATTTCAAGGATCACGAAAACCTGGTAACCCCTATCGAACCACTTGATCTGGGAATAAACGTGGCCGAAATGGAAAAGATTTTCGATGGCGGATCGTACAAGGAAGACTATAAAATACTCTCGCAAAAAGTACGTGAATTCGGCGAAAACATTCCGCCGCTCATCAACTCGTACATGAACCTGAGTCCGTCGATGAAAACATTCGGAACCGTGATTAACCACGAGTTTGGAAATGTGGAAGAAACCGGTATTATCCTGACCATTTCAGACATTTACGAAGCGAAAACCGACCGTCATATCGAAACTTATTTACGAACCAAGGCAACCCAGGACTGGCCTTTACCTGAATAAATTCATTATGTCATACTATAGCGAACACGAAAAATTTCATGTTGCGGTCGATTCCATCATTTTTGGGTACGACGAAGAAGGACGCGAATTAAAAGTACTTCTGCTGAAACGAAAATTTCAGCCTGCCATGGGTGAGTGGTCGCTAATGGGTGGATTTTTAAGCGCGAACGAATCGATTGACGAAGCGGCCAAACGCATTCTGCACCAGCTAACAGGGCTTTCTGATGTATATATGGAACAGCTTTACTCTTTTGGTGAAGTTGAGCGCGATCCGGGTGCCCGGATTATTTCGGTAGCTTATTTTGCGCTGATCAAGATCAATTCATCAGACCTCGAGCTGGTTAGAGATCATGGGGCCACTTGGATTCCCATTTCGTCGATGCCTGAGCTGATTTTTGACCATTCGGCTATGGTTGACCGCGCGCTTAAGAAATTACAGGTCAGAGCCCGGACCCAGCCCATTGGATTCGAGTTGCTGCCCGACAAATTTACCATTCCGCAGCTTCAGGGTTTGTACGAAGCCATTTACAACAAAGCGCTCGACAAACGCAATTTCCGCCGGAAACTTTTATCGATGGACCTGCTCGAAAAGCTGGAAGAAAAAGAAAAGGAATCGTCGCGAAAAGGTGCCTGGTACTACCGTTTCGATGCAAAAAAATACGAAGATTTGCTGAAACGGGGATTTAACTTCGAACTGTAATGAGAAGCATAAATATAACCAAAGCGGGCAGGATAATTATCCTGCCCGCTTTGGTTATATAGCTTTCTTACTTCTCTAATTCAACTTTTACAAAATTGTCAATTGCCTTGTCGTAAGCTATTCCCTTCGAAGGTTTATTAAATTCATCTCCGGCATTTTCAGTTGTTTTTTTTCACCAGTGAGATAAGCAATGGAAATGGCGGAAAATTCGGGTTCTTTTGCCATACCTCCTGAGGAATCTCAGTTGAAACAGGTATGGTTTTAATCAGATGCTCCGAATATTTAAAATTAAGAATGTATTTATTGAAGTAGTCGAGTGCCAGAGCATTATATTCTCCGTTAACCGGAATATCAACTTTTGATGTTTCTTTCCCGTTTTTTATGATCTCAACGACACAGTTTTCTTTTCCCGCAACTTCAGGTAAGATTTTAAGCATAATGGTAAACTGCTTTTCATTTTGTGCCAGCAAGGCAAACGAACCAAAGCACATCAGTATTCCAACAAAAGAAAATACTCTGAAAAGGTAAGTTTTAATCATAGTTGTTTTTGATAAATATAATGAATTCTGAGGAATAATGCATTGACGGTAAATTACAAAAGACCCTTTTACCACCGGCCGGAGCCTCCGGAAATTCTTGAAGCACCAACTGGCTCCGGCTGAAGCTTCTACATTTTGTAGAAGGTTAAACTGATGCTTGCCGAAGCTTCTACATTTCGTAGAGAGTTAAACTTGATCCGGCTGAAGCTTTCACATTTGGCGGAAGCTCCGCCACTTCCGATTTCAGCCCAACAAAGTTTGTTGCAAAAAGAGGGATTCCATCTCTTTCAAGATAAAATCCCTCTTTGTATGATTAAGCCTTCAACAAGCTCAGGCAACGGCTCCGATCAACGAACCAAATCTGGAACCTGAAACTTGAAACCTGAAACTTTTTTAATATGCCCTTACATCCTTGCCCTCAACATAATTGATGAACGAAGTGTTCACCACTTTGTTTCCGCCCGGAGTTGGGTAGTTTCCGGTAAAATACCAGTCGCCGGTATCGTTAGGACAGGCTTCGTGCAAATTCTCGATGGTCTGGTAAATAATTTCCACTTCAGCCTTGCAATCTTCCGGTTTCAGCAATTCAGCAATTTTGGTCGATACTTCCTCAGCCTTAAATGGTTTGTATATTTCTTTCACATAGTTCACAATCTCTTCCTTCGGAAGGTTTTCCTGCTCTTTACATTTGCGGTAAACCTCGTCGATAACGTTTTGCTGGCCCGTTTCTTTCAACAAGTCGATAGCGGCATTGAAGGCGATGAATTTCTCGAGCACAGCCATATCAATTCCGTAGCAATCGGGGTAACGAATTTGTGGTGCCGACGAAACCACGATAATTTTCTTCGGGTTCAGGCGGTCGAGAATCTTCAGGATACTTTTCTTCAGCGTAGTACCACGAACAATCGAGTCGTCGATGATCACCAAAGTATCTGTATGTTCCTTGATAATTCCGTAGGTTACATCGTAAACGTGGGCAACCAGGTCGTCGCGGCTGGCATCATCGGCAATGAAAGTGCGCAATTTAACGTCTTTAATAGCGAGTTTCTCCACGCGAGGCTCAACCGACAATACTGCTTCCATCACTTCAGGAGTGATGCTGCCATTCTTTTCTTTCAGCTGCTTGATTTTCCAATCGACACAGTAGTGCCTAACACCCTGCAGAAGCCCGTAGAAAGCCGTTTCAGAAGTATTCGGGATGTACGAAAATACTGTATTTTCGATGTCGTAATCGATCGATTTCAGGACTGCCGGTGAGAGTAAACTTCCGAGCATTTTGCGTTCGCGGTAAATATCCTTGTCGCTACCACGCGAGAAATAAATGCGCTCGAACGAGCAGGAACGACGGGTATGCGGCACACGAATCATTTTACTTGAAACCGAACCGTCTTTTTTCACGATAAGCGCTTCGCCGGGTTTGATTTCGTTAACCGTTTCGGCTTTCACATTCATCACCGTCTGGATAACCGGACGTTCGGATGCTACCACCACAATCTCATCGTCGTAATAATAGAACGCAGGGCGGATTCCCCACGGATCGCGCATCACAAAAGCATCGCCATGACCAAACATACCGGCAATGGCGTAACCGCCATCCCAGTCTTTGCTCGAATTTTCGAGTACTTTCTGAACGTCGAGGTTTTTCTCGATCAGCGGTGAAATTTCGCGGTTCGAATAACCTTCGTTTTTATACTGGCGGAAATGTAACTGGTTTTCTTCGTCGAGGAAGTGACCCACTTTTTCCAGAATAGTTACCGTATCGGTATAAGCTTTTGGGTGCTGGCCCAGCGCAATCAGCTTGCGAAAAAGCTCGTCGGTATTGGTCAGGTTAAAGTTTCCGGCCAACACCAGTGTGCGCGATTTCCAGTTGTTCTGGCGCATCACCGGGTGTACAAACTCGATGCTATTGCGGCCAAAAGTACCGTAGCGCAGGTGTCCGAGGTAAACTTCGCCCGAGAAAGGAACATTCTCGTAAACCCACTTCAAATCGGCATTTTCAGGCTTATTTTTTTCAGCCTTTTTAATTCCTTTGGCTACCTTGTCGAATATATTTTTGATTGGATTCTGCTCGATTGACCGGTGGCGGTTGATGTATTCCTGTCCGGGGTTCAGTTCCATCTTTACATTCACGATTCCGGCTCCGTCCTGACCACGATTGTGCTGCTTTTCCATCAGCAGGTACAGTTTATTCAGGCCATACTGCCAGGTGCCGTATTTTTCCTTGTAATACTCAAGTGGCTTACGCAAACGTATCAATGCAATCCCACACTCATGTTTAATCAATTCACTCATTGTTCTTCGTTTTGTTCTACACTTTGGGTAAATAATTCAGGAAACCGGATCATATCTTTCACAATAAAGGCATTCGGATATTTCGAGGCTATGTGAGCTTTGGCTTTCAGCGCCTCGCTTTTATTCCTGAAATCGCCTATCCGCACTTTAAAATTAGGGGTTTGAAACAGCATGTAGCTGGCAATATTCGGAAAAACAAGATTGAACTCATTTTTTACCCGAACAGCACGTTCGCGGGCTTTGGTGTCGGAACTGAAAAATATTTCGAGCCGGAAACCATCGGTTGCGTTTCTTTTTTGGTTGATTTGACTGTGCCGGATGAGCAGGTCGGTAATTCGCGAATCTTGTCGGATGTCAAGTTTTCCAAGAAATTCTTCGAGTTTTGCGGTTTGTGCAGATATCCCCGGGTTTATGCTAAGTGTATCGGGTTGAGCATATCCCAGCGTACTGAATAGAGCAAAAAAGAAGATTACACTACACAAATACCTCATACGATCAGTTTTTGAGTGAGCAAATATAAGACTTTAATAAAACACATCTTCACGGGTTTTGATTTCGCAACAAGTCTGTTACAAAACAAATATCCGGACAAACCACTGGGAACATGAATTTTAAAGCACTTCAGCCTACAAATTAAGGTAAAAAAACAAGATGACCAAGATCAGTTTTTTTACTGAATGTTAATTTTTTGTTCCCTGCCTTCGGTATGCTTCGTAACTCAGGCACCGGCTCCCTCCCAAATCGTCACCTCTTTCCCTTTTTTCTGTCTCCTTTTTCCCTTTTCCGGAATTCTTGCTTATTCCTGAAAAATAGTGAAATTTGCAACCTCAAAATCTATATACACCTTGGAAAAGAAAAAATTATTTATTGAAACGTATGGTTGCCAGATGAATGTGGCGGATAGTGAAGTTGTGGCAGCCATTCTTCAGGATAAAAGTTACGAACCCGTTGAAAGCGCCGAAGGTGCCGATGCTATTTTCCTGAATACCTGTTCGGTGCGCGACAATGCCGAACAACGCATCTGGGGACGACTCGATCATTTTAAAGGCCTGAAAAAAAAGAATAAAAAGCTGGTGGTTGGCGTGCTGGGTTGCATGGCCGAGCGCGTTGGCGACGAACTGCTCGCCCACCCTGCCGTTGATTTGGTTGCCGGGCCCGATGCCTACCGCGACCTGCCTTTCCTGATCGACAAAGCCATGGGTGGATCGGGCGCCATTAATGTGGAGCTTTCGGAAAACGAAACTTACGATAAAATCACTCCCGTTCGCATTGGAGAGAAAACGCTGTCCGGATTTGTGAGCATCACCCGTGGGTGCAACAACTTTTGCACCTATTGCATTGTGCCCTACACCCGTGGCCGCGAGCGTAGCCGCGATCCGCAGGACATTGTGAACGAAGTGCGCGACCTGGCTTCGAAAGGCTACCGCGAAGTGACTTTGCTCGGGCAAAACGTAAATTCGTACAAATGGCTTCCTGAAGGCGAACGCAAACCGGTTCGTTTCTGGGATTTGCTCGAACTGGTGGCCGCTGTCGATCCGTTAGTGCGTATCCGTTTCACCACTTCGCATCCGAAAGATATGGCCGACAAAGTGCTGAAGGCAATTGCCAAACATCCGAACATTTGCCGGCACATTCACCTGCCGTTACAATCGGGTAGCACGCGAATACTGAAACTTATGAACCGCAAATACGACCGCGAATGGTATCTCGACCGTATTCGCGCTATTCGTGAGATTATTCCCGATTGTGGTTTGAGCACCGATGTGTTCTGCGGCTTCTGCACCGAAACTTTGGAAGATCATCAGGAAACTCTCGCGCTGATGGAAGAAGTAAAATTCGACATGGCGTTCATGTTTAAATACTCCGAACGCCCCGGAACGTACGCGCACAAACATTTGGCCGACGATGTTCCGGAAGAGGAAAAACTGCGCCGACTGGATGAAATCATTCAGCTGCATAACCGCATTTCGCACGACAGCAACAAACGCGACATTGGCAAAACTTTCGAGGTACTGGTGGAAGGCACTTCGAAAAAGAGCAAAGAAGAACTGTATGGACGGACATCGCAAAACAAAGTGGTGGTATTTCCGGCATTGAATTACCAAAAAGGCGATTACGTGAACGTGAAAATACTGCGCTGCACGCAGACTACAATGATTGGCGTTGCTGTAGAATAAATTGTTGCGAGATGCGGGTTACACGTTGCTGGTTAACATGAAACTCGCAACAACTTGAAACTTTGAACTTGAAACTTGAAACTATACCGACATGGGCAAATTAATTGACGATTTCAATGCATACCGCGAGAAGATGAACGAGAAAATTCTGGCGGCCGACAACAAAGTGATGAAACGTATTTACAGCGTGGACACGCTGACATACCAGGATGGCGCTTTAAGTTCCAAAACCAAGGAAATGCTCGGACTCGCCACCTCAATGGTGCTGCGTTGCGACGATTGTGTGAAGTATCACCTTGGTAAATGCCATGAATTAGGCGTTACCACTGCCGAAGTTTTCGAGATTTTCTCGGTTGCCAATTTGGTGGGCGGAACCATCGTGATTCCACATACCCGCCGCGCTGTTGAATACTGGGAAGAATTAATGGAACAGTAGAATTCTGAGATGGAGGAATAGACCTAACAGGTTTTCGAAACCTGTTAGGTCTGGCTACAATTTTTAAGGATATAAATCCGGATTCAGAAAAGGAATAAAAGCCATTTGAACGGCAGGTTCGTAAAGCGATTTCCGAGTAATCGCATCGTTAGTTAACAGTCCGACAGCACCGTTTTGTTGTTTCGAGTTCGATTTGGCAAACACCACATCGTCGGCATCGCCCAACTCCATTCCGCCGTGAACCAGTTCTGCCACTTTGGGCGGAAGAAAAAAGCTGGCGGTTCGCGCCTTGCCAATTCGATTTCCGTCGCTAATCACCATCCACGCAAAAGCCATCAGTCCGGTTGCGGTATCTTCTACCCCTCCTTCCAGTCCAACATAGTAATCGTACCCGGGATGCAGGTTAATGGCTTTCATCACCCGGTTCGAAGCGCCTTTCAAAGTCTCCAATTCGCTCATGGGCTGATCGGAAACACCACTTGGAACGGAAACACCAGTTATTTCGAACTCGCCATTCAGGAACGGCTTCAGGCCATCTTTTACTGCGTCAATCTTCACCGGATTTTTGGAGGCAACAATTATGCGTTTCATGAAAATGATTTCAAAGTTGATGCGTGCAAATTACAAAAATTACCCGTCAGCTAAAGCAGACGGCAAAGGATATCGTTTCGATGAAAGGTAATTGTTGTTCTTAGAGCTCCTTTGTCGCCACATTTATGTGACGGAATAAAATGAACACTTCCGCCGTTATCAGGTTTAAAGGCGTAACAATTTCTTCAAACGGAAGCCAAACAATTTTTATAATTTAGCTGTCGAGAAACCAAACAAACAACAAATGATTATCAGACAAGCAACAGAGACCGATGCACCAAGCATTGTTGAGTTTCAGCTGGCCATGGCCTGGGAAACCGAGAACCTTAAACTCGACGAACCAACCGTTGTAAAAGGCGTGGCAGCTGTTTTTGCCGATTCATCGAAAGGAACATATTATGTAGCCGAAACCGACGGCAAAGTAGTTGGTTCGCTGCTGACAACATTCGAATGGAGCGACTGGCGCAACGGAACCGTACTTTGGATTCAGTCGGTGTATGTTCGCCCCGAGTACCGCAAGCGAAGCATTTTCAGCAAACTGTACAAACACGTTCAGAAAATGGTTGTCGAAAGCGCTAATTTGCGCGGCATTCGCCTGTATGCCGACAAAACCAATACTCCGGCACATGGCGTTTACGAGCATATGGGAATGACTGCCGAGCATTACCAAATGTACGAGTGGATGAAGTGAGAACAAGGCAAAAGTAAAAAGGTAAAAGTAAAAATTCGGTGTCTGAGCTCGTCGAAGACCAGTCCTTCAGTAATTCGATCCTTCAATCAATAAACGATCATGATTAAGAAACCAATATCTCCGGAAGTTCGTCAGCAATTAATTTTCGCGCAGCGCGAAGAGATTACTGAATATCACATTTACAGCAAACTGGCCGAGCAGACCAAAGATGCCGAAAACCAGAAAGTGTTGAAGCAGATTGCTGCCGACGAGCTGAAACATTACAAAATGTGGGCGGCTTATACCAACAAGGAAGTTTCGCCTAGTTACTGGGAAATCAAAAAATACTACTGGATTTCGCGGATTTTCGGGCTGACGTTTGGGCTGAAGTTGATGGAAAAGGGCGAAGAAAAGGCACAAATCAACTACGACCTGATTGCTTCTGAAGTACCTGAGGCGAAAGAAGTTTCGGATGACGAAAACAAGCATGAGAAGGAATTGCTTGAGCTGATTGAAGAAGAGCACCTGAAATACATGGGTTCGATTGTGCTGGGGCTGAACGATGCACTGGTTGAAATTTTGGGAACGCTGGCCGGTTTGACCTTCGCACTTCAGAACACCAAACTGGTAGCATTAGCCGGAATTGTAACCGGAATTGCCGGAGCGCTATCGATGTCCTCATCAGAATACCTGTCGAACAAAGCCGAGGGAAAAGAAGATCTGGCCATCAAATCGTCAATATTTACCGGGATCGCATACGTAATTGCAGTAGTTTTTTTGGTTGCACCTTACCTGATTTTTGCCTCGCCGTTTATTGCCTTGCTCGTTGCGCTGTTCGATTCTATCCTGATTGTTTTCCTGTTTACTTATTACATTTCGGTGGCCAACGATCAGCCATTCCGGAAGCGTTTTACCGAAATGGTGGTGCTGAGCACCGTCGTCGGACTGATTTCGTTCGGACTGGGATATTTAGTTAGGATATTGTTTGGAATTGAGGTGTAAAAAAGGCTATGATTGTTGTCGGGTTGTAATTGTTGCCCCAACTTGAAACCTGGAATTTGAAACCTGGAACTTAAAAAGCCGTGAGCAATTATATAACGAAACTCATCCTTCAGGGTGAGCATCAGACACAGGACTTTAAATACTGCATCAGCGATTCGAAGAAAATTGCTCGATCGCTGGTGGCCTTTGCCAATACCGATGGCGGACGTTTACTGATTGGCGTGAAAGACAATGGACGCATTGCCGGGGTGCGCTCCGAAGAAGAATATTACATGGTGGAGTCGGCCGCCAAAATCTATTCAAACCCGCCTATCGATTTCACCACCCAACAACATACCGTTGATGGCAAAACTATTCTGGAAGTAATTATTGAACCAAGCGCCGAAAAACCTCATTTTGCCAAAGACGATGAAGGGAAATGGTGGGCTTATTTCCGCAAAGACGACGAAAACAAGCTGGCCTCCAAAGTGATGATTGAAGTGTGGAAAGCACAGAACAGTCCGAAAGGGATCCTGATTAATTACTCCGACGACGAAAAGATACTGCTCGACTATCTGGAAACAAACGAAAAAATATCCGTCAGCAAATATGCACGCATCGCTCACCTGAGCTACAAAAAAGCCGAGCAAATCATTATCAATTTCCGTGCACTGAATATTCTGAAAGATGTGATTGGCGAAAACCGGGTTGACTATTCGATCAACGAAACATTCGACCGCGATGAATGGGGAACCAAAAGCTACAGCCGAAAATAATATCCATTCGAAAAATGTTATGATTTTTTAATGCCTCAACTAAAGTACACATCTCAAAATCAACTATTTTTAGCAACCAAATATCAATTTACCTGAACCAATATAAAATCAACAAACCACTTTTATAAAATTATCTGCACATGAATTTAAAATCAATTCTGCTCATTACTCTGATTTTTAGCGCGCATCAGCTCTTTAGTCAGGAGAACTACAAATCTGTTTCAAAAGTTGACTCAACCAAAATTTACACCGGAGGAACGAAATACGAGGTAAAAACATTTCCACAAACCTTCAAGGCTAGAAAACCAAAAAATGTTATCCTGATGATTGGTGACGGAATGGGCGTTTCGCAGGTTTCGGCCGGAGTTACGGCCAATGGCGGTCACCTGTTTCTGGATAACTTTAAATATGTTGGCTTTTCGAGAACACAATCGTCTAACAATTACATTACCGATTCGGCAGCCGGAGGAACTGCACTTTCATCGGGACAAAAAACATATAACGGCGCAATTGGTGTAAACTCCGACACTATACCGGTGAAAACGATTCTCGAAATGGCTGAAGGCAAAGGCTTGTCAACCGGATTGGTTTCAACATCGGCTATTACCCATGCAACGCCGGCATCGTTCATAGCCCATCAGGGAGCCCGTGGCAGCTACGAAGATATTGCTGCCGACTTCCTGAAAACGGATATCGATGTTTTCATTGGAGGCGGATACAAACATTTTTCTCAACGGAAAGATAAACGCGACCTGACCAAAGAGCTTCAGACAAAAGGATACCAGGTTTTACGCAACCCTGAAGACATTTACAAAGTTAAAACCGGCAAACTGGCTGGACTTGCAGCCGACGAACACAACGACCCGTTCCCGAAAAGAACGATGAGTTTGCCAAAATCGACTGAAACTGCACTGAATATTCTTTCTCAAAACAAAAAAGGCTTTTTCATCATGGTTGAAGGATCGCAAATCGATTTTGGAGGACATGCCAACAACACCATTTACATTGTGAATGAAATGCTCGATTTCGATCAGTCGATTGGTAAAGCACTCGAATTTGCAGCCAAAGACGGCGAAACGCTGATTGTTGTTACTGCCGACCACGAAACAGGTGGAATGGCACTTGCCGGTGGCAACATGAAAACCGGGATGGTAAAAGGTGCCTATACATCGGGCGACCACACTGCGGTGATGGTCCCGGTATTTGCATACGGACCGGGCGCCGAGCTTTTCGGAGGCATTCAGGAAAATACTGATATCGCAAAAAAAATAATGCAATTGTTGGGTTTTTAAACCACTTTACAACCTCCATTTGCAGAAAACTCTGACCGATTACATTGCCATCGGCCAGAGTTTTTTATTTTTACGGGATCATCAGGCAAATTAAAAGCAATTTATGCACCATTCGCTCGAAGTTCTTGATCATGTCAGGCTTAATTTCTCGCCGTCAAGCCTTGTTTTTCTGAATATCGCTTTGTCGTTTGTCATGTTTGGCGTGGCGCTCGACATTAAGCTTGAAAATTTTGAAGAAATCATCCGGAAACCAAAATCGGCCATTATTGGATTCATAAGCCAAACATTTCTTTTACCAGCGTTCACCTTTTTGCTGGTCTTGCTGCTGAACCCCACACCAACCATCGCATTGGGAATGATTTTGGTAGCCGCCTGCCCCGGAGGAAATATCTCGAATTTCATCAGTTCGATGGCACGTGGAAATGTGGCTCTGGCCATCAGTCTGACAGCCATTTCAACTTCGCTTGCCGTGTTTTTCACGCCGTTCAACTTTGCACTTTGGGGTAGTTTTTACGTCGATTTTTACAATGCACACAATGCGGAAGGGCTGCTGCGCCCGCTCGAAATCGACAAATACCAGATGTTTCAAACCGTATTTATCCTGCTTGGCATCCCGGTATTCCTGGGCTTGCTGGTAGCCCGAAAATTTCCAAAACTCACCGAAAAGATTAAAAAGCCCATCAACAAAGGGTCGCTACTGTTTTTTGTAATGATGGTTGTGGGCATGCTCTCGGCCAACTTCTCTCAATTTATAAGCTACGTTCACCTGGTATTCATTTTCGTGCTGCTGCAAAACGGAGCAGCTATGGCAACCGGGTATTTCTTCGGAAAGCTCAACAAATTATCGCAAACCGACCAACGAACTCTGGCCATCGAAACCGGGATTCACAACTCGGGACTGGCACTGGCGCTCATTTTTAATCCGAAGATATTTCCTCCGGAAATGGAATTGGGCGGGATGGCCATTATTGCGGCCTGGTGGGGAATCTGGCACATCATCAGCGGATTGGCCGTTGCCTATTTATGGTCAAGCAAACCGGTTATCGCATAGCCGGGTATTATTTACGGAAGTTACCAAATCGGTTTTTGATAAGTTGTGGGCAACATAGAGTTCCAAACGACCGTTAAAAGGCAAACTATTCTTGTATGAAAAAACGATCAATACAATATGAATTGGTAAAGATTTATGTAAGGTTTGCGTTCTGGCTGAGCCACTCAAAAATTACGGTGGCCGGACGAAAAAATATTCCGAAAGATAAGCCAATCATATTTGCCCCGAACCACCAGAATGCACTGATGGACCCATTGGCGCTGGTTTGCACCAACAAATTACAAACAGTTTGGCTGGCCCGTGCAGATATTTTTAAATCGGGAACATTCCGGGCGATCCTGAACTTCCTGAAGATATGGCCTGTTTATCGTATTCGCGACGGAAAAGAAAACCTCTCGAACAACGAGGATATTTTTGCCAAAGTGATTCAGCTTCTGGAAAACAGGCAAAGTGTGGCGTTGTTCCCCGAAGCGGCCCATTCGGGAAAACGGCAAATGCTTCCGCATAAAAAAGCCATACCGCGAATTGCCCTCGAAGCCGAAGAAAAAAACGGATTTCAGCTCAATCTGCAAATTGTTCCCGTGGGAATTTCGTACAGTCATTACTGGAAATTTAACCGCTCGTTACTTGTTCAATACGGCGAACCGATCTCGATTGACAACTATTGGGTTGATTACGAAGTGAACCCACAAAAAGCAATGCTCGACCTGCGCGACCAGATACACGAAAAGTTAAGCATGCTGGTTATTGATATTCCAAGTCAGAAATACTACGAAGAATACGAGTTGGTAAGATTATTGGCCGCAAAAACTTACGCCTCCCAAAAATCTTTCGAAAAAAATAAGACCCTGCAACTGTTTCAGGCCGAAAAAGAACTGATCGAGAAACTGGAGACCTACGAGACGCAATCTCCCTACGAGTTTAATGCTTTGATTGGGCAACTGCATAAATATGAATCTGAAATTGAAAAGGCAGGGGTTAGCGACCGGCAAGTTGAAAATGCCGAAAAAGCACACCGATTTATGACTTCGGCAAAACTTGCATTTGCACTGGTAACACTTCCGGTATTTGCATCCGGATTGCTGTTTAACGGCATTCCTTTCCTTGTTCCACGCGCCATCGTGACCCGAAAAGTGAAAGACAAAACTTTTCTAAGTTCATTCAATTTTGTGCTTGGACTTATAATTTTCCCGGTGTTCTATCTTGTCATCTATTTCATTCTGCTTCAGCCAAGATTTTCAGTACAAACATCACTGATTCTGCTTATCCTGATGCCATTTCTGGGAAAGGCTGCTTATTGGTTATTTCAATTCTACAGTGACATTTCCCGACAAATTTTATTTCTGGCCGGAAGAAAAAATTACAAGTGGAAAATCGAAAACCTGATAAAAAAACGCCGGACAATGATTGGACTCATTCTGGATAAGGTAAATTTCTAAAAACAGGAGAAATTATTTCCGGCAAACATAAACCCAAAGCTTAGTTTTATTATTTTTGGGCAATCGAAAAGCGGGAGTAGCTCAGTGGTAGAGCATCAGCTTCCCAAGCTGAGGGTCGCGGGTTCGACCCCCGTTTCCCGCTCACTGAAAATAAGAGAGTTAGATTAAATTCTAGCTCTCTTATTTTTTTCGGTTGAAACATCTCTAAAGATAAAAAATCATCATAATTACTTACATTTAGAGCTTAAACCTGTAAAGTCCTCGTCATGAAGCGATCTGTAAAAATCACTCTTATAATTATTGCCATTGTTTTGATAGCTCTGGCTTATTTCGGATATCAAATTTATCAATCCGTCATGGGAAGTGAACCCATATCGGGCAAACAGGAAAATATTCCTTCGCCGGTTTCGCCTGCACCACCGGTAACAACGGGTATTGCCGATTGGACAAACTGGAGAGGTCCTAACTTTGAAGGTAAAAGCGCAACTAAAGGAATCCAGACTGATTGGTCAAAGGGGCTTAAGAAACTTTGGCAGACAAATTATCTATGTCAGAACAATGGAACGGCATCGTGGGCTGCTCCTGTAATTCAGGGCAACCGGTTGATTGTACCCGGAAGAGATGAAAAAAACGATTTGGTTTTTTGCATCAATGCAGATACAGGAGAGCTTATATGGATGGGCTCCTATCAGGCAGAGGCAGGCTCAAGCCATGGCCCGGGGTCTCGTGCAACTGCGTTTATAAACGAAGACCGGGTTTACACCTTCGGCAGGAGCGGCGACCTGGTGTGCTGGCAACTGGAAGACGGAAAGATGCTTTGGCACAAAAATGTAAAAGATGCCGGCGGTGCTGAACCCACCTGGGGATTCTCAACCACTCCACTTGTTTTTGACGACAAAGTTATTGTTCAGGGAGGAGGTTCCGCATTGGTAATGGCCTACAACAAACTCAGCGGCGACCTGATCTGGAAATCGATGGAAGGAGACGCGGGATATGCTGCTGCCATAACCTTGAATATTGAAAATGAAGTCAAGCTTCTCGTTTATCATGGCACAGGCCTTTCATGCCTGAATCCTTCTGATGGGAAACCGTTATGGACCGCTCCCTGGCCAACAGAATATGGAGTCAATGCAACAACACCAGTTGTCTCAAATGATATAATTTTCCATACTTCGGGCTACAAAATGGGTTGCGAAGCTCTTAAAGTTACCCAAAGCGGATATACGGTCCTATGGAAAAGCAATGTCATGGAAGCCCAACACTCCGACCCTATACTGATTGACGGATATCTTTATGGCTATTCAGGCGAAAGTTCCAGGAATAACGGGCAATTTAAATGTATTGAACTGGCCAGTGGGAAGGAGATGTGGAGTACAAACCAGATTGGGCAGGGAACAACAACCTTTGTTGATGGTCATTTAATTTGTCAGGACATTAAAGGAAACATATTCCTTGTCAAACCGGATCCAAAGACATTTGTATTGATTGGCGAGATAAAATCGGCTATCCGTGATGTGAAAAATCCAGCGTGGACTGTTCCGGTTGTGGCTAACGGCAAGCTGTATCTCCGCTATATGCAGCAATTGGTTTGTTACAAATTAGATTAAATTTTCGATACAAAACTCACGGCAGACTACTCTATTCCACTGATTAACGATGGAGCGCCCTGCAGGGGATTACCTCGACGGCTCAACCCACAAAACAGTGTTATAAGTTCCGTATTCGTTTTGCTCGTAAAGCTTGTTGTCTGGGTCGAGTATCCATTTTCCGTCAACAATAAATTTATAAGTGTATTTACCCGGTTTTAAGTAAATCGGGAAGACCCATTTATCACCTTCCTTCACCATTCGGTAATCCTTGGTACTCCATCCGTTAAAGCTTCCTGCAACGATTACCGACCGGGCTTCGGAATATTGCTTTAGCTCAAAAATATGATTTGCTTTCAGTGCAATAAATGAGTTGGTTAAATCGCCCGAGCCTGTTGTAAACGGATTCACCGGATCGACCAGCCATCGGCCATCGGCAATAAACTTGTACTCGTAGTTTCCTGCAGCCACCACATAGGGTAATTGCCATCCATTTGCGGTTTTGTCCATCACCAGTTCACTTTCATTCCATCCGTTGAAACTACCTGCAAGAACCACCTTTTTTGCCCCCGAATACCCGTCGAGCTTAAACAAGAATGGTTCACCAATGGCAATAAACGAATTCTGGTTTCCATCCGCATCTTTTCTTACCGAAGGATTTGCCGGGTCAGTCATCCATTCATTATCAACCAGAAATTTATAGGCATATGTCCCGTCGCGCAGGTAAACCGGGAACGACCAGCCGTCCGCAGTGGGATTCATCTGGATTCCGCGAGGATTCCAGTTACTGAAATTACCGGTAACAACTACCTTCCGGGCATTTTTATATCCTTTCAGGTTAAAGGAATGGTTATAGCAATATACCACCGAATTGTCGGCACCGGCATCGCCCCGCTCGCGCAAATTATTGCTCGGGTCGGTGGTCCAGCGGCCGTCAACAATAAATTTATATGCGTATTTACCCGGCTTCAGCTTCAAATCGACCATCCAGCCATTTCCCATAAACTTCATCGGGGTTTCGGTGGTACTCCAATTGTTGAACGTTCCGGAGATATAGACTTTCCGTGCATTTTTACCTCCCACAAAATAAAAACGGGCAATTGGGTTGCTGTACACAAAGGCATTGGCCACGTCGAAATCGTTTACTCCAAAAGATGCCGAAGTTTCGGGTTCGGTTCCGGCAAAGTTTGTCCAATTGTCAACAATCAGAAATACATCGTTGACATCAAACTTACCGTCAACTCCTTCAAGGACAGCTTTCGACAATTCAACCGTACTGCCCTGCAACTTCTTTACTTTCCAAACTTCGCCGTTAAGTGTAATTGTAGTCTCGCCTTTATAAACTTTATCAACCAGCGTACTGTCTAATTCGAACATTTCAGCCACTTGTTTTTTCTCACTTTCAGCCCATTTCAGATTAAGCGTAAAAATGAGCCGCCCATCTTCAACCCTGCAAACCTTATCGGGATTGAACTGTGCATGTGTGCTCAACGAGGCCGACAAAAGCACGACAAACAGCAACGCAAAACAGGCAACTGTCTTCATTTTTCTTTTCCTTTCATAAAACGTATCCCCAATTGCTTATTCACAAAATTGACACACATAACCGTATGTTCCATAAAGTTATACCCCAGCATTCCGTCGATGTGCATTCCGTACACTTCGCTTAATGCATCGAGGTTGGTAATCACCATTTCCATTCCGGATATTTGTTTATTTCCCATCGAAAAATCGTTCATCCGTCCAAACAACACCTCATTGCCTGCCGCTCCAACACCTTTCAGCACCGCACGACGAGTTATGGTAAGCGTACTCATAACCTTTTTACTTAAATCGCGGCTAATGGTATTGGTTTCGGCACCGGTATCCAGACAAAAATTCAGCACTTTCCCTCCCACAACCCCCTTCATGAAAAGGATATTGGTATTTCCTTCCATCTTCTGCGAGTGGTCTGGTTTAAACATAGATTTCTGACTCAGGCGCTTTCCGGCTTTATCCACCCTGAAAAGCTTCAGTTCGTTGTTTGTGGCATCAATGACCACTTCCAGATTTCGCATCATGCAAAAACCAACCAACCCTAGAATTTTTACGCCTCTTCGGTTTTCGATATGACCCAGATTAGCAACATCGGCGGCCAGCTTGCGGTAAGTGAGATCGGCAAATTCGATCTGATTTACAAAAATCCGTTCCATAGCACCCATCGATCCATTAATGGCATTCGAAGCTCCGCTTTCCGACTTTAAATGATTCCTGAAATACGTACTGTTCAGCACCAGTCCGTTGGCTCCGGTATCGAAAACAAGATTCCCAGCCTCGCCGTCAACTTTTGCTTCAATCAGGAATAAACGGCCGGCCCGTTTCAATGGAATAATTACCGAATCGGCATTCTGATCAAAAACCGGTTCGTATGAATAAGATTGAGCCGAAAAAGTTGTATTTGGGACTGAAACCTCAGACTCAGAAGGAAAACCCGAAGAGTTTGAGTGAGGCGAGAATGAGGTGAAAAATACCGAGGCCACCGCCAAAACAGCGCTGAATATTATCCGGTATTTCGTTTGATTAATCCTCATCCTGAAAATTTGATCCAAATTAATCATTTGATATAAGAAAATCAAAACGATTATCATCAGGATATTCGTAACCCATGGAAATCCTACTTCTGACTCGCAAACCACTGATCTAAAATCGCCATGCGGTAAGTAAAGATTTGCTTCAACTGATTTTTGACAAACAGAATATGTGCCAGTCGCCCGAAAATACCCAGCGGGAGTTTGTACGAAACACGGTCAGTCATCAAAACGCCGCCCTTAGTTTCTTCAAAACGATGTTCGTGGTGCCACATTCGGTAAGGGCCAAAGCGCTGCTCATCAACAAAAAACTGACCTCCGGCAACTTGTGTGATTTCGGTAACCCAATTGGTTTTAAAACCCGGGAACGGCGAAACTTTATAAGTGATAATCTGCCCCGGATACATTTTCGTAGGCACGCCTGAAGTAATCTGAAATCCCATATGTTCGGGAGTGATTTTAGATAAATTTCCGGGTGATGAGAAAAAGTCCCAGGCTTCTGCCAACGATATTCCAAGGAACTGCGAAACCTCCATAGTATAAATTCCCGAATGTGCTTTGAAACTAATCATGATTTATCGTTTTAATTTATCAATCAAACCCGGAGAAATCAATTTTGTTTATAGTATTATTAAAAATATTAAACAACTATTTGCAATTGATTAACAAATGGAACCATAGGAGTCATTTTCAGGCAACGGATAAAACAGATTGCAAGTCAGTTTCTGATTTTTTGTAACTTTGAGGCTCCGAAAAAAGGAAAATCGTAAGCTGAAATCATCTTAAAACAAAATTATATGGCATTAATTAACGAGAATTACCTGAAACTTCAGGCTGGGTATTTGTTCCCCGAGATTGGGCGAAGAGTGCGCGAATTTGCAGCTGCCAACCCCGATAAAAAAGTGATTCGAATGGGTATTGGCGACGTGACCCAACCACTGGTTCCGTCCGTGGTGAAAGCTTTTCACGAAGGAGTTGACGATATGGCCAATGCCGAAACCTTTAAGGGATATGGCCCGGAACAAGGTTACGATTTTCTGCGCGAAGCCATCGCATTAAACGATTACCAAAGTCGCGGCGTGGATATTTCAGCTGACGATATTTTTGTTTCCGACGGATCGAAATGCGACACCGGGAACATTCAGGAAGTGTTTGGCGCTGCCAATAAAATTGCCATTTGCGATCCGGTTTACCCCGTGTATGCCGATACCACTGTGATGTCGGGCAAAACTGGCCAGATTCAGGAGAATGGTTATTTCGAAGGCATCATTTACATGCCTTGCAACGAAGCCAATGGATTTATTCCTGAACTGCCTACTGAGCGCCCCGATCTCATCTTCCTGTGTTTTCCAAATAATCCAACCGGAACTGTGGCAACCAAAGAAGAATTGACCAAATGGGTGAATTATGCGCGCGAAAACAAATGTGTGATTTTGTACGATGCAGCTTACGAAGCTTTCATTACCGATCCTTCTATTCCGCATTCAATCTTCGAAATTGAAGGCGCGAAAGAAGTGGCATTGGAATTCCGCAGCTTCTCTAAAACTGCCGGATTCACCGGAACACGTTGCGCATTCACGGTTATTCCATCAGAATTGAAAGCATACGACAGCAATGGAAAAGCTCATCCGGTAAAACCGTTGTGGAACCGCCGCCACACCACCAAATTCAACGGGGTTTCGTACCCGGTACAAAAAGCTGCAGCTGCCATTTACACCGAAGAAGGTAAAAAACAGGTAAAAGAAGTGATTGCTTATTACCTCGAGAACGCCCGCATCATGCGCGAAAGCCTGAAGGAAACCGGTTTTGCAGTGTTTGGCGGAGTGAATGCACCTTATGTTTGGGTAAAAACACCAAATAATATGAAATCGTGGGATTTCTTCGATAAACTTTTGAACGACGCGAATGTGGTTGGAACTCCTGGTTCAGGATTCGGTCCTTCGGGCGAAGGTTATTTCCGTTTTTCAGCGTTTGCCGATCGTGACAACGTGTTGGAAGCCATGGAACGAATCAAAAATCTGAAATAATTTAAGATCGAAAATACATTTGCTCCCCGATTGTCGAAGGCAGCAAAACTTATAAAGTCAGGGTTTCACGTTTTGTGAAACCCTGACTTGTTTTTTAGCTATTTGATGGTAGTCAGTATGTCTCTCAAAAGAGTATCTCGATCCATTGTATTTGCGGGGTCGTGCGAAAAGCCTAATATGACCACAATTAATTCTTTCGAAGGAATTATAAAAATGCGCTGTCCATCATAACCCTGGCACCAGAACATATCTTCGGGAGCTGACGGGTACCTGACTTTCGATTTATTGAGCCAAAACAATGAGCCATATTCGCCGTTGCTTTGAGCGTTAGGACTGGTACTGGCAGCAACCCATCCTTCCGGAAGAATGCGCTCTCCATTAAACACTCCGTCCTGAAGAAGCAGTAACCCGTAGCGGGCAAAGTCGCGGACAGTGGCATAAATGTACGATGAGCCAACAAAAGTTCCGGAGGCATCCACTTCAAAAACCGCATCGGGCATCCCAATTTTATTGAATAATTTTTGTTGCGGGAATTGATAGTATTCCTGGTCATTTCCAATAATTCGACGAATCTGATACGTCACCACATTTGGATTTCCGGAGGAATAAACCCATTGGGTTCCAACAGGTGCTGCAAGAGGCTGATCAAACACAAACCGGGCGAAATCTTTTTCATTGTAAAGCATCAACGTCACATCCGAACGATTACCATAGTCTTCATTCCAAAGCAACCCGCTTTCAGCCTGCATTAAATTTTTATAGGTAATTTGCTTCCGGTCGTCGCTTTGCCACTCCGGAATGTTGATGGGCTGATTGATATCCAGTTTCCCGTCTTTCACCATGATACCGGCCAGCGTATTCGTAAAACTTTTAGCCATCGACCAGCTCAGAAACAGTGTTTTTTCGTTGAACTGAGGCTGATAGGCTTCAACCGCCGGAATGCCTTTGTGTATTACCATGAAAGCGAATGCATGGCCTTTATATCCTTCTTCGTCCATCAGCTTCTCAGCAATTCGTTCCAGTCGCACGGTATCTACCGTTGCGGCCTCCCGCGGCATTATATTTCCCAACGGCCAGGCAATTGTATCCTGATTGTAGGGTTGTGGCATATGCGGAAATTTAATTTTTCGGAGTTCGGCTTCATCAACATCACGCAACAGGGTTGCACCAAAACCCTTTCGGTAAATAGCTTTTGATTTACCCCAAAGGAACGAACTTGTTACACTTGAATCCTTTAAATCAACCACGCTTTTTACATGTTTGATGAAAGAAAAATTGAGGTCCATTGCTTCCACTTCGGCCTGTTCCCTGCCTGAAACAAAAACTGCCGAGCATAAGAACTTGGCCGGATAACCTGTAACAATAGGTAAAAGTGAATTGATGTAATAGGCTCCGTAGGCCAACCCAAGCAGAAGAATAATCACAACAGACCAAAGAATTCGTTTAACTGGGGAACTTCCGGATTTTCGTTTCATAATGACGTTTTTAAATATTGATTGAAGTGGAATTGATTAATAAAGTTAACTAATCCGATTGAAACATCCCTAATTATTTACTCTCGAGCTTCACCTTTTACTTTAGTCAGTTTGTTTATCTCTGTTAAAACCCGTTAACGAATGTTAGTGTGTTCTGTTAATTAGACGTATTTTCTTACTTTTGTGCTTATGCCATGATCAAACGATAAAACAAACAATGCTATTGTCAAGTCAAAAGTCAGAAATTAAAAGTCAAAATTCAGGAACCGTCTATCTGTTTCCTCGTACTTGTCGTAGCAGTCAAGCCTTTATCTTTTTGTCATTGTTCTTCATACTGAGTTCCACGCACGTGTTCTCACAACAATCCGATGATGTTGACCCGATGCCTGTAAAAGTAAAAGGGCAGGTTTTAAACCTCGAAGATGAATCTCCCGTTCCGAATGCGATTGTTATGAACATGAGAACGAAAACCACCATCAGTGCCGACCTGCAGGGACGTTTCCTGATGGAAGCGCTCAATATCGACAGCCTTTCCGTTTCGTCGCTTGGGTACTCAAAAGGAGTAGCCCGGATCCCGGCCAATTACAACGAAATGAATGTTCTGGTGGTGTACCTGAAACCCGTCCGATTTTCGATTCCCGATGTAAATGTTAAGGGAGAGCAGAAAAAGGTAAACATGGATGGTGTTCCGATGGGAAAAGCGAACGATCTCCCTCCCGAATTGAGAGGTGATGCATTCGACAAGAAACCGCCGGCAATTGCCGCTGTTCTTGCTCCGGCCAGTTTTCTGCAATACCACCTGAGTAAAAGCGAAAAGGAAAAACGGGAAACCCGAAAAGCGATTCTCTCCGAAAAACAGTGGGAAACCATTTCGCAGCTTTACAACAAAGATCTGGTAATAAAATTGACCGGACTGAACTCAGCCCAGGCCGACTATTTTATGATGTACATAAATGGCAAAGGCCTTTTGAGCCAGATGAGGACTGAATATGATGTGCGAAACATTATAAAAGAGCAATTTAAACTTTATAAGGCTGAAGGTCACTAAACAAAACTTCAGTAAAAATTACGACCTTTGCCTTCCGGATAGAAACGTTAAATCATTACACTTCCATCCAAAACATTCATTTCACATTAAGAATCAACGTTTTGAAAGAATCTCCAAAAAAGAAAATAATCGTCCTGAAAAAGAAGGAACAACCGGCGCCGGAACCTGCCGGAGATGAGTTAATCAGGCTGAACAAATACATTGCCAATTCGGGCGTATGTTCGCGTCGTGAAGCCGACAAAATTATTGCTGACGGATTAATTACCGTTAATGGCGAAGTGGTTACCGAGCTGGGTTACAAAGTCTCGCTGGGCGACGATGTCAGTTACGAGGGACGAAACCTCAACCCCGAGCGAAAAGTATATCTGCTGCTCAACAAACCGCGGGGTTTTGTGACCACGCTCGACGATCCTCATGCCGAACGCACCGTTATGCAACTGATTGAAAATGCCTGTAAGGAACGCATTTACCCGGTTGGGCGGCTCGACATGCAAACAACCGGTGTTCTCCTGTTTACCAACGACGGTGAACTGGCCAAGAAACTGACTCACCCGAGTTACGAAAAAGAAAAAATCTATCACGTTCAGCTCGACAATGATATTACACCCGACGACCTGAAAAAAATCAGAGCTGGATTCGAACTCGAAGACGGGTTTATTGCAGCCGACGACATTCAACTGATTGACCCGACTGACGGACGCCAGGTTGGCATCGAAATTCATTCAGGAAAAAACCGCATTGTGCGCCGTATTTTCAACCACTTAGGCTATAATGTGGTAAGACTCGACCGCGTAATGTTTGCCGGACTGACCAAAAAAGACCTGCCACGCGGCCGCTATCGGTTCCTGACCCAACAGGAAATCAATTTTCTGAAAATGAGTTAATGTAATGATATTCACTTTTGCAGACTAACTAAACGTTGGAAAAAGAATTTCTACAAATAATCACCGAGAACCAGGGAATCATTCACAAGGTGTGTTCCATTTACTGCGATTTGGAAGAAGACCGTCGTGATTTGTTTCAGGAAATTCTGGTGCAGCTGTGGAAATCTTATCCTTCGTTTCGTAACGAATCGAAATTTTCGACCTGGATGTACCGCGTTGCGCTGAATACGGCCATTACCAGTTTCAAGAAAGACAAACGCCAGCCCGACAAATCGGGTATTTCGTACGAAAACCTGCAACTGGCCGACGAGATGTACGACACCCGGACTGAGGAACAAATCAGGATTTTGAGTAAGGCAGTTTCGCAGTTAACAGGAATTGAAAAATCGATTATCCTGTTGTTTCTCGAAGACAAGAAATACGAGGAAATTGCTGAAATTACCGGAATAACCCAAAACTATGTGCGGGTTAAAATGAACAGGATTAAAAAGAAGTTGAAGTTGTTAATGAATACAGAAGGATAAATGGATTTAAAGGATTTAAAATCGGCATGGGATACTTATTCTTCTCAGGAGATGGACAAACATCGACTTGAAAAGGATACTATTCATGAAATGCTTAAAACCCGCACCAAATCGCTAGTTGATCGAATTGACCGAAACATCAGGATTGGAATGACCGTGTTGCTGGCGTTTATTGCCTATGTGGTCATCGATTCCTTTTTTTTATCAGAATACTTCTCCAAAATAATTATTAACGATGTTGTTGAATACCCCCAATGGCTCGCTCTACTCGATGTGTTCTCAACAACACTCATCATAACCACGTATTTATTTTTTGCTATCCGTTACCTGAAAATCAAGCGGAGTTTCTCGATCGATCTTCAGATCAAAGATTTACTGAAGGGCATTCTCGAAACGGTGCAAACATACCGGAGAATGTTTTATCTGGCCGTTATTATTTTATTGCTGAATATGGCTGTAGGCTTTGCTGCCGGGCTTTACCAGGGAATTAAATACAAAGCCGATTCGATAAGCGGTGGTATTGAAAATCTGGCTACTTCAAAAATTCTGATGATCGTCGGGATTGGATTGCTGATTCTGATTCCGATTGTTGCACTCACTTTCTTCTTTCTACGCTGGGGATTCAACAAACTTTACGGCAGGTACCTTCAGTCGTTGAACGATACCCTGAAAGAGCTGGACGAATCGGAGGTTGCCGAGTAAAATTTGCCTCGCTTTTGTTTTGTAATTATCGTTGAGCAAACTGCTGAACCTTTCAGATTAACAGTTTGTTACTGGTATTCAAACTACACTGCTATGCAATCGAATACCACCTCAATTGAAGAATATATCAATTGGATACCGGCATCTCAGCGCGAAGCTGTAAACAAACTTCGTGAAGTTATTCGTGAAAACCTTCCAAACGGATTTTCCGAAGAAATGAGCTACGGAATGATTGGATACGTAGTTCCGCACAGCCTTTACCCCAAAGGCTATCATTGTAACCCCAAGCTGCCGCTTCCGTTCCTGAACATTGCCGCGCAAAAGAATTTTATTGCCGTTTACCACATGGGCATTTATTGCAATCCGGAATTATTGAACTGGTTTACTGATGAATTTTTGAAGCTCAGCAAAAAGAAGCCTGACATGGGGAAAAGCTGCATCCGATTTAAAAATCCGGAAACAATTCCATACCAGCTTATTGGCGAATTGGCGGAAAAAATGAGTGTTCAGGAGTGGATTGACGCTTACGAGTCCGCTTTTATAAATAAACCTTAAAAACTCACTGTCTATGAAAGCACTAAAAATTATCGGATTATCGCTGGTTGGCATTATTGTACTTTTACTTGTTGCTGCCTTGTTTGTTGACGGAAAATATGCTGTTGAACGTGAAGTAACCATCAATAAACCCAAACAGGTGGTTTTTGATTACGTGAAATATCTGAAGAATCAAAATGAATTCAGTGTTTGGGCCAAAATTGACCCGGGAATGAAAACCGAATTTCGTGGCGAGGATGGAACTGTTGGTTTCGTTTCGGCATGGGATAGCCAAAATCCCAAAGCAGGCAAAGGCGAACAAAAAATCATAAAAATAGCAGATGGAGAACGAATTGATTACGAAATTCACTTCATCGAGCCAATGGAATCGACTGATTATGCCTTTATGGAGTTTAAGGCTGTCAATGACTCGGCAACCGCTGTAAAATGGAGATTTTTCGGAGAAATGAACTACCCGATGAACCTGATGCTGCTTACCATGGACATGGAAAAGATGCTTGCCCCCGATTTGCAAAACGGACTGAACAATCTGAAAGGAATCATGGAAAAATAGCCGGTGTCAATCAATCAATGCCCGATGACATTGAAGCAATGAGCGATGACACTCAATCATAGCCCGATGACAGCCGAACAATAAGCGATGACAAGCGATCATAGCCCGATGAATAGTAAACAATGGGCGATGACAAGCAAACATTGCAAGATGACAGGCGATCATTGGCGGATGACAGGTAAACATAGGCGGATGATGGGGAAGTTCTTTGGGGCGAAACCGGATGTTTACGCTGTGTGAGGAATCAAAAATGTTGAAAAACAGTCGTATTTTGGCTTGACTTTTATGTTCCATTGTCGTAACTTGCTTCTGTAATTTTTATTATTCCTGATTTTAAAAACCAAAATTCAACCCAAATGAACAAAAAACAAGAAAGCCGATTCGGCATGTATTTAGCTACCGTTGATTACTGTGATAAAAATGCCGACATCACCGTTATTTTACCCAACTTCAGTACTAATCTTTCGACTTTAAAAGAGACCTGCGACCAAATACACCTGATTGTTGAAGAACAGGCCGCCGACACCAGTGGAACAACAGCAGGGAAAAACGACTTTAGGGAAACCTCGATTGTTTTAGGTGCTGATACTTCGCGAAAACTGGTGGCTTTTGCCAAACTGGAGAAAAACCAGAAGTTGCTGAAAGAGATCAGCTTTACTGAATCGGATTTAAGGCGCTTGCCCGACACGGTTCTGGCCGACACGGTAAAACTGATTTACGACCGCGCCCAGGCTCACCTGGCTTCGCTGGCCACTTACTTTGTTACTGCCGAAACTCAGACAGCCCTTTTGCAGGCGATTACCGACTATAAGCAGGCGCTGGCTTCGCCGCGTGTTGAAAAAATAAGTCAGGTGCAAGCCACCAAACAACTGGCCATATTGTTTGCCAAGGGTGACGAAGCGCTTGCGAACATGGACACTGTGGTTGAAATAGTTCGATTGACCCATGCCAATTTTTACACGGGATACAAGGCTGCCCGTAAAATTATTGAAGCAGGCAACGGGAAAATGGCCATGCGCGGATTGGTTACCGATGAGCAAACCGGCGAACCCGTTAAAGGGGTGTTGATTTCGTTCTGGCCCGACGGAGCCGGTATGAAAGCTGCGGCAACAGGCGAAGCCGCGCTGGTGAAGAAAACAGCCGATAAAGGTGGTTTTTACGTAAATTCGATGTTGGCAGGAACTTACAGGCTTACCTTGCAAAAAGCAGGTTATGCCGAACAAACCCTGACGGTTTACGTGAACGATGGCGAACTAACAACGGTGGATGTAAAACTGGCCAAAGTGTAACAATAGCTTTACCCCTGACAGGGTTTGAAACCTTGTCAGGGGGGGGAAGTTTATTATGAAGAAACCACGCAATGCAATCGCGCGGCAGCGGGGGATGGAAAATTATCAAAAGCCATGTCGATGGAAAATGATAGTCAAAAAAAGTTGTCTCCTAAAATTAATTTCGAATTGGGGATTCATCGGGATAAACATGTCATCCTCATTCGTTTCGATAAGGATGCGGAACTGATTGCAAGAGTGAAAAAGCTGAATGGCGTACGATGGAGCAACACCCTTAAAGCCTGGTATGTTCCGGATGTAACTGAATACCGGAAACGTTTTGGATTGGCAGAAGCGAAAGAAAGTGAGGAAATTAAAAGAATGGAAGAGAAAATTCACCCTGTCAATCGCGAAGCTTTCGAACGAATGGTCGATCAGCTTAAATTAAAGTCGTATAGCGCGAACACGATAAAAACTTACCGGAATGAGTTTTTACAGTTATTGCTGGTTTTAAGGGGTCATTCGGTTGAAGAATGTGATGCTGAAAGGATAAGAAGTTATATGCTTTATTGCACCAAAACGCTTCAGCTTTCGGAGAACTCGCTGCATAGCAGGTTAAATGCCCTTAAGTTTTATTTTGAACAGGTATTGCATCGCGAGAAGTTTTTTTATGATATTCCGCGACCTAAAAAGCCATCGAAACTTCCGAAAACAATCAACAACAGAGACATAAAAAAACTGCTCGACAAAACCGAAAACCTGAAACACAACACGATGCTCAAACTTTGTTATGGTATGGGCTTGCGGGTATCGGAAATAGTAAACCTTAAAATCAGCGACATCGACAGCAAAAACATGCAGGTTTTTATTGATCGAGCCAAGGGCAAAAAGGACCGCTATGTGAATTTGCCAGAGTCGATACTGGAGCAACTTCGCCGGTATTTTCGCGAAGAAAAACCCAAATACTATCTTTTTGAGGGACAGTATGGCGGAAAATATTCGATACGAAGTGTACAACAAATCTTTAAAAATGCACTAAAGAAAGCGAACATTATAAAACCTGTCGGGATTCATAGTTTACGGCATAGTTTTGCGACCCATTTGCTTGAATCGGGAACCGACATACGATTTATACAAGAGCTTTTGGGACATAACGACATTAAGACCACCCTAATTTATACACAGGTGAGTAACAATTCAGTCCGGAAAATTAAAAGTCCGCTTGACAATCTGTAGGCTTCGCATTTTGTATTGTTTTCTGACTATTTCTGAACTATTTTTTAGGCTGACAATACAAAATACGCAAGGAAGAATGGTTGATTTTAAATATATAAATCACTAAAATGCCACCACTTACAATTTGTTATTATCAATAATCTGTTTGTTGAATAATATTATTAAATTTGAAGGAGTATTGCGTATATTATAGAGTTAGGTGCAAGCCAAACGCCGCTTTTTGACACATTTTTGCTGACTTGACAATGATTACAAATAAAAATAGAGCTTGGGATATTGCTTTTGGAAACCTCACTGCAAGGGGTTTTAATTTTTTTTGCCCCACGCGCATTGCGCCTTTTGGGCGCATTAGGGAACGCTCCTATCATCAGCCACCGCACATTGCAGCACATTTCCAAGCCCCCACGAGCCAACGCTCGAACCCAAAGGCTTGTAAAAGAGCTGCAATCTTGCCGCCCGCCTGCTTCGAAAATAATTTCTGTGGTAACTTGACTTGTGATTTAAAAAAGATTAAATTTGTTGACTATTAAAAGCAAATCATTCTCTTTTAAAAATGATTAGTTATGAAACCAGAAGAATTTAGTAACAAACTAATAGAGAAAGGACTTAAAGTAACCCCTCAAAGGATTGCTATTTTGGAGGCTATTGTCAAACTCAATAACCATCCAACTGCCGAAAACATTATTGATTATATCCGAAAAAACCATCCAAATATTGCCACAGCAACAGTTTACAAAGTCTTAGATGCTTTGGTTTCAAACGGATTGATTAAAAAAGTAAAAACAGAGAGAGACATTATGAGATATGATGCTATTATGGAAAACCATCATCATTTATATTGTTCGGAGTCGGACAGGATCGAGGATTACAACGACATTGAACTAAACGAAATGCTTGAGAAATACTTTGAAAAAAAAGGAATTCCTGATTTTAAAATAGAAGATATTAAACTTCAAATAATCGGTAAATTTTTAGACCTCAAGCGTGATAACAAAATATAATATGATGATGATTTTTCGAAAAATGCGAAGATTATTTGCATTTATACTATTATTATCATCACTTTACGTGTTGTTTAACAATGTGTATTTTCTTCATAGCCATTATCTTTTCGGGCAATTTATTATTCATGCACATCCATATTCAAAGCCACAAGATACAAACCCAATTCAAAGACACCAACATTCTTCAAATAGTCTATTTTTAATTTCCTTGATGAATAAATTGTTTTTTACTGTTATTTTTTCAAGTTTATTCTACAAAGCAGTGTTAAAACGATCAACATTTGGATATTTTCCTCTGCAAATTAGTAGCAATTCTCATAATTCTCAATATTTCTTCCATTTACGTGCACCACCGAATTAATCTGTATATTAAACATTAACAGATTATTATCAAAATTTCATCGACAATTTAAAAATTTAATAAAACATGGAAGACAATTCAAAAAACATGAGCAAATGCCCCGTAACCGGAGCAACCAGTAAACACAATGTTGGCGCCAGTGGTACAAAAAACCGCGACTGGTGGCCGAATCAGTTAAAATTGAACACACTGCGGCAACACTCTGCTTTGTCGAACCCAATGGGTGAAGAATTTAATTATGCTGAAGAATTTAAAAGTCTTGATTTAGCTGCTTTGAAAAAGGATCTTCACAAGCTTATGACCGATTCACAAGATTGGTGGCCTGCTGATTTCGGACATTATGGCCCATTTTTTATTCGTATGGCATGGCATAGTGCAGGTACATATCGTACAGGCGATGGTCGTGGCGGTGCAGGAGGCGGACAACAACGTTTTGCCCCGCTTAATAGTTGGCCAGATAATGTTAATCTTGATAAGGCTCGCAGGTTGCTTTGGCCAATAAAACAAAAGTATGGAAAAAAGATTTCATGGGCTGACCTGATGATACTTACAGGAAACGTAGCCTTAGAATCTATGGGATTCAAAACCTTTGGTTTTGCCGGAGGACGTGAAGACGTTTGGGAACCGGAAGAAAATGTTTACTGGGGTTCAGAAAGCAAATGGTTAGAAAATGACGAGCGCAACCTCGATAAAACCGAAGTAGATAATCCGCTTGCTGCCATTCAAATGGGGCTTATTTATGTAAACCCAGAAGGCCCAAATGGAAATCCAGACCCACTTGCAGCAGCAAATGACATCCGAAATACTTTTGCCCGTATGGCCATGAACGATGAAGAAACCGTAGCACTTATTGCAGGTGGACATACTTTTGGCAAAACCCACGGTGCCGGAGATGCGTCACTTGTTGGAGCCGAACCTGAAGCTGCCGACATGGAAGAACAAGGCTTGGGTTGGAAAAGCAAGTTTGGCTCAGGAAAAGGAGGCGACACAATTTCCAGTGGTTTGGAAGTTACATGGACACAGACTCCCGCCAAGTGGAGTTTTTACTTCTTTGAAAACCTGTTTAAATGCGAATGGGAACTAACAAAAAGTCCTGCCGGAGCGCATCAGTGGGTAGCAAAAAATGCCGGTGATGTTATTCCCGATGCACACGATGCAACTAAAAAGCATGCTCCAACCATGCTTACTACCGACCTTTCATTGCGTTTCGACCCCATTTATGAAAAAATCTCAAGACGTTTCTATGAACATCCGCTTGAATTTGCAGATGCCTTTGCCCGTGCATGGTTTAAATTAACTCATAGAGATATGGGGCCAATCACACGTTATTTAGGCTCCGAAGTTCCAAAAGAAGAACTTATATGGCAAGACCCAATTCCTGCTGCTAATCATCCGTTGATTGACGAAAAAGATATAGCCGACTTAAAAGCCAAAGTTTTAAAATCAGGACTTTCGGTTTCTCAATTGGTATCAACGGCGTGGGCTTCGGCTTCTACATTTCGTGGGTCTGACAAACGTGGAGGCGCCAACGGCGCACGTATTCGCCTTGCTCCGCAAAAAGATTGGGTTGTTAACAACCCTTCTCAATTAGCAAAGGTTTTAGAAAATCTGGAAGCTATTCAAAAGGAATTCAATACCGCCTCAAAAAATGGAAAAAAAGTTTCACTTGCCGACCTTATTGTATTGGCAGGTTGCGCAGGTGTCGAAAAAGCCGCAAAAGATGCTGGTAGTGGTATTGCAGTCCCTTTCACTCCGGGACGAATGGATGCGTCGCAAGAGCAAACCGACATTGAATCTTTCGCATTTTTGGAGCCGGCAGCCGATGGTTTCCGCAATTATTTAAAAACAAAATACAAAGTGTCAACCGAAGAGTTATTAATTGACAAAGCTCAATTGCTAACATTAACTGCTCCCGAAATGACCGTACTTATAGGTGGAATGCGTGTATTGAACACCAATTTCGACAATTCCAAACATGGCATTTTCACAAAGCGTACAGAGGTACTAACCAACGATTTCTTTGTAAACCTGCTCGATATGGCTACAGCTTGGATGCCAGCATCCGAAGACAAGGAGACATTCAATGGGCGTGACCGCAAAACAGGCGAAATTAAATGGACTGCCAGCCGTGCCGACCTTGTTTTTGGTTCAAATTCCGAACTGAGAGCACTTGCAGAAGTGTATGGTAGTGCAGATGCACAGGAAAAGTTTGTTACCGATTTTGTTGCAGCTTGGAACAAAGTAATGAACCTCGACCGCTTTGATTTGAAATAGTGTAATCACGTATTTAATAATAAATCTCAATAGTATGAAAGAAAAAAGTATAGAATTATTAAACAAGGCAATAGCCGATGAGTTGGCAGCCGTTCACCAGTATATGTATTTCCATTTTCGTTGCGACGATTTGGGCTACGATTTAATATCTAACCTTTTCAAGCGTACAGCTATCGAGGAAATGATGCATGTCGAAAAAATTGCAGAACGTATCTTGTTCCTCAAAGGTGAAGTTGAAATGAAAGCAGGCCATGACGTTCAGAAAATCCACGATGTTAAAAAGATGCTCGAAATGGCAGCCGGAATGGAAACCGGAAGCGTTAAGGATTACAACGAATGGGCAAACGAATGTTCCAAAAATGCCGACTCTGCATCTAAAAAGATTTTTGAAGCATTAGTTGACGATGAAGAGCGTCATTTCGACCAGTACGACAAAGAAATGGAGAACCTCATAAAATTTGGAGATAACTACCTTGCATTACAATCAATTGAACGGAGCAAGAGTATTGCAACAGGAAGACCAACAGTATAGTAAATCTTTAACAAAACATGGATAAGTAAAACTAAGTATCGCTTTTTTCAAATCATTGAAATAGGCGGTACTTAGCTTATTTTTGCCAAATTGTAATTTTCTTAAAACATAAAGTTCCTATGTATCAAACGATAAATATTTATCTAACACCCGACCTTAAAATGTCGGATGTTGTAGTAAACAACCCCTATCTATTGCTTTTACTTGAGCATTTTGGGATAAATATCCCCTTACAAGACAAATCGATAAATGCGATATGCGTGGAAAACGATGTAAATACAGAACTTTTCCTAACTTTTGCAAACCTTTTTAATGGGGTTCAATACACCCCAAAAGTCCCTTTTTCTTTTAATGACACAACAACTATAATTACCTACCTGAAAAACAGTCACAAATATTATTCTGATGAAATATATCCGAATATTTTAGGTGCCATTAAGCAAATGGCTGAAGTAAATAACCATAAAGAAATGGCGTTAGTTCCAAAATTCTTTGTTGATTATTTTAATGAGGTTACAGAACATTTGGATTATGAAAATGAAGTGGTTTTTCCGTATGTTTTGGATTTATTTGAACAAGTAAAAGACCTAAAACAAACAGTAGGAAAAATTCAATATTCGGTTGTGGAATATAAAGAGCATCACAACGATATTGAGGAAAAACTCAATGACCTAAAAAGCCTGATAATTAAATACCTTCCACAAAAAAATGACCAGTCTGTTCGACGGAAGCTATTGTTTCTACTTTCTGAACTTGAATACGATTTGAATATTCATTCTAAAATAGAGGATTTGATATTAATTCCTTTGGTAGCTGAAATGGAATCACATTTAAACATTTCGAAGTGAAGAAGAGCACTAATATTGTTGTGGTTGAGACATCTCCATTGGTAATCGAAGGATTGTCTGGCATATTTAATAAATCAGGTCTGAGATGCTTCCTGTCGTTCGCCCCATCGCTCGATGAAGCAGAGTTGAAAATAACCAAAAACAAAGCCGAACTTGTTATCATCAACCCATCATTTTTTCAAAATAGCCCAAAGGCTTTCAATACAATAAAAAGTCAATTTAACCATGTAAAATGGATTGGATTACAATACAGTTATTACGACCCAAAAATACTTTCAACATTCGATGCGATGATAACTATTTCGGAGACATCGGAATCGATTATTGCGACAATAAATAAATTGTTGGCCGATGAAAGTCCGAACTTGCAAAATTCATCACTAGACGTATTAACCGAACGGGAAACAGATGTTCTAAAGCTTTTGGCTACTGGCATGGCAAACAAAGAAATTGCCGACAAACTCAATATCAGTACAAATACTGTAATTACCCACCGAAAAAACATTTCACAAAAAACCGGGATTAAGTCTGTTTCGGGTCTTACCATTTATGCAGTTGTGCAAAAGCTTGTTTCTATTGAAACTCTTTCAGATTAAAGCTTTTCTCAAAAAACACCTTTTAATTCTCATTACTTTTAATGAGTAACCCAATTGCATTTCATCACATTTAAGGATTTCAGGACTTATTGCACCACTATACTTTTGTAATGTCAATCTATAAACATTACAGAAGATGAAAAAAATAATTCTGGCATTTTCCTTATTTGTCCATTTTTCTTATTCAATATTTGCACAGGAAACTCTAAAAACCCCAAAAGAACCTTTAACTTTTGAAGCTTCATACATTGGTGATAATGTAAACAACCTTTCCGGTGGAATTAAAACAGGTTCGTGTTATTTGGGCATGGCCAATATTCGACTAGATTTCGATTTTGAGAAAGCCGGACTATGGAGTGGGGGCGAATTTTACATTAACTCAGCAAACACACACGGGGCTTCACCTTCGTCCGAATTGCTGGGCGATGTTCAGGTTGCTTCAAATATTGATGCAGGTAATCATACCTATCTTCAGGAAGTTTGGTTCAAGCAAGCATTGGGCAAGGTTGAGTTTACTTTAGGATTACAGGATTTGAATGTCGAATTTGCCAATTCTGAGAATGGGGCACTTTATATGAACAGCTCATTTGGGATATTGCCTGTTATTTCGGGCAATATAACACCTCCCATTTTCCCCCTCACTGCATTGGGGCTTACTGCAAAGTGGAATATCTCTGAAAATGCTACCTGGGTTAATGCCTTGTACGACGGAAGCCCAACCGATTTCGATTACAACCCATATAATGTGAAATGGCAATTTATTTCGGGCGATGGTCTATTGGCTATTTCAGAATATCAGTACAATACAACCATAAAGGAACTGCCCGGAACCTATAAAATTGGTGGTTATGCGCACAGCCACATTATTGAAGAAAGCCTTCATAAAAATATTCCCGACTCACTCAACCATAATATTTTTGGATTTTACGTTTACACCGACCAAAAAATATGGCAGAATAATAATAAAAGCATTGACTTATTTGCTCAGCTAGGCTATAGCCCATGCAACTCAAGCACCAACGATTTTTATCTGGGATTAGGTGTCAATTATAGCGGATTATTTAGCAAAAAGGGCACTGATATTTTAGGGCTTGCTTTTGCTCATGAGCATTTTAATGATGGGATAAAAAGCGAAACAGCAGTAGAACTTACCTATCAATACCGATTAACAAAAAACATATTTGTTCAGCCCGATTTTCAATACATTATTAATCCGGCAGGTACAGGCGAAACGCTAAATAATAGTTTAGCAGGGAATTTACGACTTGGCATTCACTTCTAAACAAACATTTACATGGAAAATAGTACAAACCTGCACCTTTCGGATTTACAGGATAACGACACTGCAATTATTACAAAAGTAATCGGTCACGGGGCTTTTCGCAAACGCATTACCGAAATGGGATTTGTAAAAGGAAAAGTAGTAAAAGTCATAAAAAACGCTCCTTTGCAAGACCCTGTGGAATACGAAATAATGGGTTACAATGTATCGTTACGCCGAAGCGAAGCCGCTTTAATCGAAATTGTTTCAATAAACGACACGCTAAATCCCAAACAAACCGTTTTTGAAGGCACTTTAACCGAAGACAGGTTAAAAACTTCGGCAAATGACAAAGGAAACCTTATTAATGTTGCTTTGGTTGGAAACCCCAATAGCGGTAAAACCACGTTGTTTAATTACGCTTCGGGTTCGCACGAAAAAGTTGGCAACTATGGCGGTGTAACAGTTGATGCCAAGGAAGCAACCATAAAACAAAACAATTACACTCTTAAAATTGTCGATTTACCAGGCACTTATTCTATTACTGAATACACGCCCGAAGAGTTATTTGTACGTACTCATATTACCGTCAATATGCCCGATATTGTGGTGAATGTAATAGATGCTTCGAACCTCGAACGCAACCTATTCCTTACCACCCAGCTTATCGACATGAATATTAAAGTGGTTATTGCTTTAAATATGTACGACGAATTGGAGCAAAAAGGCATAATTCTCAAGTACATCGAGCTTGGCAAGATGTTGGGTATTCCCATAGTTTCCACAGTTGCAGTAAAGGGCAAAGGCATTACCGAGCTAATGAGTAAGGTTATAGAAGTTTACGAGGACAAAGACCCCACCGTAAGGCACATCCATATAAATTACGGGAACACCATTGAAGATTCTATAAAACGAGTACAAACCGAAATAAAGAAAAACAACGATATAGCCAATCGTTTCTCAACCCGTTATCTTGCCATAAAACTACTGGAGAACGACAAAACCACGCTAAAACTTCTGAATCAATGCGCAAATTTTGATGCAATTGCACAGCGAAGCCAAACCGAAATACAAAAACTCGAAAAGGAATACGGCGAAAAATCCGAAACCGTTATTACCGATGCTAAATACGGTTTTATTGCAGGTGCATTGCGTGAAACTTATACCGAACGCAACAATAAAAAAATTGAAAAGAAACGAAATATTGATTTTCTCCTAACTCATAAGATTTGGGGCTTTCCTATTTTCATCTTTTTTATGTGGCTTATGTTTCAAGCTACATTTACCATTGGTAGCTATCCTATGAACTGGATTGATGCAGGAGTTGGCTATTTAGGCAATTTCATTAGCGCCATTATGCCCGAAGGTGCATTGCACGATTTAATTGTAGGGGGTATTATTGGCGGAGTTGGTGGCGTTATCATATTCCTTCCCAACATTCTTATTTTGTTCTTCTTCATTTCACTTATGGAAGATACTGGCTACATGGCTCGTGTATCATTTATTATGGATAGGCTCATGCACAAAATAGGTTTACATGGCAAATCATTTATTCCGTTGTTAATGGGTTTTGGTTGCAACGTACCAGCAATTATGGCTACCCGAACACTCGAAAACCATAAAGACCGCATTATGACAATGCTTATAGCTCCTTTTATGTCATGTAGTGCACGTTTACCTGTATATGTACTTATTATCTCAGCATTTTTTCCTAAAAATCAAGGATTGGTGTTATTCTCAATTTATATAATTGGCATTGTAATAGCCATTTTAGTTGCATTATTCTTAAAGAAAACAGTATTCAAAAAACAAGATGTTCCCTTTGTTATGGAGTTGCCACCGTATCGCATTCCAACCATGAAAAACACCACCTTGCACATGTGGCACAAAGGCTCACAATATTTACAAAAGATGGGAAGCTTCATTTTGCTTGCATCTATTCTTATTTGGACTTTGAGTTACTACCCTCGCGAAGTGAAGTATTCTACCAATTACGATGCACAAATTACAAGCATTAATTCAAGCACTTCGTTGCCCGATACATTAAAACAATCGCAAATTTCAGGATTAGAACTAATGAAAGCATCCGAACATCAAGAACAATCTTATATCGGTAAAATAGGTCGTTTCGTTGAACCTGCTATACAACCTTTGGGCTTCGATTGGAAAATAGGCATTAGCATAATCACGGGGCTTGCAGCCAAAGAAATTGTTGTAGGCTCTATGGGTATTCTTTACCATGCCGATTTAGAAGCCGATGAAAACTCAAATACTTTAATCGAAAAACTTCAACAACAGGAACACTCAAGTGGTACATTAAAAGGAAAGAAAGTATTCACCCCCTTGGTCGCATTTGGTTTTATGCTTTTCGTATTAATCTACTTTCCGTGTGTAGCAGTAATCGCAGCCATTAAAAAAGAATCGAATTGGAAATGGGCAACATTTACCATGATTTACACAACAGCCATAGCTTGGGTTGTAGCCTTTATAACGTATCAGGTCGGCAGCCTGTTTTTATAACCTTAATTTAAAAGTATGATACAAAACGCAATAGCCTTAACCATTGTTTTTATTACAGTAGGTTACACCATATTTGCAATAATCAAAAACCTTGCAGCAAAAAAAGCTTCACATTGTGGAGGTTGTTCGGGTTGCAGTTTAAAGGAGCTACCAACAATTAAAAATGCCAAAGTTTTGCAAGTCAATAATTTTCAATCAAAAAAACTCATGTTCATAAAGCATGGTAAGTAAAAACATAAAAAGCAAAACCCTGCATTCGCAGGGTTTGTTTTAAGTTTAATTCTTTTCAAGTTCAATATTCAGGTTCGTTGTTTCACCATTTGCAACGGTTATAATAACTTCCTGTTTTTTAAACCCTATTTTCTCGACAATTACTCGGTAGGTATTTTCTGGTAGCGAAGCACGGAATTTACCTTTATCGGCACTTTTTTTAACAATCGGTTTTGCCGTTTCAGTTGCAGCAGCTTTCATTTGCCCATTATTTTCAACAACAAAGGTAAAAGTAACGCCTTTCATAGCTTCGCCATTTGCAGCATTAGTAACACTTCCTAAAATAGAAGTTGCACCAAAACCAGTAGAGTTAATAATACGAGCAGTTTTGTATTGACTATAAAAATCAGGCTTCGAAGTCTTAAACAGTTCAATATCTAAATCCAAACGTTTGGTTAAAAGTTCGTCAGCTTCTTTAAAAAGTTTCGTAAGGTTTTCGGTAGCCGTTTTTGTTTGCGATTTCGCAGCCTTTGGCTTGGCAAGTGTTGCCGAATAAGCGGTAATAGCGGCTTGTAATTCTGTTATCATAGCAGCAGTAACTCCATAAGTAACAATAGCAGCAGCATTGGCAGTTGCTTTAGCAAGTACAGTATTACAAATACCAATAACATCGGTATCTCGTGCCTTTTTCAAATCCGAAGCCGAATATTTTATACTTTCAAGCAATTCAGGATTATTTACAACATTGGCATACGATTGCAACCTGTTTTCTATAAACAATGCTTTGTCGGTCATCACTGTACGTTTTGCACCTTTGTCAGTGGTGATCCCAGTTGTTTGAAGGGTTTGGGCATCCCTGTTTGACTCAATCAACGGAATTTTCTCACTCCATAGGTTGTACGTTGCTGCAAACACAGCATTGGAAACCCATAAGCCTTGATACATTTCGCAAACATTCTTAACCGCATAATACATACTAAATTTGTCTTCTTGATTTGTGTTCATAACTGAAAATTTTAAGAGTTAATATTAAATGACACATCATTAATCCCTCATAATACTGGATTTCTCTAATGGAACATTCAATTTCTAACCCCTAAACTTTCATCCCATAACGTCAATAATGGCTTTCTCGAACACAATTGAGGATTTCTTCAACCTAACATTGGATTTCCATATATAAAACCCGATTTTCTCTATGCAAATTATGAAATTCTTTCCAATAATTCTGTTTTTCTATAGCTGAAATTCTAATTTATTTAGCCAAATTCCATATTTCACATCAACAATTTCATTTTTCTTTGGTGCAATCGCTCATTTCTGTACGACAATCGTATATTTCTTTAATGCAATCGTTCATTTCTCATAAACGACAGTCAATCAAAGGACATAAAACATCGGTTGCGTATGACTTAGCAAGCCCCCGCACAAAGTCAAGCACATTTGCAATAGAAAAAATTGCAAAAGAGCTTGCCTTTTTTCCCTCCCGCGAGGGTACATTTCAGCAATTTGAAAGGTTTTAAAACCCCCACCCTCAAAAAATTAAAACCCCAAACAGCATTTGCGCCTTGACATAAAAATAAAATGCAAAGACAAGGTTTTAACGTGTCAAAATGTTATATATTTGATATGTAAACTACCGTAGATTAGCGGCCAGCACCTAACATCAGCTACCCGTCAAGTTCGGCAGCAGTGGTTTTCGGGGTGCATCTTTGCGCTCGGGCTGTTTTTCGGCTTGACAGGAAATCGCCCGCAGTCCGCCCCTGCGTGTAGCTTCCTACGTTATGGCCAATTGTAGCTGCTCGCTGAAACGGTATCGGTTTTCGATAATATTTTAAGACTGACTGTTTGCCAGATTGAGAAATTTTTGGGGTTTAGTTGACAGAGAAAGTTTTTAATCACCTATATAGATAAATTAAATAAAGGAGGAACTAAATTATGTCACTTACTGATCATGAAGGTAAAATTCAAGTAAATTATTCAAAAGAAACTGCTTTTCGTGCATGCCAAGAAGCTTGTCAGTTATTAGACGGATTTTCAATCCAAAAAATAGACGAAGTAGCTCATATAATTTATTTAAAATCGGGCATGTCTTTATTTTCTTGGGGAGAAACTATTAATGTTAGCGTAATAAAAATAGAGAATTATTTATCCGAGATTCTAATATCATCTGCTCCTAAAATAGGCATGGGGGCTAATGCACCTGGATTAATGGGTGACATGGGAAAAAACAGAAAAAATATTATCAAAATACAACAAATTGTATCAGAACAATTATCGAAATATCCACAAGAAAAACAAATTGAGCAAGCAAATCAAATTTCAATTGCAGATGAAATTAAAAAGCTTGCTGAATTGAAAGACAATGGGATACTAACAGAACAAGAGTTTTCAGACAAGAAAAAGCAACTTCTAAATCTATAATATCGCCATTTGACACGGAATCGGTTTTGAGAGAAACCAGCATCGTATGAGACAGTTTTGAGGTTTTTAAAATATAGACGGAGATGGAAAGTAGGGGAAATATAAAATATTCGAATCGACACTTTTGTGCCTTGACAAATCGGACTTGACCGTTCGACTGGGACTGAAGTGGCGAAGCATCTCCGACACTGAACAAAAAGAATGAAAAATTAAGGAAAAATGAACAACTCGGCCATAACATCAGCTACCCGTCAAGTGCGGCAGCAGTAGGTATTCGTTCGGCGGCTCTCCGCTCGATTTCCTTGTCCTGCCGGACAGGAAATCGCCCGCAATCCGCCCCTGCGTGTAGCTTCCTACGTTATAGCGCATTTAAGGAGTCAACTACTAACTGAAATATAATAAATGAGAAATTGAGACGATTAACAACCATATTATTCTTGACTTTCTGCTTTTACAATTTGACAGCAAGTCCGCAAGCCCCTGATTTTTTAATTGTTGGCAAGGACACTGTTGCTATATATTTTCTACCACTCAACAAGCTTGACACTACCAAACAGAAAGAATTCTTTCACAATTTGAACTTGAGTAATAACGATATAAACATTTCTGTGAATTTATGGAGAGGGTATCAAGCTTTCTGGAAACTTGAAGACGATAAATTGTATTTGGTTGGACTTAAAAGTTGTCCAAATTCAGACAAAATATTGGGATCAACTTTTACAAGTAGTTATGTGAATGGAAAGGTATTTGCAAACTGGTTCTCTTCTTATTTGGCTATAGCAAAAGACAAGATATTAAAATGGGATGGTGTTTTCAGTAGGACATATTTTAAAGAGGATATTCTTGAATTCAAAAACGGTGTACTTACAAACAGGAGGCAAGTAATTAATTATATTGATTTAGAAAATGGTATTTCTCGCCTAGACAAAAAGGTCATAACTGATACTATCTTTTATAAAATCAATCAATTGAATTGGGAAAAGTTATCAAATTGTGGGTGTGACGACAAATATGAGATAACTATAAATGAAAAAGGTAAAATAGGTAAAATTGCATCGGTTCCGTTGTTTGACACGAAGAAAGAGAATGATGAGTATGCTGTTGAGCAAAAGAAGTGTATCAAAAAATTTAAAAAGCAATTGAATGATTTGCAGTTCGATATAATTAAGTGGAATGGGAACGCATATCAAGAAAAATTCATTTTTGAGATTTTTTATACGGTTGACAATAAACTAGAGAATTGGACAGAATGAAAACGCGCTATAACTTCAGCTACCCGTCAAGTGCGGCAGCGGTGGTTTTCGGTGGGCATCTTTCCGCCCGTGCCGTCTTTCGGCTTGACAGGAATTGAAAATCGGCGATAGCCAAATCGCCCGCAGTCCGCCCCTGCGTGTAGCTTCCTACGTTAGCAGTAATTTAATTTGAGACACCACCATGAGAAAAAATAGAGCAATAATTTTGATTTTACTTTTATTGACATTTTGTACGACTTACGGACAAACAAACAAATTTGAATTCGGAATTGAAGGAGGTCCGAGTTTAATCTCATTACGTGGGAACGATATTATAGACCAATATCAGAATCCGACTCTTGGTTTCTCTGTGGGACCTTTTTTCCAGTACAACTTTAAAAAGATAATCTCTTTGCGGACAAATTTGGCATTTGAGAGGAAAGGATCAACAGCGAAAACACAGGCATTTGACGAGTATGGAAATTCACTTGGGAATGTTAGAACAAACTCAAATTTTGACTACTTAACATTGCCAATACTTGTTAGAGCAACATTCGGGAAAAGAATTTTATTTTTTGTAAATACAGGTCCTTATATTGGATTTTTGCTTAAAGAAACTTCTGTCAGTAACGGAGACAAAGTTCCAAAGAAAGTTATGGACTTCACTTCATTGCTAAAAAGAAATGATTTTGGAGTTTCAGCAGGACTTGGACTTTTGGTTCCAATTAAGCAAAATATTGCTTTTTCGTTTGAAGTAAGAAATAACTTAGGACTTTATAATGTTGATGCAGGTCATGTTATAAATGGTGGACAAATAAAGACAAACTCAACAAATTTTCTGTTTGGTTTTGTTTACAAATTTGGATTTCAGTCAACAGTCAAAACGCAGCTATAAATGATAAAAATTGGACATAATGAATTGAAAACTACTGCTAACTTCAGCTACCCGTCAAGTGCGGCAGCAGTGGTTTTCGGTGGGCATCTTTCCGCCCGGTCCCGGTTAACCGGGATTGACAGGAAATCGCCCGCAATCCGCCCCTGCGTGTAGCTTCCTACGTTATGGGCAAGCATATTTGGCGACCGCAACGACAATAAAACGTATGACAAAAAACGGAATTTATAAATGGTAATTGACACAACATTTAATGTTTACACAGACGCAAATGGCGGAGACCCAGATAGCACAAGTCCGACACTTCGAGCATACCACAAATTTCTGTGGAATAAGCCTTTGCCTAACGGGGACAGTTTTGAACTAACCGACAAAAAAAGCGGAACGTATTTATACCATAAATCAGGTCTTGGAGAATTTTTATTAGGAAGTGATGCAATTACACATTCCTACAGAAATCACAAACGCAAGACTTGGCTGACACAACAAATTCAAGACGAAGTAAAAGAGCTGTTTGACACAGGTTCGACAATTGGAGCATACACACTTTTCCCAAACAACCGAGTTGACGGAAAACATACAATAAATCAAGCTCGTGGAGTAAATAGCTTAGTTGACGACAGATTTGACTTGTCTTTAGAGTGCATTCGACTTTTTTACTTAGGACAAGAAAGTCCGCTTTTCGACACATTATTGAGATATAAAAACTTCTTTGACTTGTTTGAAAGCTTTGAAGGATATTACAAGTTCTTTTTACTTGACGACCTTGTGGACGAAAACAAAAAAGTAAAATTCTATTTGCCATTTGACAACTTCAAAACAAAGCCGACATTCACAGAAATTAACGACTATTTGACTTATAAAAATGGAGTAATGAACTTCATTAAAGCGAGAAACAAAAGAATAGAAAACTATGCAAACCAACGGACGACAGAATAGAATGCCAGCCCATAACTTCAGCTACCCGTCAAGTTCGGCAGCGGTGATTTTCGGTGTGCATCTTTCCGCTCGGGCTGCTTTTCGGCTTGACAGGAAATCGCCCGCAGTCCGCCCCTGCGTGTAGCTTCCTACGTTATGGGCAAGTATAAGTGCGACGTAGTGCAAATGACAAATGGCTGAATATCCGGTGCGACAAAAGACAAATAAAAAAGTTAGACTAGAAACCAATAAATAAACGCAAAGACACAAAAAAACGTTACAAACATTAAAACAAAAAAAAACATGAAGACTTTAATGAAACTATTAATTGTGATTATTGCTTTAACAACGACTTTAGAATCTTTTGCACAAATAAAATTTGGGGTAAAAGGTGGTCTAAACTTTGCAAATGTGCTTGATAAGACCAATAACAGAACATACAGTGATGATTACAAGTCAAAAATAGGTTTTAATTTGGGTGTCACAGCCGAGTATTCAATTTCGGAGAAATTTGCAATAGAACCAGGACTCTTGTTTTCTACAAAAGGTTATAAGTTGGAAGATTCAGGGATTACAGGCTCAATAAATTTGAATTATTTGGAAGTTCCAATCAATGCCATTTATAAAATTGAATTTTCTAATGCAAAAATATTAATTATTGCCGGACCTTATTTAGGTTATGCTATATCAGGTAAAATGAAAGCAAGTGAACCTGTATTAGGTGTTAATGAAGACTCAAAAGAACAAAAAGTAGAAATCGGTACTGATATAAAAGCACTTGATTTTGGATTAAATATTGGTACAGGAGTTGAAATTAAAGACATTACTATTTGTCTTCAATATGGATATGGCTTATCAAATTTATCAATTCATCCAGAGAATGAGGCGAAACTTAAAAATAGAATTTTAGGTATTTCACTAGGCTACAAATTTGGTGGGAAATAGAATACCAGCCCATAACAGCAAGCTACACTCAAGCAGGGTTTTCGTGCTTTGTTGACAGGAAAGATTATATTTTAAGTGCAGCACTTTGTTGGAGGTTCTGTGGTTAAAATCCCTGCCTAAGTGTAGCTGCAGAACGTTATGGGGCATTATAAAGACATCGCATTTATGAAAAAGATTGGATTTTATATACTTGTTTTTTTTGGACTCTTTTTGGGACTAAAAAGTTGCATTATTTCTACAATCTCGATTGACCAAAATATACTTGTTGAGAAAACAGACGAAAATGGACAACACGACCGGGTGTTACTGACTCCCAAAGAAGAAATGATTTATGTAAAAAGATTTCAAGATATTGATGAAATAGGCATTTATAAAATAAAAGGGATAGAAGCTACTCATTACTTTCTAGGACTTTATTGCTTAGGTTCATTTCCATTTGGTTTAAGATATTACAAAAATGTGGACAAAGTATTCGATACCGAATTGATATTGAAACAAAAGCATGGTGACAGCTTTCCAAATATTGGAGAATCATTTAAAGCTAAGATTTTAGTATTCAAGGATAAAGTAATAATTGGAAAGTATTCCTTTAAAAGAATTTCACTTAGTCCAAAGGAAAATGAAGAAATGATTTCATCCATTGAGAAGCTCAAAGCTGCAATTGACCAATAATAAAATAATTAATGAATATGGACAAAATCACGCCTAATAATGTGAAACTTAGAGACTGGATTTCAGTTGGAGTTAGAGATGCTGTTGTTTGCCATCTTTATGTGAATGAGCCAGACAAAGTTGAAGTAGTATACTTAGACAGAAATCGTGCAATAGCAGAAGATGCTCATTATGTGGATGAAAAATGGTCATTTGTCTTTAAAGAACCATGTGGTATATATGCAGACAATTCATCACGACTTGGCGAATTTGTTTCAATTCTTAGAGCAGGAAGATGGAGATAGAGCATGAAAAACGCCAATAACAGGCATTTACAGCAAACTTTCATGCTAATCTAGGTACTGCTATTTAAAATCACAATACATGAAGCCATTTTACTCAATCTTATTGATTTTAATTCTTTTACTGGCCACAGAGGGACACTGCCAAACAAGCCAGTTTGGTAAACTGTACGTCTTCAAAACAAAGTGAACTATTTGGGTAAAAAAATAAGAGACACTTTTTTTTCTTGATTCAAGGATAAATTAAAATTTTGAGATTTTGGTTTTAGCGTCGTAAAATTTATTTCCGACAAGCATTTTCCTGGTTTTTTGATGACCCGAAAATGCGTCAGAATAAATTTTACCGGCGGAGGTTGTTGCATAGTACATTCGCTTTCTTTCCATGATGGTTTTTTGTTTGATTTTCTTTCGATGCTTTAAAATCCGGTCAGCCCGGCCAAAGTACATATCGGCCGGAGTCACGTTTTTTAATGATTCGTGGTAGCGTTGGTGGTTGTAATACTCCACGAAGTGTTTCAGTGCATGTTCCAGTTCCATTGGGCTGTAATAAACATCGAGTTTAATCACGTTTTTCATCGAGCGGTGATAGCGTTCGATTTTGCCCTGTGTTTGCGGATGTCCCGGACGGCCATGAATGGGTTTGATCTTCTGCTTTTCCAGGTACTTTTTAAAGTCAAGAGCCACGTAGCTGCTTCCATTATCGCTCAATAGTTTAGGCATCTGGTTTTTCGAAAGATTCGATTTGAGCAGTGCTTCTTCGATGGTTTGGGCGGCATCGGCGGCGGTCATGGTGCTGCAAAGTTTCCAGTGGACGATGAACCGGCTGTAATCGTCCAGTACCGTTGACAGGTAATACCAGCCCCATCCGGGGACCTTAAAATAAGTAAAATCGGTCTGCCACATTTGATTTGGCCGAATGGTTTTATCCTTAAACTCATCGGAGGCTTTAATTAATTCAAAGGCAGGTTCCTGTATTAATCCCTGGGCTTTGAGTATCCGGTATGCCGAACTTTCTGAAACATATTTCCGGTAATTGTCGGTGTACAACCACGCTATTTCGCGCGGAGCTTTCTGCGGGTGATCCAATGCCAGTTCGGTAATGAGTTGTTTTTCCGATTCCGGAATCTGATTCCAGAACTGCTTTTTGGTGACCGGCTTTTGAGCCAGTCCATCGTAACCATCAGCCAGATAAGCATTGTACCAGGAGTAGAATGTGGGTTTGTTAATCCTCAATTCCCTAAGAGTTTTATTGACGCTCGTAGTGCTTTGTTCTACAAGTCGGATGATTTCAAATTTTTCGGTCTGGGAGAGTCTCATGTATTTCTTATTTATGGATTCTACTCCAAGCCAGTCACACTTTTTTTTAGCAATTCGTTGTGCAGGTACAAATCGGCCAACGCTTTTTTCAGGTTGTCGTTTTCCCGCCTCAGATGCTCAACTTCAGCCGTATTGGCACTTCGGTCGGTGTCCCCATTTAAACGTTTTTTACCGGCTTCCAGAAAATCTTTGCTCCACTTGTAGTACAAACTATCGTTAATGCCGTATTTGCGGCATATAGAGGCAACGGTATCTTCTCCGCGCATTCCCTCGATAACGATCCTGATTTTTTCTTCGGCACTGAATAGTTTCCGGGTTTGTTGCTTGATGTCTTTGATAACACCTTCGGCATGCTTCTTTTTTACAGTCATTTTGTTACTCTTTTTTGTATTAAACTTCACAAAATGTCTCTTTGTTTTGCAACACTACCAGTTCACTTTTAGCTGAAGATTTACAGGTAAACAAGATGATACATCAATCTATTCTTTTCTAAAAAAGAATGAGCTTACCAGTAAAACTGAGCAGGAGTTTTATTTTACTTATGCAGATCGTGCCAAAGCCAAAGAATTGTATAGCTTCTTTGTTGAAAACAAACTGACAACCAAAGATTTTGATGCATTTTATATCGAAATACAACAGCAAAAGGGAAGCAATAGCAATCTCAAACTTTATAATCACCTAATTGATTCAAGGCGTATATCAATTGATGAGCTTGGTGATTTTATAACATTTAATGAAATGCTATCAGATAAAGCTAAAGCGATTCAATTTCATAAAAAGCTAATCAATAAGGGATTCACTGAAGATGAAATCGGAAACCAAGCGGATTTTTTAGCGAATATTGAACAAGTCTCCGCGACACCATTACCCAATACATCTTTTCAAATTGATAAAATTAAAATAGGAGAAACTTATATTGATTTGCCTATTCCTAGTGGTTTTGTTAAAGTTGATGATACAATGGGGATTCTATTGGAAATGGCGCAAAAGATGTGTCCTGAGACGAATACACTTCTTGCTTATTATATCAGCGAAGAAGACTATGCAAACTATCTAGTCAATCAAAATCATATAATTGAGAAATACATCTTTGTTCAAGTTTTCAATGAATTGAAGAATAAAACTATTAGCGGTAAAGATTATCGAAAATTTGTCAATGATTTTAAAAAGCAATATGTCGATGAATTTAAAGCAATTTTTGATGAAGCTGGATTAAAGATAACAGACAATCTTTTAAAGATTGATGAGGATTTTAAATTAGATAATTTTAAGATGCAGCCGTTTGGAATTTGTTATGAAAGCAAGAATTCAATTAGTTATGGGATATTATCAAAATATGATTTTTTAATTGATGGTGATAATTCCGTAAGTCAAATAGTTGCTGCAATATCTACAATTGCTAAAATTGATAATAAGCCAATTTTTCTGTTTGCGTATAAAATATACAAAAGCGATGAAGATATTAAATCACTAAAAGCCATGAACTCCAATTGGATTCAGGAAATTGATAGAAAACAAAGCCCTGCCAGTTTTATCGCTGATATTGATTTTGAAGACTATAAGGAAACAATTTTAGCAATTCTCACTTTAAGTTTCATTTGGGCAATATACTTTGCCACAAAAAAAATACATAAAAAGATAAAAGAAAAAGCTGTTAGTGAAGAACTTGAAGTAGTAGAAAAGAATAACTTATTTGACTTCGATGAATTATTGAAAGAGGCCGGCACAACACCTAATGATTTGACATACAATGAGGAAATAGCAAGGGAAACATTGCAAGAAAAAGAGGAAATAATAGCGGAATCCACAACTGTTAGAAATCCTGAATTATTGAAAGTTGGCAGAAGAATGAGACTTTTGCATTTTTTAATAGATATGCTCTTTTTATACTTCATAGCCTATTGTAGTGGGTATATCTTAGTATTCATTTTTGGACCAGCAAAAGCACTCAAAATTGTTGAGCACACATATCTTTTTGGTGGATCTCTCGCTTTTATAGTATATTTTTCTCAGGAGTTTATATTTGGTAAAACATTAGGCAAACTATTGACTGGTGCACGCGTGGTGGATAGTCTTGGCAACAAACCTGGCATTGTTAAATTAATTATACGAAGCGCTTCTAGATTAATTCCTTTAGAGGCATTTTCATTTTTGGGAAGTAACAAAAGGGGATGGCATGATACAATTTCAGACACGTTTGTAATTAAGGATTAAAGCTAGTCAGTTCATATAAAAAATGATAAGAAAAATAAATAACGACCCCATAACTTCAGCTACCCGTCAAGTGCGGCAGCAGTGGTTTTCGGTGGGCATCTTTCCGCCCGGGCTGCTTTTCGGCTTGACAGGAAATCGCCCGCAGTCCGCCCCTGCGTGTAGCTTCCTACGTTAACGCTTATATTAAAAATGACAGACACTAAACTAATAACAATGAAAAATTATTTAAAAGTATTTTTACTCCTTACGATCTTTGTACAGGCATGTTCAAAAGACACGATTGAGAAAGTTCCAAGCCCAGAATACCCATATACCTATAGTGTATTGAGTAAACCAGAGTTAGACATAGAATTGCAGAAATTTAATTCAATCAACACTATTGGAAGCTTGACTCTTAATGAATTCGGAATACTTTCTGGCAGCATCCCTGTTAGTCTAAGCACTGGACTGGATTCGACTTTAGTAAAGGAGAATATTTCAATGATAATTAATAAATACGGTCATTTTATTGGAATAGACAACAGGGTTAACCTAAACATCTCTACAGACATAAGCATTCGGCTTATTGGAGGTGTCGATGTTTCATTAGGACATTATTTCAAATATGGATTAAAAGCCAATCCAATGTTTGTTTTAAAGCAAAATAAATTGAGAGACAGAAACATGGAGAATGTTCAGTTGTCATTCTATTTTTCGGAGACAGACAATAAAATGCAAGTACTGGGACGTTGGTATCCAGAAGTCTATATCCCTGTAGGAGAGATAAAAAATCCTGATGAAGCACTGAATATTTCGATGTACGTCTTCAAAACAAAGTGAACTATTTGGGTAAAAAAATAAGAGACACTTTTTTTTCTTGATTCAAGGATAAATTAAAATTTTGAGATTTTGGTTTTAGCGTCGTAAAATTTATTTCCGACAAGCATTTTCCTGGTTTTTTGATGACCCGAAAATGCGTCAGAATAAATTTTACCGGCGGAGGTTGTTGCATAGTACATTCGCTTTCTTTCCATGATGGTTTTTTGTTTGATTTTCTTTCGATGCTTTAAAATCCGGTCAGCCCGGCCAAAGTACATATCGGCCGGAGTCACGTTTTTTAATGATTCGTGGTAGCGTTGGTGGTTGTAATACTCCACGAAGTGTTTCAGTGTATGTTCCAGTTCCATTGGGCTGTAATAAACATCGAGTTTAATCACGTTTTTCATCGAGCGGTGATAGCGTTCGATTTTGCCCTGTGTTTGCGGATGTCCCGGACGGCCATGAATGGGTTTGATTTTCTGCTTTTCCAGGTACTTTTTAAAGTCAAGAGCCACGTAGCTGCTTCCATTATCGCTCAATAGTTTAGGCATCTGGTTTTTCGAAAGATTCGATTTGAGCAGTGCTTCTTCGATGGTTTGGGCGGCATCGGCGGCGGTCATGGTGCTGCAAAGTTTCCAGTGGACGATGAACCGGCTGTAATCGTCCAGTACCGTTGACAGGTAATACCAGCCCCATCCGGGGACCTTAAAATAAGTAAAATCGGTCTGCCACATTTGATTTGGCCGAATGGTTTTATCCTTAAACTCATCGGAGGCTTTAATTAATTCAAAGGCAGGTTCCTGTATTAATCCCTGGGCTTTGAGTATCCGGTATGCCGAACTTTCTGAAACATATTTCCGGTAATTGTCGGTGTACAACCACGCTATTTCGCGCGGAGCTTTCTGCGGGTGATCCAATGCCAGTTCGGTAATGAGTTGTTTTTCCGATTCCGGAATCTGATTCCAGAACTGCTTTTTGGTGACCGGCTTTTGAGCCAGTCCATCGTAACCATCAGCCAGATAAGCATTGTACCAGGAGTAGAATGTGGGTTTGTTAATCCTCAATTCCCTAAGAGTTTTATTGACGCTCGTAGTGCTTTGTTCTACAAGTCGGATGATTTCAAATTTTTCGGTCTGGGAGAGTCTCATGTATTTCTTATTTATGGATTCTACTCCAAGCCAGTCACACTTTTTTTTAGCAATTCGTTGTGCAGGTACAAATCGGCCAACGCTTTTTTCAGGTTGTCGTTTTCCCGCCTCAGATGCTCAACTTCAGCCGTATTGGCACTTCGGTCGGTGTCCCCATTTAAACGTTTTTTACCGGCTTCCAGAAAATCTTTGCTCCACTTGTAGTACAAACTATCGTTAATGCCGTATTTGCGGCATATAGAGGCAACGGTATCTTCTCCGCGCATTCCCTCGATAACGATCCTGATTTTTTCTTCGGCACTGAATAGTTTCCGGGTTTGTTGCTTGATGTCTTTGATAACACCTTCGGCATGCTTCTTTTTTACAGTCATTTTGTTACTCTTTTTTGTATTAAACTTCACAAAATGTCTCTTTGTTTTGCAACACTACCAGTTCACTTTTAGCTGAAGATTTACACTCTATTAAATTTGTCCAATATCGAAAAGGACAAGTTTAATAAGGTGCTTTATCCCTTAAAAAAAGAAAATAAAATTGAATTGAGAGAGTGTTGGGAAGTTACCTTTTGGGATAACAGTGTAAAAACATTAGTTGATACGCAGACTGGAGAAGTAGTTTATTATTTAGACTATGGACACATGATTTAATGATTCTGAAAACGAGATAACTAAAATATGAACCTGGAAATTAAATACAAGCGTTAACTTCAGCTACCCGTCAAGTGCGGCAGCAGTGGTTTTCGGTGTGCATCTTTCCGCTCGGGCAGCTTTTCGGCTTGACAGGAAATCGCCCGCAATCCGCACCTGCGTGTAGCTTCCTACGTTAGCAACCATTGTATTGGCGACATCATATTGTTGTGTACAATGCAAATTGACGCAACCTTTATACGAGTAGAACATCTTTATGAAAAAACTATCATGAGACTAATCTTTTATGTAATTCTAATTATTTTGACTGTATCTTGTTCGGTGGAGAGTGATAATTATATAAAGAGAAAAGATATTGCTCACATAAGTGAAGCATTAATTCCGGACACGTCAAACTATCTTGAATTTGTTCAAATTAGAGCAAAGGCTGTGGAGACAAATGGCTGTTGGAGTGACCTTTGTTTTGTCATGGAAAAGAATAGTGAATTTGAGTATAGTTTAAAAGCTTTTGGCACTTATGAAAGTAATGGAGTTTGTCCGGCAGTCATGGTTTATAAGGACACAATAATTGATTTTAGGCCAACAAAAAAAGGCATTTATTTTTTCCAAATAATACAAAGCAAAGACAAAATTAAATTAGACACCATGTATGTCGAATGATTCAAGTAAGCACAGCAGTGGTTTTCGGTGTGCATCTTTCCGCTCTCTCGCCTTAGGCGAGATGACAGGAAACCGCCCGCATTCCGCCCCTGCGTGTAGCTTCCTACGTTACCGGCAACTTTAAATCTGCACTTATGAAGAAAATGAAAGTAACAATTTTAGTATTCTCCTTATTACTCCTTGGGTGTAATAATGCTCAACAAAACAGATCAGATCGTCAAGCTGAGCAAAGAATAAATGAATCATCGTCAGTTAATACGGCTAACCAAACATTAGAGTCAACGGTTTCAATTACGATGCAAGACAATAATAGACAAACTTTAGCTCTTGGTTCCGGTACAATTGTTGGTTCCGGTCTAGTGATTACTAATTTACATGTTATCGCCGGTGCGACTAATGGCTTTATTCAAATGAGTAATGACGATCAGAAGCATAATATAGCCGGTCTTTTTGCAATAGACGAGTCAAATGACCTTGCCCTGCTTTCCATTCCGACATTACAAGCAAAAAGTTTAAAGATACAGATTAACCTCCCTAAGATTGGCGAGAAAATATTTGCTGCTGGAAATCCTCACGGACTTTCTGGAACTTTTTCTGACGGTATCGTTAGTTCACTTAGAAACTTTAATAACAGGGAACTAATTCAAATTACAGCTCCAATTTCTCCTGGAAGTAGTGGCGGACCAATAGTAAATGAAAATGCTGAGCTATTAGGTATTGCTGTAGGTGGATTTGACGATGGTCAAAATCTAAATTTTATAATTCCATCAAAGGCTGTAGCTAATTTATTGCAAAACAAACGAGATTTATTTTCACTGAAAATTCCACAATTTAAAAAAGCATCATCGGCTAAAGGCATAGAAACGGATTTAGTAGATAAGGTTGTAATTCGAAATTTGCAATGGGGTAAAACAATCGAAGTATCGGCAGATAGTGAAAGAGAATGTCGCTTTCTTACAGATTTTTCTATTCTTAATAATCTTGATAAGCCAATTTATAACGTTAAAGTATTTTTTATAATGTATGATAATAAGAACATCCCAGTTGATTACGAGATTTGCAAATTTGCAACAAGTCAAAATGCAATTCTTCCAAATCTTGGAAAGACATTTGAAACTGGCACTGTTAATGGCTGTAGAAATTTAATGAAGTATGCTGGTTACCATATGGAAATTAGGATTTTGGACTTTGATATACTCAACTAAAGTATTTGTATTTAAATGCAGACTTATTTCGAGATACAACTATGTTAACGACAAAAGAAAAATCAGATATTCAAGAAAGTTTAACGACGCTTTATTTAAGACTAAATGGATATTTTACAACTGGTTTTATTATCCATTCAAGCCTAAATAGACTCGAAAGCGAAGTTGACACTGTCGCAGTACGATTTCCTTTTCATAAACAAGATGACACGGAGCACAATTCCTCTGCCTATTTGGAAATTCCAAATAACATAGACATCATTATTGGTGAAGTAAAAAGCGAAGGTAAATCGTTGCAATTCAATAAAAGCTTAAGAAATCTGAACAATATAGAGCCATGGATAAAAATTCTCTTGTGGACAGGAATAATAATAAGTGATGATGCCAAGTTCATTGCGAATGCTTTGGCTGAATTGGTTCAAACAAAAGAGAATTCTAAACTTACACATTTCAAATCCACAGACTCTATAAATACACCTTTTGGAATCATTACAATTAGACCTATCCTTTTCAGTCCGGAACGTATTAACCTACATAATGCAGACAAGTTTGTAGGCTGGAGTGAAATAAATAGTTTTATAGAGGAATGTTTGTGTCCCCAGTTACCAAGACAATTTTGCGGTACTTCATATGATTATACAGCTTGGGGTATTGGACTTAATGAAATTGTCAAAGTATATAAAGACAGACGAGCAACCGAAAAATTCATGAGTATAGAAGCCTTATACACAGACATTGAAAACTATCGAAAGAAAAGCAGCCGGTAACTTCAGCTACCCGTCAAGTGCGGCAGCAGTGGTTTTCGGTGGGTATCTTTCCGCTCAAACTGCGTTTCGGCTTGACAGGAAATCGCCCGCAATCCGCACCTGCGTGTAGCTTCCTACGTTGGGCTCAATTACGTTCACTCCGTATTATTTTGCCAACGGGCGGTTGCATTTTGTACAAATCCACTTGTCATTAATCTTATTTACTTCTACAAAACCATTGCATTGGCAAAATAATTCGCTGCTCACTAAAGTTTCTCCATTTAATTTTTCAAGAGCATCAACTAATGGTTGTAAGTTTTCAGCTCCGATTCTATATTCCACGGAACCGTCGTGCATTCTCCATCGAACTGCATGTTCTTTTAGTGTTGTTTCAATCAAATTTTTCATTACGTATTTATTTAAAATTAAATTCCCAAAACTTTCAATTGAGCCCAATGGTTCGGGGCTGGTACTTACTTGATTACCGCGTCGCGAACGTCACTGCGTCCAACTAAGGTTATATGCCATTAAGGCTAATAATCCGCGTCGTTCCTAGCGTATTTCGCCTTAACAGGCATATAGCCCCGAACCATTGTAGGCAATGCTAAGTGCGACCGTTCAAAATAAATTTTTATATAATCCAAAATGAAAAATAACTTTTTTTACGACTTATGTCTTTGGTTATTATTAATAACTTTACCAGTAACTGTACTTTCGCAATCGACCGACTTTACCATTCAAGATGTAAAGTTTGAAAGTCAGGGCATCACTCTTGCTGGTTCAATTTTAAAGCCTAAAAATCCATTTGCAGCAGTTGTAATTGTTCATGGGTCTGACCCAGTAAAAAGAGAAATGGAGTTCGCAAAGCGTCTTGCTAAAGAAGGTATTGCTGTATTGACATATGACAAACGTGGAGTTGGAGAATCTGGTGGTGTATATGTAGGACCAACTGTGGGCACGAATAATATTGACACTACTAATCTTAATTTATTATCTCACGATGCAAATGCAGCGGTAAATACATTTCGAACTTATTTGAAGGATAAAAAAACGCCTATTGGATTAGTTGGCTTTAGTCAAGCAGGATGGATAATCCCAATTACTGCAAGTAAAAATCCACAAATTGAATTTATGGCTTTATTTAGTTGTCCTACAATTACAACTCTGGAACAACTTAGATTTCAGTTTTATACCAATGGAAATAACGATTTTTGGAAAACTCATTCAGAAGCAGATGCTCGTGAACATATCAAAAATGATGCTGACCGCTATCAATTTACGGCTACTGATCCCAAAAACTCTCTAAATAAACTTTCAATTCCGGGTCTTTGGCTTTTTGGTGAGAAAGATATACAGATCCCGGTAAAGATTTGTATCGAGCAATTAAATACATTGAAAGTTCAAGGCAAACCTTTCGAATATACTTTGTTTTCTAACTTAGGACACAATACTTCTTCTGACAATGATACAGCACCTGTTGATATTTCAATTGAATGGATAAAACAGAAAGCTTTAAGTATTCAAAAGTCTAAAGTATCAAAATAAAGCACTGCCTACAACTTCAGCTACCCGTCAAGTGCGGCAGCAGTGGTTTTCGGTGGGTATCTTTCCGCTCAGGCAGTTTTTCGGCTTGACAGGAAATCGCCCGCAATCCGCACCTGCGTGTAGCTTCCTACGTTGGGCGTAATTGTTAAGAACCTGATGACAACTCACTTACTTGAAAATTGAAAGTAGTGATTAATTTCTCTATTTTTGCATATACATTAAAATGAAATCATGGCTTACGAATCGGTAGATAAATTACAGAATGCACTTGGAGAACAGGTGTTTCACTACACGCAAGATAAAAAGAAAGCTGCGGGTAGAGCACTTGGGACAATGATAGAGATTATAACTTATTATCTATTAAAAACTTGGGGATTTAACAATTCAACTTCTATTGAGAGAGGATTAGTTGAATATGGTAATGATGAAATATCTCACAATGTTGAGTATTCGCTTCATCCAATTATTAATGAATTTGAAGTAACTATTCCAAATGATGGTAATTCAATAACTTCAACTAAAATTTTAAAAGCGTTAGAAAATCAGTTTGATATATCAAAATTTGAAAAGAAAACTAACAATTTACTCGACAAACATAACATTCTTAGAAATGCTTGCTCTATCGCAGAATCAGAGAATACATTTCTATTAGCGAGCTTCAAATCATTTGGACAAGAAAATCACGAATTATACATTTTTGAACAATTGCAAAAGCCATATGCGATGTTCGAATGTAAAAGAGTCGGTGTAGAAGAAGGAACATCGAAAGGTCCACAAACTATTGAAAAAGCAAAACAAGGTGCTTACGTTGCAAGAACTGCTTCTTCTTTACAAAAGATAAGAACTGATAATGGAGAAAAATATGGTATAATTTACCGTTCTGACAATCAGCCTTATATTAAACCATATACTGAATTAATGGAAGAAGTAATATATTCTTCCGATTCTGAATTATTGAAAAAGTTTATCTTAACTGTTGGAGTTGTAAGTAATCACGGGAACTGGTTTACTGCTGAAAACCAAAATAAAGAATTAAAAGTACTTTCACAATCATATGATTGGTTGATTTTTCTAACTGATTTTGGACTTGCCCAATTTATAGATGATTTAATCTTTAATCCTTCTCCTGAATATATTTGTGTACAAGAAGCATTCAAGAATAGCTATACTGCGGATAAAAAACGCAATGTATTTACAAAGGTTAAAATGGATTTAGCTTCAGATGCAGCTTTGATAAAATATTTCACAGAAAATCAGAATAGAATTGAAGCATGGTTTAATATTATTACTCCTGAGAATAAGTCTATTATAGATTTGAAAAATGAAATAACAGAGTTACGTTCTAAAAATTGGAGGGAGATACTATGAGCGCTGGTCGGACTGTAAATTCTCAAAGTCAAAGTTGGGGTACACCACAAAAATATGTAACTGCCATTAAAAAATTCTTTGGTGGCTCAATTGCTTTAGACCCTTGTTCAAATGAATATTCTATCGTTTTTGCTGAAACTGAATTTATGTTACCAAAACATGATGGATTAAAAGAAGATTGGAACTATCCAACTATTTATATGAATCCGCCATATGGTTCTGATAGAGAACGAGGAACTACCATAAAGAGTTGGTTAGCAAAATGTGCTTTAACTCATAATAAATATGGTTCTGAGATTTTAGCACTTGTTCCTGTTGCAACAAATACAGGGCATTGGAAACAAAGTGTTTTTGGACAAGCAAGGGCAGTTTGTTTCTTATATGATACGCGTTTGAAATTTCTTGAAAACGGTAAGGATGTTGGAAAAGGTGCTCCAATGTCATGTGCTATGATTTATTGGGGGGCTGATTACAAAAAATTTTATGACATATTTATAGAATTTGGAGCAGTTGTAGATATTGAAAATCTTAAAAAGAAAAAGATTGGTGATAAGAGGAAAATGTTGACTTTTGAATTTTAAGAAGAAACAACATACGCCCAATCGAGTAGACTGCCCCGCCAGTAAATACTGACGGGGAGAGCCTCTCACACCACCGTGCGTACGGGTCGCGTACACGGCGGTTCATTAAGACGCAGGGCAACTTTTTCGTAATACGACAGCAACGATTCATAACCTCTTTTTCGTAGGCGTTCCAAGGTGATGGTAGTCACCAGGATCGGGCTTTGCGCTATGCGCCAGCCTCCCATTCGTGACCGGCTCCACTGGTAAGCATGATCGGGGTCAACACCCAAACGAATGAGGTTTTTCCGCTTCCGTTCAGGTTTTTTCCAGTGATGCCAGATGCAATACCGCAGCCGGTTTCTGAGCCACCCATCCAGTTCCTTTAACTTGCCGTGCAGGCTTGCCATTCGGAAATAGTTTAACCAGCCCCGTGTTATTTCTTTGAGCTTTTCTATGCGCTCATCAAAACTCATTGGCGTGGTTTTGCGGGTGGTTTGCTTCAGCTTTTCTTTCAGCGCTTTCCAGCTCTTTTCGCTGGCTACCAACTGGTATTTGCCTTTCTCGCCCTTTACATACGTTGGTACAAAACGGTAGCCAAGTATGGTAAGGTTCACAGGTCGGCGTATTCCGCTTTTCTCCCGGTTGATCGGCAGTTTCAACTTGTTCTTTAAGAACAAAAACAGGTTGTTGCCAATCTTTCGAGCTACCGATTCGCTCTTGCAATAGACACTAAAGTCATCAGCGTAGCGGACGTAGCGCAATCCCTGCCTTTCCAGCTCATTATCCAGCTCATTCAGCATGATATTGGATAATAGTGGACTCAGTGGGCTTCCCTGTGGCACGCCTTTGCGGCGTTTGATGAGTTTACCATTAATTTGGATCGGCACTCTCAGCCATTTGCGGATCAGGCGCAGCGTGCGCGGGCATTTGATCTTGCGGTACAACAGTTGTAACAAGATACAGTGATCAACCTCATCGAAGAAGCTTTTTAAGTCAATATCAACGATGTGCTGATACCCTGCATTGATGTAATCCAGCGCTTTGATTACCGCTTGCTGCGCATTCCGGTTTGGCCGGAACCCGTAGCTGTGATCTTCAAAATCCAGCTCAAATTTAATGGCTAAAACCTGACCAACGGATTGCTGCAACCATCCGGTCGGTTACTGTGGGTAAGCCCAGTAATCGGGTTTTACCGTTGCTTTTGGGTATCTCTACCCCAAGAATGGATTGTGGCTGGTACTTCCCCGCACGGATATCGGATTCTATCTGTTCCCTGTTTTTGCTCAGGTGAACATACAATTCCTTCACGGACATTCCATCAACGCCCGACGAACCTTTGTTCGATACAACCTGACGGTAAGCGCGCATCATGTTCGTTGGGTTCAATACCTGTTCAATCATTCTTTGTTCCGTTTACTTTATTTGCTCCGTTCCGCTTATAGCAAGGCTACTGCCTGTGGCCGATCCTTGCCTAATTGGGAACTTCTTAATGTTCAGCCCTTCATTGTCTTGTGAGACCTCCGATTCATTCATCGGCTCGTTGCCGGCAACTACTATGGCTTCTGCTGACTTCTCACTTCGGCCAACTCGTGGTTAGTGAGATCTCCCCTGGTAAGAGCTTTTCCCTTCTTCCAATCCCTGCCTGATCTACTGTAAAACGATGTTGGTATTCTTCGGACTTTGCAATGATGTGCTTGCTTATCCTCGCTTTTCAGCCTCATATCAGGTTTCTGTTCGTCAGTACCGGATTTTGCAGTCTGGCTTCCTTCACTGCTGTTGTCGTCAACAACCAGCTTGCCGCTTGCTAATGCTTCGGGCACGACCCCGCGCATAAGGGACTTTCACCCTCTGGGAAAAATACACCTGCCAAAATCCGGTTATGTAAAGTTTATTTGTATATTTAAACTTTTTCTATAGATTTCAGCAGATGCGCTACTGCTCATGCAGGGCGCACACTTCAGCTACCCGTCAAGTGCGGGTTTGGTGGTTTTCGGTGGGCATCTTTCCGCCCGGGCTGTTTTTCGGCTTGACAGGAAATCGCCCGCAATCCGCACCTGCGTGTAGCTTCCTACGTTATAACCTATTTAAAAGACTCTGCAACGTGACAATGACTTTTAGAAAATATATCATTTTGACTGTATTACTTTTCTCATTCATTGGGGGTTTTGGACAGAGATTTGACTTTGTAAAAGTCATTGCAGGTAAAGGAATTGTCTTTAATAATGACTCAATTTTGCTTTATAAAACATCTATAAAAAAGACTTGTGAGATTTTTAAAGTTAAAGACATTAGTGATAGCGAAGATATTATTATGAGCGAATGGGACGGTTATGATCCCGAAACCCTTGAAATGACAGGCGGAACCGAATGGATAAAAGAAGTCAAATTTAAAAATATTGTCTGTGAATTTTCCTCGGACTCTGATGTGAAAAAATTGGAACTTCGTTGGATTCGAATTCGTGCAGACAAAACTATGAAAATCTATACAGACAGCGGCTTTGAGATGGGTGAGATTAATCCAGATATTTTAGAGTTATTTCCAAAAGTCTCAAAACACGACTTCGTTAGCAGTGATTTAAAGACTTATAATTTATACACATACGGAGTTTCATTTGGACTGGATAGATTAGAGAATAATGACCTTCGATTGATAGAGATTTCGACACATTATAAAATAAAATAGGAAATGAAAACAGGTTATAACATCAGCTACCCGGCAAGGTCGGCGTCGGTGGTTTTCGGTGGGCATCTTTCCGCTCAGGCTGCTTTTCGGCTTGATCTTGCTCTTGCCCTGACTGGTGTCGCTTTGCAATCGACACTTCTAAACCAAAGGATCTTTCATCCGGGTTTATAAATGCCGCTAATATTCAAATAAATCCCGTCGCTGCACCTCGTTTGGGCGAAAGATGGTAGGCCTGATCAAAAGAAAGCACAACATAGGCAAGGACGTTAGAATGGTGAAGACGCCCAAATTGTTAGAGACGCCCAAATTGGGCGTCTCTACATGTTCTTTTGCCGATAAACGATTTAATTGTATATCTTTGCGCCGACTTTTAAAATCTTCATTCAGAAACAAATGGCACATAAATCCGGATTTGTAAACATCATCGGAAACCCTAATGTGGGGAAATCGACCATCATGAACGTGCTGGTTGGCGAGCGTTTATCAATCATTACTTCGAAAATGCAAACCACCCGTCACCGCATCAAAGGCATCGTGAACGGCGATGATTTCCAGATTGTTTATTCCGATACACCCGGAATTCTGAAACCCAACTACAAACTTCAGGAAACGATGATGAAGTTTGTGAACACCGCATTGATTGATGCCGACGTGATTTTATATGTGACTGACGTAATTGAATCGCCCGGCAAGAACGAAGAATACGTTGAGCGCATCAAAAGTTCGGAAGCCGCAGTGATTGTGCTGATCAACAAAATCGATCTTTCTACCCAGGAAAAAGTACTTGAACTTTACAATTACTGGAGCGAAAAGCTGCCATTGGCAAGCGTTTACGCCATTTCGGCCACCGAAAAATTCAATACCGGCCCAATCTTCGACCGCATTCTGGAGTTGTTGCCCGAAGGCCCGGCTTATTTTCCGAAAGACGAACTGACCGACCGAAACGAACGCTTCTTCGTGAGCGAAATTATCCGCGAAAAGATTTTGCTGAACTACGACAAGGAAGTTCCGTATTCGGTGGAAGTGGAAGTAGAGCAATTCAAGGAAGAAGAAAATATACTGAACCTGATGTGCGTCATCCACGTGAACCGCGATAGCCAGAAAGGAATTATTATAGGGCACCAGGGGAAAGCCCTGAAAAAAGTGGGAACCGAAGCCCGCCTCGACATGGAAGAATTTTTCCAGAAGAAAGTTTTCCTGCAGTTATACGTGAAAGTAAACAAAGACTGGCGCGAAAAAGACCGCTCGCTGAGTGGATTCGGGTACGATATGGAGTAACTGCCCCTCACAAACCCTCCCCGAAAGCGAGGGCTTAAAAGGTGCAACAAATTAGTTTTATAATCGAAATTTAAATAGCCGTTTCTTCTCCCCTCGTTCGGAGGGGTTGGGGGGAGGCTCGGAGAATAATATGAGTAACATTGTAGCAATAGTAGGTCGCCCAAATGTGGGAAAATCGACCCTTTTTAACCGGTTAACCGAATCGAGAAAAGCGATTGTGGATGAGATGGCCGGAGTAACCCGCGACCGCCAGTACGGCAAAGGCGTATGGAATGGCATTGATTTTTCGATCATTGATACCGGTGGTTATGCAGTAAATTCGGAAGACTCGTTCGAAGAGGAAATCCGCAAACAGGTAATGATTGCCATAGAGGAATCTGATGTGATTATTTTTGTGGTTGACGTTGAAAACGGCGTTACCGACATGGACGAGGAAGTGGCCGAAGTGCTGCGCCGCTCGTCAAAAAAAGTATTTCTGGTAGTTAATAAAGTCGATAATAACGCCCGGATCATCGATTCGCACGAGTTTTACTCGCTCGGATTAGGCGAACTGTTCTGCGTTTCGTCGATGACCGGTAGCGGAACCGGTGATTTGCTTGACGCGGTTGTTGCCGAGTTTCCGGAGAAAGTGGAAGAAGAACCCGAAGAAAGAATTCCGCATTTTGCCATTATTGGCCGCCCGAATGTGGGTAAATCGTCGTTCATCAACGCGCTCACCGGCGAAGAACGAAACATTGTTACCGACATTGCCGGAACCACCCGCGACGCCATACATACCCGCTACAATAAATTTGGTCACGATTTTATTTTGGTTGACACGGCAGGATTGCGCAAACGGACCAAAGTGAAGGAAGACGTGGAATTCTATTCAACTATGCGTTCAATCCGCGCCATTGAAGATTCTGATGTATGTATCCTGATGATCGATGCCACCCGTGGAATGGAGGCTCAGGATGTTTCCATCTTTCACCTGATTGAGCGAAACAAAAAAGGTGTCGTTCTTCTGGTAAACAAGTGGGATTTGGTCGAGAAAGATAATACAAGCACCATTACCTTCACCAAAGCCATCAAGGAACGCATTGCTCCGTTTGTTGATGTGCCCATTGTTTTCATCTCGGCGCTTACCAAACAACGTATCCTGAAGGCTCTGGAAACAGCTGTAGAAGTATATGAAAACCGCACCAAGAAAGTGAAAACTTCGGAACTGAACGATGTGATGCTCGAAGCTATTGAGGCTTATCCGCCACCATCGATTAAGGGTAAATTTGTAAAAATCAAATACGTTACCCAGTTGCCAAGTAAAACGCCAAGTTTCGCGTTTTTTGCCAACCTACCGCAGTATGTAAAAGAACCCTACCGCAGATACCTGGAAAACAAAATCCGTGATAAATTTAATTTTTCAGGAGTTCCGGTACAGATTTTTATGCGGAAAAAATAAATACCAGCCCATAGCGAAAAAGCCTCTTCCGATCAGTTCAGAAGAGGCTTTTTCAGTTTAATTTCCGTTGTGAGTCAGCAATGCAATTTTTTCGGGCTTACCCAAAATGTAAAGGATGTCGCCGGTGTCGAAAACAAATCCGGAGCCTGGATTCTCGTAAATCTGCTCTCCTCTTTTGGCAGCCACAACCGTAAGGCCAAACTCTTTTCGCAAATGAATTTCTTTCAGCGAATTTCCGGGGAACATATCGTAATCACCGGCTTTCAAAGCCACAATCTCGATTCCCGGTATTTCGTCGCTGAGGGTATAGGAATTGTTTTCGGCCTTTTCCATAAAAATACCGTAATTGTCGTCGCGGATATGAGAAATGGCTCCTTCAATTTCGCTTTTGGGGACCAGCAGTTTTTTCAATATCCGCTCAAACATTTCGATGGCCGTTTCAAACTCTTCAGGAATGACCTGATCGGCACCCATTTCGTACAAATCTTCGATGTCCGAGACATGCTTCGATCGAACCATGATATAGGCATGTTTGTTCAGTTGGCGCACTTTCTCGATAACTCCCAATGCGGTTATAGCGTCGCCAATGCTGATTACCACAATCTCGGCCGACTCGATATAGGCTTTGTGCAGTATAGGTTCGTTCATGGCATCACCATAAACCACCATTTCTCCCTTCATCTGTCGCTCGCGTGCCGATGCCGGATCAAAAACAATTGAAACATACGGCAACTTCATCTGGCTGGCCATGCGCGACAGGTTCAGCGAGCGCGAGTCTTTCCCAATCAGCACAATATGATTTTGCATTTTAGGCACCTCAATTTCCTGCAAGGGGAACAGTCCTTTAATCAGAACCTCCGGAATTGGAAATTTCAGGAGTAAATTGGCAAACGGTCTGCCGACCATAATCAGGAATGGCGAAGCAGCCATTGAAACAATGGTAACCGCAAGGAAAAGCTGATAATAAAAATCGGTTAATATTTGATAAGTCTGACCTGTTTTAGCCAGAATAAACGAAAATTCACCAATCTGCGCCATTGCCAAACCGACTACAATGGTTCCCCTGAACGTATGACCGAGAAGGAAAGCGGTGCCTCCGGCAACAAACGATTTGATGACAATTACAAGCAATACCGTAGCCAGAATAAGAATTATATTTTCGCCGACAAAACTCAAGTCGAGCAACATTCCGATTGACACAAAGAAAAAGCTGGTGAATGTATCTTTAAATGGCATAAGGTGGTTAAATGCATCCTCGCTGTATTCTGACCGCGAAATCATCAATCCCCCCAAAAAAGCGCCAAATGCCAGCGACATACCTAATTGAAAAGTCAACAAAGCAACCGCCAGGCACACCAGCAAAATACTCATCAGAAATAATTCCTGATTTTTGGTCAGTGCAATCAGGTGCAAAACCCGTGGCATAATCCATCGGTTGCCCACATACACCAAAGCCATCATGAAAAGGGTTTTGCTACCCATGCCTATCAGTTTGACCCCGATATCAGCTGTTTGCCCACCAAGCATAGGCGTTAAAAGAATCATCGGGATCAGGATTATGTCCTGAAAAATAAGAATCCCAACAACGGTACGACCATAGTTCGAGGTGACTTCGCCTCGCTCCTGAAGGATCTTCAGCACAAGGGCAGTACTGCTAAGGGCAGTCAGAAAGCCAATGAAGACAGCCGCTCCCCAGGTCATGTCGTACATTCGGGCAAAAAAAGCTGTGATACCGGCGGTAAAAACCAACTGAACGAATCCACCAAAAAACACAATGTTCCGGATTTTGATCAGGTGATTCAGCGAAAACTCCAACCCGATGGTAAACATGAGCAAAATGATGCCTATTTCGGCCATAAACTCAATCTCGTGTGGCGATTGGATTATGGCCAGCATCGATGGTCCTGCAACAATCCCGGTAAGTAAATAGCCGATAATTGTAGGTATTCTGAATTTGGTAAATAGGTAATTTACCACTGTCGCGAAAGCGAAAATAATGACGATATCCCGGAGTATTGCTAATTCCATGCTGCAATTTACTGGAAATTCAGCAAAAAACAGGTCAAAAAATTGTTAGGATTGGATTATTTCTGGATATCGGAAGCCATTTTAACCCGATTGTGGCCGTAAAGAAATATAGTTTCCCGATTTAAGAGATTAAAGATTCTCAGGAGTTGCCATTGCCGGAAGGATGAAATAAAACGTACATCCCTCTCCCGGAATGTTTTTACTCTCAACGCCAGTTTCCCCGTTCAGTTTCTCGATAATTCGCTTAACAATCGACAGGCCCAACCCATGACCTTCGGCCCGAAGCGTATCGAGACGGGTAAATTTATTGAAGAGTAAGGCAATTTCTTCTTCCGAAAGGCCTTTCCCATTGTCATTTATCCAGAATTTGATGCGATTATCGGGCAGAATATCGGTTCTAATACGGATAACCGGAGGAACTCCCCCGTATTTTATAGCATTACTGATGTAGTTGGCCCAAACTTCTTCGAGCCACGATTCGTAGCCCATTACTTCAGGGAAAGATTCGGGAAGCGATATTTCAGCACCTTTTTCCTTGATCAGATCGGCCAAACGAACCATTGATTCCCGGATGGTATTCTGCATATTTATCGGAACCATCACGATTTCCTGCTGGCGTACCGAGGCCAAAGTCAGCAACTCCTTGGTAATATACATCGTTTTGGTGGCCGATTGGCTTATCAGATCGTTCACCTCAAGCAGTTCAGTTTTCGACATGTTATCAATGCCCCACTTTATTAAACCACTTGCAGTTACAATGGCACTGAGCACACTTTTCAAATCGTGGGCAACAGTATGTGAAAAAGCATCCAAATCACCAATCAGCTTTTCCTTTTCCTGAATTTCCTTCATCAGGCGTACATTGGCCTGTTTAATTTCCTCTTCAGCATTCACCCGAAGCGTAATATCTTTCAGCATGATAAGCCGCCCGATATTCATTTTATGCTGATCGTAAAGAACAATCGACTGAGAATCGAAATAGCGCATGTGCCCATCGTATTCGCGGGATATTACCGTTTGATATACATCGTGATTGGTGATTTCACGAATCAGCTGTTCACGGTGGGGAAACAGTTTTTCAATTCGCTTACCTGTAAGTTCGCCATGTTCAGGATTGGTCAGCCACCTGAAAGTTACATTATAATCGGCAACCCGCATCGAGTTATCCAATATCACAATGGCCTCCGGAATAAGGTCGATGAGTTTGTTTCGGGCAAACGGAACCAGATCGAACATTTTGAACTGCGAAATATTGATGGCAATAAGTATTCCGGTTATTAAAAAGCTGAATGGAGTCCAGTCGAATCCGGGAAGCGGATTGATATGAAACACATAAATCAGGTTACCGATTGGAGGTAGTAACGACGATATAAAAAGAATGGTAATCTGCGATTTGTAATACTCCGACAAACGGAAATAAAGCATGAAAATATTGATAATTCCAATGATCAGAGCCACATATGCAAAGAAATCCATGATCCAGAACAGCGGACCATAAACATAATCGGTTGCATTTGTTTCCGGATTAATGGAGTAACTTTTCCAGTGTAAATGATGGAAATCGTTGGTAAACGGGGAAATTACAAACAGCGTAGCAAACGCAAAAATCGCAATTACATACTTCCTTTGTAAATACTTGAATTTAGATGAGAAAGCCAGTGAAAACAAAAGGAACGAAACCGGGCCATAAACAATTCCGAAATAGGAAAATTTCGACCACATAATCTTGGTTTCCAAATCAGTAGCAGCATATTCAAAAGCATAGGTAAAAGCCCATATTGTAGCGGCAACCTGCCAGCCCAACCAATAATTTACACCCGGAGTTTTCCGTAAACGAAGCAGAAAAAAGAAAGTGGAAATCCCGAGGCAAGCACCTAGCAGTAACAAGATGAAAAGCGGAGAAACCAGATAGGTATCGAAATTAGGTCCCAGGTTTTGCATAAGCCAAGATCCTTAAAAAATAATTATACTAACTTAATTAAGGCTTTGCGAAAATAAGAAATTATACTGATGCTTTTGAAAAAACCGGGGCGAAAAAACTTCCTGAGAATTCAATATCCGTATCAATTGAAATTTAATTATTGGCTATTAAATGTTCAATCAGAATTTTGGCACCTATCGCAACCAAAATTACTCCGCCAATAATTTCGGCATATTTGTTGATTCTTGGGCCCGTTTTCTTGCCAAGCAAAATTCCGAGCATCGAAGCGATGAAAGTAACGGCGCCAATGATAAATACCGCAAAAAGAATCTTATCCAGAATGGTAGAAAAGCTAAAACCAACAGCAAGGGCATCGATACTGGTGGCAACTGACAAAGTCAGAATTACTTTTATATGCAATGGATTTTTGATTTCGCGTTCTTCGCCATTGATAAAACTCTCGATTATCATTTTGCCACCGATCATGCTCAACAAGCCAAAAGCAATCCAATGGTCAACCGGTTCAATCAATGTTTTCATGCTGTGCCCAACCATCCAGCCAACCAACGGCATAAACGCCTGAAAAAGTGCCAGGAAAATCGCAATTTTTGCCGCCTGAAAAAACCGGATGTGTGGCAGGTTCAACCCACTGCAAACCGATACGGCGAATGAATCGAACGACAAACCGATGGCCAGCAAAAAAACTGTTAGAATTTCCATTCAGAATTTAATTGAGCGACAAAACTATAAAAAAATAGCTTCCTCCTGAAAGTGAAAGCTATTTCGAAATATACATTATCCAGTCAGTACAAATTATCTCTTCAGTAAATCAGCACATTACATTTTGGCAGTTTACTGCCTGATAATTTTGATTTCGCCTCCCCGTCCCAGCTTCATGATACTCGATGGAACTGCTTTATTGGTATCGTCCTGACGGTATTTTACCACATAATCTACTGCATCAATAATCTCCTGATCAATTTCGTCGAAACAAGCCGGAGATGGTTTTCCGCTGATGTTAGCCGATGTTGACACAATTGGCCGCTTAAATCTCCTGATCAGTTCGCTGCTAAAAGCCTCAGTAGTAATCCGGATTCCGATACTTCCGTCATCAGCAATCAGATTTTTAGCCAAGCCACGCGCACCATCATAAATAATAGTCATTGGCTTTTCGCTCAGTTCAATCAAATCGTAAGCTATTTCAGGAACTTCTTCCACGTATCGTTCCAGAAGTGCAGCATTCTCCATTAAAACAAGCATACTTTTCGAGTCAACCCGATTTTTAATGGCATATATCCGTTTCACAGCTTCTTCGCTACAGGCATCGCATCCAATACCCCAAATGGTATCGGTTGGATATAAAATAACGCCTCCTTTTTGAAGCACCTCCAGTGCTGCCTTTATATCGTCAATCATTTAATACAGAATTATATAGTTGTTTTAATTGTGTGGCAAAATTCTCCCCGGTAAACCTTTGTGCGTTTACCTTTCCCTTGGTTATTAATTCCTTACGCAATTCCTTGCTTGCCAGTACCTTTTCAATAGCCTCACCAATCTCTGCCGGTTTTTCCGGATTGATGTAAATGGCACCATCACCTCCTGCCTCAGGCAAACTACTTGTTTTCGAAGTGATTACCGGACAACCCGAAGCCTGCGCCTCAGCAACCGGAAGCCCAAAGCCTTCGAAGAATGAGGGATAAATCATTACCTCGGCCATCTGGTACAAAACGGCGAGTTCCCAATCCTGAATATGTGTCAGAAAGAAAACCTGGATGCGATTTAAATCGGCCTCAATGAACTTTTGGATTTTATGCTGATAATCAGTCAACTTACCAACCACCACCAAGGGCAGATATCGTTTCGACAGAACCATGGCTTCGAGCAAAGCCATCAGGTTTTTGCGGGGTTCTACAGTTCCTACTGTCAGCATAAAATGCTCCGGAAGCTGATACCTTGTACGTATTCGTTTCTTTTCGGCGGCATCAACTCTTTGGTAAAAAACCGGATTTATCGACTGATAAATAACCTGGATCTTACTTTCAGGAACTTCAAAAAAGGTTATTAAATCCTGCTTTGTTTGTTCCGAAATGGCATGAACACGATCGGCAACGCGGCTCGAATGCCTGAATTTCTTCTCATATATTTTCCGGTCAATTTTCTTGAAATATTCCGGATAACGTAAAAAAATCAGGTCGTGAATAGTAACAATCGATTTTATATCAGTTTTTTCAATCCCAACAGGCAATTCGTGGCTTAACCCATGAAAAATACTGATTTCAAGTTTTTTTGCAACTTTTGATATTCCGAAAGTTCTCCAGATGTTTTTTGCAAGCTTCCAACCAATACTCCCCGGCCGAACTTCAATCGCATTTTTTGGCGATTTGAACAACGACCTTCGGCTTCCGGGGTTAAAAAGTAAGTATTGATCGTCGGGGTACAAACGCGAAAGAGCAGTAATTGTATTTCTGCTGAAGTTACCCAAGCCGGCAACATTATTAAACGCTCGCTTTGCATCAAACCCGATTTTCATGGTTATTTTTTTTAAAATAAGTCAAAAGCCTTTCTAAATATAAGAAAAAGGATGCCAAAACGCAATCTCAGCACCTTTTTCTATCATACTTATATATTTTTTGACCAGCTAAACCTGAAAATCCTTCAATCCACCAAAGTCCAAAGTTCCAAAATAGTCGTTTAATGTTTCGGCCCTGCGAATCTGAACCACCTCGCCATTTTCGCGAAGCAAAAGCTCGGCCGAACGCAGCTTACCGTTGTAGTTGAATCCCATGGCATGGCCATGAGCTCCGGCATCGTGAATCACCACAATATCGCCCGGTTCAACTTTCGGTAATTTGCGGTTAATGGCAAATTTGTCGTTGTTTTCGCACAGCGAGCCGGTTACATCGTAAACTTCAGTCTGCGGATCATATTCCTTTCCCATCACGGTAATGTGGTGGTACGAGCCATAAAGCGCCGGACGCATCAGGTTAGCCATGCACGAATCCAGACCTGCATATTGTTTGTATGTTTTTTTGATATGCAGTACTTGCGAAACCAGGAATCCGTAAGGACCAGTCATGGCGCGACCCGACTCGAAATAGATTTTCAGCGGTTTCAGGCCGTTAGCTTCAATCTTTTCTTTGTATAATTTTTGAATGCCTTGACTCATAAATTCCAGATCGACAGGCTGATCGGTTGGACGATAAGGAATACCAATACCACCACCCAAATTGGCAAATTCAATATCAATACCAACTTTTTCCTTGATTTCAACAATCAGGTCGAACAGAATTTGTGCAGTTTCAACGAAATAAGCAGCATCCAACTCATTCGATGCCACCATGGTGTGCAAGCCAAATCGGGTCACACCCTTTTCTTTCAGCATTTGGTAGCCTTCGAACAACTGCTCGCGGGTAAAACCGTATTTGGCTTCTTCCGGATGACCGATGATGGTGTTCCCTTCCTTCAGCGCCCCAGGATTGTAGCGGAAACAAACCAGGTTGGGTAACCCAACATGCTTTTCGAGGTATTCGATGTGCGAAATATCGTCGAGGTTAATGATAGCGCCCAAATCAACCGCTTTTTTGTATTCGTAAGCTGGAGTGTCGTTCGAGGTGAACATGATTTCATCACCTTTCATGCCCAGTTTTTCGGCCAAAACCAATTCGGCAATCGAACTACAGTCAATGCCAAATCCTTCCTGACGCATAACTTTCATCAGATATGGGTTTGGAGCCGATTTGATGGCATAAAATTCTTTAAACCCTGGATTCCATGAAAATGCTTTAATAAACTTACGGGCATATTCGCGAATTCCTTTCTCATCGTAAATATGGAAAGGGGTCGGATATTGTTCTATGATTTTCTCAATCTGCTGTTTCGAGAACGGAAGTTGCTTTGTTGTCATTTTAATTTTCAAATATATTGGGCTACAAATTTACAATTTTTAAATAAAACTACAGTTCTAAAATCAATTCATTACTTAAATATCCTGAAGCGATTTCACGAACTTCGCCTTCCATGCGGATATTCCAGGCTTCGTCAATGTCAATCTGAAGAGTTCCACCAGGCATTTTGATGGTCAGGTTGCGGTCGGTCAGGCCTTTTTTTACAGCAATGGCCGCCACTGCACACGATGAACTGCCCGAAGCCAGCGTATATCCGGCACCGCGCTCCCAAATCAGGATTTCAACTTCATTGCGCGATAAAACCTTGGCAAACTGTACGTTAATCCGGTTTGGAAACAACGGGTGATTTTCAATATCCTCACCATGTTTCAGTATTTCGGTTTTGGAAAGCTTTTCCCTGAAAATAACGCAATGCGGATTTCCAACCGACACACAGTTGATCAGGTAAGCTTCATCGACAATATTTAGTGGATGATCGAGGCACTCAGCTTCATCACAATTCACCGGAACCTGATGGCTCCCGAAAATCGCCTTTCCCATGTCAACTTTCACCTGTGTGGCCTTGCCGTTTTCTTCTTTCGAAACTTCAGCAGTTACGACACCGCCAAGGGTTTCAATCGTGAATTTCTTTCCTGAAGTGTGTTTGTAGTCGTACAAATATTTGGCAAAAATACGCAGTCCGTTGCCGCTTTTTTCGGCTTCCGAACCATCCGGATTGTAGATTTTCAGACCAAAATCAGCTTTCGACGAAGCTACTTTCAGCAAAATCCCGTCGGAACCAATGCCGTAATGAACGTCGCAAAGTTTTTGTATATTTTTTTCATTCAGGCCGAACGAAATCTGCGCTTCATCGAGCACAAAATAATCGTTGCCCAGTCCATGTGATTTGACAAAAAAGTTTTGCATAGAATGTATTTTTGTTCTTCAACAAAGTTAGAACAGTTTTAATTTATATAGGTTTTACAAAGATTCATTTTTACCCAGATTCATTCAAAGAATTTACAGGTAAAGCTTTCGTTCAACCTAAAAATATTCTATTTTTAAAAGAAAAAACCTAACTATCATGAAAAAGTTTATTTTAACTGTAATGGGATTAATCAGCTTTTTATCGGTGAGTGTTATTAACACGTCATGCGATGAATTGACTTGTAGTGGGAATGGAACTCTTTCTGTTGAAAATAAAAGTCTTAATACCGTTCAAAGGCTCATGATAAATGGGGTTAATTATGGTAGTGTTGACCCCGGAAAAACAAAAGAAGTTGAACTTACCCCTGGAACTTATGCCTGGCAATTGGTTGGCTTAAACGGAGGATCAGGATGCTCTCCAGCAGTCGTAAACATAGTTGAATGCGAAACATCATCATTTAGCTGCTCAAACTGAGGAGTATTCCGTACATAAAAGAATGTATCTCACTTTCAACTTACTCTATATCTACCACAATAGCTTACCTGTCCGTTTTCAAGTTGCAGCAACCGGGTCACGCATTGTGGAATCTCTTCCGGGTAATGCGTCACATAAATCACGGTCGTATCTAAATGACGACAAATAACATCAAGCATTCCGGTAAAACGGCTGGTTTGATGCCTGTCGAGTCCCTGACAAGGCTCATCGAGGATAAGTAACGACGGTAGTTTGACCAATGCCCGGGCCAAAAGCAGCAGGCGCTGTTCGCTTAACGAGGCTTCGGCAAATTTACTTTCAGCCAGATGTTCCAACTGCAAAATGGAGAACCATGTCTTCACGGCTTTCTTCTGAAAATCGCTGTTCGATAACGAAAAACCAATCTGTTCATTAAATCCCGAATGAATGACCTCATCGCACCGAAGCGAGTTTCCGCCGGTTGGCAACGACTTTTCGAGTCCCGGAATGGTGTTAAATATGCCTTTCCCCCGAAGAAAATAAAGGTGAAGCTCGGGCGAAACGTAGCCAATTCGCTCTTTGATGTCCCAAATACTTTCGCCACTTCCCCGCCTGCGATCAAAAAGCGTGAGGTCGTTCACATAACCCTGCGGATTGTCGGCCGTAATTAAACTGAGCAAGGTGGTTTTTCCGGCGCCATTTGGACCCATCAACGCCCATCGCTCTCCTTTACGAACCGTCCAGTCGATGTTTTTCAGGATTTTGCGTTCGCCATGCACAACCGTCACTTTATTCATTCGAACAGCAAGCTCAAACCCACCATCCTCCGATTTTGGAAGGGCCGCAAAGTAGCTTTCCATCACTTCCGGCGAATCTATTTGTTCTTCTTTCGGCGAATATCCTGATCGTGGAATCCATTGCAAAACCTGTCCATGATCCATTTCGAGTACCCAATCAATTTCTTCGGGAATATGTAGCGAATCGCAAATCAGCACAATGGTTTTTCCTGAATGATGCAAATCACCAATCTGCTGACTCAAATTTTGCCGCGACAGCACATCGAGCCCCACAAAAGGCTGATCTAAAACAAGTACATCGGGGTGATGAAGCAATGCTTCGGCCAGTTGAGTGCGCTTACGCTCGCCATTGCTCAACATCATCAGTTTGCTGTTTTTCAGGTGATCAACATTCAGCAAATTCATGACCCAATCAACATCGTTGGCGGTTTGCTGCAAATAAGCCTGAACAGTTGGCGAATTTTCCATGCCCTGATTTTCATAACGCTGCCCATAATAACTCGATCCGAGACGAGAGATGGTCATAAAATTATCCTGCTGCTCTACTATCCGGCAAGTCAGGCCTTCCGCAAAAATCAGTTCTCCTGAAGTGGGTTCCAGTTTTCGGGCAATCATCCGGCCAAGTGTAGTTTTGCCGCAACCCGATGGCCCAACTACAGCCATGGATTGGCCGGCGGGCAAGGCAAACGAAATATCACTCAGTATGGACTTTCCCTCAGCCTTATAAGAGATATGGTTGAATTCGATTGAATACATAATTATAGCTATTAGGGTTTTCACTTTTTAAGTAAAACCCCTAATTAAAAAATTTAGAACATCGGATCCCACGGAGGAAGCATTTCAGGCTTTTGTCCGTAGATTTCCAGAACTTTGCTGTTCAAATATTTTTTATTGACGACAAAGCGGAACATGTATTCGTTGAACCAGGCATCGGTAAACGTGAGGTAGCCTTTTTCTCCGGCAGCAGGGCCCCAGCTGTTTTCGAACTGCCATTTCACCGGTTTGCCCTGAGCATCCACATCAACGGCAATCAAAGCCATTCCGTGGCTCGATCCGCTTTCTCCTGTTTGAATGCGCTGAGCTTTGTCCATGCCAAATTTCACTCCGTAAACCGATTCGTAGTCGAAATTATCAACGTCTAAGATGCCAACATCTCGGCGCAGTTGTTTGCCCACATCGCACGATGCATAAAGCGCTTCGTTGTTTTTGATCGACGCAATACAAAATTCTTTGATCACATCGTTCGGCAGATTCACGTAATGCCAGTTGGTTCCTTCAGCCGTGTTTCTATAATTCTCCACTTCGTAATGTTTCCAGAATGGCCGCGACGGGTCGTTCATGATCATCACAAAATCATCGAGATTGGTGTCGCCCAAAACCTCGTCGCGAAAGCTTTGCGGCGTATATTTCTTTTCTACAATCTTCTTGTCTTTGTCTTTAAATCGCCAAACAAATTCGGTTGGAGGCTCATCCAGGTTCAGGGCAAGCATTCGGTAGATTTCCGAAAGCATTTCAATTTTTCGGGCAGCTATTTTCTTTGCATCAGCTTTCGATGTATTTGTTTTTGCGATCTCTATTTTATCGGTCGAACTATTTGCATAGAGAATGGGCTCAGTTGCACCAGCCATCTTCCGGATTTCCATAGCATCTTCGCGCAATTTAGAATTGATTAATTTAACCAACAGCGTCGTATTTTCAGTTGAATTGGTTTCGCCCATCGCTTCTTTCGGAGCCAAACCGTATTTCTTCACCAGATTCACAAAATTCACCCACTGGCCTCCATCGTCAACCGGAGGACGCAAATACCAGCGAACCTTGTCGTTTTCGATCGGAAGGCTGGCTGTATTTTCCATATTATTCAGGAACAAATTGGCTTTTTCGAGCAAATCGTAGAAATACAGGTAGCTTTCGGAAAACTCGAACTCGCTGGTGTTAAATTTTTTCATCACCGCCGGACGGAACAGGTTGAGCGACGAGAACATCCAGCAGCGGCCCGAACTTTTCTGGTCGGTAATTCCTGAAACATCTACCCGGTAAGTAAACAGGTGATCGGTCGTCCCCACATTCGAGCGGTTCCAGGCCAACTTCGAAATGTCGTTCGACGACAAAGCATTCTGCATCGCCTTGGTGTAGGCATCTTTCTTAAATCCAGCCCGGATTTGCTCGAGCGCCGGCTTCGAAATATCTTGCGCCGAAAGGCTTCCGACCACCAACAGCGCAACTGAAAATAAAATACCCCTCATAATTTTTCCCCATTAAATTTTTAAGAACGATAAAAATAGCCATTAATCTTTTCAGGAAAAGTTTTTGGCGAAAAAGTTTACCGGCAGCAGCCCTCAGAAAATTCCGGACAAGAATATCCTTTGTTTAATTCTGTTATCTTTGAAACGATTTCGCAGCGATTTCAATTTCGCTGATAAAAACAAGTATCATGGCTCTAGACATTCAGAAAATACGCGAAGATTTCCCTATTCTTCACCAAAAAATATACAACCGACCATTGGTTTATTTCGATAATGCGGCTACCACCCAACGGCCGCAACAGGTGATTGATGCCCTGAACCAAACCTACACGGCGTATTATGGAAATATTCACCGGGCGGCGCATTTTTTGGCCGACAAAGCTACTGCCGCATACGAAGAAACCCGCGACAAAGTGAAAAGTCTGATCAATGCTGAAAGTCGCGAACAGATTATTTTCACAAAAGGAACGACTGAGAGCATTAACCTGGCTGCATTTTCGTTTGGCGAAGCTTTTGTTAAGGAAGGCGACGAAATCATCGTTTCTGAGATGGAACACCACTCAAACATTGTTCCGTGGCAACTGATGGTTGGACGAAAAGGAGCCAAAATTGTGATGTTGCCCATTGACGACAATGGCCGACTGATGATTGAAAAACTGGACGAGCTGATTACTCCAAAAACCAAACTGATTGCCGTTGCGCATGTTTCGAATGTTTTGGGAACCATCAACCCGATTGCTGAAATCGCGAAAATTGCACAATCAAAAGGCATCCGCATTTTTGTGGATGGCGCGCAGGCTGCTCCGCATTTGCAAATTGACGTTCAGGCACTAAATGTAGATTTTTATGCGCTTTCGGCTCACAAAATGTATGGTCCAAACGGCGTCGGCGTTCTGTACGGGAAGAAAGAATTGCTTGAGCAAATGCCTCCTTATCAGGGCGGTGGCGAAATGATTTCGGAAGTAAAATTCTCAGGAACAACCTACAACGAATTGCCTTACAAATTCGAAGCCGGAACACCGAACATCAGCGGCGTGATTGCTTTTGGCGCGGCAATTGATTATTTGCTGGGCGTTGGCCTCGAAAATCTGGCCGCCTGGGAACACGAACTACTCGAATATGCAACTTCGAAATTATTGGCTATTAAGGGCTTACGGATATACGGAACGCAGGCTCAAAAATCAGGAGTGATCTCGTTTAATGTGGAAGGCATTCACTTTTTCGATTTAGGAACCATGCTTGATAAATTCGGGATTGCCGTGCGCACCGGCCACCATTGCGCCGACCCGTTAATGGATCACTTTGATATCCAGGGAACCGTGCGCGCTTCGTTTGCCGTGTACAATACAAAAGAGGAAATCGACGTTTTTGTTGAATCATTGAAAAAAGTAATTTCGATGTTTTAAACCTAAACCCAATGAAACAAATTTGGCAATTACTGTCGTTATGTTTTTTGATTTTCCTTTCTGTTTCCGTTTCTGCAAAAAAACTGAACATTCTGGTTATTACAGGTGGACACAGTTTCGAAGAGAAACCGTTCTTCGAAATGTTTAATTCGTTTAGAAACATTAGTTACATCAGTCTTTTGCAGCCCAAAGCCAACGCACAATTGGGAACCATCGATCCGAAGACTTTTGACGCCGTGGTTTTTTACGACATGCCCAAAACCATTGCAGAGCGGGACAAAGCCAATTATTATAAACTCCTGGAATTAGGGAAGGGCATGGTTTTCCTTCACCATTCGCAATGCTCATATCAGGACTGGAGTGAGTATAAAACCATTGTTGGAGGCAAATACCACGAAGAACAGAATACACCGCAAACATCAACTTATCAGCACGATGTGACTTTCACCGTGAAGATTGCCACCCCCCGGCATCCGGTAACCCGTGGATTGAAAGACTTTGAAATTCTGGATGAAGTTTATGGCAATACCGAAGTTTTGCCCAGCGTGACTCCACTGCTGACAACCGATCATCCGCAAAGCAGCAAAACCATTGGATGGACGCACCAGATCGAAAAATCGCGCATCGTGTATATCCAGCCGGGGCACGACAAAAACAGCTATTTAAACCCGAATTACCGGAAGCTGGTTAGGCAAGCCATAGAATACGTTGCCGCAAAGAAATAAGTATTCCGCCTAAAACAACAAAAGGCAAAAGCGAGATTCAATCACTTTTGCCTTTTTTCAGTTCGATTTTTGATCAGTACCAGACTTTTACCTCTTGCTTTCTGTTAAAAATTCTGGGCTTCGATTTCGAAATAAGCCTGCGCATGACCGCAAACCGGACATTGTTGTGGTGGCATGGTCGATTCGTGCAGGAATCCGCAAACACGACACTTCCAGATCACTTTGTCTTCGCGTTTGAAAACTTTTCCTTCTTCGAGGTTTTGATAAAGTTTACGGTAGCGTTCTTCGTGAGCCTTTTCAATCTTGGCAATCGATTTAAATAAAACTGCCACTTTTTTAAAGCCTTCTTCTTCGGCAATGCGGGCAAATTCAGGATAAAGTTCGGTCCATTCTTCGTTTTCACCGTCGGCAGCAGCTTTCAGGTTTTCAAGGGTTGTTCCAATTTTTCCGGCAGGATAAGTGGCAGTAATTTCTACCATACGGCCTTCCAGTTGTTTGAAAAACTGCTTGGCATGCGAACGTTCGTTTTCGGCGGTTTCCATAAACAAAGCAGCAATTTGTTGCAAACCTTCAGCTTGAGCCTGTTTGGCAAAAAATTCGTAGCGATTACGTGCCTGCGACTCACCAGCAAAGGCTTTCAGCAGGTTTTGTTCTGTTCTTGATCCGGCTAATGATTCCATAATAAATGTTTTATTGAAATTTGGTTTCGCTTTTATGTTTCGTCTAAAGTTACAAATTAATCGGGCTTGAAATGGGAACTGAAGTAATTTAGATTCATTCAAAAATAGAAACAGACTTAACATTGCAACTATAAAATGACTGATTTGTTAAGCTTTCATAACGAAATATTTTTCCTTTTGAAGAATTTCAAAAATTAACGACATTTGCATCCTAAATGCTTTTGCAAATGACAATAAACGATATACAGCAGGAGATTATTGAAGAGTTTTCGGTTTACGAAGACTGGATGGATAAATACAGCTACCTGATTGAATTGGGAAACGAACTGAAAGACCTTGACCCGAAGGACAAAACTGATCAGTACCTGATAAAAGGCTGCCAGTCGAGGGTTTGGCTCATTTCCGATTTTGTTGACGGGAAAATTATTTTTCGTGGTGAGAGTGATGCCGTAATTGTGAAAGGATTGGTTGCCCTGCTATTGCGGGTAGTTTCAAACCAGACGCCCAAAGACATCATGGACAACGAATTATATTTTGTTGACGAAATCGGGCTGAAACAACACCTTTCGCCCACCCGATCAAACGGGCTATTATCAATGATCAAACAAATTAAACTCTATGCTGTTGCTTATAACAGAATTTCAGAAAAAGGAGAATAGAAGATGGATGCCAGAATTGATCTGATTATTGAACGGTTAAAAGACGTTTATGATCCTGAAATACCGGTGAATATTTATGACCTTGGACTTATCTACAATTTAGATGTTGACGAAAACGATAAGGCCAACATTATTATGACACTAACCGCTCCGGGATGCCCGGTTGCCGACATGCTGCTCGAAGATGTTCGCCAGGCGGCACTTGCGGTTGATACCATCAAAGAATGTGATGTTGAACTGGTATTTGACCCGCCCTGGGATAAATCGATGATGAGCGAAGAGGCTCGTCTGGAACTCGGATTTTTTTAATCGCTATATCAAACCAGCTTCGGCTGGTTTTTTTATGCGTTGATATCATTCAGCTTCAGCTCCTGAAGCGTAAAATAGAAGGCCGATCCCTTTCCGGGCTCCGACTCAATCCAGATTCTTCCGCCAAGAAGTTCGACCAGTTTCTCGGTAATGGCAAGTCCCAGTCCCGTTCCCCGGTATATTTTTTTATCGAAGTTTCCATTCAATTTTCTGAAACGATGGAAAATAACCTGGTGATAGTCTTTATCGATTCCTATGCCGGTATCTTTCACGTAAAGCGCAATTTCACCGCTTTCAAGCAAAAAATACCCCATCTCAATCGTTCCCTCATCAGTAAATTTGAAGGCGTTCGAAAGCAGGTTAATAAAAATTTGCTTCACCCGCACCCGATCTGAAAATGTAAAAAGCTCTTTATTGGGTGATATATTATTAATTACCAACTGAATCTGAGGCTTCTTTTGATTCAAAGTAAAAATCTGGTACAACTCTGCAATCAGCAAATCGATGCTGAATGTTTGTTTTTTTAACGAAAGCTGCTGAGCCTCAATCTTCGACAAATCAATAATCTCATCAATCAAAACCAGCAACGATTCAGTATTCGATTCAATCAGATCGACATACGACTTGCGGGTTTCTTCGTCCAAATCTTCATCAACCAACAATGACGAAAATCCGACAATGGAGTTTAACGGCGTGCGAATCTCGTGCGAAACATTGGCCAGGAATGCCGATTTCAGCTTATCCGATTCCTCAGCTTTCTTTTTGGCTTCCTGCAAATCAATATTCGACTTATTAAGCCTCGAATTGGTAATTTCCAATTCAGAAATCACACTTCTGAGTTTTTTATAGGCATCCTGCAATTCGTTTTTCTGGTTCTCAATCATCTCGAGCTGCTTGTTGCTCCTTACCTGCAGAATTTTTTGTCTCCGGTTAATTACTGTCAGACCAATTATAATGAAAACCAAAAAGATAAGAGCACTGATCAATACGATGTAATTGGTCTGGCTCATCAACTGCTTTTTATTGATAACATAAGATCCAGAAGGAAGAAGTTTGGATGAAATTCCAAACCTGTCGAGTTCGGTTTGATCAAAGAAAAACTGGTGACCACACGAATTTATGCGCTTAAAAGAGGTCCTGTTATCAGACTCCATAATCTTCAGGAGCAAATGAAAAGCAGCGGTTCCGTGTACGGCTCCGTTGTTATATAATCCACCAACACAACCCTTTCCTATAAAAGTTATATCATCATAAAAAACCGGAACATTGCTTATACTTCTGACCTTTGCAAACAACTCTTCATTATTTACGATATCTCCATTTTTGTCCTGACTAACCGTAAAATAAATAATAGCGTCATACTTCGGATCAGAACTCATTGCACAAATTGTCGCTTCATCAATTACCTTAGGATATTCGATAGTGAAATCGGTCATTGTCTTTTGTATTTCATCCATCTTACCGTGCAAAATGTTTCCAGTGGTCGTATTATCGGTAATTACCAGAATTTTCTTCGACTGTGGCAGCAATCGCCTGACCAAATCAACATTTCCTTCAAAATTGATATTCTCCTCAAATCCATAAAAATCATACTTTTCCAAAGGATAATCCTTCGGATTGGATATTCCTGCAAAGACGACGGGAGTGTTGGGGAAAAGTTCGTCGCGGTATTTAATGGCAAAATCAAGCGCGTCGTTATCGGTTACAATTACTCCCTGAAATGTAATTCCGGTATATTTTACCTGAAGGTATTCCTTCTCTACCTCAAATCTCGACTGTCCGAATTTTTTTGAATTCAGGTATTTTATATGAAGAGTTATATTGGGATGTAATTTCGCTGTCCGGATAATTCCATTTGTAAGACTGTCGGTCCAGGTATATCCCTGATTGTAGGAGTTAAGCAATAAAATGCTTCGGGCAGCATTATCGCCGGCAAACCCTTGTCTTCCAACAAATAAAGTCAGAATCAGAGAGCACATCAACCAATATAAGAAAGGCTTTTTCAATGGATTCGTAAACTATCGATTTTATGTTATGAAATTTAAACATTTTTTCTGATCTCCAAAAACAAATAACGCATTGAAAAGCGTATCAACATATAGCAAAAAAAAGAGCGGTTGCTTTGTGAAACAACCGCTCTAAATAATTCTTATATGTATTTTACTTTTGAGGTTTTGGACCTAAAATCAGGCAAAGTTCATTCAACTGCTCCTGTGCAATAGTCGATGGACTGTCCATCATTACGTCTCTTCCTGAATTGTTTTTCGGGAAAGCAATGGTATCGCGGATGCTGTCCAGTCCGGCAAACATCGAAGTCAGACGATCGAAACCAAAGGCGATACCAGCATGTGGCGGAGCGCCAAATTTGAAGGCATTCATCAGGAAGCCAAACTGGTATTCGGCCTGTTCGGGCGTAAAGCCTAGCAAACCAAACATTCTGGCCTGAAGGGCTTTGTCGAAAATACGAACCGAACCACCACCAATTTCAACACCGTTAATCACCAAATCGTACGCATTGGCACGAACGGCTCCCGGATTGGTTTCCAACAGCGGAATATCTTCGGGTTTTGGTGCGGTAAACGGATGGTGCATGGCGTAAAAACGTGCGGTATCTTCGTCCCATTCCAACAACGGGAAATCGACCACCCACAACGGTTGGAATACATTTTTATCGCGTAAGCCAAGCTGGTTCGCCATTTCCAGACGAAGTTCGCCCAGCGCTTTCTGCATTTTTTCTTTTGGTCCTGAAAGGATCAAAATCAGGTCGCCCGGTATGGCACCAAGCACATCGGCCCATTTCTGTAAATCTTCCGGAGTATAAAATTTATCAACTGACGATTTGATCGAACCATCGGCGGCAACTTTCAAGTTTACCATTCCTTTGGCACCAATCTGCGGACGTTTCACCCATTCGGTTAGGGCATCCAATTGTTTGCGGGTATATTCCGAACAACCGGTAGCGCAAATTCCGCCAATGTATTCAGCTTCGTTGAATACCGAGAAATCTTTGCCCTTGGCCAATACTGTCAGGTCTTTAATTTTCATATCGAAACGGATGTCCGGTTTGTCCGATCCGTAGCTTTCCATCGCTTCAGAATAAGGCATGCGTGGGAAATCGGTGATGTCAATCCCTTTAATTTCCTTAAACATGTATTTGGTCAGACCTTCAAACATATTCAGGATGTCTTCCTGCTCAACAAACGACATTTCGCAGTCGATCTGGGTAAATTCGGGCTGACGGTCGGCACGTAAATCTTCGTCGCGGAAACACTTCACGATCTGGTAGTAGCGGTCGAAACCGGCCACCATAAGCAACTGCTTTAACTGCTGTGGCGACTGAGGCAAAGCGTAAAATTCGCCCGGGTTCATGCGCGATGGAACTACAAAATCGCGGGCACCTTCCGGAGTCGATTTAATCAGAACCGGAGTTTCAGTTTCGATGAAATTCTGGCTGTTCAGGTATGAGCGTGTGGCGTGAGCCATTTTGGCGCGCAAAATCAGCGTGTCGCGAACAGGGGCACGACGCAAATCGAGGTAACGGTATTTCATGCGCAATTCGTCGCCGCCATCGCTTTCGTCTTCAATGGTGAATGGCGGAGTATCGGCGGCATTCAGGATATTCAGCGCCGAAACTTCCAGCTCGATTTCGCCGGTGGCAATATTTTTGTTTTTGCTGCTGCGTTCGCGTACAGTTCCTGTAGCCTGAATCACATACTCGCGGCCCAACTGGCCAGCTTTTTCGGCCACTGCCTTTTCGGTTTTTTCATCGAAAACCAATTGGGTAATTCCGTAACGGTCGCGTAAATCAACGAAAGTCATACCGCCCAGATTTCTGACCCGCTGAACCCAGCCTGCAAGGGTTACCGCCGAACCCTGATGATTGATGCGTAACTCTCCGCATGTATGTGTTCTGTACATATTTGTGTCTGTTATGTTTGAGTGCAAAAATAAGCAGTTTTTGGAATAATTGGCGGGGAAATGTCAGATTCGAAACAGATTCATCTATAACAACCGAAAAAATAAACCGAAAAGCAGAACAATAGCTGAACTATCAGGAAATTCCATTTTCTAACCAGTAAAATTTTGAAGTACGTCATATTTTTATGAACATTGTACTTCAAACAACAAGACCATTCGAAACCTTAAATCAACGCCTGTATGAAATCAATTATTGATTCATTCCGCAAAAAACTAATCAATACGCAAAAAAGCCCATCCTCGGGAAGATCATCTTTTTAGTACTCGGAATACTTACCACCACCTGGTTCCTGATCCGGGTTATTCCCAAGCCTCAACGCGCCGCATACCCGTGCATGCAGGCCAGCGCGCCATTCATGTCGGCATTTGTGGTTTACCTGCTTACGCTGGCCGGGTCGGTTAAGGCATTTAGCCTCGCTCGTTTAAACCTGAAACGCGCGCGATATTTCTACTTCGGAATTTTTCTGATTCTGGCTACCGGCGGATCGATCACCGTTTTTATCCAGAATCCCGAGCAGGTTTTTGCCAGTTCAACTCCTGAATGGATTATTACACCCAATGCGCCGGTGGGTATCTCGAAAGGAATTCATCCCGGACGGGTAAGCTGGGTACACAACCCCAAGGCTGCCAAATGGGATGGCACTACCGGCTTCTGGTGGGACGATGCGAACAACCCTCAACCCGAAACCGACCAAATGATGAACGAAACTCTGCTGTCGCTGACAGGCGAAAAAACGCAGGCCAAAGCCTGGAAAGCATTGTTTGTGTCGTTTAACCAAACAAAAAAAGGAAAAGCTGAAGGTTACCAGCCAAACCAAAAGATTGCCATTAAAATAAATGCCAATAACAACAGCGCCCAAACCAACTGCAACGAAATCAACGCTTCGCCACAGCTGACTTTATCATTGCTTCGGACCTTGATTAAAGATGGTGGCGTGCCCCAAAAGAACATTACTGTTTTCGATGCCAGCCGATTTATTACTGACAATATTTTCGACAAGTGCCATGCTGAATTTCCGGATGTGATTTTCGTTGACAACGTTGGAGGAAACGGTCGTATAAAATCAACCTATGCCGACAATGCCATCACCTATTCGGTTGACAATGGCAAACTGGCCCGGGGACTGGCAACCTGCGCGGTTGAAGCCGATTACCTCATCAACGTGGCTCTCCTGAAAGGGCACGTTGGACAAGGCGTTACGCTTTGCGGCAAAAATTATTACGGAGTAACCAGCATCAACAGCGACTGGCGAAAGAATGCCCACGACAATTTTGATCAAAACCGCGAAGGAAAACCGAAATACATGACTTTTGTCGATTTTCTCGGCCATAAAGATTTGGGTGCAAAAACAATGCTTTTCCTGATTGACGGGCTTTACGGGGCCAAACTTGTAAATGGTATCCCCGCTCCCAAATGGCAAATGGCACCATTCAACAACAACTGGCCATGCAGCTTATTCGCATCACAGGACGGAGTTGCCATCGACGCAGTTGGACTCGACTTCATTCGCTCCGAGTGGCCCGACGCGCTCGATATTAAATTCAGCGATCAATACCTGATTGAAGCCGCGCAAGCCAGCAATCCGCCATCAAAAGCTGTTTACGATCCGGAAAGAGACGGAACCCGCCTGTCGAGCCTGGGAGTGATGGAACACTGGAACAATGCCACCGAAAAGAAATACAGCAAAAATCTTGGAAAAAAGAACGGAATTGAATTGATCCAAAAAACGATACAATAGGTTTCGACTATAATAACGAAGAAAGGCGTTAAGAAAGTTATCTCTTTCTTAACGCCTTTCTTGTTTTGTCTCCGTTCAATATTTCAAAATACGCTCACGCAACTGAAACAATTCACTGAAAATCAGCAATAAATATTGTATATTTATATATACAAGCAAAATTATAAAATCATGAGAACTCTGGTATTTCTTATCATCTCCACGTTTATTTTTTCTGCAAACTGTTCAAAGGAACAAGAGCAGCAAATAAACATTGAAGGAACCTGGGGAATTGTTGATTTAACTTACAAAACTCCCGACGGAACTCAAAAAGTTATGGAAGCCGAGATTAAAAACGGAAGTGCCACAACCGATTTCTATTTTATGAAAGATGGTAAATTCAAACAAACCAGCAACATGTCGGGCTCCGGAACACTGGAAACCTACGATGGAACCTGGACTCTTAACGGCTCAAAGTTGATTATCACTCTTTCGCTACAGGGGCAACTCGTTGACGTTGACTACGCATGCGAACTGAAAAACGAACTACTTGTTTTGACCCGGACCAGTCCTGACGGTAAAATGAGCATCATCAACACGTTTAAGAAAAAATAAAAACAGGCTCGTAACATCAATTGTTAGCTTCATTGAATTTAAGGCAATCGTTCATCGCAGAATTAATCTTTGTTTTTCTTTTTACTTTTGCCCTATCACTTTTGCCTTGACTCAATGGAACTTTTTAACGACGAATATTTTATGCGGCGCGCACTTCAGGAAGCACAACAAGCTTTTGCCGAAGGTGAAGTGCCTGTTGGAGCCGTGGTGGTATCACAAAACCGGATTATTGCCCGCGCCCACAACCTCACCGAAACACTGAACGACGTAACCGCCCACGCCGAAATGCAGGCCATTACCGCCGCAGCCAACCTTTTGGGCGGAAAATACCTGAATGAATGCATTCTGTATGTTACTGTTGAGCCTTGCGTGATGTGTGCCGGAGCTTTAGGCTGGTCGCAAATTGGCAAAATAGTTTATGGCGCATCCGACGAGAAACGCGGATTCCAGAAGTTTGCACCCAACGCCCTTCACCCCAAAACCGAAGTTATTTTTGGAATATTGGAGAATGAATGCTCGCAGTTGATGAAGGATTTTTTTCAAAAGAAGCGATGAAAGAAGAACCTTGATGTCCGTTGGCTGAAGCCAACGGCAAAGAATAATCGATCAAATCATCATTGGAGCAATATCCTTTGCCGTCTGCTTTAGCTGACGGACATGTGATCAATTAACTTCCTTTACCTCAAACCCTACCTTTTTCAAATCTTCCCAATAGCCCGGATACGACTTGGTAACCACCATCGGGTCGAGAATAGCGACCGGTCCGAAAACCTGGCAGGCCGGCGCAAATGCCAGCGCCATGCGGTGATCGTGGTAAGTTTCAATTTCTGGCGTTGCTTGTTTTTCAAGTGAAAAAGTGCCATCCCACTTCAGTTCGCCATGAACTGGCTCGGTGATTTGGGCACCAAATTTGGCCAACTCATCCTGAAGGGCAGCAATGCGGTTGGTTTCCTTAATTTTCAGGGTTTCAAGTCCGGTGAAATGAAACGGAATTTGTTTCATCACACACAGAACCGCGAAAGTCTGCGCCACATCAGGGTTTTCAATAAAATTGAGATTTAAATTTTTAGGCAGAAGTTTGCCATTCTTTACCAACCGCGAACCCGTTTCTGTTGCAACAGTGTCAATACCCAATTGCTCGAACCATTTGGCAATTTGTGCATCACCTTGCAGACTTTCGGTGGTCAGACCAATCAACTCCAGATCAAGTTCATCGGCCATTACTGCCATTTCGTACCAGTACGAAGCGCCCGACCAATCGGCCTCAACCGAGAACGGACGTGCTTTATAGCTTTGTTCAGCAATGCGGATTTCATTGCCCTTCCATACATGTTTCACACCAAACTGTTCCATCAGTTTTAGCGTCATTTCGATATATGGCCGCGACGTGATTTTGTTTTTCAGGCGAAGAGTTAAACCACCTTCCATCGTTGGTGCAACCATCAGCAGAGCCGAAATATACTGGCTGCTCACACTGCCATCCAATTCAAGTACACAGCCTTTCAGGTGCGAACCAAAGATTTTCAATGGAGGGAATCCTTCATTCTCGAGGTATTCAATCCGTGCCCCCAATTTATTCAGCGCATCCACTAAAATGCCTATAGGGCGTTGTTTCATCCTGTCGGAGCCGGTAATCGTCCACTCTCCCACTATCTGTGCCAGAAAAGCGGTGAGGAAACGCATGGCGGTTCCGGCGTGACCAATATCAAAAACATTGGTGTTTGAATTGAAAACCTGCTCCATTACCCGGGTATCATCGCTTTCCGAAAGATTTTCAATCGGGTACGGACTGTAGCTCAGCGCATGAATAATCAGCGCACGGTTAGCCACACTTTTTGATCCGGGAAGAACAATGCTTCCTCTCAGGGTTTTATCGGGTTTGGAAACGAGGTATTTCATAGAAAAAGTTTAAAAAGTTCCAAGTTCCATGCTCCAAGTCAGCTTTTCTCTTGGAACTTGAACCCTGAAACTTGGAACTATAAATTTTTGTAGTACTCCAGTGCTTCAATTATCAGTTCTTTCGGGCAATCCACGTTGATTTCAACTTTCCCGATTTCAGGAATGAGCGTGAAGTTGATGCGCTTGCCTTCGTTCTTTTTATCGTGGGTCATGAGCTGATACAAAGCTTCGTAATCGTTCTCCTGAATTTCGAATTTGCCATATTTTGCAATCATCCAGGCCGAAATGCTATTGAGTTCATCTACGGTCAATCCGCATTGTTTGGCCGATAGGTACAATTCAGCAATCATACCATAAACCACCGCATAACCATGCAAAATCGGGCGACCGGTCTTCATCGCATAACTTTCAAAGGCATGTCCAACAGTGTGACCAAAGTTCAGGGCTTTACGAATATGCTGTTCGGTCAGGTCGTTCAGCACATGCCATTCCTTTACGGCAACCGAATGTGCAATAATTTCCTGAAGCGCTTCATAGTCGATATTTTCCATGTCGTAAGCCAGCAACTCATTCCAATGCTCGCGGTTTTTAATCAGGCCATGTTTCAGCATTTCGGCATAACCCGAAAGGAAATTTTCGCGGTCAATGGTTTTCAGGAAATTGGTATTGATGATCACCGAATTGGGCTCCATAAAAACACCGATTTCGTTCTTCAAACCGTTAAAGTTGAAGCCCGTTTTTCCACCCAGCGAGGCATCAACCTGAGCCAGCAAAGTGGTTGGAATATTCACGAAATCCAGTCCGCGCTTGAATGTCGAAGCCGCAAAACCACCCAAATCTGTGAGCATTCCGCCGCCAATGTTGATGAGCAGCGATTTGCGGTCGGCACCATTGTTGCTCAAAAAGTCCCAAACCTGCACCACCGATTGGATATTCTTATTTTCTTCTCCGGAAGCAATCGAAACGATTTGAATTGAAAATTCGTCAATTACCGGCTGAACAAGTGGTAAACAAAAGTTTGAAGCCGTTTTGTCGGTTAGCAGAAACACTTTTCCTGCAGGGTACTTTTGAACTATTTTCTGAAGTTCGGCATCAATCTGCTGTAAAAAGACGATATTTGAATGTACTTTTGAGTCAGTCATGTGCGTTCTGGTTATGCATTTGGCAAAGGTAAATTATTTTGCCCAAAGTTATAAATCGGCGATCAGGCCGCCAGTTAATTTACAGTTTCATCACATTTATGGAAATTTCGAATCAAAAAAGAAGCAAACGCATCAAGCGAATTTTTAACCTGATTGGAATTGCAGTTGTTGCGATTGGACTGGTTTTTCTCTGGCTAAAAATGGATATCGCCCTGATGATTACCATCGGTATCTTTGTGATTTATGTCGGAATTTCGGTGTATGCCAACCTGTGCTATGTCTCCTTCAGCACCAACAACGGGAAGGTTCGGATTAAATATTATCCTGTTATTTCCTTCCTGAAAAAAGAGTACGACTCCATTGAATTTGCCCACCAGTCCCTGATCAATTTTCAGATTGAAAAAGCCATGGGATTCTCAGATTTAACTATTGCAATCCGCACCAAACGGGGCATTGCCGAGTATCCAACTATCAGTCTGGCGGCTTTGAGCAAGACCGAAATCGAACAAATCAGACAAGCCCTGGAAGAAATCATCCGGAATAACCGTCGCTCTGCTTAATTTAATGTCAGGATTTCTTAATTTTATACAAACGATTGCCACTAAGACACAAAACCTCAAAGTGACACCAGGTATAAATTTTAAGAGACACCATGACAGACCTCCCCAAGCGCTACCCTCCAATTTCCCTTGAAGAAGAAAAAATTGGGAAAGCCATAGTTAATGCAGCATATGTGGTCCATAAAGAACTTGGGCCCGGCTTACTGGAAAAGGTTTATGAAATTTGTTTTTGCCATGTATTAACAAAAAACGGATTTCAGGTAAAGCGTCAACTAAATATTCCTATTGTTTTTGATGATCTGGTTTTTGATGAAGGGTTACGGCTGGATGTTTTAGTAAACGACCTTGTTATCTGCGAACTCAAAGCAATTGAAACAGTAAATCCGGTTTGGGAAGCACAGATATTAAGCCATTTAAAGCTAACTGGCAAACGACTAGGTTATTTGATTAATTTCGATGTTTCCCTCATCAAAGATGGTATTCGACGATTTGTTTCTTAACTCTTGGTGCTTCTTCAATCCTTAGTGGCTTCGTGGCAAAAATTATAAAAATGGAAAATCCTGAAGACCTCGTTTATAAAATTGGTATTTCATTAATTCCGGGAGTGGGCGCAGTTACCGCGCGCACCCTAATCGCTTACGTTGGAAGCGTTGAAGGCGTGTTCCGCGAAAAAGAGAAAAATCTTCTGAAAATTCCCGGCATTGGAGAAATTAATGCCCAGCGAATAGTTAACCAAGAGGTTATGAATCAGGCACAAAAAGAGGTCGATTTTATCCAGAAGAATCAAATTCAACCTTATTTTTACCTCGATGAAGATTACCCCAACCGATTGAAAGGATGCACCGACGCCCCCATCATTCTTTATTACAAAGGCAACGCCGATTTAAATGAAAGCCGCGTCATTTCTATTGTTGGAACGCGAAATGCCACCAACTACGGCAAAGAAGTGTGCGACGAACTGATCCGAAATTTTGCAGAACAAAGCTATCGTATTTTGGTAGTTTCGGGCCTGGCTTATGGCATCGATGTTCAGGCACACAAATCCTGCCTGAAATACAATATACCTACAGTGGGCGTATTGGCGCACGGGCTCGACACCATTTATCCGTCACTTCACACCCCGATTGCGCACAAGATGCTTGAAAATGGCGGACTGTTGAGCGATTTTCCGAGTGAAACACGAATCGACCGGCAAAACTTTCTCCGACGAAACCGAATCATAGCCGGGTTAGCCGATGCCACCATCATTGTTGAATCAGCCGAAAAAGGCGGTGCGCTGGTTACTGCCGATATTGCCAATTCGTATAATCGCGATGTTTTTGCTTTCCCCGGACGAAGCACCGATGTGTATTCGCGCGGCTGCAACAAATTAATCAAACTGAATGAGGCTGTTTTGGTTGAAAGCAGCGCCGACATTGAGAAAGCCATGAACTGGGACATCAAAGCTCAATCAAACCGAGTTTACCAAACCTCACTTTTTGTGGAATTAAACCCGGAAGAGCAAAAACTGGTTGATTTACTCAAAGGAGGCGACCGGTTTATCGACGAAATGACTATTGAAACTCAACTGCCGATGAGCAAGGTTTCTGCCTTGTTGCTGGGACTGGAATTTAAAGGATTGGTTGTCAGTTTGCCCGGGAAAATGTACCGGTTGAAATAAAAACTAATCTTGTATTAGCGAATCAACTTCTTGTTTGAGCTTAGGCAGATGAATCTGGATAATTCCCCAAATATTTTCATCCGAAACCGTGTCGTATCCATGAATAATCTGATTCCGAAGGCCAATGATTCTTCGGGCGTTCTCAATCTCAATGTCAGGATTTTCTTTCACGATTCGATTCATGGCTTCACCAACGATTTCAAGGTTGCGCTCAACGGCCCGCTTCAGAATAACATCCTTAGCATACTTTTCAAAACCTCTCTCGCGCCCGGCGAAGAAAGACTCGATTTCGTCAATCGCCTATTTAATTTCGTATAGCGATTTAAGCACTTTTTCGTTCATAAATCAACCTTTTTTGCCGATCAACAATTCTACGGAAAACAGGATTTCTTATAGCCTATTCTTCAACTAAATCAACCGGGCGATTAAACAGCGCTTCCAACTTTTCCTTAAAATCCATGTAGTTATCGAAATACTCAAGCAGATCAACCTGAGAAAACTGCACCAACAAATCAATGTCGCTTGTCTCATTAAATTGGCTGGTTAACGCCGATCCAAAGAGGTATAATTGTCCAACCTTGTGATTGACACAAAGTTCTATTAGTCGATTAGTATTCTGCTCGATGATCTCCATAACACAAATCTAAGAAAATTAACTATACTTTTTGTTCTGAATTAACCATTTACGAAATCGAAATAAGCCACTATCTTTGCGGCATGGCAACATTCGAAGATTTAAAGATTAGCAAGTCGATTTTAAAAGCAATTGAAGAACTGGGCTTTACCGAAGCAACTCCCATTCAGGAGAAAGCGATTCCAATGATTCGTTCCGGAGTTGATGTCCTTGGCATTGCACAAACCGGAACCGGAAAAACTGCAGCCTACCTCATCCCGCTTATCATGAAACTGGTTAAAGCCGAAGGAAACGACCCTCGTGCAATTATTCTGGCTCCAACCCGCGAGCTCGCTATTCAGGTGGGCGAAGATCTGGAAGATCTGACCCGCTTCACCAATCTGCGTCACGCCACGGTTTACGGCGGAATTGGCTGGACCAAACATGCCGAACTGATTAAGCCCGGAGTTGATATTTTAGTTGCCACACCCGGCCGCCTGTGGGATTTGTACCGTGCCGAAGCCGTTTCGCTGAAAAAGGTAAAAACGCTTGTGATCGACGAAGCCGACCGAATGCTGGACATGGGATTCATTCCGCAGATTCGCAATTTTCTGGAAGTACTTCCGGTGAAGCGCCAAAATCTGTTGTTTTCTGCAACGTTTAACGAAAAAGTGGAAACGATGAGCCACGAGTTTCTCGATTTTCCTGAACGCGTTGAAGTTGCTCCATCGGCCACACCTGCCGAACTGATTGACCAGTATTATTACAGCGTTCCGAATTTCCAGACTAAGCTGAACCTGATCAATTATCTGTTGCGCGACGAGGAAACCTATTCGCGTGTAATTGTTTTCGTTGGAACAAAGGAAAATGCGGAGATGGTTTTCAAGATCATCAAACGACGGTCGGAAGGAGAAAAGCGCATTTTGCATTCGAACAAAGGCCAAAGCACCCGGTTGAATGCCATCAATGCGTTTAAAAGCGGAATTGTCCGAATCCTGATTACCACCGATGTTTCTTCCCGCGGAATTGATGTGGAATCGGTGAGCCATGTCATCAATTTTGACCTTCCGCAAAATCACGAGGACTACGTGCACCGCATTGGCCGCACCGCCCGTGCCAACAACACCGGCACCGCCATTTCGCTGATCAATCCGGCGGAAGAACTCAAATTCCACCAAATTGAAGAGCTGATCCGAATGGAGATTAAGCGACTTGAACTTCCGGAAGATTTGGAAATTACTGCAACTAAAAAGGAGGAAAGTCAGGATCAATTACGCGAAATTGACCGGCAGAAACGTGCTGCCGACCCAACTTTTAAAGGCGCTTTCCATGAAAAGAAATTTGTTCCTGGCCGCGATAAGAAAAAAGAAAAACGCAACCTGCCGAAAGATAAGGCTAAGCAAAAACAATTCAGAAAAAAGAGATAATTTCTTTGAGAATAAAAAAGGGAAGAGTAGAAATTAAAATTTTCTGCTCTTCCCTTTTCTTTTCAGCTTTTAATCTTATTTCAGCACATTCTGCGCTGCCAGCACCAAAAACATAAAATTGGTAGCACCACCGCCTAGAACATACTCGGTTTGCTGCCAGAAATAAGGCCACTCTTTCAGCTCCGGAAAATCGGGACGAATGATCCCGGTTCCTGAAACCGAACCTCCGGGAATAAAAGAACGATCGGCACGATTGACGCCGTAAGCCTGAGTTACCGAGCGCGAGCCAACTCCCGAAACAAACGATGAAGTATTTTCGCCCGGATGGTTGCCCAGCACAAAATTCAACGCATTCAGCATCGTACCGGCATCAAAAATTTCGGGGAAACATTTCTGTAAAAAATATTGATTAACGCCAAAACTCTGAATATTCCAGCCATCGCCCCAAATGTGCGGACGATAAGGCACCCCAAACGGATTCTCATTTTGCATTTTATCTACTTCAGCTTTGTAGTTTTTAGCAGCCGCCAAAACCATTTCAGTCAGTTTCGAATCACCAATTTGCTTGAAAACACGTCCAACATAACCAATTACGTCATTTCTTTTTAAAACTTCAGGATTGGTGTATTTCAGGATATCAGCGCGATATTTAGCGTTTCCGGTTGTAATCAGTAATTCAACAGCAGCTTTCGCTTTTGCTCCGGCCATCCGGGGATTTTTATCAGCGTCAACTCCTGAATAAATAGCTTCGGCTGCCTGAAGCGACTGAACCGAAAGTGTATCGTTGAACCCTTTTAACACGCGGGCTCCGGTTGCCAAAGCTTCGGCGACATCAATTTCGCGTCCGGGATTTTCTTCGGTAAACACCAGCCGATCGTCTAAAACTCCGGATTCATGCGCGGTAACTTCGTCTTTTTTCAGTGAAGGATTGTACTTCCGGTTATCAGTTATCGTGGCAGCATCGCCCAAATGAACGTACTGGCGCAGGCTGTTTTCGATGATTCCGCGATACAATCTTCCGAGACTTTGGTAGCCCGCCAGAATGGTGATTGTTCCGTGCTCAATTTGCTGAAGGAGGTCGTTCTTTCCGTCGGGGCGGTGAATTTCGACCAGATGTCCTTTCTGATCAACAGTTGTCTGGTCGATTTCAGGCTTAAACAATTCGTAAGCCTGAGATAAAATCCACACTTCGCCGGCCTGAGATTCAACACGCAAATCGTAATCGCCGGCATCGTGCCAGCCACCGCGGTTGAGCCCGGGAACCTGATCGAGCGGTTTAAATTTCGTAAGTGTCGAATGTCCCTGAATATACCCGTCGAAATGATTGGTATCAACCGGTGCCATCAGCGCGTCGTCCATATGGCAGAGGCCATGCCAAACGCGGTAACCTTCGTTCACCCGCATGTGGCACATTTGCACCGGAAGAAAATATTCAACGGTGGGCTGCCACACATTCCGGTCATAAATGGTACTGCTGATTCGGAACGGTTCAGTAGTGTTTCCGGCATATTTCACCTGATAGATTCCGGGTGTTTTTACGTCAGAAAAGTCGAGCTGGTAATAATTAAACCGAAGGAACTTGCCCCACATTTTAGGTTCAACGGTGCGTATTTCCTTCAAACCTCCATCTTCTGAAATCCGATACAGGCTGGCCTTTTCAAGCTTCGGATCGTTTTTATCCACTTCAATCACAGCTATTTTTTGCTGATCGGGATGATAACCGATTTGGCTGACATGCACCACTGGTTTCGACAGGAAATTGGGCAACACATTGCAATCGACCACCCACTCGATGGCGCCAATAGTTTTACCGGGTGTAACCAGCGAACGAACCACAAACCAGCCGTTGTTGTGGTAAAAACGTCCATCCATCAACTGCAGTGGCTCACCTTTACTTTCAATAATCATGGTTTGTGCAGCAGTTTCCGGAGCAATGGTTAATTTTTTGCCTGAAGCCATTGGGAAAGCCTGCCAGTTGCCGTCCACATCTTTTTCCATCGGTCCATTGGCCTGAGTTGGGAAAATTCCTGACTGCTGATCGAGATACCAGCTTTTACCAAACAAAAGCGCCGGGAAAAGCTCAAAATTGAAACCTACTTTCTTTTCCCATCCTGCCGGAAGTGGCTTGTCCAGATCGACCAGAATGCGGAATTTATTTCCTTCGCCAACTACGCGAACATGGTAAGTAAAATACAAATCGGGATATTCAACCGGGTTAAATCCTTTCCGGTTAATAGCCGAATCGGGATAGGTGCATTTTACGCTGATTTCGTTTTTGGTGCGGTCAACCGAGCGCTTTCCAACTTTGGGAATGGGCTGCCACTGACCGGGAGTGGGCTCCAAGCGCAAGTCTCCGTTGGTTGCCACGCGCGTTCCGTTCTGAATGATTCCAACAGCTCCCTGATGGCCTTCAGGATAAATATCGAAAAACACCATCACATTCAATCCGGGCTTTTCGAAGTACTCGTTTTCGTTAATTTGAAGCGACTGAGCCATCAGCCTGAAGTTCAAAAATGTTAGAACGACCAGACCAAATAGAAATAACTTCTTCATAATTAGGTTAAAGTTTAAGGTTCGAAGAACAAAGTTAAACTTATTGTAACAACTACAAACACAAAAACTTTAAAACCTAAATATCAACTCCGGCTCATGTCCTACAACGAAAACCAGTAGGAAAACTTAACCAGGAATACGTTGTGCGGCGTTACACCAAACAAGTCTTTCATATCGCGACCGTAATCGAAAGATCCGTTAGATTCCGAATTTGTTCGTCCCTGCGACCAAACCAAAAACAATGTTGATCCCGGCGAATATTCCCATCGCACAACCAGGTTTGACCGAAACTGGCGGAAGTTAAAGTCAGGATTATCGAACGAATAATCATCAGTTCCATCCCGATCTTCATCAATCGCATACGAATTATCCGTAGAATTAAACGCTATTTCCTGTGGCTGAAAATTGCGGTAGCGATCGCGAAACCGTTCAGCTTTGGGCGAGGTTACCCGTTTAAAATCGGAATATTTTCCGGCCGAAACAAAAGGTTGCCCATAATATTCGAGCGACAGCTCTGGATTAAAGGTGTAATTTATGCGGAAGGTAAAACTTCCCGTTTTTTGATTGAGCCGTGCAAAGATGTAACGCGGGTCATTTTTCATTGCATTTTCCGAAACATACTGAAGTTTGTCATTTGTAATACTGTAACCCGGAGAAAACGAAACGGCCAGCGAATTCATCGGACGGTAGTTCAGTCCAGCCCAGTATTCCTGATTTCGGAAACTGCCAACATCTCCTATTCCCTGATAGTTTCCGGCATAAAACGAAGCCTTCCGCGAACGGTTGGATTGCACATTCAGATTGAAATTGAGGGCTCCCGGAAGAATAAATGTGGGGCCGCCACGCAACAAATTGGTCGATTTATTTTCGCCATTTCGTGTCAGATTTCCATTGAGGTACCATTTGTTTTTAAACTGAGTACTGAAATTCATATTTGTGTATGCCGACAACATTTCGCCTGAAAAATTCCAGTACATCCAGTAATTGGTGTTCAGGTAAAAATTATTGAAGATTGAAAACGGGTTGCGAACATAGTAAGCTACCCACGAACCATGATGGATCACATCGGAATAGCGCATGTAGCCAATGTCGTTAAACTCTAGCCCGGGCGAGCGAAGCGTGAAACTTGTTTCGAATTGAAGCCGCTTTTTGCTGCTCCTCCCAAACTTAAAAGTTCCGCCATAACCGGCCAGCGAGGTTCGCGACGAATCGACCGAGACATAATTAACATCAGGCCGCTGATAATAACGCGCCGACGACCGTTGTGCTGCAATAATCGCCTCCGGTTTTCCCTTGATGTAGCTGAACTCGGCATTAGCATTGAAATACCAGGTCCGTTCTTTCCAGTTCCGGTTAAAGTTTAAACCTCCGGTGTAAGCCGCAGTTGGCAAATAGTTCAGTGCCGGATTGGTGATATCGCGATTAACAGCGGTAACAATTCCGCCCAAAACTGTTTCGCCTTTATTAAAATCCTGCTGCAGGCGACCAACAAAATAGTTGGTCATTGGCTCAACCGACTCTTTTCTCCTGACACCGTTGTTATCAATCACGGCATTTTCGTTGGACGTAACACTTTCAAGCACTCCAATCGACAATCCTTTTTTCGTTTTTCCTGAAAGTTTCATGGCTCCAAGAATAGTTGTTGCTTCAGGAATATCGGCATGTTCACCATCTGAAAGATCGGGCGAGTTGTGCGGATAGCGACCAATACGCCGCGAATAAAAGAGATTATCGGCACCCATGTTGTGAATAACTATTGAACGCGACGGTTCGAACTCGTAAATATTTTTCCCTTCAATAAAAAACGGCCTTTGTTCCGAAAAATACGATTCAAAAGCACTCAAATTTACTTCAGACGGGTCGGCTTCTACCTGTCCGAAATCAGGATTGATCGAGAAGTCGAGCGTCAAATCGTTGGTAATGGCCGCCTTTCCGTCGAGTCCGGCCGAGAAAACACTCTTTTTTCCATCGAGAAAAGGATTGCCATCTTCTTTTTCGAAGCGTTCGGTTCGGGCAACAGTGTAAGGCATCAATTCAATTTTTCGTTTCGGTTTGATGTCCTTTATCCCGTGCAATTCGCCGTAAAGATGCACTTGTCCGGGCGATCCTTTAGGAATAAACTGCCAGGTTGAACGTTCTTCGAGCCTAAAAATATGGCGCATCACCTGGATTCCCCAAATGTGCTCATCTTTTTTACCAAACCGAAGCTGGCTGAGCGGAATTTTAATTTCGGCACACCAGCCTTTGTCGTCAATCGATGTTTTTAGAAACCAAATCGGGTTCCAGCTTTCGTCCCAATTATTGCCATCCTGAGTTACGGCCTCATCGCCTTTTGCTCCTGAAGCCATTGCAGTGAACGAAAATGCGGTCTGCTGGTCGTAATAACTGTCGATGGCAACCGACACCATGTCACCATCAAAATTATCGCGGCGAGAGATGCGGCGACTGATTTTCTGTGGCTCTGTATCGAAAGCACGGATAAACAAGTAAAGATTATCGTCGTCGTAAAGAACTTTGAAGCTGGTTTGCTGCGACGGAGCTTTGTTCTCGTATGGCTGAATCTGTATGAAATCACCACTCCAGGCGACTTTGCTCCAGCACGAATCGTTGAGCAATCCGTCGATTTCGGGTGCAGTTTGGGCAAAGGCAGTTTGATAAGTACGCTTCTCAATCGTTTGGGAATAACCCATCAGCGTCAGATTAATAAAAATAAGAACGAGCAATCTGTTGATCGAAAAAATAGGCTTCATCAGGATGTGTTAAAATTGTTTTCATGGATATTCTAAAAGCAAAGACTTCACTTTTTCTGAAATGTTACACTGACCAAAGCTTTTTCTGAGAAGAACTATAGTATTGCTCAAATATCTCCCAGCTCTCTCCTTCAGAGTTATAACGCATCTTCAAGACCAATATTTCAAATTATCGACTTTTGCAACTAATAATCAAAAACTTACAAAACAAACTCAAACATCACATTGCAATAAAAAAGGCGATTCGTTAATTGAATCGCCTTTCAAAAAAATCAAAATTGCTTGCTATTTTAATATCAGTTCGATGACCGGAATCTCAACATTTGGTTTGATTACCGGCAAACTCAGGTTTATGCTGCTGACATTTTCGCCTTCTTTCATGCCATGTTCGGTACGCTGTGAAATCTTAATTTCTGATGCGTCGTGCAGGAACTGTGCATATTTTATTTTTCCGGCAAAGCCTGTCAAAGTCAGGTTTTGCAAGGGATAATCGAGCAAATGAATATACAACCGGTTGGTTTTGGGATTGTATGTGAGCAAAGTATTGTCCGGAGCTTTAAACTCCTCGGGCGCCTGGGTACAGCCATAAATAGAGCGACTGTTCCATTTCATCCATTCGCCCATGGACTGCAGGGCTTTGTTGGCGCGCTCGTCGAACATTCCGCGGGCAGTCGGGCCAACATTCAGAAGTAAGTTTCCGCCTTTGCTAACCGATTCAATCAACAATCCAAGCAATTGTTTGGTGTCTTTCCAGGTCATTTCGTCGCGGTAATATCCCCACGATCCGCTGAAAGTCTGGCAGGTTTCCCAATACGCTTTTTTGCCATTCACTTCAGGCCATTTCGATACTTTATACTGCTCCGGAGTTGTGAAATCCCAACCATCTTCGTAGTCTTTCAGGTCGAGACGGTCGTCAACAATAATGCCCGGCTGAAGCTGGCGAATCATTTTCAACAGTTTTTCTGAATCCCAGTCTTTGGCACCTTTTCCATTTTCGCCCGGGTAGGAGAAATCGAGCCACAAAATGTCCACTTTCCCATAGTTGGTCAGCAACTCGCGCACCTGATTATGCAGGTATTCACGGTATTTGTTCATGTCGCGGCCTTTATTTAGTTCGGCCAGTTTGGCCTTGTCGTCGGTTCGTTGCGGATGTACACGGTCAACAGTAAAATCGGGATGATGCCAGTCGATCAAACTGTAGTAGAACCCGATTTTCAAACCTTCAGCACGGAAAGCTTCCACCCATTCTTTCAGCAAATCGCGGCCAATGGCTGTATTCGTAGCCTTGTAATCAGTAAATTTCGAGTCGAAAAGGCAGAATCCTTCGTGATGTTTGGTGGTAATCACAGCATATTTCATTCCGGCGGCTTTTGCCATTTTAGCCCATTCGCGCGGGTTGTACAAATCCGGATTAAAATTGTCGAAGTATTTCTGGTAATCCTCGGTCGTGATGCGTTCCTGATTTTTCACCCATTCGTGCCGGGCCGGCAAAGCGTACAATCCCCAGTGAATAAACATTCCAAAGCGGTCGTTTACCCACCAGGCCATCCGTTCTTTTTTCTGATCTTCGGTCTCTGTAAAAAGTTTTTTCTGTGCAGCTGCGCTTTGAATCAAGCAGGCAAACAGGAGTACTATAAAAGCTAATTTCCTCATTTAATTTAGTTTAGGTTTTTAAATAATGATTTGTTTCTGTAGAATTAAAAGTACGACATCCATTTCAGAATACAATCCTGTACTGTGCTGATTTGCTATGTTTCGGAACATCAAAAACGAAGTGCAGCCGTTTTTCATTTTCGAATTTCAACAGTACTTGACCGGATATTTTTTTGAATTACTTTAGCGCAATATTCAGTGGAGCCAAATGACAACAAAAACCATCCATATTGAACCGGTTGGAGAAGTGACGTTCTCGGTAAACGAACGTTCGCGACGGGTTCGCCTGAGCATAAAATCGGACGGAGAAATTGTTGTCTCGATGCCGCCAGCCGTGAATTACCGCGACGCTGTCAAATTTGTTGAGTCGAAAGCCGACTGGATTCGAAAACACAAACTGAAAATTAAGGCAAAGTCAACAGTTTTTGCTCCTGAAAGCTGCTTCAAAACCCGGTTTCACAAGCTAGCCATCACCAAAGGCAATAGCGACAAGGTTTACAACCGGGTGGGCAATGGTATCATTCAGATTTTTATTCCGGAGCGGGTGAATCACGAGCAACCCAAAGTTCAGGAATTTATAAAGAAAACACTGGTTGATGTAATGCGCTGGGAAGCTAAAGTTTACCTACCCAAACGGCTGAAAGAGCTGGCCGACAAGCATGGATTTAAATACGAAAATGTGAGCATCAAAAATGCGTCAACACGCTGGGGAAGCTGCTCTTCGACCAACAACATCAACCTGAACCTTCACCTGATGCGTGTGCCGGAACACCTCATCGATTATGTGCTTCTGCACGAATTGGTGCATACTGTAGTCAAGAATCATGGCGATAAATTCTGGCTGCTGCTGGAGCAATGTTACCCCAATGCCCGTAAAGCCGACAAGGAAATGAACAACTTCCGGACACAAACTTTTTAGCCAGTTTCCGGTTAAACAAACTACTTTTGTAAAAACACGACTTTGATGAATTGGAACCAGCTTTTATCGACAACCCGCCTGGGACAGGAAGAGTACAACGGAAATATTAAGCACAGCCGCACACAGTTTCAGCGCGATTATGACCGGATTATTTTCTCGTCACCCTTCCGCCGGATGCAAAACAAAACACAGGTTTTTCCATTACCCGGAAGTGTTTTTGTACACAACCGACTGACGCACAGCCTTGAAGTTGCCAGCGTTGGCCGTTCGCTCGGAAGCATGTTTGTTGAAAAAGCCGAAAGCCAAGGTATGGAAATTGACAACCCCTTGTTTCAGGAGATTGGGTCGGTAGTGTCGGCCGCCTGCCTGGCACACGACATGGGCAACCCGCCATTTGGCCATTCAGGCGAAGATGCCATTTCACGGTTCTTCAAAAAAAGTACTGACCGGCGATGGGAAAATGAACTTACAGAAGGAGAATATAAAGATTTCACCCAGTTCGACGGAAATGCAAACGCTTTCCGCCTGCTGAGTCATCAGTTTAATGGCCGCCGCGAAGGAGGATTTGCCCTGACTTATACCACGCTTGCCTCATTCGTAAAATATCCTTACGAGTCGATTCTGACTACCAAACCTAAATTTGGCTTCTTTCAATCTGAAAAACTACTGTTCAGCCGGATTGCCAACGAACTGGGACTTCTCCAATTATCGGAAGACCCGTTTAAGTTTGTACGGCACCCGCTGGTTTTCCTGGTTGAGGCGGCTGACGACATTTGTTATCAACTTATGGATCTGGAAGATGCGCACAAACTAAAGATTCATAACTTCGACCAGACCCGTTCGCTTCTGATGCGGTTTTTTGATGAACAAACCGAGGCTAAACACATTAATCGCATCAACGAAACGCTAAATTTGGTTTCCGACCCTAACGAACAAATCGCTTATCTGCGGGCCAGTGTAATCGGGAAACTGGTAAAACAGTGTATTGATGCCTTCTGGGAAAAGCAGGACGAAATTTTATCGGGCAACTTCCAGAAACCACTGATTGACTGCATACCTGCAACCTCGCTGGCTGCTATTAGCGAAATCAAAAAAGTCAGCATAAAAAATATTTACAATGACCGGTCGGTCGTTGAAATCGAGATTTCGGGCTACCAGATAATCGGCACCTTGCTCGAAGTTTTTACTGAAGCCATTTTAAATCCGGGCGAAGGAATTTCCAGGAAAATGCTTCAGCTTATTCCCGACCAGTATGGAGGGAATCATGCATCAACTTATGAAAAAGTACAGGCTGTTGTTGATTTCGTTTCAGGAATGACCGACTTGTATGCACTCGATTTGTACCGGAAGATTAAGGGAATCAATATTCCGGGGATATAAAAACTGCAGTTCTTTACTTGAAAATTACACGACGTGAAAATTGACTTCGACAAATTTGAAGATGACCGGAAGATCAATGATCCGACAAATTATAAGTGGGGAATTTTCTATTTTAATCCAAACGACCAGCGAATTATGGTTCCAAAACGCTCAAAATCGATGGGCTGGACCCTGAATTTTGCCAGAATATATTCATATATCATTTTAATTTTAATTTTCGCATTGGCTGCCGCCTTAGGAAAGTCATGTAGCTAATCCTCTGAAAGTTGCATTATCAGGGCGATTCATTACATCTTAACAAAAAATATTAAGAAATTAAGCATTAAAAAACCTTAATAAATCTAAATATCAGACCAATAGATGAACACCGTAACAACATTTTATCGACCTTTGACGTTCTATTTTTCAAATTAAGAGGGGCGGAGAAGATATGGTTGCGGCACTTAAAATTGTTCAGGTATTTTTGTTGGCTACAGTAAAGTATGTGATTACCTTTCCTTTTGCTTTACTCATCGGTTTAAACTTCCTTCAAACATTAATCGCAGTTACACTTGGTGGAATTGCCGGTTTCTTTTTCTTTTATCATTTGAGTGGTTTTGCCATCAGGCAACTTCACCATGTTAAAATGTTCTTCCGCAAACACACACCAACATTTGTAAGGCTTCAGTTCAGGCAACTGCTGTCATGGCGCAAGCAGGTGACCGGAGAAAGAGTTTTCTCGAAGAAAACCCGCTTCATTGCAAGTTTCAGATCGAAATTCGGGCTGGCCGGTATTGTTGTTTTGTCGCCTGTTGTTTTAAGTATTCCAATCGGTGCATTTCTGCTGAACAAATACTACTCGAAACACAAAATGGCAAAACCGTATATGGTTCTTTCCATCTTGAGCTGGACTGCTGTTTTTGTTGCATTTGCACTCATTTTCCCAAACCTGGTAAGATAATTTTACCCAGCGAGCATCTTTATCCGATTCAAATTTTTCAGAATTAGTTCGTAATCTGCGGCTGCCCAATCGAGTGATTGCCAATTGTCCGGATTAATCCAGCATTCAGCTACATGTTCGGTTAAAACAATTTGTCCGTTTTTTATCCGACAAACAAACGGAATCAGGTTTATCTGCTTAGTTCCGTAATCAAATTCCACGGCATCTAGTTGAGCGACAATACTAATTTCGATTGTCAATTCTTCCTCAATTTCACGAATAATGCATGCCTCCGCTGTTTCTTCTTTCTGAATCTTGCCTCCAGGAAATTCCCATTTTAACGGATGGCTACTTTCAGGACCACGCTGAACGGCCAGTATTTGGGCATTACGAACGATAATAGCGCAAGAGACTTCGATCATTGGAGTTCTTTCCTCAAGAATTTAACGTGACAAAGTAGGGAAAAAACTATCTTTATTTCAAGATAAACACAACGCACAATTTACCCGTCATGACCGAAAACGATATCCATGAGCTGATTCAATCGTGGGAAAACCTGTGGGTGCTGGTGAAACACGTTGCCGACTACCCGCAATTTCTGGATCCGATTGTCGCCAAAGCCCTGGATGACAGTCAACCTGAGAACTGGCGCGCTGCCTGGATGGTGGACAAAATCCACGAAAAACATCCTGATCGGGTTTTGCCCTATTTCCCGGCGATAACCAGCTTTGTCATGAAGACTGCAAATTCTGCAAAAAAACGACATTTTCTTAAATTGCTCAGCCTTCACCCGATCGAGGAAGAAAACATGGCCGTTCTGCTTGATTTCTGCATCAACACATTTACGAACCCGGCTGAAGACATCGCCGTGCGTGTTCATGCCATGCAAGTTCTTTTCAACATTGCAGAAAAAGAACCTGATTTTTCAGGAGAATTAATCGGGCTGGTTGAATTTGAACTGGAACATAGTGCCTCGGCTGGAATAGCTTCACGTGCGAAAAAGATGTTACCCAAATTGTACCGAATCATTAGCCAGCGAACATAACCTCAACAAAATAAAAACAGGCTGATTGACTCGCGATGGATCATTCAGCCTGCTTTGCAGTTATTTACGAGTGCAAATTTACTTCTTCAGAAAAGCTTCTTTCAGTTCCAGCAACTGCTCTTCATTCAAACCTTCGGGCTCATTGCCAGTTTGCATCGCCATAAACCAGATTTGTGCTGATTTGGCCAGAATATCGATCATATCGAAAGCATCTGAAACGGTTTCACCAACAGCAAAAGCCCCGTGTTTTTCCCAAATAACCACATCGTGCCCCTGTTCAAATCCCTTGATTGTTGCATCGGCTATTTTATGGCTTCCCGGCAAAATATACGGAACCATATACACACCGCGCGGCACAAAAACAAAAGCTTCAGGATGCATTCCCCAAAGAGTTTTATTTAACATCTCGGCTGTCTGAAATTTGGGAATCTGGGTCATGGCCACCAGTTCGTTCGGATGAGTATGCACAACCGCTTTGTTCTTCGAACCTGAACTTACAAGCAAATTATGCACAGCCAGGTGGGTTGGAAGCTCGGATGTTGGCCTGAAATTATACAGATTACGCTTTTTCATGGAAATGATGTGATAGGCATTTCCCTTTTTGTTCATTTTGATGATGCAGGCATTTTTCATCGGATTTATTGCCAGATCGCGCATGCGTTTTCCGGTTCCGGTAACAAAGAAGAACAGGCCGGCCAGTGCCTCATAATTTCGCTCGAGCTGAAACATCGGATAGTGCTCCAGTTCAAACTGCGTCTCAGTCATCATATCGGTCAGATTCACTGAGATATTTCCGGCATTACGCTCGGCCCAACCTTTTTGCCAAAGGTAATTTGCCAGGTCAGCAACTTCAGTTATTGTTTTGGCAATTTTTCTATTCTCCTGAAAAAACTCTTTCATATCTATATTTTAATTTTGATGTAATCGAAACCCATTCAGCAAAATAGTCCTTCATCATTCGTCCACAATCGTTTTGCCGCGCCAAAAATACATGCTTGTTCTATACCAATGCTTTGTTTTTGCTATGTACCGGCTGCATTTTTAACAATCAATTTATACTCCGTTTAATTGCCAAAAGTTTGAATTTGAAAGCTTAACCTCCATGAAACAAAATTGCCAGATATAAAGTAAAAGCAAACATTAACGGACACAGTGAAAAATTACACGCAAACTAGGTGCTGGAAAAATAATTTTTATATTTTTGCACCGTCTTTAAAGAAAAGACGAGGAAAGATTGACCTATGGTGTAATTGGCAACACGTCTGATTTTGGTTCAGAAGAGTCTAAGTTCGAGCCTTAGTAGGTCAACCAATACTGTCCTGTGGTGTAATTGGCAACACGTCTGATTCTGGATCAGAAGAGTTCAGGTTCGAGACCTGACAGGACAACTGTAAATCAACCACTTACGAAATTTTCGTAGGTGGTTTTTTATTTCTTGCCAACGATCTTGCCAACGATTGTGGAATTTGAGTGGTTTTGGAGGAAGAATGGTGGTAAATCCCACCGACTTCTATTTGACGATTCATTTTTAGTTCTCTTCATTTAAACTGACCAATGAAAATGATGGACTTCATTTAAAAATCGACGAATTTTACACTTCAGATTCTTAATCTTAATATCATTGCCACGATTTTACAAAATCGTTATGTTTCCCAACTTGCTATAGAAGAATTAATTGTACATTTAGATGCAAATTCAGATGTAAAAAAATCATCTTTATGAAATATTTTACCCTTTTATTATTCCTAACATTGTCAATCCTTAGCCTCCATGCACAGGATTATAAAATTTATTTTTCCGGGAACGGGGCGAGTACTTCTGTTGAAACAGTTAATGTTGAAAACCTAACCCAAGGGAAAAGTATATCCCTTTCAGGTTCTGATATACTTCACCTGAAGGCTATAGTTACAGGGATTAATCCAGTATTGGAATATATGGATTATCCCATACATATCTTTCCAAACCCGGCAAATGGAAACTGTACCATAGAATTTGGAGTAAGAAAGTCTGGCCTCGCAACTATCAAATTCTTTGATCCTATTGGAAGAGAAATAACAAAGTTCCAGCAAAACTTATCTAACGGAATTCATTCCTTCAAGGTGGCAGGACTGAGTGATGGAATTTATACTGTGCATGTGAACCTTGATGATCAATCCTATTCCGGCAAAATAATTAGTAATAATAGATATAGTTCAAGGTTAACCATTACTTACATTGGCAATAATGGCCCACTTCAAGAAATATCCAAATTGAAAAGTGCTACCACTGAACAATTTTGGCAATATAATACTGGCGACCGGTTAAAGTTTATTGGAACATCTGGAAAATTCAGCAATGTGGTAATGGGTATTCCGACAGGTAATGGGATTTACATTTTCAACTTTATTGAATGTACCGATGCCGATGGCAATAACTATCCTACCGTTCAGATTGGAACACAGATTTGGATGGCCGAAAATTTAAAAACGACCAAGTATAACGACGGAAAGAATATTCCAAATGTTACGGATAATATAACATGGGCAGGTATTTCTTCTGATGCGTACTGTTGGTATAACAATGATATTAATTATAAAAACATCTATGGGGCCTTATACAATTGGTATGCTTTAAACACAAGCAAACTTGCCCCTCTTGGCTGGCATGTCGCAACAGATGCTGAATGGACAACATTATCAAATCTATTAGGAGGTAACTCAGTTTCAGGAGGAAAGTTAAAAGAAACAGGAATAAACCATTGGACAGCTCAAAATAGCGGTGCAACAAATGAAACTGGATTTACAGCTCTTCCAGGAGGACAACGAGATTTCCAAGGAACAAACTCCTTCGTTAGCAGAGATGCAGACTGGTGGAGTTCTACAGCAAATAGTTCAATTGAGGCTTGGTCACGCAATATCACTTTCCTTGGAGGAGGCACTGGAATTTACAGCGTAAATAAACGCAGTGGTTATTCTGTTCGTTGTATTTTAGGTACTTCAAATTTACCAACAGTCACAACAACTTCGTTATCAAGTATAACCAGAACTTCTGCAACTATTGGCGTAAACGTAACTTCTGATGGTGGAGCAACTATTACTGCTAGTGGAGTTTGTTGGAGTACTTCACAGAATCCAACTGTTGCAAACAGCAAAATTACAGGAAATGGAACCGGAGCTTTCATAAACATTATAAATGGATTAAATGCCGGAACGGTTTATTATGTCAGGGCTTATGCTACAAATAGCGCAGGAACAGCCTACGGGGAAGAACTAACATTCACAACTTTGTCGCAACCGGTTATGATTACTGCTGCTGCCACAAATATTACACAAACAACAGCCACCAGTGGCGGAAATATTACCAATGATGGTGGATCATCAATTATCATCAGAGGTGTTTGCTGGAATACAAGTCAAAACCCAACAACAGCGAACAGCAAGACTAGCGATGGAACAGGGACAGGAAGTTTTACCAGCAACCTTACAGGTCTGAGTGCAAATACAAAATATTACGTTAGAGCATATCTCGGAAATAATTTAGCAGAAATATACTACGGCAACGAAGTCTCATTCACTACTGGTCAAATCGCTAACAATCCAACCATAATAACATTTGCAGCAAATAATGTAACGCAAACAACAGCCATCAGTGGCGGGCATGTAACGTCAGATGGCGGAGCAACCGTTACCTCTCGTGGAGTTTGCTGGAGTACTTCTCAGAACCCAACCATTTCAAACAGTAAAACAAGCGATGGCAGCGGAACCGGAAGTTTTACGTCCACTTTGACAGGATTAACCGCCGGAACAATCTATTATGTGAGAGCCTATGCCACCAACAGTGCAGGAACGGCTTATGGCAACCAAGATTACTTTATAACCAGCGGCGGCGGTAACTGCATTACCGGCACCTTTACCGACCAGCGCGACGGCCACGTTTATAAAACCACTACAATAGGCTCCCAAACCTGGATGGCCGAAAATTTGGCCTACCTGCCCTATACCACTCCAACAAGTAAATTTTCCTACGGCGAACCTTGCTATTACGTTTATGATTACAACAAGTATGGTGTACTATACAACTACCCCGCGGCCTTAACCGCCAGCCCGGCCGGGTGGCATCTACCTAGTGATGCCGAGTGGACAACCTTGTTGAGATACCTTGGCAACGACCCGGACAGCAACGAAGGCAGGTGTTTTTCTGCCCTTCCGGGCGGCTGCTACACAGTCCCCTACTACAGCGGCAACTTCTACGTTACCGGCAATAACGGTGGCTGGTGGAGCAGTACGGCCTACGGTGCGGACTACGCCTGGTACCGCGAACTGTATGGCGACATGTACGGCGGCAATACATGGTTGGGCAGGACGGTCAACTTCAGGAACTTTGGGTATTCGGTGCGGTGCGTTAGGGATTAGTATGTAATTAATACTGAAACAGAACCAGATACAGGTTGCAACTAAATAACTTTCTAAAAATTGAATAGCTATTTGGTGATATGTGGAAAATTTAGTCATCAAAATGAAAAGAACATGAAAGAAATTTTAGAATCTGATTTTACTTTCTTTAAAGCAGGTCAAGGTGCATTTTATGGAGGTAGGATTTATGACCCCAAAAATCGAAATTGTTGGACAATTGTTTATGACTGTGGCTCAAGTTCTTCTGTAAAAGGAAATAAAGAGTCATTAAAAAATGAAATTGACTATTTTCATGCATATCCACACCATCATTATCAATTCTCTAAAAAGAATATTATTGATATTTTATTTATTTCGCATCTGGATTACGACCATGTTTCAGGGGTATTTAAACTATTAAGTGACTTTGAGATAAAGAAAATTGTTCTGCCATACTTTACTAGGGAAATACGACAATTTTTCTTGATTTCAATTTGTGCAGAAATTGATCCTGCTGCATACCTTTCTGTAAATGATTACACAAGCTTTATTGAAAATCCTTACCAGTTTATCAAAGAGAAAAATTCATTAGTTGAGATTTATATAATAAATGGAGATCAACCTCCAAGGAATGAAATTTATTATGATGGATTTGATAATACCGATTCAAACGATATCTACCCTAAAGGAGAGAGAATTGATAGTGGGTCTATTACAGAATTAGCAAACAAAGATTACTTTTTATATGCAAACAACTTACAATTTTTCATTCAAAAAAAATGGGAATTCACAACATTAGTAAAAAGTGCAAAAAATGCCGTAATAGTCTCATTAATTAACTGTCTAAAACAGAAACTTGGGAGAACTCCGACCAGTGAAATTTCTTTTGATGACATTAAGAAGCTCGTTTCCAATAAAAGAGAAGAAGCACATGATTGTTACAGGAAACATTTGAATGATATAAATTCTCATGGACTTGTTCTTCTTCATGGTCCAATAAATTTTAAGTTTCTTGAAGGTAATACTTTATGTTCTGATGAGTTGAAAATGAAATTTCCCTTTAACAAACCTTTGACTATTAACCACTTTAGATGGTCTAATAATATAAATTTTATTGGGACATTATTAATGGGAGACACATCTCTTGCGCAAAATAATAAAATAGATTTTCCTAAACAGTTAAAAGTAAAGTTCCCATATGTACATGTTTTTCAGATACCACATCATGGTTCGTTCAAAAATTGGGATTTTGGAGTTTTCAACGATTTTCAAATTGGAGCAGAACTTCGATGGAGATTAAAACTACATACTGTTTGTAATTTTGGTTATGGAAATACTTATGGGCACCCAAGTCCTGAAGTATTGGACAATTTATCTGAATGTATAATTCTCAATTCTCAATTTTTGCGTTTTACTACTAGATACTATGTTCATTACTAATCTCAATCAGAACACCTCTTCTCTCAAAAAAAATAAATTCTATTAATATTTTGGTCGAGCGATTGCAGCCATTGTTTGGAAACCGTTGGCAATCTTTATCCATGGCAACAATTGATAGAGAACCAACAAAAGGTATCCGTTGTAGCTGTCAGTGTGGATGAAACAGATACAGAAGTAAAAGTCTGGGATCAGAAAATCAAAGAACGTTCGGGCTGGAAGCACATCAGGGCTTCAGATGGTATCAGGAGCAAAGTTGCCAGTGATTATTTTGTATTGGCCACACCAGTCATGATTTTGATAGATGCAAAAACAAAAGAAATTATTTCGCTGTCAGCATCCATCAATGAGTTACAAATGTTCTTAAAATGATAATCCAATCTGAACTTCGAACAAACTGACTGCTCTTTGCCGATCCAATTTGACCACAAAATCTAAATCGGTTCATCATGTGATTTAAGGGTTGGTGGGTGTTAACACCATTCTCATTCTTCACGTAAAAATGTAAAAATCTTGCTTCGCTTACTTATTCAAGCCAACCAAGATCATTTGTATTTTTTCTCCGGGGAGGATCTTTGGTGTAGTATCCGGTCAAACGAACAGTCATGCTCCGACCTTCAAAGGATTGGTTCTACATCTGATTTAAGGATATGAGTTGTTAAATATTCAAAAACTGATTGTACATTTGAATTACATCTATTTCCAAAAAAACACAGCAATGACCCAATTGATTCATAAAATCCTTTTACTATTCATTTGTCTGTTGATAATCAACTCTTGTGCTAAAGATCCTGTTATTCAATATGAACTTAAAACTTTAGCATTCCCAACTGAAGGTGGGGCAATATCTCCCACAGAAGGTTCATTTAAAGAAGGTGAAAGTGTGACAATAACGGCCAAACCTTCTGCTGAATATTTGTTTATCGGATGGTCTGATGGTGCAACTGGAACAACAAATCCGATTACCTTGACAATGAATTCCAATAAAAATATTACTGCGACATTTGAAAAAAGGAAATACCCATTATCCTTGAATATTGAAGGAGAAGGTACAGTAAAAGAAGAAATAGTTCAAACAAAATCAGCCAACATTGATTACCCATCTGGAACATTTGTTAAACTTACTGCTGTACCAAATAATGAATCGGAATTTGTAGGATGGAGTGGTGATTATCAGGGGTTAGATAATCCGATTACTATTACCATTGATAAATCAAAAACGATTAATGCCAAGTTTAAAAAGAAACTATTTATTTCCCTATCTCCAATATATACCTTCCCTAATAATACAAATGGAGAGTTGATTTCCAACTATTATTGGCCAGCAATTCAATTAATGGGTAAACAAATATCAGAGTTTATGCCATACATCCCTCAAGGGTATACATTTGAAAATTCAGGTGTAACGTTTATGGATATTGGCAATGATGGTATTCTTGATTTAGTAGGATATTTACCTGATCCTGAATGGTTATCAGGAAAAACGGGTAAGTTCTTTATTTTATTAGATGTTTTCGGCAAAAAAGAATTAAAAGTTTACCCATCAAAGTTTTCTGTTGTTCCTAGATTTGAGATAAATGACTATAACGGAGATGGTATCCTTGATTTGCTCGCAATTTCATCAAATAGCCATCAAAATGCACAAGGTGTTTCACCAGCCGAGGATCTTCCATATATCTTTTATTTTTTCAATAAAGATGGAACATTTCAAGAAATTGAGATTGGTGATCCTTGGAGTGAACATGATGTAGCAACGGGTGATATTGATAATGATGGTGATATTGATATTTTAAATTGGGGAAGTAGACTGCCAGATATAAAACCCTATCCAAGAATTTTCTTAAACAATGGTGGTGGAAGCTTTGTGATGCGCGAAGATCTAATTAAGGAAGTAGACAATAAGTATATTTGGAGTTTTCAAAGCTTAGCCCAAAGATTTTTTGATTTAGATAACGATGGATGTTTAGATTTGATTGCTGGATGTCAATTCGATAAAAAATCTGTGGAAGAAAATAATGCTTTTCCATATTCCATTTATTGGGGAGATTGTTCGGGAAGTTATAGCTTATATTCAAAAAGGACAGAACTCCCTTCGGATTTACCCAAAGAAATTGAAACTCTCAACTTTCTTGTAGTTGGAATAAATGTCATTGATTTTGATAGGGATGGAGATCTTGACATTGTTACAAGTACAACTAAAAGGGAATATGATGGATATTATCTTCAACTATTGGAAAATAAGGGTAACCGGGTTTTTGAAGATGTTACAATAAAGTTAATCGACAAAAATTTTGAAATCGGAGCTATTAAAAATAGTGTATACATGTTTTATAGAACTCGTATTTCCGATATTGATGGAGACGGCGATTTTGACATAATACCAATTCACCAACACCTTGACAATTATTTTCTTAATACTTATTGGGAAAATATTAATGGAAAATTCGTTAGGCGAAATTAGTGCTGACTTAAATCTAAGGAACCTACCTGTATCGTTGTTCAAATTATCTAATTGGTTCAAGTGATTCAAGGGTTGGTGGGAGTTACCACCATTCTCCTTCGACCCATAGATCAATATTCAACCCCCACTTTGCTGCTAACATTTTGTTTAGCTTACTTATTTTATAAGCAAAACAACATTTGAAGATCTTTAGATCGTTGGATCGCATTAAAGATCTGCTGCATAAGAGTGTTGCACAGGCTAAACAACATCATGCTGCAATTTCCTTTCCCGGAGAAAAGTTTCTAAAATGATTTTTTTTCTTTAATTTTTCATCATTAAGAAGATATTTATAATAATAATCAAGAGATTGATTTCTGTAACTAAAAATTTCATTGGGACGGCCAGAGGGTCGTCCCTTTTTTTGCTTCCTTTCTAAGGATAATTACTATCTTAGCTAATATCAAACAATTATAAAGATGGAAGCAATCGTTTTCGTAAAGAATTACCTGAATTACCTTGACGAAATAGGTGAAGTGATTAAACCCGAGCTTCAACCAATCATTGATGAACTTCGCCAAATTGATCCACATGATTTGGTTCGTCCCGATTCATTTTTCGATTCTGAAAATTCAGCTCGTGGATACGTTTGGAGTATGTTTATCAGGAAGGTAAAAAATAGATTAAACTCCTTATAACCTCAAAGAGTCATACACATCCAAGATTTCCCTTTCCCGAATCCCTAAGTACCGTTTTGTAAGAGCGACAGAACTGTGACCGAATAGTTCCATCAACAATACAATGGATTCATCGGAATAGTTATTCAGTTTCAGAACCCTGTTTCCAAGGGTTTTTCTGAACATGTGGCTGGAAACGTTACCTTCAAGTTCAATTCCATACTTCTTGAAAATCCGTTTCAGTTCCACATTTACCCAACTCTTATCAATAGGTTTAGTTCCGTATCGGTTCAAAAAGATATACTGGTCGGTGTGCGTTACGACCATTCTTCCCTTAATCCGTTCAATAATAGTTTTAAGGTCAGGATTGATTTTGATTTTTCGGGTTTTCTTGGTTTTCTGTTCCTGTACGGTTAGAATGTCAGTATTTTCAAACTGTGAAAACTTCAGCTGAAGTAAATCGGAGATCCGCAAGCCAGTGAATACACCACATGAAATTAATAAACAGTACTTGTATTCTTTATCTCTTTCGAGTTTGCTGATTAATGACTTGAATTGATCCCAGTCCATACTGGTTGTAGTTGTTCTTTGACCCTTTAGTGACATCGTTTTTGGTTTTAAGTTCAGGGCTAAGAACGAGAATATTCTTATACTTTGCTGCATTTTCTGTGCTAAGTAAAAGCTAAATCTATCTGAAAATGAGATGGTTTCCTAAGAGTGTTGCTGGTAAAGGATTTCAAGATTTTTGGTGCTTATACTTTGTCCAGAAGTATAAGCAAATCACCCATTTTTAATTTTAGAGAGTTCTAATGGGAAAATCTTTGAGGATAGATTTATGATTGGCGAGATGATATATCAACTTTGGTTGTTAAATAAAACCAAGTGTGCTAAAACTTAAAGTACCTAAAGAATTATATTAAAAGTCTTCGAATCTTTGTTTATTCTGGACACGCCGGATAAAATATCCAGTGTGCGCCGGAACAAATTGACCACCTTCCGCCGGTCAAAATGGTTGGGTTTCGCCGGAGCAAATTGACCACCCTCTAAGAACGATTTATCCTTGCTGATTAGCGGGCATTTATGATTAAGTTGGCTTTGTTCAATATAATCAAATGTCAAATAAACTAATCATTATGAGCAAGGTAAGAAGCATTATCAGGCTTTACACCGAGGGTGTAAGTAAACAGTCCATCGGGGAACGGACAGGTCTTCCCCGCAATAGTGTTAAGAAGTATATCAGGTTGTTCCTGGCTTCGGGCAAATCGCCGGAAGAGATTCAACTGATGAGTGACACTGAACTTGAGCAGATGTTTCTGGATATGGTTCCACGCAATCATATTGAGAATGATCTTCGTTATCAATCTCTGGAAGCATTTTTCCCCACCATGGAAAAAGCATTGAAGATCCGGGGAAACACCAAGGAGAAGCTTTGGGAGCAATATTTTGAACAGCATCCTGCAGGCTATCGGTTTTCACAGTTCAAGCATTATTATCTTCTCTGGAAGAAGGTTCGTAATCCGGTTATGCACATTGAGCATAAGGCCGGGGAGAAGATGTATGTTGATTATGCAGGCGAAAAACTCAAGGTTTTAGATCCGGAAACATTAGACATCACAGAGGTAGAGGTTTTTGTCGCCATACTGGGTGCAAGCCAGTTGACCTACGTAGAGGCCAGTTATACCCAACAGAAGGAAGACTTTATCAACTCCTGCGAAAATGCATTACATTACTTCGGAGGCGTTCCTAATGCCATCGTTACGGATAACTTAAAATCGGCGGTAATCAAGAGTAATCGCTATGAGCCGACACTTAATGAGGCTTTTCGTGACTTTGTAAGCTATTATTCGATGGCGGCTTTACCGGCAGCTCCGTATAAACCCAAACACAAAGCGTTGGTAGAAGGTGCCGTAAAAATCATTTACCGTTCGATTTACAGCACTTTAAAGGGTAATGTATATTCTTGCATTGAACTTCTAAATAGCGCGATCAGGGAGGCTCTGGAAGCTCATAATAACAGGCCGCTTACAGGAAGGCCGTTCAGCAGGCGACAGTTGTTCGAAGATACTGAACGACACTTTCTGCACCCTTTACCTGAAAAGAGATATGAGTTGAAGCGACGCTATATCGCTTCTGTGATGAAGAACAATTACGTCTGTCTTGCCGAGGATAAGCATTATTACAGTGTTCCTTACCATTTTATCGGCAAGAAGGTGACCTTACTTTACAGCCAATCTGAGGTTGAAATTTATCACCGCTACGAGCGAATTGCGGTGCACAAAAGGAACAGGCACCTTTTTGGACACACTACAATAACAGATCATCTGGCCTCGCAGCACCGCTTCATGAGCGACTGGAACCCCGATAAATTTATCGAACGAGCCGCAGAGGTAGGCCCTCAAACGAAAGAATATATTATCCAGTTGCTAAATGCCAGACAGCATCCGGAGCAGACCTATCGATCCTGTCAGGGAGTTTTAAGTTTTTCAGTACGTGCCGGAAAAGAGCGGCTTAACAATGCTTGTCTGCGTGCACTTCAATATGGCGATTACAGCTATCAGACCATTCGGGTAATCCTTGAAAAAGGACTTGACCGAAACGTTGATGATCAGCAGCATGTTGATCAGTCAATGCCCCCTCACCTGAATATACGTGGCAAAAACTATTACCGGTAATATCTCCCCGGAGGACGGCTGTAACAGCTACCCCTCCGGGTATTGTTTAACCTTAAATCAAATAAAATGAATGAGCAAACGCTTCAAAAAATGAGACAGATGAAGTTCTTCGGTATGGTTCGGGCCTTTAGAACAAGCATCGAGAATGGCAGCATGATTCAAATGACCGGCGACGAAATGGTATCGATGCTTATTGATGCAGAATGGGATGATCGTAACAATCGCCGCATAGAGAGGCAAATGCGCAATGCAAAGTTCCGCTATAAAGCCAACATTGAGCAGTTGCACTTTGATATAGATCGCAACCTGGACAAGAATCAGTTCATGCGTATGGCTGAGTGTACTTTTATCGGAAGAAAAGAGAATCTTCTGATCACCGGCAGTACCGGAATAGGCAAAAGCTTCATTGCTTCAGCTATCGGAAATCAAGCCTGTACTCTCGGGTTCAAAGTACTTTATGCCAACACTACAAAGCTGTTTACAAGATTAAAAATGGCCAAAGCAGATGGTTCGTACATCAGAGAAGTTGCAAAGATAGAAAGACAGGATCTTTTGATTCTGGACGATTTTGGCTTGCAGCCGCTTGATGCATCAAACAGGTCGGTACTTATGGAAATCATCGAAGATCGCCACGGAAACCATTCAACCATTATAACATCTCAGTTGCCAGTGGCACAATGGTATGAGGTAATCGGAGAACAAACAATAGCGGATGCAATACTTGACCGCATTGTTCATGATGCTCACCGAATGGAACTTGTAGGAGAATCAATACGAAGAAGACAACGAAACAAAAACGTAGAAACTGTTGAATCAGAATAAATAAATCTAATTTTGTATAACTCTAATCAAAACAAGGAAATGATCGTTCTCAATATTGAAAATAGGTGGTCAATTTACTTCGGCGCACACTGGTCAATATAAAACGGCGTGAACTGGTCAATTTAACCGGCAAATCCAGTATTGCTAGCGTTTAATAAAAACAGGTGTAATTCGATGGAATATGAAACATAATAAAATAAAACTATTTTTATTTACCTTGTTTATCAATCAGTTACAATTTTCAACAATCTCAATATTGATCATAAAGTAATGATTCTGGATCAGAAGAGTTCAGGTTCGAGACCTGACAGGACAACTGAAAATCAACCACTTACGAAATTTTCGTAGGTGGTTTTTTATTTCTTGCCAACGAAATTGCCAACGGAGGTGGAATTTAGGGCGTTTTGACGAAAGAAAGGTGGTTGTTTACACCCGACCTATTCATTTTGAATACAAAGTCCAAATTAGAAGGGAATATGGCCTTCCAAACTGACTACTCATTACCGATTCAAATTGACCACAAAATCTTAATCAGTTCATTTTGTGATTAAAGGTTGGTGGGAGTTTACACCTTTTTTGAATTAAAATGTATAAATGTAACAAGGAACCTTTTATTTTAATGGGTAGTTCCTACGCGCAAAAATTTATTAGCAATGGTAACTTTACCATTGCTAATAATTGAATACCAAATAACCGATAGTTCAGTTATTTTTTTAATAAATCACGGATTTCTGTTAACAGAATTTCTTCTTTTGTTGGTGCTGGTGGTGCTGGTTCTTCAGCCGGAACTTCTTCTTTCTTTTTCAAACTGTTCATAGCTTTAATCATCATAAAAATGGCGAATGCAATGATCAGAAAATCAACCAATGACTGAACAAAATTACCATAGTTGATTGATACAGCCTGTTTCGTTATTACTCCTGCAGTATCAACAACAGGATCTGTCAATAGAATTTTGAGATCGGTAAATTTTACACCACCCAAAAGAAGCCCAATTGGAGGCATAATTACATCGGCAACAACAGAACTGACTATTTTCCCGAAAGCTCCACCAATAATGATACCAACTGCGAGGTCAACTACATTGCCTTTCATGGCAAATTCCTTGAATTCTTTTACCACACTCATGATCTTGATTTTTAGTTTATAAAATATTAAAATTTATATGAAAATCCTACACCAAGAATCTCTTTAAACTGAACCCGTGGTCCAGATTTGTCCGTGACACCATCATTGTTTTTATCTATTGCAATTGCAATATCATCGTCATATAATAAGTGGGTATTGATGTTTGCGGTAATATATTTGTTCACTTTAAAGGCGATCTGAGTCTCCCAGCTTATATCTATATTCTGTGGATTGTGCAGATAGTTGGAAAACAAATCCAATTTTGAAGTGAAAGAAACGCCTTTGAAAAATTCATTTTTAAAATCATTCTTTGAGTAAATTAAACGGATATAGCCGCCAAATTCGCTTTTCGATCTTTCACCTTTCTGTAACCGGTTGCCTAAAATATCATATGTTGCTTTCTTAACGCCAAATGCTCCGGCATCAGCCAACTGTTGATCATTTACGATAGTTATCTTGCCTGTCAGTGGTGCTATGAATGCACTCAAATAACTATTGGGTTTATAGTCCATACCTATCGCTCCAATAATGTATGCCGGAGCAAGAAAATTCGATATTTTAGCTGTGTCTTTTGCATAATTCTTTCCAACAGTCATTTGCGTCTTGAAATTTAGCAGTGCGGCATAATAAAAATCTTTGTACGCTTGTCTGCCGTATTTTGAAAGAAAATCAAATTTGTCATCTGTTTTCATGTAATCAGAGTTTTTGCCTTGCTTAAGAAGACCGTATCCCAGATCCAGTGAATTATCCCAAATTGATTTCTCGTTTTTATAATTAGTAAAGCCGCTGAATAAGCCATTTACTGCAAAAGAATTTTGACCACCAGCCGCCCAGTTCGTTAGTGATGTTTGCGCAAGATTGAGTGAGACGATACCACCTTTTTTCCAACCATGAATGGTATCCGTATTTTGTTTGCGGAGTTTGGCTTCTCCGTCAGTGATTTGTCCCCAAAGAATAGGTGCAAGTCCCAGCACAAAAAAGAATAATAAGAAGATCTTTGTTTTCATAGCTACTGTTTTATCATGTTTTTTGCAAGCCGCTATTAGTGAAAGTAAATTTTTCTATTTTTTAGTTGTATTAAGGTGATGGTAGTTAAAAAAAACACCAAATAATCCTTGCCCAAATTGACAAGGATTATTTAATGTATTGGGAGCTAAATTATTTTGATTTTACAATTTCAAATTCGACTCTGCGATTCAATGCACGTCCTTCTGGAGTATCATTGGATGCAGCAGGATTAGATTTTCCAAGTCCTTGTGTTAGCTCAATGCGGTTCTTTTTAATTTTACTCGCAATAATTGCTTTCACAACGGCATTTACTCGGTTCTTAGATAATGCCAGATTATAAGCATCAGTACCAACAGCATCGGTGTAGCCAGCTGTAACCTTTACGTTATAGTTGCTATTTTCTTTTAACAGATTGACAAGTTTATCAATCTTAACTTTTTCTTTGGCACTGATAGTTGCTTTGTTCGTATCAAAATAGACTGGTTCAACTTTCATTCGTTCTGCTTCAATTTCTTCGGCAGTTTTTTCGATAATTGGACAGCCTGTTGCATCAACTTTAGCTCCTTTGGGCGTGTTTGGACATTTGTCTTTATCGTCGGTTACTCCGTCACCATCCGAATCAATCGGACATCCTTTTTCGTCAACCTTCACACCTTTTGGGGTATCAGGACATTTGTCCAAATAATCAGCAACGCCATCACCATCGGTATCAACCGGACAACCTTTGGCATCAACTTTCACACCTTTAGGGGTATCTTGGCATTTGTCGTCTTTATCGGCAACGCCATCTCCGTCAGCATCAGGACAACCTTTAAGTGATGTTAATCCGGCAACAGTTGGGCAATCGTCAATATAATCTGCAACTCCGTCACCATCTGTATCGATTGGACAACCATTGGCATCAACAGCTACACCAGCCGGTGTATTTGGGCATTTGTCCTTTTTGTCGGAAACTCCATCCATGTCGGAATCTTTGGTTTTTCCAAAATCAAACTCAATACCTAAAGTGGCTTTCCAAAAATTGTCTCTGGTATTTTTACCTGCAGCCATTGTTTCGATGCCATTTATGTAACCCGCTTCAAGATAAAGTGCAGTTGCTGGACTAAAGTAATATTTGCCACCAACTCCCAAGTCAAAGTTAAGCCCTGATTCACCATTGTCGGCAAGAAAGCCTGGACCAGCGTATAAATACGGACGAAAGTTTTTATTCTCGCCAGTCAACTTGTATCTCAAATTGAGGAATGGATTCACTAAGTCAAGGTTGTTGGTTAGTTTAGAATTGAATAATCCAAAGTCACTTTTCAGCATCAAATCTAGTCGCGGACTGAGGTATCTGCTTAAATACAATTCAGGCATAAAGCCAATACCCGATTTGTTAAGTGTGCCGTAAGCACCAAGTCCGGCTCCAATTCCCCATTTTTTATCTACGGTTTGTGCGAATGCTGGTTGGAGAAGTAAAATCACTGTTATAAGTAAAAGTAATTTTTTCATAATCTACTATTTAATTATTTATCAGATGTATAATGTTATAGTTTGAATGTTAAACCCAACTTTCCGCCAGAGAAAGCATTTCCTCCTCCAAACTCTAAGTTGAGTCCAATTTTATCAGTAAAAAAGTAGCGACCCCCTATTTGACCTCCAAGACCAAGGCCTGAAGAATGAGATCCTACGTAATTGTCAGGCGAATTCCATATATAAAAACCCAGGTTTAACCCTGCATAGAAGTCCCAATTCTTAGGTATTTCCAGTATGCGGTTAAAATGGTAATTTCCATTTCCGGAGATTCCAATAACCGAACTGTTGTAATGATTACTACCAAAGTTTTCACCATACGAACGGTAGGAAAGTTCCCCCCCAACGGTGATGTCCGGATGTACTCCGTAATCTAATCCAAAATACAGTGGTACACCCCATGATGATAACCCTACTCCGGCATTAATCTGCGATTCACCTTTAGCAATGGGCGATTGGGCAAAGATTATACTACTAATAAGAATTAGAGATAAGGTTAATATGTGCTTTTTCATTTTTCCTGTTTTAAATTTTTCAATTAATTGTTTTTCAGTTAGGTTACTTCAATGTCCCCTGTTCTGCTTGGTTGATCATTTGTTTATTTGCGGTAATGTAGATTTCAACCCTGCGGTTTTGTGCTCTTCCTGCGGCAGTTGAGTTGTCAGCAACAGGTTCATCAAATGCTTTACCTTCAGTAGTTATTCGATCAGATGAAATTCCGTTTGAATTCAAAAAACTTGCAACAGAAGCGGCTCTATTTTTGGACAACTGTACGTTTGTTTCTCTGGAGCCAGTGTTGTCTGTATGACCGTAAATGGTCACATCGGTTTCTGGTGTTTCTTTTAACGAAGTTGCAAACTTATTCAATGCTGTTTTTGAACTGGCGTTTAAGTCACTTTTCCCAGTGGCAAATAAGATTCCACTATCGAAAGTAACTTTAATAGCTTGTAAATTGTTGGCATCAGTAACAGTTTCAACCTTTGCACCTTCAATTTTTTCAAGTTCAGCCTTTTGCTTGTCCATCTTTTTACCAATTACAACTCCTGCACCAGCTCCAACAGCTCCACCAACGGCTGCTCCAATTGCTGCTCCTTTTCCATGGCCAACCAAAGCCCCAATTCCGGCACCCAAAAGAGCACCACCTGCACCACCAATAACACCACCTTTAGTTGCGTTTTTAGTTGATGAACAACTACTTAATAACAATACACTACAAAGCAGTAGTGCAATCGTTTTGTTAAATGATTTCATGTTTTTTTGCATTTTAGTTATCTGTATTTTTATTTTTCTCGAATTAAGATTCGATTCGTTATTATTTTCCAAGTTCTTTATACACAAGTCCAGCTGCAATAGCACCAGCAATTGGAATAACAATAAACAACCAAAGCTGAGCCAGTGCCCAATCACCTACAAAAAGTGCCTGACTTATACTTCGGGCCGGGTTGACTGAAGTATTTGTTACGGGGATACTTACTAAATGTATCAGTGTTAAAGCCAAGCCAATGGCCAAACCGGCAAATCCTTTTGGCGCTCTTTCATCAGTTGCCCCAAGAATGACAATTAAGAACATAAAAGTCATGATGAATTCAGTAATAATTGCAGCCAGTAAGCTATAATTGCCAGGCGAATGTTCGCCGTAACCATTGGCAGCAAAAGAACCAATAGATGAACCATTCCCGGTTACAATAAAGTACAGGGCAGTTGCAGCCAGGATTCCTCCTGCAATTTGGGAGATCACATAGGGCAGTACTCCTTTTGCTTCAAACCGTCCTCCAATCCATAACCCGATTGTTACGGCCGGATTTAGGTGAGCGCCAGAAATATGCCCTAAAGAATAAGCAATTGTAACCACAGTTAAACCAAAAGCGAGCGAAACTCCAAGTAATCCAATTCCTACGTTTGGGAAACCGGCAGCTAATAATGCACTTCCGCAGCCACCAAATACAAGCCAAAATGTTCCAATAAATTCTGCTAAATTTTTTTTCATCTTTTTTAATTTAAGTTAGAATTTAATATAACTGTACTAAAGTGAATTAACCCAACATTATTATCTTATATCTCATGAATCTTTAAATTCGATTCTTTCAAACTTGAATTCGCTGATGCACCTATTTAGGCAATTACCAAATAAATCGCTACCAAGCCTTCTAAATTCAATAGATTCTGATCTGTCACATAATCGGGCAAAGCATTCTCCGATTTCCCGAATGAATGAGTGCCCCAAAATATCCCGTGGTCCATTTGATGTATTCACGGAGTCGTATTGGACTTTATGCTGAGCCATTTTTAATAATATTTCTGTATTGGAATCTGCATTTTCTAAATGGTTAAGATCAGAAGTCATGTAGAATATATCATACAAATAATGCAACGAAGCTATTTTTTCATCTGACAATCTGTCGGTTATAATTCTGGTGGAAATATATACCTGTGTCGCATACCATTGAATTACAAAAGAATTTTGGAGGATTTCTGATAGTTCGTTTGAGGATAGGTTCCACTTCGCGATATAAGAATCAATAGCTTTTTTATCAAATCCAAACTGAATGATCCTATTAATAAATTCTTTTGCCTCCATTTCAAGTTGCTTAGAAGTTTCAGTCTTTTTTGGAATTTGACTACAATGTTAAACGCATTTAGCTTAACTGTTGATTTTCTAAATTTAAGTATAAATATTTATATATTTATAATCAAAGGGAAAAGATTCTTTTTTTTAAAGTCAACTTTTTAAATTACAACACCTTATACAGCAAGCTATACAAGAAGTATATTGTACTGCAAAATAGAAATTCGGTCAAACCAATTATGAGTTACCTATAATAATTAATCACTTGCAAATCGGTTCATTTTTGCATTTGGGGTTGTTGTTATTTTGAACCTTTCCAATCTACGATTAGTATTATAACCATGAAAGTATTTGCGGAAAAACATAAGGGTGAGATTTGGAAAAAAATAAACGTCAAATGAGAAGTATATTTTCCTTTTTTACTCCTATAAAACAGTTATGAAATCGATAATTAGAATATTCCATTTAAAATATCAAATTATGGAAATAATTAGATATATTTAATCCATTTTTTGTCAGTCCGTGATTAATATAATAGAAAGGATCGAGGTGGTGGATGGATTTGCCGGTTAAATTGACCAGTTCACGCCGTTTTATATTGACCAGTGTGCGCCGAAGTAAATTGACCACCTATTTTCAATATTGAGAACGATCATTTCCTTGTTTTGATTAGAGTTATACAAAATTAGATTTATTTATTCTGATTCAACAGTTTCTACGTTTTTGTTTCGTTGTCTTCTTCGTATTGATTCTCCTACAAGTTCCATTCGGTGAGCATCATGAACAATGCGGTCAAGTATTGCATCCGCTATTGTTTGTTCTCCGATTACCTCATACCATTGTGCCACTGGCAACTGAGATGTTATAATGGTTGAATGGTTTCCGTGGCGATCTTCGATGATTTCCATAAGTACCGACCTGTTTGATGCATCAAGCGGCTGCAAGCCAAAATCGTCCAGAATCAAAAGATCCTGTCTTTCTATCTTTGCAACTTCTCTGATGTACGAACCATCTGCTTTGGCCATTTTTAATCTTGTAAACAGCTTTGTAGTGTTGGCATAAAGTACTTTGAACCCGAGAGTACAGGCTTGATTTCCGATAGCTGAAGCAATGAAGCTTTTGCCTATTCCGGTACTGCCGGTGATCAGAAGATTCTCTTTTCTTCCGATAAAAGTACACTCAGCCATACGCATGAACTGATTCTTGTCCAGGTTGCGATCTATATCAAAGTGCAACTGCTCAATGTTGGCTTTATAGCGGAACTTTGCATTGCGCATTTGCCTCTCTATGCGGCGATTGTTACGATCATCCCATTCTGCATCAATAAGCATCGATACCATTTCGTCGCCGGTCATTTGAATCATGCTGCCATTCTCGATGCTTGTTCTAAAGGCCCGAACCATACCGAAGAACTTCATCTGTCTCATTTTTTGAAGCGTTTGCTCATTCATTTTATTTGATTTAAGGTTAAACAATACCCGGAGGGGTAGCTGTTACAGCCGTCCTCCGGGGAGATATTACCGGTAATAGTTTTTGCCACGTATATTCAGGTGAGGGGGCATTGACTGATCAACATGCTGCTGATCATCAACGTTTCGGTCAAGTCCTTTTTCAAGGATTACCCGAATGGTCTGATAGCTGTAATCGCCATATTGAAGTGCACGCAGACAAGCATTGTTAAGCCGCTCTTTTCCGGCACGTACTGAAAAACTTAAAACTCCCTGACAGGATCGATAGGTCTGCTCCGGATGCTGTCTGGCATTTAGCAACTGGATAATATATTCTTTCGTTTGAGGGCCTACCTCTGCGGCTCGTTCGATAAATTTATCGGGGTTCCAGTCGCTCATGAAGCGGTGCTGCGAGGCCAGATGATCTGTTATTGTAGTGTGTCCAAAAAGGTGCCTGTTCCTTTTGTGCACCGCAATTCGCTCGTAGCGGTGATAAATTTCAACCTCAGATTGGCTGTAAAGTAAGGTCACCTTCTTGCCGATAAAATGGTAAGGAACACTGTAATAATGCTTATCCTCGGCAAGACAGACGTAATTGTTCTTCATCACAGAAGCGATATAGCGTCGCTTCAACTCATATCTCTTTTCAGGTAAAGGGTGCAGAAAGTGTCGTTCAGTATCTTCGAACAACTGTCGCCTGCTGAACGGCCTTCCTGTAAGCGGCCTGTTATTATGAGCTTCCAGAGCCTCCCTGATCGCGCTATTTAGAAGTTCAATGCAAGAATATACATTACCCTTTAAAGTGCTGTAAATCGAACGGTAAATGATTTTTACGGCACCTTCTACCAACGCTTTGTGTTTGGGTTTATACGGAGCTGCCGGTAAAGCCGCCATCGAATAATAGCTTACAAAGTCACGAAAAGCCTCATTAAGTGTCGGCTCATAGCGATTACTCTTGATTACCGCCGATTTTAAGTTATCCGTAACGATGGCATTAGGAACGCCTCCGAAGTAATGTAATGCATTTTCGCAGGAGTTGATAAAGTCTTCCTTCTGTTGGGTATAACTGGCCTCTACGTAGGTCAACTGGCTTGCACCCAGTATGGCGACAAAAACCTCTACCTCTGTGATGTCTAATGTTTCCGGATCTAAAACCTTGAGTTTTTCGCCTGCATAATCAACATACATCTTCTCCCCGGCCTTATGCTCAATGTGCATAACCGGATTACGAACCTTCTTCCAGAGAAGATAATAATGCTTGAACTGTGAAAACCGATAGCCTGCAGGATGCTGTTCAAAATATTGCTCCCAAAGCTTCTCCTTGGTGTTTCCCCGGATCTTCAATGCTTTTTCCATGGTGGGGAAAAATGCTTCCAGAGATTGATAACGAAGATCATTCTCAATATGATTGCGTGGAACCATATCCAGAAACATCTGCTCAAGTTCAGTGTCACTCATCAGTTGAATCTCTTCCGGCGATTTGCCCGAAGCCAGGAACAACCTGATATACTTCTTAACACTATTGCGGGGAAGACCTGTCCGTTCCCCGATGGACTGTTTACTTACACCCTCGGTGTAAAGCCTGATAATGCTTCTTACCTTGCTCATAATGATTAGTTTATTTGACATTTGATTATATTGAACAAAGCCAACTTAATCATAAATGCCCGCTAATCAGCAAGGATAAATCGTTCTTAGAGGGTGGTCAATTTGCTCCGGCGAAACCCAACCATTTTGACCGGCGGAAGGTGGTCAATTTGTTCCGGCGCACACTGGATATTTTATCCGGCGTGTCCAATCATAAGCCTTCTCTTTTTGTTAAAGTAATTTTTTTTTGCATAACTATCATGTTTAAAATTGTTTAATAAAAGTTACGACAAAAAAGAAGGCCGTTCAATCCGCAATTCTACGGAAAAATAATCAGTAATTTCCGGGATAAAAACATCCGGATAATACCTTAAGTAATTATCCGGATGTACAGGTTTTATGAGGATTTTTAGAAATTTGAGTTAAATGCTTTAGTCCAGGTGATTTTGAATCATGTATTTTACTAATTCAGCGGTAGATCTAATCTTAAGTTTAGCAAAAATATTTTTTTTGTGAGTTTCAACGGTTCTCGGACTAATGTGTAACTGTTCGCCAATCTCTTTGTGTGTTGACCCGTCGCATATCGACTTACAAACATCTAATTCCCTCAAAGTCAAAAACTCTGAATGACGAAGTATTTTATGGTTTTTCCAATTGGATTGAAATGTTTCTTTTAACAGCCTTGAGATGCCGTTCGGAAAATATTCACGTCCTTTGGCCACCAAATCAATTGCCATTTTAAGTTCCGGAAGCGTTGTATCGCTAAACACAAATCCATGAATGCCCATCACTATAAAATCTTTTAAAAGACTGGTACTATCTCTATCAATAAACAGTAAAACCGGAATTTCCGGATAGTCATTTCTTAATGTTTGTAACGATTTGACACCTGAATCATTGTAGTGAACAAAGTCTAATAATATAATATCTGGAGTAATACTTTTTAAAAATTCGAAAAGACCTTCCCAATGGCTGACTTCGCCAACCAGTTGAAATTCTGCTTCTTCAAGGATAGATTTGATACCACTATTGAAGAATGAAAAATTCACTAGAATCAAAATCTTATGTCGAGAGGTCATTCACGAGTCTATTATTTTACGCTTGATTAAATATAACCATTTTCAAGGAGAAAAAAAAATGATAATTTGAGATAAACAGGTCTTTATTTTGCTGATTATATGTTACTTACATCAAACATCAATCTTACGGAGTTCTTTAAAAAAGTGAAAGTTGAATCAATACAAATTCAGACTACTTTCAACTGAAAATGAAGCTTTGTTTTTTTAAACTTCTACTTCTCGCCGACCAATTTCATCACAAAATCACGAACCGGGTCCGAACCATTTACAATATCTGCAGGCGACATTTCAACCTCATAATCAGGCAAAATTCCCCGGTCCATCGGATTTTTGGCCAAATTATTTCCCATATTAAATCCAAACAACGGAATTCCCAATTCAACTTTTGAATTCGGTAAAGTTACAATCGAAAACAGGCCGCTTGTATTCAAAGCATAGCCGCCGGCCGACTCTTGTCCAACAACTACAACCCGTCCATCCGACTTAGCTTTCGATGCAAATTCTGTGGTTACCGAGTAACTTTGACCATCGAGCAACAGGTAAACTTTGCCATGAAATACATCTTTTTTGGGCTTTTGGGTTTTCAGCCATTTATGAACAAACAATTTGAAACTTTTCCTGTCGGGACCAATAAATGGTCTGAGCAGACGAACGAGAAACGGAAGCTGTTCTTTAAAATTAGTCTTTTGCATTTTGCGAACCGACAGGCTCTCATAATATCTGAAAGGATTCCTGGCCAAATACCGGTACAATTCAATTCCCCAATCTTCAATTCCACCTTCGTTCCCCTGCAAATCAATCACCAAATTTTCAATGCCTTTATTCTTAAGTTCGGCAAACGATTTCTTCAGAAATTTATCGTAATCAGGTTCTCCCTTAAACGAGTAAAACCGATTTATATCCATCCAGCCTAAGTTATTGCCAACGACCGAAAAGGAATATGGTGCTTCCTCCGGCTTGTTTTGCCTGTCATTGAACGATTTTATGGTGTCGTATGTAACTCCGGCAAACGTTCTTGTTTCTGTTTTTTGCTCGCTGGTGATGCATTCAATGATATATTGGCTTGATGTTCCGTAGTAAGTCGAAAATATTCCGGGAAAATAATTATTCAGTTCAAAATACTTTCCTCCGGCTGAAAAGCCATCAGCGAACGCCAGATTTAGAAACAGGCTATCAATCAGTTTCTCTATTGAAATTCCATTTATCGATATTACTTCCGACAAAACCGGGGCATCCTGATTTAGGTAATGTGAAATCACGAATGCCTTACCTTTTGTGAAATACAATTTCAGCGGAAACAAATTAGTTGTCACTAGTGGGCACTTAAAACCCACTGATTGTTAATTGTTTATTATTTAGTTCTTTGACATTCTTGTAATCGCATTTTGTAAGTATTTCTTTTACAGGTGTTTTATCGAGTAGGGAGATACTGAGAATCTGTAGAATTTCGTAGATTGAACGATCGACTTTCAATTTGTTACCAACAATGGCAACCAAACAGTAAGCAATGATCGCGCAATAAATTTGGACTTTTACAGCATTAATGGATGTTCCCCAAAAGGATTTGATCCGCAAGTGCTGTTTCATCCATTTGAAAAACAGTTCAACTTCCCAGCGTTTCTTGTACAACATGGCAATCTCCTCGGCCTTCAAATCGGTATTATTGGTTATAAAGATGAAGGTTCTGTCACGGTTTTGATCGTAGTACTTGACCCTACGCATTTTTTCCGGATAATCTTTTCTGGAATAGTATGTTTCCAGGCGACCTATCTGATCATAAAGAACCCCTGTTGTTTTGTCAACGGCACCAGAATACATTCGCTTGAAACGCATGTTATCTTTCGCCCTGGTGACAAAGAACGATCCTGTCAAGTGCAATTTGTACAATCGTTTAAAATCGATGTATCCTTTGTCAACAATGTAAAAGCTCCCTGTTTCATAGGGGATGAGATCCAAAATATTGACATCGTGAACACTGGCAGTGGTGATGTGCAAAAAGCTTGGAATGGAGGTCTTCACATCGTAAAGGGTATGAAGTTTAATTCCTCCTTTATGCTTTCTGAATTCGGCCCACCAGAAGACGCTTAAACACAGGTCTATCGTTGTGGAATCCAAAGCATAAATATTGCCATCAACGCTGATCTCGAAATTGTTTCTATAACAGCTTTTTCTGGCTTCTTCGATCAAGACATAGGCAAACTCTTCAAAGATCTTATAACTACGTTTTTCGTTTGCTTTGCCTAGGTTTCTACGGGTGATGGTCGAACCCAGACCCAGATGATAATACTTGGACCCGTGAGCTTCAAGGCTCAACATTAAATCACGCATACTGTCTCTGGAAGTGAGTTGTCCGAAAACCATGCAGAGCATTTGGTTCCAACAGGTAAAATGCCTGACATACTTATTCCCTTGATGGTTTTCAACTATTCGATCAAAAACCCTGCGAGGTAAAAAATCTGTAAGTTGAGCGAAAATGTATTTGCCTTGATTCATGAGATTTGTGCTTTTGTTAAAGCTAAACCCCAATCGTCAATTCAAATCGTCACGCTATAAAAAAACGCTACAAATGCGATGAATAAAGAATTTCAAAGAACAATATTTATTTTTTAGTACCCATTAATGATTAGTTGTATAAAAGGAATAATAATAGTCTTTTCCGCTCAACAGCCACTTGGTGTGACCGCATTTCAACGAACTAATCAGCGGACTTACTGCAATATAAAATTCAGGAACAGTCATTGATTGACTGAACTGATCTTCAATCGAGCGATACAATGAATCAAAATGTTCCCGGGTAGTGTACCTGTACATTTCAGGATGCCGGGCTTCCAGGGCATTTTTTACAATGGATAAATCCGATTTCAAAAACTCCGGAGTCAGTGTTTGTCCCAAACTTATTTTGAAAGTTAAAGCAACAAGAAGAATTGTAAAAGTGAATTTCATAGCTACAGTTTTTGCGATAGTAAATATTTCTGAATTACATTTACTGACAAACATTTACATCAATCGTTGCAACAATCTGAAATACCAGCTACGAATTCTTGAAAGAAACCTTTCTATCAACATAAAAAAAAAGAACCTGCTGCAATGCAAAACATTACAGCGGGCTCCTCCAAAATTCATACTTCGTAAAACACTATTGTTTATCGAAAACCTGAGTTTCTGCCACTTCGCCATACGACGATGAAGCTTTCGTTTCAATTACAAGATTACTTCCATCCATTTTGTACACCTCAACAATAGTCATTTCCTCGCCACCACCACCAAGCGCCAGTTTGCTTGTAATTGTCAGCGCCGATTTATCGCCCGCCCAAACAGCGGTTGACTTCTTTTTCGAGTCCTGCCAACCTGCATTAATACATTCTTTACCATCGAGGGTAAACTTATCTTTAATTGTAATTTCCTGATCCTGAAAGGAAGCGTGTTTTTCTACATTCAACTCGTTGTCTTGTTGCCCCAGAATAACTTCTTTGGGAGCCATACTAAACTGATCATTCAGTTTACTTTTTGTAGTGTTCAGTTTCCAGTTACCCGAGAAATCGGCACCATAAACAGTAGCAACACCTGAAATCAATAAAATCACGAAGAAAGCCAATGTTCTTTTCATAAAATTGGGTTTTTAGTTTAACCGTTAAATTTCTGAAAAAAGAAACACAAATTGAATATAATCAGAAAATTCTTCAATGAAAAATTTAAAACTCCGGAGAAAGTAAATTAGCAGGCAGCAAAAAACTTATTCAGAAACTTTTTGTACCAGCATTATTCCGTCGCGAACCGGCAAAATCACATTCGTTACACGAGGATCGTTTTGCACTAAATCATTAAACTCGAGGATGCCACGGGTTTGTTCTTCGCCAGCCGACTCCGGCTCAACCACTTTCCCATTCCACAGAATATTGTCGGCTAAAAGGAACCCACCAACCGGAATTCGATCGAAAACCAGTTTATAATACTCCGGATATTCACGTTTGTCGGCATCAACAAAAACCAAATCAAACATCCGATCAATCGACGGAATAATCTCCCTAGCATCACCAATATGCTGAAAGATTCGATCGGCCATTCCAGCTTTCCTGAAATATTTTCGGGCGATGGACTCTAGTTCGTCGTCAATCTCGATGGTATGAAGCTGTCCTCCTTCGTCAAGTCCTTTTGCAAGGCAAAGCGCCGAATAGCCAGTGAAAGTGCCTATCTCTAAAATGCACTTCGGGCGAATCATGTTGCTTATCATGCTCAGGATCTGGCCTTGCAAATGACCCGAAAGCATTCGCGAACGAAGCACCGTCAGATGGGTTTCGCGGTCAAGTTCTTTCAAAAAATCCTCTTCAGGCGAAATATGATCGAGAATATATTGGTCGAGTAAAACGGGATCAGCCATTGCTATTGGTAAATTAAGGTACTGCTTTGCGATTCGTTAAACACTTCGTTGGCAATTTCCATGATATCGCGGCTTTCGATGCTTTCAATTTTCCTGAAAATTGTTTCAATCGGGTCAACCTGATTGAAAAACAGAAGACTTTTTCCGATCGAAAGCATCAGATCTTCGCGGTTTTCAGTAGAAATGGCCAACTGCCCAATCAATTGTTTTTTAGCACGACTGAGCTGCACAACACCCATCTGCTGCTCCTTCATCTTTTGCAATTCCTTGTACACCAAAGCCTGTGCCTGATCAAGGTTTTCCTTGTCGGTACCAAAATATACGCTAAACTCACCCGTATCGAAATAGCCCGTATAGCTCGATTCCACATTATAAGCCATGCCATTACGCTCGCGAAGCACCATATTCAGTCGCGAATTCATCGACTGTCCGCCAAGAATGTTATTCAGTAAAACCATCGACATCCGTTTTGGACTGAAAATATTGGGTGCAATGTTTCCAATAATGCAATGGGCCTGAAAAGTATCTTTCTGCACAATGCGGGTTTCAGGGCGGTAATTGTAAATATCAGAGCGTTTTTTGGCACGAAGTCTTTCAGGAATATGCCCGAAAAATTTCTCAGCCAGGCGAATAAACTTTGTCATTGGAATACTTCCAACCGAACTCAGCACAATCTGGTCGGTATGGTAATTTTCGTCCATGAACTTCAGAATATTCTCGCGGCTGAAAGTTTTTATCAGCTCGGGCGTACCCAAAATATTACGGGCAATGGGATGGCCATTAAATAGAATTTCTTCAAATTCGTCGAAAATCAGTTCCGACGGACTATCCTTATACGAGTTAATTTCCTCAATTACAACTTCTTTCTCGCGCTCCAATTCTTTAGCGGGGAAGGTACTGTTGATTAAAATATCGCTGATCAATTCCATTGAGCGCTGATAGTACTCGCTCAAAAAAGTAGCGTAAACCGCCGTCTCTTCCTTGGTTGTATATGCATTTAATTCGCCACCAACATCTTCAATACGGTTCAGTATATGAAAAGCCTTTCGGGTACGCGTTCCTTTAAAAATAACATGCTCAATAAAATGGGCAATGCCTTGTTCGTCAGCCTCCTCATCGCGCGAACCGGTATTAATCAGCACGCCAAAATGCGAAACAGGTGAGTTTGTTTCCTGATGAATAATCCGGATTCCATTCTTCAAAACGAAGGTTTGCATCATTTTCTGATAAGGTAAAAATTTTGGTCAGCAAAAGTATGAAATAGCTACGACTTCATTATTAATCGTTTGCATATTTATTTAAACTCTAACCCCCACTGATAATGTTGTTTTAACACATCAGAAATAAGTGTAAATAAAAAACCTGAGTATTTTTTCGAAATACAATGACCTGGAAACGAAATAATTCCGGACAAACTGCAAAAAATTTTAATCGAGTTCAATTCATTTCTTTTGTAGTTTAAATATTTGGTCTATATTTGCACCCCGTAAGCGAAACGGTACAGCGAAAGCGAAAACAAAGTAGCCTGCAAAGTCCGCACCGGACTAAAAATGGTGCCATAGCTCAGTTGGTAGAGCAATGGACTGAAAATCCATGTGTCCCCGGTTCGATTCCTGGTGGCACCACAAAGGGAAGCAAATTGCTTCCCTTTGTTTTTTTATTCTTCCTCCAAAAATTTCAGATTTCGTTTAAGCCCTTCAAACCGGGTTCGCTTCATTGCCGAATTCCGGAAAAACTCATTAAACGTATTTTTATCCATCGAATGCCAATCATCCCGCGAAAGATTCATCAGTCTGGCATCAGCAACAAATGTAGGCTCACGATGAGTCTCCGATTTCAGGTTCCACGGACAAACATCCTGACAAATATCGCAGCCAAACACCCGGTTACTGAACTTCCCTTTCAGTCCGGAATCAATTTCTCCCCTGTTTTCAATGGTTTGATACGAAATACATTTTCGGGCATCGAGCACATAAGGCGCAACCAATGCCTGCGTTGGACAAGCATCGATGCACCGCGTACAATTTCCGCAGTGATTCCTCACATTTTTTTCGTCAGCAGGCAATTCCAAATCAAGAATCAACTCGCCAATAAAAAAGAAACTGCCATGTTCGGTCGAAATCAGGTTGGTGTTTTTACCAATCCAGCCCAATCCGGCCCGGGCCGCCCATGCGCGATCGAGAACAGGCGCCGAATCGACAAAACACCGGCCATCACACGGAGCAATTTCTGTCTGAATAAACTTGAGTAATTCGCCAAGCTTATCTTTCATTACAAAATGGTAATCGGTACCAAAAGCATATTTCGAAAGTACCGGAGCTTCCGGATCACTCTGTTTTTGCTCCGGAAAGTAATTCAGCAAAACCGAAATAACCGAGCGGGCATTTTCAACCAAAAGACGCGGATCGAGCCGTTTTTCAAGGTGATTGCCCATGTAACCCATTTCGCCATGCATTCCTTCCTGCAACCAGTTGACCAACCGATCCTTTTCTTCGGCAAGGAAATGCGCTTCTGAAATACCACAATCCATAAAGCCAAGCTCTTTGGCTTTGATCTTGATCCGATCTGATATATTGGCGATTGGCTCTCCCATTTCAAATAGATTTCTGTAACCAAATGTAGGGTAATTAAGTTTTAGTCCGGATAATTTTTTCGTTTGTGATTTGGCATTGTAATAAAACCAGAACTAATGTTACATATTATTTAAACCTTTCGGTATTCTTTTTGTCAAACACACAATATTTAACTAACAAAACTAAACGAACAGGAGTTCAAATCCGTGAAGAAACCCTTTGCATCAATCTATTTGAAAATCATTTTTGGTTTTAGCCTGATCCTGTTTCTGAATCTGACCATTTCGGCTCAAAATATTCAGGAGAAGTTAATCACCGGAAAATTTCAGAAAACCAGCCTTGAGCAATTCTTCAAAACGCTCGAAAACGAATACAACATCCGATTTTACTATAGAAGCGAATGGGTAAAATCTTATGTAGTCAACCAGGACTTTAACGAAGTACCATTAATACAGGTGCTCAACCGTCTGTTCGACAGACAAACACTATCCTACAAATTCTTTCAGAATAATTCGGTAGTCATATTCCCGAAAGGAAGCGATGGCCGAAGTGTTTCGGGCAGCAACGAGCCCCAGGTAATCGTTATTGGCGATCCGATTAATGAAGGACGATACCCCGTGGCCACGTTGAAAGGTAAAATACTCGACGGCAAAAACAGTGAGCCGCTGGCCGGAGCGGTAATTTTTCACCCGCAAACCGGAATCGGAACCACAACCAATGCTTCAGGAAACTTCGAGCTCGAATTGCCAACAGGCGATCACACACTTCAGCTCTCGTTTATGGGCTACGAAGTTTTGAGCCAGAAGATAAAACTCATTGAATCAGGCAAGGTTGATTTTGAACTGTTTGAAGAAACTCACAACCTCGAAGAAGTTACGGTTACCGGCGATGTGAAAGCGTCGAAAGCTCAAATGAGCATGATTAAAGTAAACTCGAGGGTACTGAAAGAACTTCCGGTAATGATGGGTGAAGCCGACATCATCAAAAGTGTGATCATGATGCCCGGAGTTCAGAGTGTGGGCGAAATGTCGTCCGGATTCAACGTGCGTGGCGGAAACACCGATCAAAACCTGGTTCTGCTGGATGGAGCTCCGGTATTCAACACTTCACATCTTTTCGGATTCTTTTCCATGATCAATCCCGATGCAGTGCAGGACGTCACGCTTTTCAAAGGCGGCATTCCGGCGGCATACGGCGAGCGGGTTTCATCGATCATGGATGTAAAAATGAAGGATGGAAACACTGAAAACATCAAATTTTACGGAGGTATTGGTTTAATCAACAGCCGATTTACGCTCGAAGGCCCGTTCATAAAAAAGAAAAAAAGCACTTTCCTCATTGGAGGCCGAACAACCTATTCCGACTGGATTATGAGGCAATCAAAAAATGCACAATTTATGAATAGTGTTGCCCATTTCTACGATATCAACGGGACTGCAACCCTGGTTCTGGGCGAGAATAACACCCTGAAGCTGATGGGATATGCCAGCAACGATGTTTTCAACCTGAATTCAAATTCACTTTATACTTACGGGAACATTATCGGATCGGCAAACTGGAAAGCCAACATTTCGAAAAAGCTGATTTCGAACCTCACACTTTCGTACAGCAAGTACGATTACCAACTTGAACAAAAAGATGCAAGTGTTCCGGAAGACGATTACAGGTTGCTTACCGGGCTGCAATATGGCAATCTGAAGTATATTCTCTCATGGCTGCCTAACGATAAACATCGCGTAAATGCGGGATTCCAGACCATTGGATATAAAATATTACCAGGAGAAATTCGCCCGGCTGGAAACCCGACAAATGTAATTGCAGAGAAAGTTGCCAGCGAACAGTCGGTTGAAATGGGAGCCTTTATTGACGACGACATCGACCTCTCGAAAACTACCGCGATGAATATCGGCTTGCGATATGCCAGGTTTATGAGCATGGGGCCAACCACGGTGTTAAATTACGACCCCGCCCAAACCATCAACTCCGGATCGGTAATCGATTCAACCACTTTTGGCTCATGGCAAACGGCAAAAATGTATCATGGCATTGAACCCCGCCTGTCGATGAAATTCAACCTTCGCAATAACGGATCAATCCGTATGAGTTACCAACGAATCCATCAGTTTATGAATCAGGTTTCGAACACTTCTGTCATTTCGCCTGCCGACTTCTGGAAATCGAGCGACGCCCATATCCAGCCATTAATCAGCGATCAGTTTGCCCTGGGATTGTTCCGGACTCCGCAAAAAGGCTTGTTCGAAACTTCGGTAGAAGCTTACTACAAAAACCTTCAAAACCTGATGGAATACAAAAACGGCGCGGTATTGGTGATGAACCACCATGTTGAATCTGACATTATCAACGCAAACGGATATTCATATGGTCTGGAATTATTTCTGAAAAAGAATGCCGGCAGGCTGAACGGATGGGTGAGCTATACTTACTCCAGAACCATGCGAAAAACCGACAGCCGGTTTACCGAAGAAGTAATTAATTCGCGAAAATATTACCCGTCGGTTTACGATAAGCCACACGATTTATCCACCGTAATGAATTACCAGATCAGTCGCAGGTGGCGTTTCTCGGGCAACTTTGTGCTTTCGTCGGGTAGGCCGGTAACTTTGCCCGAATTAAAATACACTTTCGATGGCCGGCAGGTGGTTTACTATTCCGACCGGAATAAATACCGTATGCCTCCGTACCACCGGATGGACGTAAGCATCACGCTGGACGAAAACCTTCGGAAAAAACGAATGTGGAAAGGAAGCTGGACCTTCTCGATCTACAACCTTTACGGGCGAAGAAATCCGTATTCAATCTTCTATCGAAAAGATCCTTCGATACAAATGCAAAACAAAAATCAGTATGCCATCTATAAGCTTTCGGTCATTGGTGTACCAGTTCCTTCAATCACCTATAATTTTAAATTCTGATGAAACAGGCATGCTTATACCAAAACTCAAACTTGCACAGCAAATGCGGCAGGCGAGGTCCATCAGATTTTTTAAACGCAAATCTGTTCCGGATGAAAAATAAAATCATGTACCTGGTTTTTCTGGTCGTTCTTCTCTCGTCGTGCGAGGATTTTTACACCCCCGATCTGGAAGTCGTTTCGCCCATATTGGTTGTCGAATCGAGAATGACCAACAATTCATCGAATAATTTTGTCAAGCTGACAATGACGCAGGATTTTTACAACAGCACCGAAACTGAAAAGGTTACCGGTGCCACGGTTGAACTGATTCAGATAAGCGGGCAAAAGGAGCGTGGCACTGAAGCCAGTACCGGATATTTTACATTTAAATCGGACCTGGTTGCCGGAAAGAGATATTACATCCGCATTACCAACAAAGGAGATATTTACGAATCAGAAACGGTTATCATGCCTCCGCTTCCCAAAATCGACTCGCTTTATACCAATCACAAAATTGTAAAAACTTATTCTACTGACGCCTACGGAACGCCAACCCTGATAGAAACCCCGGAAAGAGAAATTTACGTTGACGCACCGATAACTCCAACGCTGGAATATTACCGGTTCGACTATCATTCGGTTATTCAGTGGATGTACAATCCGGTTGCGGTAGGTCCCGGGCCTCCACCTCCATCGTATTTCGGCTGGAAAACGTTATACGAATATGGGCAATTCAACATTGCAGGCCCCAAAGAATTCAGTACTTCTAATAAAATCAACAAACATCCGATTCGTGCCCTCGCTTATGATGGCCGTGCCTATCTTGATTCGTCAGCGCAGATTCCGATGGGATGGATTCTCGTTCTGGATCAGTACGGAATTACCAAAAGTTCATACGATTTTCATGAAAAGCTGAACAAACAATTCGCAGCTGAAGGAAGTCTTTTCGACCCGGTATTGACGCAGGTTTACGGTAACATTCATTGCAAAAGCGATCCAACAAAAACCGCCTTGGGTTTTTTCGACCTGAATTCGTACCGCCAGTACCGCTATTTCCTGATTTTGGGAGAAGGCGCTGAAGGACATGTTACTCAACGCCGTTTAAGCCGATATCCTATCATCACAAACGAAGGATTTACAAGAGGAACACCGCCCGAATTCTGGGAGCAAAATTATTAATGATGATGAAACGAAATATCATATTTATAATCCTGCTGGTGCTTACCTTAACAGGAAATGCCCAGGAAAGAAAGGGATTTGGTCTTTTTACCGACCGGGATGCCTATGTCAGCGGAGAAACTCTGCTGGCCAAAATATATCATCCGTCCGATAATTTATCAAAGATTGTTTATTTGGACCTGATTAACCCGTTTGGCAAAAGAGTTTCGGGAGCTTCCATTGAATTCAAAAACGGTCAGGCGAGTGGTTTTCTCGTGTTGCCTGATTCACTCAGCACCGGATCGTATCTGCTAAGAAGCTATTTGAAAAACTCCGCAGCTAAAACTAAGGTAATCCGCAGCATCTGGATTTCAAACCGCTTCAGCGGACTGGAAAAGACAAAGCAGATCGATCAGATTTCCGAGCAAAAAACCATTCAGGAGAATATCAGCAGACAAATTGAAATTGAAGGGATTGACCCGACCTACGGAATCAACAGCAAGGCGGCTGCCAATATAAAATTAGACAAAGCCCTCCTGGAACAAATTGACGGCCCGCTTTTAGTTTCGGTTGCTCAAACAATTCCGTCATTTCAATCGGCAAGTTATGTGTGGAATTCAGAATCAGGAAAAGAAGGTTTGGTTGAGAAGAAAGGAATAATTCTTTCAGGAACGGTGACCGACAAAAAGACCTCAGCCCCGGTCTCAGGAGCAACTGTTTATATGACAGTTCCGGATTCAATCCCCGGATTTCAGTATTACCAGACACGAACTGACGGCCGGTTCTATTTCCAGATGGAAGGCTATTACGGTTCGGTTCAGGCGTTTGTGCAATGCTTCGGGAACAATCCGGCACAGCGATTAAAAATCACTATGGACGAGCTTTTTGCCAGCCCCGACTCGCTTCCACCGTTCGTTCAGCTGCCTATTCAGGATGAATTTAAAAGTGCGAATACGCAAAACATTGATGCTGTGACCTTTCAAAAGGTTTTCAAGCAAGACAATATTGAAGCGCTGACCCCGCCGAAAAAAGAAGCCGAATCGTACGCCTATTACGGCACTCCATCCAATGTTGTTAATCCGCAACTGTTTATCGATCTGCCCAATTTCTCAGAAATATCGAAAGAATTGCTGCCCGGAGTGAAATTCAGGAATTACAACAACGAGCCAACTCTTCGGGTAATGAATATGACAGCTCATGGTTATTTCGACGAGTCGCCGTTACTTTTAATTGACGGCATCCCGATCCGCGACCTGAATGTAATTAAGGACATGGGAACCAGCGAGATCAAAAGAGTGGACATTTTGCAAAGCGAACGCTTTTTTGGCAATCTCAGGTTTCCGGGAGTAGTTGCTATTTATACCCTGAAAGGCGACTATTCGCGAATACCCGATTCCGATCAGTTCGTCCGGATAAAATTAGATGCCACCCAGGTTCAGTCATCCTTGTCCGAACCCAAAGTTACAGACCCAAACATACCGGATTTGCGGCAGGTTTTTTATTGGGATCCTTCGGTTGAGCCCGGTGAAAACCTTTCAGTAAAATTCACAACGTCCTCAGTATTGGGCAAGTTCAGCCTGATTGTGCGCAGCAAGTTAAAAGACGGCACATTAATCCGCAGCGAAAAACAATTTGAAGTAAAATGATATGACCCGAAAAACAAAACATATATTACTGCTCTTTCTGGTGTGGAGTTTTGCCCAGATTGTTTGCGCACAGGAGCCTACAAACAAGAACTGGGACGCCCAGAAAATAAAAGGCGTACGACTGATTCCCTATCCTTCGTACAACGGCTCGCCGTTTTTGACCGACACCTGGTGCCCGGGAAAAATCGAATTTACAACGGGTGAAGTTGCCGACAGCCTATTCATGAAATACAGCGCCTACAAAGATGAATTGTTTTATTACAACAGTGCTGCTGCCAGCCAGATTAACATTGACAAAGCCAGTCTGAAAGGCTTTCAGCTCGTTGATACGAACGGCCGCACCCGCGTATTCCGAAAACAGTACATCGATAATTTCATGAAAGGGTACCAGTTTTTCGAAATACTTTACGACGGCACAACATCTCTGATTGCTTTCCGGAAATCCAGTTTAAATACTACCGCTCCGTATCACGACAAAAGTGACATTTTAAAAAATATGGAATACGTCCCCGAACATCATCTGTATTTTTATTCTGCCGAGAAAGGATACACCAGCGTAAAAGCAAACCGGACAAGTTTGCTATCAAAATTCGACAAGGCCAATCAAAAACCAATCAAAAAAATCCTCCGGAAGAACCGGATTAAAATTGAAGATGAAGACTCGTTGATTCAAGGCTGGAAAGTACTCGAAAAAGAAGGCTACAAAATTGTATTCTAATCGGGCAACCCGGCTGGCTCGCTAAAAATCAGCCATCAAATGCAAATATTCTGAATTCGTTTTGTTAAATTTAGTGATCAATCCGGATTAGTCCTGAACACACAACGAATGAAAGAAGAGTTTTTACATTTCATCTGGGAACACCGCCTGTTTGACAAAACAGATTTGAAGACTGTGGATGGCGAAAGGCTCGAAATCATTTCGACCGGACAACCAAATTCCAATTCGGGACCCGATTTTTTCAATGCACGAATCCGGATTGGTGAGACCATCTGGGCCGGGAATATTGAAATTCACCAAAAATCGTCACATTGGTATCAGCACCGGCACGAAACCGATGCAGCTTACGACAATGTCATTCTTCATGTTGTTGAACTGCACGATAAACCGGTAGTGATCCTAGATCATCAGATTCCTGCAGTAGAAATAAAGTACTCGCCCGCCATTCTCGAAAATTTCGAACAACTGCTAAAATCGAAACGATGGATTGCCTGCGAAGAAAGGCTTCCTGAAGTTGATCCGTTTGTCCTGCGTTTTTGGTTCAGTTCGTTAATGATTGAACGACTTCAGGCAAAAACCAGTTCGATACTTGAACTTCTGCAACAAAACAAAAACAATTGGAACGAAACTTTCTATCAGCTGCTTGCCCGTAATTTCGGCATGAAAATCAATGCTCTACCTTTCGAATTACTGGCCAAATCGCTTCCGTTAAGCATTTTATCGAAACACAAAAACGACTTGTTCCAGATAGAAGCATTGTTATTCGGACAATCGGGCTTGCTCAACGAAACACTGTTGGGCGATGACTATTTCCTTTCGCTTCGGAATGAATACTCATTTCTGTACAAAAAATACGGACTTTCGGGCATTGAAGCACACCTGTGGAAGTTTATGCGGCTGCGGCCTGTAAATTTCCCAACTATCCGAATCGCCCAGCTGGCCATGCTTATTCACCAATCATCAGCATTGTTTTCGCACATTCTGGAAACCGAAACGCTGGAAGAACTGAAAAACCTTTTCGACGTTGCGACCTCAGAATATTGGGAAACCCATTACCGATTTAATAAAACGTCGGGACGAATAAAAAAGGCACTTGGAGAAACCGCATTCCACAACCTGGTAATTAACACCATTGTACCAATGCTTTTTGTATATGGCGACCAGCATCTTGATCAGGCCATGAAAGACCGCGCCTTGCGTTTGCTCGAAAATCTGCCTCCTGAATCAAATCAAATCACCAGAAAGTGGAACGAACTAGGCATCGACAGCCAGTCGGCATTCGAAACTCAGGCATTGATTCAGCTTAAAAACTGCTACTGCGAACTCAAAAAATGTTTACATTGCCAGATGGGAGCGAAGATTATAACTTCAGTCAATCGACCATAACATGAACCAGCCCTACAATAAATTTAAGGCAGTATCGAACCAAACCATCCGAACAGGTATAGTGCTGCTTTTATTGCTGTTATCATCTGGCACCTTGTTTTATTGGCTATACGAGCAATACCCGCTGATCGACGCTTTTTTTATGACCATCATAACTATTTCGACAGTCGGGTTTGCAGTAATTCATCCTCTCTCTGATGTCGGCAAACTGTTCACTTCAGGATTAATCATGTTTAGTTTGGGTAGTTTAGCCTGGGTGGGCTCAACGCTGGCAAAGTTTATTTTCGATGGAGAACTGAAAGAATATCTAAAAACATACCGCGTGGATAAGAAAATTATGAAACTAAAAGACCATACCATTATTATTGGATATGGACGCAACGGAGAACAGGCTGCCATGGAATTGCGCGACTACGGCATGGAGTTCGTGGTAATCGACAAGCGCGAAAATGTGATCGGCCGAATCCGTGAAGACGAAAACCTACTGTATATCAGGGGCGATGCCACACACGAAGAAGTGCTCTATCAGGCACGGATAGAACATGCCAAAGCACTGATTGCCACCACACCGAACGATGCCGACAATGTTTTTGTTGTTTTAACTGCCCGCAGCATGAATCCGGCATTAAAGATTATCAGTCGAGCCTCCGAAATTGAATCAATTACGAAGCTTCAGCGGGCAGGTGCCACTAACGTAATTATGCCCGAACGCATTGGAGGTCAGCGAATGGCCAAACTGGTGACTCAGCCCGATGTGGTTGAATTTCTCGAATATATTCTTCTGCAAAAAAGCAACGATGTAAGTTTGGAAGAAATTTCGTGCACACATATGGCTTCCCATTTCGTGAATAAAGCCCTAAAAACCTTGCAGGCAAAAGACAAGTCGGGAATAAACATCATCGGCATTAAAATCAGCGGGGCCAAATATGTTTTCAATCCCGATCCGGAATTAACAATTAGCCGGGGCGACCAGCTGTTTGTACTCGGATCATCAATACAAATCAAAGAATTCAGGAATGTGCTGGAAAGCCCTAAATAAGAAAATACACTATTGAACAATGAAATGCACACGGCTCTGCCTGAAAATATTCTCATAGCATCTTGAATTTCAAAGATATTTGTTTACTTTTGCGCAGCTTTTTAAAATTAATTTTAAGCTGTTGTTATTGAAAGCAATGCTGCGGCTTAAACATTGTATCACAATTTAATAGAAATTACATGTATTTATCAGCTGAAAAGAAAGTTGAAATTTTCGAGAAATACGGAAAATCAACTACAAACACAGGATCTCCTGAAGCTCAAATTGCTTTGTTTTCATTCCGTATCAGTCACCTGACTGAACACTTGAAATTAAACAAAAAAGACTTCAGTACACAACGCGCACTGACTACTTTAGTAGGTAAACGCAGAAGTTTGCTCGACTATTTGAAGAAAAAAGAAATTGCACGTTACCGCGCTATCGTCAAAGACCTTAACTTACGTCGATAATTTATCACTGAAAAGGCAATATATTTATTGCCTTTTCTTATTTTTATAAGCGTTTAAAAATTTGTCGGTACCATTTTTTTAAACACAACTTTCAGATAACCTGGTTTTCTGAATAAAAATCCTCACCACACCCATTTGTAACGTACCACAAAAATTATTATTTATCGAAAAAATTATGAATCAAGCAATTATTAAAACAATTGATCTTGGAGATGGCCGCACCATTACCATTGAGACAGGCCGGTTAGCAAAACAGGCCGACGGAGCGGTTGTTGTAAGAATGGGTGACACCATGTTGCTGGCTACAGTTGTGGCTGCACAAGACGCCAAAGACGACGTGGACTTTATGCCACTTTCGGTTGATTACCGTGAAAAATTTGCCGCTGCCGGACGTTTCCCGGGCGGATTTCTTAAACGCGAATCACGTCCTTCTGACGAAGAAGTTCTGATTGGCCGCTTAGTGGATCGTGCATTGCGTCCGCTCTTCCCAGCTGATTTCCATGCAGAAACTGCAATGATGGTTTCGCTTATCTCAGCCGATCCTGAAGTTATGCCTGATGCTCTGGCTGGACTTGCAGCTTCCGCTGCTATTGCCGTGTCCGACGTGCCATTCGAAACTCCAATATCTGAAGTTCGTGTTGCTCTTATTGATGGCAAATACATTGTTAATCCTACTTATTCGCAGCTTCAAAAAGCTGAACTCGACATCATGGTTGGCGCTTCTTACGACAACATCATGATGGTTGAAGGTGAAATGGACGAAGTCTCGGAAGAAGTAATGCTCGAAGCCATCAAAGTAGCTCACGATGCCATTAAAGTACATTGCAAAGCTCAGGAAGAGCTGGCTGCACAGGTTGGAAAAACAAAACGTACATATTGCCACGAAATAAACGATGCCGATCTGAAAGCGAAAGTTTTTGAAGATTTGTATCCTGCCTGCTACAAACTGGCAACCCAGCGCATCAACGACAAAGCGCTCCGCATCGAAGGATTTCATGCTATTGTTGAAAAATACATCGAAGAATATTCTGCTGCTAACACTGAGAATACCGAAGTCGATCTCGCAACAAACATTAAGCTGATTAAAAAATATTACCACGACGTTGAGAAAGAAGCCATGCGCCGCATGATTCTGGACGAAGGTATCCGTTTGGATGGCCGCACAACTACTCAGATTCGTCCAATCTGGGGCGAAGTGGATTATCTGCCGGGTTCACACGGATCAGCCATTTTCACCCGTGGCGAAACACAGTCGCTTTCATCGATCACTTTGGGAACCAAGATGGACGAAAAGAAAATCGACAGCGTAACTTATCAGGGCGTTGAAAAATTCCTGTTGCACTACAACTTCCCTCCATTCTCGGTTGGCGAAGCTAAAGTGCCTCGTGGAGTTGGACGCCGCGAAATCGGTCACGGAAACCTGGCTTTGCGTGCATTGAAAAAAATGATTCCGGACGACTTCCCATACGTTGTCCGCGTTGTTTCTGACATTCTGGAATCAAACGGATCATCGTCAATGGCCACTGTTTGCGCCGGAACGATGTGTATGTTGGATGCCGGTGTGAAAATGAAACGTCCGGTTTCAGGTATTGCCATGGGTTTGATTACCGACCCTGCAAACAATAAATTCGCAGTTCTTTCCGACATTCTGGGCGACGAAGATCACCTGGGCGATATGGACTTCAAGGTAACCGGTACCACAAAAGGGATCACCGCAACCCAGATGGACATTAAGGTTGGTGGACTTTCATACGAAATATTGACTCAGGCTCTGCTTCAGGCTAAACAAGGCCGCGAACACATTCTGGGCGAAATCCTGAAAGTAATTTCAGAACCACGCGAAGATTACAAACCAAACGTTCCACGTGTTGAAGTAGTAATCGTTCCTAAAGAATACATTGGCCCTATCATTGGCCCTGGCGGTAAAAACATCCAAAAACTTCAGGAAGAAACCAAAACGGTTATCTCAATTGAAGAAAAAGACGACATGGGTTATGTTCAGATTTCGAGCGTGAATAAAGAATCGCTTGAGGCCGCAGTAAAGCGCATCCGATTGATTGTTGCCGTTCCTGAAAAAGGCGAAATCTACAAAGGAAAAGTAAAATCGATCACCACATTTGGTGCATTTGTAGAAATCATGCCTGGAAAAGAAGGCTTGCTCCATATTTCTGAAATTAGCTGGAACCGTCTGAAAACAGTTGAAGAAGAATTGACCGAAGGACAGGAAATTGAAGTGAAATTGCTCGATATGGACCGCGATGGCAAGATGAAACTTTCACGTCGCGTATTGCTTCCAAAGCCAGAAGGTTATGTAGAAAGACCTGAGCGTAGCAACGAAGACCGTCCTCGTCGCGATGACAATCGTGGTAGTGGCGACCGCGGAGGTTACCGTGGTGGTGGCGACCGTCGTGACAATCGCGATAACCGTGGTGGTGACCGCCGCGACAACCGCGACCGCAACTAAGTAAAATTCCATTACTGAAATAGTTTAAAATGCCCGCATGTCGGGCATTTTTATTTTAGCGAAACAGCAAAAAATGTAACAAATCACTTTGGAAACATACCGATATGAATAATTTTGCTGATCGCTGAAAATACTTACAAACTATTTCTTTAACATGAAACGAATTACTATTTCAATTTTAGCATTATCATTTATGATGTCTTGCTCAGAAAAACCGCTCTCCTACCCGCCTACTAAAAAAGGCGATGTAAAAGACACTTATTTCGGAACCGAAGTTGAAGATCCGTACCGATGGCTCGAAGACGACAATTCAACCGAAACTGCCGAATGGGTAAAAACCGAAAACAAATTAACGTTCGATTATCTGAATAAACTTCCTTATCGCGAACAAATCAAAACCCGGCTGACCGAATTGTGGGATTACCCAAAATATGGCACTCCGTCTAAAGAAGCCGGCAAATATTTCTTTGTCAAGAACAACGGATTACAGAACCAGAGTGTCCTTTATATCACTGACGATTTGGCTGCTGAACCAAAAGTTTTATTAGATCCCAATACCTTGTCAAACGACGGAACAATTGCCTTAACAAGCACTGAGATTTCGAACGACGGCAAGTACCTGATTTACCAGGTTGCCAAATCAGGATCGGACTGGAACGAAATATTCGTGAAAAATATCGAAACCGGCGAAATGCTTCCCGATCACATTCAATGGGTAAAATTCTCCGGAATCAGCTGGCTGAAAGATGGATTCTTCTACAGTGCCTATGATAAACCCGAAGCCGGAAGCGAACTTTCGAAAGCAAATGAGTATCAGAAAGTGTATTTCCACCAACTTGGAACCGACCAATCGGCCGACCAGTTGATTGTGAACGATCCGGAGAACCCGAAACACATGTTTGGTGCCGAAATGACCGAAGACAAACGTTTTCTGTTGATTTCGAAAAGCATCGGTACACATGGAAATGCGCTCGATTTTAAAGACCTCAGCAAAAAGAACAGCGCTTTTGTTCCGCTGATGACGACTTACGAATATGAATTTAATCCGGTGGACAATATTGGTGACGATCTATTTGTACTGACCAATTACAAAGCACCTAAATACCGGCTGGTTAAAATCAACACTGCTAAACCCGAAGAAGCAAACTGGTCGGAAGTTATTCCTGAAAAGAAAGACGTTCTGGAATCGGTACGATTTATTGCAGGCAAAATGGTTGCAAATTACATGACCGACGCCCACAGCAAAACCGAAGTGTATTCGTACGACGGAACACTGGATCACGAAGTTCTGTTGCCAGGAATTGGAACCGTCAGTGCATTTTCAGGAAAGAAAGACGAGAACATTGCCTACTACAGCTATACTTCGTTCAACACACCCGGCGAAGTGTACAAATACGATTTTACGACCAAACAATCGACTTTGCATTTCAGGCCTGAAGTGAAGTTTAATCCGGATGACTTCGAAGTGAAACAGGAATTCTATGCCAGCAAAGACGGCACCAAAATCCCGATGTTCATCGTCCACAAAAAAGGCATTGAACTGAACGGAAATAATCCTACGCTGCTTTATGGCTACGGAGGTTTCAATATCAGTCTCACCCCATCGTTCTCGGCTGCACGTATTGCCTTCATCGAAAAAGGTGGAGTGCTGGCCGTTGCGAACATGCGCGGTGGCGGCGAGTATGGCGAAGAATGGCACCTGTCGGGAACCAAACTGCACAAACAAAATGTGTTTGACGATTTTATTTCTGCTGCCGAATACCTGATTAACCAAAAATACACTTCGAGCAAGAAACTGGCCATCCAGGGCGGATCGAACGGAGGGTTGCTTGTTGGTGCAGTAACCAATCAGCGTCCCGACCTGTTTAAAGTTGCTTTGCCAGCTGTGGGTGTAATGGACATGCTGCGTTTCCACAAATTTACCATTGGTTGGGCATGGGCCGGCGATTACGGCACCAGCGCCGACAACGAAGAAATGTTCAAATATCTGTTGGGCTATTCGCCCTATCACACCGTTAAAGAAAATGGTAATTATCCGGCGATTTTGGCTACAACTGCTGATCACGACGACCGCGTGGTACCGGCGCACACGTTTAAATACATGGCTCGTTTGCAGGAACTGAATACGAAAAATAAACTCCCGCTTTTGGTACGCATTGATACCAAAGCCGGACACGGAGCAGGCAAACCAACGGCCAAACAGATTGAAGAATACACCGATGTGTGGTCGTTTGTATTTTATCATTTAGGCATGAAATAAGAAAAAGGGAAAAGTGATCAAGTGAGCGGGTGACTTTGAGTCACCCGCTCACTAATTGCAACACTTGATATAAAAAGTCATTTCTATTCAGTCAAAATATTGTACTTTTAAAATCCCGGAAAAACATCGTCCGGGATTTTTTTATGTCCTGATTATGAGTTTAAATTATTTGGTAATAGAAGGAAATATTGGGTCGGGAAAGACTACGCTGGCCCAGATGATCAGCGAAAAGCACCAGGCCAAGCTAGTACTCGAACAATTTGCCGATAACCCTTTCCTGCCCAAATTCTACGAAAATCAGGATCAATATTCGTTTCCGCTCGAGATGGCATTTCTGGCCGAGCGCTACAATCAGTTGAACCGCGAATTAAGTCATTTTGACCTGTTTAGCCCTTTCACGGTTTCGGATTACTACTTTATGAAATCGCTGATATTTGCGCAAAACACACTGCAAAGCGACGAATACAACCTTTACCGGCAGTTTTTCACCATCATCTACGAAAAGATGCCCAAACCGGATTTGTACGTGTACCTGCACAAAGACACCGACCTGCTTTTGAGAAACATTGCCATCCGAGGCCGGACTTACGAAACTTACATTACCAAGGCTTATCTCGAGAAGATTGCACAGGGCTATTTCAGCTATTTCAGGCAGCAAAGTGACTTCCCAATTTTGATTATTGACACAAATGGTATAGATTTTGTAAAAAAAAGCGAAGATCTCGAGAAAATCGTTAGTGCAATATTCGAAAAGACTTACAATAAGGGAACAACCCGAATTCTGCTTTAATTTTAGGGCAGGATTTGAGTTTTTTTATTATGAGACACTAAAAAATATTGCTAATTTTGGGCCACATTAAGCAAATGCTATAGTATCAATTAAATATACGCACTATGATGAGAATTAACTTAAAACCACTTGCCCTTTTGTCCTTGGCAGCTGTACTTGTGTCCAGCTGTGCGAGTTTGCAGAAAATGAAAAAGAACGCAAACTTGATCAATTTTAAAACTACTCCTGAAGTCCTGGAAACACACGCCGGTAAGGTTGATGTTGCGATTGACGGAAAATTCCCAGCTAAGTATTTCGCTAAAAAAGTAACTTTGGTTGCTACTCCGGTGCTGAAATACGAAGGCGGAGAAAAAGCCTTTGAACCAGTAACTCTTCAGGGCGAAAAAGTAAAAGCCAACAACAAAGTAATCACTTTGAAAGGTGGCGGAAGCTTCTCGTACAAAGACGCAGTTCCTTATGCTGAAGCTATGCGTTTGTCGGATCTCGAACTGAGAATTACCGGTTCGCAGGGATTGAAAAGTGTTGACTTTGCACCAATCCACCTGGCTAAAGGTGTACTTGCATTGCCAACTTTGGTTGTAAACTATCCAACTCCGGTATTGGGTGTTCAGAGAGAAAAAAATACAAGCGGAAAATACGATCCAAACATCGATGTTTTCCAACGTATTGTTCCTGATGAATACACCGCTGACATCAAGTATCTGATCAACAAAGCAGAGATTCGCAAAGAAGAACTGACTAAGGAAGAAATTGCCCGTTTGAACGAATACAATGCCGCTGCAGCTAAAGATCCACGGAAAAAAATTAAAAGCATCGAAGTTTCTTCATATGCTTCACCTGACGGTACTTTAGACTACAACACCAAACTGGCCGAAAAACGTCAGGATGCTTCTTCAAAATTCTTAACCAAAGAATTGAAGAAATCAGAAGTTGAAGCTGAATTCAAAACTAAATTCACTCCTGAAGACTGGGACGGGTTCAAAGAAATGATGGGTAAATCGAACATTCAGGATAAAGAATTAATCCTGCGCGTATTGTCGATGTACACCGATCCTGAAGTTCGCGAACGTGAAATTAAAAACCTTTCAGGAGCATTTGTTGAAGTTGCCAACCAGATTTTGCCACAGTTGCGTCGTTCGAAATTCACTACCAGCATCGATTTGATTGGTAAAACCGACGAAGAAATTGCTGCTTTGGCCGATTCTGATCCTTCGAAACTGAATCCTGCTGAATTGCTTTACGCAGCTACATTGACTAAAGACCTGAACAAACAGCTGGCTATCTACAACTCGTTCATGAAAGTATATCCGAACGACTGGAGAGGACCAAACAACGCTGGTTTGGTATTGGCTAAACAACAGAAATACGCTGATGCAAAACCATTGTTCGAGAAAGCTGAAAAGATGAACAACAATGAGCCTATCATTAAAAATAACTTAGGTATTTGCGAATTGAAAGAAGGTAACTTAGCAAAAGCTGAAACTTATTTCGGCGCTGCTTCAGGAGCCGGCGAAGCTGTTAACAACAACCTTGGTATTTTGAGCATCATTAAAGGCGACTATGCTAAAGCTGTTAAATACTTCAACGATTCGGACTCACCAAACACCGGTTTAGCTAAAATTTTGGCAGGTGACAACAACGGCGCTCTGAAATCGCTGGAAAACTGCACATGGCAAGGTTGCTACTGGAAAGAATACTTCAAGGCAGTAGTGGGCGCACGCACAGCTAAAGAAAACCTGATGTACGAAAGCCTGAAAAAAGCTGTTGAATTGAAACCTGAATTGAAGAAAACTGCTGCTACTGATATGGAGTTTGCAAAATACTTCGACGAAGCTAAATTCAAAGAAATCGTAAAATAATCGCATACTGATTATATCTCTGAAAGAGCGGTCCCGAAAGGATCGCTCTTTTTTTATGCGGCGGAAGAAAAGGAATTTTGGATAACCGTTTATTAAGCTCATTGATCATACCAATTGGGGCTTTGCCCTAAGGCCCCAATTACTTTTTTGTCTTAACACAAAAAAGTAATCAAAAAAAGTCAAGGCTTAGCCCGCTTCGCACGAAAAACCTACGTTTGACGGCTAAAATCTTTTAAACTCGCCTTCGGCTCAAACAGAAAAGATTTTTTAACGCCGACTTCACTTGTTTTTCGGCTCACCGGCCAAGGCCGGCTGCATGCAGAATCCTTTAATGGATTAAAAATAAACCTGAAATTTTAAAGGAAATTTTTGTCCAAAAATTCCTGAAACTTGTCTTTGTACTGGTCGCTGACGGGGATATATGTTTTGCCAAAAATGATGCGGCTGCGCTCGATGGTTTCGATACGGTCGAGGTTAACGATAAACGACCGGTGAACGCGCATGAAGCGGTCTTCGGGCAGCTTTTGCTCGAGCGATTTGATGGAATTGAGCGACAAAACCGGCTTGTCTTCGCTGGTGGTGTACACCTTGATGTAATCTTTCAGCCCTTCGATGTACAGAATGTCGTTGAAGTTGATGCGCCGTATTTTGTATTCCGATTTCAGGAAAAGGAACTGGTTATTCGCTTCAATGGAAAGCTGCGAACTTGTTTCCAGCTCAAGCTGTTTCCGTGCTTTCCCGGCAGCTTTCAGGAATTCTTCGTAGCTGAATGGTTTCAGCAGATAGTCGATGGCATTGAGTTTAAACCCTTCGAGTGCATATTTCTCGTAAGCTGTTGTAAAAATAACCTTTGGCGCGCTTTCGAGACTGCGGACAAACTCGATTCCTGTCAGGTCGGGCATTTGGATATCAACAAAGACCAGATCGACCGGCTGCGACGAAAGAAACTCGATGGCATCGAGCGGATTATCGAACGATCCGACCAACTCCAGGAACGGTGTTTTACCGATGTAATCGCCTACCAGCCGAAGGGCCAGGGGTTCGTCGTCGATGGCTATGGTTCTGAGTTTCATACTTTCGGGTTTGTTTGTTGAATCACAAGTTCGACACGGAAAACAGCATCGGAATTATCGATGGTGAGCTTATGCCGTTCAGGAAACAGCAGGTTGAGCCGTTTCTGCACGTTTTCGAGACCAATTCCGGAGTGTTGCAGATCGCCGGGATGGCTGCTTTTTCCAACACTATTTTCGGAAACAAAGGTAATTTGCCCGTTATTAATCTGCATCCGGAGATGAATGAACGAACGCTCGCGATGACTGACGCCGTGCTTAAACGCATTTTCGACAAAAGACACAAACAACAACGGTGGCACCGAGAAATCGGGGAAACCTTCAGGGAAATCGATCAGCAATTCAACTTTCGGGCTTAATCTGAGCCTCATCAGGTCGATGTAATTATTCATGAAGTCGATTTCGTGGCTCATCAGTGTTTCGCCATGTTCCGATTCGTACAGCAGGTAGCGCATCAGTTTCGACAGTTTCAGCACCGATTCCTGGGCGGTTGATGCATCGATGCCAATGAGCGAATAAATGTTGTTCAGGGTATTAAAAAAGAAGTGCGGACTCACCTGATTTTTCAGGAAAGCCAGTTCCGAATTCAGTTTTTCCTTTTCAAGTTCTTTCTGCCGTTTCTCGTTTTGTTTAAGTTTTTCGGAAAGACCGAAACCGATGGCAAAGCCCGAAAGTAAAACGGAAGTAATCAGATGACTGAAGAACCCAAAAGCATTCGGGTTTCTGGGGCCGTCGTCCTTCCCTGTCAGTATTTTCATCGCCTCATGAAACCGGGCTTCAGCAACAGGGTCGGTCAAAAAAGTTTCGCGGATATAGTCTCTTATGTAATAGGTTAAAATTATGAACGCGAAAAGAATTACAGCATAAATAATTTGTCGGTTCTGGATAAAATAACGTGGGACCAGCCAAAGGTAGCCCAAGTAGAAAATAAATGCTCCCAGCAATGCATTCACGTAGAATTCGTAGAGGCGCAGCATGTTGCCACCCCCAAACGTATAATGCATGTAATACCCGAATAAGGCTACAATAATCCAAACAATGCCATGAAGACTAATCTTGATCCACTTATCATGGATTGAAATTAATTTGCCCATTTTATGTCTTTTTTCCAAAGATAATATACCAATTACAATTTATCCTTTCACGATTTACTATTTACTATTTGTAGTTCCTTTTTTGAATCGACAATAGTAAATAGCAAAATCGTAAATTATTATTATTCGTATCGCAATGCATCGATTGGGTTCAGATTAGAAGCTTTTCGGGCCGGGTACCATCCGAAGAAAATACCAATGGCCGAACAAACCAGAAACGACATTCCCACAGCCGTAGGCATAATCACAAACGACATGTTCATTAATGTTGTTACCAGATAGGTCAACGATATTCCAAGCGTAATTCCGACTATTCCGCCGAAAACACTTAGCAGAACCGCCTCGATGAGAAACTGCATCATAATATCATTAGCCCGGCCTCCTACCGATAAGCGCAATCCGATTTCACGGGTTCGTTCGGTAACCGATACAAACATGATATTCATGATACCGATACCACCTACCACCAGCGAGATTCCGGCAATTGCACCCAACAACAAGGTCAATACGTCCATTACCGAAGAGAAAGTTTGTACCATTTCGGCCTGCGATCTTACCTGGAAATCATCAATTTCTCCGTCTTTCAACTTATGGTTTTTGCGAAGCGACGCCGTAACCTGACTGATAGCCTCGCTGTTCTTTTCCTCGCTTACAGCCGAACTATAAATACTCTGGATATATGTGATTGCCAGGATTCGTTTCTGAACCGTTGTGTATGGTGCAATAATCAGGTCGTCCTGGTCTTGTCCCATTCCGTTCTCACCTTTTTCGGTCAAAACACCAATAATCATCAGCGGAATTCCCTTAAACCGAATTGTTTGACCAATTGGATCGGCATTCCCCGTAAACAGTTTCTCGATGATAGTTTGCCCTACCAAACACACTTTGGCATAGGTTTGTATTTCCCTGTCCGAGAAACTACGTCCTGTTTTGATGGTATATTTACGAATGGAGAAATATTGGTCGTTCACCCCGTAAACCGAAGTAGGCCAGTTTGAATTACCCACCACAGCCTGTCCGCTTGAACGAACTTCAGGAGAAACTGCTGAAATGGACGGGCATTCTTTTTCGATGGCAGCCACATCGTTCATGGTCATATTTTGAGCGCTTGTATTTCCCATCATAACACCACCGCGCTGTTGCGAAGCAGGCATCACCATAATCAGGTTAGTTCCCATGCTCCCCATCTGGTCGCGGATGCTTTGTTTGGACGATTGACCAATGGCAAGCATCACAATAACCGACGCAACCCCGATGATGATTCCAAGCATGGTTAAGAATGCCCTGAATTTATTTCGCTTCAATGCATTCACCGATATTTTTACAGTATTCGTGTAGTTCATGACTTTACATTTTATTCGGTTAAACCAGGTCTTCCTCCGGAAGAGCTTTTAATAATTCGGCCGCGTTATGCCTCTCAGTTATCAAACCTTCACGAATAATGTGTCCATCGCGGAAAACAACCTCGCGGGTCATAAATTTGGCAATGTCGGGTTCGTGGGTTACAAATACAATGGTTTTGCCCTTCGAATTTAAATCCTGAAGCAAGGCCATGATTTCGTATGAAGTTCGCGTATCGAGGTTACCAGTGGCTTCGTCGGCCAGGATCACCACGGGATCGTTCACCAGCGAGCGGGCAATGGCCACACGTTGCTGCTGTCCGCCCGACATCTGGTTGGGCATGTGGTGCATACGATCAGCCAGACCGACTGCTTCCAGAGCGGCAATAGCCCGTTCCTTGCGTTCTTTCGGTTTTACTGCTGAATTGTAGAACAAGGGAAGTTCAACGTTTTCAAGAGCTGAAGTTCGCGCCAGAAGGTTGTACGACTGGAACACAAAACCTAACTTAAGATTCCGCAATCCGGCCAATTCGTTCCTTGAAAGCTCGCCCATGCTTATTCCATCCAGAAGATAGTTTCCTGAAGTGGGTTTGTCAAGGCATCCCAAAACGTTCAGCATGGTCGATTTTCCTGATCCGCTGGTTCCCATAATGGCTACAAATTCGCCTTCCTTAATTTCCAGGTTAATTCCTCTTAAGGCATGAACCGTAATGTCTCCAACATGGAAATCTTTTTTCAGGTTCTTAACCTCTATAATTGTCTTTTTCATTTGTTCTATTTTTTGAGCCCCCTCCAAACCTCCCCGCAAGGGGAGGCTAAAAAAAAGCATGTTCCGAATTATGGCGATTTAATTATCCTCTTATGTGTCAATTCAAATCAGATCGGCTTTCCCGGATTGTTATCTTGGTGGCCCCTGCTGATTGTTTGTTGTTGCTGAGTTACGGTTGGCTCCCGGGCGTGGAGGCGAAAACAGGCTGCCTGATGCTTTGGCTTTACTTGCAACCGTTCCTGAAGTCAATGAGGTAACAACCTCTTCGCCTTCTTTTAATCCATTCACAACTTCGAAATTAATTTCGTCGGTAACACCAACAGTAATATGTTGCGGGTGAATTCCATTGGCACCTTTTACCCATACCGTCTGAATTGAATCGTTGCCACCTTTTTTTGCTTGCATTGCACCCGCTCCCATCGGAGGCATTGCCGATGGTGCAGCCTGTGCGCCTTCGCCTCCCATTGCGGGCATATAGGCAGCCAGTGTTGCAGGATCAGGATTAAAACGAACGGCTTTCCCCGGAACCAAAAGAATATCCTTTTTCTCGGTAACAAAGAATGTAGCGTTAGCAGTCATACCTGGTTTCAGGATGTTTTCAGGATTTGGGGCACCAATTACAACAGTATAGGTAACTACATTATTGGTTGTGGTTGGCTGAAGCCTTATTTCGGTTACTTCACCCGAAAATTTTCTACCCGGGAAAGCGTCAACCGTAAATTCAACACGTTGTCCGTTAATCAACTGACCTATGTCGGCTTCGTCAACTTTGGCTTCCACGCGCATTTGTGTCAGGTCGTTGGCAATGGTGAAAAGTGTTGGTGTATTGAAGCTGGCTGCCACTGTCTGGCCTTCGTCAACTGCGCGGTTGAGGATAATACCATCAATTGGTGAATAAATCCGGGCATACGACAGGTTAATTTTGTTTTTATCGTACATCGATTTGGCGTTGCTCAACGATCCCAATGCATTGTTGTAGTTAAACTCAGCCTGGTCAAAATCGGCCTGTGCAATCAGTTTTTTGGCAAGCAATGCTTTGTATCGCTCGTAAGTAGCCTTCTGGTATTTAACCTGGGCTTCGGCCTGATCGACCGATGCTTTCGTTTGTTCAAGCTGCGCAATCAGTGGCGTTTCGTCCAACTGGGCCAAAAGCTGGCCTTTTTTTACCTGCGAGTTGAAATCAGCAAATATCTTTTCAATTACCCCTGAAACCTGTGTTCCTACGGCAACTGTTTTTATGGCCTCAAGCGTTCCGGTTGCTGTAACGGTGTTACTAATCGTCCCTTTTTCAACTTTCGCAGTCTCAATTGAAACCGATGCTTTAGGTTTACTCAGCGATTTGTAAACCAGAAAACCAGCGACAAGCACAATGACTGCCGATCCGATGTATATTAACTTCTTTTTCATGGTTGTATTTTTTATTGATTTAATTTTTCTGAAAGATTATAGTGCCAGTGGAATTCCTTTGTAGAAATCGACCACTTTATAGCTAAAAATCAGGTTGAACTTTGATTGCAGCAGTTTACTTTCTGAAGTAATCAAATTGGTCTTTTGAATCAGGTAGTCAACAGAGTTAATCAAACTTTGCACATACTTTTCGGTGGCCACATCAAACGATTCTTTAGCCGATTGATTCTGTTCCATGCTGGCTGCATACTGGCTTTGGGCTGATGTGACATCGGCACAGGCCTGTTCAATGCTTTTGCGAAGTTCGTTGCGGGTATTGATTTCGGTAAGTTCGGCATCAGAAACCGAAAGGTCGGCCGAAGCAATGTTGGTGCGTATTTGTCTCTTCTGGAAAATCGGGATAGAAAGCGAGAACCCAACGGCCGGGCTCATTTTTTCTTTTACCTGGGTTGAGAAAGCAACATCTTTCGACAAGCTTGAATAGGAGGTTGACAAACCGGCATTCATCGATAAACTTGGAAGGCCATCGGCTTTTGCAATTTCAACACCCAGCTTGGCACTTTCTTTATTTAACTCGGCATTTTTAATCTGTGGCTTAATTCCCAGAGCCTGGTTGTAAATATCCTGGGCATTGGGCTGAGCCGAATCAACCAGCAAACTTTCGAGGTTCGGCGAGCTGATTTCGAAAGTTCCGTCAACCGGCAATTCCATCAGTTGCATCAGGTTCACCTTGCCCATCGCCAGCTGGCTTTTTGCTGATGCTAAAGTTGACTTTTCTGTAGCCAGTTGCGACTTAATCTGCAAATAATCCGACATGGAAATAACTCCCAGATCCATGCGTTCTTTCGCCAGATTTAACTGCTCGGTGGTCGAAACAATTTGTTTTTCGGCATTGCTTACATTTTCGTAATCGTACAAAACCTGCAGGTAAGCGTTCAGAATACTCAACCCAATCGATTCTTTCACAGCTTCCGAATTATATCGGCCACTCTCCAGCTCGATTTCGGCCTGCTTGATTTTGTTACTCAGTTTCGAGCCGTTAAACAGCGACACATTCGAGTTCATCGAAAGGTTTGTGCTGTTGGCTCCCTTACTGTTACCGTACAAACCGGTGTTGTAATCGAATGCTTTCGACCAGTTGAAGTTCTCGCTGGCTGAAGCATTTAATGATGGCAACCGGTTTGCCTGAGCCTGAGTGGCATTCAGCTGGTTCCGGCTATTGGTCAAAATGGTTTTCTGCACCTGAATATTTTTACTCAATGCGTAGTTGATACATTCTTCCAAAGTCCAGATCTTGTTCTGTGCATTTACCATGAATCCTGAAGCGAGGATCAGGAACCCGGAAATCAGTAAACTTTTTCGAATTGTTTTCATGTGATTATTATTTTGCTTTTTAGTTGCCACATGGAATTCGCATGGTTCGGAAATTCATCTTCATTACTATTTGATGCAAACCATGCTCATTTCATCGTTCTATTGCTTATTACTATTTTAAGCCAAAACTACGCTGGCTCTATATTTTAATAAAATGCAATAGACGTTTGGGCAGTTTTTATCGACGTTTGGGCAGAATTTTAGTCTGGCAGGATTCTCGCATTAAACCAGCTTTTTGTACAATTCATAGTTTTCGTCATCGAAGCACACAAAATACACCTGCTTCGGAAGCTGATTGACGGCCAGAAATCCGGTTACTGCCTCAACCACAATCCGGGCAGCCCGTTCCTTGGGATAACCATAAACTCCGGTGCTGATATTTGGGAAAGCTATGGTTTGAATCCCGGTTTCGGCGGCTAGTTTTAATGAATTGAGGTAAGCATTTTGCAGGAGCTGCGGCTCATTGTTGTTACCGCCGCGCCAGATTGGCCCGACGGTGTGAATCACCAGTTTCGCCGGAAGATTTCCTCCTGAAGTGATGACGGCTTCACCCGTTACGCATTGTCCTTGCCGAGCAACAATTTCGCGGCATTCGGCCAAAATCTGCGGACCTCCGGCACGATGAATAGCGCCATCCACTCCTCCTCCACCCATCAGCGACGAGTTGGCCGCATTGACAATGGCATCCACTTCCAGTTTGGTGATGTCGCCCTGAATTAAAGATATCCGGCTGAGAATTGAGTTCATGTTGATGAGTTTTAGTAAGTCTAAAGTTACGATTTCCAGAGAAGTTTTGTCCGTAGGACATCAATGACAATAGAAAACAGAATACCAAAAAACTTTTTGTCCGTCAGGACATAAACAATCCATAATTAATTCCCTACGGGAAATAATCAACATTTTCTAAAACACAACTATTGTCATTAATCTCCGGCGGAGAAAATAAAAAATGAACATCCTTATAAACACCTATATGAACGAAAATTGCGATGATATACTTTGCCGTTGACTTCAGTCAACGGTTAGAAGAAAGACCAATAATCCGGGCTTTAGCCCCACAGGTCTATTTGGGCTAAAGCCCTTGGCTTCGTTGATCATTCTTTCCGTCAGCTAAAGCAGACGGCAAAGAATAACCTACGCAACCGGATATTTAATAAACAAAAAAGTCAGGGCCTCAATAGAATGAAACCCTGACTCTTTCCCGGTCCAGAACGAACCTCCTTTATACTTTTGACTTTTACCTTTTGCCTTACTTTTTTGACAACTTCAAGGCTTCGGTGCTAATGTAATATTTCACCAACATGTTTGGCACTTCCCATTCAGGTAATTTGCCATCTTTCAGGTATTGCAGGTATTTTTCGGTAACCTGACCAAAATGGGCTTCGTGGCCAACGCTGTACTGCGCCGGAATTTCAACAACCCACTTTTTATCGCCCAATTTATTCAATTTCAAACCTGCATATTTTGCTGAAATGGTTTCTTCAACAGCTTTTTTCAGGCTGGCTTCGAAAGCTGCCAAATCAGTTGCGCCGGTTGCTTCAATGTAAACAGTCGGTTTGTATTTTTCGTCCTTGGTTTGTTTGATGATGACGTTACACGATTTTCCGCGCATCAAACAATAATGTGAGTCACCGGCACCTTCGGGGGCTTCAAAGTCCCAAAGCGCAGTAACTTTGAACGCCTTGTTTTTCAGTTTGTATTGCATTTCACCGTTGGCGAAAATTTTCAGTTTACCATCGGCAACATCTTTTTTCAGGAATTCAGGGAATTCTTTCATCCCGGTTACCTTCTCGAATTGTGCAGGCGTAAAATCGGTTGTCCAGTGTTTGGCCGAGATCATCTGAACATCGGTTTTATTCAAAACAACTTCAGGAAAAGCACTCCACTGTGCTAAATCAATCAGGTGCGTGGCTACATCAGCATTTCCTTCGCCCTGCTGCGACATGTCGAAAAACCAGGCCGGACGTTTCAGTGCTACACCCGAAACCACTTTGCAGAAATTGTGAACACTTAAAATATCAATGGCTGGTTCTTCAGTCGTGCCATCAATCAAACCACCAAACACTTCAGGAGTATTGGCCAGTTCTTTCTGAATGATATTGGTTATTTCGAAACGTTCGGTCATGATGTCGTACAGCAAAACACCCTTTTCTGCGGCAGTTTTAAACGACTGTTCCAATGCCGGAAATGCTTCGGGAGTAATTACCATCGGCTTATCGGCAAACACATTGATGCCAGCCTCAACGGCTTTCTGGATGTACTCGGTTTTCTTGGCGTTATTTCCAGCCACCATCATTACATTTCCCGGTTTTTCAGTCAGCATTTTTTCGAGGTAATCAGTGCCGGTATATACTTTTTCAACCCATGCAGTAGGGCTTTCAGCACGTTTATTGAATGCTTCGATGCGAGCCAGATGCTGGGTTACGTCGTCGCCTTCAGGAGCATACACATAAACAGTCGGATCGATTTGTTCGTACATCGATTTCTGGATCAAAGCCGCATGAAAATGGCCCGGATCGAGTGTCATCAGTTTTACTTCGCCTTTAGCACCGGTAAATTTGGCCGCTGATTGCTCTTTTTCGGCTGGCTTTTGTCCGCCTCCGCCACAAGCAGAAAGAAGTGTTGCCATAGCTAACACAGAAATTACGTTTTTATTCATGGGTCTGATTTATGGATTATCTGATTTATTGCCAACAAAAATAAAACATTCTACCAAAGAAAACAGGAATTTTCAACCGGGATTAGCGATTTTGAATCGCTGCATTTTGCCTGAATGCGATTCAAAATCGTATCACGCGGGAAGTTAACACGACCGATGCCCGTCGATGTCTTTAAAATCGACATCATAAACTTCGCCGTTTGCCAGTGTAATGGTTGCGCCAAGCGTTGAGTACTGCGAAGTGACATCCGCGATTTTGATATCTTTAATCGGCGATAATTCTTCGGCAGTCCATTCTTCGTTATCCATTCGGTGCAACATCACAGTGATCATCAGCTCCATTGGCGGATTTTTATCCATACGCTTTTTGTAAGCATAAATCACAGTACTTTCGTCAGCTTCGGCATTGCGGTTGGTATGAACCAATGTATCCAGTTTGTCCCAGCCTTTGTAAGTAATCAGCGCCACGCGGCGCCCAGGAATGGAGGCAGTCATCACTTTTTTATCGCCGTCTTCGAACCGATTGACAACGGCCTTTTTTCCACCAAGGTGCGGCAAACCGAAATGACCAAGCGTTAATTCGTACTCAAATGCCAGACGTGTGCGATCGATCCTGATCACGCCGCCGGGAATGGTGATCTCGGCCAAATCGATGATATAGCCCACCCCATTGTTTGGCGGACGGCGCATGATGGCCTGCCGATACAGCACATTGTCGCGCACCCCATTGAAAAACATGCTTTGCGAGATGGTGAACGAACGGTTCTTTTCCGAATCGTTTTCCACTTTTTTGCCGGTGAGGTAAAAATTCACATCGTCGCCACGCACGTCACGCGGGTCCCGACTACGGTAACTGTATTCCATCGAGGTTCCTCCCTGCGGATTGTGGTCTTCCCACGGGAAATGCGTGTTGTAGGCCAGTTTCGAATAGTTCGGGTCGTCGTAATACACTTTCCCCGGAATAATTTCTGAAGTTCCGGTTTTGCCGTGATTAACCAACATCAAGCCAGGATTTTCGAGAATGACTTTATTCGATTCATCGCCCAGATTTTCCCACATGCCGTCGTTTTCCCTGGCGGTCCAGAAAGGAGAATCGTCGGGTAAGGCCAGACAAATAAATGGTAAAAACATCAGGAACGGGCTTCCGGCACAACTGTAGTTTTGCACCATGTATTCCTTTTGTCCGTAGAAACCCAGACTTGGAACGTCGTTGCAAAAGAATTCCTCGCGAGTTACAAACTGAAGCAGCGATCCAGAGCAAAGTCTCCGTGCCCAACCAGCATCCAGCAAGGTTTTATCTTTCAGCATAAAAGCAACGGGGAACGCTCCCGAAACCCAGGTGCGGTAACAAATACTGCGCGACCACATGTTGATATACCCATCCCTTCCGAAGAAACTGGTGAGCGATTCCATTAATTTCTGTGCCGATTTCTCAATGATTTCAGCTATTTCAGGATAATACTCGTCGCCAAAAGTGCGGTTCCAGATGGTGGTGTACACAATGAACAAGCTGATTGAATAGTAATTGTAGGTTTGTTCGAGATACCAGCCGTTGCCCGATTGATAGGAAACGACCCACATCAGGTGACTTTTCAGCAAATCGTCATCGATTTCGTAGCCGTATTTTTTCAGGAACGAAAGGGCGATAATGTTAAAAATACGCCAGTTGTTTTGCGTGGTACGGTGATGCGCCCATTTCGAAATGGTAACCACCATCTCGTTTTTCTGCTCTTCGGAATACTGAAACCAAATGGTCTCAGGCATCAGCAAAAGCGTTTTGAACAAACCACCAAACTCGCAGGTGAACTGATAATTCGAATCGGGCAGATCTTCGGGCATTGGCAACGAATTCGAATGCCCCGGTGTGAAGGCATTGTAAATCTGGCGACTGTAATAATCGCGCAGGTTGATGCCCTTAATTGTTATTGCCGGATCGAGATGAATCAGCGGACCGGCCAGCGTGAACGTCCGCTCCAGTGCTTCAAAATCGGCCGACTTGTAACGCCAGTCTGGAGCATTGGGCTCGGGATAAGTTTTCCCCGGAACTGACGGAAAGCTCAGCGGAGTATCGATTGAATCAACATGTGTAAATGCCCGTTCGAGCAAGTATTTCGCCAACTCGATGTAATGTTTCTTTGTCATTCCCGTGAATGGGCTTAATGCCAAATCGGGATTTTTGACTTCAAATGCTTTTTTCACTTCAATATCTGTTAGTTACCTTTTAATGTTTCCAATCCCATATGGAAAACGCTCCGGACGGCTTAACATCGCGTTGGCCTGATCGTCATTTTCGAAACGTTCGGTGCCTGGATTCCAGTTTAATTTGCGGTTCAGCTTCATCGCAATATGCGTAATCAGACAAATAGTACATGCGCGGTGTCCGATTTCAGCCGGTGAAATAGGCTCTTTTTTGGTCTGAATACATTCGAGCCAGTTGCCGTGCTGTTCGTCGCTCTTGTACAGGTGAATTTCATTTTCGCCAATCACCGATTCCAAAATTTTTGGATCACTGGCATCCAATGCCTTACTCTTTATTTTCGAGGTAGGGTCGCTTGCCGAAGCCACATAATCGCCCCTCGATACAAATATCCAGCCTTCGGTTCCCTCGTAGCGGATCCCGTTTGGATAACCGCCACTGGTGTACATGGTTATTCCGTTGGCATATTCGGCTTTGGCCATAAAATCGCCATGAACATTCCATAATCCAGATTTTGGAAATTCAGCAACTGCCTGAATGGAGATTGGCCCAGTAAATTCGGTATTCATGCCCCAGGCTGCAGAGTCGTAATGATGCTGGCCCCATCCGGTAATCATTCCGGCGCCAAACTGTTCGCGGCGCAGCCAACCCGGACGATCATATCCTTTCTGCGGATGCACGCCAATTTCTGTATAAGGTACGTATGGTGTTTCGCCCAGCCACATGTCGTAGTTGAATCCTTTGGGGATTGGCATTTCGGCAGCTTCGGGTCCGGGGGGATCACCAGGCAAACCAATCTTTACTGTATGCAGACGACCAATCCGACCGTTGCGAACCAACTCGGCCGCGGTGCGGAATTGTGTTGACGAACGCTGTTGTGTCCCCACCTGCAAAATGATTCCTTTTTCTTTTACAATATTGGCCATGATTCGACCTTCGGTTACAGTCAGCGAAGTTGGTTTCTGCACGTAAATGTGTTTTCCGGCAAGGGCAGCTTCAATGGCGGGTTGAGCATGCCAGTGGTCGGGCGTACTGATCACCACCGCATCGATATCCTTATTCTGAAGCATATCCTTGTAGTCGTCGTACATTTTTACGTTGACGTAATTATCCTGACCGGTTTTCTTCTTATAGAAATTCTCGACAAGTGTTTTCCCGTCGGCCATGCGGTTTTTATCCAGATCGCTCACTGCGATGTAACGGGCCACATCGTGCTGTAAAGTACCAGGCATATCGTGTCCCTGAGCAATACGACCACAGCCGATTTGCCCGATATTAATTTTATTACTTGGTGCATTTTTCCCCATTACCGACGATGGGATAATGGTTGGAGCCACCACTGTCGCGGCTGTTCCAAGCACAGTTGTCTGTAGAAATCTTCTTCTTTCCATTGGTTATAGTTTTTGTTAGATATTTCAGTTTAAAATTTAGCAGGCGAATCGTCGCATTTCAAATCGCCCAAAACATACTGAGCGCCATCGAGGTAGAACTTCAGGAGGCGGCCGTCTTCAAAGCTTTGGGCATTGTGCGATGGCGAAACATAGAAAACCCGTCCTTTCCCAAACCGTTTAATCCACGAAACATACTTGATTTTCTCGTCGATTTCTTTTGTTTTTTGGGTCAGTTTATTCGTATCCATGTAAAGCAACGGCCTGAAATTCTTTTGGGTATATGCTTTGTTGAACAAATACGGTTCGTCGGTATGCACAAACGTTTTTCCGCCAAAAGCTTTTACCAGCGGATGATTCGGCTCGCACAACTCCAAGGTGATTTCCTGCTGAACAGGATGATAATCGAAACTTCCGCCAACCATTTCGCTGAAAGGCATCGAATTGTTCTGCATCACTATTGCCCCATGAACAACCATCAGTCCACCACCTTTTTTTACGTACTCAATCAGGTTTGATTCGAGTTCGGCGGCCTTCGTTTTGCGCTGGTCGTCGGTCATTGTTTTGTCCTGATCGAGCACATCGAGCAGCAAATCGCGGCGCGGACCTACCGAGCAATTGTTGTTCAGTACAACAGCATCGTATTCCTTCAGGCTCTTCTTCCCGAACTTGTAAATATCCTTGCTGAATTCAACCTCGAAAGCGCCAGTTTTTTCGGCCAGAACTTTCATAACGGCGTCGGTATGCGGCACCACCCAATGATCGAATCCGGTGAATAAACTAAATACCAACACCTTGCGATGTTTATTCGGCTGAACTTCGGGTTTTGCCGGGGCCAGTTTTTCAATTTTCTGAATCCATTCGTCCGTCAGGGCAAATTCCTTCAGTTGAGCTCGCGAAGTGCAAACCGAGAGTATAAAAGCAAATGCGATCAACACCTTCCTGTTCATAGCTAAATTTGTTAGTGTTTAGTTTTCGTTGTATTGTACTCAATCACAACCTGAGGCGGATTGGCAAAGGCCTGCCAGTAATTTTCGGCTTCTTCGGGTGTCATTTTTCCGTCGAACACCACCAGACGATATTTCAAGGTATAGTCGTTTCCCTTTTCAAGTTTCCAGTCTTTGTGCCTGATCGGGCAAAACTCGAAATACACATCGCCACGACCATTCTGATCTTCGGGCCACACACGCATGGGCTCAGGATGCATCCGGTTGGCCGGGTAACTCATAAACAAGATGCCTGAATGTCCTTCCGGAGTGGCCGATTCGCCCTCGATGATGCACCAGCGGGCATTCGATCCGTCAGCAGTTTTTCGATCCCTGCCTTCCGAAGTTAATACCGAACTGTTGTTTTTATTCCATTTTTCGGTGGCGCGATAGCCAATGCCGCCACCATAACGGTAAGCAGCCAGTAAAATGCCCGAATCGAGCGGAGTATTTAGCGTGCTGACGTAATCGAAAAGATACTTTTTATTGGAAATATTCCACACCCGCAAATCAAACAATTCGTTCATGGCAACAGCATCGCTTCCTTTAGCTCCAAAATCAATATGCTCCTGAAGCGAACGGAATCCGGTAAAAACCGGTCCTTCTACCTGCGAAACCATTCCTGCAAAACGAACCGTTCCTTCGCCTTTATATAGATTCCAGAAATCGACTTCGCGTTTACCTATGAAAGTAAGTGTCCACGGATTCCAAAGTCCATAATGGTGGTAATGATCGGGAGCCTGAATGCGCGTCAATACCTCGCCTTCCGGAGAATACAGCGGATGAATAAATGCCGATCGTTTGAACAGCGGATTAATGCCTTTGGGCGGATTGATGGTTTCGATCTGGTAACTTAAAATGGGTTTGCCATTCGAAGATAACGTGAGTGCACCGTCTTTCCGTTCTGCTTTAATGCCCGAAATGGAATTTGGTGTTCCGGCAGTTTTCCTGATCACAAAAGTTCGCTTTGTATTTTTGAGCGTAGTGCCGTTCAGGATAAACCAAAGCCTGGCGCCTGACCCTGTTTCAATCTGGCAAGGCATTGCAGTTTCGGTCTTTCCTGACATTTCGAAAAGTGCCAGCGTCAGCGAATCAGAGTTGTAGTTAAGTTGATCAATTGAGAGACTGACCGGACAATCGGTGCGATCTACATTTCCGGCCAACACATCAAACTTCAGCAAATCCTGTGCTGAGGCCGAAATCCCGGCCAGTACAGCTATCCATAAAAATAAATTTTTCAAGACATTGATCCTCATTTTTCGGCTTACAGATTAATGAGTTAGTTAATTTAATCCGATTGATTCAAAGGTAGCTGTTCAATGACATCGTTGCCAGTATTATATTGACAGGCATTTATACTATTTTTGCCTCCGATGAAAAACTATACGCTATGAAAATAATGCACGAACAGGTGAGTTTTGCTCCACGCACCATGCTAAAAGTCAAGTGGGACGAATTTCCACACTTTACCTATCCCTGGCATTTTCACAACGAGTTTGAGATTGTTTATGTGATAAAAAGTTCGGGGAAACGTTTTGTGGCCGACAGTGTAGAATCATATTCCGATGGCGATATTACCATGATGGGCAGCAACCTTCCGCATTTTTGGAAAAGCCACATACCCGAAGGCGAAGACAACTCGAGATATGTGAATGCCATTGTGGTGCAGTTTCACAAAGATTTTTTTAGGGAAGAGATCAACTCATATCCCGAATTTCACCGCATTGGCGAACTGCTAAAACGGGCTTCAAGAGGAATTCATTTTACCAGTCCGGAGTGTGAGAAAATTGGACGGATGCTGAAAAAGCTGCTCAAATTAAATGGGCTCGAGCGGATGTTGTATTTCATTAAAGTGCTCGACGCCATGGCTCGTACCGAAAATTACCGCATTTTGGCAAGCAAAGCTTATCATCTGGAAGAACATCAGGAATTGAATAATCGTCTCGACAAAATCATGCATTTTATCAATACCAACTATCAGCGGAAAATTACGCAGGAGGAAGTTGCCTCGAAAATTGGCATGACCACTGCCGCGTTCTGCCGCTATTTCAAAGAAAAGACAGGAAAAGGATTCATTTATTTCATCAATGAAATGCGTATTGGGTATGCCTGTAAATTACTTATAGAACACCATTTATCGATCTCGCAGATTTGTTTCGAATGCGGATTTAATAACCTGTCGAACTTCAACCGGATGTTTAAGCGGCAAACCGGCCTTACTCCTGGCGAGTATCAGCAACAATTTATTAAAGCCAGCGTTTAATTTACCATTTTAACGATTTACTAATTACAATTTCAGTCCTTCAGTAATTCAATCCTTCAATCTCTAAGCCTGAAGAATTTCATAAATCGTGAAACTTTGAATAACTACTTTTACCAACAACGACAACAAAAACAACAACGATAACTATAAAATACATCTACATGGAACACATTGAAAAATACATTACAGAAAACAAGGAACGCTTTCTGGAAGAACTGTTTGGCCTGATCCGCATTCCATCAATCAGCTCGCTGGAAGCGAACAAACCGGAAATGTACCGGGCTGCCGAATACTGGAAACAAACCTTGCTGAATGCCGGCGCCGACCGTGCCGAAGTGTACGAATCGGATGGAAATCCGGTGACCTACGGCGAAAAGATCATCGATCCGGCCAAACCAACCGTACTCATTTACGCCCACATGGATGTAATGCCGGTTGATCCACTGAACTTATGGATATCGCCGCCATTCGAGCCTGAAATCCGTGATGGGAAAATCTGGGCTCGCGGCGCCAACGACGATAAGGGACAAAGTTTTATGCATGCCAAAGCTTTTGAGCTGATGGTAAAAACCAATACACTGCCTTGCAACGTAAAATTTATGATTGAAGGTGAGGAAGAAATTGGCTCGCCTAATCTGGGGAAATGGTGCGAACAGCATAAGGAAATGCTGAAAGCCGACATCATCCTGGTTTCAGATACCACCATGATTACCCCCGACACGCCATCGATGACCACCGGTTTGCGTGGGTTAGCTTACTGGCAGGTTGAAGTGACCGGCCCGAACAAAGATTTGCACTCCGGACTTTTTGGCGGCGCAGTTGCCAACCCCATCAATGTGCTGGCCAAAATGATTGCCCAAATGACCGACGAAAACGGACACATCACCATCCCCGGATTTTACGACGATGTGGTGGAAGTTTCGGCCGAAGAGCGCGCCATGCTGGCCAAAGCGCCATTCGATCTGGAACATTACAAAAAGTCGCTTGACATTGCTGAAGTTGCCGGAGAAACAGGCTACTCAACCAACGAGCGCACAGGCATTCGCCCGAGTTTCGATGTTTGCGGAATCTGGGGCGGCTATTCGGGTGAAGGTGCTAAAACGGTGCTTCCATCGAAAGCGTTTGCCAAAATTTCGTGCCGACTGGTTCCCAACCAGGATCACCACAAAATTGAAGTGTTGTTCAAAAAGCACTTCGAAAGCATTGCTCCAAAATCGGTAAAAGTTGAAGTGACTTACCTGCATGGCGGACAGGCTTACGGTTGCCCAATTGATGTTCCGGCCTACCAGGCTGCAGAAAAAGCATATCTTGATGTGTATGGCAAACGTCCGGTACCGGTGCGCAGCGGCGGAAGTATCCCGATCATCTCCACCTTCGAGCAGGTGCTGGGCATTAAATCTATCCTGATGGGCTTTGGGCTGGATTCGGATGCCATCCATTCGCCCAACGAAAATTATTCTTTGGAGCAGTTTTTCAATGGAATACGGACGATACCGCTGTTTTATAAGTATTTTGCTGAGATTTCTTAACCACAGAGAACACAGAGATAAAAGAGATTCCATTCTTCGAAAGAGGAGTGGAATCTTTGTTTATGCCTGACTCCTTTCCGTCCGAAACAAGAGAAACACTTTGAATATCCTTTTCCCGCGGACGGCGCAACAAATCTGCCTCCCAACCTGTGGCGTTGTTCGTTCCTCACTTTACCCCAGGCTATTGATATGTAGCCCTTTCAGTGCAAGGAAAATATTAATTCTAAGTTGAGTAAGTTCTGAGAATATCATTACCTCCAAATATTCAACCGAAGGCGCCAACCCGCAACATGAAACCCGCAACTCGCAACGTTTCTACCGGTCCAGCCAATTCTTAAACTCCACCACCCTTTCCCTGGCAACGATAATATCTGAATCGTCGATGCCGTCAATTTTCAGGCGAAGGCGTGAGTTGATCCAGGCCAGAATGTTGGTGCAGGCATCGATGGAAACGATGTATTTTCGGTTGATGCGGAAGTATTTTTCGGGATCGAGCATGGGTTCCAATTGGTCGAGTGCATAGTCAATACAATAGGTGTGGGCGTCGCTGGTACGAATAAAGCTGGCTTTCTCCTGACTGTAAAATACCAGAATTTCCTCAACCGGAACACTTTTGATTTTATCGCCCACTTTCACCATAAACCGCGATTTGTAGGCTTTTTCTCCGGCTGGTCGATTCATTGCCAGCAGCTTTTCGAGCACCAGCCCGGGTGAAAAATGTTTCGCCTTTTCAATCGCCTGCCTGAGCCGATCTTCCTCAATAGGCTTTAGTAAATAGTCAATTCCGTTGGTCTGGAAAGCTTCAATGGCATAATGATCGTATGCGGTGGTAAAAATTATCGGACAGTTCACCGCCACCTGTTTATAGATTTCAAAGCTCAGTCCGTCGGCGAGCTGAATATCGGAGAAAATCAAATCGGGTTCAGGATTGTTTTGCAAATACTTCACACCGTCGCGCACCGATTCGAGTTTGGCAATAACCAAAATTGCCGGAGCAACCTTTGCCAGCAGGCGCTCCAGGTGATTGGCCGCGCGCGTTTCGTCTTCCAGGATAATGGCTTTCATTTCTCCAGAGATTTTAAAATAGGAACTCGTACCATGTATCGTTCATCCGACGTGATAATTTTAATGGGCTTTTCAGAGAAAAAAGCAAACTGCTGGGTAATGTTTTTCAGCCCGGTTTTCTTCGAATCGTCGCCCACGCTCTTCGGCTGTAGGTTATTCTCCACTTCCAAACAATCATTCACTTTTCGTACCGAAATCCGGAGTGGAAAAGCTTCGGAAACCTCATTGTGCTTTACCGCATTTTCGATCAAAAGTTGCAGAGTCATCGGCACAATATATTCGTCGGGATTAGCCTGAACATCAACATCAATCTTTAATTTATCTTCGAAACGGGTTTTCAGCAAAAAGGTAAACGAACGGATAAATTCCAGCTCGTCTTTAAGCGAAACCAATTCTTTGTCGCGGCTATCGAGTACATAACGAAATAAATCGCTCAACTGCCGGATAAACCTCACTGCCATTGCCTGATCGTCATACACCAGATCACTCAACACATTCAGGCTGTTGAACAGGAAGTGCGGATTGATCTGGTTTCGGAGCGATTCGTATTTGTAGGCCATCATTTCAACTTTAAGTTTCTCTGCCCGAACGAACGCGTTTTTCCAGGCTTTAAAAAACCCAATCGCAGTAAATATCAGCGAAATAATAAATGATATCAGAAGGGTATATGGCAGCGCTTTAAGTATCCAATCCCACGATTTTTCAGGCAAAACATCCATCCAGATGTAATAATTGGCAAACTGCACTACTGCAAAAGCAGTCGCGGAATACATCAGAAAAGAGAATATTTGGACGAAAACCTTTTTTACCGGAGTTTCGATCCACGAAATCCGGCGATCTATCCATCCGTAAATAATGTCCAACCCAACCCATTGGGTAATACTGATGCTGAAAGCCCAGAGAAACCCGGAAGCAAAAGTCTTCCAATCGGCAAATGCTCCGCGCATCAAAGTAACAAGGAGGAAAAAGCTCAGAATTGCACTACCAAGAACGTAGCCAACTGGACTTCCTTTTATATTTTTTGTTTCGAGAGGCATCATGTGACTGAAGAATTTTGAATGGTTGTTTGTTTTGTAAAGTAAAGATAAATCAAGGAAAAAGGAAACAGTGGCCAGTCACAGTAACCAGTATTCTTTTCTGAACACTAGCCACTGCTACTGAACACTTTCCTATTCGCAGCCTTTCACGATTCCTGCGACCTGGTCTTTTCCCCATCTGGGATAAATCGGTGATTTCAGCTTGAAATTATCCCACTTGGCCAGCAAATCTTTGGCCTGCGGGCAGAATGACTTCGGGTCGGTGCCAAAAAACCGGGCAGTTCCCATATCCATCTGGATTTTCATGAGCTGTGCCCTTGGATTGGTTGGGTCCAGCGCCAAAGCTTTGCCAATGGCTTGTCCCGAAAGTCCGCTGTATTCCTGGCCACGTTCCATTGGGTTCACCACCAAACGGCCTGTCAGGTAAAATGCCTGAAGAACGAATACTTCAGCTTCCGTTGGAACCATTTCAACCAGTTTTTTTACTGATTTTTCTGCAACATCGAGGTAACCGTCTTTTTTCGCAGCATCCTGCTCCATAAAACTCATTAGGATGTAACAATGTGCATGGTAATACAGAGGCAGCCATTCCGATTTTTCAACATTGGCAATCATTTCAAACTTATTACCCAAAGCCTGAAAATCGGCTACACTTTTACATTCGCCATACTGCGGAAGCGTTTCGCCCATAGCTTTAAAAAACTCAGGCTTTTGAGCCATTGAAACTAAACTAATCAACACAACAGCGATTGATAAAATGATCTTTTTCATGATGTAATTATTTAAGGTTAAACGTTTGATTTGTCATTTATAGTCATTAAGTCATTTGTAGTCATTTATTGGTTTCCCGACAGGCGATAAATGACGTGAAGCAAATGACCATGAATGACTCATTTATCTGAATTTTTCGACTGAATACAGTCAACTTAATTTATCTTATCCAACTGGTTTGCACTTCCCTTTTTCGTTAAAGTGATGAAAACACCAACTACAAAAAAGCGGGTTGAGCTAGGTTCAATAGCGGCACTCGGGTAATTTCCAGAAACATCGAGTGTGCTGGCATACGAGCGGCCAAATTCGTTTTTAAAACCGGCGACATTGTTTACCGCTGCATAGCAAATGATGTTGGGCCGATACAGAAAACTCCAGCTCAGGTCGATGCTTTTATAGGCCAACATCTTTTCGCCATTAAAAACCGACGAGTTTGGATCGTTGTAAACACGTGGCGACGAATATTTGAAATTTATCCCCGGATACGAGCGAATGCCCGGAAGCCAATGTTTGTACACCACGGCCAGATTGTGTTTGCTGGCAAACGATGGCACGGCTTTGTGCGGAAAGTTCCGGTAATCGCGTTCGGTATCGACAAACGAGTACGAAATCCAGTAGTCGCCGCCTTTGATCGATTTTTTGTCCCGCCAAAACAGGTCGAGCCCTCTGGCATAACCACTTCCGGAGTTATCGTAACTGGTTGGCAGGTAAAACGCGCCCCCATTCAGCTTAACCAGGTCGCGGTAATTTTTGTAGTACAACTCGGCTTTCAGAGTGCGATCGTTGGCCGACGACTGGAAACTGAAGGTGTAATGATCGGCACGTTCTGGTTTTATGTTGTTGGTGTACAGTAAATAATCGTCAACCGGATTTTGATAGAACCAACCGTAAGCCAGCGAGAATTGACTTTTATCTGTGATTTTGTAGGCTGTCGACCAGCGTGGCGCAAACCGGAAACTGTTTAGGTAATCCGAATATTCGATTCGTCCACCAATGCGGGTTAGGAATTTCGAGGAAGCATAAATCTGCGCTTCGGTAAATCCGGCAAAGTTGTTGTTGGTAAAACTGTTATCGTGAACTTCGTTACCTATCCGGGCATTCTGTGTATAATTTTTCGAGAACAACTCGCCACCAAATTTCAGGATAAATTTTTCGCTGAACGGGTACGACAGGTTGGTTTTCAGGTAAGTTCCCTGAACCTTTTTAATCACGTTGGTTTGGTCGAAATGAATATTGTCTTTATTGCTGGTAAACGATGCAGCAGAACTGATTCCCCATTTTTCGCCTAGTTTGTCGTTCCACGATGCATTGACAAAAGCATTGTCGTTACCCAGCTTGTAATCAGCCAGCTGTCCGTCGGCATCCATATTTTTCTGGCTGACGGTAAAACTTCCGTTATCGATGCTCGAATAAATTTTCAGTATACCTGTTTTACTGGTCATTTGGCGGAAACTGAGTGCTCCGCTGGTCGATTCGGGCTCGTCGGTCCAGTGGTAATTCTGAGGAGCCAGGCTCATATAAGGTTTCAGGTTGTTGTAGCCCAAAGTTCCGGTAATCGCTCCTGAATTCCATTTTTTTGTTCCGGCCACCTCAACGCCAACCATAAGGAAAGATAAATCCAACTGATCTTCTTCGGGCATATCGTTGGTATTGAGCAGTAAAACCGATGACAAAGCCTGACCATATTCAGCCGAATACCCGCCGGTACTGAACATCGTCCCTTTAAACATAAACGGACTAAAACGCCCTCGGGTGGACATGTTTGGAGCCGACGAATTGTACGGAACCGGAACCAGCGCTCCGTCGATATAGGTTTGCGACTCTTCGCTGTCGCCACCTTTTACAAACAACCGGCCCGACTCGCCATTGGTGGTTGTTCCCGGAAGCGATTGCAATGCGCCGTAAACATCACCGACAGCTCCGGCAGTGGTCAGCATGTCGAGTGGCGAAATGGTAACGGCTCGCTTTTTATCGCCAGCCTCAAACGTTCCGGCAGTGATGGTAACGGCATTCAACTGATTAAAAGCTTCTTTTAGCTCCACATTTATCCGGATGGTATCGCCTTTCAATTCCAGCATTCGTGAAAATGGTTCGTAGCCCATAAACTCAACGGCCAAAGTAAACTGACCGGTTTTGCTGGTTTTGAACTTATATTCTCCATTTTCGTTGCTGGTCCCGCCATCGTAAGTTCCCTTCAAATAAGCACTGGCGCCGGGCAAAACTTCGCCTTGCTCCTGAGTAACTTTTCCCATGATTACGGTCTGGGAAAAAACATTCAGGCCTATTAAAATTGTAATGATTGATATAGCTGTTCGTTTCATGACTTTGAGTTTCTGTTGTTTCATGTGTCAAAGGTGAAACAAAACCCTCGTAGCCGAAAAAATCAGTTGCTGAACTGTCGGAAAAGGTGGATGAAGTGTAATGAATACGGAAGTCAGGAGTCCGAAGACCGAAGAATCGGTCTGAAAATTGCAATAGCTGTCTTGTCCGTCAGGACATAAAATGTCAATAGAAAATCAATCAAAAAGAACCTATTTGTCCGCTAGAACATTGACAGAGATCTCTAACAAAGAAAATCTTGACGCTTACCCGATATCTGAAATAAAAAATTGGTGTTTTTTCGTGCCTTTGCGCCTTTGTGGCAATTAAAATTACTCAGCCACATCGCAAACAACCGCTCCCGTTATTTTGACTAAATCGTTAGGATTGAGTTTGAGTTGTAAACCACGCTGGCCGGCGCTGATGTATATCTGATCGAACAATTGGCAGGTTTCGTGAATGAAGATTGGATACGGTTTTTTCAAGCCCAATGGCGAACAACCTCCTCGAATATAACCCGTCAAGCCCAACAATTCTTTTTGCTGAACCATCGCACAATTTTTATTTCCAGAAACTTTGGCGGCTTTTTTCAGGTCAACTTCGGTATTGCCCGGAATAACAGCAACAAACACACCGGTTTTATCGCCACGAAGCACCAGTGTTTTAAAGATTTGTTCTACATCCTGCCCTAATTTTTTCGCCAAAGTGGTCGCGCTGAGGTCGTTTTCGTCAACCTCGTATTCGGCAAGTTCGTATTTGATTGATTTGGCATCGAGCAGGCGGGCAGCGTTGGTCTTTTTCATATCTCACAAAAATAATCCGAACCGCAGAGTTTCACAAAGAAAATTCGCAAAGTCACGCAGTAAAATCATAGCGTAACTTTGCGAAAACTCAAAAGTCCTTCGTGGTTAAATTTTTCAGAATTAAAACACCGGAGTATCGTCAATTCCAATAATAGCCGAGGTTGCAAACGATTCGCCCGGATTCAGGCTGATCGGGAAATCGAAGGCATTGGTGGCCTCAACACATACAAATGTTTCGTAACCATCGTCGGGTAAATCACCAATATTGGCGCAGGTTTCAGCACCCGGATTCCAAACGGTGGTCACCTTACTTCCGGTTTTATCCACTTTAATCCGACGACGGAAAGCGCTGTCGTCAATAATTACCGGAGTTTCGGTATTCAGGTAATGGCGGGTCAAAGCTTCAGTAATTTCCAGTTTTTCTTCTTTCTGAACGTCATTTTCACTCGTCAACTGGTTATAATAAGTCAAGCCTTTCAAACCTTCAATAGAAATACTATCGATAGCAGACAAGCTGTAATACGAATGCAATGCGCAAGTATAATCAAATGGTTGATCGGAAGTGTTGGTTACATTCAGTGTTACTGTGAGTTTTTTGCCAACCACAAAAGTCAGTTCAGCATAAAAATCGTGCGGCCAGTAGGCCTTGGTTTCTTCGGAAGAGGTAAGACCAAGTTTAACAACCGATTCAGCCGAAGCATTGGTTGAAGTGGAAACAACCTCCCAATACATCAGTCGGGCAAAGCCGTGCTGCGGTTTATCCGAATCGGTTTTATGTGGACCAAACCACGGGAAACATACCGGGATTCCGCCACGGATAGGCTTTCCTTCTTCAAAATTACTTTCAGGGCTCATCCACAGCAAATCCATCGAATTGCGTGGTTTGAAACTTGTTACATGCCCGCCATACAAGCAAATGTCGGCATCGGCATGTTTATTCGAAACCGTAATAAAGACCAAATCTTCTTCCAGCTCGGCAAAACCTACTTCGCCTTCAATGCTGAATTTATCGTCCAATTCGTCAATATCAATCATAAGAAATTATGAATTATCAGTTATAAATTATGAATTCAAAAAAACGCATGGCAAGGTAACAAACCTTTTCCGGAGTTTAAAGTGACATTTTTTGATTATTTTTCACCGAACAAAATTAAAACTCCCATGTCAGAATTTACCCTTCATAAGCAGCACCGGGTTGATAAACTGGTCGATTTATTTCTTTTGGTCATTCGCGAAGAACTGACTTCGGCCCAGGTCGCCGGCTTCCAGCAAGTGATTGACAGAGCTGAACCTGCCGATGTGATTGCTGTTGTTGACGAGTTAGTCAAACAAAATATCCCGATGCCCGAACTGAAAAAAGGAATCAACAAAGCGCTGAACCTGCTCAACAAGGCGTTGCGCGAATTCCCTTACACAGCGCCAGCTCCAGGTAGTTTTTTCGATTGGCTGATCCGCAACAACGAGCAAATCGACTTGCGACTAAAAGCCATTCGCCCGTTGCTGAAAGAGCTGAATCAGAATGCAGAAGACTCAAAACTTAGGAATGAACTGAAAAACAAGTTTGCCGACCTGTTGAAGATTGATTTGCATTACCAGATCAAGGAAAACGTTTTCTTTCCGCTTGTTGAAAGCTTTTTGCCCGACTACCGCTGCCTGCAAGTGATGTGGTCGTTCCACGATGACATCCGAAGAAACCTGAAAGAAGTGATCCTGTTGCTGGACGTTCCATCCGTCGATTTGCCTCGGTTCAACCGACTTGCGGGCGATGTTTTTTTCAACATTTACGCCATCAAATTCCGTGAGGAGCGTATTTTGTTTCCGGTTATTTCGGCCATTGTGAGCGAAGAAAAGCTGAATTCGCTGCTTCCCGAAAGCATCGAAATCGGATTTCCGTTTGTTCAACCCGAACTTCCCGGGGCAAAAACTTCAGAAACCGCAGCTGAAATATCAGGAGAAGTGGATTTGAAAACCGGCTATTTATCGGCCGAACAGATTCGGCTCATTTTTAATCATTTGCCGGTTGACATTACGTATGTGGACGAAAACAACAAGGTGAAATTTTTCTCCACTCCGGAAAAAAGAATCTTTCGGAGAACCAATTCAATCATTGGCCGCGATGTGAAGAATTGCCATCCGCACGAAAGTGTACATGTGGTTGAGCAAATTGTAGAGGCATTCCGCAATGGAGAAAAAGACAAGGCAAGTTTCTGGATTCAAATGAAAGGCGAATTCATTCTGATTCAATACTTTGCCATACGCGATGAACAGGGAAATTATAAAGGAGTGGTGGAAGTTTCGCAGGAAATTACTGAAATCCGCAACCTGCAGGGAGAACAGAGATTGCTGGACTGGACCATTTAATTCGTCGTCCTGAATTTTTGCCAGATTTGTAAAAAAACGAAAGCTGATTTTAAATGCGTTTTTTGCTTTCAATTTGCACTTTAATGATTAAACCTAACAGCTAAATTGAAGTCAAAATAACTTTCATTAACAATTTATTATTTAAACTGACATACTTTGTATTTACATTTGCTTTATTGAATATAAACCCGCAATGTTTTCTCCGACGCATGTACCCAAATACACAGCGTTTTAAAACCAAACCAACCCGGATTTATGGCAATAAGAAGTGTTTACCAACTAAGCTAAGTTAAATCAACGAGCCTATGAACTATACAAAACTATTGGTTTTATTGGTAGTGTCTCCCCTATTGATAATTTCCTGCAAATCGAAGAAAAAAGAACTTGCCGCCAAAGAACGTCCTGCAGTTATAGTTGATGTAATTGTTGCCGGCAACGACAATGTATCCAGTATTCTGGAAGTGAACGGGTCGGTACTTTCGAACGAAAGTGTTGAACTTCGCCCGGAAACCAGCGGAAGGCTGATTTATCTGAATATTCCGGACGGTGCAAAAGTGACACAGGGAACTATTCTGGCGCGGGTAAACGACGCCGAGTTACAAGCTCAGCTCGAACAGCAAAAATCGCAGCTCGATCTGGCCCAAAAAACCGAAAAACGCCTGGCAAACCTGCTCAAAGTGAACGGAGTCAATCAGGCCGACTACGACGCCGCCGTGAATTCACTCAATAACATTCAGGCAAACATTAAAGTAACCATGGCTTTGCTTGACAAAACGGTAATTAAAGCGCCATTTTCAGGAGAACTTGGACTGCGCCTTGTTAGCCAGGGAGCCTACGTAACACCCAATACGCTGATTGGCACACTTCAGCAAACCGATAAGGTAAAAATCGACTTCTCGGTGCCCGAAACCTATGCCGATGTCATTAAAAAAGGAGATAAAATCAAGGTTCTGTCAACGAATGCCACCGAGCCGCTCGAAGCCTCGATACATGCCATTGAACCACAGGTTAACTCGGTTACCCGCAACATAAAAGTGAGAGCTTATCTTTCCAACGGAATAATTCTTCCGGGAGCATTCGTAAAGGTTATCCTTGAGCAACAACATCAGAGCATTATGGTCCCGAGTAATGCCATTATTCCTGATCAACTCTCGAATCAGGTTGTGGTTGTCCGTAAAAATAAAGCTGTGTATACCAATGTCGAAACTGGCGTAAGAAACGCCAGTCAGGTTGAACTCACCAAAGGGGTAAATATTGGCGACAGTATCATCGTCAGCGGAATGCTATCAGTCCGCCCTAACGCTACGGTAAAAGTTTCAAAGGTGAAGAAACTGAATGAAAATTAATTCAGGGCAAACTGTCAAACTCAATTCTATTTAAACGTGAATATATCTGAATTATCCCTAAAAAGACCTGTACTGGCAACCGTGATGAGTTTGTTCCTGATCATGTTTGGTGTCATTGGGTACAGTTTTCTGGGCATACGCGAATATCCGGCCATTGATCCGCCGGTGATTTCGGTTAGTACGTCGTATGCCGGAGCCAACGCCGATGTAATTGAAACCCAAATCACCGAACCTCTGGAAAAAGCCATTAACGGGATTCCAGGCGTGCGTACCATTACTTCATCCAGTTCGGTAGGTAACAGTATGATTTCGGTTGAATTTAACCTCGATGCCAATCTGGAAGCCGCAGCAAACGATGTACGCGATAAAGTAAGCCAGGCACAGAGAAGCCTTCCGCAGGACGTGGATGCGCCTCCGGTGGTTTCGAAAGCCGATGCGAACAGCGATTTTATTATCATGATGGCTGTGCAGAGCAAAACCAAAGGATTGCTCGAATTAAGTGATTATGCCGAAAATGTGCTTCAGAATAAATTTCAAACCATTCCTGAAGTCAGTTCGGTAAACATCATCGGGCAAAAACGCCCGGCCATGCGCCTTTGGATCGATCCTGACAAACTAAGTGCATACAATATTGCATTTAACGATGTTTCTACGGTTTTAGCCCGCGAAAACGTTGAAGCACCCTCCGGAAAACTTTATGGTGACAAAACGGAATTAACCATCCGCACCATGGGACGCCTGACTTCCGAAAAAGAATTCATGGATTTGATTATTAAAGAAGATGCCAACGGCATTGTTCGTTTGAGCGATTTGGGACAGGTTGAAATTGCTCCGGAAAGCTACGACCGAAACTGGAAACTGAATGGAGTAAGCGCAGTAGGTATTGCCATTACTCCTCAACCCGGAGCCAATTACATCAATATTTCCGACGAATTTAACAAACGACTGGACGAAATTGTCAAATCGCAAAAAAACGATATCGAGTTTACCGTACTTATTGACAACACTCGGAATGTGCGCCGTTCGCTCAATGAAGTAAAGGAAACCCTGCTGATTTCATTTATCCTGGTAATCTTGGTAATTTTCTTCTTCTTCCGCGACTGGCTGATTGCAATCCGTCCGTTGATCGACATCCCGATTTCGCTGATTGCCACCTTCTTTGTTATGTATCTCCTGGGATATTCGATCAATATTCTGTCATTATTGGGGATTATTCTGGCCACAGGACTGGTTGTTGACGACGGGATTGTGGTTACCGAAAATATCTTCCGAAAGTACGAGGGTGGCATGCCCATCCGTAAAGCTGCACTTCTGGGATGTAAAGAAATCTTTTTCGCCGTAATCTCAACTTCTGTCACTCTGGCCATTGTATTTCTACCCGTTTTCTTTTTATCAGGGTTTGTAGGTAGCTTATTCAGGGAATTCGCTGTGGTTGTTGGTTCTGCTGTACTTATTTCAGCATTTGTTTCGTTAACCATCACTCCGGTACTGAATGTAATTTTAAGCAGGCCAAAGGCCGGACATAGCCGCTTCTACACTTTTACTGAGCCATTCTTTAAAGGAATGGAAAACGGGTACAGAAGCTATCTGGCTAAATTTATCAATGTCAGATGGATAGCATGGTTAATGGTAGTTGCTTGCGTGGCAATTATATTTGGTCTTGGCACTCAGCTTCAAAGTGAAATTGCTCCTCTTGAAGACAAAGGGAACATCCGCTTACAAATTACCGGACCCGAAGGTGCTAGCTACGGATACATGACCGAGGCCGGAAAAGATCTTGGAAATTTCATGATCGATTCGATTCCGGAAGCAGATTTTTCATTTCTTCAGGTACCTGGAGGATTCGGCGGATCACTAAACTCCGGAAATGGTCGTATCGGGTTGATTCCATCCACCCAACGCGATAAATCTCAAAGCGACATTGCCAAAGATTTAAACCGAAAACTGACTCGATTTAAAGACCTGAGAATATTTGCTACTGAAGAACAAACCATTTCGGTAGGGCTTGGCTCCCGCGGAGGATTACCCGTCCAGTTTGTGATTCAGAACCTTGATTTTGAGAAGATAAAGGAAATCATTCCCAAATTTCTCGACGAAGCCAAAAACGATAAAACATTCCAGAATGTTGACGTCAACCTTAAATTCAATAAACCTGAAGTTGATATCATCATCAACCGGATAAAAGCACGCGAACTGGGGCTTACCGTTTCGGATATTGCCAATGTTATTCAGAGTGCGTTTAGCGGACGAAGGCTGGCCTATTTTACCATGAACGGCCGTCAATACCAGGTGATCAGCCAGGTTGGCCTAAAAGACCGTCAGGACCCGGTTGACATTACCAAACTCTATGTTCGGAGTAACTTGGGAAACAATATCGCATTATCAGAAGTAATTGACATTATCCCGAATGCGAATCCGCCGACCATATACCACTACAATCGCTATAAATCAGCAACTATTCAGGCATCGTTGTCAGAAGGACATACCATTGGCGACGGAGTTGCCGCCATGCAGGCTATTGCCGACAAGCTGCTCGACGAAAGTTACCAAACGTCACTTAGTGGACCATCGCGCGACTATGCCGAAAGTTCGTCGAATACTGCATTTGCTTTCCTTCTGGCTTTATTGCTGATTTACCTCGTGCTGGCTGCTCAATTCGAAAGTTTCAAAGACCCGGTAATCATCATGCTTACTGTGCCGCTGGCTATCGCAGGAGCTATTCTTAGCTTGTGGATTTTCGGTCACACCCTGAATATTTTCTCCGAAATCGGGATGATTACCCTGATCGGGCTAGTTACGAAGAATGGAATTCTGATCGTGGAATTCGCCAACCAAAAACGAGGGCATGGATTGGACAAATTCCAGGCCGTTATTGAGGCAGCCACTCAGCGGTTACGCCCAATTTTAATGACCAGTCTGGCGACCTCTCTGGGGGCATTACCAATTGCACTGAGCCTTGGCGAAGCCGCTACCAGCCGCATTCCATTGGGTATTGTAATCGTTGGTGGAATCATTTTCTCGTTAGTTCTCACCCTGTTTGTTATTCCCGCTGTATATACTTTTATCTCAGGAAAACATGTCAGTCAGGAAGAAATCGACAACCAGTTTAAATAATCCGAAAATGAAGAAAATAATCATATATATAGCGCTTTTTCTTCCTTTAATAGGTATAGCCCAGCCAGCCATTACGCTGAAAAGCGCGATTGACACAACACTCAAAAATAGTTTCGATATTCAGATTGCAAGTAACAATCTGGAGATAACCAAGACCAACAATCACTTTGGTGTCGCCGGGGGGCTGCCCTCTCTTAACGTCAACATAAGCGATAATCAATCGTACATCAGTGTTAATCAGGATTTGTACACCGGCGACAAAATCAACAAACCTCAGGCAACAGCCAATTCATTAAACTCCAGCTTAACAGCGGGAATGACCTTGTTTAACGGATTTAAAGTTTGGGCAACCAAAAAAAGGTTAGGCCTTTTGCAACAGCAAAGCGAGCTTCAATTGAATAATCAGGTTCAGAACAGTATTGCCCTGGTAATGGCGAAGTATTACGACATTGTGAGGCAACAGGAATACCTGAAAATTATGCAGAATTCGTTGGATGTTTCGCAAAAGAAACTCGATATTATTACTGAAAAGAAGAATGTGGGAATGGCCAATGACGCTGATTTTCTGCAGGCGCAAATTGATGTTAATTCGGCAAAGCAAAGCCTGCGGACACAGGAGGCAGTGGTTGAACAGGTAAAAACTGACCTTCTTCAGCTGATGAGCCAGAAAAAATATTACCCATACACAATAGCTGACAGCATTACAATTGACAACTCGCTTAAGTTAGACGAGGTTACCGGCTATCTGACTCAAAATCCACAATATCTGGCTACCGAAGAACAGGTAAATATAAACGAACAGGCTTTAAAAGAGGTTTCAGCGCTGCGTTTTCCAACGCTGCGAATGAATGGTGGATATAGTGCAAACCGGACCAAAAACTCGGCAGGAAATATTTTGCTGAACGAAAGTTACGGACCAAATGTTGGCTTGACCCTGGCCATACCAATTTTCAACGGAGGCGCTTACAAAGCTCAAAAAGATGTGGCTGAATTCAATGTTGACAATGCCAATTTGCAACGGGAAAGCCTGCTCAATATACTCACATCGGGTGCTGTTAAAACGCATCAATCATACAGTTCGGCTATTCAGCAACTGGAAGCACAGAAGAGCAACGTTGAATTATCAGGAAAACTGATCAATGTGATTTTGCAGCGTTTTCAGGTTAATCAGGCTACCATTCTGGATGTAAAAGCAGCTCAGGCCAGCTACGAAAGTACAGGTTATCAGTTTATCAACCTGAGCTATGCCGCTAAAATTGCCGAGATTGAATTGAAACGACTGATGTATAAATTAGGTAATTAAGCGATGAGGAAATTTGAAGATTTGGAGATGTGAAAATGTCATCTTCAAATCCTCAAATTTTCAAATCTTCAAATCATTCAGTAGAGCTCGTTGAATTTGGCTTTCACGATTTCCTTTACTTCCTGCATGTCGATTTTGCGCCCCAGTTCGCGCTCTATTGAAGTCACTCCATACGTTAAAAAACCGCAGGGATTGATGTAATTAAAATAGCGCATGTCGGTATTTACATTAAGCGCGAACCCGTGCATCGAAACGTAGCGGCTCACACGCACACCAATGGCACAAATTTTCCGTGCTTTTGCCGGAATAGTTGAATCGAGCCACACACCGGTTGCCCCATCTTTCAACGCCCCTTCCAGTCCGTATTCGGCAATGCTTCGAATGATGGCCTGTTCCATTTTAAAGATGAAATCTTTCACCCCAACTCTGTAGTTTTCCAGATCGATAATCGGGTAGCCAACCAACTGACCGGGACCGTGATAAGTAATGTCGCCGCCACGATTTATTTTGTAGTAAACGGCTTCTATCTTTTTCAGAAAATCAGCATTGATCAGCAGGTTGTGTTCGTCGCCACTTTTGCCCAAAGTGTAAACATGCGGATGTTCAACCAGCAAAAAGCGATTAATCTCGCTGCTTTTTTTATTCGTAAGTTTATCACCAACAACCATTTGATGAATTGTTTCCTGATAATCCCAACATTCTTTGTAGTCTTTCAGACCAAGATCTTCGTAATTAAAATTTGCCATATATGGTCAATTTGTAATCATTAAAACACGTCTATTCTGTCCTTCAGTAATTCAATCCTTCTGTCACTTTGCATCAGCATGCACCTCAGCCCGATAGGATGAGCGAACCAGCGGACTGCTTTCGACAAAAGAGAAACCCTTTTCGAGCCCAATTGTTCGGTACATTTCAAACTGCTCAGGAGTAATGTATTCTTTAACCTGAATATGATTGAGGGTTGGTGCCAGATATTGGCCAATGGTCATTACTTTGCAGCCAACAGCACGAAGATCGTCCATCACCTGTAAAACTTCTGCTTCGGTCTCGCCCAGCCCCAGCATGATCCCTGATTTAGCAACTATTCCTGAAGTAGCAATAATCCGAATAGCCTCCAGACTGGTGCGGTATTTGGCCGCACTGCGAATCTGAGGAGTAAGCCGCTCTACAGTTTCCATATTGTGCGAAATAACTTCAGGAGCAGCCTCAATCACTTTTTGAATCAGCTCCTGTTTTCCCTGAAAATCAGGAATCAGCACTTCAATTTTAGTTTCAGGATTAAGCTTTTTTACCTCGCAGATGGTTTCTGCCCAAAATGCTGCACCCAAATCAGGCAAATCGTCGCGATCGACCGAGGTAATTACCGCATGTTTGAGCTGCATGATTTTTACCGATTCAGCTATTCTGCGCGGCTCTTCAGGATCAGGAGCCAGTGGTTTGCCTGTAGTTACACCGCAAAACTTACAGTTTCGGGTACAGATGTCGCCCAAAATCATAAATGTAGCGGTTTCCCGGTTCCAGCATTCGCCAATATTGGGGCAATTCCCGCTGGTACAAATGGTGTGCAGCTTGTGCTCGTTCACCAGATTTTTCACCCTTGAATAGCTTTCGCCTTTTGGAAGCTGCATTTTCATCCATCGAGGAAGCCGTTCGCGTCCTTTCATCTCTGAAGTCATACGATTGAAAATTTGTGCAAAATTAAGGTTAAAATCTGAAGTGAAGGGTTCATATTCCACAAATGTGAACCACAAAAAGCCAGATTGACAACCTAAACCGGCAGGGATTGTTATTTTTGTAGTCAATCATAAAAATTCGGTCCATGAGGATTTTGCTCGGTATTTTTCTTTTGCTGGCTCCGATTCTATTATCGGCCCAGAACAACGATCTGCAAAATACAGCCAATCTTGCCGGTAAATATTATCAGAACAAAGAATTTGACAAAGCTGCCGACCTTTACGAGCAGTTGTATTCGAGCACAAAGGCCGAAGGTTATTTCAACATGTTTTTCGATTGTTTGCTGGGAATTCCGGATTATGAAAGGGCCGAGAAAGCTATTAAAAAAGGACTACGGGGCAACTCATCGGATGCTTACTGGTACATCCAGTGGGGTTTCCTGAAAAAAACGCTGGGGCAGATTGACGAATCGGCAAAAATGTACGACAAAGCCATCGAATCGGCTTCAAACATTGCAGAATACCCAAATATTGCGAACCAGTTTATCAGTCGGCGCGAATACGAATACGCTGAAAAAGTGTACCTCAAAGCCCGGGCAGCGCAGAATCAAAATCCGCAGTCGTACAACTACGAACTGGCGCGCGTTTACTATTACATGCGAAATTATGAACGGATGCTGAACGAATATATCGAATGGACGAAGCAAAAAGACAGTAACATCGAAATCGTAAAAAGCAACCTGCTTTCGGTATTGTCGATGGACAACGACGGTGAAATCATCAAACAACTTCGGAATTATGTACTGAAAAAACTTCAGCTGGATCCCTCACAGCTTATTTACAACCGGCTTTTAATCTGGCTTTTCATTCAGGATAAAAACTTTGTGGCCGCCATCAGGCAATCTATCGCACTCGACCGGCGAACAGGCAATGAAAATGCCAATATCCTCGATCTGGCCAATGTTTCGGCCACGAACAAATATTACGACGATGCCGCCAAAGCATACGAATACCTGATCAGCAAAGGCAAAAATACCGAATACTACCAGCTGGCCAGTCTGCAGCTTCTGCGCATGAATTACAACCGCTTTATTGATGAAGAAAACTTCGATGTACTGCGCGCCAAAGAGCTGCAAAACATGTTTACCCAAACATTAGGTAATGTCGGCAATTCGCCCGAAACAACTGACCTGATGACCAAATACGCACATTTACTGGCTTTTTATCTGAACCAGCCCGATGAAGCATTGAAAGTGCTCACCGATGGCTTATCGGCAAAAGGACTGAACATGCCCCAAATATCGGTAATGAAAGCGGAGCTGGCTGATATTTTTGTATTTGTCGATGATTTTGGGGAGGCAATTATTACCTACTCGCAGGTAATAGAAACCAACAAAAGCAATCAGCTGGGCGACGACGTGAAATTTAAAAAGGCCAAACTGGGCTATTACATGGGAAATTTCAGCTGGGCAAAAGCACAACTCGATGCTTTACGGGCAAGTACATCAAAACTGATTGCCAACGACGCCATGGAACTTTCGCTTTTCATTAATGAAAACCTCGAATCCGACAGTCTGGCAACCCCTCTGGCCATGTTTGCGCGCGCCGATTTGCAGCTTTTCCGCCGCAATTTTCCGGGAGCCGTTGCCGCGCTTGACTCGATTGTCAAACTATATCCTGATAATTCACTGGTTGACGACGTTGACTTCCGCAAGGCAAGCATTCTTCAGAGCCAGGGAAAATATGCCGATGCGGCTGTTTTATACGAATCGGTTGTAAAAAACTACAGTTGGGATATGCTGGCCGACGATGCACTTTTCCAGCAGGCATTGCTGTACGAAAACAAGCTAAACCGAAAGCCCGAAGCGATGGAGCTTTTCAAAAAAATGCTGACTGACTATCCGGGCAGTGTTTACGTAGTTGATGCCCGCACAGAATATCGGAAAATGCAGGACTCGGCAAGCAAAACAGAAGCACCGGCACTGCCTGAGAAAAAATAGAAACGACCATCACATCCTCATGAAAAACATTCCGAAAGCTTATATCTATGCCCTGATGTCGGTCCTGTTTTGGTCAACCGTTGCAACAGCGTTTAAACTTGGGTTGAAAGAGCTTTCGCCGCTTTACCTTATTTTGTCAGCCTCGGCTGTGTCGGTTGTAGTCTTTTTCCTCATCATCCTCATAAACGGACGAATAAAGGAATTATTCACTGTAACATTAAGTGGCTTAGGAAAATCGGCGTTGCTCGGCGCACTCAACCCGTTCGGTTATTACCTTGTTTTATTTCAGGCATATAGCTTATTACCGGCACAGGTGGCACAACCGCTCAACATGATCTGGCCCATAACGCTGGCATTGCTTTCGGCACCATTGCTGAAGCAAAAAATAACTCCACGTAACATTGTGGCTATTTTTATCAGCTTCATCGGAGTAGTTTTTATTTCATCACAAGGGAGTCTCTCCGGAATTGCAAATACCAACATCACCGGGGCTTTGCTGGCTGTTGGAAGCAGTGTGATCTGGGCGCTTTTTTGGATATTGAGTGTGCTCGACAAGCGTGACGAAATTTTCAAACTATTCTGGAATTTCGCCTTTGGGCTGGGTTACCTGGTATTAAGCGCCTTCTTTTTTACCGATTTTCACTTTCCGGAAGCAAAAGGAATCCCGGCGGCCATTTATATCGGGCTATTCGAACTCGGAATCACTTACATTTTATGGATGAAAGCCATGCACCTGAGCGAGAACAACGCCAAAACCGGCAACCTGATCTTCCTTTCGCCTTTCCTTTCGCTCGTGTTTATCCATTTCATTCTGGGCGAAACTATTTATTATACAACTTTCGTTGGATTGGCTTTCATTATTTCGGGAATCTGGTATCAGCAGAAGAAATAAGAACAAGCCCCTCCCTAACCCTTCCCCAAAAGGGAGGGAATTGCTTATTGCTTCAGAAACAAGGACAACTTAACCATTCAGCAATTCAACCATTAAAAGAACAATTACAACCAGGCAACGACGACAACATTCTTTCAATTTCCAAATCCTCAAATTTCCAAATCTCCACATCCTCAAATTCTCTTACCTTTGAGAACTGATTCGAAATATGATGGAAAAGAAACCGCTGAAAATACTTGGCATCGACCCTGGAACGAATGTGATGGGCTACGGACTGATTGAGGTAATTGACAATAAACCTAACATTCTGCAGGTTGGCGTTATTAAAACCACGGGGTTCAACGACCATTATCAGAAACTCAGGCACATTTTCGATCGAACAAACGCACTGTTGAACGAACTCAAACCCGACGAACTGGCCATTGAATCACCATTTTATGGGAAGGATATTCAGGCGATGCTGAAGCTGGGACGAGCACAGGGCGTGGTGATGGGTCTTGCTTTAAGCCGCGAAATTCCGGTATTCGAATATGCTCCGCTGAAAGTGAAACAATCGATAACCGGTATGGGGCGCGCCGCCAAGGAGCAGGTCGCCTTTTTCCTGAAAAACATGTTTAAATTAACCGAATTGCCGAAGGAACTGGATGCTACCGACGCCATAGCCGTTGCGGTTTGCCACTATCTGCAGATGAAAAATCCCATGGTAAAATCGGGAATAAAAGATTGGGGCGATTTTATTAAAAAGAATCCGGAGCGGGTGAAGAAGTAATCAGTATTCAGTCACAGTCGTCAGTCGCAGTATTCCGGATTTTGAGGCGTCACTTTTCTCTGAAAACTGAACACTGGGACTGAACACTTTTATAACTGTATTTCGTTAGCAATTAATGCGGTTATTTCGGCCATTTCCTCTTTGGTGAACGACAACTTTTTCGAGAAATTCAACAAGTCGGCTTCAGACTGCATGGGCACCAGATGAATATGCGCATGAGGCACCTCAAGACCAAGAACCATAACACCCACTTTTTTGCAGGGAATAGCTTTCTGAATACCAACAGCTATTTTTTTGGCAAACAACTGCAATCCGGCATATGTTTCGTCATCCAGATCGAAAAGGTAATCAACCTCCTTCTTGGGAATAACCAAAGTATGACCTTTCGCCACCGGAAAAATATCCAGGAACGCCAGGTAATTCTCGTCTTCTGCCACTTTCAAGGCAGGTATTTCTCCATTTACGATTTTGGTAAAAAGACTTGCCATTTTTCTATTCTTTAGATTGCAATATCAATGATTTCGAACTGCATTTTTCCGGAAGGAACCTGTATCTCAACCACATCGCCAAGCTTTTTGCCCATCAGGCCTTTGGCTATTGGCGTTTGTATCGAGATTTTCCCTTCTTTCAGATTGGCCTCGTGTTCCGAAACAATGGTGTACTGCATTGTTGCATCGTTTATTTTGTTCCGGATAGTGACTTTATTTAAAATCTGAACACAAGATGTGTCAATTTTCGATTCATCAATTATTCGGGCCGAAGCTATTTTATCGCCAAGAATAGCAATTTTGGCTTCAAGCATCCCTTGGGCATCCTTAGCCGCATCATATTCTGCATTTTCTGAAATATCGCCTTTCTCAATAGCTTCTCCAATCATTTTGGAAATTGCCGGACGCTCAATATTAATCAACCGGTCAAGCTCTTCTTTCATCTTTTTAAGGCCTTCTTCGGTAACGTAAGTAACCTTTCCCATGACTTTCTCCTTTTTATAAAAACTATATTAAAACAAAAAAGAATTCCGGCCATTGCGGAACTCTTTCGTGATACAAACTTATAAAAATTTTTAATCTTTACGAATCTAATGTTTTATAAAACAATTTAAATATCTGTAGAATAAAAAGTTTCACCCGGCAGAAACTCATGATTTTGATTTACGACATTGAATTTCTGCACTTCTAAAATGTCGCTCTTAATACTTCCTGTTCAGTATCTCTGAATATACAAAAGCCTTCCGCAACGAAAAATCACTGAGGTAACCTGAATCTTCATTTTCTTCTGTTGACTCTTCAGCAAGTGTTTCTTTCTTTTCAGGCTGAGGCTTCACTTTCCAGGCCGTGGCGGGCAACGTAGTTTTGTATTCATGGCGAACAAAACTCTCACGGGGAACTTGCGCAACCTTAACTTCCGGCTTCACACGCTGGATTTTCACCGGTTGGACTTTTTCCACATCCGGTTCGTCAAAAAGATCGGAGCCAAACAACTGATCGAATAATGGATTGCGGTGCTGAACCTTTGGCGACTCATTATTCGCCAGAGCAGCCGCCTTCTTTTTCTTATTCTGATTTACTGCACTTAAAACAGAAAGAACAATGGCTACGATTAAAAAGATGTAATCTTCCATATTTCGAAAAATAATATTGGCTGAATGAAATAATTTGTTCTTTACTTTGTTTTATCAATGCATTAAAGATACAAAAAATGTTTAAGCCTGTCCGAAAGATATACGCCCCAATTCTGATTATGCTTTTCGTGCTTTTAGGAACCAATGCCTGCAAAGATGAATACAACTCTGTAATTCCTTATGTAACGGTACGAATGGACATCAACCCGACCAATTTCATCGAGCTTAACATTCCGGGCGGGTCGTATTATTTCCCAAATTACGGTTATGGGGGCGTCATTCTTTTTCGGGATCTGACTGACAGTTCGAACCCCTTTTTAGCCTACGACGCCACCTGTACACACGAAATTTCATCCACTACCAGGGTGGTAGCCAACGAAAGCGGAATAGCGACTTGCCCAACCTGTAAATCGCAGTTTATTCTCTTCAGCGGAAACGGGAATCCCATAAAAGGACCTGCCATTGAGCCTCTCAGGCAATACCGCACCAATTACGTTGGGGGCAGGATTGTTGTAACCAATTAATTGGATACATTCAATTCAAATACCTTCTGATTTTTAAGTTCGAGCAGAAAGATTCTCTGAAATCCTGAAGAAAAGCGCCAGTTCTGAAGTTTATTTCCAAGGTTATAATTCACCGGACTTTCATCCAGGTCCGCAGTAATCAGCAGCCACAACTGGTTCAACTTCTTCTCCTTATAATACGCCAGTTTTTCATCTTTGGCCGTGATGGTAAATTGCAGGTTTTCCGGATTGAATTCAGGAGCCGTATAGCCATTAATCTTGCGCGGATAGTGCGTTTTGTATTTATTCACGGTTGGGCCGTGCAGTTTGGTCAGCTCAATGCCAATCGCATTTTTGGCTGTAACTTTCACGATAAAATCAGGCGACTCTGATTTTTCCAACTTTCCCTTTGGAAACTCTTTGTATTCGTTCCTGAACTGCTCCATAATGAGCAATTCTTCCATCATTTGCGAGTATTGATTAAAGCTCACTGTTGTTCCTGATAAGTTTTTAGCTCGCTAAAGATATCAAAAACAAATAATGAAAAAAGGAGCCTTTTGAGCTCCTTTATATGCCAGAATATAGTTTCAAAACTTCGGTCTGCCGACTTTTTAATACCTGTAGTGTTCAGGTTTGTATGGGCCTTCAACCGGAACGCCAATATAATCGGCCTGTTCGGGAGTTAATTTGGTCAGCTTCACACCCAATTGTTCGAGGTGCAAACGGGCAACTTCCTCGTCGAGGGCTTTAGGTAAACGATACACATCAACAGCATAATCCTTTTGCCACAGCTCGATTTGAGCCAGGGTTTGGTTGGTAAACGAGTTCGACATTACAAACGATGGATGACCGGTTGCACAGCCAAGATTTACCAAACGGCCTTCAGCCAGAAGGAAAATGGAATGCCCGTCAGGATAAGTGTATTTATCAACCTGAGGCTTGATGTTTGTTTTGCAGATTCCCGGCCAGTTTTCGAGGCGGTTCACCTGAATCTCGTTATCGAAGTGACCAATGTTGCAAACGATAGCCTGATCTTTCATGGCAGCCAGATACTCGCCGGTAATGATGTCGCGGTTTCCGGTGGTGGTCACAAAAATGTTACCTTCGGCAACTGCATCTTCCATCGTTTTTACTTCAAATCCTTCCATAGCGGCCTGAAGCGCACAAATCGGATCGATTTCGGTGACTATTACCCGTGCGCCATAACTGCGCATCGAATGAGCACATCCTTTACCTACATCGCCATAACCGGCTACAACCACCACTTTACCAGCGATCATCACATCGGTGGCACGTTTGATTCCGTCAGCCAATGATTCACGGCATCCGTAAAGATTATCGAACTTCGATTTGGTCACCGAGTCGTTTACGTTGAAAGCAGGGAACAAAAGTTTTCCTTCGTTCATCATTTGATACAGGCGGTGCACGCCGGTTGTAGTTTCTTCTGAAACACCTTTAATAGAAGGCACCTGGCGAGTCCAGCGCTGCGGATCGAAAGCCAGCACTTCTTTCAGGGCATTGTTCAGTTCGCGTTCGTCTTCGGCGTCAACCTGAATATCCAGAATAGCAGGATTCTTTTCAGCTTCAAAACCACGGTGAATCATAACAGTAGCATCGCCGCCGTCATCAACAATCAGGGTTGGGCCAAGGCCATTACCAAAATCGAGTGCACGTTCGGTGCACCACCAGTATTCGGCCAGGGTTTCTCCTTTCCAGGCAAACACCGGAACTCCGGCGGCTGCAATAGCAGCAGCGGCGTGATCCTGTGTGCTGAAAATATTACAACTGGCCCAGCGAACTTCTGCGCCCAATTCAACCAGGGTTTCAATTAAAACTGCCGTTTGAATGGTCATGTGAAGCGATCCCATGATGCGGGCGCCTTTCAGCGGTTTGCTACCCGAATATTTTTTACGGATGGCCATTAATCCCGGCATTTCCTTTTCTGCAATTTCAATCTCTTTCCGCCCAAATCCGGCGAGCGATATGTCGGCTACTTTATAAGCCAGTTGTTCCAATGTTTTTGTTGTCATTCCTGAAAATTATTTTTTGAGTGTGCAAAGATAAGCGCAGAAAGTTAAAATTGAAACTAACTACACCAAACAAATGACTAATAGCTATTTATTTATCCTGATTAAAATAAGAAATAGTGTTAATCCGGTCTTGCGCCAGTTGTTCCTTCAACACATCGAGCGAAGCAAACTTCTGTTCTTCGCGAAGCTTGTGGTAAAAAACAACTTCAACCGGTTCGCCATAAATATCATCCGAAAAGTTGAATAAGTTGACCTCAACCGTACGGTGATCAGCATTGTGGTTTACTGTAGGACGGCTGCCAATATTGAGCATTCCGGTATAAGTTTGATTCCTTACCGTTACCTGCACAGCATAAACACCATAGCCCGGAATTATTTTATCCGGATCCATCGCATCAATGTTGGCTGTGGGATAGCCAATGGTCCGGCCAAGCCTTTGACCTTCGACAACCATTCCATGAATGGTAAACGGATAACCCAGGTAAGCGTTTGCCGTTTCGAAATCGCCCACCTGGATTGCCTCGCGAATCTTGGTCGAACTGACATTCGATTCGTTCACGAGCAAAACATCCAGTTTTTCAATCTGAAAATCCAGTCGGTCAGCGCAACTTTTCAGCAAGTCAAAATCGCCTTGCCGCCCTTTCCCGAACTTATGATCGTAACCAACCACCAGCGATTTTACATGAATTTGTCCGACCAGAATCTGTTCAACAAACTCTTCGTAGGTCAACTTTGCAAATTCAGGGGTAAACGGATAGACAATAAGGTGATCGATTCCGGCCTGTTCAAACAATGCAATCTTTTCGTCGAGGGTGGTGAGCAGGCGCAAATTGGTTTCCGATGGAGCCACAACTTTACGCGGGTGCGGGTCGAAGGTAAAAATGACCGACTCGCCATTGAGTGAAGCTGCCAGATCGTGCAGCCGGGCAATAATTTTACGGTGCCCCAGATGGACACCATCAAAAGTCCCGATAGTTAAAACCGGATTATGAGCATTGAAATTATTCAGATCTCGATGTACCTTCACCTTTTCGTGCGATTATAATTCAGCCCCAAAATTAGTAATTTCAGGTAGCCAGTTGTAAAAAAGAACTTCAAAACTAAATCTATGTTCCAAAACTTGATGCGCTGGTGGCAATATGAACCCGAAATTATTATTTTTATGCCCGTTATTGACTAATAAAAATACTGTGAAACGAATATTCCCGATTGCCATTGCTCTTGTAGCATTAACCTTTGCATGTAAAAAACATGATGGATTTGTTATCAAAGGAAAAATTACCAATGCCGAAGGAAAATATCTCTATCTCGAAGAACTGAAAGTAGCATCGAGTATTCCTGTCGATTCAGTTAAGTTGGGGAAAAACGGGACGTTTGAATTTGATGGAAAAATTGGTTATCCGAATTTTTACCTGCTTAGTCTGAATAAAAATAACTTCATCACGCTGTTGGTTGACACCACTGAAAAGATTTCGGTGCTTGGCGACGCAGCCAACTTCTCGCGTGATTATGTGGTTGAAGGTTCCAGCGGATCGCTTCTGGTTCAGCAACTCAACAACATGCTTTCGCGGACCAAACACAAAATTGACTCGATCCGCAACAACATCAGCGCTTTCGGGAACCGCGAAGATTACAGGCTTGAGAAGGTAAAATGGAATCAGGAAATTGCCAATATCAGGCAAAGCCAGGTCAGGTATTCAACCGATTTTATCCAGAAACATCCATTCTCGATGGCATGTGTACTGGCTCTTTACCAGAAGTTTGACGACTCGAATTATGTGATTCAGGATTTACAATCGCTGAAGGTTGCGGCATCGGCTCTGAATTCATTCTTCCCGAAATCGGAACATGTAAAAGCCCTGTATGCCAACACCCAACGGTTAATGGCTCAGGAAAAGAACAGCAAAATACAACAGTTTATAGCCGAAAACGGCGCCAATTCGCCCGACATTGTATTGCCCAACGCCAATGGCCGCGATATCTCGTTGACATCGTTATCGAACAAGGTAATTCTGTTGCAGTTCTGGGCTGCTGAAAACCGCGACTCGCGCATACAAAACCAGGCATTGGTCGATCTGTACAGTAAATACAAATCCAGAGGCTTTGAAATCTACCAGGTAAGCATTGACACCAACCGGGCTGCATGGCTGAATGCCCTTGAAAAAGATCAAATGAGCTGGATCAATGTTGGAGATATGAAGGGCAGTGCTTTGGCCACAAGCACCTATAACGTTCAGTTTATTCCATCAAATTATATACTTGATAAAGATAAACGTATTGTTGCAAAAAACGTTTTTGGCCCCGACCTCGACAAAGTAATCGGCGCACTGGTCAAATAGAAATCAGTTTAACCCATGCGTGATTTAAGTTCCGGTTTTGGAGTCACATAGTTTCACTTTCATTTTTACACGTATATTTGCATCAATTTTTCGAACCAATTTCAAAATGTTTTGAAAAACCCAAACAAGAAAGCATATTTTGTATCCGATGTTCACCTGGGAGCACCAGCGTTAAAGAACAACAAAGAGCGCGAACTGGCTTTTGTGGATTGGTTAAGCACGATCAAGGATGATGCCTCTCATTTATTCCTGATGGGAGATATTTTCGATTTCTGGTTCGAATATAAAACCGTTATCCCCCGGGGTTTTGTCCGCACATTGGGTAAAATTGCCGAATTATCCGATTCGGGTATCGAAGTGCATTTTTTTACCGGAAACCACGACGTCTGGGTATTCGACTATCTGCCCAACGAGTTGGGAATGACGCTTCACCGCGACGAATTTAAAACAGAACTCCTCGGAAAAACATTCTACCTGGCTCACGGCGATGGCCTCGATCCAACCGACAAAGGATACCTTTTTCTGAAGAAGATATTTACCAGTAAAACGCTTCAGTGGATGTTTGCCCGGCTTCATCCTAATTTTTCACTCACATTCGGGCACAACTGGTCAAAACACTCCCGGATATCAAAAGGAATTGCCGGAGAAGGATTCAAGGGAACAACTAACGAAGGAATGTTTATTTTTGCAGAGTCGATTCTTCAAAATGAAAAGTTCGATTACTTTGTTTTTGGGCACCGGCATGTAATGATTGACCACCCCATCGGAGAAAACAGCAGATTTATTAATCTGGGCGACTGGATTAATTATTTTTCGTTTGGAGTTTTTGATGGCAATACGTTTGAATTAAAACAATATAATTATCAAGGCCCTAAAGGCCACTGAAAAAAGAGTTATGACAAAACGGGTATATACTAAAATTGTTGGAACAGGTAGCTACCTTCCAACACGTACAATTGGGAATGATTACTTCAGTAATTATACTTTTTTTGACCCGTGTACGAAAGCGCCATTCGACAAAAGCAATGACGAGATAATTCAGAAATTTTACGAAATCACCAATATCAGCGAGCGCCGCTGGGCCAGCGACGATGTAGTAACTTCGGACATGGCCGCATTTGCTGTTAAAGATGCCTGTGACTCTTCCGGAATTGATCCGGAAACTCTCGACTTTATCATTGTTGGCCACAATTTCGGCGACACTCTCCCAGGCTCTTCGCGCGTTGATACGTTACCCGGATTGGCTAATCGTGTAAAAACCAAGTTGCACATCAAAAACCCGCATTGTATTGTTCACGATGTTATTTCGGGCTGCCCGGGATGGACTCAGGCCATGATTATTGCCGATGCCTACATCAAAAGCCAAATGTTTAAACGCGGCGTAGTTATTGGAGCTGACAACCTATCGCGCATTTCCGATCCGTACGACCGCGATACGATGATTTATGCCGATGGTGCCGGCGCAACAATTGTTGAGGCAGTTGAAAGCGAAGAACCAACCGGTATTTTGAGTCATTCCAGCCGTTCGGATGTAGGTGCAACAACAGGTTACCTGGCATTCGGATCATCATTCAATCCTGAAGTGGACCAAAACGAGTTGTACATTAAAATGGCCGGACATAAAGTATATGTTTACGCCCTGTCACACGTTCCTACTTTGGTAAAAGACAGCATTGACACTGCCGGACTGCATTTAACCGACATTAAAAAAGTGCTTATTCATCAGGCCAATGAAAAAATGGACGAAGCCATCCTGAAGGGTGTATTTAAGTTGTATGGAAAAACTGATATTCCTGAAGGAATTATGCCAATGAGTATCCGCTTTTTAGGTAACTCTTCAACAGCAACGGTTCCTACCTTGCTCGATTTGGTACTGAAAGGCAAAATGGAAGGTCAGCAAATTAATCCGGGCGATTGTATTGTTTTGGCCTCAGTTGGCGCCGGAATGAACATCAATTCTATAGTGTATAAGTTCTAAGCCGAACTTATTTTATAAAGCAAAAGGTGTAGCAGAGAAATCCGTTACACCTTTTTTATTACCAGACGATTGGCTCTTTTCCGTGTTCCAATAAGTATTTGTTGGCCTTCGAAAATTGATGATTCCCGAAGAAACCCCGGCTGGCCGACAGCGGCGAAGGATGAACAGACTGCAATACCAAATGTTTCTGCTGATCGACAAAGCCAGCTTTACTGATGGCATAATTTCCCCAAAGGATAAAAACCACATGTTCGAGGCGATCGGCAACCAAATGAATTACGGCATCAGTAAACTGCTCCCAGCCCTTTTTCTGGTGCGAACCGGCCAGGTGTGCCCGAACCGTTAGCGTGGCATTCAGAAGCAAAACACCTTGCTTCGCCCATCGTTCCAGGCTTCCACCCGACGGTATTGGTGCGCCGGTGTCCTCCTTTATTTCCTTGAAAATATTGCGTAAACTGGGCGGAAAATCAACTCCGTCGTTTACAGAAAAACAAAGTCCATGTGCCTGCCCCGGTCCGTGATACGGGTCTTGCCCAAGGATAACCACCTTCACCTGATCGAACGGGCATTGATCGAAGGCATTAAAAATTAATTTGGCTGGCGGATATATTTTTTGAGTCTGGTATTCCGACCGTACAAATTCGGTCAACTGTATAAAGTAAGGCTTTTCAAATTCATCCTGAAGCTGTTGCTTCCAGCTCTGTTCTATTTTTACGTCCATCGTTTCTCGGTTATTGATGAAGCAAAGTAGCCATAAATTCTTCTAAATTCAAATGCCATTTTTTGCCCAAAAGACACCAAGGCCCCAAAGATTTTATTTTTCAACCTGGTGTTTTCGTGCCTTTGTGGCAACCTTTATTGTATTTTTAGTGAAAATTACAATTATGGAAATTCTATTTCTTCTGGCAGGCCTCGCTGTTGGCTCGCTTCTTTCATACATTCTCCTGAAATCGGTCTTTCTGAAGCAAAAATTCGAACTTGAAAAAGAAAAATCGGTATTCGACTACCGCAATCAGTCGCTCCTGAAAGAAAAGGAAGAATTGCTCCGGCAAATACAGCAGCTCCGGTCCGAAAATTCAATCCAAAGTCAGCAAATCGCGCGAGCCGAAGCCGACTTTTCAAATCTTCAGGAAAAACTTGAGCTTCAGAAAAAGGAAATGGAAAACCTTCAGCAAAAATTTACCACCGAATTCGAGAATATTGCTACAAAAATACTGAAGCAAAACACCGAAGATTTCTCGGCTGCACACCAGAAAAGCATTTCCGAATTGCTTTCGCCGTTAAAAGAGAAGATCCAGACCTTTGAGAAAAAGGTGGAAGACACTTACGAAAAGGGCTTGAAAGACCAAACCGACCTGAAAGCTGAACTAAAGAAACTGCATGATTTAAACCTGAAAATCAGCGACGAAGCCAATAACCTTACCAAAGCACTGAAAGGCGACGTGAAGAAACAGGGCAATTGGGGTGAAATGATTTTGGAACGAATTCTGGAGCGATCGGGACTCACCGAAGGGCGCGAATACCAAAAACAGGAAAGCGTTCTTTCTGAGAATGGCCAGCGCTTTCAGCCCGATGTGGTTATTCATTTACCCGATCAAAAACACATCATCGTCGATTCGAAAGTTTCGCTGGTAGCTTATGAGCGATTGGTTAATGCCGAAAATGAAAAAGACCGGAGCAATCACATCAAAGAGCATTTACAGAGTGTTCGGAACCACATCAAAATATTGAGTGAAAAACATTACCAAAACGCACAGGGTTTTAACAGTCCCGACTTTGTGCTGCTGTTCATCCCCATCGAATCATCGTTCAGTATTGCAGTTCAGGAAGACCACGACTTGTTTTCGTTTGCCTGGGACAATAAAGTAGTCATTGTAAGCCCATCGACACTGCTGGCTACCTTGAGAACAATCGCTTCTATCTGGCAACAGGAAAACCAAACCCGCAATGCATTGGAGATTGCCCGCCAGAGCGGCGCGTTATACGACAAATTTGTAACTTTTATCTCCGACATGGAAGCCATTGGCAAAAGCCTTGAAAGTACCCGAAAAACCTACGATCAGGCGACCAACAAGCTTTATGTAGGAAGCGGAAACCTGGTAAAGCGAGCTGAAAACATCCGAAAGCTGGGCGCTAAAACAACAAAAGCACTTCCGCCCGACAAAATCGAAGAAGAAAATTAGGCGTCTCTGTAATCTGGTTCCAGGCCGTCTTCGCAAATATCAATCGGAACGATCCAAACCAGCGGATTACCGCTCCCCTCGCCTCCTTCCGATTCGCGTTTTGCAACCTCTCCGCCAAAGAACACGGCAATATGTTCGTGCGGAATATTTTCATCCTCTTCATTGCCCACCACCACTGCATTTAATCCGTCGATACGTACAAAATCGCCTTTTACAAAAGGAAGTTCGTCCATTTTTTTGTGTTTTGAAGTTGATCTGAAACAAAAAATGCAACCAATTAATGATTGCATTTCAGAATATTTTCAATAAAAATCAGCTTGCTTTTAAACGAACAGCTATGGCTCCGTCAATCTTTTCCTGGGCATAATCAAGCGTAATAACCATATTGCTCACATTAGCCGATGGGGTGTCGAACATCGCATCGTTCATGATGTTTTCGCAGATTGAACGAAGTCCGCGGGCTCCCAGCTTAAATTCGATCGCTTTATCTACAATGAATTCCAACGCATCTTCATCGAAACTCAATTCGATATGGTCGAGCTCAAACAGCTTGATGTATTGTTTGATCAACGAGTTACGTGGCTCAGTCAAAATACTGCGCAAAGCCTGACGATCGAGCGGTTCGAGATAAGTTAAAACCGGAATACGACCAATGATTTCAGGAATAAGGCCAAAAGATTTCAAATCCTGAGGTGAAATATACTGAATCATGTTGTTGCGGTCGATGGCATCAGCTTTCTTCTGTGCACCGTAGCCCACAATTTTGGTATTTAAACGCTGGGCAATTTTCTTGTCGATTCCGTCGAATGCACCACCACAAACAAAAAGAATATTTTTGGTGTTTACCGCAATCATTTTTTGCTCCGGATGCTTCCTTCCACCCTGTGGCGGAACATTTACAACCGAACCTTCCAACAACTTCAGCAAGCCCTGCTGAACACCTTCGCCCGAAACATCGCGGGTTATCGAAGGATTATCGCCTTTACGGGCAATTTTATCGATTTCATCAATGAATACAATTCCACGTTCGGCAGCTTCCACATTATAATCGGCAACCTGAAGCAAGCGGGTCAGCAAACTTTCAATATCTTCACCCACGTAACCAGCCTCGGTAAGTACAGTTGCATCCACAATGGTGAACGGAACATGCAACATGCGGGCAATGGTTCGTGCCAGCAAGGTTTTACCGGTTCCGGTTTCGCCAACCATAATGATATTTGATTTTTCAATCTCGGTTTCGTCAGCCGAAACAGGTTGGTTCAATCGCTTGTAATGATTGTAAACAGCTACTGAAAGGATTTTTTTTGCATGTTCCTGACCAATCACATATTCGTCAAGGAAAGCCTTAATTTCTTTCGGCTTCATGATTTTGAAATCCTTGGTCGAGAAGCCTTCATCTTTTTTGAATTCTTCTTCAACAATAGCGTGAGCCTGTTCAACGCAACTATCGCAAATATGTCCTTCCATGCCGGCTATCAGCAAGTTAACTTCCTTCTTCTCGCGCCCGCAAAACGAACATTTATCCATTTTCATACGTGAATAATTTGTTTTTTAATGCCGTATGGAACTCGCACGTCGTATATTTCCATATTGTTGGATATAAGCGATTTACATGCTCGTTTCATCTTCAATGGTACTTTAAATTATTTATGCCTGACGAGCACTTCGTCGATCATTCCGTATTCTTTGGCCTCGGTTGAAGTCATCCAATAGTCGCGATCGGCATCTTTTTCAACCTGGTCGTACGACTTGCCACTGTGAATAGCAATGATATCGTATAATTCTTTCTTCAGTTTAGTGATTTCACGGGCTGTGATTTCAATATCCGAAGCCTGGCCTGAAGCACCACCCATTGGCTGGTGAATCATCACGCGCGAATGCTTCAATGCTGAGCGCTTTCCTTTTGTTCCGGCGGTAAGCAGAACAGCTCCCATCGAAGCAGCCATTCCGGTACAAATTGTTGCAATATCCGGAGCAATGATTTGCATGGTGTCATAAATGCCTAATCCTGCATGAACCGAACCTCCCGGCGTATTGAAATAAATCTGGATATCCTTGCTCGGATCAGCCGACTCTAAAAACAACAGCTGTGCCTGAACGATGTTGGCAATGTAATCATCGATTGGAGTACCCAAAAAGATGATACGATCCATCATCAGACGTGAAAACACGTCCATCGAAGCGACGTTCAGTTGGCGCTCTTCGATGATATAAGGAGTTAAGCTATTGGTAAAAATTGAATCAAAGCGATGCATCGTCAGGCTACTGATACCCAGATGCTTCGTTGCATATTTATTAAATTCGTTCGTGTTGCTCATATTGATGGTCTCCTGTAAAAAAAAACTTTGTGAGAATCATTTTTCACTCGTCGAGTAAAATCAGATTTTCACAAAGTTATAAAAATATGCTATTAGCTATTCAGCTAAATTATTAATTTTCCAGCATTTTGTTAAACTCGTCGAAGCTAATTTCTTTCACGTCGAGAGTAACTTTATCCTTGATGGTTGCGACAATTACGTCTTCCTGTTTGCGGGCAACCAGTTTACGACGCTCTTCTTCGTTTTTCAACATATGGTCGGCATAGTTTTCCAGATGCTCGTCGCCAACGTTATTCAAACCATACTGACGGAACTGCATAGCAGCCATTTCTTTAGCTAATGCACGAACATCTTCTTCAGTAATTTTCAGGTCGTTGTCGCGAACGATACGATCTTTAATCAACTGCCATTTCAGGTCGGTCATAAAATTATCGAAATCGCCTTCGATCTGCTCGTCGGTCATTTTCTCGTTAGTAGCTTTAATCCAGCGTTTCAGGAATGCTTCAGGTAAAGCAAACGGAATAGCTTTGATCAAATTATCGCGGCTGTCGAGGGCAAATTTATAGTTGCTTGAATAAACAAAGTTTTCTTCGATTTCAGCTTTGACTTTTGCACTGAATTCTGCTTCAGTTGCAATTCCGCAATCTTCTCCGTAAATCTTTTTGAAAAGATCTTCGTTCAATTCAGCTTTTTCGAAATGAAGTACTTCAATAATGGTAAAGCTGAAGTTTCCTGAAATATTTTCAGCAGCTTCGTGCGAAATATTCAACATGTGGCCAACTTCGTGCTTGCTGTCGTAAGCCTTTACCGGATCAAACACAACAACATCACCAGCTGATTTACCAAGGAATAATGCTTTTGCTTCTTCGTCTTTCATCAGGTCGATGGCAATCACTACTTTTTCGGCAACAATACCACCTTCGAGCTCGCTGCCATCTTCATTCAACTGAACAAAGTTTCCACGAACGGTGTCTTTCTCGCCAACAGTTTCAACCACCTTATTTTCGCCTAAACGACCTGCATAAGCATCAACCTGTTTGCTTACCATTTCGTCGTCGGCAATAATATTATAGAATGGCATTGCAGCCAGTTCATCTAATTTCACATCAATAACAGGAGCCATAGCAATGTCGAACACAAAGCTGAAATCAGTTTGGTTATCCCAGTCAATGGCAGGTTGCTTTTCGTCGTTTGGAAGTGGCTCTCCCAAAACATTCAGGTTTTCTGCATGGATATATTCAGTCAGGCTTTTAGAGATAATTTTATTTACCTCATCAGCCAAAGCTGCCTTTCCATACATTTTTTTGATCAATCCGGCAGGAACCATTCCCGGACGGAAACCTGGCATATTCGCTTTCTTACGATAGTTCTTCAGAACATCGTTTACAGTTGCTTCATAATCATTCTTCTCAATCGAAACGGTGAGAATTGCATTCAATTCGTCGATGTTTTCTCTTGTAATATTCATAATTTTCACTTAAAATTATTGGAAATCAGCTATGAAGAAGAGCTCTTCCGAGGCTCCATATCCAAAACCTGTTGCTTTAAATTGACAAAAACCGCTTGCTTATCCTTTTTCAAGGTAAAGCAAGGCGGTTATCTTTTGCAGTGCGGGCGAAGGGACTCGAACCCCCACGCCGCAAGGCACCAGATCCTAAGTCTGGCACGTCTACCAATTTCGCCACGCCCGCTAAATGCGGTGCAAATGTATGTGATTTTTTTTACACCCACAACAACACAACAAAATCTTTTGAAATTGTTTTTCGGAGATAAAACTTACCGCAATTCGAAATTCTGGCCAAGATATACCCGGCGCACCTCTTCGTCAGAGGCAAGTTCTTCGGCAGTGCCTGCTTTCATAATCGATCCTTCATACAAAAGGTATGACCGATCGGTAATTGTAAGGGTTTCGTGAACATTGTGGTCGGTAATCAACACCCCAATATTCTTTTCCCTGAGCTTTTTTATAATAGACTGAATGTCTTCAACCGCAATTGGGTCAACACCCGCAAACGGCTCATCGAGAAGGATAAATTTCGGATCAATAGCCAGTGCCCGTGCAATTTCAGTTCGCCGGCGTTCACCACCGGAAAGCTGGTACCCTTTGCTTTTACGAATATGGTGCAACCCAAATTCAGTTAAAAGGGTTTCCACTTTTTCCTCCTGGTACGATTTTGGGAGCTTGGTCATTTCCAGAACAGAAAGAATATTGTCTTCAACGCTCATCTGCCTGAAAACCGATGCTTCCTGAGCCAGATAACCAATCCCTTTTTGTGCCCTTTTGTACACGGGAATCATGGTAATCTCTTCTTCGTCCAGATAAATTCTTCCGGAAAATGGTTTTATCAGCCCTACGATCATGTAAAACGAAGTTGTTTTACCGGCACCGTTTGGGCCGAGCAATCCAACAATTTCGCCCTGGTTTACCTCAAACGAAACACCTTTTACAACCGTCCGTTTTTTATATTTCTTGACAATATTTTCTGCTCTGAGCTTCATTCAAAAACTTTATTTGTCAAATTAAATGGCATCAAGCCTTCGTTTATTGGCTCTATCAACCCTGGCCGAAATAAAGATACTTACTTCGTAAAGAATAATCAGCGGAATACTTACGATCGTCTGACTAAGTACATCGGGAGGAGTAATAATTGCGGCAATAATCAACAAAACCACATACGAATGACGCCGGTATTTCTTCAGGAATTTAGGCGTTAATAAACCTACCTTACTAAGAAAATAAACAACCACAGGCAACTCGAACGAAACGCCACCAGCAATAACGATGGATGTTACCGAGCTGATGTACGAGAGAATATTAATCTGATTGGTAATCTGCGAACTAATACTGTAGGAGCCCAGCCAGTCAAGCGAAAACGGGACAATTAAATAATAGCCAAATAAGACACCGATTAAAAACAGTCCCGACATAACACCAACTGCACCCGAAGCATATTTCCGTTCATTCTCGTAAAGAGCTGGTTTTATGAAACTCCAGAACTGGAACACCACATATGGGAATGAAATAATGAATCCGGCAATAATCGCAGTCCATACATCGACCATAAACTGTCCCGACAAGTTAAAGTTAATTAACTGAACGGGGTGCAGATTCAGACCTTGCGATTTAATTCCAAAAAAGTCGCCAAGCTGTATAATCATTTTGCTGGTCCAAAAATCAGGACTATTGGGCGCCAGCAGGATCGAGTTCCAAACAAAATCGCTGTAAATATAAGCCACAACAGCACAAATCACTATAGCCGAAATTGCTTTAATAATGTGCCATCTGAGCGCTTCCAGATGATCCAGAAAAGACATCTCTGCCTTTACATCACCCTTTTTCTCTTTTGTTGATTGTTCTTCGTGGTTAGTTTCCTCAGCCATATCCCAGCAAATAAATGATCTGTTTGGTTTTGAAAAAATTCGCACAAATATAGCTTATATTCCGAATTTTACCGGAGAGCCATATCTTAATTTTATTTAAATGAGGGCTAATTGTACCGAAATTCATTCAGACTCATTGTATTTGAATTGATATTTTATATACCTTCGGGATGCTAAACAAAAATGCAATAATTTTTTTTGATCTGTAAACGGTCTTTTTTTATGGAAATAGAATACAAGTTGACTGAACTTCTCCAAAAATATTTTGGATTCGATCGTTTTAAAGGCCAACAGGAAGAAGTGATCAAAAGTGTGTTGAATGGCAGCGATACATTCGTATTGATGCCGACGGGAGGGGGAAAATCATTGTGTTACCAATTGCCGGCACTTATCATGGAGGGGACAGCCATCATCATCTCTCCATTGATTGCTTTAATGAAGAATCAGGTTGATTCAATCCGGAGTTTTGGCACCGAAGATGGCATTGCACATTTCTTAAATTCTTCGCTAACCAAGGCTGCTGCCCAAAAGGTACGCGACGATGTAATGAGCGGTAAAACCAAACTGCTCTATGTTGCTCCTGAAAGTTTGACCAAGGAAGACAATATTGATTTTCTGAAAAACGTCAAAATATCGTTTTATGCCATCGACGAGGCACACTGTATCTCGGAATGGGGACACGATTTCCGGCCCGAATATCGGCGCATCAAACCTATTGTTTCTGAAATAGGACCTGCCCCGCTGATTGCCCTCACAGCCACAGCTACAGCCAAGGTACAGCACGATATACAAAAAACGCTTGGGATGTTAAATGCGAATGTTTTCAAGGCATCGTTTAACCGCCCCAACCTTTACTACGAGGTAAAACCCAAATCGAAACCCGAATCGCAGATCATCAAATTCATAAAAGAAAATGAAGGCAAATCGGGTATTATTTACTGCCTGAGCCGGAAGAAAGTTGAAGAACTGGCCGAAACGCTCCAGGTAAACAACATCAAAGCGCTGGCCTATCATGCCGGAATGGATTCGGCTACACGCTCAACCAATCAGGACAAATTCCTGATGGAAGAAGTTGATGTAATTGTGGCAACCATTGCTTTTGGTATGGGTATAGACAAGCCCGATGTTCGCTTCGTTATTCACTACGATATTCCGAAGAGCCTCGAAGGTTATTACCAGGAAACCGGACGTGCCGGACGCGATGGCGGCGAAGGGAAATGCATCACACTCTATTCGTCGAAAGACATCCAGAAGCTGGAAAAATTTATGCAGGGCAAGCCCGTTGCCGAACAGGAAATTGGTCGTCAGCTTTTGCTTGATACGGCCTCGTATGCCGAAACGGCCATTTGCCGCCGCATTTTGCTCCTGAACTATTTTGGCGAAAAACTCGAAGAGCCCTGCGGAAACTGCGACAACTGTATCAACCCGAAAGAACAGGTTGAAGCTAAAGATGAGATCTGCCGAGCACTTCAGGCTATTATCGAGGTTAAGGAAAAATATAAGGCAGAACATTTATCTGATATATTAACCGGCAGAATGACGGCAGCTGTTAAATCGTTCCGTCATTACGAACTTGAAGCCTTTAATTCGGGCAACGATCACGGCGAAAAATTCTGGGCCGCTGTATTTCGTCAAAGCATGATTGCCGGTTTTATCAGCAAAGACATTGAGAATTACGGGTTGCTTAAAATGACAAAGAAAGGTTACGACTTTCTGGAAAACCCTTACGATTTCCTTTTGGTCCGCAACCACGACTACGATGCCATTGAAGAAGAGGAAGCCAATGCTGCCGCAGCCCAGGCCAGTGGCGCCGGCGATCCCGAACTGTTTGCCATGCTGAAGGACCTTCGAAAGAAAATTTCGAAGAAACTGAGCCTTCCGCCATTCGTTATTTTTCAGGATCCGTCGCTTGCCGACATGGCCCTTCAGTACCCGATTACCATTGAAGAACTGAAAAATATACAGGGCGTTGGAGAAGGGAAAGCCAAACGCTACGGTAAAGAATTTGTTGAGCTCATTAAATCGTATGTTGAGGAAAATGAAATCGATCGTCCTCAGGATATGGTGGTGAAAACCGTTGCCAACAAATCGAAAACCAAGGTGGCAATCATTCAGAGCATCGACCGCAAACTTTCGCTCGACGACATTGCCGACTCGAATGGCATTGAAATGAAAGACCTGGTTTCGGAAATTGAGACGATTGTAAACTCCGGGACAAAAATTAATATCGACTATTACCTTGATGAAATACTCGATGAAGATCATCAGGAAGAAATATTTGAATATTTCAGGGAAGCCGAAGACGACAGCATTGATGCTGCCTTGAAAGAACTAGGCGAGGATGAATACTCTGAGAGCGACATCCGGCTGATGCGAATTAAATTCCTTTCGGAACTTGGGAATTAGCCAACACGGAGCGCTTGTTCCAAAAAAATCCCGGCAGACAACTGTCGGGATTTTTTCTTGGGTAAATCAGAAGTAGCTTGGACGGGCAGACTTTCGGTAAATATTGAAATCATATCCAACCATAATTTCATAGGTTCCAAGCTGAAAGCTGCGAATGTCCTGAAAAAAAGCATAATCGGCGGCAAAACCAATTCTAAGATTATTAGAGAAAGTATATTGAGCCGAAAAACAAGAGCTGCCATTACTTCTAAAATTTACTCCAAACTGCAGATTATTGGGCAAATACACAACAGAAGCAACATCGAACCTTACGGGTTTCCCAACACTTCCTACAACTAATAAGTTGGGGCGCAGCATAATACTCATTGGCAACCGGAACAAATAACCAGTAGAAAGATAAGCCGTTTTAAACCCGGCAAGAGAAGAATAGCCCTCCCTGTTAACCTGGAAGGTATTATTTACAAACTGTGGCACAGATAAACTAACATAGTAATTATCGTCATATACCACAGCACCAAACCCAACAGCCGTCATGAACTGCTGGGTAATGTCCTTCATAAATTCCGGATCAGGCACACCATCCGGATAGAGATGGTAATCCGTCAGGTTGGGACTATAGTTCACAAAGCCAATCCGAAATCCAAACCTAAGATAATAATACATATTAAGCCTAACCTGATAAGAGTAATCAAAGGTAAAACTCAACTGCCTCTCATAACCAACATTTCTCTTTATAATATTAAACCCTATTCCACTCTCATGGTCACGAATCGGAGTATTATAAGTAAATTGTTGATATAATTTTGCCCCATTAATTGTCACATAATCTTTTCTTGTCGCAAGCATAAATCCTGCCTTATCCCAAATACCAACGAATGCCGGATTAATTGTGTGCATATTGCTTATATATTGCATCGTCCAGGGAAACATTTCCTGCAATTCCTGACTTTGAGCTTTCTTTTCTGTCAGATTCAACAGAGCAAAAGTCAGCATTACAATATTTAAGCATTTTCTAATCATGAACCCTTAATATGACACAAACACAAAACTCTTTTTAACTTCGCCGTTACCTAAACGTATCACATAATAATATGTTCCCGGTGCAACTTTATTCCCGTTTACTGTTGCAGCACGGTTTGTAGTTCTACCATCCCACCATGCTTTTTCCGGTGTTCCCCAGAAATCCAGATTTCCATAATGTTCTTTCTCGAATAGTTTATTTCCTACCTGATCAAAAATATACATTTTGGCATTGGGGTACATTTCGATGCAATAAATCTGGAAATAGTCGTGAATATTGTCGTCATTTGGTGAGAAAGCATCCGGTATAAACAATTCGCAATCACGCCCAAACCACAAGTATTCCGGATGTCCAACGTGTCCGGTAACATCATTACTGAAGTCTCCGTCGGCATTAAGGTCCTCAAACCGGGTGAGGTATTCATCATTGTCATCATTTTCATCTCTCCAGTCTTTCAGTCCATCGCCATCAAAATCCTGTATCGGCGAGTTGCTTCCCGTTGAATTACCGTTATTACATCCGTTCACTACAGTATCATAAACATCATCCAACCCATCAGCGTCAGTATCTTTCCCTGAGAAAATCCTATCAGGTTTACCATCTGCATCCTGATCATGCCCTTCGATATAATCCGGCACACCATCGTTGTCCGAATCCGGATCCAGAAAATCTGGTTTTTTATCCGGCTCAAAAAGTGTAAGGTCGGTATCTACCGGAGTAATAGCCTTGCCTGCATTGTCAGTGTCATAAGCATCATCAATTCCATCATTGTCAGAATCAATTCCTGTAGGTTTAATGTATTCAAATGTGTTCTGCGCTTCAACGTTGTCAACTATTCCGTCGTTATCCGAATCGATATCGAGCCAGTTTGGATGGCCGTCACCATCAAAGTCTGCAGTTTTCCAATCCTGTCCGGCCAAAACTTCCAAGGTATTCAGGATTCCATCACCATCTGCATCCGGATCGATCAAATCAGCAATGCCATCGCCATCAAAATCAGCAGCAACGGTTATCGTCACTGTTGCAGTTGAAGCCTGATCAAATTCATCTTTAATTTCATATACAAAGAAGTCAGTTCCTGTATAACCTGGCATAACTTCATAATCGAATGTGCCATCAGCCGCATTTATTTTGAATGTTTTGGCATGTTTAGGCGATATTATCGGTACCGTATTTATTGCCAGCTTATCATTCTCAGGGTCAGAATCGTTGGCAATAATATTTTCATGCAAAGGAGAACAATTATATCTATAGTTGTCAGCAACAGCAAGCGGCGGAAGATTAGACGGAACCTTATAGCTTTTCTGAATATTACAGTTGTTTTTGTCGATAATGGTAACCGAGTAATTGCCTGCAAACAGATTTGTCAAACTGGAAACACTGGTGGTTACAGTACCTGTAAAAGTATCACTGGTCCAGATATAACTCAGCATAGGTTCTCCTCCGGTAACTGTCAGGTTTATTTCACCTTTCTGAGTCCCCTTTAATGGTTGTTCAGTAATCTGTTCTGCTGTAATTGTAATCGGCGTAGGAACCTCGATTAAGATGTTTGTATTCGACCCAGTTGAAGAGCAACCATTGGCTTCAAAATGAATATTGCTGAAATTCGTAGTCGCAGGCAAAGTTCCTGTTATAGTAGCTACACCTCCCTGAATCTTCACATTATCAAATTTTCCGCCATCGTACAAGAAAGTATGAATACCATCAAAATTGTACGTTTTCCCTGCCGAAACAACTGGTGGCGCGCTTACAGTTATGGTGAAGGTTTCGCCATAGCATTTTGGACTTACACCCGCAACGGCAATAACCGGAGCTGGAGGAATTGCCGGAACATTAACCGAACCAACTGAAGTACATCCGGTTTTGACGTTTCTGACTGTAACAGTATAAGTGCCCGTAATCAGGTCAGTAAATATTGCTGACGCCTGAGTTTTTCCGGCAATCGTATATTCATATACCGCACCTATCGGGCTTTTTACAACAACTGTTCCATCCGGATTATCGCAAGTTGGATTAACCGTAACAGTTGCCGAAGGAGTTGCAGGATTTGATGGCATCAAATCCAACGTTGTGGTTGCTGGAGCCGATATACAACCCGTCAGCATATCTTTTACTGTGATGGAATGTGTGCTTCCGGGAGCCAGATTGGCAAATGTTGTTACAGTTGAATAAATACCACCGTCAAAACGATATTGGTAATTCGGGCCAACAGGTGAGGCAACTACAATTTCTCCGGTTGCAACAATACACCCTGGAGGAGTTACACTCAGAGCAGGTGTCAATGGCAAATCAGGTAAAGCATCAATTGTTATTGAACTTAAAAGTGATTCGCAACCGGTAGAAATATCTTTAACCTGAACCATATGTGTACTTTCCGGAGCCAAATTGGCAAATGTGGTTGCAGAAGTATAAGTGCCGCCATCTAAACTATACTGATAATTGGCTCCCAATGGTGAAGTCACCTGAATTGTTCCTGTTGAAACGGTACAAGTTGGCTTAATACTTACGACCAGATCTGGAGCCAAAGGAGGTTCTTCAACCTTAAGAGTTATGGATTTGCTTGCCGTACAACCGCCAGAGTCAGTTACGGTAAAAGTATATGTTGCGGCACTGCCCAGCGTAACGGTTTTTGTACCCGTGCCTGTATAGCCGGGAATTCCACCAGTCGCAGAAATCAACAGATCAACTGCTCCGCCAGCACACATCGAACTTTGCGGGGTAATGTTAACAGCCAGCATTTCATCAGGAGGCATTATGCCGCTGAGTATGTTCGACGAACAACCATTGGCATCGGTAACTTTAAAGCTATACGATTTTCCAGACTGAACAGAGAATGTGCCGGTTCCTTTCAATGCACCAGTTCCTCCGGTTGCCGAAATGGTAATTGAACCCATTTCGCCAAAACATTTCGGCGGATTTATAGTTTTAGTGGCCACGATTGGAGGCGGATTAGGCATACTCACATATTGCTGCGCTGTACATCCATTTTTATCAGACACAATGAAGTTTTTCGAAACACCGGTTTGCAAACTAAAATCGCCAGTTCCTTTGTAAGGAGGAGTCCCTCCATTTGCCGAAATACTAAACAATCCAACCGTTCCAGGACATGATGGAGGTATATAGCTACTAAAAATTGCCTGAAGTTTAGTCGGTTCTGTAATCTTTATTGTTCCCAACGAAACCGTATTGGCCGTTTTGTTGGCATCCCTAATTTTAACATCATACTGTCCGGCAGCCAGGCCATTAAATATGCCATTGTTCAACTGCCAGGTTACACCACCATCGATACTATATTCTATTGATGCAGCGCCTGAAGCCTCAGTTATTAAAATACTTCCGGTTTTGTCGCCATTACACAACAGATTTACCCCGGTCACATCAGCAATAAGTTCGCCAGCCGGTTGAATAACTTTTTGCACACTGAATAAACATCCTTTGGAATCGCGAACCTGAACATTAAAAATTCCGGAAGTCAAACCCGTAAACTGTTCAGAAGCCTGCCAGGTTGTACCGTTATTAATGCTGTATTGGTAAACTCCTGACCCGCCTTTGACACTACTAATGGTAATAGCTCCATCTTTGGCTCCCGGGAATGATTCGGACGTGGCAGTAACCACAGCATCAACTTGATCTGGCTGGCTGATGTCTTTGGTTGCCAGAGAAGATGCATTAGTGATATTGTCGGCATCCCTTATTATCAGAGTGTACGATTGTGCAGCGAGTGCGGAGAAAGCAAACTGATCGACTGCACCCCAGCTATTTCCGCCATCGATACTAAACTGATAATGAGCAGCACCTCTAGGATTTTTGAAGATTATGCTACCATCCAGGCCACCAAAACAAGTCACCGGATTTATTGTATATTCAGCCGACAGTGTTCCAGCAGGAGATATAGTAATCGCTATAGGGAAAGTACAAGTAATCGAGTTTGCATCTCTCATCACAATGATATAGGCTGCAGGCGGAAGCCCGGTAAATGTATCACTTGCCTGCCAGATTATCCCGTCTTTGCTGTATTCAAAAACTTCTGATCCACCTTTCTGGTTGATTATTGTTATTATACCATCGCTTGCCCCCGGAGTGGTTTCGTTGGTACTGGTATATTTTGCTTCAAGCTTTTCGGGTTCTATAATTGTTATAATCGCCAGTGTTGAAACGCAATTATTTTTGTCTGAAATCGCCAACAAGTCATACACTTTAGGTGATAACCCGGTAAACACATTGCTTGTTTGCCAAGTTACTCCATCCAGACTATACTGATAAGGTGGAATCCCATTCTGCGGATTGGCTATAGTGATTGTACCATCGTTAGCGCCGTAACAGGTAACATTGGTAAAATCAACCTTTGCGGTAATTTTATCCGGCTCTCTAATTTCGATTACTCCAAGGGTAACAATACAGGTATGGACGTTTGCATCGCGCATTTGAACGTTGTAGAAATCAGCTTTCAGGTTCTGAATTTTATTGGCAAACCAATTCAATCCATCAACCGAATATTCATAATTCCCCGATCCGCCTTTGGCGTTGCTAAATGAAATCATTCCGTCGGTTCCGCCATAACAGGTAACATCGGTCGGACTGGCAGTGGCTGCAAGCTGTTCAGGCTGGGTGATAGTATATGTTCCAACAGTAATTGAACATGTCAGGGCTTTGATGTCTCTCAAGAAGACCGTGTAGTCGTTTGGCGAAAGACTGGAAATGCTTGTGCTGCTTGTCCAGGTTGAACCATCAACCGAATATTCGTACAAGCCCGAGCCTCCGGTAGGATTCTTTACGGTGATGATACCATCATTAGCACCAAAGCAAGTCACATTCGAAGGACTTGCTGTTGCTGCAAGCGGAATTGGGGCATCGATCTGAATACTTCCGAGAGTTTGTTCGCAGGAGGCCAGGTTAGCATCCCGTATTTTTACAATGTATGTGCCTGACGACAATCCAGCGAATATTGTTATTGTTGTCCAGGATGCTCCTCCGTTAATCGAGAATTCATAGAGGCCTGAGACACTGTTCTTCGGATTTGAAACCGAGATTGTACCGTCGTTTCCAACGCAGGTTTCGTCGGTATGGTCAACCACAGCAGTCAGCGGTTTTGGCTCAATAATGAATAGTGTTCCGATAGTTTCTTTACAACCATTCACGTCGCTCATCTGAACGGTGTATGTATTTGTTCCCAGTCCGTTAAATGCGCTTGCTACCTGCCAGTTTGTTCCGTCAATTGTATATTGGTATGGCGGTGTTCCGTTCTCCGGACTGGAAATAGCGATTATCCCGTTGTGTGCGCCGTAACACGAAATGTCAGTTTTATCAACCTTTGCTGCGAGTGGCAGCGGTTCAATAATATCAATTGGGAGGAACGGAATTACGCATTTCTGCGAATTTTTGTCCCGCATCAAAAGATAATAAGTACCCGGGCCTAAGTTCGTAAAGTTGGTTGTACTAACCCAGTTCGTTCCATCGATCGTAAACTCATACGCACCCGATCCACCGGCAGGGCTTTGAACGGATATGCTTCCATCGTTCCGGCCATGACAGGTAATATCCTGATGAACAGGCGTTGCAGAAAGCGGTGCAGGTTCTCCAATGGTGACAGTTCCTAAACTTTGCACACACTCTTTAGCATTGCGATCGCGTATATCGACCGAATAAGGTCCGGCAGACAAATTGTCGAATATCATTTGCGACGACCAGCCCGTTCCAATGTTAAACTCATAAAATCCAGAACCATATTTCGGGTCAGAAATAGTGATTTCGCCATCATTTCCTGAAGCACAAGTCACATCCTTTTTGTCCACTTTTGCGGTAACCGGAATTGGCATATCTATCGTCCAGCTTCCCAGATCTTTTGTACAATCAGGCACGTTCAAATCCCTCATATCAAGATGATATGTACCAGGAGCGAGTCCCGGGAAATATCCTGAACTGGTCCATGCTCCGTTGTTCAGTGAATATTCGTAGCTTCCCGATCCTCCGTGCTGAGTAGGAATGGAAATAATACCATCGTTACCCAAACAACTGGCATCCTGGGTTTGAACTGTTGCGGTGAGTGGTTCGGGTTCTATAATTGTCACCGTAGTGAGCAATCTGGTACAGGTTGGAATAGAAACATCCCGCATTTCAACCGTGTAATCACCAGGTCCCAGATTTTTATACTGAGAGTTTGCTTGCCAGGGCAGTCCATCTATTTTGTACTCGTAGTTTCCTGTTCCAATAGCCGTGATGATAATCGTTCCGTTATTGGCGCCATAACAGGTAACATCTGATGGAGCAACTTTGGCATCCAGCTGAATAATGTTTAAGGTAACCGACGAAACTGCGGGGACACAACCAGGAGCAGTACCAACTCCTTGGGCCGTTAAAGTAAGCTTAACCACACCTCCGGTAATGTCATTCGAACCTGGCGAATACGTTGGATGCAGGATTGTCGGGTCGTCGAAGGTTCCGTTACCTGATGTTGTCCACAGCAACGAACTGTAATTTTGAGCCGTAGCGGCAGCCAGAGTATATGGTGTTCCGGGGCAGATAGTTTCAGGCAGACCCGCGAAAGCTTGTGGCGCGGTTACTTCAACACTTAAAACAGCGGTGGTTGCACACTGACCGGCTGCTGGGGTAAACGTGTAATTTGTGATTCCAATTGTGCTTGTTGAGATAACTGCAGGTGACCAGGTTCCCGGAATGCTGTTCATCGAAATTGGCAGAAGTGGCGGAGCTGTTGTGTTCAAACAAAGTGGGCCAATGGCTGCAAATACCGGAACAACTGGTTCAATTACCGTGATTGTCATTGTTGCTGTTATAGCACATTGTCCGGCATCAGGAGTGAACGTATAAGTTATTGTTCCAGCCACTGCCGTTGAAATTGCCGCTGGCGACCAGGTTCCGGTGAAACTGTTCATTGAAGTATTCGGTAAAGAAGGCGCCAAACTTCCTTTACAAAGCGGACCGATGGCTGCAAATGCCGGAACTTTAGGAATCTCAATCTGGAGATTCAAAACAGCAATCGAATCACAACCTTGTTTGGTAGTTAGCGTCACCGAGTATGTTCCACCTGCCGAATAGTTGTTGCCATTCCATTTAAATGGTAATAAATTTTGACAAACAGTCAGATTGGATGTTGAGGTTGGTATTGTCAACGGCTGTTTGATTGTAACTGTGGCTGAAGTATTACAACCGTTCACATCGGTAACCACCACCCTGTAGTTTCCTGCAACCAGACTGGTGGCGGTAGCGGTTGTTTGCGATGCGGCATCATTCCACAAATAAGTGTAAGCCGGGGTTCCTCCGGTTACAGAGGCAGTGGCTTTTCCGTCGTTTCCACCAAAGCATTTTACATCAATGCCAGTAACTGAAGCAGTGAGGTTGGCTGGTGGTTCAGTAATTGTAACTGAAGCTGAGATGGTACATCCATTCGCATCGGTTACAACAACTTTGTAAGTACCAGCCCGCAAGCCGTTGACCGATGCAGTGGTGTGTGCCGCCGGATCGTCCCATAAATAGGTATATGTTGCTGTTCCACCTGAAGCTGAAACCGTTGCCGAACCATCATTTCCGCCAAAACATTTAACTGCGGTTGCCGATACCGATGCTGACAGAGGCAATGCTGGTTGTATAATCGTAATGGAAGCGGTAACTGAACATCCATTTTTGTCGGTAACAATTACCTGATAAATTCCAGCCTTTAAGTTGGAAGCTGTTTGTGTCGTTTGAGCCGCAGTGTCGTTCCATAAGAAAGAATAAGGGGTTATTCCTCCGGCAACCGAAACAGTAGCTGTTCCATCGTTTCCGCCAAAACATTTTACATTCGTACCAGAGGCATTGGCTGTCAAAACCGGTGGTTCAGTAATTGTTACTGAAGCAGAAGTGGTACATCCGTTCGCATCGGTAACAATTACCATATACGAACCAGCTTTTAAGTTGGCGGCTGTTGCTCCTGTCTGCAATGCCGGATCATTCCATAAATAAGTATAGCTGGCCGTTCCGCCCGAAACATTAGCTGTTGCTGAACCATCATTTCCTCCAAAGCATTTAACATCAACACCTGATACTGTTGCAGTGAGAGGTGCCGCCGGTTCGGTAATGGTTGCAGAGCCTGAAGTAGTACACCCATTGGCATCGGTAACCACCACCTGGTATGTGCCTGCCGTCAATCCGTTTACTGTTGAGGTAGTATGAGCTGCAGGATCGTCCCACAGGTAATCATAGGCAGGCGTCCCTCCAGAAACTGAGACCGTTGCCGAACCATCGTTGCCGCCAAAACACTTAACCGGAGCAACAACAATTGTAGCTTGAAGGCTGGCCGGTGGTTCAGATATTGTTGCTGATGAGGTCAACGTACACCCGTTGGCATCGGTAACCAATACCTGATAAGTACCCGCCTTTAATCCGGTTGCTGTGGCTGTTGTTTGGGTTGCCGGGTCATTCCAAAGGTAAGTGTAACTGGCGGTTCCACCGGAAATCGAAGCCGTTGCCGATCCGTCGTTTCCTCCAAAGCACTTTACGTTATTTGTTGTTACTGATGCCGAGAGAGCCATTGCCGGTTCAGTAAGAATAACCGAAGCAGTAACGGTACATCCGTTGGCATCGGTAACGGTCACCTGGTAGTTTCCGGCCTTCAATCCGGTTGCTGTGGCGGTTGTTTGAGTGGCGGCATCATTCCACAAATAAGTATAACTGACTGTGCCTCCTGAAACCGAAACGGTCGCTGTACCATCGTTTCCGCCAAAACATTTGATGTTGGTTCCCAAAGCGGATGCCGTCAAAAGAGGTGGTTCGTTAATCGTTACCGAAGCAGTTTCTGTGCATCCGTTGGCATCGGTTACTACTACCTGATAGCTGCCAGCTTTCAGCCCGGTTGCGGTTGCTGAGATTTGTTTAGCCGGATCATTCCAGAGATAAGTATAATTTGGAGTTCCTCCTGAAACTGCGACAGTGGCTTCGCCGTCATTTCCTCCAAAACATTTTACGTTAGTTCCTGTAACAGCGGCGCTCAAAAGCGGAGGTTCAGTAATTGTAACTGATCCCGAAGTGGTACATCCGTTTGCGTCGGTAACGTTAACCAGATAATTACCAGCTTTTAGGTTAGATGCTGTTGCAGTAGTTTGTGCTGCCGAATCGTTCCACGAATAGGTATAAGTTGCCGTTCCGCCCGAAGCGATAACCGTTGCCGAACCATCGTTTCCGCCAAAACATTTTACATCGTTACTTGTCAAAGTGGCAATAAGAGCATTCGAAGGTTCATTAATCGTTATTGAGGCAGTAACTGAACATCCATTGGCATCGGTAACTGTTACCTGGTAATTTCCTGCCTTCAGATTGGAAGCCGTTGCAGTTGTTTGTGCAGCCGTGTCGTTCCACTGGTACGTGTAACTTACAGTACCACCCGAGGCTGAAACTGTTGCCGATCCATCATTTCCTCCATAACATTTTACGTCCGTTTTTGTAACCGAAACGATTAACTGCGTAGGTTCGTCGATCGTAACCGATGCCGTCGCAGTACACCCATTGGCATCGGTAACTTTTACCTGATAAGTTCCAGTCTTCAGGCTGGTTGCAGTTGCAGTTGCTTGCGCGGCTGTATCGTTCCACAAATAAGTGTAACTGGCCGTTCCGCCTGAAACCAATGCCGTTGCAGTACCGTCGCTGCCACCAAAACATTTCACATCGGTTCCTGTTGCCGAAGCCGTCAACAATGCTGGTTCGGTGATGGTAACCGAAGCCGAAGTGGTACACCCATTTGCATCAGTTACGGTAACCTGGTAGGCTCCTGCCTTAAGTCCGGCGGCTGTGGCCGTTGTCTGAGCAAGCGCATCGTTCCACAAATAGGTATAAGTTGCCGTTCCGCCCGAAGCGACTACCGTTGCCGAACCATCGTTTCCGCCGAAGCATTTTACGTCGATACCGGTTATTGATGCGGTCAAACTCGCTGCTGGTTCGGTAATCGTTATCGAAGAGGTGATGGTACAACCCTGGGCATCGGTAACAATAACCTGATAGGCTCCTGCCGTCAGTCCCGAAGCAGTCGTGGTTGTTTGTTTGGCCGGATCGTCCCACAAGTAGGTATAGCTGGCTGTTCCGCCCGAAGCTGAAACGGTTGCGGTACCGTCATTTCCACCAAAACATTTCAGGTTTGTACCAGTTGTTGTGGCAACTAAAGGAGTTGGCTGGCTAATCGTTACTGATGATGAAGCCATACATCCGTTGGCATCAGTAACAGAAACTGTATAAGTTCCGGCAATAAGTCCGGTTGCCGAGGCTGTTGTTTGAGCAGCTATGTCGTTCCACAAATATGCGTATGGCGAAGTTCCTCCTGAGGCTGAAACGGTTGCTTGTCCGTTGGCAGCTCCAAAACAAAGGGCATTGTTACCCAAAGCCGAAGCAGTCAGTGGTGCCGAAGGCTGATTTATAGTATAAGTTGCCGTAACAGAGCAGCCATTCGAATCGGTTACTTTTACCTGGTAGGTTCCTGAAACAAGATTGGTTGCCGTTGCCGTTGTCTGTGCGGCTAAATCATTCCACAAATAAGTATATGGCGCGATTCCGCCAGCCGGAGTGACTGAAGCTGATCCATCGTTCCCGCCAAAGCACTTCACATCAAATCCCGAAACACTTGCAGTGAGCAGTGCAGGTTGCTTAACTTCAACCGTTACTGAACTGGTACAACCCCTGGCATCGGTTACCGTCAGTTGATAAGTTCCGGCCTTCAGGCCTGTGGCAATTGGTGTAATTTGAGACGACGCATCGTTCCACAGATAGCTGTACGGTATCGTTCCGCCTGTAACGGTTGAACTGACTGTTCCGTTACTGTTGCCATAGCAGATTACATCCGTTGCCGAGGCAAGAACAACCAACGGTGCGCCTGGCTGGGTTATAGTTATGGTTGCCGAAATGCTGCACCCGTTCGAGTCGGTCGCTTTAACGTTGTAGTTTCCGGCGAAAAGATTGGTTGCTGTGGCCGTTGTTTGTGCTGCGGGGTCGTCCCATAAGTAGGTGTACGAACTTGTTCCGCCTGAAACTAAAACCGTTGCTGAGCCGTTGTTCCCTCCGTAGCAATTTACGTTGCTACTGGTAACAGAAGCTTGCAGTAGTGTTGGTTCTGTCAGGGTTACCGACGAAGAAACTGAGCAGCCTTTGGCATCGGTTACGGTCACGGTGTATTGGCCAACCTTTAACCCGGAAGCGGTTTGTGTTGTCTGATTGGCTGCATCGTTCCACGAATAGGTATAGCTGACAGTTCCGCCTGAAACGCTTACCGTTGCCGAACCGTCATTCCCTCCAAAGCATTTTATGTTATTGCCAGAAACCGTTGCGACAAGTTTTTCAGGTTCGATAAGTGTAACCGTTATATCTTCGTCGCATCCATTGTCGTCAACCACAACCGCCCGGTAGGTTCCGGCGACCAGGTTGGTTAAATCTTCGGTAGTGGCGATTACCGTGCCTAAATCGTTCGTGTTGTACCAACTGTAAACGTATGGTTTTTTGCCGCCCTTTACATCCAGGTCGATACTGCCATTGTTTCCGGCAAAACAATTGATATCCTGATGGGTCTCGGCCAGAGTAATATTTTTCTCTTCGTTGATAAATATGTTCGAACTGGCGGTACAGCCATTGGCATCAGTTACTGTTATGGTGTACGACTGCGTTCCGGCCAAACCGCTGATATCTTCGTTGGTAGAAGTAAAGCCATTGGTACCCACCCACGAGTAGGTGTATCCGGGTGTTCCTTCCGAAACAGTAATATCAATCGAGCCCGGTTTGCTTCCGCTACATTTTGAATCGATATGTGTTTCGGCAATTATTATTTGTGTTGGCTGGGTAATGGTTACGCTGGCAGTTGCCTGGCACAAATTCAAGTCGGTTACTGTAACGGTATAACTACCTGCTGCCAATCCTGAAGCGGTTGAAGTGGTTTGACCCAGCGGATCGCTCCATAAATAGGTGTAGCTGGCCGTTCCTCCCGAAACACTCACCGTTGCAGTGCCATCACTTCCATTGAAACATTTGGCCGGAGTGCCGGTTGCCGAAGCTGTAAGCAAAGTCGGCTCGTTTATTGTCACCGAAGCCGAAGCAGTACACCCATTGGAATCGGTAACTTTCACATTGTAAGTGCCTGTTTTAAGTCCGGTTGCGGTTTGCGTTGTTTGAGCCAATGGATCGTTCCACAGATAAGTATATGATGCTGTTCCTCCCGATACATTCACCATTGCCGAGCCATCGTTTCCTCCAAAACATTTCACTTCAGTAAGGTCGATGGAAGCAGTAAGCAACGCTGGCTGATCGATGTTAACCGATGCGGTGGCGGTACATCCGTTGGCGTCGGTAACGGTAACCTGGTAGGTTCCGAACGAGAGATTGCCTGCCGTGGCTGTTTTTTGTGCCGCCGGATCGTTCCACAAGTAAGTATAGGAAGCTGTTCCACCTGAAACGGATAAGGTAGCAGCTCCATCGGTACCTCCGTAGCACGAAACCGAAGTGCCGGTTGCCGTAGCTGTCAGTTGCAGTGGTTCGCTAATATTAATTGAAGCAGTAGCCGAACATCCGTTGACATCGGTTACTGTAATTATGTAATTTCCGGCGGAAAGACTTGTAGCTGTTTGTGTATTTTGAGCAGCCAAATCGCTCCAAAGGAAGGTATATGAAGCGGTTCCTCCGGAAACCGATACGGTTGCCGATCCATCATTGGCGCCAAAACATTTGGCTGGAGTAACTGATGCCGTTGCCACTAACAGAGGAGGTTCGCCAATGGTTACCGAGCCCGAGGAAGTACAGCCGTTAGCATCGGTTGCGGTTACGCTGTACGTTCCGGCTGTCAGTCCGGTTAGTTCAGCCTGATTACCAGTAAAGCCATTGGGACCTGTCCACGAGTATATAACCGAGCCATAAGCGCCGGTTAGTTCTGCTTTTGCCGTTCCATCAGCACCGCCAAAACACTTCGGTTCGGTTGCAGTAACCATCAGTTGTAAATTACTGAGGGTAATGGTTACCGTACTTGTGGCTTCGGTACAACTGGCCGGATCGCCCAAACCTTCGCCACTGATTGTCAGGGTTACTATTCCGGCGAGAATATCCGCAGGACTTGGTGTATAAACCGGGTTTAGAATTGCCGGATCGTCGAATGTTCCGCTACCCGAACTGCTCCATGCCAAAACACTGGTGTTGGTGGCCGTTGCTCCGAAAAGTAAAACGACAGAGCCCGAGCAGGTGCTGATCGGATTTCCGGCGAAAACTTCAGGCAAATCATAAACTTCGACGATGCCTTGCTGAAGCGTGTCGCAAAGTAACGGGAACGAATACTGAATAGCAGCGAGTTTGAAGGTTCCGGGTTTGTTCCAGTTGATGGTTATTTCGCTGCCAAAAATGTCTTTTCCTGAGGCAACATCCAATTCTTTAAATGGAATTCCACTCTTATTGGTAATGCTTACTGTATTTCCGGCTTCGTCGTACAATAGCCATTCGTAGGTCGAATTCTCGGCTCCGTTGATACGATATTGCCCTGTCGATCCAACACATACCTTGTCGATTACATAGTCATCTCCGGCTGCCTGCAAAGCAACAATCAGGAGTAGTAACATGAATATGTATTTGAATCGTTTCAGCATAAATTAAAGTTTCAAGTTCCAAGCTATTTTTTCGGGCTGAAAGCCCATTTAAACCTAGCCCAACGGCAACTCCTAAAATAGGGTTTATTGTAAATTGCAAATTGTGTCATCGTTCATTTTTATATTGCCCTTTCAGGGCGTATTTTTCATTGGTCATTTCGTATCCCCAGGGCGTTGCCACTGGGCTAGAATATGATGCCACTTCGTGGCGTTGATCCTGATTATCTATGTTCGAATTCACTATAAATATCTTTTACATTGTCACAATCTTTGGGCTGAAAGCCCTTTACATCCTAGCCCAATGGCATCGCCCTGGGTTATAAAATTAACTACACGATTGGCGCCCTGAAAGGGCAGTATGCCAATTATGTCCATAAATATTCCTCCTTGTAATCAATTCCGTTTTCCTTTAAAAATTGGATATATTCCTCTTTAAATGTTTGATGTTGGTGATGTTCTTTTTGATTCTCAATATAACGTTCAACAATCTCAACTTTTGATTGACTTACCGAATAACCTGCATAACCTCCCTGCCAGGCAAAATTCTGATAATGCGAACCTCTTGTTTTTATCCATCGGCTACTATTGCGTTTTATATCTTCTAATAAATCAGCCAACGAAATATTTTTTGACATGATGCATAAAATATGTACATGATCTTCCTTTCCGTTAATATTGACAGGAATAGATTTTGACATTTTTAAAATTCCTCCGATATAAGCGTATAAATCCCTTTCATCCTCAGGTTTTATAAAACACATTTTGTTTTTGATGTGAAATATAATATGTATGTACAATTTAGATAATGATTGTGACATATTCGTAATTTTTGTTCGTTCCCAAATATATTTTATGTTGCCCTTTCGGGGCGCATCGTTCATCGGTTATTTCGTATCCCGCAATTAATCTTTTACATTGACACAATCTTCGGGCTGAAAGCCCTTTCTAACCTAGCCCAATGGCATCGCCTTGGGTAAAAAAGCACCCACCGAATCAGCGCCCTGAAAGGGCAAAATAGGGTTTGTTGCAAACTGTGTCATCGTTCATTTTTATATTGCCCTTTCAGGGCGTATTTTCATTGGTCATTTTATAACCCCAGGGCGTTGCCGCTGGGCTAGGATATGATGCCACTTCGTGGCGGAAATCCTGATCATTTATGTTCGTATCCCATTTTATGTTGCCCCTTCGGGGCGCATCGTTCATCGGTCGTTTTATATCCCCAAGGCGCTGCCATTGGGCTAGGATATATTGCCACTTCGTGGCGAAAATCCTTTTCATTATTTATTAGTCGCATTTCATTTTATGTTGCCCCTTCAGGGCGCATCGTTCATCGGTCGTTTCATATCCCCAGGGCGTTGCCGCTGGGCTAGAATATATTGCCACTTCGTGGCGGAAATCCTGATCATTTATGTTCGTATCCCATTTTATGTTGCCCCTTCGGGGCGCATCGGTCCTCGGTCGTTTCGTATCCCGCAATTAATCTTTTACATTGACACAATCTTCGGGCTGAAAGCCCTTTCTAACCTAGCCCAATGGCATCGCCATGGGTAAAAAAAGCACCCACCGAATCAGCGCCCTGAAAGGGCAAAATAGGGTTTGTTGCAAACTGTGTCATCGTTCATTTTTATATTGCCCTTTCAGGGCGTATTTTTCATTGGTCATTTCGTATCCCCAGGGCGTTGCCGCTGGGCTAGGATATATTGCCACTTCGTGGCGAAAATCCTTTTCATTATTTATTAGTCGCATTTCATTTTATGTTGCCCCTTCAGGGCGCATCGTTCATCGGTCGTTTCATATCCCCAGGGCGTTGCCGCTGGGCTAGAATATATTGCCACTTCGTGGCGGAAATCCTGATCATTTATGTTCGTATCCCATTTTATGTTGCCCCTTCGGGGCGCATCGTTCATCGGTCGTTTTATATCCCCAGGGCGTTGCCGCTGGGCTAGGATATGATGCCACTTCGTGGCGGAAATCCTGATCATTTATGTTCGTATCCCATTTTATGTTGCCCTTTCAGGGCGCATCGGTCCTCGGTCGTTTTATATCCCCAGGGCGTTGCCGCTGGGCCAGGATATGATGCCACTTCGTGGCGTTGATCCTGATCATTATTCTCCCAATCGCCTTTACGGCTCGTATTTGTATATCTCCGAACTATTCGGTTTCGGGGTAACTTCCTGAATAACTTTCGGAGGCTCGGCCGGAGCCGGATAATTGTTTGTTCCCCACTTGTCGGTTATACTGGTAATGGTATATTCGGTGGTGGTTTTAGGGTTCGGTACAATGTTCAATTCGTAAGGACTTGCTAAAATACCAGTCACTGTATTTGTGCTTGTAGCTCCGGTACTTAGTACCTTTGCGGTGTAAGTGAAGCTCCACGGCGCGGTGCCGGTTAACTCAACTGTTATTGAGGCTGCTTCGCCCACGCAAACAGTGGTTGAAGTCATGGTTGCTGTTAGGTTTGATATGACCTGAATGATTCCCACTCTTAAATTATTGGCACAACCAGTAATGTCAGTAGCATTTACTTTAAAGAAATAAGTGCCCGGTATTTTCCATAGTACCGAAACGGACGGTTTGTTTGTATCACTTGTAAATTCGGCATAAGGCTGAACAGTTGTTCCGGGAGTGACCGCAAAATCAACCGTCGGATCATCATATAAAGTCCACATATAAGTATCATTCCCCTGTTGTTGAACCGACAAGGTAGATGTTTCGCCAACACGCACGGTTGTTTGAGCCATGGCGGGAGCCAAAGCCAGCAGCAGATGCAGCAAAACTGCAAGTGCCAGATATCGTGATATGTGCGAAATAAGTTTCAAATTCCAAATTTCAAATTCCAGGACGGGTCGCGAAGACCTTCATTCTGGTTGTTTTTTCATTATTCATTACACGGATTAAAACGGATTTCATGGAGCCCCGTCATCCTGGTTTTCCGGGTGTCGCGGTTTTTAACCGCGTCCGATCATCGGCGATTAGAAATCGCCGCACCCACTGTTTCACTGTCATCATTATTGGTTATTTCTTTACATTGATGGTATGCGATTCTAAACTCATAACTCATCATTTATAAACTTATACCTTTCTTTAGCTTTCGGCCGGGAGATTCAATGGATTTGCAAAAAGTTGAATCCCCGGCTTCCGGCCTGCTTCATAGATTTATAATTTATTAAATAGTTATTTATTCGTTTATCTATTGTCCTTACAGGACGCAGTTTTGAATATACATTTCGTATCCCCAGGACACTGCCTCTGGGATAGGATATATTGCCACTTCGTGGCGGAAATCCTGATCATTTTATGTTCGTATCTCGCAATTAATCTTTTACATTGACACAATCTTCGGGCTGAAAGCCATGTATAACCTAGCCCAATGGCAACGCCTTGGGTAAGAATAGCAACCATCCGATTGTCGCCCTGAAAGGGCAAAATAGGTTTATCGCAAATTGTGTCATCGTTCATCTATCCATTGTCCTTACAGGACGCTGTTTTGAATATTTGCTTCGTATCCCCAGGGCGTTGCCACTGGGCTAGGATATATTGCCACTTCGTGGCGGAAATCCTGATCATCTTCCCGTTGTGTTGGCATAATATTCGTCCGAACACCTGAAGTAATCGTATGAAGACCTGAAGTATTCATTTGAAAACTTGTTCAAGTCATCTGAAGACATATAGTATTCATTTGAACTCGTTAAGTATTCATTTGAACTCGTTAAGTAGCCGTTTGAAAGACTAAAGTAGTCGTTCGTAAACGTTGAGTAACCGTTGCAAGCACTTAAGTAATCGTTGCAAAGGATTAAGTAGCTCTCGCAAGAGGTTAAGTAGCCGTTGCAAAGCATCAAGTAGCTCTTGCAAGACGTTAAGTAGCTCTCGCAAGGCCTTAAGTAACCGTTGCAAAGCATGTAGTGAGCGTTCGTAAGGTTAAAGTAACCGTTCGAAGCTCTTAAGTTGAATTTGGAATACTTCCTATTGGTGTTTGAATTCATTTAGCTAATAATTAAACCAATAATGAATGTTTTAAACCTACTGCGCGAGCCGAAGCCCAGGATCAAAATCCGTTTTGCTTTTCAGTCATGATTTCCCTAAAGCCGTGTTCAACATCTAATTTCTCCGTTCAGAGCGTTCTTCCGCCCCTCCTTCGGAGGGGTTGGGGGAGGCTGCCCTCCCGAACCTTTCTCCGGCCATCCGCCAAAGAAGGACAACCGGAAAAAGTATTGGGCTTCATGAAAAAGCAATTGCAACTACAATACTATGGAAGTGGTTTATCCATAAATGGTGGAGTTCCAGGTGTAATAGTAGGACGAGCAAGAATAGTTCCATCAGCATTTTTACCAAAGTCAACTTCATCAGTACAATCACTAGCTGGATCTACAATATCTTTTATAGTATAATCTGGAGCTAAAGTTCCATCAATTGCTACATTAAGAACTTGATCGGCCAATGTTTCGTAATTGTTATTATTAATTTCTAATTTTACTAAATAACTAGTACCAGCAACGGTAGCTGCAACATCACTAAGAGTGTAATCTCCACCACCTACTGCTGTTCCTCCAGTAATATCAGTCCAATTCGTTCCACCATCAGCAGACCATTGTACAGATGCATAAGTTTGATCATTTTCAAGAGATGGAATTCGAACCACCGGTTTCCAATTTGAATTCACACCACTTGCGGTAATTTTATAGTATAACGTGTTCTTGTCATAAGTAACTACCATAGAGGCATCTGCATTATCTTCACCACCCGCAACATCTGCAGGATTATCAACCACAGCGGTAAGAACAGGAGCAGCACAAACATTTGGAGTCAAGACAGTTCCAGTTGCATTGGTAGGTTCTACAGCCAGCAAGAAGGTATTTACCGGAGCAATTTGCAATGCTCTTATATTCTCAGCGACACAAGCTCCAACAGAATTAGTTTCAAAGTAATAGAGAGCTACATAAATAGGAGTTGTTCTTGCAAGAGCAACAGCAGCAGACGTCCAGGTAATGGATACATCCTTGGTATTGTCACCTGCCATGGCGGAGAATAACCCATCAGCTAAGACTTTTTTTGCTTTTGCCTTTATATCCGGATTTGTGGTAACAAACCATTCATAAGTACCCCCTCCAGTATAACCAGGTCCAGTAACAGTTGTTGTATAATGATAAAGCACCCCCGCTGCAGGATGTAATTCATCAGGAATACATTGCCCATACGACTTTGAAGTTCCGGCCAGCAAAGCCAGAACAAAAAACGCAAGAAATAAAATTTGCTTTTTCATAATTGTAAAATTTAATGGTGTAAAAAAATTTGTTATTTGGTTTGAATTAAAATTTCGATATTCTGTGTTTAATCCATTTTTCGTCATCTGACTTTTTTCTAAAGCTTGCCCCAAAGGGTTGTAAAGATATTCGGTTTTTGTCTTATCACATACAAAGCATTGATCGCTTTCATCTGAAAAATCGGGAGGATGTTCCCTTCGGTCTCCCGAACTTGGAGCACGTCCTGGCGGCCCTGTACAGAGTTTGCCTCCGGCCCTCACACATAAGTGTTGAATAATGGCAACCGGTCGGTTTGTAAACAGCTTGCCTGTTGTTTGACCAATTTCTCGTGAAGCATCCCTGATGCTTTTGGTGTTTTGAATCTCAGCCTGTCTTTTCATGTAATCGTGTTTCATTTTTTTAAGTATTTAAGAATTAAATTAATGTTGTATTAAAAAATATGGCCTTGGATAAATGGTAATGGGCTGACTGATGGGAGCTGAAACATTTCCCACACAGTCGACTATCCAATAGGTAATGGTATGTGTTGTAATATTTGTCGGATCGCATAAAAAGGTAATGTCGCTGCCATAAGCTGAAGGTTGACCCGTTAAATATGGTGTTGGCGCTGCCGGTATCAGGGTTCCATTGTCCATGGTAATCTTCCAGCGTATTTCAACTGTACACGACATTGTACCGCAATTGTCAAGAAATTTAGCAGGATCAAGGTCAAGCCCGGGATCTCCTGAAACAAAGGTGTAATAATCAGGACGCAGATAAGTCATGTCCAATGGGTTTCCTTGTGGCACGCTCCCGTTATAAACAGCCTGAGCGATATCCTCAACGCACCCACTAAATGGATCAGGAGGTGTAAATGTTGGCGGTATATTATCGGTAACAATAACAGTTTGGCTACATGAAGGAATGGTTACCCCGTTTTTAGTCATGCTGAGCGAAAGGGTGTAAGACGAACATGTATTACCTGCCAGCACAGTAACTGTTTGCTGGTTAGTTATTCCAGATGGGATTGTTCCATTGCCCGAAATAGTCCAGAAGTATGTATCCATTCCGGCTGGTGCCGAATAGGTTGTTGATGTTGTATTAGAAACAGATCCAACGGCTGGTGAAATGCTGCAAGGTGAAATAACAGTCACGTCGTACGTGCAGTATGAAGTACAGCCCAATCGGGTAATATCATCTCGAAGGGTAAAAGTTCCGGCAACGCCAGCGGTCACAGTTACCGTAGTATTGGTTGTTGAACCACTAATTGTTCCATTCCCTGAAATTGTCCAACTATGAAAGACTTGATCGGCCGGAACAGGTGTACTGGTATAGGTATAGTTTGAACCCGAAAAGACATTTTGCAAACCGGAAATGGAACAGGATGGTGTTGGATTTACAGTGACCGTAACCGGTTTTACATCGAAACATCCGGCTGCCGTGGTTCCTTTGATGTAATAAGTCCCGGCTACTGCGGTGCTTGGGGTGGTATACGACAACGTTGCTGCGGCATCAGTGAAGTAAGTATAAGTCAGTCCGGCAGTTGATCCTGTTGTTACTGCTGCCAGTGTCAGATCTACTGTCGCCGGTGAGCACACCGCTGCCGGGTTGTTGACCACAACCGTTGGTGTCGGATTTACAGTGACCGTAACCGGTTTTACATCGAAACATCCGGCTGCCGTGGTTCCTTTGATGTAATAAGTTCCGGCTCCTGCGGCGCTTGGGGTGGCATAGGCGATTGTTGCTGCGGCATCAGTGAAGTAAGTATAAGCCAGTCCGGCTGTTGATCCTGTAGTTACCGCTGCCAGTGTCAGATCTACTGTCGCCGGTGAGCACACCGCTGCCGGGTTGTTGACCACAACCGTTACTTGAGGAGGATCAATAATAGTGACCGTTTTTACGATTTGGCAATTATTGGCATCTGTAACTGTAACTGCATATACTCCAGCTTTTAATCCGTTGGCTGTTGCTCCTGTCTGAACCGGGATTGTATTCCACGAATAGGTATAGCCGGGAATACCTCCTGAAGCAGTAACAGTAGCACTTCCGGTTGAGCCTCCGAAACAGATGGGCGATGTAAATGAAGTTATGGCAGTTAATAAGTTTGCAGGTTCACTTACGGTTACGGACACTGTCGTTGTTGAGGGAGTCGGAGATTTAGAATCTTTAACAGTAATCGTATAGATTCCGGCAGCCAGTCCATTGAAAATATTACTTGTCTGATAAGTGGTTCCATCTTTGCTATATGTATAAGGTTCTATTCCTCCTGATGCAGTTACGTCGATTGATCCGGTTGCTGCTCCTTTACACAAAATGGATGTACTTACTGCCGAAGCGAAAAGAGGTATTGGAAGAATTTCAATTGTTGGAATTGAGTAACATTTTATAGCACTATTTGGTGCTTCGTTACAATCCCATTTTGAATTATTTGAAACAGTAAAATAAATCTTGTCTAACTCAATAATATCACCACATTGCCAGTTAGGAATATTGATAATTTTAACAGGGTTAGGTATCGCTACTTTGGAATATAAACAAATTGCATTTTGGTCTGTAAAAACTTCACCTGTTGATGGTCTGGTGATTTTTATTTTATACTCCAGATATAACGAATAGCGGGTTGGACCGCCAAAAACAATCCAAATTGCAGGATTTAATCCCACATTACCACAATTGGCCGATGTAATTCTGTTGCCAGAGCCGTCTCCCAGGTAAATTTCATTAACTTCGGCATCATTTGAACCACAACCACCATAGCATTCTCCGACATAATGAACAGTGGTAATAGTGGTAGATGCACCTGTTGAATCGGTGACCTTTAATGTAATTGTTTTATCACCAGGCAATGTATAAGTGACCGTAATTGGACCTTGAAGAGTGGAGGTAGCAGGAGTCGCGTTCGCCCCGAAATTCCACAAATAGGTATATGGTCCAACTCCACCTAATACATCAATTGCTCTAAAGGTTGAAGTACGTAAGATGTCTTTCTTGCCTGTACAGATCGAAGCAGCAGAAATCGTTGCATCAATTGCATCAATTACTGTCACTGTTCGTGTAATAGTACATCCATTTTGATCGGTTATTGTAACGGTATATATTCCGGCAATTAATCCGGTTGCCGTTTGCGTGTTTTGAACCGGAATCGTATTCCATGTATAGAAATAGACGGGGGTTCCACCAGTTGGTACAGGTGCTGTTGCACTTCCGGTAGCTGTACCATAAGTAGTCGTACGATTACTTGTTGCAGCTCCAGCAGTTAATGCAGCTGGTTCGGTGATTGTTACTGATTTAGTGATCGCACACAAGTTTGCATCCGTAACCGTTACAATGTAACTCCCTGCAATAAGGCCGGTCGCAGTCGCGGTGCTCTGAACAGGTGAAGTATTCCACGAGTATGTATAAGGTCCTGTTCCATTTGCTCCAACGGCTGTTGCTGTGCCAGTAGCATTGCCTTTGCATTTTACATCTACCTGGCTCGTTGTAGCCGACAATGCGATGGCTGGTTCGGTGATCGTTACTGATTTGGTGATCGCACACAAGTTTGCATCCGTAACCGTTACAATGTAAGTCCCTGCAATAAGGCCGGTCGCAGTCGCGGTGCTCTGAACAGGTGAAGTATTCCACGAGTATGTATAAGGTCCTGTTCCATTTGCTCCAACGGCTGTTGCTGTGCCAGTAGCATTGCCTTTGCATTTTACATCTACCTGGCTCGTTGTAGCCGACAATGCGATGGCTGGTTCGGTGATCGTTACTGATTTAGTGATCGAACACAAGTTTGCATCGGTAACCGTTACAATGTAACTCCCTGCAATAAGGCCGGTCGCAGTCGCGGTGCTCTGAACAGGTGAAGTATTCCACGAGTATGTATAAGGTCCTGTTCCATTTGCTCCAACGGCTGTTGCTGTGCCAGTAGCATTGCCTTTGCATTTTACATCTACCTGGCTCGTTGTAGCCGACAATGCGATGGCTGGTTCGGTGATCGTTACTGATTTAGTGATCGAACACAAGTTTGCATCCGTAACCGTTACAATGTAAGTCCCTGCAATAAGGCCGGTCGCAGTCGCGGTGCTCTGAACAGGTGAAGTATTCCACGAGTATGTATAAGGTCCTGTTCCATTTGCTCCAACGGCTGTTGCTGTGCCAGTAGCATTGCCTTTGCATTTTACATCTACCTGGCTCGTTGTAGCCGACAATGCGATGGCTGGTTCGGTGATCGTTACTGATTTGGTGATCGCACACAAGTTTGCATCCGTAACCGTTACAATGTAAGTCCCTGCAATAAGGCCGGTCGCAGTCGCGGTGCTCTGAACAGGTGAAGTATTCCACGAGTATGTATAAGGTCCTGTTCCATTTGCTCCAACGGCTGTTGCTGTGCCAGTAGCATTGCCTTTGCATTTTACATCTACCTGGCTCGTTGTAGCCGACAATGCGATGGCTGGTTCGGTGATTGTTACTGATTTAGTGATCGAACACAAGTTTGCATCGGTAACCGTTACAATGTAACTCCCTGCAATAAGGCCGGTCGCAGTCGCGGTGCTCTGAACAGGTGAAGTATTCCACGAGTATGTATAAGGTCCTGTTCCATTTGCTCCAACGGCTGTTGCTGTGCCAGTAGCATTGCCTTTGCATTTTACATCTACCTGGCTCGTTGTAGCCGACAATGCGATGGCTGGTTCGGTGATCGTTACTGATTTGGTGATCGCACACAAGTTTGCATCCGTAACCGTTACAATGTAAGTCCCTGCAATAAGGCCGGTCGCAGTCGCGGTGCTCTGAACAGGTGAAGTATTCCACGAGTATGTATAAGGTCCTGTTCCGTTTGCTCCAACGGCTGTTGCTGTGCCAGAAGCATTGCCTTTGCATTTTACATCTACCTGGCTCGTTGTAGCCGACAATGCGATAGCTGGTTCGGTGATTATAAAGGAATTGGTACCGGTGCATCCTGCATCATCAGTTACAGTAATGTTGTATGTCCCTGCAATCAAATTAGAGATATTTTGACTTAAGGAAGTAAAAATGCCAGGACCGCTCCAACTGTATGTAAAAGGAGCTGCTCCTCCGGTAACTGTTATATCAATTGCACCGTTGTTTCCACCATTGCAGGAAACCATTGTGAGATTGCCACCAATGGTAATTGTTCCGCATTCTGCTGCACCAAACTCTCCAAATGTTGTCAGATTGCTGGCTGTAAAGCTGTTTGCACCAGTTGAAAATGAAGGGTAACTAATACTTGAGGGAGGGCTAATCTGGTAAATTTTCAGGTTGGGTTGAGTAGCTCCGCCAAACAAGTCTCCGGCCAGATATGTATAAGTACCAGTTGTGGTGTAACTTCCAAGGCCGGAACTTGTAATGTCCCAATGCCGGTTGAGCCGGCTCGTACTTTTTAAATTGGTTGGTATTGTAACCGCCCCATCGTTGGAACTAACTGTAATATTGCCAATTGAACTTACTCCGTTTAAAGATAGGCTAACCGGTGTGTAACCTGAAGCAGTACCCACAGGAAAAAGATAAGTATTGCTTCCTGTGGCAATTTCACGCCGCAGGTTGCCGATGATATAGCCCGTTGAATTGTTAAGTGCACTGGCATTGGAGTTGGTGAGAATAATGTTCTGGTTGTTGGTTGCTCCATCAATTATTCCATCGTTCAAGTTTAGTTGATGCTTAACGGTAAGATTATTTGTTAGTAAAATACTGGTATAACTGTTAAAAACAGTAAAGTTGAAAACTGGGATATCGCTGTTCACTTTAAAGGTACTTCCAAGCAGTGTCGATGCGGTTCCCATCTGGAATGTTCCTCCCATAATTGATTTTCCTGTTGTTCCAACAATTTCAATATCATTGAATGGAACTGCGTTTGAATTTGGATGAGTAAAAGTAATTAAGGGATTTCCACTTATGGAAAGATTTGCAGTTGCGGTTATATGAAAAGCACCTTCCGTGGCATCTGCATGACCAACAGTGGCAATATTCATGGTTCCTCCGGAAATAATGCAATTTCCACCGCTAATTTTAAACCTACCTGACGTATTTACAGTTCCACTGCCGCTTAACTCAAAATCACCATTGCTCGTGGTTATGGCTGAGTTACCCGAAGCAGTTCCGACATTTAAAATCCCAGCCGAAACTTTTATTTTTCCACTGTTATCTATTGAAAATCCCAAACTGCTTGCAGAAACACATGAGAGCGTTGCTCCGTTTACCCAAAATCCTGCACTAACGGGAATATTAGGATTAGATGTAAACTGAAATGTTCCAGTTGTCATTTTAAACAATCCATTAGTAAGAGTAAGATTTCCAGTATTGGAAAGAGCCCCTGTACCATTTGCCTCAATAACAGTATTCACATCAGTACCTTTATCTATGATAATGTTGTAAAATGCGGATGCCGATGAACCGCTAATTATATTATTATTTGTGTTTCCTTTAAAGACTACTGTTCCGGTTCCCGCCAAAAAGGTTCCATTGTTGGTCCAACTTGCATTAACCTGCAAAGTGTTGGTCCCAGTTATTGTTAAAGTTCCACCAGCTTGAATAGTGATATTATTACAAAAAGCAGCAGCATCAACGGTAACAGTATGTGGCCCAGGAATAGTGACATTATCGGCAGATGTTGGTATTACTGTAGAACTCCAGGTTGCAGGATCATCCCAGTCTCCAGACTTTACAGCGGTAAAATCTACAGTCGCCGATTTCAGTTTCAGTTCCTGAGCAATTGGCTGTCCTGCAATAGGCTCAGGTTGTGGCTCTGCAATGGTGCCTTCTACGTATATCTTTTGATCGGCGGTAGCCGTATTTCCTGAGGCGTCGGCTATCTCATAAGTCCGTGTTACGATGTATGGGCAAATGGTTTTGCTGCGAACTTCTTTAACCAATTTAAAATCTGCTGGATTGAGGGCGCAATTATCGGACACCACTCCTCCCGCTTTGGTAAACTCCGACAAAGAGGCATAAGCCGTTGGAAGTGTTTCGCCGCATTTAATGGTGATTTTTTCAGGTGCGGTAATTTCCGGAGCGGTTTTATCCAGGGCAATCCGTGGCAAAGCTGCGACTTGAGTAGTGGCAACATCAGCTTTTGAAGTATTATAAGCGATGGTCGAACATTCGCTGAAACCATTCAAATACGGAATGATGCGCTCGGCGTTCACAAGGAAAATACTTTGCGCCGGTGTAGCTTCGGTTCCCAGCTGAATTACCCCGCCACTGATGAATTTCGAACCACGGCCTTCCAGAATCTGAATATCGTTGGCCAAGGTCTGACCTGAGTTTGGATAAGTAATTGTAATCAGCGGATTCCCGAATATTTCAAGTTTTGCTTTTGGCGAAACTTCAAAAGTAGGTTCATTGTTAGCAGAATTGAGCAGCATAGCCAAGTTGAGCCTTCCACCTGAAATAGAAAAAACTCCGCCATCAATATGGAGTTTACCGGCCACATTCACAACACCGCCCGAAATCTTGAGGTTCCCGTTTCCTTCTGTTTTTAACGAATTTCCGCCCGAAGTGCCTGCATTGAAAATACCGTTCGTAATTTTCAGTTCTCCCTGAATGACAATATCACCATTCATGCCTGTAATTTCAGCATTTTGGTTTCCGAGCCAAAAACCTCCGGTAGCCGGGATGGTATAAGTTCCGTCGGCACCGAAAACCGGGTTTCTGAAGTCTTTTGAGCCAATAACGTTAAACGTTCCGTTCTCAATTGTCAGGAATCCTTTTGCGTTTGAGTTGCCATCGGATAAAACCTGAAATGCCCGGCCCGGAATAAACGACAATACCGAAGCAGCCGATTTCCCTTTATTCAGGGTTATCCCATTTTCCTGGCGCAAGTTGGTTAAAACCGCATCGCTGCAGTTAAAAATGGCATTGCCCGGCCCGGTGAAAACAAGCTCAACCCCGGTTTCATTGGCATTCGAACTAAAGTCGATCGTTCCGTTGTTGATGATACTTCCATGAGCAATTAACCGGTGATTCGTAATTGCTCCGGATTGCGCGCTCCGGAATACACCTTCAGCATTTACCGTAATGAATTCAGTTGCCGTTAATGTATAAGCAGCAGACGAATCGTACTGCAAAATCCCGGAAACAGTTAATGTACCTACAACGGCATCCGAATCGATAACGACCCTTGCACCAGAGGTTATCGTTACATCATCGCCGGTTGACGGCACTGTACCGCCCACCCAGGTAGCCGGATCATTCCAGTTTCCGCCCGCGCGGGTCGAAGTAATTGTGGCGGCACTGGCATTTGCAAAAGAGAGAAGTACAAAAATTCCCAACAGGAAACCAGCCTTTTTGGCTGATCCGGACAAAAAGGCGAAAACATCCGGACGATTGGATTTGACAACAGGTAGATCACCTGAAGAGTAAAATGCTGAGGGGAGGCTGGGTCCTGCGGGGGAATCTAGAAATTGCCTTTTTCTAATAATGCTTGCAGAATATTGTAGTAGCAAGAATATACACCGCCGAAAAAACAGGGAGCAGGTTGATGAGCATGGCTTAGGTAGATTAATCAACCTTGCTTTGATGACAATAAGACATAAAGCAAAGGCTATTAATAATCCTGGCCCACCAGAAATTATTTTGGTTAAAAATGGCATATATAATTGCAAATCCAATCAACATTTATTCAGACCAGGCAACCCTTCAAATTCATCAAAAGCTACCTTTTTCTTTCACTCTCAGGAATGTACTCCCTGATTTTCCCTTATACGAGTCGTAACAATGTAGATCGGTGCAATCTGCGCTAAATCTACAAAATTATTTGTCGAATTTCTTAACTCCCTCCCAATCCATCACCACATAAAGAATAAAAGAAATTAACAACATAGTCTGTCTAATAAATATAACTCTTTTCCATTAAAATTTAAAATTTTAATCTAATTTTAAACTATTGATTAACTGATACTTACATCAACAAAACTCAAAAACACTCGTTTTTTTCCTCCTTTAAGCCCTCAATTGCTTCCAAAAATGTGAATTCAAGTTAAAAAGTCTTAAAAAGTTTTAACATTTCTTCAACAACTGCAGGCACACAAGGTTCAAATGAATTTAATATCAGAAAATGATAACCAGAAGAAAACAATCCGAAGAATTTGCATCTGTTTCACAAACCTTCAAAAACATATTGATTAACAAACATCCTGACAAAAACCATTTTCTTTTTACCGAAAAATAACCCATTTTTAAGCGTCATTCTTAGCAACCAACTAAATCGTAAAATATGGGATCAAACAGAAGGGATTTTCTCCGGAACAGCTTATTGGGCGCCGGATTGATGGCCACCGGATTTGCCGGTCAGGCAGCATCTTTTAACAGCAAATCAGTTTCAGAACAAAACGGACAAAGCCGTGTGCAGCGGTTCAACATGTCGGGTTACGCAGCGCCGAAACTCGACAAAGTACGCATTGGGTTTGTAGGACTAGGCATGCGTGGACCAGGAGCCGTTGAGCGAATGTCGTATATCGACGGAGTGGAAATTGTTGCCCTGTGCGACCAATACCCCGATCGGGTAGAAGCCATGCAAAAGCTGTTAGAAAAACAAGGCCTTCCGAAAGCAAAAGCTTATACAGGAAGTAAAGATGCATGGAAAGCCATGTGCGAAAATCCGGATATTGATCTGATTTACATTACCACACCCTGGTCGTGGCATACGCCGATGGCCGTTTACGCCATGGAACACGGCAAACACGCAGCAACCGAGGTTCCGGCAGCGGCTACCATCGACGAATGCTGGCAATTGGTTGAAACTTCGGAACGCACCAAAAAGCATTGCATGATGCTCGAAAATTGCTGCTACGATTTCTTCGAACTGCTTACCCTCAACATGGCCCGTCAGGGGCTCTTCGGCGACATTGTACATGGCGAAGGCGCTTACATTCATAACCTTATCGACCTGAATTTCCAGAAGGACGGTTATGCCGAAATGTGGCGACTGAAAGAAAATCAGCACCGCAACGGGAACCTCTATCCTACTCATGGCTTGGGCCCGATTTGCCAGGCAATGAATATCAACCGTGGTGACCAGATGGAATACCTGACTTCCATGTCATCAAATGATTTCCAGATGGCTGCACGCGCCAAAGCTGAAGCCGCCAAAGACCCGTTTTACAGCGAATTTACCACCGACCATTATCGCGGAAACATGAATACAACCACTGTGCGCACTTACAATGGGCGCACCATCATGATTCAGCACGACGTAACCAGCACCCGCCCCTACTCGCGTATTCACTTGGTGAGCGGAACCAAAGGTGTAGCCAGTAAATGGCCATCACCAGCCCGGATTTCACTGTCGCACGAATGGCTGAAAGATGATGAAATGAAGAAACTGGAAGAACAATACACGCCTGAAATTGTAAAGAAAATTGGCGAAATGGCCAAGAAAGTAGGTGGTCACGGCGGCATGGACTTTATGATGGACTGGCGCCTGATCGACTGCCTGCGCAACGGATTGCCTTTGGATCAGGATGTGTACGATGCAGCTCTTTGGAGCGCTATTGCGCCACTGAGCGAAAAGTCGGTAGCCAACCGCTCCAACTCCGTCGATGTTCCCGATTTCACCAATGGAGCCTGGAAAACCAACGCTCCGGTTGAACTCACCCTGAAAGGTGGCGGAACCACCGGCGTTCGCGAGAAAAAGGTGGACGATTCGAAACAATTGAATGTAAAATAACAACCAAAGCATTCAATCATACAGACCTAACAGGTTTTAAAATCCTGTTAGGTCTTTTTTTATGCTACATGCCCGTCAGCTAAAGCAGACGGCAAAGGATAATGTCTCATTTTTCAGCAGTACCTCTATTCAAAGCGCCCTATCCTTTGCCGTTCGCCTTTAGCGAACGGATACAAAGTTCTATAAATCAAAGATATATTTAGGCAAGCTATATAGGCGTGATTGTCTTATTTTTCCTTCGAACCCGTATGCAAAAACGTAACTCTTATAAGCTGAATATAAATTTTTATTCATTCTTGGGTCAAAAACAATTTCATCGATAATCTCATTAAAATTGAAACTATAACTAAATATTGGTTCATAATAATTCATGAGCTGATGATCAAAATGTTCTAATACGATTCGAAACTCACTTTCGTGTTTAAACTCACTTCTCTTTACAAACAAAATATTCTCAGTGTTCTCTTCAAACATTTTTTTGAGAAATATGGGATCGGTTATCTTCTTGCCAGATAAGTATTTTAATCTACCACAATATAAACTTAAGCTAAGTTTGGGACCATGTATATCTTCATTCAAATGAAGATTATATTTGTCAGTTTCGGCGGTCAGTCTTTTTATTTCTATGGATCCTAAAAATGACTCAATAAGTTTTCTTGCTGTTGTTTTAATCTTTACTCCGTTTTTTTCAGGGGTATAGATTCGCCACATCGCATCTGTCTCATTAATTCTTGTTGTCCAGCATTGCCCCCAAGTTCTATCGTTATTTACTATTAATGCCCCATTTATTCTAATTTTTGCTTTTGAAGTAAACGCTTCAAAAGGATCTTCCCATAATGAGGGCGAAACCAAAGTATTTTTCTTGGAAACTAATAGATCAAAGAATCTTTCAACTGTCGTTATCCTATAAATTGGAATATCAAGTTCAGATTCGTCAATGTTAAAATACTGAATCATATTTTTTCTACTAATTTAAGAAATCCAAAAATTATTTTATGATTTTAAGTTAATTTATAACATAAAAAGCCGCTCCCCATTCAGGAAAGCGGCTTTGGTATTTTTCAGACCTGACAGGTTTCGAAAACCTGTCAGGTCTATAAAAAGGCTTCTTATTCTTCGTGTGCGGCCAGCAACACTTCCAGGATTTTCTTTCCGGCAGCAGCAACGCTGGTACCTGGGCCGAAAATGGCTACCACACCGGCATCGTACAGATACTGGTAGTCCTGAGCTGGAATAACACCACCGGCAATCACCATGATGTCTTCGCGACCCAGTTTTTTCAGTTCGGCGATAACGGCAGGCACCAACGTTTTGTGTCCTGCAGCCAGTGAAGATACGCCCATTACATGCACGTCGTTTTCAACGGCTTGTTTGGCGGCTTCTTCCGGAGTCTGGAACAATGGTCCCATGTCCACGTCGAAACCTAAGTCGGCATAACCGGTTGCAACAACTTTTGCACCGCGGTCGTGTCCGTCCTGACCCATTTTGGCGATCATGATACGAGGCTGACGACCTTCGAGTTTAGCAAATTTAGCGGCCAATTCCTGCGCTTCCTTGAAGGTGGAATCGTTTTTACTTTCTGCTGAATACACGCCTGAAATAGTTCTGATTACTGCTTTATAACGTCCAACATGTTTTTCGCATGCGTAAGAAATTTCGCCCAGTGAAGCGCGTTTTTTAGCGGCTTCTATCGCCAGTGCCAACAGGTTGCCTTCGCCGGTTTCAACGGCTTTGCTGAGGGCTTCCAGTGCAGCCTGACATTCGCCTTCGTTGCGTTCGGCACGCAATTTATTCAAACGTTCGATCTGTGCCAAACGTACGGCTGTATTGTCGATTTCGAGGATGTCGATCGGGTCTTCTTTTTCCAGACGGTATTTGTTTACCCCGATGATTCCCTGAGCACCGCTGTCGATACGGCCCTGTGTGCGGGCTGCAGCTTCTTCGATGCGCATTTTTGGAACACCGGTTTCAACAGCTTTCGACATACCACCCAGTTTTTCAACTTCTTCGATCAGCGCCCAGGCTTTGGTGTACAACTCCTGAGTCAATGATTCAACGTAGTACGAACCTGCCCATGGGTCAACCGCGCGGCAGATTTCGGTTTCCTGCTGAATGTAAAGCTGCGTGTTACGGGCGATACGTGCCGAGAAATCGGTTGGCAAAGCGATGGCTTCGTCCAATGCGTTGGTGTGCAGCGATTGGGTGTGACCCAGTGCAGCAGCCATTGCTTCGATAGCGGTACGGCCTACGTTGTTGAACGGATCCTGTTCAGTCAACGACCAGCCTGAAGTTTGCGAGTGGGTACGCAAAGCCATCGATTTTGGGTTTTTCGGGTTGAACTGTTTCACCAGTTTGGCCCAAATCATACGTGCAGCACGCATTTTGGCGATTTCCATGAAGTGGTTCATACCCACAGCCCAGAAGAACGACAAACGTGGAGCAAACGCGTCGATGTCGATGCCTGCTTTTACACCAGTGCGGAGGTATTCCAGACCGTCAGCCAGCGTGTAAGCCATTTCGATGTCGGCAGTTGCACCAGCTTCCTGCATGTGGTATCCCGAGATAGAAATCGAGTTGAATTTTGGCATGTTCTGAGAAGTGAACTCGAAAATGTCGGCGATAATCTTCATCGAGAATTCCGGCGGATAGATGTAGGTGTTACGCACCATGAATTCTTTCAGGATGTCGTTCTGGATCGTTCCAGCCAACTGATCTAAAGTTGCGCCTTGTTCCAATGCAGTAACAATGTAGAAAGCCAGTACCGGAAGTACCGCGCCGTTCATGGTCATCGAAACCGACATTTTATCCAATGGAATCTGGTCGAACAGGATTTTCATGTCGAGAATCGAGTCGATAGCCACACCGGCTTTACCAACGTCGCCAACCACACGAGGGTGGTCAGAGTCGTATCCGCGGTGCGTAGCCAGGTCGAACGCAACCGACAAACCTTTCTGACCGGCAGCCAGGTTACGGCGATAGAATGCGTTTGATTCTTCGGCAGTTGAGAAACCGGCGTACTGACGCACGGTCCAGGGTTGCATGGCGTACATCACCGAGTACGGTCCGCGCAGGTAAGGAGCCACACCGGCAGCATAATTCAGGTGTTCCATGCCTTCGAGGTCCTCTTTGGTGTAAACCGGTTTCACCGGAATCTGCTCCGGAGTGATCCAGTTCTTTTCAATCTGGTTTTTAGCAGCCCATGCACTGGTATCAACCGCACCGGGAGCTTCTTTTATATTTATTTTTTTGAAATCTGGCTTCATATGTATTGAATTTGCCACCAAGTCACCAAGACACGAAGAATTCACAAAGAATTTTGTGCCTTTGCGCCTTTGTGGTTTAGATGTTTAACGATGCTTGATATTGTTTCAATTCAGCCAACAAGTTGCTTTTTACGCTGATGAAGTTGGTGATGCCTTTGGCTTTCAATTCATCAGTACAAGTAGGAGCACCGGCAACTACAAAGATGGCTTTTCCGCCAATCGCGTCGAATGCGGCTGGAGCAAATTCTGCGTATTCATCGTCCGAGCTACAGATCACCACGATAGCAGCACCTGCTTTTTGAGCAGCTTCCCATCCTTCTTCAACAGTTTTGAAACCGTTGTTGTCGAGCACATCGAAACCGGCTACAGCGAAGAAGTTGCAGGCAAACTGAGCACGTGCTTTACGCATGGCCAGGTTACCAATGGTTAACATGAAAGCCAGCGGACGTTTATTGCTTTTTGAATAAACATCAGTTTTGTAACGAAGCGCTTCGAAGGCCTGGGCACCACGGTATGGTTTCAAGGTTTCAATTTCGGCACCTTCGGCGGTTAAGTCAACCGGGGCAAAAACAGCGGCATCCAATTCGCTTTCCACTTTTTCGGTGAAGTTTGGGAACTGGTTAACGCCCAACAGGTTTTCGCGGCGGGTAGCCACGTTGCCATCGCGTTTGGCAGCCATCTTTTTCACTTCAGTCTGAATGAATCCTTCGCGCAAAGCGGCGATGAATCCACCTTTTTCCTGAACGTCGATGAACAGTTTCCAGGCGTTTTCGGCGATTGAGGCAGTCAGTTCTTCGATGTAGTATGAACCTGCAGCAGGGTCAACAATTTTCGAGATGTGCGATTCTTCCTTCAGCAACAATTGTTGATTACGGGCAATACGATCAGAAAACTCGTTGCTTGCTTCGTAAGCAACATTGAAAGGAAGAACAGTAATTGAATCGGCACCACCAATTGAAGCGCTCATGGCTTCGGTTTGGGTGCGGAGCATATTTACGTAAGCATCGTAAACGGTTTTGTTCCAGCTTCCGGTTTCAGCATGAATGGTCATTTTTGCTGAGCAATCGCATTTTGGACCGTAAGCTTTCACGATTTGCGCCCACAATAAGCGGGCAGCGCGCAGTTTGGCTATTTCCATGAAATAGTTGGCGCTCACCGAGAAGTTGAATTTCAGATTCTTGGCAACAGCATCAATTTCAACGCCTTTTTCAGTCAAAGCAGTCAGGTATTCAGCTCCCTGAGCCAAAGAGAAACCTAATTCCTGAACAGCCGATGCACCTGCGTTTCCGAAGTTTTTGCCGTTTACAGCCAATGTTTTGAACTTCTTCATTTCTGAAGTTTGTTCGATCAGGCTGGCTGCATTGGCCAACACGTGTTCGGCACCATTGCGAAGAACGCCGGTAACAGCGAATTTTCCGAACGGATCGTACTCTACCGAACCTTTCACTTCAGCTAAAGCGTAGCCTGCTTTTTTTACATAGGCAACAAAAGCTTCCGTCGCTTTTTTCGAGCAGCAGCCCACGAAGTTCACCTCAACGGCTGGCAAGCAAACGTCTTTCAGTAAAACTTCCAGGTCGGCAACGGTTAACTCACCGCCATTAAATACGAAAGCCAACGAATCAACCCCTCTCATCAGGTAATTCAGGGCTTTTTTGTTGGCTTCTGCGAGGTCGGTTACAGCAATGCTTTGGCGAACCAGCCATTCGTTGTTCGTTTTTTTCGTTCCGCGAACAAAAGGGAACTCTCCGGGAAGACTGTTCAGGAAACTTACTTCGTCCATGTTTTCGGCACGATAGAAAGGCTGAACGTCGAATCCCTCGTTTGTTTTCCACACCAACTTTTTGTTGAAGTCGGCTCCTTTCAGGTCAGCAGTAACTCTGTCCATCCACTGCTGGGTACTGACTGGCGGAAATTCTGCAAATAGGTTGTTATATTTTTCTGCCATAATAAAATGTAACTGTTAAAAAATCGGGGCAAAATTAGCGCTTTTTAAGAAGTGGAATTCAAAAAAATGCATTTTCTGCCCAAAAGACCACAATAATCATGTTTTGAAAATCAGATACTTGAAAACAAAACAGCTTATCTTGACTCATTCAAAATAAAGGAACAGGTAATCAAATCCTTCCCCTAAAGCAGGGATGATTAAAAACGATTGTAATCACATGAAGAATAAAGGTTTAAAAAGCTACTTTGGTGAAAATTTCGGAAAATATTACTTTGCTACTCCCAATTGAAAAGAGAATTCGAGCGAAATATCCATGGGCGGCTGTTGAGATATATCAATTAACGTGTAATTAACATTGTAGAGTCCAGACGGTAATTTTCCAATCAAAATAGTATCGTTTTGCTGCACACATGGCCATTTCATCATGCTGTTAAATTGTTTTTCAATATAAATAGATTGCCCGGTTCGCTCGTTTTTGGAAAGAACATTGTATTTACAATCGTCATAAATTATCAACCGAATGACATCACTGCTGGTTGGTTTTTCCGGAAAGATTTTCATATTGTGAGAGGTTAAAACATCTCTCTTAACCGGGAGGTCGTTCACATCACAGGAGGTTACACTCAAACACAAAGCACACAGGAAAATGTAATATGTTTTCATGACGATTTTTTGTGCATTATACTGATTTTCAATCGCTATTGTTGCACCAAATCTCCTTTGGAAAGTCAATCAAATTTTACTGATACAGTTGATTGATTGGTTCTGATCTTTTCTGCAATTCTTTCTACTTCCCCGAAAACGCGCAGCAAATTTCCACCCCAAATCTTCCGTATTTCATTTTCGGTGTAGCCACGGTGAAGCAATTCGCGGGTAATGTTTGGAAACTGGCTGACATCCATACAGTCAATCAGTCCGCCGCCACCATCAAAATCACTGCCGATGCCCACATAATCAACACCAACCAGATTTTTTACATGATCAATGTGATCAACCAGGTCTTTCACATTGGGTAATTCAGTTTGTTTCCAGGCTTTCAGTTCGTCCCATTCAGTAAACATGGCTTCCTTTTCAGCTTCGGTCATTTTTTCCATGCCTCCGGCGTAAATTTTCCGGATTTGCTTTATCCGCTTGTAATTTACAGTGGTTGTGTCAGGATTTTTCACATACTCGTCGAGCAGGCAAATCTGAATCACTCCACCTTTGGCAGCAAGCTTTTTAATCATTTCGTCGGTCATGTTCCGATTGTGCTGAGCCACTGCACGCACCGAACTGTGCGAAGCAATAATTGGCGCTTTACTGTATTCGACCACATCAAAAAACGACTTGTCAGAAGCATGCGAAACATCGACCAACATGCCCAACCGGTTCATTTCGGCCACAACCTGACGGCCAAAATCGCTCAACCCGTTATGCTCAGCCGGTTTCCCATCGCTCGACGAGTCGCAGATATCGTTGTGAAACGAGTGGCACAAAGTGATGTAACGAACTCCCCTTTTATAGAATTCCTCAACCCGCGAGAGATCCTTGGCCAGCGGAAATCCGTTTTCCATCCCGATGTAAATGGCACGTTTCCCGGTTTTCTCAATTTTGGCTAAATCCTCTGCTTTCAGCGCCAGCGTGGCCAAATCGCTGTCGTGTTTCAACATCGAATAAATGGAATCGAGCATCTGGTTGGCCAACGCATACGTCTTTTTGTAGTTTTCTTCGGTGCACGGTTTCTGTCCGGTGAATACCGCAAAAAACATGGCATCCAGTCCTCCCTTTTTCATCCGGGGTAAATCAACCCGACTTTGTGGCGCCTTATTTTCGGCACGAACAGAAAAGCCAAGTTTAACCATCAGCATCGGCGTATCGCAATGGGTATCAACCGTCAGGCATTTTTCGTGAATGCGGTGTACTTTTTGATCGAGTTTTTTATCGCTTTTAACGCTGGCAAAACTCGCCAATACTCCTGAAACAAGGCAAAGGGTTAGGACGCTTTTGATCATTGGGTTGCTGATTTAGTATTTTAAGCTACCAAATGTAAAGAAAAACATGAAATAGCCATTCCTCTCCCCCGGAAACATAGGCTATGTTAAGAAAAGTCAAACGCAATATGCCAGACTACCTTAGCACAGCTGCCAATTCATTCACAAAAACATCGGTTTTATTCCTCGTCGAAAAAACAGGCACTTTCATCGAAAAAATTTCAGGATTGAAATTATTCTGCTGAATTTCGATTCAGAATTAAAACTCAAAGCCATGAATTACAGAAAACCATTGATCATCTTCGGAATCATCCTACTCCTTTCGGGCTGTTCCGATTTCTTTATGATCTGTTCGCTGAATCCATTCTTCCTCGAAAAGAATGTGACCATTGTTCCTGAAATAGAAGGGAACTGGCAGGCGAAGACCATCAGACCAAAACCAGCAAGCGAAAAAGAAAAAGACGAAGCGCATGTTTGGGAACTGGCCGATACGATTTCGGTTTGGAAAATCAACCGGTTCATTTCCGAGGAAAAAATGAAAACCAAATCGGGTAAAGACTCTACCGTTATTAAACCGCAGAATTTTTATGTGGCCAGCCTGGTTGGCAATAACCCCGACTCGGCGCAGTACCATTTCCAGCTGACACTTTTCAAGGTAAACGGTGCTCTGTATGGAGATTTCAGTCCACGGGAAGTTAAAGCCGTCAGCAATAGCCGTATGGCCCGCGAGAATTATCTCACCGTGCACACGCTGGCACGAATCCAGATTCAACAGGGGCAACTTTTTGTTTCGTGGCTGGGAAACGAATACATGCAGGAAATGATTGAAAAGAAACGGGTGCGCATTCAGTACCGATATGTTTCGGGAGCCGGAAGGCTGCTGCTTACGGCTTCGTCGAACGACCTGACCGACATGCTTGAGCGGTACGCACATCAAAAACGCTTTATCGACTGGGAGAACCAGCCTGCCATGATGAAATTAAACCGGATAAACTGATCGAACCATGAAAAAAATTAATCTCCGAAAACTTTGGATTGCAATTCCGCACATCGTTTTCTGGCTTGTATCTGTCAACCTCTGGAATATTGTCCTAAATCCTGGTGTTGAGTCGATCGGTGTTGTCGGCGGTCTGGAGGCCAACTGGGATACCATTTTGCTGCTAAACACATCATTGCTGATTTACATTTCGCTGCCATTTATCTGGCTGGCCCGAAACACACGTGTGTGGATCAAAATTGTGCTGACAATCCTTTTCATTACACCAATTGGATATGTCATTCTTCAGGCAATCAGGCCCAACGGCGACAAGGAAGTTGTCGATATTTTTGTGGATTACTTCCTGCGGAATTTCATGTATGTGATTGTTTTTCACCTGACAATTGCCGCTGCAGTTTATCTGCACATCAATTATCTGATTCGCAAATTTCTAAATCAAAGTTATTTCAGGCAATACCTTTTGAGACTAATCGGCCTGATCGTCGGTGCTGCCATCCTCAATTTTTCAGTGTACAATTTTTGCCTCGACAAGCTTTTCCCAAGCCTGTACTACATTTCCTACTTCAAAATATGGGAACTGATGCTGATTATGGCGGCTTATCTGATTTTTACTGGTGCCCTGTTCCTTACCGGACAATATGCCCAAATGCTGATTGAAAAAAGAGATGCTGCCCGCAACGAACTCTCGGCATTGAAAGCGCAGATCAATCCACACTTTCTGTTTAATAACCTGAACACCATTTATTCAATGGCATCACAGAAAGATGAGCGAACTGCCGACGTTGTCCTGAAACTTTCTGACTTTTTGCGGTATGTACTTTACGACACTGCCAGCGAATATATTCCTCTGGATAAAGAAATTGAAATGATTAAAACCTATGTCGGGCTTCAAAAAGAACGCGTCAATCCACAGATTACCCAAATTGAGCTGGAAACCTCAGGCAACTTTTCAGGAGTAGAAATAGCGCCTTTGCTGATGCTTCCATTGGCCGAGAACTGCTTTAAACACGGTGTCGGCAAGAACCCTGGAGCCATCCGGATTTCCATTGACTACGACGACAAAATGCTAACTTTCTGTACCGAGAACCAGATTGCGCCACGCGAAAAAACGGAGAACACTGAGAATGGCGGATTGGGCATTCCGAACGTTGAGAAACGACTGAACCTGATTTATCCTGATCGTCATTCAATTGAATTCCAGGGAAAAGATGAATTATTCAGGCTGGAAATGAAAATACAACTCGCTTAACAGCATTTAGTGAGCGGGTGACCTGAAAGTCACCCGCTCACCAATTTTATCGACCAGAACCTTGAAAGAATTGGCAAACACTATTTACGGGGCATTCCAAACATTTCGGATTGCTTGGGCGGCAAATTTCGCGTCCCAGAAAAGAAATGGCCATGCCACATTCGTTCCAATGTTCAGAAGGAATAGCGGCCATGATTTTCTTTTCAACCTTTTCGGGTTTGGCAGCATCGGCTTCGTCGGCAATTCCAAGGCGGGGCGCCACGCGCAAAACATGAAGGTCAACAATCACACCTTCGGCTGTATCGCCCGACTCACGGATGATCACGTTGGCCGATTTCCGGCCAAGTCCAGGCAGTTTAGTGAGTTGATCCATTGTTCGCGGAATATTTTCATCATTGCCAACCGTTTGTGCCAGCTTGATCAGCCACTTGGCTTTGTTTCCCCAATTGCGCACCGAGCCAATGATCTGTTGCAAGTCGGCTTCCGTAGCATTCGATAGCGCTGACAGACTTGGATAGGCGGCAAAAAACTTCGGTGCAAGTTCGTTTATATGTTTGTCGGAATCCTGAGCAGAAAGAATGACCATGACGACCAGTTGATATCGACTTTTGTAATCGAGCGGATGTTTCCGTTTTCCGTATTGCTGAAATAAAGGCTGAAATGCCTGAGTCCAATTTGTTTCCATGATTTGATTGTTTTAATGTCTATCAAAAATAATGGTTCCGGCTTAAATTTTCAATTGACTTGAATTGTAAAACAAACGAATGACGTAAATTGTGTGATTATTTTGATATAAATATTCAATATTCTTTAAATGATCGAAGCATTGGGGCTTTGCCCCAAGACCCCAATTCCTTTTTTGTCTTGACACAAAAAAGGAATCAAAAAAAGTCAAGGCTTAGCCCGCTTCGCACGAAAAACTTACGTTCGACGGCTAAAATCTTTTAAACTCCCCCGAGTACCCGGGGTCAGACAGAAAAGATTTTTTAACGCCGTCTTCACTTGTTTTTCGGCTCACCGGCCCAGGCCAGTAGCATTCGATCATTTTCAGTCAAATAACGAATATTTACAATGCTTAAAAACCTGAAATACACAATCAATGAACTGCATTATCATCGAAGACGAGCCTGCTGCCCAATCTATTCTTGAACATTATATTTCAAGGTACCCCGATCTGCGCCGCCTCGGAACATTTGCCGATGCTTTCTCGGCTCAGGCTTTTCTCGATTCCAACCCGGTTGACCTGATTTTTCTGGACATTAACCTGCCTGAAATGTCGGGCATAAGTTTTCTGCGTTCACTGGTTCATCCGCCTTTGGTCATTTTCACCACCGCTTATCCACAGTATGCCGTTGATGGGTTCGATCTGGAGGCAGTTGATTTTCTTTTGAAACCCTTCTCGTTCGAGCGGTTTTGCAAAGCGGTAAACAAGGCTCGCGAAAAACAGAGTCCCCGAAATCAACCCGCAGCACCCGCCAAACTGAGTGTAAAATCGGATAAGCGGATTTACCAGGTTGCCGTTGACGACATTTTGTTTGTGGAAACCTGCGGTGACTATGTAATGCTGTATTGTACCGGTAAAAAACTGGTGGTACATGGCACCCTGAAAAGCTGGGAAGAAAAACTGAAAGGATTGCCGTTTATGAAAGTCCACCGCACAGCAATTGTCAACCTGCAAAAGATTGATCACCTCGAAGGCAACCTCATCGGTATTGGCGAACACCGGCTTCCGGTCTCCGAGCAATATCGGGATCAATTAATGGAACTGATGGGAAGCAGTAGACTCTGATCTTTGCAATAAAAAAGCCCTGCCGGAAATCGAATTCCAACAGGGCCATGTGCAAAAAAATCTGAATCTATTTTACCAGCGTGGCATCTTCCATGATTAATTCATAGGCATAGCCATAGCCGAAATCTTTATTCACAGCAATTGTTCCTTCAAAAGTAACCACAGCGTCCATTTCTACTTTATCCATCGTAGTGATGGTCAGGTCGAAATGATCGCCGTCTTTGGTTCCATCCTGAATGTGAACCCAGTTCTTTCCCATCACTTCATTGTTCACTTTCACTACCTGTCCTTTCATTTTTATTTTCTTTCCGGCGTAATCGCTCTTGCTGGTGTAAAGCTTGGCAATCGACAAACCGTCCTGAGCCGGAGCTATAGTAATGCCGCTTTTTTCTTCAACCGAAACTTTTCCTAAAGTATTTCCGTGCGGATTGGGAAGTGCGGCTTCAGCCGATTTGGGTTGCTTGCTTAATTCCTGAACGAAATAAATGGTTTCGAAAGTCTTTTTCAGTTCCTTGCTCTCGAAATTTTTCATTTCCAAAGCATCGGCATAATAATAGGTCTCGCCCGGAGCGGCTTCCTGACGGGTAACCGCAATCCAGTTTTCAGCACCATTTTCGGCAACTTTAAGGTAAGTATATTGGCTCGACTGAATCACTTCAGCAACTTTTACCTCATGCATTCCCGGATTGGCCTGGCTTTGGGCAGTCGGCACTTTGTTCTTTTTAACACAACCTGTAAAAGCTACCAGGAGCGCAAGAATAACAACAAATGATCTCATAGTTTATAAATTTATAGTTTTTCTAATTTTAGTTTACTGCAAAACCGCTGAACTCAAAATCTTTAGCAATCAAACAACATTCAGCAGAATTAGTTGTAATTTTAGTTGATTTTTCAATCCCTCTGCTTTGTTTTGACATAAATCAATCTAAAACTAATAAAAACCTGGAAGGAAATGAAACTACCCGAAACAAAAACCAATCGCCGTGACTTTTTAAAGAAAACCGCAGTTTTAGCAGGAGGTTCAATTCTGCTAAGTTCAATCGCTGAAAATGTACTGGCCGAAATCACCCGGGCCGACGATCCGCACCTGATTACCGAAGTTATTAAATATGCAGGCGCCAGCGGACCAATGACAGCCTACCTTGCGCGTCCCAAGGGGAAAAAGAAACTTCCGGCAATTATTGTAATTCACGAAAACCGCGGACTTCAGCCACACATTAAAGATGTTGCCCGCCGTTTTGCGCTCGAAGGTTTTGTAACCCTTGCTCCCGATGCATTATCGCCATTGGGCGGAACACCTGAAAGGCCCGAAGATGCAGCCCCAATGTTTCAGAAATTGGATTATGAAAAAACCAAGCAGGATTTTTCGGCTGCCGTTGCCTACTTGAAAACCAATCCGCAGACCACCGGTAAAGTTGGCTGCACAGGCTTTTGCTGGGGTGGCGCCATGACCAACAACGTAGCAGTGCTCTCGCCCGATCTGGATGCCGCAGTTCCATACTACGGCGGACAACCCAAAGCCGAAGATGTTCAGAAAATAAAAGCGCCTATGCTTTTGCATTACGCTGGGAACGACGAACGAATTAATAAAGGAATTCCTGATTTTGAGGCTGCCCTGAAAAAGGCCAATGTTGATTACAAACTTTACATGTACGATGGCGCCCAACACGCGTTCAACAACGACTCCAATCCGGAACGTTATAATAAAGAAGCTGCCGAGCTCGCGTGGAAACGAACTGTTGATTTTTTTAAGGAAAAGCTGAAATAGCAATCATTCGATCAGCTAAATAAATCAATCCCGAAAGGCCTGAATACAGCAATTCGGGATTGATCTTTTTATAAAAGTATCTGAAGTTTACTTACATTTCAGTACTTGGTTTACTTTCATTTTGGATGATTGATTTGGAACTCTTAGAATTACCATTTGACCCAAAAGAATAAGAAATGCTGAAGTAAAGCACACGGGTTTCGGTTTTGCGCCAATTGTCAGCAGTGAAATTCGATCCCCACGAAGTATAGCTATTTTTAAGAGAATTGAATACATCCGAAGCCCGCAGGGTCAGTGATAATTTATTTTTCAGAAGATCTTTTTTTACAGCTAAATCCATTGAATATTGAGGTTCCATACGTGAATAAACACCCACAATGGGGCCAGCATAATTGGCAATTAGTTGAAACGACAAACTCTTCGAAGGGTTCCAAACCGAATTGATACGCCCCTGATAAGAGTAATTACTGGCCGAAGTTCCATCAACATTTCCTGTAATCTCGTTCTTGAAAAAGCTTGAATTTCCGTTTATTTTCCACCAGTTATTAATGGCTTGTTCAAATGTAAATTCAAGACCATAATTCAGGCTGGACGACATATTCTGAGGTGACATGTGCGATATTCCAACCTCGTCGAGTAGGGTTACTGTGTTAATCGGGTTGGCAATATGCTTATAGAAAGCAGTAAATCCTAAATTGGTTTTATCCCAGTTTCCGTTGAATCCCAGCTCAAACGAGTTAACGTATTCGGGTTTTAAATTCGGATTTCCACTTCTGAAAACTTCAAGATTCGACCGGTCAACAAACGGATTGATCATTCGGGCTGAAGGTCTTTTTATTGTTCGGCTATAACTAAGCTGAAGCTGATTATTCTCGTTAACTGGATAACTAAAACTGAGTGAAGGATAAAAATTGAAATAGTTTTGACTGATTCTATCGCTGCCCGAGCCCTGCTTCCCATCGACATAGGTTTTTTCAATCCGGAGACCGGCCTGAACTGATGTTCCGCCGAATTTTCCTGACCAAAGTCCATATCCTGCATGTATTTGTTCGTTGTAAGTAAACAAGTTTCGTTGAGAAAGATCTTCAATTTTGGTTCCTCCTGAAGAATTGAAAAAGTAATATTCACTGTCGTTTCCTCTGACAATACTATGAACACCGGTTTCCAGTTTCGAACCATTATCAAAAGGTAAAACCCAGTTTACCTGAAGATTCGAATTGTAAATATCCGAATTTGTATTTATTTCTGAAGTTTCAGTTTTAGTTGAATATTGGTATGTAAGTGGTTGAATGGCGTTTCCTGACGAACTTGACAAAGTATAATCAACCGTCAGTTCTTCTCCCTTTTTGTCGAATAGCTTCCGGTAAGCAACCAGGTAATCGTTCGCAGTTTCTTTCCCGTTCTCCGAATTGATCACAAAAACATTTCCTGTTTTATTCATCGATCGGTCGAAATATTGCGAAAGCGTGTTGTCTGCATCAATCGTTTTGGAAGGATTGTATGTATAACTTAGTGTCAGCTTATTTTGCGAATTGAAATTGAAGTTTGAACCCAGTGTGAAAGTGTTTTTAGTGATGTCGATATTCGTCTTGGCATCCTGCTGTAAAAAATGAATCGCGTCAGAATTGTATGATTCCCTCAGCAAATAGCGCGATGCTTCGGCCATCCTTTTCATACCACTGTATGAAGCAAAAAGATTGACTTTGCCCAGATTGTAATTCAAATTCACCGACTCGTTGTATTTATCGCCAGTTCCGGCGGTAACCATTGCATTTCCGCTAAAGCCCACTGTTTTAGACTGTTTCAGCTTAATGTTGATAATTCCACTTTTGCCTTCAGGATTATATTTAGCCGAGGGATTGGTAATGATCTCGAGGCTTTCGATATCTGCTGCCGGAATCTGATCGAGTTTAGTCGCATCAATCGAAGTTGGCCGGCCATCAATCAGGATACTCACGCCGGAATTACCACGCAGATTAACAACTCCATCGGCATCAACAGCCAGTCCTGGAACATTTTTGATCAGATCAATGGCAGTTCCTCCGGTCGAGTTAATGTCTTTTGAAACATTAATCACCTTTTTGTCAATTTTAGTTTGATAAGTCTTTTGTATTCCAACAACCGCAACTTCGTCAAGGGCAGTTGTGGCTTTATTCAAATTAATTTTACCCAGGTCTAAGGTAAAGCCTTGTTTGTTAAACACAACGTTCTTCATTTTCATTTCCTCGTAGCCAAGGACAGTAATCGCCAGATCGTACTCGCCCAAAGCTATTTTTGACAATTCAAACGCGCCGTCATTTTTTGAAATCGACCATGTTACAATAGTCGAATTATTCAACCCGTACAAAACCACGTTTGCAAACTCCAAAGGGCTCGAATCGTCAGCATCAACCAACACACCTTTCAGGATGCATTTTGGCTCAACAACAAAATTCTGTTGGGAATAGGTGGTTTGATAAAGAGTAGAAAGAATCATTCCCAGAAAAATAAGCTTCAGTGTATTCATGACTTTAAAGTTTTAAATCTGAAGCTAAAGTACAAGCACAATGCCACCTGTGGAGAACGAAACAGGGCGAAGCTGAAAAAATGGAAGGTGAACTTTCCTGTGAGCCAGGCGAAATTATCAGAAGAAAGAGTAATCTAAGCGAACCAATCCTTAAATATCGGAATCCGGACTTTACTGATCAGAATTTTTTCGGAAGTTGAAACAATCAGGTTGACTGACAATCGGCCGTTGAACCACAAATCGATATCCTTAATTGCATTCCGGGCTATAATAAACTGGCGGTTTGCCCTGAAAAACTCTTTGGGATTGAGCATGGCCGACAATTCATCGAGGGTATTCTCCATTACAAAGGCTTTCCCTTTATAATCGATTGCCTTTACAATGCTGGTTTCAATCGAGATATAGGCAATTTCACTGGTTTTCAAAGGAACTAGTTTGTCGCCTTTCTGACTAACCAGAAAATTGGTTTTGTATTCTGCCGTGGGTTTGATCATGGCCAATAACCTGCTCAAATTGGCTGATTCAGTATGATTCCCGGATACAATTTTCTGTTTGTCAAGAGCCTTTTTCACATCTGCAAGCGTAATTGGTTTAAGCAGATAGGCGATGCTGTTTACTTTGAAAGCCTGCAAAGCATATTCATCATAGGCAGTTGTGAAAATAATCGGGCAATCAATCCGAATCATTTTGAAAATTTCGAAAGCTGAACCATCGGCTAAATGAATGTCCATAAATACCAGGTCAGGCAACTCATTCACCTCGAACCATTCCACCGTATCGGCAATACTTTCCAAAATGGCAATCGTGTTTATATTCCCGATCTCCTTCAGAATATTCGTTAAATTCCGTGCGGCCAGTTCTTCATCTTCTATGATCAGCGCGTTCATCATGACAGCAATGGTATTTCGACAATAAACTTTTGATCTTCTTTTCGTATGGAAATATCCCGATCGCCCAATATGCGGTATTGGTTCGACAAATTGGCTAAACCCACGCCAGCGCCGGGTTCGGGAGCAAATTTTTTATTGATCGTATTGCTTACAACCAGTGTCTGGTCTGGAGTGGTGGCTATTGAAATTTCCAACGGATTTCGTTTGCTGATTTCATTGTGTCGGACAGCATTTTCCAGCAGAATCTGCAAGGCAAGTGGCGGAACTTTATACCCGAGCAGTTCATTGCTGATGGATTGCACCAAACTAATATTTTTGGTGAAACGCAGTTTGATCAGAAAGAAGTACGATTCTACAAATTGCAGTTCGTCGCTCAGACTAACTAATCTGTTTTCGTTGGCCTGAAGCGTATAACGTAACACCAGCGATAAATGGTCGAGGTATTCCTGGGCAACCTCAGGCGATTCATAAATCAAGGTTTTCAACGAACTAAGCGAGTTGAATAAAAAGTGTGGACTTACCTGATTCTTCAGCGCATCAAACTGTCGTTGAAGGTTTTCTATTTTCAGACTTTGGATTTCGAGCCTGTTTTTCTGATTTTGAAAAACCAGCCGGATGACATAAATGCAGATTATGACGACCAGTGCAAGAAAAAAATCTTTGGTGATAAAAAGATGCCCACTTCTGGGTATATCCGACTTTGGGAGAAAGCCCTTTTTCAGGGCAAACAGATAATGAGTCAATATAAGAACAACAAAAAATGAAACTACAAATGCCAAAGTAAAGTTAATCCAGTTGATTTTCTTATTGGATTGTAGTGGTTTTAAAATGTAAAAGTTAATCCAGAAAAGAATAAAGCTTATTGTGAAAGTAATGGAAAGCTCTAACCAAGCGTTTATAAAAAACCGAACAGCCATTTGCTGTGTAAATGTGCCGGAAACAAACTCATCGAATAAACTGCTGAAATGCACCAGAATACTTATGGCCAGCGAAAGCCACAAACTTAAAACGATGTATTTTCTGGTGATCGAATTCGCCATTGAGTGATATTTACAGGTCTTTAAAAGTACAATCTTTTCATCACATCTGAATTGCCTGACTTGTAATTAACGTTGCTACATCTTCCAGACTTTGGCAACTTCTTCAACAAATGGCTTGCAGTGATTGAAAAAGAGTTTGTATCCTTCGCACAGGTAATTCAGACCGGGTTTGCCATCCGGTGTTTCGATAAACCGATCTTTGGGGCATGCGCCGTTGCACATGCTGCGGACATCGCAACTCAGGCAATAGTTAGGCAGAGAATCAAGTTTAGCATATCCGAATGCCTTCTGTTCCGGGCTTTCCAACATTTCCGCAAGCGTTTTTTCCTGAACATTCCCGATTAGGTATTTGGGGTCAACAAAATGGTCGCACGAGTAAAAATCGCCATTGTGCTCCACAACCGGAACTCGGCCACAGACAGGCTTGAAAACACATAATGAATGCTCCACTCCGAAAGCTGTTCGCAAGGCTTCCTCAAAAATCTGAACTTTTACCTTGCCAATATCCTCAGTTTTCCATTCATCAAAAATGGCGCACAAAAATTCGCCAAAAGTCCTAGCCGAAACTGTTCTTTCCGAAACCCGGTCACTTTCAGGAGAAAGGCGCTCAACCAATGGAATAAACGTCAGAAATTCGGAATTCAGGCCTTTGAAAAAACGGTAAACTTCAAGCGGATAAACCACATTTTGAGCATTTACCACACACAATATCTCGCAGGGAATTTGGAATGATTTCAGGAGATGGTAACCCCGAAGCGTCTCATCAAAACTTGATGTTCCATCTTTCCTGAACCGGTTGGCTGAATGAAATTCCTCCGGCCCGTCAATGCTGATTCCGACGATAAAATTTTCTCTTTTCAGAAATTGACACCATTCCTCGTTGAGCAACGTGCCATTGGTTTGAATGCAGTTCATCACAAACCTATTGTCAGGAAGATGTTTTTTCTGAAGTTCTGTAATGCGCCGGAAATAGGGCAATCCGGCCAATGTCGGTTCGCCGCCATGCCACGAGAAAAATATAGTTTCCTCCGTTGATGCCTGAATGTGCTGTTTGATATAGATTTCGAGCAAATCATCAGGCATTCGTTGAATTCCCGGCGCTGAAAACAATCGATTTTTGTCGAGATAATAACAATAGCTGCAGGCCAGATTACAACTGGCGCCAACCGGCTTTGCAAATACCTGAAAATCGTCCATTATGAGTTACTTAAAATATACGTTTGCCTTCGGTGCAGGCCTTTATTAGCTTATCGAGTCTTGTAAAACGGGTAGCTTCCTGTTTGGCGTCCATCACATAATACATGACGGTCCTTTTGTACGAAGCCGATTGGCCGGAGAAAAATTCCCAAGATGCCATGTTTTCGCGGAACCGGGCCTCCAATTCAGAAGAAAATTGCCCGGGCTTGTTCTCGTAACTATAAATACCAGAGCGAGCTTCTGTCCGTTTTTCGTAGGCTGCCAATCCTTCAGGCTTCATTCGTCCCTGCCTGACTAATTCTTCAACTTTTTTAATGTTTACCTCACTCCAATTGCTCTTTGGGTTTCTTCGTGTAAACCTGATGCAGTAGCTTTCTCCGTCAATCGATTTCCGGATTCCGTCGATCCAGCCAAAACACAAGGCTTCGTCAACCGATTCCGACCACGACATACTCGGCTTTCCGGAATCTACTTTGTAGTAGCCTACTAAAACCTCCTTTTCATCTTTATAGTTTTCTTCAAGCCATTTATGAAATTCGGCCGAATTGGAGAAAAATATGGGTTTCATTTCGTATTTATTCATTCTCCACTAAAATAAGTCAAAAAATTCTGCCAACAATAAAAAACGCCTCCTGCTTTTGTAAACAGGAGGCGCTGGCTTATAAAATCTAATTAGTTTGGGTTTTTAAGCTGGAAGTCAGGAGTCGGAAGACCGAAGTCGGAACACTGCCAACTGAGACTGAACACTGAATACTATAATTCTTTAATCCGGATATTCCTGAATTTCAGTTCCGATCCGTGACCAAGGAACCCGATGTATCCTTTATGGCGAAGCAATCCGGGATGATCTTTATGATCGGCCGTTCCGTTTTTGCTGGCTTCGGCCATATTGCCGTCAACGATAACCGAACCATTCAGGGTAATCTTGATGTCGTCGCCCTTCACGATTACTTCTTCAATGTTCCATTCACCCACCGGTTTCAGGAATTCGCGTTTGGCCGGAATAACACCGTAAACCGATCCGTGATACTGGTAGGGCTGAAGGTCTTTGTAAATATCAGCTGTGTTATCCAGAATTTGCAATTCCTTACCAACATAGGCTGCATCGCCCTCGAGTGGAGCATGAATTCCAAGTCCGTTATTTGCTCCGGGAGTTAGCTGGAATTCGAAACGGAAAACAAAATCAGAATATTCTTTTTCAGTATATAAATTGCCGTGGTTTCCTTCTTTCGGATTGACAAGGATTACGCCGTTTTCAGCGGTATAATCAACCTTGTTCCCCTGCCAGTTGTCGAGGTTTTTTCCGTTGAAAAGCAGTTGGAATCCATCTGCTTTTTCCTGATCGCTCAGTTGGGCTTCTTCGGTATTCAACTCTTTTACAAAAATATTCCGGAAAGCCAGGTCAGTTCCATGAGCCTGCAATTCGATCGCGTCTTTCGCGAAGATTGGCATCGCACGGTCCCAGTAATTTTCCATTACCACATTGTCAACCACCAAAACACCGTTCAGGTAAACAGTTACACGGTCGCCAATCATTTTAATGCGGAACGTATTCCAGTCGCCAATGGCATTGTCGGCCAAAACGAGCGGTTTACTCATGTTTTTCTGGTTGTTGTACAATCCGCCCGAACCAACCTGTGCGCCCACATCAACCCGCGAGGTATCCCAAATCTGAACCTGCGGAGTACCGCGCAAATAAATTCCGCTGTCGCCGTTCTTGCTGATTCTCCAATCAACAACCATTTCGAAATCGCCGTATTGTTTCACGGTGCACAGGTTATCTCCTTCGCCGTTAAACACAATGCATCCATCCTTTACCGACCAGTTGTTCAGCATTTTGGCATCAGCTGCAACTTGTGCATTTGCCATTTCTTCAGGTTTCATTTTAGCACGGACAACCGGATTTTTCACCAATCCATGCCATCCCGATAAATCTTTCCCGTTGAAAATGCTCACCAGACCTTTTTCTTTCGGCATCTTTTCGAGGTACTCGCGCACATCGATCACGTCGTACTGGCTGTCTTGTCCGGTCATTTTGCCCATCACTTTTTTCAGGACATCAACCACAAACTCACCGGTCAATCCATTTTTCTTTCCTGAAGACGGCAATGCAAGCGCTTTGGCTGTTGACGCAGCCACTCCACTCAGTTCGGCATCATCGAGGTAATTGGCAACAAATACAAGCGAAAGGAAAGTTTTTATATTTCGTGTAGCCTGAATAACTGCGGATTTTTCGGCTGCAGTTGCGCATTCGGGCATCAGTTTTTCAATCATCAGCAATTTCTGATCGTCCGGAAGGTTCGATTCGAGCGTAATCCGGATATATGATTTTAATGCATCGCTGCGGAACGATTTCATTTCAGGATTGGTGAAAACCGCAAACAACTGTGGAGCAGCTTTCGGATCGCTCCAGTTCGACAACGTAACAAATGCAGCTTCGCGTTCTGATGGACTTCCGCTTTTCAGCAAGCCAGCAACCGTTTTCAGTGCTTTCGGATCGTTGAGCGACGACAATACCGGAATGAATTTCTCTGTTTGTCCACCCTTCTGAATCTCGTCAAGTACAAGTTTGGTATCTGGTTTTGTTGCTCCGGAATAAACGGCAATCAAAGCGCGCTGCAAACTTTCAGACGATGGTTTATCCGACGTTTTTTTCAACGCATCGATCAATGCCGGAGTATTTTCGGCTTTCGAAACCGTTGCCAAAGCTGCAAGGGCAGCTCCCTTAATTTCAGCATTGCCCGATTCGGCGAATTTCATCATCGAATCAAAAGTTTCGGTTGCCCGGCGAGCGCCCAAAACATGGATCAGTACTACTTTTCCGGCATCATTGGCCGAAGCTAACTGGGCAGAAAGTAAACCGGTTTCTTTTGCTGAAGTTGTATTTAGCAAAGCAGCTTCAATTTCAGCAAATTCGTTGGCATCTTTGACTTTTTTCAGTTGTTCGAGCAATGTTGGAACTGCTTTGGCTTTCTGGTTGTGTGCCAGCGAACGAATGGCTTCAGCACGAACGTTCTGATTTTCCGAATTCAGAGCTGGTAAAATGGCCTTTGTTAAAATTTCAGGTTCTGATCGACCAGCAAGGAAATGAATAATTTCAGCCTGAGTTTCGGCTGGCGCTTTTTTGAGTGCAGCAATCCACGAACCAACGTTTGCAGCTGTCAGTTGCTTGGCCGCATCCGTCAAAACTGCATTACGGTAAACTTTATTTTTATTCTGAACTTCTTTCAGGAACAATGCATTATTTCCAAAACCTGGAATGGCAAGGGCTGAAGCGCGATAAACCATTTGATTGTCGGCAGTACAGTTTTTCAGTACGGCAGCGCCAATCTGATTGCTTAAACTTGTTTCACCCTGTGCAGCTAACCGATTGGCATATTGCAGGTAAGCCAGCATCGTTTCGGCATAGTCGTATTGATATTTGGCGGTTTTTGCAGCTGCTTCAAATACCGGGAATGAAGCTTTTCCTCCGATTTCGGAAAGAGAAGCATAAACGTGTTTTAAAACGGCTACTTTTTGCGTTTTAGTCAATTCAATCAGGAAACTTTCGGCGGGCTGATATTTCAATTGACCCAACACTTTCACCATCGAAAGTAACTGCTGGTCTTTCTTGTCCTGAGCGGCTTTCAGAATCAGTTTTCCGGCCTCTGGTGTGCCAATGCTATGCAATGCAGCCAGCGCAGGTTCGTACAAATCAGCCGAATTCAGATAAGTTTCCATGGCAGCAACCGTTTCGGCACTACCACAATACTGCAAACGGCGAATAAAGAAAGCTTTTACTTCCTTATCGGTAGCTTTCTGCAAAGCAGCCAGCAGAGAACCTTCAACCAGTTTGCGTTCGCTTTCACGGTTTGGAGCACCGGCGTATTGAGCCAGACTTTCCAATGCCATGCGAGCCTGAGTATCGTCGCCAGTTCCGGGAGGAACAATCCTGTCGCAGAATTGAGCAATACCGGGAGCACCAGTCGAAATTATTTCAGCCATTAATTTGGCGGTGTGATCACCATTTTGAGCAGGGAACTGAGCCAAAGCATCGGCCACCCTTGTTTCAAGCCGGCGGTTGTCCTGGGCAAACGAAGGAACAGCCAGGAACAGTGCCAGAAAAACGATCAGTATTTTTGTTATTCGCTTTATCATGTTTAGTTTTTTTGAATTCGCTTTTTTCATTGTATTCACCATTTCGTCCGAAAAATGGTTTGTTCTTTAACTAGCATTACTTCGCGGACGAACTATCTTTTCAATACTTTCTCCGTTGGCTAAAGCCAAACGGCAAAGGATAAGTTCAGGAAACAGCACTGGTTTGTTCAAACTTTGAACTTGAAACCTGAAACTTTGAACTTTTAGATCCTCCATTCTCCACGCATCGGCTGGTTAATCAGGCGATTGGCTTCATCGTCGTTTTTAAAGGTCAATGTCTCCGGATCAAATTCCAGCGTGCGACCTAAACGTAATGCAATAACGCCCATATTTACAATGGTGGCCGAGCGGAACCCGTTTTCTTCGTTCAACGCAAATTTCTGGCGTGTACGCACTGATTCGCTGAACGTACCAATCTGAGGAGCTGGTTCGGGTAAAGTATCAATCAGGGCATTCAGGTTTGGAATGGTTGACTTGAATCCTTTATATATTTTGCCGTTTGGTCCTTCGATGTATGCGGCATTCTGATCGCGATTTTCGCCATCCAGAATAATCTGGCAACCGTCGGCATAAGTGTAAGTGATTTTTCTCCATGTTCCAATGGCATCGTAATCCTGCTGCGGGGCATCAACCTCAACTTTTACAGGGCTGGTGTTGTCTTTCCCGAGGAAATACTGAACCGGGTCGATGTAGTGCTGACCCATGTCGCCCAATCCGCCGCCATCATAATCCCAATATCCACGGAAGGTTTGGTGAGTACGGTGAACATGGTATGGTTTTTCAGGAGCCGGGCCCAACCACATGTTGTAGTCGAGTTCGGCAGGTACCGGTTGCGGAGGCAGATTTGTTTTGCCCACCCAGTAGAACTTCCAATCGAAACCTGTCACTCCGCTGATGGTCACTTTTAGCGGCCAGCCCAAAACGCCACTTTCAACCACTTTTTTCAGCGGTTTCACTGGCGTATTCAATCCGTAGAAATTATCCTTAAAGCGGAACCAGGTATTTAACCTGAACATTTTGCCGGTGGCATTGATGGCCTCCATCACGCGTTTGCCCTCGCCAATGGTGCGGGTCATTGGTTTTTCGCACCACACGTCTTTTCCGGCTTCGGCTGCCATTACCGACATAATTCCGTGCCAGTGAGGTGGTGTTGCAATGTGCACAATGTCGATGTCGGGACGAAGCAGCAATTCGCGGAAGTCGGAATAACCTTTTACCGAAGATCCGACTTTGGTCAGGGTACTCTGCAGATGGTTTTTATCCACATCGCAAATAGCGACCAAACGGGTTCCTTCGTAAACGATGTGCCCCTGCCCCATCGAACCAACTCCGATAATAGCTTTAGTTAACTGATCGCTTGGTGCCAGAAATCCGTTTCCGCCCAAGACATGCCTGGGGATAATTGTAATCCCGGCGGCAGCAACCAGCGATTTCTTAAGAAAATCGCGGCGATTGTTCATTTTTTCTGTCATATGGAATGATTTAGTAAGATCGGTTTTTGAATTGATTAAGTTACGGCAAAGAAAAGGTTCGACGTATAAAATGAGGGGTAATAAATGGGGTAATAAAGGCCGTAATTCATATGTTTTTTATCACATTAAAGAGAATAAGCCCAAAGATCTATCAGGATTACACCACCACACCAAAACACTTTTCTAAGCAAGAGCCTTATTTTTCTTTCAATTAAGAATCGAGAAGGCGTTTTTCGTTTCAAATTCAACTTTTTCAATGAGGCTATTAGCAAATCCGGATAATTATACATTATTTTAAGAACCCAAAAATCTCTTAACTCAAATGAACAAAACGACTAACAACCGCGGGTGGATCATCACCTTTGCCGCATTGGGCATAAACCTGATCATGGGAGCACTCTACTCCTGGGGTGTCATTAAAAAAGCGCTGGTTACCGACTGGCACTGGACCAATACCGACGCCGCACTCCCGTTCACAGTTTCAGCAGCCGTTTTTGCTTTTACCATGATCTTCGCCGGAAGGGCACAGGATAAATTCGGGCCGAGACTGGTAACTATATTTGGAGGAATCATGCTCGGAGGAGGACTCATTCTTTCAGGTTTCGCAAAAGATTTAATGACTATGGTTTTTACCTTCGGTGTTGTTGGGGCAATTGGTATCGGGCTGGGCTACTCGGCTGCCACACCTTGCGCCATGAAATGGTTCGAATCATCTAAAAAGGGATTAATTACCGGGATTGTTGTTTCCGGCGTAGGCTTGTCGCCAGCCTACATGACACCTATTACATCGTATCTTTTAGGCCAATATGGAATTAGCAATACATTCATTATCCTTGGCGTTTTTGCCATTGCCGTCGTGACGATTTTATCGTTCTTCCTTTCGAATCCTGCAGAACCGGTTGTAGCAAAACCTGTTGAAAATAAACCACAAGCCCCCTCAAAAGGGAATGACTATACCTGGCAGGAAGCCATTCAAACCCCTCAATTCTATTTGTTGTGGGTAATGTATCTGTTGTCGGCAACGGCAGGCTTGATGTTGATTGCCCATTTGCCAAGCATTGCAGCAGTTCAGGCCGATTGGAAAACTGCAGCGGTGATACTTGTTCCGGTACTGGCAATATTTAACGCAATTGGTCGAGTATTCGCAGGATTTTTATCCGACAAACTCGGCCGTATCCGGGCCATGATGCTGGTTTTCTTTATTCAGGCCATCAATATGTTTCTGTTTACCTTTTTCACTTCAGTCCCGGTGCTGATGATCGGTTCTGCCGTAGCCGGAATTGCTTATGGTGCCGTATTCTCGCTGTTCCCAACCACTACAGCCGAATTCTTCGGAATGAAAAACCTGGGAGTTAACTATGGAATGGTATTCACTGGATGGGGAATTGCCGGTGTTGTTGGCCCGATTCTGGGTGGTATGGTTGCCGACAAAACCGGCTCGTACAGCTACGGATATATTGTTGCCGGAGTATTCCTTGTCATTGCAACCGTGATGGTTCGATTCCTGAAAGCACCAAAAGCAAGAGCTTAGATAAAATATTGGACCTAACAGGTTTTAGAAACCTGTTAGGTCTTGAAACAAAAAAAGAATAGAGACGCCCAATTGGGCGTCTCTATTCTTTCTAAAATCTCAAAGTGCTATCATTTCAGCGGGTTCCAGCCCTGCGCCTGCAGCGGAATTACTGATCCTCCAGTGGTAATCAGATTGGCGCCTTCGCTTTCAGGAGTAATATGACCAATCACTGTAAAATCGAATTCTTTCTTGATCAGATCATATTTATCAATTGGAACAGTAAACAGTAACTCGTAATCTTCGCCACCATTCAGCGCAGCTACCAGTGGATTGATGTTCAGTTCTTCGGCCATCTGTTTGGTTTGCTGATCGAGCGGAACTTTTTCTTCGAACAGGTTACAGCCTACCTTCGAGTTTCGGCACAGGTGAAGGATTTCAGAAGAAAGTCCGTCGGAAATATCGATCATTGAGGTTGGCTTAATGCCAAGCGTTTTCAGCAGACTGACAATATCGCCGCGGGCTTCGGGTTTGAGCTGGCGTTCCAGTATATAATTGTATCCTTCGAATTGCGGTTGCGCCTTCGGATTGATTTTAAACACTTCATTTTCGCGTTCAAGCAGCTGTAATCCCATATAAGCACCACCCAGATCACCTGATACGCAAAGCAAATCGTTCACTTGCGCGCCACTGCGGTAGGTCAGGTCTTCTTCAGCGGCTTCGCCAATGGCCGTAATGCTGATGGTTAATCCGGTTAACGAAGTGGTGGTGTCGCCGCCAATCAGGTCGACGCCGTATTTTTCGCAGGCCAAATGAATTCCGGAGTACAGTTCTTCAATGGATTCCAGCGAAAATTTTGCTGAAATGGCAATCGAAACCGTGATTTGCTTCGGAGTTGCATTCATCGCATAAACATCGGAAAGGTTCACCACCACTGCTTTGTAGCCCAAATGTTTTAACGGGGCATACATCAGGTTGAAATGAATCCCTTCGGTCAACAAATCGGTGGTGACCACAATCTTTTTGTCGGGATAATTCAGCACGGCAGCATCGTCGCCCACGCCCTTCAGCGTACTTTCGTTTTTCAACTGAATTTTTTCAGTCAAGCGATTGATCAGTCCAAACTCGCCCAAATCGGAGAGCTGCGTATGTTTTTTTGTTCCTTCCATGTTAAAAATTAAGACTTAAAGGTATTTATTACCTCTAAACATTCGGCAAAAATAGCTTTACTTCCTTATCTTTGCAATTCATTTTAAACCGAGTGGGAGATAGATTGTTATTTTGATGCGTTCAGAATGACAGAAAACTGTAAAAGATGGAAAATCAGGATAAATTATTAAACGACATAACGACCAAAGAATACGAGTACGGCTTTGTGACCGATATCGACACGGACGTCATCCCAAAAGGGTTGAATGAAGATGTGATCCGGTTGATTTCGGCCAAAAAGAACGAGCCCGAGTTTATGCTCGAATTTCGTTTGAAAGCCTATCGCGAATGGTTGAAAATGAAAGCTCCGGAATGGGCTTATCTTCGTATTCCGCCGATCGATTTTCAGGAAACTATTTATTACGCGGCACCTCGTACAAGTCCGAAATACAAGAGTTTGGATGAAGTTGATCCGGAATTGCTTGAAACTTTCAAGAAACTGGGTATTCCGGTTGAGGAACAAAAACATTTGGCCGGAGTTGCCGTGGATGTGGTGATGGACAGCGTTTCGGTAACCACCACTTTTAAAACAGTTTTGGCTGAAAAAGGCATCATTTTTTGCTCATTTAGCGAAGCGCTTCAGGAACATCCAGAGCTGATTAAAAAATACCTCGGAATGTCGGTTCCGACTACCGATAATTTCTTTGCAGCACTCAATTCGGCGGTTTTCTCCGACGGATCGTTCTGCTACATTCCGAAAGGCGTTCGTTGTCCGATGGAACTTTCGACCTATTTCCGCATTAATACCGCCGGAACCGGACAGTTTGAGCGGACCTTGATTATTGCTGACGACGACAGCTACGTGAGTTACCTCGAAGGCTGTACCGCCCCAATGCGCGACGAAAACCAATTGCACGCCGCAGTGGTCGAAATCATTGCCATGGACCGTGCTGAAGTGAAATATTCGACGGTGCAAAACTGGTATCCGGGCGACAAGGAAGGCAAAGGCGGAATTTACAATTTCGTGACCAAGCGTGGAATCTGCCGTGGCGAATCGTCGAAAATTAGCTGGACACAGGTAGAAACCGGTTCGGCTATTACCTGGAAATACCCCAGCTGCGTGTTGATGGGCGACAATTCAGTGGGCGAATTTAACTCGGTGGCCCTTACCAACAACCACCAACAGGCTGACACGGGCACCAAGATGATACACATTGGCAAAAACACGAAAAGCACCATCGTTTCGAAAGGTATTTCGGCCGGACATAGCGACAATGCCTATCGTGGTTTGGTAAAAGTGCTTCCGGGAGCAACCAATTCCCGTAATTTCTCGCAGTGTGACTCGCTTTTACTCGGATCAACCTGCGGTGCGCACACGTTTCCGTACATCGAAGTGGGAAACAAATCGTCGATTGTGGAGCACGAAGCTACCACCTCGAAAATTGGCGAAGATCAAATTTTCTACTGCAATCAGCGCGGAATATCGACCGAAGACGCCATTGGCATGATCGTAAACGGATATGCCAAAGAAGTACTGAACAAGCTGCCGATGGAATTTGCCGTTGAAGCGCAGAAACTGTTGCAGATCAGTCTGGAAGGCAGCGTGGGCTAGTTGAATGATTGAAGGACTGAAGGATTGATTGGGAAATATCCAATATTCAATATAGAATAACCAAGAATCAAAAATAACAGAGGTTTCGGCGAAAACTCACAACCCGAAACCCGTAACGCGAAACAATATACAGAATGTTATCAATAAAGAATTTACGTGCCTCGGTTGAGGGCAAAGAAATCCTGAAGGGAATCAACCTTGAAATAAAAGCGGGCGAAGTACACGCCATCATGGGACCCAACGGTTCAGGAAAAAGTACGCTGGCCAATGTTTTGGCCGGAAAAGAAAATTACGAAGTACTTGGCGGCGAAGTAACATACATGGGACAGAACCTTTTGGAATTATCTCCTGAAGACCGCTCACGCAGTGGATTGTTCCTCAGCTTCCAGTATCCGGTTGAAATTCCGGGTGTGCCGATGGTGAATTTCATCAAAACCGCCGTGAATGAGCACCGCAAATTTAAAGGTCTGGAACCTCTGACTGCCGGTGAATTCCTGAAACTGATGCGTGCCAAGAAAGACATGCTTCACCTCGACACCGAATTGACCAACCGCTCGGTGAACGAAGGCTTTTCAGGCGGAGAAAAGAAGAAAAATGAGATTTTCCAGATGGCCATGCTCGAACCGAAACTGGCAATTTTGGACGAAACCGACTCGGGCCTCGACATTGACGCGCTCCGCATTGTAGCAGAAGGTGTGAATGCCCTGAAAACTCCGGAGAACGCGACCATCGTGGTAACACACTACCAGCGTCTGCTCGACTACATTGTGCCCGATTTTGTGCACGTGTTGTACAAAGGCCGCATCGTAAAATCGGGTGGCAAGGAACTGGCCCTCGAACTGGAAGAAAAAGGCTACGACTGGATTAAGAATGGTGAAAATTAACGGCATCGTCGGATGCGGGAACGTTTTTCACTTTTGACTTTTTCCTTTACACTTTTTACTTGAAAATATGAGTACTATTTCACAAAAAATATCGCCTGCCGAACGTTTGGTTTCGCTGTTTGAACAAAGCAGGGAAGCGCTGAATGCTGGCTCGTCGCCGCTGCTAAACCGGATGCGCGAAGTGTCGCTCAAACGCTTTGCACAGGCTGGAATCCCTGATTTTAAGACCGAAGATTACAAATATACCAACCTGAAACCGGCTTTCGAGAAAAGCTACAAGCAGGAGTTGGTTCGCGAAAACGGCGTAATCGATCTGAATGTGGTTTTCGAACGAAACATTCCGCAACTCGATACGCACCTTGTTTTCCTGGTGAATGGCTGGTTTTACAACGGAAACGATCCGGCAGCCGGACTTCCAAACGGTGTTGTTTTAGGCAGTTTGGAACAAATAGCCAACGAAAAACCCGAATTGCTTCAGGATTACCTGAACCGTCAGGCCGCTTTGTCGAACGACCCTTTTGTGGCGCTCAATGCCGCGTTTGCCAAAGATGGTTTCTTCCTGTATGTTCCGAAAGGTGTAGCACTCGAAAAACCAATACAGATCATCAATCTGCTAAGCTCGGACGAAAACCTGATGGCTACCCAGCGCAACCTGATTGTAGCTGCGGCGGGATCGCAGGTAAAGATTCTGGTTTGCGACTACACGCTAACTTCGGCATCGTTCCTGTACAACTCGGTTACCGAGGTGTTTTCGGCTGAGGATTCGCTGGTTGATGTTTACACCATTCAGAACCAAAACAACCAGACCACGTCGATAAACTCAACTTTTTTTAAACAAGAGCGCAATTCGGTGCTCAACACCGGCGCCTTCAGTTTGCATGCCGGACTGGTTCGCAACAACCTGAAGATCGTTTTCAACGGCGATCATTCGGAAGCCAATGCGTTGGGTGTTTCGCTAACGGATAAAAAACAACATATCGACAACTTCGTGCTGATTAATCACGATCAGCCCAACTGTCTGAGCAACCAGATGTTCAAGAATATTCTGGACGACGAGTCAACCGGAGCATTTGCAGGGCGGATTCATGTGGCCCGCGATGCCCAGCAAACCAATGCTTTCCAGCGCAACAACAATGTGCTGTTGTCGGACAAAGCGCGGATGCAAACCAAGCCGCAGCTGATTATTGATGCCGATGATGTAAAATGTAGCCACGGTGCTACGGTTGGACAAATTGACGAAGAAGCTTTGTTTTTCCTTCGTGCACGTGGAATTGGCGAGAAAGAAGCCCGCACTATGCTGATGAATGCTTTTGCCCACGAAGTTATCCAGAAAGTGACCATTGAACCTTTGCGAGAAAACCTCAGCGAACTGATCGAGAAACGCATGAGCGGAGAAATCAGCAGAACACACGAAATATAATTATCTGAATCGATAATAATTTACAACGATATCAAGCCTCGCAGGAAACCGTGAGGCTTTTTTACGTGCACCAAAACAAAAAACCCATCTTGAAGCAAGACGGGTTTCACGTATATTGTAATTTGATTTTTTTTACATTTTATTCAAATGCACAGATAGCGATGATTTAAGGTTTGCAGCCTTATTTTTATGAATAACATTCTTTTTTGCAAGTTTGTCAATCATCGACACAACTTTAGGTAAAGCCACTGCAACAGTTTCTTTATTTTCCTCAAGACGCAATTTCTTCACAGCATTACGCATTGACTTTGCATAGTACTTGTTCTGCAATTTTTTTACTTCGTCTTGTTTAATTCTCTTTTTTGCTGACTTATGATGTGCCATCTTTTTGTTCCTAAATTGTTAAATTTATTTGTAGCCCGTAGGGGATTCGAACCCCTGCTACCAGGATGAAAACCTGGCGTCCTAACCCCTAGACGAACGGGCCAACTTGTTTATTCCCTGATTTTGGGACTGCAAAAATAAGTCATTTTTTTTAGCCTCCAAACTTTTTCAGATTTTTTTTCCAAAATTCCTTGGCTTCGTTTAGCCGCCGGCGTTTTTATTTTGGCGCTGCAAAGAAAAATAAGATTTTCGAAACCACAAACAAAATGACAAAAAAAATTATCGCCATTCAACTATCGTTCCACGGTTCTTTTGAAGCAGCTTTTCAGGCATGGATGCAACAATCTCTTTCCAAAGCAGATCGATGAGTTTATACTTGGCAAAGTGCCTCGAAAAAACAAGGCTGACTTCCCGCAAAGGATTGGAATCTGAAAAGGTGCGAACATGCTCGAAACGGGATTCACTCATTCCCAGGGTTGCCAATTCCGGAATAATGGTCATTCCGCCTTCTTTATCGATGATATTCATAATGGTTTCAAGCGATCCGGCTTCAAACTGAAATGGGAGTTCTGAATTTGCGGAACCTTTAAAAGAGCAGAGATTGATGACCTGATCGCGGAAACAATGACCATCGCTCAGAAGCCACAGTTCAGGAGTTGCAATATCTTTAAGTTTTATAACCGGATATTGCGCAAGGGTATGATCGTCGTGTAAATAAAGCAGCATCCCCTCATAAAACAGCGGTTTTTCGTTAATCCGATCCTCATGAAGCGGAGTTACCAGAATTCCGACATCAATTAAATCACGGTTGAGCCGATCGATGATGTTTGCTGTAGTCAACTCTTCAACCTTGATGTTAATGTTCGGATATTTCCGCTTATAATTACCAATAAACAAGGGCAAGAGATACGGCGCCAGCGTGGGAATAATCCCGATTTTAAGCTCTCCCGAAATCAGATTTTTATGCTCTTTTATAATGTTGCTTATTTTTTGAGATTCCTGAAGCGTAATACGCGCCTGCTCAATGATGCGACGGCCAACATCAGTTGGAATTAAAGGTTGTTTGCTTCTATCAAAAATAATGACTTCGAGGTCTTCCTCCAGTTTTTTAATCTGCATACTCAGCGTTGGCTGCGTAATGAAGCAGTTCTCTGCAGCTTTCCCGAAATGCCTGAAAGTATCAACTGCAACAATGTACTCAAGTTGGGTTAAGGTTATCATAGGTTTAGATTTACCTGCTAAATTAAACAAAAACTCAGTTATTCATCCGAAATGAAGCATTTTTACCAGTAATACCGCCACCTGTTTTTCCGACGATCTACCTAAAAAGCATCTGTCGCTGCCATTCGAACAAAACAACCGAAAGAGCATGCGACACATTCATCGATTTACACTTTCCGGTCATTGGAATGTGCACTTGGGATGCGCATTTCTGCAAAATTTCATCGGGCAAACCATTTCGTTCGTTTCCCAAAAGAAAAACTATTTTTTGAGGCAGCTCTGTTGTGAAAACATTGGTCGAGATTTCGCTGGTTTCAACAGCCACCATCGCATATTCCGGAGCAAGGAGATTAAAAAAATCTTCAGGAGCAATAAATGTTAACGTTACATTACTGAAACTCAGCCCGGCGGTCTTCTTTATCGACGACATCCTCATCTGAAAATCCTCCCCCAGAATAAAAACTTCATCAGCGCCCAGATTATCGGCCAACCTGATCATATTGCCAATATTCTCGGGATTGATGATTTGCCAGGCAGCAATTATTGGCTTATGGGTAAGCTCCGGATATTTTCGATCGTTAAAAAAAACTATTGAATTTGTTTCCATCGTTCGCGGAATATCTTTTTCTTTGAGGTACAAAAGACAGGTTTTTTAGCTTGAAAACAATGAGAAATATTAAAATAGTTAGTGCAATATTACTCCTGACTGTCCTTGTTTCGTGCGGCAAATCGTACAAAGAAAGAGCTGCCGAGAAACTGCAGGCGGCTACTTTGTTATGCGAAAAAGGCGATACAATAACGGCTTTGCAGCAATTAGATTCGGTGCAGATACAGTTTCCAAAAGCATTTGTATCGGTTGAAAAAGCAAAAACTCTGAGCAACAAAATCAACTCTGCAATTTTATCGCGCAAGCAAGACCAATATAGCCAGGTAAACAATCGATTGGTTGAGCTTGAAGGTTTATTTGACAAGGAAAAAACTGAATTCGACAGATTTACACAATACATTCATAAAATGCAGAAATTTGAACGTCGCTGGAATCAGTCGTACATTCAGCTGCACCTCGACGAAAGGGGAGACTTGTACATTTCGAGCAATTATTATGGCCCTGAATGGCTAAATCATACCGGCATCAGGGTGTACGATGGCATATTTCAGGCAAAAACGGACTCGGTAGCGCTTGACGACAACAACAATCATCATAGCGATTTTATGAATCTGCACTGGGAAAAAGTGAGCTACAAAAATGGTAAGGATAACGGCGTAATCCAGTTTATAGCCGACAATGCCGACCGAAATCTGAAAGCTGTGTTTCTAGGGAAACGAATGTATTTTATTGTACTCGAAAGTTTCGACAAGCAGGCGATCAAAGATGCATTGTCATTATCGAACGCGCTGAAACTGAAAGCCGCTCTCCAGAAAGAAATTAAAGAGCTTCAGTCGCGCCTGAATTAAACCAGTTTCAGAATCTCGTCGGCCGGACGGGCCAAAACAGCATGCGAGCCTTTTATTACCAGCGGGCGCTGAATTAATTTGGGATTTTCAACCAGAATCTGTATCCATTCGTCTTCGGTAAACTCTTTGCCTTTATATTCCAACCGATAAAGCTCTTCTGAAGTGCGGATAATATCAGTAACTGACATGTCGGATTTATACAAAAATTCTTTGATTTCACGAGCTGTAATGCCGTTTTTCATGTAGTCAACTATCTCTACTTCAAAACCCTTTTCTTCGATATATTTGAGTCCCTCGCGACTTTTGGCACAACGTGGGTTGTGATAAATCTTCATCATATTCTGGTGTCTTTTCTTGATGTAAGTATAATAATCTTCCTGAGCTCGATAACGCTGACCATTCAGCTGATTATTGTACCGGTTGCTCAATTCGCTATCGAGAATACGGGCTTTTGAATTGTCACGAAGCTGTATCCGGAGTAATTCTTTTAGTTCTGTCCTGATTTCCGGAGAATAAATCGGGCAGGCCACCTCAATACGGCGATCGAGGTTTCGTGGCATCCAGTCGGCCGACGAAATATAAATATCGTCCTTCCCGCCATTGGCAAATAAAAATGTACGGGTATGTTCGAGGTACTTATCAACAATACTGATGGCTTCGATATTTTTACTCAGGTTCGGATCGCCGGTTTTCAACCCAAATATGCCGCGAATAATCAGCTGAATCTTCACTCCCGCCTGGCTTGCCTCGTAAAGTTTGTCAATCATTTCAGGATCGATGAGACTATTCATTTTCAGAATCATGTAAGCCGGTTTTCCCTTTTTGACATTGGCAATTTCCTGATCAATTTTATGAATGAAGAACCTTCTCATCGAGAAAGGGCTGATAATGATTTGTTTACTATTGAAGTGATAATACGTATGTTTGAAAAACTCGAACATATTCGCCACATCACCGGCAATCTCCTGATCGGCCGTCATTAAACCCTTATCGGCATAAACCCGGGCGGTTCCTTCGTGGAAATTGCCCGTCCCGATGTATGCATAATTTCGCAGCCCGTTTTTTTCTTTACGCTGTATCCAGGCCAGCTTACAGTGTACTTTCAATCCGGGAATCCCATTGATAACATGAGCCCCTTCGTCCTGTAATTTATTCGACCAGAAGATGTTGGCTTCTTCGTCAAACCGAGCCTGCAGCTCAATAACTACCGTTACTTTTTTACCATTACGAATGGCATTCAGCAGTGCATTAACCACCTTCGAGTTTTCGGCAACACGGTAAATTGTGATTCCAATCTCTCGAACTTTAGGATCGATAGCGGCTTCCCGCAGCAAATCAATAAAATGCGAGAAACTTTGGTAAGGATAATGAAGCAGAATATCCTTTTTCCGCAGCTTCTTCAATATGCTTTGGCGTGGAGGTAAATCTTTGTGCGGAACCGGAGACAGATTTTGATAATAATGGCGCGATTTCCCGATATCCGGAAAATTCATAAAATCTTTATGGTTGTGATACCTGCCGCCAGCCACGGTTTTTTCAGCCCCGTCGAGTTTCATCTTTTTCATGATGAAGCCGAGCAAATCATCAGGCATTTCGCGGTCGTAAATAAGCCGGACAGGTATTCCAATCTTACGTTTTTTCAGGCTAAGCTCCATTTTTTCCATGAAACTCTTCGAGATATCGTCGTCAATATCCAACTCGGCATCGCGGGTAACTTTAATGGTATAAGCCTCGAAATGGTCGTAATTGAAAATCGGGAAAATATCATTCAGGCAAAACCGAATGACATCGTCAACCAGAATGACATACTTTTTATTTCCCTGCTCGGGCAAAACCAGGAAACGCGAAACCGAGCGGCTCGGAATCCGGATTAAGGCATAAGCAAATTTTTCAGGAGATTTTAACTTTGAGAGTTTGACCGCCAGATAAACCGATTTATCGCGCAAATACGGGAACTTCATCGATTTGCCCAACATAATCGGCACAATGTTCGGAAGCACTTTGGTATTGAAATACTTGCGCACATAAACCCCCTGTTCGTGCGTCAGTTGCTTTTCGTCGAGCATGAAAATGTTTTCGTTGGCCAGCTCGACCCAAATGTTCCGGTAAATTTCCTGCGCCTTTTGCTGGTGCTTAACCACTGTTTCCTGAATTTCTTCATACAATTCGCTGGCGGTGTAATTACCCAAAAGAGCTTCATCGTCCTTGCCCAACTCGAGCATCCGACGAACCGTAGCAACCCGTACCCTGAAAAACTCATCCAGGTTATTCGAGAAAATACCCAGAAACCGGATTCGTTCGAACAGCGGAACCGTGGGATCTTCAGCCTCCTGAAGCACCCGTGCATTAAACGAAAGCCAGCTGATTTCACGATTGTTGTATATGCTCGATTCTCTCATTTCCTGAATTTTAACTTATCGGAGAAAGAAACAGTTTACTATAGTTTAAGTTTATCCAACCCTTTCTGAATCGCTTCTTTAAAAACAGGAAGATCAACGATCTCCTTTAAAGGTAATATGCGATCTTTCGGAGCTTCATTTTCGTCCTGAAGGAATAATTCGAACCAGCCCACATTTTGCCATTGGTTGAGTTTGTAACCCACCTTCGAAAACTCGCCACATTTCACGTACCCAAAATCTTCGTGGAACGAAACACTTGGTTCATTTGGCATGGTAATAATTGCCAGCAAGTCGGCAATTCCCTGATAACGCACCATTTCGTTCAGACTGGTGTAAAGGGCATGTGCCACTTTCCGACGCTGAAAATCGGGATGCACATAAACCGATACTTCCTTCGACCAGCGATACGAAGCCCGGCTGCGATAACCCGATGCGTATGCATAGCCCGCAATCCGTCCATCGATTTCGCAAACAAGGTATGGCAATTCTGCCATAATTCCCTGCATACGTTCCCAAAACGATTCTTCATCCGGAACTTCTTCTTCAAAAGTAACCGAAGTATCGAGAATAAACGGGGTATAAATTTCCAGAATTCCCCCAACATCGCGCTTTTCAGCAAGTCGTATTATTGCATTCATTTTTAAAAAGTTCCAAATTAACTTATTCTATTTAGAATCAATCCGTCATTCCTTCAATCCTTCAGTTATTCATCCTCACTGAATTCCATCAGGAAAGCCTTGATAAAACCATCGATTTCGCCATCGAGTACGGCCTGAACATTGCCCGACTCGAAGCCGGTACGCACATCCTTAACCAGTTTGTAAGGCTGCAAAACATACGAACGGATTTGCGACCCCCACTCGATTTTCTTTTTGGAGGCATTGATCTGTTCTTCCACTTCGCGGCGTTTGCGAAGTTCCAGTTCGTACAACTGCGATTTCAGCAAACGCAAAGCATTCTCTTTATTGGCCAACTGCGAGCGGCTCTCAGTATTTTCAATGATAATCCCGGTGGGTGCATGTCGCAACCGAACCCCGGTTTCAACCTTGTTAACATTCTGTCCGCCTGCCCCACTCGACCGGAACGTGTCCCAGGTAATGTCGGAATCTCTGATTTCAACTTCGATGGTATCGTCGATAGCCGGTGATACAAACACCGAGGCAAAAGATGTCATTCGCTTGTTTTGTGCATTAAACGGCGAAAGCCTTACCAGACGGTGAACTCCGTTTTCACTTTTCAGATAGCCATAGGCATATTCGCCCTCAAACTCGATGGTGCAGCTTTTTACACCCACTTCATCGCCGGCGTGAAACTCGACCGTTTTTACATTGTATCCCTGATTTTCGCCATAACGCATATACATGCGCATCAGCATATCGGCCCAGTCGTTGCTTTCGGTTCCGCCTGCACCGGCATTAATCCTGAGGATGGCTCCCAGCTTGTCTTCTTCTTTCCGAAGCATATTTTTAGTTTCCAAAGCCTCGATAAGCTCCAGCGTTTCGCTGTAGTGCTGATCGATATCGTCCTCGGTAGCTTCGCCCATTTCAAAAAAGTCGTACAACACAAGAAAATCTTCCATACTGTGATTCACTTGTTTGTAGCCGTCCGTCCAAACTTTTATCGAACGAATAACTTTCATCTGGGCTTCAGCTTCTTTTGGATTATTCCAGAAAGCCGGATCCTGAGTTTTCAGTTCCTCTTCCTGTAGTTGGACTAATTTCTGATCGTAGTCAAAGATGCCTCCTTAACGCATCCCGGCGATCATTGAGGTCTTTAACCTGTTCTTTGAGAATCATTTTTTTGTTTTATAATGTTACTTAAAACAAAAGTAGAAAATGAATCGGATAATTCAGAAACGATGTAAGATTTGTTGCCACTGAGCCAATCCGAAAAAAAATAGAAAGGGGATTCGCAGCTTAACCCACGAATCCCCTTTCTCCAAATTATTTGCGCAATTTATTCTCCCCAGGCCGCACTTTTATCGGCAAACGAAACAGCCTGCAGGTTGTACGAATCGCCGTTCGGTTCGTATAAATAAGCGTTTAACCTAACCGTATAAGTTTTGCCGGCAACCGGAGTGAAGCCTGTAATCCAACCGCTTGAGTTTGCTGTAACGGCAAAAGTTTTCAAGGTATTAACCAGCTCCGGACTTCCAAAAACCAGTTTCGATCCATCAAAAATATTGATAGCGTAGCTGTCAGCTCCCGCAACTGAGGCCCAGGTAATATTCATTTCATTCTTTGCAGTTACGAATTCAGTTTTTTCAATTACCGGAACAGGCAGTACTTTATCCGATACTTCATCCAGAAATTCGTCGGTTGAACCATTATCAAACACGGCATTAAAATTAAAGGTTGTAGCAACTGGTTTCACCGTTGTAAATTCAGTTTCAGGAGACTCGTAGTAAAAATTGGTTTTGAAACCCTGATTGATTTTAAGCGTGTATGTTTTACCTGTCTGAAGGGCACTGGTAGCCGTTACGCTCTTAAAAGCCCCAAAAGTATAGGCATACAGCGAATACCCGTAAACAACATTGGTTCCGGATTTTTTGACAATTACGATGGCATCGCCCGTTCCCGATGCGGCATCGTTGCTCTTCGAGCACGAGCCCAGTAATAATGCGATCAGTGCAAAAACAAACAAGTTTATCAGTTTCATACGTGTATTTTTTTGAGAATTTATGTCCGATAAATATCCAGACGCTCAATATTTCATTATGGTTGCCCGTGCAAAGATATTTATTTGCGAATCAAACTTAATGATGATCGGTTTTATTGTCTCTCAGTCATCGTCAAAATCAAAAAATCAATCTGTTTTGATGCTGACCCAAAACTTTTCTGAACCTGTTTTGAATTCAGGATTAAAGTTTTATCTTTGCGCCACAAATTTCAATAACTGTTTATCATTTAAAATTAAGCAAAATGCCAGCAAAAATCAGATTGCAGCGACATGGTCGCAAACGGTATGCTTACTATCACATTGTGATAGCTGATAGCAGGGCACCACGGGATGGTAGAAACGTTGATAGAATTGGATCTTATAATCCAAACACTAATCCTGCTACTATCGATCTCGATTTTGACAAAGCTTTAACCTGGCTTTCAAACGGTGCTCAACCAACCGACACAGTAAGAGCTATTTTATCTTACAAGGGAGTATTGTACAAAAAACACCTTTTAGGTGGTGTTGCCAAAGGAGCTTTCACAGCTGAAGAAGCTGAAGCTAAATTCGAGGCTTGGACAGCTGAAAAAGCTAAACAAGTTCAGGCTAAAAAAGATGGTTTAACACAAAGCGCTGATTCATCACGCAAAGCTCAGCTCGACAAAGAAGCTAAAAAGAACGCAGAAAGAGCTCAGGCTATTGCAAAACGCAATGCTGAAGCCGCTGCTGCTGCCAAGGCTGCTCCAGCTGAAGAAGTTGCAGAAGAAGCTGCTCCGGAGGAAACTGAAGGATAATTATTCGCAGAATCCTGTTTTTAACTTCGGTTAAAACAAACAATTTATAAAGCGACAGAGAATTCTGTCGCTTTTTTCTATTTTTAAAGCGATGGAAACAATACCTAAAAATAATTGCGTCAAAATCGGGTACTCCCAGAAACCACACGGCATTCACGGGGAATTAGTCATTCGTTTCGAAGAGCAGTATTACGAAACACTGGAGGAATGCCCAACTCTTTTCTTTGAAATCGACAACCTGCTAGTTCCTTATTTCATTTCGGAAGAAGGTTTGCGCTTCAAATCGGGCGAATCGGTAATTGTAAATCTGGATTGGGTTGACTCCGACAAAAAAGCCAAAGACCTTTGTGGACTTTCAGTTTACGTCGATCAGGATGATGTTGTTGAAATGGAAGACGAGCAAAGTCCTAATGCCCTGATCGGGTTTATGCTCTTCGACGAAACGCTGGGCCAAATCGGAGAGATTAATGATGTACACGACTACTCCGGAAACCTGCTGCTTTCGGTCGATTACCAGGGCAACGAAACACTCATTCCGCTTAACGAAGATTTGATCGTTCGGCTGGACGAAGACTTACGCGAAATTGAGTTGCGTATTCCCGATGGCCTCTTCAACCTCGATGACGAATAGTTTGGGTCATTCTTTGGTCCAGATCCGGGTATTCAGGTTCAACTCCTGAATCAGCACCGAAATCATTCCAAAGAGATCGAACATTTCTTTTACATCAGCAAAATTTACTCCTGAACGGAAAATGTTGGGTTCGAAAAGAGCTGTAGAAAAGCCTTTTGCAAAATACACCCTCGTGCCCACAAACGAGAAGTAAATATCACCATCGAACCGTTGGTGCAGATGAACCATTGATTCCATAATTGCCGGAGTAAGAATATACCGGGCTTCAACCTGATCGGAACTATACACCACAAACAGTTTCTCAAATTCCGTGTTCTCCAGTTTTACCAGCTCCCCGCGCGAGCTTAATTTCTGAAGGCTTTGCCCAAAAGCCCCAAGTAGTCGCTCGGCAGTATCGGGAAGTACGAAGGTTGTCCCCGAAAAGTATTTATTGAAATCGGCATGCATAAACAAACCCTGGAAAATAGTAATCCACTGTTCGTGCCGCTGCCCTTTCGATCCGTAAGTCACCTGTTTGTACTCGGTATGTAGTTCCGAAAACTGGAAATCAGTTTTATCAATCCTTCCCGACACAAAATCATCGCCATGATACCGGTCGTATCGATGAGGGAACAAGCCACTTTGCCAATACGATTCTTCAGAAATGCGGCTATCGCAATTATATTGCCAGTCAGGGCTAATCAACTTAACCACTTCGGCAACAACGCCAGCCTTAAACGACTCGCGGTACCGTTTCTTTTGCTGAGAGGTTTTATATATAAAGTAAATAAGTAGTGCAAGAGAAATTAAAACTGTCAGGACAATTACTGCCACATGAGGATTCAGACTGATCACCCAGAAATTAACAGCAGCTAATGCAGCAAGTAAAAGAATAGCAAATAAAAATTTGTATAGAATACTTTTTCGCACTGCTTCGAGAGTCACCAACTGTCCTTTCAGCTGCGACTCATAAAGTGCTTTGAGCTCGTTTTCGGAAACCATAGAGATGCGCTTACGACTTGAATAAATTTTTCACATTTACATTTTGACGCTCGTCTTCCGAAGCCAGAAATACCTGTCTGGTTTTCAAAAGCATCATGCCAGCCAACAAGTTTCCGGGAAACATTTCAATGGCATTATTATAATCGGTTACTGCGCCGTTGTAAGCGCGGCGGGCGGCAGCAATCTGCGATTCAACTTCATTCAGTGCCCGTTGCAGGTCGATAAAATTCTGGCTGGCCTTTAAATCCGGATAATTTTCAACGCTGACCATTAATCCGGAAAGAGCCGAAGTAATCTGGTTATCCAGTCTGACGCGATCTTCGGCATCCAAATCGTGTTTAAGTGCCTGCGACCGCAATTCAGTGATTTTGGTCAGCAAATCCTTTTCGTGTGTTGTATATTGCTGAACCGATGCCACAAGGTTTGGAATCAAATCGTATCGGTTTTTGAGCTGTACATCAACGCTCCCAAATGCATAAATAACCTGGTTCTTTTTGCCCGTCAGATTATTGAAGATCGCAACAAGAATGAGAAGAAATACTAAAACAATTGCAATTACCACTATCATCGTTGTATTCATGATGTTTGTATGTTTGGTTTTTAAAATTTGGCGACTTAAGCTGATTATTTCTAATTTTATGATTGTAAAAGTACTTACTGGAACGCTGTTTATCAAACTTTAAAGGCGATTGCATGATTTTACTCGGCGAATTAAAGGTTGGCCAAGGGAACCGGAGATTTTTCGGAACAGCTTTGATGAAAGAAAAAGTCACTAAATAATTTTGCCGTTTTGCAACTTCAAAAATAATTTGGCGTCTATAATAGCGTTTAAAAGGGAAAAAATTAACTATTAATATTCGAAAGTCGATGAAAACAAAACTAGCAGCAGCACTTATTTTATTCGTATTTATCCTGGCCGGAGTACAGGTCCGGGCCGACGAACAAAACCGGAAAGTTGATCCGTTTACCGAAATCTCATTGAGAGTAGGCGCAAAACTTCATCTTGAACAAGGTCCAAAACAGAACCTCGAGATTGTGGCCAAGGCTTCAACCCTCGACGAAATCATTACTGAAGTGAAAGATGGAAAGCTGATTATCCGCTTCCCCAATAAAGATTTTTTCTGGAAAACTTTCCAGCCCGGAGAAATTACCATTTACATTACTACTCCTGAAATCAATGGATTAGGAATTTCGGGCTCTGGCGATATTATTGCTGAAAATGAAATCAAAACAAAGATTCTGGATCTTGGAGTTAGCGGAAGCGGAAACATCAGGCTGATGGAACTATCGGCCGAAAGGGTAAAAGCAGCCATTTCGGGATCGGGCGATATTGTTCTGGCTGGCAAAACACCTGCCCAGGATATGAGTATTGCCATTTCGGGCAGCGGAAACTTGAAGGGAATGGATTACAGCGCCGAAGATGTTTCGGTTAAAATTGCAGGATCAGGCAATGTTGATATCGAAGCAAAGAGAAACCTTTACGTCAGGTTAGCCGGATCGGGCAATGTAAATTACAGAGGAAAACCGATGATCGACCAGTCAATTGCGGGATCAGGAAAAGTGAGAAACGTGAGATAACCGGGTTTATCATTCCGGATAAAACAGGAAGAGGTGGTTTGTAATATTTACAAGCCACCTCTTTTGTATTTTTTAAAACAAGGCAAAATTATTTCACTGTCATAATGAGTTTGGCCATTTTCACTTCCTTCCACTCCCTGGTTTTTAGCCCTTCTTTTACGGCGAGCTGGGTCATTAAATCCATTGTTCCGCCCGAATCTTCCATAAATGCAGCCAACTGCGCCTCGTCTTTATACATGCTGAAGGTAATGTGCGTGCCATAAACCTCGCTTCCGGCAGGTAAAATGGCACGGAGCAACCCCCAGTTTCCTTTTTTACCCTGATCGACCATTTGCTTATGCCAGGGTTTAAATATTTCCGATTCAACTTTCTCATAGCTGTCGTCCAACTGTTTCATGATGTCCAAGGTAGCGATTGTACCAACTTTCATATCGAAGTCGCTCGTTACCTGATCAACCATCTTAAAGAGAACCTGATTCGCCATATCTCTGGATTTTCCGGTTTTATCAAACATGGCATTCAGCTCTTTGTCTGTTTTGGTTGGATAGGCTTTTTTTGCATACCCGTAAACATCCAGTGAATTAATCGCTTTCAGCATATTCTCAAGACTAGAAAACAGGGTAACCGTCAGAAATTGAGATCCTTGTTTTGTTCCGGAGGGGGTCAGAGACCAAAGGTCCCAGCCAAGAATTGATTTGTCGGCAACCCGCTGCTTGTGAATGCCTGACCAAAATTCTTCAACCTGCTGGTAATCTGATCCATTTTCGCCTTTTACCTGCATAAACTCAAATAATAAATACAACTGAGAAGGATTGTTTTGTGCGTTCAAACTTAAGATCATAAAAATGACCAGACCTAATGCTAAAAGTCTTTTCATTGCTGTAAATTTTAAATGTTCGTAATTGACAACAGTACTGAAATCCCTACATTTCGGGATTCAATTCGGTAACTAACCGACGATGATTTTTGTGTTATCAGGTGCCAGTTGATCGAATCAACTGTTATTTTGAATAACCCTTCTCAGGGCTTTTGAAGTTTTAATGAATCGTTCAGAAAAAAGATGCATCAATTAACCTATTCTGACAAGCATTTAATTCCGGATTTATTTGGCTATACGTAAGCAATTCAGCAATGTTGGTATTTAAAGACCTTTTTGTCTTAATTTATTGATTTTATTTGCAAGCATCCCAAGACCACGTTTCCGATTCGAATGATTCATTTGTTCTTCGGGTAAAATGCTGGCTGGATGATTTTAATTACAGGCGATTATCCTTTTGCTGTGCGTATAAAATTTATACTTTTGGCGACAGACTTGAATGGGTATGCAAAAAGAAGTCAATTCAGATTATCTTTTATGGAAAAGAATTAAGGCCGGAGAAACTCAGGCCTATCATGACCTTTACATGCAATATGCCGACGTTCTTTTTTCATTTGGTAATATTTACACTAAGGATCAGGATTTTATAAAAGATTGCATCCACGATTTGTTCTTCGATCTGTATAAATACCGAAAAAACCTGTCGGACAACGACCATATCCGCAACTACCTGTTTAAGTCGCTCAAACGTAAAATTCAGTCACCTACCACCGGAAAATTAAAGTTGGTTTACACCCAATCTATTCAGGAGGAAAGCGAGCAAAATTCGTTAGGAACTGAAGCAGAAGAACTTGAATATCAGGAAGAAAATATTGCCAGCATCCAAAAAGCGATAAATAAGCTTTCGGAAAGGCAGCAGGAGGTTTTAAATCTCCGGTTTCAGATTGGATTACCCTATACCGAAATAGCCAGGATTCTCGATATTTCGGTTGAGTCGGTTAGAACGCTCGTTTACAGGTCGGTAAAAACAATACGCGAAGAACTGAAACTGAGCAGCAACGCACTGATTCTGTTCTCGATGCAAATCGGTAAGCTTTGACTTTTGGAGAAAAATGAAGGAACACAACCATAAAAGAGCAGAAGATATTCTTTCAGATGATTCGCTTTCGGAACATCTGATAAACGGCGAGATTTCCGAAGAAGGAATTCCGGCGGAAGAACTTTTGCTTGCCGAAAATATCCGGAAAGCTCTTGGCGCACCCAAAACTCCCTTCAATCCCGACCAAAAGGAGTTACTTGGACAAAGCATCACCTACCAAATCAACCGATCGAAAAAGAACAAGGTAATTATCCGCATCAGTTCGGCTGCTGCAGTGCTTTTGCTTATTGGCGCATCCGTCTTTTTTCAATTGCAGAACCGGTCAGGCATTGTTCAGTTTGCTTCAACCCTTCCGGCCAAACCTCAGTCAGACTTCACTCAACTCATGTTACCGGGAGAAAAAGTCATACAAATCGAAACTCAGGAATCGAATATCGAATACTCTGCAACCGGCGAGCAAATAAACATTGACACACAAAAGCAAATTGAACAAACTGTAGAATCGGGCAACATGGCCTATAATACTGTTATTGTTCCGTACGGAAAAAGAACCCGCATAACCTTATCCGACAACAGCACCATCTGGCTGAATTCGGGCTCGAAACTAGTCTATCCGGTTTGTTTCGACGAAAAGAAACGCGAAGTTTTTCTTGAAGGAGAAGCCGTATTCGAAGTATCTCCTGACCAGGCTCATCCTTTTCACGTAATCAGTCATAATTTGGAAATCAAAGTATTGGGTACAGTTTTCGACTTAAGTGCATATGCCGATGATAGTATTATCAACACAGTGCTCGAACACGGATCGGTTGAGCTGATTTACAAAGGAACATCAATGTTTGGCCCAACCAAAGAAAAAATGGTTCCGGGAATGCTGGCCATGTACGATCCCGCCAGCAAGTCACTTGAACAGAAAAATGTCAATACCAAAGATTACACTTCGTGGAAGGACGGTTATCTCATCATGGAGAAAAAATCGCTTGGGAGCATTATCAAAAAATTATCGAGATACTACAATGTGTCCATAGAAATAGAGAGCCAGGACCTGGCCGATGAGACTTTTACCGGACAGCTCGATTTGCGGAACACTGCAATTCAGGTTCTGGAACTTATTGCCGAAACGATGGACATTGAGCTGCAACAGTCTGGTCATCAAATAACAATCAGAAAAAGACAGGCTTCCGGATAGTTTTCGCTGCAGAATTTTTTAATTAAAAGCCAGGCTTTATTAAATGAATTTACCGCTTACCTTTGTAACGATAAGTAGTCGATTGTTACTCTTATTTTGAATTTTCTGAGTTTCTCCCCCAAATAGAATACCGAGCTGTTGAAAATATGAAGCATAAAGCATTTTTATTGCTATTCTGTTTATTAGGGTCTTATCTCATTTCTTCTGCCCAAAACGACAGACTGACTTTGCATCTAAAACAGGTCAGTTTGGGGCAGGTATTTGAATTGATACAGCAGCAAAGTGAATACATCATCTTTTTCAAGGACAACCAGGTAAACCTCAACCAGAAAGTCACCGTTCAGGCCACCGATCTATCTATTGAAGACATTCTTGACCAGGCGCTGGCCAAAACCAACCTGAAGTTTAAAGTATTCGACCGGCAGGTTATAATCATTAAAGACAAAGGCATTCAAAGCGAATACGATCAGATGATGGCCAATGGTCCGGTGAAAAAGAAGAATGTTACCGGCCATGTTACCGACGAGGAAGGCAATCCGGTAACCGGCGTCACAGTGGTTGTGAAGGGAACATCAATCGGGGTAATAACCAATCCCGACGGGAACTATAGTTTGGATGTTCCGGAGAATGCCCTCTACATGGTATTCAGCTATATTGGAATGAGAAAAGTGGAAGTTCCGCTGAAAGACAAAACAGAAATTAATGTTACCCTTTTGCCTGAAGATTTTGGTGTTGAAGAAGTTATTGTTTCGGCTCTCGGAATTAAGCGTGCCGACAAGGCCCTGACATACGCCACTCAAAATATTGGGGCCGAAGAAATTTCGAAAAACCAGGGACTTAACTTCATGTCCGGGTTATCAGGAAAAATTTCAGGAATTGAGATTACCCGGAGTGTTGCCGGAGCCGGCGGTTCAACCAAAGTTGTTTTAAGAGGCAACAAGTCGTTGAGTGCTTCGAGTGAGCCACTTTTCGTAATCGACGGAATACCGATGGCCAACAACAAAGGCGATCAAATCGGAATATTTGGCGGATCGGATCAGGGTGATGGACTTTCGCAGATCAATACCGACGATATTGAAAGTATGAGCATCCTGAAAGGTGCAAATGCATCGGCACTTTATGGAAGCCAGGGAGCAAACGGGGTGATTTTGATTACCACCAAGAAAGGAGCAGCCGGGCCTTTAAAAGCAAATCTCAGTTCAAGCCTGTCGTTCGAAAGTATCCAGAGTACCCCCGACATGCAATTTGAATACGGAAGTGTAAACAATGCCAAAGAAAGCTGGTCGAATACCAAAAGCAACTACTCTGACGATTTCGTGCGCGATTTTTTCAAGACGGGCGTCTCCAAAATCAACACTCTGACCATCAGTGGCGGAGGACAGCAAACAACGGCCTATTTCTTATTCTCGAACACTTCGATGAGCGGCATTCTGGAACAGAATAACTACCAGAAGATAAACCTCACCTTTAAGCAATCGACCAAGCTGTTTGATGATCGCCTTACGGTTAGCTCGAACGTAATGCTCACCGACGAAACGATCAAAAACAAGAACACGGCTGGGTACTACCTGAATCCACTCACTGGACTCTACCTGTTTCCGCGCGATCGCGATTTTGCAAGCTACGCCGATAATTACCAGGTGTTTGACGAAACCCGAAACATGTACCTGCAAAACTGGTTTGTCAAAGATCATTTTCAGTCGAATCCAAACTGGATCATTAATAACCAAAAGAAAGACGACCAGATAAAAAGGGTTATTGCCAATGTAACCGCCGACTGGAGAATCCGCAACAATCTGAGTCTTCAGTTCAGGGGAAATTACGACCATGATGAGCGAACCTTTGAGCAGAAGAATAAAGCCGGATCGAACGAAACCAACGTTCATGCCAATGGGTCGTGGGGTTACCAGAAAATTGCCGACGACCTTTTTTACATCGATGCAATCCTGTCGTTTAACCACACATTTAAAAATCTCCGGATGGACGTTGTTGCCGGAACAAGCTATCTGAAAAGCAAAAATGGCGTGGGCATAAATGTAAATACAGGTACCGACGGGTTAATTTACCCGAATGAATTCAGCTTCCAGAATATCGAGAAGAATGTCATGGTTTATTCCATTTTTGGCAGCAGCCTGATTAAAGAAGCTGTTTTTGGCAACGTTCAGCTGGGTTATAAAGAACGGGTATTTCTCGACTTATCCGGAAGAAACGATTGGGCATCGAGCCTTTACGGAACCGGAAACGACTCGTACTTTTATCCGTCACTTGGAATAACCACTTTGCTCAGCGAAATATTTAAACTTCCATCGTTTGTGAGTTTTGCCAAAATCAGGAGTTCGTTTTCGATTGTGGCCAACGAAGTTCCGTTCAACAGTGTTCACCCTAACAACTCAATTACTCCTACCGGTATCAGTATAAACACCACAAAGCCATTTAACAACCTGAAACCCGAACGAGTCAGAAGTTACGAAATTGGCACCGACTGGAAATTATTCAAAGGATTATTTGGATTCAATTTCACCTACTACAACATCAACAGCAGCGACCAGTTTATCTCATTACCGGCTCCTTCCGGATCGGGTTATTCCCGCTACTTTGTAAATGCCGGCGAGTTGGTCAATTCGGGCATCGAACTGTCGCTCATGGCCGAAGCCATTGACAAAAAGAATTTTAACTGGACGACCGACATCAACTTTTCAGGAAACAAAAACACCATCGTTTCGCTTCATCCTGAACTTAAAAATCCCATAAGCCTTTCCGATATTGATGGTTACCAGCTGATTGTAAAAGAAGGCGGCTCGTTTGGCGACATTTATGTACACAAATTTCAGCGCGACGAATACGGACGTATCAAGCTCGATGAAAAAGGGAACATTCTGAAAACCGAACAAAAAGAATATATCGGAAACTCGAATCCCCGGTGGAGTATCGGGCTGAATAACCGCTTCAGGTATAAAAACCTGACGTTTGGATTTTTGGTCAACGGGAAAATTGGCGGTAAAGTTATCGGGCAAACAGAAGCCATGCTCGATGGTTACGGAGTTAGTCAAAGATCGGCTGATGCCCGCACCAATGGCGGCGTTGAGATAAATGCTGTGATGCCCGACGGAACCACTGTTTCGCGCATGGACGCCAAACAATATTACACAACCATCGGCGACCGGGATGGAATTAAAGAACCTTACACCTACAACCGAACCAATATCAGGCTATCGCAGGTCAACCTGTCGTACGACTGGAGTTTTCCAAATGGAGCCATTAAACAGGCAACAGTTTCGCTGAACGGGCAAAACCTGTTTTTCATTTACAAAGATGCCCCGTTCGATCCTGAAGTTACGCTGAACACCCGCATCATCGATCAGGCCATCGAAAATTTCAGTTTACCTGCCACCCGAACTTTCGGAGTCAGCCTCAAAGTTTCATTTTAGGAACGAACGTGATTCTATAAAGTGATTTTTCTCGACGAAAACAAACAACTGACATACAGCAAATTAAATCTTGAATTGAAAAATTATTTCAGAAAAGTGAAAAAAAGTTAATTTTTCATGTCTATGTTTTCGAGGTTTTGTTCTTATGGTATTTGAACAGGCGAAATACTTGGCCTGCAAGAAAAACGACAGACTCAGGAATGGAAAAGAAAGCCAGGGAAAGGAAGGTAGAAGATATTTTAACCAATGATACTGAGATTGAGCAGTGGAACCAAAATCGTGCTGACGATCGTTTAAGCGATTCCGAATATCATTTGGCCAACGAAATACGCCAGACTTTTATCGACAAAAAACAAAAACTATCACAAACCCAAAAAGAGATACTTGGAAGTCAGATTGCACAATCGATAAATGCTTACAAGAAACGGAGATTCATTATTGGCATTAGCTCGGCAGCTGTTTTTTTATTGCTTATTGGTATTTCTGCAGTAATTACTTCGGGCAGAAAAACGGAGATTCAGGCATTTGCCGAAAGCAGCAACCTGAGTTTACCTAAGGGCAACACCCGGTTAATTCTTTCCGGAGAAGAAATTGAAATCAACTCCGACGAATCGAAGATCAAGTACGAAAAAAATGGAAATCAGATACATATCAATTCATCTGACAGCATAAAACAAGAAGTTAACAGCGGCGAAATAGTTTACAACACGGTTATTGTACCTTACGGAAAACGAACCCAAATTACGTTGTCCGATAACAGTTCAATCTGGTTAAATTCAGGATCGAAACTGATTTATCCGGCAAGATTTGCGGCCAACAAACGGGAGGTTTACCTGGAAGGCGAAGCCATCTTCGAGGTCAGTCACAACCGCGAGCAACCTTTTCACGTAATAACACGCGATGTTGAAGTAAAAGTGTTAGGAACCGTATTTGATGTTTGTGCTTACCGCGACGATGCAACAACAAGCACCGTGCTCGAGAAAGGATCGGTTGAACTGAAATACAGCAAGAATTCGATCATCAGCCAGGCAAAACTGACCATGATTCCGGGAACAATGGCGGTGTATAGCCCTCAGGAACAAATAATGGAGCAATCGGAGGTTAATACCCGGTTATACACATCGTGGAGAGAAGGTTATTTGGTTCTTGAACGGCAGACATTAGGCGAAATCCTGAAAAAAATATCAAGGTATTACAATGTTTCTATCGAGTTGAACGATGAAAGCCTGAAAGATGAAACATTTACCGGCAACCTCGATTTGCAGAATTCGGCAGTTCAGGTGCTCGAAACGATAGGCGAGATTATCAGCGCCAAAATTGAAAAGAACAACGATAAAATACTAATTACCAGAATATAAAAATACAGGCCTATGTAACATCCGGTAAAAAAATGTCGAAAGATGCTGCAACACCTTCCGACATGTGAAAATAACATTGTGAGAAACAACATTATTTAATTACAAATTTTCCAAATCTATGAAAAAAATGAACAATTGTGAATCATTTGTCCCATTAAGACAACTTGGGATGCGAACTTTAAAGTTCTTGACGATCAGCATTTTGTTATTTTTTGTTACTTTTTCAGGTAATTTAGCTTTAGCCGCGGATTCATCAAACACAAATCCGGTGCAGGCTGAGCAACAAAAAAAAGCAATTAAAGGTAAAGTTATCGACGAAACCGGTGAAGCTATTCCCGGGGTTTCGGTATTGGTAAAAGGCACAACTGTTGGCACAATTACCAACGTTGACGGACAATATTCACTTGAAGTTCCTGCAGGTGCACAAACATTGGTTTTCTCTTTTGTAGGTATGACTACCAAAGAAGAAATTGTTGGTACCAGCAGCGAAATAAATGTTACACTGAAAAGTGAATCAATTGGTGTTGATGAAGTTGTTGTAACTGCTTTGGGTATCCAGCGCGATAAAAAAACACTGACATATTCTTCGCAACAAGTTTCGGGCGAAGAAATGTTGAAGGCCAAAGACATCAACTTCATGAGCAGCTTGAGCGGTAAATCAGCTGGTCTTGAAATCAAGAAGAGCGTTTCAGGAGCCGGCGGTTCAACCCGTACCGTTTTACGTGGTAGCAAATCGCTGAGCCAGTTGAGCGAACCTTTGTACGTAATCGACGGTGTTCCAATGGTTAACCGCAAAGGTAGCCAGTCGGGCATGTGGGGAGGAACTGACGAAGGTGACGGTCTTTCTCAGATCAACTCTGAAGACATCGAAAGCATCAGTATTTTGAAAGGTTCAAACGCTGCTGTACTTTACGGTAGCCAGGGTGCCAACGGTGTTGTAATCATCACAACCAAAAAAGGTAAAGAAGGAAAAACCAGTGTAAGCTTCAGCTCAAGCACTGTAATGGAAAGCATTATTTCAACTCCTGATCTTCAGTTCAACTACGGAAGCGAAGGCGGTGCAAAAGAAAGCTGGTCGTACACTAAAGGAAACTATGCAAGCAACTACGTAAAAGATTTCTTCCAAACAGGAACAAACCTTGTAAATACATTGGCTATCAGCGGCGGAAACAACAAAACAACTGCTTATTTCTCTTACGGAAATACTACAGCTACAGGTGTTGTTCCAAACAACGAATACAGCAAAAACAATGTTACTTTCCAGCAGTCAACCAAATTACTTGACGACAAACTGACTATCCGTTCAAACGTGATGTTGGCTTCTGAAAAAGCTAAAAACCGTAACACAGCTGGTTACTACCTCAACCCATTGACTGGTTTGTATTTCTTCCCACGCGATAAAGATTTTGCTTCGTATCAGAACAATTATCAGACATTCAGTACTGAAAGAAATATGAATCTGCAAAACTGGTTTGTAAACGACCACCACCAGTCGAACCCATACTGGTTGATCAACAACCAGCCAAAAACCGACTTAACCAAACGTGTTATTGCCAGCGTATCTGCTGAATACGAATTCTCTAAAAAGTTGAAATTCCAGGCCAGGGCCAGCTACGACTATGCTGAGAAATCATACGAACAGAAATTCTATGCCGGTGGTAACTCAACCAACATTTCGGAAAACGGACGTTGGAGCTACAAGAAATACAACGATATGTTGATGTACACCGACGGTCTGTTCACATACAACGATAAATTCGGCGATTTCAGCGTGAATGGTGTATTAGGAGCCAGCTACCAGAAATCGATTTATGGCAACGGTGTTAGCGTTGACAACGGAACAAATTCATTGCTATATCCAAACGAATTCTACTTCCAAAACCTTCCTACAAACGTTCAGGTACAGTCAATCTACGATGGTGAAGTAATCAAAGAAGGTATTTTCGGTAATGCTCAGATTGGGTATAAAGAAATGTTATTCCTCGATTTATCAGGACGTAACGACTGGGCTTCAACCCTTTCTGGCACAGGAAACGATTCATATTTCTATCCTTCATTCGGTTTAACTGGTATTTTGAGCCAGATGGTTGATATGCCTTCATTCATTTCGTTCTCAAAAGTTCGCGTATCAAACGCTACTGTAGCTAACGAAGTTCCTTTCAACCGGATCACTCCCAGTAACACAATCAACAGTGGTGGTGGTATCGACAGAAATACACAGGCTCCATTTACCAATGCAAAACCTGAAATGTTAACAACATGGGAATTTGGTACCGACTGGAGATTCTTCAACGGACGTTTAGGTTTGGACTTCACTTACTATAACATCAAAAGTACCGACCAGTTCCTGACTTACACTCCAACAGCCAGTCAGAACGTAGGTAACTTCACAACATTCTTCACCAATGCCGGTGAAATTGTAAACAAAGGGGTTGAAGTAATTTTAACTGCAGTACCTGTAAAAGGTAAAGAACTTGAATGGAACACCTCGTTAAACTTCTCAAGAAACAAAAATACTGTTGTTGAGTTGCTGAAAGGCGAACCTGATAAATACATCGATTTCGGTTCTTCTGAAGGTTATACTTCACGTATCTACACCGGAGGTTCATTTGGTGACTTATACGGTTATAAATTCCTTCGCAATGCAAGCGGACAAATCATGCTTGACGAAAAAACAGGAGCTCCACGTAAATCGGCTGAAATTGAATACATGGGTAACCTCGAACCAAAATTCAGCTTAGGTTGGAACAACAGCTTATCGTACAAACAATTCTCGCTGAACTTCCTGATCAACGCTAAAATTGGAGGTAAAGCATTCAGCCAGACTGAAGCTATGTTGGACGGATACGGAGTTAGCGCCCGTTCAGGCGAAGCCCGCGACAATGGTGGAAAAGTGGAAATTAACGCCATCAAAGGAACAACTCCTGTAACTTCAATCGATGCTAAATTGTACTACACAACCGTAGGCGACCGTAATGGTATTTCAGAAGCTTATGTGTACGACCGTACCAACATCCGTTTAACTCAGCTGGCTTTGGCTTACGATTTAGACGTTAACAAGTTGAAATTGCCGATTAAAGCAGCTTCTTTCTCAATCGTTGGTAACAACTTATTCTTCTTCTACAAGAAAGCTCCATTCGATCCAGAGTTAACTATGAGCACCGGTACAGGTTCTCAGTCGTTGGATAACTTCAACGTTCCTGCAACCAGAACCTATGGCTTCAACCTTAAATTTACATTCTAATAAATTGATACCATGAAAAAAAGCATATTCCTATTAATGGCAGCATTCTTAATGATTACGAATGCTTGTACCGATCAATTTGAAGAGGCAAATACCAATCCATACGAAATCAGCGGAGAATCGCTTAAACAGGATTTTAACCATGTTGGAGCTTATTATTCTTCGATGTTAGGCAATATTTTCGGTCACCAGATTGAAGAAAACCTTGTTGCTGAATCATTCGCCGATTATATGGCTACTCCAACTCCGTTCGCCGGTGGTGTTAACAATACAACTTACTATATCCGCTGGAACACCTACTGGGATCGTATCTACGGTTCGTTAATGGCACCTGCAAACCAGGTAATCAAAATTGCTGACGAAGGTGGTTATACTGTTTTCTCGGCATGGGCAAAACTGATCCAGATTATGGGTGTTTCCCGTTTGACTACTTATCACGGTCCGGTTATCTACTCAAACTACGGTTCAACCGAATCGACTATCAAATACGACAGCGAATCGGAATTGTACAACAAATTCTTCACTCAGCTCGACGAAATTCAGGCTGTATTTGCAGCTAACAAAACGTATGCTGGTATGAAGAAATTCGACGCAAGCTACGGTGGCGACGTTACCAAATGGATGAAACTGGTAAACTCAATGCGTTTGCGCTTAGCTATCCGTATTTCGAAAGTAGCTCCAGCCCTGGCAAAAACTCAGGGTGAAAAAGCTATCGCTGACCCAGCTGGTTTGATTACTTCAAACTCTGACAACATGACTATTTCGCTTTACGGCGGCAAATTGTATTTGTCGGTTATCTGTTTCGAATGGGACGACACCCGTATGTCAGCCGGAATGGAATCAATCCTCGTTGGTTTGAAAGATGCACGTATTGAAAAATACTTCCAGCCAGCAACCGATAAAACAGTTTACTCTGATCACCCAAATTTCCCATATAAGGGAATCCGTAACGGTGCTTCACTGGTTGCAAAAGACGACCATACTTCATTCTCTAAAATCAACGAAAGCTTCAAAACCATTACCAAACGTAATTACCTGGCTGCTTCGGAAGTTTATTTCGATTTGGCTGAAGCTTCATTGAGAGGATGGGCTGGCGCAGGCGATGCCAAAACCAACTACGAAAATGGTGTTAAATTATCGTTTGCCGACTGGGGTGCCGGTGGTGTTGACTCTTATCTGGCTGACGACACAAGCAAACCAATCGATTACAATGACCCAAAAGCAACTGGCTCAGTAAACGACTTCGTATCTCGTTCAACAGTTACTGTAAAATGGAACGATGCTGACTCAAACGAGTTGAAACTTGAAAAAATCATCACCCAGAAATGGATTGCTGGTTTCTTCAACCCGAACGAACCTTGGGCTGACTTCCGCAGAACTGGTTATCCAAAACTTCCAACTGTTTACAAAAACGACAGTAATGCCGACTGGGGTGTTATTCCACAAGGCGAATGGATCAAGAGGATGCCTTTCGTGAATGCTGAACGTACAGGTAATGCTGCCGGTATCACTGACGCAACTACCAAATTGGGTGGTCCGGACAATATCGCAACCCGTTTATGGTTCGCTCCTGACAAAGCTAATTTCTAATATTAAGGCTTTCCAATAAGTTCAATTTGCATAAAGAGACTGGTCTCCACGGAGACGGCCTCTTTTTTGTGCCCGAAAGCTAGCACTGAACCTTTGCGCTAACGCTTTTGCTAGCTAATCAAAAAACGTATGAACGACGAGATTGACATAGGTCAGGACCTAAAAAATTAAGCCATAATCTTATACAAAAGCCGTGGAGACTTTCCAAGGCTTTTGTGTTTTTGTGACAAGAAGAATTTATGCCCTTTGTGCAAAAAAACGTACATTTGTTTAAAATGGGAACTGATGAAAGCAATTGAGTTCAAATCCAAATTAAGAAATAACACCATACACATTCCGAAGAAGGTGCAGAATGAAATTATGAATGCCGAAGAAAAAAGTGTGCGTGTACTGATCTTTTTTGATGATGAATCGGATGGGGCTGAGGCAAAAGCATACGAAATTGAAGATGCGCCAATAGATGTGGCTAATGATGAATTGGAATCAATAAACAGAGGGTTGAGAGATTTTGAGGAGGGGAAAGTTCATTCAAACGAAACCGCCCGAAAACTCTATGAAAAATACCTGTAGAATTATCTGGTCTGACGAAGCACTCCTGAATTTAAAAGCAATTATCGAATATCTTGAAAGGACCTGGACTCCAAGAGAAATTCAGAAATTTGCGCAATTACTCGAAAAAAGTTTAAAACTTGTGGTTTCCATTCCTTTGTCATTCCCAAGAATTAAACATCCCAATAAGCTTCGAAAAATGGTCATTTCAAAACAGGTTTCAATATTTTACCAAATAACTGAACATCAAATTCGCATAGTTTCCATTTTCGACAACAGACAAAATCCTTCTAAAATTAATCACCTGTAACTTTTAAATCTGGTTATGCAATTCCAGTCGAACCCGCAATTAGAACTTGCCTACAATTTTCTGCAATACACCAATCAGAATATTTTCCTGACAGGCAAAGCAGGCACGGGAAAAACTACCTTTTTGCGTAACCTTAAAAAGCAATCGCCCAAGCGAATGGTGGTGGTGGCGCCAACAGGAGTGGCGGCTATCAATGCCGGGGGGGTGACAATTCACTCGTTTTTCCAGATGGCTTTTGGGCCACAAATTCCGGTCGATCCCAACCAGCAACGCCCGGTTGTGGTGCCCGAAGATGGTAATGTGGCTGCGGGAATCAAGCGTTTTAGCCGCGAGAAAATCAACATCATGCGCAGTCTCGATTTGCTCGTGATCGATGAGATTTCGATGGTTCGCGCCGATGTGCTTGACGGAATTGACGAGGTTTTGCGCCGCTACAAAAACCGCTACAAACCGTTTGGCGGCGTTCAGCTGCTCATGATTGGCGACTTGCAGCAATTGGCGCCAGTGGTAAAGGAAGACGACTGGGCCATCCTGAAAGACTATTACGACACTTGTTTTTTCTTCAGCAGCCATGCCTTGAAACGCTCGAAATTCACAGGTATTGAGCTCACCCACATTTTCCGCCAGAGCGACCAGCGGTTCATTGATTTGCTGAACAAAGTGCGCGAAAACCGGATGGACGACGCCACCCTTCAGGAACTGAACAAGCGATACATCCCCAATTTCAATCCGGAAGAAAAGGAAGGCTACATTACGCTGACCACGCACAATTACCAGTCGCAGCAAATCAATAACTCGAAACTGGCGGAGCTCAACTTGAAAAGCCACCGGTTTAAAGCACAGGTGGAAGGCGATTTTCCGGAGTACTCCTACCCGACCGAATTAGAGCTCGAATTGAAAGTTGGCGCGCAGGTGATGTTTGTAAAAAACGACACCGACAAACGTTTCTATAACGGAAAAATCGGCAAAATTACCGGGATAAGCGAAGAAACCATCGAAGTACAATGTCCGGGCGAATCTTTTCCCATTGATGTTGAAAAAGTGGAATGGCAGAATGTAAAATATATCCTGAACGAAAACACGCAGGAAATTGACGAAGATGTGATTGGCAAATTCACACAATATCCGCTCAAACTGGCTTGGGCTATCACCATTCACAAAAGCCAGGGGCTAACGTTTGAAAAAGCCATCATCGATGCCCGAGCTTCGTTTGCCCACGGACAGGTTTACGTAGCGTTGAGTCGCTGCAAAACTCTCGAAGGATTGGTTTTAAGCACGCCCATTGCAGGTTTCAGCGTAAAAAACGACACAACAGTCATCCAGTTTACCGACGAAGTGGAGCGAAATCAACCCGGACAGGCAGAGTTGGAACAGTCGCGCAAAGATTACGTGCAGCAATTGCTGAATGACCTGTTCGATTTCAAGCCGATGTTGCGGCAGATTCAATTCCTGCTGAAACTTTGGGACGAACATCAGGCGCAGTTACTGGGCAATTTAAAGGTTAAACTCGATGAAATAACCGCACCGCTGCAAACCGAAATGATTGATGTAGCCGGAAAATTCAGCAACCAGGTTCGTGCCCTAATTGCAGGTGCTTCGGATGCCGAGGAGAACGAGCAACTTCAGGAGCGGGTAATAAAAGCGGCCGACTATTTCTCCGGAAAGCTTTTAAGCATTGTGGAAGAACCCTTCTCTGCCACGACAGTGGAAACCGACAACAAAGCCATCAGGAAAAGTTTGTCGGATGCAGCTGACAAACTGCGGAAAGAAATTTGCACGAAAAAGAGTTGTCTTGATTTGTGCAAAAATGGCTTCAACATCAAAACTTACCTCGAAACACGCTCGAAATCAGCCATCGAAATACCGGAGAAAGGGCAAAAAGGAGCATCGTCAGGCTCGCCATTTTCCAGGAATCCGGAATTTTACGCACAAATCAAAAACTGGCGCGATGCCAAGGCCGAATTGCTCAATGTTGAGGTACGCCGCATCCTTCCGCAAAAAACGATGCTCGATATTGTGGAAACTTTGCCCGCTAACAAGGCCGAATTGAAATTCATCAAAGGAATGGGCGGCACGCGCATGCAACAGTTTGGCAAAGAAATTCTGGAAATGGTGATTGCGTACCTGCGAACCAAAGGGCTGACTTTGCCAGTTGGTGCCGAGAAAGAAGCCGCAAAAGCAAGTTTAAGCACACAGGAAACAAGTCTCGAACTTTTTAAGAGTGGCAAAACCATAGCTGACATTGCGAAGGAACGCGGCATGGCCATTTCTACCATCGAAGGACATCTGGCTCACTTTATTGGAACCGGCGAAATACCAATCGGACAATTGGTTGAGCCTGAAAAAGTAAAAGTTATTGTGGAATACCTCGACAAACACAAAGGCGGCAATCTTTCGGATATTCGTGCCGGACTGCACAATCAATACTCTTATGGTGAAATCCGGTTTGTATTCAAGCATCTGGAGTCGATCAGGTAGCCTTTTAAACCACACCAGACACATAGAACACAATAGATTATTAAATCAAACATTCCAAGATTTTCCAATGTGTCCTGTATAACTATGCGGTTAACCTTAATTTTCAGACCTCATTGATTTTTCAAAAAAGATTCTGAAATTAACGGTCTCAAACATAACAATCTATGAACGCTACCACAACCAAACTTTACCCAAAACTTTTCGTTTCTATTCTTCGCATCGCCATTGGCTGGCATTTCATTTACGAAGGACTATCCAAAATACTTCAGGGCAACTGGACAGCATCCAGTTATTTGCTGAACACTTCCGGGTTTATCTCCGGATTTTACCACGCACTGGCCAGCTCGCCGGCCATTCTGAAGGTAACCGACTTGCTGAATATGTACGGCCTTTTCCTAATCGGATTAGCCCTTTTCATTGGGCTTTTCAGCCGGGTTGCATCCATTGCCGGAGCACTTTTGCTTACGCTTTATTATTTTGCTTATCCGCCGTTTGGTAATCCGCTGATCAGCGCATCCGACGGACATATTTTCATTGTCGATAAACTATTTATTGAGGCCGCTGCGCTCCTCTTCCTTTTCTTTTATCCTGAAAAAGGATTTTCCATCGATTCGTTGCTCGAATTTTTCAAGCGGAAAAAGGCAGAACCTGCCGAAATCACCGGAAGCGAATCGCGGCGGGAAGCGTTGAAAAACCTGGCTACAATCCCGGTTTTGGGAGCGATGGGAATAGGCGCAGTCAGCAATTTCAAAACCTATGGCGTTGATGTGATGTCGGGTGCCACCATTCAGGTCAAACAAACGGCACTGAACGAGTTAAAAGGCAAACTGCCAACAGGAAAAATCGGGAAACATGAAATAAGCCGCTTAATTGCAGGTGGCAACCTGATTGGCGGATGGTCGCACGCCCGCGATTTAATTTATGCCGATACGCTTTTCAAAGCTTACAACACCGAACAAAAAGTTTACGAAACGCTGATGCTGGCCGAAAAAGCTGGCATCAACACCATTAATATCGGGTTCCCGTCAAATCCTTTACTTGCCAAATACAAAAAGATTACAGGCAGCAAAATCAAGGTTATTTCGCAGGTGGCACCTAACCTGAACAATCAGAAACTGGCTGAAGTTGGGCCCAATACGGCTAAAAAACTCTATTTTGAAAATATTGATAAAGCCATCGACTTTGGCGTTGACATCATTCAGGTACAGGGAAACTGGTGCGACTGGCTGGTGCGTGACAACAAAATTGAAGTGATTCACGAAATGATTGAGCATATCCGGGCACAAGGCTACACGGCAGGTTTGGCGGCCCATTCGGTTGAATCGCTCATTGCCTGCGCCGATCAGGGAATCATTCCGGATTATTACATGAAAACCATGCACCATGATCAGTACTGGTCGGCCCACCCGCGCGAATACCGCGTTCCGTTTGAGGTTGACGGCAAAAATTACCTCGACCACAATCGCTTCCACAACAATATGTTTTGTCTGTTTCCGGAGCGAACAGTTGAGTTTGTGAGCAAGGCCACCGTTCCAATTATGGGCTTTAAAGTGCTGGCTGCCGGAGCTATCGAGCCCAAAGACGGTTTCAAATGGGCCTACGATAATGGAGCCGATTTCATTTGCGTGGGAATGTTCGACTTCCAGGTAGTGAGCAATGTAAACACAGCAATCGACTGTCTGAAAAATACACAACGCACCCGTCCGTGGCACGGATAAATTCATCGGATATGAAAACACAAACTCTGTTTTGCAGTCTGGCATTTGCCGCATCAGCATTCATTTTCGCTTCGTGTCAGCCTAAAGAGGAATACTATACCGAAACCGATTATTTCAAGGTACCGAAAATTGATGCGCATGTGCACATTTTAACCACCGACCCGTCGCTTCAAAAACATTGTCAGGAGGAAAATCTGAAACTGATTACCATCAATGTAAATGCCAGTGAAAATGTGAAAACGCAGCATGACACTGCAGTTTCCCTGATCAAAAAATATCCGGGAGAAATCTATTACCTGGCCACTTTTGCTTTTGATACGGCCGTTTGGAATGGCAACGATTGGGAGCAAAAAACCATTGATGAGCTAGAAAACAACATTTCCGGAGGTGCGACTGGAGTTAAATTCTGGAAAAACATTGGGATGACAGAAAGAGATCGCGCCGGAAAATTCGTAATGGTTAGTAACAGCCGGTTTGATCCGGTTATTTCGTACATCGAAAAGAAAGGCTTGCCGCTGACCGGACACCTGGGAGAACCGCGCAACTGCTGGCTTCCGGTTGACTCGATGACCGTAGCCAACGACAAAAACTACTTTGCCAATCACTCCGAATACCACATGTACCTCCATCCCGATTACCCAAGCTACGCCGACCAACTGATCGCGATGGACAGCATGTTGACCAAACATCCCAACCTAAAGTTTATCGGTTGTCACCTTGGAAGCCGTGAATGGAGCGTTGACGAACTGGTTAAAACCCTCGACCGCTTCCCCAATATGGCTGTCGATTTGGCTGCCCGAATCTGTCACCTGCAATACCAAAGTGCTACGAACAAGGAAAAAGTACGCAATTTTCTGATCAAATACCAGGACCGCATTTTGTATGGCACCGACATTGGCTATTCAGGCAAACCCGACAATGGGTTTTACGCCGAAATACACGCCACACGACTGAAAGACTGGAATTACTTTACCAGCTCACAGGAAATGGAAACAAAAGAGGTAAATACGCCATTTACCGGCCTGCATCTGCCCAAAGAAGTTGTCAACAAAATCTTTTACCTGAATGCGACGAAATGGTATAAAATCAGCAATTAACCCGTATGTCCGGCGAAGTTGACATTCCGCTTCCAATCCGGTTCAATCCGTTGAAACACCACCGAAATTTCATACTGAACAGGTTGGCGAACTTGTCGCCCGAAGAAATTAGCGGCCTGCTCGAACCTGTTTGCAACAATTACAATGATGTTTATACCGGAGGATTATCACCAACTGCTATTGGCGAAGGAATTATCCGGATTTTAACTGACGAAAAAGTACTCCGAAAGGACGATTTTGCCCGTTGGTTACAAAGCAACAATGGATATCGGAAACTATCGCTTGAAGATGGATCGGAATGGATTGTTCGGCTAGGAAACGAGGATGAACGTTACATCCACCTGCATCCTTCGCGGGATGGGAAACATACTGTTCGGTTCAAAGGCTCATCGCTGAAAACGGTTTTTCTGATGAATACCATGCAAAAAGATTCTGCTGAAACAATTACACTTGAAAAAGTCAATCAGGCAAGGTTACTGGTTGACCTCTCTCCCATTAAAAAACTCGACCGCAACAAAGGCATTCTGGCTTGCTACAAAAAGTTTTTCCAGCTATTGTTTTGATTTAGATTTCAGGAAATAACTTACAGACAGAACCAGTGCAATATTAGAATCCAAACTTCGGGTTTCGGATGTACTCCTACTAGCTGTTTCAACAGGAGTATCTTTTGTATGTTGAACTTTCGCGAATAAGTTGATAAGGAACCGTTGACTAATTGAATAAGAAATTCCACCTGCTCCATAGTAATACACCAAATCTCTACTATCGGTACTTTGGTACTGGGCTCCCCCGGGAGAAGAATCATTAATTACTGATTTCGAATTGCCAAAGCCCAAACCTCCTTCAATAAAAGGAAGCCAAACTCCAGTTCTAAAATATTTCCTTGCAAAAACACCCGTTTGACTAGTATTAAATCGTTCTTTTGGCTTAGAATAAGTGTACGAAACTGAGTTCCGCCTATATTTATAATCCAATCCAACCACAAAGTTTTTCAATAAAACAAACCCCAATTTAGGCCCTAAAGCATAGCCTGTTGACCGGTAGTTATAAATAAAACTCTCTCCACTTCCTATATAAGTTTCACTAAAACGGTCCCGGTTAAAATGCCAGTATCCGAAACCTTCCGTAAGTGAGGCATCATTGAAATCCCATCCATTTACCAAATTTACACCGCCTTCGGCCATAAAAGCGCCTTTTTCGACCTGAGATTTTGCTGAGAAAACAAGGAATAAAAATAAAGATGTAAGAATGAGTGGTTTCATAAGCTGAGATTTGATTAATATAAAATTAAACAAACCTCAGCTTAAAATCAAAGAAATTATGTCATATTATTCCGTCCGAATCACTTTCGAATCTTTCACCAACCCTCCGGAAGTTGCTGTTAACGAAACATCTCCTTTATCAAAACCGGCACCAATGATAATCATGGCCTTTCCGTAGAACAGGTTGACGTAATTGGCCTGAAACGAATCGAACGACTGCGGATTGCCGCTTCCAACTCCTGCAATTCGACCGGCGCCGCTGATTGAAAGATCAATCTTGTTGTTTGCCAGCGGACAAACATTGCCGTCTTTATCCACAGCCTCAACCAAAACGTACGACAAATCGGCGCCATCGGCCTTAATTTTCGTACGATCGGGAGTTAACCTGATTTGGTATGGCTCCCCTGCAGTTTTCAGTATTTCTTCGCCAATCTTCTCTCCTTCTTTGTATGCCACAGCTTTCAGTTCGCCCGGCTGATAAGGCACATCGTTCCACATCAGGCGGAAACGTTCGGTTGACTTCAGCGAATTCGGACTTTTGCATTTCTTGCCCAGCGATTTGCCATTCAGGAAAAGTTCGGCACAATCGCCATTGGTGTACACAAATACAGGTACTTTTTCTGCTTTGCTTTCCCAGTTCCAGTGTGGCAAAATATGAACTGTGGTAGCTTCAGGTTTCCAATAGCTTTTGTACAGGTAATACCGGTCCTTCGGAATGCCGCACAAATCAACGATTCCGAAATACGAGCTGCGCGAGGCTTCCTTATCCGACAATCCGTGTGCTTTCGTCCACATGTTTCCGTAGGGTGTTGGCTCGCCCAAATAATCGAATCCTGTCCACACAAACTCTCCGGCTACATATTCTTCATCCTGCGCCCACATAAAATCTTCGTCGGGTAAATCGGCCCACTCCGGAACATTCAGGTCGTACGAACTTACCTGAAGCGAAGGTGTAAATTCACTTCGTTTGACCGGAAGTGGCAATTCATAAAAGCCGCGCGTACTGACTGTTGAACCCGATTCGCTGACAATAACCGCTTTATTGGGCTCCATCTGGCGAGCCAGGCTGTAGCGGCGATTATAGTTCCAGCTATGCACATCGTAAAAATCGAAATGGCGGCCAATGGCGCTGTTCAAATTGTCGCAGGCCATCGTTACAGGGCGAGTCGGGTCGTATTTGCGCACGTAATTAACCATGGTTTGCAGCCGCTGAAACCCGTTATTGATGTTGTATTGTACATCGCCCATTTCGTTGCCAACGCTCCAGATAAATATACATGGGTGATTGCGGTCGCGCTCCACAAAGTTCTTGATGTTGCGCTGAGCGAATTCTTCAAAATCAGTCGTTTCCAGAATGTCGGCCTTTTTATCGTATTTGTCGAACGCCTCGTCGAAAACAAGCATCCCCATTTTGTCGCACAGTTCGTAAAGCTCGGGAGCTGCCATGTTGTGACTGGTACGAATGGCATTGCAACCCATCGACTGCATAATTTCAATCTGGCGCTCCATGGCACGCACATTAAACGCACCGCCAAGCAAACCCTGATCGTGATGCAAATTCACCCCTTTCAAGGCAACCCGTTTTTCATTCAGGTAAAGGCCATTATCGGGAGTAATCCGGATGGTGCGTATTCCGAATGGTGAGACTGATGAATCAACAAGCACATCGCCTTTGTAAATGTTGGTTTTCAGCTGGTACAAAACCGGATGCCCCAAATCCCAGCGTTGCGGGCTGGTCAGGCCAATGGTAGTTTCCACTTCACGGCTTTGTCCTGAAATGATTTTTGCAGTGGTTTCTTTCCGGCCAACTTCAACGCCTTTCGGATTCAAAACGATTGTTTCAACCTTGACATTTTCTTCTGTCTTTGCTGAATTATTTACTACGGTATTCATGATCCGAACTTCGGCATAGTTTGATTTTATAACCGGAGTGGTGATTTGTGTCCCCCAAACCTGAACATGTAGCGGATCGACCGCCACCATCTGAATTTTGCGGTAAATACCAGCGCCGGGATACCAGCGACTGTCGTGTTCGCGTGTATCAGCATGAATGGCAAGGAAATTTTTGCCCTTGAAATTGACCAGTTTAGTCACATCAAGGTAGAAAGAATTGTACCCATAGTCCCATTTCCCCGCCAGTTGACCATTTAGGTAAACATCAGGGCGCGACATAATACCATCAAAAATCAGGATGATGTTTTTGCCAGCATAAGAAGCTGGAATATCCAGTATTTTGCGGTACCAGCCTTCGCCTTTCCACGGAAGTTTGCCGGTATTTCCGTCGCCGTCAACCACGGTTGGTTCTGCTATTGCCCAATCGTGTGGAATAGTGACAGCCTGCCATTTCGAATCATCGAATTTAATCTGCGAAGCTTTTTCGTTACTTCCTTTCGAGAATTTCCAGCCGGTTTGAAGGGTAATCATTTCGCGCGATTGCCCAAAAGTTGCCAGGCACGGCAAAACTAAAAGGCAAATCAGAAGTTTGAAGAATAAGGTTTTGATGTTCATTTTATTAGGGCTTAGTTTAATTGAAAACAAATTTATCAAATCATTCGATATCCATTCACTAAAGTGAACGGCAAAGGATAAACATCGCTTTGAACAACATTGAACATATCCTTTGCCGTCTGCTTTAGCTGACGGGTATATCAAGGCTCATCAACAAATCGCCGGATTTCGTCGGCCCAAATTTGGTAGCCTTTTTCTGTAGGATGGCAAAAATCGTTGGCTATTTCTTTCGGCAAAGTGCCATCGGGAGCCAACATCTTTGGGCCAATGTCCAGCAGATCGATGTTGTTCTCGCGTGCAAAAACCTCCAGTTGTTTGTTAATCTCGTTAATCAATATACGGCGTGGATGATCCGGTTTTTCTTCTCTCGGGAAAACTTTCATTAAAACGATGTGCGCTTCCGGAACTTTCGAACGCAGGCGCAAGCAAACGGCACGGATTCCTTCCACAATTTCAGCAGCCGAGTTCATGCGGGCATTGGCTGTTTCGCTGGTATTGTTGGTGCCCAAGTGCATGATGACGATTCGCGGATGAAGCCCATCGATTTCGCCATGATCGAGGCGCCAAAGCACGTTTTGTGTGCGGTCCCAGCCAAAGCCCAGATTCAGCACGCGACGATTGGTAAATACCGACGACCACGCATCCGGGCCATTGGGTTTGCGCGATTTTCCATCAGCATATTTCAGTTTGGGTTCGCCTCCCCAAAAATGGGTGATCGAATTGCCAATCAGCACAATCTCCGGATTAATCGAATCTTTCACACGCAAAACTTCAGCATGACGATCCCACCAGTTGTAGCTGTCGTTTTCGAGCTTTGATACCGAAACAATGGCGGTATTTATCGGAATATCGGTGTCGCGCGACTTGTCGCCCATTAGCTGCGAAAGCAGCGGCTCCATAGCCTGCGCCCATGCTTTTGCCCCGGCCGGACTCGGATGCAGCCAGTCGGGCATTTGGTCGTGATTGATCGAGCCGTCCAGATTCAGGAATACATGATTGACATCGCAGTAAAATACGGTTTTGTTGTTGGCCAGTTTCGAAACTATATCGGATGCCCGTTCCAAAATCGCGCGGTGCGAGCTTGGATTGGGGCCGCCGTAACATCCCGGAAAACAGCGCATGACAATGATTTTAGTCTGTGGAAGTTTCTCGCGCAAAAGTTTCACAATGGTTTCGATGCCACCGGCCAACTGACCTGCGGTATGACGAGTCGGGTAATTTTTTTCGTCGATGTTATTCGTGCCTATTTCAACGATGGCAACTTTCGGCGATTGATTCTCTAATGGCAGGTTTTGAATTTCCCAGATCAGATTCTCGGTGCGGTAGGCACTTGTTCCCAGATTGAGGGCATTTCGAGGTGCAAAAAATTGGTTCCAGATGGGTTGATATTCGGGTTTCTCAAAGTTGTGGGTAATCGAATTTCCGAACATCAGCAAGTCGTATTTGTTGGTCTTGAGTAGTTCTGCCTTTTCGGCGTGGCGCTTTTTCGCGTATCCTTCCACCGGAACTGTAGCCGGATTTGGAGTTTGTGCCTGTACTTCTGGTTTTGAATTCAGGAAAGTTTTGATTTGTTCCTGAAGATTCTGGCTTTCTTCCAGCGGATTCAAATCACTATTTCCAGAAAACTGACTATCCACAATCAAGCTAAATGTTGCCTGTCCGTCGTAGCCTTTCCAGGTTTTGGCATATTCTTGTCCGAAACGCGCCAGTTCTTTGTTTTCGTTAGCCGCAAAAGTTACCAAAAGCTGAGCTTTGGGCTGAACAGGCGGCATCACAGCCGGGAAAACGGTGCCTTTCAGGGTTTCATCCAGATAAGTTGGCGAAATCAGGATCAGCTTATCGGGTTGTTCATTTTCGGAAAGGCGCTGAACGGCCCGTGCCGCTAAATGTCCGCCGGAACCAATTCCCAGAATAGCCACTTGCTTATTATTCAGACCAAAAGATTTTGTTTCGGTTTTTAGTTTTTGGATAGCTTGTAGCGCATCGGTCAAAGCCAGATTTCGGGAATCAGCAGATCCAATACGATATTCAAGCAAAGCCACATCGTATCCCTCTGCATTCAGGAATTGAGCAACTTGTTCTCCCTGATTTTTGATGTTTAGAACCGCATAATTTCCTCCAGAGAAAAGCAAGACCGTGCCTTTGGTCTCCTTGGATTTCGACCGGATAAAATGTAAAACCGGAGTCTTTACCTGAGTGATTTTACCCTCTGAATTTATTGGGTTTCCGGTTGGCAGCGCATCGCCCTGAAGCGATACAAATATCGACTTCGAAAGGTCTTTTTTCGTCTGGCTGGCAGATACCGGTGACCAGGATACCAGCAATACCAGGCAAATGATGGCGTTAAGAAATAACTTCATTTCATAAGAATTTGGAGGACCTAAATTAGTATATGATCCTTCAAATTCAAGAAATTAGTTTACCATTTCGGCTTCTATTTCAACTAAAAGATTATCGCGGCATATATCGGCCTGAACGAAAGTTGTGGGAACATTTCCAAAATGATCGAGGCAAATGGCTTTTACCAAAGGAATATCTGCCTGATTCTTCACATATACCCTTACATAAGCATATGTATCAGGAACATTTCTCAGCCCGGGGTAATGAGCCCTTAGATTTGATTCGCTGACCAATACGGCAATGTTTTCAATAGTTACACGGGTTTGCTTTTCCACATCGTCCAATCCAATGGTTTCCTGCCCGATAATTGAAGCTGTTCCGGAAACAAATAGACGTGACGATGACCCGTTGGTCATTAACCGGGCTCTTTCGAACTGCGGAGGTTGGTTATGTTTGCTGTTCTTTTGAGGTTCGCCTTTCAGCACATCCTGACCGTATTTGTACGAATTGAGCTGCTGCGGATTGGCAATGGCAACAGAAGCAGTTTCTTCGTCGCACACAACCGCCATGCACTCAATCGTCACTCCGTTAAAAGCGGTTCCAATACCTGTAGCAGCCGGAAACCCTTGAATGGTGCGGTATTTCGAATAGTATTCGGCACGGGCCTCGTTAAACAACTGGTAATTCTGACGGCGGCAACGATCAATTTGCTGAATACTGAAGATTTGCTCTACATAATTCCATTGCCTGAATACCTGATTGAAGTCGATTTCCAAGTGTAGAAAGGCTTCCAGAAGGCGGGCAAATGCAATGTGTGATTTTTCGGAGAGTGAATTCTCTGTACTTCCACCATCAACACCGGCAAACCAATATTCGTTATATCCTGAAGCTGTAATCCGGCTATACCTGACCGTAGCTGCAACACCATACTCAACAGCAACTTCTGAAGCAATGATAAACCCTGCTTCAATTAATACCAATGAAGGCTTTTCGGGCGATTCGGCCAAAACAGAAAAGGGAATTCCTGAAGCAGAAAGGCTATTTTCAATTATTCCTGCCTGTTCAAAATATTCATCAGCGTTGGTGGCACCAACAAAAACGCGAACGATAAATGCTTTCCGATCGCTGTTGGAATCCAGAAAAAACTGAAAACCGTTCAAACATTCGTTCCACTGCTCCCCGAAACTTCCGGCAGATTGAGGCTTAAAAATACCATATTGTGGTGTTACCATTATTCCCTGAGTAACCCTTACATCACCTTCTTTCATCAGCAAATCATTCATTTTCATCATTTCGTCAGGTATTCCTGAATTTAATACCACAATCATAATCCACTTTTCGGGACAAACTTACCGGTATCAAAATCACCATACTTCTCGTTGCTCAAATTGAACTCAAACCTACTCGTATTTTTAAATTTTACAAATGATTTATTGCAATTTCAGCGACTCAACCGGCTTCCCTTTTTCTCCCACAACCAAATCTTCAACTGTATTCGGATCAACCTCAACTTTCCCGCTTACAAATTCCGGAATATTGAACGATTCCATCAGGTTTTGATAAAAGCCAGTGTTGGATTGAGGCAGCAGAAATGGCTTCCCAACAACTCCCTTTTCGCTGATGTGCGCGATAAACGGCCGGGTATAAAGACCGTCGATACGGCGGCTGCTGAAAACAAACCAGCGCGAATTCGACGACCAGGAATGATAACTTTCAGTATCCGGACTGTTTACCTCGTTTAAAGCACGGCTGTTCCCGCTTTGAAGGTCGAGCAGATACAAATCGGCTTCCTTGTGCCAGATCGAGAAATTTCCGTAGTCAACCAGTGTAAACATGATGTACCGGCCATCGGGCGAAGGGCGCGGAAAAGTAACACTTTTATTCAGCGCCGAGGCATTGAACAGGGTATCCACCTTATCGCCAAACGATCCATCCTCCGGATTGAAAGCGATGCGGCAAAGATTATATTTTACCTGATTATATTCTTCGGGCATCTTTTTCGACTTCGCACTGCAAAAATACAGCCACCGGCCATCAGGAGAGAATGAAGGAAAAGTTTCGAAAATACTGTCGCCCATGAGTTTTGAACTACTCACCGGACGGTTCTTTTCAATGTCGTAAACCAAAACATCCGAAGCGCCATCAACCACTTCAACCCTTTTGGCATTGGTTTCGTGAAACACCTGGTGGGTATTGTTTACTGAATAAGCGATGTAATTTCCGGAAGGATGCCAGAACGGATAAACAAAATTGGAAATGGTTTTCGGCGTCTTGGTATTCAAAAGATTGATTTTGCCGTCCTTCATCAGGAGGGTTCCGCCTTTTTTCCCCCTGACGTGAAAACTCATGAATTTTGGGTCGGTCAGTTTAAACGAGTGACAATTCACGCAACTTCCGGGGACCAAAGTATTTTCAACGATCGGACTCTGATCGAACGTGGAAAGGTTGCGCTGGTAAATGCCCATTTTGCTGTACACTTCGTAGCCGGGAGCAATCAAGCGGTAAACCAGTCCGTAATCAATCGGCGATTCACTCACGTGCATCCGGAAAGGCGCGTATTGTTTCCAGCGGTCGTGCTGCTTCACCGAAACCGTTACTTTCAGGCCATCGCCTTTGGTGGCTTCCAGCATTTTGCTCCAGTCTGATGCCGGAATACAAATTTCCTTGCTATCCTGAACATGAATAGATTGGCCGCTCTTCCCTTCAAAAACAGCGTCGATGACCGAATATTCTTCCTGAGCCCTGAAATTCAACGGCGCAATGGTTGATGGAATAGTCACATCCACATAATCAGGAAAAAGTTTCGGTTTTTCTTTCGAAACATCGCCCGGAGTGACTTTTCCGCCACAACCGGTTAAAATGCTCAGAATAAATACGAGGTGATATATATAAAGTCTGCTCATATTCAATTAGTTTACAAAATTGAGATAATACCAATAAGTATCAGAATACTCGTTTTTATACGACGCGGTATTGGCCTGTCCGGGCATTTTCTGGAACAACTGGAACCGCTGTTTTACTCCATTGCTGATTGGATAAGGAATATCGCGCGAACTGTCGTTATTCGTATTAATCCAAGCATAGTAAAGCGCTTCCTGGTAACTTTTCGGAATAGCCGGGTAATTAAGCGACTCACTCAATGGAAAATATTGCAAGAAATGCTTCAAATCTTTGGTCAGTAAAGTGCAGGCCATCAGGTATTCAAAAGCCATCCGGTTAGTCCGATCCTGCTTGAAAAGAACCCCAAGCATCATTTCCTTTTCGCCCTCACTAAACAGAAAATCTTCCTGTGTGCGGTATTTCCGCAGTGGCCCCCATTCAGGATGCTGAGCAATCAGTTTTTCGTCTTTCATGGTTGCCAGAGCGTTGTTTGCCCAATGCTTGTAGTAGAAAGTTTTCTGAAGCAAATGCAGGTACTTTTCAGCAACCTCATAATTCCCATTGATAATATTGGTTTCGGCCAGACGCATGACGGCGCGCGAACTCTTCTGGTAATCGGGCAAAGCTTCCATAGCCTCAAATGCAAATCGCTGAGCCGTGTTCACAAAGCCCAAATGGTAATAAACCTCCCCGGCAATCATCGGAATCGTGTAATCGCGAACAAAATCGGGCATTAAACCACCAACTCCCTTCTGAAAATAGCTGAACATCCGTTCGCCCAACAAATCTTGCTTAGCCAAAGCCAGATTTAAGCAAGTTACCGAAAGCGGTGTGGTGGGAGCTTTCTTGTCGGCCATAGCAATAACATGATCCCAGCGGCGCATCCGGCAGTTGAAGTCGTAGGCCATCACTTCCTCTTTACTCCTATCAGCAGAATGCGAAACCAGGAAATAGCCGCCCAAAATCATTACTGCCAACTGACCGATAATTAACGCCTTCGTGTTCTCTTTTCGGATGAAATTCGATAAATAGTAAAGAGCAAACGGAAGCGCAACCATCAAAAGCACAATAATTCCAACCGAGATCGGGATGTTTACCGGGAAGCGGAAATAATTGACTCCAATCCAAACCTGGCGCAGCGGAAACTGCAAAAACCATACTTTGCAAAGTGTTGGCAGTGCATATGATAAAATTCCTGCAATGACTGCCCAACCCGAAAGTTGAGCGATTTTCAGTTCACGTTTCAGGACTTCGAAAAGTAAAGCAAACAAGGGCAACAACAGGAATGCACCGCCAGCGATCCAAAACAAAACCGGTATTGAAATCAAGCCAAAAACCAACCTGATTTTCGCGGATTTAATCAAGGTATAAATGATAATAAAGCCAGCAACCAGCAATATGGCTATCAACCCGCCGAGCAGGTAGTTTTCGTCGCAAAACAGCCCCCAATAAAGGAATGAAGGAATAACGGTTAGCGGAAAGAAAACCGATTTTGCACCAATTTTCTCTGAAATGAACCAGACGGCCCGCTGAAGAAGCACCAACAAAACAGCCAGAATTAATGCTCCAACCCAGGAATAAAAGTAAAACTGAGTGAAGAAATCGCCAATGTAATCGCTAATGCCGCCAGGCTTTACGAAGAACGACTGAAAGTAATCCGACGAAAACAGGAACATCTGGTATTGCTCCTGGTAGTTGAGGTGAAACGGATACAGAAAGGCAAAAAACCAAAAGACTACCAGTCCAAAGGCCAGCGAGAATAGTTTGTCAAGAGAGAAGTATTTCATATCAACCTTATTTAGAAGCCCCTTCTAAATCTTCCCCAAAAGGGGAGACTTTAGGCAGTGCATATTCACAACATGTTTTTCAAAACAGACATCTTATTGTCTCGCCTCTTTAAGCCCTCTCTTTCGCCTGCCTGGGCTGACCAGTCATACAGGGAGGGGGTTGGGGGAGGCTTTTATTTTACCTGCTCTGCATCCTGCCCCCAGTAAACCTTCTCGACATCTGTGGCATCGAAAGGCACCGGCGTGGCCGACAAATCAGGAATATTAAACGATTTCAGCATATAGTCGTAACTTTCAGGATCGCGCTGCGGCAACACAAAAGGCTTGTGCGCTTTTCCTGAAGAATCGATGTAACAAAAATAGGGTTTGCCGTAAATACCGTCGTCGCGTTTGCTGGCAAACACAAACCAGCGGGTGTTCGACGACCAGCTGTGATACGAATCAGAATTCGGTCCATTCACTCCTTTCAGCTTATCGATTTCGCCGGTTTTCAGATTCATCAGCTGCAAATCGGCTTCGCGGTGCCAGATGGGGAATGTTCCGTAATCGGCAACCGTGTAAAGCAGGTAACTTCCGTCAGGCGAAGCTTTCAGGTGGCAAGCCGAACCGCTCCTTTTTTGGGCATTCCACAAGGTATCAATTTTATCGCCGATTTCACCTTTCTCCGCATCGAAAGCCACCCGGCAAATGTTGTATTTCAACGATTTGATGCTATCGGGCAATACAACTTTAGGCGCCGAACAAAAATAAATTGACTTTCCATCAGCCGAGAAAACTGGAAAAGTTTCGAAAGCAGTTGAATCTGACAGAAATGTCTTCGTAATGGCTTTATCCGAATCAAAATCGATAACCACCAAATCGGAAGCCGTATCGTAAACTTCGAGTCTGTCGGTGCGGTTGGCGTGCAATTCGGGAATAATGATATTGGTTGAAAACACGCCGTAGCGGCCCGATGGATGAAAGTCGCCATACACCGCATTCGAAAGCATTCCTTTGGCGCGGGTGTTTATCTTCCGAAGCTGGCCGTTTTTATTCAGGATGGTACCACCTTTTTCGCCTCGCAGATGAAACATGGACAGTTTACCATCCTGATTTCCATGAATGTGGCAGTTCATGCAGCTTCCATTGGTTAAGTTGTTGTCGGCCAAAATCCGTTGTTCGAAGTTTTCCACATTTCGCTCGGCAATCTGAATCTTGTTCCAGACCTCGTAACCCGGTTCTATCAGGCGATAGCTGAGGTACGCATCAACTTTGTCGGCTTTCACATGCCATTTAAATGTTTTATACTGAATCCATCCGTCGTTATTCTGTGCAAAAACTTTCACCGACAGGCTGTCGTTGACATTTTCTGAAAGCAACTGGTGCCATTTGGTTTGTGGAATTTCTATTTTGTATTGGCCGTCGACCAAAATTGAGTCGGATTTACCAACAATAGAAACACGAAGTTTTTCGGGATGATTGCGAAGTAAAAAATTGAGCGGGGCAATGTTCTGCGGAATAGAAACATTAATGTAATCGGGATAAACCGGAGGATATTCCGTGCCGACTTTTACATTTTCGGGACCACTGCACGAAAAAATCACAAGCGCTAATATGAATATCCAGTATCTCATTTCTTCTGAAATTGTGCAAAGTGGTAATAAAACCAGTAAGTCTGGGCAAATTTTCCATTTAGCCGCTTGATGTCGCCCGACGATGTATCGTATTCATTGGTGTATTCAGCAAACTGTTTGATGGTTTTCGCATCGATGTTGTATTTCATCACCTCATCCTGAGACGCACCCGAAGCTACTAGCTGAGCCAGCAAAGCTTCGGCATAAACTTTCGGCGCTTTCCGGTTGAGGCTCAGATAAAACCGGTCGTAATTCTCGCGAAACTGTTTCAAATCTTTATTAAGCAGCAAATAGCAAAGCAGGTAATCTACCGCCAGCGTATTGTCGGGGTGCTGATCAGCCAGAAACTGCAATGACGACAGGTAATCGTTGGATTTGCGGAGCATGTCCATATCTGCAATTTGCCGGCGTTTGTTGCTTAGCCAGTTGTCGGCTTTACCAGATTGGAGCATTTTCAATTGCTTATCGGCCCAGCGCTGATGGAACATGGTTTTGGAAAGAATGCGCAAATATTTGGTAGCCGCAGCCGAATCGCCGGTCGCCAGGTTGATTTCGGCCAAACGCCGCACCATGCACGAACTACGCTGATAGGGCGAAAATGTATTCCCCAGCATGGCCGAATGCTGAGCCATATTCATATCGCCAATCAGGAAGAAAACTTCGTTGCTAACAAAAATCGACTGCCAATTCTGGTCAGGAGTAACCGACGGAATCAGCCCCAGGGAAAACGGTTGGTAAAAATCGAGCAGTTTTTCAGGTAAAAGACCTTTCTGAGCCAAAGCCATATTGGTGAAATACGTAGCCTGATTGTTCTTCAGATTATATTTTGTAGCCAACTCAATAACCTTATCCGGATTCCCGAAATAAGTTTCACTATCGAGAGCTATTATTTTTTCGAATTTAAAACTGGCCTGTGTCCAGATGCCAGCAATCAATACAATCAGGAAAGATGTAGAAATAAAACCTGCAACGCGCTTAGAATGAGCCAATTCTGCGCGTTTAAATGCAAAAGTTAAAATCGTGACCAATAAAACGGAAGCCGGCAAAAGCATATCTTTTTTACTAAAAGCCGGGTAAATAAACGCCTGAATAGAAGTAAGCAAATAATGATGGCGTAAAGCCAGCGGGAGGGAAAATATAAGCGCAAAAGCGGGAATCCATTTTAACCAGCTGGCGCGCTGATTATGAAAATCGTGCGGAAAAGCTAACAACGGGAAAAGTAGGAATGAACTTCCGGCCATCCAATAGCCCGTGAATGAAAATAGCGCCAGAACGAGGTATGAAAGCCACTTGTTTGAGACTTCAGAATAGATTAAAAACAGGCTTAAAACCAGAATAAATCCAACGGTTGCTGAAAGGCTGTGCAAGGTATTGCAATGAAGCGACCAATCAATGGCGACAGGCAACAATGCCCACAAGCCTGAAAACGAACTTTGAGTTAACCGGCTGACAACCGCCCGAACAACAATCCACTCAAGGCCCAGCACCAACGACAAAACAAGCGCGCCGCCTCCCCTGAGATAAAAAAACTGAGTCAGGAAATCGCCCAGATAACAGGCCAGCCAAGCCGGTTTGGCGAAATAGGAAAGGAAATAATCGGAGGTAAAAAGGAACAACTGAATCTGCTCTTTCAGAAATAAATGATACGGGTAGGCCAGCTGAAAGAACAAGAAACTTGTTGCCACCAGCCCAATCAGTATTAACCAATCATATTTTCTGAAACTTTTAATCATTCAGTCTTTCACCTTTTATTCAACAACTGCCTTTGCTCCTCAGTGAATGATCCGGACATTATTTTCTGAACAAACTGTCCGACAATATTTTCCTTGTTATTCTTTACAAAACTAAAATGAAAATTTGTTGCATCTCTGCCCAGCATTTCAGCCTTTTGCTTTAAATCCAGTTTCAGGCTGTCGTTTGCGTCTCTGAACTGTTTTACCAACTCGGCGTTGACAAAATCAAACCTCATCTTTCGCTCCTTCCAGTATTGAAGCGAATCGTTAAGCGCTGTTCCGCGAACCGAACTGCGTTTATCCAAACTTACGGACAATTCGCCAGGTTCCCGAACGACCAAAAGTTCCTCCAGATTAAAGCGCAGCACAGGCTTCGCCCGTATCACATATATTTCAGGAGTAACAACCTGTCCTTCAAACCTGAATATCCCATTTCGGATTACGGCTGAATCAACCCGCTCCTTTACTGCATTTTCAATGGGAACCAGGTAAATCTTCTCTCCATCGTAAGTTTTATCTGGTAGCTGGCCCGAAATAATAAAATTACTCTTCGAGTTACAGGAAAAGAAAATCAAAAGTAAAAGAACAGCAAAATATCTCATACTGAAATTTATAATCTTACATAAAAATCGCTCCAACAGATACAAAAAGAGGACGGGCCAAAAGCCCGCCCTCTCTAAATATACTCATCACCAGAATTAATTATTGGCAACTCTGAACATCCAGAACCAGGCTGTACCCCAGGCACCAGAACCAGGTTCAGGCCAAGCAAGTACAAGTTTAGAATCATTCAGTTTTAAAATGTCATAACTATAAATAGGATCCTGTTTAGATGCGCTATTGGGTTGTTTTCCGCAAAGTACAGTAACATTCTTGGTATTTAGTTTTGCACTTGCCCAAACAGCACCGTTGCCATCTTTGGTTATTGCCGCTAAGTCAAGTCCAGCTGTTCCGGTTTCTGTTTTTGTACCGGCGGCATTCGATTTTTTCAAGGTCATCCCGGCAAGAGAAAATACCATGTAACCTTCTGAACCGTAATCTGGATCATTGCTGTCCATCGATGCTTTATCGTTTGTCCACCATCCGGGAGAGGTGTTACCAAGGTAACCACCATTTCCCCAAACAGCACCAGCTGTTTCGTCCCAAACATACTTTTTGGAAGTAACTCCTTTTGTAGGATCGCCAAACAAATATTTGTATTCGGCTGGCAATGTGGTCAATGCATCAATCTGAATATTGAATTTTTTCTCAATTTTAGATCCATCCGGATTCAACCCGGTGAAAGTTACATCAACAGCTCCGGTTTTAACCACCATTACTGTATCGTAAGCTTTTGCAGAGAGGCTTCCTCCGCAATTCCATGCAGATAAAACCGGACTATGATTTTCAAGAACAACCATGTTCCCGTTCTTGCCATTTACAACAATTGGTGTTGCTTTTACATCCAGTTGGTCGGCTGTTATTGCGCCACCAATCGAATCACGGTCTTCGATAGGCTCACATGCTACCAGGGCAATGGCCATCATGCACAAAGCATATATTATATTTTTCATATTCAATCAGTTAAAAATCTTAATCAACTAAATTATTTCCAACCGGTATATTCGGCAGCAGAGGTTCCCCATCCTTCGTTCTGAATCAGAACACCCTGAGAAAGCGCAATCTGTGCTTCCGGAATCGGGAAGAATCCTTTTGTTGCATTGTACCGGGCTTTATAGCCACCACCAAACGATTTGGTTACATCAGCTGTGCTCTTAAAGTAGCAAGGAACGCCAATCTGTTTTTCCAGTAGGTCGGCAGCAATACCCCAGCGGCGGATGTCGTTCCAGCGGGTACCTTCAAAGGCAAGCTCCCAACGACGTTCGTTCTGAATATTGGCAAGCGAATATGGTTTTGGAGCCAGGCCTGCACGTTCGCGAACTTTGTTCATATAAGTATTGGTTTGTGTCAACTCCGAATGCATCAGGTAAACGTCGGCCAAACGAATGATCACCTGGTCCATCGTGTTGTCGAGCTGGAAGTTTTCAGCAGTACCATACATGAGCACACTGTACGAAGATGCATATCCGCCATCTGCGTTTTTAGCTGATACCGGACTGTACTTTTTCTGCCAGTAGTCGGTTTCCTGAACAAAATCGGCCCAACCACCTTTTGAATAACCCGGAAGTTCTTTCGGAATATCGATAATAGAAGCTTCACGTCTCATATCTTCAGGTTCAGCTGTTTTCCAGTCGTTCCAAAGTGTTGGGTTCACAGGTCCCATTCCCCAGCCCTGGCCAAACGGGAATGTTTTGCCTAAGTCCTGACCACCACGGATTCCGAAATACAGTGCATTTTGGTTTGAATAACCAATTGTAGTACTCCAGCTTGGGAAGTTCGAGAATTTAACCGAAAACATGGTTTCAGGATTAACGGCACCATCGTCTTCAACCCATTTCAAACCTTTACCTTTGGTATAGGAATAATCTTCAACAGTATATTTGTTGGTGTACGACCACAAGTTGCGGTAATCGCCAACAAGCGTGTGACCGCTGTTTTTGATACAATCTTCCAGCCAGCCAACAACCTGAGCTTTGGTTACAGATCCGCCACCAACCAATGGAAGGGCTTCTTTTGAATAGAATCCGGTGTAAAACAGGTAAACACGAGCCATTAAAGCTTCGGCAGCCCATTTGGTAGCATGACCTGCTTCAATCGTATTGAAAGGTTTTGAAGGCATCATTTCGATGGCAGTTTTCAGGTCGGATGCAATCTGTGCATAAAGTTCGTCAGGAGTAGCCTTTGGTAAGTTTACCGGATCAGTGGTAACCACCAATGGAACCTGGCCAAAAAGGGTAGCCATTTCAGAATAGAAGAATGCACGCATAAAATAAGCTTCACCTTTTATCTGATTTTTCTGATCATCGTTTTCGTAACCCGAACAGTTGTCAAGAGTTTCGATAGCCATGTTGGCACGGAAGATACCTTTGTAGCGTGTATTCCAGAAATCCTGAAGCATGCTTGAACCATAGTTAAGCATAAGGTCGAGAGCCTGAACCATTTTATCGTTTTCGCCACCACCACCAAAACGGTCGTCAGCAACAAGTTCCGATACGAAATAAGATGAACTTGAAGGGCTGGCTACAGCATAGTTAAGGTTGGAATAAATTCCGGTGACCATTTGCTTGGCATCGGTAACAGTCTGAGGATAATTTGAAGTATCCTTTTTTGTGAGGTTGCTGGTATCCAAAAAGTCCTCACAACTCATAAATAGCAGCGAAGATGCGGCTAAACATATATATATAAACTTCTTCATAGCTGGTAATAATTAAAATTTGAGATTAACACCCATCAAAAATGTCCTTGGACTTGGATAGAATCCTAAATCAACTCCGGAAACCCAGTTTTGACCGCCACCATATCCAATTTCAGGATCCTGACCAGAATATTTAGTGAATGTATAAACGTTCTGTGCGGTTAAATATACGCGAGCCTGTGCAAAAGGTAATTTGCTGAACAATTTCTTGAAATTGTAACCTACAGTAACATTTTGAATCTTTACGTAATCGCCATTTTCAATGTAGATATCAGAAATTTCCTGCCAGTTTGCATTACTACCGCTTGATAAGCGAGGTAATTTGTTTGAAGTGCCTTCACCATGCCAGCGGCTAAAAATATCTGTTGTATAGTTCTGAATTTTTGTATCAGCAAATGAACGGTACGATTTAGCAATTTGCTGACCGAAAGCTCCTGTACCCGAAACATTCAAATCGAAGCCCTGGTATTCGAAATTAAAACCGAAACCGATAGTGATATCCGGATGAGGATCGCCAATTTCTACTTTATCCTTGGTGTCAATTTTACCGTCATTGTTGGTGTCAACAAAGATCAGGTCGCCAGGTTGTGGTTTTGATTGCAGGAAAGTTTTTGTTGCTGCAATTTGTGCCTGATTCTGGAATACACCGGCAGTTTTATAACCCCAGAAATAACCAATTGGGTATCCAACCTGAGCACGATACATTTCAGTAGTACCCTGGCTCAATACGTTTGCATCGCCGTGAATGATTCCTTCACCGTTGTCAATACGGGTTACTTCGTTTTTATTGTGAGCAATATTGAAGTTTGCGCCGTAAGTTACTTTGCCAATATGGTCGTTCCAGTTTGTAGCCAACTCGAAACCTTTGTTTACAACGTCACCACCATTGATGTATGGAGCGTTTGTTCCGTACGAACCTAAAACGGGTGCACGAACAAGCCAGTCGATGGTTTTCTTGTTATACCAGTCGAAAGCCAAACCTAAACGTGAGTTTAAGAAACGAGCGTCGAAACCTAAGTCAATGGTTTCTGAAGTTTCCCATTTGATGTCTTTATTAGGAAGAATTTCGGCATAACCACCGGTAGATTGTGTAGTCTTGGTATTTCCGAATGAATAAGCTCCGGTTAAGTCGAAGGCAACAGTAGCAAGATACTGGTAATTATCAATTGCGGCGTTACCGTTTTGTCCCCAGCTACCACGTAATTTCAGGAAGTCGAGCCAGCTTTTTGAGCTTTCCATAAACGATTCGTTTGACATTACCCAACCAGCCGATACTGATGGGAAATAACCCCAACGGTTTCCGCGGGCAAAGTTTGAAGAACCGTCAGCACGCATTACAACGGTAGCCATGTAGGTTTCTTTGTAGTCGTAGCTTAAGCGGCTAAAGAATGATTCAACTCCACCTGATCCCCAAGGGTTTCCATTGATTGTGGTCGTTCCGGCAGTCAATCCTTTTGTATTATCGAGCCATGCATGTTCGAAATCAGTAAACAGAGAATATCCGTTGGTAACATTCATATTTTCGCCCATTCCCCATTTTTCGAGTGACTGACCAATAAGGGCATTGAACGAATGATCGTTGAATTTTTTGGTGTAAGCAAGTGTGTTTTCAAATGTCCAGCTGTAGCCCGAACTCATTGATTGGTTAACCTTGTCAATTGTATTAATGCTTGAAGTTGAAAGTTCGTACATTGGAGTGTACTGGCGATAGCTGCTTGCACTCATTTTGTATCCAAATGTACTTTTCAGAATCAAATCTTTAATTGGCTGAATTTCAAGAGAAGCACTTGTATTTAAATTGTAGTTTTTCGACAAGTTCTGTCCACGGTTATAAACCATGCTTGCAACCGGGTTGGCCATATCCGGACTAAGTTGATCAAGTCCTGAAGCTGCTTTGTCAGCTTTATCGAAATAAGTTCCGTCTTCAGCAAAAACAGGCATAAGCGGACAACCCACCAACATGTTGTGAATGTCGTTCCAGTAAATATTACCGATACCAATACCTTGTTTTTCGCTATAACCGAAATTCAGGTTCTCGGCAAATTTAACCACATCAAGACCTGCTGTGCTTTTATAAAGAACATGTTCCGAATTTAAACGGGCAGTATAACGTTTGTTTCCGGGCTGAACAGGAGTACCGTAGATACCTTGCTGATCGCTGTATGAAAAACCTAATGAGAATTTTGATGCTTCGGTACCACCAACCATATTAATGGCGTGATTCTGGATAGCTGCATTTTTATTGCGGATTTCTTTCAGCCAGTTGGTTCCGGTCCATTCGCCACTCTGGATTTTTGGGTACAAACCAGGGAGCATACCAGCCCAGTTGTAAGCAGCCAATCCTTCGTTGAAATTAACTTCATCAAGAATTGTCATGTATTCTTTTGCATCAAGAAGCGGAGGTTCTTTGTACGGATTCTGAAGACCATAGTAACCGTCGTAGGTAATCTGCATTTTTCCGGCTTTCCCGCGTTTGGTTGTAACCAGGATTACACCATTGGCAGCACGTGCACCATAAATAGCAGCCGAAGCAGCATCTTTCAATACGTCAACCGATTCGATATCCGATGGGTTCAGCGAGTTGATATCACCTCCGGCAATTCCGTCGATAACATACAAAGGGCTTGAATTACCAATGGTTCCCAAACCACGAACTGTTACTTTAAAACCTTCGCCAGGCATACCTGATGACTGAGTAATGTTTACCCCCGGAGTTTGACTTTGCAAAGCACTTAAAGCACTTACAGTGCTCATTTTCTGCAGATTTTCTCCGGAAACCTGGATAGTTGATCCGGTATTTAATTTCTTTTTCTGAACGCCATAACCAATGGCGATCACTTCCTCAATACCAACAGCTTCTTCGTCAAGAACGACATTGATGGTTGTCTTGCCTCCTACGGGTACATCCTGAGTTTTCATACCCACAAAAGAGAACTGCAATGTTGCATTTACAGGCACATTGGCAATAACATAAGCACCATTAATATCGGTAATTGTTCCGTTGGTGGTACCTTTTACAACAACCGAAACTCCGGGTAAAGACGATCCCGAACCATCAGTGACTTTACCTGTAATTTTAGTTGTTTGCTGAGAAAACATGTTGTTTGTATTCTCATTGTACAGTAAGATTTGCCGGTTTACAACCTTGTAGCTGGTAGCCGTTCCATCAAATAATTTCTGGAGTGTCTGATCAATGTTAAGTGAATTAATCTCCAGATTTACACGACGTTCAACATCAACCTGTTTATTGTCGTACATGAAGAAAAATTCAGATTGATTTTCTATCTCGTTCAAAACTTCCTTCACCTGGCTGTTCTGAACCTTTAAACTAAGCTTAGTTTTTTGTGCATAGCTACTTGAAAAAGCGCTAAATACACTCAGAACCATTAAGAAAAGCGTCAATCGCATAATTAAGAGAATTTTTTGCGTAAGCGGATTTACCCGCCACACGTGCATTAATTTTTTTTTCATAATTTTGAATGATTTAGTTTTTGAATTTTCAATGCATTACTTTTTCTCAGGAAGCATTTCGCATTAAAAATTCGATTAAATAATAAAACTAACTTAGGAACAGGGAGTCTCGAACACTTCCTGTTTTTTCGTTTTGTACTACTTCATCTTCTTTTTATATTTTATGGTTATTTGTTCTCCTTCAATACGATACTCAATCGGAGTAATCACCGAAATCAGCTCCATCACTTCGCGCAGGCTTTCGGTCTTCACTTTAAATGTATAGTTGTGGCTGTAATACAGCGTACGATCGAGGTGAATTTTAACTCCATACCATTTCTCGAGGTAGTGTATCACCTCTTCGAATGGCTGATTGTCGAAAATGAGCATATTATTTAACCATGCAGTAAGGGCTTCCATGTTCTCGGCCTTTTGAATGTGGTAAATACCCTTTTCATACACCAACTGCTGGCCGGGCATTAACTCCGAAACAGGTTGATCTTCCAGGTTAAAAACCTCCACTTTGCCCGAAACCAGGGTCACATCAGCCGTGTTTTTCCCTGAATCTTCATTCACATTGAAACGCGTTCCGAAAACACGTACCTGGAATTTCGAACCCTGCACAATAAAAGGATGCTGAGGATCTTTCACCACATCAAAGAAACATTCTCCCCTCATCTTAACAGTCCGGTTTTTGGCCGAGTAATCAGAGGCGTATTGCAACTCAGAGCCCGAATTAAGCCAAACACATGTACTGTCGGGCAATACAATCTGAGTTTTATTTCCTTCGGGAGCCACAATTTTTGTGTAGGTAACCTTTCCCGAAGGTTTGTAAAATAACTTATCGGACTCTACGCCTACCAGGAAAACCAACACCAATACAGCCGCAGCTGCACCCCAACGCAAAAAACCAATGCGGAGGCTTTTTGCGGCCGACCGATATTTGATTTTTTTCATCAGTTTCTGCCAGTTTTCCGACATATCGGGCTGGTAAAATTCAGTTTTCCCTTTGGCAACCGACCAGGTGTTTAAAATTTCTGAAAGGATAACGGGATGATCAGGCGAAGACTCAAGCCATTCCTGAATCTGCTGTAATTGTTCCTGACTGGCTTCATCTTTTAGCCGGGCAGAAATGGCATCCCAAGGTATATTTTGATGTTCCATAAGTTTGTGTTCGCTCATATGTCGCATTAAAAACAAAAATCCCTCAACCGAAATTGAAGGATTTTTAACATTTTTTTGTATTAATTACAGAAAGATTATTTTTCAGCTACTTATAACTCAATCCGTCGCCAAATTTAAACAATGCATATCCGGCAGGTTCCAGATAGCCGGGCACATCGGCTTTGTTTTCAAGCACGACTTTCATCGAAACCGGAGTTGTAAAAGGCATTTTTCCTGAAGGATTGAACTTCCCGCTCAACACATCGAGCAATGCATCCTGGGTAGTTCCAAAAGTTGCCAAAACAGTCTTCAGATTGTCGTTGTCAATTTCATCAATCACCCATGGATTGGTATAATTGATCACAACAATGGTTGGTTTGCTATTTTTGATTTCGTTCACATGCGCCACATCGATCCGGTTTTTCGACAACCCAAGTTCAATAGGAGTTCCGGCCGAGCTAAACAATCCGCCACCATTTGGAATCAGCCACATCAGAACCACATCGGCTTCATCTTTTGTGCTCACAAATTCAAGATTCCACAAATTCGTTTCCGGCTTGAAAACAGTTACTGGTGTTTTCGTCCTGCCATTGTCATAACTTGTTTCAAAATAAACTTTTGTCCCTTTAGCCAGGGGAAGAAGCTTTGCATTGTTGCGCAGCAGAACGATGGATTTCCGTAAAGCCAAATCAGCTTTTTTCTGAAATTCAGCATTCCCCACAATCTTTGCTGCAGCATCCGGATCGACATATGGATTTTCGAACAATCCCAAAAGGAATTTTTCCCGGAGAAGCCTTGCAATCGATTCATCAATTCTTTTTTCCGAAACCATTCCTTTTTTTACCGTTTCAAGCAAAACAGTCGGATCGGCATTGCCCGAGAAGATATCCACTCCGGCATTGATTGCTTTCTGGTAGCGCTCCGGAATCGTCAGGTTTTCAACCCCCCACGGCATCATGTCAATCGGACCGGTATCTGAGTTAATGATTCCCTTAAATCCCAATTTGCTGCGCAGCGTGTCGGCAATAATGGCTTTGTTGTACGAGTAACCAACTTCTTCGAACTGAGGGCCGGTTGGCCTCGAATAGTAGGGCATAATGGCCGAAGTACCGGCTTCAATGGCGGCTTTAAACGGAATCAGGTGATACGCGAACATGCCACCGGGATAATGCTGATTTTTCCCCCAGTCGAAATGCGAATCCTGGCCATCGACCTGCGGACCGCCGCCGGGAAAATGTTTGGTTGTCAATGCCACCGAATGAGGGCCAAGTTTTTGTCCCTGAAAACCCAGAACAATTTCCCTTATCATGTTTGCAGCCAGATTGGCATCTTCGCCAAACGTTCCTTCAACTCGCTGCCAGCGAGGCTCGGTAGCCAAATCGGCCATATACATGTAGCCTTTGCGCAAGCCAACTGCCGGCCACTCCTGTGCAGCAATTTCAGCAAATTCGCGAACCAGTTTAAAATCGCGCATGGCTGCCAAGCCAAGTTCTCCGGGCCATTTCGAGAAGGTAGTTGCTCCAACACTCAGGCCAATAGAATTATCAATAGTAACGTGATTTCGCGGATTGGAAGCTACGATGGACGGAATTCCAAGTCGCGAGCTTTCTGACAGTGCCTGCAAATTATTCGACCATTCGGCAATAGTTTTGGCATTGGTATTTGCCCGAAGAATAAAGTGGCGCAGATTATAGGTAAGTACACCCTTGGTCGTTCCGGCTGCCGTCATGTTAGGCGCTGGCAAAGGCTTCCGGGTAAACATGTTGGTGGTTTGAATCAAATCCTCTTCGTTGAACCCGCTTGTAATTTCTGTTTTGGCAGCACCTGCCTGAAACGATTGGTCTCCGGCCATTCGGGTAGTACTGATTACCATGAACCCGACTTTCTCCTCGATGGTCATTTTCGAAATCAGGTCATTAACACGCTCGTCAACAGGCAATCGCCAGTCTTCGTATTTATCGAGCTGATGATTTTTATTCAAATCTTTAAATTCGAGCTTATCAATTTTCAGAATTTCGACACTCCGGTGCCCCAGTGCAGGCTGAACAACTTTTTGCCCGAATGATTTTTCTGACCATCCCAGAATCAACACCACAACCGTTGCCCCGCAAAGTACCGAGCGGATTGCGGGCGGAATACATTTCAATGCTCTCATAAGCTGAAAGAATTAGTTAGTTAAGAAATCTGTTCTAAGTTATATGAATTTAAGCAGCTTCATCCGGTTCTTTCAAAATTCTGAAAGCCAAAAATCAAAACCTGAAAATCAGTCCATCAGGCTAAAAAACAAAAACATCGTGAAAATTTGCTGATAATAAGGATTTAACGACTCGCGAAGTTTGCGCAGTGCAATACCTACATGATTTTCAACAGTTTTGGGTGTAATTCCCATTTGTTCGGCAATCTCCTTGTGCGAAAGGTTTTCTTCCCAGGCCATAAGGTAAATCTGCCGGCTTTTCTCCGGAAGTTTATCAATTGCCGAGTTAATAATCTCACGAAGCTCAATATTTTCCAGAAAATTAGGCGAACTCGAATCCTCAAGAAAGATGTTTTGGCCCGAATCGATTGATGTAAATAATTTCCGTTGCTCTTTGCGATACAAGCTAATGGCCCGGTTCTTGGCGGCAGCAAACAAGTACGATTTAAAAGTGGCTTTAATCTGAAGCGTTTTCCGCTTTTCCCAGATGAAGGTAAAAATTTCAAGGGCAATCTCTTCCGAGAGTTCTTTCGAATGCAGATACATCAACAGGAAATTGCACAAATCAGGGAAGTGCTGATCGAATAAAAAACGATAAGCCCCCATATCCCCTTCCACCATCTTCCATAAGGCTTCAGCATCGCTTTTAAAGTCTTGTCTCTGCATGTATTATTTTGTTAATCCCTTATGCCCGAATACAGCAAATATAGAAAGCAAATTTGTTAATAATTCATAACAAACAGCATATGCTGAAATAATTCTGTAGTTCGTACAATTACCTTATTCCACCGCATCACCTGCAACCAGCCCTTTAAAATCGCCCTGGTATTTCTCCTTATACAACTCGAAATACAGTTTCCCGAAATTATCGAACACCAAATGGGCCAGGCTCAACTTTCCCTGGCGAGTCAGAATACCTACTTTTTTGCGCAAAGCCGGTTCGTTAAGCGGATCGTTGATGCTGATGATGTCGGCAATTTCGAGCAGCAATGCATCGTACTTTCCTTCAGGCAATAAATTGAAGAGTTGCAAGCCATACTCAATAATCCGGTTACTCATCCGGTTAACATATGGATCGATCCACGACTCGTCTATGTTGGGGAAAAGAGTTCCCTTCTTCAGGATTACCAGCAACTGCGGAAGCCGCTCTGACAACTGAACTAAATCATTCCGATCGGCATTCTTCAGCCAGTTTTCCACAAATTCATAATCAACAAAATACCCTTTGCCAAACTCGAGCAGCCATAGTTTATCCTGAAATACCAGCCTGATACCGGAGCAGGGTGCCAGCAAAGCTTTTAGGTTTTGAATGTTGGTTCCCCTGATGTTTTTGGCGTTCTGAGGGCTCATTCCCGGCCATAAGCAATCGGAGAGCTCTTTCGAACTAATCCCTTTTTGCCCGCCAGTACTATGCAAAAGGATGAGCACAAACAACTGTTTTAATTTGGGAGAAAATTTTTTGCTGACATCTTTCTGATCGGCTCCAACAACCCGAAGGCCGCCAAAACAACATATCTGCTCTGAATTACTGATATCGCCAATGACCGGAAGTGGCATCTCACCAGCCGAATGCTCCTTAGCCGCAGCTTGTTCTGCTTTAATCTTCCTTTTGCGCCGCAACCGGATTATCAGATAAACCAAAGAAAGGCCGGCCAATAGTCCAATTAGCCAAATGGACGAAAAAGCTTGTATTTCCTGATCTTCAGCAAAATATTCATTCTTAATTTCATCTTCATTCAGCTCGCGGTCCCATATTTTTATTTCGTCCATATAACCCACGAAATATTCTTCCCACAGGTTGCTGCCAATCAGCAAAGTATAATCCGACTCGACATACGGTTTGAGCAAACTAACTTTCTCGGTCAGCTTTCCGTCGAGATAAAAACTCACACAATTTTCTGAATTGGTGTGAACCAAACCTACGAACGACCATTGATTAACCGGGATCGGGGTTTTTACCGAATAATAATCTTTCACTCCCTGCACCGTAAAAGTCAATTGTCCCTGATGTATTTTCAGCACAAAATCTTTCCCTTTGGCCAATATGCAATTGTTGTTTCCCAGCTCTGTCGGTTTTATCCAGGCCGTAATACTGAAGTTTGGCCGAAGCGCCGAGCGGCTTTTCAATCCCCCATCGATATAGGAATTTCCTGAAAAGAAGGCACATTGTCCCCTGTCCTTGTCGCGCACAAATCCAATGCTGTAAGGAATAATTTCAGCATCGTTTCCGCGAATCAGGTTCCTGATCTCCGTTGAAAAAGCGTATTGATCAGTCAGGCCGAATCCTGCTTCAAGCTTAACCGCATTAAAAATTTTTGGGTTCTTTAGATTTTCCGGAGAAGGCAATACAATGTCGGGAGAGAACTGGTAACCAGCCTTATATGGAGCCAAAGCAGAGCTCCCCGACCAGCTTACTGGAAAACAGAAATAACCATTCGTTTTTCGGTCGGGCAGATCTTTCCACGACACATCAGACAAAAGCTGATTGCCGTTGCGGATAACCCCAAAAATTTTCTGGTACGCATTCAGCGCCGAAATTAAACCTGAACACGCGTTAATATTTGCCTGAGAAACCTTGATAAAATTGGGCATTTTGCCCGTTTGCTCCCATAGTTTAACCCATGATTCAATGGCTGGAAGCGAATCAGTATTTGCAATTACAAGCAGAAACTCCCGGTTGCTCAAACGCTTTTTCTGTGATTCGAGGTTCTCAGAAACATCTATGGTGTCGATATCTCCGGTTGAAAGGATAATTTTCTCAGCCTGATCTCCAACCTGAAATGGTGATTTTGCGTCGGTAATAATTACAAAAGGAAGTTTCGCCCCTGTGAATTCTGCTGCCAGTTCCGCTATTTTTTCCTTGTTTTCAGCAGTTGCGCGAATGGCAACGGGAATCTGTGTCTTTAACAGCAAACCAAGTTGCTCCTGCTGCAACTCCACCGGATCAATAAGCAAATGGGCCCTTAGCCTGACAAACTGCCGGATACTATCCTGGCCTTCAGAAGCGCCCGAAAGTAACGGATAAACATTCAGCAGAATGATTATAAAAAGCTTATATGAGAATATTTTCAGCCGCAAACGATTCGTCAATTCGGTTTAGTTAAGTCTGGAAATTTTCATCAGAGATCAATAATTTATTGATCTACCCCGCGTTTTTTTGAAGCATCCAAATTAGCTAAAATTATGGATTAATCAGATAAATCCTGATCTTCGTAATTCAATAGAATGGGTTAAAATGGCTAAGACTAAATTCAAACAGATTATCTTCGGATGGGCGGCTTTGCCTATTTGGCTGGCAATTGGAACTTTTGGCCTGACTGAACTATTTTCGTGTTATCCGCAGATTACCGAGACTGTTTATTCGCAGACCCTTTATCCCTTGTTTGCTTTTGTACTTTCGTTCATTAGCAAATGGGTAACTTTTTCGCTCGACGATGCATTTTACGCTGTGCTTGCCGTATTTCTGGTATTGCTGCTCGTATTACCCTTCTTCACTAAATTAAGATGGAAAATATCGCTGCTTATTTTTGTTCAAACCGTGGCCATATGTTATACTTTATTTTACTGGTTCTGGGGCTTTAATTACTATCGAAGCGGCATAAATGAACGGCTCCAGATTAACCGATCGAAGCCCGACACCGCTCAGTTTGTGCGGGTTTTAAAAGATTTAATCGTGCAAACCAACGCATCGTATTGCACATTCGATGGTATTTCGAGACCCGAGATTTCCCGACTGGTTGAATCGTCGTACCAAAACCATGCATCTTTCTTAAAAATCAGGTACCCACAGGGAGTGCGTGCGGTGAAGCCCATCACACTCAGTCCTTTTTTTGCCAAGGCATCAATTGCCGGGTACTACGGGCCGTTTTTCAGCGAAGTGCATTTGAACGATAGTTTGCTGATGATTGAATATCCACAGGTTCTGGCACACGAATCGGCCCACCAGATGGGCATTACCAGCGAAGCCGAAGCCAATTTCTACAGCTGGTTAGTTTGCGCCCAAAGCAATTCGAAGCATCTGCGTTACAGCGCCAACATCAGTATTCTGAGCTATTTTCTTTCGCAGGGGAAACGGCTGCATAATTTTGCCGAACTGGTACATCTGATAAATAAACCGGTAATCAACGACATTCGGACCATTCAAAATCACTGGGAAAGACTGCGGAGCGAAAAAATTGACAAGGTTGCCGGAAAAGTGAACGATGTTTACCTGAAGACCAACAAAGTAGAGAAAGGAATTAACGATTATTTTGGAGTCGTTCAGTTTGTGATGGACTTTGAAACGGATGCCGAAGCACAAAAAAGAGTGGACAGTCGCAGTAATCAGTGATTAGCTCCGAAGGAGCGATAAGTCAAATTCGGACGGAATGAAGAAAACAAGGAATATCGAATAAACAATAAGAATAAACGAATTATTCACAGATGAAAATACATACCATATATGCCGGAAATTTTAGCTGCGACGGAGGTTCGCTCTTTGGCGTAATTCCCAAAGCGATGTGGAGCAAGGTTTATCCGGCCGACGAAAACAACATCACCAAACTAACAATGCGCTGTTTGCTGGTTGATCAGGGCGAGCGAAAAATTCTGATCGAGGCCGGTGTTGGAAATCATTACCCGGAGAAAGTGCGCAAAAACAACGGGCACGAAGATACCGATGCTCTTGAAAAATCGCTGGCCGAAAAAGGTTATCGCACCGAAGACATCACCGATGTGCTTTTCACCCATTTGCACTGGGACCACTGCAACGGCGCTGTTCTCAATGAAAATGGCAAACTGAAACTTCTGTTCCCGAACGCCACACACTGGTGCAGCCGGAAGCAGTGGGAACATTCCAAAATTTCCAATATCCGCGAGCGTGCGGCTTATTATTCCGAAATCCTGATTTTTTTGAAAACGGAAGGAAATATGCAGTTGGTTGACGGCGATTGTGAGTTGTTTCCCGGAATTTCAGTGCGAATGTTTGATGGCCATACTCCCGGACAAATGATTCCCTTCATTCAGTACAAAGGAAAAACCTACGTTTACATGGCCGATTTAATTCCGACGGCCGCCAACATACCCATTGTATGGCTGGCTGCCTACGATTTGTACCCGGTAACTTCAATGGAAGAAAAAGAAGTTTTTCTGAAAGAAGTTGCAGAAAAAGAATACATCCTGTTTTTTGAGCACGATGTTTATACCGAGTGCGCTACTGTCGAGTGGACTGAAAAGGGACCAAAAATGAAAGAAAAATTCAATTTTTAACTATTTAACCAGCTCCAACTCAATATATCCCCATTGCGGAACATTCAGTTTCAGTGTGTTTCCTGAAATTTCGTACGAGGTAGCCCGGGAAATCATTGCAGTAACTTTTTCGGCGAATTTGCTGTCGCAACACACCTCGGTGCAGGCTGGCGACTCAATTTCGAGGTGATTATTCACTCCGGAAGCGAAATTTCCGCCACAGCTGTTAACATCGAGCTTCAAATTGTACGTGCCAGCTGAGTTGAAGGTGAGTAGTACTTTCGTGTTCTCATTTTTTGGGTAAGCCACCGACTCGATCGACATAAATTCTTTCGCTTCCCACGCGTGATAAAGGCTGGAACCATCATTGTCTTTGTCGCAGGAATTCAGGCTCAGAAACAATATCAGCAGAATAACCAAAGAAGTCTTCATAAAAAGTAGTTTCCCGGAAGATGTGAAAACAGATGGTATAGTTGCGTATTCATTGGTAAAAAAAACTGACCGGACAATTCAGGATCATCCGGTCAGTAATTTTATAAAGTAATATTGATTTGCTTACGACAATACCGACATGGCAGCACCAATCAGGTTGGCGTTTTCGATGCGCGAAATTTCAACTGTAGCATCCACCTTAAGTTCGGCGAGCAACTCTTTGATGGTCGCATTTACGATATCAACATATCTGGTATCGTGTGCTTTTACTTTACTCCAGAACAAGCTTCCTTCGGCCAAAACCTGCACCTTTTTAACCGACGGATAAGCCGAATTCAGGTTTTGAACCAAACCAACCAGCGAAGCGGCAACCAGTTTGGCCGAGCGTTGGTAGATCTGGAACGCAGTTTCAACATATTCCAGTTTAAAATCTTCAGGATTATTCATCATTTTGCTCAAACCGGCAGCGTCGAGTTTCACATCCAGCCCGTCGTTAGGGAAAGCTGCACGGAAGATACGACCAAGGTACATTCCTGAAATAGCTTTTTCGAACTTCTGGAAGCCTTTGTTATCCGAATTTTCATCAACCTCAACATCAAGAGCAGTGAGGTGTGGCGGGTTGAAGTTACCCGATTCAAGGTTTACAGGAGTTTCGCCGCTCCAGCCTTCCAGGTTTTTAATTTTCGGAATATATTCTGATGGGAAGAAGGTAGCCATGTTGGTTCCGGTACCCACAATCAAACCAATGTAAGCATCGTATCCGGGATTCATCAAACCGGCAAACAAGCTGGTAATCGTATCGTTAACCACGGCAATTTTATTGAAACTACCGTTGGTGTTTTTATTCAGGAATTCAACCAAAGGCTCGCCAACCGGTTTTCCGGCCATACCTGCAATGCTCACGCCTTTGGTCCAGTTGATCAGTTCGGCATCGCCATTGATGAGCGATTTTGCCGGATATGAAAAACAATATCCAATGGGTGAATTCTTCGGAAGATTAAGCTGGGTGATGATTTGTGCCTGTGAATTGTAAAGATCGTCTTCGGTAAAACCGGCAGTCTTCATTTCGGTGATGTCTTTTTCGGCCAAACCGGTTATTTGGGTTTCCTGGCCAACAGAAACAACTGCTGCTCTGAAATTGGTTCCTCCCAAATCAAAAACGGTTGCTTCTCCTTCAATGCCATCTTTTTTAGGATGAATATAAGTTGGAAGACACTTAATTTCTGTTCCGTCTTGCTGAAGACCTGTTTCAATTTTTGATTTTAAGTCGTTTGCGATGTCGAGCAATTGACTGTTTGATAGTGCAAATTGGTTGTTCATGGTATAATTATTTGTTTATTGGGTTATAATACAATTGTGGCTAAAAATAGAAAAATCCTCTCACAACAGCAAAAGGACTTTTCGATTAACTATGATGGAATAAAAACTTATCGGCCAAGCCTGAACGACATTTTCAGGAGAAATACGTTGTATGGCTTTTTGTCGAACAAATCGTTCAGGTCATCGCGAAAATGGAAGCTGCCGTTGGACACCGACTGGTTACGGTTTTGAGACCAAACGAGGTAAATGGTCGATCCGGGCAAATACTCCCAGCGGATTACCATATTCGATAGAAATTCCTTGAAATTAAAATCGGGCTGATCGAAAGTGTAAAGCTGATTTCCGGTCATGTCTGAAACCTGGTAAATTTCGTCGGCAGCATTGTAGGCTATCTCATTGCCTCCAAGCAAGGCAAAACGGTCGGTATATTTATTGGCCCGGCTATTAGTGATTCGTTTAAACTCGGAGTATTTACCACTGGCAAGGAAAGGCTGCCCCCAGTACTGAATACTCAGGTTTGGCGTAATGATGTAGTTAATACGCAACGATGCGCTCAGTGTTCTTTGGTGGATGCGCGCAAAGAGATAATCGGTTTTGCCTGAATAATCCTGCTGGGTTACATATTGCATCTCATCGTTGTTCTTATTAAAGTTTGGCGAAAGCGTGATCTTCAGATTTTTGGAAGGCCGGTAGCCAAAGCTTATCCCGAAATCAACCATTTTTTTCGAATTATTTTCGTTTCCACCCAGAACCATAAACTGAGCTTCGCCAGTCAATCGTTTTTGATCGTTCGAACCAAAAGCAAGCCACATGTTTTTGGTTCCGGTAACTTTCAGGGCCGGGCCACCGCGTAATTCAGCCGACGAAAGGCCTTCTCCGTTTATATTTACACCCCAATGAAAATTCCAGTAATTCTTTAACTGGGTATGAGCGTTAATATTTCCTCCGGGACCGGTCAGTTCTCCGCCAAAATTCCACTCCGTCCATTGGTTAAAATTCAGATTCAGGTTGCGGAATATCGAGAAAGGCTCGTAAATGCGGTAACCTACCCAAATAACTTCCAGAATATTGTCGGCCTGACGCATATAACCCACATCGTTTAATTCCAGTCCCGGCGATTTCCAGGCTGTCGCCGCCATAAATTTCAGTTTACCACCATTCTTCGACAGTACTACTTTTCCTCCTTGTCCTGAAAGGCTGGTGCGGGTGGTGTCAAGTTTCAGGTACGAAGCATCGGGGCGCTGAAACCCGTGAATCCATGACTCCTGTGTGTTTTTAATCGCTTCGGCACTTCCTTCCACACGGCTGAAATACGTACTAAAGTCGAATTCCCAATCTTTATTGTGCCATTTATGAATGAAATCGATACCTCCTGAAAACGCCGATTTATGCAGATAATTCATTTGTTCTTCGGCCAGGTTACGGTTTACCGAGGTAAAAATTCCCCCGAGGAAAGTGTTTCCCTTGTTAAAATCTTTCTGAACACGTCCAATCGTGTAATTGGTAAACGGTTCGATCATTTCGCGACGTTCGCTACCGTTGCTGATACGGGCATATTCATCTGAAGTCAAACTTTCGAGCAACCCAAGCGACCATCCGGTTTTAGTTTTACCTGTTACTTTGGCGGCTCCCAAAATACTTGTAAACTCGGGGGCTTTCATGTATTCGCCGTCGGCCAAATCGGGGCTATTATGTGGCCGCCGCCCGATACGACGCGAGTAAAACAGGTTCTCCGATGCCAAATCGCCATCGCCAAACATGAGCGGGAAACTCAGGATATTTTTGCCTTCGATAAAAAACGGTCGTTTTTCCTGAAAGAAAGTTTCGAAGGAAGTCAGATTCACCTGCGAAGGGTCGGCCTCAACTTGTCCGAAATCGGGATTGATTGTAAAGTCCAGTGTCAGATTATTGGTTAAACCAATTTTGCCATCGATACCGCCATCGAGCTGATTTTTTTTACCTGATTGTTTAAATGGATTACCGGCTTCTTTTTCGAAGCGATCGGCACGAGCCACCACGTAAGGCATAATATCGGCTACTTTGCGCGATTTCAGGTTTTTCAAGCCTTTCAGTTCGCCATATTGCGACACCCACCCCGAAACTTTTTTCGACGAAGCCTGCCACAGGCTCACTTCCTGTTTCCTGAATAACATTCGGCCTACCTGAAGCCCCCAGGTTTGCTCGGAGTCGCCCTTGAAACGCAATTGGGTGAGCGGAATTTTCATTTCAGAATACCAGCCCTGGTTGTCCTTACTTGTTTTTACCATCCAGATTGGGTCCCAGGTGTTATCCTCGTTCTCGCCATCGTTGCTGACAATAAAATCTTGTTTTATGCCCGCGGCATTTGCAAAAAATGAAAATGCGGTTCGTTTGTCAAAGTACGAATCAAACTGAACAACAACAAGATCGCCGTCCTGCTCATCGCGCCGGGTCAAACGTTGCACAATACTGTCGGGACTGGTATCCCAGCATTTAAACCCGACATAGATGTAATTCTCGTCGAGTAAAATGGCAAACTCTGTTTTTTGTGAGGGCTTTTTGCCTTCCGAAGGTTCGTATTGGGTAAAATCGTCTTGCCAGGTGGCTTTTTGCCAGGCAGCTTCATCGAGCCGACCATCGATCGAAATTTCATCCTTACCTCTTTCTCCGACAAAATATTCTTTTTTCGTCTGACCTTGAGCAAATACCTGACAGGTTACGGCTAGACATATGCCAACCATTAAATAAGTTCTTGTTTTCATGGACTTCGTTTAATATCCTACAAGACTCCCGAAAACTATTTTCGTTACAGCTTTTTTGATTTTTTTCGAAAAATTGAAATGTTAGCGAATTTGCAGGTCCAAAAAACAAAAAGGAGTCACAACATTTCGTTGTAACTCCCTTATTCTTTTTTGTGGAGATTACCGGAATCGAACCGTTGACCTTTTGACTGCCAGGGAAAAGAACAGATATAAATAGTATTGATTATTAGCTATTTGGAAATATATAAAAACGCAAAATATAGCATTTTTGAGCACAAAAAGGGCACTCCAGAACTCAGCTTAATTTTGTTAAGATTGACAAATTTATAGTGAATCAGATTCATCGTTTGATTGATTTTCTATAATCCCGCAAACATTATTTGCACTTTAACAGTGCGATTTTTGCTGAAAAATGCACTTAGTTAGTGCATATTGATTATTTTTGCTGAAAATAACTGCTATGGACAAATTATTTGAACAGTCTAAGAAACTTCTAAAAGAGACAGATAGTAGCTTTTTGCGCTACATTTATACTGAGATCAACTGGAAAAACCGAATGATTGGACTTGTTGGACCGCGTGGTGTAGGGAAAACTACCTTAGTTTTACAGCATATCAAAAAGAACCTGAATCCTTCTGAGACACTTTATGTAACAGCTGAAGATTTTTATTTTGCCGATAACAAGCTGATTGATTTAGCTGGTACTTTTGTAAAATATGGCGGAAAATATCTATTTATAGATGAAATTCATAAATATAAAGACTGGGCAAAAGAACTGAAGCTAATTTACGATTATCACTCGGAATTAAATGTAGTATTTACAGGTTCATCTGTTTTGGATATCAAGAAAGGTGCCTCGGATTTAAGTCGCAGAGCCGTCATGTACAATATGCAGGGATTGTCTTTCCGTGAGTATTTACAGCTTTTTCATCAAATATCCATTAAGCCTTATTCTTTAGGAGAAATCTTGGATCTTAAGGTGGAAATTCCCGAAATCCCTCATCCCCTTCCCTTGTTTTCCGACTATTTAAAAAGAGGCTACTACCCTTTTGCTATGGAAGAAAATTTTGAACAGAGGCTGCAACAGATCGTGATCCAGACTTTAGAAACCGATATTCCGTTATATGCCGGAATGAATGTATCTACAGGAAGGAAACTTAAGCAATTGCTAGCCATTATAGCTAAAAGTGTACCGTTTAAGCCCAATATGATCAACATTGCCAGCGCACTTTCGGCCAGCCGGAATAATATTGCCGATTATTGCCTGTTTATTGAAGAAGCAGGAATGATTGCTCAGCTAAGGGATGCCACTGGAGGAATTAAAGGATTGGGAAAAGTGGATAAAATTTACTTAGACAATACTAATTTGATATACAGTTTAGCAAACGATAATTCAAATACCGGAAACATCAGAGAAACGTTCTTTTTGAATCAGCTTAGAGTAAAGTATGACGTAATAGTATCTCCGATTGCTGATTTCCAGATCGGTGATTATACATTTGAGGTAGGTGGGAAGAGTAAAGGACAGAAGCAAATTCAAGGCATTAATAAGGCCTTCATCGCAAAAGATGACATTGAGATTGGATTTTTGAACACGATCCCACTTTGGCAGTTTGGACTAACCTATTGATTGGTAAAATCATAAAAACAGATCAAACAATTATTATACATATAGTTGTAAATCAATAAAACACAAAATATAGCTTGAAGTGTATCGTTTCGGAAGAACTTTACATGCAGTAAAATCCTCTCGTTTAATGGATCGGTCGGAACCACCTGAATTGTACAACCAAATGGCATTAGATTCAATTCGTATTTTAACTGGCTCTCGCTCCTGGTAGTTGCGATGAAACAAACAATTGGCTATGGTTTCTTCAAAAGCCGTATATGGATAATTCCATACCTTTACAGCCTCGGCTTGTCCTGATATCTTTACTATTTCTTCTCTTTACTATTTCTTCTTCCAGGATATTGTTTTTCAGCCAGGCTAACGTATCTGTAATTTGTTGTTGAATCGGACCAGCTATTTTCTTTTCCGTAAATTCATTAACAACAAATTCTTAAAGTACTTGAAATTTTTACTTCCATTCGGACTAAGTACAATTCAGGTGTCACAAGAGTTATGAATATTGGAAATAACCAGGTTAATAATCGCCAAAACAGAACCCATTAAACAGTACGTGAAATCAAATAGAATTACACTCAAAAAATCGGAATGGGCACTCCAGAAAACAAAAAAGACCTTACATCACTGTAAAGTCTTGATTTTCAAAGTGGAGATTACCGGAATCGAACCGGTGACCTTTTGACTGCCAGGGAGAAAGGCACTTTTTTATAATGTTGATTATTTGTCAGTTACAAATTATAGGGTGCACAAGATACAGCATTTTATAGCATTCTTTAGCACAAAAAGGGCACTCCAGTGAAAATTCCTCTGATGAATCAATTTATTTGGTGGATAAGAGTAAAAAGTGAAACCTCCATAATAATTCAATTACCCAAAACCTTACTAAATATCCCATTATTATTTTTCCACCAAATAGTTTTGCCATTCACATAATATGTGTCATGCAAGCCACCAGATAGTCCATCACCAACAATATCGATATCGCCATCATTGTCGTAATCAAACAATCTAATCCACGCTATCCAATTATTCTGACCCGATCCATCTGTATTATTAAAATATTCGGTGGTGGCATCTCTAAAGCTATTATTTTCATTGATGTATAGCCTCAAAGCATATCCATTATAAACATCTTTATTGCTCATCGTTAAAATATCCAGCGTCCCATCTTTATTAAAATCAAAAAAAGCAATATCCATTAATTCTAAGCCAGAATCAACTTTAATACTGATGGCTTTGGATCGGTTAAAAATTCCATCTACCTGTGGAATAATAATAAATTCTTCTTTAGTTCCTAATAAGAGATCCAATTTCCCATCCTTATTAATATCAAATAACTCCACCGTATAATAGGCGTTAGATCCATCAAATCCTTTGAAAATGTCATTTGATAATACAAACGATCCATTCCCCTTGTTTATATACGCCACCGGATGAACCGGAATAATTACACTCCCACCGGAATAAGCTACAATATCGACTAAGCCGTCATTATTTATATCACCAGTTGCTCCCCCATGAAAATAGCCTATATCTTTTGATAAGTATTGATAGCGTTTCTCTTTGGGATAGAAAATACTTAAAGAATCACCCGGGAATGGAGGTGCATCATATCCGGAAGAGAATAAAACAATTTCTGGATTTTTATCACTATTAATATCCGAAACTACACATTTTCTAACTTGTGTTAATCCTTTGGTTAGCTCATAAGTCGTTTTATTCTTTTCATATTCCGAAAATAGATTTAGCCCATTTGCATTTGTCGGCCATGGATTTTTTAAGTAATAAACATAGAGATCCTTCAATCCATCACCTGTAAAATCTGTATATAAATACATTCCAACCTCACTCCAATAATAATCTTTGGTGGCTGACCATGTTCCAACGGTACTTGTATTATAAGGAATTAAACCGTTGCTTTTAACCTCAAATCCCCAGTAAAGCGACTTTTGAACACTAAAAAGTTGGGTAAATGATCTATTTGTGTTATACCACGATGTCGTTTTATTAATTGCTGATACTGAATCCAACAAAGAAACCGGATAATCTAATCCTTTTTTAGGTTCTGTGGGTGTTGTTGCTGGAGCTGTATTAGTTTCATTTGTTATTTCGCTCGACTTTTTACAAGAGCTTAAAAGAACAAATAAGAAAATCACTATAATAATTTCAAGTTTCATCTGGTCAAACTTTGATGTTCGTTTAATTCTTGCCAAAACTGGCAATTTTATTCTTTGACTATTTTATCTCCGAAGATTATATTGTTTTCCTCATCTCGAATAAGAATCAGGTAAAGTCCTGACGGATATTTATTAAAGCTTTCCAGATAACCGCTTTTTATATCCTTTCTAATAATGACTAGCATTCCAGAAGAATTGTAAATAAAAAGGGTTAATGACTTCTTACTAGGTAGACAATAATCGAATACAATATTTTCTTTTGCCGGATTTGGATAAACTTTTATGAACTCACCCGACTTTAATTCATTTAGTGAAGTTTTGATGAAAACGAAATTTGAACTCATTTCACTAGAACAGCCTTTCAAACTTGTTTTTACAGAATATAATCCGCTGGATGTAGGTCTTATTGTTTGTGTCGTATCTGGCAAAATAACTCCCTCTCTATACCACTGATTTTTGTAAAAAGCCGAAGAAACTAAATTACCTGAAACATCCATTGCTATGGTTGGAGTTATTACTTTTGGTAGAACGTTATAATTTATTTCATAATCAGTACTTTCAAAGAAATCATTCTTGATTCTGTATTTTATTGTATATAAACCTGTTATTTTCTCGGGTGTAAAAATAATTGTGGAATCACTCGTTTTAATATCTTCATTTTGAGGATTGTATGTTATAGCGATTTTTACCGGAACTTTAGTTATTTGCGTTATTACAGATTCATTCTGGCAAGTTTCATTGCTAATCTTGTATTTGATCGGAATAACTAAACTATCCAACCTGCTATATATATGTTTGATATTATTTTGGTAAAGTTCGTTAAAACTCATAAACAAATGATACCTCTTAAGAGTATCAGTTTTAACATACAAATACAATATTTGTGATGTTTCAGTAGAAAATTTAAACGGTATGGGATTAAAGTTATTTTTTCCATCATTAAGCCAGAGTTTTTCATTAATAGGTGGAAACCTGATCATACCATAGGGATGTTGTTTCCAGAATATATCATTAAAACCATCGAAGTTAATATCTACAACCTTTGGATCCGTTAAAAATATATTTGCTGTATCACCATAGGCATACTTTGCTGGGATAATAGTATCGAATTTATTTTCATCATTTCTATAATATCTAGTTAACCAGGCACCATTGGGAAATTTTGGACTTACCTCTGAGGTTTCAACTCTCAAAAGCATATCTGGTGTATTTCTATGTTTATTAGGGAAAGTCAGTATTTGGGCGCATCCAGAAACTGTCCCATTGGCGAAAGGTGCTTGCTGAGCAAAATTATTAACCTCCCATTTCCCATCTTTGTAATCTATTAAATAAGATTGTGCCCGGCAACACGGATTTTCATTATCCCTATAAGGCGGTGCAAATAACTCTAACTCTTTGTCTCCATCAGCATTAATGAATTTCATTGCGAAAGGAGTCATAATACCACCGACTTTAGGCGGATCAATTGTCATCGATGAAAAATGCCCTTTACCATCATTTTTATAAATCTTAACGCCGTTGTACCCCATTGCAATATCATTATCTCCATCACCATCAAAATCTCCAATAGCGTGACCATGATAATATCCTTTTATAGTTGTAATTTCAGGAATATCTGCTTTTGTAAAACCATTGGCAGTACCTTTAAAAAAGACATTAAAGTCTACCCAGTTTTGCCAATTTGGATCATATTCTTTCCCATGATCAAAAACAAAAATGTCTTTAATTCCATCATTATCAATATCCTCATAATAGTATGGCGGATTAGGTGCACCAACGGTGTAATATCCACCAAGCATTTCTAATGTAACTTCTTTGACTATACCACTAATTTGATTAATCTCAAACAGCCTATAATAATCATAGTTTGGTTCAACTACAGCAGTAAATGTCGCAAGCAGGTATAACTTTCCGTTTTTCTCAAACAATAAATCACCAAATCCATCACAGACAAGCCCTACTATCATTTTATTTTGAACAGGATCAAATACTGGTTTGTCAAACTCCTTTTCCAAAAGAACTTCTTTTTCTTTTTTTACAGGTCCAAAAACTGGATTTGAAGTCTGTCCAAAAACTATATTTGAATTGCAAATTAGGTATGAACACCCAATAAGAATCAAGAAAAGATACTTCATGATTATTTCCTTTCAGTTATCTTATAAAGTTACAATTTGAATTTTAGAAGTCATTATCAATAAGTCAGGAATGAATGAAATACACAAAAAAGCGCATGAGATATCACTTTTTTAGGATGAACTCACACTGATTACCCAACGAGATTTAATTGAGCATATCTGTTATTTACAATCTTTTTGTAGGCCGCTTTTAGTTCGTCAGAAAGAAATGATTGGTCAATCCATTCCATGGCTTTATGCCTGTTGCTCATCATCCGTTTAAATACCCTTAGTATCTGTTTTTCGGTTAATCCGAGTCCTTTAGCTAATTTTTCAAAATGCTCCTTCTTTAATTTTTTCTTCTTGCCGTCCAGAGTCAGGGCAAGTTCTTCTGTATCATCAGGATTAATAATAGTCACATTCAACAAATCATAAGCCGGTGCTAAAACCCAGCCCAATGAGTTTTCAATCATTGAGAAATTTTTCAGGTGCATATCGTTATTCCCGGTTAAAAAACTGAACACCGAAAGCTCGAAAAAGAAGAGTTTATCAAGTAGGGTATTATTTGAATAGGTGTGAAGAGCTTTCCCCACTTTCTCCATCGAACTTATGTATTTGTCAAAAGCTTCAGTAATCTGAAACATGTCAATCATGTGGATTTTTACGCTACTTGAGGTGCGATCAATTCTTTTGGTGATGTACGACAATTCTCCAGATGCCAGGCGGATTAAACTCGACGGCACAACCCTGATTCCGTAAGCTTCGGCAATCCGCATAGTCACGTGTTCATTTTCAGGCATTCCTGGGTACTTACTGGATGGCGGTTTCAGAATATATTGACCACCAAGCGCACCCACCACAGTTAATCGTGTGTCTGAATTTTCCCTTGTTTCTTTCACAACCGACATTGATAATTTGGGCTGTACACCGGGAACAGCGACGCTACGTTCAACGACGTCTTTAGCCAGTTCATCCATTTGGTCAATCGAATAGGTTATTAGTGGTGGCGTAGCTGTTCCAAAAAATTCTGTGCAGCATTTTGCATGAAAATCGCCTTCACCATCAATTAGTTGATAACAATACAGGCACTTATTGCTCATTTTCTTCTTGAATTTGTTCAACACTTACTGCTCCAATACAGTTCTTGCAACATGCCAGCAACAGACCCATGCGGTCGTTTTGATTTATTTTCCAATTTTTGGAGGCAATATCCAGTAGCCAACCTTCTGGAATCAAACCATCAAAAAAAGGGAATAATCGCTTATCTGTATAGGGTTTCTTTGTAACTGGCATGGTAAATGTGATGAACTCTTTTGGATGTTCGATTACAAAGGTTTCGTCATAGCGAAATATAAATTCCCCATCATCAGTTTCCGTAATAATCCCTGCAAAATGTTCTTTATAATAAACCTTGCCTTTTCTCATTTTTCAATTTCTTTACTATCCACAGGAATCAGCTCATGGCCGAACATACTCAAAACCAGATTGACCTTATCGAGATTCAAATTTGTCTTACCCTGTTCTATTTTACGGATAACCGTTAGTGCAACACCAGCTCTGTCGGCAAATTCCTCCTGTGTCAGATTTACCTCTTTTCTGCGTTCCTTTACAAATTCTGCCAATCTCTTCATTGTATGCTTTTAGATATAATTAAGCTCAAATATAGTAAATTATATGCTATTAGATATAACAAATCTAATTTAAATGAAATTATATGCTTTGAGATATAGACTGGAAAAAACGGTGAAATTGACCACCCATTTCCAGTTTAAATTGACCACCAGTTTCGGAGCAAATTGACCACCCTTTGCCGACGCAAATTGACCACCCTTTGCCGGAGCAAACTGACCACCTAAAACGGATACTTTTTTTCATGTCGTTACCCATACTTTCGTTCAAAAATGGAACGGATTATGGCAAATAAATTAACGGACATGAGTAAGATTAGAAAAGCAATTAAATTTCATTGCGGTGGAAAAAGTAAGCTGTTTATAAGCCAATACTTATCCTTATCGAGGAACACGGTAAAAAAATACATTTCCCTTTTTGAAGTACAAGGGCTAACCCTTGACCAGGTCAATCAAAAGACTGATCTTGAACTTGAAACGCTGTTCTCTCACCAAACCGATGAACCCATCAGCGCCCGGGTGCAAAAGCTTTATGACTTTTTCCCGTACATGGAACGGGAACTCAAAAAAGTTGGTGTTACCTCCTATGGGATGTGGGAAGAATACATCAAAAAGCATCCAGATGGCTATCAAAACTCTCAGTTCCGGGAGTATTACAAACTGTGGGGAAAGAAGGTAAATCCGGTGATGCACATGAACCACAAGGCTGGCGACAAGATGTATGTTGATTATGCCGGGAAAAAGCTTTCAATCGCGGATAAAGACACCGGAGAGATTACCGAAGTTGAGTTTTTTGTTGCCATTTTGGGGGCAAGTCAATATACCTATGCCGAAGCAACGCCGAGCCAAAAGAAGGAAGAATTTGTTGTATCGGTTGAGAATGCCATGCGCTTTTTCGAAGGCGTTCCGGCAGCCATAGTTCCGGACAATCTTAAGTCAGCGGTGATAAAAAGCAGCCGTTTTGAGCCCACCATCAACGAAACACTGACAGATCTGGCGGAGCATTACGAAACCACTATTCTACCAGCCAGAGCTTATAAACCACGGGACAAATCGTTAGTTGAAGGTGCTGTCAAAATACTATACCGAAGGATTTATGCGGTACTGAAGGACGAAACGTTTTTCTCCATTGCGGAACTGAACGATCGCATTGGAGACCTGTTGGATGCACACAACAACAGAAAGTTCACCGGACGCCCATACACTCGTTTTGAGCTTTACAATGACCTTGAGAAAGACAAACTGTCGCCACTGCCCAGTCAACGTTTTGAGATCAAGTATCAGGCGCAGGCAACGGTCATGCAAAATGGTCATGTGCAGCTGAGTTGCGACAAACATTTTTATAGCGTGCCGTACCAATACATCCGCAAAAAGGTGAAGGTGATGTACACCAGAACAACGGTCGAGATTTACTTTAAATACAATCGGTTGGCTACCCATCCCCGGGACTACGCACTTTACAGCTACACAACCACACCCGAACATTTAGCGAGCACCCACCAATTTGTAACCGATTGGACTGCCCCCGGTTTATCAATTGGGCAAACAGTATCGACCCGGTTGCCGGGGAATACATCTTTAAAATCATTGAAAGCCGAAACCATCCTGAGCAGGCGTTTAAAAGTTGTATGGGGATACTTTCGTTTGAGAAAAAGGTTGGCAAGCAAAGACTTATTAACGCATGTAAACGCGCTCTTGACTTTGGAACCTACAGTTTTAAGGCCATACAAAACATCCTGGAAAACAACCTGGATATGATCAAGGATGAGACAACAGAAGATCCGGAATTGCCCGAACACAACAACATACGAGGGAAGAACTATTACAAATAAACTTAAAATCAAATTATTATGAATGAATCAACGTTAACGAAAATGAGACAAATGAAACTCTCCGGAATGCATGGTGCATTTAAAACTGCTGTCGAAACCGGAAAAACAGACCATTACACCATCGATCAGTTTGTGTCCATGATTATTGATGCCGAATGGGACGAACGTCACAACCGAAAAATAGAGAGACTAATTAGAAATGCCAAGTTCCATTACAAATCAAACATCGAAAGCATCACTTTTGATCAATCACGAAACCTGGAACGCAACCTCATTTTACGACTTGGAGAGTGTGAGTTCGTAGAGAAGAACGAGAACGTTTTAATCACAGGAAGTACCGGCGTGGGTAAAAGTTATTTGGCAACGGCACTGGGTTATCAGGCATGTATCCAGGGATACCGGGTAAATTACTTCAATACATCGAAGTTGTTTTCCAAGTTAAAAATGGCAAAAGCCGATGGCTCATACTTGAAGGAGCTAGCGAAAATCGAAAGGCAGGATGTTATTATACTCGATGATTTTGGACTCCAGGCACTCGATAGTCAGAACCGGATAACACTATTGGAAATCATTGAAGACAGACACAATAAAGGTTCCATCATTGTTACCTCACAAATACCTGTTCAGGGATGGTATGATATTATTGGTGAAAAAACCATTGCTGACGCGGTATTAGACCGCCTTATCCATCAGGCTCACCGCATCGAATTACATGGTGAATCAATGAGAAAGAAAAAGAGTATCAACAAAGAATAATTTTTACAATTTTGAATATCAATTACGACATTGAAAAAAGGTAGTTTTTAGAGGGCATTTTTTGGTGGTCAATTTAAATCGGCAACACATGGTCAATTTAAATCGGCACAGGGTGGTCAGTTTGACCGAATATTACACATTGATCGCAAACAAATTGCGAAAGAAATGGTGAAGCAGGGATTTAGGGTATTTGCTAAGGAACTCATGAACGGATGACTACAATTGCCTTGTTCTCAGTTTAGAATAATTTTACAAAATCCAACAAATGACAGTAAATAGCATTTGCTGTCATTTGTTGGATTTCAAACATTAGACACTAATTTTGATTTACTGTCTTTTGTTTGATTTTTTGTTATCTTTGTAATCTCTAACAATTAGAACCTTGTCAAAAGATTTCATCATAGAACAATTAAAAAAAGAATTCAAAGGAAGAGAATCATTTTCCAGAGAAGAACTTTTTGATTTCTATCGATATTTTGAACCTGAGTTGAAAGAAACAACTTTTAGGTGGAGGATTTATCACCTAAAAAATAAACACATTATCACTGTAATTTCGAAGGGGCTTTTTACACTTTCATTCAAACCTGTATTCAAACCTGAAATTGGTGAAACTGAAAGAAAAATATTTTCAAAAATTGAGAAGCAATTTCCATCACTTAAACTCTGTATTTGGTCAACCAATATTGCAAATGAGTTCATGCTTCACATTCCGGGAAAATTCATAACGATTTTACAGGTTGAAAAAGAGGCAATAGAACCTGTTTACAGTTTTCTTAAAGACCAAAATTTTCGAAATATTTTTATTGAACCAGAGGATAAAGAAATAGAACGCTACATTTATGAAACTGAAACAGCAATTGTCTTACAGCCCTTAGTTTCAAAATCTCCAACTCAAAAAGTAAAAAAAGTTTCAACAATAACAATTGAAAAGCTAATTGTGGATTTGTATTGCGATAAAAAACTCTTTGCAGCTTTTCAAGGTAGCGAGTTTGTCCAGATCGTCAACAATGCTTACAAAAGATATTCAATTGACTTCACAAAGCTCTTTAACTACTCAAAAAGAAGGAGGAAGGAAATTGAACTTGCAGATTTTTTTTCAGCCAAAACTGATATTCCAAATAGTATTTTAAATGATTGACATTAAATCACTCTCAACAGAATGGATAGTTGAGAAAAGAAAGAAATATCCTAAAGATCCCACTTTAATGGAAAGCATGATTCATGCTTTGTACCTGTTAGAACAATTGCAATTGACTGGTCTTGACTTTATTTTTAAAGGTGGAACAAGTTTGATTTTGCTAATGGAAGTACCAAAAAGATTTTCAGTTGACATCGACATTATTGTAAATCCAAACATAAATCGAGAAGAATTAGAAAATTACCTTTCAAAAATTGTTAAATCCAGTGCATTCCTGCGAATGGAATTGGATGAAAAGCGAAGTTATCAAGGTGACATTCCCAAAGCACATTATAAATTCATTTATCAATCAAATTTTGCAACTAAAGATGCTGAAGGAGAAGTAATTTCTAATCCCGAGAGAGAAATTCTGCTTGATGTTCTCTTCGCAGAAAACCATTATCCAACACTTATTGAGATAGGATTAGAAACTGAGTGGCTATTACAAACTGACAACCCAATAAGGGTGAAAACTCCAGATGTAAATTCTATTGCAGGAGATAAGTTAACAGCATTTGCTCCAAATACGACGGGAATACCATATCGCATGGATAAAGAAAAGGAAATCCTGAAGCAACTATTTGATGTTGGTTGTTTATTTCACTCCCTAACTGATATAGAAGTATTCAAAAAATCATTTACAGAATCTGCAAAAGGAGAAATTGCATACCGACCAGAAAGAAATATTCAATCAGTAGACCAAGTTCTTAACGATATTATTGATACTTCACTCTTAATTGCTAGAAAAGATATTTTAAAAACTGTCGATGAAAAAGATAAGTATTCAGAGATAGCCACTGGGATTAATCAATTCAGACACTTTGTTTTTTTTGGCAAATTTGATATCCTCGAAACACAAATAGCCAGTTCAAAAGCTGCATATTTAGCTGCCATTGTTTTGACAGACCACAAAGGAGAATTAAAAAAATTCACTAAGGAAATTCCATTAGCTGACTATTTGATTAAAAATACTGAATATAATTTCTTGAATAAACGTCTAAAGTTTGTGGCAGAAGGAGAGCCCCTTTTTTATTGGTTTCACACAATTAACTTACTCTATCCAACAAATAAATAATTGCAGCAATATCATCTCAAAACCACAAAAGACTCAAACTTTTCAGAGTAGAAAATTAACAAAAGGAATCCGTTAAACGGTATCAAAATCAACTGGAAATCCACTCAAAAAATCGGAATGGGCACTCAATGGGCACTCCAGATGGGCACTCCAGAAAACAAAAAAGACCTTACATCACTGTAAGGTCTTGATTTTCAAAGTGGAGGATACCGGAATCGAACCGGTGACCTTTTGACTGCCAGTCAAACGCTCTAGCCAACTGAGCTAATCCCCCTTTCGAGGCGACAAATATAGAAAAATATTTCATCTGCAACGCTTTAACCAAACCCAAAATTTTGTCTTTTTTACCTCAAATCTGGCATATTTCAAGGATTTGCCAGATTTTTGCCAGATAATAACTGAAAATGAGCTGAATCCAAAATTGTCAAGGTAGAGTTCGTTTAAAAATAAACGAATTTACTTGTCGTAGGGTATTTTGATTGCATATAAATAATAAAACTCCCCTTTGATGTATTATAACTTGAATGTTTATATTTTTATCAAAATATATAGTCTGTCGCTCCAACAACTATTAAAGTCAAATGGCTATAGATATATGAATTTGTAGGCCAAAAATTAGACATATAACATTTTAATGAAAATACGACAAATTGAAATATCAAAATTCCGTTCAATTGAAAATGGCAGTTTCCACATTGAGGATATTGTAGGAATTGTTGGACAAAATAACTCTGGTAAGACTGCCGTATTGCGTGCACTTAATTCTTTTTTTAATCCTCATTTAGAACTACAATACTATTTAAATGGAGTTAATTTGTATTCAACAAATAGGGCTATACCAAGAATAAAATTGACATTTGGAAATATTCCTAATAACCCAATTTACAATCCATTCTTAATAAATGGGGAATTGACAGTTCAACAAGAATTTAATAAGTCAAGACTTAGACTTGATTATTCTGTTCTAAATAATGGGACATACGAATCTGCATCAGAACCTTTTTTAAATGAACTTAAAACAGATGTTCAATTTATTCTTATACCAACCGATAGAACCACAAGTTTCGATTCAAAGAATGGGAATCCAATCCTAAAAGAACTATTAAAAACGTTCTTTTCGAGACATACAGCAAAAAGAGATACCCTTACTCCAAAAGTGAGAGATGCATTTAATTATTTAGATAATAATGCTTTAAAGAAAGTTACACTGGGTATTGAGGGAAGATATTTAACAAATAAAGGATTTGATTTAAAGATTGGAACTCAAATCCCAATATCATATGAACTTTTCTTAAATGATTTAGAAATTCAGGTCGTGGAAGATGGTAAGGAATTTAATCTAAATGATTGTGGTAGTGGAATTCAAAGTTTAGTTGCCATCGCAGTTTATCGCTATCTAGCAGAATTACAACTAACGAATTTCATAATTGGACTTGAAGAACCTGAGAGCAATTTACACCCACAAGGACAAAAAGAATTAATTTACACACTTTTAGATCAAGTTCAAAATGGCAATATTCAGATTTTGTTTACGACACATTCGACAGTTCTCGTTGACCAATTAGAGCACACTAAAATATTATTGGTAAGAAAGATTCCAGATAATCAACGCGTTTTCAAAAGTAAATTATTACAACTTCGAAATGATTTTTGGAGCCATTATAATCTACAGAGGCTTCAATATGACAAATTCCATAAATTCAGAAACTCAGAATTCTTTTTTGCCAAACATGTAATTGTTACAGAAAGTACAATTGATTCTGGTGTTTTTAGCACACTTTTTGAAAATAAGGGAATAAAAATTGAACGGAAAGGCATTTCCATTTTACAATTAGACGGCATTACCTCGCTTAAATATGCATTCTATTTATTAAGAGATTTAGAATTAACAAAAACAATTGTTTTAGATAAGGATTTCTTCTTTAACTACCAGAATGGAAGTAAAGACAACAGCAGATATGCTTCCGGATTTTTTAATTATCAAAATGTGTTTAAAAACGAACAGCTGATATTAGACATATTCACCAATCCTATTGATAGACAAAATCTTGAAACACTATTAACAACTAACCACAGTAGAGCTTTGGACATTTCGGTAAAATATGATGTTATTTCAATGAAATACAATTTAGAAATGGATTTAGTTGCTTCGACTATTGCCCAAAACTTAATTTATAATCATCTAAACATTCCTTTGGCGGATAGTGTAAATCTTCAGCTAAAAGTGAACTGGTAGTGTTGCAAAACAAAGAGACATTTTGTGAAGTTTAATACAAAAAAGAGTAACAAAATGACTGTAAAAAAGAAGCATGCCGAAGGTGTTATCAAAGACATCAAGCAACAAACCCGGAAACTATTCAGTGCCGAAGAAAAAATCAGGATCGTTATCGAGGGAATGCGCGGAGAAGATACCGTTGCCTCTATATGCCGCAAATACGGCATTAACGATAGTTTGTACTACAAGTGGAGCAAAGATTTTCTGGAAGCCGGTAAAAAACGTTTAAATGGGGACACCGACCGAAGTGCCAATACGGCTGAAGTTGAGCATCTGAGGCGGGAAAACGACAACCTGAAAAAAGCGTTGGCCGATTTGTACCTGCACAACGAATTGCTAAAAAAAAGTGTGACTGGCTTGGAGTAGAATCCATAAATAAGAAATACATGAGACTCTCCCAGACCGAAAAATTTGAAATCATCCGACTTGTAGAACAAAGCACTACGAGCGTCAATAAAACTCTTAGGGAATTGAGGATTAACAAACCCACATTCTACTCCTGGTACAATGCTTATCTGGCTGATGGTTACGATGGACTGGCTCAAAAGCCGGTCACCAAAAAGCAGTTCTGGAATCAGATTCCGGAATCGGAAAAACAACTCATTACCGAACTGGCATTGGATCACCCGCAGAAAGCTCCGCGCGAAATAGCGTGGTTGTACACCGACAATTACCGGAAATATGTTTCAGAAAGTTCGGCATACCGGATACTCAAAGCCCAGGGATTAATACAGGAACCTGCCTTTGAATTAATTAAAGCCTCCGATGAGTTTAAGGATAAAACCATTCGGCCAAATCAAATGTGGCAGACCGATTTTACTTATTTTAAGGTCCCCGGATGGGGCTGGTATTACCTGTCAACGGTACTGGACGATTACAGCCGGTTCATCGTCCACTGGAAACTTTGCAGCACCATGACCGCCGCCGATGCCGCCCAAACCATCGAAGAAGCACTGCTCAAATCGAATCTTTCGAAAAACCAGATGCCTAAACTATTGAGCGATAATGGAAGCAGCTACGTGGCTCTTGACTTTAAAAAGTACCTGGAAAAGCAGAAGATCAAACCCATTCATGGCCGTCCGGGACATCCGCAAACACAGGGCAAAATCGAACGCTATCACCGCTCGATGAAAAACGTGATTAAACTCGATGTTTATTACAGCCCAATGGAACTGGAACATGCACTGAAACACTTCGTGGAGTATTACAACCACCAACGCTACCACGAATCATTAAAAAACGTGACTCCGGCCGATATGTACTTTGGCCGGGCTGACCGGATTTTAAAGCATCGAAAGAAAATCAAACAAAAAACCATCATGGAAAGAAAGCGAATGTACTATGCAACAACCTCCGCCGGTAAAATTTATTCTGACGCATTTTCGGGTCATCAAAAAACCAGGAAAATGCTTGTCGGAAATAAATTTTACGACGCTAAAACCAAAATCTCAAAATTTTAATTTATCCTTGAATCAAGAAAAAAAAGTGTCTCTTATTTTTTTACCCAAATAGTTCACTTTGTTTTGAAGACGTACACTTGAACCTATCAGTACCGTTAAGATTGTGTACGGCCAGAGATTGTTACGCCAGTACTTTAAAACGACAAGGTGTACCTCGTGAATTCATCGGTGATATGCTCGGTCATAATGACCCCAGAACTACTTCCCATTACCTCGATTCATTGTCAATCGAAGAAACTTTTAATGTTAACGATAAGCTGGTTAAGAAGAAGAAGAAAGAAATTGGGGTAGAATCGGAATTCGTAATCTGATTTATTCAAAAAGAGTAAGTGGTTACTCTTTTTTTTGCCATTTTTGTCTGGCTCAAAAAGAGCCAAACATTTTTGTCCATATTTTACCCTCAGGAATCAGGATGTTGATGGGGTTTTTTAAATGGAAATATGATCCAAAAACCGAAATAATTAGTCGTTAGTAACCCTTTAATTTAGTGTTCGAAAAATTGCCAGATTGTTGCCAGAAGATTTGCCAGAAAAACGGAAAATCGGTGAAGTATATCACAAAAATAAAACTAATTAAAAATGTAATGTAGTGATATGTAGTGTAGTGTAACTAATTGATAATGAGAGAAAAGGCTCTGCCAGTCAAACGCTCTAGCCAACTGAGCTAAACCCCCATTTGAGGCTGCAAATATATAAATATTTTTAATTGGCAAAGGGTTGAGCTAATCTAATTTTTAGTTCAACTCAGGAGAATTTTATCAGGGATCTGGAACCTGCCGGGAAACAGAGGGAATATCAACCTCAAACCATAAAATGCAATCGAATTGACCATTAAATCTCCATCTGTTCATCATTAGAGTTCGTTTTATAACTTCGGCTAAAAGTGAACTGGCAGGCGGAAAAATCGATTAGTTATTTCAGAATTATGGCTTTAAATCAGCCGGATGCGGCTATTTTTGGTTTTCAAGCTTTTCTCCCAATTACTTGTTAGCAAAGAAGTAGCTATAAAGTCCCATCTTCTTGATTAGATGCAAATAACGGGGCTCTTCTTCCATACAACTGAAATCAGCATCATTTGCAATTACCGGAATTTGATTGGTGCTATAATGAATAAGTCCGGTATTTCCCAGCGTCCGCTCTCTCAATATTTTTTCAAGACAGTCAAGAGCCTCATTTTTTCTACCCGAAAGAGAATATAAGGTAGCCAGATAATACATATCGTTAGTAGGCGATTTTGACAATTCCGACTCAATTGCAAAGTCTAATAATCCTGACAATCCCGATTTAGCATATACTTTTTGAACCAGGTCGGCATTTTTTGTTGTCCGTTCATCAATTTGCAAAAAAATCCGGAGGGCCTTAATTGCCTTTTCCTCCTCTCCTTCCTTATAATAAATCTTAAAAAGAACATTATGAATATACGAGGGATAAGGTTCAAGTTCATACGACCGGTTAAACTCTTTTACTGCCGCTATATTATCGCAATTCTTGTAGTAGTACACTCCGCTCATTCCGTTGTATAATGCATAATAGGGATCAAGTTCCAGCGCTTTATTTATCTCAATTCTGGCTTTACTATCTTCACCAATAACATCCAACAACCGTGAATAAGAGTAATGAGCCTCGGCAAAATTGGGATTAAGTTCAATGGCTAAGACCAGTTCCTTCCTTGCTTCCTCCCATTTCCATTCACCCCAGGCTAAAAGATTTCCCAGAATCGCATGCGTTTCACAAAGATTCTCATCCAATTGCAGCGCCTTCATCGCTATCTCTTTTGCCAGTAAATAGTCATCCCTGGGTGTTCCAACACCCCATCCCCACCACGATCGAAGCCAATATGCTTCGGCAAGCCCCGAATAAGCCAATGCAAAATCAGCATCCTCGCCGACCGATTTCTCAAAATATTCGATACTTTTTTTCAGATCTTCCTTTGTCCTCTTTTTAAGAAAGAAGCGTCCCATTAAATACAAATCATACGCTTCTGTATTTGTTGTCGGTATATTTTCAATTATTTTGGTCTCATTGGGCGATAGTCTCATCTCCAGTTCAACCGCAACTTTTTTTGCGATATCGCTTTGAATCGACAAAACATCGCTCATTTCACTCTCAAATTTCTCAGATAAGAGATACCGATCATTTCGTGCATCAATCAGTTGCACAAAAATTTCAACTTTATTACCAAATTTTGACACGCGTCCGTCAAGCACGTAATTAACTTTCAACGCTTTTGCAATTTCAGGAGCTGTCAACGATTTTTTCTGAAAATGTTCAGCTGTAATTCTCGAGACCACCCGAATATTTTTGATCCTGCAAAGATGATTAAGAATATTCTCGGTAATACCTTCTGCAAAATACTGATTAGCTGCATTCTCATTGAGGTTTTTAAAAGGAAGTACGACAATAGACTTTTTCTTATTCTTCAAATTGGCTTCAGATTTTTGCAAAGAGCTTTCGAAGAGAAATTCGAATATAAATGAGGATAGTATGACTAATAAAATAAGAACTAAAGTTGAAAGAAAAATTATTCGTTTTGCCGGTCGTTTCGATTTTGAAGTTCCGGAATTCCGTTTTTCTGAGTTTCTGTCAGGAAGAACACTATCACTTTTTCCCTCTAATCTATTTAATCCTTGTTTATTAATCTCTCCGGGAGAGTATCCGAAGTATTCATGAAAACATTTATTAAAATATGTCGGGCTTCCAAACCCTACACGGTAAGAAACTTCAGAAGCAGTCAGGTCTTCATTCAGCAATAACTCCTTCGCTTTCATCAGCCTTAATTCTCTAATGAACTGACTTATATTCTGATTGGAAATGAATTTTAACTTTCGATATAGTTTAGAATGACTGGTACCCATTTCCCGGGCAAGATCTTTAGGGCCAAACTTCTCGTTATTAAGATTAGTTTCTACTATTTCGGTAAGCCGTTGCAGAAAATCCTTATTCATAATAAGTAGTCTCGGCTTTTTTATTTCAAGCTCAAAACTATTAAAGTTACAACATTATTAACTCATAAACAAAGAGTTGAATCGTATGTCGTAATGATTACAAGCTAACTAAAACCAGTATTGACACAGCTCCACTTTATCCGTCAACATTTCAGCTCATTTCAACTTTACAAAGTAACCCGGGAGAAAAAGAAATATTTAGCCTTCGGGGCGGAGCTACAAGAATGAGATTGCCACGATTGGAATAAGTAAAAAATTAAGGCTGATGCCTGAAACGATGCCTGAAATAAATAAGGCATGAAGCCCATTCCGACTTCATGCCTTATACACTGCAGCGATGAATGCAAGAGAACACATCATTAAGTCTGCCTAAAATTTATTCCTTCTCCTGAATTACATTAATCATTTCAGCATATCCCTTGTATTCGCATAAATCTGACAAAAAAGAATCGGCTTCCACACCGCCTAAAGATTTTATCCGATTCCAATCGTGGCAGGCTCCTTCTTTATCTCCAAGTTCATATCTGCATATTCCTCTCATTCCCAAAAGACATTTATCATTTGGCAAATAGCGCATAGCCATATCATAAAACCGAACTGCACTTTTAATATTCTTCTTAACGTATAATCTCTTATTCCCTTTATCAAAACACAATTTAGCTTGATTAACTACTGCTGATGCATAATCGAATTTAGTATCGTTATTGCTCAAATTAAAAACAATAGAGATTTCGCGTCCCCTTTTAGTTGGAATTCCATTTTCCAATCCAGGTTTCCACATGTTGTTGGTTGATTCCAAGACTCTGGCAACTTCCTGGTCAATATTAGGAGACAAACTATTAATGAATTCGATATCAGTTACTTCTCCTGTAGGAGTAACAGCAAACTGCACAACTTCAGTTCCTTCAACAAGGTATTTCTTGTCATCTAGTGGATACTCGATGTGCTTCATTAGATAATCGTTTAATGAGGCAAACTCATCTTGATTCAGTCCTAAGCGCATTTCTTCAAATCCAATAAATCTTGGCTGGGTTACCACAACTTCTTTTATTTCATTGCTTGATCTCTTTTTTTCTTGATCTTGCCCCGCTACGATAAGCGAAACCATCAAACACAAAATTAAAATAGCTATTTTTTTCATGGCTTTAGTTTTAAATTTAAAAACTCATCATATTAAGAAGTAAACATTAAGCACCCCCTTTCTTTGCTATTGAATTCTTTTGATGTTTAAAATAATTCGAATCTGGTTTGCAAAATAAAATCCTGGTAACTGATTAGAATCTATAATCGCAATTCAGAGACAAGGTCTTTAATTGCAAATATGATCCTCGATACAAATTTCTGAAGAAAGGCGAGGTAAAACGTAGAAGCTATTTTCCACTTTATTAAAGAATGACACAATTTATTGAATAGAGGATTTCAATGATTGAAATTATTCGCAAAACGAATTCAATTTATGTTAGAAACATCATTCAGAAGTATTGACAATCAAATCATCATATACAATTCACATCATTTCTGAAGATTTATAAAAATGAAAAGAAAAAAGGAGCTGCTCCCACGCGGAACAGCTCCTTCAAATTAACCACAAACTTAAACTATAACTATCTGTTTTCTGCTATCTTACCTTCGGCCACCAATTTCTGAATAGCCGATGCTTCTGCATTATCGGCAATCAATCTGGTCAATAACTGCGCCTCATTTCGAAAGTCGGCAATTTCATCGTTGTTTCCGGGAACAACTTCATACCCGTAAGAGTTGGTCGATTCGCCACACAAACCGGCATTTCGGTCCATCACTTTCTGAATTGTTTTTGCTTCTTCATTGTCAGCAATCCATTTTGTAACCAACTGAGCTTCTTTCTGAAAATCAATGGTTGCATCAGTGTCCATATTCAGAATAAACTGTCCGGCAGTTCCTGCAGTGGTTTTGCTTGTTGCTGCATTGGTATTCAAACCAATTAATCCGAGTGTACAAATAATAATGAGTGATCTAATTTTCGTTTTCATAACCTTTTCTTTTAATTGTTTCTGTATTGAATGTTTTTTGTTTTTCAACTATCATTAATTTCTGTTTCAAAAATACGTTGACTAAGGGCGCTTTTAAAAATGGAATAGATGGTTTGCCATTTTTTATCGGCGAATGGCGATTTTTTAACTTTCACTCACCCGCAAAAGATTAATATTCAATCACAAAAACACGACTAAACTGATTCAAACTGGACTAATCAAGTGTAGTTTTATCGTTTCATTTACAGGAAAAACACAAAAATTGCAGAAGATTATCATTTAGAAAAGAAAGATGACACTATCAAAAATCCTATTTGCAACTTTAAAGGGAAGTAGAGATTGACAGTAAAAGCGTTGCGCTTATTCGGGCTTAATAAATACGGCTTACGTTCATGAACCATTGGCAAAGCATTGACAAAAACAACAGGTTAATTCTTGCATTCTCATCCAGGTCCTTGTTTACTAAAAGAAATGGATTCTCATTTTTATCTTTCCCGGATAAAAATTTCCTTTTCTCAGGGTGATATAATGCCAACAGAACACTATCATTGTACATATAAATACCATCTTTCTCAGGAATATAAGTAATTACAATTTCTTCGTTCAAAAGATTACAACACATAGCAAAATCGTTATTCGATTTTGGTAATTCCGTCGCCTGATTATTATCTGCTACATACACCTTTGTTAGCCATGCATTTATTTCATTCATTTTTTGGGGGTCCTGCGTCATTTGAAGCTGACCACAGAATTCTTCTCCTACACGAATAAATCCATTTGCTCCCTTTCCCCATTCCAGTATTGGATCCATTCGCTCAGTTTCCATATAGTGATCCCTATCAATTACATTTGCAGTGAAAACATGATTTTGCGTTCCCCGACAATAGATTTCAATCTTACAATTAAGACTTGTTTTTTCGTTGGATAGTCCATTTTCTAACACCCAGCTTGCCCCATCAGATAAATCAGTTCCTAATCCGATATACGAATCAAAATCTCCGTCCTTAATGTTTCGTCGAGTTAAATAATGAAATTCTGTTGAAACCTTAAATAGACTTGAAGGAAAGTTGTGTTTTGTAACTTTTGTATTTGAATAATAATTGCCAATTCCAACAAACCGATCTCTCACCAATCGGATGGTATCGTATTTACAACCAATCTGCTGGCCATACAGGTTATAGCCTGAAAAAATTACCCCAAGTAAAAAAATGATTGTAAAAAAAGATATTCTCATCCGGAGGTACATACAAATATAGTTCGGATGGAACCTACATAACAATTTGTTTATGTCAGGTCGTGTTCTTAATGAACCAACCCTTTTCATCATTTCAAATGATCAGAAATCGTATTTAAATTTACGAAAATGGCAACACATAAACTACACATTTTCAAACTTTAACACACTCAATAAATATTGAAAACGATAAAATTCCGGGTATGCCTACGGAACAAGCTTAAGTTTTAATTTAGAACCTAAAACTGATTGATCATGTCAGCTTTTCACTTAATCTATAAATATTCAATAAGTGATAAATTAAAAAAATTGAAAATCAGAATTGCTATCAGTAGTCGTTTTTACTTATTCGACAGATTGCCTTATATTACTGACTTACAAACAACTATAATCTCACAAACTTTTCATAACTTTGAAAGAAAGAGTCTTATGAAAACAAATTTATGGTTTTTGCTAAGCACCCTGTTGCTTGTTTCAGGATGCTTAAAAGATGACAGCAATTTTGTATCGGATTCGACCTCTCTTATCAGTAAGGCCACTTCTTCAGGCAGTATAAAAGTCAGCAAAAACCTTACTGGCGATCCTGCTGACGTTACAACGACTACCACTGGCGGCCTTTGCCTGATGGGTGGAAGTACTGATGTTGATGCCGCTTTTAAATGGATGATTACCCAATCGGGAGGTGGTGATTTTGTGGTCATTCGTGCCGACAACTCGAACGGATATAACTCGTACATCTACGGAATGGGCGGTATAAATTCGGTTGAAACCATTGTTATTTCCAAATCAACCGATGCCAATAGCATATCGGTAGCCAATAAAATACGCAGTGCCGAAGCTTTGTTTATAGCAGGCGGCGACCAGGCAAATTATGTCTCGCTTTGGAAAGACACTCCGGTTGAAGATGCCATTAATTATCTGATCAATACTAAAAGGGTGCCAGTTGGGGGAACAAGTGCTGGTTGTGCAATACTTGGTTCGTCGTATTTTTCAGCATTAAACGGAACAATTACTTCAGAGGAAGCAATGGCAGATCCGTACAACGCATTAATCACTCTTGGGCACGATGACTTTCTCTACAGTCCCATTTTGCAAAACACAATAACCGATCAGCATTTTTCGCAACGCGGCCGCGAAGGACGTTTGGTAACATTTATGGCCCGGATGAATAAGGATTTGGGCAAAAATGCACGAGGTATCGCATCAGACGAACAAACTGCGGTTTGCATCGACGAAAAAGGAATTGCGAAAGTGTATGGGAACAACAATGCTTTTTTCCTGCAAATCACTTCATCAGGGCCCAGCGTATGTGAACCTGGAGTTCCACTGACATGGAATCAGAACATGCAGGCAATTAAAGTTTATCGAATTGCCGGATCGCTTGCCGGGAATGGCTATTTTGATCTGAATACATACAGTACCCGCACTGCAAAAGGAGGAAGCCAGTTATATTTTAATGTCACGAATGGCACTTTCAGCACTAATTAAAACGAACTGGAGTTCCGAGCATTCTACGAAGTAATTTTGATTGTTTCAAATATTCTGAATATAAAATAATCCTCAAGAAGAATAAATGCCTTGATAATTATTCGTATATTTATATGAATATCAATACCATATACTCTCATTTCGAAGGCAAATAACGAATTTTAAGATTCATTATAATGTCGATGCGCTAACTGCACTCAACTTCCAAATCCGAATCATGAAACGGTTGATTTGGAAATTTTCAAAAGAAATCCTTTACACTGGGTTTGACCATTCACCTCCATTTTAAAAGATGTTTTTACGTCTTCCTCCCAGCAATTCTAGTCTCTCATTTGCATGGCCATCATGCTTTTAACTCATCAAGCAATTTCATTTAAAATCAGTCGTTATGAAAAAACATTTACTATTTCTAGTCCTCGGACTATTCTCCTTCCTGATGGTCAATGCCCAAAAAGAAAACGGGACAGTTTACTCGGAACATGAATCAATTAAAAAAACAAAAGATTTGTGGGATGCATTCAAAAAAGGCGATAAAGAAGCATTTTCCAGTTTCTTTGCCGATACTGTTTATGTTGTCAGAAATGGCACACATATGAAAAGGCTGAAAAAAGAAATGGGTGGAGGTATTGACTGGTGGCAAGGCGTTGAGAACTTTACCATCAAAGATGATACTCCGGCTTTTCCCGATGCAATTAACTACAAAGTTGGCGGATTATGGGTTCAGGATTGGCTAAGAATTACCGGAACTCATAAAAAAACCGGAATCAATATCGATCTTCCGGTCCACAACCTCTACAGTTTCAATAAAGAAGGTAAAATAAGAATCTTCCATCAGTATTTTAACGAAAACATTTATGAGGAAATAAGCAATAGCCAGCGAACTATTGAAAACGGTACTGTTTACATTAACCATCCATACATTGTTACGGTCAGAAAATGTGCCAATGCCTATTGTGCCGAAGATATTGAAGCATTGAAGACCTTTTATTCGCCAAAAGCTGAGTTTGGGAAGTCAGATGTTAAAGGCATGAAAATGATTAGCCTGGATGAGAAAATGAAGGAAAATGAGGGAACTTTTTCAGCCTACAGCGACATCAACCTGAAGCAAGTTGGTTATCCTGACTGCATATACTACTCCAAAGACGATTACTACGTTGTGTATTCGTGGTGGATGTTGTCGTTTACCACAAAAGATGGCAAAAAGAAGTCTGATATTCCGGTTATGCTTTCGCACGAGTTTGACAAAGACGGCAAAATCTTCAGAGAATTTGTTTACCTCAGCAGTAACCATTTTCAATAATTAAACCCGAATTTATACGATACTGGCAGTTCTGATATTGCCAGTATCATAAAATTTATCAATCCCAATCCTTAAATTGAAAAGAATGAAAAGAATCAACCAGAATACCGATCAGGAATCCGAAGAAAATAAATTGATGAATCTGTCGAGAGAATGGTCAAAATCAGCAGGAACGCCCGATATTGAAAAAACACTAAACTATTGGTCGGCTGATGCAGTTTGCCTTTTCCCCGGCCAGCCGGTTGTAAAAGGAACCGATCAGATAAGGCAGATGATTATGGGCATAAGCCAGATTCCAGGGTTTGAAATAAGCTGGGAACCCAAGGAAGCAATTGTTTCTCAAAGCGGAGATTTGGCTTACGTGCTTTCACAGAATTACATTAAAATGCTCGATTCTCAAGGAAAAACAGCAACAATTTTCAATAAAGGCGTTGAAATCTGGAAAAAACAACCCGACGGACAATGGAAATGTGTTGTAGATATTTACAACGACGACCCATCATTAACGGCTATCCGGTAAAGTTTTTTGTAAACTATTATACCTTCAACTAATCAACCCAATCTTGTTCCTCTTCCAGATCGCCATGATCGTCTCCACCCAGGCTGTAATAGTTGTTTTCCTCGTCTTCACTGCCGATGTATTCCATTTCATCGTCCAGTTCCGATCCCGGAATATCCAAGTCATCGCCGGCAAAATCGTTATCCATATTCTTCTCAGTTTTGCCGGCTATGATATAACCGTCCAGCAAATCTTCTGTCTCCGAAATTTCTTCCGGATCTAAATCCTTCTCTTCCCGATAGACACTAAATATATCCTCATCCTCGGGATAAACTGGATAACCCGGAAGATAATTCTCCCCATTGGCTGAATCCGGAAATGACAGATTCTGATTATCATGTTTCTCCTTTTTCATAACTGATAAATTTTAGTGAACCTAAACTTACCCAACTCATAAGTTATTACGCAATTTTTAAAAAGAGTTACATAATTAACAGGAAGAAGACATGTTTTAAATCTCAAAAAGGTATTTTGGAAATAAAGAACAATTTATATATCATTGTGTAAACAAGACACAATGAAAACTAAACTAAATGATAAACAATTACTGGCAACAATGCTTTAATCATCAGGTTTAGTTACTGGTTTTCGTTGTAATTTAATTATTTTTGAAAACTGTGATTTATTCACTTTCAGGCTTAATAATTGAGTAGTTAATAACGCAAACAAGAATACATTAATCATTCATTTTATCGCTTTAGGTAAAAACTAATTTTAATTAACAAATAATTTAAGACTATGACTAACAGAAGAGATTTTCTGAAAATTTCAGCTGCCGGATCGCTTAGCATGATGTTATTTGGTCCACTTTCAGCAAATGCACTTTCGGCTGTTGACCGGAAGAGTTTTGGTGTTGGGCTGCAACTTTACACCATCCGCGATGCGATGGCCGCCGACCCCAAGGGAACATTGAAAAAAGTATCGGATTTAGGCTATAAAAACCTCGAATTAGCTGGTTATGCCAGTGGCAAATTCTACGGTTTTAAACCAGCTGAATTCAAGAAAATTGTTAGCGACCTTGGAATGGCTGTATTAAGCAGTCATACACAGGTTGAAGCAGCCGGAATTACGCTCGACAACGCGAAACTGATGGCCGATACTCACGCTGAACTGGGCGCTAAATACTGTATTCAGCCTTGGGTAAACGAACCCGACCGCAAGATTGAAACTTACAAGAAAATGGTTGGCGACTGGAATAAAGTGGGTGAAATTATGAAGAAAGTAGGTATCCAGTTCGGGTATCACAACCACAACTTCGAATTTGCCAACATCAACGGAATCGTTCCTTATTATGACATTTACATGAAAGAACTGGATCCGAAGCTCGTTACCATGGAATTAGACTTATTCTGGATTTCGAAAGCCGGACAAGATCCAATTGCCATGTTTAACAAATATCCGGGCCGTTTCCAACTCCTTCACTTCAAAGATATGAAAACCAAACAGGCTCCATTCTTCGATGTAATTAAAGACGACGTTTGTTCGGTTGGCGAAGGTGTAATCGACTTTAAAAAGATTTGGGCTGCAAAAAATGTTGCCGGAGCAAAATACATTTTTGTTGAAGACGACAATCAGGGTAACGGCAAACCTTTTGAAGGAATCGATACCAGCATCAAAAACATTACTACTAAAATTTTGAAATAGTCAGTAAAGATTTAGCCGGTTTTTCCGGTGCAAACAAAAAGGGCTCCAATCGGAGCCCTTTTATATTTTATGCAAACTGATTGACTAGTAACCAGGATTTTGAGTAAGGTTCGGGTTAGCATCTCTTGCAGTTCTCGGAATCGGGAACAACAGGCATTTAGCCGGAGTTACACCTTTCCATCCCGGAATTGCATTCAGGAAGGTTCCAAAACGAATCATATCCTGACGTGCGCTGATTTCCCATGCCAATTCAAAACGTCTTTCCTGATAAACATCATCGAGAGTTACAGCAGTTTTGAGTTTTGCAGGATCATCGAAAGCTCTTTTACGGATCACGTTAACCAAACGGGTTGCTTCAGCATTGTCGCCATTGGCGCGAACCAAAGCTTCAGCTTTCATAAGGTAAACATCGGCCAATCTGAAAATAGCCATGTCGTTTTCAGCATCACCATTCTGTCCGCTTTCAAATTCCCATTTCCAGCAGCGGGCGCCATCTTCCTGTTCAGTCTGTCCCCAACCATCAGCGTCGATACCATATTTCATGGTAACATCAACTGTATGGATCAATGGACGTCCGTGAGCTGTAATGTAAGTCAGGCCTGTTGCCGGATCTTTCATTGCACCGGTAAGGAATGACCAGGCAATACGTTTATCTTCAGGATCGTAAGCTTTTACGTAGTCAGGCATAGCACAGATTCCGTTCCATGTTCCGATTTTCAGACCCAGAGAAGGAGCTGCCAGGTAGTGAAGTGTACGTTGTGCAATGTGATTGCCACCATCGCTGGTGCTGAATACAATCGGGAAAATGATTTCCTGTGAATTCTGATTTTTCACGATGAAACTCTGTTTCCAGTTTGGCTCGATAATATAAGGAAGTTTGATTACCTCGTTACAGGCATTTATACATTCCTGCCATTTTGCGCCACCGGTTGGATTCCAAACCGCAGCATTCAGGTACATTTTAGCCAGCAGAGTATAAACAACACCCTTAGTAATCTTACCGTAGCTTGCTGAAGAAACGTCAGCTCTAACGATATCTTTAATCGCATTCAGTTCGCTAAGGACAAATGTGTAAATCTCGGCCCGTGTGCTTGTTTTTGGCAGATCTTTCTTAGCAAAATCGGTTACCAACGGAACATTTCCGTAATAATCGAGCAGCATATAATACCAAAATGCACGTACACCCCTGATTTCAGCAATGATTTGTTCCTTATTTTCGATAGAAGGATTGTCATTAATCATCGCATAAATCTTGTTACAAAGCGTAATGGCAGAAACAGCCGAATTATACGAACCAACTACAACGCTTGTTGATGGAGTCCAGGTATGAAAGCGCAATTCTTTGAATTGTCCGCCATCCCACCAGTCGCCACCCTTACGGGTTGGGGTAATTGCCATATCAGAAGAACATTCGCTAAGCAGGAAATAATTCGAAGGAAATACATCCTTTAACGTCCGGTAAATTGGTGCAATCAGAGAGTTAACTTCTTTGGTGTTTTTTCCAAATTGATCAACTGGAAGCTTATCGTAAACTTTTTCATCCAAATTAGTACAACTCGAGAATCCAAGAGTAGCTATTACGACAGCTATGAAAATGAATATTTTATTTTTTTTCATGTTGTTTGATTTAAAGGATTAGAAACTCAGGTTTAAACCGACAGAGAAGGTTCTTGATTTTGGATAATACTCACGACCTTCAACACCTGGATCAAGACCCGACATTTCAACTTCAGGATCCAAACCTGTGTATTTGGTGATCACAAACAAGTTTTGACCGGTGAGGTAAACTCTCAGTTTGTGAATACCATATTTACCTTTTGTATCAAAGTTATAGGCTATGCTGGCGTTGTCCATTCTCAGGAACGAGCCATCTTCAATATAATAGCTGCAATATTTCGGACTTTCTTTCAGGCCAATGGTTAATGATTCTCTCAATACATTAGCTCCGGGTAACCATTGTGTAGTAGCGTATGACATTTTCGAGAAATTCAAAACATCGTTACCATAAACACCACGCAGGAAGAAGTTTAATTCCCAGTTTTTGTATGATAAGGCATTTGAAAAACCATAAGTAAAGTCAGGTTGTGCCGAACCGATGTATGTACGGTCTTCGTCGGTCAAACCGGCTTTGCCATCAATCATATCGTCCATAATGTATTTGCCGTTGGCATCAATACCGTTGCAAACCCATCCGTAGAAAGTGCCCACTTCTTTACCTTCTTCAACAATGTGAGTAGTATTGTCCGATCCACCGCGAATCCATGCCGAACCGGTTTTGATTGAGCTGGTTGTAAACTGGTCGTTCGACAAGCTGGTGATTTCGTTCTTGTTGTGTGCAATGTTGAATGAAGCATTCCAGCGGAAGTTATCCTTACGCATAATGTCGCCATTAATTACAAACTCAAAACCTTTATTATTCATCGATCCTACGTTGGCCATCATGGTACCTTTCAGATATGGAGGTTGTGGCACAGTGTAGGTGTATAAAAGATCATCGGTATTCTTGTTGTAGTAGTCGATACTACCATTGATGCGTCCCTTCAGGAAACTATAGTCGAAACCAAGGTTAAACATCGAAGTTTGTTCCCAGCGAAGGTCTGGATTTTCGTTCTGATCGAACTGGTAAGCACTGTACCATTTGCCATTGTCGTAATACTGACCGGCTTTGCCATACAATGGAAGCGACAGATATGGGCTCAAACCATCCTGGTTACCCGAAACCCCGTAACCAATCCTGAATTTCAGGTCGTCGAGGATATTTACATTTTTCAGGAACGATTCTTCTTTCATGTGCCATGCAGCCGAAACCGATGGGAAAGTACCCCACTGGTGGTTTTTACCAAATTTTGAAGAACCGTCACGACGGATAGAAGCTGTCAATACATATTTCTCGAGTAAGGTGTAATTAACCCTTCCAAAGAAAGAAATCAGCTTGTTCATGTTTTTGCCTGACCAAACATCGCCTGAACGAAGGTTTTCACCTGCACTAAGGTTATTTGCTGCAAAAAGGTCGGTAACAAACTGGCGGTTCTGAGCGCCCATATTCTGATAATAGTTGTCTTCGTATGAATAACCTGCAAGGAAATTCATGTTGTGGCTACCAACAATTTTCTTGTAATTAAGGGTTGTTTCCAACAGTTGCTTATCAGCAGTCCACGATTCGCGTTTTGCATAACCAATATCATTACGTCCGCGTTCAGTTTGTGAATTTAAATACTGACTGTAATCGTTCGATTCACGTTGTTTCAGCATATTAAGGCTGGCTTTTAAACCTTTGGCAAGGTCCAAGTCGGCTTTAACGTTTCCGAAATAAAGGCTGTTCTTATTTTCCTGACTGTTGTAAGTCATGTTACGAACCGGGTTACCCTGGTCGTACTCCTGGTTGTCGTACCAGGTTCCGTCTGGATTAAACACGCTGTAAACCGGAATCATGTTGTAGGCCAATACGAAATTACGGGTATCACTTGGTGTGTAGTCACGTTGAGTAATTACTCCGGTGAAAGTCAAATCCAGTTTATCATTTAAAGCTTTCTGGTTGAAAGTCATACGGGCATTGAAGCGTTTAATCGAGTTGTCTTTTACAACACCTTCCTGATTCAGGTAAGAAACAGAAGCTCTGTAATTGCTCGATTTTGAACTTCCGGATAACGAAACGCTGTGACTCTGTGTAATACCGGTACGCATAATTTCCTTGAACCAGTCGGTATTTCCGCCTTTGTCCAAACCAGAAGTATTTATATTGTTTTTAGCTACATAATCTCTCCATTCCTGAGCATTCAACAGATCAGGCACGTTGGTAACATTATCAACTGCCACATAACCGTCGTAGTCAACAGATGTGAAGTCTTTTTTACCTTTTTTAGTTGTGATCAAAATTACACCACTTGCCGAACGCGAACCGTAGATTGCAGCGGCAGAAGCATCTTTCAATACACTGATCGACTCAATATCCTGAGGAGCAACTGAGTTCAAACTCATTCCGGGAACACCGTCAACAACGATGAAAGGCTGGCTGCTGGCATTCAGCGACGACGTACCACGCAGACGAATAGTCTGGTCTTTGGTAATATCACCACTTCCGTTAGTAATAGTCAAACCGGCAACTTTACCTTTTAACAAATCGACACCGGTACGTGTAACCCCTTTATTGAAGCTCTTTTCCGAAACATTGGTAACCGAACCTGAGATTTCGCGTTTGGTTTGTGTTCCATATCCAACAGCAACAACTTCTTCCAAACCGATGGTTTCTTCTTCCATAATCACTGAAAAAGAAGTCTTTCCATCAACCGGAATTTCCTGAGTTTTCATCCCCACAAAAGAAAAGATAAGCACCCGCGCATCGCCTTGTACATCGATACTGAATTTACCATCAAAATCAGTAATTGTACCGGTAGTTGTTCCTTTAACAACTACTGAAACGCCGGGAACCGGACTTCCTGAAGCATCGGTAACTTTCCCTGTCGCAGGTTTTTGTTTCTGCTGAAAACTTTCAGTGCTTTCGCCGTTGTTCGACAGCAGGATCTGCCGTCCCATAACTTTGAACTGAATGTCGCTGCCTTCGAAAATATTGAGAAGGATATCTTCTACAGGCTTGTTGCTCAGTTCAACGTCAACAATTTTTTCAACATTTATCCTCGAATCGCTGTACAGAAACCGATACTCAGTCTGATCTTCGATTTTGGATAATACTTGTTTAATGGAAACATTCTGCAAATTCATGCTCAGTTTGGTATTCTGCGAATACGAGCGGGCAGAAACATGGATTACGCCTAACAGCATAATGAGGGTAAATACTTTCATAACTTTCAAAATTTTGCCAACCGGCATGAATCTCTGTTCCTTGAAAGAGAAATCTTTGTTTTTTTTCATAGTTTTGGTTTGAAGTTTAGTACTTGTTTACCAGATTCGACAATGGTAAATTCTTAATCAACTTACAGGGACATGTTGGCGCATGTTCCTGTTTTTTTGCATTAAAAACTCATAGGCACTATTGTTTTAATTTATATTTTAAGTTCACATTTTCACCTTCAATTTTATAGCTCAAAGGAGTGACGTAATTCATCAGATCGAGCATTTCTCTCAGGCTTTCCGTTTTTATGGTCAGCGTATATTTTAAGTCCTTAACCATTTCGTAGCTGTCAACCTGAATTTTTACACCATACCAATGTTCCATTCGTACCAGCAGATTCCTTAGGCGCTCATTATCAATCTTCAGAACATTGTCCTTCCAGCTGGTGTACACTTCCGGATCAACTTCTGAAATGGTATATTTCTTCTGCTGATCGACATAAAAAGACTGACCTGGAGTCATCTTTATTTCTTCCTTCCAATCGGTTAAAATGGAGATCGATCCTTCCTGGAGAATGGTTTCACTTTCCTTTTGTCCAGGGTATGCACGAACATCGAATTGAGTTCCGTACACTTTAACCGAATAGTCGCGGGTGGTAACCAAAAATGGCTCGTTTTTATTTTTAGTCACGTCAAAAAAAGCTTCGCCCGAAAGCTGAACATTGCGCTGCTTCGTGTTATCAAGCGAAACGGTGAGCGACGAACCTGAATTTAGCCATACTTTGGTGCCATCAGCCAGAATCACATTGCTCTTTTGACCGTTGGGAACAATATATTGTACCACTTGTCCGACTGCCTTATTTTCCAATTGGTTCCCGTAAAAATAAACACTGATGACCAGCGTTGGCAGAAGTAATATTGCCGCAGCATTCCTCATTAAAACGAAGAGTTTCGATATTTTGCCACCTGTTACAGATTTTTTTTCGATGTATGCTTTCAGGAAGTTTAGCGAATCGGCATATTCTTTAGGTGCAACGGGCTTTTCTTCAATATACAATGCTTCAACAATCTGTTTCGCCTGCATTATGGGCTCCGTCTTCTCCGGAAATTCTTCCATGAAGTTCGACCAAAACAAGTCCAGAATTTCGTTCGGAGTGTTTACCCAGCAGCGAAAATCTTTATCCTCAACAAAATCTTCAGCAGTATAATTAATATATTTCGATCTCGACCTCATTTTTCACGTTCAACAATTCGTATTACAGGCATTTTTAGAAGTAATGATCGTTTTCACAATTTCATACTATCTCTTTTAGCTGCTGTAAAACATATTGACTCAAAAAAACACAAAATAGGGAGAATAAAAACCCGGGGGCAGTTAAATGGACAACTTTAAGCAGAACAAAATCAAATGCTTAGTAAAACTATTGATCTTCAGATCTTCTTTCAGCGAACTTATCGCCCGGGTCATCAAGTTTCGCCCGGTTTGAATATTTACATCAAATACACCGGCAATTTCGGTGTACGATAAATCGCAGTAAAACCTGAGGTAAATGATTTCCTGCTGCTTTGCCGAAAGTTTTTTTATGGCAGAAATTATGCGGCTTCTCAACTGATCTTCAGCTTCACGAACAATCAACTGGTTTTCAATCGAATCAATTAAATCAAAGTCGCTACCCTCCTGAACAGATGCTGAAAATTTTGATTTTTCGGAGAGCTGCTTTACCAGCTTATTGCGCAAAGCCCTCAGAAGATAAAAGCGGATATTGTCGGTTGGAGACAGCTTCGATCCGGAATCGATAAGTTCAATAAAAAGTTCCTGAATAAGGTCTTTTACGAGGTCCTGATCTTTACAAAATTTGATACCATAATGGTAAAGCGATGTATAGTGATCCCCATAAATAATTTCCAGAGCCTTCTTGCTGCCCCTTCTAAAATCATCCCAAATAATCTGGTTTTTTAAATTCTCCGACACAATTATTTTTTGAGAAACCTAAACAAATATGTAACTATTAATCGAGTTTATTGAACATTATCTATAAAAATAAGCACAAAAAGGCAATAAAAAAAATGAAATAAGTGAGAAAACTACAGTTTAATTCCAAACTGCAAAAAAATATCTGAAAACAGGAAAATACTGATTTGGCTTCGGATCCAGAAAAGTCAAACCGATAATCTGGAAATAAAAATTTGAAACAGACCCGAAAAAATCAATCAAAAAAATGGAAACACGGGATTCCCGGATTAAATCCTGAAATTCCGATATTTCCGCTATTGGAGCCTGTTCTTGCAGAATGCATTCTCCTATACTTTCAGGAGACAGATATCTCAAAGTGATAAAAAAACGGATAACAATTGATTTATTCCAGACACTTCAGGTGCCTCAATGCAACATCATAGTTTTTCGATAAAACAATGCTCTGATCCTTGCCTCCAACTTCAGTAAAAACAATTTTTTCGATTTGCACTTTCTTCAGCTTTTCAATATCTGATGAAGTGAGCGAATACACCGACATAACTACATCCGAATTCTTGCCATTGGTCTTAGTTATCTGGCAATTGTAAAGTTTCAGATTCAATGATTGGTTATTCTTCAAAGCTACAACGAGAGTTCCGCCCGATTTTACTGATTTTTTTGCATACTTAACATTGGTATTAAAGAAGTAGTTGGTGCCGTTGGTCGAAATGGAAACTCCCATATCGCATCCAACCCCATTGCCAACCTGTTCGGCATTCAAATATTTGAACTTTGCACCATTTGCTCCATTACTTGTTTGAACATTACACTGCGAGTACCCGTGCAAGGACAGCACAACCAATGCAAATACCAAGGTTCTGATAAAATTTTTCATTTTGAATTTGATTTAATAGTTATCCGTTTGATAAAAGCTACTTTAGATAAAATTCAGAGTTTGCAAAAATTTACCTCTGACAAGGAGTTTTGCCCTTAAGGCTAATGCAGAAAAATCAGAAATATCAAAACCGCTAACAATTAACATTTGGATTGTTAATGTTACAGAGTTCAACCGGGAACAGAACTTATGTAATCGCACTGATTACCATTCAAAAACTTATTCAACAACTCATACATTCATACTGTACACTAAGTTACAAAATCATATACAATAAATTGTATTCGCAACAAAGTGATTTTCATTAACTGTATCAAAATCACCGCTATTTGAGACACACAAAAGCATATCCACGCATAAAAATCAAAAAGGAATTCAAGCGGATCGTTTTCTTCCTGAATTCCTTTTCAATCTACTTTCACTACAAAAGCAAATCGCCACTGTACTTATGGTTTCAGTCCCATGGCTTTTATGTAGTTTTCGTTGACTTTACACCTGGCGAATTTGCAGTTTTCCAACAGGCTCGTCAGTGCTTTTTTGGCTAATTCCTGGTCTGGGCGAGCCTTTCGAATCTCATCGTAGCTGTTCCGTGGACCATCGCAAAATTCAACCACTTTATCCCAGTTTTCGGGCCTTTCAATGTTCACGACCGAACTTGGATTTCCCATTCGCTTAAAAGGCCAGTATGTCCAGCCAATGTTGTTGCGCTCCATCAGGCGCGTCCAGGCAGCAACCCATTCATCCTTATTCTCGCCGGTTTCGCCCATGTAAATTGGCAAATTCACCGAATCGCGAAAACTTACAAAATCCTGAATATTGGTTTGAAGCGTATCGCACCAGTAACGGTGGCAGGTGTACATCATTTTGTCGTCGAATTTCGAATCGTGGAAAACACGGAAATTGCCGTTCCACTGAGCTCCACCAAGCAACACAATATGATTCTTTTCGACTTCCCTGATTGCGGCAACAGCACGTTTATAAAGCGGCTCCAGAGCCGCATTCAGTTTCACCCTCTCCGCTTCGGTAAAGAAGGTGGCAATAGGTTCGTTCAGTAAATCGTAACCCAAAATTACCGGTTCGTCTTTATAATGCTCGGCAATCTTCCTCCAGATTTCAATAAATTTCTGCTGACTGGCTTCGCTGGTCATCAACCAGGGATAGCCATAACTGTCGTCAATATTGTCGCCTGTTTGTCCGCCCGGAGCATCGTGCATATCCAGAATCAGGTAGATTGAAGACTCACGACACCAGGCCACCAGACTGTCTATCCGCTGAAACCCATCCTGATTTTCGGTTAATCCCATGTAATCTTCACTGGTAAATAACTTATAATGAAACGGGATTCTGATTGTATTCATCCCGATTTTCTGGATATATCGAATATCTTCACGTGTGACGTAGTTGTCTTTGAACTGTTTCCAAAACTGATCTGTGAAATCAGGCCCAACCATTTCGCGAAAAGCATTGTCGATCAACCGGGCCGAACTTGTCCGCTTGAAGCCGAACATATATCCTTCCGGATTAAGCCAGTTTCCGAGGTTAGTTCCTCTGATGAAAAACTTCTGGCCATCAGGAGTTATCAGGTTCGGGCCGTCAACTTTAATAAATTTGGAGGCTACAGCAGCTTCCTGTTTTACCGCCGGATTGCAGGATGCCAGCAAAAGGACTCCTGCCCAAAAGAAAATTGAGAACAGATTTTTAAACATGGTGATATTTGGTTTGTGGTATTAAAATTCAGCATAAAGTTATTCAATTTTTCTCTCGGTAATGTAAATGCACGCATATTGTATTTATAACAGGAAAGCCAGCTCTTCAATGCTGAAGAACTGGCTTTCCGGAATAACTTATTATTCGTATTTTCTTAGTTGATTCGAATCACCGAACCTACTTTCAAAGTTTTTGAGGCTGTTATTTTGTTCGCTGCACAGATCCTTTTCACAGTGGTATTGTACTTTTTGGCAATAGTCCATAAATTATCGCCTTTACGAATTACGTGCTTCGAAGCGCCGGAACCACCCGATGCCAAAAGAAGTTTATTTTCAGGAGCAGGTTTATCCCTGAGGTCTTTCACATCAATTTCGAACTGCTTGTTTTTATAGTAGATCTTATCCGATTTAAGTGCAAATGTGTTTGCATCGATGTATTTAAACGAATCGAACGGTTCGCCAAACAAACGGGTTTCAAAATGCAGGTGATTGCAGGTTGCTCTACCGGTTCTACCGCCCAAACCAACCAAATCGCCGGCTTTAATCGTATCGTTTACCTTTACTTTTATAGCCTTCAGGTGGGCATAAATTGTTTCGAGTCCATTGCTGTGACGAACCAAAACCAGGTTTCCATATCCGCGGAAACTTTTGGCAAGCCGCACCCGGCCATCGAAAGCACAGCGAACAGTATCGCCCGAGTTCAAACGAATATCGGTACCGGTATGCATCCGGCGATGACGCCAGCCAAACTTCGATAAAATCTGTCCTTTTACAGGCATAACAAACGGGCTGTCGCCTGAATTAAACAATGTAATAACTACAGTATCGTTTTTACTCGGAAGTGTATTGGCAGGATATTTAATCTGCGTCGAATTCCAGATGTTTTTATAAAGCGTTTCGTCGGCTGATGGCTTGAGCGAATCAATTTCCAATTCTTCGGCATCGTTTGCCAGAGTATCGATCTCAAAAGTTTCGTTTATTGGATTGATGGTAGCCGGAAGAGGCTCTTGTGCAGTGCTATACAGTGAAAATAGTATGCCAATTGCCAGTGTTAATACGGTTATCTTCATTTTCAAAATTTGGGTTTGTACTAAGCTCAAAAATTTGAACAGGGAGACGAAGGTAACTTTTTCATTATTTATTTCCCAATTTTCTGCTAAAAGACATACCCATTTTAACAAACAATAACACCTTTTTATACATTTGCGACAAAATTAAAGGAGTATAATTCAAACATGAAAACAAGTGGTTCCCGCAAGATTTTTAAGTACTTAGGATTTGGATTTGCGGGTATTTTTGCGTTAATCGGGCTGATTTTGACCGCCGGCTTTTTTGCGGTGAAATTTCACCTCACGAACGATCCCGGGGTTGTTGACTTGAATGACCGGTATTTTCAGGAAATAAAAGATAAATACGGAAAAAATTCGGGCGAAGACACCTCAAGCATTGACCTTACCGAAGCCAAATTATTGCACAATCTGGCTGTTTTAGGCAAATATCATCCTACAAATGCCTACTATATTCAGAATGCCTATTTCGAAAGTCATAACCTGAAAGAGGCTCAGCGGATGATTGAAGCTGTTAATCTTTATATGCAGAATAATCCGGAATACCTTTCGGAAGTGAGCGCATTTAAAGAAGTAAAAGACGAATCTCAGCTGAAAACCAAATCGAAAAGCGTTTTCGAATGGATGAATATTCCGGAATGGCAGGATTTTAAACTGGCCGTTGCGAAAGACAAACCGCTGATCGACTCGGTGGCGAGCGTTACTAAAGTTGAGCCCCGGTTAATTGTGGCTGTGCTGGTAGGCGAACAAATCCGCCTGTTCAACTCGAGCCGCGAAGCCTACAAAAAATGGATAGGCCCGTTAAAGATTCTTTCGGTTGAGACCACTTTCTCGTTAGGTGTTACTGGCATTAAAGTGCCAACAGCCCAGACAATCGAAAAAAATCTGAAAGACAGTACCTCGGTCTTCTACCTGGGGAAACAGTACGAAAACCTGCTCGACTTCAAGACCGGCAATCCGGCTCAGGAGCGTTTCAATCGGCTGACATCGTACAAAAACCACTATTATTCGTACCTGTACGCTGCTCTGAATGTGAAGCAGATCAACGAGCAATGGAAACGTTCAGGCTTCCCGATCGATGAACGTCCGGAAATACTTGCAACACTTTATAATATTGGGTACGAGGTTTCTGTTCCGAAAGAAAACCCGGTTGTAGGCGGTTCCGGCATCAACATCAAAGGGAAAAAATATTCGTTCGGGGCAGTAGCTTACGAGTTCTATTACTCGGGCGAACTGTTCGATTTGTTCCCGTTTAAGAACTCACGATTTGACTTTACCGACGATGTATAGGTCAATTCTATTCACAGGTTCGTTACTCCGAATTTCATTCCTGCTTCTGTTTTTGCTGATAAGACCGGGCGAAAGCAAAGCACAAAGCTTTTGGATTAACGAAATTCCGTGGAAAGAGCTGATGGATGGATTGCAATATGCCGAACTGGATGCTCCTGATAAAGCGGTGGTGAACGACTCCAAGTTGAGTATCCTGAAAATCGATGTTCAAAAGTTTGACTTCGAGTTCCTGACGGCTTCTGAGCATGGCCGCCATGCCCGCACTGCTCCCGATTGGGCAGGCGAATTCAAAAAGAACGTCATCATCAACGCCGGAATGTACAAATACAACAAGGCGCAGTCGAACAAGGGGTACATGAGAAATTACAACCATGTAAATAACCCCGTTAAAAGCGACTATTACAATGCCATTCTGGCGATGCACCCTAAAGACCAGAAAAAGCCTCCGTTTGCCATTATCGATATCACCAAAGAGCCCTGGGAAAAAGTAAAAACCCAATACCACTCGCTGTGCCAGGGAATGCGTATGATTGGCGGCGACGGTGAAGGAATGCAGTTTTCAAAACGGCCCGATCAGTCATGCAGCATGATTCTGGCAGCTACTGATACAGTGGGCAATTTCTATATTGTGTTTACCCGGTCGCCCTACACACATCAAACCATGATTAAATACCTGCAGGGACTTCCGCTGAATATCCGCACAACAGTTTACCTCGAAGGCGGACCGGAAACTAGTTTGTATGTAAATACCGGCGATACCATCATCGCAAAATACGGTAGTTACGTATCGAATACCTGCGACAACGACGACAACGATCATTTTCGGCTGGTTCCAAATGTGATTGCTCTCCGGAAGAAAAAATAATTAAGAATATTATTCTTTGCCGTCTGCTTCAGCTGACGGACATTTGCAGGATATAAATCATCTGTTTTTCGCCTCAACAATCCGCTGCCTGACGAGCTGGTTCAGTTCTTCAGGAGTTTTTCCTTCCGGATAAACAGCTGGCAGAAACTCAACACTGATGTGCTCGCCCCACTTGATTTTTTTGGCACCCGACGACATGGCGGCATAGGCTCCGTCGATAACTACCGGTACGACCGGCACATTCAGCTCGGCACTCAATATGGCATAGGTCTTTTTAAATTGTCCCAGCTCGCCACTCAGCGTTCGGGTTCCTTCCGGAAAAATCAGGATCTTTTTCCCCTGTTTGACAACCTCAGCCATTTTCTGAATGGAATGTTTCAGATCTTTCGACAGATCCATCACAATCACATTACTCCGGCTGGCCATATAACGGCGCAGACGGCTGTTTACGTGATCCTTTTTGGCGTACGAAAAAGTATTTTTCAGGGTCGTTTTATCGAGGTACGACAGCACCAGAAAAGCGTCGAGCTTGCTCTCGTGATTCGGAGCAAAGAAACAGGGCCCCTCCGGAATATTTTCCATTCCTTTTCCGTTGAAACTGAAGAAAAGCCTGAACGCGCCGCGAACGGCATGTACAATCGGACCCAGGAAAACCGAAGTCTTGGGCAGAATAACTTCCGAATCGTCTTTCAGATCGCCCGTCCAGCCCGTTTCCTGATCGGTTTTGTGGAACAATTTGTTTTTCTGGATATGTTCGGCAATTTTCCGGATAGACGGAAATTTAAGCAACTGTTCCTCGTCAAACTTGATTCCGAAGCTTTTGTCGATGAAATCGATCAGACTAAGTTTGCTCAGCGAATCCATCGAAATATCGAATACCAAATGATGATCGGGTAAAATATCCATATCAACCTGGCTTTCGATAAACGATTTGATCGCGCGGTATTCAATGGTTTCGGGCTCTTCGGCCGCCGTTTTCTTCTGATCTTTCTGCTTAACCAGTTCATCGAATTTAAACCGCTGAAGTTTAGCTAATCGGGTGCGCGGCAATTCGGCGCTTACCAGCGTAAACTGCATGATTCGCTTATACGAACTCATTGTGGCATTGAACGGCATAATCACCTCGTCGCGGAAATACTGCTTGATGTCCTGCACGCCATTCGATGACAGGAAACTGTAATCAGGCAAAATCAGCGCATGAAGCATATCGTTGTGCATAAATACGCCCGATTCCTTAATGGCCGGCGAAAATCCATCGAGTTTCATCTCCACCTCAACCGGATTAATGTTTTTACCGTTTGGCAAAACGATGATCTCTTTTTTGCGGCCGGTTATAAAGAGGTAGCCATCCTTATCCAAATAGCCCAAATCGCCGGTATGCAGCCATCCGTCTTTAATTACGTCGGCGGTTTCTTCGGGGCGGTTGTAGTACCCTTTCATGATGCTCGGACCTTTGGCTACAATTTCTCCATCGCGGATTTCAACAGCCAAACCCGGCAAAGCCTGACCGGGCGAGCCTATTTTTATTTTCCCTGGACGGGGAAAGGTGATCATCGGGGCGGCTTCGGTCATGCCAAAACCTTCCATGATGTCGAACCCAAGTCCATAGAAAAATGAACCGACTTCTTTATTGAGTGCGGCGCCCCCGGCAATCATATATTGCAAGTGGCCGCCAAATCCCTGATGCACTTTCTTGAAAATGACCCGACCCAGTTTGCGGCTTTTGGTTTTCATTACGAGCGCCAACAGCATGCGTGCAACAGCACTCTGATCAATTTTCGCTTTGATTCCGCGGTACATCAGCTCGTACAAACGCGGCACACCAATAAACACTCCCACCTGGTTCGACGCAAAAGTCTTCATCAGGTCGGCCGACTGCATCGACGGAGCCATTGGGACTGTGGTGCCCACATGAAACGAAATCATCATCGACCCCACCAGCGGAAATACGTGATGCAGCGGAAGGAAAATCATCACCTGCCGGTCAGGTTCAAAAATTTTGCAATCGATCACCGCCTCCATATTACACCTGATGTTGGTGTACGAAAGCATCACCCCTTTCGGGCTTCCGGTGGTGCCCGAGGTATAAATAATTACGGCAGTTGTATCTTCATCGTCGGGACCAATCCACTGGCTTTCGGGTGTGGTTTCGTCAACCGGATAATCCTCAAAAACCAGCACTTCAGGAGCGCAGTTTATCTTTTGGGCAATTTCGGCATACGACTCCTGCATGGCGCGGCTGATAAAAAGCAAATCAGGCGTGCAATCGTCGAGAATATAAGCCACATCTTCGGTCGAAGCCAGAAAATCGATCGGGATAGCAATGCAATTGTTCTGAAGGGCTGCGTAAAACGCGTAAATCCATGCCGGACTGTTCTCGGCATAAAGCGCAACCCGGGCATAACCCTTGCCACTGAATAACCCGGCATATTGCTGAATATGTCTCAGCAACTGAGTATAAGTAATATCGCCCTGATCGGTAATCAGGGCCTTTTTTTCAGGATACGACCGGTTTATAATGGCTTTCGTCATGATCATTATTTTATAAATACTCCTCAGAGCTCAAAAGGTTTAATCAATAGCTATTGGCAACACAAAGTAAATAAATCCCAGCCAAAAAGTTTAACTGTTCTGCGTCATACGCAAAAACTCTTAACCACACCGGAATGTTTATGTTCCCTAACATTTAAATGCCAGGCAACCTTTTGCAGGATTTTGCCATCAATAGTATATGTTTATTTAACTTAGACTATCCTAATAACCAAAACATGGACAGGTCAAATCATTCAATATTCCTATTTATAATTATCATTTTTGCCTTGTTCTCCTGCAAAAAACATGACGGGAACAATCCGGAACCTAAACCAGAACTTACCTTATGCGAAGTATATGCGAACGGAACTTATAATGGCACATCCCCTGGGAAAGTACCTGCAAAATATTGGCCTTGTATGAATACCAAAAACATGGTTGAAGCTGGCTCTGATAATTTTCCAAGTATATATATGCTAATGTCCGGATGTTGTGGATTACAAAGTGGATACGATTTATGCAGGAAAAGATATTCGTGGTTTATCGATCTGGAGAACAGGGAAGATGCGCTAGCAAATCTGATTAACAAATACGTTTCCATCGACACCATACATTACGATATGAATTTAGACCCAATCCATTTTGGCGGATATAAATGGTACACCTATAATCTGGAGGTGTTTCTTGCACAGGAAGCCTACCTAAAGAATGCTAACGATCAGCAACGCATAACTCTTATAAACGAACTGTTAGTAAAACAAAACGTCAGAAAAGGAAAATATGGCTATGGAGGTACCGAAAGCCCAGCATTTGCAATGTCCAGAGTAATGTATTATGCAGGTTACAAGCCACTTTTGGACAGTATAAAGCAAAACATTCAGATAAAAATGTTGGTTGAATTGGGGAATTTGAATATTACGGTAGAGGGAGGTAAAAAGACTCGCGAAACAATCTTCTCAATGGCAAATACATTTTCAAATCAATTAAAAAATAAAAGCGCTATCGCGGCAACAAAAAGTAAATAAATCCCAGCCAAAAAGTTTAACTGTTATGTGTGATAAGCAAAAAACTCTTAACCGCGCCGGAACTTAATTACAAAACCATCACTGGCATATTTATGTTCCCTAACACCTTAATCCGAAGCAACCTTCAATGTATCTTTTGCATCTACGCTTAAAGCCGAAGAATAATGAAAAGTAAGTTTTTCTCAATCTTAACCGTAAGCACCCTGTTTCTGCTGATTACAGGAGCCTGTAAAAAGAACTCCCTGCCTGATGGTCGGTTTATCGGAACGTGGATTGCTGCAGATAAATCCGACACCTTGTATTTTATTGACGATCAAACGTTCCAACAACCAGCTTTAGATCGAGAACTACACAGTTACACATACAGTTACACTGAAGATAGCATAAAGATTCAGTACGCAGGGCCTAACCTTGTTTTAGTTAGAGCCTCTACGCACCACTATACGCTTACCCGTTCGACATTAATCATTGATCTGCGCAAGGTAAACTATGGATTTGCGCCAATTTTAAAAGAGTATGTCAGGAAATAACCGTGAATAAACCTAACCTCGATATGAAAATAATTCGATTGATAACTGTATTCATCATTTTAACAGCCTTGTTTGGAACTGGATGTCAGATAACAACAGATGAAATCAATACAAAACAATATCCATTCGATCAGTGTAGAACTACTGAGCCATTAGCCAGGAGTATTGATAGTGATTGCGATATTCAGTTTTGGGACATCATGCACAAATATACCTACGTCAGGAATGAATCTCTCTTTTACACTTTGGACGCACCCCGTAATGAGAGCGTTTTTCAAATCAAATACATCAACTCAAAACATGACCACTGTGAACCGGATTATACCTTTACGTTGAAAATGAATGCGATGAAAAGAGATGAGTTTTTTAAACCGGGATCAATCCAGATTAGCAAGCTTGATATCTACGAAGAGAGTTTATGCGGTGGTGTTGGCGGCCCTGCTCAAAACGTTGATATTACCCTAATTTGGGATGAAGTCTCGCTGATCGATAATGTTTACTCAGGAAAGGGCCGATTTATATTAAACAAGGATATTCCTTCTTCATTTGCGGGTTATAAATACCCAGCACAAGAAATACCATTCGAGTTTCATGAGCGAGACAGAGAACGGGTTTGATGGAAGTTTTCAGTTAAGTTCCGCCTTTACGGGTAGCTTACTACGTTATGGCCAATTATACTTGCGTAACAACAAAATGATACATATGAGGAAATTGCTATTTATTCTTTTGATTGGAATTTCAGTTAGTGCTTCTGGACAAGTTCAATCAATTGGCATTCAAAGTGGAGTAAATCTTACAAATTTGACAGGGGATATATTCAAAAACAGCAAATTCAGAACTGGAATTATTGGAGGATTTAATTACGAATTGTTATTCAAAAGCAATTACACGATAGGAACTGACATACTTTACGCTCAACAAGGGTTTGTCGACAAAATTACTATAATGGATGATTATGGAAATATATTAGGGACAGACCCTGATTCAAAGTATTATTATGACTATTTGAGTATTCCGATTAAATTTGGTTATAAGAAAGGGCAGAAATTAAAAAGCTTTGTAAAAATAGGCATTTGCCCTTCGTTTCTATTAAGTGCTGAGTCGACAGTACCTAAGTTTGACTCTTCTGGAGATGTGGTTGGATATGAAAAAGTTGATGTGAAAAATAATGTGTCAAAATTTGATTTTGGAGGATTATTAGAACTTGGGGTTGGTTATTCATTGAAAAATCGGATTGAATTATTTTCATCATTGACAGGTAGGAAAAGTTTAACGACGTTCTCGAACTCTGACTATTTTCAAAATAGTAAAGCAAGACATTATGGATTTTCGTTGATGGTCGGATTAAAGTATAGATTGAATGGTAAATAACTGGCCATAACATCAGCTACCCGTGCGGGTTTGGTGGTTTTCGGTGTGCATCTTTCCGCTCGGTCGGCTTTTCGGCTTGACAGGAAATCGCCCGCAGCCCGCCCCTGCGTGTAGCTTCCTATGTTATGGGCAAGTGTAAGCGGGACACAATCATTCGCGTATATGAAAATGGTTTTAGGTAATGATTAGATCATTGTTAACTGATAATTTTATCGTCATGGAAAACAAAAACATCGTAAATCAATTAGCTGACAAAGCAATTAAACTAAAAAAGAGCAACTCGATAGAGATGCCAAAAATGAATCTTTATAGAATAAAAAATTTATATCGTTGTTTTTGCTTCATCTTGCTTGTGTTAGTTACACTATCTTGTGAAAAGACAGAAGATGAAGATTTTAATTCTGGTGGATTAATTAAGAATGGTTCTGCTGAATTCGGAGCCTCCCAACCAGATAATTGGCTGTCTTATTCAGGTGATTATGTAGTTTCATGGGATACAAAAGAGACTTATGATGGGAACCATTCTTTTAAGATTGCATCAAATGACATATCTTTAGATAAAATAGGTTATTGGGTTCAAGCAATTAACGACAATATACCTATTAATAAAAAAGTCAAATTAAGCCTATTTGCAAAACTGGACAACATAACAGGAGAAGGAATTCATCTGATGATTAGAGGTGATGATAAGGATGGAAATTTTGTTTTTAGTGAGAGTAATCAAGGAACAACAAAAATTATTGGCAGTAGTGACTGGAAAATGATTTCGTTAAACTTAGAGAACAACATACCTGCAAGTGTATCATCCTTGTATGTCATTCTTATAATGAGCAATTATACTCAGGGGGCAGTATATTTTGATAAAATATCACTTTCAGAGCAATAAAAATAGGTCTATTAAGACAAGTTTACACTGAATTTTTCGGACTAGACATTGAACATCAACACTTAATATCAGCTACCTGTTAAAGTCGGCAACAGTGGTTTTCGGTGACTCGATGACAGTTCCCAGTTCCATGACTGCATAAGTAGAGGGTAATTCAGGTAACTTGGGAACTGGAACACCGGTATATTTATGCTCCCTAACACCTTAATCCGAAGCAACCTTTTGCGGAACTTTAGAATCAATAGAATATGTTTGCTAATTATAAAGAACATGGTCATAAAAAAATCGCTTCAAATATTGCTACTAATTATTACAGTCACCGCTTGTAAAAATGCGAACATTCCAGAAAAAGAAACAAACCCTTGTGATATCCTTGTCAACGGAGTTTATCAATACCCTACAACAAAACCTGATACAGGTCTGACCCAGGATGAAATTAAGCAATACTGGGATATACCGAAAGATGTTTTAACCTGTATATCGACAAAAGGACTAATACTAAGTTGCTATAATACTTACGCAGCCATTTTAATCACGGCTTCGAATGGTTATCAACAGGGATACGGTTTAGTAAAGTATAACTGTCGTGGATTCGGCGAGCTGGAAAAAAGAGGAGATTTTGGAAGTGCCTTTATAGAATATTATAAATCGATAGAACTTCCACGTACAATTGATTACGGTCTGTTTACATTAGAAACCGCGATGGCTCAGGAAAACGTGTTAAAGCAATTGACCAGGGAACAGCAAATAGAATTGTTGAACCTTTGCCTGAAGTATCACATTGAAAGGAGGTCCATTTTTAACCATACGGAAATACATTATGAAGGAACCCCGATAATAATGGGTCGTTTAATGATTGTAGGAGGAATGCAACAATTTATTCAGTCAGCCAAAAGAAATGATGATATTTCTCGTTTTGCAGAAGGGTTATACACTTATAAATTAAGCTTAGCAAGTGCTGATACAATAGTAAATTATGCTGCCATATATTTAAACAAATTAAAATCAACGAATTTATAAACCTCCGCTGGCGCAAATTTTCAATCCGTGTACTAAATAAAAGCACGAACTATTAATCTAGTTCGTGCTTTTCAGGCCTATGGATCCGATCTTTTGAAAAGATCAGATCTATAAACTTATAGTACAAATTTTAATCTATTCCAGGCTCTTTACTCCTTTTACCGGTTGCGCATTCAGTTGGTGCAAATCGAAAATCACGATTTCGTTTTTGCCTTTCTTCAGCCAAGGCGCCGGGCAATACAGACGTTTTTGCGGCCCTATTTGCCAGTAACGGCCCAGGTTGTGCCCGTTCACCCAAACCACGCCCTTCTCCCACTGGCTCACGTCGAGGTAAGTATCGCCGGTGGCTGCCAGTTCAAATTCACCTTTGAAGAAAGTTCCCGGATGGGTCTTTTCTCCCGAAGTAAATTTCAGGTTTTGGAGGTAAGCTTCATCAAACGGAAGGGTGAAAATTTTCCAGTCCATCAGCGTCATTCCGTTAAGCGAAACACGGTCGGTAATCCCTTTGCGGTCGATCATGTATTCGGCAAAGTTGATGCGCCCCATGCCTTCAACCAGAATGTCGAGCTGTGGATTTGCCGATTCCGAAGCAGGTATTTCAATGATGTTTTCGGCTTTAGCCCGGTCGAGTTTTCCGACGTATTTCCCGTCAACAAAAACGGTGGCATAATCGTGCAGTTCGGTAATCCGCAGTTTGCCTTTTTTGTGGCCGATCAGGTTAGTGCGGTAAAGAATAAAGCCACCTTTCTGTCCGAACATTTCCATCGGCTTGGGTTGTGGCGACGAAATAGCCTCCGGAAGGTTTTCCCAAACTGAAGCCGTAGCGGTCAATTTGATCTCAGGAATTTCGATCACCGGAATAGCTGCCGGAACTGCGGGCAGTTTTTGTTTCGGCGGAAGATAGCTGGCCATCAGTTTGCGCAATGCATCGTATTTGGGGGTAGCCTGCCCTATTTCGTTGATGGGCGAATCGTAATCGTAGCTGGTTACGTCGGGCTGGTACTGCGTCGGGCTAAAAGTATTGGCGCCTGCCCACCAGCCGAAGTTGGTTCCGCCGTGAATCACGTAAAAGTTGAACGATTTTTTGTTGTCCATCAGCCATTTTACGTCTTTCATAAGGCTCGCCGTATCGGGTTTTTGCCATTTTTCGCCCCAGTGGGTCAGCCATCCGGGGTACAACTCACTGCAAAACGACGGCACATTGGCGTTGGCCTTGGTAGCCTGCTCAAAGTTTGCGGCATTTGAGCCCGGGTCAAGTCCGATAGCGGCATCGGGCAGCGAACCGGCTTCGAGCATAAAAGGAGTAGCGCCGTCGGCAGTGTAGAACGGCACTTCAATGCCATTTTTCTTCCATTCGTCCTGAACCCATTTCATGTAAGTACGGTCGTTCCCGTAACTTCCGTATTCATTCTCCACCTGAACCATCACGATTGGTCCGCCTTTGGTCACCTGGTAATCTTTTACCTGAATAGCCAGCGTTTTAATGTACCGGTCAACCGCTTCGAGGTAGCGGGGATCCATACAGCGAACTTTGATATCCGGAATGCTGAGCAGGTACGACGGCAATCCGCCAAAGTCCCATTCGGCGCAAACATACGGGCCGGGGCGCAGCATCAGCCACATGCCTTCTTCCTGAACAATGCGTATAAATTGGGCAATGTTGTGGTTTCCGGTCTGGAAATCGAACACACCGGGCTCTGTTTCGTGGTAATTCCAGAAAACATACGCTGCAATAGTGTTGCAGCCCATCGCTTTTGCCATTTGAATGCGATGGCGCCAATATTCAACCGGGATGCGTGCCGGATGCATTTCTCCGGAAATAATCTGGAACGGTTTCCCGTCGAGTAAGAATTCTGATTTTTCGAGTTTGAACGTATGAGTTTTCACCTGGCTAAACGCAGGAATACTCAGAAACGCTACAAAAAAGATGAAGATAAATACCTTTTGCATAGTTTTTTAAGATTTGTTGGTCGTCAAAAGTATGAATTTACCCGAAAACTTTGGGTGCCTGATGCGAAAACAAATATTTACCGGATTCTATAAAGCACTGCTTCAACCAATTGCCGATAAGATATTGTAACTTTAAGTTTGAATATTAAGGCTAAATTAATTGGCCTGCGTAAATCAATCATACTTCGACTTTAATACGAAATTGTTCTATAAAATTAGTTTCTTTGTCATCGAAATTATTAACGTCATGAAACAAAATTCAAGAATAATTTTATTGTGTGCCTTTACCTGCTTTGCTTCCGGCACTTTTGCACAGAACAAAATGCCACTTAGCTTTACCGAAGCCTATCAGCAGATGAATCAGAATAGTCATGTGTTGAAACAGGCCCAATACGAGATTCGGGAGAAAGAAGCGGACAAAAAGGCGGCTTTCGGTCTTCGGGCGCCCAAAGTATTTGTTTCGGCGACCGCGGTTCAGATGGCTGATCCCTTGACACTGGATTTAACTCCGGCGCGCGACGCCATTACTCCGCTGTATGAAACCTTGGGAAAATACGGCAACTTTTCTGGAGTGCCCAATCCCGATCCGGCAACTTCGGGTGTGATGCCCACTTTACCCGACAACGTGAGTACCAAAGTTATTCGCGGGAAGCTGCTTGAAGGCGAGGCTGCCATAAATGCTGCGGAATGGGATAAAATGATTCAGGAAAAGCAGTTTGCTACGGTAAACGCCAATGTGGTTTGGCCACTTTATACCGGCGGAAAAATAAATGCGGCCAATCGCGCATCGCAGATATACGAAGAAGAAGCCGGACTTCATGCCAAGCAGAAAGAAGGCGAATTGCTGAGCGAATTGGCTACCCGCTACTACGGACTGGTTTTGGCCGAACAGGCTTGCAAAGTGCGCGGTCAGGTGGCCGATGCCATGAAAAAGCATTTGTTCGACTCGCAAAAACTGAGCGAACAGGGGCAAATTGCCAAGGTCGAATTTTTGCATGCGCAGGTGGCGAATTCGGACGCCGAGCGCGAACTGAAAAAAGCCAACCGCGAAGCTTCGATTGTTGAACGGGCTCTCCTGAATACGCTTGCCGTTGAGGACACTACCGAAATCTTGGCTGCCAGCAAATTATTCATTCTGAAAAATATCGAGAACGAAGAATTTTTTATCAATCTGGCCTTGCAGAATAATCCATTGCTCGCACAGGTTGATTCGAAAAGAGAATTGGCGGCCACTGGCGTAAAATATGAAAAGAGCAATTATCTTCCTTCAGTGGCGTTAACCGGAACCTATAACCTGGCCGAGAAAGACCTTTCGCCTTACGTTCCGCAGTGGATGATTGGCGTTGGATTGAACTGGTCGCTTTTTGAAGGAAATGCCCGGAACAAAAAGCTTCAGGCAGCAAGGTTTAAGGAAGATCAGGTAGTGGAAGCAGGCCTCAAAGCTGAGGAAGACATCAAGACAATCATCCGAAAACTACATCAGCAATTGGGCATGCAGGTGGAGCAACTCGAAGAACTGGACAAAACGCTGGAATTTGCCCAAACATACGTCGATAGCCGCAACAAGGCGTTTCACGAAGGTTTGTCAACTTCAACCGAACTGGTTGATGCCAATTTATTGCTGGCCAAAGTGAAGATTGAACGGCTTCAGGCTTTGTACAATTACGATGTGACTTTAGCGACTTTGCTGCAGGTTTGCGGAAGTCCCGATATGTTTCTGCAATACCAGGCCAGCGCCCAAGTAATCACCGAATCGTTTTAAGTAAAACAATCACCGAATATTAAAAACATACGATATTATGAACAAGACAAGAAGTTTTATTATCGGCACCTTTTTTACAGCCCTGCTAATCTTTTTGCTTTACACCACTTGGTTGATCACCCGTCCGCTTCCGTTGGAAATTCAGGGTGAAATTGAAGCCACTCAATTCCGCGTGGCCTCAAAGATTCCGGGACGAATCGACAGTATTGCGGTGAAAAAAGGGCAACAGGTGCGCAAAGGCGATTTCCTGTTCTCGATCAATAGTCCTGAAATTGATGCCAAATTGATGCAGGTTACCGCTATGAGAAATGCGGCACAGGCTCAAAGCCTGAAGGCCCAGAATGGCGCACAGGCTGAGGACATTGCCGCTGCCTACAATCTGTATGTGAAGGCTGAAGCTGCTGCCCGACTGTATGAAAAAACATTCGAACGGGTTCAAAACCTGTATAAAGATGGTGTTGTTTCGGAGCAAAAACGCGACGAAGCAGAAACTCAGGCCAAAGCTGGTCGCGAAACAGCCAACGCTGCAAAATCGCAATGGAAAAAAGCGGTGAAAGGCGCTCGTTTCGAAGACAAACGTGCCGCTCAGGAACTAGTGAATCAGGCTGAAGGTGGAATTAAGGAAGTGGAAGCTTATCTGGCCGAAACGCAGGTAAAAGCTCAGAATTCGGGTGAGGTTGCCAACATCATTTCTGAAAAAGGCGAACTGGTTCCGACAGGATATCCAGTGATTACGCTGGTTGATTTAAGCGATTGTTGGGCGACTTTGTACATTCGCGAGGACTTAATGTCCAACGTGCGTATGGCCAGCGAAATCAAAGCAACTATTCCGGCCTTGGGCAACAAGGAAGTTACGCTAAAAGTGAATTACATTAGTCCGATGGCCGATTTTGCTACCTGGACCGCCACCAAAAGTTCAGGTGGTTTCGACATGAAATCGTTCGAAATACATGCCGTTCCATCATCTCCGCTTGAAGGACTGCGCCCCGGAATGAGTGTATTGGTGAACTGGAAACAATTCGGGAAGAAGTAGTCAGTTTTCAGTCGCTGTTTTCAGAAAAAGTCATCCATGACAAAACATAAAAAACATACCATCAGGGAATACGAGCAGACGTTTCTGCGGAAGAATCCGTTTTTCAGGGTTTTTCTGCGCGAAATCGACCGGATGTCGGGATCGACCATCTATTTGTTTACTACCCTGATCGGTCCACTTATTTCATTCATTATCTTACTCTCGGTTTTCTCGGCCGGGGTACCGCATAACATTCCGGTGGGCGTTGTGGATATGGACAATACCAACCTGTCGCGGAAAATCTCGATGTGGATTAATGCCACTCAGGAAGCGAAGGTAACCATGCAACTACCGAATCAGGAAGAAGCCTACCGGCAAATGGCCGAAGGGAAAATTGATGCTGTAATCGTAATTTCAGAAGGAACCGAGAAAAACATTCTCAAAGGCGTTGGTCAACCTGTTTCGGTGTTTATTAACAATACCAATTTGCTGAAAGGCGGATACCTTCAAAAGGGAATCTACAAAGCGCTGGCAACACTTTCAGGAGGAATAAAATTGCAGGTAGCCATGAAAAGCGGACTTCCGGAGCGACAAGCCAAAGCCAAAATTCAGCCGGTAAAACTGCAGCAACATGTATTGTTTAATCCCTTCGGAAACTACTCGTACTTCCTGCTGAGTGCACTTTTGCCGCTGATGGTTGTGATATTCACTTTACTGTCGAACGTTTTTGCGATAGGTACTGAAGTGCGAGAAGGAACGGGGCCCGAGTGGCTCGAACATGCCAATGGCAGCCTGATTGTTGGCCTTGCCGGGAAGCTTTTGCCTTATACCATGCTGCTTTCGGTGGCAACCTTGGTGATGAATGTGGTGCTTTTTGTGCAGATGGGAACTCCGCTTCGGGGTAATTTTGCCTTTATCGTGATGGGCGAGCTGGGAATGATTATTACTTACCAGCTGCTGGCCGTTTTGCTTGTGGCTGTAACTGCCAACTTGCGTTTAGCGCTTTCGTTGGCCAGTGCCTACGCCATGATGGCGCTCACATTCTCGGGACTCACATTTCCGCAATTTGCCATGCCTCTGGTTGCCAAAGCATTTTCGTACCTGTTTCCGTTTACGCAATGGGTGAAAATTTTTATCTCGCAGGCTATTCGTGGCGAGGATGCGGTACATGCCATCATTCCGATGACCATTTATATCTTGTTTATCGGGCTGTCGGTTTGTTTTTTACCGCGCCTGAAGCGGGTTTTGACGCAAGAACGCTATTGGGGGAAAATATAATCAGGTAGAGACGCGATGCATCGCGTCTCTACGATATTCATTTTGAAAATGATCATGTTTAAAAAATTAGCAAAAGGGCTTGAAATGACGTTCGGTTTTTTCCGGATCGAATTCAACAACATCCGGAAGGACAGTGGTGCCATCCTGATTTTGGTTGGGGCGTTGGTCATTTACCCGATTGTGTATGCCATTGCCTATAAAAATGAGGTTGTTCGCGAACTAAAGACCACCATTGTCGATCTCGATCGCACCAATACTAGCCACCAGTTAGTTAAAATGCTGAAAGGTGCCGAGCAAATCGAGATTAACCGCGTGGCCATGAGCCTCGATGAAGCCAAAAACGATTTTTATGAAGGCAATTGCGGTGGAATTTTGGTCATTCCTGAAAATTTTGAAAAGGATATCCTGAACGGAAAACAAACTAATGTGGCTGTTTTTGCCGATGGAAGTTATTTTCTGATTTACCGTCAGTTGTTGGGCGGAGCAGTGAAGACTGTTAGTACATTTTCCGCCGGAGTCGAGATCAAAAAGCTGATGATGGAAGGGAAAAGCTACGATCAGGCTTTTGTTCAGCGCGATCCGTTGCCAGCTGATATTCATTTCTGGTTCAACTCGTCGTCTGGTTACGGCTCGTCAATGATGCCCGGAATTATCATCATTATTTTGCAACAAACGCTGCTCATTGGTATTGGCATGGTTGGCGGAACTTCCAAAGAAAAAAAGCAGGATAATTTTATGGTTCCGGTGGCGTTAAAACCGGGCGGTGTTTTACCCATTTTATTCGGCAAAACATTGGTTTACCTGACTATTTATGCCGTGAACTGCATTTTCACGATGGTGTGGATTCATTCGTGGTTTAATTACCCCAGCCGTGGTAGTTACCTGTCGGTTTTAATGTTGACTTTGCCCTTTTTGCTAGCCATTATTTTCATGGGCATTACCTTGTCGGTGCTGTTCAAGAGGCGCGAATCGTCAATCATTTTCATGGTGTTTTTATCGCCCATCGTCATTTTTCTGAGCGGACTGTCGTGGCCAAGTTTGTCGATTCCACCGGTTGTTTATAGCCTGGCTCATTTTTTCCCGGCCACGATAATGGTTCCGGCCTATTTGCGCGTCAGAAGCGTTGGTGTTGGCATGGCCGATATTCGGGTAGAATACCTGCAATTGATTGGCCTGATGGTATTCTATTTCTGTACGGCGGTGGTGGCTTTGTACATTTCTGCAAGAAGAAATACCCGAAAAGCGCTTCAGGAAGAAGTTGTATAAATAAATTTAACCGCAAAGTCTCACCAAGTTTTCGCAAAGTCACACAAAGTATCTGTTATTTTTCGCGTGACTTTGTGTTTTTCCTTTGTGTTCCTTTGCGGTTAAATTCTGGTTTTATCTACACAAAATCCTCTTCCACAACAGGTTTAAAGAATGCTTCAATTTCCTGAAGAGTGGTTTCGGTTTTATGCACATCGCGCACGACCTTTCCTTTTTCGAGGATAATCAACCGGGTTGACACATCGGCAATGTTTTCGAGCGTATGGTCCGAAATCAGGAAGGTGGTTCCGTTTTCAGAAGCAAATTCCTTAATTAACCTTCTTAGTTTGAATTGCGAACTTGGGTCGAGATTGGCAAAAGGCTCGTCCAAAACCACAATTTCGGGTTTACCCATCAATGCGGCTACAATGCCCACTTTCTTCTGGTTTCCTTTCGAAAAATCGCGTATAAACTTCTTTTTACCAAGGATTTCGCCATGGAAAAAGTCGGCAAATCCTTCCAGAAAAGTGGCTGTTTCTGTCTTGCTCATGCGGCGTAGTCCGGCAATGAAAGCGAAATACTCTTCGGCAGTGAGGTAGCCAATCAGGAACGTTTCGTCGATAAACGCGCCGGTAAATTCTTTCCAGTCTTCCGAGTCCCGCACAGCAATGCCTTTGCTGGTTACCTGTCCTTTGCTGGCGGTAATCAGGTCGAGCACAATGTTGAATAGGGTGGTTTTTCCGGCGCCGTTGTTGCCAACCAATCCGAAGATTTCGCCTTTTTCGATGGTCAGTTCCGGAATATTCAGGACTATTTCTTTGTTGTATGCTTTTATGAGTTCGGTAATCTGTATCATGGTTACGAGTTTTTGTAGTTTCTGATTAATTGGTGTTTTTGTTTGCGGTATTGTTTCGAGAAGAAATCGATGATGACTGAATGGAGCAAAATTCCGATCAGACCAAGCGCTCCAAGTACCACCTACCCGCCGACGGTGCCAAAGGCAAGTTTTCCGAGATAAAATAAGCCCATTGGCCCCAGCATCATGGGTAACCCGGCCAGCCATTGCGAAGCGCCAACGCCCTGGTAATTCATTACCGACGATTGGTTGAGGTCGAGCCGCTTTTTGCTGTAAAGGCCAATCCAGAACATTACTGGGATATTCACGCCGAGGTTATAAAGTAAAACGGCCAGATGCGTGTAAATAATTTTGGGATACATTAAGGCATAAGGCAAAGTCAGGAAATAACAGATCACCGAAACAACGGTAACCAACATGTAAAACGAACGAAGGAATTGCTTCATGGTTAGGCGCTGGCACATAAGCATCGAAAAGTAATTGCTGTGCCATGCCGGGAAAAACTGCCCGTACGAAACCGAAAACATACCCACTAAAATAATCCCACCCAAAATAAAAATGAATTCAGGCGGTGGCTGACCGTGTTGATCTTTGTAAACGAGAAGCCCATACGAAAGCATAATAACTGTCATCATGGCAACCGAGCGTGGGCGTTTATTTCTCCAGATCAATTTCAATTCGAGCGCGATAAAACGGCCGGTTTCGCCCATACGATCGAGCCACGAGTAATCGCGAATCTTTTCTTCTTTTTGCTTCGCCCCAAGTGTATTGATGAACATCCGGCTAAGCAGAAATCGTATATTCAGAAAATAAAAAGCAACCGGCAGAACAGCTAATGCAACGAATAGCAAAGGATTTGCCAGAACCAAATCGAGCAGTTTGCCCATTCCTCCTGAAAGATCAACAATTCCGTAGTGGTTGATGGCAAAAAGTCCGGCCAGAACAGCCAGCAAAACGAAGAACCCATATTCAGCTTCGTTGAAACGCCATTTCAGGTAGATGCCTAAAAAGTGACTACTCAAAACGAGCGTTGTCATGGTCAAAAACCAAGCTATGGAGGCAAAAGCTCCGGTGGCCGGAACTACAAGTTTTATAAATGTCGGTACAAACAAGAAAAACGGCAACAAGTTGAACAAGCTCAGCAGCGAACGAACCATAAGGTAATTGGCAATGGTTTTTCTCTGAATATTCAGCAATAACAAAGGTTTAAAACTTACCGTAGGCAGTTTTTGCATCAATTGCCGAACAATTAAATCGATGCCCAGGTAGGCCAGCACTAAGCTGTTGAACTTGCTAACCGGATCGTCGTTAGGGAATTCCTTAGCCAGAATATTGGGGATGAAGATGCCGAGAAACAGGAAGTTGGCTGCAAAATACAAGGCCAGAAACCCAAATCCGATACTGGTAGCCAGGCTTTTGCCCCAGTACGCCGAGCGCACGGTTTCGCGCCATGCCAGTGTAAAAAGGTTTTGATTCATTGGGGTTGATGTTTTATTTCTGTTTATTGGTTCGCAAATTTTATGTTTTGTTACATTTTTAAGATTGAAATCTTACTCAAATATGATTATTCCAACCGATCGGTCAATGTACAAGCCTTTTTATATGCTTTGGTCTGTCCTGCCGGGTTAAAAATCTCGACCAAAATAATGTAAACGCCAATGCTTTGCTTTTGTCCCGATTCGCTACTGCCGTCCCACCGCCAGCTTCCGTCCTGTGCCAGCGATTGATTTTTGACTAAAAATCGCACCTGACGTCCTGCAGCATCGAAAATCCGCACATTGGCGATGAAACCGGATTTGTCAAACCTAAAACGGATGTTGAGCTCATCGTTGTAACCGTCGTCGTTTGGTGAAAAGGCTTTGGGTTCGCACGTGATTTCGTTCTGAAGTTCGGATTCATTTCGGGTTTGCGAATTAGGTAATCCCGGCGTAGCAAAACCAACTGATTCGGCTGCCGAAGCCCAGTTGGTAAGGTCGTTGGTAGTTTTTTCCAATGAGATTCGTTCCAGCGAAACACCTTCCTCATTGGCCAGAAAAGGAGATTGCATTTTATACGAATAGCTGAATTCGTCAATCACCTTCAGCGATTTATTCAGTAAAACAACAGTGCCGGCATCATCCGGAAAGGTCGGAAACGACTTCATCTGGCTAAAGCTTGCCGGATTATTGCTGATGTATTGCGACATCACAATTGACGGATCTTTGGTACAAACCAGAAATTCTCCCGGATTCAGGTTTCTTTTTTCCGTATTTAGCGGGTAAAGCTGTTTTAATCCCAGTGTATCGTTGCGGGTAGCCAGCATCAAATCCTGAACCGAAACAGCTTGATCCGAAACATTTACCAACTCCACAAAATCGGTTCCGCCCGGAAATGGGTTAAAAAGCACTTCATTAATCAACACAGAACCAGGTTCCGGCGGAAAGCCTAGGGACACCGAGTGGGTCTCAGGTACCATGACTTTTCCACTAAGATCAGAAACTCCCGAAACTGATAAATTAAGCTCAGTGCCCGATGGCTTTTCAAAATGAATATCAATTGATTTGTCAGAGCCATTCGTTTGCGCCACCTGAGTCACCCGAACGATTTGATTATTTTCATCCGTCAGTTTGATGTTTGCAGGCTGGATCGCGGCCTGATTTATCGCTTTATTGAATGTTACAGTAATCGTATTTGCGCTCACCAGTGTTAATTTCTCAATGAATGGCCCGGCAGCCAGTTGAATGACCGAAATATCGTCGATCCATAAAAGACCGGCCCGGGTTGGTGTGTAGTTGAAGAAAAGCCCCACATTCCGGAAAGCAGTAACCGAATCATCAGAACCAGAGAAAACCTCACTTTTTGACTCTCCCTGCCTCTGGTATTGAAGCGTCCAAATGCCACGAACTGTGCGCCGCGCCCATATTGTTGCCTGCGTTGAGGCATTCCAGTCAAAAGTCGTTTCAACAATCAGGCTATCGGCTTTCCCGCTCCTGATCCTCCAAAGTTCAAGCATGTCGCTGCTTCCGGAGATATTTACTCCCACCGCAAAACCATTAATCAACTCAGCCTGAATGGTATCGGCGCTCAGGTAAAACCAGAACCGATTCGACGATGACGGATCCCAGTTTCCATTTTTAAGTTTAAACGACCACTCCGCATCGTTTGAACCCCAACCGGAGCTAACCGGATGAAAGATGGAAGCATTCCCGGAAGTCGCACCAGATAAGTGTTTGAGCGATCTTTCACCCGAGATTTTCTCGGTACCCGAAACTTCCCATTCGGTTATTTGTTTCCATCCGGCAAGGTCGTTCTTTTCAAAATCATCTTTGAAAATGACAGCGATTGTATCATTTCCGGAGAAGGTTTTTATTTTTGCAGAAAGATACTGACCCGAAAAAGCATCAAAACTTACAATTGTTAAAAAAATAACAAACAATATTGAAAAAGTAAAAATAAATCTGGTCATTTTTGGAAAAATTAAAAGCAAAGCATTAATTTTGAATCCTGAATCAATGCATAAAAAGGCAAAATCTGATTCAATTTAACAAAAATTGAATTAATTGCCAAATAAGCTTGTAAAACAGAATATTAGATAACGATTAAATACACATTAAAATGAAAGTTGCAGTAGTAGGTGCAAGTGGTGCGGTAGGCCAGGAATTTCTGAAAGTTTTGGCTGAAAGAAATTTTCCGCTCGATGAACTGGTATTGTTTGGGTCTGAACGTTCGGCTGGAGCCGAATATGAATTCAAAGGCAAAAAACTGGTTGTAAAAGAATTAAAGCACAACGATGATTTTAAAGGTATTGATATTGCTTTAACATCGGCCGGTGCATCTATTTCCAAAGAATTTGCTGATACAATTACCAAATACGGCGCTATCATGATCGACAATTCGAGCGCCTTCCGCTACGAAAACGATATTCCGCTGGTTGTGCCCGAAGTTAATCCTGAAGATGCATTAAATCGTCCGCGTGGCATTATCGCCAACCCGAACTGTTCTACTATCCAGATGGTTGTGGCACTGAAACCAATCAACGACCTATCTAAAATTGTACGTGTACATGTGGCTACATACCAGGCTGCCAGTGGTGCCGGAGCACAGGGCATTGCCGAGTTGGAAAACCAGATTCAGCAGGTAGCCAACGGCGAAGAACCAACCATTAAGAAATTCCCATATCAGCTGGCAATGAATATCATTCCGCAGATCGACGTTTTCCTTGATAATGATTACACCAAAGAGGAAATGAAAATGAACTGGGAAACCAAGAAAATAATGCATACTGATGCCGAGGTGAGTGCAACTTGTATCCGCATTCCTGTGGCCCGTGCGCATTCCGAAGCTGTTTGGGTTGAAACTGAAGAAGCTCTCGATATTGAAACGGTAAAAGCAGCAATGCAAAATCTGGAAGGTTTAACTGTTTTGGATAATCCGGCTGAAAAGCAATACCCAATGCCATTGTTTGTTTCAGGAAAGGACGATGTTTATGTTGGCCGTATCCGTAAAGATGTTTCGAACCCGAAAAGCTTGACTTTCTGGTGCGTTGGCGACCAGATCAAGAAAGGCGCTGCCCTGAATGCTGTTCAGATTGCAGAATGGCTGATTAAAAATGGCGAAGTGAAGAAATAATACAAGCTAATTATAGATGCAAAAAGCCAGTCAAAAATTGACTGGCTTTTTTATTTTGGTAATCTATGAATTCCTACTGCTCTGCCTTAATAATCCAGTTCGCATCGTAAAGGAAGTCGTTGTAAGGAAATCTGGTCACATGAATTTTCTTCACTTCTTCGTAGAGTGTTTTTTTCAATTCTTCGATGTTAAGCTTCATCTTGGCCGAAACGAACAACGATGGGGTATTATTCTTTCCCATCCAGCTACTCTCCCACTCTTCGAGCGAAATGTTTTTCCGCGTTTTGGGGCTCAAATCGTCTTCATGCTTTTCGACGTAAGTAAAGGCATCAATCTTATTAAAAACGTAAACAGTGGGCTTGTCTCCGGCCTTAATCTCGTTAAGCGTGCGGCTCACCACTTCAATCTGTTCCTCGAATCCCGGGTGCGAAATATCAACAATGTGCATCAGGATATCCGACTCACGAACTTCGTCGAGGGTTGATTTAAACGATTCAACCAGACCGTGAGGCAGTTTCCTGATAAATCCAACCGTATCGGCCAAAAGAAAAGGTAAATTTCCAACCACCATTTTCCGAACGGTTGTGTCGAGTGTGGCAAACAGTTTGTTTTCAGCAAAAACATCCGATTTGCTCAATAAATTCATCATGGTTGACTTACCAACATTGGTGTAGCCGACCAATGCCACACGCACGAGTTTTCCGCGATTTTTACGCTGTGTTGCTTTCTGCTTATCGATTTTTATCAGCTGTTCTTTCAGCAAGGCAATTTTGTCGAGAATGATACGGCGGTCGGTTTCAATCTGCGACTCTCCCGGGCCACGCATACCAATACCTCCACGTTGCCTTTCAAGGTGAGTCCACAAGCGGGTCAAGCGGGGCAACATATACTGATATTGAGCCAGCATAACCTGTGTTTTGGCATGAGCAGTTTGGGCGCGTTTGGCAAAAATATCCAGGATCAGGAAAGTACGATCGAGGATTTTGCATTCGAGCGCCTTTTCGATGTTGCGCAGTTGCGACGGAGTAAGGTCGTCATCAAAAATGACCGTATCAACATCGTTGGCTTTAATGTATTCGGCAATTTCATCCAATTTACCCGAGCCCACAAAAGTGGAGTGATTGGGCATATCGAGCCTTTGCAGAAAGTGTTTCTTTACCACAGCTCCGGCGGTATCGGCCAGGAATTCCAGTTCTTCCAGGTATTCCTTTGCCTGATTTTCATCCTGATCAGGAGTAATCAGGCCAACCAGGACTGCAGTTTCTATTATCGGCGAATTTTCAATCATAATCTGAGTCTTCAAGTTTCCTTACAGCATCAAACAAGCTGGAAACCATTTCAATTAATAAATTCGTTCTTACAAATTTTCATTTGTCATTCTAAAATCTCGGTATTAACATCATCTTTTTGAGTAACATGTCAACCGAAGGAATAGCCATTTATTCATTTTCAGTTGATACAGGCATTTGCACCCATGGCTATTTCATTTTGAGCGGTCAAAGATAAAACAATCTTAAATGCAAAATTCAGAAGGGCTTAAATAGTAAATTCAGAACTTATAATAAAAAACAGAGGATCCAGGTTACACCTGAATCCTCTGTGATACCAAAACCCGGATTAATTATCGCTTCTGCGAAATTAATTCAAGATTCTTGTTAGTTAAAAATATACCTGATACCCAATTGCAACTGCCAGCAGTTTGATTGGTTGTTGTAAACGCTGAATGATTTGTTTGCCAATTGACGTTGACCATTTGTAGTGGTATAATACATCGAATAAATCGGTGTTTTATTGGCATCCATAGTTTCATATTTCAGCACTTTACCATAGTTTGATGGAGCACTGGTTTGAGTAACACCCCAAGAGTCGTTAATCAGGTTACCAACATTCAGAATGTCGAGACTTACCTGCAATGTATTCGATGTTTTACCGGCTTTCACTCTGAAATCCTGTGCAATTTTCAGGTCAAAACGGTTAACCCAAGGCATTTTTGCAGAATAAGCTTCAGCATATTTACCTTTATTTTTGCTCAAATATGAATCTTGTTCTACGAAACTCCAGAAAGCATCAGCCTGCTGAGCAGCGGTGAAATAAACTTCTTTGGTTTTGCTGTCAACGATATCTTTGAAAAGGATCTCGTCTTTAGTTGCAGGAATGTACATCAAATCATTGTTTACACCATCTTTATTCATGTCAGATGAATATACCCAGCTATAGCGTCCGGTATTATAACCACTATAATACAAGCCGATATTTGTTGCAAAATGTTTGGCATATTCGAAACGATAGCTGATAGAACCAACAACTTTATTAGGTGTTACATATTGTGAATTCTGCAATCCAAGTTGGTTAGGGCCATCAATTGAAGCCTGGTTCTGCCAGGCCGAGTTAGCCTGACTTCCTGGGTTACCCGAAATTTCTTTCACAACAGTGTAAGTATAGGCAAACATCAGTTTCAGATTCTCTACCGGCTCAGCGTTTAATGTAGCATTCAGGTTATAACCATAACCTTTATCGGTATTTTTAAGAACCATAGCATCAGTTACAGCACTGTTCAATTTTGTACTGGTATAAATGTATCTTTTGTCAGGTCCGTTGAAACGGCCAAAACCAGCCACTGCAGGATCAGGCATATTGGCATTAACCTGGCAAACAGCATTGATATCTTTCGAGTACATTCCTTCCAATGATACTGACATTGGGAATTTGGTCGGAATTTGGTAATCAACAGCCAGTGAGCTTTTCCACACCTGTGGAAGTTTGAAGTCCGGATCAACAGCAGCAATTGAACTTGGAAGGGCAGCAACAGCTGATGTTGGCAATCCCAGAGTACTCACCATTTGGTTTACATCGGTAATGATTTTACCTCCCTGTACCAATTTTGCCAAATCGGCACTGGCACCACTTCTTATAACAGTGTTCTGCACCATACCACCATTTGTTGGCATATTGGTGAAGAATACCAATGGAATACGACCGGTGAAGATACCAGTTCCACCTCTAACTTTTAAAGTTTTGTCACCTCTCACGTCATAGCTAAATCCAACGCGTGGAGAAAACAACATTTTAGTTGAAGGCCACATTCCTGTGTTTATTTTCCTGTTATCCAGGAAAGTCAATTTTGATACTTCGGTATTCTCAACCAGATCATTCAAATACGAGGTTAAATCACCACGAATACCATAAGTTAATTTGAAGTTTTTAGTGATATTCCATTCATCCTGAGCATAAACAGAGAACTGTCCAAAGCGCAAATCAGCAATAGGATTCAATTCGCCTCCGTAACCATAAGTTAAAGCCCATGATTCAGGAGTTGCACCATTAACAAAGTCGTCAAGACTTTTAAAGCGATAATAACCGGTACCAAATCTCTGGAATGAGTTACCTACATATTGATCCTCGTAACTAAAACCAGCAGTTAATGTATGTTTTCCTACTGTATAGGTAAAGTTGTCGATGATACTGTAAATATCATTCTTTACACCATTGTTCCATGAGAAAAGTTCGTATCCGGCCGACATGAAAGCATCTCCATCCTTCATAATATCAATATGAGGGAATGGTGAAGACAGTGAACCACGAACATCTTCAATATGAGTGTAAGTGCCAAGTAACTGATTCGACATATTGTTGCCGATACGGGTATTTAACTCTGCAGTCAACGAATGAACCAAATTGTCCATCGAATAACAGTTATTTCTGAACGCCATAGCGTTTTGTGAGATTCGGCCTGAAGTTAATTTTGTAGCCGCAGTAGAAGTTGCATTGGTAGGAATATCAGCAACGTTCTTTGTATAGTTGTAACGAATAGTGAATTTATTGCTGTTATTGATGTTCCAGTCGATACGAGCCAGCATCTTCTTATTTGTATTACCACCAGAGTAATCAGTGTACGAACCAGCATCATATCCATATTTCGAAGATAATGCGGTCTTGAATGTTTCCAAATCAGTAGCAGTAACCCGGGTAATGTTCTGGCTGGCATTTGCAACACCATCAGTCGAAAGTTTCCATTGCTGAATTGGCTGTGGCGAATCACTGGTTTCGCCATTCACAAAGAAAAACAGTTTGTTCTTAATGATTGGTCCGCCCAACGTAAAACCATATGTTTTAGTTGATTCAGTAGGACGAGCACCTAAATCATAACCATCTACTTTATTACCGCGGAAATCTTGATTTCTCTGGAAGGTATAAGCAGATCCCTTAAACTGGTTTGTCCCACTTTTGGTAATTGCATTAATACCGGCACCAACAAAGTTGGCCTGTTTTACGTCGAAAGGAGCAATTGTTACCTGAAGTTCATCAATTGCATCCAAAGAAATTGGATTACCGCCACCAGGAAGACCTGTGCTCAACCCGAAGTTATTATTAAAGTTAGCACCGTCAATGGTCACATTATTCAAACGACCATCGCGTCCGCCAAATGAATTGTCTGCACCTGAATAAGGTGAAAGACGAGTGAAATCGTTTAAACTGCGGTTAATAGATGGAAGCAAAGTCATTTGCTCGGTTGAGATATTTGTTGAAGCACCCGTTTTACTTGTTCCAAAAGCCGATGGCTTTGCTCCTACAACGATTACTTCATCAACATTAACACTTTCCTCTTTCAAAGCAGCATTTAAAACAAACGACTGGCCAAGGAAAAGAGTAATGTCAGAATACTTTACTTTATTATAACCTACAAACGAAACTTCAACCAGGTAAGGACCTCCGGTACGCATACCTTGTAAGTTGAACTGACCTTCAGAGTTCGCAATGGCACCATACTGTGTACCTGATGGTTGGTGAATAGCCAACACTGTAGCACCTGGAAGAGGTTCATTATTTGCATCGGTAACCTTTCCGGTAATTCCCGAGGTCGTAACCTGCGAGTACCCCGAAAAAGCAAATGCAAAAAATGCAATTAGAACTAAATAAACTTTTAGCATCTTTTTCATAGAAAAATTGATTTAAATTTCAGGACAAAGAAAGTTAATTGATATAATATGTATTTGATTTTTTTCTTACCATAACGTTACTATTTGATGTCATTTCAATTAAATCCCCCCGGAATTGAAACGATTCAAAACAGCGACTTTATAAGACCCCCTTATTCGTTGAAAATTACAATTTATTACTGATTCAGTAAAGACTAGTTATCAACATCAGACCTCTTGATAAATTGTTAATAACTATTATATTTTGAATTCGGTAGTCATTTTTATTTTTGAACAGAATTACTATATGCACCGCAAAAACCCAGCGACTAAAGACTGAATGCATCATTCAAACAATTCCTTTTCCGAACTGTTTTTATCTCTGAAACGGGCATGTTCGTCAAACTTGAGAACAGATTTATGCAAGCCATAACGAAATGTATCCGAATGAGAATCTGGTATGTGTGCTTCGCAAGAATTTGCGCACATTAGATGTTTTTAACATTTCTTTTTCGCGTGAAAATCATATTTTTGCACCCTTATTTTAGTGCAAATCAAAATTGCAGACAATGGAAGAAAAACTAATCCGGCAGATGCTTGAAGAAAAAGGGTTTATTGAGGAGCCAGTTAGTCCGGAATTGAAGCTGGTTGACGAGATCAACCGATTGAAAAAAGAAAAGAATGCGGTCATCTTAAGCCACTATTATGTGGAGAGCGACCTTCAGGATATAGCTGATTATGTGGGCGACAGCCTCGGATTGGCGCAGGAAGCGGCCCGAACCGAAGCCGACCTGATTGTTTTTGTAGGCGTGCACTTTATGGCAGAGACTGCAAAAATTATCAACCCGACAAAAAAAGTTATCCTGCCCGACCTGAAAGCCGGATGCTCGTTGGCAGACTCAGCCCCTGCCGACAAATTCGCCGAATTCAAGGCAAAATATCCCGATCATCAGGTGGTATCGTACATTAATTGTACGGCTGATTTGAAAACCATGACCGATGTCGTTTGCACGTCGGCCAACGCTCTGAAAATCGTGAACAGCTTTCCACCGGAACAAAAACTGATTTTTGCGCCGGATAAAAACCTCGGAAACTATATCAATAGCCTCACTGGCCGCGATATGGTGCTTTGGGATGGAGCCTGTATGGTTCACGAGAAATACTCGGTGGAAAAAATCATTGAGCTGATGGACCAACACCCCGATGCCGAGTTTATCGCCCATCCTGAATGCGAAAAACCGGTTTTGCTGCTGGCCAAATTCATCGGATCGACTACTGCCCTGTTGAACTATGTGGGGAAAAGTGAGAAAAAGAAGTTTATTGTGGCTACCGAAAGTGGTATTTTGCACCAGATGAACAAGGCGTGTCCGGATAAAATTTTCATCCCGGCCCCATCAGTCGATTCAACCTGCGGATGCAACGATTGCTCTTTTATGAAACGGAACAGCCTTCAGAAATTGTATATCTGCCTCAAGAATGAGTTGCCTGAAGTCAAACTCTCCGACGAGGTGATTGAAAAAGCACAAAAACCAATTCTCCGGATGCTGGAGATCTCGAAATAAACAAAAAAGCCCTGTCAGATACGAAACCTGACAGGGCTTTTTGTTTTCTGCAGGCCTGTTATTTCCGGGCTGCTTTTACCAATCCGTCCACATCTTTCACTTTTGCAAACGGAACCAGCTTAAATCCGTAGCTGTATTCTTTCTTGCTCAAATGATAATCAGGAAGCGGAATTCCTCTCCACGACCAGGTGTCATTTCCGCCAACTCCAGCCTGTGCCAGATCAATGTTAGCAGTAAAGAATCCTGCAGGTTCAAGGTCGTTGATATGTGCAGCCTTCGAAAGCGTTTCGGCAGAGTATGGCCAAACAGAAGTGTTTAGCGGTTGCTTGCCAACAAACATCAACCCGTTTCCGGCTGAATTGTGAAGTGCCATCCAGCGAACCTGGGTATGATTGCCGTTTTCCTGCGGACGAACATATTTGAAACAGAAATCTTCCACTTTGCCCGAATAAACATTTACCTCGGCAGCGTGAATGCGGTCGGAATAACTTTCGAATGGACCTTTTCCGTAGAAACTCATCAATTCCAAATCGCCCGAAAGTTGTGTTGTAAGACCAATGCGCAAAGGCTCTGAAAGTTTCTCCCCAATTTTCACCTGGTAGTTTACCTCAACAATACCATCGCCCGAAACCTTGTACGAAAGCTGCAGTTTCAAACCTTCATTTCCTGCCAAATCAGCAACAACAAGCTTGGCAAGGCCTTCGTCCAAAACCTTTACTTCAATCGGTTTCAAACTTGATGTAACCGATGGCCAGTCGGCCAGATTCCTTTTTACCTGCCATGCCCGGATGTCATTATCGGTTAATGCACGCCAGAAATTCGGTTTCAACTCGCCAATCAGCATGTCTTTGCCCTGGAATTGGTATTTGGTAAGGTAACCAGTAGTTTTATTGAATGTCACTTTAAAGTCTTTAGCGCCAACAACCAGGCTCTTTTCCGAATCTTCGAATACCTGAACGGCCACCTTAGAAGCTATCGGCTGAACTGGGTTGGCCTCTTTTACCATGAATTGCTCTTTAGCAATCTCGTGTCCGCGCTTGGCATACAATTCGTCTTTGGCCAGCTTGACGCTCACTTTCAGGAAAACTTCACCCGTGGTCTTCGACAAATCCTGTTCAACTCCAAATAATCTCGATTCGCCCGGCAGCACACTGAAAGCGCCCAGACTTCCGGTACCAATTTCTTTTCCGTTCTCAGTAAGTGTCCAGCGGATATCAAACTCATTCAAATTACGGAACTGGAATCGGTTTTTCATCCTGAACTGCATTTTATCCTGATCGTACGGCTCGATAACCACCGGCTGGAATACATATTTACACTCTTCGGTAGCTGCCTTTACTGTACGATTCGGGCTGATGAGGCCGTTGATACAGAAGTTGGCATCGTTGGGCTGGTCGCCATAATCGCCACCATAGGCCCACCATTTGCGGCCCTGAGCATCGGTACGCAAAACGCCCTGATCGATCCAGTCCCAGATAAAACCACCCATCAGATTCTTTTTGCTGTGGATCAAATCCCAGTATTCCTTTAGGTTTCCGGTTGAATTTCCCATGGAGTGGGCATATTCGCACATCACGATCGGGCGCTTGATGTATGGACTTTCCGACAAGCCTTTCAGCTGATCAACGGTTGGGTACATGCGGCTGACCATATCAACATACCAGGTATCATCCGGATTGGCCAGGTAAGGATTCTTGCGGAACTCAGGAGATCCATATGCTTTGTAGTCTTTGTGATTCGGATCGCCCTGGGCACCTTCGTAATGAATGGGTCGTGTCGGATCAAAATCTTTTACCCATCCGGCAGCAGCGGCGTGGTTTGGTCCGGTTCCCGACTCGTTACCGAGCGACCACGACACGATCGACGCGTGGTTTTTATCGCGCTCAACCATACGAATTACGCGGTCGGCATAAGCAGCATGCCATTGTGGTTGATTGGTCAAATAGCCTGAAGCATGATGCGTTTCGATGTTAGCCTCGTCCATCACATACAAGCCGTACTGGTCGCACAAATCGTAGAAATACGGATCGTTCGGATAGTGGCAGGTGCGCACAGCATTCAGGTTGAACTGTTTCATCAGCAAAACATCTTTCAACATTTCGTCGCGGGTTACGGTTTTTCCACCGGTTTCGCTGTGGTCGTGGCGATTCACTCCGTAAAGTTTTACCGGTTTGCCGTTAACAAGGAAAACTCCGTCCTGAATTCGAATATCGCGGAAACCAACTTTGCAGCTTCTCGATTCGAGAACTGTTCCATTTTTGTCTTTCAGGCTTAAAACCAGCGTGTATAAAACCGGCAATTCGGCTGACCATTTTTGAGGCGATTCAATTTTTGATTCCAGAAGTGCAAACTTCACATTGTCGCGCTGCGGATATTCTTCGTAAACAATTTTACTCAGGTCAATTTTCAGTGGTTGTGCAAACTTTGGTTTGTCGGTCGGACTGTAAAGCATGGCTTCAACTGTCCATCCTTGGATGTTGATGCTGTCTTTCATCGTTACTTTCGGACGAATCTGCAGCAACGCATCTTCCAGATTTTCGTCGAATTTAGTCTTGACAAAAAAGTCGTTCAGCGCAACCCGAGGCTGAGCCAAGAGCATCACTTCGCGCTGTATTCCGCTCATGCGCCAGTGGTCCTGATCTTCGAGGTAACTGCCATCCGACCAACGGAAAACCTGCACTGACACTGTATTCTTTCCTTTTTGTACTTTTTCGGTAATGTCGAATTCGGCAGGCAGGCAGCTATCTTCGCTGTAACCCACCATTTGCCCGTTTACCCACACATAAAATGCTGAGCTTACGCCGCCAAAGTGAAGAATGATCTGTTTTCCATCCCAATCGGCAGGGATTTCGAAGGTTCTGAAATACGAACCAACAGGATTGGTGCGCGTGATAAACGGCGGACGGTCAGGAAACGGATAAGTTGAATTCGTGTAGATGGGCGTTCCGTAGCCTTTCATTTCCCAGCACGACGGTACTTCAATTTTGTCCCATCCGGCCACTTTATTTTCGCCGGAATAAAAATCCAGCGGGCGGTTTTTCGAATCCGCTTCGAAGTGAAAAAGCCATTCGCCGTTTAATGAAAGCAAACGGGATTGTGTGCGGTCGCCTTTTAAGGCCAATTCTTCCGAAGGGAATGAATACGAAGTGCTGCGGGCCGGCATTTTGTTACGGCCAATCACCTGTTCGTTTTCCCAGTCGTTTTGCGCTGACAGACCTATACTTAGGAGCATCAGTAGAAATAGTGTAATTCGTTTCATGATTTATCGATTAGGATTATCGGGTTTGGTTGCAAAATACAGAATATAGACGAGCAAAATGATGATATCCCTTATAGGGAATCGAAAAAAGGTTAAATCCCGGGGGTAAATATACCGTCAGCTGAAGCAGACGGCAAAGAATATCGTTCCGATCAAGCAATACTCTTATTCAAAGCGATATCCTTTGCCGTCACATTTATGTGACGGACAGTCGAAACAGCTTCATTATCGGGCTTTAGCCCATAAACGGCAGCTGCATTGTCAACACACTTAGCTTCTTTTCGACATGCTTAGCTGGCAGTGCGCCAAAGAAAAAGCCCTGACCGGAAAATCCGATCAGGGCTTCAAAATGTTGTTTTATGCGTAATTATTCAACCACAGTCACCCAGCCATGCGTATCGGGCTCGTCGCCGTACTGAATGGCACGCAGCTTTTTATACAACTTTTCGCTGATTGGCCCTGGCTGTCCGTCTTTCGAGAATACATACGAGATTTTTTCGTCGTAGTCGTCGATGCGTTCAATCGGGCTGATTACAGCAGCAGTTCCGCAAGCGCCTGCCTCTTCAAAAGTGGCCAGTTCTTCCACCGGAATCTGGCGGCGTTCAACGGTCATTCCCATGTCTTCGGCCAAAACCATCAGGCTCTTATTGGTAATCGACGGCAAAATGGAGCTCGATTCAGGAGTAATGTAGGTATTGTTTTTAATTCCGAAGAAATTGGCGGCGCCGCATTCGTCGATATACTTTTTCTCTTTGGCATCGAGGTAAAATACGTTTGAATAACCCAATTCGTGCGCTTTTGCTCCTGCAACCAGGCTGGCGGCGTAGTTTCCGCCCACTTTATATTTACCCATTCCGAGCGGTGCCGAGCGGTCGAACTCGCGCATAATCACAAACGGAGTAGTCTGGAATCCGCCTTTGAAATATGGTCCAACCGGAGTTACAAACAAAATAAACATGTATTCACTGGCTGGTTTTACACCAACCTGGGCGCCGGTTCCAAACAATACCGGACGAATATACAAAGCGGCTCCCGATTCGTATGGAGGCACAAAGCGCTGGTTCAGTTTTACGGCTTTCACTACAGCTTCTTCAAATTTCTCAATCGGAAGAACGGCCATCATCGTTCCCACACTCGAATCCTGCATACGTTTGGCATTTTCGTCCATGCGGAAGACGCGGATTTTGCCATCCTGTCCGCGAAATGCTTTCAATCCTTCAAACGATTCCTGTCCGTAATGGATGCAGGTTGCGGCCATGTGCATGGTTACCATTTCACTGTCGCTAACTTCCAGATCGCCCCATGCGCCATCTTTATAGGTGCAACGGATGTTGTAATCCGTCTTCATGTATCCGAAGCCTAAATTTTTCCAATCTATAGTTTCCATAGTCAAATAAAGTAGTGTGTCAATCCAAGGTTACTTTTAGAATCCTAAAATAACGAAAAAAATCCGGGAGAAAGAAAGAAAAAACCCAGCTATTGAGTTCTTGATACCAAAGAAGTAATGAATTTACCATTGCTATTTGCGATTGACGATTGAATTGTCAATGGTAAATAGTCAAATCGCAAATCGGTTATTCATCTGCTGCAAGTTCAATAAAATAGCCGCTGTGTTTGCGCAAATTAAGCACCTTCCCGTCGGCAAAAATGAGGTACTGCCCCTTTATCCCGTTCAAAACACCGGAAATTACCGGATCTTTATCAAACGAAACGCTCGTAATTTTCTCCGGAAACGCCAAAACCGGGTAACGGAATTCCCAGATGCGATTGTCGTCGTGCAAATACTGCTGAAGTTCGGCAGGCAACAGTTGATAAGCATTCATCTTTTCCTCCGGAAGGTTATATTCCTGAACATCCTTATTTTGAAGCATCGAGCGCCAGTTGGTTTTATCCGAATAAAAGTTCTTCAGGAAAACCTCGATTACTCCCGAAATGTGGCGATTGGGTGTTTTGGCCAGAATAATGGCACGGCTCGCTCCCTGGTCGATCCAGCGTGTTGGCACCTGGTGATGACGGGTCACTCCCACTTTCAATTCTCCGGAAACGGCCAGGTAAACAAAATGGTCGATCAAATCGTGTTCACGGGCCCAGTCCATGTCGCGCGCGATACCCAGGTGGGCTTTCGAGAGTTCCGGCCGCATAATGGTTTCGCTGGCTTCAGGCGAAGTTTGCAGGCAATTGTAGCAAAAGCCCTGTCCGAACGAAGTTTTGGTCTTTTTGCCACAGGCGATGCAGTTAATTTGTCCGGTAAATTTCAGGCTGACCTTTTTACCAATTAACTCATTCATGGGCACCTCGGTTTCGCCCATCGGTAAAAAATACTGAACCGGCTCGGCATATTCCGACCGCATCTTGATGATATTTCCTGAAGCAAGCATGATTCCGTGAAATTTTGAATTTGTACAAAGAAACTGAAAATGTTAGGGAAATGAAAACATTGGTTATCTCAATAAAGTTTTGAAAATCTCACAATACATCAGACCCTTAATTTCCACAGTTAATAACTTCACAAAAGCTGGAACGCGACTTTGTTATAAAGGCAGATATTCCCATATTTGCATCTGCCACAACGCAAAACAGATTAAAACCAAACAAACACATGAAAAAATCACAAAGCTTGTTGATTTTGATTGCGCTATTCGTATCTCTATTCGTTTCGTGTAATCAGCAATCAAACTCCGGCGGCGATCAGAAAATGAACGCCTTTATTGACGACCTGATGGGCAAAATGACCCTCGAAGAAAAACTGGGTCAGCTCAACCTGCCCGCTTCTGGTGACATTATTACCGGTGCAGGAAGCAACAACAACATCGTCGACAAAATTAAGGAAGGCAAAGTTGGAGGTCTGTTCAACATCAAATCAGCCGAAAAAATCCGTGCCGTACAGCAAATTGCGGTGGAACAAAGCCGCCTGAAAATTCCGCTTCTTTTCGGAATGGACGTTATTCATGGTTACCAGACCGTTTTCCCGATTCCATTGGGATTGTCGTGTAGCTGGGACATGGCTGCCATCGAAAAAAGTGCGCGCATTGCAGCGCAGGAAGCCAGTGCCGATGGAATTTGCTGGACGTTCTCACCAATGGTTGATATAGCCCGCGACCCACGCTGGGGCCGTGTTTCCGAAGGTTCAGGCGAAGATGCCTACCTCGGCTCGCAAATTGCCAAAGCTATGGTTAAAGGATATCAGGGCGACGACCTGAGTCAAAACAACACCATTCTGGCCTGCGTGAAACATTTCGCTTTGTATGGCGCTGCTGAAGCGGGTCGCGACTACAATACCACCGACATGAGCCGCATCCGCATGTACAACGAATATTTGCCTCCTTACCTTGCCGCTGTTGACGCAGGTGTAGGTACGGTGATGGCTTCGTTCAACGAAATCGACGGAATTCCGGCCACCGGAAACAAGTGGTTGTTAACCGACCTGTTGCGCAATCAATGGAAATTCAACGGATTTGTGGTGACCGATTACACCGGAATTGCCGAAATGACTGCGCACGGCATGGGTGACCTGAAACAGGTTTCGGCTTTAGCCCTGAATGCCGGAGTTGATATGGACATGGTTGCCGACGGATTGCTCACCACAACGGAAGAATCGCTGAAAGAAGGCAAGGTGAGCCAACAGGCCATTGATCAGGCTTGCCGCCGCATTCTGGAAGCCAAATACAAACTCGGATTGTTCGACGATCCATACCGGTATTGCGACGTAAACCGCGCCAAAGCCGAAGTTTTCACTCCTGAAAATCGTCAGGCCGCTCGCGAAATTGCTGCCCAATCATTGGTTTTGCTGAAAAACGATAAACAGGTTCTGCCTATTCAGAATAAAAAGACCATCGCATTGGTTGGCCCACTGGCCGATAACGCCGAAAATATGCCCGGAACCTGGAGTGTTGCCGCCGATTTTTCGAAGTCGGTTTCACTGCTTCAGGGGTTGAAAAATGCAGTTGGAAGCACCGCAAATATTCTGTACGCCAAGGGAACCAACGTGGTGAGCGATCCTGATTTGGACGCCCGCATCAGTATTTTTGGCAAACCAACCAAATGGGATAAACGCTCGCAAAAAGAAATGATTGCCGAAGCAGTTTATGCTGCCCGCAAAGCCGATGTGGTTGTAGCTGCCGTTGGCGAATCGGCCGAAATGACTGGCGAAGCTGCCTGCCGCACCGACATCACGCTTCCTGAAAACCAGAAAGAATTGCTCGAAGCCTTGCTGGCAACCGGCAAACCGGTGGTGATGGTTCTGTTCACCGGTCGTCCGCTGGCCATTATGTGGGAAAAAGCCAATGTTCCGGCTATCCTGAATGCGTGGTTTGCAGGTTCCGAAGCAGGCGATGCCATTGCCGATGTCTTATTCGGAAAAGTAAATCCATCAGGAAAACTGACCATGACTTTTCCGCAGAACGTTGGGCAGGTGCCGATTTTCTACAGCCACAAAAATACAGGTCGCCCACTGCCCGAAGGGAAATGGTTCCAAAAGTTCCGTTCGAATTACCTCGATGTGTCGAACGATCCGCTTTACCCGTTTGGCTACGGTTTGAGTTACACTTCATTCGATTACAAAAACCTGAAATTGTCTTCAACTGAGTTGAGTTCAACTGGCGAACTAAAAGTTTCGGTTGATGTAACCAACTCCGGAAATTACGACGGAGCCGAAGTGGTTCAGTTATATACTCAGGATTTGGTAGGCAGTGTTACCCGTCCGGTAAAAGAACTGAAAGGGTTTCAGAAAGTATTCCTGAAGAAAGGAGAAACCTGCTCGGTTGAATTTACCCTGACTGAAAAAGACCTTCGTTTTTACAACAGCGATTTGAAATTCGTCAGCGAACCCGGCGATTTCAAGGTATTTGTCGGAACCAGTTCGGCCAATACATTGGAAGCTGCTTTTGCTTTGAAATAACCAAACCCTTGCCACAAAGGCGCTAAGACACGAAGAATTTATTAAAATTTATGAATGACAGTAACTTTACCTAATGAGTTTGGTCGGCGACTGGCCTCGTCCGGTGAGCCGAAAAACAAGTGAAGATGGCGTTAAAAAATCTTTTCTGTTTGAGCCGCAGGCGAGTTTAAAAGATTTTAGCCATCGAATGTAAGTTTTTCGTGCGAAGTGGACGTAGCCTTGACCTTTTTTGATTCCTTTTTTGTGTCAAGACAAAAAAGGAATTGGGGTTTGGGGCAAAGCCCCACAAAGCTTATTCATTTAGGTATTTTATCGGATAATCATTTAAAATTTCACTTTGAGACTTCGTGCCTTTGTGGCAAAATTACTTCTCATCTCACCAATCATGAAAAACCTACTCCTTCCCCTTTTCTTTTTCCTTTTTTTACTTTCCTTTCCAGTAAAAGCTCAGGAACCTGAAGACAGCGTTATTGTGGTGAAAGGCCAGGTGAGTGATTATACCATCACCCTGAAGAAAAAGAAATTCCGCACCGGCCAAGTGCTTGGACCCGATGGCAGGCCGCTGGAAGGAGCCACGGTGATGTATCAGTACAGTCCGGCGCACGACAATACCGATTCTAACGGGATGTATCGTCTTGCCGATTATGGCGATACGATCATGGTAGTGTATTACCCCGGAATGGAAATGACTCCGGTAACTGTGAAGCGGTCGGATAATAAGGTTAATTTCAGGTTGACTCCTCAAAAACCAGTTTCAACAGAGACGGAAAAAGCCCGGGCAACCGAATGGTTCGACCCGTTGAATGATCATCCAAAAACCTTTTGCAACCCGGTAAACATTAGCTACAATTTCGAGCCATACAACAACAATGTAAAGGCGAATGGCTCGTTTCGCTCATCGGCCGACCCGATGCTGGTGAATTACAAAGGCGAATATTTCCTGTTCTCAACCAATCAGGGCGGATTTCATGTTTCGAAAGATTTGAGCCACTGGGATTTCGTGTATGCCAGTTTCCAGCGCACACCAACCGACGATGACCAGTGCGCCCCGGCGGCTTACGTGAGCGGCGATACACTTTTTTACACCGGATCCACTTACCGAGGATTACCCGTTTGGTACAGCACAAACCCGAAAAGTGGTCGCTTCAAACGCAAAATCGAATCGGTTTCGTTGCCCTTCTGGGATCCCGGATTTTTCCTCGACGACGACCAGCGCCTGTACATGTATTATGGATCGAGCAACGAATGGCCGCTCAAGGGCGTTGAGCTGAACCGCGGCAACTTCTACCCAAAAAGCAAGATTACCGATGTGATTATGCTGAGACCAGACCTGCACGGCTGGGAACGTTTTGGCATGAACAACGACGACAGCACCACGTTGGCACCCTTTACCGAAGGCAGTTTCGTAACTAAGTACAAGGGCAAATACTATTTTCAGTATGGCGCTCCCGGAACCGAATTTAAGGTGTATGCCGATGGTGTTTATGTAGCTGATAAACCGCTCGGGCCGTTCACTTACCAAAAACACAACCCGATGTCGTACAAACCGGGTGGTTTTGTGCAGGGTGCAGGTCATGGAGGAACTTTTGCCGACAACTACGGAAATTACTGGCATGTGGCAACGTGTATGCTATCGTTGAAATACAAATTCGAACGGCGCATCGGCATTTATCCGGCCGGATTCGACGAGGACGGAACGATGTACGCCTCAACCGGCTACGGCGACTATCCTTGCCTGACGCCAACCAAAGCAACCGACCACCGCAGCGGAACTTTCGCCGGATGGATGTTGTTGTCGTACCAAAAACCGGTAACGGTTTCATCTACTGACGGCGATTTGGTGGCAAAAAATGCTTCAGACGAAAATATGCGCACCTATTGGGCGGCTCAAACCGGCAATCCGGGCGAATGGCTACAAATGGATTTGGGCGGTGTGAAAGAAGTGCGTGCTTTGCAAATCAACTACTACGAACATAAGGCTTTTCAGCACAACAAAGCGATGGATTTGTACCACCAATACCGCATTTACCAATCGGTTGACGGCCAAAACTGGACCTTGTTGGTGGATAAAAGCGACAACGACCGCGATGTGCCGCACGACTATGTGGAACTGAAAAAGCCTGTAAACACCCGTTTCCTGAAAATCGAGAATATCCACATGCCAACAGGATCGTTTGCCATCAGCGACTTCCGGGTATTTGGATTAGCCAAAGGCGAAAAACCAGAAGAAGTCCGCAATTTTAAGGTGAAGCGCGCTACTGCTGACCCGCGCAATGCGCAAATCAGTTGGAATCCATCGGCTCATGCTTATGGCTACAACATTTGGTATGGTGTTTCTCCCGGCAAACGGTACAACTGCATCACCGTGAACGGCGAAACCAACTACAATTTCCGGGGCTTGGACAAAGGCACAACCTACTATTTTTCGATTGAAGCGCTGGGCGAAAGTGGGGTATCCGTGAGAGGGAAAGAGGTAGAGGTGAAATAGTTTTTTACTTCATATCCGTTGGTTAAAACCAACGGCAAAGGATAGTTTGAGCTTTGAATTGAAATAGTGAATATTCTTTGCGCTCCCTGAGCGCGAAGCCGTCGAACGGAGCATTCCCCTTAATAATAGCTTCGATACACACTCGAATTTATCAATCCATTCAATTGAACTTTAATAAGCACGATTCCAGCGAAGACAAAGGCCAGGAAATAGATGATTCCAATGCCTACAGAAATTACTACTTCACTACTTAAGCTTGCAACTATTCCAGAAACAATAGAACAGCATAAGGCTAAAAAATACAGACTGTCCAGCTTAACTGTCCAGCTAATTTTAAGAGATTGGCTTTCTTTGCTGATGTCAATACAACCTTCCTTTATGATTCGTAATGAATCTCTTCTATCCTTTAGGCTCCCCGATGGCACATAAAATTTTAATGTCGAGAAAGTTATTACATTATCGGAAACATAGGTTCTTGCCTTCATTGAATTTAGCCGAGACTCAATTTTTGATTTGATGGTATTAATGTCGTTGATCTTACTTTCTGTAATGATCTCTGTTCCGCGCAGTTCGAAAAGATTCATATAATCAGATTCTGAGTTTATTGGCTACTAAAGATAATGAGAACCAAGAACATTCCAGGTAAATAAAAGAAATTATTTTACAACATCACGTGACCGTTGGTTAAAATCAACGGCAAAGAAAAGCCAGCACTTTGAATCGAAATGGGGCAATATTCTTTGCCGTCTGCTTTAGCAGACGGACACCGATTCCAACGCCAAAAGCCATCCCGTTTCCGAAATGGCTTCTAACTTTTAATAAACTTTGAAATTTAAAATAATTATCTATCTGATGTTTAGTTCAGTAGTTTTGATTTCCGGAGGTAAATGTTGCCACTCACGGTTTCGAGCTTAATGGGCTGAGTTCCGCCATTGAGCGTCAGCTGGCGTTTGGTGCCTACCCACTGCGCTTCCTTTTCGGGTTTGTTGTCGAATCTCAGATTCGAATACACGTCGCCGGTGATGGTCGAAAGGTTGATTCGGGTTTTCATGCTTGCCGGAACCGCGTAATCGATAAAACCGCTGATTGAATTGATAGACATTTTGCCCAGAGAGCCTTCCAGAATAACCTGTCCTGAAATGGTTTTCAGGCTGAATTCAAGGCTGGCCGGCACTTTCAGCCTGTAACGAATCATTTTATCGAAATTGCAGTTATTACCAGTGCCTTTTATCTTTTTTATCGCCTCGAAATCGATTTTCTCAATCAGGTCGATATCTCCGGAGAAACTGTTTTCATTCAGTTTGTAGTATTCGTTAAAGCGGTTGTTGTCGATGTTTACCGAAACTTCCAGCTCAACCGTGTTTTTGTTCCAGGCTTCGATGTGGATGCTGTCGGCAAAGTCGAATTTCATCTCCATTTTTTTGCCCGTTACCTCCAGCTTTTTAGTAATTACCTTTTGCGAAAAGGCTGTGCCGATGGTGGCCGCTATCAGGATAGCAGCTAAAACATACTTCTTCATACCTTCAGATTTTTACTTTTTGCGCAGGTAAATGTTGCCCGAAATGCTTTTCAGAAATACTTTCTGGCCGCCGCCGTTTAAGGTGTACGAGGTTCCTCCCTGCATCCTGATGGCATCCATTCCGTAGGCGTGGCGGTCGTCTTTTTTCTCTTTGGCCACCGCTTTCAGGTCGAGGTTGTTGTACACATTCCCGTTGATGGTGCTAATTTCGATGTTGGCCTTGTCGGAAGTGGGAAGAGTAACATCAATTACACCATTTACACTTGCCAGCGAAGTAGGTTCGCTCTGGTTGATTTTGTCGAAACTAACCTCCAGGTCGCCGCTAATGGTGTTGATGGTAAACGGGCCCGACGATTTGGTGATTTTTACATTTGCATTCAGCGTTTTAATCTCAAGGCTTCCGGTGAACGAATCAACAATCACGTCGTCTTTGGCGAACGGACTTCCATAGTCGAGATTAACGGCCATTCCGGTCGGGATAAGCACTTTGTATTTGTAGTCGCGCACCTGGCGGGTTGCTCCCTGTATGCTGACCACTCCGTTTTCTTCGCTCACGTTGATGCCCAAATCGGTGTTATCCTCGGCAGAACCCAGTAATTTCAAGCCTTCTGCACGATCGGGTTTTTCCATGTTGAAATCCGATTCAATAACAATGGCATTTCCCGCTGCGTTTTGCAGCGAAACTTCGCCAAGCAGATTCGTAATTTCAATTTTGCCTTTTACCTTGGGCGTGTACTCAAACTTTTTGGTCTGCCCCATCATTACAACAGGAATGGCAAATGCTGCGATTATCGTAAGTATTCGTTTCATGACTTTTATTTTTTAATTTGAAATTTTTAATTCTCTTGATCGGGCTGGCGAATTGAGCCGGCAATTCCATCGTTTCGCCCGATTTTTATATGATCACTTTCATCATATCCTTTGCATAAGCTTTTACACTTTCGTCGGTTTTTTCGTTGTTGGTAATCGATTCAATCTGAGATTTGGCCTCCTTCACGCCTTTCTCCGTTAAAACCTGGATGAGCGAAATCTGCAATAACGGATTCTCCTGAACGGCAAGCGATTTAATCAGCTCCTGTTTAATCCGGCTGTTCTTTTCCATCATTCCTGAAAGGGCTGTGATGGCCGCCAACCGTACATTGGCGTTTTTGTCGCTGTTCATCGTGTGCACCAAAGCATCGATCAAATCGTTGTTTACATTCCCGGTTGAACTGATGCTGTACACGGCCTCAATCTTTTGCGGACCGGTCAGATCGCGCAAACTGGCCAGCAACACCTGCTGTTTTTGCTCCGAAACCTCCGATGCCAGTTGATTTCGAACGACCTCACTTTTGTGCGTTCCTATTTTATAGCCCAGCCAGTAAGTTCCGAAAAACAATACCACCATCGCTGCAATTTTGGTCCACATCGGCATCAACCGCACCGTTTTCTTCTCCTGAATTTCAAGTCCGGCAAGCATCATTTCGAATTCGTCCTTCATGCCTTCCGGAGTTTCAGGACTTGGAACCGAACTCATAAAAGCAAGGAAAGAAGCCATTTCTTTGAGCTGAGCCTTGCAGGCCGGGCAACTTTCGAGGTGCTTTTCCACCTTTTCGCGGGTTGCTCCGTCCAGTTTCCGGTCGATATATTCGGGCAGATTCAGTTTTACTTCGTCGCAGTTCATAATTATTCCATTATTATCTGGGTATAAATCTCTTTCAGTTTTTGTATGGCGCGGAAGGTTTTCACTTTCACGGCGTTTTCGTTCGATTCGATGGTTTCGGCAATTTCCTTGTACGAAAAACCCTGAAACCTGCTCAGCTCAATCAGTTCTCGGTAACCCGGCGGCAGTTTTGCCATCGCTTCCATCAAAAATTCGAGCGATTCGCTGGCTTCCATTGCCCTCACCGATTCGTCGTTGTCGCGCATGGCAATTTCCGGTTCGTCGTTCAGGTCGTAAAAGCGGCGTGCACCGCGGAAATAATCAACCATGATGTTTCGTGTAATCCGGAAAAGCCAGTGAGCAAATACCCGGTCTTCCTTCCAGCTTTGGGCGTAACGAATCACTTTCATGAAAACATTCTGCGTCAGGTCGCGACTGGCATCGGTATCGCGTGTCATCCGGACAAAATAGCCGTACACGTTTTTGTGATACCTGTCGTACAAAACCGCTGCTGCCCGGTTGTTGCCCCCGGCAAGTTGCTTCATCAATTGTTCGTCGCTAAACCGTTCTGTCATAAAATTTTCGAAATCGGGTTGCTTTAAATGCTTTTCTGAGAACAATACCTTCGGAAAGGTTGATTCGTTACACGTGGAATGAAAATTTTTCTGATTATTTTACTCGTTTATATAACGGCAATCCTGCTAGCTCGGCAATAACCTCGGCTGCACGGTCGCCTTCGGAGCTAAATGCCCAAACAAAAGCTGCTTTTATCGGATGTTTCTTTTGCATTTTCGAAATAGCATCCAGAGCTAGCTTTTTGGTGATTCCTTTCCGGCGATATTCGTCGAGCACGAGCGCCGAGCACAGGTAAATGGCTTCGTACGGCACATTGAGCGGAGTAAGCTCGTAAAGTTCTTTTTCGGTGATTTCGCCTGAAACAAAACGGTGCATTAATTCGAGAGTAGTTGGGATAAGTAGCACCCAGGCGCACGGACCATTACCTTCATTGTATTCCGAGAGTGTTGATGGATGCATCCGGAGCAAGCGGTCGCGCACACTTTGATCAACATCCAACTGGCTGGGGTCGCTTTTTACCGAAAACACCTCATCGGCAAGTTGTATTAATCGTTCAAAATTGGATTTTGCCATGTTTTAATTGTTATTCTTTACACAAAGATGCTATATTTCCGGCTAACTTTGTGAAAGCACCATCGCTGAAACTCATGATCTTAATTGAAGATTTTATAATCGGTTTTTCATCACTTTTCCCCGAACAGCAAGGCTGGCAGCCTTGGGAAGTAATCGAATGTCTGAAGGAAATTATCCACGTCAGGTTGTTGCAACTGGGCGACGATTACGAAATTAGCGACGAAGTAGCCATTCACAAAACTGCGGTGGTTGAGCAAGGTGCGGTGCTGAAAAGTCCGGCGATTATCGGCCCCAATTGCGTGGTTGGAGCACATGCCTATTTTCGCGAGGGTGTTTTTCTCGATCATTCGGTAAAAATTGGTCCGGGCTGCGAAATCAAAAGCAGCATCATTGGCTCCGGAACAGCCATCGCCCATTTCAATTACGTGGGTAACAGTGTCATTGGCCGGTATGTGAATTTCGAAGCCGGTTCAATCGCGGCCAACCACTACAACGAACGGGTGGATAAACGAATTTCATTACTGTACCGCGGAGAAGTAATTGATACCGGAGTTGAAAAATTCGGTTCGCTGGTGGGCGACGGTTCCCGAATTGGCGCCAATGCCGTGCTTTCGCCGGGAACTATTCTTGAACGAAATTCGATTGTCAGAAGATTGGAATTGGTGGAACAGTTGAAGCCGGAATAAGCCATTCCCTTTTAAACAGATTCCCAACAGATCCCGATCTTCATCGGGATGACCTCATTTATTTCTTTTTCTACAATCGGAGCGTCATCCTGAACTTGTTTCAGGATCAAGAATCTTCAAACATATGTTTATTAAACATTCATTTGTTGAAATAAAATAGCTTGATATCTTTAACTTTGGCTGTTGCTTTAAAATAATAAAGTATGGAACTACAAAACGAACAGGAATTTAAAATATATATAAGTAATAACTATAAACATCTTGCGACATTGAGCTCAGATTCATATTCTGACATAATTGACGGTCGTTGTGATGCGTGTCAAAGAGATGCATATTTAAAAATTTACAGTAGTTCTTTTAATACACCTCGTTTTTCACCAAATGAATCATCTCGATTTACTATTTTTTATATACAATGTCCAAGTTGTCATCGCAAAAGTTTTATACATACTATTCGATTTAAATGTAAATTGAAAGATGAGGAAGGTCAAGAAACTGAAGAATGGGGATATGATTTCTTCCAACTTTATAGATTACCAACGGTTGACGAAAACTTCACAAACAAAGATATTCCTGATATTCCAGAATATTCGACGCTAAAACAAACAGTCAGTGAGGCTTCTTTCTGCTTATCAAATGGTAAATATGTTTCTTCAGCGATAATGTTTAGAAGAGCAATTCAGATTATCGCAAAACAAGTTCTTGGGGCACAAGGTAGAACACTTTACAACCAACTAGAATGGTTAAAGGAAAATGAGAATTTATTAAAAATTGATCTGACAGAAGTATTTCATGATAATATGCAACTAATTAAAGATATCGGAAATCAAGGGGCACATCCAGATAATGATATTGAACTTCATGCTTTTTCAAAAAGTGATGCGGATGGACTGCATGATCTTTTTATTCATCTAATTCAAGTTATCTTCGTTATACCAGCCAAACTTAAAGCCTTACAGGACGAACTTCGATCAACAAGAAAAATTAAAAACTGACAAATCTCTGACAATATAAAAACTGTCTTTTTATTTGTCATATTAGTGAGATGCTGTTTCAATTTTCTTACAGACAGCTTTATTTTAAAATAGTGGGCGGGTGACTTCGAGTCACCCGCCCACTATTTTTATACCTAATGTTTTCAGGGTTTGCTGCACGAAGCCTGTGGCTGAACCATCTTCGGGTTGGCTTCGATGGTCGAAATCACTTTCAGCAATTGTTCGCCCATTCCAATTTTGTAGCCCGACGAAAAGAGATAAACATTTCCGGAGGCATCGCAGAACAGCACCAACGGCAGTTTTTCTTTTAAGCCAGCGCCATAAATGGCCGAAATAGCGTTCAAAATCTGGTCGTTCGGATCGATACCACTTTCTATTTTGGTTGGCAACTGGTAGGTTTTCAGCACTCCGGCCTGACCAGCTTTTTCGGCTGGCATGGCAAATACGAATTGGCCACCCCATTTATTGAAATGATCGACATACGGGCCCAGATCGTTCAAAATATGTTTCGACGGTTCCTTGTCTGGATCAATCACCACTAAAACGCAATATTTGCCGCCAACTACCGACGACAGACTTACATTCTTTCCATCGCTTGTCTTTTGCAGGTTCAGCGCGTTAAAATCGAGTTTCCCGCTTGGCTTCAGCTCGCCCGATTGTTTTCGCAATTCAACCGGCACCGTGGTTTGCTTGCCTTTTTCGATGGTGAAGAAAGTCATTTTGCTCAGCACCGAACCGTCCTGCTGACGGTTTCCGGTAACCAGCGCGTATTGTCCCACTTCCAATTCGATTGGTTTGGCCGTGTTGGTCAGGCTGCCTCCTTCTGGGAATTCGAGGGTGCGGTAAAAACCATCTTTCAGGAAGCCGATGGTATAGTGCAGGTAATATTGTGGTGCAACAGCGTTGCCTTTGTCGGTGAGTTTCAGCAAGCCTTTTTCGGGTTGTACAACCACCGACTGATCAAATCCGGTGCGCAACCATTGCCCATTTTTGTTGTACTCCGGAATTTGCGTTTCAGGGTTCAACCGTGCCGGAATGCCAAAGGTGCGGCAGGCGGCTACGAAGAAAATATTCCGTGATTCGGGATCGGCCACACGAAGTTTGTACACACCCATCGGAGTGAGCGGTGCGCGCGAATGTTTGTTGGCAACCGCATTTATATGTATGTTTTCGCGAATCCAGTTGGTCAGCGCCGAAATGTCGTTGCGCGTTGATTGTGCCATTTCAGGACCAAACGAAGAGGCCAGAAAACTGCGCCATGCACTTAGGTTTTCGAGTGCAATGCGCGGAGCAAGCACATACTTGGTAAACAGTTCTTTCGAAGGAACCAATTTCTGAGTTCCAGATTGACTGGTTTGAACCAAATGATCGGTCAGGATAGATTCAGGAGCATCGCTGTAATCTTTGTCGGCCAGTTGGATGGCCAGTTCCAGAACAGTGCTGCGGTATGCCGGAGCATTCTTTTCGAGGTAAGCCGAAATTTGGTCCCAGTTGCCATAGCTCAGTTTAATGAAACGGTAAATAGTATCGAACGGAAGCTTGGTTTTGGCCGCAAATTCCTTTACCCAAGCTGAATCCTTGAAGGTTTTCATTGTCGCGTTGCGGATCTTGTCTTCTTTGGCAAGCCGGATATCGTTGGCTTTTTTGGCTTCCGGAGTTACCGTGTTTTCTACTTTGGCGGCATGTGGCGGCACTAAATCCCAGGTTTCAACAAGGTTCGTTGGTGTTGTTTGGTTGAGCACCAGTTGGAGCGTATCTTTTTCAGGAACCGAAAGCTTTTGATAGGCGAATTTGCCTTCTTTTGCAGCCCAAATAATCAAGTCGCCCATGCCGGTTGTCAGGCTCGAAAAGCCTTGTTTGTTTGTAAAGCCAGTGGCAATGGGGTAATATTCGGCGTAGTTGTACAACTGAAATTCAACTTTGGCGCTGTCGGCAGGCGAACCATCCTCATTTTTTACCGAGATGGTCACTTTTTTGGTGGTGGCGTAATGCGAGGTGAGGTTCAGCTCCGAGAAACGTTCTTCGGGCGTGAGCACTTCTTCCGAACCGAAATATTTTCCGTAGGCGCGGGTGTGCACCAGCATCACGCGTTTGGCAGGCTCGTCGAACCAGCCCATGTCGAGATCAACATCGGGTTCGCAGGCTCCGAGGTAGTGCCATTTGCCGTCGATCCACACTTCTACCCAAGCGTGGTTGTCGTCGGAGTGCGCCCAGCGGGGTGTATAAACCTGTCGGGCAGGAATTCCGGCGGTGCGCAAAGCGGTTACGGTGAACGTTGATTCTTCGCCACAACGACCAAAGGTCTTTTTTACCGTGCTGAGCGGTGCGCTGGTGCGCGAATCGGTTCCACGGTAATTCACCTTTTCGTGGCACCAATGGTTAATTTCCAATGCGGCCTGTTTCATGTCCATGCCTTTTACGCGATTGGTGATTTCGTTATGCATCACTTCTCGGAAATTATCGAGGTTTTCGTTGTTCACACGCAAAGGCAGCACAAAATGCAGGAATTCTTCCTCCGGAATGGTCTTCCCCCAGGACATTTCGGCACGGGCTTTTAAACTGTACTGAACGTTCTTCAGGAAAAATTCGGGTTGGTAGTCGGCTAAATCACTCAACGGGGCATAGGCATAGATGAATTCGAGTGCCTGTTTTTCTTCCGCAGAAAGTTTTTGGTCGAAAATAGTCCAGATCGGGATCTGGCTTTTGGCGGTCAACTCTTTCTGAACAGTCAGCATGTGCTGAATGTCGGCTAATCGTTCCTGATTTTGAATCAAGGCTTTCTCTTTTGTACACGAGGCAAAAAGAACCAGAATCAGGAGAACAGATAAAATTTTGTTGGTCATAGTATTGAAATTCAATGATCGTAATGGTACAAAAAAAGTCATTTTTTTGATTTAATCGGAAGATTTAAATCATTGAGCTATAATTTTATAAAGTTTCGGAAATTCTTTAAACGGGTATAGTTATAATAAAGACAACGCGGACAGAATTGAATTCAGGATTTCAGATTTAATGTGTCATCAAAACATCACTATACGACCACTTTAATATTATTAACTTCTGACATAGAACATCAGACTGCCAAAAATCGTTTAAGCCATTGGAAATATTAATCTTAGAATAGTTAGAATGAATACGTCAGAAAACAAGAAAACTGAAATCAACCCATGGATTGAAATCAGCAAAAACATCGAAAAATATCAGGTTCCAAGCGTCAGAAGAAGTATTTGGCAAATCGCCAACACATTTATTCCCTATGTGGGCTTATGGATTTTAATTGTTTACAGCCTTTCGGTTTCATATTGGCTGACAGCCTTTTTAATTGTTCTGGCTGCCGGTTTTTTAGTGCGCCTGTTTATTATTTTCCACGATTGCGGGCATGGCTCGTATTTTAAATCGCAAAAAGCAAACCGGATAGTGGGCATGTTTTTCGGGATACTGGCCTTTACACCGTTTGACAATTGGCACAACCAGCACATGAAACACCACGGAACCGTTGGGAACCTTGATAAACGTGGCGTTGGCGATGTATGGACTATGACCAGGGAAGAATATCAGGCTAGTGGCAAGTGGGAGCGATTTAAATACCGGATGTACCGCAACCCGATTGTCATGTTTGGTCTGGGTTCGCTGTATGTATTCCTGATTAACAACCGCCTGAGCAAACAGGGAATGACCCGAAAGGAAAAAAGAAATGTTTATGTCACCAATGCGGCTATTTTGTTGATTTTTACAGTTATGAGCCTGATTATAGGATTCTGGACTTTTGTACTTATTCAGCTTTCGATTCTTTACATTGCGGCTATTTCGGGACTGTGGCTATTCTACCTGCAACATCAGTTTGAAGATGTATCCTGGTTCCGGAACCAAGACTGGAATTTCAGGACTGTAGCCTTACATGGAAGTTCGTATGTGAAGTTTCCGAAACTGCTGCAATGGTTCTCCGGCAACATCGGATTTCATCATATCCACCACATGAATGCCCGAATCCCCAATTATAATCTCAACAAATGCTACCACGAAAACACGGTTTTTAAAGAAGTGAAACCTGTCACTTTCATGATGAGCCTCCGGTCGTTAAAACTGCGGTTGTGGGACGAGAAAATCCAGAAAATGGTGACGTTTGGCGGTCAAAGCTGAGAATTTTAGAATACGCTATCTGTTTTTATAATCTGTGGTTAGCGTTTCTTTTATCCCGATGTGGTAAGGTGTTGCCTGAATGCCAAAGCGTTTCTTGAATTTGCTGCTATCGAAAATATAATTCGACTGGTTTTGGTAAAACATTTCCAGAATTTCTTTCATGATGGGACTCATGTATCCCAAAATCCAAACCATGTATTTGTTTACGCGGTGATAACGGGGTTTTACACCCAGTTCACTGGCAATGAGCCAGGTCCACTGTTTCCCGGTAAATGGCTCGGGAGCTGTGGGCAAATGCCAAACCTGATTGTAGGCATCGGGGGTATTTCCCAGCAAGGCAGTAGCTTTTCCGGCGTCGGGTGTAAAGGTGTACGAATGTTTGGCATCAGGATTTCCGAGCAGATTGGCTTTACTTCCGATGACCAGCGGCTTGATGATCGTTTCGTTCATCATACTCGATCGCTTAATTCCGGGGCCATAAAAATCAGCCGACCGGGCAATCAATGCGGTAAGCGTTCCGGCATTTACCTCGTCCATGATCATTTTTACTACTTCGGCCCGAACTTTACCTTTTTTGCTGGGAGGCTTGATGGGCGTTTCCTCGGTCATCCGGTTCAGGTATTTCTTGTCGTACATGTACATGTTATCGAAAAACACCAGTTTGGCGTTGAATTCTTTGCAGGCGTCAATCACGCTACGCATGAATTTGGGCCAGCAATCCTGCCAGGTTTTGGTCACATACGGAAATCCAACAGTAACATAAACTACTTCGGAGCCTTTCACAGCCTTCTGAACTTTTTTGGCATCGAGCAAATCGGCCGGCATCAGTTTGTCGGTTGGATTCACTTTTTGCGGATGACGACTAACCAGTCGAATGTCGGTGGTGTAAGCGGTTAATGCTTTGGCAAGCTCGGTTCCAATCGGGCCGCCGGCTCCAAGTATGGTTTGCATAGTGTTTCTCTTTCTGAATAAAATTAATGATCCAAATATAGTCAAGTCAATCCAGATTGCAGATAACAAAACAGGGCCTCACTCAATGCAAAGCCCTGTTTTAAGAGTTTATTTTTTGCTTATTTCTGTTTTTCGGCAAACTGATCGAACATTCTGATGGCGGTAAAAAGCACACCGGCTTCACCACGGAAAGTGCCCGATCCGCGTGGTTTGTTATCCACCGAGTACCATTCGTAGAAGCCATTGTTGTCTTTCACGCGTTTCACCATGGGTTGCACCTGCTCGTATGCTTCCTGCACAAACCCATTTTTGATGAGCTCCTGAATCATGCGTCCGCCAAACCAGGTCCAGTCGCCGCCGTTTTGGTAGCTGTATTCCGGGTTCATGATTTTATTCTCGAAAAAGCCTTTGGGGTAAGGGGGATAAAGTGTCAATCCGATGGATGGTGCTCCTGCCTGTTTTACACGTTTTACCATTTCGTCCAACGAAGATTTAATTTCCTCTTTGCTCAGCAATCCGGCTTCAATGGCAATGGTCGTTCCTCCAAAGTAATAGATATCGTTTTCGTTAAAATCAGCCGGAAATGGCGATCCTTTCTCCAGGTAAATGTGCGGAATGAATTTTTTCTTTTCGTTGTCCCATAAGTATTTGCGACAGTTTTGTGCAATGCTTTCACGAATCGGCTCCCATTTGGCTTTGGTGGCCGGAAGCATCTCGGTGAGGTTGTTGAGCGCAATCACAAACATGGCATTGTCGTAAATGTCGATGGCCGGATGGGTGTTGTTGTCCAGATCGACACCCCAGCCATGCTCGGGCTGCACATCGCCCCAGTCGGCTGTGGTAGCGCCAATGATCAGGCCATACTTCTCGTTGAAACGGTTTTTCATCAGGAAGTCCATAGCCCACTCCAGACGTTCGGCTACGGTTTTGTCTCCTACTTTTTCGTTCAGGATTGTGGTGTCACCGGTCAATTTAATGTATTTGTAAACTGCCTGAATGAGTGAACTCTCCTGATCGGTTTCCACCGAATTTTTGTGTGCGGCGTAACGGGGCTCCAGTTTCGAATAAGCGAAATCGTAAGCTTCTTTGCCTACCTTATCAATCGGGGTAAAACCATCGATAATGTTACCGTCGTCGCCCTGCATCCGGCAAAAGACCAACAGGTTTTCTTTCAGTTCCTCCTTTGGAAAAACCTTCGATGCCAGTTCGATAAACGTGTTGTAGTCGCGAATCCACACTTCACGGTAACCATCACCGGCGTTGAATCCGGTTTTCATGGTTTCGAGCGCTTTGGATTTCACCAGTGGAAAATAGGTGTTTGTGTCTATTTTAGCGGCCAGTTCAGTCGCTTTGTTTGCCGTCTGATTTTGACACGACATGAAAAGTACCAGAACCGATAGTCCGATCCATTTACAGTTGTTAAGTTTCATCGTTAGTTAAGTTTTAGTGCAGTTTTGTTCACATTAAATCCATCAGACTCTAGCTGGATCGATTGGTGCGGCTCTTTTAGCCGTGTTCGGTCGATGCCGATTTCCTTCTTTTCGCCCGGAAGCAAGGTGAAGTAGTTGTCGCTCACGAAAACGGGCAAAGCCAGTTCTCCACTTTTTTGGTCAATCGCTTTCAGCCGGATAAAGAAGGCTGTTTCGTTGGTCGGATTGCTGATTACAGCAACATTGTTCCGGTATTCCAACTGAAGAGTGACCGGTTTTAGCTCGTTCAGTTTTTCATAGCTTTTGCCGGGTTTGGCCAGCCAGTAAAAGTTCTCATCGATCACCTGATTCTCCGGATTCATTAATTTCAGGCGCAAAAAATAAACGTCCTCACGCAGTCCGGAGGTCTCGATTTTCTTCAGGACTGAAACCTTGTTGACCGCAATGGTCGCCGAATAAAGGTCTTTTGCGAGCGATTTGCCATGAATGTCGAATAGTTCGGTGCTGATTTTCAAATCTTTTTCGTCGGCCAGCGTTTGATTCACCAGGCAAACGCACGAGTCGTTCAGGTTAAGTTGTAAGTGAAGTGGTTGTGCGCCGTGTTTGTAGCCGTAGAATCCGCCGTTTTGTTCAAGGAAAACATCGTAGAACTGACCCCGAAGTGCTGTCCACGGATTTTGGTTTTTCCACACCAGCATGCCCGAATATTTGCTCCACATTCCGGCGGTAAAACCCTCCTGAAGTGCGCGATATTGCTCGTAATTGACCAGTTGCGCTTTTTTGCAGAAATCGTCAATTCCGGTGGCCTTTCCGTATTGATCAATGAAACTGTCGTACCCAATGTATTTGTGGTAGCGCCAAACCGGGTTTTCCCATTTATTCGTTGGAAGTTGCTTCAGGTCTTTTTCGTCCATCATTTTGCGCATAGTTTCCACGTTGGGCATTCCCACCGAACCCAGTTCGGGATTAAACGGAAACGACGGAACGGTGAAAAAATGCAGCGGGTTCTGAATGCCATAAGGCCCGTCGCCATTGCCTCCCAGCTCGTTCATGGCCAAATCGGTCGAAGTCGATTCGTTGAGGTAATAGCGTGTTCCATCGTATTCGGGGAGAATCTCGTTTTTTAGTTTCTTGTCGATGTCGGCTGGAGGTGGAAACTCGTTGCCACCGCACCACAGGTACAAGCTGGGGTGGTTGCGCAGCATTTTCACCTGATCGGCCACTGAATTGATGAATAAACTGTGGTTGTCGGGGTAAGCCCGGCGCCGTTCCTGTGTTTCTTTTTTGGCCGGATCGAACCAGCGACCATTGCAGTCGCCCGAAATCCAAAGGTCTTGCCATACGAGGATGCCGTATTTGTCGCAGGCGTCGTAAAAGTCGGGGCGCTCGGTCATCGAACCGCCCCACACGCGAATCATGTTCATGTTCATTTCGGCGTGCATTTTCACTTCGGCCTCGTATCGTTCGGGCGACAGGCGCAGCAGGGCATCCGAGGCAATCCAGTTACCGCCTTTGACGAACACGTCCTGCCCGTTCACCGAAAATACTCGGGCCTTCAGTTTCTCATCGAAGCGGGTTCCGGTTTCGCGAATTCCGAAGCTGACATTTTCCTGATCCGAAAGCTGATTGTTATCCAGAACCAATGAAAGCGTAATGTTATAAAGCGGATGGTCGCCCATTCCGTTGGGCCACCACAATTGCGGATTGTCGATTTTAAACTCAGGAAGGGTTACCGAAATCTTTTTCCCGGCAGGAATCTCAACCGGTTTCGAAACTTCATATTTCTCACAACGGGCAACCAATCGGCCACGTTGTGTTTCTTCGGTGCTGTTCAGCAAATCGGCCGAAGCCTGAATGATCGCCGGCACTTGTTTTCCCGAAGGGATTCGCTTCCCGGACACTCTGGTCACTACATGCGGATCGAGCAAATCGACCGGGCCGGTTGTTTCAATCGAAACTTCGTCCCAAATGCCGGTGTTGCGGTCGGGAATCGGGCAAATCCAGTCCCAGCCAGCCGTAAATTGCATGGCTACCGAGCGGGCAATCATTCCGTCGCCACCCTGTCCATTTGGTGCGCCTGCCGGATCGGGCGGATGAACCAGCACCGCCAGGCGGTTTGTCCCTTTCTGAAGAAACGGAGTAATCAGGTATTTTTCGCGCAGAAACATGCCTTCGTGCGTGTCGGGATTAATTTTTTTGCCGTTCACAAACATTTCGGCTGAGTAGTTTATGCCCCTGAACTTCAGCCAAACCTGTTCGCCACTTTTCAGTTCGGGCCATTCGAACTGATTGAAAAACCAGTAGGTATAGTAATCGCGGCCAACCTCATGAATGTCAGGAATCTGCTCGTTGTTCATCCCGAAAAACGGATCCGGAACTTTGTGGTTATGCAAAAGTGTGGTCAGTATAGTCCCCGGAACTACCGCTTCCATCCAGTCGTAAAGCTGAAAATCTTTACTTGAAATCACCGTTCCATCCACGGTTAGCTCCATGGCTTTTTTTGCTTTCCAGCCCGAATTGAGTTTGACGACAGATTCTTGTGCAACCAACTGGCCACAAGAGCCAATCAATAAAAGAATTACAAGTATTCTCAGCTTCATGGCTGTCGGGATTAATTGGTTACCTGAGTTATTTTAAATGCAACAGCGTATTTCGATGGCAATGCTTTTGCCAGGCTTTCAGGAACTGAGATTTTGAATCCGTTTCCGTCGGCTTTCCATTTCAGCGAACTGCCCTTTTTGCCCATCAGGCTGATTTTTGCTCCTTTGGCCGGAACAAACCCTTTTACCAGAATTTCAGCCGGAAGTTTTTCGTTTTCGTCGAGCAGGTAAATAACGTTAGCCGAACCGTCTTTGCCACGGGTGAAACGCAGTTTGCCATCGAAATAGGGAGCAATGGTGCGGGTGCTATAAATGGCTTCCCCATTGATTTTCAGCCAGTCGCCAATTTCATTCAGGCGGCTGTAAGCTTCGTCGTACCAGGTTCCATCGGGGCCCGGACCAATATTCAGCAGCAGATTTCCGCCTTTGGCCACAATGTCGGTTAGCATGTGGATCACCTTGCGGGTCTCCATCATTTTGGCATCGTACGAGAACGACCAGCCGCCACCCAGAATCATGCACGATTCCCACGGATAAGGCAACATTTTGTCGGGAACCTGATTTTCCGGAGTCAGGTAATTTTGATTTTTGCCTTCCACAGCGCGGTCAACCACAATACAGTCGGGCTGTTTCGAGCGGATTTTGTCAACCAACTCATCCATTTTTATATCCTGATTGTAGTATTTCTTCACACGGAAACCCGGGACTTCAGGTGCTTTCCCCTGATCGGGGTGTTTCTGCACCCAGCCGCCATCGAACCACATCAGATCGATCTTTCCATAGTTCGAGCAGATTTCCATTACCTGGTTGTGAGTGAAATTCACAAAGCTATTCCAACGTTCGGGATATGCGGCCGGATCGTAATTCACATTGCGGTCGAGCGGAGGAAACTGCGGCCACCAGTAGTCGGGGCTATGCCAGTCGGGTTTCGAGAAATAGGCGCCAATCCACAAACCTTCGTTGCGGAACGCATTGAAAATCTCCTTGGTCACGTCAGCTTTCGGATTGGTATGGTACGGACAGTCTTTGCCGGTAATTTTGTAATCGGTGTATTTCGAGTCGAACATGCAAAATCCGTCGTGATGCTTGGTGGTGAAAACCACATATTTCATTCCGGCATTTCTAGCTGCTTTTGCCCATTTCTCCGGATCGAATTTAGTCGGATTGAAAGTTTTGCCCAGGTTTTCGTACTGCTTTTTGTAGTGAAAATAGTCTTTCACTGTGTCGGGTACACACCAGCCTTCGTCCTCCGGACAAATAGACCACGACTCGACGATTCCCCACTGGCTATAAGGGCCCCAGTGCATCAGCAGTCCGAATTTAATGTCTTGCCACTGGTCGATTCGTTGCTGAATCTGCGGATTTGGATCGGGAATATAAGTCTGGCCTTCGTGCTGTGCCGATACTTTCAGTGCGGAAAGGATCAGGAAAAGAAAAAGAAGTTTGATTGAGTTCATATTGATGAGTATTGGTGTTGCAATTTCCTTGAGGTCAAAAATAGGATTTAGAATGTGAATATTTCAGACTTTTTAAATTTTTTCAAAAACTCCTTTTGGGTTTTCTCAATTTATAATTATTCGAATCAGAAATTATCTTATCTTGGTAGCACCTAAAACAAATCAAATCGGATATGAAACAGTTATTTGCAGGACTTTTAGTTTTAACGAGCTGCCTCATCTTTTGGGGGTGCAAGCCCAACCGGACTTTTACCGAAAGCGAAATAGCGCTGATTCCGCAGGTGCAGAAAATGACTGTGGGCGAATCGTCGTTTAAGTTCAAAAAAAGCACAAAGTTCGTCGTTGAAAGTGTTGATCAGGAAGTAATTGCAAGTCAGTTTGCCGGTCTGTTCGAGAAATCAGCCGGGTGGAAACCTCAGGTTGTGGTTGGCGGCAACGAGGGCTCGAACCAGGTTTACTTCAAAACCGAGCCGGTGATGGCTCCCGAAGGTTATATCCTCGAAGTACAGCAAAACCGCATCGAAATCAAGGCAGCCAAACCAGCCGGATTCTTTTATGCCACGCAAACCTTGCGCCAGTTGCTTCCATCCGAAATCGAAAGTCAGCAAAAACAACCAAACATCGAATGGCTGGTTCCGGTGGTCAGCATTACCGACAATCCTGCGTTTAAATGGCGTGGTTTTATGCTCGATGTGTCGCGCCACTTCTTCCCCAAGGAAGATGTTTTGCGCATGATCGACAACCTCGCACTGCACAAAATTAATACGCTGCATTTCCATTTAGTTGATGACCAGGGCTGGAGAATCGAGATCAAGAAATATCCGAAACTGACCGAAGTTGGAGCATGGCGCGTTGATCGTGAAGACAAACCGTGGAATGCCCGCCCGAAACAGGAAGCCGGAGAAAAAGCCACTTATGGTGGTTTTTATACCCAGGATGACATCAAAGAAATTGTCGCTTATGCACAAAAACGGTTCATCACCGTTGTTCCCGAAATTGAAATGCCTGCTCACGTCACTTCGGCGCTGGCGGCTTACCCACAGTTCTCCTGCACAGGCGGCCCGTTCACCGTTCTGCCGGGCGGAGTATGGCCAATTACCGATATTTATTGCGCCGGAAAAGATTCGACTTTCTTGTTTCTTGAAGACGTTTTATCGGAAGTTATCGATTTGTTTCCCTCAAAATATATCCACGTTGGTGGCGACGAGGCTACCAAAACCGAATGGGAAAAATGTGCTGACTGCAAAAAGCGCGTCAAAACTGAAAAGCTGAAAGACGTAAAGGAGTTGCAAAGCTATTTCATGAAGCGGATTGAAAAATTCATCAATTCGAAAAACCGCGTGTTGCTGGGCTGGGACGAAATTCTGGAAGGCGGGTTGCCTGCCGAAGCCACCGTTATGAGCTGGCGTGGAATGGAGGGAGGAATTGACGCCGCCAAACAAGGCCACGATGTGGTGATGTCGCCCAACTCGTACGCATATATCGACTATTACCAGGGACCGATGGATCAGGAACCGTTGGCGATTGGCGGGTACCTGCCTTTAAGCAAAGTGTACAGTTTCAGCCCTGTTCCTAAAGAATTGAATGCCGAAGAAGCCAAACACATCCTTGGAGGCCAGGCCAATTTGTGGACCGAATATGTTCCGAACTTTAAACATGCTGAATACATGACATTTCCGCGTATTGCAGCTTTGGCTGAGGTAGTCTGGAGTCCGAAGGAAGTTCAGAGCTGGGACGATTTCTCTCGCCGAATACGGATGTTCATGAAGCGATACGACCAGCTGGGAATCAATTATTCGAAAAGCGGGTACAAGGTTTCGGCCAAAACCGATTTCGATCCACAAAGAAAACAGCTGGCAGTTACGCTAAAAGGCGAACTTGCCGGTGTCGAAATTCACTACACAACCGACGGAAGCGAACCGAATGCGTCATCGCCCAAATACACCGAACCCGTTGTGCTCGACCACTCGGCTACTTTAAAAGCGGTTACCATTGTTGACGGAAACCCTGCCGATAAAGTGATGAGTCAATCATTTAATATTAATAAAGCCACGGTAAAACCAGTGAAATATGCCACTATGTACAGCGATCATTACAAAGGATCGGGCGAATATACGCTGGTGAACGGCATTCGCGGCACCACCAACCATTCTGATGGCGAGTGGCAGGGCTGGGTAGGCAACAATATGGATGTAACAATTGATTTACAGCAACAAACCGAAATTCACAGTATTTCAGTCGGCTCGCTTCAGAATGCCGGTGCATGGATTTTCTTCCCGAAGAAAGTGGAATTCTTCGTTTCGGCTGATGGAGTGAAATTCCAGAAAGTTGGTGAAGTGGTTACCGATGTTGATCCGCTTTCAGGAGAAAAACAGCTAAAAGAATACACCGTTTCGTTTAACCCAACGACTGCCGGATTTGTAAAAGTTGTTGCCCAAAACCTTGGCAAAGCGCCCAAAGGACATCAGGGTGCAGGTGACAATGCCTGGCTGTTTATCGACGAAATTGCGGTTGAATAAACCGGGAACACGGAGAACGGAAAAGGGAGAAGGGGACTCGGGTTCCATTCTCCCTTTTCCTTTTTCCATTCTTCTTACAGCGAAAACCAATAACTCAGTTTGATCAGGAAGATATTATTTGGCGAAACATCTTTCAGCTGGCTGATGGCTTTACCAACCGATGAATTGCTCTCGTTTTTCCATCCGGTACGCTCATTTCCCCAAACAAAATAAATCTGTGACCCGGGTTTATACTCCCAACGGAAGACCAGGTTTGAACGGAACTGGTTGAAGGTAAAATCAGGATTCTCGACAGAATAGGCCGGGGTATCATTGCTTGCAGCCACATGGTAAGCATTGCCGGAGAACTGCGTATTCAATAGCTCAAAACGATCGGTATAAGCATCGGCACGCGGATTAGTCACCTCTTTCAATCGGGAATACTTACCCAGCGAAGCAAACGGGCTTCCGTAGTATTGAATGGATATTTCAGGCGAAATATTATAATCGATTCGGAATGTGGCCCCAAGCGTTTTCTGGTTGAGGTGAGCAAGAATATATTTGGTGTCGGTATTCAGGACTTTGGTATCCACATATTGGAGATTATCCATGTTTTCCGAATAATTTAAGCTGGCCGAAAGCTTCAGTGCATTGTATGGAATTACTGTAACAGTTGCCTGAACGTTTGAATTGGTATAGGAATCATTTCGGGCAGCTTCGCGCGCGGCATTCAGGCTTACAATGAATTTTCTGGCCATATCGGTATGAAAATCGAGTGAACCTTCCCAAAGAGCAGGCAGCAACATCGCAGGTCCGCCCCGAAGAATGCGGTTGTCGTAGCCTTCGTTGCGGTAATGAAGAGATGGCGAAACCACCCAGCGATTCAGGAAATCGAGTTTCGAAGTCAGGAATAATCCTGAATACAGGTAATTCGCGCCATAGTCCCAGCTGTTGCTTTGGTGAACGGCAAACGAATACGAGCGGAAAATAGAAACCGGTTTAGTTACGAAATACGACACTTCGGTTTCCTGTTCAAGTAAGTCGGCCATTTGCATAAAGCCAATGTCGTTCAAATCGAGACCAGGCGACCGCCAGTTGAATTCGCTCGAATAGCGCCAGAAACCTTTACTCCCCTTCCCTATTTTCACACGTCCGCCCTGCCCCGACAATGTGGTCCGGTTCGGATCAAAATCCATGTAACGGGCATCAGATCTCTGGAAATAGCGGGCCGACGACAGCTGCAAATTCCGGATCGCTTCGGCACTTCCGTTTATGGCGCTGCCAATAATCTTTGCATCAACGAAAAACTCCTTGTCATTCCACTGGTGCAACAAGTCGATTCCGCCGGTGTAAGCATTCGTATTCAGAAATTCGAGGTACGGATCGTTTATAAAACGATTGGTGGCCGTAAAAATTCCACCTAAAGCGGTAGTTCCTTCATTAAAATCCTGCTGCAAACGGCCAACAGTATAACTGGTCAGCGGTTCAACCCGTAGGTCTTTCTTTATTCCGTTGGTTGATAACCCGGCATTTTCGCCTGCTGTAAGACTGTGAAGAACACCAACGGCCAGTCCATTCTTGCTTTTACCACTTATTTTAGCGGCACTCAAAATGGAGGTATTATCAGGAAAATCAATGAATTGATTTTCTCCCAACTCCGGATGATAAGTTGGTGCATGCCCGATCCTCCGGGTATAAAACAGATTAGCATCACCCAGTTCAAACTTGAAAATGTTTTTCCCTTCCAGAAAGAACGGACGTTTTTCTTCATAAAAGGTCTCAAAGGCTGTCAGATTCATCACCGACGGATCGGATTCAACTTGCCCGAAGTCGGGATTGATTGTAAAATCAGCCGTAAAATTACTTGAAAGTCCGATTTTGGCGTCCAATCCTACATTTCCCAGAAACGAATGTCCACTTTTTGCAAACGGATTTTGTGGTACTTTTTCGAAGGTTTTCAGTTTTCCCAGCGTATATGGCATAATTTCGATGCGCCGCGATTTAGGCAAATCCTTTATTCCGTGCAGTTCTCCAAACAGGTAAAGCATTCCCGGACCGGTTGAGGTTTGAGGCTCCCAATCGCTTTCTTCCTGCAAACGGTCGATCCAGCGCCAAACATGCAAGCCCCAAACCTGTTCTTTATCATTACTATACCGCAATTGGCTAAGCGGAATTTCGTATTCGGCCACCCATGCCGAATCTTCCAGCCCGGTTTTTAAGTACCACACTGCATTCCAGTCTAATTCGGGAACCATTGGGTTGGTCAATATCAAGTCAATTTTTTGCCCGGCAGCGGTTACCGAGAATTCGAATCCGGTACGATGATCGTGGTAACTATCGAAATTCACCCCGGCCTGTTCGCCAACAAACTCGTCTCTTCGGCCGGCTTTTCGCGATATTTTATGCGGTTCTTTATCGAAGGCGCGTATAGCTACGTAAATATTCTTGTCGTCGTACAGAATTTTAAACTGAGTTTCCTGGCTCGGTTTGGCTCCTTCTTTCGGAATCCACTGTACAAAGTCGCCTCCCCAATCGCCGGTCTTCCAGCATTCATCGTTCAATTTACCATCGATAACCGGTTTTGGAGTTGTTAACCGAACCGTTGTATAAGTTCTCAGGGGATTTTTCCCAGGAGTTGTGATTGTATCCTGACCGCTAAAGGCAAATAATCCGGAGGAAAGAAATAAGAACACGAGAGTGCACTGAATCGTTTTTAGGTTCATTAGGTTTAGGTTTTATATTGCCCAAATTTGGCTGAAATAATTTATAACAGCAAACTTACAACTGGTTTCTGTATAAAATACAATACAGACAATTGAACACCTAGCTAACCCTAATGATGTGATTGAAAAATTGAATTCCCGAAAGTACTTCAGCAGTTTAAATGAGGGATAAACTAATCATCCCGTCTGGACCGTTTCATGGGTCTGGGAGGTGTAATCACAATCTCGTAGCGGCATTCGGGGCAAATGTAGGCTTCGCAGGCGGTGCAGGCAAAACAGTTGCTGCACGAGCGGTCGAGTTGTTTTTTATCCCACGACTTTCCGCAGTGAATACAGGTAACGATTGGATTATTCTCTTCCATTGTTCCGACTTATTTTCCGGATATACTAATCAGCTTGATCAGTTTAACCGCACCAAAAATGACCACTTGGGTAAAAATAATGGTTGCTCCGGAAGGAATATCGGCAAAATACGAAATCAGTAAGCCGACGAACGAAGCCAGAAAGGCAAAACCTACCGAATAAAACATCATCCGGCCAAATTCGCGGGTGAGCACATTGGCCGTAGCCTGCGGAATGGTAAGCAGCGACAAAATCAGGATGATGCCGACCACGCGAATGTTAAGCACAATGGTCAGCGAAATCAGGATCATCAGCAAGTAATTGAACAGGTTTACCGGCAGATCTGATGTTCGTGCAAAATCTTCGTCAAATGAGATGTACAAAATCGTGCGGTAGAAGAAGGTGAAAAACAAGATAATTACGAGCGAAAGAGCTGCCATGAGGCCAATTTCGCCCATCGAAACAGTAAGGATACTTCCGAAAAGGTAACTCATCAGATTGGGCGCGTAGCCCGGCGTGAGGTAAACGAAAATAATCCCGATAGCCATACCGAGTGACCACCAGATGGCAATCGACGAGTCTTCGCGAACTTTACCTTTACTGCTGAAAAGCTGAATGCCCATTCCGGATAAAACGGAGAAAATACCGGCGCCAATCAGCGGGTTAATGCCTAAATAGTAACCCATCCCGATACCGCCAAACGAGGCGTGTGTAATACCTCCGCTGATAAACACAATGCGGCGCGAAACGATGTAGGTTCCCACAATTCCGCACGAAATGGCCGCCAGAAGTGATGCCAGAAAGGCATTCACAAAAAAATCATATTTAAACAGCTCAATGATGGTGCCCATGATGATCGTGTTCGTCGTGTTGTTTCAGTACAGTGTGCGGAATGTTTCCGTGGGTAATAATCTGCAGCGGACAGTTGTACGATGCCAGCTGTTCTTCGGAAATAATGTTGCTCGGGTGATGATGCAAATGCCGGTTGACGCAGGCGATGGTCTTTACAAAAAACGAGATGGTACCCACGTCGTGCGAAATGAGAATAATTGCCATTTGCTCGTTGAGCTCCTTCAGTTTCAGGTAAAGTTCGCCTTCAAAATTATTATCGACATACGTGCTTGGTTCGTCCAAAACCAGCAATTCAGGTTGATTCATCAGGGCGCGGCATAAAAATACACGTTGCATTTGCCCGCCCGAAAGTTCGCCAATGGCCTTATTGCGGATGTGTGCAATTCCCATTTCAGCCAGCAGCGATTCTGCTTTTTCCTTTTCCGCCGTGTTTTTATGAAACGACGAAAACAAAGCCGAATTGGCCTTTCCGGAGCGAACCACGTCGATTACCGAAATAGGGAAACGTTTGTCGATCTGGTTTACCTGCGGAAGATAGCCGATATTGGTTTTGCTGATGTGCATTGTCATTTCGCCGGAAACGGGCTTGATTAGTCCCAGAATGGTTTTAATCAGCGTAGTTTTGCCGCCTCCATTTGGCCCGATAACCCCGATAAAATCGCCTGAAAATACATCCAGCGAAACATTTTCGAGCACAATGTTATTGTCGTACCCGGCAGAAAGATTCTTTATTTCAAGTAGTTTCTTCATTTCTGTGAAGCAATCTTATCGGTAATGTCGTTCATTTGTTTTTCCCAGTTGTAGTCAAGCGGATCGATCACAAGCACTTCTCCATTGATCTCGTGAGCCATTTGCTGTGCAAATGCCGCGTCAAATTCCTTCTGGATGAAAATAACCCGGATATTTTGCTGATGGGCCAGATCGACCATTTCCTTCATGTATTTAGGCGAAGGTTCCTTTCCATCGAGTTCAATCGGAACCTGTACCAGCTTAAACTGGCGGGCATAATAGGCCAATGCCGGATGAAAAATAAGGATATTGCGGTTTTTCAATGGAGTCAGCTTCTGGTCAATCTGTACCGTGAGTGAATCTATTTTCTGAATAAAAGCTGCATAGTTTTTTTCGAATTCTGAAGCGTGATCAGGAAAGCACTTTGACAGAGCCGACAGTGTATTTTTAGCCAGTATTTTGACTTCAGCCGGAGCCAGCCAGGCATGCGGATCGAAGGCTTCAGTGTGCTGATGACCATCGCTCTCATGATCGTGATCACTTCCGGCAATGGGCGAGATTCCTTCCGAACAATTTACAATCAGCAGGTCTTTATTAATATCGGCAAGTTTTTCGTTCCAGGCATCTTCAAACGTTAGCAAACCTATTTGCAGCCAGGCCTTCGAGCGTGCCAGCTCTTTCATTTGCGATGGAAGTACCTCATAGTTGTGCGGGCTGCTCCCCGGAGGAATAAGTACATTGATTTGCAACAGATTGCCTGCAATTTGTTCAACAAAATATTTCTGCGGAAGAATACTGACCGAAACAACATGAGCCGTTTCCTTTGTTCGGGGCTGACAGGCTACTAAAAGAACAAAAAGCAGGTAAATGTAATGCTTCATAATTTCTGATTTCTGAAGTGCTATAAACATTTTCATCCAAAGATAGTTCGATTTGCCTAAATGAGGATTTAAAGATTCGAAAATTTGAAGATTTGGAAATGTGGAGATCTGAGAATTCTACGGTACTACGACACAACCTACAACAACCTATTTTCCCTTCTCTTTCTTCGGCGGCACCGGATCGTAGCCATGTGTTCCCCATGGATGACACCTCAGTATTCGTTTGGTTCCCAGCCAAAAGCCTTTAAAAGGTCCGTGAATTTTAATGGCATCGATGGCATACTGCGAACAGGTGGGCACATGTCTGCACGAAGCGGGCGTTAGCGGCGAAATAGCATATTTGTAAAAATACACCGGCAGCATCAGTATCCAGCCTGCAACCTTCAGTATGAACTTTAGAATCGCTTTCATTCCAACAAAGCTATAACTAAATTCAATCCTTGATTAATTTATCCGGAGATTGTTTCGTAGGCATTCAATCACTCGGCAGAGGCAAAACCAGCAGGCTTTAACGGCAGATTGATAACGACTTTTGTTGCAGCAATGGTTTTAATAAAAGGAAGAGGTTCCTGCCAGAAAGGCATTTTTTTCAGCGAGTGTTGCATCAACCAGCTGTATAGCTCATCGTTGTTGAATTGACGGCTGATATCGTGTCCCTGTCCTTTCAAGCGGGAGAATTTGATCTCAGCTTTTAATTTTTCAAGCGCTTTCACCATCACTTCGGAGCGACTGATTGGAATATCGCGATCGGCTGTTCCGTGGAAAACCCAGGTTGGAACTTTTTGAAGCTGATCGGCCCAGCGAACATCAGCCCCTCCGCAAAACGGAGCAATGGCGGCAAAGCGTTCGGGCATCCGGTTGGCCAACGCCCAGGTACCAAATCCGCCCATGCTGATTCCAATCATGTAAACCCGCGAGTCGTCAACGCGCAGTTTGGAGGTAACTTCATCGAACACCGGGTTAAACCAGTCTTCCGTAGCCCAGTTTTTACCCCACGGGCATTGCGGTGAAACGACGATGAAATCCATTTTTTTTCCTTTCATCAAAAAATAAGGCAAACCATAACGTTTTACGCTCTGCAGATTTTTACCGCTGGCATGGCGACCATGCAGGTAAAAAATAACCGGCCATTTTTTGTCGGGATATTTGTCGTAGTCTTCAGGAAGATTAAGTATATAATTGTATTTTACCTTTTTAAGAGCGGCTGTTGCATAGGTATGTGCAGCAAATATGAGTAGTATAAAGCACAAAAAAAGGCTCCTGAAAATATGGTTTCGGACTTGTTTCAAATTTCTGTTTTTATTGTTTCGACGGTGAAGCTAAAAATTTTGATCCAAACAACCTGACGGATTAACAATTATTAATAAAAAGGAAGAGGCCATAATAACAGCCTCCTCCCCAATTAAAATTATCTATGTAACACCTCTATTTGTGATTTGGATCTTGTGTCAACGATTTCTGAATATCAAGCTGAGCCTGAGGAACCGGCCAATATTCATTCTTTGGAGAAACGAATTTGGCTCCGGTCAGGAAGGTCCTGAATTTGGTATCGCGGGCGATATAATCGTTCAGAACAGTGCTGATGTTACCCCAACGGCGAAGGTTGAAGAAACGCCATCCTTCGGTTGCAAATTCAAGTGTCCATTCCATTTGAACCGCTTTGGTTGCTTCCTCCTTGCTGGCAAAAGGAGCTGCATAAGCCTCAACTTTATAGTTGGCCGCAGGCTTGGTGTAATCAACCACAACCGGCTTACCATCGAACGTGTAAGTTGAGCAAAGTCCCATTACCACCTGGCTGCCTTTAGCCCTGGTCCTGATTTGATTGACAAGTGTCCTTGCCATTTCAAGATCATTATCCTGAATAGCGCATTCAGCACGCATCAGCAAGATATGAGCTAAACGATAGGCCCTGAAGTTCCTGTTATTATCGAAACCACTACCGTTGGTTTGCAAACCTCTGTTAGCATAAAGGTGCATGAATTTTTTAGTCATGTAAGGTCCACCGTTTGCCTGTTCACGGATCCATGCAGAGCCGGCGCAAATGCCCCAACCCAAATAATCGATACCACGACGGGAAATCGTCCAGTCAACACGTGGGTCGAGCAAATGATCGGTTGGATGGAATTCGGCATTCGAAAGCACTTTCATATCGTTAGCCAACGGTTCACGTTTGTCGATATCCAGCACTGGTAATCCTTCAGGAGTAACCTGGAACGATTCGAACAGCACTTCGGATGGCTGATAAAATCCCCAGCCAATAGCAGCAGGACCAGCCTGGTGCATAGTTGGACCAGCAAGCAACATGGCACTTTGGTTTGTACCAGTCGTTTGAGCCTGAATTTCGAAGATCGATTCTTTATTGTTTTCGGTAGTCTCGTTGTAATTATCGTAATAGTTTGCTACAAGACTGTATTTTCCGCTGTTAATAATTCCATCGAGCAATGTTTTGGCATCAGCATACTTCTTTTGGTGTAAAAGAGCATTTGCCTTTACAGCCATAGCAGCATACTTTGTTGCACGTCCGGGTTCGTTGTTGTTCGGAGTTGCTCCCAAATTGTCAATAGCAAACTGTAAATCGGCTTCTATGCCAGCCCAACCAGCGTCGGTATTTGGTACTTCTTCCGGCTTCATACCAGTTAATTCATCCGGAGTTTTAACATACGGAATATTCCGGAATACCATATTGGCTTTAAAATGGAACCAGGCTCTCAAAAACTTGGCTTCAGCTTCAATTGTTTTTGCGCGGGCTTCAGGGATTGGAGTTGAACCAGCCTGAGTGGCTTTCAGAAAAACCAGCACCTGATTGGCACGGGCTACACCATTGTAGCAATCTCTCCATCTTTCAGCCATATAAGCATTTGATGGCAAACACTCGAATCGTTCAACAGCATTGAAATTGGTTTGGTCACCGGCCGATGAACCTTTGTAAGCTTCGTCAGAAGCACCACTGCCATAAGTCCAGTCGGTAGCCGGATCGCCACCAAAACGGCCAACTCCCTGTAAGGTACTGTATGCACCTACCAGCAAAGCTTCGGCTCCTGATTGTGATAACAAAACAGATCCTGCGGCAACACCTGGAGGCTCCTTGGTTAAAAACTGGTCCTTACACGAATATTGAATGAACGTGCAACACAAAAGGGCGGCTATCAGTATTATATTAAATTTATTTTTCATGGTTAATTACTTTTTAATTGAAAAAAACATACTCAAACATTAAATACCAATATTAACACCAAACAGAATCTGTCTTGGAGTTGGCCATGCGCCCTGGTCAACACCCATATTAGCGCCACCAATATTAACTTCAGGATCGAGTCCGGAATATTTGGTAATGGTGAATACATTGGATACCTGTCCGAAAACTTGTAATGTCCGAAGTTTTGAGTGAAGGATGCGATTCAGGTCGTAACCCAATTTCAGGTTCTTCAAACGTAAATAAGAAGCATCTTCGATAAATGCACTTGAAACGGTCTGGCTTTGAGTATCATCAGTTTCAGCCATCGGAAGTTTTGCTTTGGTATTGTCTTTCAGATAAGGGCTTCCCCATGAGTTGTACAAACGGTCGTAGCTACGTCCACCAGAGAATTGAACGAAATCGATAAACCTTCTAACATAATTTACCATGTCGTTTCCGTAGCTGCAATAGAATAATGCGTACAAGTCGAATCCTTTGTATGTAACACTAAGATTTAACCCGGCTGTAAAATCAGGATGTGGTGAACCGATGTAAGTACGGTCAGCATCGTTGATAACACCGTCGCTGTTCAGGTCGGCATATTTGTAGTGACCTGCTTTGTTGTATGTACCTGTTGCACCAAAAGCTTTTGGCCATGCAGCAGCTTCTTCGGCTGTCTGGAAGATTCCAAGAACTTTGTATCCGAAGAATTCTGGGAATGCACGTCCCGATTGAGTTCTGGTGTAAATTTGTTCGCGATAAGCCGTCCCCTGAAGAACTTCTCCGGAAACACCTGCGAGTTTTACGATTTCGTTTTTATAATGAGACAAATCAAGGTTTACATTGAACTTCAACTCATTACTCAATGCACTGCCTCTGTAACCGATAGCAATATCGAAACCTTTATTCATCATTTCGCCTACGTTAACCGAAGGTGCAGTTGCCTGACCAAGTACCTGAGGAATTGCTTTCTGATACAACATGTTTGTTGTATGACGTTTCCAAACATCCAAAGTCACATCGAAATTTTTGAATACTGTTGCATCAACACCAACGTTGGTCGTACGGGTAGTTTCCCATTTTACGTTCTCGTTTCCAAAAGTTGTCTGGTAGAAACCAACTGATCCTTGTGAGCCATTTTGTCCGTTCAGACCATAGAAAGAGTCGTTCAAACTGAATCCGAACTGAGTGTATGGATTGTAGTTACCACCAACCTGGTCGTTACCGGTTGTACCCCAACCGCCACGAATTTTCATTGATTCGAGCCAGTTCTTGGTTCCGGCCATAAATGGTTCGTTAGAAATTCTCCATCCTAAAGAGAATGCAGGGAAAACACCATATTGGTAATTCTTGGCAAACCGTGAAGAACCGTCGCGACGAACAACAGCTTCGAGAAGATATTTGTCGGCATACGAATAGTTGGCACGGGCAAATTCAGAGAACAAGCTCCATTGTGTCAGATAACCTGAGTTTGCCTGTCCCTGAAGACCAGTAGAAAGCTGAATGTAGTTGTTTGTTTTCAGGTAGTAATCGTATCTGTAAGCATACATTTCGTTGAAACGGTAGTCAACAGCCTCTGTTCCAAGGATAATTGACAAATTATGCAAATCGAAAGTTTTGTTGAACTCAAGTGTATTGGTCCAGTTCCATTGCATCGAGAATCTGCCGTATTCGGCCAAGTTATCATATGTACCTCTTTCGGCATGAGCCTTTTCAACGTAGTTGATATCCTTGCTGTGGTAGGAGGAATAGTTGGCTCCAAAAAGAGTTTTTACCGACAAGCCAGGAACAATTTTTGCCTTAGCATAAACATTGCCGGAGGCATTAAACTGGCGGAAAAGGTCGTTTTGGTTTGTATCGAGCAAGAAGATTGGGTTTTGAGAGTTACCCATGATGTTACGTGTACCGGCATAATGCCCTGCAATATCCTTTACCGGAATCATAGGAGGCATACGGTAACTCCATGAAACTGCAGAACTTTCGCTGTTATTATTGGCCTGAAAACCTTTATCTTCCGAATAAGTTACGCCTAAACGTTCTCCAATTTCGAGCCAGCTTCCAACATTCGAAGTAATGTTCGACTGGAGGTTGTATCTTTTATAACCTGTCCATTTCAAAATACCTTCCTGATTAAGATAACCTACCTGGAAAGAGTAGTTTGTGTTGGCACTACCACCCGTTAAGTCAACCGAAATATCCTGATACTGAGCATTGCGATCGGCTTCTCTCAGCCAATCGGTGCCTTGCTTATTCATTTTTGTAATTAAATAGGTGTCAGTACCATCTTCGCCCGACATAAAGTAATCGTATTTGCTTTCGTCAACACTTCCAGCCATCCCCATGTTTGGATATACATAATCATAAAGTGTTGGTTTGGTTCCTGTTCCGTATATTTTATTGGTAACAGTTGTTGCTCCGGTTGTATTTTTTGCTTCTAACCAAAGTAATTCACCATACTCCTGAGTATTCAAAAGATGATAGTAATTTGAGTTGTAGCTCATACCGGTTTTAAAATTAATATTGACCTGAGCAGCCTGATTTTTCTTACCAGCTTTGGTTGTTACAAGTACAACTCCATTGGCAGCGCGGGCACCATAAATAGCCTGGGCCGCAGCATCTTTCAGGATAGTGATCGATTCAATATTGTTCGGGTTTACAGTAGCTCCCGGAACACCGTCAACAACCCACAACGGATCGTTGTTATTGATGGTTCCAAGCCCGCGAACACGGATGGTTGCACCTTCACCTGGAGTATTCGATTCCATTACAGTTACACCGGCAACACCACGAAGTGCTTCAGAAACGTTTTTAATCTGCATCTTCTGAATTTCACCCGATTGTACCGTAGAAACAGAACCGGTTACTTCTCCGGCTTTTTTAGTGGCATAACCCACTGCTACTACTTCTTCCAGGCCAATAACATCGGCTTTCATCGAAACATTAATCGTAGTTTTTCCGGCAATCGAAATGTCTTGCGACAACATCCCGATGTACGAGAAACTAAGTGTTTGAGCATTGGCAGGTACCTGCAAGGTGTATTTACCGTCAATGTCAGTAATCGTACCGGTGGTAGTTCCCTTCACGACAACAGTAACCCCGGGCATTGGGGAATTCCCGTCACTTTCGGTAACAACTCCCGTAATGGACTTTTGCTGAGCAAAAGCACCTAAAGAAAAGGCCATAAAAACAGCCATCAACAAAAAGGTAATTCCTGTCGGATACCTTCTGGATTTTAGTTTTTCCATTGATTAAAAGTTAAGGTTTAAAAAAGATTAGTTAAATATCTCGGGTAAAAGAGATTCCGGACTTTTTTGAAAGGAAATATGACACGAAGGGATATAACAAGGGCTCATGTTTGTGGGTTTTGCGTTGGTTTTTGTTGGTTCTAATATAGGAATAATTAACAAATGTTAACAGATTATTTAAAATTTTTTTAACATTTGATATATTTTTTTTTCAGGTCATGAAAAACGATCATAGTCGATCAGAAAATCAAAAATTATTCTACTCCGATAAATTACTCCACTATCTCAACTTTTCATATAACTTTAGAACATCATTTAAAATCAGGAAAAACTTAAGCTTACGCCAGACTACAGTCCCAACTGCGACTGGCCGATTACTTTGAAAAACTAACCTCAATGAATATCCGAGCAAGCATTATTATCGTTGGCTGTTTTATTATCAGTTGGTGCTTTTTTGAAGGCTGCAGCGCCGATTTAAAAGGGAATGTTCACACAGTAAACCGCCTTCCTAAAATTGAACCCAATTATACCGATGTTACCATTCCATATAATATTGCCCCTCTAAATTTTGCAGTTAAGGAAGCGGGAAAGGAGTTTCAGGTAATTGCACAATCGGCAGCGGGCCAAACAAAGATTTCGCTGAAAAGCAACGATGGTAAAATTCAGTTTCCGGAGAAATCGTGGAAAAAGCTGATTGGAGAATCGAAAGGAGGAAAAGTCACTATTCAGGTTTTGAGTGCGGCTGACGGTAACATTGTAAATAAATACGAACCGTTCTCTATCACTGTGGCTGCCGACCCTATCGATCCGGTTTTGGTGTATCGACTGATTTATCCTGGTTATTACAGCTGGTCGGAAATTAAAATTGAGCAACGTTCGCTCGAAAATTTCGACCACAAATCGGTAATCGAGAACCAACTCATCGAAAAGAATTGCGTGAACTGCCATTCGTTCAACCAGAATAACCCCGATCAATTCCTGATTCATATGCGCGGATCGAAAGGAGGAACCTATTTTGCCAATAACCGGCAAATAACCAAAACAAACCTGAAAACCGATAAAATGCTCAGCGGAGCGACTTATCCATACTGGCATCCGGGCGGACGATTTGTGGCATTTTCGTCAAACATTGTCAAACAGAGCTTTTATGCCGAGCATACCAAAAGCATCGAGGTGTACGATCAGGCATCGTCAATTATCATTTACGACACGCAAAAGAATGAAATCATAGGCGTTCCGAAGGATAATATGAAAGAGAACCTGCAAACATTTCCAAGCTGGTCGCCCAACGGGAAGATGCTCTATTATTGTGAGGCTGCACTTCCCGACTCAGTAAAAAACTGGGAAATCGGCGACATAAAGAAAATACATTACAACCTTGTCAGAAAACCATTTAACGAAGCCGAAGTCTCTTTTGGTCAAACAGAAACAGTTATCGACGCCCAGGCGATGCAGAAAAGTGTTTCCTTCCCCAGAATTTCGCCCGACGGAAAATTCATGGTTTATACTCTGGCCGATTATGGTACCTTCCCGATCTGGCATAAAGAAGCCGATTTATACATGCTCGACCTCACCAACGGCAATGTAAAAAAACTTGAAGTGAACAGCGACGAAACCGACAGTTACCATTCCTGGTCATCAAATAGCAAATGGCTGGTTTTTAGCTCAAAACGGCTGGACGGGAGAAGTACACGCCCATTTATCGCCTACATCAACTCCTGGGATCAGGTTGGGAAGCCCTTTGTTTTGCCTCAGGAAGATCCTGATTATTACGATCAGCTGGTTCAGTCATACAATATTCCTGAATTAGTTAAGGGTAAAATTAGGCTTAGTCCGCGCGATTATGCAAATGCAACCCTAAATACGGTAATTCAGGCCAAATCCGGAAAGTATGAGGACCACCTGATTCAAAAGATGCCGGCAAGCAATCAGCCTGAAATCCCCAATTCGGCGCACGAATAATATGCCACCCCAACAATTAGTCCATTACAGTTCCTATAAAGAAAAACAATATGATTCCAAAAGCTAAAATCAGTGAAAGCATTCATCAGTATTCGTTCATGCTTTTATTTTTTGTATTGACATTTGGATATTTCCTCCGCTTTGGAAACTATATTTTGTTTTTCCAGGAAAACCAGTCGCTTTTTCTCTTCTCTAGTCAGTACGCACACGATTTTCTGGTAAAGCCTGGTGGCGCACTTGTCTATCTCGGAAAATTCATGACCCAGTTTTACCACCATGAATTTACCGGTGCGTTTATCCTGTCAGCTCTTTTAACAGGCATATACTATTTATCCATCAAACTGTTCAATTTCCTGAAATCTGACCAGCCCCTTACCCGGTTATTCGCGCTGATTCCGGCCTGCTGCCTCGTTTTAATGCAATCGCATTATTACCATTTTATGGAGATGAATCTCGGAGTTTTTTCCGTTTTACTTTACTTGATTGCCGCCATCTATCTCCAAAACAAAAAAGTTGAATTCCTTGTGCCGGTTTTGTTTCCGGCGTTCTATTATCTGGCTGGCGCATTTGCCTGGATTTTTGCAGTTGCGTATATAACCTACCTGCTTATCTGTACCAGTGGAAAGCAGAAATACATGTACTCGCTGATTGTAGTTTTTTTATCATTTCTGGTGATTTTTACTTCCGGAAAATTATTTTTTCAGCCTAAAAATTTGCTGATAAGTTACCCCCTTCATTCCATTAACGACACCAAATATCGCATCATATCCTACATTTTATCCGGATATTTCATTCTCGTTTTCCCGCTGAGCAAACTAAGGCTCAATAATAAACTTGCCGGATCATGGGGTGTTACAGCCGGATCATTGGTTTTTCTGTTGCTCGCAGCTTTCGGCATTTACAAAAACTACAACCCGCAAACCGACCGCGTACTGCAAACCGAAAAATATGTGTTCGGGCAGAAGTGGGACGATGCGATACGTTTCAACGAAAAATATCCTTCCGGAAACTTAATTGGTCAGTACTATCTTAATATAGCCTTGTCAGAGTCCGGCCAACTTTGCGACAATTTGTTTGCCAGCAGGCAGAATTTCGGTGTAAACTCGCTTATTTTACCCTGGGGCAACGAGCACCTGAGCTTTGGCGCCGACTTTTACTATGCTATTGGGCTGGTAAACGAAGCCCACCGCTGGGCCTACGAAGACATGGTGGTGAACGGACAGAAACCCGCCAACATGAAATTGCTGGTAAAAACAAACCTGATAAACGGAAATATCCGGATGGCCCGGAAGTACATCGATATCCTGAAAAAAACGCATTACTACAGTGTATGGGCTTCGGAATACGAAAAACTGGCAGCTGATACAGCCTTGATTAACTCCAACGCCGAATTGAAACGGCAAAGGCAAAATATGCCCAAAAGCGATTTTTTCATTCAGGTGAGTTCACCTCAAAACAATATTCCGCTGCTTTTAGAGGCCAATCCGGCAAACAAAAGAGCTTTCGAATATAAAATGGCCTGGCTGTTGCTTTCCAAAGATATTGAAGGAACTGTAAGTCAGCTTAAATCCCTAAAGACACTGGGTTACACGCGAATTCCACGTCATATCGAAGAAGCCGTAATGATCTATTACAACGCCAAAGGAACGTTCCCCGACCTTGGGGGCCTGTCGGTAAGCAACGAAACGCTTTCCCGCTTCGATCAGTACGTTGCAGCCTTCAAAGCCAACCGCCAAAACATGGCTTTGGCAAAAGATCGGCTAGGCGCTTTATTTGGAAATACTTTCATGTATTTTTATCATTTTAATTAATTTTTATTCTTTCTTTATTTGACATACTATAAGTCAATTATTTAAATGGAAATTTCAGATTTATCCCAAGAATATCTTGACCATATTTCACTGGATTGTGTGGTATTCGGCTTTCATTCCAACCAGCTGAAGGTTCTCGTTCTCCACATGAAATCAACCGGAGAATGGGCATTGCCCGGAGGTTTTGTTCAAGAAGACGAATCGATGGAAGTAGCAGCTGACCGGGTTTTGAAGGTGCGCACCGGATTAGACAAGATATTTCTGAAGCAGTTTCATGTTTTCAGCGATCCCAGCCGATCAAGGCGCAATCCTGCTGTTGCCGATCTGGTTATGGCCGGAAAAACTTTCCCTTCGCCCGCGTGGTTCAATCAGCGTTTTATTTCGGTAGGTTTTTATGCGTTGGTCGAATATTCGCAGGTACAGCCTCAGCCCGACGAGATGTCGGATATTTGCGAGTGGAAAAATCTGGACCAGATTGAAAACCTGATGATGGACCACCAATCTATCCTGAATAAAGCACTGGAAACACTTCGGTTGCAGCTTACATTTCAGCCCATCGGGTACAATTTGCTTCCCGAGAAATTCACAATGTCAGAACTTCGTACCCTTTACGAAACCATTTTGGGTAAAGAACTCGACCGCCGCAACTTTCAGCGCAAAATTCAGACTTACGACATCCTGATCCAACTGGACGAAGTAAGGCAGGGCGTTGCCCACAAAGCACCGGTTTTGTACAAATTCAACCTCGAAAACTATCAGAAAGCGCTCGAGGAAGGGCTTAACAGAAGATGGTAGTTGCCAATTATTTCTTTATTTGACACTATAACAGGACAGATCAGGATAATAACATCGCAGAAATAACTATTTTCGTTGGTTCCTTAAACCGATAATAACCAATGAAAACGAAACTAACTGCATTTTTACTGATTCTGTGCGGACTCTGTCCCACCTTCATTTCAGCAAAAGAAACATCAAACAACCTAAAACTCTGGTACACAAAACCTGCTCAAAAATGGACAGAGGCATTGCCCATCGGCAACGGAAGCCTTGGAGCTATGATTTTTGGCGGCGTTGAAAACGACCGCATCCAGTTTAACGAAGAAACCCTTTGGAACGGCTCACCGAACGACTATGCGCATAAAGGTGCCTGGCAGTATCTCGGTCAAATAAGGCAATTGCTTTTTGATGGCAAACAAAAGGAAGCCGAAGATTTGGCGATGAAGGAATTTATGAGCGTTCCGCTAAAACAAATGGCATATCAGGCTTTTGGCGATTTGAATCTTCATTTCCCCAATCAGGCCACTTTTACCGATTATTACCGCGATCTGGATTTGAAAAATGCTGTTTGCCACGTATCGTATAAATCAAATGGCGTAAATTTTACCCGCGAATACCTTTCGTCGTTTCCGGATCAGGTGATTGCCATTCGCCTCACTGCCGACAAGGCAAAGGCTCTTAATTTTTCGCTCGGCATGGATGCCCTGCACGAATCCAAAACAACCTTTGCTGACGGGGACAGCCTCACGCTGAAAGTCCAGGTGAAAGATGGCGCTTTGCGTGGAGTCGCCACAATACAGGTAACTTCCGATGGAACTGTGACTGCGCAAGGCAACCAGCTTTCGGTTTCAGGAGCAAAAACCGCTACTATTTACCTGACCGCAGCAACCAATTACGTCAGTTATAAAGATGTGAGCGGAAATCCGGAGCAAAAAACCAGTCAAACACTGGCAAAAATTCAATCGAAGTCTTTTGATCAGGTTTGTACCAGCCACATTGCCGATTATCAAAAATTATTCAACCGGTTCGATGTTCAGTTTACCGAAAACGATCGGGTAAAATTACCAACCAACGAACGCATTATTGCCTTCAGCAAAACTCCGGATGACCCGCAATTACTGGCTTTGTATATTCAATACGGACGATATTTGCTGATTTCTAGCAGCCGTCCCGGAACGCAACCAGCCAACCTACAAGGAATCTGGAACGACCAGCTTGCCCCTGCGTGGGACAGCAAATGGACGGTAAACATCAATACTGAAATGAATTACTGGCCGGCAGAAATTGCCAATCTTTCCGAATGCCAGGAGCCACTTTATAACATGATTGCCGATTGTGCCGAAACCGGAAAGTCAGTTGCCAAAGAACATTACAACGCTTCCGGTTGGGTATTGCACCACAATACCGATATCTGGCGGGGAACAGCGCCCATCAATCATTCCAATCACGGCATTTGGGTAACCGGCGGGGCCTGGCTCAGCCGTCATTTGTGGGAGCATTACCAGTTTTCGCAGGACAAACAGTTTTTAGCCCAGAAAGCTTATCCGTTGATACGGGGTGCTGCCGAGTTTTTCACTCAATTCCTGATTAAAGACCCGAAGACAGGCTACCTGATCAGTGCGCCATCAAATTCGCCTGAAAATGGCGGCCTTGTTGCCGGCCCAACCATGGATCATCAGATTATCCGTGCATTATTCCGCTCGTGCATTGAGGCTTCTGAAATACTGAAAACCGATCAGGAATTTGCAAAAAAACTGAAAGAAATGTTGCCGCAGATTGCCCCAAATAAAATTGGTCAATACGGACAATTGCAGGAATGGATGGAAGACAAAGACGATCCGACCAACAAACACCGCCATGTTTCGCATTTGTGGGCGGTTTATCCCGGTAACGAAATTAACTGGCAGCAAACTCCCGAGCTGATGAAAGCCGCCCGCCAGTCGCTGATTTATCGCGGCGACGATGGTACCGGCTGGAGCCTGGCCTGGAAAATCAATTTCTGGGCACGCTTCCTCGACGGAAACCATGCCTACGATATGGTGAAACTGCTTTTCCGCCCGGTTCAGATTGAAAACACGGTTTATGTGAATGGAGGCGGTTCGTACACTAATTTGTTCGACGCCCATCCGCCATTCCAGATCGACGGAAACTTTGGCGCTCCGGCCGGAATGATCGAAATGCTGGTTCAAAGCCAGTTGAACGAGATTGCCATTTTACCGGCACTTCCGGATGCACTGCCTTCGGGAAAAATTTCGGGTGTTTGTGCGCGTGGAGGATTCGAGCTGACATTCAGCTGGGCAAACGGCAAACTTCAGAAACTTGAAGTACTGTCGAAAGCCGGACAGAAATGCAAACTGCATTATGGAGATAATGTCATTGAAATACCTACTGAAAAAGGTAAAACCTATACCTTTGATGGCAATCTGAAGAAGATTTAGTAACAGGCAAAGGCGCAGGCTTTCTATCCTTTGTCTGCGCCTTTCCTCTTGATTCTGAAAATCTTTTTCACCACTTTTGCTCCACTAAAAACGACACGCTATGTTTCAGGTTATTTGGGAATTAAAAGTAAAATTTAAAGAGCGCGACAAATTCGAAACGTTTTACGACGCGAAAGGCGAATGGGTAAAATTCTTCAGCAAATCGCCCGATTACGAAGGAACCGAAGTCCTCGAAAGTGGCGAGGGTGACGGAACATTCCTGGTCATCGACGAATGGGCATCAGAAGAAGCATTTCAGGCTTTCATTCAGGCAAACAAACCCGCTTACGACCAGATGGAAGAAAAAGCCAAATCGGCCAGCCGCACCAAAAAACGCATCTGGATTAGCTTTGACGAAGAAGAAGAATAACATTAGTTCCGAGCTCCGAGCTGCACTCATTACCCGAAATTCAGAACCTGGAACTTGAAACCTGGAATTTGAAACTCATTTTATGCCCCAATTTACACATGTCCTTTTCGACCTCGACGGCACGCTCACCAATCCCCGCCTGGGTATTGGCAATTCGCTGAAATATGCACTCCGGCAAATGCACGTTGATGGCTACAGCAACGAAATTTTGGAGAAATTTGTTGGTCCGCCACTTCAGGACGGTTTTAAAAACCTGTTTGGCATGAACGAACGAAATACAGCATTGGCGGTTGAACATTTCCGAACCTATTTTGGAGAAAAAGGGTTGTACGAGAATGAACCGTACGATGGGATAAGTGAGTTGCTGGCCGAATTGCATCTTTCGGGAAAGCGCGTTTATGTGGTTACTTCTAAATTGGAGAAATACGCTCAAATGATTATGCGCCATTTCGAGTTCGACCGCTATCTCGACGATTTGCAGGGAGCCGAAGCCTCTGGAAAACATTCGGGGAAAGGACAGCTGATTGAGCAATTATTGGAACGAAACCGCATTCCGGCATCGGAAAAAGTGGTGATGATTGGCGATACGCATTTCGATTTGATAGGCGCCCGGGAGAACGAAATTTCGAGCATCGCGGTTACTTACGGTTTTGGTACCATTGAAACACTCTCAGGCTGTGATCCCAACTATATCGTTGATTCGGTTGACGAACTGGCCGAATTGTTACTTGGATAAGTTTACTCTCCACGGCTGACAACTGAGACTGAATACTGAACACTTTTTTTCTTATCTTGAATGCCTGTTGATCAGTACAATCTCCAGGTATGGAAAAGGCGCTTCAGAAAAAATGGTTTGTTATTTTAAATCCTCATGCCGGATCGGGCAAAGGCAAAAAAGATCAGGCCGAAATACAACACAGGCTCTCGAAAGCCGGATTTCAGTACGAATTTGCCGTTTCAGAGTTCCCGAAACATATTATCCAACTTACCCGGAATGCTATCGCACAAGGTTTCCGTAACCTGATTATTGCCGGAGGCGATGGTTCGCTCAACGAGGCGGTAAATGGTATTTTTCAGCAAAACGTGTGTACTCCCGAGGAAATTACGATCGGCATGATTCCGGTTGGAACGGGCAACGATTGGATAAAAACGTTCGGCATTTCAAACTATTACAAAGACGCCATCAAAGTTCTTCGGGATGGTAAAACCATGCTTCAGGACATTGGCCAAATCAGGTTTACCGAAAATGGAGCGAAAAAGACCTGTTACTTTGCCAACATGGCCGGATTCGGATTCGATGCACTTGTTGCTGAAAAAACAAACCATCTGAAAAACCAAGGACGAAAAGGAATTGCTCTTTACCTGCAGGCTCTTGGTTCGAGTTTTTTGAATTACCAAACTGCCAAAACTCATGTGCTGATCGACGGGCTCGAAATCGAAGAATTTATCTTTTCGGTCAGTATTGGCATTGGTAAATTCAACGGCGGCGGCATGATGCAGGCCCCGGGCGCTATTCCCGATAACGGACTTTTCGAGGTAACTATCATCCGTAAAATCGGTTTATTCGGAATTCTTCGCAATCTGGCCGGATTGTATTCCGGCGCATTTGTGAAAGATCCGAGGGTTTCTGTTTACCAGGGCCGAAATATCTCAATCAGCTCAACCGAAAGCATTGCCTGTGAGGCGGATGGCGAGATCGTTGGAAACAATAAATTTGAGATCACATTGTTTTCTCGGAAATTATCCGTAATTTTTAATCCTGAATGTTATTTGAAGTAGCTCATAAATACCTCTCAACTTATTAACTTTTAAATAGCTTTATTTATAAACTTAAATTTGAATGTATGAGTCTAGCGAAAGAATTTAAGGAATTTGCCATGCGCGGCAACGTGGTTGATTTGGCCGTAGGTATCATTATTGGTGGTGCATTCGGAAAAATCGTCAGCTCGGCCGTAGCAGATGTAATTATGCCTCCAATCGGGCTGCTATTGGGTGGTGTAAAGTTTACCGACCTGAGTATTGTATTGAAAGATCCGGCCGCCGGAGCGATTACTTCACAAGCTGTTTCAATCAACTATGGAAATTTTATCCAGGCAATGGTTGATTTTCTGATTATTGCTTTTGCCATTTTTATGATGATAAAAGCCATGAACAGCATGAAAAAGAAACAGGAAACTCCGGAAGAAGCACCGGCTCCGCCACCACCAACCAAAGAAGAGGTGCTGCTGACTGAAATCCGTGATTTGCTGAAAAACAAATAAAAGCAAGTTGTTGGACTCCGGGATTGCTTTCATCAGTTTTTCCGGAGTCCAATACTCTCTTTTATAGAGCATTCCTGAACCATACTATAAATCCATGATTTTTCCTGAATTTCTGCAAAGAGGCCACCGAATCCGCATTATAGCCCCATCGGGCAAAGTATCAAAAGACAAGGTATTTCCGGGTATCGATCTGCTTCAGGATGCAGGCTATGAAGTGATTGTTGGCCGGCATGTTTTCGATCGTCATTTTCAGTATGCCGGCACCGACCAGCAAAGGGCCGCCGATTTTCAGGAAGCCCTCAACGACCATCAAACCAAAGCAATCATCTGCGCGCGCGGAGGCTATGGTTCAGCACGCATAATCGAAAAGATAGATTTTTCTCCGTTGCTTGAAAATCCAAAATGGCTGGTCGGATTCAGCGATATCACCGTTTTTCACTCTGTTCTGAATAAGCTTGGATTGGCCAGCATCCACGGAGCAATGCCCAGCTTTTACCTCGAAAATAAAAAACCTACGAAAAGCTTTTACAGCCTGATTGCTGCCCTTACTTCAGGTAGTTCAGGAACTGAAGTGACATCGCATCTGTTAAACCGAAACGGAAATGCAACCGGCGAATTGGTTGGCGGAAATTTGTCGCTGCTTTACAGCCTCCAAGGAACACCCTGGCAACTAAATGCCAAAGGGAAAATTCTGTTGATTGAAGATCTATCAGAATACCTGTACCACATCGACCGGATGATGCAAAACCTGAAATTATCGGGACAATTGAGCAATTTGGCAGGATTGGTAGTGGGCGGTTTTACCGAGCTGCAGGACAACGAAAGTCCGTTTGGAAAATCGGCTTATGAGATCATTCGTGAAGCTGTTGATGGCTATAACTTTCCTGTTTGTTTTGATTTTCCTTCGGGGCACATTCCTAAAAATCTTTCGCTGATTATGGGAGCCAGCTACCGGCTGGAAGTTGGCAATATTTCATCATTGAAACGAATCTGATTATGGGCAAAGGGCACAAACTGGGACAAAAAGGCGAAGAATTGGCGGTTGGGCATCTTCGCTCGCTGGGATACGAAATTCTGGAAACCAACTGGTTTTCGCATCACCTTGAAATCGACATCATTGCCCGGGATGGAAACGAACTGGTTATTGTTGAGGTAAAAGCGCGCGGAACTGATTCGTACGAACACCCACTGGAGGCTGTTTCGCAAAGGAAAATCCGTTTTATGGTCAATGCTGCCGAAGCTTATATTCAGGAAAAAGACATTACCTACGATACCCGATTCGATGTAATTTCAATTGTATTTCGTGGCAAAGAGGTTGAAATTGAACATTTCAAAGATGCATTTTATCCGCCGATCAGCTAAGAAAACGAGTGCTTAATAAATCAGGTGCCGGTGAAGAATGGCAAGTAAAGTTTCCACTTTTATGGGTTTGGTAATAAAATCGTCGCAACCACTTTCCAGCGCCTCTTCGCGTGTTGACTGCATGGCATACGCCGATTGAATAATTACAGGCATTTCAGGTATCAGCTCTTTAATTTTCGCAGTTGCTTCAAGCCCATCCATCAGCGGCAGGCGGATGTCCATAATTACAGCATCAATTTCCGAATTCTCCCTGATCATTTCAACAGCTTCTTTTCCGTTTTTTACAAAGAAAAGATTGGCCTTGGTTTTTTTCAGGGCCTTTTCAAACAAGAACCGGCTAACAGCCTCATCTTCAGCTATTAAAATGGTTTTGCCGATAAAATTGTATTCCATAGGAGTTTTTCAATAGTGGAAAAAGTAACTACAAAACTATCAAAATTTGAGTTAACAAATTATTTTTTCTTGCACAATTTTCATAATAATTCCAAATGTCAGGTAATTCCCTTTAATATTCCGGAGGTACCTTTAACCCTGTGAATCATTAAATGTTAACTCTTCTAATAAACAGAACGTACGTTAATTCTCTAATTAACCACTGAATGTGGGATTAGTTCAGTTCTTATGTATGAAAAACATTATATCTTGATAAAAAATATAGCATCCCTCTTTTTAATCACCAAAAGAAACCAGAGCGCAAAACAACAAACCCGGTAAAAAATCTTACCGGGTTTGATATTTTTCTGAGAAATCAGTTTTTAAATCTTCGGTAAGGCCCAAGGTGCGCGGTATTCAGGCACCAGGAATTTGTTGGCTTCCTCGTCGTTGATGAATTTGCTGGTTTTTGAATCCCAGTACAGGCGGCGACCTGTGCGCAGGGCAATGTTACCCAAATGTGCCACGCGCGCCGTATTGGCAGCAATCGATATGCTGGCATTCAGCTCGCGGTTGCGGTTTTTCACCCCATCTATAAAGTTTGCCATGTGATAGTCGAGTCCTTTACCGGTTCCTTTTTGCAGCGGAACGCGTTCAATCAGGTCTTTGTCTTTTTTCCGCTCCGGAATAACTTCCCATCCGTTGCGGTCAACCACCAGTGTTCCGTTGTTTCCAACATAACCAACACCATGGTTGCGTCCGTAGTAACCGCCATCAATGCCGGTTCCGTGGTCCCAAAGCATGGTATGTCCGTCGAATTCGAACAAAGCCTGCAAAGTGTCGGGAGTTTCAGCGGCATCATCCGGATAAGCATATTTGCCACCCATCGACATGATTGATTTTGGCGAAGGATCGCCCATTCCAAATAGTCCGTAGTCGATAATATGCACGCCCCAGTCGGTCATCAAACCTCCGGCGTAGTCGTAAAACCAGCGGAAATTAAAGTGGAAACGGTTCGGGTTGAACGGACGTTTTTTAGCCGGCCCGAGCCAGAAATCGTAATCAACTCCTGCAGGAGCTTCGCCATCGGGTTTCACCGGTACTGGTTCCATCCATCCCTGGTAAGCCCAGGTGCGAACGGTACGGATTTTTCCCAATTTTCCGGACTTAACAAAGTCAACTGCGGCCATCCAGTGCGGATCGCTACGTTGCCACATACCCACCTGAACAACGGTTTTGTATTTGTTGGCTGCCCGTTCCATGATGTTGATTTCCTCGATGGAGTTGCCCAGCGGTTTTTCGCAATACACATCTTTCCCAGCCTGGCAGGCTTCAACCATTGGCAAACAATGCCAGTGATCGGGTGTACCGATGATTACCACATCCACATCTTTATCTTCAATCAGCTTTCGGTAGTCGCCATACAAACGAGGTTTCTTTCCCTGTGCTTTTTCCACTTCAGCAGCGCGCTTGTTCAGTACATTGCTGTCCACATCGCAAATGGCTACGCATTCGGTATTTTTCTGACGCAGAAAAGCCGAAAGGTCGGCAAATCCCATCCCGTTTACACCAATTACACCGCAGCGAAGTTTATCGTTTGCGCCTGCACAGGCACTCATCGGAATTGGCATTGCAGCAGCAAGACTGATTCCTACAGCTGCCGTAGAAGTACTTCTTAAAAAGGTTCGTCTTGAAGTCATTATTTTTGATTTAGATTTTTGGTTTCAGATATAAGACACCAGATTCAAGATTGAAGACACCCGACTGCAATTTTTTCTATAGTCCAATGCCTATTATCTAAAAATCCTGAAGTTATTTCTGCATAGCATCGTCAAAAGCTACATCCGAAGGGTCGAAATCGCTGTAACGAACAAAATCGCAAGCTTCAACAGCTCCGGCTTCACGGTTCATGCCGCTGTCTTCCCATTCAACTGAAAGAGGTCCGCGGTATTTGATGTCGTTCAGTGCGCGAATGATATTCTCGAAATCGATCTTTCCACGGCCCAAACTCCTGAAATTCCAGTAGCGACGGTTATCGCCAAATTCGGTGTGGCCGCCGAAGACGCCAATTTCCATTGGGTGATCGCTCCAGTACGCATCTTTCATATGGACGTGGAAAATACGGTCGGAGAATTCGTAAATGAATTTTACGTAGTCAACTCCCTGATAACCGAGATGACTTGGGTCGAAATTGAACCCGAACGCCGGATGATAATTCACGGCTTTCAGCGCACGGCGGGCAGTAGCAATGTCGAAAGCTATTTCGGTTGGGTGAACTTCCAGCGCAAACTTCACTCCCATTTTCTGGAATTCGTCCAGAATCGGAATCCAGCGTTTGGCAAAGTCTTCATAGCCTTTATCAATAGTTTCCTGACTTACCGACGGAAAGGAATAAAGCATGTGCCAGATCGGACTTCCGGTGAAACCTACTACCACATCCAACCCAAGCATTTTAGCAACCTTGCCGGTTTTAATGATTTCGGCAGCAGCACGCTGGCGCACTCCTTCCGGATCGCCATCACCCCAAATATATTCGGGAAGAATCCCTTTGTGGCGCTCGTCAATCGGGTCGCACACGCATTGCCCAACCAGGTGGGTTGAAATGGCAAACAGCTGAAGATCGTATTTCGCTAATAATTCCTTGCGTGCATCGCAATAAGCCTGATCGGCTTTGTCGATTTCCATGTGGTCGCCCCAGGTGCAAAGTTCGAGGCCATCGTAGCCAAACTCCAATGCTTTCTGGCACATGGTTTCAATGGGAAGGTCGGCCCATTGTCCTGTAAATAGTGTTACTGGTCTGCCCATAGTGTTTAGTTTTTATGTTTTTTGAAATTTGACATTGTTTCAAGTTCCAAATTCCAAGTTTCAAGTGAGGACCTGGAACCTGGAATCTGGAACCTGGAATTATTTAAATGGTACCCATTTTACATCATCGTTGTAACCCGCCTCAACAACGGCATCGATGAACTGCATTCCGCGGATACCATCATCAACACCCGGGAAATCGAGCCATTCGGGTTTAGGCTGTTCGCCGTTCATTTTTGCCCGAAGCGTGAATGAGAAATTGCGGTAAATGTTGGCGAAAGCTTCCAGGTAACCTTCCGGATGTCCACCCGGGGTGCGGGTATTGGCAGCAGCGGCGGTTCCCATCGAAGTGCCAACCCGGTATATTTCTGTAGGTTTGTTAGTCCATTTTACAATCAGGGTGTTGGGTTCGTGTTGAGCCCATTCCAAACCACCTTTTTCGCCATAAACGCGAATTTTCAGCGCATTTTCTTCTCCGGCAGCAATCTGGGTAGCCATTAAAACTCCTTTCGCACCGCTGTCGAAACGAAGCAAAACAGCACCATCGTCATCCAACATACGGCCCGGTACGAAAACATTCAGTTCGGCACACAATTCGGTTGTTTTTAAACCGGTAATGTATTCAGCCAGATGATGTGCATGTGTACCTATATCGCCCATTGCACCAGCTTTTCCGGAGCGTTTAGGGTCGGTTCTCCACGATGCCTGGGCATTACCCGAATCCTCCACTTTGGCCGACAACCATCCTTGCGGATATTCTACATATACTTTCCGGATTTTACCAAACAGCCCTTCAGCAACCATTTGTTTGGCATGTTTAACTGCCGGATATCCCGAATAAGTGTGTGTTAAAGCAAGCAGCAAACCGGTTTCCTGTAATTTGGCCTGAAGCTGAAGCGCTTCGTCGAGCGTGAATGTGATTGGTTTGTCGATCACCACATTGAACCCGTTTTCCAATGCCATCATGGCCGGGCCAAAATGGGCAAAATTGGGGGTAACGATGGTTACAAAATCCATACGGTCGCCTTCCGGAAGCTTAACTTCGGCTTCGAACATTTCCTGGTAGGATTTATACACCCGGTTTTCAGGAAGATAATACGATTTTCCGGAGGAAACTGAAATTTCAGGATTGATGCTGAAGCAGCCGCAGACCAGTTCGATTTGTCCGTCCATAAAAGCTGCCAGCCGATGAATGGCTCCGATAAAAGCATCGCTTCCACCGCCGACCATTCCCATGCGCAATTTACGATTCATCATATTGGTTTAATTTAGTTGGTTTGAAATTGGAGATGGCTATTTTTTAGCCTCGATAAAAATAGAAAACTTTTTCAGACGAACCGATTTTATTTCGCGAAAACATACCAGACCAGAATGGTTGTTTTTAAAACAAATTTTGTGTGAAACGGCACAGAATTCTTATCTTCGGACACTAAATCTAAACTATACAACCATGGAAAGACGTTCATTTTTACGCAATGCAGCCGGAACATTGGCCGCCGTAGGCCTTGCCGGTTCAACAAAAGCCTTCGCTTCGGAAGGAAAAATCTCCAACGAATCGCAGTTTAAACTGAAATATGCACCCAGCTTTGGGACCTTTAAAGAAAGTGCCGGAGAAGATTTATTCGATCAGATCAAATTTATCAGTGATCAGGGATTCCGGGCTATTTTCGACAATAACCTGATGAAAAAAGAACCTGCTATTCAGGAAAAAATTGCCGCTGAACTGGCTCGCCGCAACATGGATTTGGGGCCATTTGTGCTGTACGCCGATTTTCCGGTAAAATCGATGGTAACACAAGACCCGGCCATTAAAGAAATGCTGAAAAAGAAAATGGAAGAGGGCGTGGAATGTGCCAAACGCACCGGCGCCAAATGGGCATTGGTTGTTCCGGGGCATTTTGAAGAAGGACTGGAATGGGATTACCAGACTGCCAACGTGATTGACAACATGAAAATGTGCTGCGAAGTGGTTGAAAAAAGCGGATTAATCCTGGTGATGGAGCCGCTGAATGCATGGACGAACCACCCCGGCTTGTTCCTGACCAAAATTCCGCAGGCGAACCTGATTTGCGAAGCTGTAAACCATCCATCGTGCAAAATAGTTGACGACCTTTATCACCAGCAGATTACAGAAGGAAATCTGATACCTAATATCGATAAAGCCTGGAAGAATATTGCAGCCTTCCACATTGGCGACAACCCGGGGCGCAACGAGCCAACTACCGGCGAAATCAATTACAAGAATGTGTTTAAACACATCCACAGCAAAGGGTACGACGGAGTTTTGTGCTGCGAACACGGACGAAGCATCAAAGGGAAAGAAGGCGAAATGGCCTTTATTAAAGCCTACCGCGAAGTGGATTCGTTCTAAACTAATCCGCCTGATAGAAAATAAAGAGGGGAGAATCGGATTGCCGATTTTCCCCTCTTTATTGTAATTGCAATTAAAAATATCCTGTAGTTTGTCTTATATCTCTAGCTATTGGGGCCTTGCCCCAAACCCCAATTACTTTTTTGTCTTAACACAAAAAAGTAATCAAAAAAAGTCAAGGCTGCGCCCGCTTCGCTCGAAAAACTAACGTTCGACGGCTAAAATCTTTTAAACTCCCCCGATTACTCGGGGTCAAACAGAAAAGATTTTTTTACGCCGTCTTCTCTTGTTTTTCGGCTCACCGACCGAGGCCAGTCCTCCGAAGAAAGACTGTGCTCATTTTAGATGAAAAAACGGAAACTTATTTTAAAACTTCAGTTCAACGTGTTTTATCGATTTTCGGTTAGAGGTGTAAACCACATGAACCGCCTTGTCCGAAGTTTGAATGATGGCCGGATAGCTAAATTCTCCTGAAGGCTGATCTTCCAAAACCGCAACATCCTGCCAGCTTTTCCCATCTTCCGAGACTGCCACATTCAGCTTGTTTCGGCCGTTTACCCAATCGCCGCCACCTTTTTTCGGGTTGTACACCAAAACCTGCAAGCCTGAATCAAGAGTCACCGCATCAATTCCTGAATTGGGGTTTAGCACTTCAGTTTTGGCCAACGAACTCCAGGTTTTCCCTTCATCAGCCGACCAGCTTTCCATAATCACATTCTGGTTACTGCGAAGCAAAGCCTGAATTTTCCCACCCGGATAAAGCAAAAGTGTTGGTTGTATCACTTTGGCCGGATTCTTAGGGTCAATGTCAATCTTTTCCCACAATTTTCCGCCATCAGTCGAGCGCTCGATATGGGCATGCCATTCTTCGGTTTTTGTTTCGATGCTCGACGGGCTTAAAATTACTCCAGAGGGTAGCACAACCGGCTTATTTTTGATTGGCCCTAAAATTCCATCAGGAAGCTTTTCAGGAGCCAACCAGCTTTGGCCTTCATCAGTTGAACGGATGACCATTCCCCACCATTCGCGCGGATTGGGGCCAACTTTGTAATAAAGCGAAAGTACCCCATCGGCTGCGCGGAAAAGAACCGGATTCCAGCAGGCATAGCGCAGCGACTCGTTGATGATGCCATTGGCTACACTGCGCGGAGCTGTCCACTTGCCGCCGCTGCACTGCGAAATCCATATTTCAACATCCTTATTGCTTTCGCGAGTTCCACCAAACCAGGCCGCCAGCAGCGACCCATCTTTACTTTCGATTATGGTCGAAGCATGGCATTCCTTGAACGGAGCGTCAGTGAAAATCAATTCCGAAGTCTGTATTTTACAGGTTTTGGGCGGTTTTACAGCCTGAATAGCAGTTGCAAGAAGAATGAATGCAATGAAAAGTGAGTATCTCATTATTTTGATTGATTTAATTTGAAGTCGGAAAGTAAGTGAAAAATTAAAGGTTCAGCACCTTAAAAGCGGCATAAATCTCGCCCGACTCAAATCCACGCCCAAGCGCAAAGCGCATCAGTTTGTTGCGTTTGTCGTATTTGTCTTTCGCTTTAATTGATCTTTCCTTTTCGGTGAGCAGGCGCTGAAGTTCGTCCGAGTATTTTTCGTCCTTAATTTCTTCGAAAGCCAGCTCCAAAATTTCCGGAGCAATATTTTTAGACCGCAACATGAACGAAATTTTTTGCTTTCCCCAGTGATTAAACCGGAATTTGTCTTTCACATAGGCCCGGGCAAAACGCTCGTCGTCGATGTATTTTTCTTTGGTGAGCTTTTCAATAACCGGGGCGGCATCTTCTTCCTGAAGCCCCCAGAGTTTAAGCTTTTCAAGCACTTCAGAAGTACAGTGCTCCGATCGGCTGCAAAAAAAAGCAGCTTTGTCGTAGGCTATCGTTTGCTCGTGATTCAGATTCATAAAGGATTTGTGTTTTATAAACAACCGACAATATATCGAAACAATTAATTAATTGGAGCTTTGCCCCAAACCCCAATTTCTTTTTTGTCTTGACACAAAAAAGAAATCAAAAAAAGTCAAGGCTGCGCCCGCTTCACACGAAAAAACTACGCTTGATGGCTAAAATCTTTTAAACTCGCCTTCGGCTCAAACAGAAAAGATTTTTTAACGCCGTCTTCACTTGTTTTTCGGCTCACCGGACGAGGCCAGTCTGCCTCCGAAGACTTGAAATATTCCTACTGTTTTTTCTGTTAAAATTCTTTATAAATGTACAACGACGGCACAAGAAGACAAACACCCGTATAAAACAAAATGCGGGAACTTGTCGAAACCTGTTCCCGCATCGGATTTAGCTACTATAATAACAATTAACTATTTGACTGCCGAAATTTTTACCAGCACTACGCCATGGTAATTCACGTCCGACTCAAATCGTCCGTCGTAAGTTCCTATGTTTTGCTGAGACCATAAATTACGAACGACTTGTTTTCCGCTTAAGCCCAACGTTTTAAAATCGATTCCAATCAGCTTGTTGTTCTCAAGAGGTTCGTCGCCCCAATTGATCATTTTTACCGGATCTTTATCACCTGAAGTTACACCGGTATAAAACAATCCTACGGCTTTCGATCCATCAACCAAGTCTTTAGCCCAAACCTGAAAATCATCGCCTTTCTGAATCAGGCGAGCCTGCTGCCCCAGCACATCCTGATTTACACCAATCACCTCGTCGTTGGTCAGTAATCCGAGGGTAAAGGCATCCAGCTTATTCATTTCGCAACCGATAAGTAAAGGCGAAGCCAGTAACGACCACAGGCTAATGTGCGCGTATTGCTCATCCGGAGTCAGTTTGGTTGGTTTTGTATTGGCATTCCATCCAACAGTTCCAACCACCAGCATATCCGGATCGTTCCAGTGACCTGGTCCAATATTCTGGTAGTTGTCGGTTTGTGTAAACCCGGTACCCAGCACGCTCTTCCAACTATCGTTTATGTCCATTGTGGTGCGCCACAGGTTTCCGCCAACTTCGGCACCCCAGTTCCAAACATCGCCCATTCCATACTGACAAAGGCTGTACACAATGTCGCGATTGGTTTTCAGCAGAGCGTCTCGCATAATGAAGTATGGTTTTTTCAGCTCTTCGAGCGAATTGTCTTTTTGTATCTGGCGGTACGAACACCAGTCGTATTTCAGGTAATCGACGCCCCATTTTGCCCACATTGCGGCATCCTGCTCTTCGTGCTGGTAACTTCCGATGGCCCGACCGCAGGTTTGCGGACCAGGCGATGAATAAATCCCGAAGCGCATGCCCTTGGAATGAATATAGTCGCTCATGCCCTTGATGTCGGAAAACTTTGCATTGGTCAGCAGTTCGCCCGAGTCGGTGCGTTTTTCAGCCTGCCATCCATCGTCAATGTTAATGTACATCCAGCCGTGCCCACGCAATTTCTCGGCAATTACATCGGCCGCGGCCTTTATTTTATTCTGATCGACGGTCATTCCCCCGGCATTCCAGCTGTTCCAGCCCATGGGCGGAGTAAGTGCCAGCAAATCGCCAACCTTAAGATCGATTACACCTTTTGCCTCACCAACCTTGTTTTTGGCAGTAATCTTAAGGGAATATGTACCCTTCTTGGCCGGACTTGTTCCGGAAATAATCCCATTTGCAGCGTCAAGAGTTAATCCTTCCGGAAGATTTTCCACCGAAAAATTCATAGGTTTTTCGCCTGTTACAGGCAACGAGAATACGAAAGGTTTTCCGGGTGTAGCGCCAATAACTTTGGGGTAGTTAATCTTTGGTACAGGATTTTCTGCCGGAGTTAAAATCCGTGGAATACTGTTTGCAACAACTTTTCCGGAGATTGCTTTGGGTGCATTGTTTCCGGAATAGGTAATTTTTGCATTTGCCCAAGCTCCCAGTCCGCCAAACGGGCCACGTCCGCCTGAACTGACAACAACCAGTGCCATTTTATTTATTCCGGATAAATCAATCGCTACATTTTGCGGCTTATCCCCCTGCTTCATGATTCCACTGTCCCACAGCACCTTTTTATCGCCCAACACATAAAAGTGCATCGACGGCGCAACACGCGCAGTGTTTCCCGCTGGCCCGGCTGCAGGAGGAGTCCCGGGATTATTACCTGCCGGGGTCTGTCCTTCAGGTCGTGCAGGCATTCGCATTTCGCAAGGTCCAACAAGCGCCGAGAACTGTTTCGCGGTACCATTTAATGCAATCAGGAACTTTGCCGGAGCACTCACTGCCAGACCATTCTCGTAAGTTTCTCCTGAAATAACAATCGGACTGCCCATAGGTGTTTTATTTTTCTGAGGCTGTCCCATTTCGAGATCGACCAGCGATAAATCCAAATCACTGATCCAGATTGTATTTTCCACTCCTACAGAAAAGCTGCAAAGTAGAAATACACACCACAACAAAATCACATTTTTCATTGATTTAGTTTTTATTGATTTATACAAAAGGTTAGTTCAGCGCAGTCAACTTAACTGCAACGTTCGGTCGACTGTTTTCTTTCAGAAAATTACCCAGAAGTGACAGAATACGAAAATCAAATCGAAGAACGGCGCTTTTTTATCGATGGAATTATTCATTTTAAGGAATAATCAGTTGCATAGATTGTGATAATTTTGGAAGGTTTAAAGAACACCCATTCACAAATCAACCGGATTACCCTGTTATATATTGGATTTGAAGAGAGCCAAGCGTTGACGTTTTATATCGTTATCTGAGAAAACAAAAGTTTATAAGCCGTGATACAAACAAAAAATCCCTCCGACCTGTCGGTCAGAGGGATTAGCCTGGACACATTATTATCCTTCCTTCACCAAAAATAGAAATGCCTGTGCCTATTTTAATTTTTACTTTGTTAATTACAATAATGCCTCTACGTCATACATATTTTACTTTGTGATATACATAAAAGACTTTAGGTGATTTAACTTTGCCTTAAGGAATTACAGCTTTGCCTGAGGTTGAAACAAGAATGCCTCCTGGCTATTTACAAAACAGGAAAGAAAAAATAACAATTTACCTTGGGCGTGTAAACTTCAGCGAGCCTGCTTGTTTGTATTGCGGGCTTGTTGCACCGAACACCGATTTGATGTAAGTTTTAGCTGCATTAGCTGCATCGACCAGCCCACTGCTTTCTTTATACAGGATTTCGTTGCGGGTGATACGAAGGTTATTCACAGGGGTTTCTGTATTAATTACCACCATATTCTTATCGTACAAATCCTGATAATGGGCTGTAAGCGCCAATATAGTAAGATCTGCCTCATTGGGTGTATATTCCGGGATAGATGCAAGCAACTGAATCAGTTTATTGAAGTTCTCCAACCGGTTGTTGATGCCCATCTGCGATGACGAGATCTCGTTTATTTCCTTGCCTTCCGCCTGTGCTGCCTGTATTTCCTCATCTGTAGATTTGGGTTTGGCACGACGCCCTTGCAATTTGCGAACCAGCGTCATTACCTGTTCTTTGGTTTGCTTGTTAGCCCCTGAAGCCTTTACAGCATTGCTGATTCGGGTAACCAATGCCCCAAAAGGTTTGAGTATTACAGTACGGGCAGAGAGCGCCTTCATGTATGCCGCCTGTAGCGTATTAAGCTCCGACATGCAATCTTTAGCCAGAGATAAGGTATTATTCATCTGCGGCAATTGAATAAGAGGGTTGCTTGGGTTGTATGCCGCACCAAACGAAGTGCATATTACAACCATTTTCGAAAAATTGGCCACGTTTGTGGCATGGCCGGTTTCTGAATTATTAGCCATAAACTTGTGATTTTAAGTTTGAAAAATAAGATTAATTGATTTTACATATACAAGTTCGGACGATTAAATTGATAAATTGATATTTAACTACTATTATTTATTAACAAAATTATAAACAAGCCTGCAATGGCTTTAATTTGCTGAAGGAAAGAAATACGCGTAGGATGTGGACAATGGTGTAAAAGAAAACCCCTTTACCAAAAAGCGATAAAGGGGTAAATTTTGCTATCACGATCAAACTAAAAATTCGAGAAAATTTTAGACGCTCATAATAATCGCAAATCTCTATGGCCTATGCTGATTTGCAATTAGTCTTAAATGAGTAGTAAAAGCGTTCAGATCCCTTTAATATATCCTGGTGAACGCTTTTCTATCAGAATAGACTTATTTTCGATTAACTGCCTGCATAAAAATCGATTCCGGAATTGGCTGTTTTTCGATTCCAGGTCCACTCCATTGCAACCCTAACGCAGCTTTTGCTTCAGATTGTTGAAGGAATGCGAGTCTGAATGGGTGTAAACCTTTTTTTAATTTAATTGTTGCATTTTTTTCAACACCCACTTCATACCCAAAATCCTCGTCAATGAGCGCGGCATCATGAAGTCTCAAAAATGCTTTCCCATTGGTACTCATATAGAAAGTGTAATCTCCATCGGCCGGAATCTGAAGATATCCAGTAAAAAGCAAGGTTTGAATACCATCTTTTTTCATGTCAATATTCGGTAGTCTTGTATTTCCTGTATCTATTGCTTCAAGTGCGGTAACATCAGGAACCCATTTAAAATCTCCCTTAAAGCTTTTCCAATTAACTCCTGGAATAGTCTTTATCCCTGTGATAGCAGGGACCAGTTCATTGTCATAAGGTCTTGTAGCCGAGTTATTAGGTCGTCTCGATTGAAGTACCTTGTCTTTCATTCGTTGCTGAACTAATTCCATTCCAGAATTGCCAGCCAGATTGCTAGCTTGCTGCGGATCTTTCGTAATATCAAATATTTCGAAATTATCGCTATGTGAATTAATGTTATATCGCAAACCAATATAATTATCCAGTCTTATCATTTGCATCTGGTTGCGCTTTTTCCCCCGATGATCTGGAATAAATTCATCATATTCCGGGGTATTTCCACCTTCGAAATATTCCACGTAAACAAAACTTTCTCTTTGTTTTCCTCGTCCGGTTAGAGATGGGACAAGGGATACTCCATCCGTTATTGCAGGAGCAGAAACCCCAGCTAAATCCGCAAAAGTTGACAACCAGTCGTATGAAGAGCTTGGAGATTTGATTACCCGACCTGCTTGCAAATGGCCTGGCCAATAGGCAAGTGCAGAAACACGAACACCACCTTCCAGAACATCACGTTTAATGCCATCAAACGGACCAAAATTATTAAAAAAATCAGGTTCAAAATCTTCCTTCAGATAGGATTCTCTGGATGGTCCGTTATCGGTTGTAAAAACGATCATGGTGTTGTCATCAATTTTTAAATCTTTTAATAATCGAATAATATCTCCAACTGCACTGTCGAGCCGACGGGTGCTGGTTGCGTAACGTTTGTAAACATTTGGCCATTCCACTTCGCGAGTCGATGGGTTTTTATCATGATCGTAAGTCGCATTTATATAATCTGGGTGAATCCATGAATCAACAATTCCAGATGCTGTATTAATCATATGCCCAGATTTGCCGAGCCACTGAATGCCACCAGATAGTCCTCCGCCCTGAGGATAAGCCTGAGTCGGTAATTCAATGGTCGCATGAGGTGTATCATATGCTAGAAAAACAAAAAATGGCTTTTTTGATTTTTGCTGCTCTTTTTGCTCTGTAATCCAGCGTTTTGCAGCAGCAGTCCACAAGTCGGCAGTATAACATTTATCCAGATCGTCTACAATATTTTTATGATTTTCATAAACTTCCTTTCTTCCTCGGTAAACACCTTCTTTGGGATAATGTTCATGTCCGTCAGTATGACGCATATACCCCAAGAAATAATCGAATCCACGGTTTAACGGATGTGCTACCCAGTCTGATTCATTGTTACCCTGTCCCTGCAATCCCCATTTCCCAAAAGCGGCAGTAGTATAGCCTGCCGTTTTCAACACATTTGCAATGGTGTAGTTGTCGTCAATTGCTTTATCAAACTGATTGTCGCGAACATTTGAATGGCCTTGGTGTCGTCCAAGCATTAAGGAAGCACGAGAAGGTGCACAAACAGGAGCTGGGCAATAATGATTAGGCATTTGAACGCCTTGCAATGCCATTTTGTCCAGATTTGGTGTTTTAAGCCATGGTTCACTCCTATTATTAAGTTTAGCTCTTTGGTTTTGAAACTGAAATCCCAAATCGCCCCATCCCAAATCATCAACAAGAATGAAAATAATGTTGGGTTTTAAAGGCTTAGATATTTTGGGGCTATTGGATCCAGAAGATGAAATGGCAGCTACTGCAGCCAATCCTGTTAAAAAGGTTTTTGAGAGTGTCATCATTTAGATACCTTTTAATAAAATATGATTAAGGTATAATTACAAGGACATCGTTAACAATATCCTCGTAATTATAAAAAGCAATTATTTATTGATGATTATTAATTCCCATAACCTGGGTTCTGAATTAGAGCAGGATTGGTCTGAAGTGCAGTTGTTGGTATCGGCCACAAATAATCACGGTCTTTGTTGAATTTGCGTGAACCAAATTTAACTCCAAGGTAATTATAAATATCTGCATTCATAACAACCTCTGCAGTACGCCACCTACGAATATCGAAATAATACAAGCCCTCTCCTGCCAGCTCAATGCGGCGCTCATGGCGAATTTCCTGACGCATCTGCTCTTTAGTCAGTCCAATGGTAAATTCAGGCATTTTAGCACGAAGTCGAATCAATTTGAGCGCATCGTAAACACTTTGATCTGGACCAACAGCTTCGTTTTGAGCTTCAGCATACATTAACAAAACATCAGCAAAGCGAAGGAATATGTAATTGAGTTCAGATTGATTTTCAGTTTTTACACTTGAAGGAATTTCATTGTCTTTATAAATGGTATATTTTTTCTGACCAAATCCTGTTCTTGGATAAGTTGTTGGCGTAACTGTTGTTCCTTTAAATTTCGCTCCAGGATAATTGATAGTAGCATAAAACCGGGAGTCGCGATTTAAATAAGGGTTTTTAGGATCAAACTCAGAACTGGGATCGTTTATTGGTTTACCGTTTGCCATATAAAAATCGTTGACCAAGTCTGCCAAAGGTGCAACTGTATTGAAAGCATCAAGAATAATATCAAAACTATGTACAAATTCAGGAAATTTGTATTGAGTATCAAATATGACTTCCGAATTACCCTCGTTTTCAATGTAAAAAGTACCACGAAAATCAGGGAAAAGGCTATAAACCTTAAGATCCATAACAGATTTAGCAGCAGCAGCAGCTTCTGTCCACTTCCCAGCCCAAAGCAAAGCCCTAGCTTTTAGTGCAAGCGCAGCCCCTTTAGTAGCTCGACCTTTGTCGGCAGCAGCATAAGAAGTAGGTAAATCAGCTTGTGCTTCATTCAAATCCTTTATTATTTGAGCAAGCACTTCGTCTGCAGTGTTTCTCGGTAAATTACCTTGTTTCTCCAGATCAGGTTTATCGATAATTAAAGGAACACCTCCATACAAAGCCCAAAGTTGGGTATAAAATAATGCTCTCAAGAATTTACACTCAGCGGTATACCTAATTCGCACAGCTTCTGTTAAAGAGGTGGAGGGAATGTCTCCAATTTTAGAAAGAAGAGTATTGGCTCTTCCAATGCCGGCATAACATTGCCCCCAACAGTTATTGATAACAGTTGAATTTGCTGCATCATGAATTCCGGTTGCAATAAAATCAATGCCAAAATTATTCACATAGCAGTACGCATTGGGAGTTGCATTTTCAAGATTCACAGCATTCATATTTAGCAGCGCGTTGCCCAGATAACTAGCATACGTGGCATTTACAGCAGCTTCAGCATGTTCTTTCGTTTTAAAGAAAGTCACTTCAGTAAATCGATCTGTTGGATCAATATCAAGAACTGAGTTACAACCAAATAAGCCAAGCAAAAGTCCGACGGATAAAATATATTTTTTCATTTTTTCTACATTTTGATGCATTAAATAATTAACATATAATAGAGTATTAAAATGATAGATTGATCCCTGTAGTAACTGTTTTTGCATTAGGATAATCAACACCATTCTTTGTCAGTAATCTTTCTGGGTCTGTTAGTTTGAATTTACTAAATGTCAGATAATTTAGTGCATTTACATATATTTTCAACGATTGCAACCCTACCCGTTTGACTAAATGATTAGGAATATTATAACTTAATTGTATGTTTTTCATTCGAAGATACGAGGCATTACTTACCCAAAAACTTGAAGTCTGAAAGTTAAATGGATTACCGGTACCCGTTGTTAATATTGGTAATTTAGCACTAGGATTTTCTGGTGTCCACGAGTCTGTTAGCCAGTTACGAGTTACTCCGGCACCATTGTTATATGCTTTGGAAAGATTTCCATTGTAAATAGTATTTAGTCCTGAAACACCCTGGAAAAATGCGGTCAACTCAATGTTCTTGTATTCAACTCCAAGATTAAATCCATAAGTAAGCTTTGGAATAACAGAGCCGATTACTCTTCTATCGTTATTGTCAATAATATTATTTCCATCTATATCTTTAAATTTCAGATCACCTGGCTGGGTGATAGAGTTTTGGAAAGGACTAGCGGCAATTTCTTCCTTGCTCTGAAAAATTCCAATTTGTTCGAGACCATAGAAAGAATCGATCGGATCGCCCTCCCTTGTAATCAGATTCCCATTGTAATAAATTTGACCCTTCAAATCTTCCACATTATTTTTTACATGCATAAGGTTACCGCCAAGGTTGAACTTGACTTGCCCAATTTTATTATTGTATTGTCCAGACAACTCATATCCATTATTTGATACTGAACCAATATTTCTTATCGGACCTCCTAAATTACCAACCTGAGCCGGAATTGATACCTGTCTAAGTATACCTGTGGTTAAGTTGTGAAACAAATCAAAGGTTAATGTTAGATGATTATCGAATAAACCACCATCAAATCCGATATTAGTCATTGTTGTTGTCTCCCAAGAGATTTTCGCATCACTGATCGAAGTTATGGCAGCACCACTAACAACAGCATTATTGAAATTGTAATTCTGACCAATAGATACTGCATTCACATAGCTAAAAAGTGCAATATTTTGGTTCCCAAGTTGTCCCCATGATGTTCGAAGTTTCAAATTTGAAATCTGACTGATGTTCTTCAAAAAAGCTTCTTCACTGACTCTCCATCCAAGTGAAACGGAAGGGAAAAGTCCCCATTGATTTCCTTTGGCAAAACGAGAAGAACCATCGTATCTGAAGTTACCTTCAAGAAGATATTTACCTTTATAGCTGTAATTTAAGCGACCAAAATAAGACATTAAGGATGATTTAGCGGATGTACCAGACACTAAAGGGTTGGTGCTTCCAGCATTCAATTCTGTCAGTTCATTTCCTAAATAACCCTGATTCTGTGCGCTAAAATTCGAACTTTCGAAGGATTCGAGACTAAATCCCAATAAAGCGCTCAATTCATTTGCCCCAATGCTTTTATTCCAATTAAGCGTATGAAAATTGGTTAAATTAAGATTGTTGAAATTCCTTTGAATAACTCCCCGGGCCGGAATATTTCCCATTGGACTAATGACACCAGTGCTTGTATTGGTCAAGTATATGACAGGGTTTGCAAACTTTTCATTCATATTATATAAGTTGGCTGATCCGGTAACTTTATATATAATATTAAAAGGCAGTTTAAATTCCACATTAACCGTGGCCAAAGTTCGTTGTGATTTGTTGGTGTGAAAACCTTCATAGGCTAAGGCATATGGATTTCGGAAGAAATTATGTCCGGGGACCCTTACCCACTGATCAGCATATGTTCCATCTTTGGCTAATGGAGCCTGCATTGGAAGTCCACGATAGATTAACCCCATTAATCCACCTTCGCCATTCGCATCGTTTGTTGTATATCCACTTTCAGTATTGAGTGTATAATTGCTCATCAAACTTGCACCAATCTTGATCGATTTATTTACCTCAGAAGAAAGGTTGAGGTTGATGTTGTATTTTTTTGCATAAGTATTTAAAAGGATTCCATCCTGATCGAGATAACCTAGCGAAGCCGAGAAGGTCGTTTTCTCTGAGCCACCAGAAAAACGAAGATTGTGTTCCTGAATAGGTGCATTTCTAAACATCACATCCATCCAATTCGTGTTGGCATATTTCCATGGATCTGTACCTGCAGCAACTCCAGCTTTGTATTCGTCAATCAGGGTTTGAGCATATTCAATTGGTTTGCCCTCATTGGTTAAAGCTCTATTTTTGCCTTCCATATATTCAACGGCATTAGTTACAATGTCGGGTGGAATCTGCAGAATACTTTGAGAACCGAAGTACATATTGTAATCTACTTTAAGACTACCTTTTTGTCCTGTTTTTGTTTTAACCAAAATGACTCCGTTTGCAGCTCGATTTCCATAAATGGCAGAAGAAGCCGCGTCTTTCAAAACAGAAATACTTTCTATATCTGAAGGGTTTACATCACGAAGATCATATTCAACTCCATCAACCAATACTAAAGGATTGGAATCACTTAGTGTTCCAATTCCACGTATCCGAATAGTTCCATTATCGGCCCCAGGGCGACCAGAGGCTTGATTCACATATACACCTGTAGCTCCTTGTAATGCTAATGTTGAGTTTGTTATTGGTCTGTTTTCAAGTATCTTTTTATCTACTGTTGCAATAGAACCCGTCAGGTTTACTTTCTTTTGAACGCCATAACCAATGGCAACAACTTCTTCAATACCCACAGTTTCTTCGGCAAGTTGTACATCAATTTTTGCTTTTGCTCCAACGACAACCTCCTGCGATTTCATCCCTACGAATGAAAAGACAAGCATGCCATTTGTCGGAACATTGGGCAGAGAGTAATTGCCGTCAAAATCGGTAATGGTTCCCGTTGTCGTACCTTTTACAACCACAGAAACACCCGGAAGCGATCCGCCTGTTGAATCTGTAACTTTACCAGATACAGACCTTTGCTGCTGCGTTCCGTTCGATTCATTCCTGAGATTTTTTATTTGTTGTCCCGACGGGTTGATCAGAATAAGGTTGTTTTCGGTAATTGAATAGTTGACGCCATCTTTTCCAAACAACATTTTCAGGATATTTTCAACCCCCTCGTCCTTAACTTGAATGCTTATTTTAGTATCCAGATTAACCTTTTCATTCTCATAGATGAAACGATATTCTGACTGAGCTTCAATCTTCTGCAGCACTTCCTTAATGGACGATCCCTGCAAGTCGATTGTAAGCTTCTTACTTTGTGAATACACGGTTGCAGTAACCTGCACTGTAAAAAGAAAGATTAAGAAGGCAGTTAGTTTCATAACCAACAAGAGTTTTTTGGGAATAGGACATCGTCCACTCCCAGATTCATAACTTTTTTTCATAGTTTTGTAATGCAATTAGTTAATTACTTTGATTGAGTGCTGGTAACATTCAATCGGATTATCTAAAAAACAACGGGAGATGCTCGAACATCTTCCGTTTTTTATTTCCCGTTTATCGTGATCTCCTTTCCTTTTAATTCGTACGAAATTGAACTCAGCTGACAAAGCGCATTCAACACATCCAATACTGTTTGCTCCTTTAAAACTCCAGTATAATGAATCTTTTCACCCAGCTTTTCGTCGCTAAGCGTAATGTGTACATCATACCAGCGTTCCAGGTATTTACAGACGTCTTCCAACGACATATTTTCCATGTACAATTTGTTCTGCATCCAGCTGGTCGTGCGCGAAATTTCGCCTTTGGCATACGAAATTTCATTCAATTCTTTATCCAGAACGGCCATTTCTCCCGGTTTCAAAATCAATGAGACAGAGCCAGCTTTGCTCAGTTCCACCTTCCCCTCAAAAAGCGAAGTTTGTGCAGTTCGATCATCAGGATAGGTACTCAGGTTAAACTTCGTTCCCAAAACTTTCACCTTTAAACCATCCGAAGTCAATATTTCAAAAGGCGCTTTGCTTTTCGATACCTCAAAAAAAGCTTCTCCGCTAAAATCAACTTTACGGGTTTGACTCACCTTATCGAAATGGTATTTGAGGTTTGATCCGGCGTTTAGCTTCACTAAAGAGCCATCGGGAAGCACAACTTCCGACCGGCTGCCATAGGTAGTTGACATTACAATTGTTGCTTCGGGGCCTGAAAAAATGTCGGTAAAAAAATTAAGGCTAAAGAAAATGAGCAAGGAGGCTGCCATTCCTGAAAGGACAAGACTAAAGCTCCGAATCCGTCGGGTTCGTGAATTCCGGGCTTCAATTTCTGAATCGACCTTTTGCCAGGCTTCGTCGGTATCAAACTTTTTAATTACAGGTGCATCCGCCGACGCGTCCCATATCTTTTTGTAAGTATTGAGTTCAGCTTTATTTTCAGAAGATGATTCTGCCCAATCATTCAGTTCGCGGTCAGTTTGCACTGATTTTTCCCCCTGCGACAAATGATCGATAATATGTTCTCCGATCGGAAATTTTTCGTCCATGATGTGCTCATTTTTCCTATTGACACATCAAAACGGGAAAGGTCCTATCGGCGAAAAAGTTTTTTTGAAAAAAGGCAGAAGTTCACTTCTAAAAATATCATTACGCTACAAGAAATTTTTTGTGTTTCTTCGAGGCTTAACGACTTAGTGGCAAGAATCAGCCACTAAAGCACAAAAACACTAAGGTTCACTAAGAAAAAAGAATAATCATAAATCATTAACTTAACAGCATCACCATTCGGAACGCTTCGCGGCTCGGGGAGCGATATCTCCGTTCTCCGTTCCATGCACTTTCAATGTTCAAAAGCTTCATTCAATTCCAAGCAAGCTTTCAGAAACTGGAGCGATTTCCAGATTTGGTTTTTGATTGTTTTAACCGAAATACCCAGCTGATCAGATATTTCCTGTTGCTTGAGTCCATCGAACCGGCTTTTCATAAATACATCTTTGCTTCGGGCAGGCAGTTGTTCGATACACTTATAAAGTGCGGCACTGAATTCAACCTGTTCGATCAGGTTTTCGTCGGTCGATTCTTCCTGAAACGGAATGCTGTCGATTGTTTTTTTGCGGTTATTTTCGGCCCGAAGGTAATTCAGCGCCGAATTTCGGGAGGCCTGGTACAGATACCCCGAAATGTTATCCCTGATTTCAAGTTTCGCCCTGTTCATCCAAAGCCGGACAAACAGTTCCTGCACAATATCCTCGGATGCCGAGTAGCTTTGTGTCAGTTTAAAAACAAACAGGCAAAGCCGGTTATAATAGCGCACAAAAAGCTGATTATAACTCGAATAGTCATCTCTTTTAATGCCAGCGATCAAGATGTTGTCGGCAACCTCCATTCCTGAAGTTTAAGGTTTAATGCTCAAAGCAAAGGAAAAATTTCGGATTAACAATTCCTCAAAATCTTGCCCAATGCTACTCAAACTCCAGCCCACCAAAGAATGCAGGCTCGTGAAAGTTTGGTTTTTCAGTTTTTATCCTGGTCCACGAAACAAAGTGTGGAACGGTAAGTTCGTCGCCACATTTATAAAAGTTTCCTCGCATTTTCGCGCCTGAAACCGGTTTTAGATGATGCCTGAAAAATACTTCCCAAGGGATTGCCACCGTAATTTGCCATTCGGTAGTTCCTATTTTCTCCTGAAATGGCATATTTCCCAGCGAAGAAATCCTTCGGATTGTTGCTATTTGTTCGTCAGTAGCATGAACCGATGGTTCTCCCTTTTTGCGGAAGCCCAGTAAAACAGCCCCAATACAGTTCATTTCGAGGTTATAATACACATCATTTCCTTCTGGCGAAAGAAAAAATTCGACGCAACTGTCGGTCCACACCCGCCCGTTGCTTTCGGCAATAACAGCTTTTACCGATTGCTCGCTGACCTTGTATTGCAAAAACAATTCATCGTCGTTGTATGCAATTTGCACCGAAACTTCAGGAAGGTAAGGAAACGCTTCCCAGTTTATTGTTTCGATTTTCAATGGTTCAATTTCCAGATCGAGTGTTTCAGAAATCAGGTCAAGAGGTGGATTTGAAAAGCCTTCGAGTATGTGTTTTACTTTCATTTTTTTTGCGGTTTTAATCAAAATCTTCACCCCCTGCTCCCTTCCCTTTCGGGGAAAAGTTGGGGATGGGGCTTATACTTAATTTTTCACTACAGACTTCACAATACGGCACATTTCATCGTATTGATCCTCCATGCTGGTCAATAATTTATACTGAGCCAGTGTTCGCTGATAATTGTGTTCCGGACTTTTAATCTTATAATAGTTGTCGCCATCGATGTAATCCATCAGGAAGCGCAAAACCTGTTCGTAAGTAATGTATTTGGCCGAGAATGCCAGGTATTCCAATTCTTTCTCCGTTAAAAACTGAATAGCCTGCGATAAATAGCCTTTGGTGAAACCTTCGAAAATGGACAGATCGCACGAAACAGCATCGAGATTTTCATCATCTTCCTGGCCGGTGTTGGTGTACGAACGCATGGCATCGCCAAAATCATTCAGACAGGTGCTGTTTAAAACCGTATCCAGATCGATCACACACAAAACATCGCCCTTCAGGTCGAAAAGTATATTATTTATTTTGGTGTCGTTGTGCGTAACACGGGTTGGTATTTCGCCCGATTCTACCAGTTTCCAGAAGTTGAGCATTTCGTCGCGGCGGTTTTCAATCCAGCTAATTTCCTTCTCCAGCTTTGCTTTCCGGCCGACCGGATCTTTGGCCAAAACGGCATCCCATTGGTTGAAACGATAGCGAATATTATGGAATCCCGGCAAAATGTCGGTCAACGGTTCTTGTAAATCTGAAACCATCGACTGGAACAAGCCAATTCCTTTTCCTCCCTGGTAAGCCAGTTCAGGAGTTTTGGCAGCCTGGTATGCAATGGTGTCGTTTATGAAAACACAAACAGCCCAATACTCACCTTCCTCATCCATAAAGTACAGGTTGCCATCGGTGGCCGGAATAATGGTCATGGCTTCGCGCATCGGGTCGCCATTTTTAGCGATTACTTTATTTTTGATATGTGTGCACACCTTTTGGATGTTCTCCATCATGGCCGGAACATTGGTAAAAATACGTTTGTTCTTGCGCTGAAGAAGATAATCGGGTACATTATTTCCCCGGGTACGAATAATAAAAGTGTCGTTTATAAAGCCTTCTCCCATTGGCTCAACGCGTTCAACAGGCCCTTCAAGCTTGAATTTTGAGGCGATTAATTCGAGATTCATGATAAATTAGGTCAATTTGTTAGATGGTTCAAAGATATATTCCTTTTGATAGTTTGAACTGTGAATTTGTCAATATTTGACATCGCCGTTCATGATTTCGCCTAACGTTACCCCAATAAAATCTTATCATAGTTTAGTTTACACAAAAGCAATGTATGGACAAATCCATTTTTATTATGGAGATTTGTTCTCGATAAGCTTTTGAAATAAAACCAGTATTGCTTTGCCCGTATTTTTACTATTTTTGGAAAGCCTAAAAATCATTGTTGTATTAAATAAACTAAACCAATTATGCTGAAAAAAACAGGAGAATTTTTTCGTAAACATATCTTCCTCCTTCTATTTTGTTCTTTTATTGTTGGAATCCTGATAACCATTTCAGGCAATAAAGCCGTTGAATACACATCAACCGACGAATTTTGTGCTTCGTGCCACGTCCATCCACACGTGTTCGATTCGTGGAAATTATCGACCCACTTCGACAACAAAAGCGGTATTAAGGTTCATTGTGTCGAATGTCACCTTCCGCCCAAAGGAGAAGGCTACCTCATAGAAAAAACCAAACTTGGGCTCAAAGATATTTACGGTTACCTCTTCAAAGATTCGGCTGAATTTAACTGGGAGATGAAGTCGGAACTGGAACATGCAGTGAAGTATATCCCGAACGCATCATGTAAGCATTGTCACCAAAACCTGTTCCCAAAAAATTTAGTGGATGCAGGTATAGCCGCCCACCTTTACTACGAAAATAACGAGAAAAAACTTGATTTGCAGTGCATCAGTTGCCACCTCGACGCCGGGCATTATAACCCGAATTACAAACATGGCAAGATGACCGGCATACCGGGACAAGATGACGGCAGCAACGACAGTTCGAAACCCGCTTTTGAACAGGCAACTACCGTAACAACTTTTGCCGACTACAACGAGCAGATTCCAGGTACATCGGTATCGTTCAAGATGATCGCTATCAAAGGCGGCACCTTCAACATGGGCAGCCCCGAGAAAGAACCTTTCCACCAAGCCGACGAATCGCCGGTGCGCCAGGTTACCGTCAGCCCATTTTTCATGGCCGAAGTGGAAACAACCTGGGAAGAGTACTGGGCATTTTACGGTAACACCATGAGCGAAGGACGCACTCCGCCCGAACAGATTTATGCCAACAACAGTAACCCGAACGTGGATGCTATTTCAGGCCCAACCCCGCCTTATGGACGACCCGACCAGAACTGGGGGTTTGGCAAACGCCCGGCAATCACTATGACCCATTATGCTGCGGAAACCTTCTGCCAGTGGCTTTCAAAGAAAACCGGCAAAAAATACCGCCTGCCTACTGAAGCCGAATGGGAATACGCAGCGCGCGGTGGCACCGAAACACCATATTTCTTTGACGGCAAACCAGATAAGTTCTCCAACAAAGGATTATGGCGTAAAATATCGGCTGCCGAAACCGAACCGATTTCGCAGTTCATCATTTATGCAAACAATGGCAAAGGCAAAACGCACTTGCCCGACGAGGTCAAGTCTAATCCGTTCGGTCTGAAAAATATGCTTGGCAACGTAATGGAATATTGTGCCGACCGCTATGCACCCGACGCTTATGCCAAAAACAGCGGGAAAGTGACTAACCCAATCGCAACCGAAGGCGAAGAATGGGTTGTGCGCGGGGGTAATTATATTTCGGACGCAGCCGACGTACGTGCGGCAGCTCGCGACCACAGCACACACGACGCATGGCTGAAAACCGACCCGCAACAGCCAAAAAGCATCTGGTGGTATTCCGATGTTAAAGGCATCGGTTTCAGGGTTGTTTGTGAGCCAGACAGTTCAATAAAAATTCAATAAATAACTGACTAACCATATTTTAAATTTATCAATTATGAAAAAAGGTGTTGACAGACGTTCATTCTTGAAAAGCTCGGCTTTGGCCGGGGCATTGGGCGCAATTGGTACAGGAAGTGTTGCAACATTGGCGTCGTGTAGCAGTACGCCAAAAGTACAGCCATTAAAAGAGCCGGGCTCTTATTATGTGCCCAGTCTGGTTGATAAGGCCGCAGACGGCAAACCACTGAAAGCCGGAATAATTGGCTGTGGCGGACGAGGCTCTGGCGCAGCGTTCAATTTCCTTAACTCTGCCGATAATGTTACTATTGTTGCCTTAGGCGATACCTATGCTGACCGTTTGGAAGGCTTAGCTGAAAAGCTGAAAAAAGAAAAAAATATCGACATTGCAGCAGATAAAAAATTTGTAGGGCTCGACTCTTATCAAAAAGTTATTGATAGCGACGTGGACGTGATTATTACCGCTACGCCACCCAATTTCCGCCCTGAAATTTTCAAATACGCAGTCGAAAAAGGCAAACATTGCTTCCTCGAAAAACCCATTTGTGTTGACCCTGTAGGTTACCGCACCATTGTGGCTACAGCCAAGCAGGCCCAGGCAAAAGGTCTTTGCGTGGTAACCGGCACACAACGTCACCATAAACGCGATTATGTAGCTTCATACGAACAAATCATGAACGGGGCTATTGGCGAAATAACCGGTGGAACAGTTTACTGGTGTGGTGGTATGCTCTGGTTCAAGGATCGCAACCCCGCTTGGTCAGACCTGGAATGGATGATTCGCGATTGGGTAAACTGGGGATGGCTTTCGGGCGACCATATTGTTGAACAACACGTTCACAACCTCGATGTATTCACATGGTTTTCGGGCTTAAAACCAAAATCAGCACTTGGATTCGGCTCACGTCAGCGCCGTGTTACCGGTAACCAGTTCGACAATTTCAGCGTCGATTTTGAAATGGAAAACGGTATCCACATCCACAGCACCTGCCGCCAGATCAGCGGAACAGAAGGTGGCGTATGGGAATTTATCCAGGGCACCAAAGGTTCGTGGTCTTCAGACGGACACGTCATCAAAGATTTGAAAGGCAACGAAATATGGAAATTCGACTACGAAGCCGAAAAAGCTAAATTCAAACAAACCGACCCATACACATTGGAACACGTGAACTGGATTAACCATATCCGCGCCGGAAAACCAATTGAACAGGCATCCGAAACGGCTGTTGCCAACATGGCTGCCATCATGGGACGCGAATCGGCTTACTCCGGAAAGAAAGTCACATGGGATGAAATGACTGCTTCGCCGCTCGATCTTCTTCCGAAAGATATTGACATGACAAAAACCATGGCTGCCGCCAAAGAAGGATACGGTGCAGGGAAAGAATTTAAACTGCCCGATTTTATTCACATTGCCGGAACGCCGCAGGGAAACCAAACACGATAGGTATGCCGCTTAACAGAAGGTCTTTTTTAGGAACAGCCGTTTCAGGTGCAGCATTAGCTGCATCTGGCGGCTTTTTCTCTTCTTTCAGGAGTGCATCAGCTTCCGACAAAAAAAAGTCGCTCGAACTGAAAATTTCATGCCAGGAAGGAGTTGCTCCGGGAGCTTCGCTTACCGAGAAACTCGACTTCATGGAATCACTTGGAATCGTTGGGTTTGAGCCTTGGGGAGGCGGACTTGAAAAAAGAGTGGAAGAGATACAAAAAGCGCTGCAAAACCGCAACATCAAGATGAGTGCGGTTTGCGCCGGTTTTGAAGGTTGGCTGATTGCTGACGACCCTGCAATCCAGAAAAAGTGCATGGATTCGTTGAAAGTGATTATTGGTGCGGCTGGCGAACTGGGTTCAACCGGGGTAATTTTTGTACCTGCCTTTAACAACCAAAAATCGTTGCCCGACAAAGAAGCCCGCGAATTGCTGATTGGACAAATGAAAGAATTGGGTGATTTTGCCTTGAAAAACAATACCCGTATTTTGCTTGAACCGTTGAATCGTCAGGAATGCTATTTCTGTCGTCAGGTGGCCGATGGCGCAGCCATTGTTCGCGATGTAAAGAGTGACGGAGCTGCAGTAATGGGTGATTTCTGGCACATGACCTGGGAAGAAACCAATGACCGCGCTGCATTTTTAGCCGCTGGCGACTATTTACACCACGTGCATATCGCTAGCCGCAAACGGCGTAAAATGCCCGGAGAAGACGGCGAAGCAGATAATTACATCAATGGATTCCGTGGCCTGAAAGAAATCAATTACAGCGATTATGTGAGCTTCGAATGTGGCTCTGTAGGCGACTCAAAGATTACCCTGCCTGCTGCAGTTAAACTGATGCGCGAGCAATGGGAAAAGGCCTGACAAAGGTAAATTCTGATCAAAAAAATCAATCAACTCAATACTAAGCAATAAAAAACCCGGGTTCGTTCGAATCCGGGTTTTTCTATTTGTATCAGAACTGTGTATATTTACTCAATCCGGTAATTTACCAGCATATTGCCCTGCGAACCGACAATAAGGTTATACCAGGCATTTGCATCGTTAAATTTGCCCAGTATGAAGCCCGTATCTCCTTCAAGCGGTAATCCGCGCATGACCGAGCCATTTTTATCGAGCAGATAAACCTTATTCTCGCCCTTGATAACGACACCGATTTTTACATTTCCGGCACCCATCGCGCAAACAACCGGCGTTTCGCTAATCACGTCAGCAAAAGTGTGTTCGGCAGTCTTTTTGCCCTCTGCTGAAAAAATAGTCAACTTCTTTCCATCGGCAAAAATATATTCTGCAGAGCCATTTCCGTCCAGATCGCTGACGACAAAACGATGAGCTGTTCCAAATTTCCCAACTTCTTTCACTTCGGCCTGCCCCGCAAAATCAATGATATGAATTCGTCCGGACTGATCGGTTGAAATCAACCGCGGGCTATTTCCCTCCACAAAATAGAGTGGATTTGCAGAGCGGTCGAAAGGTGCCGGCTGCGCTTCGCGGCGTTTTCCCTGCCGATCGAGAAAATAAATATTTTGCTTGTCGGAAACAACGAGGTAATCTTTCCCATCAACATCGAAATGCTGAACCGGCTGGGTTACCTCGCTCTCGGTGCCTTCAAAATTCCATTTCGGAATCAGCTTACCAAAAAGATCGAAAAGGTAAATTTTGCGGTCCTCTCCGGCTATAATAAACCTGTATTCGCGGTTGTTTCCATATTCGGCAACTGTAACCCCGTTTGAGGCCATCGACTTCAGGGTAACCGGGAATTTCCCCACTTTATTTCCCATCCGGTCGATGCAATAAAGTTGTGTTTTGGTATTGAAGAGGTACTGGAACTTTTTATTGTGAAACAGGTCGATCTGGTGAATATCAGAAATAATTTCGCCCGGAATATTGATTGTCCACAGCGCAAGCCCCTCCTTGTTTATCAGCGATACATTATTTTGGTCGTCGCAAACAATGACTTCCCTGTTGGGAAGATCCTTATGATTCAGCACCAGCACTGGTTTGCGCATGAGTTTTCCTTCAAGCTTCAGCTGCCAAATGGCCTGCGGTTCTTCCTTAATATTCGGATCATATTTCAGGACAATCTGATTCTTTACCATCTTATCGGAGATGGTAAACTGCCACGAAAACGTACTGAACTTGCGGATCACATCTTCGCTTTTCGAAAGTTTCTCGCTTATTTCGGGCCGAAGAAGTACATCTTTCAACCTGAAAGTTTTGGGAATTCGGGAATAGAGGTAAAAGTTCGGTTTTGGCTGCGATTCTTTGTTGTTTAACTGGTAAATTGAATCGTTTGCCAAGGTTTTCCCGGAAACCAGGCTTTGCAGATAATTTTTCATTCCAGGAAGGTTATCTCCAAAAATGAGGTACTTGTCGAACAGAACAAAATACTGCGAATTTATACCCGAAAAAGCCCGTCCAAAGAGGCATTCGGGTATATTACCGATCGGTAACCGGTATATTTCAAACGACTTTTTACCTCCAACCGAGTATTCGTTCTGAATAGGATCTGAACCAGCTTTCCCTGATTTGCTGAATTCGGCAACTGCCTTTCCCAGTTTTTCCTTTGCTTCAGAAGGTTTGACAAGCTCGGCAACAAAAAACCGGTTTTGCGACGGATTGGACTTGTTGATATTGGTGTACACTCCGGCCACCTGATTACCAACCATATCTTTCATCAACCGTTCCAGATCGACATTCGTTTTCTTCTTGAATTCAATCAGATTCATTTCGCGCGGATAGTAATTTCCGCTTGTCCGAAGGTAGTCTTCATACTGCTCGATGAACCGCCCGGTATTCTTAAGATTCAGGGCAACAAAATACGACGAGGATACAGGCACGGCTTTATCAATGGTTAGTTTTTGGGCGTCCTGGTTACGGAAAATATTCAGATAATTGTCGGTAGAATCTTTTGTAATGCTGTATCCGGTTAATTCAAGCTGCCCCGGTTTTTCCCAAAGATCGAGTCCTGTCCAATTAGAATATGAACTAAGTTGATTCAGGGTTTTCCTGATTTCAGGAGCCACCAATTTTGATAAAACCTGTGCAATGGTTTGGTGATTGATAAAAACATTGGCTAATGCAGTTTCTTCAATGGTTTTATAAACCTCGGTAAACTGGCGGTTATTCAGCAGGTTTACCGAATTCGATTGCCGAATGGCTTCCTCTATCAGGATAAAATCTTCGCTGGCCATGAAAATATCGTTAGCACAGGCAAAGTAAAAATTCAAGTCGGCCGATTTAGCATTTATAACGGCTGTATTGTCGTAATTTTTCCTCGAAATGGTATATTCACCGCCCAACTCACGCGATACAACATCGACAGCAGAGCTGGCTTCAGCCGAATTATTCAGCTGCACCAGAAAAAGATTGGCCAACTGATTTTTCCCACTCGGGTTGAGCGAAACAATGATCGATTTACCCGTTAGCAGTTCACTGATTCCGGAGCGGCTGTGCACAAAATCGCGAAAACGGCTGATGCCCGAGAAAAGGTTTTCAAATTCAGGAACCTTTCTGAATTCGGCAAACATTGGCCTGTCGCCTTTTATGGCATTAAAAAATCCTTCCTGATCTTTTATCTCGATAATCAGCGGACTTTTCTGCGGAACAGCCTTGTATGCCGGATTTTGCTTGGTCGAAAAGGTCTGGATAACCGGTTTTTCCTTTTTGGCAGGAAAATACTTTAGGCCCACAAAGGCCAATGCGGCAACCAAAACAACAATACCTGAAACTAGAAATACTTTTCGCATAAAGAGTAAAATAATCTCAAAAATACAAAGTTTGTCTGTCTTATTCAGTATAATATTACTCTATTGTTGCTTAACTTCTGCAGCCTCAACAATTTTGTACAATTTATCCGATTTCCTGATTTTGGTATCAACCGGAATTGAAATATACGATCCTTTGGGCGCTTCGGCAACCGATTGTTTATCAAGCTGAATCTCGGAAACAACAGTTTTCACCAATCCGGTTGTCGGACCGGTAATGTAAATTTCGTCGCCAACCTTTAACGGTCCGGTTTCGAGCTTAAATTCAGCCACTTTCAGGTTCGAAAAGTAGTTAAGCCCTTTACCTACATACACTTTACGATGCGAGGCGAGTGAACCGTAGTTTTTACTCCATTCGCCCAATCGCTGACCCAGGTAATAGCCATCCCAGAAACCACGATTGAAAACTGAAGACAATCGTTCGTCCCAATCGGCAATTTTTTCTTCGGTAAACTCGTCGTCGAAATAAGCCTGAATTGCTTCCTTATAGCATTCAACCACAGTATAAACGTATTCGGGTGACCGTGCCCTTCCCTCAATTTTCAACACCGACACTCCCGAATCGAGTAATTTATTCAGAAAATGAATGGTTTTCAAATCTTTGGGCGACATGATGTATTCGTTATCTACTTCAAGCTCGGCACCAGTCTCTTTATCGGTAACTATGTAAGCCCTGCGGCACGACTGCATGCAGCTTCCGCGGTTTGCCGACGAATTCATTTCGTGCAGACTCAGATAACATTTACCTGAAACAGCCATGCATAAAGCTCCGTGGACAAACATTTCGAGCCTGACCAACTGTCCGGAAGGTCCGGTAATATTTTGTTCCCTGATTTGGCGCGAGATTTCCCAAACCCGTCCAATATTCATTTCGCGGGCCAAAACCACCACATCGGCATATTGCGAGTAGAAACGCACCGCCTCAATGTTAGTAATATTCACTTGAGTAGAAATATGCACCTCAACACCCACCTGGCGGGCGTATAAAATAGCCGAAATATCAGAAGCTATAATTGCTGAAATACCAGCTTCTTTGGCTGCATCAATAATTTTGCGAAGCTGTTCAAGCTCGTTATCGAATACCACCACATTAACAGTAAGGTAAGTCTTTACCCCTTTCGAATGGGCTATTTCAGTTATTTTCTTCAGATCGTCGAGCGTAAAATTATTCGACGACCGGGCACGCATATTCAGTTGTTCCACGCCAAAATAAACCGATCCGGCACCTGCCTGAATGGCTGCCATCAACGATTCGTACGAACCAACCGGTGCCATTATCTCAACCTCGTCTCTTCTCATTGTGTCCTAATTTATTGACCCGCAAATTTAAACTTTATTTTGGCTTACATTTAGCCAAGTCAGGAAAAGGGAAAAGTAGATTTCTTCCGGATTTATAAAAGAAAAAGAGCGGCCTCTATCGAAGTCGCTCTCTACTATAAAAATGAATAAAATTTCATTATTTCAGATCTAAATCATACGAATATGATTTGCTGTCGGTTGAAAGAACTACAGAATAAGTTCCCTTGTCAAGTTTAGAAAGATCGTATCCCTCAGTAACATTGAATTTTGTACCAATTTCTTTTGAAAAAACCAAGTCGTTGTTGGCGTAAAAATTCAGGCTTACGCTTTCTTCAGGAAAATTCAGGTAAGATACTTTCAGAACTCCATTTTTGTAAGCGAAATAAGGTTCGATCAAACTTTTTTCTTTACCTACGGCAATGTTTTTATCGATGCTGAAATTACGCTCGGTAGTTAAACCATTTGTAGTAACCGACAATTTGTAATCTCCTCTTTCAAGGTTCGAGAAGTCGAATACTTTACGGTAATCTTTGTTTTCGGCGTCGGTTTCTTTGTAATACACTTTTTCGCCGTTTCCGTTTTCGATGCTGATTTGTAAATTCGAAGCATCGACTGAAGAGATTGCGACTACTGCGGTTTCAGATGTAAGTGGAAGAATATTGACTTTTAAATTTCCACCTGCCAATAATGTGTTTGCAAATGCTACAAATGCGAACAACATTGTTAATTTTGAAATTGTTTTAATTGTTTTCATTTTTCATTGTTTTAAAGTACAATGCAAACATACATGTTCTGCAGCATACATGCTGAAAAACATACATTAAGAATGTATTACCCTTTCGTTAACGAGCACGGCCAAGATTAATCCAATGTAAACACCTGTTTTTATACTGCTGATATTCAATAATTAAAGAATCAACTCAAAACAAAGCATATCACATTTTATGGATATTGAAATACTACAATTACTCGAAGGAGCCCAAAAATCGAGGGGGCTAACCGTTATTATTGATGTTTTCCGGGCTTTTTCTACCGCTTGTTATGCCTATGGCGGCAATATAAAACGTATTTATCCGGTTGGAGACCTCAAAAAAGCATACCAACTTAAAAAACTAAATCCTGAATACATCCTGGTAGGCGAGCGAAACGAGCAAAAACCAGAAGGTTTTGACTTTGGGAATTCCCCATCGCAACTTCTGAAAGGCAATTTAAGCGGAAAAACCATGGTTCACACCACCAGCTCCGGAACGCAGGGTATTGCCAACGCAACCGGAGCCGACGAAATACTGACCGGCAGTTTTGTGAATGCTCAGGCTATTATAAATTACATCCGCAAAAAAAATCCGGATAAGGTATCGTTGGTTTGCATGGGTTACAGTTGCCAGTATCCCACTGATGAAGATACTCTTCTCGCTGTTTATATAAAAAATGAGCTGGAAGGAAAGCCCAATGACTTTCAGGCGATGGTTGAACAAATCAGGAAAGGGGACGGCGCCCGGTTTTTTGCGCCTGAAAAACAAGAGTGGGCACCTGCCGAAGATTTCGACCTTTGCCTTTCGCTCAACCGGTTCAACTTTGTTCTGAAGGTGGAACGCGAAAACGGTTTGAATTACCTTGAAAAGATAAGTCTCTCATAAATAATGGTAAATAGTAAATTGTCTAATCGTAAATATCGATAATGAAGCTCTATAATTTTGACGAACACGTTGACCGCATCCACACCAACAGCTTAAAATATGACGGTCGTGCCATGTTTTTCGGGAAAACCGATTTGTTGCCGTTGTGGGTAGCCGACATGGATTTTAAAACGCCTGATTTTATTGTTGACGCAATAAGAAAGCGTGCCGAACATGAGGTTTTTGGCTATACTTTTCGCCCCGAATCGTACACGCAATCAATTGTAAATTGGTTAAAACGCCGCCACAACTGGGAAATTAAGCCCGAATGGATTTCATTCAGCCCGGGTGTTGTTGCCGGATTAACCATGGCTATTGAAGCACTTTCGAACCCCGGCGATGGTGTTATCCTGCAACCGCCGGTATATTTCCCGTTTTTCGATTCGATAAAAGGCACCGGGCGCCAAATGATCGAAAATCCGCTGAAACTTGAAAATGGCCGCTATTATTTTGATTTGGATGACCTGAAACAGAAAATTACGCCGAATACAAAACTTCTGCTGCTGAGTAATCCGCACAACCCGGGAGGAATGGCCTGGAATAAAGAAGAACTTACAGCTTTGGCTAATATCTGTCTGGAAAATAAAATCATAATCATTTCTGACGAGATTCATTCTGACCTGATATTCGATGGCTTCAGGCATACACCGTTGGCCGGAATTTCAGAAGAGATTGCACAAAACTGTGTCATTTGCATGGCGCCAAGCAAAACCTTCAATACGGCAGGATTAACCACTTCGTTCCTGGTAATTCCGAATAAACGGCACTTTGTGGCTTACGAAAGGGTTATGCGACTGCCACATCTGCATATGGGTAACATTTTCGGTTCGATAGCCCTCGAAGCGGCCTATACACACGGAGATGAATGGCTTTCGCAACTTCTGCAATACCTTCAGGGAAACTATTCTTTCCTTGAAGACTTTTTTGCAGCCAACCTGCCTCAGGTTAAAGTTATGCGCCCCGAAGCTACTTATTTGATATGGATTGACTTTTCGGCATTGGGATTGACTGACGAAGCATTGAACCAAAAACTGATTGATGCCGGAGTTGGCCTGAACCGTGGAATTCAATTTGGAAAGCAGGGAAGCGGTTTTATGCGCATTAACATTGGTTGTACCCGTGCAACACTCGAAGAGGCACTGATGCGGATTAAAAACGCCTTCCAGTAACAAAAATGGTCATTAGTCTTCAGAACTTTTCCCGTTACAAAAGGCTAATGACCATTTTCATTTTCAGGACACGAAATCCAGTAGCTAAAACTCGCGTTTTACCCAATCAATAATCCGATTCTCCTGAATATCGTTCATGCAACGGAAATGTTTTTTGGGGCATTGCCGGTAGCCCAGCTTTGAGCAAGGACGACATTTCAAGCCTTTAACCTCAATCATTTCAGACCCTTCTCCGGGCAAATAGGGATACATACCAAATTCGGGAGTAGTGTTGCCCCATACGGAAAGTATTTTCTTGTGGAAAGCTGAAGCAATATGCATCAGCCCCGTGTCATTCGAGATAACCAATTGTGCTTTCTGCACCAGGCTTGCCGATTGGTTAATCCGGAGTTTTCCGGTAAAATCAACCACATTTCCAGTATTCCAATCAAGTATTTCCGAAGCCAGCAAGCGTTCGCTTTTCCCTCCGAGCAGAACAAACGGAACGTTATTTCCTGAAATCAGATTCCTGTATTTGGCAACCGGCATCTTCTTGGTGGTGTAAGTTCCGGCCAAAACGAGGGCGATATAGCCATTTCTGAAGTGCTCTGGTAATTCTTCCAGCAGAAATTCATCCCCCTCCGGAATAAAATAATCGAGCCCTTTCCCATCATTCACTACATTGAACGACCGCAAGGTTTCCATAGCACGATCAACAATATGCTTATCTGGCATAGTGTTTATTCCAAATCGGGTAAACAGCAGTTTCCTGAAATTCAACTTATTAAAACTGTACGATTGTGCATTTAAACTAAACTTTACCGCCAGGCTGCGCAAATTATTGTGTAAATCAATAATACAGTCGTATTTCTCTGCTTTTAAATCGGAAATTAAGTTGGAAATTGACCCGTCGTAAAGCTGAATCTTATCGATGTAGGGATTGGCCTGAAGCAAATCTGCATTTCGCTTTTTAGTCAGAAAATGCACTTCGGCACCGGGATATTGCGTTTTCAGGCAGCGAACCACCGGCGACGTCAGAACAATATCGCCAATTGAGCTAAATCGTATGATAAGGAATTTCGTCTTCAAAATAAAAAACCCTGAAGTGTAAAATCTTCAGGGTTTAAATATAGTCAGTTTATCGCTTCAGTCGGCTAAACCGATTCGGCAAGTACTATTATTTTGTTGTCTTTATTCTCAATAATGCCACCTTCCACTTCAAAAAAAAGGACCTGCCCGTTTTCTTCCTCAACTTTGATTTTGCCCTTTCCAAGTGTAGAAATGATCGGTGCATGGTTATTCAAAATTTCGAACAAACCATCGTGACCAGGAACCTGGAGGAGTTTAATCTTTCCGGAATAAACCTTTTTATCAGGGGTAATGATTTCGAGTATCATGTTGTTTTAAGTAAAAAGTAAAAAGTAAAAAGGCAAAATACGCTTCCGGAATTAAGCTCCGGCAAGTAATTTCTCTCCTTTTTCGATGGCCTGATCAATGTTGCCAACCAGGTTGAATGCTGCTTCAGGATACTGGTCAACTTCACCATCCATAATCATGTTGAAGCCTTTAATGGTATCTTCAATTGAAACCAACTGACCTTTCAAGCCTGTAAACTGCTCGGCCACAAAGAATGGCTGAGAAAGGAAACGCTGCACACGACGGGCACGGTGAACAACCAGTTTGTCATCTTCCGACAACTCGTCCATACCCAAAATGGCAATAATATCCTGAAGTTCTTTGTATCGTTGCAGAATCATAATTACGCGCTGAGCACAATCATAATGCTCGTTACCAACAATTTCGCGGGTCAGGATTCGTGAAGTTGAATCAAGCGGGTCAACAGCCGGATAGATACCCAACTCCGAAATTTTACGGCTCAATACTGTAGTAGCATCAAGGTGAGCAAATGTGGTTGCAGGAGCAGGGTCGGTCAAGTCGTCAGCCGGAACATATACCGCCTGAACCGAAGTGATTGAACCATTTTTGGTTGAAGTAATACGTTCCTGCATAATACCCATTTCGGTAGCCAAAGTTGGCTGATAACCTACCGCCGATGGCATACGCCCCAGCAAGGCCGATACTTCGGAACCCGCCTGAGTAAAACGGAACACATTATCAACAAAGAAAAGAATATCGCGTCCTTTACCCGAAGTTCCGTCACCATCGCGCAAACTTTCAGCAATTGTCAATCCCGAAAGTCCAACACGGGCGCGTGAACCCGGAGGTTCATTCATCTGCCCGAAAACAAGTGCAAGTTTCGATTTTTTTACGGCTTCCCGATCAACTTTCGATAAATCCCAATTGCCTTCTTCCATCGATTTCTTGAATTCTTCACCGTAATCCACGATATTGGCTTCAATCATCTCACGAAGCAAGTCGTTTCCTTCACGGGTACGTTCGCCAACACCAGCAAACACCGACAAACCGCTGTGTGCAAGTGCAATATTGTTGATCAACTCCTGAATAAGTACTGTTTTACCAACACCGGCACCACCAAACAAACCAATCTTACCTCCTTTGGCATATGGCTCAATCAGGTCGATTACTTTAATACCAGTGAAGAGCACTTCAGTTTCAGTAGTTAACTCTTCATATTTAGGTGGCTCATTGTGAATACTAAGCCCGTTTTTAGGCAAGGCTTCCAAACCGTCAACCGGATTTCCGGTCACATTCAGCAACCGGCCAAGAGCAATCTGACCATTTGGCATCGTGATGGGTTTTCCGGTTGCAATAACTTTCATACCCCGATTCAATCCATCGGTCGAATCCATCGCAATAGCACGAATCGTATTTTCGCCAATGTGTTGCTCGCATTCGAGAATCAGATTCTCCATACCTTCCCTTTCAATCTCAAGGGCGTCGTATATTCTAGGAAGTTCGCTGCCTTCCAGATCGAACGTAATGTCGATTACCGGGCCGATTACCTGGGTTATTTTTCCAATATTTTGAGCCATATTTCTTGTTTTATACTGAAAAGTTGAAATTATGAAAATTGTACAAATCAGAGACTTTAAAAGTGAGAAAAAAGATTCTTACATCAAAAAAAAGTCCTCAAATAATTCTAATGATCGCGGTTCATAATCAGGGTTGCCAATTGAAGCAATCCTACCTTCGTTTCTCCGGCTAGTTGTATTTCATTAAAGATATTCAGCGCTGCCTGATAATATTTTTCTATGCTGTTTTCGGTTATCTCTTTTATTCCTAATTCATTATATTTTTCGGTAATTGCCGAGATCTTTTCGGTTGCATCAAAATCCTTTTTATCAATCCACTCCTGAATAAAGGTCTTTGTTTCTTTCCCTGAAATTTCAAGGGCTTTCAACAGAAGAAAAGTCTTTTTGTTCGCGACAATGTCGCCACCAAGTTTTTTCCCGAATTTATCCTGATCAGCAAAAACGTCCAGCAAATCATCCTGAAGCTGAAAAGCTATGCCCAGATTTAATCCAAAATCATACAACTGACCAGCTATTTTTTCAGAAGCATTAGCCGCAAGCGCACCAAGTTTTAAGCTGCAAGCCAACAACACGGCGGTTTTGAGTTTAATCATTTCCAGGTACTCCGGAATCGAAACATCAACCCGGGTTTCAAAATCCATATCAAACTGCTGTCCTTCGCACACCTCGAGGGCTGTTTGCGAAAACAGCCTTATCATTGCCGGCAATGCTTCTGAGTTGCTTTTCAGTAAAGCATTGTAAGCCATTATCGACATGGCATCGCCCGAGAGAATGGCAACATTCTCTGAATATTTTTTATAAACCGATAAGTTATTCCTCCGCATTTCGGCTCCGTCCATAATGTCGTCGTGCAACAAAGTAAAATTGTGGAACAACTCAATGGCCGTGGCAACTGGCAAAGCGTTTTCAATCTGTTCGTCGAAAAGACTGTATCCCAAAAGCACCATTGCCGGGCGTAACCGTTTGCCGCCTACCGATAAGGCATAGCCAATAGGTTCGTACAAATGACCGGGTTCGGTATGATATAATTGATTGATTTCCTTGTCTATCGCAACAGAAACAAGCGATTGTAAATCTTCTAACGTATGCATAATCTGTTAAATCCGGTTGTAAAGCAGGCGGTTCAGAAGTTCGTCTTTAAATTTCGGAGAAACCGGCAATTGTGTTTTATCATTCATTTCAACCATTCCGCCATCGGTTTTCAGGTAGCGGTTCACATTTTTCAGGCTGATCAAATGAGACCGGTGAATCCTGAAGAAACCATGTGCTACAAGCAAATTATCAAAATCGAGCAATGTCCGGCTCACCAGCACCGAAGTTCCGTCTTTGAAAAAAATACGCGAATAATTACGCTCTCCTTCGCAACGAAGAATATCGGTAACCTTTACAATGGTAAATCCATTTATTTCGGGCAAAGCAATTGTTTGATCTGCATCCGGACCCTGGCTCAGATTTCGTTTCAGCACTTCAACCCGTTGTCTTTCCTGCAACACCGGAATTTCGTTAATCCGGCTAATGGTTGAACGGACGTTTTCAATCAACACAGGTTTCACAATATAATCGAAGGCCGAATATTTAAACGCAGTGATTGCGTAATCGCTGTATGAGGTGGTAAAAACAAGTCTGAAATTGATTTTGGGAAGCTTCTCCAGCAGGCTAAATCCGGTGCCATCGGGCATTTCAATATCTAAGAAAACCAGATCGGGTTCCATTTCATTAATCAATGAAATACCGGAAACAACAGAGTCGGCTTCACCCAGGATTTCGATTTCACGAAAATTCTGTTCAAGTATGCGCCGGAGTCCTCGTCTGGCCAGTTGATCGTCATCAATTATTACGGTATGATACATTTAGTATTGTTCGTTTGAATTTTTAAAAATAGCACAAATGATCGAACTTGCAGCTTTAACTCCTGATTTTTTTTTCAGCAGACACATTTCTTAATTCTTTAAATCAAAGCAGTGATTTAGTTGTTTATATACCTAATTTTGTAGTCAAATTTTAATATACAATGGCTTTAATCCTCATAATCGAAACCTCTACTGAGGTTTGCAGTGTTTCGCTTACAAAAGACGGAAATCTGGTTGACCTCATTGAGTCGGGCGAAGGACAGAATCATGCCCGTTTAACCTCGGTTTTTGCCGAAACCCTGCTAAAAAGAAACCATATCATTCCGGGCGAACTAAATGCGGTGGCTGTAAGTAAAGGACCCGGATCGTACACAGGCCTCCGGATTGGTGCTTCAACCGCCAAAGGAATGTGTTATGCCGCTCAAATACCATTGATTGCTGTAGGTACACTCGAAGCAATGGCAAAACATGTTTCGCTTAACCATGAAAAATTCGGCATCCCATTCGAAGGGAAAACGCTTTTCTGCCCAATGATTGATGCCAGAAGAATGGAAGTTTATTCCATGTTAATCGACGAAAACGGCAACATTATCAAGCCCATAACCGCTGAAATCATCGACGAATCGTTTCTGGAACCGGAACTAAGCGACAATACCATTGTTTTCTTCGGAAATGGTTCGGCCAAATGCCAAAAAGTAATAAACTCGCCTAACGCAATATTTTTGTCATACATCAACGCTTCGGCACAATATATGACTGAATTGGTATGGGAAGCGTACAACAATAAGCACTTTGAAGACGTTGCTTATTTCGAACCTTTTTACCTTAAAGATTTTGTAGCAACCGTTTCAAAGAAAAATATGCTGGGATGAGATGAGACCCGAGTACTTGGGGTGAATTTTACGCAGCAATTAAAAAAACAAAAGATAAACATATGAAGCTAAAGTTTATTTTCTTTTTACTATTCGCATTTTCAGTTCGCCTGAACGCCGAACCTTTGGAAGAAATGGAATACGTGCTTCGTTTCGGATTTATCAAGGGCGGAAAAGCTACACTAATTGCTGAAAAAGAGAAAATAAACAAGAAACCGGCCATTCATTACCGTATGCGGGGCCGCACTACCGGCTTGGTCGATAAAATATACGAGGTAAACGATATTTATGAGAGTTGGGTTGATCCTGAAACTTTCCTGCCGGTCAAATCAATTCGCAATGTAAAAGAACAGAAATACCGTTTTTACGACGAAGTAACTTACGACCACGAAAACGACTCGCTTTTCAGTCAAAAATCGGGACGAATAAAAGTCCCCGACAAAGTGAACGATCTGATCAGCGTTTTCTTTTACATCAGGCAAAACCAGTATTTCGATGATTTACTGGCCGGAAAACGGGTACAGGTTCCGGTTTATCATGGCGACGAATTATTCATGATGGAATTAAAATTCATTGGTATTGAAACCATTAACACCAGGATTGGCAGAAAGCAATGTTACGTTGTTACTCCGGTGGTTCCGAAAGGAAAACTTTTAAAAGGATCGGATGACCTGAAAATTTACATTACCAAAGACGAGAACAGACTGCCAATTTATGCTGAGTTCGAATTAGTACTCGGAGCTCTGAAATGCGAATTGGATTCGTACAAAATAAATGGCATAAACCAAATGGAGAAGAAATAACTTATCGTGCCTCAAAAAGGAAATCAAGCCCTGAAAACAGCAGTAAAAATCTAAAAAGGCTTCAGAAAACTGTTTCAGGCGCCGAAGATCAGCAGCAAACAATCAAATAATCAACGTATTAATAAATAGGTTTTCGGCCGCCGATTTCGAAAAAAACAATAGAAAGATTTTGAATCCCCAATATTTATTTATTTTTGCACCCGATTTGAAAATATTCTAAACATTTTATATGGCAATTACTACAGCAGATATTAAAAATGGTTTGACCATTGAATTTAACGATCAATTGTTCCAGATTGTATCATTCCAACACGTTAAACCTGGGAAAGGCCCGGCTTTCGTGAGAACAAAGCTTAAAAACCTTAAAACAGGAAGAACAATCGAAAACACATTCTCATCAGGAGTAAGAATTGATGTAGTGAGGGTTGAACGTCGTCCGTACCAGTATCTTTATCAGGATGAGGCTGGTTTTAATTTCATGCATTCTGAAACTTTCGAACAAATTTCTATTGCTGCTGATTTAATTGAAAATTCGGATTTGATGAAAGAAGGACAGGTTGTGGAAATCAATTACCATGTTGATACAGAGACTCCTCTTACCGCAGAAATGCCGCCTTTCGTTGAATTACTGATTACCTCAACCATTGCCGGCGAAAAAGGAAACACTGCAAGTTCGAATGCATTGAAACCTGCCACCGTTGAAACAGGAGCTGAGATTATGGTTCCGATGTTTATCAACGAAGGCGATGTCATTAAAGTTGATACCCGCGACCGTTCATATTACGAACGCGTCAAGAAATAACTGTTTTGGATTAAATATAAAAAGAATGGCCTCTCAAGGGCCATTTTTTTTGACCTATTGTTTCGGCGCAACTGCTACTTTCCGGGTATGAATATCAATGGCAACAATAACCGCCGTGAATCCCCAGAAAGCTACCGAAAGCTTATCGGTATCCAGAAAGTTATTCATCGTTCCGTGGATATAATAGGTGATCAACCCCAATATAGCACTCATAACTAAAGTCTTCAGTCGCTTATCAGCAGTTCGGCCATAGGCATTGATTCCGGTGTAAAGCACCACGACAATCAAAAGAAAAACAGTGATTGGTCCCAGGAAGCCTGACTCGGCCAAAGGACCCAGATATTCGCTGTGGGCATTTCCTCCATTGGCTGAATTGGTACTGATTATAGTCCGATCGCCGGTTAACTGGTAAGGGGCATATTGAAACATGTATGTTCCGGGGCCGTAGCCAAAAATGGGTTTATCCTCAAACATCCGGATAGCACAGCTCCATCGGTTAAGACGTTCGAGGTTTGAAGCATCGGAAGATATGTTAGACATCGACGAGACATGATCAGCCAGGTTCGCCGATGATTCGGTGTTATTTCGTTCCAGATACATTAATATCTGATTCTGAAACACCAGAATAACTGAGAGTGAAATCAGAAATGTAATAAAAAGAGGTTTAAACCTGATTCGGAGACGCATTACGGCCCACACAACCGCCGCGGCAATCATACTTAACCATGCAGCCCGGGCATACGAAAGAATAAGTCCCATAAACAAGATGCCAAGACAAATGCGCACGAAAAAACGAACTCCGGGCCTGTACATTTTCGTAAACGAAAAGCCGAATAGAAAAGGAAGGTACATGGCTATTGCTGCACCATATGCCGTGTGATCATTGTAAAAAGGATCCATCACAAAATGCGCCGCTTGTTTATCCCACAGGCCATAGCCTAAATGGCGGTATGTAGAGTAAAAAATAACCAGAATTAACGGCAAGATGTACAGCCAGATGTACTTTTCAATATTCTTGCCCGATTCGAAAAATTTTGCCGTAATCAGGTAGAAACCAACGACAAACCATATTCTGGAAAGCAAAAATTTAAGCGACACCATAGGCATCGTACTTGTAAGGCTGGTCACCAGCATCCAGAACAAGCTGAAATAAATAGCCAGGGAAACAGGGTGTAGCAAAATACCACGATCGAAACTTCCGTTGGCGGCCAGTTTGAGGATAAAAATAAGAAGGATCCCAAACAGCAAAGGCTCGGTTGGAAGAAACATATTAAAATCCAAACCAGGCATCAGCTCTGAAAGTGGCAGCGACAAAGGAGTAAATGCAACTACAATAAGCAAAAGTTTGTCCAGCTCAAAAATAGCAAGCAAAACAACCGTAAAAACCAGCGGCAATACACTGATAATCATCGAATGTTTCTTCACCAGAAAATAAGCATTCAGCAAAATAAACAGTGCTGAAATCAGGTAAAAAAGAGTAGTTTTTATCCTGGCTTGGTACACAGGTTATGCGCTTTTCTTGTTTTCAAGAACCAGAATTACGAGTAATGCAGTAAATAGTGCTGCAAAAGTAGAAGTCAGTATAATTAACCACCGAACCGGATACGCCTTCTTATCGGCTGGAACCGGATTTTGAACCCGCTGACCGTAATTGATTTTTTTATTGGCGTTACTCACCGACTGGTCATAGACTTTTTTAATCGAATCCCGCTGAATCAAGTAGGCTCTTTCCTGTCTGGCCAACAGCTCATACTCACCACCTTTTTCAGAAAGGTTTTTCATCCATTCCTGAAGTTCTTTTCCACCGGCTGTGTTCTTTTTCTGCCCGGCCAAAACGTTAACCATTCCTCGGGTAACTTCCTTTGCCTGAGATTCATAATCGAGTATTTTATATTCTTTTCGGAGAACATCCATTTTCGATTTTATTGAATCTAACTCATGATCAACTGACTTCAGATCCTTTCCGGCTATTTTTACTACTTCCTGAAACTTTATCCGGTGAACCGACCTGATTTTTTCATCGAGAAATGAAATAATTGAGTCGCACATAGCGCAGGCTCGTTTAGGATCAGCATCCATCACCCGTATCTCAATTGTTTCATACTCAGTCTTCTTGAAACTGACATTGTCGTTAAATTCTGACAAAATATAGGTTTGATACAACGGATCGCTTTTGCTGATTTTATACACCTCACTCAGGTTGAATGCATCAATCACGCGAAATTTAATATCCTGCGAGTTAATGAACTCCAGCATTTGTTCGCTTTCCGACTCGTCGCTGAACGTATAAATATTATAACTTGGATAAATCCGAGCCGTCGATTTAAACTTTGGCTGGATGAACATCGGCGACGAAAAAATTACCGCAAACACAATGGCCAGAATACCTACAACAATCAAGTGTTTCTTCCATTTCCAGATGATTTCGAGAAGATTCTGATTATCAAAAAAGTTAGTCATAGAAGCAGATTTTGGTCGATGTTTTAACGAAACATTTGTTCTTTTAGTATTCTGTAAACCTGAAATAACCGTGAAAACTATTCTGCAATCAGCAGAAAGTAATTTTTCTTGCCTTTCTGCACCAGGATGTACTTATTCCCGATCAAAACTCCGGAATTTATAATCGCGTCGGCATCCGATACTTTTTCTTTGTTAATGCTCAGCCCATTAGCCTGAACAGTGCGGCGCAATTCGCCTTTCGATGGAAAAACAACAGCTTTTTCGGCTAACAGGTCAACCACTTTTATTCCGGCGGCGAGTTCTTCTGCAGAAATTTTATACTGCGGAACTCCGTCGAAAACCGACAGGAAGGTGGCTTCATCAAGTTTATTGAGCAACTCAGCGGTTCCCTGTCCAAAAAGGATCTGCGATGCTTCAACCGCCAATTCGTAATCCTCACGCGAATGAACCATTACGGTAACTTCTTCGGCCAAACGTTTCTGCAACAGGCGTAAATGTGGTGCTTCTGCATGTTTTTCAATCAACTCAGAAACTTCCTCCTGCGAAAGTAACGTGAAGATTTTGATGTATTTTACGGCATCTTCGTCCGAAGTATTCAGCCAGAACTGGTAGAATTTGTATGGTGAAGTTAATTTAGGATCCAGCCAAACATTACCCGATTCGGTTTTCCCGAATTTTGTTCCATCGGCTTTTTTAATCAGCGGGCAGGTCAATGCAAAAGCCTCACCCCCGGTTTTGCGGCGAATCAACTCGGTTCCGGTAGTAATATTTCCCCATTGGTCCGATCCACCCATCTGGAGTTTGGTATTCCGGGTTTGATACAAATGCAGGAAATCGGTTCCCTGAACCAGCTGGTAGGTAAACTCGGTAAACGACATTCCGGCTCCACTATCAGAATCCAGACGCTTTTTCACCGAATCTTTCGACATCATATAGTTTACAGTGATGTGCTTGCCAATATCGCGGATAAAATTCAGGAAGCTGAATTCTTTCATCCAATCGTAGTTGTTTACCATCTCAGCAGCATTCGGCGCATCCGATTCAAAATCGAGGAATTTGGCAAGCTGTTTTTTGATACACTCCTGGTTATGGCGCAGTGTAGGCTCGTCGAGCAAATTACGCTCCTGCGACTTTCCCGACGGATCGCCAATCATTCCGGTAGCGCCGCCAACCAGCGCGATGGGTTTGTGCCCGGCAATCTGGAAATGTTTGAGCATCATTACCCCAACCAGGTGCCCAATATGTAGTGAATCGGCTGTTGGGTCAATGCCCACATAGGCCGAAGTCATTTCTTTATCGAGTTGTTCTTTTGTACCGGGCATGATATCGTGAATCATGCCTCTCCATTGTAATTCGTCAACAAAATTCATTGTAGTTATCTTGATAATTGTTCTTTAATACTTAGAAACTGTTTAAACTTTTACAACTTCTTGCTTACGCCGATCTGTGAGCAAATTCCTTAATGCTTCTTTCTGGCTTTGTTCTTTTGTGGCTTTTTTTGCCACAAAGACACTAAAAACACAAAGGTTCACAAAGACAAAAGCCCCCCGGAAGGTTGAAATATAAAACTTAAACGGTTTCTTATTTCTTTCTGCCCGACTTATAAATTCAAAACTGCAACTGCCAGTTTTATGTAAGCCGGAAAATCGCCCAAAGATATAAAATCAATGGCTTACAACAGAGAGATGCCACTTTAAAAAAGCGATGTCAGGAAAAGCCTTAATTTCATTGGACTACCTGTGAACAGCAAAATAAGATTTTCAGGAAGTTTTTAGCCGGTTTAAGTGATGGATTTTTGCGTGTTTCCTTTTTCCGACGGCTTGTCCGGACCATCCGAATCCCAAAGTTTTATGAACGGAAAGAGTGTTGGCACCAGCTGTTTCATCGGGGTATATACTTTCGACTCGGCTTTTTGCTTAGCCGGAAGTATATGAACATTCTCGTCAACCGGATCGAACAATAACAAGAGAATACTAAGTATAACTGCCGTTTTGAGTACGCCAAAGATGATCCCGGCCAGTCGGTTCAAAAAACCAAGAGCCACGGCCTTTATTGTATTGTCGAGTACTTTTCCAAGAATATGAACCAGAATTACAATGCCCACGAAAGTCACCAGAAACGCAATGGTGCCCAGAAAATCGGAGTGATAATTGAATGTTTTTGAGATGTAGCCGGCCGTCCAGTCCGAAAATTTTATGGCGCCCCAAATACCCAAAACCAAAGCGGCCAACGAAGCAAATTCAACAATAAAACCTTTCCGAAATCCCTGTACGGCAGCAATAATCAAGATAACACAAAAAAAAATATCGATGTAATTCATAAAAATGGGGCTTGGTTTTGTGAAACGGATGTAAAAATAAGAAAAAAAGAATTGAGCAGTTTATTTTAACAACCGGCTTCAGTTTTAACATTAGCTGATTTGTAAAATGGGTACATCGGTTTGCTGCACATTGGCTTTTGGCCATAAGCAACTCGTTAAAAAATTGTTCTGATTTAAAATATCCGACTTCTGTTTAGTTTAATTTTAAGACAATCATTTATTTACTTTTCTCATCAGAAAATTGTAACTTTCTCAAAAACAGAAAAATCATGTCATCTAAATTAAAGTTTACTCTTCTTTTAGTAGCAGTTTCCTTGAATACTGTTGCTCAGAAAAATGCTATTGAATCGATTACTGAAAATGATCTAAAAGCTAATTTGGAATTTATTGCAAGTGATTATTTGCAGGGGCGTGATTTTGGAACACCGATTCCAGGACTGGAAATAACAGCAGATTATTTAAAAACTCAGTTAAAAAAAATGGGATTAAGTAATGTAAACGAAAGTTACTTTCAGAAAGTGGAAATGTTTAACGTTAAATCGGACACAGGCAATGTTTCAATTGAAATAAAGGGGAAAGATGGTAGTAAGTTGTTTCAAAGCGATGGTTTGATAGACGAACTTAATACTTCTGAAAATGAAACATTGGAAGGGGATATTGTTTTTGCTGGTTATGGATACATTAACAAAGAAACAGGGTACAACGATTTAGCTGGTCTCGAATTAAAAAATAAAATTGTTTTGATTATGACAAGAAATCAAAAGGCTGTTGCTGATACGTTATCACCCAAATCGCTATATGAATTGGAATTTTCGAAATATGACACCATTTTTAAATTAGGTGCCAAAGCAATCATCACTTGTATAGACCCTTTATCTCAGGATAAAACCAAGTACAAGAGGCTTAAACATTTTGTCGGTAAGGGAATTGTATTACTTGATATTGAAAAAATTAAATTTTCCCCTGGAACAATTTTGCTCGCAAGTAATTTTCTAATTGACAATATACTTAAGGAATTTAATACAACGCTTGGGGAACTACAAGATAAACTTAACCAATCCGGGAAACCAAAATCATTCCCGTTGGAAGGAATTAAAGCAAATATATGTCTGCCTAAAATGGTTGAAAGGATAATTGGTAATAATGTAATTGGAGTAATTGAAGGCAGAGACCCAATTCTTAAAAATGAATGTATCGTTCTATCAGCACATTACGACCATTTGGGAATGAGTGACAATGGCGAAGTATTTAACGGGGCTGATGATGACGGCTCAGGCACCGTGGCTTTACTTGAAATTGCGGAAGCGTTTGCCAAAATGAATAAGAAACCCAAAAGAAGCATTGTTTTTATTTGGGTAACTGCTGAGGAAAAAGGATTATTTGGATCAGACTATTATTCGCAACATCCCGCCTTTCCATTGAAAAAAACAGTTGTTAATATAAATCTTGATATGATTGGAAGAGTTGCCAACAAAGATTCAATTTTAAATTGGTCTACCAATAAGAGTTTGGCTGATGAAAATGGGTTTTATATAATTTCAGGAAAACAAAGTTCTGAATTATTAAAGATTAGCGAAATAATCTGTAAAAAGTTAAACCTTGCACCCAGTGATAGCCTTAGTAAAGAATCTTTGCATAGAAGTGATCACTACAATTTTTATAAAAATGGAATTCCTATACTTGGTTTAACTACCGGGTTACACAAAGATTACCATACACCCTCGGATGATCTGGATAAAATCGATTATCATAAAATGAAACGGATAGCTGATTATGCTTTCCTGATGGCATATAAAATTGCCAATCAGAAAAAACGAATTGTAGTTGATAATCCTCCTTCTAAGGAGAAATGATAGTGTATTGGTTTGAGCAAAGTTGTGAATTGTTGTTTGGCGCTCTCTCTAATTTAGGCTAGATTTAAGTAAAAGAATCCAAAGATTTTTTACTTAAAGTTAAATACTACAACCAAAATGAAATTTGGGGAAAATTTACTGAATTTTTTGCAAACAGATGTATAACGTTCCGCTCACACGCCCTGCGGGAGTTACCCGATAAACTTCCTGCAATGAACCACCTTTCAATTTACTCCTTTCCTGTCAACGAATCTCCGAAACCCGGCGTGCAGATTTGTTCTACTCCAAACAACTTTTCCTGCCGGTTAGTTATGGATAACCTTTCATAAACAAACCTCAGAATTTTTAATAAATTTGGCCACGTCGAAAACCTATTTTCATGCCAGTAATCAATTCAATCATTAATTGGGTCAACTTTAAGCGGATATACCAGATCGAACTCTTCAAAAAGCACCCTCACGAAGTGCAACGCGAAGTGCTTTTCGAACTTCTGGAAAAAGCTGCAAACACTGAATTCGGACTAAAATATAAATTCAAATCGATCGGTTCCGAGAAAGAATTTCGTGAACAGGTTCCAATTCAGGGCTACGACGACATTAAGCCAACGGTTGAACGCATGATGCTCGGTGAGAAGAATTTGTTGTGGCCCGGTGAAACCCGCTGGTTTGCCAAATCGTCGGGAACAACGAACGAAAAAAGCAAATTTATCCCGGTGAGTAAAGACTCGCTCGAAGATGTTCATATTCGTGGCGGACGTGATGTGCTGGCCATGTACCTGAAAAATAACCCCGACTCTGGTATCCTCTCGGGCAAGTCGCTTACTTTAGGCGGAAGTCACCGGATAAACAATTACAACAACAACAGCTATTACGGCGACCTGTCGGCCATCATCATCGAAAACATACCCTTCTGGACCGATTTTTACCGCACACCTTCAACCGAAATCTCGCTTATCGAAGAGTTCGAGGAGAAAATCGAGAAGATCATTCAGCATTCGCTTGACGAAAATGTCACTTCTTTTGCTGGCGTTCCGTCGTGGTACCTCGTTTTGCTGAAACGGGTTCTGGAGGTAACCGGTAAAAGCAACATTCTTGAAGTATGGCCAAACCTTGAAGTTTTCACACATGGTGGCGTTAAGTTTGAGCCCTACCGCGAACAGTACGAAAAACTGATTCCCAGCCCCAATATGCATTATATGGAAACGTATAATGCTTCGGAAGGCTTCTTCGGAATTCAGGACGAGCCCGATCGGAAAGACATGTTGCTTATGCTCGATTACGGTATTTACTACGAGTTTATCCCGATGGACGAATTCCGCTCAGACAAGCTGAACGCCATTCCGCTGGAAGAGGTGGAACTTGGCCGGAATTACGCGATGGTTATTTCGACCAACGGCGGACTTTGGCGATACCTGATTGGCGATACCATTCGTTTCACCCAGAAATACCCGTTTAAGTTTGTCATTACCGGCCGCACCAAACATTTCATCAATGCCTTTGGCGAGGAAGTAATTGTTGACAATGCCGAAAAAGCCCTCAACATGGCCTGCGAACAAACCCATGCAAGCATTTTGGAATATACCGGTGGCCCTATTTATATGCAGGGAAATCAGAAAGGCGCACACGAGTGGGTGATCGAATTCGAGAAACACCCCGACGATCTGAACCAGTTTGTTCTGGCGTTCGATCAGGCTTTAAAAACGATCAACTCGGATTACGAAGCCAAGCGTCATAAAAACTTGAGCCTCGAAATGCCGCATTTCGTAGTGGCCAAACAAGGGCTATTTTACGAATGGATGAAGCGGCGAGGAAAAACCGGAGGTCAGAATAAAATTCCACGCCTGGCAAACGACCGGGAATACCTCGACCAGTTAATCGAATTAAACAAATCGCTTTAAATGTGTCGTACCTGCGGCACTTCGGCGCAGGTGGCATCACCGACCGTCAAAGAAATATGACGGCAAAGGATATCGTTCTGATTGGGCAAACTGTTTATTCATAGCAATATCTGTTGCCGTTGGCCTTTAGGCAACGGTAGAAAAGGCAAAAAGAAAACCGACTGCGCGAAAGCGTTTTTTAAGGTAAAAGCCTTATTGCGGACGGAATTGCATTCGCCTTGAAAAAGTAGTTACATAAGGGAGTTAGTCATTGGGAAACACCATCGACCAACAGCCAATGACTAAATGTTACGGGAAATGGTTTTCATTTTCCTGATGACTGATGACATATATTTTGTATTTTTAGTTCAAATTTTAAAGTTCATATCAAATGCACATTGCTCTTGCCGGAAACATTGGTGCCGGAAAAACTACGCTCACTGAGCTGCTGGCCAAACATTATAAATGGAGCCCTCACTACGAGGATGTTGACGAAAACCCTTACCTGAACGACTTTTACGAAGACATGCAGCGCTGGTCGTTCAACCTGCAGATTTACTTCCTCAACAGCCGTTTCAAACAAGTAGTCGATATTCGGAGCTCCTCGAAAACTGTTATTCAGGACCGCACCATTTACGAAGATGCCGAGATATTTGCACCCAACCTTCATGCTATGGGGCTGATGTCAACCCGCGATTTCAACAATTACCACAACCTGTTCCTGATGATGAGCAAGCTTGTTCAGGCTCCCGATTTGCTGATCTATCTCAGGGCATCGGTACCAACGCTGGTTAACCAGATTCAGAAACGAGGACGTGAATATGAGAATTCCATTCGCATCGACTACCTGAAACAGCTGAACGAGCGCTACGAGGCCTGGGTTAACCGCTACAAAGCCGGGAAACTGCTGATCATCGACGTCGATCGCATCGATTTCCAAAATAATCCGGAAGACCTGAGTGGCATAATCGACCGCATCGATGCACAAATACACGGACTTTTCTAGTCTAAAATTAATTCAGGAAAGATAAAAGCAGCCTTCAATTATTTGTAAGCGGATTAAATTCCAACGGATAACTGAAGGCTTCCTTCTTTTCCTGAAAGCCTGTGTTTACTTCATTTGAAATTTCCCTTCCAACGAAACTGATCGGTAATATGAAACTTGTATTTGCAACAAACAATCAACATAAACTGCACGAAATAAAACATTTGCTCGAGGACTCATTCGAGTTGTTAAGTCTGAACGATATCGAATGTTTTGATGACATTCCTGAGAATCAGAAAACCATTGAAGGAAATGCCTCAGAAAAAGCATTTTACATCTGGAACAAATACCAGTTGAATTGTTTTGCCGATGATACCGGCCTCGAAATTGAAGCGCTGAACGGCGAACCCGGCGTGTATTCGGCCCGGTATGCCGGCGACGAAAAAAGCCCGGAGAAAAACATTGAGCTTGTTTTACAAAAAATGGCCAAAATAAAAAACCGGAAAGCACGTTTTAAAACCGTAATTTCGTTGGTTATCGACGGTAAAGAAGTTCAGTTTGAAGGCATTGTCAACGGGACTATCCTGGAAGAGAGAAAAGGGCAGTCGGGCTTTGGCTACGACCCCATTTTTCAGCCTGATGAATCGCAGTTCAGTTTTGCAGAAATGCCGCTGGGCGAAAAAAACAAAATCAGTCACCGGGGCCGTGCAACCCGCAAATTAGTTGAGTATTTAACCCATCTTGTACACAAATGAGCAGAACCCGATACCTGTTGTTTTTCTTTGTCATCTTTGTGTTGACGCAAAAAGCCGGCGCCCAGATTGGCATTGGCGAATGGACCGATTATCAATCGTACGCCAGTGCAAAAAATGTGGTTGACGCCGGCAATAAAATTTATTGTGTTACCGATGGAGGACTCTTCTCGTACGATAAAACCGACAACAGCATTCTGAAAATGTCGGGAATTAACGGGCTTTCCGACGTGGGCATACAGCGGCTGGCCTACAGCAAAGAAAACAATTTGCTCCTGATTGCTTATCAAAATGCCAACATCGATTTGCTGATAGGAAATACCATTTACAACATTTCAGATGTGAAGCGGAAGCAAATACCAGCCGACAAAACGATTAACAACATCATGTTTTCGGGAAAACTGGCCTACCTGGCCTGCGGATTTGGTATCGTGGTCATAAACACCGAAAAGAAAGAAATTAAAGACACCTACTTTATTGGGAACGAAGGCGATTACCTTAACGTACTCGACATTGCTTCCGACGGCACTTTTTTGTATGCCGCCACTGTAAACGGCATTTATAAAGCCAGTGCATCGGAACCCAACCTGCAGAATTACAACAACTGGGTAGTGCAAACCGGTATTCCACATGCCGACAAGAAATTCAATGCCATCGAGTTTTTCAACGGACACATTGTTGCTAATTACGCCTCGGGCGAATGGTGGAACGACGAAATGTACCAGCTGAACGGTACCAGCTGGACTCCGTTTTTGCCCGAAGTCAGGTATGCCGCCGAGATTTCGGTCACCGGTAACTACATCGTCATTTCGAGCCGGAACATGATGCTGGTTTTCAACGAAAAAAATGAGCAGCTCCGTAAAATTGAGAAATATGTGTTATCCGGAGTGGAGGAACCCGTCATTAACCCGGTTAGCGCCACGCTCGATGCCCAGAATATCCTTTGGATTGCCGACAAAACCTTTGGGTTGATTAAAGCCGGAACGCAGTACGAACGAATTGTTCCTCAGGGCCCATCCGATAACCAGATCTTCTCGCTAAGCATGAACGGGCAGGACCTTTGGATCGCCTCGGGCGGACGCAGCGAATCGTGGAACAACATCTGGACAAGCCCCAAATTTCAGCTGGAACGGGAAGGAAACTGGACCGTTTTCGATAAAAATTCCTTTCCAATCCCCAATGATTTCAGAGACATTATTTGTGTTGCGGCCGATCCTAAAAATCCCGATCGTGTTTTTGCCGGATCGTGGGGCGGAGGCGTTCTCGAATTCAGCAACGGCAAGTTTGTCAAGAGGTTCGACAATTTGAACAGCTCGCTGCAAACCCAGCTGCCTAACAGCCCAAACGAGCCCTATGTGCGTATCGGAGGGATGGATTTCGACTCGAAAGGCAACCTTTGGGTAACCAATAACGGGGTAGCCAATGTGCTTTCGGTTTACCAGTCCGACGGAAACTGGAAATCGTACGATTTGGGCGCTATTGCCAACAAAATTATCGGGAAAGTTATCGTCACCAAAAACGACGATAAGTGGATCATTGTTCCCCGCGGATACGGGTTATATGCGTTTAACAGCACCAACAATGTTGGCAAAACACAAAAAGTAGTTGCCCGGTTTAAGAACGACGATGGAGAATTCTTAACTGACATGAATGAAGTACATTCGATGGTTGAAGACCTGAATAGCGAACTTTGGGTAGGCACTTCGGGCGGTGTTGCAGTTTTTACAAATCCCGAAAAAATCTGGAAAGATGCAACCCTTTACGCCACTCGTCCCAGTCTCGACCTGAAAGACGGGAAATTTCATCCTTTGCTCGAAAAAGAAACAATTACTGCAATTGCTGTTGACGGAGCCAACCGCAAATGGTTTGGAACCAAATCGTCAGGGGTATATTTAACTTCGGCCAATGGCGAAACCGAGTTGAAGCATTTTACAACCGAAAATAGTCCGTTGCTCAATAACGAAATCACCGATATTGCTGTTAACCAGAAGTCCGGCGAAGTTTTTATCGGCACAATCTCGGGGCTCATTTCGTACATGGGCGAAGCCACTGAAGCCAACGACGAATTCAGCGATGTTTACGTATATCCAAATCCGGTGCGCGAAACCTACGAAGGGCCGATTGTGGTAAAAGGACTGGTTGACGATACCGACGTAAAAATTACCGACATAAGCGGAAATCTGGTGTACAAAACAACTTCGCTGGGCGGGCAGGCCATTTGGGACGGCAAAAACCTGAACGGCAACCGCTGCAAAACCGGAGTTTACCTGGTCTTCTTATCGGATGCTTTTGGCGAGAAAACGAAGGTCACCAAACTCATGTTTATTCACTAAAAGCAAAGCATTGTGATTGAAAAAACCCGGGGAGTTTTCCTGCACGCTGTCAAGTATTCGGAAACCAGCCTGATTGCCACAATTTATACCGAAAATTTTGGCCGGAAATCGTTTATAATCAGTGGCGCACGGAGCAAAACCTCATCGGTAAAAATGAATATTTTTCAACCACTTTACCTGCTCGATCTGGAGGTTTATTACAAAGCCGACCGGGAAATTCACCGGATAAAGAATGCCCGGATTGCCTTTCCCTATTCAAGTATTCCGTTCGACATCCGAAAAAGCACGCAGGTCCTTTTTCTGGCCGAAGTATTGTATAAATGCCTTCGGGAAGAAGAGCCGAACCCTGAACTTTTCGACTTCATATTTCACTCGCTGAGCTTGCTCGATTTGAGTGAATCGGGAATCAGTAATTTTCACATCTGGTTTCTCTTTAATCTCACACGCTTTTTAGGGATAACTCCCAACCGCGAGAATGCTGAAATCAGCAACTTTTTCGACCTCCAGAGTGCCCGGTTTGTAAGCCATGAGCCAGCGCACCACCAGTTTGCCGATAAACACCTCACTCCCCTGTTTGCCCGGCTTTTTGATGTTAACCCGGCATCAATCGAAAACATGAATTACACCCATCAGGAACGACGCCTGGTACTTGAAAAACTTCTGGAGTTTTATCATATACATTTTGGCAATATCGGTGAGTTTAAGTCGTTGGATGTTTTAAAAGAAGTATTAAAATGAATGAATCGTAAAATTATTTGAATACCTTGTCCGGTCGTTAGACGAGAATAGCATATTTTCTTAAATTTGTACCCCAATTAGGTATAAGATGGCTCTATCAAAATCGATCAATATAAAGGGAAGTATTTTCGCTACAGTCAACAAGCTGGTTTCTGAAACCGGCGCAATCGACTTGTCTCTTGGAAAGACGGATTTTCCTTGTCCTGAAAAGCTGGCCGACATGGCCGCAACCTACATTCGTTCAGGTTACAACAATTTTGCACCACACGAAGGTATTATCGAACTGCGCGAAGTGATCTCAACCCGTGTTCAGGAAATGTATAAACACACGTACAATCCTGAAACTGAAATAACCATCACTGCAGGCCCGATTCAGGCGATTATGACAGCCATAAGCACCACCATCAGGGAAGATGACGAGGTAATTCTTTTTGAACCGGCATACGAATCGTACGCTCCTGCCATTTCTATCAACGGTGGCCGCCCGGTTTATGTATCGCTGAAACAGCCTAATTTCCACATCGACTGGGAAGAAGTTCGCAAAATGATTACTTCGAAAACCCGGATGATCATCATCAACTCGCCTCACAATCCTACTGGCGCAGTAATGACCGAATCAGACCTGGTTCAGTTACAGCACCTGACAAACGGAACGAACATCGTTATTTTGAGCGACGAGGTTTTTGAAACAATTGTTTTTGACAACAATACTCATCAGAGCATTTCGAAATTCCCCAAACTGGCCGACCGCAGTTTCGTCGTTTCGTCATTTGGCCCTGTTTTCAACATCAACGGATGGGGATTGGCCTATATTCTGGCTCCTGAAAAGCTGATGAATGAATTCCGGAGAATTCAGCAGTTCCAGATTTACAATGTAAATACGCCGCTTCAGTATGCCCTTTCGGAATATTTGCGGACTGAAGATTCGAAAAAAGATATTTCGGAAATGTACCAGGGAAAGCGCAACTATTTCAACCGCTTGATTGGCGATAGTTTGTTTAAGGTTGTTCCATCGCAGGGAAGTTATTTCGAGATACTGGATTATTCGGCTATTTCTGACGAATCGGACGTTGATTTCACCTATCGTCTGGCCACAGAATATGGAGTTGGCGTAATTCCGGTGTCTGCCTTTTTGCACGAAAAAAACAAACAGAAAATGCTCCGGATCTGCTTCGCTAAAAACAACGAAACCCTCGAAAAAGCGGCTGAACGGCTGAGAATGGTTCCTTGTTTGAAGTAAGTCGATTATTTTCCGCCGGCAATTCTGTTGTACCTCTGTATTTGCTCCTTTAGCCGGGCAATAATCATTTCTTTTGGGATATCGGCATTCGGATCAACCTGAATCATTTCAAGCTGATCTTTCGTTTTTGTACCATCCGGCGAAGCTAAAATGCTTTTATCGGTAACAAATCCCAGCATAAGTTTCTTTCGCGTCACCCACAGAAAAGCCAGCTTTCTGCCTTTGTAGAGAAAGAAGGGAATCTGATACTTTCGCTCATGTGTAATCAGCTCATCCACATCAAGAATAATGTGTTTTAGCGAGAGCAAACACCCTTGATAGGGCTCCGGAAACCGCAGGTAATAATCGTCAAGTTTTGTCATTAAAGTCAAGTATGCCGTTCAGCGTGCAACATCAATTTTGCTGGTTATTCGTAATGAATCCGGGATTGTTGCTACGCATAGCATAAAACTAATTATTCAGGAGGAACAAACTGTGAAGAAACTGATTTATTGTATTGGAGCCTTGCTCCTGCTTGCCGCATTTACCGGAATAACGCATCACTCGCAATGGCGCGGTCCTAACCGCGATGGAATATATCCCGAAACCAACTTATTAAAACAATGGCCGGCTGAAGGTCCAAAAATGCTCTGGTCGTACGAAGGACTTGGAACCGGACAGGGAAGTGTGGCTGTGTCAGACGGAAAGATATTTGTTACCGGCATTCCTGACACACTCAATTCACAGGGATTTCTGTTTGCTTTCGATTCCGGCGGAAAACTACTCTGGAAGAAGAATTACGGGAAAGACTGGACCGGAATTTTCCCCGGAGCCCGCTCCACCCCAACTGTAGTCGACGACCTGATTTATATTGAAAGCGGCAATGGCTCAGTTCATTGCCTGAAAACAAAAGATGGCGAACAGGTCTGGAGTGCCGATTTTTTCAAAGATTTTCAGGCTGATTCGGTTCAGTTTGGCTTCTCCGAGTCTTTGCTGATCGACGGAGACAAATTGTATTGCACACCAGGCGGAAAAATAAATAATGTGGTTGCCCTGAACCGCTTTACCGGCGAGAAAATTTGGGCAAGCCCGGGCTACAAAGAAAAAGCAACTTACTCCTCGCCTATCCTGATCAACCACAACGGGACTCCTTTGCTGGTTAACCTGACTTCAAGCTCAATCATTGGACTGAATGCCAACACCGGTGAAATGTACTGGCGAATTCATCAATTTCAGGACAATAAAATACACGCCAACACACCCATTTATTTCGACGGGAAGCTGCTCGTATCAAGCGCCTCGCGAAAAGACAGCTCGGGGTTGGTGATGCTGCAGCTCTCTCCCGATGGTAAAAAAGCCGAAATCGCCTGGCGCAACAAGGAATTTATCAATCTTATGGGTGGTTTTATCCTGAAAGATGGATTAGTTTATGGCGGAGCCTATCTTCAGCCCAAATGGTTCTGTATCGACACAAAAACCGGGAAAACCAAATACATTGCCAAAGAGCTGGGTGGCGGCCCGGTTATTTATGCTGACGGCCAGTTTTACTGCTACGCCGAAAAAGATGGTGAGATGGCTCTGGCAAGTGCAAATCCGGAGCAATTTACCGTTATCAGCAAGTTTAAGGTTCCGCTTGGAACAGCACAGCACTGGGCGCATCCGGTAATTGCCGATGGCAAATTATACATTCGCCACAACGAAGCGCTGATGGTTTACGACATTAAGAATTGATGCGAAAATGAGAACCCGCTCTTGCGTACAAGAGCGGGTTCGATATAATAAAGTAAGCAACCGATCCGCCAGAAGCGGCACTGAGGCTTACGAAAATCGCACCAACAGTAGTTGGCGCAATTATATTTTGATCGTCATGTTCGTTTGTAGAGACAAGGCAATGCCTTGTCTCTACAGGTATTTTATTTAATCTCCGAACCGTTTTTAACCGGCGTGGTTGGAGTCACAAATTTCAGCGAGCCATCGGCGTCCTGCGCCATCAAGATCATTCCCTGCGACATAATTCCCTTCAGTTCTCGTGGTTCCAGGTTCACCAAAATGCTCACCTGCTGACCGATAATTTCTTCAGGATTGTAATACTCGGCAATGCCCGAAACAACGGTGCGTTTGTCGATTCCGGTGTCGATGGTCAGTTTCAGCAATTTCTTGGTTTTGGCCACTTTCTCGGCCTCAATGATGGTTCCGGTGCGAATGTCCATTTTCTGGAAATCGTCGTAGGTGCAATTTTCCTTAGCCGGAGCAGCTGTTGCATTGGCGGCTTCGTTGGCTTTTTTGGTGGCCAGCAGTTTGTTCACCTGGCGCTCAATCACATCGTCTTCGATCTTCTCGAACAACAACTCTGGTGTATTGGTTTGGTGACCTACCGCCAGCAAATTGGTGCGGCCCAGTTCGCTCCATTTCAGCTCGTCCATATTCAGCCAGCCGCGCAGTTTGTCCATGCTGAAAGGCAGGAATGGCGCAAAAATGATCGTCAGGTTAGCGGTAATCTGCAAGCAAACATTCATGATGGTTTCCACCCGGGCAGGATCGGTTTTAACCACTTTCCAGGGCTCAGCATCGGCCAGGTATTTGTTGCCCAAACGCGCCAAATCCATCGCAAATTTCAAGGCTTCGCGGAAACGGTATTGCGAAAGGCTCTTCTCAACTTCGGCTTTGATTACCGACACTTCGGCCAAGGTCAGTTTATCGTTTTCGGTCAGTTCTCCGGCAGCCGGAACTTTTCCTTCGTAATATTTTTGAGTCAACACCAACGCGCGGTTCACAAAGTTGCCTAAGATAGCTACGAGCTCGCTGTTGTTGCGGGTCTGGAAATCTTTCCAGGTAAAGTCGTTGTCCTTGGTTTCAGGCGCATTGGCAGTGAGCACATATTTCAGCACATCTTCTTTTCCGGGGAACTCATCCAGATACTCATGCAGCCAAACCGCCCAGTTGCGCGAAGTCGATATTTTGTCGCCTTCGAGGTTCAGGAATTCGTTGGCCGGAACATTGTCGGGCAAAATGTAGGTTCCTTCGGCTTTGAGCATGGCCGGGAATATGATGCAATGAAACACGATGTTGTCTTTCCCGATGAAATGCACCATTTTGGTTTCCGGGTCTTTCCACCATTTTTCCCAATCGGGCGTCCATTCTTTGGTAGCCGAAATGTAGCCGATTGGCGCGTCGAACCAAACGTACAGCACTTTGCCTTCGGCTCCGTCAACCGGAACAGGCACGCCCCAGTCAAGGTCGCGGGTTACGGCGCGGGGCTGCAAACCACTGTCGATCCACGATTTACACTGCCCGTAAACGTTCGATTTCCATTCTTTGTGGCCTTCCAGAATCCATTCTTTCAGCCAGCCTTCGTATTGATCAAGCGGCAAATACCAGTGTTTGGTTTCTTTCATCACCGGCGGATTTCCGCTCAAGGTCGATTTCGGATTGATCAAATCGGTAGCATTCAGGGTGCTTCCGCAGGCTTCGCACTGGTCGCCGTAGGCACGTTCGTTTCCGCATTTCGGACAAGTTCCGGTAATGTAGCGATCGGCCAAAAATTGTTTGGCTTCTTCGTCATAATATTGTTCGCTGGTTTTTTCGATGAATTTACCTTCGTCGTGCAGTTTCTTGAAAAATTCAGAAGCCGTTTCGTGGTGCACTTTGGCGCTGGTGCGTGAATACACGTCGAACGAAATGCCAAAGCGCGCAAAAGCATCTTTAATGATGTTGTGGTATTTGTCCACAATATCCTGCGGGGTAACGCCTTCATTCTTGGCTTTCAGGGTAATTGGTACACCATGCTCGTCGGAGCCGCCGATAAAAGCCACATCCACGTCGTTCATTCGAAGGTAGCGGGCATAAATATCAGCAGGAACATACACACCTGCAAGGTGACCAATGTGAACCGGTCCGTTGGCATACGGCAAAGCCGAGGTAATGAGGGTACGTTTATAATCAGTCATTTCACTTTTGATTTTATTGAGGGTGACAAAGATAGTTGAAAATAGAGTTAATCGAAAAATATGATTTCACATCTTTGCCTATAAAACAACAAAGCCATCCGAAAACTGAATGGCTTTGCTGTTTTGTTGCGATATCAAAGGGAACTACTTCTCTCCAAACATGTAGGCAATAGAAAGCATGAAAGCATTGTTTTTTACCTTCATTTCCGAGATTCCGGAAAGGTTTGCAAGCCCAAACTGGTAACTCACCGTTGGCACCAGCGAACCAAATTCCAGCCCAAGGCCAATTCCCAGTCCAAAATCTACCCGTCTCATTCCTCCGTCACCAAATTCCACATCAGTTGTTTCTCCGTCTGTTTTATCCTTACCACTCAAGGCATAACCCAAATATGGTCCTGCCTGAACAAGAAAATTTGACGTTTCGCTGGTGGCAAATTTGTAGGCAAAATTCATTGGTATTTCAAGGTAATTAATCTTCGAAGTGCCTTCCATTGTTTCGCCCATGTAATCCACCTTCATTTTATAGCCTTTTAATGAATACAATAATCCCGTATTAAAAGAAAGACTTTCCTGAAGTTTAAATTCCGCGACTGGTCCGATATGAACCCCAATAATCGACTTTGGAGAAATATCAAATCCGCTTGATGAAAAACTCATACTGGCAATGTTCATTCCACCTTTAATTCCAAACGTTTGAGCGTCAGAAATTTTAAAAAACATTGCTAAAACAATAAGGCAAATAAATTTTAGTCTCATTTGAAGTGGTTTTAGATTGATCTACTCTTAAAGTTTTTCGATTTACACTCCCTACTCTGGTATGGATTTTCGGGAACCTCCGTAAAGCAACGCTTTATTATCAATAAATTTAACACTAATTAATTGAAAAACAATCGCCGATAAAATATTTATTTGCAACAAATTACACCTGGCAAACAAAATAAATCATTCAAGACTTGTTCTGCGGTGTCTGTTTTTCAGTTCAATATCGATCAGCTTTGGATTCGTATTGATACAATTTTTGTCGGTAAAACCTGGGCATTAATAACGAAAAGCTGTTGCCCGGATAACTGATTGCAATTTAAAATCAGTAAAAACTATCAAATGGTCGGATTTCGCTCTTGAAAACATGAAAAATATCGTTAGTTTTACTCGCTTTTTTTATGAGAGGTATGTACAATTCACCACAATACGGAAAAGAATGGAACTGGCGTAACATTAAAATGGAAACGCGAGAATCACATATCGATTTGCGGCTATAAAACCGTGAAAAGGGACTTTCTGCGTATATGCGGAAAGTCCCTTTTTGATTTAAAAAGAGATAAAAACTAAAAATTAAACAAATCAATAATTAAAAAAACTAACAAAATGGCCAGACAAAAGAAAATCTTCCTCGATGAATCGGAAATGCCAAAACAGTGGTATAACCTTGCCCCCGATTTGCTCACTCCGATGAACCCACCGCTGGGACCCGACGGAAATCCTGTTACTCCGGAAGCACTTGCGCCGGTTTTCCCGATGAACCTCATCGAGCAGGAAGTATCTCAGGAAAGGTGGATAAACATTCCGGAAGAAGTTCGCCAGATTTTAATGCAGTGGAGACCAAGCCCGCTTATTCGTGCCTACGAATTGGAAGAAGCTTTGGGTACTCCTGCCAAAATTTATTATAAAAACGAAAGTGTTTCGCCTGCCGGAAGCCACAAGCCCAATACTGCGGTTCCACAGGCATGGTACAACAAACAATTCGGAATCAAAAAGCTGACTACCGAAACCGGTGCCGGACAATGGGGATCGGCCCTTTCGTATGCCTGCGCCCAGCTGGGTGGTATCGAGTGTAAAGTGTTCATGGTTAAGGTAAGTTTTGATCAGAAACCTTTCCGTAAAATCATGATGCAAACCTGGGGCGGACAGTGCGTTTCGAGCCCTAGCATGGAAACCCAGGCCGGACGCGATATTCTGGCCAAATATCCGGATACACCCGGAAGTTTGGGTATTGCCATTTCGGAAGCTGTTGAGGCTGCAGTTAGCGATCCAACCGGTCAAACCCGTTATGCATTGGGCTCTGTGCTAAACCACGTGATGCTGCACCAAACTATCATCGGGTTGGAAGCCAAGAAACAGCTGGCCAAAGTCGGAATTAAAAATCCGGATGTTGTTATCGGGTGCTGCGGCGGCGGTAGTAATTTCGCCGGAATCTCCTTCCCATTTATGTACGAAAAAGTGAATGGAGCGAACATCCAGATTATTGGTGCCGAACCATTCTCGTGCCCTACACTGACCAAAGGTTCGTTTGTTTACGACCACGGCGATGTAGCCAAAATGACCCCGCTTTTACCAATGTACAGTCTGGGTCACGATTTCATTCCAGAGCCAATTCATGCCGGAGGCTTGCGTTACCACGGAATGTCGCCGCTGGTAAGTGCCTCGTTGCGCGACGGGCTGATGGAAGCACAGGCTATTCACCAAAGCGAATGTTTCGAGGCTGGCTTGCTATTCTCGAAAACCGAAGGCATTATTCCGGCACCTGAATCAACTCATGCAATTGCCGCTACCATTCGCGAAGCGCTGAAAGCCAAAGAAGAAGGCAAGGAGAAAGTGATTCTTTTCAACCTTAGCGGACACGGCTGGATGGATTTGATCGGCTACGACAAATACATGAGCGGGCAACTTTCCGACTACGAATATCCTGAACACGAAATTGAGGCAAGTATGCTGAAACTAAAGGATCTGCCGCTTCCAAAATAAAATTTACTATTTATCAATAAAAAAGGGATGGACTGGTTGTTCATCCCTTTTTTATTGATCATGGATCAGCTTCTCTGATTTTTTGCAACATACTTTTTAAAAAATTCTAAAAAGTACTTAGTTGCTTTTTATTTCTTTTAAATACATTTGTCGAAATTAAAACCAACAAAACGGAAATTCACATGAGAAAATTAATTTTAATTCTTTTTCTGTTTGCTTCGGCAGGCTTGTTTGCCCAGCCACTTGCGATCATACCTCAGCCCTCCCAGATTAGCCAGGGGGAAGGATCTTTTACGTTGAGCCAGGCAACCACCATTTCGTTCGATGCCACCAAGCCCGAACTGAAAAGCATTGCCGTTCAGCTAAACGACCACCTGAATAAATTCTACGGAATTACACTTCCGCTGAACGAAAAATCGAAACCGACGCTTAGTTTCAGGCTGAATAAGTCACTGCCAGGCAGCGATGAAGCTTATCTTTTAAAAGTTGACCCAAAAGAAATTGTGATTACCGCCAAAACTCCAGCCGGAATTTTCTACGGCGTTCAATCTCTTAAACAAATGATTCCGGTTTCGCAGAATGGTCCTCTGACAATTCCGTGCGCCGAAATTAACGATCAGCCACGTTTTGTTTGGAGAGGTTTACACCTTGATGTTGGACGCCATTACTTCCCCGTCAGCTTCATCAAAAAATACATCGACAACATGGCCATGTATAAGCTGAATACCTTTCACTGGCATTTGACAGAAGATCAGGGCTGGCGTCTGGAAATTAATCAGTACCCAAAACTGACCGAAATCTCAAGCTGGAGAGACGAAACTGTGGTTGGTCATGCCGGTCGTTCAAAAACATACGACGGTGTTGGTTATGGCGGTTTTTATACTCAGAAACAGGTGAAAGAAATAGTACAATATGCTGCCGATCGTTTCATCACCGTTGTTCCGGAGATTGAAATGCCCGGACACAGTGTTTCTGTTCTGGCTGCTTATCCTGAATTGGGCTGCACCGGGGGGCCATATAACGTAATGACAACCTGGGGAGTACACAAAGATGTTCTTTGCGCCGGTAAAGAAGAAACCTTCAAATTCCTGCAAAATGTGCTCGACGAAGTTTGCGAGCTATTCCCTTCAAAATTCATTCACATCGGAGGTGACGAGTGCCCGAAAGACCGTTGGAAAGAATGTCCGGATTGCCAGAAACGCATTAAAGACAATGGGTTGAAAGATGAACACGAATTGCAAAGCTATTTTATCACACGCATCGAAAAATACCTCAACAGCAAAGGCCGCCAGATTATTGGCTGGGACGAAATTCTGGAAGGCGGATTGGCTCCGGGCGCTTCTGTAATGTCGTGGAGAGGAATAAAAGGAGGCATTGAAGCTGCCAAACAAAAACACAATGTAGTGATGACTCCGGGTTCGCACCTGTATTTTGACCACTACCAATCGAAAGAAACAGAAAAAGAACCTCTGGCCATTGGCGGATACCTGCCTTTGGAACAGGTTTATTCGTATGAACCAATTCCTGAAGAATTGTCGGCCGACGAACAGAAATACGTAATGGGAGCTCAGGCCAATGTATGGACAGAATATATTCCATCGACCAAACAGGCCGAATACATGGTTTTCCCAAGAATTTGTGCTTTGGCCGAAGTGGTTTGGACACCAAAAGAAAAGAAAAACTTTGCCGATTTCTCGAAACGAATGGATACTGAATATGTACGCTTATACCGATACGGTATAAATTACCGCAAGCCATAGCGAATTTTAGGGTTTTATTAAACAAAACAGGCCGACATCAACGATGTTGGCCTGTTTTGCTATTCGCTAAACCGAATCTTCCGACTCCTTTTTGTATGTGCTGATCTTAAAAGGTGCATAAATCGGGCAATACCTGAAAACTGCCGTAGCCAGCAACGCAACTCCAATTAATCCCCAGTAGCTTTCAAAAATTACACCTCCAATAGCTAATCCAATTCCGGCCACCAAACGAAGAGTCCGATCAACCGATCCAATATTGGGTTTCATAGTCAACTGATTTAATGGTTTGACTATGATACGTTTTTAGTTTGCTGGAGTTCAGAATTCTTTCTCCAGAACCTCTACAGCCGAAACAACCAGATTTACGCAAACCGTATCGAACAGCCCATTTTCATTGGCTTCGGCCGATCCTTCAGGAGTAGAAATGTCAACTCCCAACAATTTTTTGCATTGCAGCGAGCCGTGTTGGGCGATAAACGACTCGTTAAACCGACGGACGGCAACTTTGGTATCGGTCTTTATTTCAGCAATGGTTTTCTCTTCAAAATTTGCCTTCAGGCCTAAAACCATGTAAGCTCCGGTAGCGGCACCGCAGGTTTCGCCCATGCACATTCCGCCACCAAAACCAAGCGCCATCCGCAGTGCGGTGGTACGATCGATTTTCAAATCTTCAGCATAACTCAAAAGTACAGATTGGGCACAATTCAGGGTTTTAAAGTTTTCGATAGCTAGTTGCGATTTCTTCATGGCATTATCGTTTTGAATAAAATCAAAATTAGCATTTCTGGCTCTCAAGTCCTATTCTGTTGGAAAATTTGGCTAATCCATCATATAGGTAAGCCCAAATTTATCAACTATCTATCGTTTCTTAATACAAAAAAAGTATATTTATACCTGCGAAAAGTTCTTAAAACAGTCAGTTTACTCTGACTGATCATCGTGAAAAAGGGTCGTGTTCAGTATTTATTTTATCAACTCAAATAAAACAGAATGATAAGTTCAAATAGAGCACTACCATGTACAAGGAGGCATATACCTCCGCGAATTAATTCGCGCGAATACAACGGAGACCTGAGATTCATCCGGATTTTGTGTGACGAAGGATACCTTCACAAATTGAGACAACCTGTTAAAAACAACATTTGTTTTTTGGAAAAAATCAGTTTTGGGGAAACTGAAGGTAATGTCAGAAAAATTTTGGGCGAACCTTTTTTTATCTATCGGAATCATTTGTCCCAAATGTCTCATACGGTTTATACCTATGGACTCAAATCAGGAATTAACAAACTAAAGGTCGAGCTGCACTTTCTGGAAAAACAGTTTTTCCTTGGAACAATCTTTTACAATGCCGAGAACATGAACGATTCAGACCTTAATCGTTACTTCCGGGAAACTTTTAATCTCGACTTATTCCATTTTAAAAGAGACATTATCGTTGATCCTTCCGATAATTTTCTTGAATTTCATTACGAGCCGAATTGCTTCATTATGACATTCTCCAAAATGAAATGGATTCATTCAACTCATATATTCCAAAACATTAATTAGGTATTTTGCCGATGTAAATAGGATAAAAAAGCCCGAAGCGCTTGCTTCGGGCTTTCAATATTTTATTCCACCTCTTTAGATGGTTGCTGAGCTTGTCGAAGCATTATTCGCCGCGAACTGCTGCAACTCCCGGAAGAACTTGTCCTTCGAGGTATTCGAGCAATGCACCACCGGCAGTTGAGATGTACGAAACACCATCGGCAAAACCGAACTGGTTAACACACGAAACCGAGTCGCCGCCACCAACCAGCGAGAAAGCGCCTTTTGCAGTAGCTTTAACAATAGCTTCGCCAACAGCGATTGAGCCAACAGCGAATTTTTCCATTTCGAATACGCCAACCGGGCCGTTCCAAAGGATAGTTCCTGAGTTTTCAATTACTTCTTTAAACATTTCAATGCTCTTTGGACCAGCGTCCAAACCTTGCCATCCTTCAGGAATAGCATTGGCTTCTGTAATCTGAGTGTTTGCATCGGCAGCGAAAGCGTCGGCAGCAACAACATCAGAAGCCATATAAATTTTTACGCCTTTTTCAGCAGCTTTTTTCTCGATAGCCAAAGCTGTTTCGAGGAAATCGGGTTCGCAAATAGAGTTGCCAACTTCGCCGCCATGAGCTTTAACAAATGTGTAAGTCATACCGCCACCCAAAATCAGGTTGTCAACTTTGTCGAGCAGGTTTTCGATGATGGTAATTTTTGATGAAACTTTTGCACCGCCCATGATTGCGGTTAACGGACGTTGTGGGTTTTTCAAAACTTTGTCCAGACTGGCAACTTCGCTTTCGATGAGGTAACCGAACATTTTGTCGTTCGGGAAGAATTTAGCCATTACCGCAGTTGAAGCGTGAGCACGGTGAGCTGTTCCAAATGCGTCGTTAATCCAGCAGTCACCGTTGGCTGCCAGTTCTTTAGCAAAACCTTCGTCACCTTTTTCTTCTTCTTTGTGGAAGCGCAGGTTTTCGAGTAACAAAACTTCACCTGGTTTTAATGCCTTGGCCATAGCCTGAACTTCAGAACCAATACAATCAGGAGCCAAATTTACGTCTTGTCCCAGCAGTTTGCTGAAGTGACTAACAAGGTGACACATTGAATATTTTGGGTTTGGACCATCTTTCGGACGTCCGAAGTGCGACATGATAATCGGAGAACCTCCTTTTTCAATCACTTTTTTAATGGTTGGAATAGCCGCACGGATACGGGTATCGTCGGTGATCACAAAATTTTCATCAAGCGGCACGTTGAAGTCAACACGAATAAGTGCCTTTTTGCCAGCGAAGTCATAGGTTTCAATAGTTTGCATATTTGTTTTTTTAAGTGTTACAAAAAATCCACCTCAAATATAAAAAATATATCCGTGCGTTTAATTTTAGCGATTTCTATGCTCCTGAAATTAATGTTTGGGTAAAGTATTTTGAACACCGAGTCGGAAGACCGGAGACAGAAGACCGAAGTCACTCCCAGAGTAGCGAAGCGTACTTAAGAGAACACCGTACTGTTGAAATCTAAATTTCCATCAAAAGGGGTTTTCTATACAGAATTGCTATTTTTGACACTTCACAATCGACCCAGTATGTTTTTTAAAGAAGTTATCGGACAAAGTGCAACCAAACAGCGGCTGATTCAGTCGGTTAACGAAGAACGTGTAAGCCATGCCCAATTGTTTGCCGGCCCTCCCGGAGGCGGTAAACTGGCGCTTGCCATTGCATATGCGCAATACGTTGCCTGTACCAACAGGCAGTCGAACGACTCGTGCGGCGAGTGCCCATCGTGCAAAAAATACCGCAAACTGATTCATCCCGACTTACATTTTGTTTTTCCGGTAATAAAAACGCCTAAGTTTAAAGAACCGGTTTCAGATAATTTTCTGGAAGAATGGCGAATGATGATCGGGAAAAACCCATATTTCACCATCGATCAGTGGTTCGAGCAGATTGGCGTTGAAAATGCCCAGGGACTGATTTATTCGCATCAGAGCGAAGAAATTATCCGAAAGCTGAACCTGAAATCGTACGAATCGGAATACAAAGTGATGATTATCTGGCTTCCCGAAAAGATGCATGTGGCCTGTGCCAACAAGCTACTGAAAATGATTGAGGAGCCGCCGGTGAAAACGCTTTTCATCCTGATCACCGAAAACGAGGAGGACATCATTAGCACCATCCGGTCGAGGTGCCAGTTGATTACGGTTCCGCCCATCGATCCGGAGTCGATTGAGAAAGCCATTAGTGCACTGCCCGAAGCCGAAGGAATTGAATTGCGTAATCTGGTTCATCTGGCCAAAGGAAACTACAACAAGGCACTCGAATTGCTCGAACCCGACGACCAAACCCTGTTCAACCTCGAGCGTTTTAAGGAACTGATGCGCTACTCGTACGGCCGCAAATTCACCGATTTGTTCAAATGGGTCGATCAGGTTGCCGGCATTGGTCGCGAAAAACAAAAGAGTTTGCTGAACTATTTTCTGAATATCCTACGCGAGAACTTCGTTTACAACCTCAAAAACAGGGATCTGACTTTTATGAATTCGCAGGAAGAAGAATTCTCGAAACGTTTCTCGCCCTTCATCAACGAGCGAAACATCATTGAACTGACCGAGGTTTTCGAAACCGCTTTTGCACACATCGGCATGAATGGCAATCCAAAAATCGTTTTTACCGACGTAGCTTTCAAGATTACCAAACTGATCCGGAAATAGCGATCGATAGCATATTGGAGTTTAAGGCAAAATCAGTTTAAGTAAACCAAATAAGAAAGTTGACTGTCACAGGGTTCCGCTTTTTTTATCGGGTATAATAATTATTTTTGTAGAGATATAGCAACAGGAATGATTTGTTTCGAAGGAAAAAGGATTGCTTAAAGCTTTGTACTTTAAACTTTTGACTTGTTATGGATGAACTCAACTTGGTCGATCGCGGATACTGCAACAAGCATGGTGGCACCTGTTCGAAACTCCATGTTTACGATTGGCTGGATGATGTGATTAACATCGCCAATCCGACTGATTTGGTTGAGGTCAGATTTAAAAATACGCGGAAGGATTTTTTCAGAAATGCCAATAACCTGAAGCTGAACCCCGGCGACATTGTTGCGGTGGAGGCCAGTCCCGGCCACGACATCGGAATTGTAACCATTACCGGCGATTTGGTGCTTGAGCAGATGAAAAAGCACAAAGTTACGCTGATTAATGGCGACGTCAGGAAAATATACCGCAAAGCCAAACCTGCCGACATCGATAAATGGAAGGAAGCCATTGCCTGCGAACACCAGACCATGATCCGTTCGCGCCAGATTTCAAGCGAGCTGAAGCTCAACATGAAAATTGGAGATGTTGAATATCAGGGCGATAAAACCAAAGCCATCTTCTATTACATTGCCGACGACAGGGTGGATTTTCGTCAACTGATTAAAGTGCTGGCCGACACGTTTAAAGTACGCATTGAGATGAAGCAAATAGGCGCCCGGCAGGAAGCAGGACGCATTGGCGGAATTGGCCCCTGCGGACGTGAGCTGTGTTGTGCCTCGTGGATGAGCAATTTTGTTTCGGTAAATACCATTTCGGCCCGTTACCAGGATATTTCGCTTAACCCGCAGAAACTGGCCGGACAATGCGGAAAACTCAAATGTTGCCTCAATTATGAGGTAGATACGTATCTCGACGCACAAAAAGATTTTCCGCCTGCAAACGTTTCACTGGAAACCACCAGCGGAACATACCAATACCTGAAGGCCGATATTTTCGGTAAGATTTTCTGGTATTCGAAAGTCGATGACAAAACAGGAACGCTGATTCCGGTTCCGGTTGATCGGGTAAAGGAAATCATCCGCTCGAACCAGAAAGGAAAACCTGTTGACCGCCTGCTATATGAAACTGAAACCAAACCAAAAGCTGAGGCACTGGGTTTCGAAGCAGGTTCAAACAACGATTCATTAACACGGTTTGATGCCCCCAAGCACACAGATGGGAAAAAACGGGGCAATCGCCGCAGAAAATTCAAACAAAAATCATGAGACATTTTTTTATAGCTTTTCTTACCTTTTTGCTTATTACAGGCCTGACTGCGTGCGATCGGAAGAAGGTTTTTGAAGCTTATCACAAAATTGACGAGAAAGGGTGGAACAAGGATTCGGTTGTGGTTTTCAAGGTTCACCTGACGGACACCGTGAAGAACAACAACCTGTATGTAAATATCCGAAATAAGGGAAACTACCCGTACAGCAACATATACTTGTTCCTGAGTGTTGGCGCTCCCGACGGAACTTTACGCACCGACACGGTTGAATTTACCCTCGCCGATCCTTCGGGGAAATGGCGTGGCAGCGGAATTGGCGGCCTGCACGACAACCAGATTCCGTTCAAAAGCAGCGTTTACTTTCCGCATCCGGGCGATTACAAATTCATGATCAAACACGGAATGCGCGATAATGTGTTGCCGGGAATCCGCGACGTTGGCTTCCGGGTTGAGAAAACGTATTAATGAAATGATTTGTCACCCTGAACTTCCTGCCCGACTGGTCAGGTGGGGTTTCAGGGCCTCATTAATTAAGAGATGCTGAAACAAGTTCAGCATGACGAAAAAAGAAAATTCGCTATAGATAAAATCAAGAGAAAGTGGGGAAGAATAAATTATCGAAATTTGCCGACATGGCCACCTATGAGCATGTCGTTCAAATGACATTCAGCCAGTTACAGGCCGAAGAATTTAAGTACAAGGGAAAATGGAGCAAGGCATTCTTCGGAAATAACAATCCGGTTATACTGGAGTTGGGTTGCGGAAAAGGCGAATACACCGTAAAACTGGCCAAACATTACCCTGAATTCAACTTTATTGGGGTTGACATAAAAGGCTCGCGCATGTGGAAAGGCGCAACACAGGCCAAAACCGAAGGATTGACGAATGTTGGATTTCTGCGTACCAACATCGAAAACATCCGCATGTTTTTTGGCGAAGGCGAAGTAGCCGAAATATGGCTCACCTTTCCTGATCCGCAGATGAAAAAGGCCCGAAAACGACTGACTGCAACCAATTTCATATCGAATTACCGGCAGATCATGATTCCAAATGGAATTATCCACCTGAAATCGGACAGCAACTTTATGTACCGGTACACCGAGGCCATGGTCGCCGAAAATCAGTTCGAAGTCATTCGTCAAACCGACGATTTGTACCATTCCGAAATTCTGGATGAAGTACTTTCGATCCAGACATTCTACGAAAAACAATGGCTCGACCGTGGCCTGACCATCAAATACATTGCGTTTAAATTAAGTCACCAGGAACCTTTGCGCGAGCCCGACGTTGAAATTGAGAAAGATCCGTACCGAAGCTTCGGCCGCAGTGCACGTGAGTAAAAAATTGACAGTTCGGTAATTCATCCATCAGTCCTTCAATCCTTCATTTTATGAGCGATTTTTACGATATGGTTTATGAGGTAACCCGGCTGATTCCCGCAGGAAGGGTAACCAGCTACGGAGCCATTGCGGCTTACCTGGGCACCAAACAATCGTCGCGCATGGTAGGTTGGGCGCTGAATAACTCACACGTTCAGGAAAAATATGTTCCGGCGCACCGGGTGGTAAACCGAAACGGTCTGCTAACAGCCAGGCATCATTTTGGCACACAGTCGGCCATGCAGGAATTGCTCGAAGCCGAAGGAATTAAAGTGGTTGATGACCAGATCGTCGATTTCGAAAAGCATTTCTGGGACCCAATGATTGAACTTGACCTGAAATAGATTGTTTTTATGCTGTGCCTGAACACTTGCCCAGGTGCTCAGTAACTTTATCTTTAAAAATGACATTAAAACAAAAATGAAATGACAGAATTACCACGTAAATTAATTGTTCCAAAAAATATTACCGATGCTTTGCGGAATGTGAAATTCCCGGGAAGCAACGAAGATGTTGTTTCGCTCGATATGGCACAGGAAATCCGTGTTGCCGGTAAAAAAGTAACCTTTTCGCTGGTTTTCCAGCGATCTGACGATCCGAACATCCCGGCTGTGATTGCAGCCTGCGAGGAAGCCATATCAACCTATGTTGGCGCCGATGTTGAAATAAAAGGCAACATTACGGCCAAAGCCGTTCACCAGATGGAACGCCAGATTTTGCCTGGGGTCAAAAACCTGATTGCTGTAGCCTCCGGAAAAGGCGGCGTCGGAAAATCGACCGTTTCGGTAAACCTAGCCGTTGCGCTGGCAAAAACCGGTGCAAAAGTTGGCCTGATTGACGCTGATATTTTTGGGCCATCAATCCCCAAAATGTTTGGTGCTGAAGATATTCGCCCGTCAGGCGTCCGGGTTGACGGAAAAGAGCGCATTCAGCCCATCAGCAAATATGGTGTCAACTTCCTGTCGATCGGATTCTTTGTAAATACCGAAGACGCCGTGATCTGGCGCGGACCAATGGCTTCAAATGCCCTCAAACAATTGATCACCGATGGAAACTGGGGGACGTTGGATTACCTGCTTTTCGACCTTCCTCCCGGAACCAGCGACATTCACCTCACATTGGTTCAAACAGTTCCGGTAACCGGGGCAATAATTGTTACAACACCTCAGGATGTGGCTCTGGCCGACGTTATTCGCGGAGTTAACATGTTTAAAGGCAAGGGTGTTGATGTTCCGGTTTTGGGTCTTATCGAAAACATGGCATGGTTCACGCCGGAAGAACTGCCTGAGAATAAATATTACATTTTCGGAAAAGAAGGAGGCGTAAAACTGGCCGAAAGACTTGAATTACCGCTTCTTGGCCAAATTCCGCTTGTTCAGAGCATCCGCGAAGGAGGTGATTCAGGAACTCCGGTTGCCTTTGACGAAGATTCGATTTTGGGTAAAGCTTTTGCTGAAATTGCAGAGCATGTAATCAGGGAAGCTGACAACCGCAACGCTACACTCGATCCGACGAAGAAAGTAAAAGTTACGCGAAAATAATCGTCTGGTTATTCAAATTTTATAGCGGAACATTTTGTCAATCTTATGGACAAATGTTCCGTTTTTTTATGTGTTTAATTTTGCATCTGGCTGTTTAATAATCACTTATATCCATTTACGCCAAGCACATTTCTCCATCCTACCCCTCCGGTTACCCACCAGCCCCGCTTCCAATCGATTAAATTCCTATTTTTGAATCACCTAATTAAAATATTTAACTAAATCTATTAAACCAGTTACTTATGACGAACCAACCGAGTAGTAACCTAAGGATTGGTATGTCCTTTATGGCATCCATTTTCTTCATCTTCGGGTTCATTACCAACTTCAACATTGCAATGAAAGATCAGGTGCAACTGGCATTTGATCTGAAAACATTGTATCCCGGATGGGAAAACTTTTTTGCGCAACTTGTAAACGGGGTATTTTTCTTCGCCTACTTCTGTTTCAGCTTCCTGTGCGGTATGATCATCAAAAAAATTGGCTACAAAAATGGAGTCATTTCTGGTCTAATCCTAGTTGCAACAGGTAGTTATCTCTTTTTTCCTGCAGTATCCATCCTGTCGTATCCGCTCTTTCTGGGTGCCATTTTTGTAATGGCCACCGGAGTTGTTTTTCTGCAAACAGCAGCAAATCCGTACGTTGTGGCTCTTGGTTCTCAGGAAACCGCTCCTGCCCGGTTAAATCTGACACAGGCATTAAACGGAGTGGCCACCACCATTGCACCTTACCTTGCCGGAATCCTGGTATTGGCGCCAGCAGTGCTCGCTCTTAAAAATGGTGCTTCAGCGCAGGAAGCTGCGGATTTTGTAAAAATGCCGTTTGTAATTATTGGGTCAATTGTGGTTTTAATCGCCATTGGAATAACATTCATTAAGTTACCCGAAATAAAAGGCGACGAGCGGGTTGCATCAATGTCGGCCCTGAAAAAACCGCAGGTTTGGTTGGGCGCCATTGGTATCTTTTGCTACGTTGGCGCCGAAGTTGGTACTGCCTCACAGATAAGCAGCTACATGACCAATTTACTGGACATGGCAAAAGATGAAGCGGTAAAACTCACTGCAATTTATTGGGGCGGAAACATGATTGGCCGCTTCCTTGGCTCGGTTTTACTCGGCACAATGGCTAAAAGTGCAAAATACAAGTATTCGCTTTTCATTATGGCTTTTGCGTTTGTGGTTGGCTGGTTTATCTTCTCGGCGGGAGTAAAAGACGGACAGTTCATTTTCGAATCGAAGCCGGTTTATGGCATTATTTTCTTTGGAATTGCCGCTGTAAACTTCCTATTGATGCTTTTAGGCAAGGGTATTGCCAATGTTTCGCTCGGAATTTTCGGTGCAACAAATATGGTATTGGTTTTGTGCGGATTCCTGTTGCCACCGCAATTGGGTATGTGGTGCCTGCTTTCGGTTGGATTCTTTAATTCAATCATGTTCCCCAATATATTTTCGCTTGGCGTTAAAGATCTCGATCCCGCTGAAATGCCCATTGCTTCAGGAATTATAAACACTATGATTGTTGGCGGTTCGGTGGTTCCGGTAGTTATGGGGGCAATAACCGACTCGGTAAGTTTAACCGGAGCGCTGCTAGTACCAATAATTTGTTACGGATACATCACATTTTTTGCTTTAAAAGGAAGTAAAATTCGATAAACAACGTATTTTCGCTGAATGGGATTCCGAGGTAGTTTCCTAAACCAAAATTCTCGTTACATGAGAGTTACATCAGAACATAAAACGACACGTTATACACAAACTTAAATATCTTTCGAATGTAATAAGCATGATTCGAAAAGCCGCGAACCGGAAATCATTTTCAATCATGTGAATTCCATGCGACAAATGAGAAAAACAAAAAAATAAACGCATGAAAAAAGTAGCAATAGGTGTTGACATTGGCGGAACCAATACTGCCATTGGAGTTGTTGATGATTTGGGAAATGTAGTCGTAAAAGGTAACATTTTAACCCGTACCGATGGCGATGTTGATCGTTATGTTGATGATCTGTCTCAGGCCATTCACGAATTAATTAATTCAGTTAAGCTTGTGAACCCTGAAATCGAGGTTCAGGGCATCGGAATAGGAGCTCCCAACGGAAACTATTATGCCGGAACAATTGAATATGCCGCAAACCTGGCATTTAAGGGCATCGTTCCATTAGTAAAACTTCTTAAACTCAAATTTCCTGAACTAAAAGCCATCTCGTTAACCAACGATGCCAATGCTGCTGCAATTGGTGAAATGATTTACGGCGGAGCAAAAGGCATGAAGAACTTCGTGATGTACACCCTTGGAACCGGCGTAGGCAGCGGAATAGTTGTCAATGGCGACTTGGTGTATGGAAGCGATGGTTTTGCTGGCGAATGCGGTCACACAACTTTAATTCCCGGTGGAAGACTTTGTGGCTGTGGTGCACTTGGACACTTTGAAGCATACTGCTCGGCTCCCGGAATGAAACGCACTGCATTTGAGTTGATGGTGAAGTACAACGCAACCGATAGCCTATTGGCAGATAAAGCATTTAACGAACTCGATTCAAAAATGATTTTTGAAGCTGCTGAAAGAGGCGACAAAATAGCCAATGAAGTTTTCAGAATGACTGGCGAATGGCTTGGACAGGGTTTTGCTGATACAGCTCATCATCTCAGTCCTGAGGCTATCTTCCTGTTTGGTGGCCCAACTGCTGCCGGCGATTATATCTTCAAACCTGCCAAAGAAAGTATGGAGAGACATTTGTTAACATCGTTCAAAGATAAGATCCAGATTCTGCCTTCACAGCTAAAACCAGGCGATGCGGCCATTGTTGGAGCAAGTGCTTTGGTTTATAAAGAACTTGAAAAATAGTTTACCCAAATGATTTAACGACAACAATTAAGTTGTACCAAATAAGAAAGGGAAGAAAACCTAAGTGGTTCGCTTCCCTTTCTTCGTATATATGAATCCTATATCTTATTTCCTGATCAGCAACCAGGCGTCAGCATATTTCGGATATTTGGTCCGGATACTTTGAACGCGGGTGCGGGCTGTAGTTTCGTCGTTAAACGAATCAACACAAACACGGTAATAACCAGTTTCGCTGTGCAAAATAATTGGTTTAAAACCTTGTGGAATTAATTCCTGTTTAAATTTTCCTGCATTTTCGTTGCTACTGAAACTTCCAACAATTACGAAAAAACTTTTACTTCCGTAGGCAGCCTGATCTTCGTTAGTCATGGTAAAACTTTCGCTGCGCATTGAAACCGGTTTTCCGGTTGAAGTTCCGGTGGCAGGTTTATCGGCTGTTTCGTACATCGTGTCCGAAACCGGATTTTCGCGAACTGTATTTTTAGGAGCAGGTACCGAAAAAACTTTAGGTTCTGCGGTAGCCTCTGTTTGTGTAGCCGTATTCCGGCTGGTTTTCGATGATTTGAACACTTTACATCCGCTGGTTAGCAGAGCCAATGTAAATGCAACTAAGATGATTCTTTTCATGGTATTATTGGATTAAAGTTGAATACAAACTTACTAAAGATGAAACACAGATTTATCAAAACAATGTGGATCAACGAATTATTTATTAACAAAGCTTTGTTAACGATCAAGCTTAAAATCAATCAATTCCCTTGCCCTACCCTGCTTCTGAATAATATTCAGCTCTAAAAATTCAACATTTTCTTTAAAAACCTTTGGCCCTTCACCGACCGGTAAAAACCAGCCTGCCTGATGGCCCTTAGTCTGGTATCATAGCTTTCCGAAAACATAAGCACCCACGGACCCTTTCCCCGCGTCAAAGCAATTTGTCCTGAATTGTGCATTTCAAGCACCTTTTCAATATCTTCGAAATAGCCATAATAAAACTCTCCCATTCCGGGAGAATAAATGACATAGGAGGAATAACTCATTTAAACTTTTTTGATTGAACTTTTACTGATCAACTGAAACTCACGAATCGATACACGAATATGCTGCAAAAGTACAAAAAACTGCTTGTTTTTTGCAGTTTCTTATTCTATTCCAAAAAACCGTACCTCAAAACTCACATTCAGGCCAGATAAATCTTCAATCATTAAACGAATTTCAGCCACGAACTATTGTCCTGGTAATCCTGAACGAGTTGGGTTTCGTTATGAACTTTAAATGAGCTCATCAACGAAACGATATCTTGTTTCAACATCGTTAAGCCGTTATCAATCAAATCGCTGCGGAAACCCTTTTCTCCAAGGTTAATAACCATCTCGAACGAAACTATACGGCCAACAACCTGACCAAGCTCAACCATTTTGCGCTGCGACAAAGCTGTATTCAATTCAAAGTCAAGGATATCTTTCATGAAAGATGCGGATTTTGAAGTAAGGTCAAAACTTTTCAGGAATTTAAATAAATTATTTTCCCGCCCTTTTTTCATCAGTTTAACCAAACTATCAGTAATCTGGGCGTACAAAATGTCGTTTGATCCCTCGAAAATCTGGAACGGCCGGCTATCGGTAATTCCACGTCCGGCAATATGATTTAATTTATAGGCCTGTGCACCAACCAACTGAGTGGCCGACTGGGCAGCTTCCTGCATCAAATCGGTAACTACGCTTTTTACAGAGTTTGCTTCAAGCCCGTGAGGCGAAAGATCGTTTTCAACACCGGCTTTCTCGCTGCTGTTTGCACACATCGCCGAACAAATGGTGTACGAAGCCTGCAATTTGGCAAGCCGTTGCTGTACCTGGTCGTAAGTAAACAGCGTTTTTCCGCCAATTTGCCTGTGATTGATGTGAGCTATCGATTCGTCGAGCAGCCGGTGAATAAATCCCATCGCCATTCCCGGAAATTGCATGCGGCTTCGGTGTAAAAGATCAAGCATCATTTTCACGCCGGTAGTTTCAGGAATGAGTTTTTGGACAACCGGAATCTCAACATCGAGCCGGTTTCTTCCGTAGGGTATCTGGTATAAACCAAGGTTTTCGTAAAATTCTTCAACCACGATTTGCTGCCCCGGGCTATTCACATCGCAGATAAAAAAATCGATATCGCGTTTCAAATCACCCGATTCGCTGCGTTCGCGGGCAGTCAAAAGCCAGAACTCGGCCCAGCCGGTTAATCCGGCCCAATGCTTGGTTCCATTAATATGATATTTCCCGTCCTTCTCTGTGTAAGATGTCCGCATATTCAGCGCATCACTTCCGAACGAAGGCTCGGTAATCATCAATCCGCCCATGTTCTGCTGATTCAGGAAACGCTCAAATACAGCGGCTTTTGCCTCGTATTGTGCATACTTTCCAACAGGCTGAAGGAAAAGCGCCGAATTAATGCCAAACGTAAGCGAAAGTGCCAGCGATTCGTACGAAGCAGCTTCGAGTAAGGCAATATTTTCTTCCATATGACAGCCTCTTCCGCCGAATTCTGCAGGAATGCCAACCGACAGCGGATTCATACTCATTATTTCGCGCATCACAAACGGAGGCATGCCACGTTTAAGTGCCATCTGGTTAATATCTGCACGAACATGAAAAACGTGCCTCATTTTTTCCTTTAAATTATTCAGAAATACACTGAAAGGTAGGTTCCGGGGATCTTGTTCAAGTACAGGTGTTTCCACACTAAAAAGTTGATGATTCATTAATTTCATTAAGTATTCGTTATAAAAAAGCAGAGCAAATCCGTAGATTTTATATCCACAGGAAAAGATAACATTTGATTTGGGTTAATGTTTTGGACCAATTAAGTTACTGTACGAAAAACAGATAAATTTAAGATATTCTAGTCCTTTATTTTGAAATTGAAGATCTGGAATGCCGGCAAAACCACATATTGGCACTGTGTGCAGGAAATTAATCGGTTGAATGATTTTTTGGACTCAGAAATGTTGTAATTTTAAATACCGAACCTATACAAATATTCCAAATTACACGAAAATGAAGAAAAAATCGAATAAGCTGTTTCCCTACGCTATTGCCTTAGTGGTAATTCTCATCATCGTACTTATTGCCGGGAAAAAGGCAGGTTGGTTTGGCAAAGACTTTCAGATTAGCGTATCGACTAAAATCGTTGAAAGTAAAACAATTACCGAATTAATTACCGCCAACGGGAAAGTTCAGCCTGAAACTGAGATCAAAATCAGTCCTGATGTTTCAGGAGAGATTATTGAAATGAATATTAAAGAAGGCGATGAGGTAAAAAAAGGACAGTTATTACTGACCATTAAACCAGATATTTACATTCAATCGTACAACCGGGCACAAGCCAGTTTAAGTTCATCGCAGGCACGTCTGGCACAGGCCGAAGCCCGGCAAATTGAAAGCGAAATGGCTTTCAAACGCTCGAATACGCTGTTCGCACAAAAAGCTATTGCGCTTTCCGATTTTGAATCGGCACAAGCATCGTATAAAGTTGCTCAATCAGAGGTAAAAGCTTCGCAATTCGCAGTAAAATCAGCCGAAGCATCGGTTGCCGAAGCACAGGAACAGCTGGTAAAAACCAAGATTTACGCCCCGATGGACGGAACCGTTTCGCGCCTGAATGTTGAAAAAGGCGAACGCGTTGTTGGAACCAACATGTACGCCGGTACCGAAATGCTGGTGATTGCCAATCTGCACCTGATGGAAGTAAAAGTAGATGTGAACGAAAACGATATTGTTCGGGTTAACCTGAACGACACGGCACTTGTTGAAGTGGATGCTTACCTGGGACGTAAGTTTAAAGGGATTGTTACCGAAATTGCCAACTCGGCCACAACCACAGGCGCTACGTCCGATCAGGTAACGAATTTCAATGTCAAGATTCTTTTACTTGAATCGTCGTACAAAGATTTGGTTGATTCCATACACGGAAAACAATATCCTTTCCGTCCGGGAATGTCGGCCACGGTTGATATTCAGACTGAAACCCGCAAAAATGTGATTTCGGTTCCAATTCAGGCGGTGACTACCCGTTCGCTGAAAACCGATGCAAAACCAGAGGAAAAGAAAGACGCCATTGAAACGCCGGAAGCCGAAAACGGAGCTGTTACAACCCAAGACAAAAAGACTCCGGAAGATGAAAAAGTGGAAGTTGTATTCGTGTATAAAAACGGGAAAGTAAAGAAACAACCCGTAAAAACCGGTATTCAGGATAGCGAAAATATTGAGATTCTGGATGGATTGAAAGCCGGTGACGAGATTGTTGTAGCTCCGTTTAATGCCATTAATAAACTGCTCAACGACAGCACGTCGGTAAAAAAAGTTGACGAAAAAGAATTGTTTAAAGCCAAAAAATGAAACTAATTACAAATCCGAAGCTCTCATTAGCCATCGGATTGGCTGCATTGGCGCTGGCTTTTATTATTGAACGTTTTTTCCCGGATAATCAGGGACTAAGCTTCGTTGAAGGATTTTTATTTGCTGTGTCGATAGCTTTTATCATTAAATACCTCACGAGTCATAGAAAAACTCAGAAGACTTAAAAAAATAAGCGGATCAGAAACGATTCGCTTATTTTTTTGTGACAATACCATGAAAAAGGATGTTCAGCATTTCGTCAACCGACTTCTGTAACTCCTCGTCCGACAGGTTTTTCTGGATCAGCGGAACTTCGAAACCCTGAAGCAGCGTAACAATAGTTCGTGCGGTAAGTTCCGGATTCTGAATCGTGTAAATCTTCTGGTCGATACCTTCGAGCAACAAGCTCTTCACCACATTAACCTCGTCATCAAAATGGTTGGTTCTTAAGCTATTCACAAAATAGAGGTTATCGAGCAAATCATTTTTAATCGCTTCGTAATAGTTTCCAACATTTTTCAGCGAAAGCAGGCGCACATAAATATAGGTTTTCAGCTTCTGCGTCGGGTCGTCAATCACCGAAATCTGGTCATTAATCATTTTTGTCCTGATTTCAGCCTCAGCATCAATCACTGCCTTAAAAATGTCATCTTTACTTTTAAAATAATAGTAAATCGTGCTTTTCCCCTTTCGGGCTTCACGGGCAATATCGTCGAGTGCAGTTTTTTTATATCCGTAGCGTACAAAAACCTGCCGCGCTGCATTGATCAAATGTTCGCGAACTTCGTCTTTTCCTGAATTTTGCAGATTACTTTCCATCTGTTTTACAATTTGAGCTATAAGCACCACTAATATACTTCATGTTTTCCGATTATTCAAGCCAATAGACCATCCTGGTCGAATAAGTTGAACGAAGTTAATTCGAAACACCTCTTCGTCAATCCGATTTCATTTGTAAATTTGATACACCTAAACTACAGACTTATGGATTCGCGCGTTATTGCTTTTACAGGACTTGCCCTTTTTAATGTCTTCAGCCTTTCGGCACAGCAAAAACCAAATATCGTTTACATTCTTGCCGATGATTTAGGCTATGGCGACCTAAGTTGCTACGGCCAAAAGCATTTCCAAACTCCCAATATCGACAAGCTCGCCAGTCAGGGAATGCTGTTTACACAACATTATTCCGGATGTCCGGTTTGTGCGCCATCACGCTCGTCGTTGATGACCGGATTAACCACCGGACACACGCCTATCCGAGGCAATAAATCGTGGCAAGACGAAGGCCAATATCCATTGCCTGCCCAATCCTTTACCATTGCTGAAATGCTCAAAAGCGCCGGATATATTACCGGAGCATTCGGGAAATGGGGACTTGGCTCTCCTGGCACAGAGGGTGATCCAAATAATCAGGGATTCGACCAGTTTTATGGATACAACTGTCAAAGTTTAGCGCACAACTATTACCCCGATCACCTGTGGGATAATCAAACCAAAGTCATTTTGGCCGGAAATTCAGGATCGCAGTCAACCGAATACGCGCCAACGCTCATTCATCAGAAAGCGCTTCAATTCATCGAAAAAAACAAGGATAAGCCGTTTTTTCTGTTTTACCCAACCACGATTCCTCATGCCGAACTGGTTGCACCTGAAGAAGACATGAAAGAATTCCGCGGAAAATTGCTTCCGGAGAAAGCCTACAAAGGTGCTGAACCCGGATCGCCCAATTTCCGGAAAGGACCGTACGGAAGCCAGTCAGAGGTGCATGCTGCTTTCGCCGCAATGGTAACTTTACTTGACAAACAGGTGGGCGAACTGGTTGCCAAGCTGAAAAAACTGGATTTGGATAAAAATACAATCATCATTTTCACTTCAGATAACGGACCACACCTAGAAGGTGGTGCCGATCCGGATTATTTCGACAGCAACGGTCCGCTGAAAGGCTACAAACGCGACTTATACGAAGGCGGAATGCGCGAACCAATGATCGTTTCGTGGCCCGGAAAAGTTGCTGCCGGAACCAAATCCGACCTCATTTCAGCATTTTGGGACATCATGCCAACCTTTGCTGAAATTGTTGGTACAAAAACTCCTGAAAATATCGATGGAATTTCATTTTTACCAACACTTCTGGGTAAATCCGGACAAAAGCAACATTCGAGCATGTATTGGGAATTCCACGAAAATGACGGTCGTCAGGCGGTTCGCATGGGCGACTGGAAGCTGGTTCGTTACCATGTTTCGATTCCTGAAAAGATTACCACCGAATTGTATAACCTGAAATCAGATTTGGGCGAAGAAAAAAATGTTGCTTCACAAAACCCTCAGGTTGTGGACAAAATGCTACGGATTATGGAGCAATCGAGAATACCGTCGCCAATCTTTAACTTTGGAAAAGAAAGCAGTAGCGGAAAAGATTAGTTTATTCCATGAAATTATACACACAAAAGCCTGATTCTAATCATTATTCGATCGCGAATCAGGCTTTTGAATTTCAGCGCAGTTGAAAGCTATTCTTCCTCAATTTTTACTTCGCTCAGCGTCAATCGTTTTTCACGTTTTTCTTCCACCCAATAATAAATAATGGGCAAAACCAGCAAAGTCAGGAAGGTTGATGTGATCAGTCCTCCAATTACAACAGTTGCCAATGGTCGTTGAACTTCCGATCCTGGGCCGGAGTTGAATGCCATCGGGATGAAACCGAGACTGGCTACCAAAGCGGTCATCAAAACCGGACGCAATCGGTCGGTGGCCCCGTGAATAATTGTTTGCCTTAGCGGATGTCCTTCCTTTCGCAGTTCGTTCAGGTGATCGAGCAGTACAATACCATTGAGCACGGCCACACCAAACAAAGCCACAAAACCGATGCTGGCCGAAACCGACAAATACATGCCGCGCAGCCAAAGCAGGAAAATCCCTCCGGAAAGAGCAAACGGCAGATTGATCAAAATCATCACCGCGTAACGCATTTTCCCGAAATTGAGGTACAGCAGCCCTATGATGATGAACAGCGACAACGGAACGACAAGCAAAAGGTGATTCATGGCGCGCTTCTGGTTTTCAAAAGTTCCGCCGTATTCGAGAAAATAACCCGAAGGCACATTTCCTTTTGATGAAATAGCCTGCTGCAGTTGAGCCACATAAGTGCCAATATCGATGTTTTTAATGTTGATGCCAACGATAAGCCGCCGCCAGCCGTTTTCGCGCTGAATCTCACGCGGGCCTTCCTGAGCAACGATACGGCTAACCCGCTTAATCGGGATAAATTCTCCATTAGGCAACGGAACCGGTATTTCCTGAATCTTCTGCAATTCGGAACGGAATTCATACGGATAGCGAACCTGAATATCAAACCGGCGCTGCCCCTCATAAACCTGCCCGGCTACCTGTCCGCCAATACCAGCTTCAATTACCGCCTGAACATCGTTCACATTCAGCCCGAATGACGCCAATGCTTCGCGGTCAATTTCAATGGTTAGATAAGGCTGGCCAATGGGTTGTTCCACAAAAAAGTTAGCCGTTCCATTCATTCCCGAAACGATAGTGGAAATATTTTCTCCAATCTTGTTGAGTTGATCCAAATCCTCGCCGTAAATTTTCACGGCCAGATCTGATTTTACACCGCTGGTCAGCTCGTCCACACGCATCGCAATGGGCTGCGTGAAGTTGTATGCCAATCCAGGTTCAGTTTTTAGGTACGGTTCAATTTGTGCGATAATATCCTCTTTGGCAACGCCTTTGCGCCACTCTTTTGTCGGTTTCAGCACTACCCAAACATCGGTCTGATGCACACCCATCCAGTCGTTGGCCAAATCGGAGCGACCTGTTTTGGGCACCACTGTTTTTATTTCAGGAATATTCTGAACCAGCTTTCCGGCCAACCAGTTGGCATTGTCCATCGATTCTTTCAGCGTAACCGACGGCATACGAACCTGCTCAATCAGGATTGATCCTTCGTCCAGTTCCGGAAGGAATTCTGTTCCCAAACGGCTCATCACAATCATTGAAATCACAAAAATTCCAGCCGCAGTCAGTGTCACAAACCAGCGTTTGGTGAGGTATTTTTCCAATCCGGCCTGATAACGCGGGCGCATCCAGTCGATCAGAAAATTGCGGCGCATTTTTACCCCTTTATGAAAGATGATGGACGAAATCGCCGGAACAAAAATCAGGGCAAGCAGAAGCGAACCAAACACTGCGGCCGCTACTGTGATGGCCATCGGACGGTACAAAATCCCTTCCATTCCGCTGAAAGTCATGATCGGTACATACACCATCAAAATGATCAATACGCCGAAAAAAATGGGCCGAACCACCTGTTTGGCGGCGGTGATGATCAAATCGTCGGTTTTTTCGCCTTTGTGCTTTTGCAGGCGATGAACAATGTTTTCGACCATCACGACCGAACCATCAACCACCATCCCAAAGTCGATGGCGCCCAAACTCATCAGATTAGCCGCCAGCCCGAATTCGCGCATGCCAATAAATGCAAATAGCATTGAGAACGGAATAACCATGGCCACAATCAGCGCTCCTGAAATTTCGCCAAGCAGCAACAACAATACGACAATAACCAGAAAACCACCTTCAACCAGGTTGGTCGAAATGGTGGCCGTTGTGCGGTCGATTAAATCCGATTGGTCGTAAAATTTTTCAATGCGCACACCTTCAGGAAGCGACTTATTAATTTCCTCAATTTTCTTTTCGATGCCTGAAATTACTTCGCGGCCATTCCCTCCGCGAAGCATCATCACAATTCCGCTCACAATTTCGCCCTTGCCATCCTGAGTTACACCACCCTGGCGAATTTGCGTGCTCACCACCACATCGGCTACATCTTTGATGTAAACCGGTTTATTGTTGATGTTCCGAATGATAATGTTCCGAATGTCGTCGGCTTTATTGATTTGCCCGTAGCCCCGAATGATGTACTGTTCGCGGTTGTGCTCCAGGTAGTTTCCCCCCGAAACGCTGTTGTTGTTTGCAATTGCGTCGGTAATTTCGCGGATGCCAATGCCATAAGTGCGAATCTTTTCAGGAGAAATAACCACCTCATATTGCTTCACGAAACCGCCAAACGAGTTGATTTCGGTTACACCTTTTACAACCTTCAACTGCGGGGCAATCAGCCAATCCTGAATTTCGCGCAATTCGGTCAGCGACTTGTTTTCGCCCCGAACAGCATACTGGTAAATCTCGCCCAATGCAGTTGAGATTGGACCCAGTTGCGGTGCCGAAACGTCCTGCGGTAAATCTGAAGAGATGGATTGCAGGCGCTGGCTAACCATTTGCCGAGCAAAATAAATGTCGGTTCCCTCTTCAAATTCGATGGTTACAGCCGACAGCGCGAACTGCGAGGTTGAACGCACCTGTTTTACCTTCGGAAGCCCGTTCATGGCTGTTTCGATGGGATAGCTTACCAGTTTTTCAACGTCGAACGGCGAATATCTTCCGGCTTTGGTAATAACCAGAACCTGAACCGGTGTAACGTCGGGAAGCGAGTTGATGGGCAACTGAATGAGCGAGAAATAACCTCCAACGGCCATAAGCACAACCAGCGACAAGGCAACAAACTTTTGCCTTACACTGAACGATATGATTTGATTAAGCATGGCGAGTGTTTTAAGTGGAAGTTATTCTTCGGAAATTTTGTCGAATCTCGATAATGCTTTCAGGCTGAAAATCTGGCTGACGGCGATCCGTTCGTTTTTATCCAGACCTTTGCGCACCACCGCGTATTTCCCCCGGAATTCGGGAACTTCAACTTTGCGTTTTTCGAAAATCAGGTCGCTCTTCTGCACAAATACAACCGGGTCGTTGCCTTCGTAAGTCAGCGCATCCATCGGAACCGTAATCACTTCGGTGCGCGACGAGGTTTGAATGGCGAGGTGAAGGTTTTCGCCAGGCTTCGGCCAATTGTTTGATGTTGGCAGCAAAACATTCACAATCACCGAACGGTTGTTCTCGTCCAATCCGGGATTGATGGAAGTTACTAACGCTTGCATATTGAACGAATCGTTTTGTCTTCTGGAAATGCTGACCGAATCTCCCGGATTAATAAAACGGGCATCTTCAGGAGAAACATACCCACGCACCAAAACATGACTGATGTCGAGCACCCGGGCAAGGTTTTGAAGCGCATTGACCGACTGGCCCAATTCCACCGAACGTTGGTCTAAAATTCCGTTGATGGGCGACTGAACTTTCAGGGTTGGATCGATGCTTTCTGCCGTTTTAAAAGCCGTGATTTCCTTGTCGGAAACGCCGATGGCTTTCAATTTCGAAACAGAGGCGATCACAGCCGTTTTGGCTCGCTGAAAATCAGATCTGGCGCGGTCGAGCTCGCTTTTCGAGCTGATGGTTTGCTCAACCAGTTGTTCCAGCCGCTGCAAGCGCGAACTTTGGAATGTTTCCTCCGAAACGGCCTGCAAATACTCCGAAACCATGTTTCCGAACTCCAGACTTTCGATGCAGAAAAGCTCCTGCCCGGTTCGCACAGCCTGTCCTTCCTGAATTTCGATTTTGCTGATTCGTCCATCGATGGGCGTGCTGATGATGCTAATGTGATTAGGTGCGGGGAAAACTACGCCCGGAGCCGAAATGCGGTAATTCTGCACTGCGCTTGAAACCGGCTGAGTCTGTATTTTCAGTTCTGCCTGTTCTTTTTCCGTTAGCTTTATGAGATCGACCGCTTTTGCTCCTGAAATGGATGGCGGAGTGTCGGAATTTGCCGTTTCTTTTTTATCCGGAGTGGCCTGGTTGCCGCATGCAGCAACGAAAAGCAATGAAATAACACTCAGGATTTGGATAAAGGTTTTGATTTTGGTTTGGATCGTGTTCATTGTTATATTTTTTCTGAATGTTGCTACTAATAAACAAGTTCGAGGTTGAGGAAGCGCTCCAGTTCAACCAACTGAATGTAGTAATCGCGCAAAGCCGACAGGTAGCGTTGCTGACTGTTCAGGTAAATTTGCTGAGATTGAATCAGATTGAGCAAGTCGATTTCGCCCAGCCGATAGGCGCTTAGCGAAAGAGTATGCAGTTTGTCGGCCTTGGCGCGGATAGTTTCGTCGTACCGTTTGATGACTGAGCGGCTCGCTTCGTAACTGTGCCACGCGTGCTCGATCTGCTCTTTTACTCCTGAACGGATTTCCTTTTGCTTCCAGAGAATTTCATCCTGCCGGGCCAGATTCATCCTGATTTTGCCTTTTTGTTCAAACGGATACCAGATTGGGAAACTCAGCCCCAGTTCAAAGCCGTTGTAATTGAATCCGCCACCATAATCCTGCTTATACAGATTAAAGCGAATGTCGGGCAAAATATTGCTTCGGGCTTCTTTCAGGTAGTAGCCTGCCGCATCCAGCTGCATTTCGGTTGATTTATACGACGGCTGATCGGAAAGCACAGATAAGGCTGTAATCTGCGTGACTTCCACATTATTGCTTTTCAGCGTGTCGGCAAACTGGATGGCGTATTTTTGATTTTCCGGAGGAAGACCCATCAGCTTAAACAACGAGTAGCGAGCCATGTGCAGCTGGCGTCGGGCGTCGTCGATGTCGTTGTTGGCTTCGGCAACCTGCAATTCGGCTTTAGTCAGGTCCATGCCATTTCCCATTCCAGTTTCAAATTGCGTGTAAACCGCATTGTACAATTCGGTAGTCAACTTCAATTGCTGATCGCGAAGCTTTTGCAGGTGAAGTGCATAAATCACTTCCACATAGCGCGATTTTACTTCCGATTTCACCAGCCGTTCTTCTTCCTGAATATTCAGTTCCAGGGCTTTTGCCTCATCGCGAATGGCTTTTATGCGATAAGCTGTGGTCAGTGGAAAATCAACCGACTGCGAAACGGTCCAGCGTTTTTCCTGAAAAGGCTGATCGGCTTTTGGGTCGATGCCCTCTTTCATATAGCTGATTTCAGGAGCAGAAATACCGGTTTGGGTGCGCCACTCGGCCTGCTTTTGCTGAAGCTGCGACCGCATTTGGTTAATCTGCGCATTGTTTTTGATGGCCTGATCGACGGCATCCTGAATGGTAAGTAATTGGGCTTTCAATAAAAGAGGCGTTGCCCAAAGAATTGCAACTAGCAAGATTTTGGTTTTCGAGCTCATAGGTTTTGGTTTTTTGTGGAATCTGAACAAAAGTTAACCAAAATAGTTCGGAAAAACTACAGATTGACCAAATTATGAATTTATATGCTTATATAAAATAATAAATCGCCCTCAAATAATTCATGAACAAACAGCAGTTTTATGTAATACAATTTGTGTTTTTAAGCACGTCAGCTTCAGCCATTTAGAATCTTTATAGCAATAACTAATTAGAAATTAATCGTTAACTTTAAAGGAAAGGTGGTTTCTTAACGTAAGCAATGTTTTTTCATCATAATATTAACAGCATAGCAATCCATTAAATTGGAGAATAATTTCATTAGAACCTTATAAACCGACACTATATATCTTACAATATATCAGTAAATTAAATCTAACTTTAAAAACCATTTCTCATGAAAAAAAAGTTTTTTAAAGATTTTCCTTTAAGGGATGATCTTAAAAGTTTCTGGCGGATTTCTCGCCTGACTTTAATTTTCATTGTTGGATTTTTTCTCATTGTGTCAGCCGGATCTGAAATCATTTCGCAACAGGAGAAGCAAATTTCAGGAAAAGTTACAGGAAAAGATGGCACTCCCATTCCGGGGGTTTCAATAGCCGTCAAAGGTACTTCCCTTGGTACCATTACTGATAACGCCGGGGCATTTCAAATGGAAATTCCATCAAATGCTCAAACTTTGATTTTTAGCTTTGTAGGAATGAAATCGCAGGAAATTGCGGTATTGAACAAAACTCAATTTGATGTTCAGCTTGTTGAAGAGGAAATCGGGCTGGACGAAGTTGTTGTGGTTGGTTACGGTGTTCAAAAAAAGGCCAACCTTACCGGATCAGTAGATCAGGTGACCAGCGATGTATTTGAAAACCGCTCGATGACCAATGTTTCCCAAGGATTAAAGGGAGTAATGCCCAACCTAAACATCAGGTTATTAGATGGTAAGCCAAATCAGGCACCCAGCTACAATATCAGGGGAACCACCTCAATCGGGCAGGGAGGTAGCGCTCTTATTCTGATTGATGGAGTTGAAGGAGACCCCAGCTTGCTGAATCCGAACGACATAGCCAGCGTTTCAATGCTAAAAGATGCTGCTTCTGCTGCTATCTACGGGGCAAGGGGGGCTTTCGGTGTTGTGCTCATTACTACAAAAAATCCGGTGAAAGGAAAAACCAGCGTCACTTTCACATCGAATTTTTCGATTAAAAGCCCGGTTGCTCTTCCCGAATTTGTAACAGATGGATACACCTGGGTCAAAATGTTTTCTGAAGCATTTTTAAATGGTGATGGTTCTTTTCCTCAAAACATCAATAAAACTCAAAAATTTTCGCAGGCTTATCTTGATGAATTTAAAAGGAGATCTGAATCGGGTCAGCCATATAATCAAGTAGAAATTGATCCTGTAACCGGAGAATATGTTTATTACGGAAGTACCGACTGGTATGGACTCTTATACAAGAATAATACTGCGGCCACCGAAAATAACATTACAGTAACTGGAAGTAGTGACAAGGCATCATATCTGGTTTCAAGTCACTTAAGTACCCAAAACGGGCTCTTCCGTTACAATACGGATGACTATAATATGAAAAACTTCAGAGCAAAAGGCTCGATTCAGGTATTCCCCTGGCTGCAGATAGAAAATAATACAGACTACTCGGAAATGTTTTATCATAACCCAATGAACGTAGGTGAAGGCAGCGGAATCTGGAGAAATATTGCCGATGAAGGACATCCCTCAGGCGTAATGTTTAATCCTGATGGCTCCCTGACAATGGTTGCCGTTTATAACGTGGGTGACATGTGGTACGGAAAAAATGGGATTGATACCAAGAAGAAAGTAATGAAGAACACAACGAGCTTTACTTCAAGCTTTTTTCAAAATAAGTTCAGAGTAAAGGGCGATTTCACTTTCAGAAATACCAATAATAATACCCTGCAAAAACGGGTACAGGTGCCTTACAGTGCTAAACCAGGAGTGACCGCTTATGTTGGAACAACGACTAACGATTTATCATTCGATAACAGGGAAACGCAATATCTCGCCACAAACCTTTATACAGAGTATGAAAATACATTTAAAGATTTGCATTATCTGAAGTTCATGATTGGTTACAATTATGAAGAATCGACTTATAAACGATTGGCTGTACAAAGAAATGGTATCATTTACGAAGATGCCTCTGACCTCAGCTTAGTTTTAGGCCAATCGATAACAACTGGCGGAGGTTATGAGAAGTGGAATATTTTGGGAGGATTTTCAAGACTAAATTATTCGTTTATGGATAAATATCTGCTTGAAATAAATGCCCGGTATGATGGTTCCTCGAAATTTCCTGCCGATCAGCGCTATGCATTTTTTCCATCAATTTCAGGAGGTTGGAGACTTTCAAAAGAAGCATTCTGGAATGTGGACCCCAAAATTTTGTCGAATGTGAAAATCAGAGCATCTTATGGTTCATTGGGAAATGGTAATATTGCCTCTTATGTGTATCAGGAGCAATTCTCGATCGCTCAATCCGGCAATATTCTGAATGGAGTAAAACCGCAATATACGAGCAGACCAAGCGTACTACCTGATGGTATTACCTGGGAAACATCAACAACCACTGACCTTGGGCTGGATCTTTCCATGCTGTCAGACCGTTTAATATTTGTCGGTGACTACTACATGCGTAACACAACCGATATGTTTACCATTGGGTTAACTCTTCCGGCAACATTTGGTGCAACTGCCCCAAAAGGCAATTATGCCGACCTTGAAACCAAGGGATGGGAAACATCTTTAACATGGCGCGATAAATTCAACGTTGCTAAAAAACCATTCAATTATGATATTCGCTTAACCTTGGCAGATAATCGTTCAGTCATTACCCGATATAATAATCCGGACAAACTTCTTTCTGATTATTATGAAGGTCAGGTAATTGGTGAAATTTGGGGCTATGAAACTGAAGGATTTTTTATTGATCAGGCCGACATTGATTCTCATGCCAAACAAAGTCCGCAAATGAGGGCATCACCAACAAACATCTGGTATCCTGGTGATATTAAACTTAGAGATCTCAACGGTGACGGCTTTATCAATATTGGTTCAAATAAAGTATCGGCTCCTGGCGACAGAAGGATTATTGGGAATAGCTCTCCAAGATATACATACGGAATAAATCTTGGGGCCGACTGGAATAATTTATTTTTCTCAGCATTTTTTCAAGGAGTTGGAAAGCAAGACTGGTATCCGAGTACAGAAGCCGAATTCTTCTGGGGGCAATACAACAGGCCATACAATAACATTCCAACTTTCCATCTGGGCAACATGTGGACACCTGAAAATACCGATGCCTATTTCCCAAGAACAATGTCTCGCGCCGCCTCAAATGCCACCACAAGAGAACTTGGGGTCGCTCAAACCAAATATCTTCAAAATGTCTCTTACATAAGGCTGAAAAATATTCAGTTGGGCTACAGTCTTCCTAAAAATTTGATTTCAAAAATAAGAGCTAATGAAGTAAAGATTTATATATCAGGAGAAAACCTCTGGTCCTGGTCTCCACTATATAAACTTGTAAAACACCTTGACGTTGAAAATACTGGTCCCTCAGACCAACTCTTTACATCAAGCAATGCAGGCGATGGTTATAACTACCCGATGATGAAAAGTTTGACATTTGGATTATCTGTTCAATTCTAACCAACCTTTAAAATTTAGCGTTATGAAAAAATATTTTTCATTAATTTTTATTTTAGCTGCCCTTTTTGTCGGTTGTGACCTGGAACAGGAACCAGAATCCACAGCCTCAAAATCTGCTGTATTTGGCAGTCAGCAAGGATTGGATTTGTACGCCAATTCTTTTTATTCAATTTTACCAGGGAGATCAACTAGCCTTGATGCTATGTCTGATTATCTGGCAGTTAAATCAGTTTTTACATTTGTTCAGCAGGGAGCATTCACTGCAACTTTAAGCTCTGGATGGACATGGACTGACTTAAGAAACATCAATTACTTCATTGCAAACTGTAATGACGCAAAGGTTCCACTCGAAGTAAGAAAAAACTATGTAGCTATAGCCAAATTTTTCAGGGCATATTTCTATTTCGAGAAAGTAAAGCGGTTTGGGAATGTACCATGGATTGCAAAACCACTCGATGTCTCCGACAAAATTTTATATGGTGGGCGGGATCCACGAACTTTGGTTATGGATTCTGTTTTAGCTGATATAGATTATGCTTGCGCCAACATCAAATCCACAGTCGATCCAACCCGAAGCCTGGTTACCAAGTATGTAGCCTACGCTTTAAAATCAAGGATTTGTCTTTTTGAAGGTACATTCAGAAAATATCATCCCGAACTTAATCTGCAAAGTTCTGCCTCTACCTGGTTGAATCATGCAGCAACTGCAGCTCAAGTCGTTATGGATGCAGGAATCTATTCTATCTATACGACTGGCGGTCCCGGAAAATCGTACCGAACAGTATTTACAAACGGAACACCTATTTCAAGCGAAGTAATGCTTGCGGCAATTTGCGATCTTACATTGTCTGTTTTAAACGATGCAAACTGGTATTGGACGAGCGGAACTTATGGCGACAAAGCTAGTTTCACAAGAACATTTATCAATACTTATTTGAACCTTGACGGGACTCCTTTTACAAACAATCCGAATTACCCAACCATGCTGTTTAAGGATGAGGTTAAAAACAGAGATTTACGCCTCAAGCAGACAATCCGTCTTGGAGATTATAAGCGAATCAGTGGCGGAGTTCAAGTTCCTGCCCCACCTTTGTTTTCCTATACCTTTACAGGTTATATGCCTATCAAATGGACTCTCGATGATATGTATTATGACACCAGAGACCTCAATATCAACTCAATATCCGAATTTCGTTATGCTGAAGTATTGCTAAATTTGGCTGAAGCCAAAGCTGAACTCGGAACACTTACCGATGCTGAGTGGGCTAAAACGATTGGAGTACTCCGCACCAGAGGTGGTATAACAGGCGGATTAACCGCAAAACCTACTGTTGTTGACCCATATCTTGTTGCAAACTATTTCCCTGGAATCAGTGATCCAACTATTCTGGAGATCAGGAGAGAGAGAGGCATTGAACTTTGCCTTGAAGGATTTCGTTTTGCCGATTTACTGAGATGGAAAAGAGGCGAACTGATGAATCAGGAGTGGAATGGATTCTATGTTCCTGAACTTAAAACTCCAATGGATTTGAATGAAGACGGAATTCTTGACGTTGCTTTCTACCAGGGAACAAAACCATCGCCCGCAGTTGCCGGAGTGACTTACGTTGATGTTTCACCAACTGTCAGCGGGAAAACAAATTCTCAACTATTAAAAAACGGTACAAGTGGTGAATTAACCTGGATGAATAACATAGCAAGAAAGTGGGAGGATAAAATGTACTATTATCCAATTCCGCAAACCGACCTGATCACAAATCCTGACCTTGGACAAAATCCGGGTTGGTAAAAATTTAACATTAAAAATCGGATTGAATAGCGAAAAAGATCTTGCAGAATTTCTTCTGCAAGATCTTTTCCAAAACAGATGTAAACAATAAAAGTAATCTGGATGAAAACATTAATTTATATTCTATTAGCCGTACTGCTTCTTCCAGCAACAGTGCAAGCGAGGCAATCAGGAAAAAAGCAAAACATAAACTCATTCAATGTAATGACATATAACATCAGAATGAACACGCCTGATGATGGCGTTAATGCCTGGCCTCTAAGAAAAAATAAAGTAATTGGACTTTTCAAATTCCACCAACCCGACATCTTTGGAATTCAGGAAGCGCTTAGTGATCAATTGACCGATTTAGTTGCTGGGCTAAAAGATTTTGATCATCTCGGAGTTGGTCGTGATGACGGTAAAAGCCTTGGCGAGCACATGGCCGTATTTTATCGAAAATCAAGATTTGAAAAACTTGATGGCGGCACTTTCTGGTTAAGTCAGACTCCGGATAAACCCGGACTTGGATGGGATGCCGTTTGTAACCGAACCTGTACCTGGCTGAAATTGAAAGATAAAATGACAAAGAAAACATTTTACTTTTTCAACACTCATCTTGACCACAGAGGACGCACCGCCAGAATCGAGTCTGCAAAGCTTATTCTGAAATTCATGAAAGAGATCAACAAAGATGGTCTTCCGTTTATTCTGACAGGCGATTTTAATTCGACAAAAGACAATGAGCCAATTCAAATAATTCTGAAGGAATTAACTGATTCAAGGACCATTTCAGAAACCGAACCTTATGGGCCTGAAGGTACCAGCGGTGGTTTTGATGTAAAAATTATGCCCCGGACTATTGATTACATCTTTGTAAATGAAAAAGTCAATGTTTTAAGATATGCTGTCCTATCAGACTCATTCGGGCTATATTACCCATCCGATCACTTACCGGTTTTTACTGAAGTGCAATTAAAATAACAATAACTGACTATCGAAAAGCAATTTAAAGTCTGTTAACGGGAGAAATACCTCCTGATAAATAGTTAAGGCTGTTTCCGCAAAAAGTTTATCTTTGCGCCTTCTTAAAAAAACAGGATAAAAGATGATATCAGTTGACGGATTGGCAGTTGAATTTGCGGGATCGGCCCTTTTTTCGGACATAAACTTTGTGATTAACGACAAGGACCGTATTGCTTTGATGGGCAAAAACGGCGCCGGAAAATCGACTTTGCTCAAAATCATTGCCGGTGCAAGTACCCCAACCCGTGGCCGGATTTCAGCACCGAAAGATGCCGTGATTGCCTATTTGCCACAGCATTTACTCATCGACGATCAGCGTACTGTTTTTCAGGAAGCGGCTCAGGCTTTCTCACGCATTCACGAAATGGAAGCACAGATTACCGCCATGAACGACGAGCTGGCTACCCGCACCGATTACGACTCGGACAGCTATTATGCCCTGATTGAGCAGGTTTCGGCATTGAGCGAAAAATTTTATTCCATCGAGGAAATTAACTACGACGCCGAAGTGGAGAAAATTCTGCTCGGATTGGGTTTCGAACGTGCTGATTTTACGCGTTCAACCAGCGAATTCAGCGGCGGATGGCGTATGCGTATCGAGCTGGCCAAAATCCTGTTGCAAAAACCCGATTTGATTTTGCTGGATGAGCCTACCAATCACCTCGACATCGAATCCATTCAATGGCTCGAAGAATTTTTGATTAACAGCGCCAAAGCGGTCATCGTGATTTCGCACGACCGGGCTTTCGTCGATAACATCACCACACGCACTATTGAAGTAACCATGGGTCGTATTTACGACTACAAGGTAAACTACTCGAAATACCTTGAACTGCGCCGCGAACGCCGCGAACAGCAGCAAAAACAATACGACGAGCAACAAAAAATGATTGCCGAAACAACAGAGTTTATCGAACGCTTCAAAGGAACATATTCGAAAACCTTGCAGGTGCAATCACGCGTTAAAATGCTCGAAAAGCTCGACCTTGTTGAGATTGACGAAGAAGATACGTCGGCGCTCCGCCTCAAGTTTCCGCCATCGCCCCGCTCCGGAAATTACCCGGTTATTGCCGAAGGTGTAGGTAAAAGCTATGGCGATCACCTTGTTTTTCAGAATGCTAACCTGACGCTTCAACGTGGCGAGAAGATTGCTTTTGTGGGCAAAAATGGCGAAGGAAAATCGACGCTGGTGAAAGCAATCATGGGCGAAATTGATCACGACGGACATTTGGCTTTAGGACACAACGCCATGATTGGCTACTTTGCCCAGAACCAGGCCTCGCTGCTCAATGAAGACCTGACCGTTTTTCAAACCATCGATGATGTGGCGGTGGGTGATATCCGTACCAAAATCAAGGATATTCTGGGCGCTTTCATGTTCAGCGGCGACAACATTCAGAAGAAAGTAAAAGTGCTTTCGGGAGGCGAACGTACCCGTCTGGCCATGATTAAACTGCTGCTCGAACCGGTGAACCTGCTGATTCTCGACGAGCCCACCAATCACCTCGACATGCGCACCAAAGACATCCTGAAAAGCGCGCTGAAAGATTTCGACGGCACACTCATCCTTGTTTCGCACGACCGCGATTTCCTCGATGGGCTGGCTGAAAAAGTGTACGAATTTGGCAACAAACAGGTAAAAGAACACCTGGGCGACATTAAAAGCTTCCTTCAGAAGAAAAAGATGGACAACCTGCGCGAAATTGAGCGGAAGAACAAGTAGGCCTTGTTCAGTCGCTGATGACAAGGAACAAACTTGAAATTTGGAACCTGAAACTTGGAACTCATTCAGCCCTTCAATCCTTCAGTAAATCAATCATTGTCCGAGCATTGGGAATAGTTTCCTGATTTCGTCGTCGCTGGGGTAGCGGCCGTATTCGCAAATTTCAAATGCTTCGGCATATTTTACCCGATCGGCTTTTGCACCGTACCATTTTTGAAGGCTTTTCTTCACGGCATCGCTAATCTGTCCCTTTCGCTGATCTGCCAGCCATTTCAGGCGGTCCTGATCATTCTTTGGTACATTTTCAAGTTGGCCGGAAGTCCATGGCAACCATTCGAAAAACTGCGACTGATGTGCCGACAGTGCAAAAACCTTCTGGTCGAAAACACGCGTTATGTCCACGGTAATGTCTGGAGAAAAAGGATACGGCTTCTGGAAGCGATCTTCAGTATATAAAAACACTGGATTTTTTTTCAAGGCCGGAACTTCCGGAGCAATGTTGGGTACAATCACCAGGTATGCCGCATCCTGAATCGCGATAGCTGTGTTTCGGTGATCAGGATGGTAATCGTACGGACGCGGGCCAATCACCACATCGGCTTTCCATTCGCGAATTAGCCGGATTAGTTCAAGCCGTAGTTTGAGGTCGGGCATCAGCATTCCATCGTGATTATCGAGTACTTTGTAAGTTATTCCAAACCGATTGCCGGCCTCGGCAGCTTCAGCTTTGCGGATTTTGGCCAGCGCTTCGCCACCCTTGTTAAAATGACCGGCGTCGCCATTGGTTGCCGAAACAAACAGTACGTGATGTCCCATTTTCGCAAACTGAATGGCGGTTCCACCTGCATCCAAGTCACAATCGTCGGGATGAGCACCAATAACTACAATGTTTAGCGGTTGAATTTGGGCGTAACTAAACCCGAAAAATAAGATAAAGCATATGCTAACGAGAAATGATTTTTTCATAGTTATGAGTTTAGCGGGTCGGTTAATAGTGATCAAATATACTTATTAATAGCAAGATAAAGTATTGGATTCGTCGTTGCTGTTTATTTTATGAGGATCATTCTTCCGGTGTAAGAAACTTCATAAAAGCAATAATTATTTCAATACTGATAATTCCCATTTTACCGACAAAAAGTAGGCATTCAACGAAAAAAAATAATTTTTAAGCATATATGGGTCTACTTTTGGTAACGAATTTAATTTTTAAGCGTCTATCCTTACAAAACATTCAAACTATGAAACGGAAACAATTTCAACTGATCGGAATCTTTACAATTTTAAGTTTAGTTCTTTCATCCTGTTGGTTCCTTGGACCTTCAGTACGCGGAAACGCTCATGTTACCGAAGAAGTAAGGCAAGTTGGAGAATTCGATCAAATTCACGTTAGCCGTGGAATGAATGTTTACGTTACCCAGGGGAGTCCGGCCAAAGTGGTTGTAATTGCCGACAATAACCTGCACGAAGTCATTGAGACCCGCGTGAAAGGCAGTGTTTTGGAAATTTATACCAGCGAAAACATCCGTTGGGCCGAAGAAAAGAAAGTAATGGTAACCGTTGAACACCTTTCGGGGCTGGAAACATCTTCAGGATCAAATGCCTGGTCGCAAAATCAAATCAAGTCTGAGAATCTTGAAATGAAAGCTTCTTCGGGAGCCAACCTAACGATGGATGTTGATGCCGGAACTCTGAAAACTGACTGTTCATCGGGCGCAAATGTCCGACTCTCGGGACTGGCAAAGGATGCTGAACTGGGAGCTTCGTCGGGCGCAAACCTGAAAGGCGAAGATTTAAAAACCGACAACTGTAAAATGAGAGCCTCAAGTGGGGCTAATGTTTCGGCAACAGTTAGCGGGAAACTGGAAGCAAATGCCTCAAGCGGTGGAAACATAGTTTATTACGGTCAGCCAGCCGAAACCGATGTAAACACTTCGTCGGGTGGAAATATCCACAAAAAATAAAATCAGGAAACAGACAAACAGAAACAATAGAAAACTACAGAAACACAACACATGAAAACAATTAAACTATTTACAATCCTACTTTTTGTTGCAGCCTGCATACAGGCAACGGGAGCCAATGCCGACCGCCAGACACGCCAGATCACCGGATTTCACGGCGTTTCGGTTACCAGCGGCATCGACCTGTACCTGACACAGAAAAATGTGGAAGAAGTTGCTGTTGAAGCCGAATCGGAAGACATCAACAAAATTATAACAGAAGTTGAAGGCGGTATCCTGAAAATATACATCAAGGAAAAATCGTGGTTCAACATGAGTTGGAACAATAAGCCACGAAAAGTATATGTTTCGTTTAAAACACTCGATAAGATTGATGCTTCGGCCGGATCGGATGTGGTATCGGAAAGCCGGTTCAAACTCGATGAGCTTAAAGTTGACGCCAGCAGCGGATCGGATGTTAAATTAGACCTTGAAACCAACCAGGTAAACGTTGGATCGAGCAGCGGGTCGGACGTATCGCTTAAAGGAACGGCCAACAGATTGCGCGTTGACGCATCGAGCGGTAGCGATATCGATGCCAGCGAACTTCAGGCGAAAGACTGCAACGCCAGTGTTTCGAGCGGATCCGACATCAAAGTGAATGTAACAGAAACCCTGAGCGCCAATGCCAGCAGCGGTGGCGACATTTCGTACTCCGGAAACCCAAAAACGAAAGACATTAACAAATCAAGCGGCGGCGACGTCCACGGAAGATAAGGGCACCGGCTCTTTTAAACCCTAAAGAGCTGAATAACTGCAATTTCACCTGAGATTCTTAAAATCGTTACGGCTCATTTATTTGAGTCCCTGAGCGTACTATGCCTACAGCGGATCAAAATACTCTGAATATCAGCTGACTAAGAAAAAGATTTCGTCGGGGAAATTGGTTGGTTGGTCGGTTTTATTTTCGGGGGAGAAACAAATCCTTCAAGTTTGAATCAGAAACAGAAAAGTAAAGAAAACAGACAGCAACTGTAAAATAAATTTACAGCCGAGAAACAAAACAGAAAACGTAAAAAACAGACTATGAATCGCTTAATGGTTTGGCATTAATCTGGCATACTCCATTAGCGACATCACAGTCGAGCCATAGAAAACAATAAACAATTTCAGAAAACAATTTAAAAACAGAAAGCTATGAAAACAATGTTGAAAATTACATTCTTGTTTGCCCTTGTGGCAGTTGCAAACACCCTGTTTGCCACCGGTAACCTTAAATTAAACATGATTGCCCTGAAAAACGAAAAAGCAATGGTTGCTATTTCAGCTCTCGAAAACAGTAATTTTAATATTACTATCACCAACGACAAGGGACAGATTGTGTACTACCAGGAAAACTCTGACCCGGCAAGCGTTTACCACAAAGTGTACAACTTCTCGGAACTCGAAGACGGTTCGTACAAAATGAAGGTTGTAAGCAGCGATTTAAGCACCGAACGTGATTTCCAGAAATCGCACGGTAAAATTAAAGTTGGCGAAGAAATGACACGTATTGAGCCTTTTTTTGGATACGAAAACAACCTGCTGAAGTGCTCGTTCCTGAACTTCATGAATGAAGATGTTACCCTGCATTTTTATAACAACGATCAACAGGTGTTTTATAAAAAAATAGGCAAAGAATTCAATGTACAACAAGCCTTAAATCTTTCGAAACTTGGCAAAGGCACTTACGAAGCCGTTCTGACTGCCGGCGACAAACAATACTCGTACCCTATTGAAATTCAATAAATAACTCAATTGATCTTGTGAGTTGGTTTTGTACTCAGTTGGTTTGAACCTTTCGGATGCGTGATTCCGAAAGGTTCTTTTGCAACTGGCCGAAATCTTTCCAATTTATATTCATTCTAAATTTTTGACATAATCATTAAAACCATCCGGCATCAACATAAATTCACTAATTTTATCCTATGATAAATTATCCGGAAGAAGCGTTGTAACTATAGATTTTAATAAACACCCAATGCTAAATAAAACTGTCAGGTTAACCAATTTTGTAATTGATACGGTAGTGTATCTTGTGTTCATGTATTTTCTTTTGCTGCTCTTCAGAAACATCATTGACAAGGAGAATGTGAAATGGATATCAATGGCTTGCTACCTTCTGTACTACTTTATTTTCGAGTATTTTTGGGGACGGACCATCGGAAAAATGATCACCAAATCGAAGGTTATTCCGGAAGACGATGATCAAAACCACTTTTTCATCCGGATTTTAGGACGAACACTCATGAGGTTCATCCCGCTCGACATCCTGTCGTATTTATTCACGCCCAAAGGCTTTCACGACCGTATTTCAAAAACAATTACGGTTAAAACATAGCAAAATACAAATTTCAATCTTAACGAATTTAAAATGAAAAGAAAAGTTATCAATGCCTTAGCATTGGTTGTAATTGCAGCCATGCTATCGAGTTGCGCCACCGTTTTGGGCGGCAGAGTTTCTGATTGTCAAAGGACAAAACCATCAGCAGGTGAGCCTACCAGACCAATAAGAGCAGTAGCTTTAGTTGCCGACATTCTTTTGTTCTGGCCGGGAACTATTGTCGATTTTGCTACCGGAGCAATCTACAAACCTTGCAACAAGTAAACTGACAGGCGTACAAAACAGAAGAAGGTCATTTCGAAATACGAAAAGACCTTCTTTTTATTGAATTAGTCGGTTAAACTAACCGAATTCCACTTACCATTCTGCCGGTGTCAGACCCATCGCGGCGGGCCGAGTAAAATAAATCGGCATGTTCGAACGAGCAAAGGCCGATCACTTCAATATTTTCTTCCCGAATTCCGGCTTCGAGCAGAACCGTTTGGTTGGCTTCCCACAAATCGAAATAAGCGTGACCTGCATTCATCGAAGGTTTTAGCAAAGCCGGTGAATTCCTGAAACTAGCCTCAACAGCTTCTATAACCTCTGGTCCTACCTCGTATGCGTGCATGTGAATCGAAGGGCCAATTCCGGCAACAATATCTGCAGGGTTGCAGCCAAACTCTTCAATCATTCGCTCTACGGTTTTCTTTGCAATTTTCGATACCGTACCTTTCCAGCCGGCGTGAACCGCAGCAACCACTTTCGCTACCGGATCGAAAAGCAAAACAGGCACACAATCGGCCGTTTGCACGCAAATGAACAAACCTTTTTCGTTGGTGATCAATGCATCAGTATCGTCGATTGTATTGGCGAAGTTCTCGGAATTTACAACAGCAATGCGGTCGGAATGAGTTTGGCGCGGAAAAACAAAGCTCCTTTCTTCCGAATCGCACGAAACCGCCAGTTCGTGGCGGAAACCGGCATAAATATCTTCCGAATCGCCCGTAAAACGCGGCTTGTTGCCATTTACCCAACCTTCTTTGGTGGTAATAAAATGGACAATATTTTTATACTTTTTGAAGCTCTCGAACTTGAATACCGAAAGCCTTCCCTGAATCGTCTTTCTCATATCAGTACAGAAATTTTGGCGCGAAAATACGAACTGAAAATGATGAAAGAGATGATTTGGCTCAGATATTTTAGAAGAAAAAAGGGATCCGATCTTTTCAAAAAGATCGGATCCTTCTTTCCATGATTATTGTATATTCTTCCGGTGCTTCACGATTTCGCCTTCCACCACAAAGGTGATCGACTCGGCAATGTTGTTGGAGTAGCTGGCAATGCGCTCGATGAGGTTCACAATGATCAGGATATTGGAGGCTACCACCACTACTTCCGACTTGTGCATCATTTCCGACAAAATGCGCGCGGCGATGGCTTCACAGCCTTCTTTCAATGCCGACGATTGCTGGTAAATCTTCGGACAGTATTCCAGTTCATGGGTTTTAATGAGCTCGACCACATCGGCAAAAAGTAACGAAGTTTGCTGGCTGACTGTGTCAATGCCCAATTCCGATACCAACTGGCGGTAATCCTCCAACGGTTCAATGCGTTTGGCAATACTCACGGCATGGTCGCCCACCCGTTCCAAATCGTTGTTGATTTTCAGTGCCGACAGGATGTAGCGCAAATCGGACGCAACGGGCTGTTGCAGTGCAAAAATCTTCTGGCACAGCTTGTCAATTTTCACATCGAGCGTGTCGATGTCGTTGTCGTCGTTGATTACTTTTCTGGCCAGTTTCAGGTCGTATTCACGCAGGGCTGTTAGGGCATCGTTTATTTGTTGGTTTACTTGCGAGCACATTTGAACTACTTTGCGCTCCAATTTTTCGAGTTCCGAATCGAATATTCTGTTTTCCATAGTATTTACTGAAGGATTGAATTACTGAAGGACTGAATGAGTTCCAAATTCCAGGTTTCAAGTTCCAGGTTACTTTCTGAGAACTGTGACTGAAAACTGAACACTGGTTTTCTACCCAAACCGTCCGGTGATGTAATCTTCGGTTTGTTTCTTGTCTGGATTGGTGAAAATCTTTTTGGTCTTGTCGTATTCAATCAGTTCGCCAAGATAGAAAAAAGCGGTCATATCGCTGATACGGGCGGCCTGCTGCATATTGTGGGTTACAATTACGATGGTGTAATTCTCTTTCAGTTCAACAATCAGTTCCTCGATTTTCGAGGTCGAAAGCGGGTCGAGCGCACTGGCAGGTTCGTCCATCAACACAATTTCAGGATTTACGGCCAAAGTACGTGCGATACAAAGACGCTGTTGCTGTCCACCTGATAATCCGAGCGCCGAATCACCCAAACGATCCTTCACTTCGTCCCAGATAGCGGCATTCTTCAGAGCTGTTTCCACAATCTCGTCGAGCTGTTTTTTGTCTTTCAGCCCGTTGATGCGCGGCCCGTAAGCGATGTTTTCGTAAATCGATTTGGCAAACGGATTCGATTTCTGGAACACCATTCCCACCTTTTTCCGAAGGGTCACCACATCAATGTTTTTATCGTAGATGTTCACATTATCAATCAGGATATCGCCTTCAATCTTTACTCCGTCAATCAGGTCGTTCATGCGGTTCAGACTGCGCAAAAAAGTTGATTTACCACAACCCGACGGCCCGATAAAAGCAGTCACTTTTTTCTCCGGAATTTGAATCGAAATGTTGTTCAGTGCCCTTTTGGTGCCATAATGCAGGGACATGTTTTCGGTATGTATTTTTTCGACTGACATAATTAGTTGGTCTTCTTTTTTCTGATTCGGTATCTTAAAACAATAGCTGAAATATTCAGGATGAATGTAAGCATGAGCAACACGAGTGTGGTGCCAAACTGGATGGGCAATGTCTGATCGACATTGGCCGATTGGGTAGTCATTACGTAAATGTGGTAGCCCAGCACCATAAACTGGTCGCTGAACGAGCCCGGCAAAGTAGCCACATAATAGGCCGCACCGGTAAACAAGATCGGGGCAACTTCGCCGGCACCGCGGCTCACGGCCAAAATGGTTCCGGTCATAATTCCTGAAAGCGACCCGGGAATAACCACTTTCCAGATGGTTTGCCACTTGGTGGCTCCCAGGGCCAGACTCGCTGCCCGTAAATCTTTCGGTACGGTTTTTAGGGCTTCCTCAACCGAGACAATAACTACCGGAAGTGTCAGAAGCGCCATCGTGAGACTGGCCCACAAAATGTTGGGTTGTCCCCATTTCAATTGTCCACCCATGAAGGTGTTGTCCATTTGCACACCTACAAACTTGATGAAAAATCCGAGTCCGAACAATCCGTAGATGATCGATGGAATAACAGCCAGGGTTCGCACGGCAAACCGGATGGTTTTTGCAATGATTGAGTTTTCGCTGGCATATTCGGTAAGGTAAATCGCCGTAATCGTTCCAAAAGGCACTGCAGCAACCGACATGATGATGACCAGCAAAGCAGTTCCGTAGATCGCAGGGAAGATTCCGCCTTTGGTCATTCCGTCTTCAGGGAAACTGGTCAGAAATTCCCAGGTCATCTGGCTTCTTCCGCCAATAAAAATTACCGCAAACATCACTACAATAATGGCAATAATGAGTAAAGCCGATAACAGGGTCGCGCCTTCGATTAATGCGCCTTTTATATTGTCTTTCTTATTCTTGATCATTTGCCCTGAATTTTTTTCATGAGTTTGCCTTTCACATAGAACTCGGCGATGGCGTTAATCACGAAGGTGAAAACGAAGAGCAGCGAGCCGATCAGGAAAAGCACATTGTAATGCGTGTCGCCAAACACCACTTCGGCCATTTCGGCGCCAATGGTTGCAGCCAGCGTACGTACCGATTCAAACGGATTCAACCCCATTTGCGCGGCGTTTCCGGTGGCCATCAACGCAATCATGGTTTCGCCAAACACGCGGCCAATACCAAGCAAAATGGCCGCAAAAATCCCGGGAGTAGCAGCCGGAAGAATCACGAAGAATGCAGTTTGCCATTTCGATGCGCCAAGAGCGAGACTGGCTTCGTTATAGGTTTTCGGCACGGCGGTTAAAGCATCTTCGGTAATGGTAAAAATGATGGGGATGGCGGCAATACCCATGGCGATACCCCCTACGAATGAGTTCAAACGGGTGTCGTACTGAAAAATATTCTGAAGGAAGGTTGCCAGTACCATCAACGCAAAAAACCCGATAACCACCGAGGGAAATCCGGCAAGCAATTCGATCGCTGGTTTGATAATTTCTTTCATCCGCTTGCTGGCGAAGGACGCCGTGTAAAGCGCTGCCAGTATGGCAACCGGGGCTGCAAACAGGATAGATATAATTGTAATCTTGAATGTGCCGATAATCAGGGCGAGTATTCCGTAGCGAGGTTTTTCCGAAACCGGTACCCAGTCCTTCGTTAGCAACGATTTCAGTGCCGCCTTGTTTTCGTCCTGTCCACGTCCGGCACTCACGGTATAACTTTTGTCCTCGGCCGATGTTTGGGCAGTTGAATCGACTACCTCGCCATACGTTTCCTGAACCTCTTCGGCCGGCGGAGTATCAGTCACTTCGCCGTAGGTTTCCTGAACTTCAGGTGCAGCGGGCTGGTCAACTACCTCGCCATAAGTTTCCTGAACCAGTCCGGCATCGCTGGTTACTTCTGTTTTAGCCGGAGCTTTTGATGAAGCGAATATCGGGAAAGCTTCTCTGAACACGAAAAAGAAAATAAGGACGATAATCGTGATCGAAAGAAAGGCAACTCCCTTGATCATTTTCTCGGCCAGATAATCGCTCCACCTGAATTTTTTTCGGGTAATATCAATCAGTCCTGTTTCTGAATCGACAACTGATTTTTTACCCTTTTTGGTTTTTTTTGTCATAGTTTCTTTATTCCTATGAACCGGAATACCCGGGTACCTTAGCTTTTAACTTAGGTACTCAGGCACTCAGGTACTTTGTATCTGTTTTATTTTATTGGGAAATAACCCATTTCAACAACCAGTTTCTGACCGTCAGGACTTAAAATCCAATCGATGTATTTCTTCATTTCTCCGGCTGGTTTGTTACGAAGATACATGAAAAGGTAGCGGGTAATCGGGTATTGATTTTTGGCGATTGTTTCGGCCGAAGCAGCATATGCAGGACTGTTGGCATCCTTCTTCACTTTACAGATTTCGATGCCTTCAGCATATGCAGCGCCACCATAACCAATTCCGTTTACGTCTTTTTTCACGGCGTTCACCACAGCGGCAGTTCCTGGCAAAGTCTGGCAGTTGGCAGCGTAGTCGCCTTTCACTACATTTTCCTGGAAGAATACATAAGTTCCGGAGCTGTTTTCGCGGCCATAAAGTTTAATGTCAGCATCTGCTCCACCAACTTCTTTCCAGTTTTTGATTTCACCACGGAAGATTTTTCCAAGCTGTTCCACTGTCAATTCAGTTACTTTATTTGAAGGGTGCAGATAAACGGTGATTCCGTCTTTAGCACAGGCAACTTCAACACCTAAAGTATTGTAGCGTGCTTTCAGTTTTTCTTTCTCGGTAGCTTTCATTTTACGGCTGGCATTGGCAATATCGGTAGCTCCGTTAATCAGCGCTGAGATTCCAACTCCCGAGCCGCCACCAGTTACCTGAATAGCTGTGCTTGGATTACTTTTCATGTAAACTTCGGCCCATTTCTGAGCAAGGATAACCATGGTATCCGAACCTTTTACGGTAATGCGCTCGGCTGCCGGGGCAAAAGCAAAGCTTACAAGGCCCAAAAGGATAGCCACAACTGCGAATCTTTTCATATTTATTGCTTTCATTTTTTTCTGATTTTTTTGATTGTTAATTCGTTTTCAATTAAAATTTAGCCTGAATTCTCAGGGTGAGAAGGTTTTGGTTCACTGTTTTGCTGTAATCGAGTGTTCCCTTTGTTCCGTCGGGATTGGTATAAGATTCAGTCAATAAACCAGATGATCCTACTTTTTCGTTCTTTACAATGTCGTAGTTCAACGAGATGCGAAGGTTATCATCGAAATAGTGATGAAGTGCCAAACTGATGGTGCTGGTTGCCAAATCGCTTTTTCCACTGGTGCGGCTGGCAAGGGTTGTAGCATCAGTGCTGGTATATTTCACAACTTTAACATCTTTTCCTTTGATTTCGGTATTCGGGTCGTAATAGTCGTAGCGCAAAGCAAACTGGTTCTTTTTACCTAGGTTTTTAATGAAATAGAGGTAATATCCTGAGAAATTATTCTGGAAGTTGGCAACTCCGGGAACAGCAGCTGTTGTGCCTGAAGCGGCTATCGGCGCATAACCGATTGAAGCGTTTTTGCCGGCAATGTATTCGCCTTTAATTGATAATCCGCCCAAAACATCGGCAAATAACTGGAACTCGCCGCCAACCCAGTTGCGTTTTACAGCATCGCCCAATTTTACATCTTTAATGGTTGAATAGTCGCTGCTCAAAGTTTTCAATGAATTCGATTTGAACGATCCGAAGTAACCGTGAGCACCAAAATCGAGTCCGCCAAAGTTGCCTAAACTTAAGTTGTAATAAGCGCGGACCATAATGTCTTTATAATTGTCGAAGTCTTTGTTTTCAGTGCTGTTCAGGTTGGTACCCGAAGCGTTGTTGATGGTGATTCCGTCGGCGCCGTTCAATAAAGCGAACTGAACATGCAGCGGAACATTTCCCGGATTATATTCCAGTTTTGCACCAATGGCACGTTCGCCAGGATAAAGTGCACGAATTACTGCTGAACGTTCGGCAACTTCGCGCTGACTTGAAGAGTATTCCACTTCGTAGTTCGGACGGTTGAATTTTCCCATCCATAAGCTAAACGATTTCGTCCAGTGGTCGTTCAAAACAACGTAAGCGTCTTTCAAAGTGTATGTTCCGGCTCCAAAATCCGGGCAAACTACAAATTTTACACCATCGGCAGCTTCGTAAGTAAATTTAACGCGAACACGACGCAGCGAAAAGTAATTGTCGGGTTGCAGCGAAGGATTTTCAAAACTTTGGTACTGAGCCTGAACATAACCCGAAACTTTAATTTTGGTTAGTTTTGCCAAATCGCTTTCGGCAGTTGCCAGGCGTTCGGTCAGTCCGTTTACTTTGTCGTTAACTTCGGTGAGTTTCTCATTCAGTGATGCGTCCTGTGCATTCGCTTTAAAAAACAATGCTGAGATAAACATCAGGGTGATCAAACTTAATTTTTTCATATCAATCAGTTTTGCGTTTTTTTCGATTTAAAACCTGATGCAAATTTTCCTCAGTATTGTTACAGAACGATTACACAATTATTAATTGTAGATTACACCTTGACGAAATTGGGATAAAATGCAGATAATGTGATTATTGGATTCGATTTATTGTGTTACAAAACGGTAAAAACGATGACCATTTTTGAGCAAGAAGATTTGTATCTCCTATTCAGTAACAAATAATGATTGAAGGGCGAGTGGCCTAGGCCGGTGAGCCGAAAAACAAGTGAAGACGGCGCCCGCCTGAATGACGAAGTCGGGCAGGAAGACAAAAAAGGAATTGGGGTTTGGGGCAACGCCCCATATTTAAATACTTGGTTGAATGCAGAATATCAAAATAACCGCTTTACCCAATCAACAACTGGTTCATTTTTGTTTTATCCAGAATCTTAATGTAGCGGCGATCAACATCAATCAGTCCTTCCTGGGCCATTTCGCCCAGAGCACGCGCTAACGACGGACGGGTGACACCAAACATTTCGGCCAGTTGTCCCTGCGACTGGGCAATTTCAACGGTTTGTAGCCGGTCGCCAGCCAAATCGAGCAGGTAATGGGCAATCTTTTGCTTGATGGTTTTAAACGACAGGAATTTCAGCTTTTGGGTCAGGAACTGCGCCCGGGTTGAAATAGTATTGAGGTAGTTATTCAGAATTAGGGCATTCAATTGAAGCAGTTTCACAAATTCTTGCTTCGGAATGGAAACCAGTTGAGCATCAGAAGTGGCAGAAACGGTTACCGGAAATTTGTTTTCGCGCCCAAACAAAAAGGCTGTTGCCAGCGGCCAGGGGGCACTCATGTCTTCAATTTTAATGGTTTTGCCCGAGTAATCGGTCATTTCGGCTTTCACGCTTCCCTCCTGAACAATGAGCAGGCGGTCGCAAATTTCTCCTGCATTCACAACAAGTTCACCTTTTTGGTACGATTTTACCTGGTAATGGATCTGCTGAAAGAGTTCGGCCAAACCTTCCGGAGAAATGCCCCTGAAAACAGGCGACTGGCAAAGTATTTCGGGTTGAATCATAGCTAAATTGTCGAGTGTTTTTCCCGCCACAAAGTCGCAAAGGCACAAAGATGCACTAAAAATTAGTCTTTGTGATCCTTCGTGTTTTAGTGCCTTCGTGGCAATTCTTTATTTTTCTTCCGCTTTGTAACATTCGTTACAGTTTTAACAACCGAACGGCTGTACTTTTGTTTCAGAAAAATACAAATTTAGTAACTGAAAAGATGAATCACCATTCATCAATCATAAATAAAACGAGATGATACGCGAAATTGTAAATATAGACGAAGATTTGTGTAACGGTTGCGGACTGTGTATTCCAAACTGTCACGAAGGTGCACTGCAAATTATTGACGGCAAAGCCAGGCTCATTAGCGAGTTGATGTGTGATGGATTGGGAGCCTGCCTGGGCCATTGTCCTGAGGGAGCAATAACCATCGAAAAACGTGAGGCGGATGAATACGATGAGGTGGTGGTTGTGAAGCAGATTATTCCGAAGGGGAAGAATACGATGGTTGCTCACCTCAAGCACCTGAAAGAACACGGCGAAACCGGTTTCCTGAAACAAGCTGTTGGCTACCTGAAATTACATGCTTCTGAAATTCCATTCAGCGTTGATGCGGTGATCTCTGAAGTGCACAATACCAAAGTGGAATCGTCTGGCGGGTGCGCTTCAGGCGGATGTCCGGGTTCAAAAGAAGTAAGTTTTGAGCCACAAAACCTACGATTTGCTGGTGCTCCGGTAGCGACAGAAGCGCCTTCGGCATTGCGTCAGTGGCCGGTGCAAATGCACCTGATCAACCCTGCTGGCGCTACTTTCCAGGGAACCGACCTGCTTTTGGCTGCCGACTGTGTGGCTTTCAGTATGGGAAATTTCCACTCGAAATTCTTAGCCGGAAAATCATTGGTTATCGCCTGCCCAAAACTCGATCAGGGCAAAGAAATATACGTCGAAAAAATTCGTCGGCTCATCGACGAAGCCCGCGTGAACACCATCACCATCATGATGATGGAAGTTCCTTGCTGCGGTGGCTTATCGCAACTGGTTCAGATGGCAAAAGCCCAGGCATCGCGCAAAGTTCCGGTGAAAGAAATCATTGTCAGCATCAAGGGCGAAATCCTCGACGAAGCTTGGGTATAGAAAGTTCCAAGTTTCAGGTTCCAAATTCCAAGTTGGGCAATGCGATTGAATGCGCAACAAGTTATCCTTTGCCGTCTGCTTTAGCTGACGGACATGAGGAATCTATGAATCAACTTTTCGGACGAAAAAGAGCGAACCCAAATTCAAAAAAATCATTTAAAAATTTAATAATCGACGAGAAACTGATCCACAAAACACTGTGGGCGGCTCTTCTCATACCAAAAAATTAGCTATGAACATGTTTTGTTTTCAATGTCAGGAAGCAGCCAAAGGAATTGGTTGCACAGTAAAAGGTGTGTGCGGTAAAGACGCCGATGTGGCCAATCTTCAGGACACGCTTTTGTTTGTTTTGAAAGGTGTTGCCGCCCTCAACAGCGAGTTGCGCAAAGCCGGATTGGCCGAGCCCAAAGTGAATAAAGTGATCTTCGACGGCTTGTTCAGCACCATCACCAATGCCAATTTCGACGAAGTTGCATTCTCGATCCGCATCAAAAAAACGCTGAAAGTTCGCGACGAATTACGCGCCAAAGCCGAAGCCAACGGAATCGCTTTGCCAGCACACGAATCGGTGACCTGGACTGCCGTAACCACTGAAGAATTCGAAGCCAAAGCTGCCGAAGTGGGCATCCTGAGCGAAAAGAATGAAGATATCCGCTCATTGAAAGAATTGATCATTTATGGTTTGAAAGGCTTGGCTGCGTATGCCGAGCACGCCTATAACCTCAACTTCGAGAAAGAAGAAATTTTTGCCTTCATGGAACGCGCATTGGCCGCCACCACTCAGGATTTGTCGGCTGACGAACTGGTTGGTCTGACCCTCGAAACCGGAAAATTTGGTGTTGATGTAATGGCTCTGCTCGATCAGGCCAACACTTCGACCTACGGAAATCCGGAAATGACCAAAGTAAACATTGGTGTACGTAAAAATCCGGCGATCCTGATTTCAGGTCACGACCTGAAAGATTTGGAAGACTTGCTAATCCAGAGCGAAGGAACCGGCGTGGATATTTACACCCACAGCGAAATGCTTCCGGCGAATTATTATCCGGCGTTCAAGAAATACAAACATTTGGCCGGAAACTACGGAAATGCCTGGTGGAAACAAAAAGAAGAATTCGAAAGCTTCAACGGACCGATTCTGTTCACGACCAACTGTATTGTTCCTCCAATGAAAGGCGCTTCGTATGCCGATCGCATTTACACTACCGGCGCATCGGGTCTGCCGGGAGCGGTGCACATTGCCGACCGCAAACCGGGCGAAATGAAAAACTTCCGTCCGATTATCGAACACGCGTTGATTTGCGGTGCTCCAACTGAAATCGAAACCGGCGAAATCATTGGTGGATTTGCCCACAACCAGGTATTTGAACTGGCCGGACCAATTGTTGAAGCCGTTAAAACCGGTGCTATCCGCAAGTTCTTTGTGATGGCAGGTTGCGATGGCCGCATGAAAGAACGCGATTATTACACCCAATTTGCCGAAAAGTTACCAAAAGACACCGTGATTTTGACTGCTGGTTGTGCCAAATACCGCTACAACAAACTGCCTTTGGGCGACATCAACGGCATTCCGCGTGTGATTGATGCCGGACAATGCAACGATTCGTATTCACTGGCTGTAGTTGCACTGAAATTGAAAGAAATTTTCGAGCTGGAAGATATCAACCAGTTGCCAATTGCCTACAACATTGCCTGGTACGAGCAAAAAGCGGTGATTGTATTGCTCGCGCTACTTTACCTGGGCGTGAAAAACATTCACCTCGGCCCAACATTGCCGGCGTTCTTGTCGCCAAACGTGGCCAACGTGCTGGTCCAGAATTTCGGGATCGCCGGAATCCAGTCAGTTGACGAAGATTTAAAATTGTTCCTTCAAACTGAAAAAGAATTGGAAGAAGAGTTTGAGAAATAGAGTTTAGTTGATTTTTGTTTTGGTTAAAACCTTCGGATCGTAATGATCCGAAGGTTTTTTATTTTGCGACTAACCTATATATCGAAGCTGAAATCTGGCCTAAGCCAGCAAAACATCACCGTCAAGAGATCTGAAAGTCTTCTTTGCTTCGATGTTGTATTTGCTTTCCAGCTCTTCCAAATGAGCATAGATGCGGCTGATCAGGTTGTCGGTGTCATTAATTATGGTTGCGATATCGATTTGAGTATTTTCGGGTTGCATGGTGTTTTCTCCAAATTGATTTAATTGATACGATGCATTACCATCCAGAATACATTTACCCTACTTTCCGCTGTCTTTTTTTTAATTTTTTTCTGAAGAAGAATACATCTCGCTTCCGAAAAACCAGATTTTGGCACTCATTCCGGAGGAATGAAACACAGAAACAAAACAAAATCAACTAATTATCAGCTATTTAAAATTATTTTCAAGAAATATTCAAAAATATTAGTACTATGTGTTGCATAGAACCATTTTTTATTTGTATGTTTGCAAAGCCAATAACAATGTAAGAGAAGGTATAAGTTTAAAAAAAGTTCTATAAAAACTGTAACCAAACCGAAAACCTTCTGTCTTACCAGATGAAAACAAGAAAACAGTTCAGAAAACAAAACAGGAAACAGAAACAAAACTCAAAGCCATGAAACAAAACAGCGTTCAGAAAACAGAAAACAAACCAATTAAGAAGACCATCTCCATCCTTTCAATAAAGCTGGGGCACACAGATTTAATGATTGGATGCTGGATGAGTCAATTGGGTGCCAGCAATCCGTACTTACAGAAAAGAATATTCTCAACGAATTTTTAGGAGGAAAAAAGATGGATTTAAGTAATACCAAAGCTCAGATGCGCAAAGGCGTTCTCGAATATTGCATTCTGCTGGTAATCGACGGAAAACCTTTGTATGCAAGCGACATCATCGAGGAATTGAAAAATGCCAAAATGATTGTTGTGGAAGGAACTTTATACCCCCTGCTTACCCGCCTGAAAAACGACGGGCTGCTCGCTTACAAGTGGGAAGAATCGACACAGGGACCACCAAGAAAATACTATGAACTGACCGAGGAAGGACGTTTCTTCCTGACCGAGATGGGTGCTTCGTGGGACGAGTTGGTTGACGCTGTCAGAACAATAAAAGAACATAAATAGGTTACTTTCAGTATAACTTTATCAAAAACGGAAAAACCTCAGAAAAATGAAAAAGACATTTACAATCAATATAAGTGGCAGCATCTTCCACATCGACGACGACGCTTTCGAAAAACTCCAGAAATACCTCCACATGCTTAACAAGCACTTTAGCGCGGCTATCGAAGGACAGGAAATTCTCCAGGACATTGAAGCCCGTATTGCTGAATTGCTGATTGAGAAAACTAACAATAAAGTTGATGTAGTTACCGATGCAATGGTTGACGAAGTAATTGCCCGCATGGGGAAACCTGAAGACTTTATGGATCAGGAAGAAGAAGCTGAGAAGGTTCAGCCCGAAGCTGCCCCGCAGGAAGGCGAACAAAAAATACGCCGCCGCCTTTACCGCGATGGCGACAACCGCGTTCTCGGCGGTGTTTGTTCCGGGATGGGCGCCTATTTCAATATCGACCCTGTAATCCTTCGGGTAATTTTCGTATTGGTATTGTTCATGGGCGGCGCTTCAATACTGATCTATCTGATTCTCTGGATTGTAGTTCCGAAAGCAAAAACCACAGCACAAAAGCTTGAAATGCGTGGCAAGGAGGCTACTATATCGAACATAGAAAAGTCGATTAAAGAAGAAATGACCGAAGTTGGCGAAAGCTACAACAAATTCGTAAACTCGAAAAACGAGAAAGGCATTTCGCGCATTGATAGCTTTGGCGAAGTATTAGGAAGCGTGGTTCGCGTTGTTCTTCGCGTTCTGGTGTTGTTGTTCGGAGCCGCCTTAATAATAGGAGGTATCGCCAGCCTGATTGGCTTTGTTACCTCAATGGCCATTGGCCATTCGTTTATGCACGGAGGTCCGTGGAATTTCGGCTGGGACTCAAACGTTGACATGACCAGTTTGCTGAGCAATTTTGTTAGCCCGGGAGCTTACACCCTATCACTGATCGCTATTTCAATTTTAATTGGAATCCCAATTTTACTGATACTTTTTATCGGTACAAAACTCATCTTCCGCTATAAAACCAACAATAAACTTATTGGGTTGGGAACCTTCGGCCTGTGGTTAGTTGCACTGATTGTACTGATTGTGGTCAGCGTTAACCAGGTTAGTAACTTCAGCAAAAAAACCAGCCAGACCGTTACTCAGAAAGTTGAATGCACAACCTGCAAAACGCTTTATCTGAATGTAAACGAAGATCTTTTTGAAACGCTGATTGATAATGAAGTTTCGCTCGACCGTATGAAAATTGCTACTGTAAACGGTAAAGATAAATTGTTGGGACATCCACGGTTTAACATCGAAAAAAGCAGTTCAGGCGAATATTTGCTCCTGATTAAAAAGAATTCGAGAGGCAGCAGTATCGAAAATGCACAACAAAATGTGGAAGCTATAACCTACAACTTCACTCAAAAAGATTCGACACTGTATTTCGATCCGTATTATTTCCTGAAAGACAATGCCAAATGGCGCAACCAGGAAGTTAACCTGACACTGAAAGTTCCGGAAGGAAAGTCGATCTATCTGGATTCGGCCATGAAAAATATCATTTCAGACATTGAGAATACCGAAAACATGTGGGACGGCGACATGGTTGGCAAAACCTGGATTATGACCGCCGACGGACTGTCGCTGAAACCAGCAAAAGTTGTTGAAGCACCGAAAAAATAAATTACTACAAGACTTTTTCAAAAATGAGGGCTACCCGTTTCGGGCAGCCCTCATTTTTTATTAGAAGATCATACTGAAAACAGTTTCCTTTCCGGGAATCGAACGCACCTGCAGGCTGCCTCCGTGCAACCGCATTATTTGCCGCGAGAGACTTAGCCCAATTCCCGATCCGTTTTCACGCGTGGTAAAAAACGGCACAAACACCTGTTCCAGAATCTCATCCGGAATTCCCGGGCCATTATCAACTACCCTGATTTGCGGTCGTTCATCGGCATTAAATCCCGCCACGATCTGGATCTTTCCGTCAGGATTTGCTTCGTTAGCCTGCAACGCATTTTTGGTCAGGTTAATCAGCACCTGCGAAATCAGGTTTTCGTCGGCATAAAGTTCCATGTCGGGCGGATTGATCGAAATAGTCAGTTTCACCTTTTCGCTGTTTTCGAGCGAAGTATATAAAACCTGAATGCGGGTAACCAATTCTTCTACTTTAAAAATTTTTCGGTCGGGCTTAGGCAGGCGCGTCAGTTTACGGTACGACTCAACAAACAGCATCAGCCCGCTTCCCTGTTCTTTGATCACGCTCAGCCCGCGCAGCGTCGATTGAATCGTTGCTTCGGTAATTTCTTCCGGAAGAGCCTGTCGTCCGTCGATTGTGTAAAACTGGCACAAACTCTCCGAAAGCGATGTAATCGGGGCAATCGAATTCATGATTTCGTGCATCAAAACCCGGATCAGCTTCATCCACGAATCGAGTTCCTTTTCGTCCAGTTCATTCCGGATATCCTGTATCGACAGCAGAACCAATTCGTTATCCTTCACTTTAAATGAAGTTGATTTGAGCGAAAGCTGCACCACTCCCCGCTCAGTTGTGACAGAAACCAGCTTTTGCTCGAATGGGCCAATGCTCCTGATTGCGTGAAACAGGTTGCGGTTTACCCGCTCCAGCTGATTCAGGTGGGTAAGCACATCGGTTCCAAGCATTTTCCGGGCTGCGGAATTGGCGTGAAGCACAAAACCATTGGCATTGAATGTCACAATACCGGTAGCCACGTGCTCAAGCAAAGTCTGAAAGTATTGTTCCTGCTGCCGACTTTCGATTTTTAACTGCTGAATCTGGTGATTCACCTTGTTTAATCCCTGGTAAATTTCGCGTACAGGTTTGTCCGGAATATTAGTCGGAAACGATAGTGTTGAATCCTCATTCTGAACCGATTCGAGAAAATAGCTAATCTTTCGGTTGGTCGAATTCAGGTAATTAATCAGAGAAACAGAAACAAATACGATAGCCATAAAGCACAGAAAAACAAGCGAGTACGATTGTTCGCTGAACATGAGCCAACCTGCAACAAGACTCAGCAAAACAATTGCAACAATCCTGAAAATAACCTGGATATATAAGTTTTTCCCGATCATTGTCCTGTTTTTTTGATCTTGTTATAAAGTGTCTGTCGGGTAATGCCCAGCTGTTCGGCAGCTGCGCTGAGGTTTCCGTTGTTCTTTTCAATCGCCTGGTTAATCATGCGTTTTTCCATTTCTTCGAGTGTTAGTTCCGTTTCACTCATTCGTCCGGAAACAACCGGCCGCATAAAGAAGTCTTCGGCCTTCAAAACGCTCCCTTCGCTAAGGATGACAGCCTTTTCGATGGTGTGCTGCAGTTCGCGAATGTTGCCCGGCCATGTGTATTTGAGCAGTTTTTCCTGCGCCTGTTGATTGATCTTCAGGTTAGGTTTGTTGTATTTCGATGCATATTTTTTCAGGAAAAAGTCGGTGAGCACCAGCACATCGTTGCCACGGTCACGGAGTGGCGGAACTTCAATCTGTATGGTGTTGATGCGATAAAGCAAATCTTCGCGGAACAGGCCCTCGCGAACCATATTTTCAAGATTTTTATTCGTGGCGCAAATCAACCGGATATCAACCGGAATAGTTTGATTGGCGCCGATTCTGGAAATCTGCCGGTTTTGTATCGCAGCCAGCAGTTTTGCCTGAAGGTGGAACGAAAGGTTGCCGATTTCATCGAGGAAAAGGCTGCCTTTGTCGGCTACTTCAAATTTGCCAGGGCGACTTTCGCGGGCATCGGTAAAAGCTCCTTTCACATGCCCGAACAGCTCGCTTTCGAATAAAGTTTCAGTAATTGCACCCATATCAACGCTCACCATCACTTCGTTCGAGCGTTCCGACATGCGGTGAATTTCGTGGGCAATCAGTTCCTTCCCGGTTCCGTTCTCGCCGGTAATCAACACATTGGCATCGGTTTTGGCCACCTTGCGAACCATATTTAAAACCTGCATGAGCTGCGGTGAAGAGCCAATAATAAACTTCTGCTCGCGGTTAAGTTCCGTTTTCAGGCCTTTTTCCTTTTCTTTCAGCTGGGTCACTTCCTTTTTCGACCAGTTAAGCTGTAGTGCCGATTTAAGTGTGGCCAGCAGTTTATTGTTGTCCCAGGGCTTCAGGAAGAAGTCGGTAGCCCCCATTTTCAGGGCTTTTACGGTCAGTTCAATGTCGCCGTAAGCGGTAATCATTACTACCGAAATTTCAGGATTCGATTCTTTGATTCGCCCCAGCCAATAAATTCCTTCATTGCCTGTATTAATTCCTGCCTTAAAATTCATGTCGAGAATAGCCAGGTTATAGTCTTTCTTACGCAGTTCGGTCGGAATCTGACTGGGATCGGAAAGTGTGGTTACGGTTTGGAATTCGGGGGTCAGGAGGATTTCGAGTGCACTCAGGATGCTTTTGTTGTCGTCAACAATCAGAATGTTTCCTTTGGCCATTTTTTCTTTAAAGTTACAAGTCGCCAAAACCAAAATCAACAGGCTGTAAAATATTTTGACAAACTATTGTCAATTATTTTAACTCAAAAGGCAAAGTATATTTGTTAAAACCCTGATTTATTGTTTGTTAATTTTCTGGCATTATTCTGGCACACCAATCTGCAAACAATTAAACAATGGCACCTAAAAAATTCATATTTATTTTCATTTTTTGGTTTGTAGTCGGAAATGCACTTGTGGCTCAAAACACCTGGACCCTGAATAAGTGCATTTCTTTTTCTATTGAAAACAACATTGGACTGCGCCAAATGGAAATTCAGGAAAAACTGGCAGCCGAAGACCTGAACCAATCTAAACGAGAATTGCTTCCGGGAATCAATGCTTCGTCGCGCGCCGGAATCAGCTTCGGACGATCGGTTGACCCCAATACCAACGACATCGTGAATAATGAATTCTTCAACAACAGCTACGATGTTAACGCCTCAATGATGCTTTTTAACGGGTTCAGACTTTTAAACCAGGTGGAATACCAGAAATTCAGGAAAAGAGCCAGCGAAATGAAACGGCTGAGCACCACTGACGATCTGGCCTTTGGGGTGATGACTTCCTATTTCGAGGTTCTGTATTACGAGGGAATGCTGAAAATTGCTCAAACACAGGTTGAAACCTCAGGAATTAACCTGAAAAAAATTGAGCGACAGGTTGATTTGGGAATGAAATCGAAACCCGATTTGCTCGAGATGCAGGCCAATTACGAGTCGGAACAACTGCGCCGGATTCAGGTTGAAAACAGTCTGAAAACATCAATGCTTCAGCTAAAACAACGCATGAACCTGACCGACACAACCGCGCTGGTTTTAGCCGAAGAACGAAGCCTTGCCGAAACAGCCGCGCAGCCCGCCACCGAAAGCCTTTTCGATTCATACCTGAAATGGTCACCCTACTTTCAGTCATTCGAGGCACAATTAAAAGCCAGCCGCCGGATGCTTGCCATCAGCCGCTCGCAGCTTTATCCATCAATCAGCGCTTATGGCTCGGTGGGTACGGGCTACTACGAAACTACCAAAGACGAATCGGGCAAAACAATCCGTTTCGGCACTCAAATCGACCATAACCTGAGCCAATATCTGGGTGGTTCGCTCAACATTCCGATATTCAGCCGCTGGGCTGTGCGGTCGGACATAAAAAAAGCCAAACTCGAAGTGGAACAGGCCCAAAACACCCTGGCACAGGAAAAGCAAAAGCTTTATTTTGAAATGGCCAACAACCTGAACGAGCTCGAAGCCATTGAAAAAGAATACAATCAATATCAGAAACAGCGCGATGCCGATCAGCTTGCATTTCAGGCCGCTGAAAAGAAAATCGAACAGGGGCTGATCAACGTAGTCGATTTTTACATCGCGAAAAACCGGCTGGCCAACTCCGAAAGCAACGCTCTGAAAACCCAGCTTCAATGGGAAGTAAAAAAGAAAATACTGGATTTCTATTCCGGAAAACGATTTTGGGAATAGGGAAACAAACGGGAAAAGAAGAACGGAGAAGGGAAAACGAAGGAGCAGAATAAAAATTATCGAACAGAAAATAAGGAACTAAAATAAAGCCGTCGTATCGCGGACAGAACTTGAAACTTGGAATTTTGAACTTGAAACTATAAAGTCATGGGAATGGACAAAGTCATAGAAAAGAAAAAGGGGATTCAGAAAAAACACATTTTCTGGGGACTCGGAATTTTGCTGATTGGGTTTCTGATCTTTAAGCTGGCCTTTGGCAATCATTCGTCAACCTTCAGAGCCGAAAAAGATAAAATAACCGTCAGCACGGTCGAGGATGGCATGTTTAACGATTACATTACGGTAATCGGGCAAGTGGAGCCTATCACAACCATTTATCTGGATGCCGTTGAAGGCGGAACGGTTGAGCAGCGCTTTATTGAGGAAGGTGCCACAGTAAAAAAAGGCGATGTGATTCTTCGTCTCGAAAACCGACAGTTGTATCAAACCATTTTGAACAGTGAGGCCGCTCTGGCCGAGAAGGAAAACTACCTGCGCAACACCCGGATCAGCTTCGAAACCGAACTCATTCAATCGAAACGTAACCTGCTCGACAGCGAATACAAACTTAACCGCAAAAAGCGCACCTACAGCCAATACGAATCGCTTTTCAAAGAAGCATTAATCTCGAAAGAAGATTATCTCCAGGCCAAAGAAGACTATGAATACGAAACACATTTGCTGACCATCAATAAGCTGAAAGCCAGGAATGACTCCATACTTCGGGCTACGTCGATGATTACGCTGGAAACCGACCTTGGGAAGATGCGTCAGATGCTCGGGCTGGTTCGCGAGCGATTGGACAATCTGAACGTAAAAGCCCCGGTTGACGGACAACTGGGGATGCTCGATGCTGAAATCGGGCAGCGAATCAACGAAGGACAGCGCATTGGCCAGATCAACGTGCTCGATAATTTTAAAGTGAATGCCAAAATCGACGAACATTACATCGACCGCGTCATCCGCGGACTTGCTGCCACACTCGACCGCAACGGAACCAATTTCAACCTGATTGTGAAAAAAGTATATCCCGATGTGCGTGACGGTCAGTTCAAAATCGACCTGGTTTTTGAAGGACAGATACCCGACAACGTGCGCACCGGACAAACCTATCATGTGAAACTCGAGCTGGGCGAATCGCAAAAAGCGCTGATGATCCCACGTGGAGGATTCTTCCAGAGTACCGGCGGCCAGTGGATTTTTGTAGTTAACGAATCAGGAACCGAAGCAGTGAAACGGTCAATAAAAATTGGTAAACAGAATCCGCAATATTACGAAGTTCTGGAAGGCCTCAACCCTGGCGAAAAGGTAATTACTTCGGGTTACGAAATATTTGGAACGAATGATAGGATAGTGTTTTGATGGCAAAGAGCTTGGGGCAAAGAGCATGGAGTAACGCAGAGGGGCCAGAGTTGAGTTAAAGATTAAGATTTTATTTCTAACTTGAAGCATAATATAATAAGACCTGCAAACATGGCACAATTTAGATTTATGGATTTAGAAATATGGAAGGAATCAATATCATTGAATGATCAACTCTTTGATTTAGCAGATGCCTTTGTTGATGCAAAAAGTTATCGTGTTGCCGAGCAATTAAGAGCTGCTTCACTAAGCATCTCAAACAATATTGCAGAAGGTTCCGGATCATTTTCAGCTAAAGATTTTGCCAATTTTCTAAATATCGCACGAAGATCAGTATTTGAAGTGGCTAACATTTCATTTGTCGCCTTCCGTCGAAATTTCATTACAAAAGAACAATTAGATCAGATTCTAAATGATCTTGATTCGTTAAGCAGAAGAATTACAAATTTCAGAAAATCAATTTTAGCCGATAAAGAATAGTTTGGGGCGAAGATTTGGCTATTCCCCATACTTGCGGCTCACAACAAATTTATTAACCAAGAGGCTCGTGCAAAGCGCCACCATGCCCTTTGCCCCATGCCCCCAGCAATTTTAAACGCAATGATAAAAACAGTAAACCTAAACAAAGTGTTCCGCACCGAAGAAATTGAAACCAGTGCGCTGAACAACGTAAACCTGCACATTCAAAAAGGCGAATTCGTGGCCATCATGGGCCCGTCGGGCTGCGGCAAATCAACTTTGCTCAACATCATCGGACTGCTCGACAATCCTTCTTCCGGAGAATATTATTTCGACGGACTGGAAGTTGGCGCCTTTAAAGAGCGTAACCGCACACTTCTTCGAAAAGGCAATATTGGCTTCGTTTTCCAGAGCTTCAACCTGATTGACGAGCTTAACGTTTACGAAAACGTGGAGCTCCCCCTCATTTACTTGAAGATGAGCGCCAAGGAACGTAAAGAAATGGTTGAGAAGGTATTGGAGAGGATGAAAATCAGTCACCGTAAAAAACACTTTCCGCAGCAATTATCCGGAGGTCAACAGCAGCGTGTGGCTATTGCCCGCGCCGTTGTGGCCAACCCAAAACTGATCCTCGCCGATGAGCCTACCGGTAACCTCGATTCGAAGAACGGACTGGAAGTCATGAATCTGCTCACTGACCTCAACCGCGAAGGAACCACGATTGTGATGGTAACCCACTCGATGCACGATTCGGAATTTGCACACCGCGTCATTAACCTTTTCGATGGCCAGGTAATTACCGAGGAAGTAAAGAAGCAGATGGGTGAATTGTTGATATAAAAGTCTTGAACTATGATTAAATGATGATTTGAAAACTGTGATTTTGTAAACAGGTAGTAATCAAAGTCCATCATGTAAATCAAACGAATCAAAGTTCAGACATTTGCGACAAACAAATAGACAAATTCTGTCAAAAATTTTAACGGCAGGAAGCGAAGATGACAAGAATCAATATTGAATATCAGTCTGTTAAAAATTTGGTACGGTTTCTGGAAATTCAGGAAACAGAAAACAACACCATTTGAAACCTCAAAGCCATGATCAAACATTTCTTCCGGAGTATTTACCGAAACATTTTAAACAACAAAATGTCCAATTTCTTAAACCTGATAAACCTGGTTTTTGGGTTTGGCACCTTCATCCTCTTTGCCAGTCTGGTAAGCTACGAGTTTAATTACGACACATTTAACACGAATTACGACAATATTTACCGGGTTCAGACCAAACAGGAAGATTCGTACCCAACGAATTTCTGTACCTATAGCCCATCGGCCTTGCGTTACCATTTGCTGGCTGATTTGCCCGAAGTAGAAAAGACTTTGCTGATGCGCGAAATTTCGGGAAACCAGGGCTCTGGCCAGTTTTTTACTCTGCCCGATGGCGGCCAGTTGTACGAAAAACTGGGTTACTGGTGCGAAAACTCCATTTTCGACATCTTCACGATCAAGATAAAAGAAGGAAACACGGCCAACGCGCTCACCGAACCAAATACCATTGTGATTACTGAAAAGCTTCAGCGTAAACTTTTCCCGGAAGGTGGAGCTGTGGGAAAACAGATTATAATGGGTAAACGATACCCGCTGACGGTTACGGCTGTAATGGCTGACTTTCCGGTCAATTCGGAACTAGAACCGACATACCTGATTTCGATGAGTACCTTCGAAACCCTTTCAGGACAAAAAGATTTTCGCAACAACTGGACAGCCATCAACAACGACAACTTTATTCTCCTGAAAAAAGGCGCTGACCCCAAACTAGTCGATGCAAAAATCAAGGATGCATTCAAGCATGTAAAAGATTTTGAAAAATCGACTCCATATCTTCACCCGCTTTCAAAAATGCACTTGTCGCCAAACAGCCAACCCGATTATTACATCGGACTTTCGATCCTTTCGCTGGCGGCCATACTGATGCTGGTTTTGTCGTGCGTAAACTATGTAAACCTTTCGCTTGCCAATTCAACCCAGCGTGCCGGTGAAATCGGGATCAAAAAGGTGGTTGGCTTTTCGAAGAAAGCGATTGCAGCCCAATTTCTTGGCGAAACCATGCTATTTACTTTTGTGGCCATGATTTTGGGCGTTGTGGCAGCCGTATTAGCCTTCCCGGTGCTCAACGACATTATGGATAAAAACATGGACTTTTCGGTCTTTTTTCAAGGCCACCTGATACTCATCGTGATAATTGCCAGCTTGGTTGCCGGGATTCTTTCAGGTATCTACCCGGCGCTGGTTCTTTCGTCATACAACCCCGTTCGGGTGCTTAAAGGCAAACTCTTCAACGACAGGGCAAAAACCTTCAGCACAAAAAAACTTTTAATAACCACCCAGTTCGCTATTTCGCTTTTCATGCTCATCGTTAGCCTGATCATGAATAACCATGTGCAGTTCATCCTGAATAAAGAATTGGGATTCGACAATAAGAACATCTTGTTTGCCGAAATGAATGTGAAAGACAAGATGTCTTTCGAAACCATCAAAACCCGGCTGACTCAACACCCTGAAATTGTTGATGTTTCCATGTCGTCGACCATGCCGTTTAATGGAAACATCGGCGGATATGTGACTTGGGAAGGGGCGATGCCCGACCAAAAAGAAATGATTTCGCGCAATTACGTGAACTACGACTTCATCCCAACCTACAACCTAAAAATGGCTTACGGGCGCAATTTTTCGACCGAATATCCTGCTGATAATCAGAGTTGCATCATTAACGAAACCGCGATGAAAGCATTTGGCTATGCCAACCCGATTGGTAAACAGTTGTTTCTTTATGGGAAAGCGTATTCAATCATTGGAGTGGTCAAAGATTTTCATGCTTTTTCGGTCCACAATCCCATTCCGAACTACATCATGTTCCTGAACGACAATATGCTGATTGGCAGCAAAATGATAACAGTCAGGTTTACGCCCGGAAATGGTCAGAAGGCGAAGCAACTCGTTACCAGTGAACTTGAATCGGTTATGCCCAACGAACCTTTTGAGGTGAAAGATTTCATGATCATTTTTTATACCGAAAACGCTTTTCTTTTCTGGAAAGCATTCGAGAAATTATTCTTGATTTTTGCCGTTGTTTCACTCATTGTTTCGTCCATCGGACTGTTCGGGTTGATGCTTTTCACCATAAAGCGACGCACCAAAGAAATTGGCATCCGCAAGGTTTTGGGCAGTTCGGTGGTCACCATTTACCGACAGCTTTCGTTCGAGGTATTTGCTTTATTGGGAGGCGCAATCCTGATAGCCTGTCCATCAGCAGTTTTCATATACAAAACAATGCCAGGAACCTACAAAGAACCACTTTCTGTAATGGTTTTCATTATAGGAATCATACTTATTGCCGTAATCGCCCAACTCACAATCAGCTACCATGTGCTGAAAATTGCTGTGAGTAATCCTGTGAAGGCATTGAGGTACGAATAAGTCTCGAACTATGATTAATTGAATGAAAACTTTGATTTGAAAAAGATATGACTGAAAATAATTACACCAATGAGAAGTATCCGCTTTCGGATTTGACCGGTAAAATTATCAAGTGTGCGATTGAAGTCCATAATCATTTAGGTAACGGATTTCAGGAAGTGATTTACCAACGCGCCTTGGCCATTGAGTTTGATATTCAGAATATTCCCTTTGAAAGAGAATTTGAGATGCCTCTTTTCTACAAAGGAACTCAAATTGGAACAAGACGCGTCGATTTCTTCGTTGACGGGAAAGTAATGGTTGAAATAAAAGCAGTTATTCAACTTGAAGATGTTCATTTAGCACAAGCAATCAATTATCTGGAAGCCTATAACATGGAGGTAGGACTATTGATCAATTTTGGAAGCAAAAGTCTGGACTTCAAAAGAGTAATGAATAAAAAGTCTAAACTTTGATCATACTGACTAAATGATTGCCATGATTTTGGAGACCGAAAGAATCAAGGTCCATCATAGAATCAAATAAATCAAAGTCCAAGACAATATCAAAATCCATCATAAAATCATTTAATCAAAGTTCAAGACTATTATGATACACTTAACCAACATCGACAAGTATTACGATTCGAAATTTCAACAGACTTTCGTGCTGAAAGCCATTAATCTGGAAGTAAACGAAGGCGAATTCGTGAGCATTATGGGGCCAAGCGGTTCCGGGAAATCAACCCTACTCAATATCATCGGGCTGCTCGATCAACCTTCGGCAGGCGAATACACGCTCTACGACAAATCGGTACTCGACCTGAAAGAAAAGGTTAAAGTGGATTACCACCGCAATTTTATGGGATTCATCTTCCAGGCCTATCACCTCATCGAAGAAATGACCGTGTACGAAAACATCGAAACTCCGCTGATTTACAAAGGCGTAAAAGGGCGCGACCGCCAGGCAATGGTGGCCGATTTACTCGACCGTTTCAACATGGTAGCTAAGAAAGATCTGTTCCCGCAGCAACTTTCGGGCGGACAACAACAACTGGTGGGCATTGCCCGCGCTATCATTGGTAAACCCAAACTTTTACTGGCCGACGAACCTACCGGAAACCTGCACTCGTTACAGGGCGAAATGATTATGGAAACCCTGAAAACTCTGCATGACGAAGGAATGACCATTATACAGGTAACCCACAACGAGAAATTCGCCGAATACGGAACCCGCATCATCAGACTGGAAGATGGAATTATCCGAAAGGATGCCGCAAGTAAGATAGTATTTTCGATATAAGCCGCCACAAAAAATCACAACCATTCCCGATCAGGTCTTGAAAACTTCAGGGAATAAACAGAAAAACCAGTCATGAAAAACATATTAAAATCAACCTATCGAAGCTTTGTCAGAAAACCGACAACCAATCTGATTAATCTGCTTGGACTTGCTATCAGCCTTGCATTAGTCGTCGTTCTTTCGGTGTATTCGTACAGCGAACTGACCACCGATTATTTCCACAAAAACGGCAACCGGGTTTACCTTTACTCTGATGTGAATAATCTACCCCGCATATACACTCCGGGAGTACTGAAAGAACACATCGACAACAGCGTTCCTGGAGTTGAATCGACCGTGCGCATCGCCGGAACCTGGGAGGCACCAGTATTTCAGGCCGAAAACAAAGAACCAATTACTTCCGACCTCATATTTGCGGATCAGGATTTCTTTAAACTTTTCACTTTCACCACGCTCGAAGGAAATGCCGAAAAAGCCCTGCAAGAACCCTTAACTGTGGTTATTTCCCGATCGCTGGCCGAAAAACTCTTCGGAAACGAAAGTGCAACAGGCAAAACGCTGAAGCTGAATAACGAAAAAGAGCTGACCGTAAAAGCCGTAATTGATATTCCGGAAAACAACACGTGCCTTTCTTTCAGTGCGGTAACGTCGATGGCTACCCGCCAGATTGTAATGCCCAACGAAGCCGAGTTTAAAGTTTGGCCGTTTTGCCTTTTCCAGACATTTGTTTTGCTGAAAGACGTAACAAATCCGGATGAAACAGCAAAAAAGATTGCAGCCCTTTTTCCTGCCGAAATGCGCACCAAAGCATCGGCAGCTCAGCTGACTCCGCTCAAAAAGCTATATTTCTCGGGATTCTCGCTCTTCAACGGAAACTACCTGCATTTTGGCGACAAGGTAAAAGTGATGATACTGCTCATGGTTGCCGCATTGGTACTGATAATTGCGCTGGTTAATTTCATCAACATATCATCGGCGCAATGGCACGAGCGGATCAGGCAAACCGGTGTAATGAAAGTGAATGGAGCAAGCCGGGGCAACCTCATCTTCCAGGTGATTTCCGAAACCTTCCTGTTTTTCCTGATTTCGTTGCTTCTTACCATACTGTTAATTCAGTTGTTCGCACCTTCCATTTGCAGTTATACCGAGATACATTTCAACCAGAAATTGATAAGTTCTCCTGAATTCTGGGCTGCAGCTGTTGGCTCAACCCTGCTTCTCAGTCTGATCTTCAGCATAATTCCAGCCCTGAAAATTTCATCGTCAAAAGCAATCGACAACCTCCGCCGCAGTGTTGAGTCACGCAACCCCAAAACACTTTCAAGCGGAATTCTGGTAACAGTTCAATTTTCAATTGCCATTGTGCTTATTGCCTTTACCGTATTGGTGCAGAAGCAGGTAAACTTCGGAAGTAACAATCTGGGCATTCGTCAGGATAACGTCATCGGGGTAAAGCTAACGCCCGAGCTGATGGCTAAAAAGGATGTTTTAAAGAAGATTCTGGCCGAAAAACCAGCCGTCGAAAAATTCTCATTTGCGCAGTATTTCCCCGGAGAACTTATTTCGCACTGGGAGACTCAGGTTGATGTTGCCGGCGAGAAAAAGCAAATCTCGTACGATACCTTTAATGCCGATGCCAGCTTTTTCAAAACCATGGGACTGGAACTGGTTTCAGGCCGATTTTACTCTGAAGATCTCTCAACCGACGCCAATAATCTGGTTGTAAACGAAAGTTTCGTCCGCGAAAACAACCTCACAAATCCCATAGGGATGAAAATAACTGGCATGGGTGGAAACATCTTCGAAATAATTGGAGTGGTAAAGGACTTTCATTACAAAGCAGTGAATAAACCCATCATTTCTTTAGCCCTCCGGAACGAACCGTTTGCATCGTATTGCCTGGTAAGTCTGCATTCAGCAAACTACACCACTTTAAACCAGGCCATTCTCGACATAAAAAAAGACGCAACGGCTTTATCTCCATCGTTTCCTGTCGAAATCAGCTTTTTGGATCAGGCCATCGAACATATGTATCAGTCGGAACTTCTTTTCCGGAAAGCATTCTCGCTTTTTTCCGGATGCGCAATCGTAATTTGCTGTCTGGGCATACTGGCCATGTCGCTGTCGGCCTGCCAGCGCCGGGTGAAAGAAATCGGTATTCGCAAGGTAAACGGCGCGCGAATTGGCGAAGTAATGGCCATGCTCAACCGCGATTTTGTGAAATGGGTGATTATTGCTTTTGTAATTGCCACACCGGTTGCCTGGTACATCATGAGCAAATGGCTCGAAAGGTTTGCTTACAAAACTCCGCTAAGCTGGTGGGTATTTGCGTTGGCTGGTGCGCTGGCTTTGGGAATTGCTTTATTGACTGTTAGCTGGCAAAGCTGGAAAGCAGCCACGAGAAACCCGGTGGAAGCGCTGAGGTATGAATAGTCTTGAACTATGATTCTTGTGATTAACTGATTACTCTGATTTTGGAAGTAGAAACAATCAAAGTCCATCACATAAATCAGATGAATCAAGGTTCCAGACAATTTCATAGTCCGTCATAAAATCAAGTTAATCAAAGTTCCAGACAATTTAAACATACTGCTATGTACCGAAACTTTATCAAAATCGCTCTGCGCTACCTCTGGCGCAACAAAACCTACAGTATTCTCAATTTTGTGTGCTTAACTTTTGGACTAACCTGCGCCATTATTGCGGTGCTCCATATTTCGAATGCCTTTAGCTACGACAAGTTCCACAAAAACTACAACCGTTTACATTCGGTTGAAGCTTATGTAACTTATTTCAATGGCGACAAGTTTCCGAAGCAATATTTGTCGTCGTCGCTCACCGATGTGCTGAAAACCAATGCTCCTGAAATTGAAGAAATGACTCGAGTAGCCGAACGCGATTTCGATTTTGTGAGCGGCGATAAAACTTTCCACGAAAGCGGCTACTTTGCCGACAACAATTTCTTCAGCGTCTTTTCTTTCCCGCTTTTGCATGACAACGAAAAGGTTTTGAGCGATTTAAACTCGATGGCTATTTCAGAAAATCTGGCCTTGAAACTTTTCGAAACCACAGACTGCGTTGGCAAAACAGTAATCCTAAAAAACGGACCAAAAGAAGACGCATTCACCGTTTCCGGCGTATTTAAGCGGGTTCCGCGGCAGTCATTCCTCCAATTTGATTTTGTTATTCCGTTTAACCGCTTTTTATCCGAGAACACCTGGGCGCTCGAAACCGGCTCATCATCCAACCTCACCTGGGCTTTGCTGAAAGAAAATGCCGACAGCAAAATGATCGAGGACAAAATCAAAAACCTGATCAAAACGCAGGAAGCAACTCTGAATCAGGAGCTTTTTCTTTTCCCGCTAAAGGATAAAATTATGTATTCGTATGCGGCAGGTGAACGTGTTTGGCGCGAAATGCGCAATGTGGTCACTGTCGGCGCAGTCGGATTTGCCATTTTGCTGATTGCCTGTTTCAACTTCATCAACCTGGCCATTGCCTTAAATATCCGAAGATACCGTGAGGCCGGAATCAAGAAAGTTTCCGGATCGGGAAAATCGGGCATTGTTCTGCAATTTTTGGGCGAAACATTTATCCTGACCTTTATTAGTCTGGCCGGTGCCATTTTGCTGGTGAAGTTGTTGCTGACCGGGTTCAACACCATGTTCCACAACGATATCCGGTTCGATTTGCTCGACGGAAAAATGTTGTTCTTCTTCATCGCGATAACTGCTTTTACCAGTCTGGCATCGGGTTTATTACCAGCTTTGTACCTGGCATCGTCAAACCCAATTAATGTGCTGAAAGGAACCCTGGCAACCAGCCACAGTTACAGCAAATTCAGGCAAAGCCTAATTGTATTCCAGTTCGTTATCCCCATTATCCTGATCATTAGCATGATGGTCATCAAAACTCAGGACAAATACATGCGCGAATTCGATTTGGGTGTCGATAAAGACAAGCTGGTCATCCTGAATAACACCGAAAACCTGCAAAAACATGCCTATGCGGTAAAAACCGAATTACAGGGCATTCCGGAAATCAGTGCGGTGAGCTACACCAACTGCATTCCGGCCCGCGGAACTCGCCCAACCAGCGAGGTAAGCTGGGATGGGAAAGATGCTTCAGAAAAGCTACATTTCTGGTGCATCAATGCTGATTTCGACTACAACAAAGCAGTGAATATCAACACCACCGAAGGACGGTTCTTTAACTCGTCGTTTCCAACCGATTCGGCCAGCTACATGATCAACGATGTTGCTGCCAGCGTAATGAAATACAAAAATCCGGTGGGTTTGCAAATCACGGTCGAAGGTAAAAAAGGCGTAATTATCGGCGTTTTCAAAGATTTCCATGCCATCGATCTGGCTGGCCCAATTGTTCCAACGATTATTCGGATTAAGCCTCAGGAATGCAATACTTTATTGATTCGGTATGCTTCAGGAAATTTCCCAACAGCAGCCGATAATATCCGAAAAGTATTCCGCAAATATGAGCCGGAAGCCATTTTTCAGCCTATTTTGTACCGCGATCTGGCTTCGTATTCCGAACTAAGTATGCCATCGAACCTGGTTGGACTGGCATTTATCATTGCTTTGGCATTGGCTTGTATGGGATTGTTCGGACTGGCTTCGTTCACTTCCGAAAGCCGTACGAAGGAAATCGGAATCCGCAAAGCAAATGGCGCCACAACCCGTTCTATCGTCAGGTTATTGCTTTCAAGTTACACCAAATGGTTGATCATTTCAATGCTCATTGCCACTCCGTTTGCTTTTCTGTTGGGTAAAATCTTCCTTGGAAATTTCTATTTCCGCACGGCTATGCCAATGTGGGCATTCGTTCTGGGGCCGGCAATTGCAGCATTTGTAGCACTTTCAACCGTAAGTTCGCAAACCTGGAGTGCTGCCAGCCGCAACCCCGTGAAGTCGCTGAGGTACGAATAGTTTCTAATCCACCCGAACCCCCTTTATTTGTGTCAAATGACAATAAAGGGGATTTATGGGTTGATTTCATATAAAAAACAATACAAAATGCAACGGAAGGAAAAATAATGCGTCTTTATTTCCGACAGCCTCATTTAAACAATTAAAAGACTCGCTATGAAACGAGCATGGAAATTACTTACATCCAAGTCTATGAGGATGTTCGACATGCGAGTTCCATACGACAATTAAAAAACAAATTATTTACGTATGAAAATTTTGACTACTATGAAAATGTTCTCATTCGTTGCCGTGATCATATTCCTGTTTTCGCTAAATGGATTTGCGAAAGATGACCAGCCTACCATTACGAAAACCTTTGAAATGAAAGAGCCCGGCTCGCTCAACGCTTCATCCTCAGGCGGAGGAGTAACTGTTCAGACACACGATCAACCACAGGTAACTATACAGGCATTTGTGCGAAAAAACAATAATCTTCTAGCGCCAAACGACCCGATGGTAAAAGAAGTTCTGGAAGCATTTGATGTGAATTTCTCGAAAAACGGTTCAGCTGTTACTGCAATTGTTGAACGTAAGATGCGCATGAATTTCTGGAACAATGTGGGCATTTCGTTAACCATTCTTGTCCCGAAGGAAATGTCGTGCAAGGTTTCGTCAAGCGGAGGTGGTGTAAAAATTTCAGGAGTGAAGGGAACACACGATTTTTCGAGCAGTGGCGGTGGCGTTCATCTTGAAAATGTAAGCGGCACTACTGAAGCCAGTTCTTCAGGCGGTGGAGTGCACGTTACCAACCAAAATGGCGATGTGCGCTTAAGCTCGAGCGGCGGTGGTGTAACCCTGGAAGAATCACATGGAAATGTTTACGCTCATAGTTCGGGCGGTGGCGTTAGCCTGAAAAATATCAAAGGCAACGTGGAAGCAAGCAGCAGCGGTGGTGGAGTGCATGTTTCAGGTGAATGCGCTTCGGTGAAAGCCAAATCGAGCGGAGGTTCTGTTCATGTCGACATCAAAAACCTAAGCAAGGATTTAACCCTTGAATCCAGCGGTGGCGGCGTTGAGGCACTCATTCGCAATGGCAAAAACCTTGGCCTCGACCTGGATTTACAATCCGACCGGGTAAATATCGACCTTCAAAATTTTTCAGGAAAAGCGGAGAAAGACCGCGTGAAAGGCGCAATGAATAAAGGCGGAATTCCTGTTTACATTCACGCTTCGGGTGGCAGCGTCAACGTAAAATTCGAAGAATAGTGAGCGATCAGAAAACTCTAATCTCATAAAAAAGATGGACTACGATTGAAAGTAATCGTCAATCATAGTCCATCTTTTAATCATTCGAATCATAGTTTTAGACTATATTTTAATCTGAAACGGATCTTCTCCAATCCGGGCATTTCGGTCCAACCCGTCAATTCGGGCAATATCATCTTCCGAAAGTTCGAAGTCAAAAATATCGGCATTGCTGATAATTCGCTCCGGAGTAACCGATTTTGGAATGGTCACCACTTCTTTCTGGATGTCCCAGCGCAAAACCACCTGAACCGCCGATTTCCCGTATTTTTCGGCCAGTTCCTGAAGCAATGGAATTTCATTCACACGCCCTTTCATGATTGGTCGCCACGCCTCCATCTGAATATGGCTTTCTTTACAAAATTGAAGCAATTCGGGTTGAACCAGTTCCGGATGAAACTCCACCTGATTCACCATCGGCTTGATACGTGAGTTTTCCATCAGACGCTTCAGGTGTGGAATCATAAAATTGCTCACTCCGATGGCCCTGATCTTCCCTTTTTCGTACAATTCTTCCATTGCCCGCCAGGTTTCGAAGGTTGTTTCGGGCTGTGGCCAGTGAATGAGGTACAAATCAAGGTAAGTGGCTTGCATTTTTTCGAGGCTCGATTCAAACACTTCGATGGTCGAACGATAACCCTGATCGGTGTTCCAGACTTTTGAGGTGAGAAAAATCTCTTCGCGCGGAATTCCACATTCGGCAACAACCTGTCCTACCCGATGCTCGTTCTGGTAATACGTGGCCGTATCGATGCTTCGGTAACCCGCCTGCAAAGCGCATTTCATGGCATCTATCACTTCGTCGCCCGAACCAGCCCGGTGCACACCCAGCCCAACCCAAGGCATCTCAACTCCGTTGAACAGTCTAACTTTTGAATTTTGTATGGATGTCATGCCAACTTCTATTCGTCATCGTCTTCATCATACTCATCTTCATCCTCCTCCCATTCATCGTCATCCCATTCTTCAGGTTCATCTTCCGGATCGGGCTCTGGTCCCATTATTTTTGAATATTCATCATCTTCCTCGTAATCAGCACCTTTTCTCATGGCAATAATTTTATATGTTTTGAATTAAAATATGATCTGCAATTTTTACAAGCGTCCAAATATCCCTTTGATGGTGCGGTGAAATTTGTGCACCGATTTTACCGGCGGCGCGTACATCATGATGCACTTTTTCGAAACCACCGGCAACTGCAATTGGTCGATGGTTTGCTGAACCTCGGACGACCAGGCACCTTGTTGCAACCACCAAATGTTTTTCAGGCCAATTTCGGCAGCTTCGTTTAATACCGGTGAAACTTTTTGTGGCGGAACCGAAATCCAGACAGCATCAATTTTGCCGCTTAAACTGCTCAGGCTTGGCGAGCAGGCAAAGCCATCAATTTCAGCAGCTTCGGGATGCACCACGAATATCTCATATCCTTTGGTTTTCAATTCTTTGGCGGCCATATTGCCAAATTTCTTTCCCGAACGCGACATGCCCACAACCGCAATGCGTTTCGACGACACAAATTGTTCGATTAATGAATTCATGGTTAATTTTTTAGGTTAGGGTGAAGTTACTGCTTTTTGTATAACACATCAATGGCTCACAATGGACTTTTTCATCATAGTCCATCACAAAATCAACCGAATCAAAGTTTCGACAGTCTTTCCTGTATCTCCCGCAATACTTTTCCTGAAGCCAGGAAAACGGCTGGTTTGCCCGAAAGCGGGTTGTTTTGGGTAACCACCACCGTTTGGTAAACATCTTCAATATGCTGGAAAGTCAGCACTTCTTCGGGAGTTCCCTGCGTATGTATCCGGCCCTGGTTCACCAAAATCAGGCGGTCACAAAATTCCGAAGCCAGATTCAGGTCGTGAATCACCATCAGCACCGAAAGCCCTGTTTCCTGGTTCAGTTGCTGCAAAACGTTCAGGATGTGAACCTGATGGGTAATGTCGAGGTGCGAGGTGGGCTCGTCGAGCAAAAGCAATTCGGGCTGCTGAGTCAGGGCGCGGGCAATGCCAGCCAGTTGCTGTTCACCGCCGCTGAGTTCCGACATCAGTTGGTCCTTGAAACGCCAGGTGTCCGTCAGTTCCATGTACTTTTGAGCAAGGGCAAAATCTTCGTCAGTCTCGAAAAAGTTAAACCGGTTGTGATAAGGAATTCGGCCCATCAGCACATAATCTTCCACACTCATGTCGCCCGCCTCGATAAACTGGCTCACAATCGCAACATTTTGCGCGCGTTGCATCAGCGAAAACGACTTCAGGTTCTTTTCTGAAAGTAAAATCTGACCCGACTTCAATGGCAAAATTCCTGTAATAGCCCTGAAAAGCGTCGTTTTTCCGGAGCCATTTGGTCCGATGATTCCGGCGAACGAACCTTTCGGAATCTCGAAATTGATATCCAACAACTGAAATTTCGGATAGCCGCAACTCAGGTTTTGTATGGCAAGAATGTTAGTCATCGGCTGCGGTTAATTGATCGGATGGAACGATGGCTGATCATGATCAGGAAGGCGATTCCCCCGGCAATACCCGTAATTACGCCAATCGGCAACTCGTTGGGCGATATGATGGTACGCGCAATCACGTCGGAAATCACCAAAAATATAGAGCCTGAAAGGAATGAACTGATGAGCAAAATACGGTAATCGGTGCCAAAAAGCAGACGCATCAGGTGCGGAATAATCAGCCCAACAAAACCAATGACACCCGCAACTGCCACGCAAACTCCGGCCAATAGCGAAGCCATCAGGAACAGCAGCTTGATAGCCAAATCGGTATTGATGCCCAAATGTTTTGCTTTTTCTTCGCCCAGTCGGAGTGCATTCAACGGCTGAACAAACAGGTACGACAAAACGAGCGACACCAGAGAAACAACGAGAGTAATGATAATCAGCGACATATCCGGTTCATCCAACGAACCCATGATCCAGAAAATAATGCCGTGCAGGTTTTCAGAACTTGTTACAGCCATCAGCAACATCATCGACGAGGAAGCAATAAAACTCACCATCACGCCTGTGAGCAACATGGTTTGGATATTCACCCGTCCGCTTCGGGTGCTAATCATATACACTACAAAAATGATGAGGAAAGCGCCGGTGAAACCAGCGGCTGGCAGCACAAACGAACCAATCAACTGATGCAGCCCAAACACAATGGCAAAAGCTACACCCAGCGATGCGCCGCCCGAAATACCCAGCGTATAGGGTTCAACCAGCGGGTTGCGGTAAACGCCCTGCAACAAAATTCCGGAGAGGCTGAGCGCCCCGCCAACGGCAATGCCCAGCAAAACACGTGGCAGTCGGATTTGGCTCAAAATGGTGTACTCCATGCTTTCGTGTCCTTTCCCCAATATGGCGAAAATATCCATAAAGCCAAGGTTCATCTCGCCAATCGATAGCGACAGCACCACTGAAGCAACCAGCAGCGCCAGCAATCCGGCCAGACACAGCAACCATTTGAAGTACTTTTTTTGCATGCTCAAAACTAGTTATTTTGTTCCTCAACATGGAACTTGAAACCTGGAACTTGAAACCTGAAACTTGAAACTTTTCAGTACATCAGCTTAATCATCTCCTCCAGCGCATCGACAAACAAAACCGGCGTTGGGCTGCAGGTTTTGTCGGCATCCATAATAAAAATGCGCTTGCTTTTGCTGGCCGAAAGCGACGTGTATTTCAGCCAGGTATCTTTTTCTTCCTGAGCCACAATGCCCATGGTCACGATAAAAATCACGTCCGGGTTTTGTTTCAGCACATACTCGCGGGTAATGCTGCCCAACTTCAGCTCTTCCGCAATGTTTTTCCCTCCTGAAAAGCGGATAAAATCTTCCATAAACGTATTTGGAACCGCGCAGAACAAAGGTTTGGCGCCAATCTGGATCAGCACTTTTGGATTCTTTCCGGCGGGAAAACTGGTTTTTAGCTTAGCGAGCCTGTCTTTTTGCTGATTCACAATCTCGCGGGCTTTTGTGCCCTGACCCACCAAATCGCCGATCTGTACAAAGTAGCTGCAAATCTCGTCGAACGATTCAGGATAAGGCTGCATTACCACCTTGATGCCCAGTTTTTTCAGGTTGTCGATGATTTCAGGTTTATTAAGCGACGAGGCGATCACCACGTCGGGTTTCAGCGAAAACGTTTTTTCGATGTTCACATTCATCGCATTGGCAATCACTGGAATGTGGTCAGATTCCTGAACCGGGCAATAGCTGGTGCAACCCACCAAACGGTGCTGTTCGCCCATCACGTACAAACTTTTGGTTACCCACGGAACCAGCGAAACAATGCGTTTGGCTTCCTGCGCCGGAAGAACCTGCTGCAACAGCAGCAACAACAAAAGCAACGCGTACTTTCTCATTTTCAACAATTTGTTCCGGAAGAAATGAAATGGAAACAGTTCCATCACCGATCTTTTTTCCCGAAGATTCGACTAAAATTCAGTTTGAACTGGCAGGTCTTCTGGCTCGCCTCGCTTTTTGCGGCCTTCCCGTCCCACACGGAACAGTGGCAGAGGTTGCAAAAGCATTTCAGAGGCTTACAGCTGCGGGTACAGCTCCGGTATCGCACCGGATTCCCTTTTCAGACTCACTTCCAAAACAGGAAGCTCGTCAACCAGGTCGCAGCAAAAGTAGGAAATAAATAGGACGAACTGATGAAAATAATTACCCTTTTATCATGTCGAGAATAATGGGTTTTAAGCCGCTGAAGAAAAACTCGACGGCGATCACCATGACAATCAATCCCATCAGGCGCATCATCACATTGATGCCCGTTTGTCCGAGTATTTTGAGAATGCGCGACGAGCTGTAAAAAACGAGGTAGGTGATAAACATGACCAATAAAATTATGCCAAAAAGAATAATCTTTCGGGTCAGGGTCGAGGCATCTTCCATCAATACTATCGAGTTGGTAATGGCTCCAGGGCCGCAAATCATCGGGATAGCCAATGGGGTGACCGAGATATCGTTCACATAAGTTTTCACCTCCGAATCTTTAATTTTCACCTGCCCGAGCCGCGCCTGAAGCATGTCCATACCCATGATAAAAAAGATGACACCGCCAACTACTCTGAAGCTATTAACCGAAATACCAAAGAATTTGAAGAGCAATTGACCAGAAAGTGCAAAAATGACAATGGTGATTAAAGCTACAATCGATGCTTTCCGGGCGGTCCGGGTGCGTTCTTTTTCGGTCAACCCGGCAGTCATAGTCATAAAAACCGGCATGGTACTGAGCGGGTTGATCAGGGTAAAAAACGAGGTAAAACACAAAAGTCCAAAGGAAAGTGCGTCGCTCATAAGTCAAAGGTTATCGTTTCCGGTAAAGGTAAAAAAGTTCTGAGATTTTGACCCGAAAAGTAGATTTCGGGATGAACGATCAATCTATTCCCAAATCCCGGCGATTTTTTCGCCACACTTGCTGCAGCAGCCTTTCACCAAATCGTTTTTAACAACGGCAAAACCCCGCCGTTCGACTACCACCTGTTTGCATTTGGGACAGATGGTATTCTGCGCATCGAGTCCGGGAACATTTCCGATGTACACGTATTTCATTCCGGCGGCCAAAGCGATGTCGCGCGCCTGGGTGAGCACGCCAATGGGAGTGGCCGACAACTGGGTGAGTTTATAATCGGGATGGAACCGGTCGAAATGCAACGGATAATTGGCCAGTCCGTTTTCGACCAACCAGCCGCACATTCGCTTGATCATATCGAGGTTGTCGGTCCAACCGGGAACAACCAAATTAATGATTTCGAGCCAGACACCCAGTTCAGCAAAGGTTTTCAGCGTATTCAAAACAGGAGTCAACGATCCCCGATTCAGTTTTCGGTAGATCGAATTATCGAACGATTTCAGGTTAACACTGGCGGCATCGATGTATTTACACCATTCGCGCAAAGGTTCGGGATTGATGTAGCCCGCAGTAACCAGCACATTTTTGATTCCCGCCTGCCGCGCCAGTTTTGCCGAGTCGAGTGTGTATTCGTAAAACGAGATCGGCTCCGAATACGTGTAGGCAATGGATTGACATTTGGCAGCAATGGCCTGCTTAACAAGCTCATCGGGCATCAGGTCGTAATTGCGGGTTTCCTTCGGACTCACCTGCGAGATGGTCCAGTTTTGGCAGTTCAGGCAAGCCAGGTTGCAGCCCGCCGTACCAATCGAAAACGCCTTCGATCCCGGCAAAAAATGATTAAACGGCTTCTTCTCAATCGGATCGATATTCACGGCACAGGGATTTCCGTATGATATGGTATAAATTTTCCCCTGATGATTAATCCGGTTGTGGCAAACGCCCGTCTCACCTTTCTTGATCACACATCCATGCGGACAAAGCAAGCATTTCGGGCCGCGCGGCGTGGTGGTCCAGTACAGGCCTTCCTTGTTCCATTTCCAAAGGCTTCCTCTTGGGGTTATGTCTGAATTGGAGGTCATCGCTTTGTTAATTCCTGTTTTTTCTGTTTCTCATCATAACTCCGAAATTTGAACTTTAGGCACGCCGAACTAATTTTCTTCTTTAAAAACCAGTGCCTCATACGTGTATAACTCTGCCGATTTCCAACCGTTCCAGCCAATTCCTGCTTTGTCCTGAGCACAGTGACCCAGAAATTCCTCTTTGTTCCAGCCGGTTGATTCGGCTACCTGCGGCAAAAAAGTTCCGGTTGATTTTCCCTTCTGAATATAAATTCCCTGTCTCCCAAGGATAAACTCATCGGCTAATTTTATTTGCTTCAACGGCGTCAACACTGAAATCTCAATTTCAAGCTGGCTGATTTCGTTGGAAGTTACCGGACTGAACCGATAATCTTGCGAGGCGGCGGCAATGGCCATCGTTTGAACGACCTTCCAAAGTGGCTGTTCGGGATTGAACCGCCCAATACATCCGCGAAGTTTGCCGTCTTTGTTCAGGGTGACGAATGCGCCGCAGGGAGTTTTCAGGATAGCGCTCAGGTTCGCTGTTTCCACTTCCGGAGTAATCCTTTTTTTGATGTAGTCGGTGATGGTGTTCCGGGTCAGTTTCAGCAGGAAATTTTTATCCGATTCATTGAGCGAAAACTCACCGACTTTTGCTGTTGATTCGGCTTGGTTGAAAGCAATGGAATAGTAGCCAACCACGCGATCTTTGTCACCTTCCGGCGAGTCGCCCGAGTTTTTATACTGAACCAGATCAACCGAGATTCCGGGCATTTTTTCGGTCATGTAAAGCAAGGAGAGCACCGAACTCCAGCCGCACAAACTGGTTGCCAGCCCAGGAATATTTTTCTCCTGATTCTTTTCGAGTGTCGCCAGAAGTTTGGCCGGTTTGTTGGTTTGTATCGCCTCGGCAGTGGCCTGATCGGCTATTTGCGCATTTGCATAACTGGGATAATGAGCGAAATCGCTGCTTATCACAAACAGGTTCTTTCCGTTGAGGTAAGGTTTTAGCGCTGCAGCCAGCTTTTGCGGCGTGTCACCGGTTGAAGGCCCCAAAATTATCGGCACAATCTGGAAATCATTTTTCAGGTGAACCTGCAAAAACGGAAGCTGAACTTCCAGGCTATGTTCGTACAAATGCGGTTCGGCGTACGATTTCAGTATCTTGTTTTCAGCAACCAGTTTTTTAGCCAATTCAGTATCCACTTTCACAATGCCCAGTGGCGTTTCGTAGTTTCCGACGCAATACACCGATGCGCCCTGAAATGAGCTGGTGTGGCTCGATCCAATCACAAAAATGTGCTCAAATTTGCGGTTGGGATCGATCTGGTTGAAGCCCGACGCAGCCACCTCGCCGCTGTAAACATATCCGGCATGAGGCACTACAATGGCCAGCGGCGAAGCGCCTTCCCCGCGCGGCTCAGCCTTTGCAAACAGTTGCTGCAACTGGGTTTTCAGAGCCACCGGATTAGCGGTATAAAACCGTCCGGCCGCGTAAGCTTTCCGGTTTTGCGGAGCGTCCTGGGCAAAACCCGTCGCCGAAAAGAAAAGTCCTAGCATCATGACGAATAAAGATTTGTTTTTCAAGACTATACTCTCAAAATTCAACGAAAGTTACGACTAATTTGGGGCAATTATTCCTGAGATAGCCCCAATTTATTTACTGTGAAACAATGCTTTCAAAGTATTACTTTTACACCACTAAAATTTCTGATGTGGCTCAAAAAGTACTCCTGATCACTCCGCCGTTTACGCAGTTGAACACGCCCTATCCGGCAACAGCTTACCTGAAAGGGTTTCTGAATGCACAAAATATTGCTTCGTTTCAGTGCGATCTGGGCATCGAAGTTATCCTGAAACTTTTCTCTTCGGAAGGCCTTGCCTCGCTGTTCTTCGGTCTTCCGTCTCCGGTCTCCGGTCTTTCTGCGAACATCCAACGCATCTACAACCTTCGCGACAGCTACATCCAAACCATCGACCCCGTCATTGCCTTTTTACAGGGAAAAAATGAAGTGCTGGCCCACGTGATTTGCGAAGGCAATTTTTTGCCCGAAGCCTCTCGATTTGCGCAAACCGACGATCTGGAATGGGCGTTTGGAACGATGGGAACGCGCGACAAAGCCAAACATCTGGCCACGCTTTACCTCGAAGATTTATCGGATTTAATCGTCGAAGCCATCGATCCGCATTTTGGATTTAGCCGCTATGCCGAACGGTTGGGGCGCTCGGCCAACACCTTCGACGAACTGCACGAAGCCTTGCAGTCGCCCGAAAGTTTTATCGACCAAATTACCCTGAAACTGCTTCAGGAGAAAATAGAGAAAGAGCAACCTTCGCTGGTGGCTTTTTCCATTCCTTTCCCCGGAAATTTATACTCCGGATTCAAATGCGCACAGTACATCAAAAAGCATTATCATGAAGTGAAAGTTGCGATGGGCGGCGGATTTGCGAATACAGAACTGCGCTCGCTGAGCGATCCGCGCGTGTTCGAATACTTCGATTTTGTTTTGCTCGACGATGGCGAAGCGCCAATGCTGAATCTGATCGAACACCTCAACGGGAAACGCCCGAAAGCCGAACTGAAACGCACTTTTGCATTCGAAACCGACGAAGTGGTTTTTCTGAACGACTCTTCGCAACCCGACTTTTCGCAATTCGAAGTTGGAACGCCAGATTATTCTGATTTTGAATTGGATAAATATCTGTCGGTGATCGAAATTGTGAACCCGATGCACCGCCTGTGGAGCGACGGCCGCTGGAACAAACTGACGCTGGCGCATGGTTGCTACTGGGGCCGCTGCACATTTTGCGACACTTCGCTCGACTACATCCGCCACTACGAGCCCAACACCGTGCAGGTTTTGTGCGACCGCATGGAAGAAATGATTCGCCAAACCGGGCAAATCGGCTTCCATTTTGTGGATGAGGCCGCGCCGCCTGCCTTGATGCGTGCTTTGGCGCTGGAAATCATCCGACGGAAAATAACAGTTGTTTGGTGGACCAACATCCGCTTCGAGAAAAGTTTTACCTACGACCTGTGCTTGCTCCTGAAAGAATCGGGCTGCATCGCCGTCTCGGGCGGACTGGAAGTGGCTTCCGACCGCTTGCTGGCGCTGATCAACAAAGGCGTGAGCGTTTCGAAAGTGGCCAAAGTAACTGACAATTTTACCCGCGCCGGGATTATGGTTCATGCTTACCTCATGTACGGTTTCCCCACGCAAACGGTGCAGGAAACCATCGATTCGCTCGAAGTGGTGCGCCAACTGTTCGAAGCCGGGGTGGTTCAGTCGGGCTTCTGGCACCATTTTGCCCTCACGGCTCACAGTCCGGTGGGATTAAATCCCGATAAGTTCCGTGTCAAAATTGAGAACGAAAAACCCGGTCCATTTGCCAACAACGACCTGCAATTCCGCGACCTGACCGGCATCGATCATGACCGGTTTAGCGAAGGTTTGCGCAAATCGCTGTTCAACTACATGCACGGCATTTGCTTCGATTTTCCGCTTCAGGATTGGTTCAATTTTAAAGTGCCGCGCGCGACGATTGCTCCCGATTATATTCGAAAAGCGATCGATGATCAGGCCTACGAACCGGCCAGTCCCAACCATAAAATCGTTTGGCTGAGTGGAAATGCCACACTTCGCAACTTCACCAAAAAGAAGAAAAACCAGTCGTTCGAGATGGCCGAACTGATCTTCAGCAACAAAAAACAGGATTTGGTTATCCAGCTGAAACAAAAAGAAGGCGAATGGCTGATAGAGCAAATCCCGGCCTTGTCGGTGTACAATCTCCAACAAACCACTTTTGCCGAACTCGAAAAAAGCTTTGAAGAAGCTACCGGCGAGGATTTTGTGCTTTTCTGGAACAGCAAACCGATGCAGGAATTGCGGGAGAATGGATTACTGATGTTATAAAAATTTATCTCACCACAGAGGACACAGATTAACACAGAGAAAAATTGCTAAAAAAGATGGAAAACAAATTGAAGTACAAAGGTTTTATCGGATCAGTTAACTTTAGCGCTGAGGACCGTGCTTTTTATGGCAAAGTAGAAGGAATCAATGATTTAGTGACTTTTGAAGGGACTACTATTGATGAACTTGAAGAGGCTTTCAAATACATGGTAGAAGAACATATTCAGGATAACCTTTCATAAAAAACTCCGTGACACTCTGTGTTTCCTCTGCGAAACTCTTTTGTTAAGTCATCAACTTGGAACCTGAAATTTGAAACTTGGAACTTTTCGCCCATTTCTTGGTATTTGAAAATAGTTCGTGTATTTTTGCCAGCCATTTTTAGATCGAAAAATCATGACCAAACAGATAGTTGTCAGCGGAATCCGGCCAACCGGAAACCTTCATCTCGGAAATTATTTCGGGGCGGTGCGTAGTTTCATCAAAATGCAGGAAGATTACAACTGCTATTTCTTCATTGCCGATATCCACTCACTCACCACGCACCCAACGCCTGAAAACCTTCAGAGCGGTGTGAAACAGGTGCTTGCCGAATATCTGGCCTGCGGTATCGACCCTGAGAAAGCCACCATCTTTATCCAGAGCGACGTGCCGGAAGTGTCGGAATTGTACGCTTTCCTGAACATGAATGCCTATCTGGGCGAGTTGGAACGCACCACTTCGTTCAAGGATAAAGCAAGGCAACAGCCTGAAAACGTGAATGCTGGATTGCTTACATACCCGGTATTGATGGCTGCCGACATCATTATTCATAAAGCCAAATTTGTTCCGGTGGGTAAAGATCAGGAGCAAAACCTGGAGATGGCCCGCAAGTTTGCCGGACGTTTCAACCGCATGTACAACTGCGAATTGTTCCCGCTGCCACAGCCTTTTACGTTTGATGGCAAGGACATGATTAAAGTTCCAGGACTGGACGGAAGCGGTAAAATGGGTAAATCGGAAGGCAACGGGATTTTCCTGTATGAAGACCCGAAAGACATTCGCAAAAAAGTGATGCGTGCGGTGACTGACGCAGGCCCAACTGAGCAAAACAGCAAAAAAGCTGAGCCAGTTGAAAACCTGTTCACCTTGCTGAAAATTGTGTCGACACCCGAAATTGTGGCTCAATTCGAAGCTTCGTACAACGATTGCAGCATCCGCTACGGCGATCTGAAAAAACAACTGGCCGAAGACATTATCAATTATACTTCGCCCATCCGCGAACGCATCGTCGAAATTCTGAAAGACGAAGAATATCTAGCTAAAGTTGCCCGTCAGGGTGCAGAAAGGGCTCGTGAATCGGCACAAAAAACACTTCAGGAAGTAAAAGAAGTAATCGGCTTCCGAAGACTATTTTAGTCTATCAATTCGAAATAATATTTCTGTCAGGGTTTCATCGAAAGGTGAGACCCTTCTTTTTATTGCCAAAGTTTTAATAAATGTTTCATTGTGCTAAATTTTATTAAAATGCTGTTTTTCAGTAAACTATTGAATAAATATATTGTCATAGCCACTGAAAACAAGTACTAACAATTTAAAAATTTATGCCATGAAATGTTTAACTTATTTTTCAGCTGCATTGGTGTTCTTATTCGCTTTTGGAAACTTGCAAGCACAAGAACCAGTAAAAAAAGAACTGAAGTCAGAAATCAAAACTGCAAAAAAAGAAATCAAAACCGACCGGAAAACTCTTCACAAATTAGAGGGGACTCTTATCCCACAGCGCACGAAAGAATCTTTTGTCTCTGATTTTGGGAATATCCACGACGTAAAATGGAAAAGAGCCAGTTACCTGGATGAAGCTGTCTTCACCAAAGATGGGAAAGAAATGAAAGCCTACTATGATTTTTTTTCAAAACTGGTAGGCACAACTCAACAGAAAACATTTACTGATCTTCCTGAAAAAACACAAAAAGAGATAAAAACAAAATATAAAGATTACAAAATCGGAGAGGTTGTTTTTTTTGACGATAATGAAGCCAATGATGCCGATATGTTGCTCTTCGACACTCAATTTGAGGACGCCGATAATTATTTCGTTGAATTGACGAAAGACAATACAAAACAAATCATTCAGGTCAATACTAAAGGCGAATCATTAATGGGTACTAAAAAATAAATATTGTTCTTTGAAATTCTTTATTCATCGCATTTGTAGCGTTTTTTTATAGCGTGACGATTTGAATTGACGATTGGGGTTTAGCTTTAACAAAAGCACAAATCTCATGAATCAAGGCAAATACATTTTCGCTCAACTTACAGATTTTTTACCTCGCAGGGTTTTTGATCGAATAGTTGAAAACCATCAAGGGAATAAGTATGTCAGGCATTTTACCTGTTGGAACCAAATGCTCTGCATGGTTTTCGGACAACTCACTTCCAGAGACAGTATGCGTGATTTAATGTTGAGCCTTGAAGCTCACGGGTCCAAGTATTATCATCTGGGTCTGGGTTCGACCATCACCCGTAGAAACCTAGGCAAAGCAAACGAAAAACGTAGTTATAAGATCTTTGAAGAGTTTGCCTATGTCTTGATCGAAGAAGCCAGAAAAAGCTGTTATAGAAACAATTTCGAGATCAGCGTTGATGGCAATATTTATGCTTTGGATTCCACAACGATAGACCTGTGTTTAAGCGTCTTCTGGTGGGCCGAATTCAGAAAGCATAAAGGAGGAATTAAACTTCATACCCTTTACGATGTGAAGACCTCCATTCCAAGCTTTTTGCACATCACCACTGCCAGTGTTCACGATGTCAATATTTTGGATCTCATCCCCTATGAAACAGGGAGCTTTTACATTGTTGACAAAGGATACATCGATTTTAAACGATTGTACAAATTGCACTTGACAGGATCGTTCTTTGTCACCAGGGCGAAAGATAACATGCGTTTCAAGCGAATGTATTCTGGTGCCGTTGACAAAACAACAGGGGTTCTTTATGATCAGATAGGTCGCCTGGAAACATACTATTCCAGAAAAGATTATCCGGAAAAAATGCGTAGGGTCAAGTACTACGATCAAAACCGTGACAGAACCTTCATCTTTATAACCAATAATACCGATTTGAAGGCCGAGGAGATTGCCATGTTGTACAAGAAACGCTGGGAAGTTGAACTGTTTTTCAAATGGATGAAACAGCACTTGCGGATCAAATCCTTTTGGGGAACATCCATTAATGCTGTAAAAGTCCAAATTTATTGCGCGATCATTGCTTACTGTTTGGTTGCCATTGTTGGTAACAAATTGAAAGTCGATCGTTCAATCTACGAAATTCTACAGATTCTCAGTATCTCCCTACTCGATAAAACACCTGTAAAAGAAATACTTACAAAATGCGATTACAAGAATGTCAAAGAACTAAATAATAAACAATTAACAATCAGTGGGTTTTAAGTGCCCACTAGTGAAGGCGAATTATTCTTTTTTAAGGAATTAAAATAAAAATCATTCCCGTTGTCCGCAGACTATTTTAGTCAATCAATTCAAAATAATATCGCTGTCAGGGTTTCATCGAAAGGTGCAACCCTGATTTTTTTTGTATTTACCGTTCACCTATTAAAATCCGGCATTCATCGGATTAGTGTGTTCCACTTTTCATAAAAAGCCTTCCTTTGCAACGCCATTAAAACAATAATTCATCCTGATTTACCGACGTAATTTTCAGGATAAAAAGCAACCTATTTAATAAAAACCAATCTTTGCTTGGTATTGATGTATTATTAGCTCAGAAAACACATGAAACAATTCAGCATTATCTTACTTCTTTTACTTTTTGCAATCAACGGATTTGCAGAAGTTTCGGGGCTTATAACGCTTAGCGGCTACCTGAAAAACAAGGCCAACGGCGAAGCCCTGATTGGCGCAACGGTTTACATTCCCCAGCTTCGCACCGGAGTTATTACCAATCCCTATGGATTTTATTCCATTTCGGTACCATCAGGAACTTACACTGTCAATTTCTCATTTATTGGCTATCAGACACAGTCGCCGTTTGTGAACCTGACTGCCAGCAAGCAAATGAACATTATGCTTGAAGAAGAAACCAAGCAAATTGACGAAGTGGTGGTGACCGGCGAAAAGAAAAACCGGAACGTGGAAAACCTGCAGATGAGTATGGAAAAAGTGCAGGTAAAAATGATCAGAAAACTGCCTTCGTTTATGGGTGAAGTGGATGTAATTAAAAGCATTACTCTGCTGCCCGGAATACAGAACGGAGGAGAAGGAAGCTCGGGCCTGTACGTTCGCGGCGGTGGTCCCGACGAAAACCTGATGATGCTTGACGAAGCCCCGGTTTACAATGCCTCGCACCTGCTTGGGTTCTTCTCTGTTTTTAATTCCGACGCCATAAACGATGTTCAGGTTTACAAAGGCGGAATTCCAGCGGAATATGGCGGAAAAGCTTCGTCGGTGATCGACCTCCGCATGAAAGACGGAAACTCACAGAAACTGGGAGTGAACGGAGGAATCGGTAATATCTCGAGCCGGCTGACCGTGGAAGCGCCAATTATTAAAGACAAATGGAGTTTCATCGTTTCGGGACGCCGCACCTATGCCGATTACCTCGGAAAGCTAATGGGAATTGAACAGCTGAAAGAAAACCAGTTATATTTTTACGACCTGAACCTGAAAACCAATGCGCAGATTAACGACAAAAACCGACTTTATCTGTCGGCTTACACCGGAAGCGATTATTTTAAGGTTGGCGAATCGATTTACATGAAATGGGGCAATCTGACCTCGACTGCCCGCTGGAACCACTTATTTACTGATAAACTTTTCTCCAATACATCGCTCATTTTTTCGCGCTACAACTATAACCTCGGCGTACCGGGTTCGGGAGCCGATCAATTCGACTGGACTTCGCAGATTTCGGACTACAATTTCAAGGAAGATTTTACCTGGTACCTGAATGCGAAAAACAAGCTTACTTTAGGATTCAACCTGATTTATCATCACTTTGAACCCGGGCAGATTGATGCCAACGAGAAATCGTATTTCACCGATTTGAAACTGACCAACTACAATGCTTTGGATCACTCAGTTTACGTGTCGAACGAACAAAGTATCGGGTCACGATTAACGTTGCGGTATGGCTTGCGTTATTCCTATTTTCAGCAAATTGGAAAAGGAAAAGTGAGGGAATACCTCAATCCCGACCGGCCAAACGAAAACGAAGTTATCGGCACAAAAGAATATGGATCGGGGAAACTGGTTCCACCGGCCTACCACAACCTGGAACCTCGTTTAGCCTTGAAATACATGCTGAATCCGGAAAGTTCGGTAAAAGCATCGTATAACCGGATGGTGCAAAATCTTCACCTGATTTCGAATACCAATTCGCCAACGCCGCTCGACATCTGGCTGCCCAGCAGCACCTACATCAAACCACTGATTGCCAACCAGGTTGGGTTGGGATATTTCAGGAATTTTAATAAAAACATGTTCGAAACATCAGCCGAAGTTTATTACAAAAAGATGGAAAATGTGATCGACTATGTAGATGGAGCTGAGTTATTCCTGAAAGAAAACCTGGAAACCGAATTACTTCGCGGAAGTGGCTACGCTTACGGACTTGAATTGTACGCGAAAAAACAGGAAGGCCGCTTAACCGGTTGGCTGAGCTACACCCTTGCCCGATCGATGCGAAAGATACCGGGAATAAACAACGGAAAAGCCTATCCATCGAGTTACGACCGCACGCACAACATTTCGCTGGTTACCAACTACGATTTAAGCAAACGCTGGAACCTTTCGACAAGCTGGATTTTTGCTACCGGAAACCCAACTTCGTTCCCTATTGCCAAATACGAGGTGCAGGGAAACTCTATGTATTACTACTCGTCGCGCAACGGCAACCGGATTCCGGATTACCACCGGCTCGATATTTCGTTGACATACGATTTCAAGAAAAACGAACATCGAAAAGTGAAACAATCAATCAATTTCTCGATTTATAATCTCTATGCCAGACGAAACGCTTATTCGGTGTATTTCAAGCAGAATGAGGATAATCCGAACATTACCGAAGCGACCCGCTTGTCAATCATCGGAAGCATGATTCCTTCCGTCACTTACAATTTCAACTTTTAAAATCCTGACGATCATGAAACTCACTATAGAAAATAAGGCAAAACAAACTTCCCTTTTCAGACTACGGTCTTCGGTCTTCGGACTCTCTTTTCTCCTTTCTTCCATCCTTTTTACTTCGTGCGAAGACGTAATTGATGTAAAGCTGAGCGACGAAAACCTGAACCTGATTGGTGTTGAGGCAAGTATCACCACGTGCGACCAGCCAAGTGTTTTCCTGTATAAAACGCTGCGGGTCGATCAGGACATTGCTTACCCCGGAATCAGCGGAGCGGTGGTGACCATTTCTGACGATGCAACTCCGGCCAATACGATGATTCTTCAGGAAGATTCATCAAAACCAGGTCGTTATCTGGTTCCGGCTGGTAAAACATATCTGGGTACAGCCGGGCGAGAATACACGCTAAACATACGAACCGAAGGGGAAACTCTCACTGCAAAGGATAAACTTAGCAAGGTAGAACCCATTGATTCGATGATCGTTGAGCCATCACTCAGGGGAAATAAGCGTTTTCTGGGAGTATTTACCTACGGGAAAGAGCCTAAAGGACTCGGAAACTATTATAAATGGGACATTTATGTGAACGACACGCTCATTCATGAGGCCGACAGGCTTGCTGTGGCAAGCGATGAATTTGTGGACGGAAATTACATTTCGAAACTGGAAATATTTACCGATTTCTATGATACCACCAAACCCGAAGACCGGAAACTAAAGCTGAACGACAAAATTCAGGTTAAACAGACTTCTATTTCAGAATTTGCCTATAACTTTTATTTTCAGATGATTAACCAAGGCAGCACTGGTGGGCTTTTCAGCGTGCCACCCGCCAATCTTCCAGGCAATTTCACTTCGAGCGACGGCAAACCTGTACTTGGTTTATTTATTGCCCGCGATGTATCTGAATCGAATGTTGTCATAATCAATCAGGAAATTGAAAATCAATTAAAAAAATAAAATAGGGCTAAATCTGGTCACATTCCAGATAAATCAGCCGAAAAGAATATAAGAAATTACTTTCGGCTGATTTTTTTCTTACAGACCTTATCGAATTCTAAATTAGCCTGCCTCTCGCCTGAAGTATTCTCGATTCTTCAGAATTGGAAAGTAAATACCGATTACTTGTTCCAATTCAGATTTTTTGTATTTTCGCCGTCCAAACATTCAACATCAGGCAGGTAAACATCTGCTGTTCAAACTGTTTTAACTGATGGGAAGTATAGAGAAGGGGATTTTTCAACGGACTGAATTGTTGCTGGGAAAAGAGTTGATGCAAAAAGTTGCAGCACAAAAGGTGATTATCTTCGGAATTGGCGGAGTTGGCAGCTGGTGTGCCGAAAGTCTGATACGTAGTGGTATCCGCAACCTCACCATTGTTGATTCGGATTTGGTTTGCGTTACCAACATCAACCGGCAATTGCATGCAACCTCGTTAACCGTTGGAGAAGTTAAAACCGAAGCGCTGAAGAAACGATTACTTGAAATTAATCCTACTGCAGAAATTAATGCGATTCAGAAAATTTACGAACCGTCGAGTTCCGAGTTCTTTGAGCTCGACTCGTATGATTATATAATCGATGCCATCGACAGTGTAAGCAATAAAATTGATTTGATTCGTAAAGCTACCCGAACAAAAGCGGTGTGCTTGTCGTCGATGGGTGCCTCACTGAAAATTGATCCGACCAAAATCAGGGTTGACGAATTCTGGAAAGTAAAAGGATGTCCGCTGGCTGCCATAGTGCGCAAAAGGATGAAAAAAGGCGAGTTGCCCGGCAAAAAATTTATGTGCGTTTACAGCGAAGAATTACTCGAAAATAAAGGTGCCGGAGCTTCGTGCGGTACCGATAAATGCCTGTGCCCTAAATCGAAAAATGCACCTGGCGATCCAAGTTTAGCAGATCACGAATGGTGCAGCCAGAAAGCCGTAATCAACGGAACACTTGCCCACATAACAGCCATTTTCGGATTCACGCTGGCCGGGCTTGTCATGCAGAACATATACAAGCAGGCCTAAAACAAAGACACACATTAATTTAAAAAAGCCGAAACTACTTTAAAGTAGTTTCGGCTTTTTCGTGGGTTGTACTGGATTCGAACCAGTGACCCCTACCCTGTCAAGGTAATGCTCTAAACCAACTGAGCTAACAACCCGTTTGAGAGCGACAAAAATATAAAAATTTCTCATTGTTTCTTTATTAGCGAATAAATCGCCTAAATTTGAGATTTTAGATTGATAACCCTATTTTTGAATTCTTTTTCCATGGGTTATTAATGGGTTAATTTTTCTTATTAATGCTTGAAATTAAGCAAGTAAAATATTTCAGATGATTAGAGGGTTTCGATACATTGGGATATTGGTTTGTTGGCTATTTTCAGTTTCGCCATTCTATGCTACGGCCAGCGACAGCAATACCGGCAAACTGTACGATGAAACCATTTTCGTTATCTCAAATTTTTCAGGAGTCGATGCCAACCTCAACGAAACCCGCAGCATACAGGAACTTCTCGATCAAAATATTGGCGGATTCCGTTTTTACCTCGAATGGGAGAAACAGCAAAATCAGCTAATGATTAAAAAAAGTGACGGGACTTCTATTTCTTTCAGGCAAACCATGCACGAAATCAGGAACTACCTCGAGAATAAACCTGACAAAATCCTGACTCTGTTTCTTGACTTCAGCACAAATATTAATGAGTTAATCGACATTTTTCAGGAGCTGGGAATAAACCGCTACATCTATACCTATGATGCAAAAGAGGGATGGTCTCCGGTAAGAACTATGATCGAAACAGACAAGCGGCTGGTTATTTTTTCGATGCAGGAACACCGTAATAGCCCGGATTGGATTCACTATGTTTGGAATCATGCTGTTGAACCTTATTTCTCGATATGGGAAGCTCCGGTTTTTAAAGGTGAGTTTTTGAAAGGTGACCCCAAGAACAGTTTGCTGATTTACAACGATTATAACTTCCCCCGAAAAAGCGACAGTGCAAATAACCTGAAATACGAAACGAACCAGAATCCTTATTTAATTGAGCATATAAAAAACACCTGGACCAATACAGGCAAAACACCTAATTTTATTATGCTCGACCGGTATGAAAGCTGGGTTGTCGGGATTGTTTCCTATCTCCGTGGATTCAAAAATATCAAAGGAACTGTAACTTACAATACCCAGATTCTCGACTACGTTAACTGGGAACAAACGGGAAGCCTCACCAGCGGGAAATATTGTTTTCCGGTTGGACCTGGCGACAACCTGACTTTAGCTCCAAAAAGTCCGGGCTTTAGGTTTACTCCTGAATCGGTTACATTTAATGAGCCCGCCCAGAATATCATTCAACATTTTGTGGCAACTCCCATGGAAATAACCGATAACCTGGAAGGCCACTACACTTTTGCCAAAGGGGGACACGATTTCAGTATCAATGGTTTCGATGGAAAACCTATTGATGTAAAATTCACGAGCGACACAACTCGTTCGAATGTGGCCCAGTTTGACGAGAAAAGTTACATTATTTTGCCCGGAGCCGAATCGTTTAAAATTCGCGATCACGATTTTACCGTTGCAGCCTGGATTAAAATTAAGGAGTACCTGCCCAACAAGCGCGACTATTGTATCATAGGAACAAAAAATAACTCCTATCAGCAGGGAATCCATCTTTTGGTGAGAGACCACAAGCCCTATTTCGGATTTTACAATAACGATCTTCAGGGAAAAACTGCCCTCGATGCAGGCAAATGGTACCATCTGGTATGGAGATACAACAAATTGAACGGAGAGCAGGCCATCTATCTGAACGGGAAACTTGATAGCCGGTCGCTTGGACATCCTGCCTACAAAGGACGCGATAATCTTTATATTGGTATTGCAGGCTTCAACTGGTCGTCGTATATGCTTGGCTCAATTGACAATCTGAGCATTTGGTCGCGTGCCTTGGGTGAAGAAGAAATCTGGGGAATGAGCAAAGAAGTTATCGAGATTGTGCCAATAAAGAACGTTTTCATTCTCTACCCAACTCTTTCAAAAGTACTTATTGGCTTAGTTATCGCCATTCTCCTTACCATTTTCTATCTAAAATTCTCATTCCGGAAATCGAAAAAGGAAGCTTCCACTGCTGATAAAATCAGAACCATTGGCACCACAACAACACAAAAACCTGAGACAAACTACATCCAGCTTTTTGGTGATTTTAAAGTGCTCGACAAGGATGGAACCGATATTAGCAGCCAGTTTACTCCCAAATTAAAACAACTGTTCCTCATTATTCTTTTATATTCGCAACGCAACAAAAATGGCATTTCCACCAAGGAATTGACAGATATCCTATGGATGGGGCACTCGTCGCAAAGCGCAAAAAACAGCAGGGGTGTTACCATTCGGAAATTGCGCCTGATCATTGAAGCACTCGATTCTGTTCAGATTAATTTTCACATCGACCGCTGGTCAATGGTTTTTAGCGGAAATGTTTATTGCGACTACGTTGAATGCTTAAAACTCCTGAAGCAGGAAAAAATTCACGACATGGATTTTAACCTTAACTTTTACCAGATTATTCAGGAAGGAGAGCTTTTTAAAGGAGAATCGTACGATTGGCTTGATGACTTCAAAGGTTTTGTTGGGAATAATATCGTCGATATTCTATTGAAATTTATCAACGAGCTGTCGCTCGAATTCGATGGCGAATTAATCCTGAAACTAGCCGACCGCATACTCGAAACCGACCCTGTAAACGACCAGGCTCTGGCCTATAAACTGAAAGTTTTGGTCAAACAGAATAATTACAACCTGGCCCGTTTCACTTTTGACAGATTTTGCCTACTTTACGAGGAACTTTATGGTGAGAAATTTGCTGTTAAATTTGAAGAATTAACCACCTGAAAGAAAAAATGTTTTTTAGCAGGGTTAATTACCTCTTGAAAGGATTTACACCACTAAAAATCAGTAATTTCGCACCTTCTCAGCACTCTTTCCGGCGTTAAAATTAACCCGAAATTAACCTAGCCTTAACCCAGCTGTAAACACCAGCTAAAACCCTGCTAATTGCCGTGTATTAGCTTTGTCTATCGGTTTTTCTTCCGTTTTTACGCGAACGAAAAGCCTCAAAATGATTTTTTATGAAGATTTGGAATTCTGTTCGAACTCTGTTTACAGGTAAAAGGGCCATTTTAGTGGTAATTTTATCCGGAATAATCATCGGTGGAGTTTTTATGTTGGCCGGAAGCAAGGCTGTTCATTACACTTCTACCGACGAATACTGCATGTCGTGCCATGTACATCCACATGCCGAGCAAAGCTGGAAACAATCGCCGCACTACGACAATAAAGCCGGAATTGTGGTTCACTGTGTAGAATGCCATCTTCCACCCAAAGGTCAGGGAATGTTATTTGCCAAAGCAAAACATGGCGCAAAAGATTTGTACGGACTTTGGTTTAAAGACTCAGCCGATTATAAATGGGCAGCCAAGCGCAAACTTGATGCCGCCAGGAAATTTGTATATGCCGAATCATGTGTCAATTGCCATAAAAACCTGTTTCCAAAAACGCTGACTGTTGCAGGAGAAAATGCCCACCTCAATTACCTGACAAGTAAAACAGAAGTTAGCTGTTTGAATTGCCATCTTAATGTTGGTCATTTCGATCCCAACGCCAAACACGAGCATGACACCAACTTTGGAGTTACGACCACTGCCAGTACCCAATTGTACACCGAAGCCACACCAGTGACAAGTTTTGCCAGTTTCACCGAAAAAATACCGGGAACCAGTCTTTCATTCGACATGATTGCTATCCCCGCCGGCGAATTCGTTATGGGAAGCTCAAAAAAAGAACCTTTCCACAAACCAGACGAAAGCCCAATGCATTCGGTAAAAGTATCGAGATTCTTTATGGCAAAAATTGAAGTGAGCTGGGACGAATATCTTGAATTCTTTAAAGCAACTTCATCTCAGGGACGAAAAGAAGCTGAAGAGAATGAAAATGTCGATGCTATTTCAGGACCAACTCCACCATGGGGTGCACCGGACCAGGGATGGGGAAAAGGCTCACGTCCGGCGATCACAATGACATGGAAAGCAGCTAACACTTACTGTCAATGGCTATCGAAAGTTACAGGCAAAAAATACCGGCTTCCCACCGAAGCTGAATGGGAATATGCAGCCCGCGGCGGAACCAAAACTCCATATTTCTTCGAAGGCAATCCTAAAGATTTTACCTCCGAAGGTTTCTTCAAGAAAATATTTGGAACCGATACGACTAAGATCAACTCGTACGTAGCTTACAAAGTAAACAGCCCGGGGCAGACAATGGAGCCGGAGTCGGTAAAAGCCAATCCGTTTGGCCTGAAAAATATGCTTGGCAATATTTACGAGTTCTGTTCCGATTACTATTCTCCAACAGCTTATGCTGCTTATAAGAAGGGAGCTATTGATCCTAAAGGTCCGAAGAGAGGCCAGGAACATGTTATCCGCGGCGGTTCGTTCAAAAGCGATGCCCGCGATGTACGGTGTGCTGCCCGCGACTTTACCAAAACCAAAGCATGGCTCGTTACCGACCCGCAAATGCCCAAAAGCGTTTGGTGGTACTCCGACTGCATCGACATCGGATTCAGGGTTGTTTGCGAAGTTGATGAAAACGTAAAATAGAAAATACAACCAAAATGGAAAATAACAATAAAGGACTTAACAGACGCCGCTTTCTTGAATCGACAGCACTGGCAGGCATTGGTTTGTTGGGTGCAAGTGTTACAATTTCGGGATGCAAAAAAACCAAAGACGCCAAAGAATTGGGATTACCACCAATTTTAAAAGCTGCTCCCAAAGGCAAAAAGCTTCGTGCGGGTTTGGTAGGTGTTGGGAACCGCGGAACTGGCGCTGCCCTGAATTTCATCAGCGCCGGACCTGATTTGCACATTGTTGCTTTGGCCGATGTTTTCCAGGACAAGGTGAATGCCGGCCGCGAAAGGTTTGCTAAACTGAAAATGGAAATACCTGCTGAAAACTGCTTCACAGGCTTTGATGCCTACAAAAAACTGATGGCATTAGCCGATGTTGATATAGTGATTCTGGCAACACCACCGCAATTCAGGCCAGAGCACTTTAAAGAAGCGGTTTTGCAAAACAAGCACGTGTTCATGGAAAAACCGGTGGCTGTCGATCCGGTTGGAATCCGCTCGGTAATTGCCAGCGCCAAAAAAGCACAGGCTATTGGATTAAACGTAGTTACCGGTACACAACGCCGTCACCAGCAAGATTATATCGAAACCTATAAACAAGTAGCCAACGGAGCTATCGGAAAACCGGTATCAGCCAGGGCATTCTGGAATCAGAACCATGTTTGGTTCCGGAGCCGCGAAGAAGGCTGGGACGATATGACCTACATGATTCGCAACTGGAACAATTTCTGCTGGTTATGCGGCGATCATATTCTCGACACACACGTTCATAACATCGACGTCATCAACTGGTTCTTGGGCCGCACTCCTGAAAGTGCCATTGGGTACGGTGGTCGGGCACGCCGGTTAACTGGCGACCAATACGACTTTTTCAGTATCGATTTCGATTATGGCGATGGCGTTTTCTCGCACAGCATGTGCCGCCAAATTGATAATTGCGCCAACGGAACCGGTGAGTTCATCATGGGAACAGAGGGTTATACCAATTGCGTGAATACAATATGGAACATGGACGGCTCGGTAAAATGGCAGTTCGAATACCCCAAGGACGAAAACGGAAATGAAATGACCCACATTAAAATTCCGCCGTACGTGCAGGAACACATGCATCTGGTTCATGCCATTCGTACCGGGCAATATGTAAACGAAGCAGAAACCACGGCCAATTCAACCTTATCGGCAATCATGGCCCGAACAGCTGCCTATACCGGGAAAAAAGTGACCTGGGAAGAAATTTTCAAGTCGGATATGGATCTGGGACCAAAAGAAATTGCTTTCGGTCCTGTAGAAATGCAGTTCGAAGTACCAATTCCGGGAACTGCACACAAAGCTTAAAAGTTAGTTAGTTAGTAGTAATATTTTCAGACTTTTCATCCTGAATTAAGGGATGCTTTTCTAAACCAACCACAAACTGCCAGCTAAGGGAATTCATCCTTTCCTTACTGGCAGTTTTTTAAATTAACCAGTATTTAAACCGGAAAGCTAAGCAAAACCTGCGGAAAACATGAAGCTCTGTCGTTTGTGAAAAAACGAGCTGATTGCAAGCGAAAATCTTTATCTTTAACCCACAATTAACCCTGATTTCAGGAATAATGCCTAAATAAGCAAGCTATGTTTTCACTCATAATTCCCGTTTACAATGAAGAGTGTCTGATCCAGGAACTGGTATCCCGTTCGGTAAAAGCACTCGAATCGTTCACGAAAAATTATGAGATTTTATTCATAAACGATGGTAGCACCGACGATACTCTCCAAAAATTACTCGAGGCCCGGAAACAATTTTCCCGGGTAAAAATCATTGATCTTTCCAGAAATTTCGGGCATCAGGCGGCCTTTACTGCCGGCATCGAAGCGGCTTTGGGGAACTATGTGGCCCTGATGGACGGCGACCTTCAGGATCCACCTGAACTTCTGGCCGAAATGTATCAGAAAATCAGGGAAGAAGGTTTTGATATCGTCAGCGGAAAGCGCAAGGGGCGCAAAGGAAGGCGGTTGCGATTTGCGACCAATTTGTTTCACGCCTTTTTCAAGAAGGTTTCCGGATTAGATGATATGGAGAATTCGGGTAACTTTTCTATTTTGAACCGCGCTGCGGTTAACGCCATGCTTCAAATGAAAGAAACGATCAGGTATCTGCCTGGAATGCGCTCGTTCATCGGGTTTCAGCAAGGCTATGTTGAGTATGTGCGCGAAGACCGGCTTGAGGGTGAACCCAAAATGACTTTGAGCAAACTTATTGTTTTGGGAGCTGACGCTATTTTTTCATTTTCAAAATTTCCAATCAAAGTTTGCCTGTTTCTCGGGACAATCGGAACAATTGTCTTTTTTATTGCCGGAATTTATGCACTGGCAGCCAAGTTCTTTGGATTTGCCATATTCGGTTGGTCATCAACCGTGCTAAGCATTTACTTTCTGGGCTCAATACAACTCATCTTTCTGGGCGTGGTTGGCGAGTATGTTTACCGCATCTACAAGGAATCGCAAAACCGCCCCATATACCTGGTGAAGAAATTTTACGATGCCGAAACTGAATAATGGCTGAGAAAAAACTGAAGATCGTTTTTATAGTGCTTGCCACGGCTATGCTCCTGGCCATGCTGCTCATCAGTCGCGATGCGGGTATTTCGGGCGATGAGGAAGTCCATTACAAGCATTCGGAAATGGTTTACAATTACTTCAGTTCCTGGGGCGCCGATCAATCATCACTTCATACACCCAAAACACACCTTCAGTACTACGGACAAACATTCGACAACCTGGTCACTATCTTAATCCATTGGTTTGGCATTGAAGACATTTACAGTTTCCGGCATTTGATGTGTAGCATTGCCGGGTGGCTCACCATTGTTGTAACCGCTTTGTTTGCGGCCTATATTTCGGGTTATGCCGCGGCTATTCTGGTGCTGTTGTTATTTGCGGTGTCGCCGGTATTCATGGGACATGCACAAAACAACCTGAAAGATATACCGTTTGCATTGGCCTATATTTCAAGCTTGTATTTTTCCGTTCGGGTAATTTTTGCTGAAGATAAAACCTCGCGCAGAGACATTATTCTATTGGTTTTGAGTATCGCCCTGTCGGTAGGAATTCGTTCGGGAGGGTTTCTTGTTATTTTTTACCTCGGATTTTTTATGCTGATTAAGGTAATTTTGGATGGAATACAGCATAATTTGCCAGGCACCGAACAGCTTAAAAACAAACTGATATATTTTGCCACAATAGCCATATCAGGCTACCTGCTTGGTTTGGTTTTGTGGCCTTACGCGTTGCAAAATCCAATCATTAATCCATGGAAATCGTACCAGGTTATGACACATTTCCCCACGACCGTGAGGCAGATTTTCGAAGGCCGCTTCGATTGGTCCGACTTTCATCCCTGGTATTACTTGCCCAAATATATGGGCATTACCATTCCGCTGATTATTCTTGCCGGATTAGTACTGTTTTTCCTGAATTTCAGAAAAACTTACACGACTGATAAAAAGATTCAGCTTGGATTTATAGCATTCACCGTTATTTTCCCTGTCTTTTTTGTCTTGATTAAGCAATCGAACCTGTACGGATCGTGGCGCCACTTTCTGTTTGTTTACCCCGGAATAATCCTGATTTCTGCCCTCGGAATTGTTGCGTTGCTGAAGCGCTATAAAAACCAGTTGATACGGATTTCTTCGATCGTGGTATTTCTGCTTTTGACCATTCATCCGCTGAAGTTTATGGCGGCCAATCATCCGTATTATTACCTTTATTACAATCAGTTTGTTGGCGGGTTGAAAGGCGCTTACGGAAATTACGAAACCGATTACTATTACCATTCCATGCGCAAGGGAGCCGAATGGCTTCAGCAATACCTGAAAAATAAGCCCACTAAAACTCTGGTTGTTGTTGGCGGTAATTTTCCCAGTCAATGGTATTTCCGCAGTAATCCGGAGGTGAAATTTGTGTATTTCCCCTGGCAAAACCGCAGCGAGTACGACTGGGATTACACCATTGTAGCCAATAGTTATATTCCACCGATTCAGCTCAAAAATCACATTTGGCCACCCAAAAACACCATCCACACTATTTTTGCCGACGGAGTACCCATTTGCGCAGTAGTTGAACGAGTTACAAAAGACGATTTGGCAGCCATTCAGGAACAAAAAAAGGGAAATAACATTAAATCTGCGTTGTTATTTCAAAATGCACTTAAATTTGACCCTCAAAATGAGCAAATCTGTTATAACTTTGCCGAAGTTTTACTTGCCAATGGTGATGAAGATCAGGCAAATATAATGTTAAAACGGAGCCTTGAAATTAATCCGGATTACGAAAAAGCACTGATCATGCTGGGAGATGAAGCACTGAGGGAGAAGGAGGTACAAAAAGCAGCTGTTTTCTATGAAAAAACAATCAGGGCCAACAGGAAATACTACCCTGTTTACCCCAGGTTGGCTGGTATTTATGCTGAAACCGATGTTTTAAAGGCCCGCAGAATACTGAAAAGTTGCCTGAAGCTAAACTCAAGATATAAGCCGGCGCTGGAAGCGTTGGCCGATACTTACCGGAAAACAAATCCGGATATTGCCCGAAAATACGATGAACTGATAATTAAATTAAAATAACACTTAAAATTAAAGCAATGAAAAAAACGATCATGTTAGCCCTCATGGGTCTGATGTTTGCTGGTGGAATGACAAAAGCTTTTGCACAGGAGGATTCAGCTAAAGTTGCTGAAGAACCAAAAGATACCATTTCAATCGACAACATGGATCCGGTTTATTATGAAGAAGATACAGCCAAAGATTCATCGAATACGATGACTTACGCCATTGTTGGGGGTATTGTTGTTGTTGGCGGCGCTGCTTTCTTTTTCATGCGTAAAAAGAAAAAGTAATTACCTGTTGCTCATCCAACATAAAAAGCTCCTCTTTCAGGGAGCTTTTTTATTTTTAGTCACGCCCGTCCTATCATCCGCAAACATTCCGTCTTTTACGTAGTGGAAATACGTAATTCAGGCACTGTTTTTTTTAGTCACATCGAATCGGTCTATCTTCCCGCCATATTCTAAACCTGACGAAATGACCCTTAAAATTATATCAAAAAAGAATCTTTCCGATCAACTTATAAAGCTTGAAATCAAGCAATCAGGAGGATTTGAAACCGTTAAACCAGGCCAGTATGTATTGCTTCGGTTTGTGGCTGAAGAGACCGCGATTACACTGCCTGTTATAAAAACCGACCCAAGTCGCGAAACGATTACTTTACTCGCGGCATCGGGTTCCGATAAAATCAATTCATTACTGAATCCCTGCCTTACAGGAATACATATTGCCCTTGAAGGTCCCTTTGGACAGCCTTTTCAAATCGAAAACTTTGGCACCGTTTTCTGTATTGCCAATTTTCAAAGTATGGTTGCGCTGTACCCGGTGCTAACAGCACTAAAAGCCGCCGGCAACCACATAACCTGCCTTCTGACCGGCACTCCCGATGGCGATTCTGTTCTGGAAAACGAAATCCGCAACCATTCAGATGTCTGGATCAACAGCGATGAAAATCCACGCCGCGCCTCACAAATTCTGGAACAAACGCTGAGAATCCAAAAATACGATCTGGTTATTGCCATAGGACCTGCAAAAACAATTCGCGAAGCCTGCACTGTTGCCACAGCCACTAAAACACCAATTCAGGCTATGCTTTACCTGAACGAAAAAAATCAAAACGGGCAGCATGGTATCTTCAGGGTTAGTGTTTGCGGAAATACCCGTGCCCTGTGCGTTGATGGATACAACTTTAATGCCTATTACACCAGCTATGAAGAAATGCAGAAGCGGTTTGGGTGCGAACGAGCCGAAATTGAAACACAGAGCAAAATAAATATCCCCGTTTAAACAGCACATAGAGAGTTAAAAAACTGGAAGCGGGAAACACGGTGAAAAAGCTACAAAGCAGCTATTTTCATGCGATTTCCCGCTAATCAGGATAACCAAAATCATTTTTTGTGCTAATTTCGAATAGGATTCCTGAAAATTATTAATTATTTGCGACGGATTCCGTAACCGGGATTATGAAAAAGAACATACAAACCTCAACCAATAAGACCCCTGAAACAACTAATTGTCGTTTGTTTTCAACTGATGAATTGGCATTCCGGATTATCCAGATTATGGATCAGGGAAAAAAACTGAACGACGCACTGCAACAGGTTTGCAATGCAATTTACGAGGTATCCGATCCCGAAAAAACTGTTTCCGCAAGCATCACTTTTGATGGTCAGACTTTCCGCAACCAGACATTCACCGAAACTTCAGTCATTGTCAAACACGACTTCCGCTTACCCGAAGACAAACAGGGAAATGTTGAATTATTCCTGAGCGAATCGCCTTCTGCTCATTTCTCAGGAGACCAGATAGATGAGGCAGAATCGGCGCTACAGATAATTGTTCCTCTGCTCGTTGGGCTTATCTCGAAAATTCAGCTCGAGAAACTGACTTTCGATATGGCCGAGCGCCGCAAAGAGCTGCAAAGCATCAACCGAACCACCGAAATCCTGAAGAAAGGAACTTCACTCAGCGAATTGCTTCAGGAAATTTGTTCGGTTTTGCCCGAGGCCATGCAGTTTCCGGCACAGACCGCAGCACGGATTACCTATGGCAATCACAGTTTTATCAGCTCCCAGTTCGTGGAAACGCCCTGGAAAATGGAGCAAACATTTGACACTCCGGATTCAAAAAAAGGGTCAATCGAAATATATTACCTGACCGAATTTCCGGAGGCTGGCGAAGGCCCGTTTCTGCCTGAAGAACGCCATTTGATCGATAACCTTGCGGCATTAATTTCAGGAACAGTTTCGAAAAAGGCCCTAGGTGAATTATTGATCCGAAATACCGAGCGGCTGAAAGAACTGCGGGGAATTAACCGAACCTCCGAAATATTGCAGTCGGGCAATTCGCTAGAGGATTCGCTGCCCGTAATTTGCTCCATTCTGCCCGAATCGTGGCAGTTTCCAGAGTTTACGGTAGCTCGCATTTGCTACGACAAAAGTGTATTTGTAAGCCCAAATTTCAGAGAAACAGCCTGGAAAATAGAACAGAGTTTCGAGGCTCCGGGAATGAAAAAAGGGACGATCGAGATTTTTTACCTGAAACAATTCCCCGAAGCCGACGAAGGTCCATTTCTGAAAGAAGAGCGAAACCTGCTGATCAACCTGTCGAACCTCATTGCAGGCTCGGCAACCCGCGATGTATTCAACAAGCTGCACCACGAAAATACCGAACGGTTAAAAGAGCTGCGCGCAATAAACTACACCACAAAAATCATCGACGAGGGGAAATCGGTTGACGAAACACTGATGGAAATTTGCTCTATCCTTCCCCGCTCGTGGCAATACCCGAAACACGCGGCCTGCCGCATTAAATTTGAAGGAAAGTCATATACCAGTCTGAATTTTTCGGAAACCGACTGGGTTCAGACCGAACATTTCGTAACCATCGACAACAAGAAGGGAACGATCGAGATTTTTTACCTGAAACCATTCCCCAAAGAAGACGAAGGCCCCTTCCTTCAGGAAGAGCGAAATTTACTGGTAAACATTGCGCGACTTATAAGCGGCTACCTAAACAATTACAAAGGACGCGAGATCATACACCGGAAAGGCATTCCGGAACAGGTGATACAGCCGTCAGACAATTTCCGGAATTCGCTGTTCAGCAGCAAAAAACCGCTTCAACTGTACTTCAACCAGCAATCGATTGACAAGTATGTGTATTTGGATATGATGAAGTTTAAAATCAAGCACATCTTGTTTGTTTCCACTTTATACGACGCCTTCACGCTTGAAAACGAAGACTCGTTTTTTGAACGGTTCATGGGCTCGGCATACCAATACAGCCTCTTTTCGGTACCCCGCATAACCGGGGTATCGTCGGCCGAAGAAGCGCTCGACCTGCTCGAAACCACCAACTTCGATTTGGTTATCCTGATGGCCGGAATGGACCGCGAAGCGCCGATCACGCTGAGCGAACAAATCCGTGATAAAAACGAATCACTGCCCATTTACCTGTTGCTGAACCGGAAAAGCGATGTCAAATACTTCGAAGAACTGGTGCCTACCATTCGGTCGGTCGATAAACTGTTTGTCTGGAACGGCGATTCGCTCATTTTATTTGCCATCGTGAAATCGATAGAGGACAAGGTAAATGTTGAAAACGACACGAGAATTGGGTTGGTCCGCGTGATTTTGCTCATCGAAGATTCACCACTGTATTACTCGAAATATCTCCAGTTTTTGTACGACATTGTATTTAGCCAGGTGCAGGAGTTATTGCCTGAAGTGGAGAAAAACGAGCTCGACAAAATCTCGAAAATGCGTTCGCGTCCAAAGATTTTGCTGGCCCGAAATTACGAGGAAGCCATCGCCATATTCAATAAATACAAGGATTTCCTGCTGTGTGTAATCTCAGATATGGAGTTCGACCGGGGCGGGAAAATGGACAAGCATGCCGGTGTAAATTTTATCAAATACGTCAAGTCGCACATATCGAAGATTCCGATCATCCTGCAGTCGTCAGAAAATCGCAACCTGCAGGTGGCTAAAGAACTGGAAGTTGCTTTCCTGAATAAAAATTCGGAGACTCTGTTGAACGACCTTCGGCATTACCTGATCAGTTACCTAGGATTTGGGAATTTCGTATTCCGCGACCGCGAAGGAAACAAAATCGGGGTGGCCAAATCGTTGCGCGAGTTCGAAACCCTGCTTCAGGAAGTACCCGACGAATCGTTGTACCTCCATGCTTCGGAAAACCAGCTATCGCTTTGGCTGATGTCGCGCGGAGAGATTCAACTGGCAAAAACCTTGAACCCGGTGTCGGCCAATACGTTCAGGAATATGGTCGAAATGAGGCAGTTTTTCCTCGACAGCATTAAACATTACCGCGAAGAGAAAAAGAAGGGAAAAATCCTGAGCTTCGACGAAACCTCAACGCTTGATGAGAAAAATATCGTGTCGTTTTCCGGAGGTTCACTGGGTGGAAAAGGTCGTGGTCTGGCCTTCATCAACACATTGATTTACAACATCGAGTTTCCGACATTATCCAACCGGATCAATATTCTTGCCCCAATAACCGTAGTCATCGGGTCGAACGAATTTCAGCATTTCATTGCCAAAAACAGACTCTTCGAAAAAATTGTCGATCCCGACATTTCTTATGCCGAATTGAGGCGTCATTTCGTGGAGGCTCATTTGTCCATTTCATTGCTAAAAAAGCTGAAGGTTTTTGTTTCGCAGATCGAAAAACCAATAGCTGTCCGGTCGTCGAGTTCGTCAGAAGACTCCATCACACAGCCATTTGCCGGGGTTTTCGACACGTATATTATCCCGAATCATGCCACCAATAAAAAACTGATTCTGGAGCGGATTTCAACAGCAATTAAGCTCGTTTATGCTTCCACATTTTCGGAAAAAGCACGCAACTATTTCTCGATTATCCACCACAAGGTTGAAGAAGAAAAAATGGCTGTCGTGCTGCAGGAACTGGTTGGGAACCAATACGGCGATTATTACTATCCGCACATCAGCGGGGTGGCACAATCGTACAACTATTACCCGGTGGCCAACATGAAGCCCGAAGAGGGATTTGCGGTTGCGGCCGTAGGGCTGGGAACTTACGTGGTTGATGGCTGGAAATCGTACCGGTTTTCGCCCAAATACCCGAAGATCTCCATCCATAGCATTAAAGATTTGCTGGCCAACTCGCAGGTTCAGTTTTTCGCACTCGATTGTCGGGACAGGGATTTCGATTTTCTCAAACACGGCGAACTGGCTGCCCTGAAGCTGCTCGATATCAGTGAAGCCGAAAAACACGGAACACTGAATCATTGTGCTTCGGTTTATATCCCGAATAACGATCGTGTTGAAGCAGGACTCTCGGCCTACGGTCCCCGTATTATAAATTTTGCCAACATCCTTCAGTACAATCACATCCCGCTTGCCGAAACCATCAGCATTTTGCTGAATACAGTGAAGGAAGCATTCGGTTCGCCGGTTGAAATAGAATATGCCGTTGATCTTGAACCGAAAGAAAACGGATTGCCCACCTTCTACCTGCTTCAGATCAAACCGCTGATTGGCAACCAGATCATGCAAAACATTGTGATTGACAAGCTCGATAAAAAGCAAATGTTTCTGTACACGCAATCGAGTCTCGGAAATGGCGAGGTAAAAGACATCAGCGATGTAATTTATGTTGATCCGGAGCGGTTTGACAAACTGAAAACCGTTGAAATGGCAGCTGAAATCGAAGCCCTTAACAACCTGATGATCAAACAAGACCGTCACTATGTACTGATTGGTCCGGGACGTTGGGGAAGCCGTGACCGGTTTGTGGGAATCCCGGTTAACTGGTCGCAAATTTCGAATGCCAAGGTCATCGTCGAAGTTAGTCTCGACAATTATCCGCTCGATTCGTCGCTCGGCTCGCACTTTTTCCACAACGTAACCTCAATGAACATTGGATATTTCTCGGTTTTACACACCTCTCCTACCGATTTTGTGCGCTGGGAAACATTGAACCGACAGAAGATTGTGCACGAAACCGAATTCTTCAGGCATATCAGGTTCGAAAAACCGTTCACCATATTCATGGATGGTAGGCATAAAACATCAGCTATAACGATTTGAACCTATGATTGATATTGCAATTTTTGACGAACACAAATTAGTTCTGGAAGGACTTTCGGGTCTAATATCAGGAATCTCCGATTTCAGAGTGGTACTTCAATGCGACGACCGCAGTGTCTTGACAGAAAAGCTGAAGGCCATGCAGGTACATGTGCTTATCCTGAATATGCATGATATTTCGGTGCGCAATATCAATCTGATTGTTCAACTGAATATCAGCAATCCCAAATTAAAAATCCTGATCATTTCGGTGATCGACAGCGAAGAGATCGTATTAAGGACAATTAAAGCCGGAGCCAAAGGATTTCTCGGGAAAGATTCGGACCGGAACAGCCTCCTGGAAGCCGTTTACACCCTGCGAAACGGGCACGACTACTACAGCCAGTCTATCACGCACCTTTTGCTGAACCGCTACATTTCGAGCCTGAAAGCTGATGATTTAAGCCAGAATGCCAATCTGGAAAGCCTGAGCTCGCGCCAGATTGAAATCCTGAAACTTTGGGGCGAAAGCTATACCAACCAGGAAATTGCCGACAAATTCTTCATCAGCGTGCGCACCGTCGAATCGCACAAAAACCATATCATGCAGAAACTCAACCTGAAAAGTACGGTGGACATGGTGAAATTCGCCATCAAGAACAATATCATTGAGATTTAAGAAATATTTTGAGAGTCGATGTACGAATATTTTATTGAGCAGTGAAAGAGTAAAACCAATTGGTTTGATATATACTTTACTGGATTTCAGCTGTGATAAAGAATCTTGCTTTGATTGTTTTAAAAATTGGTCAGTAGAACTATCTTTTCAATCAAATATGTATCTTACAGTGTTCGTAAGGCCAGATAGAATACTCGATACTTACTACTTTGAGTTTTTTACCTCAACAACCAATTTAAACGGCATGAACTATCAAGAGAAGACCAAAGAACAGCTCATTGCAGAAGTGCAGAAATTGCAGCAAGAGAATATTTCATTAAAGGCATTTTATGAAAATGAAATAGAAAATAGCAGGCAAAATGAAATAAAGCTGCAAATGAGCGAAGCACGATTCCGCAGCTATTTTGATTTGCCGTTTATCGGAATTGCCATAACCTCACCTGATAAAGGCTGGATTGAAGCTAACGAAGGGATCAGGGACCTTTTGGGTTATTCGATGGATGAATTATCGAGCCTTACCTGGGCCGAACTAACACATCCTGACGACCTGCTTGCCGATGAAGAACAATTCAACAAAGTTATTGCTGATCAGCAGGATATCTACTTCCTCGAAAAACGGTTTATTCGGAAAAATGGCGAAATAATCTGGACCAACCTGTCGGTAGGTTGTGTTCGAAAGCCTGACCGATCAGTTGATTACATGATAGCCCTTCTTCAGGATATCTCCAAACGCAAGCAGGCTGAAAAAGAACTTAAAAAGAGCGAATTTGAATTAAAAAGGGCGCAGCAAATTACTCATATCGGCAGCTTCTACATCGATTTAACAACAAATCAAGTTACCTGGACTGAAGAATTATCACTAGTGGGCACTTAAAACCCACTGATTGTTAATTGTTTATTATTTAGTTCTTTGACATTCTTGTAATCGCATTTTGTAAGTATTTCTTTTACAGGTGTTTTATCGAGTAGGGAGATACTGAGAATCTGTAGAATTTCGTAGATTGAACGATCGACTTTCAATTTGTTACCAACAATGGCAACCAAACAGTAAGCAATGATCGCGCAATAAATTTGGACTTTTACAGCATTAATGGATGTTCCCCAAAAGGATTTGATCCGCAAGTGCTGTTTCATCCATTTGAAAAACAGTTCAACTTCCCAGCGTTTCTTGTACAACATGGCAATCTCCTCGGCCTTCAAATCGGTATTATTGGTTATAAAGATGAAGGTTCTGTCACGGTTTTGATCGTAGTACTTGACCCTACGCATTTTTTCCGGATAATCTTTTCTGGAATAGTATGTTTCCAGGCGACCTATCTGATCATAAAGAACCCCTGTTGTTTTGTCAACGGCACCAGAATACATTCGCTTGAAACGCATGTTATCTTTCGCCCTGGTGACAAAGAACGATCCTGTCAAGTGCAATTTGTACAATCGTTTAAAATCGATGTATCCTTTGTCAACAATGTAAAAGCTCCCTGTTTCATAGGGGATGAGATCCAAAATATTGACATCGTGAACACTGGCAGTGGTGATGTGCAAAAAGCTTGGAATGGAGGTCTTCACATCGTAAAGGGTATGAAGTTTAATTCCTCCTTTATGCTTTCTGAATTCGGCCCACCAGAAGACGCTTAAACACAGGTCTATCGTTGTGGAATCCAAAGCATAAATATTGCCATCAACGCTGATCTCGAAATTGTTTCTATAACAGCTTTTTCTGGCTTCTTCGATCAAGACATAGGCAAACTCTTCAAAGATCTTATAACTACGTTTTTCGTTTGCTTTGCCTAGGTTTCTACGGGTGATGGTCGAACCCAGACCCAGATGATAATACTTGGACCCGTGAGCTTCAAGGCTCAACATTAAATCACGCATACTGTCTCTGGAAGTGAGTTGTCCGAAAACCATGCAGAGCATTTGGTTCCAACAGGTAAAATGCCTGACATACTTATTCCCTTGATGGTTTTCAACTATTCGATCAAAAACCCTGCGAGGTAAAAAATCTGTAAGTTGAGCGAAAATGTATTTGCCTTGATTCATGAGATTTGTGCTTTTGTTAAAGCTAAACCCCAATCGTCAATTCAAATCGTCACGCTATAAAAAAACGCTACAAATGCGATGAATAAAGAATTTCAAAGAACAATATTTATTTTTTAGTACCCATTAATGAAGAATTATATAAAATGTATGGTTTTGACCCAACACTTCCCGCCCCACTTCTTAACGAAAGTCAAAAACTATTTACGCCGGAAAGTTGGGAACTATTGTCAGCTTCAATTGCAAATACAATCGAAACCGGAGTTCCTTATGAAATTGAACTGAGAACCATAAAAGCAGATGGTAGCAATGGTTGGATGTGGGCGCGGGGAGAAGCGATTATTGATACCAAAGGAAAAATTACAAATCTATGGGGAACGGTTCAGGACATTACCGATCGAAAACAGGCAGACGAAGCAATCAGGAAAAGCGAAGAAAAATTTCGCTCGCTTTATGCCAATATGATTGACGGCTCTGCCTTGCATTCACTAACTTACAACGATCAGGGAGTTCCTGAAGATTTTCTGATTATAGATGTTAATCCCGCATTTGAGAACTTACTTGGTATTTCTAGAGATTCAGTGATTAATAAAACAAGCAAGGAAGCATACGGAGTTGATACCCCGCCTTATTTTGATATTTTCTCAAGAGTAGCATTAACAGGCAACCCAGAGGTTTTCGAATCCTATTTCGCACCGTTAGACAAGCATTTCTCCATTTCGGTTTACTGTCCATTCAAAGGAAGTTTTGCCACTATTTTCGAAAACATCACCGAACGTAGGAAAGCCGAAAATGAAAATGAAAGGATTCAGAAATTGCTTGAAGACTCTCAGCGAATTGGAAAGGTAGGTGGTTGGGAAATTAATTTGGATACCAAGGAACTTAATTGGACCAAAGAAATGTATCATATTCACGAAGTTGATTTAACTTTTATACCACAAGTTGATCAGCGTGCCCGTTTTTACACCCCGGAATCCTTACCCGAAGTTGATAGAGCCGTGCAACATGTCATTGAGCACGGTGGATCTTATGAGATCGATTCTGAAATTATTACTGCGAAGGGTAATCGAAGGTGGGTTAGGGCCATTGGAATGGCAGATCTGGAGAATCGGAGAGTCTTTGGCCTTTTTCAGGATATTACTGATCGAAAACAGGCCGAAGCTGAACTCAAAATTAAAAATGAGCAACTTAAAGAACTCAATGCCACCAAAGACAAGTTCTTTTCCATCATCGCTCACGACCTTAAAACTCCATTCAGCGGAATATTGGGCTTTAGCCAAATTTTGAAAGATGAAGCCAGAAATCTGGATATCGATACCATTGAAGATTATGCTGATGTTCTCAATTCAACAGCTAAACAGACTTATAAGTTATTGGAAAATCTATTGGATTGGGCACGAATGCAGCAAGGCAGTTTCCATTTTGAACCCATATCAATTTCATTCAACTACCTTTTAAGAACTGAAATTGAAGGTTTGAAGCATAGTGCTGGTCGAAAAAATATTATGTTGGTAAATGGAACGAATGAAGAAATAAATATCACTGCCGATGAGAAAATGCTAAGCTCAGTGCTCCGTAATCTGATTTCAAACGCCATCAAATTTACTCCTAAAGACGGCAAAATCAATATTGAAGCCTGTCGGAAGGTGGATCATGTTGAAGTTTCAATTTCGGACACGGGTATTGGTATGGAAAAAGAAACTATAGACAAACTATTTAAAATTGAAACCAGCTTTACTTCGCGTGGCACCGAAAATGAAAAAGGAACAGGCTTGGGATTGTTGCTGTGTAAGGATTTCGTTGAAAAACACGGCGGGATTATTTGGGTGGACAGCGAAAAAGGAAAAGGAAGTCGGTTTACATTTTCAATACCGCAAACCACTAATTTCCAATGATGACTATTGGCTTGACAATCTATATGGTATAGGCAGATTATTCTGATATACTTTAGGCACTCCGAACTCTGGTTCAGTTCGAACCTCTTCCCTTACGTAAAACACGTAAATGCAGCTTACGTGAGCTGTACCCTCAGTTATGGATATTATTTTTAGACTCCGAAAGACGAATCGTCTTTCAACAGGAAGTTAAAAAGAAGAACAACCTTAAAATTTATTCATAACTAAAAAAACTCCAATGGCTGACATTTTAAACGTAAAAGTAAACGAGTTCATGGCAAAAGTGATTGCCAAAAATCCGGGAGAATCTGAATTCCATCAGGCAGTAAAAGAAGTGGTTGAATCGCTTATGCCTTTCATCGACGCAAATCCGAAATACAAAGAAGCAAAAATTTTGGAGCGCATGGCCGAACCAGAGCGCGTGATCATGTTCCGCGTAGCTTGGGTTGACGACAATGACGAAATCCAGATCAACCGTGGTTACCGTATCCAGATGAGCAGCGCCATTGGCCCATACAAAGGCGGATTGCGTTTGCACCCAACAGTAAACCTTGGAATTCTGAAATTCCTTGCTTTCGAACAAGTATTGAAAAACAGTCTGACCACATTGCCAATGGGCGGTGCCAAAGGTGGTTCTGACTTCGATCCAAAAGGAAAATCGGACAACGAAATCATGCGTTTCTGCCAGGCTTTCATGACTGAACTGAGCAAACACATTGGTGCCGACACCGACGTTCCTGCTGGTGACATTGGTACTGGTGGTCGCGAAATTGGGTACATGTTCGGACAATACAAGAAACTCCGGAATGAATTTGTCGGTGTTTTAACCGGTAAAGCTCTTGAATGGGGCGGAAGTTTGATCCGTCCTGAAGCTACTGGTTATGGTTCGGTATATTTCGCTCAGGAAATGCTTGCAACACGCGGCGATAGCCTGAAAGGCAAAATTTGCACTGTTTCCGGTTCAGGAAATGTTGCCCAGTACACCGTTGAAAAACTGATTGAACTCGGAGCAAAAGCTGTTACCTTGTCTGATTCATCAGGTTACATCTACGATGCGGCCGGTATCGACACCGAAAAACTGGTCTGGGTAATGGAACTGAAAAACATTCGTCGCGGCCGTATCTCGGAATATGCCGACAAATTTGGATGTGAATTTGTTCCCGGAAAAACTCCTTGGGGCGTTAAATGCGACTGCGCATTCCCGTCAGCAACTCAAAACGAAGTGAATGAAGACGATGCTAACGAACTGATCAAAAATGGTTGTTTCGTGGTATCAGAAGGCGCCAATATGCCTTCAACTCCTGATGCTATTGAAGTTTATTTGAAATCTAAAATACTTTACGGACCTGGAAAAGCTGCCAACGCCGGTGGGGTTGCAACTTCAGGACTGGAAATGACACAAAACTCGATGCGTTTGCCATGGACACGCGAAGAAGTTGATGCCCGTTTGCACCAAATCATGATTAGTATTCACCAAACCTGCGTGAAATACGGAACCGAAAAAGACGGTTTCATCAATTATGTGAAAGGTGCTAATATCGGCGGATTTATAAAAGTAGCCGATGCCATGATCGCACAAGGCGTCGTTTAATCCCAAATACACTCATCTCGAAAAGCTCCTCCCAACAGAGGGGCTTTTTTTATGCCTTAAAATTGCCCCAGCTACGCGTCCAGTTTGAAACGAATTCGCAATCGTCCATCGGCAAAATCGGTGCTGATAATGCGGAAAATGCCAACTTCCGAAGTGCTGGAAACATGCTGTCCGGCGCAGGCGCACAGGTCGTAATCGCCAATTGAAACCAATCGCAAAGTTTCGCTGCTATCCTCCGGAAGTTTGCTCAAATCGACGCTGGCAGGCACTTCGTCGCGCTGGACAAACGACACGCCCACCGCCAAATTTTGCCTGATCACTTCGTTTACTTTCGCCTCAATTTCCTGAATTTTTTCGGCAGTTGGCGCTTCGGCGAGCAGATAGTCGCACTTGCTCTTTTTCCGCTCAATGTGGCTCGATTTCGAGCGCGGACAGCCAAACATGCGCACCATTGTCTGGTTCAGAATGTGCTCTGCCGTGTGCATCGGCGGATATTCCTGCTTGTTATGATCGTTTAAAACTGGCTCTTCCATATCTCCTGTAACAATTGTCATTAAGTTGTCATTTTATTGCCATAAATAGTCATTCGGTTGTGGCCAAAACAATAAATGACCATGAATGACTATCAATGACTTTTATTTAAACCCTCTTTGCCTGCAAGCCTCGAAAACCACCACTGCTGCGGCTGTCGAAACGTTCATTGAATCGGCGCTGCCCTGCATCGGGATGATGATATTTTGGTCAGCCGAATCGACCCACAAATCGGTGATTCCATCGGCTTCGGTGCCCATCACAATGGCCGAAGCGCGCGTAAAATCGACTTCCGTGTAGGAAACTGCAGCTTTCAGATACGTGCAATAAATGCTGATTTCCTTTTGCTTCATCCACGAAATAACTTCTGATGAGTTACAAACAGCCAAAGGAACACTGAACAAACAACCAATGCTGGAGCGCACCACGTTCGGATTGTAAATGTCGGTCTGCGGATCGCAAACCACCACAGCGTCGATCCCGGCAGCATCGGCCGTGCGCAGTAAAGCTCCCAGATTGCCAGGTTTTTCAACGGCTTCGAGCACCAATAATAAAGGTTTTTCGGGCAGTTTCAGGTCACCCAGCGCATGACTTTTGGGCCTCGCAAGAGCAATCACGCCGCCGCTTCCTTCGCGATAGGCAATCTTTTCGAAAACTTCTTTCGACACCGGAAAAACCTCGGCATTGGCATTTATTCCTGAAGAAAGTGCTTCGAAATAAGCTTCCGAAATCAGGTCGAAACAAACGAAAACGGAAGCAAACTCGTACCCGAATTCAATTGCCCGGTTGTATTCCTTGTCGCCTTCCACTATTAAAACATTCTGCTCGCGGCGTTCACGGGCTTTTTGCAGGTGTGCAAAGTTCTTGATTCGCTGATTCTGAGCGCTGGTAATCGGATCGCGGAAAAACATATCGGTATTTGTTTTATTCAGCCTCAAAATTAGAAGCTTATTTGGAAAAGTCACAGAAAAAGTCGCAGTGATCGGACCTAATTCGCAGTTTTTTCCGGCAGTCTCAACTTGCAACCCGAAACTCGCAGCCCGCAACATTAAACCTCTTCCGATTTTTCAACTAACTTTGCAGCAACATTTTTCAGGCAAAAACATGAATTTACTTCAGGCAAAAGGGTGGAAAGACTACGAACTGATTGATTGCGGCGGCTTTGAAAAGCTGGAGCGTTTCGGGAAATATACGCTGATTCGTCCCGAACCACAGGCCATCTGGAACAAACGGCTGGCTGAAAACGAATGGGAACAAATGGCTCATGCCCGCTACACCCGCGACAAGCAGAAAAAAGCTTACCGTTTTGCCACCGAGGAAAATGGCGGCTGGACTTTCTTCAAAAAAATGCCTGAAAGCTGGACCATCGGCTACGATCTGGATCAGACCAGACTTCAGTTTAAGCTCAGCCTGACCACATTTGGGCACATCGGTGTTTTTCCGGAGCAGGCCGAAAACTGGAAATACATCAGCCAGAAAGTGAAAAAAGCCGGAAGCGGTTGCAAGGTGCTGAACCTGTTTGCCTACACCGGCGGCGCATCGCTGGCAGCCAAAGCCGCAGGCGCCGACATCACCCACGTTGACGCCGTTAAAAACGTAATTACCTGGGCACGCGAAAACATGGAACTGACGGGATTGCGCGACATCCGCTGGCTGGTCGAAGATGCCCTGAAATTCGCGAAACGCGAAGTCACCCGCGGCAAAAAATACCACGGAATTATTCTCGATCCTCCAGCATACGGGCGCGGGCCAACCGGAGAAAAGTGGGTACTGGAAGAAAATTTCAATGAACTGATGAACCTCTGCGCCAAATTGCTCGACGGCAAAAGCAGTTTTTTGGTGCTGAACCTATACTCGCTGGGATTTTCGTCGCTCATTGGCAACAATGTGGTGGCCGATTACCTGAAACCTGCCGAAAAAGAGTTTGGTGAATTCTTCCTGCTCTCGCAAACCGGCATCCAGTTGCCGCTTGGCACTTTTTTACGATTGACCATCTAAATATTTACAATATATCTATTTACAATTGACCATTTAGCAACCAGCAATTTAACCTTTCAGGAGTTACTATTAATGAAATTTACTGCGAAAACAGACTGCACACTGCTCGAACTCATCCTGGCCCATCACCCTGGCATGTCGAATTCGAAGGCCAAAAAGATGATCGAAAACTACAAGGTAAAATGTGGTGAGTCGATCTTAAAACGGCCGGTTGACGCGGTGTTGAAAGGCCAGCTTGTAGATTTTCAATCGAAAGAAGAAATCAAGACTGTGAAGGTAGACGATTTCAGGCTGCGGATTGTTTACGAAGACAAATGGCTGATTGTAGCCCACAAACCGTTCGGGATTGTTTCGAGCGGCGACACGCTGAAAGAAGGGCAAACGCTTTTTACCCAAATCAGAAGTTACCTGCGCAGTAAATATGGCATGCGCGAGCAGCTTTTCGTGGTGCACCGGCTCGACAAGGCCGTGGAAGGACTCATCATGTTTGCCCGATCGGAGGCTGTGAAGGAAAAACTTCAGGAAAACTGGAAGCAGATCAACAAATACTACGTGGCGCAAACTACCGCCATTCCGGCCAAAAAAAGCGGAACGATCCACACGTGGCTGCGAGAAGAGGAAAACATGAAGATGGTCTCTTATGAAACCGAAGTTCCGGACTCGAAAGAAGCCATTACACACTACAGCGTACTCAAAACCATGGGCGAATATGCCCTGATTGAAATAAAGCTGGAAACTGGCCGAAAGAACCAAATCCGCATCCACCTGTCATCTATCGGCTGCCCCATTGTAGGCGACCGCCGATACAACGACGACGACCGAACTGTAAAATCCATCAAATTACTTTCATACAAGCTCGAATTCGAACATCCAGTAACCAGACAATTCCTGAAATTTAGTCTACCTATACCCCGAAACTTCGAGTCGAGAAGCAAATAAATTTAAACTTTCAGGCAATAAGTTTTAAAATTAGATTTTGTAATCTGCTTGAATTCTTTTCATTATACACTTTGATTTTACTTATTAGTAAGTATATTTGTGCCGAATAAATTCGAATAAAAATGTCGGTAACACGTGAAAAAATACTGGAACTTGGAGAGGAACTAATTCTTACCAAGGGATATAATGGCTTCAGCTACCAGGATATTTCAACCGCAATGGGAATAAAAAATGCTGCGGTGCATTACTATTTTCCAAGCAAGGAAACCCTCGGGACAAGCATCCTGAAAACCAACAGTCAGCGGTTTGAAGAAATGGTTGAAAACATGCAAAATCGTGGATTCGACGAATGGCACCAGTTGGAAGCTTTCATGAAAATATACCTGAAAAGCAGCCGCGAAAACAAAATTTGCATCATCGGATCGCTCGGAACAGACGTGAATACACTCAGCGAACCCATGCAACAGGAACTTCAGAAAATGGTCGAACGAATTCTATCCTGGCTTGCCGACACGCTTGAAAAAGGCAAACAAAAAGGATTATTCCAATTCAGAATTCCTGCTCAGGACCAGGCCATTCAAATACTTTCGTCGTTGGTAGCCGGCTTGCAACTGGCCCGAGTACTTGGGAAACAAGCATTCAAAAGCATTCACCAGTCAATCTGGGAAGAAATTACCCCATCAGGAGCAAACAGCAGTCCTGATAAATAGTCAATCGTAAATTATTAAAATATGAAACGAACATGTTGCGCGGCAACGCAAACACCCATGAAAATAATTTTCAGCAACATGTGAGTTCCATCAGACAATTAAAAAAACAAATTATTTACTGATGAAAAGAGTAGTTATCACCGGACTTGGAGCCATCACCCCATTGGGAAATTCGGTTTCCGAATACTGGAATGCCCTGACTCAGGGCAAAAGCGGTGCCGCAACAATTACGCGATTTGATGCTTCAGGCCTAAAAACGCGGTTCGCCTGCGAGGTAAAAGGCTTCGATCCATTGTTGTACATGGAAAAAACCGAAGCGCGTAAAAACGATTTGTATTCGCAATATGCCCTGGCAGCCACACATGAATGTATCAGCGACTCGAAGATCGATTTCGAAAAGGTTGACCGCACCCGCTGTGGCGTGATTTGGGCAACCGGAATTGGTGGCGTTGGAACCTTTGAAAAGGAAATCAAGGAATATTTTTCTCCGGAAGCAAAAGGACGAATAAGCCCGTTCTTTATCACCAAAATGATACCCAATATGGGATCAGGTCTCATTTCAATTAAGTACGGATTACATGGTGCAAGTTATGCCACCGTTTCAGCCTGTTCGTCATCGAATCACGCTTTGACGGATTCGTATAACCTGATTAAAATGGGCAAAGCCGACATGATGCTGGCCGGAGGTTCGGAAGCACCGATCACCATTGCCACGGTAAGCGGGTTTAGCGTGATTAAAGCACTTTCGGAACGAAATGATACACCTGAAACCGCCTCGCGCCCGTTTGACGAAAGTCGCGACGGATTTGTGCTTGGCGAAGGTGCTGGCGTACTGATGCTCGAAGAACTGGAACATGCCAAACGCCGTGGAGCAAAAATTTATGCTGAAATGACCGGCTACGGACTGGCATCCGACGCTTACCACATTACCGGATCGCATCCTGAAGGACTGGGCGCGCAACTTGCTATGAAAGAGGCCATGCGCGAAGCCGGGTTGAAACCGGAAGACATCAGCTACATCAATTGCCATGCAACTTCAACGCCGGTTGGCGACATCAGCGAATCGAAAGCGGTGGCCGCTGTTTTTGCCAATTGCCTCGAAAAAGTAGCCGTTGGAGGCACCAAATCGATGACTGGTCACTTGTTGGGCGCTGCCGGAGCCATTGAAGCTACCTGCTGTGTTTTGGCTGTAAAAAATGATATGATTCCGCCAACCATCAACTTGCAGAACCGCGATGCAGCCATCGATTCCAGAATCCGTGTTGAACAAACGCTTTGCAAACAACCGGTCCGCGCAGCTTTGAACAGCTCTTTCGGATTTGGAGGACACATTGTAAGTACGCTTTTCCAGAAATACGAAGAATAAAAACGGATAACCTATTAAACGAAGAAAGCGGAGAATGATATTCTCCGCTTTCTTCGTTTATGCAAAGCTAACAGGTTTTAAAAACCTGTTAGCTTTATATTTTAAGCTGCTTCTGTAAGGAAAACATAGCGAATGATTACCAGGAAGAACAGCAAATACATCATCCAATGTACGCTTTTTGCTTTTCCAGTTAGAACTTTCAGTAAAGTATAGAAGATGATACCTGCAGCAACACCATTGGCAATGCTATAAGTGAAAGGCATCATTACAATACACATGAAAGCTGGTAAACCTTCTGTAAAATCATCAAAGTTGATTTCTTTAATCGCCGAAACCATCAGCAAACCAACAATGATCAAAGCTGGAGCCGTTGCTGCGTTCGGAATTAATGTGGCCAGAGGTGCCAGAATCAGGGCAATCAGGAATAAAATACCAGTAGTAACAGCGGTTAATCCGGTACGACCACCTTCGCCAATACCGGCAGCACTTTCAACATAAGCCGTTACAGTACTGGTTCCCATCAGTGCTCCGAAAGAAACACCAAAAGCATCAACCAACATCGCTTTACCAATTTTTGGCGAATTTCCATCTTTGTCGATCAATCCTGCTTTATTGGCTGTACCAACCAGCGTTCCGAAAGTATCGAACAATTCAACAAAGGTGAATGTGAATACAACCGTCCAGATACCCATGCTCAGAGCACCTTTGATGTCGAGTTCGAAAACAGCCAGATTTGAGAAATCAGGAAGAGCGATTGGAGAAAAGCCTTCAGCAATTTTAGTAACTCCCATCGGGATGCCAATAATAGTGGTTACGATAATACCAATCAGCAGCGAACCTTTTATGCGTAAAGCCATCAAAGCAGCAGAAATAGCTAAGCCAATCAGGCAAAGCAACATGCTTGGATCTTTAAAGCTGCCAATTCCAATATTCCATTCGAAGAACATTAATCCGGCCTGACCTTTGGTTGCATTTAATTTCTCAAGTGTTGGAGGAATTACGTTTGCAGAAACCGACATGATATCAGAAAGTTTCAATCCGATGATGGTGATGAACAGCCCGATACCCACGGTAATTGCTACTTTGAGCGACTGAGGAACAGCCACAACCAAAATTTGCCGAACTTTAGTAACTGTAAGTAAAATAAAAATACATCCGGAAATGAAAACCGCACCCAGAGCAACTTTCCATGGCATCCCAACACCGGCCAGAGCCACAGTGGCAAAGAATGCATTCAAACCCATTCCGGGAGCCAGCGCAATCGGGAAATTGGCAACCAAACCCATGGCAATGGTAACAAAACCGGCCGCAATAGCCGTCGCGAAGAATACAGCATTTTTATCCATTCCGGTAGCCGAAAGAATATTCGGATTCAGGAACAGAATGTAAGCCATTGTCATGAAGGTAGTGATACCTGCAATGATCTCGGTGCGTACAGTCGTTTTATTCTCCTGTAGCTTAAAGAATTTGGTAATAAATTCCATATAAGTTTAGAATTAGAAGGTATATTTCACTGCAAGAGTTGGGTTAATCATAAACCCGTCGTGTCCGGCAAAGTTGTTGCTAATTTCAACTTCGCTACCAACAGCAAATTTCTGAGTGCAGTTGTACCACAATTGAGGCTCAGTTAAGAAGATCATTTTGCCAAATCCTGTTTTTTCTCTCCATAAATCAGCAAAACCATCAAATCTCATTTTGCCTTTTGCAAAATTAATGTACCACACTCCTGTAAGCTGGAAACTATTAGGCTTTGAATCAATTGTATTCGCAATGTTTTTATACAACGCCTTCAACGAGAACCCTTTTGAAAAATCTTTGGCATTCCAGGAATAATCGATACCAGTTAACCACGCATTGCTAATGGAATAACCACCATTGTAAGGAGAAGATTTAAACTGTCCGAAACCTCCGTTGTATTCAACATGCCAGCTGAATGGTGATTTACCCAAGGTGAAACAACGGGCAATTTCGAAATAGGCCAGCGAAGGACTATTCTTAACGCCACCCGATCCGTAATCGAAATCGATAAAGAAAAAGGTGTTTCCGGTTTTGTCTGGCTTAAACATTTCAACGGTGGAGGTTAGGTAACCGCGACCATCTCCCATGTCATAATGAGTCTGGATGTTTTGACTGAATGCCCCGAAGGCGAATAAACTTGCAATAAAAACAAGGACTAATTTCTTCATAATCTAATCTTTAAGTTGTATGTGTAATTGTGTGCTAAAAATAGTTAAAAAAATATTCCTGATTCTTTATTGTTATTTTCACAACCTAATTTGTTACCAACAGGTTTCTAACAAATTACAAATACTGAAATTCAGATATTTAGCCCCTCACCCCCTTTCCACGTGAAAATATTTTTATAATTTCATGGCCATTTACTGCCAAAGATTGTTTCAGATTTTGACAATTTCTTTGAATTAATGACCGTTCGCCAAACACCTAAACCAACTTTATTATGGCACAAATATCACGAAGACATTTTATTCAAACCGGATTGATTGGAGCAGCCGCAGCCTCAACCGGTTTTACAAGCCTTGCACACGTTGCCCCCGCAAGCACAACTATTGATAAGGTAAAACTTGGTAAAACCGGCCTTGTAGTTCCACGGCTTGCACTCGGAACCGGAACTCATGGAGGAAAACAATCGTCGGATATGACCCGGATGGGCATCCAGAACTGGTTGAAAATTGCCCGCCACGCCCACGAACGCGGAATGACTTTTTATGACGCAGCCGATCTTTACGGCTCACATCAGAATGTGAAAGAAATTCTGAAAGAGGTTCCGCGCGAAAAAGCCACCCTGCTTTCAAAAATCTGGACTCGCCCTGAAGACTGGAACAAAGACACACCCACCAAAACTATCGACCGGTTCCGAAAAGAAACCGGCTCCGACTATTTCGACATTGTTCTGCTGCATTGCATGACCAACGGGAACTGGCAAGAAGAAAAGAAACCTTACATCGAAGCACTTTCCGAAGCCAAACAAAAAGGCATTGTAAAAACCGTCGGCCTTTCATGCCATAGTTTCGATGCCTTAAAAATTGCTGCTGAAGATCCATGGGTTGATGTAATTTTAGCCCGAATTAATCCGGAAGGTGTTATCATGGATGCCAGTCCGGCCGAGGTGATGGCTGTTCTGAAAAAAGCACACGACAGCGGAAAAGGAATTATTGGCATGAAGATTTTTGGCGAAGGAAGGCTGATAGAGGAAAGTCAACGCGAGAAATCGCTTAAATATGTGATTGGCAGCAAAAACGTGGACTGCATGACCATCGGAATCACTTCTCCCGATCAGATTGACGACACAGTTCAGCGTATTATGCGAATCGCAAAAGAAGTTTAAACTAAATTTGTGCCCCCAATCGGAAATCTGAAATTCAAATTTATGGATCAAACAAAACTAATCGGGCTCTATGTCCAGGCGTTTCGGAAAAACTGGGAACTCCCTGCATTTTCTGACTTTCAGGGAACTTCGTGCACATATGGGCAGGCCGCCCAAATCATCCGGCAAATTCACTGTTATTTTCGTGAGGCAGGCATAAAAAAAGGAGATAAAATTGCCGTTCTGGGACGAAATTCGTCCAACTGGGCCATTTCTTTTCTGGCCATCTCGGGATATGGAGCCGTTTCGGTGCCGGTTTTACCCGATTTCAATCCCGAAGACATTCATCACATCCTGAATCATTCCGAATCGGTTTTCCTGTTTGCCGCCGATGGCCTTTTTGAGAAGCTTGATAATCAAAAGATACCGGCAATTACCGGAGTTATCAGCCTGACTGATTTTTCGGCTTTACATTTCAGCAATGAAGACGAAAAAGCGCGCTGGGCAAAATGTTTTTCTCTGGAATATGCCGGCAAATCAAATCCTGAAAACTTCCATCTGGATGAATACGAAGATGATGAGCTAAGCATTATTTCGTACACCAGCGGTACTTCAGGTTTCACCAAAGGAGTAATGATTCCGTCCCGGAGCCTGCTGTCGAACATTATTTATGCACAAGACCACATGCCCCTTGTTTCGGGCGACCGGATTGTTTCGTTCCTGCCCATGGCACACGTATTTGGCTTGCTGTTCGAGTTTTTGTTCCCGGTTTCGGTGGGTTGCCACGTCACTTTTCTGTCGAAAGCGCCCACACCACAGCTTATCGTAAAAGCATTTCAGGAGGTGAAACCACGCCTCATTCTCTCCGTTCCGTTGGTTATCGAAAAAATATACAAAAAGCGTATTTTACCAGCACTGGAAAAACCTATGCTCAAATTTCTATTGAAAGTTCCCGGAATACAGCAATTGCTATACAAAAAAGTAAGGGCAAGCCTGGTTGATACTTTTGGCGGAAATTTTCATGAAATTGTGATTGGTGGTGCGCCGCTCGACAAGGAAGTAGAAACATTCTTCCGGAAAATTAAATTTCCGTTCACCATTGGCTACGGAATGACTGAATGTGGACCGCTGATTTCGTACGAGAGCTGGACCGGATTCAAACCTTTATCGGCCGGAAAGCTGGTTGACCGGATGCAGGTGCGCATCGATTCGCACGATCCGTATAATGAGGTTGGTGAGATTCAGGTGAAAGGCGAAAATGTGATGCTTGGCTACTTCAAAAACGAGCAGGCAACTGCCGATGCCATCGACAGTGAGGGCTGGCTGCACACCGGAGACCTCGGAATTATTGATGCCAATAATTTTATCTACATCAAAGGACGAAGCAAAAACATGTTGCTGGGCGCATCCGGGCAAAACATTTATCCTGAAGAAATGGAAGCCAAGCTCTGTAATTATCCCTTTGTACTCGAATGTGTGATTACCGAACGCGACGGAAAATTGGTTGCCTTTGTTTATCCCGATCCGGAACTTGTTGAGCAGGAGAAACCCGATCGGAAAAAGCTGAATGAAATTATGGATGAAAACTGCAGGCACGTGAACAAAGTACTTCCAAAATATGCCCAACTCAGTTCAATCATTTTAGTTGATAAGGAGTTTGAAAAAACGCCGAAGCGAAACATCAAACGCTACCTTTACACATAGCCCGATCAGTCAGAAAAAGACATAAAAAAAAGCCTTGCAATAAATCGCTTGGCTTTTTGTCCTGTTACAGAATTTTGGTGGATGGATGAATTAAATGTATTCATTCAATTAATTAATTCCCAATGAATGAATTTAGTAACCCAACTTTTCAAATTATTTTGACTAAAGTTCGATCTTTTACACGAATGGTATGAATTAGACATATGAACTGCACGAAATTCGTGACGAACGATTTACAGCCATTTGTCGATTGCCGTATTTAAAAACCGGTTTACAGGGGCCAATTCCTTAAAAGCGTCAATTATTTTCCCAACATAAGCATCTCCAGCTACAACCGAATCGTCGATTCTCGAGGTGAATGCATATGATTTATACTTGAGTAAATCGATATCCGGAAATTCTTTTGGAAAACCTTTGGGCGGAGTTTTCAGCTTGTCTTCATACATTTCAGGATAAGTTTTCCGGAACGAGTCGCTGTAAATAAGCTCTTTGAATTCATCCGGATGATCAAAAATCTCTGTTCGCAACGCTTTCAGCGAATCGGCTGGCGGGCAATACGAGCCTCCGCCAACAAACGAGCCACCCGGTTCAATATGAAAATAGTAGCCGGCACCCATACTTTTTCGGCCACCGCGGGCAATAAAACTACCCATGTTGGTTTTATAAGGCGTTTTGTCGTTCGAAAAACGAACATCCCTGAAAATGCGGAAAACACAGTCTTTGGCTGCAAGGCTTCCTATTTCAGGATCGAATTTGCTGATCTCATGAATAACAAGCTCGGTAAGAAAAAGTACTTTTTTGCGGCTCTCTTCATATCTGCCGCGGTTTTGGTCAAACCATTCCTTGTTGTTGTTTACCCTCAGTTCCGAAAGGAAATTTAATACTTCCTGCATGTGATTATATTTTAAACATTCATATCAACGTAAGGTACAAATTTCCGAAAAAAGGCGAATTGTTTTGTTCAGTATTTCTGAAAACAGGCGGAAAACAGTTCGGAATTGGCCCGAAATTGTACTTTTGTTCTGAACATCTGAAATATGAAAAAGTTTGTGATTATAGTCGCGGGTGGATCGGGAAGCCGGATGGGTACCGAAATTCCGAAGCAGTTTCTGGAACTGGCCGGAAAACCCGTGCTGATGCACACCATCGGAATTTTTCATGAATTTGATCCGGCGTCGGAAATTATTCTGGTTCTGCCACAGGATCAGCAGCAATTCTGGAAAGCCTTGTGCCTGAAACATTCGTTCGGGCTGGTGCACCAAATCGTTTCCGGAGGACAAACCCGATTCCATTCGGTAAAAAACGGACTGGCAAAAATCGACGAATCCGGGATCGTTTTTATTCACGATGGGGTCAGGCCTTTGGTAAGCGCTGAAACGCTGAAAAGATGCCTCGAAACAGCCTGTGAAAAGGGAAATGCTATTCCGGTTTTGCCGGTACACGAATCGCTTCGGAAAAGCGAAGGAGGAACTACTGTTTCGGTTGACCGAAGTTTATATTTTACCGTTCAAACTCCTCAGACCTTCCGCACCGAACAAATTCTGGAAGCCTTTAAACAGGATTTTGATCCGGCTTTTACCGACGATGCTTCGGTTGCCGAAAAAGCCGGGTTCAGCATTCAGCTGGTTGAGGGGAATCGCGAAAACATCAAAATCACCACGCCAACCGATTTGGTTATTGCAGAAGCTTTTCTGAAATACAGCCACAGCTAATTTATTTCATTTTTTGCCATGGATTTTAAGAACTTGACGATTTACCGCCCAAAAATGGAGTACCGCCGTTTTGGAAAAACCAACAAAATGGTGAGCGTAATTACCCTTGGAGGAATGCGGTATAAACACGGGTCGGCCGAACCCCGCGACGAAATTCCACAGGATACGCTGGAGCAATGCCGCGATACAGTTCAGAAAGCTTTGGCACAAGGAATCAACTTAATTGAGACAGCCTACGGATATGGCAAAAGCGAACATGCCTACGGACGTGTTCTGAACGACGAACTTCGCGTTAAACGCGATTCGTACTTTTTGATGACCAAAGGAAACCCGAAAACTGCTGAGGATGCCCGAAGATTGGTTTCACTTCAGCTAAAGGCGCTTAAAACCGATTATTTCGATTTTTATGCATGGCATGGCATCAATACCCCTGCCCTGCTTGAATTAGCCTGTTCCAAAGGCGGACCGGTGGAAGAACTGCTAAAGATGAAAGAGGAAGGCATCATCAAACATGTCGGATTCAGCACACATGCCCCGCTGGATGTGATTCTTCGAGCCATTGAAACCAACCTGTTCGACTTTGTAAATCTGCATTACTATTACTTTTTTCAGCGAAATAAACCGGCAATCGATCTGGCCGAATCAAAAGACATGGGTGTATTCATTATTTCGCCCAACGATAAAGGCGGACAGTTATTCAGGCCTTCGCAAAAGCTTACTGAATTGACTGCCCCGTTGCACCCCATTCAGTGGAATGCCCGTTTTTGTCTGAGCCATTCGGCTATTCACACTCTGACTTTCGGATTACCGGTGACTGCAAGTTTTGATCACCTCAACGGAATTTTCCCGGCACCATCGCCATTTTCGACAGAAGATGCCCGGATAAAGCAGGTACTCGACGATCAAAAGCTGCTCGATCCGTATTCAGGGTTCGACGCCTATGTTATGGAAAATGATCCTTCGGGCCTGAATATTCCGGAGATACTCCGGTTCCGGACACTTTGGAAATGCTACGACATGAAAGAATTCGGGCTGTACCGCTACAACATGTTTCAGGAAAAAGACCATTGGTTTCCGGGTCATTTCCCGACCGAAGAAAATCTCCGGAAAATAGACCTGAACCGCTGCCCGCAAGACATTCCACTGGTTGATTTGATCAGGGAAACCCACCAGGAACTTTACCGCCCCAAAAATAAATAACGAAAGAGGCTGACTCGATGGAGCCAGCCTCTTCGCTTTTTGTTTCCTGAATTTCTATTTGTTCAATGCTTTAATCCGTTTCAGGTTTTTCCGTCTTTTCAGTTTTAACCTAATGGAGTAATCGAGCTCGTACAAAGCCGGAACAAACATCAGCGTTAAGAACGTTGCAAAACTTAAACCGAATATAATTGACCAGGCCAGCGGGCCCCAGAATGCTACATTGTCGCCACCAAAATAAATGTGAGGGTTCAGTTCGGTGAAGATGGTTGCGAAATTGATGTTCAGTCCAACAGCTAGTGGAACAAGTCCCAACATGGTTGCGGTAGCCGTAAGAATAACCGGAGTGATACGGGTTTTACCACCTTCGATAATGGCGCGCCGCGTAGGCATTCCTTCTTTCTTCTTGACATCAATAAATTCAACAATCAGAATTCCGTTTCGAACCACAATACCTCCCAGGGCAACGATTCCTAAACCGGTCATCATGATCACGATGTCCATGTTGAAGATGATTACTCCAAGCAGTACCCCGATGATACTGAATACAACTTCGCTCAAAATAATCATCGATTTAGCCACCGATCCGAACTGGGTAATCAGGATAAAGAAGATTGCGCCGATAGCGATAATCATGGCTTTCAGAAGGAAAGCAACGGTTTCGGCCTGATCGTCCTGTTCTCCGGTTAATTTAATTGTTGTACCCTCATGCAATGCAAATGTATTGGCTTCGCGTTTGATAATTGGTACAATATCGTTAGCCGAATAGCCCGAAAGTACATTCGAGTAAACGGTGATTACACGCTTCTGATCGAGACGTTTAATTCCGGCGTACGACGAAGTATAATCGATGCGGGCAACGGTTGACAACGGCACGCTGCGCAACATTCCGCTGTTCATATCGCGATAGGTAATCTGAAGATTGACCAGTGAATTGATATTATCGCGGGTTGCTTTTGTATAACGAAGCATAATCGGATATTCATCTTCATCCTGTTTCAGTTTCGAAATCTCTTTACCGTAAAGCGCGGTGCGGATTTCCATACCAATCTGGCCGGTTGAAATACCCAGTCGCTGTGCCCTGTCGCGGTTAATCTGAATAATGATTTCAGGAGAGTTCATCTCGAAATCAGTTTTTAACTCTTCCACTCCGGGAATATCCAGCGAATCGATGTAATTGCGGAATGCATGTGCATCGGTAATCAGGGTTTCCAGGTTTTCGTTGGTAACCTCAATATTGATTGGTTTTCCGGTTGGAGGGCCATTCTGTTCTTTATCAACCGTAATTTCGGCACCGGCAATGTTGGTAACTTCCTTCCTGATTTTCTCCAGATATTGAGTTGTCGAGATTCCGGTTGTACGGAATTTGTGCTCAACAAAATTGACTGTTACCTTACCCCTGTTGAATGGATTTCCTGACGTGGTAAAACCTTCTTCTTCGGCACCGATGGTAACGTTCGAAATAACCGATTCTACATCAGGATTATTCTGACCAATGGCTTTGTAAACGCGCGCTTCGGCCACCCGGGTAACACTGTCGGTTACATTCTGATGGGTTCCTCCGGGCATTTTGATATATACAAATACGCTGTTCGGATCGCCATCAGGGAAGAAAAGCACAGTTGGCTTAGCTATTCCGGTAGCAAACATGGTAACGAAAAACAAACCAATCATACCGAATAAAATCCAGATAGGACGAGTTCCTTTCAGTACCCAACGCAACTGCCTTTCGTAAAAAGCCATGATCGATGGCCATGTTTTTTCCTGGAAATTACTGATCATTTTCTTCAACACGAAGTGGAAAAGAAGAATCAGCAACACTACAAGCATCAGGATATTGGCCATGGTAAATGCCATCGGAGATTTGGCCATGAAATAAACCAGGTAAAACAATACCGATAATGCAGCCATTACAATGGTCGAAATTCTCAGTTTTCGCCAGGTAGTTCCAGTCTGGAATTCCTTGTCGTATTCGTGTTTCATAAACGAAACTGCAAATACCGGGTTAAATACGTAGGCAACAAACAGCGAGGCAAACAGCGTTATAATCAGTGTTACAGGCAAATAGTGCATAAACTGCCCTACAATTCCGGGCCAGAAAGCCAGCGGGAAGAACGGCGCAAGCGTGGTTAAGGTTCCCGACAAAATCGGAAGGAACACCTCGCCGGCAGCCTTTTTGGCAGCAACATTAATATCGGGATTGAAACGATGCAAACGGTGAGTATTTTCGATAACCACAATGGCATCGTCAACCACAATTCCGAGGGCAAAAATGAAGGCGAACATCACAATCATGTTCATGGTGAAGCCCAGCCCCGGGATAATCATGTACGCTACGAACATGGATAACGGAACCGACAGCCCCACGAAGAAGGCATTGGTGAGACCCATGAAGAACATCAGCACGATGGTAACCAGGATAAAACCAATAATGATGGTATTATTCAGCTCTTCGAGTGTGTTGCGGGTAAAACGACTCTGGTCGCCGGTAATGGTAACATCCATGTCTTTCGGATATTCCCGGGCTTTCAGGTCGGCAACAATTTCCTTGATCTGATCTGAAGCGTCAAGTAGGTTTGCTCCGCTTTTCTTGATCACATTCAGGGTAATTACATTCTTTCCGTCGAGCCTCGCAAAACTGGCCTGCTCGGCAAAACTATCGTTTACGTCGGCAATGTCACTCAGTTTTACCATTGCGCCGCTCGACGACTGTACAACAATATTCCGGATGGTTTCCACATCGGTAAACTGTCCTTTAATACGAACGGTGTTGCGGGTGCCGTTGTTAGTCAGGTTTCCTCCCGAAATTGTGAGGTTTTCCATGGCAACAGCCTGCTCGATATTACCGAAAGTAACTTTTGCTGCCTGCATTTTAAAGATATCAGCATCAATCTGAATTTCGCGGTCGAGTGCTCCTACAATATCAACGCGGGTGATTTCTTTCAATCCTTCAATGCGGTCCTGGGCAATTTCGGCATAATGTTTCAGCTTAACCAGGTCGTAGTTTCCTGAAATATTCAGGAACATTACCGGCATGGCCGAAATATCAATGTCCATAATGTCCGGATCGGACGGCAAGTCGGTTGGAAGATCAGATTTTGACTTGTCAACGGCATCGCGTACACGCTGTTTTGCCGTTTCGATCGATAAATCGGGTTCAAACTCAACAAGAATGGACGAGAAATCGGGAACGGAATTACTGGTTATTTTCTTTACGTTCGAGATCGATTTCAACTGCTTCTCAATCGGACGGGTTACCAGGTTTTCCATGTCCTCGGGCGAAGTACCCGGATATGGCGTACTAACGACGATGTATGGAATGATTACCTGCGGAAATGTTTCCTTCGGTATGAAGTAATAGTTCATCATTCCAAGCAGCGATATCAGGACGGCAAGTACGTAAATACTCGTCCGGTTATCGATCGCCCAGCTAGTCGCAAAAAATTCTTTAAACTTATTTTCTTTCGACATGATTAGTCTGTTTTGTTTGTTTTTAGAAAACTACTTTTTCGCCGGCATTCAATCCCTGGAAGCCAGAAGTAATGATTTTGTCGCCAGCCGAAATTCCTTCCAGAATTTCAATAATTCCGTTGTAATCCATTCCGGTTTTCACGACACGCTTTTCAGCACTCCATTCATTGCCATTTTGCTTGGCTACATAAACGAATTTTCCGTCCTGATTGCTCTGCACGTAGTTTACAGGTAAGCAGAATGCTTTTTCGTTGGTGTAATCTTTAATTTTGATGTACGCAATCATATTGGCGCGCAATTCAACATCTTTTGAAGAAACCCGGCATTCTACTTTAAACGTGCGGTTGGTTGGGTCGATAAAACGACTGGTGAAATTCAGCTTGCTTTCAATATCTTTTCCAAGATCAGGAAAGCTAACCACTGCATCGTTTCCGTTTTTGATGCGGGTTGCATAGGTTTCGGCAACATCGGCCGATATTTTGGCAACGCTCATGTTGATTACACGAATGGTTGAAGTTGGCATTCCGGGCGAAGCCATCTGGCCCACGCGAAGCGGAACACTTTCGACGGTACCGCTGATAGGCGAAATAACTTTAGCCATCTGAATCTGTTCCTTGATAGTATTGACGCGTTGCTCAAGGGCATCTTTGCTAGCTTTTGCCTGAAGATACTGAACTTCGCTTCCAATTTTCTTTTCCCAGAGAGCGGCTTGCTTCTGGAAGATGCTGTTGGCCAGAACCAGCTGAGTATTTACTTCTTCGAGCGATTGTTTTAAAACCTGTGCATCAAGTTCGGCCATTACCTGGCCCTTTCTAACCGGAGTACCTTCTTTTACATATACAGCGGTCACAATTCCGGCCGACTGTGGGCTTACAGCAATATTCTGGTCACCGTCAACAGTTCCCTGCACTTCAATGTAATGGTTGAATACACATTCGGCTGCGTCGGTAGTTTTAACTGTAACTGCCTTTTCTTCAGCTTTAGCTCCGCCCGGATTAATTTGGGATTCGAGTTGTGCAATTTGCGTGTTTAACTGTTCACGTTGTGTTTTCAGTTTTTCGAGCTCAGCTTTTTTGTCGGTGGTGGCACTGCACGAAGCCAACAAAGCTGCCAATGCTGAATAAATAATAATCTTTTTCATTTTTTATAGTATTTGATATTTTTTACAATTTGAAAATCGACCGGCTAACTATTTAATATCCTGATTGATGTTGTACAGTTTCTCGAGTTGCGACTTCGAACTTTCCAGATCGAAAATGCTTTGATAATAATTGGTCAGGTTGGTCAGGTACTGATTCTGACTGTTCATCAGGTCCATGCTCGAAGCTACTCCCTGTTTGTATTTTTCAAGGGTTCGCTGGTAAATATCGTCGGACAATTGTTTGCTTTTTACCTGGTTCTGATATTTTTCGAGTTTCAGCCTTAAGTCGCTCTGGTATTGAGTGGCCTGCATCGCCAAACTGCTCGAAACATATTTCCGGGTATTCTGGGCTTTTTCGAGCGCCATGCGTTTTTGCGAAACTACAGCCAGTTTTTCGCCTGTACTGAAAAGAGGAAGGCTCACATTTACACCAATAAGATCTTTCGGCGCAAAATCGAAAGCCGGAGATTTTAGCTTTTCAGTATGGTTGTAAAATCCTGAAATAGTAGGCAGAAAGCTGGTTTTTGACAGATTCAGTTCAAGCTTGGCAGCTTTTTCCGAAGTCTGAATCAGTTGATAATCCACATTACGGTCGATATTAAATGGTTCAGAAATCAGCTGAAGGCTCGATTTTGTAAGCGATTCGTCTGATTCAACCTGATCGGTCAGCTCAATTTTAGCGTTGTCTTCCAGTCCCAACTGAATTTTAAGCAGTCGGTAAGCCATTTCGAGGTTACTGTTAACCTGGTTAATTGCGTTCCGGATGGTATTTCCGGTCAGTTCAAGCTGATCAACATCGGTCTTTTCAAGGAAACCCTGCTTATTCATTTCCGAAACTTCGTAAAGGGTTTTGTTGATGTTTTCGAGGTTTTGCGCCAGGATTTTTTTGCTTTCCTCTGCCAGTTGAATCATGTTGTATGTATTGATAACTGTCTCAATTACATCCTGTTTGGCTTTTTCCTGATTTTGCTTCGACAATCCGTAGTAAACTTTAGCTGCCTGCAAACCAACGAAGTACGATCCGCTAAAAATAAGCTGCGAAACGGTAACGTCGGTAACAATATTCTGCTTTACACCCAGCTCAATTACTTCGTTCGGGCCAGCATTCGGATCGAAAAAAGTAGCAGGCAAAGTCGGAACTTTCGGGTAAAACGAATAGGCCGATTTTACTTCGCCATGTGGCAATCCCGAAGCGGTTGTTTCCCATATTTTCTTCTGGGCCATTTTCAGGTCGAGTTCCGAGTTTAAAATATTGGTGTTTTGTTGCAAAGCCAGTTTCAGGGCATCCTGAAGCGATAGCTTCGCTGGTTCCTGTGCTCCGGCAGACAATCCTCCCAAAAGAAGTATTCCTGCCAGCAGAAGGGTTTGTTTCTGTTTTCTAAACATGCGTTGTTGTCTTTATGTGGTTATTAATTTTTATTCGAACCGGTAATTTCTGCTTTCCGTTTTTCGAAGTAGGCGATTCCTTCGGCAGTTGAGATTGCCCGAATATGTGATTCGAACATAACTTCAAAAATCTGCTCAAACGTGATGTTTTCAACAAAGCAAAACTCCTGATTATTCATATCAACCAGATTCTTGACGTAAAGCCCAGCGGTAAGCTCAACGTTTACATCACTCCGGTAAAGGCCTTCAGCAATTCCCTTTTGTGTATTTTTGCTTATATGGTTGAAAATCTGAGTTTGCTTGCGCGCAAAAGCCTGATTATACAGTGGTTCATAGTACTTCTTTAATTCGAACTTAAGCTTTGGATTTAACCGGCTCATTTCTTTTGCAACCATCGAACTGGCATGAAACAAGATTTCAATGGCATTGAAATCTTCAATCTTGACCTTTGAAAACTCTTTCTCCCATTTTATTTCATCGTACTCAAAGAGCTTTTCGATTAAATCTTCCTTGCTTTTGAAATACTGATACAGCGTCTTTTTCGATATACCCAAATTCCGGCTGATATCATCCATATTTAAATTTCTGATTCCAAACTCGAAGAACATGGACACAATTTTGTCCATCAGTTCTATAAATTTCGGATCATTAAAATTCAATTCTTCGCTCATTTTGACTTTACTATTAATTTCGGAACAAAAATAGGAAACGTTTTTGGTTGGAAACGTTTCCTGAATGTAAAGTGTTTGTTAATCTTCCGTGCCAAAGTTCCTGATTTTGACAAAATCCAGGGTAATCCGGCTAGATGATAGTGCAAAATCAATAGGTGAATGACTGATTTCTAACGGTAAAAGAATTTGAAAAAGTGCCAGATTCTGAAACACTGAATTCATCAGGCCATTTTCCACTCTTCGAATGACGATCGGAGCGCTCAAATATTTTAAGCGTTGTAATTTTTGTCCCGGTTTCTTTATTACTGAAATCCGGAAAGCAATTCAGGAAAGTAATCTGGAAAAGTAAATCAAAACATCAGCCCGGTAAGCCAGGCCCATACCACGTATCGTACAAATTTACCTGCAAGCATGGCCAGTGCTGTTACCCAGATGTTGGCACGCAAAATGCCCAATCCAACAGCAAATATGTCGCCAACGGCCGGAACCCAGCTTAAAAAGGCGAAAACAGCACCCCGCTTATACATTCGGTCGTGCCATTTTTCAATGGTTTTGCGTTCCACGCGCAGGTATTTCTCAATCCACTCCCATTTACCCATGTAGCCGATGGCAAAGCTGCTCATACCACCCAGCCAGTTTCCGGCAGTAGCTACGAGCACGGCCGAAGTAACATCGGTTCCGTTGGCAATCAGGAAAGTAAGTATGGCTTCGGAGCTGAAGGGAACAACTGTTGCAGCCAGAAAACTGGCCAGAAAAAGTCCCCAAAGGCTGTAATCAAAAAGTCCTGCCATGAAATCAAGTAAAAAGTTAAAAGGCAAACGTATTTTCCGGTTGCGAACTTAAATAAAATAAACCGATCGGTTGGCCATCCGATCGAATCGTTTTGAATTTGTAAAATTGTCAATTGGTTAATGGTAAATACTTAACTACCTTTGGGCGCTTAATATTTAAAAACAAACACGATGGAAACAACTCGTCAACAAAAAATATCGCGCCTGATCCAAAAAGATATGGCTGACATCCTTCAAAGAGAAGGAAAAGACCTGTTTCACGGAATAATGGTAAGTGTGACGAATGTTCGCATTTCGCCCGATTTGTCGGTGGCCCGGGTTTATCTCAGCATTTTTCCGTCGGAAAAAGCCAGCACAACTCTACTCGAAATCAAGCAGCATCAGTCGCGCATCAGAGGTTTGCTCGGAATGAAAGTTGGCAAACAGCTCCGGATTGTTCCACAGCTCGATTTTCACATCGACGACAGCCTCGATTACATCGACAACATCGACCGACTACTCAAAGAATAGTCTCAGTTAACAGTCTCAGTGGGCAAGTTGAAAAAAGGTTTACGACTGGAAACTGCGACTGTACACTTTTTTAATTTTACCTTTTCACCTGAATTATGCAATACGATCCGATTAAACGCTCGCTTGGAAAAGTATTTAACCAGACTCCAATGTTGCGCAAGCTTTTTTACCAGCTGCTCGACCTGCTGTTGCTCCGGGCCTGGCACATACGCAAAGAACTTCGGAAACGCACCCGTACAGCTCCCGAAGTAAAAGCCATACTCGACGCCGGTTCGGGATTTGGCCAATATACTTACCGCATGGCCAGATGGTTTCCGAAAGCCGAAGTGAAAGCCGTTGATATTAAGCCCGAGCAGATTGAAGATTGCAACCGGTTTATGACAAAAGCAGGCCTGGCCAATCGGGTCAAATTCGAACTGGCCGACCTTACGCAGTTTCAGGAAACGAACAAATACGATCTGGTTCTTTCGGTTGATGTGATGGAACACATTGAAGAAGATGTTCAGGTTTTCAGGAATTTCTTTGCCTCGATGAAAAACGGAGGTCTTTTGCTGATTTCAACTCCTTCTGATCACGGTGGCTCCGACTCGCATGACCACGACCATGAAGAAGGAGCTCACGGGTTTATCGACGAACATGTTCGCGACGGATACAACATTGCTGACATTGAAACCAAGCTGAAATCGGTTGGTTTCTCGAAGGTGGAAGCGCGCTATTCGTATGGAAATCCGGGGAAAATTTCATGGAAATTATCGATGAAATATCCCATCCTGATGCTCGGAGCCAGCAAACTATTCTTTATCATTCTTCCGTTTTATTATCTCGTTGTGTTTCCTTTTTCCCTGATTCTGAATTTTATCGATCTCGGAATGAAACACAAGAGCGGTACCGGTTTGATTGTAAAAGCCTGGAAATAAACAGAAACCTCAACAACTATTGAAAACTGCCTTTTATATCGCCCGCCGTTACCTGATTTCAAAAAAATCGGTGAATGTAATCAACATCATCTCCGGAATATCGGTTGCCGGGGTAACAGTTGGCACATTTGCGCTGGTGGTGATTTTGTCGGTTTTCAATGGTCTCGATTTCTCAATCAAATCGCTCTTTTCAACTTTCGATCCCGATATCAAGATTTCCAGCACCGTCAAGGGCAAACCATTCGAGTTGAACAGCATCAATATCGAATCAATCAAGCAGATACCCGGGGTTGCAGCGGTTACACCGATTATTGAGGAAGACGCCTTTTTGATGTACGGCAATCAGAAGTATTTTGCCACGCTCAAAGGGGTACCGGTTAATTACAACGAAGTGTCGCGACTCGATACCAGCAGCATAACCAGTGGCCGCTTTTTGCTGGAAGCCAATCAGGCTCCGTTTGCGCTGGTTGGTCAGGGTGTGGCCTATTACCTGTCGGTTGGACTCAATTTTTCGGATGCTATTCATGTTTATGCCCTGAAAAAAGGTGCAAACGGACGTCCGACAATGGACAACACATTCAGCCACAGCACCATTTATGCCTCCGGAATTTTTGCCAACCAGCAGGAAATTGATTCAAAATACGTATTGGTTCCGTTCAGTTTTGCCCGCGAACTATTCCAGATGGATAACCGTGTGAGCGCCATTGAAGTTGAACTGAACCAGGGAATTTCTCAGGACGACATCAAAAAAGAAATTGCACAGCGGGTCGGTAACCAGTTTGCGGTTAAAACACAATTCGAACAGCACGAGTTGTTTTACCGGGTCATGCAATCCGAAAAATGGGCCATCTTTTTCATTTTGGCATTTATTTTAGTTATTGCCTCGTTCAATATTCTGGGCTCACTTTCCATGCTGATCATCGATAAAAAAGACGACATAGCCATACTGCAAAGTATGGGCGCCAACCAGAAACTCATTCGCACCATTTTTCTTTTCGAAGGCTGGCTCATCTCGCTGGCAGGCGCTTTCTTTGGCATCATTCTGGGCGTTCTGATCTGCTGGGTTCAGATCAGGTTCGGGCTTTTGAAAATACCGAACGATGGGTCTTTTATTTTCACCGCTTATCCAGTTCAGATTCATATGGGCGATCTTTTGGCGGTTTTCATGCTCGTAACCGGTATCGGCTTTTTGGCGGCCTGGTATCCAATCCGGTTTATATCGGGCAAATACCTCAACTCCGGAAGCAATTAATCCAGCATTCCCGGGCCCAAATTTCCAACTGATCTTCATTTTATTTCATCGCTTTTCGCGGAAATAACTTCCCGAATATTTCACTAAAACCACCTGATAGTGAGACCAAATAATGTCTAAAACAGGATTATTATTCCGTGAGATTTTCGTAAATTTAATTGAGCTATCCCTCTGAAAAACTACCTGCCAAAAAGTTAGTTACTGATTTGAAGTGAAACTTCCGGATTCTGACACAAAAAGAAAACCCAAAAGTCAAAAAGTATGAAAGCGATCAAACTTTTATTTCTGATTATTTTCTGTCTGGGATTTACAAACCTGGACGCCCAGATCAATTTAAAGGATAAATTGAAAAATGCTACCCAAAATAGGGCCAACAGAAAGACCGATCAAGGCATTAATAAAGGATTGGATAAAGTTGAAGATGGTGTAAAAGACCTGTTTAAAAAGAAAAAAGACGGGGCCGACAGCATTGCCAATAACCAAAACCAAAGCGATTCAAACAATGTTTCGGCCGACAATTCCAAACAATCGCTAAAAGCCTTCTCGAATTATGATTTTGTGGCTGGAGATAAGGTTCTGTTATTCGAAGATTTCAGTCAGGATGCCATTGGCGATTTCCCGGCACTCTGGACAACCAACAAATCAGGAGAAATCAATACTTTAAATGTTGGCCCGGGAAACTGGCTCAATCTGAATGGTACCGAGGGAAACTGGTGGTTTTTAAAGCAGATCGATTTTCCCAGAAATTTCATTGTTGAATTTGATGTAGTTCCTAAAAAGGGAGCTCCCCGATATGCCGTTGGCGTGGCAATGTATGGCGAAGACTCGTTTAAAGAGATGAGCGATCCGTACGCTTGTAAAACCGGATTGATCATCAACGTTGCAAAAACCTTATGGGAATCTCACGGATTAAAAGCAGGCAATCCTAAAATATACGGAGATTCTCAGTTGAATTTGGTTGAAGAGGAAAAAGTTAATCATGTCATTATTTGGGTGCAAAACCGGCGAGTACGCATCTACCATAAAGGCGCAAAGGTACTGGATATGCCCACTAATCTGTATGACGACAGCAAGTTCACCAGGTTTGCTTTTCAGTTATACCGGGGCGCTTCCTGCGCTTCGTATGTCAGCAACATTAAAATTACAACCGCATCGCCCGATACCCGGAACAAATTGCTGACCGAAGGCAAACTGGTTACCTACGGAATTTATTTCGATGTAAATAAAGATGTCGTCAAACCCGAATCGTACGGTACCTTAAACGACATTGCCAAAATACTAAACGAAGTTCCCGATGTAAAAGTAAAAATTCTTGGACATACCGACGCCGATGGACAGGATGCCGCCAACCTCGACCTTTCGAAACGACGTGCAGCAGCAGTAAAAGCTGAACTGGCCAAAACATTCGGGGTAAATGCCGACCGTCTGGTAACCGATGGATTGGGCGAAGGCCAGCCAATAGCCCCAAACGATACTCCATCAAATAAGGCACTTAACCGCCGGGTTGAATTTGTCAAACTTTGATGATCTCAACTTTGAGGCAGGCGCTCATAGAGCATTGACCTTGTAAAGTCGCTTAGCCCCGGCTTCATATTATAGGGCTAATTTCCCTCCGTTTTCCCACAAAAAAAGGCTTCCATCGACGATGGAAGCCTTTCTGCTTTATTTTGTAACGGAAAAACTTGCTTTCCCGATGCCTACCCGGCCATCGGGAGTTGTTCCCTGCACTTTGATAATGAAATCGGAAATTACTTTTCCGGCACCAATTTCAAATTCGAATTTGCCCGACTGATCTATTTTCTGATCGGGTTTCCAGAATAAAGTGGTACCGGTTTCGCGGTTAATTTTCTCTTTTGTTTCGGGGAACGATCCGGGAATATGGTTATTGCCGTCAAGTCCCTCTGTTTTCATCGCGTTTGCACCTTTTGCCAATCCGCCCTTCAGGAATATTTCGACGATTCCCACCGAATTTAAGCCGGTGTAGCGCTGAATATCCATTGGGTTAGTCGAGACATTGATGTGATCGACATCCGACGGAGAAAGGCCCTGAAGTACGCTGACATCGGTTCCCATTTGCTGCCCGTCGATAACAATGAGCGCACCCCCCTGGTAATTGAGTGAATTCTCCGATCCAAAAAATACAATCTGGTTACTTGCAAGCTTGAACGGTTTAATACTCTTGATAACATCGAGAATATTAGTTGACGAATTCAGCTGATTTCGCTGATTATCCAGGTTCGAAGTATTTGTTCTGACTTTCTTTGGCGCCTTAGGGAACAGGTCGGGATTATTGGCCACATATTGCTTGTCGGCGCACAAATCTTTATCCTGAAGTATGTGTTTCTGAATATTGTTGAAAACGTAAACCGAAATCTGGCCGGGCAAATCTTTAATGAAGTTCACTTTCAATTCGCGTTTTCCTTCGGCATCAGTCGCTTTCACCGAGAAATCGTCGATGTTCGACATGCTCAGATTTGGGAATGAGAAAATGCCCTCCGAATTGGTGATGGTGGAATAAATCTGCATGTTTTTGTTATTGGCCAGACTCACTTTCGCCTTATTCATTTTATTACCGTTTTTATCAGTTACAACGCCCGAAACACTGAAGTTTTCCATGTGTGTTCCGGTTGCATTTTCAGGCTTAAACTGCCGTATCCGGGCCCAATCGAAGCCCTTTAGCTTATTGGCAATAAGGAACACGTCGATCAACGCATTATTGGTTTCTTTTTGCTTAAATGCTTCAGGAAAACTTGAAAATGGCGTTTCCACTTCCGATTCGAGCTGCATATAATCGTCGATTGAAACCTCGCTAACTGCTTCGTTAAACTTATCGGAAACCGAAATGCTAACATTTCCCGAAACAGGTTGATTATTTTCGTCAGTCAACTGCACTTTAACCAGCATTTTTCCTTTAGGCTGAAGCTTTGCTTTTTCAGGCGTCACATCAATTTTAAGAGCCAGCTTGTTATCCTTGAACACCAAACGTTCAGCAAGCAAATTACCTTCTTTGGAAAATACCGACAGTAAATTAATGCCGTGAGGCAACTGATTGGCCGGTAGTTTTATTCTTCCGGTTCCGTTAATTTCCATGTCGCCAGCCCAGTAAACACTGTTTCCATGTGTCACAATTAACGAGATACCGTGCTTTTGCTTATCCTGAAAAATCAGGTTGGCATAAATGAAATCGGCATCGGTTTTTACAACGGCAATAGCCAATCCATCGGAAGAAGGGGCCGGCAACTCAAACGACTGTCCCTGACCGGTAGTGCCCGTAAGCTGAAGTTTAAGCTTTTGCTGACCTGTATTCACGACAGAAAAAAGACCGAGCCCTTTGGTCAGCGTTTTAACCGGTGTTACCGGGCTGCCATCCTGATTTACCACAGTTCCTTCCACATCAACCGGAATTCCCCATTTATTGAAAACCGAGAAGCCGATGCGGGTAGGAATGCCCGTCACAAGGTTTCCGCCTTCAGGATAAAAACGAACCACGAGCGGATCGATACTGGTTGGCAGGAATATTTCGCGTTTCCACTCATCTTTCAGGTCGGACAACTCGCAAATGAAAGGCTCACCATTGGTTTTTGCCGGAATACTCAACGGGATAGTGACTTTACCGTTATCGTCAGTCTTAATTTTATCGGTTGAAAGTACATCCGGTCCATTTTTCAGTTTGTACCGGAGATACTCGTTTTTAAGTCCGTTGCCAGTCATATCACGCAGAATGACAAACAGTTCATTCGACTTCCCGGCAACCGACACGCTGTCTTTAGCTATGGCTTCAACCACCCATTGATTATTGTATTGCTGATCGACTTTCAGGCGGATAACCGAAACCTGATCGGGTGAGTAAAGCGAAGAGGTATAGGCGCCCAGAAAATAGGTATCAGACTGAAGGTTGTCGGGTACGAGTAGCGTTCCGGAGGCTTCGCCTTTCGTTAAATCGAAAGAATTTTTAAACAAAAGTGCTCCGGCTTTATCATACAAGCCAACAGAAAGCTTACTGCCTTCGTCAGATGCGGGACGGTTTTCGGCGTCGGCAACAAACGCCCTGAACCAGATGGCTTCTCCGGGTTTGTATTCCGATTTGTCGGTGACCAAAAACACCTTTTCCTGAGGGTAATAGCTGAAATAATTAGTTATTTGAAGACTAATTTTAGGAATTGGCCCCTGATCTTGTTCCTGGGCCGGAAGTAATGTCACTGCAGTGACCATCAATACCAATAAAATAAGTGCTTTCATATTACGCGGTTTTATTTGTGGTTGAGAATTCGTTTTTTGTCGAAAAACAGGGAGTCGTTTCGCTGCGAATATTCCTGCAACGATTTTCTTAATTCCTCCGATGGCTTGATGATGTTATTGTCGCCCCAAAAGCCATCGTCGTAGTTGGTTACTACTTCGGTAAATATTTCGTTCGAATTGAATGTTTCGTCCTTTTTAAAGCGGGTTCCTTCGTCGGGTTTAAAATCGGTTATAAGCAGATCGGAATCGCTGTGAAAAACCGAATTGATTTTATCCTGCTTGCTGCGTACCCTAAAACTGAGCGAAGTTTGGGCTGTGCTTAAATGCCACTTGTTATTGGCCCTCCTGTAACTTACCATGTACTCCACATTGATTGGCCTGACATAAAAGTCTTTGGGCTTTTTCCTGATGAGCGATTCGCGGGCAAATTTCAAGCCCGAACGGCTCAGACTAAACTCGGCCCTGACCAGGGCAAACGACGACATATCAACATACAATTTACCCTGGTAGCACGGATAATCGACCTTTTCCTTCGGCTTAAAGTAAATGACATAGGTTTCGCGGTTATCCACCTCAACAATTTCTTCCATTGTGTATTTATAAAAATCGCGAAACTCCAGATCAAGAAAAGTATCAAGCGTTTTTACCACATCGAGCTTGGTAATGTAATACGGCCCACCCTGAATTTTAAAATCGACAAACTTGAATGGCATCACATTCATGCTCTTTCGTCCTTTGATAACTTTTACCTTATCCTGGGCAAACGTATTGTCGTACGAAGCTTTCCGGATCTCCATCAGCGCTTCGGCCACATCAATGTACTTGCTGTCCTGTTTCAGTACTTCGCGGTAAAACGAAGTCATAATTTCGTTCTCGCGCGGGTAGTTGAGCAATATTTTCGACAATATTTTGCTGATAATTTCTTCGGGGTAAATTACAGTCACTTTCACCTCCTTCAGTTGCACCGATGTGGGCTGAAGCGGAATGGTATAGTTTTGATCGGTCAGCTGGCTGATGGGTTGCATATACTGCCGGTAACCCAAACACGAAACAACAACGGTGTCGTGCTTCATCGACTCGGGAATCTTCAGCACAAATTCGCCATCGTTGTTCGAAACCGTCCCGATGTTGCGCCGGTAAATCAAAATGTTTGAATACGGTAAAGCATCTTTTTCTTCGCGGTCGATCACTTTTCCTCTAAAAACAATTATCGGAGGTTTTGCCTGCCCCAACTCAGCTGCTTTCTTCTGAATCCCGTCAGGAGCGCTAATAACAATCTGGTCTCCAAGTAATTTATACTGAAACTGCTTATTAAATAACGTATCAAGTGTTTCCTGAATGGACTTGTCGGCAACCAAAATACTCAACTGTTTATCGGCCTTGATTAAGGCGGGATCATATGAAAAGAAAACTTTGGCCTGCTGCGAAATCAGGTCGAGAATAGTCGCAATACTTTCGTTGTTTACTTCAAGGTTTATCTTCTTATCCAGAACGGAAATGTTCTCCTTTTGTCCGTAGGAAAACCTTATTGACAAAAGGAGAACAAGTAAAAATAGTCCGTTGGCTGGTATCGTTTTCATCCTTTGTTCTGGTTATCAACGGACATAACAGTATAACTGCGAAACAAGGAACTCACATGTCTGTTTGTTCATTGGGCTTATTGGTTAATTCAAACACATCATTTCTCAGAACATCTTCTTCAGGAAAAATTCAGTTTTTATCTGTTCGCCGTTCCGAAGGACTGTCATCTTTATCCGCCGGTCTTCCTGACTTTGGAAGAGTAAATTTATATCATTTAAAGTTAACGACTTATTTCCTGTGTTATTTAATGAAATAATCTGGTCGTTTTCGAGAATTCCGGCATAATACGCCGGCGAATTTTTGCGGATATTACTAACCAGGAAGATGGGCAGGCCTGGCATCGGGTTGGTTACTTCCAAACCACTCATGTTATAGTTAAAGTCATCCTTTAAATCGGCATTTGGCCGCAGAATGAGCCTTCTGCCCGGATAATCCATGGTAACATAGAACCGACGAAGTATTTCGGCTCCAAGTGTTCCGTTGCGGTCGTTTTTACCGATAAGTTCGTCAACAAGTTCGTTGTCGGGGAAAGCCACAATGGGTTCGTATAACACCAGCGGACCAACCCAAATGGCGCCAATCCGTCCTTTTTTACCATACAAATCGCCACTCAGGCCTCGTCCGAGGAAGGTTTCGATGTGATTTTCGGGAAGCGAAATCCGACTGTCAGAATTTGTTGATAACCAGATGGCATCGCTTGCGCCGGTATCAACCAGCAACTTCACCGGAACATCTTCGTTTTTATCGGTAACAATGCTTGTTGTTACAAACGGTTTGTTCTGCTCGAAACTAAGCGGTAGCACAATGTCCCTTTCCTTTTCCTTGTAAGTAAAATATTCCGGCTTGATCAGGGTGATTTTGTGCTCAGAATAATCAATTTTAACCACATAATCTTTGAAAAGGTTAAAGCCTATCAACCCATGAACCGGAATTCCGAGGATATGCGAAATCTGGAAATTTTCGTTGATTACCATGTGAATTTCCTGATCGTAAGCAGCAAGCCCGTTGAGCGTAATCGTGTTACTACCAGACCTATAAGCGGTCAACTGTTCTCCTTCACCCAGGCCTCTCACGTTGATGGGCTGCAAAAAATTCAGGTTCAGTTTATTAACGAAGGGCAACTCGGTAATGATTGGATATCTGACCCCGGTATCCAGAATGAAATTCAGCGTATCGGAGTTATTTATCGTTACCGGGATAATAATCAGGTTGTTAGACGATTTAAAGTTGAAAGTAATCGACTTTTTCTTCGGACTGTCGAAAATAAAACCTGCCTGATTGGTGTAATTCCGCATCTTCTTTTCGTAGTCGAGGCTTTTATCAATCTGCTGTTGCTCCCTGATAACCAAAAGGTTGTCCTGAATTTCGAACAGCAGCCGCGAATCCTTCATCAGCTGGTCGAGCACAAACTTGATCGGTTTGTTCGACACGTTCAGGTTAATATTCTTTCCTTCAATCAGGTCGGAGTTGTACGAATAATCCAGGTGAAGGTAATTGCATATTTTTTTAATTACCTCCGAAAGCGATTCATTATCAGCATATATACTGATATTCTGGTCCAGGACACTTGCTTTTTGGTTATTTTTTAAGTCTTGAACCTTATTTTGTATAGTGCCTTGTTTGGTCGTTTTGGGGTTCTGTTTCTGGCTAAATGACTGAACAGGAGCAATAGCAAACAAGACAAATATTATGCAAAATATGATAGGGGGTATAATTCGAATTGTTTTCATGGCATTTAAACAATTAAAGTTAAGATCGTGCTTTTAACACATACTGCCCATCGATCTCCTGAACCTCGATCGGGAAAGTGTTTTCGATGACTTTCAGAATAAAATCGAGCGGATAGTCATTAAATTGGGCTGTGAGAAGAAGTTCGTTCAGCTTTGGATCGGCCAAACGGATGTTTACTTTGTAAACGTTTTCGAGATTTTCAATTACCTCGTGCAACGAGGTCGCCTTAAATGTCAGGTTGCGCGTTTTCCAGGCAATAAAATTGGGATCGTGGTTAGTAGTTTTCTGCATGGTGTTACTTGCAAAAACCAGGGTTCCCTTGTCGCCCGGAGTCAGGATCAGTTCATTGGGTTGCCGTTTTTCGGAGGTTTTGTTCACCACCTGTACTTTTCCGGTTTGAACAATAACTTCAACTTGTTTTGTGGCAGGATAAGCGCTAACGCTAAAGCTGGTACCAAGAACTCTGATCTGCGCTTTTCCGGCATGAATAATGAAAGGTTTGTTTTTGTCAGGTTTAACTTCAAAAAAGGCTTCTCCTTCAATGCTTACTTCACGGGTTTTGCCGCTAAATTTCTTAGGATAAGAGATTTTAGTATCGCTGTTCAGACTGACCAAAGTTCCGTCGGGCAATGCAACGGTATTCAATACCTGATTAGTGGCAACTACCTGCACCATTGCAGCAGACGATGCCGGACGATAAAAAAATTCGTATCCCGAAACCAAAAGAAGCGCTCCTACCAGGATTGCTGCAACCATCCTGTATAATCTGTTTGAAATAAACTTTCTGACTTTTGTATTTTCCGATTCTCTTTCCTTGCCAATCCGCAGTTCAACTTCTTTCCAGGCTTGTTCGGCAGGATATTTCTTCAGGCTGAAATACAAATCAACCTTCTCGGTTAACGTTAAAAGTTGCCCGCCTTCGCTTTCCGAGGGAAACATTCCATTAACAGCAGATTTTAGCTCTTCTGCGGTCATTTCATTGTTTTCGTCGTAAATCGATTTTGCGAGCAACTCCCAACTTTTATCGTCTATATGCTGATTTGTTTTCATACACCCTAATGACATTAAAGTAAAGTTGTACCCCTATTTGACCTATTGTTTTTTTTCAGGATAAAAAACAAAGTCATCAAATGATTACTGAAATCCTTCAGTTCTTCGCGCAGGTATTTCAGGGCAAGCCCCATTTGGGCCTCAACGGTTTTAACCGAAATATCCAGTTTATCGGCTATTTCTTTATATTTCAAACCTTGTTCACGACTTAATCTGAATATTTCTTTTCGTTTGGGAGGAAGCGAATCGATGCATTTTTCGATGCGCTGAATCAAATCAACTTCAAGAAAGTACTGTTCGGTATTTATTTCATGCTGTGCCGTTTCGAGTACCTTGCTGGCGTATTGTTTCTTGATTTTTTCGTGCTGAATCTGATTGAGGCAATGGTTGCGCACCGATCGAAACAGGTAATGTTTAACCGAAGTTTCAATATTGAGAACCAACCGCTTTTCCCAGATTTTAACAAACATATCCTGAACAATCTCTTCTGCCAGTTCTCTTTCGGTGAGAAACTGACTTGCAAAATGGCACATGGCCGAATAATATTTCAGGAACAAAGCTTTAAAGGCTTGTTCGTCACCATCTTTAAGTTTCAAATACAGTTCCCTGTCTTCTGTCAAGTCCATAATTTCTCCGGCTTAAGCGGCGATTTTTGAGAATTCGGCTAAAGGTATAAAAAAATCGAAAGTTGTATATTATTGATCACTTCTTCTGTTTACAAGCATAAAATTTCAGGGGAAAAGCAATTTTTATCTGCCCGTAAAACAGATTCGCGAAGTCCTCAAAATTCATTATCCCATATTGCAAATCGTTCTTTTTCTGTGGCTTATAAATTGTCTTCAACCTGAATAAAACTCATGAAAACAAGTACAACTAAACCTGAAACCTACAGAAAAACTAAATTTTAAAAGAAATGCTTTGTGCAAAGGAATTTTCCATTATTTTTGCAGCCGGTTTACGAAACGCCCGAATGGCGGAATTGGTAGACGCGCTGGACTCAAAATCCAGTGATAGCAATATCGTGCCGGTTCGATTCCGGCTTCGGGTACACAAAAAGCCGCTTGACTTTCAAACAGTTAAGCGGCTTTTGTATTTTACGAATCTCAGTTGAAATAATAATTCTGTCGATGCTGATTCTATAAAAACACAAGGCGCTAAGAATCAGGAGGCTTTATTGTCGATGTCATATTGAGATGAGATTAATGACTGAAAGCTCAAAATAAATCGGATATTTGAATGCTGAATTTTTAAAATATGGTAAGACGGTCATATACAAATCAGAACGACATGCCATTCATCCTTGAAGAATTGAAAAGGGGCAATGAGCGTGCTTTTGACGTGATCTTTCAGCAATATTACAACACCCTGTGCCAGTTCGCTTTTTCGTTTACCAACGACCAGAACACGGCCGAAAGCCTGGTGCAGGAAATATTTATCAAGCTTTGGGAAAAGCGTGAAAATATAGCCTCGGTTGATAATATTTTGTCGTACCTGATTGGAATGGTCCGAAATCAAAGCATCGATTTTCTGAGGAAAGAGAAGTCAAAATCGAAGATTTTAGCGAACCTTCAGCTTGAAAGCTCGGGAAATACGACCGAAGAGCAAATATCGAAAAATGAATTTGAGGAAAGCTTATTGAAATCGATTACGAATCTTCCGGAAAGATGCCGGACTGCTTTTGAAATGAGCCGGTTCGACGGGCTATCAAACAAAGAGATTGCACAGGAGATGAAGATTTCGGTGAAAGGTGTCGAAGCTTTGATTGGCCGATCGCTTAAACTTCTGCGCACCGAACTTCAGGAATTCCTGCCCTCCTTTTCCGAAAAAAATTCAAAAGGAAACACGATCCTGTTTTCGTTGCTTTTCAAACGACTTAAACGATTTAGAGTTTCTGCTTTCCATTTGTAACCCGGATTCCCAAGTCCTCTTTTAATCAGCATACCAATCAATTAACTTTATTTTTTCATTTTTCCTACAATTTAATGTAGGGTTATAACTATCGAGATTCGTCTATCAACCGTAAAAGTAATTCGATTATGAATCCATATTCCGACGACATATATGCACTAATTGCCAAATTCCTGACCGCTCAGCTTACTGAAGCTGAAGCTACGGCGTTGGAAGAATGGAAATCGGCAAATAAGGAAAACCTCCAGGAATACAACGACTTTGTTTCGCTTTGGGCTAAATCGGGCGAATTAAAATTACCGGATTCTGTCAATCTTGAACAAGCTCAGAATACGATACACCTGCGAGCCGGCCTGCATTCTTCTAAAAAAAGGTGGATAAGTTTGGCCGTACAGGCAGCGGCAGTGCTGGTTCTATCTTTAATTTTTTCAGGAACCTACAGCTATTTGAACCGAGATAATTCTGATTGGTTTGTCGGCCATTCATCCGCACCAGTTCTTCAGGAAATTAAAGCGGCTTTTGGCACACAGGCCAAAATTGAACTAGCCGACGGAACCCGGGTTTTTCTGAATTCGGGAAGTAAACTTATGTTCCCACAAACGTTTAATAATCAAAAGCAACGGATTGTTTCGCTGGAAGGAGAAGGTTATTTTGAGGTGACTAAAAATAAGGAACAGCCCTTTGTTGTAAAAGCAAACCAATTAAATATTAATGTTTTAGGAACAAAATTCAATGTTGATGCTTACACCGATAATCCGTTGATTTCTGTGGCTTTAGTTGAAGGCAGCGTTTTGCTTCAGGATAATTCGGGAAAAGAGAACCGGGACCTGATACAGCTTTCACCGAACCAGGTGGCTGCTTTTAATGCTTCCGACCGAACCATAACAAAAACAGAAGTCGCTGATTTATACAAATATACGGCCTGGATAAACGGTAGAATCGTATTCTTTGGCGACCCGATACAGACCGTGGTTAAAAAACTGTCGAAGTGGTACAATGTGGACATCATGATTTCGGATAAAAGACTTGATAACTACAGGTTTACAGGTACATTTATTAACGAACCGATTGAACAGGTACTGAATGTGCTGAGTATGACATCGCAGATGACTTATATCGTTCAACCCGTTGTGAAACAACCAGATAATTCAATGACAAAAAGAAAAATAATACTAAAGAGTAAAATTTAATTCAATCAGTTTTTGCCTATGAAGTAAAAGAAAAACAGGAAAGTGTTGGCCCACTTCCCTGTTCGTTTCCTGCAATGCAGGGTTTTGTTGATCTTATAATCTAAAAACATTCAAATTTATGAAAAAAAACAGAACGAATGGGATAAACCTGCATCGGTATGTCCTTAGAAAAGCACTATTTGCTATGAAATTAACAGCATTAATTTTTCTTATTTCAACCTTGAGCCTGCTGGCGGGAGAAAGTTATTCGCAAGAAACGCGGATAAGCCTGAACATGAGAAATGTACAGATCAAAGATGTACTTCTGAAAATTGAAAACAGTTCGGAGTTTTTCTTTATCTACAATAACCAACTGATTGACGTTGACCGAAATGTATCCATAACAGTAAATAACGAGAAAATCTCGAATATTTTACACGACATCTTTCAGGATCAACCGGTTGATTTTCAGCTGACAGACCGAAAAATTGTTATCGTGCCGGTTTCGTCGTCAGGACAACAATCGCAAACGAAGGTATCCGGGAAAGTAACCGATACCGCAGGCGGGCCACTTCCGGGTGTTTCAGTAGTTATTAAAGGAACAACCAACGGTATTATTACTGATATCGAAGGGGCCTACACTTTGCCCAAAGTACCGGCAGACGCCACATTGGTTTTTTCGTTTGTAGGGATGAAAACTCAGGAAGTGAAAGTGAATGGAAAAGCCACAATTAATATAAAACTTGAAGAAGAAACCATTGGCATTGAAGAAGTTGTTGCCGTAGGATACGGAACCATGAGGAAAAAAGACCTGACCGGTTCAATTACTCAAATCCGCATGGATAAACTCACCAATGAAAATCCGAAAACAGTACAGGATGTTTTGCGCGGAACTCCTGGTTTACAGGTGGGTTACGATGCTTCGGCAAAAGGTGGTGGTAGCATGCAGTTACGCGGACAGCGTTCGGTTTATACCGACGGCAGCCACAATAACCCGCTGCTTATCCTCGATGGTATGATTTTTTACGGCGAGCTTTCGGAAATTAACCCTGATGATATCGGTCAGATCGACGTGTTGAAAGATGCTTCGGCTGCAGCTATTTATGGTGCAAAAGCCGCCAGTGGTGTTATTATCATAACTACCAAAAAAGGTAAAGTTGGCCAACCTGTTGTTAACGTTAGCACAAATATTGGGTTTACCCAGAATAGTAAATACCGTGAACGGTTTAGTCCTGATGCATATTTACAGCACCGTCAGGATTGGTACACCAAAAATACCTATGGCGTAAATCCAACAACCGGAGACTACGAAGCATATCAATCGGGCGTTTATGCTCAGAAACCAGGATTTTTCATGAGTCCGGAACAACTGCCTGCAGGTACGTCTATCGATAAATGGCGTTCATATTCGACCAATGAAGCAGGTGAATCAGACCTGAGCATTTGGGCTAAGCGAATGGGATTTCAGGGCAACACGCTTGCAAATTTACTTGCAGGAAAAGTAGTTGACTGGGCTAAGAAGACCTACCGAACAGGTTTTAATCAGGACTATAATGCAAGCATAAGTGGTGCAGGCGAAAAAGCAAACTACTATTTATCATTTGGCTACCTGAAAAATCAGGGTGCCGAAATAAGCGACGAATACCAGGCGGTACGTGCCAATATGAAAGTTGAAGCCAAAGTAAACAAATGGCTTGAAATTGGAGGTAACCTTAACTTCCAGGATCGCTCGGATGGCAGCATCGGTATTGACGTGGATCAGTCGTTACGCAACAGCCCATATGCCGATTATTCTGATGACAAGGGCAACCCGCTTCAGTATCCGTTGAGTTCGGAATACAGCCAAAGGGGTTATAATTACGATTTCCAGAGACAATACCTCGAGCTGGAAAAAGGCTATACTGTCCTGAATAGTATTTTGAATGCGAAAATTACATTGCCATTCAACATCACATATTCGTTTAACGCCTCACCACGTTACCAGTTCTTCTACGATCGTTATTTCATGTCGGCCGATTTGCCCGGATCTGACCCTAAAACCCGTGGAGCAAACCGCGAGCAGACTAAAAATTTCGATTGGTCGCTCAACAACACCATTAACTGGGACAAGAAGTTTAAAGAAAAACACCATGTAGTGGTAACCCTTGTTCAGGAAGCCGAGGAACGCCAGTCATGGCAAGACCGCATTGAGGCCCGTAACATTCTGCCTTCCGATGCATTAGGATTCCACAACACAAAAAATGGTTCGAAAGAAAGCAGTACTTACTCATCTTCTGACTCGTACCAAACGGCCAACGCGTTGTTAGCCCGCCTGTTTTATTCGTACGACAACCGCTACATGCTCACATCATCAGTTCGTCGCGACGGATATTCAGCCTTCGGTGCTTCTAACCCTTACGCAACATTCCCTTCGGTTGCCTTATCCTGGTCATTTACAAACGAAAAGTTCTTCCATTGGAGCAATATTTTGAGCAGCGGTAAATTGCGCGTTTCCTACGGTAAAAACGGGAACCGGTCGCTTGCCAATCCATACCTGGCATTGGCTAACCTTTACGAAGGAGCAGGCAAAATGCAAGGTTACATTACTTCGTCCGGAGACTTGCTCCTGATGCGTTACCTGATGGCTGAACGTATGGCAAATCCAAATCTGCAATGGGAAAAAACTGCTTCATGGAATGCAGGGTTCGATTTTGGGCTCCTCAACGACCGCATTACCGGTAGCATTGAGTACTACAGCATGAGCACTCATGATATGATCATGAATCAGCGTTTACCTGAATTCACTGGATTTTCGAGCATCACGACCAATCTGGGACAGGTTGATAACCGCGGAGTTGAACTTTCGGTTAATTCGGTCAACATCAACACCCATAACCTGAAATGGACAACCACGTTCGGTTTCTCGTATAACAAAAACGAAATCAAGCATTTGTACTACCAAAATCAGGATGTTCTGGATGCAGGCGGAAACGTGACCGGAACCAAAGAAATGGACGATAAAACAAACAAATGGTTTATCGGAAAAGCAATCTCTGCAATTTGGGACTATCGTGTAATTGGTATCTGGCAGAAAGAAGAAGCCGCAGAAGCCAAGAAATACGGTCAGGTGCCTGGCGATCCTAAAGTGGCAAACAACTACACTGCCGACGACGTTACAAATGCCGATGGTTCTGTAAAACACGTATATAACGACAAAGACAAAGAATTTTTGGGACAAACAGCCCCTCCGATCAACTGGTCAATGCGTAACGAATTCGAGATTAAGAAAAACTTCAGTTTCTCGTTCAACATTTACTCTTACATGGGACACAAAAGCTTATCGGGCGAATACCTGAATAACGATGATGACGGAGGACGTATGGCTTATGCTATGCAAAACGTACCTGCAAAAGAGTATTGGACCCCGAACAACGCAACAAATAAATACGGACGTATTGAAGCTAAAGGCCCTGTTGGAGCAGAAGGAGTACAGAAACTTTACGACCGCTCTTTTATCCGCCTCGAAAACATTTCTGTAGGATATACTCTACCTAAATCGTTGACTACAAGATCAGCTATCGAGCGAGCCAAAGTCTATGGTACCATCCGGAACGTTGCCGTGTGGTCAAAAGACTGGGAATATGGTGATCCGGAAACAGGAGGATTGGCTACCCGCATTTATACTTTGGGACTGAACTTAACTTTCTAACCAGTAATTAAAAATGAAAATGAAACAGATCATTCAAAAATTGAATCATATAGGCCTTGCCCTACTCGTAGGTGGCACAATCTTATTCAGCGGATGTTCAGATGAGTTTCTGAAACCCGATCCGCTATCATTCTACGAACCGACAACCACTTTCAGTACCGAATCGGGGCTGAAGGCTGCAATGGCAATCTGCGACCGCCATATGAAACTGTATTATGCCGCAGATCACAATGAAATGCTTCCTCTGGGAACAGAATATATCTTTTCCGACCTGATGGTTGCCAGTGCTACCGACAAAAGCAGTATGCTTTGCGATGTGGCCAATATGCTTACGCCAACCAGCGACAACAGCACTTTATTGAACCTCGACAGAACAAACAGCCTTTGGTATTTCTGGAAAGAAACTTACAATGGCATTATGTTCGCCAATACGGTTATTCAATTTGTTGACAAAGTGGACGGACTGGATGAAGCAACCCGCAATGCCTATAAAGGCAGAGCGTATTTCCATCGCGCTTTCCGCTACATGGCATTGGTATTTCAATATGGCGATGTGCCGCTTGTTACCAAGGTTTTAGAGGTTCCAAAACAGAACTATAAAAGCACCAAGCGCGAAGCTATCCTGCAAATGATTACGAAAGACATGGAATTTGCCGTACAATGGGTTCCTGATCAGAAAAGTATGCCGTTGGTAGGTATGGTTAATAAAGGAGCTTGCCGCATGTTGCTTGCCAAATGCTACCTGGCATTGGGCGAATACGCAAAGGCAAAAGAGCAAACTGATATAATTATTGATGGATCGGGCTATGCGCTCATGCAAAACAACTTTGGAACATTCAACGATGGTGGCGAACCTGCTACATGGCCTATTACCCGCAATGTAATCTGGGATTTACATCGTGCTGAAAACAAACTTATTGCAGCCAATACCGAAGTTATCATGGGTATTCCAAACCGTGGTTCCGAAACTGAATCATTCGTTAAAATGCTCACCATGCGTATTTTGTATCCTTTTGTTTTCGACAGCCGTTTGCAAACAAAAGACGGTAAACAGGCTCTGCTGAACCTGAAACGTAACCATGCCGATTACAAAGCACAATACGATTACATGAGGGCTTTCGGACGTGGTATTGCCACCTACCGCCCTACTTATTTTTATACAAAATCGTTATGGAAGGTAAACGGAGTTGAAGATAAAACCGACTTGCGCCATAGCTCCGAAACAGGTAACTGGATTCGTATGGAAGATTACCGCGTTAACAACAAGGCTTCTGCTGAATTTGGTAAACCAATCACGCTTTTCAACCCAACCACCAAAGCACTGTTGTGCAGCGATACCATTCGTCGTTGGTTCGATGTTCCTCACTATAAATTCTTCCTCGACGACCCGGTTAACGAAGCCAACATCAGTGGATCTGACGGAAACCGAGGCGCCACAAACGGTGGTATTGCCGACTGGTATTTGTATCGTTTGGCCGAAGCATATTTACTCAGAGCCGAAGCTAAATACTACATGAATCCTGGCGATGCAACCATTAAAGACGATTTGAATAAACTGAGACAACGGGCAAAATGTACCGAATTATATACCGGCAACGTTACCATTGGCGACATTATGAACGAACGCGCCCGCGAGTTGTATTGGGAAGAATGGCGTAATGTTGAGTTAAGTCGCGTGTCGCTTTGTTTGGCCCGCAGCGGTAAACCCGATGAGTGGGGAAATACCTACAGTATGGACAATTTCGACAAGCAAAAAGGAACAGATGCTAATGGCGGAAGCTATTGGTACCAGCGAATTGTTCACTACAGCATGTACAACAAAGGACCGATACAGATTAACGCTACCGGAAACAGCAATCCGAACTACACTATGGATAAAAAGAATTTTTACTGGCCAATTCCTTATGCCGCAATTACAGCTAACAATAAAGGAACGCTGAGTCAAAATTTTGGTTACGATGGTTACGATCCGGCGACATCGAAGTGGGATAAATGGGAAGATGCCGTTGCCGACGAGGATAAAACATCAAACTAATTCCGAACTGTAATAAACCGGAATTAGAGATCGTACAATTGATTTTCTGTTGAAAGACCGGCTCTGTATTGTGAGCCAGTCCGAAATAGAAAATAGCCATAGAAAGAGGGTGTTTCAAAAGACCGAAGCACCCTCTTTTAATAAAAAGTGAATCGTTTCAAAATCTGATAAACCACAAAAAACTATCCCATGAGTAAGAAATTGTTGATACTATTGATCTTCTTCCCTTTCCAATTCATTTTTGCCCAAAAGAATACCTTATCCAACTTTCCGAAAGGATATAAACCCGAAGATGTTGGGAAACTAATCGCCTACCGCTTTGTCGATGCCAAACACATGCTTCACGCAGGAAAATGGATTAGTTATCCTGAAACATTTTACTGGCGCGGCGCTATTCAGTATGCCGCATTAACAAAGGACAAAGAACTTTTTGGTCTTCTGCAGAAGAAATTTGAGCTGCTGGTTTCCAATGAAAGTCAATTGTTACCGATAAAAAATCATGTCGATTTGAATATGTTTGGCAGTTTGCCCCTGGAATTCTATCACCTTACGAAAGAAAAGAAATATCTGGATTTAGGTTTGCCTTATGCCGACACCCAATGGGAAGCCCCTGCAGATGCAACTCCTGAACAAAAAGAATGGGACGCCAAAGGATTCTCCTGGCAAACACGCGTGTGGATCGACGATATGTACATGATTACCATCGTTCAAACTCAGGCCTATAAAGTAACCAGCGACATGAAATACATCGACCGCGCGGCTAAAGAAATGGCGCTTTATCTCGATGAACTGCAACGTCCAAACGGTCTTTTCTTTCATGCTCCTGACGTACCATTTTACTGGTTGCGCGGCAACGGTTGGATGGCCGCCGGAGTAACCGAATTACTTCGCTATTTACCTAAAAATCATAAAGATCGTCCACGCATTCTGGAGGGCTACAAAAAGATGATGGAAAGCCTGAAAAAATACCAGGCCAAGAGCGGCATTTGGAATCAATTGATTGACGAGCCCGATTATTGGGCTGAAACCTCCGGATCGGCAATGTTTACTTACGCGCTGATTACCGGTGTTAAAAAAGGATGGCTCAATGCCAAAGAGTACGGTCCGGTTGCCCGCAAAGCATGGTTGGCACTGGTGCCTTATGTCGATGAAAAAGGCGCTGTGTCGGAAGTCTGTGTCGGGACAAACAAAAAGAACGACAAACAGTATTATTTTGACCGGCCTCGCGTTAAAGGCGATTTCCACGGCCAGGCTCCCTATCTGTGGTGTGTAAACGCGCTTTTGGAAAAGTAGAAGTATTTGAATCATTCACATAAACAAATATCAAAGATGAAAAACCGATTTTTTTACGTTCTGCTGGCGGTTGCACTGACTTTTGCTGCCTGTCAGAATGCTCCGAAGAAAGTAGAGAAAAAAGAACCTGTTTCAACCCGCTGGACCGATGCTCAGGCACAACAATGGGCTGTCGAAAACGGCTGGCTGCGCGGATCGAACTTTAATCCAAGTACAGCCATCAACCAGTTGGAAACCTGGCAGGCCGAATCGTTCGACACCGCCACCATTAACCGAGAACTGGGCTGGGCACAAGGCATTGGCATGAATGTGATGCGAGTTTACCTGCACCATGTGGCCTGGGAAGTGGATAAAGAAGGCTTCAAGGGACGTATGAATACGTACCTGACAATTGCCAGTAAACACGGTATTAAAACGGTATTCTGTATTTTCGACGACTGCTGGAATCCGACTTATAAAGCTGGCAAACAACCCGATCCAAAACCGGGTGTGCACAACTCAGGATGGGTGCGCGATCCGGGCGATTTACTGTTTAGCGACACCACTCTGATAAAAACATTGGAAGTTTACGTAAAAGACGTGCTGACCACTTTCAAAGACGACAAACGCATTGCTATCTGGGATTTGTACAACGAACCGGGTAACTCAGGCTACGGCGACCGCTCATTGCCATTGCTGAAGAAAGTATTCGAATGGGGATGGGAAGTTCGTCCATCACAACCATTGTCTTCAGGCGTTTGGAATCTGTCGCTATCTAATCTGAACAAATTTCAGGTTGAAAACTCCGACATCATTACTTATCACAACTACGAAAGTCCGGAGAAACATCAGGCTGCCATTGATACGCTGAAACGTTACGGTCGCCCGATGGTGTGCACCGAATACATGGCCCGCCGAAACAATAGTCTATTTACCAACATTATGCCGATGCTGAAAGAGCAAAACATTGGCGCGATCAACTGGGGATTGGTGGCCGGAAAATCGAACACCAAATACGCCTGGGACGAACCAATTGCTGATGGTTCGGAACCCAAACTATGGTTCCACGAAATTTTCCATCCGGATGGAAAACCTTACAAACAGGAAGAAGTGGATCTGATTAAAAGTTTAACCCTGACGAAATAAGACCATTTAGGAAAAACACGCATTTTTTGCAGACATGTGTTGATCGAAAATTTAGAAAACCCCCTTGCCAATGCTGGCAAGGGGGTTTTCATTTTTTAGGAACCTGATTTTGAGAAAATGAAGCCATGAAAATATTAACGTCAGTTTGACGCTTCTAAATATTTTCTCATATTTGCTGGTAATTAACGAATTCCTAAACTGAACCCTAAATGAAACGAACTCTTTTCCTCCTAAGCTTTATTACGTTGTTAGTCGGGCCAACCTGCTTTGGGGCTGCTCTCCCCATGACCAACGAACCCGACTCGGTTTATCTTTTCTCGTACGCCACCACAAAAAACTCGAATACCAACGGATTACACTTTGCCTGGAGTACCGATCAGCAAAACTGGACTCCGATTGGTCCCGAAATGCGCTTTTTGTTTTGCGATTACGGGCGTTGGGGTGCCGAAAAACGAATGATCACCCCGTTTTTATTTCGTGCGGCTGATGGAATGTGGCACTGCGTATGGAGTTTGAACGAACATACCGGAACGTTTGCCCACGCCGAATCGAAAGATTTAATTTATTGGTACCCGCAAACCTATCCGATTGTAATGAGCGACAACAATTGTCTGGAACCTGAAATAGTGACCCCAGTTGGAGGAAAATATACCGTTTCATGGATCAGTACAGGCGGAAATCTGAAAAAAGCATTCAGTGTAGCAACTTCCGATTTTAAAACTTATAGTCAGACCAAAGAAATACAACTGAGCGAACGGCAGAACCTGCGCAAAAAAGTAAAGATTTCAGGAAATACCGAAACCGGAACTGTGCACAAAGTGGCCTGGTCGCTGGTAGAAAGTTTACTGGATAAGCAGAAACTGAATGCATCCCGCGATCAGCAATGGGGCGAAACCACCAAAACCGATTCCATTCGGTTCGCTTCGTTAAAAACCCTGAATGCAACCATCACAGTTGACAATTCGAAGACTAAAAAAATCAGCGATATGATGATTGGAGTGTTCTTCGAAGACATCAATTATGCCGCAGATGGCGGTTTGTATGCCGAATTACTGCAAAATCGCGATTTTGAGTATGCTTTAAGCGACAAGGAAGGACGCGACAAAACCTGGAAAAGCACAAAAGCCTGGAGGATAACCGGAAACGGGGTTGATTTTTCAATCGACTCAATTTCACCGATTCATCCAAACAATTCACATTTTGCAGTCCTGAAAACTACTGAAGTTGGTTCAGGTTTGGTGAACGAAGGATTCGACGGAATCGCCCTTAAAGCCGGAGAAAAATACGATTTCTCTTTGTTTGCTGGCAATCCCGATCAGAAAAGTAAAAAGCTGCTCTTTCGCCTGACAGGTAAAAATGGCGAGAACTATGGCGAAGCATTGGTCTCGGTCAGTTCGGTCGGCTGGAAAAAATACAATGCAGTGTTGATTGCCAAACAAACGGCAACCGATGCTGTACTCGAAATTCTTCCGCAGAGTTCAGGAACAGTTAAGCTGGATATGATTTCGTTGTTTCCGCAGAAAACATTTAACGGACGTAAAAATGGCTTGCGTGCCGATTTGGCGCAAACCATCGCCGATATTCATCCGCGGTTTATTCGTTTCCCCGGAGGTTGCGTGGCGCATGGCGACGGCCTTGGCAATATTTATCGCTGGAAAAATACCATTGGGCCATTAGAATCGCGCAAGCCACAGAAAAACTTATGGGGCTACCATCAAACCGCCGGATTGGGTTATTTCGAATATTTTCAGTACTGCGAAGATATTGGTGCAGCGCCACTTCCGGTTATTGCCGCCGGAGTGCCTTGTCAGAATTCAGCTACAGGTGGAGCCGGTCAGCAGGGCGGAATCCCCATGTGCGACATGGACAACTATATTCAGGAAGTTTTGGACTTAATTGAATGGGCCAATGGCGATGCCACCTCCAAATGGGGAAAAATTCGTGCCGAAGCCGGTCACCCCAAGCCATTCAATTTGAAATACGTTGGAATTGGAAATGAAGATCTGATCAACGATATTTTTGAAGAACGCTTCACGATGATTTTCAACGCCGTAAAAGAAAAGCATCCTGAAATTACGGTTATTGGCACCGTTGGTCCGTCGTTCGAAGGAACCGATTATGTGGAAGGCTGGAAAATTGCCACCAAGCTGCAGGTTCCAATGGTTGACGAGCATTACTATCAGTCGCCGGGCTGGTTTATTCACAATCAGGATTACTACGACAAATACGACCGCTCGAAACCGAAAGTTTACCTTGGTGAATATGCCTCGCACTTGCCGGGCCGCGTAACCAATATCGAAACAGCTTTATCAGAAGCACTTTACCTGACTGCCTGCGAGCGCAACGGCGATGTGGTTAGCATGACCTCGTACGCACCACTACTGGCCAAAGAAGGGCACACCCAGTGGAATCCTGATATGATTTATTTCAATAATGAAGAAGTGAAACCTACGGTTGATTACTTCGTGCAGCAACTATACGGTCAAAATTCAGGAGATACTTACCTGGCAAGTGATGTGTGGATTTCCGACAAGAACGAATCCGTTAGGAAACGGGTGGCTGTTTCGGTGGTTCGCGACAGCAAAAGTAACGACCTGATCGTGAGACTGGTAAACATGCTTCCGGTGGCGGTAAAAGCAAATGTCATTCTGAACGGAGTGGATGAGATTCGTTCGCAGGCGACCCGCACCGTGCTTACAGGATTGCCAGCAGACAAAAAAGCTCGTCCGGTTACCGATCAAATTTCCGTTGGTGGCGAATTTCCATACAGCATGCCGGCCTATTCATTCACGGTTATACGGATAAAGAAAAATCAGTAAACTAACCATTAATCCTAACCTAATGAAAATCCAATATTTAGCAGCCATTTTCTTCTTTTTAGGAATAAGTGCTTGTAAAAACCAGCCCCCAAAACCTGATTATCCTATTCAGGGTGTCCCATTCAACGAAGTAAAAGTGAGCGACCAGTTCTGGTTGCCAAAAATCGAAACTAACCGCACGGTCACCATTCCGGCGGCCTTTGCCAAATGCGAAGAAATGGGACGAATGGATAATTTCCTGATTGCCGGTGGCAAAATGCAGGGCAAAGTCAAGGGGGAAATGCCTTTTGACGATACCGATGTGTACAAAACCATTGAAGGCGCGGCCTATTCCTTGACAACCCATCCTGATCCAAAGCTGGATGCCTATGTCGATTCAGTGATCGGCATTATCAAAGTTGGTCAAGAAGCCGATGGATATTTGACTACCTACAAAACCATCGACACAACCTATTCTCCGGCGAAATGGTGCGCTCCGTCCGGGAAATGGGTTAACGAGCAATGCAGTCACGAATTGTACAACAGCGGGCATATGTTCGAGGCCGCCGCTGCCCATTATCGGGCAACTGGAAAGAAAAATTTCCTCGACATCGCTACCAAAAATGCCGATTTGTTGGTCAAGGTTTTTGGCGAAGGAAAGAATCCGGGTGTACCCGGGCATCAAATTGTAGAAACTGGTCTGATCAAGCTTTACCAGGTCACAGGCAAGGAGGAATACCTGAAACTGGCCAAGCATTTCCTCGATTTCAGGGGAGATAGCACCAAACGGAAATTGTGGGGGCCCTACAATCAGGATCACAAACCGGTAACTCAGCAAGACGAAGCGGTTGGCCACGCGGTGCGTGCCGAATATATGTACGCCGGAATGACTGACATTGCTGTACTCTATAAAGATGAGGCTTATAAAAATGCGGTGGATAAAATATGGGACAATATTGTTTCGAAAAAATTATACATAATCGGCGGTGTTGGCGCCCGCCACGATGGCGAAGCTTTTGGAAATAATTACGAATTGCCAAATCTGACTGCCTATAACGAAACCTGCGCGGCTATTGCCAATGTTTACTGGAATTACCGCATGTTCCTTTTGCATGGCGATTCGAAATACATTGACGTGCTGGAAAGAAGTTTGTATAATGGTGTAATTTCAGGAGTTGGCCTCGATGGAAAGACCTTTTTCTACCCGAACCCGTTGGAATGCGACCTCCATTACAAATTTAACCAGGGCGGATCACTCGATCGCCAACCGTGGTTCGACTGCTCGTGCTGCCCAACCAACATTTGCCGGTTTTTGCCTTCGGTTCCGGGATATATTTATGCGCAGGCGAACGGAAGTATTTACGTAAATCTGTTTGTTCAAAGTTCATCAACCATTCCGATGGACAAAAAATCATCGGTCACAATCAGTCAGGAAACACAATATCCGTGGGAAGGAGAAGTCAAAATCAAGGTTTCTCCTGAAAAGGCGAGTCAGTTTGCTTTGCGCCTTCGCATTCCGGGTTGGGCTCAGAATCAACCGGTTCCTGGAGATTTATATTCGTATATCTCGCCTGAACCTTCGTCATTCTCGGTTACGGTGAATGGAGAAAAAGTTCCTTTCAAAGAAGAAAACGGATATGCAGTTATCAGTCGCGAATGGAAACAGGGCGATGTAGTGAATTACACGTTGCCAATGAATATTCACCGCGTGGAATCCAGTCAGCAAGTGATTGAAAATGCCCAAAAGGTTGCCATTGAGCGCGGACCAATTGTGTATTGCCTTGAAGGAAAGGACAATGGACCGGAACTGATGAAACTGGCTTTACCCGATACGGCCAAATTGTCGGCCACATTTGCACCGGAAATGCTGAGCGGCGTGGTTACAATTTCAGGAGAAGCAACGGTTGCCGAAAACAAAACGGTTAAATCGCAAAAGGTTACCGCAATCCCTTATTTTGTTTGGGATAACCGTGGAATTAACGAAATGAAAGTCTGGTTACCAAGGAAATAAGGACGATTATCAAAACAAATGGTCACATGGGTATTTAAACCGATGTGACCATTTTAATTTTAAAATTTCAGGGTTAACATGATAGATTGATCGACCAGGTTGCTGGCGTACATATTCGGATCATGAACCTGGTGATAATTGTACTCGATTCCCACCATTTTGAAGTATAATCCCGATCGTAAAAGAATAGAGCGCCGGCTCGCCTCAAAGTTTTCAAACAGGTTTTCCCGTGATAGCGCAACTGCTTTGGCATTCAGCATAAAACTAATTGATTCTGTTATCTGTGAATTTACATTTACCTCAATAATACCACTAAAACCCGACTCGAAGCTCGAATTATTTCCGGCCATATCAATGGTTTCAAACTTCTTATTCAGCGTTTGCTGAAAGGCATAACCCAAGCCATAAGTGAGTTCCCAGGTGGTTTTATCTTCCTTTTGGTATGAATAATGTTTTTGTCCGAGAAACAAGGTTTGGTACAGGAAAAGCGGATCGAGAAAACCGGTGGGTTTGTTGTCAATTGTTCCTTTTCCCAAGGTTGTTTCAGCCGTAGTCTCCAGAAAAAGCCTGATTTTAGGAACCTTTATCACCGGAATTGACGGTGTGACTGAAAGGATAAAAGCATCCTGCAATTTTTCAGCATCCTGCCCTTTCATTTTACTTTCGCCGTATTGCATAAACAGGGTCCAGCTCAAATCAAATTTCTTCCCGATGTAATCGAAATCGGAGCTGACGGTTCCCAGCCACTGCAAACTGGTAACACGCTCGCCACTTGAATTTGAATCACCAAAAGTCAATCCCAGACTAGGGTGAAATTGAAACTGAACCTGCTTTTCTTTGTTTTCACTGCTCACAACCGAGTCGTTGGTCATCGATTGCATTTCTGTCAGCGTTCTTCCCCGGCTAATGCAAGGAAAAACTACCAACGACAGAATGAATATCAGTGCTCCAATTTTCGTCATAAAGTAAGATTTGAAGGCGTTGTTTACTTTTCTTTAACAGCAATGCAAGCACCATCCTGAACGGTAAGTTTAAAGCTGGCACTACCTTTGGGCGAAGTTTGCCCCGATTGTGTCTCGCCCCAGCTCCACGATAAAACCAAATCACAATCATCGTCCTTACCATCAAATGGCAGGGTAAATGTGCCATTTGTTACAGGCAGTTTTTGTGTTCGGCCCTTTGAGGTAAACATGACACTCAAATCGCTCATAGAGACCTTTCCGGACCCGCCTCCTGAACTACTTTTAGCCAGAAGTGGCGAGCTTTTATCGTATTCCTTGGTAATCACAAATGGCTTGTGTTGCCTTTTTCCAGTTGGGAGTCCACTTGCGGCATCGCGGGGACTGACGATGGCCTGATTAAAAGTAAGTTCGAAACCAGCAGCTGTATTGCGAATCTTCACGATGCGCGATTCGTCGTCCGCAACCATAGTCCGATCGTTGGACTGATTGCTTTTTGTCTTACTTTTCAGGATACCTTCTGAAGCATTTTGAGCTGCGGCATAACCGGTAATCAAAGTAAAGATTAATGCCGGGAAAATAAGTTTTTTCATAATGGTAGGTTTTTAGGGTTTGAATTATAATGAACTTAAAATAAAAGACACGCAAGTCCTTTATTTGTTCGTGAATCAGGAAAAATAAAATCAGCAGGTCCGGTTACAGAAATTTTTCGGAAAAAGGATGATTTATCCCAGAATGTTTCGATATATTTGATAAGTTCAAAAAATATCAATTATTGTAAATAAGAAATGAACGAAAAAGCATCCCCAAAAATCCTTATTGCCGAAGATGTTGAGTCCAACTTTTTATATCTGAAAGCTGTACTGAGCAAGCTAAATGCGACCATTTACTGGGCTAAAAATGGAATTGAGGCAGTTGAGATATGCGAGAAAAATTCTATCGATCTGGTATTTATGGACTTACAGATGCCTGAGATGAATGGCTACGAAGCAACCGAAATCCTCAAGAAAAAACTTCCAAATCTGCCGATTGTTGCCCAAACAGCTTTTGCAATGTCAGACGATCGTGAAAAGGCATTAGACTCAGGATGTGACGATTACCTGGCTAAACCCATCAAATCGAAAGACCTGCTAACTGTTGTAGAGAAATATATAACACTGTAAAAACGAATTTTTAAGTCAGGTAAAAACGTCCGTCATATTTTTGATGGACGTTTTTTGTAATGCCCGGGATTAGTTAATTACACATCTATCATTACTTTTACCCCCAAATAATTAGAAATATGTGCTGCGACGATAAGAGAGAAGGAACTAATAACCCGGGAAGCGATTCCATCCAGACCAAGCAATTTCTTTTAGATCAGAGATACCTAAAAATGGCCTCGATATGGGCACAGAACTCGTATTGCAAGCGCCGCCAGGTTGGAGCTTTGCTGGTAAAAGATAAAATGATTATTTCCGACGGTTACAATGGTACTCCATCGGGATTTGAAAATAATTGCGAAGACGAAAACAACCGCACTTTCCCATACGTTTTACATGCCGAGGCCAATGCAATAACCAAAGTCGCCAAATCGAACAACAGCAGCGATGGTGCCACATTGTACGTAACCTCATCGCCATGCCTCGAATGCGCCAAACTCATTATTCAGGCCGGAATTAAACGGGTGGTTTTTTACGACAACTATCACCACGACGATGGCATTTTACTTCTGAAAAAGGCAAACATAGAAGTGTTACAGGTAGAAATAGACAATTAGAAAAGGATTCAGGAAACAATTTGAAAAATGAAAAACATTAAGTTCTCAGTTTATATCCCGGTTATACTGGCTCTGACTTTAGCCGCGGGAATCATTATCGGAAACAAGCTGAACCGCAATTCGGGCAGCAACTTTCCGACAGCCTCAAAAGTCAACAAATTCGACGCGATTGTCGATCTGATACAGAACGCTTACGTCGATTCAATTTCGACCGACTCGCTGATTGAAAAAACCATTCCGCAGTTACTGAAAAACCTCGATCCGCATACCACTTACATTCCTGCAAAAGAGATGGTTGGCGTTGAAGAAGAAATGCGCGGAAATTTTGGAGGAATCGGCGTTCAGTTCTCCATTCAGAATGATACCGTTATGGTTGTCGATGTTATTTCGGGCGGCCCATCTTCGAAACTAGGAATTGTTCCCGGCGACCGCATTGTAACAGTGAACGATACCTTACTGGCGGGTAAAGGCCTGAAAAACGAAAAGGTACTTTCCAAGCTTCGCGGCGAAAAAGGCAGCAAGGTAAATGTTGGAATTAAGCGCAAAGGCATGAAAGACCTGATTCCATTCACCATAACCCGTGGCGAAATCCCGATTTACAGTGTTGACGTAAATTACATGATTGACGAAACTACTGGATACATCAAAGTGAGCCGCTTTGGGGAACAAACCTACGAAGAGTTTATGCAGGGAATGAAGGAACTCGATCAACAGGGCATGAAAAACGTGATTGTTGACCTGCGCGGAAATCCGGGTGGCTACCTCAATGCCGTGATTAAAATGGTGAACGAATTCCTTCCGAAAGGTCAGTTAATTGTTTACACACAGGGGAACTCACAACCTCGTAAAACATTCCAGTCCGACAGCCGTGGAACGTTCCGCGAAAAAGGGATAACTGTTTTGGTTGACGATTTTTCGGCTTCGGCCAGCGAAATTTTTGCAGGCGCTATTCAGGATAACGACCGGGGCTGGATTATTGGCCGCCGCTCGTTCGGGAAAGGGCTGGTCCAGGAACAAATTCCGTTTAACGACGGAAGTGCCGTGCGCCTGACTGTTGCCCGCTATTACACGCCAAGCGGCCGTTGCATCCAGAAACCTTACGACAAAGGAAACGACGAATATTACAAAGACATTATGGAACGCGCCATCCACGGTGAATTCCAGAAGGCTGACAGCATAAAATACAAGGATACTGTGAAATACAGAACTCCATCAGGCCGGATTGTACACGGTGGCGGCGGCATTATGCCCGATTTCTTTGTTCCGGCCGATACTTCTGGATATTCTGATTACTATTCGAAAATTACCCAGAAAGGGCTGGTTTATCAGTTTGCTCTCGACTATGCAGATTCGAAACGTAAAGAGTTTGCCAGTTTCAAAACAGCAGCCGATTTTGAAAATTATTTCCGGAAAGTGAATGTCCTGAATCTGTTCGTTGCTTTTGCCGAAAAGAAAGGAATTGCACCAAAAGCATCCGATCTGAAAATATCGTCGAAAGTTATTGAAAACCAGGTAAAAGCTTATATTGCCCGCAACATCATTGGCGAAAAAGGTTTTTTCCCGATTATTCAGAACATCGACAATACATTGCTCGAAGCAATCGCCAAATCGAAGCTTCCCATTCAGCAAAATTTAACCAGTGCTGTAACTAAATAAAAAGTTGATCGTCTTACCAGCAAAAGTAAGCGAATCGACATGAATGTAAAGGAATACAACCAATCGGTTGATCTTTATTCTGACAATGTTTTCCGGTTTATCCTGAAGAATATCAAGGACGAAGAACGCGCCCGTGATATTGTTCAGGATAGCTATGAAAAATTGTGGCGAAATGCCGAAAATGTGAGCTTCGATAAGGTAAAATCCTACTTATTCACTACCGCTTACCACACTATGATTGACGTTTTGCGGAAAGATAAACGCCAGACTTTTATGGCCGATTATCAGATTCCGGAAGATGTGCACGACAGGCAATACTCCGATCTGTCGGAAATTTTGAACGATGCCGTGAAGTTATTGCCTGAAATACAGCGAACGGTGGTTCTGCTGCGCGATTACGAGGGATATTCATACAAGGAAATTGGTGATATTACCGAACTAAGCGAAGCCCAGGTGAAAGTATATATTTACCGCGCGCGGATTTTTCTGAAGAATTACATTGGAAAGATGGAGGTAGTAGTATGATAACCAGAGATAATTACGAATCGTTTTTCATCGATTACCTGGATGGTAATTTGCCGGAAAGTATGATCGATCAGTTTCTGGATTTTCTGAATCAGAACCCTGATTTGAAAGAAGAATTGCACCTTTTCGAGGAAGTAATGCTTCCGGAAGAGCCAGTCGTTTTTAGTGACAAAAAGCAACTTCATAAAAGCTCAGCCGACGAAAGCCGACGGTTCGAAAACAAAGCAATTGCCCATATGGAAGGCGACCTTGATTCTGAAGAGCACATGGCTTTCAAGACATACCTGGCCGCCTATCCCGAACTGAAAAGAGAATACGATCTGTTTGCCCAAACCCGGTTAACTCCTGATTCAGAAATACATTTTCCTGACAAGCGGAAACTATACCATAAATCGGGAAGAACGATTGTTTTAACCTGGGTGGCCCGCGTGGCTGCAGTTGTTGTTCTGGCATGGGGAATCAACTCGGTGATGAACATGCAGAACACCACTGGTCCTCAAAATCAGAAGCAGGAATTTGCAGCTGTGAGCCCCAAACAAGCTCAACCGGAAAAGCAGGCCGAACCTGTAAAAGTTGCACCAGCCACCGTTTCGCAAGCTGAAAAACAATCCATTGAGTCGGCTCAACCACGGTCCGAAAACACTGTTCAAATAGCAAAGGCTGAAAAACCGATAGAAAAAACCTCGGACAATCTGGAAGAAACCAACCGCGACACCATTATGATGGCAGAAATCGCTCCAATAACCCCACCACTCGAAACTTCAGGCGAAACACAGCTTGCATTTCATCGTTCGGCCAACGTGACAAAAATAAACGAACCCAATGTGCTCACTGTTGACGAGTTTTTGGCCATGCGCGCTAAGAAAATGGGCAAAGAAGGCATATTTTCGGTTCAGCGAATTGCCCGCCTGGGGTTGAACATTGCGTCTGAAATTTCAGGCGAACGAATTGGCTACAAAGAGAAAGATGGCAAAATTACCAGCGTCGATTTCGAAAGCAAACTGATGGCTTTTTCGATTCCACTCGAAAAAAAATAACCGGGCTGTAACATTTCGGAATAGCTCTCCGTCATACGGCAAATTTTAAATTTAAAGCCATGAAACCAGTTATTCTTACTCTCACAGCTCTCGTACTACTCACCCTGAATTTAAGGGCACAGCAAAGTCCGGCCGATGTAATATCTGCAGTTCCGGTAGTAGAAAATGTCAGTCCGGTTGACACCATTGTTAAGTCGGCCGACAGCGACACATCGATCGTTCGCATCGGGAAAAAAGACGTCAAAGTGATCGACCACAAAAGTGGAACCGAAATTATTTGGGGAAAAGACAAACGCCATAAACACGATCCCGACAGATTTGACGGACATTGGGAAGGCATCGAATTTGGATTCAACGGGTTCGACAAAGAAGATTACAGCATGTACAATGCAGCCGATAAAGACTTCATGTCGCTGAACCAGGGAAAATCCATCGAGTTCAACCTCAATTTCTACGAACTAAACATCGGGCTGGCCAAAAACTATGTAGGTTTAGTTTCCGGAATGGGGCTCAGTTTCAACAACTACCGGTTCGACAATCCCTACACTTTGCTAAAAGGACAAAGCATTACCGAGCCAATTGCTTTGAATCCTGAAAACCTTTCAAAAACAAAACTTGCCGTTTCGTACCTGAATGTACCGCTGTTACTCGAATTTCAGATTCCGGTAAATCACAATGATGGCATATTGTTTATCAACGGTGGAATTGTTGGAGGTGTTAAAATCGGGTCGCACACCAAAGTAAAATACGGCGATAAAAAAGACAAAGACCGCAGCGGATTCAACCTCAATTCGTTCACCTATGCCGCGACAGCCCGCGTTGGTTATAAAGACATTTCATTGTTCGCAAAGTACAGTTTGACACCGCTTTTCCAGACCGGCAAAGGCCCCGAGCTGACCCCATTTACCATTGGAATCAGCTTCCTCAATTAAACAGAAACAGTGTTCAGAAAACAATGAAAGGAGTTTATCAGGCCAGATAAACTCCTTTTTCGTTTTTGATTACTTACCTTTGCTTATAAATCCTGTCACTTTTGAAATTGGCTCTGTTTTTCAATGAAACAAATATTCATCATACTGCTCGTAACAACTTTCCTTCAGGCGTATTCGCAGGAAAACGACTCAACAATTGTGCTCCCGAGCTCAGGAGGACGGCTTTCAGGATTAGTTAATATTCAGGATCTGGATGAAAATTACAACTCGTTTAAATTTGAAGGGCACTGGGCCGGCGTTGAGTTCGGAATAAATGGTTTTGCCAATTCAGGGTACGGCATGTATCCCGCATCGGAACAGAATTTTCTCGACAACGACTTAATTCGTTCCAACATACTAAACCTGAACGTTATACAATACTCAAAAGGAATTCAGCAAACACGCACGAACATTGGCCTGGTTACCGGAGTGGGACTGAGTTTTCAGAGTTATCATCTCGATAACAACACAACCATTACTTTGGATGAAAATGGTAAAATACATCCGTCAATCCTGTATTTCGATTCGAGCCAAAAGTCAAAGCTTTCAACCCTTTACCTCGATGTTCCGTTGCTGGTCGAATTTCAGATTCCGATCAGTCATTTTGCTGACCGGTTGTACTTTTCGGCCGGACTGACCGGATCGAAACGGCTGGAAACACATACAAAAATTAAGTACCACAAAAACGGGAAGCGCGAAAAATTAAAGTCGCCGGGAGATTATGCCATTAAAGATTATAAAGTAGCTGCAACACTCCGAATGGGTTACCGCTGGTTTAATGTATTCGCAACCTACGATCTGGCGCCATTATTCGACGACCGGGATGGACCGATCCTTTATCCATTTTCCGCCGGAATACGATTAATTTCATTCTAAAAACATACAACTCATGAAACTTCTGTTAATAAGCAACTCCACCATGCCGGGCGAAGCCTACCTCGATTATCCCAAGCACGAAATCAAAAAGTTTTTAGGCGAAAAACCATTGACTGCCCTGTTTATTCCTTATGCAGCCGTAACTTTTTCGTTCGACACCTATGAGCAGAAAGTAGCTGAACGCTTCGCCGAACTTGGTTTTTCGGTGAAAAGCATCCATCATTTCAGCGATCCGGTGCAGGCGGTTTACGATGCAGAAGCCATTGTTGTTGGCGGAGGAAATACCTGGCAACTGGTTCGTATGCTGCACGACAATCAATTAATGAAACCTATCCGCGAAAAAGTAATGAACGGCACACCATACGTGGGCTGGAGCGCCGGCTCGAATGTGGCCTGCCCGACACTGCGCACCACCAACGATATGCCGATTATCGATCCCAAAAGTTTTGATACCACCGGACTGGTTCCATTCCAGATTAATCCGCATTACCTCGATGCCAATCCTGAAGGCCACGGTGGTGAAACACGCGAGCAACGCATCGAAGAATTTCTGCAAGTCAATCCTGATGTGTATGTGGTTGGCTTGCGCGAGGGAACTATGCTACACCTCGAGAACGATCAAATGCGCCTGATTGGCAACCGAACGGCCCGTGTTTTTAAGAAAGGAAAACCTCCGGTTGAGCTAAGCTCAACAGATGATTTGAGCTTTTTGTTGAAGTAGGTAAATACAAAACCCGACCTGACATCGAAATCAAGTCGGGTTTTGATAACGCAATTCGTTGATTTAGTCCTTCTCTTTCAAAGTTTCCTTTTTCAATAACTTTCCATTCGTATCAAACGAAATTTCCAGCTTGTCGCTTCTTTTGGTAGCTTCCATTTCGTAAGTAATCGAACCTTTTTGATCGGTCACTTTTTCAATTTCATCGAGTTTGTACCTGGCAAAATCTTTGGCTAGCGTAGCTTTTACGGCCTGAGGCAACTCACTTTCTTTTATTTCAGCTTCGGTTTCAAGCAGGGCGCCTTTGGCATCAACCAAGGCAGAGGTTTCAACGTCATTCAGTGTAAATTCGGCTTCAAATTCGCCCGGCTTTTCAACTCCCCATTTTACTTTTTGGGCTGTTGGAAATTTGGCGGCAAACCCGGTTTTAGCGGCTGCCGGTATCTTTTCATCTTTTTGATTCACGGCCGATGCGCCAATTACAAAAATTAAGCAAACAAATAAGATCTGTAACTTTCTCATGTTAGTGTTTTTTAACGATTTATGCACCAAAATTAAGTTACGAGTTTGTCGAAATTTGGGATTTTTGCCTGATGGTTATACAATGCATCCCGTCGAAGTAGCGATAATTCAATTCAAGATCGTAGTTGTTGCAAATTTCGTGCACAATGGCCAGGCCCAAACCATTCGATTCGCTCGAAGTTGTTTGCTTCGAAAACCTGCGAAACAAACGCGAAACATCCATTTCTCCTTGCTGGCTTGTATTCGAAATGGTTATTTCCTGATTTTCAGCCGATACTATTATTTTTCCGTTTTCGATGTTGTGCCTCAGCGCGTTGCTCAGTAAATTGTTGATCAATATTTCGGCCAGCAACGGATTCAGGATAAAAACGACTTTTTGATCCAGATGAACCGACACTTCAATTTGTTTCAATGCAAAAAGCTCTTCCAGATATTCCAGACGGGTTTGAACCAACCGGCAAATATCAATTTCAGAGGTTTCGACGAATTGACGGTTTTCAATTTTAGAAAGCAATAGCAAAGCTTCGTTGAGTTTCGAAAGCCGAATTGTAGATTCGAAAGCAGCACGAATCCGCTGATATTGTATATCCCTCAGGGTTTTATCCTGCAAAACCATTTCCAGTTTCGATTTGATAATGGCAAGCGGGGTTTGTATTTCGTGCGAGGCATTTTCTGTGAATTCTTTTAGGTTAACAAAGTCAGCCTGAATCTTTTGTATCATATTTTCAAGCGTACCGTTTAGCTGGTCGAATTCTGAAATGCCTGTCCGGTCAAAACTGACTACCTGATTTTCACCAATCTTCCAGTTGTTTAGCGCCGAAAGGCTCTTGAAAAACGGATTCCATGCTTTGTTTGAGAGCCATCGGTTCAGGAAAAAAAGCGCCAGCAAAACCAAGCCAAACAGTGCGGCCATAAAGGAAAAGATGACCATTTGCAAGTCCTCGGATTCGAGCAATGATTGCAACAAAACAACTTCGTAGTATTGATTGCCCGAATGCGCCGAGAAAGTCAATTTCCGGAATGGGACAAGCTCTTTTTCCTCCTGATCGAGAGCAATTGTGTCTGAGAAACGCTTGTATTCACCCGGATTATTGATATGTCGGATAAAGATCGAATGGTCGGCCGATTCAATTGAATCACCGGTTGGAGGATTTTGCCGCATACTGAGGACAATATATGCTTTGCGCGATTCGAGCATCTCAACAATGTTGTGATCAAGAACGTGGTCTAACGAAAAATAAAATAGCACCCCGGCAACAGAAAATACCAGAAGCGTGACGGCAAAAAAACGAGTGTTTATTTTTGTTTGAAGCTTCATGAGATAAAAGTATATCCTGTTCCGTAAACATTTTGAAAATAGTCGGTTCCGGTGCGCTCAACCAGTTTGCGCCGCAGGTTTTTAATGTGCGAATAAACAAAGTCGAACGAATCGGCCGAGTCGGCAAAATCGCCCCAAAGGTGTTCGGCGATAGATTCTTTGGTGAGAATCCGACCGCGATTAGAGACAAAAAACATCAGCAAGTCGAATTCTTTGCGGGTAAGCGAAAGTTGTTCTCCATCAACAAATACCTGCTTGTTTTCAGGCAAAATAGATATGGAGTCGATTGTCAGTTTCTGCTTGCCTTCGAATTTCCGGCGACGAAGCAGAGATTTGATGCGCGAATTAAGCTCCGGAAGATGAAACGGTTTGGTGAGGTAATCGTCGGCGCCCAAATCCAATCCCGAAATTTTATCGTCCAGCGAATTCTTAGCCGAGATGATAATAATCCCGGTCTCAGGACGACACTTTTTCAACTCCTTAATCAGCGATAAACCGCTTCCATCGGGCAAACCAATATCAACGAGCATACAATCGTATTCGTAAAGATTCACTTTTTCCGACCCCAATTCAACAGTTCCGGCTTGCTCGCAACGATAACCTTCTTCTTCCAGATAAGCAACAATGGTTTCGCAAAGTGCAGCTTCATCTTCAATCACTAAAATCTTCATCCTGAAAAGTTTTGTACAAATATATCCGCAAATACTGGAGGAATTTGGAACCTGGAAACTGGAATCCAAATTCTCTACAAAGTTGAATACTATTTTCGATCACAAACTGATTTTGTGATGAATAGAATACTAATAGTTTTACTGCTGTTTCTGCCAGTTACGTTGTTTTCGCAAAACCTTGATATCCGGATTTTGCGCCAAATCAACGAACACCGGAACGTGCATTTGGACGGTACTTTTAAAACAATTTCAAACAGCGTTTCGCCGATTAGCATCGGAACGCCAATCCTGATTTTTGGAACCGGATTGATCGAAAAAGATCAGGAATTGAAACAAAAGGGGCTAATGATAGGCGCCTCATTTTTGGTAACAACCATATTTGCTACTAGCCTGAAACACGCCATAAACCGGCCCCGGCCATTTGAAACCTATCCCGAAATTCAAAAACTGTCGGCCGGAGGAAGCTCTTCATTCCCTTCGGGGCACACGTCCGACGCGTTTTCAACGGCCACATCGCTGAGCCTGGCATTTCCGAAGTGGTACGTGATTGCGCCTTCTTATACTTATGCTGCATTGGTTGGTTATTCAAGAATGCACCTTGGCGTTCATTACCCAAGCGATGTGTTGGCTGGCGCTATTGTTGGTGCCGGATCTGCTTTTCTCTGCTACAAAGCGCAAAAGTGGATTAATCACCGAAATCGGAAGAATTACAAGTAAACTAATCTGCAAATAAATAGTCAATAAGCAATTAAAACTTCTGAAAATGAAAAACTTACTATCGATCATCTGCATTACCGTTCTGCTCAGTAGTAGTAACCTTGTCAGCGCTCAATCGGGGTACAAAGTGATTAACCAGATACACCTTGAAGGCGATGGTGGCTGGGATTATCTCACCGTTGACGAGGCTGCTGGCCGACTGTATGTTTCGCATTCAACCATGGCTTTGGTTGTTGACCTAAAAACCGGAAACCAAATCGGTAAAATTCCGGATACCAACGGAATTCATGGAATTGCCCTTGCACCCAGCCTGAACAAAGGTTTCACCAGCAACGGCCGCGAAAATTCAGTAACCGTTTTCGATTTGAAAACCATGGAAGTAACAGGAAAAATTCAGGTTTCAGGAAAAAATCCTGATGCCATTTTGTACGATACTTTTTCAGGAAAACTTTTCACGTTCAACGGCGGAAGTTCCAATGCAAGCGTGATTGACCCCGCGCAAAACAAAGAGATTGGAACCATTCAACTTGATGGTAAACCCGAATTTCCACAAACCGACGGTAAAGGAATTATTTATGTAAACATAGAAGATAAAAGTGAAATCAGTGTAATCAATGCCACTACTTATAAAGTTGAAAAAAGCTGGTCGATTGCACCGGGAGAAGAACCAAGCGGACTGGCATTGGACAATGAAACGCACCGTCTCTTCAGCGTTTGCGGCAATAAGCTAATGGTTGTTTCTGACGCCGAAGCCGGAAAAGTAATCACCACACTTCCGATTGGCGATGGTTGCGACGGCGTGGCTTTCGACCATGCTACCAAACGCGCATTTAGCTCCAATGGAGAAGGAAATATGACAGTTGTTCAGGAAGAATCGAAAGACAAATTTAAAGTAATCGAAACCATTCCAACACAACGAGGAGCCCGCACGATTACAGTTGATAAAACAACTCATCACCTGTATTTATCGACTGCCGAATTTGGAGACGCCAAAGCAGGCGAACGCCGCCCACCAATGAAACCCGGAACTTTTGTGGTTTTGGATGTTGCTCCGGTGAAATAGTTTTTTGCCAATATTAAAGGGTTCACCAACTGATTGAACCTTAGCAAAACAATTCATATCTTCATCTTGAATTTCACGATTACAAATATGCAGAGAAAGAAACTCATCGCCCTTGTCCTTTTTCTGGCCTCCGAAATTTTTGTTAATGCCCAGTCGCTCGACTTCTATATTCAGAAAGGATTGGAGAATAGTCCTTTGCTGAAAGATTTCAGGAACCAGATCCTTGCCGGAAAATTAGACAGTTTGCTGACTTTGGCTACCTATAAACCGCAAATTAGCCAGGTTTCGCGGGCCATGTATGCGCCGGTTGCCAAAAAATACGGTTATGACGAGGCCATCACCGACGGCGGAAATTATTCGGCTATAGTTAGCCTCGAACAATCGCTTTTCAACCAAAAGGTAAAAGCCGGACAGCTACAGACGATCGCTTTGTTGAAGCAATCGCTCGAAGCCGACAGCAAATTAACCGTCCTCGAACTGAAACAGGGAATCACCGGACAATACCTTTCGGCTTATGCCGATTACCAGCAGATTCAATTCAACCAAAAGACTTTGAGCCTTTTAAAGGAAGAGCAATCCGTGATTAAATTGTTGGTCGAAAAAGGACTGTACGCGCAAACCGACTGGATGAACCTGTCGCTTTCCATCACAGCGCAGGAAGTTGCCATAAAAGAGGCCAATCTGCAATTCAGGAACAGCCTGGCTGTACTCAACTTTATTTGCGGAATTAATAGTGTTCCTTCAGTTTCACTCGAAAAGCCGGAATTGGCAATTCAGAACAGTTTCAACATCAATAGTTCGCCTGAAATGATGAAATTCAAGATCGATAGCCTGAAGAATCTGAACAGCAAACAGTTGATCGACCTGAATTACCGCCCCAAACTGAGCGCTTTTGCCGATGCCGGGTTTCAAGCCATCCGGCCCGAAAATATCCCGTATAATTTCGGTACCAGTTTCGGCCTGAATTTCACGATGCCCATTTACGATGGCAAACAACGCAAACTTGAATACGAGAAAACTTCGCTGGCTGAAGCTTCGAGGCAGGATTACCAGACATTTTATACCTCGCAATACAAACAGCAAATCAATCAGTTGACCGAACAATTAAAACTGACTGAAGAATTGACTGCCACCATCCGTGGACAATTGGCAGAACAGGAAAAGCTGATTGCGCTCTATAAAATTGAGATTGAAAAAGGGCTGGTTCGGTTCCTCGATTTTCTTTCTGTCGTGAACAACTACACGCAAACCCAAAATAGCCTGACGGTTTCAGAAATGAATCGCCTGCAAATCATTAACCAAATGAATTACTTGAAATAGCCAATGGGATTGCTGTTTATGCAAATTGGAAATGATTGTTTGGCTATTCCGTTCGTTGTGATACCAGAATTGAAAGATAAATGTTGATACGAAAATTGTACAATTCAAGAATGAAAGGAATTTAAACGAAATGAAACGAATACTGACTCTCGCCAACTTGATTGCTTTGCTTGCACTTGCCGGTTGCCATTCAGGAAGCAAACCTGTGGAAGAAGCCGCTTCAAAAGTGACTACCCCAGTTACGGTAACTTCAATTACAACGGGTTCTATCAGCAAAGTTATTAACTTAACTGCCACCTCGTCGTACCTGAAAAAGAACACGGTCAAGTCAACGGCAACGGGATATATCACCAAAAATTCGTGCAATATTGGCGAATATGTGAAAGCGGGAAGCCCTCTCTATTCGGTGAAAACCAAGGAAGCCGATGCTTTGAGCAGCTTCAGTAAAAGTAATCCTGAATTTGCTTTCAATGGCGAATTGATGATCAAAGCACCAACTTCGGGAATCATTTCAGAAGTGATCAAGCAGGCGAATGATTATGTGGCCGATGGCGACGAGCTTTGCGTGATTGCCGAACAAAACAGCCTGGTTTTTCTGCTGAATGTGCCTTTCGAGCAAAACAAACACGCTGCCATTGGTACCAACTGCGAAATCGTTTTGCCCGATTCAACCCGTATTCAGGGAACCATTTCTTCCAAACTTTCGGCCATCGACGCGGTGTCGCAAACCCAGAGTTTTGTGGTGAAACCGCTTACAAATTCCCTTTTGCCTGAAAATCTGACGGCTTCGGTTCAGATCAGCGAAAGCACAAAATCCAACACACAAATCACCGAAAAAAACTGTGTGCTGACCGATGAAACGATGGAAAACTTCTGGGTGATGAAACTGATCAACGATTCAACAGCAGTTAAAATACCAGTAAAAACAGGGATTGTAACCGATAATCAAGTTGAAATTCTTTCACCTCAGTTCGATAAACTCGACCGCCTGATTAATTCGGGACATTACGGATTGCCAGATACCGCTTTGGTCAACATCATTCAACCCTGACCCATGAAGAATTTCTTTGTCTCGCATAAAAATCCGGTTGCGGTTGTATTGTTTATCATTCTGGCTGCCGGGATCTTTTCGTACAGCAAGATGCAATCGTCGCTTTTTCCTGAAGTGACTTTCCCAAAAATCAAGGTCATTGCCGAGAATGGCTTGCAGCCGGTAAGCAAAATGATGATCACGGTTACCAAACCGCTCGAAAACGCCATCAAACGGGTTCCCGGATTGGAAAATATCCGGAGCATTACCAGCCGCGGAAGCTGCGAAATTTCAGCGTTCATGGGCTGGAAAGAAGACATTGATTTGTGCAAACAGCAGGTCGAATCATCCATCAATCAGATCAAAGACGAATTACCCGCTGGCACCACCATCACGGTTGAGAAGATGAATCCGTCCATCCTGCCAGTGATTGGGTATGTGATTGACGCAAAGGGCCGAAGCAACATCGAAATTAACCAGATCGCCAACTACATCGTCAAACCTTTCCTGTCGCAAGTTGCTGGCGTGTCTGAAATACGGGTGATTGGCGGACGAACCAAAGAATTTCAGGTGGAATTGCAGCCACAAAAAATGAGTGTACTAAGTGTCACTCCGACAATGATCACCGCTGCGCTCAACGAGTCAAACTTCATCAGCAGCAATGGTTTCCTGAACGATTATAACCGGATGTACCTGACGGTCACCAATGCCAATGTCGAAAACCTGAATCAGCTCAAACAATTGGTTGTCAGCAACAATGGGAAAAGGGTGCTGCGCCTTCAGGATATTGCCAATGTGAAAATTGCCGAGCAAACCGAATATGTTCGAATCAATGCCAACGGAAAAAGTGCGGTGCTGGTGGCTGTGGTCAAACAACCCAATGCCAACCTGATCGACATAACCGAAGGCGTTGAAAAAAAGATTGCCGAATTGAATAAATCAATTTTGCCGCGCGGGGTTTCGCTTTCGCCGTATTACGTACAGGCCGATTTTGTGAACGATAGCATCCGCAGTGTGACCGATAGCCTTTGGATCGGATTGGTTTTGGCCATCATTGTCTGCATTATTTTTCTACGCTCCGTCAAGTCGAGCGCCGTTATCTTGATTACCATTCCGCTGACCATCTCGCTGACTTTATTGGCGTTGTACATTTTGGGGTATAACTTCAATATCATGACTTTGGGCGCCATCGCCGCATCCATCGGGTTGATCATTGACGATGCCATTGTGGTGGTCGAACAAATCCACCGAACACACGAGGAACATCCCGAAACGCCAACCAAAGAGCTGTTATCCAAATCAGTAAATTATTTGCTGCCCGCCATGATCGGGTCGTCCATCAGCACCATCGTTATCTTTTTTCCGTTCATTTTGCTGAGCGGGGTGGCTGGTGCCTATTTCAAAATTCTGGCCAACACCATGATGATCACCCTGATTTGTTCTTTCCTGATCACTTGGCTTGGCTTGCCGGTTATTTACCTTTTGCTCTCCGGAAAACGAAAATCCGGGAAGCATGAAACCGCATTGCACGAACGGAAAAGCGGCAAATGGATATCGTTTTTCGTACTTCGTCCTGCCATCAGTTTTGTATTTGTTTTAGCCCTGATTGCTTCCGTCTATTACATTTCGAGTCGTCTGGAAACCGGCTTCCTTCCTGAAATGGACGAAGGAAGTATTGTTCTGGATTATAAATCGCCTCCCGGAACTTCACTTCAGGAAACTGACCGGATGCTTCGTGAGGTGGAAAAACTTCTGCCAACCATTCCTGAAATCGAAACTTATTCGCGTCGCACCGGAACTCAAATGGGATTTTTCATCACCGAACCCAACGATGGCGATTACCTGATTCAACTCCGAAAAGACCGCAAACGCAGCACCAACGAGGTAATTGACGAGATCAGGCAAAAAGTGGAATCGACGCAACCGGCCCTGCAAATCGACTTCGGTCAGGTAATCGGCGATATGTTGGGCGATTTGATGGCCTCAACCCAGCCCATCGAAATCAAAATCTATGGCGATAATGTGACCGTTCTGCAAAATCTGGCGAAGCAGGTTGCCGAGATCACCGAAAATGTGAAAGGAACGGCTGACGTTTTCGACGGAATCACCATTGCCGGGCCATCAGTAAACATTGTGCCTCATTACCAAAAACTGGCGCAGTTTGGAATTACTCCTGCTGATTTTCAGTCACAGTTGCAAACCCAACTGGAGGGGAATGTGATTGGTAACATTTTTGAGAAAGAACAGGAGACAGCTATCCGGATGATTTATCCCGATGCGATTAATACCACCATCGACCGGATGAAAAACAGCGCCATTTTCCTTCCAAACGGGAAACTGCAACCAATCGATCAACTGGCCAAAATCACTCCTGAAGCCGGAAGCGCCGAAAGCGAACGCGAAAACCTGCAAAGTATGATTCCGGTTACCGCTCGGCTAGATAACCGGGATTTGGGTAGCGTGATGCAAGATTTGCAAACCGAGATTCGGGCAAAAGTTAATTTGCCGCAAGGCTATCACATCAGCTACGGCGGCGAATACCAGGAACAGCAAAAATCGTTCAGCGAACTGCTCATTATTCTACTTTCCGCAGCATTGCTGGTTTTCACGGTAATGATCTTCATGTTTAAAGATATCAAAGTAGCGCTGCTCATCATCGCGATTTCCATTCTGGGAATTTCAGGAAGCATGATCGCCCTTTTCCTGACTGGAACTCCTTTGAATGTGGGTAGTTACACGGGCATCATCATGATTATCGGAATCATTGGCGAGAATGCCATTTTCACCTTTCTGCAATTTCACCAAACACTCGAAACAAGCACCCCGGATGAAGCTGTTGTTTATGCCATCTCCACCCGATTGAGGCCTAAATTAATGACTGCCATCGGGGCAATTATTGCTCTATCGCCTATCGCGCTTGGAATCGGAACCGGAGCACAGCTCCATCAACCATTGGCCATTGCCGTTATTGGCGGTTTCGTGATTGCCTTACCTTTGTTGCTGATTGTTTATCCGTCGATGCTGAGGTTGATTTTCAGAAATAATACGCCACCTATGTCTGATTAGATAATCTTAGAAAAGGCTTTTGGGCAATTCTGTTGGGAAGTATTCTAAATCAATTTTCGACAATGCCTGATTTACTTCTTCCAAATCGTGCCTGCAACCAATGAGCGTTTCGACCAATTTTAGGGTAATATCCTTGGATATTTCACCCGAAAAAGCTGCTTCAGTAATTCTGCCCTTCTCCACCAGTAAAGTCACGGAAATCGCACCATTCGGCGTTTCCACGGTGTTTGTGAATCGGTAGCGGGGTGAATAGCCAAAAATCCAGTCCCAGGTTTGGTATTTTTCGATGGTGAGTTTTTCAATCGCCGCAATATCTTCAGCAGTTGGGTGGTAAACCTTGAAATCGGGATAAGTTCCGCAGATTTCGTCGAAAATAAACCTTGTGAATTCTTCTACTGAAATCGGTGTGTGAAGGTAATGAGCAATGTTGGTCACTTCGCTGCGGTTCGATTGCACCGCTTTGTCTTCGAACTTCGATAAATCCACTTTCAGCACTCCCTTCAGGGCTTCCAGATGACTATCAAAAAGTAAAGTTCCGTGGTGTAAAACCCGGTTTTTGTGTACGTGCTCGGCATTTCCCGAAATCTTTTTGCCGTCAATCAGCAAGTCGTTCCGACCAGTTGTGTAGGCTTCAACACCCAGTTTTTTCAATGCTTCGACAACAGGAACGGTAAATACTTTAAAATTGACCTCGGAAATATTGGCAACATTCCGGATAAAGGTAAAATTTACATTGCCCGGATCGTGAAAAACGGTGCCGCCACCCGAAAGCCGCCGTGCTACAGGAATCTGGTTTTCGCGCACAAACGCGTGATTGATTTCGGCCAGCGCATTCTGGTGCTTCCCTACTACCACTGACGGACGGCTTCGCCAAAGCATAAAAAAATCTTCCTGAAAATGTTTCAGGAAATATTCTTCGGCAGCCAGATTAAAATACGGATCGGGGCTGGTTTGATTGAGGCAAAGTGTGATCATGCAAACAAAAGTAAGAAATGTTGAGCAAAGGCAGTAGGCAGAAGTTTGGAGTGAGAAGCTGAATGAGTTGCCTTTTGCTCCAAGCTATATTCCTATATCTTCAAATTTCCAAATTTCTACATCTCCAAATCCGGCTCTTAGAATTCAACCTGTACCCCAATCGTTGGCAAAACTGTTCCCGAGGTGTTTTTCACCGTGCGTAACACATAGCGGGTTCCGTTGTCGGTGGTCAGGTAATTTCCACTGGCATCCTGCTCGCGCAAAACCTGATCGGTCGATCGCGACTGAAAATTGTACAGGTTCTGAATATCGAGGTAAAACTTCAGGGTTGTCTTTTTCAGGTAATACGATTTGTCAACCCGAATGTCCAACTGGTGAAAAACCCCAAAGCGATTGGCATTCAGCCTCGTGTTGTCGAAATACGGGCCACCTTGCGCATTCCATGCCGTAATCAGCGACGAGCGGTTCAAGTCCCACGGCGTGTAAGGCAGTCCGCCCACAAAACGGAACCGTCCGCCTACCTGCCAGTTGCGCTTTAAAGCTGCTGTTCCGGTCATGCTCAAAATGTGCTTGCTATCCCAGGCCGAAACAAGGTATTTTCCCTCTCCATCCTGAAACTCGCTGCGCACCAGCGTGTACGACATGTTCAGATTGTATTTTGTTGAGCTGATTCGTGCCTGAAATTCAACGCCGTAAGCTCGTCCTTTCGATGTAGAAGTCACAGCCTCATCGCCAATTACGCCATAATCGGCACCTTTGTTGGCCAGCGAAATCTGATCATTCACCGAGAACGGGTAATTCCGGTAGTTTTTCAGGAAACCTTCCAGCGAAAACTGCATGGCTGTTGCCGGTTTAAATTCCAAACCGCCAATAAAATGATCGACCGAAATATATTTCAGATTGTCCTTATTCACAAATACGGAGTTTTGTTGAAAACCCATTGCCGTGTATGGCGGAAGTTGGTAATATCTGCCTGAATTCAGGTTTAAACTCCACTTTGGGGCAAACAAATACGATGCGGAAACCCGTGGAGAAAACTGCTTTAGCAAATTATCCATTTCCGACGAATAGTTGTTTCCGTCCATCCTGAAACCGGCAGAAAGAGTCAATCGTTCATCTAAAAATTCGTGGCTCACCTGACCGAAAATTCCGTATTTCACCAGGTTCAAATCCGTATCATATTTCACATTCAGCACGTTGCCGCTGTAAAAACGGCGTTGCATGGTAGCATTGGTATATTTGGCAAAATCAACATTGGCGCCAATGTTGGCCTTGAAACCATCCATTCGCATGTTGTTCTCGAACCGGATTTTATTTTCCTGCTCTTCCGACACGTAATCCAGAATTTTGTTGCTTTCCGAACTTGCGTTGTTTTCCAGGTATTTGGTCAAGGTGTTGTTCAAATGGCTGCGGCTAACCACAAACGTTTGGTAACTATTTTGCCTGAAATGCTTGTAAACCGCGCCCAGCGTGTAGCTCCACTGGTTGTTCTCAGGTAATTGGCTTAAAATATATTTTTGCTGATCGTCCGGATTTTTGATGTCGAGATTCAGTTCATTCACATCAATAGCTCCCAAACCAATGAAAGTCAGTTCGTTTTTGGCATCCAGACGGGTTTTAACTTTAAACTGCATATCGTTGAAAGTAGGCAGGAACGGTAGTTTCAGAGCAGTAAAGAGAAATTTCAGGTACGAACGACGGGCCGAAACAATGAATGTAGTTTTGTCGCTCAGTGGGCCATCAACCGTAGCCGAAACTTCCGAAGCGCCCAAACTTCCCTTGAATTTCAGCTTGTCAGCATTTCCGTCAACCTGTCCAAATTCGAACACGCCACTCAACGCATTGCCTCGGTTCGATGGAAATGCTCCCGAATAATAGTTCACTTCGCGGATCAGGTCGGCATTCAGGATACCAACTGCCCCGCCTGATGCGCCCTGCGTGGCAAAGTGGTTGATGTTGGGCACTTCTACTCCATCGAGATAAAAACGGCTTTCCGAAGGTCCTCCACCGCGGATGATGATATCGTTGCGAAACGATGGCGACGACAACACCCCTGCAAACGATTGAATCACTTTTGAAATGTCGCGGTTGGCACCCGGACTTTTCTCAATTTCGGCAATTCCAATGGTTTTCAGCGAAACTGGACTTTCTTCCGTTTTCCGATAGGGCGAGGCAGTTACTTTAACTTCATCCAACTGCGTGTCGCGTTTCTCCATCCTGATTTCGACCGAAGCAACTTTGGCATTTTTAACCTCAATTTCAGGAGAAAGTGCTGTATGATAACCAATAAACGAGGCCTGAACACGCACGAAACCAGGCTTCAGGCCGCTAAGCTGGAAATCACCGTTGTCGTCGGTAACTGCTCCGTTAGTAGTCCCAACAACCACAACATTTACAAAAGGCAGAGGCTCGTTGCTTTGCCCGTCGATAACGCGACCTTTTAAGGCCGCCTGCTGCGCCAGTAATCTCGCACCCAATCCCAAAATGAATAAACCCAGAACTATTATTTTTTTCATATATCATTCAAAATTATTTCTGATTGTTTAATAAATACAGTGCAAAACTAAACAAGATATAGTCGTCAAAGTTTAATCGTCCGGTTTGTTTTTTATAATATTGCTTAAAAATTACGTTTATGAGATTGGTCATTCAACGGGTAAGTTCAGCTTCGGTTGAAGTTGAAGATTTTGTAGTTGCAGAAATTGAAACGGGCTTACTGATTCTGGCCGGAATTGAGGAAACCGACTCGAAAGAAGATATCGACTGGCTGGTAAAAAAAGTTAGTCAACTCCGGATTTTCAATGATGCCGAAGGTGTGATGAACCTTTCTGTTCAGGAGACTGGCGGAAAAATCATTTTGGTGAGCCAGTTTACCTTGCATGCCTCAACCAAGAAAGGAAACCGCCCGTCGTACATTCGCGCTGCGGCCCCCGAAACGGCAATACCGCTTTACGAGGATTTAATTGACGAATTCAGAAAAGTATTGGGTAACAAGAAAGTGGAAACCGGAATTTTTGGCGCCGACATGCAGGTTTATCTCGTAAACGACGGGCCGGTAACGATTATAATGGATTCGAAGAATAGAGATTTTTAGTAGCTGGCAAAAAATACAAACATGGAAAATAAAAGCATATCCCTTCTCCAAGCACAGCAAATGGTCGATCACTGGATCAAAACCATTGGCGTGCGCTACTTCAGCGAGCTGACCAACATGACCATCCTTACCGAAGAAGTGGGCGAACTGGCACGCATCATGGCCAGAACTTATGGCGACCAATCATTCAAAAAATCGGACGAAGGCAAAAACCTTGGCGACGAAATGGCCGATGTGCTGTGGGTGTTGATTTGCCTGGCCAACCAAACCGGAGTCGATTTGAACGAAGCCTTCCTGAAAAACATGGAAAAGAAAACCAGCCGCGATAAAGACCGGCACCAAAACAACGAGAAACTCAAGTAAGTTCCACGTTTCAGGTTCCAAATTCCAAGTCGATCACCTGGAACTTGAAATTTGGAACTTGGAACATTCATTCAAAACGTAAACTTTAAATCAAAAAAATATGTCCATCGAAAACTGTCCTTTATCGCTCGAAGATGTTCAGGCTGAACTGGAAGCCATCCGCGAAGCTGCCGAAAAGAACCTCAACAAGAAGATGTTCGAAAAAGCACTGTCGTGCATCGATTTAACCACCTTAAACTCAACCGACACGCTCGATTCTGTGGCCAAGTTTACCGAAAAAGTGAACCACTTTCCGCAAGCTTTCCCCGGAATGAGCAATGTTGCTGCCATCTGTGTGTATCCAAACATGGCCAAAGCCGTGAAAGAAACACTGAAAATTGACGGTGTGAAAATCGCTGCCGTATCCGGGGGTTTCCCCTCGTCGATGACGTTCACCGAACTGAAAATTGAAGAAGCTCGTTTGGCGGTGGCTGCCGGAGCCAACGAAATCGATATTGTGGTTCCGCTTTGGGCTTTTCTGGCAGATGATTTCGAAACTGTTTACAACGAAATTTCGGCTACTAAAAAAGCCATTGGTGATGCACACCTGAAAGTCATTTTGGAATCAGGCGTATTGAATGTCGATCAAATCTGGCAAGCCTCCATTTTGGCCATTGAAGCAGGCGCCGATTTCATCAAAACATCAACGGGGAAATTGCCGCAGGCTGCCTCGCCCGAAGCTGCTTTTGTAATGTGTCTGGCCATAAAACAGCACTTCGAGGAAACCGGTAAAAAAATCGGTTTTAAACCAGCAGGAGGAATTGTTACGCCTGAAGATGCCATTTTGTATCTCACTATAGTTCAGGAAATTTTAGGCGACGAGTGGCTAACTCCCGAGTTATTCCGCATTGGAGCAAGCCGCCTGGCCAACAACCTGCTCGAAAAAATTACCGGCAGCAGCGTCAAACATTTTTAGTTCGGGGCTGTTTAACTCTGCAAAACACAAATCTCAACTAAAAAAATTCCAAAATTATGGCACAAATCACATTAAAAGGTAACGCAATTCAAACCATAGGCGAACTTCCCGCAAAAGGAACAAAAGCTCCTGATTTCGAATTAATTAAAAACGATTTATCTAAGGTTTCGCTGAAAGATTTCGCCGGACAACGTTTGGTTCTGAACATTTTCCCAAGCTTGGATACCGGCACCTGCGCCGCTTCGGTTCGTAACTTTAACAAATTGGCTGCCGGGTTGGTAAACACCAAAGTGCTGTGCATTTCACGCGATTTACCATTTGCTCAGGCTCGTTTCTGCGGAACTGAAGGTATCGACAACGCGATCACAGTTTCTGACTTTGCTACCGGCAAATTCGGTAAAGATTACCAGTTGGAAATTGCAACAGGTCCGTTGGCTGCATTGCATTCTCGTTCAGTTGTTGTTTTGGATGAAAACCACACGGTAATTTACACGCAGCAGGTTCCCGAAATTGTGGATGAACCCAACTACGACGCTGCTTTAGCTGTATTGAAGTAATATAAATTTTAAACTGATACCGAAAAGCTGTTGGCCTTGTGCTGACAGCTTTTTTTGTGCCAAAGATTGCTATATTTGAAAGAATCAGTCTGATTAAATCGAAATCAAAATGACCCCAAAAGATACGCCGAAGCTATTCGAAGATAAAAAAGTTCGTACCGTTTGGGATAGCGAACAAGAGAAATGGTTTTTGTCAATCATTGACGTTGTTGAAATACTAACGGATAGTCCAAATCCTAGAAAGTATTGGAGTGTCTTAAAAACACGGCTTAAAAAAGAAGGAAGCCAGTTGGCTACAAATTGTAGTCAACTGAAAATGCAATCGGCTGATGGTAAATTTTACAAGACTGATGTAGCTGATTTTGGGCAGCTTTTCCGTTTGTTACAATTTGTAACGGTTTTAGAACTCAAACGTTCTCTGTGAGTTGCCCGAAAACACCCAATCTGATGAATCGAATAATCTCCCTTTCTAAAATTTGATTTACTATTTGATAACAATCTCAACAATATTTCATTCCGAGGTGTTTTAAATACTCAAAATTGTAATTATGCACCCTGTTTTAAAAGAAAATATCCACGAAATTGGTAAACCTTATTCCGACCTTCATTTTTTGCTCGATTGTTTTACAGAAGTTCTCGAAGCAAACAGCGAAAAAGAGCTGATTGCCTATATTCCATGGCTCAACGAGCAGGTTTTACTACCTCCACCCGGGCTTGAGCAAAAGACCATTCAGCTCTATTCCATTTGTTTTCAGTTGCTTAATTTGTGCGAGGTGAACTGGGCTGTACAAAGCCGCCGAAACAAACAGCAAACGCATGGACTACAGAGTATTAACGGAAGCTGGGCACAAACTTTTTCTGAACTAAAAGAATCAGGAATTTCGCCGGAAGAGATTATTGCAGCGCTTTCGCAACTAGAAATCGAGCCGGTGATGACCGCCCACCCCACTGAAGCCAAAAGAACAGTGGTTTTGAAATATTACCGCGAACTTTATCTGCAACTGGTCATGCTCGAAAACCCGGTTTACACTTTGCACGAGCGCAATCAAATCCGGTCGAACATCAAAGAAACACTCACCCGGCTGTGGTTTATCGACGATATTTACCTTGAAAAGCCACAAGTTGAAACCGAACTCGAAAACGTATTGCACTACCTTACCAAAGTCTTTCCTGAAGTATTCGAACTCCACGACCGCACATTGTTGCAAGCATGGGATGAGGCCGGTTTTCAGGCCGAAGCTTTGCAAAACTACCGGTCAATGCCGCGCATGAGCCTCGGTTCGTGGGTAGGAGGCGACCGCGACGGACATCCGCTGGTTACGCCTGAAATTACCAAATACACGCTTGATCGGCTTCGTTCTGAATCGCTTATACTGACCAATCAGCGCCTCAACCAACTGGCCGACAGCTTGAGCATTTATACTTCGAAAGAAACTTTATCAGCTGAAATACAGAAGCGTAAGTCACAGCTCGAAAAGCAGATACCCAATCTGGCCGGCAATAGCCTTTTTCAGGCAGCTTCCCGTGAGCCATTCCGGCAGTTCGTTTTGCTGCTGATCGAAAAACTACCGGCCAAACAAAATACCTCCGGAAACGCAAGGCTTTCGACCAAAGAATGGAGCTATTCTCATTCGGGTCAACTGATTGCCGATCTGGAAATACTGCTGCGTGCACTTTCTGCGTGGGGAGCACCCATGCTGGCGACCAACGAGGTAAACAAAGCGCTGAGATTTGTACAAACATTTGGCTTCCATCTGGCTCATCTGGATGTCAGGCAAAACAGCGAATTTTATCAAAGAGCATTTCTTGGACTTCTCGAAGATGTTGAACACTCATCATTTTCGAAAACGTCAAGCGGGTTACCTGAAAAGGAATTTTTGCTTCAGGAACTCGTTCAATACAGGCCTTTTACGCATTCCTATTCCGGAGGAACACCCGAAACCGCCAATGCGCTTGGTTATCTCACCGTTCTGGCCGAACATATCCGCAAATACGGTCCCAACGCGTTTGGGTCCATGATTGTGAGCATGACCAAAAAAGTGGACGATTTATTTACCTTTTACTTATTGGCGCGCGAAGCCGGACTTTATATCAAAACCGAATCTGGACCAGCCTGCCAGTTACCGGTCGTACCCTTGTTTGAAACCATCGACGATTTGCATCGTGCTCCTGAAATTTTAGAGGAGTTTCTGGCGCATCCAGTTACGCAAAATACAATTCGCCTGCAGGCTCAGCGAAATGGCTGCAAAAGGCCGGTTGCCGAAGTGATGATTGGTTACAGCGACAGCAACAAAGACGGCGGAATTTTATCAAGCCTGTGGCACCTTTACGAAGCCCAGCACGAACTGGCGAAGATTGGCCGAAAACATGGCGTTGACATTCGTTTTTTCCACGGAAAGGGCGGAAGTATCAGTCGCGGCGCAGGTCCTATTCACTGGTTCCTGAAAAGCCTTCCGCCAGAGTCGTTGTGCGGGAAACTTCGACTCACCGAGCAAGGCGAAACCATCGAGCGAAAGTACGCCAACAAAGTGAATGCGGCTTTCAATCTCGAACTGCTCGCATCCGGAACGCTCCGGAATACACTGCTGAACACCCATTTATACGACCAGCAGTTGTTTGATCTGGTTGGATTTATGGCGCACGAAAGTTTTACCAGCTACAATGCACTTACCCGACACCCAAGTTTTATCCGGTTTTTCGAGCAGGCTACGCCAATCGATGTGATTGAAACCAGCAAAATCGGGTCACGCCCATCGCGCCGCTCCAATCAAAGAACCTTGACCGATTTGCGGGCCATTCCGTGGGTCTTCAGCTGGACTCAGAGCCGGGTAAATATTACCAGTTGGTACGGTGTAGGAAGCACGTTGCAGCTCCTGAAAGAAAAATATCCGGAGAAATATTTACTATTGAAACAGTTGCTTGTCTCGCATCCGTTGCTTCGTTATATACTGACCAATGTTGATTCGGGTCTGGCAGCTACCGATCCAAAGATCATCGAACTTTATGCCTCGCTGGTTGAAGAAGAACAGATCAGGAACGATATTTTGCCTCTCATTTTGGCCGAATATGAGCTCACGAAACATCTCCTGGCCGAATTACTTGAAAAACCATCGCAGGAACGCAGAAAAAACCATTTCTATTCAACCCAGTTACGGGCAGTTGCTTTAAATTTGATGCACCAGGTACAGGTAAATGCCCTGCAACAATGGAGAACCGATAAAGACACGGAAGATACAGAAAGCGCCAACCGGCAAAACATTGTACTTCTGAAAACAATAAATGCAGTGGCAAACGCCTTGGGATCAACAGGATAAGAATCATAGTTAATAGAAAACAGGTAAGAAAATGCAAAAAATAATCAGCAAATACTTCGATGAGTTCTCAACCATGAACGAAGCATCGCACAATGCAGTGCTTGAAATCGCCAACCGCGAAGGCATCGAAATGAACAAAATAATCGTAGCCACCTCATTTTGTTTCGACGAACTGAATCATCAGCCAGCCAAAATGAACCTGCCTTCGCCACAAGGAACATTCATTATGGGTGGTCTCGCTGGCTATCCTTTCGTGGGAGATATTGGTTTAACCGCTTTTGCCGATCATATTCCCGACGGTGGTGCAGCTTTATTCATTTTTGGTTCGCACATTGGCATTTCGCGCGCCGGCGAAGTAGGTAAAATCAAACGTGTTGGCCAGCACCGCCATACCAACACCTGTGGCGCACTGATGATGGTTCAGAATCATGTTTTATCCGAATCGATACACGAAATTGATCCGGCTGATTATTCGGCTTTTCAGCCCGAATTTCTGGCTTTACGGTTACTCCCGATGGCTCCGGAAATCAGAAATGCCGAAGTTCCAATTCTGAAAACCACCCATCTGGTTTACGACGAAATTGAAAATGAAATTCTAAAACTAATCATCAATAACAAAAGGCTTCAATCCGATTTCCCGGTTTACATTTTGGGCGGGATCGTAATCAACACTGACGAATCATTACCCAATTATTTCTCGCAGAAGGTGTTTCGCCGAGTGAGATAATATAAAGTTATTACTATATTTTTTCTGAATTGAATCATTTATCTTTGGAAAAAACACTCAATGGAAAGCAGCAGGGATATTCGATGGCTTCAACGATTTGATAATTTTAAGAAAGCATTATCAAAACTAAATACGTTCTGTTCGGTTGAAAAATTGAATGAATTGGAAGAGCAAGGACTCATAAAAGCATTTGAATATACCTACGAACTGGCATGGAAAACCTTGCAGGACTTGTTTCAGGAAAAGGGATTTGAACACATTGTAGGTCCTAAACCGGTAATTGATCATGCTTTCCAAACCGGATATATCAAGGATGGTAAAGCCTGGGTTCAAATGCACAAAAGCCGAAATTTGACCAGCCATACTTACGATTCACAAACAGCCGAAGAAATCGCTGGTGAAATCAGACAAACCTATGTTTTCCTTCTGAATGATTTAGTAGAGACTCTTTCGCAAGAACCTGATTCACTAAAGAATACACTTTTTGGCTAAACGAAATGGACAAATTCGGCATTTCAACTGATGATTGGTCAGCAATAATTCAAGTCTTCAAATCTGAAGAAAGGATTCAGGAAATTGTATTGTTTGGTTCACGTGCCAAAGGTAATTTCAAACCAGGATCTGATATTGATTTAGCAATGAAAGGAACCGAATTAACCCTGACAAACCTGATTGATATCTCAGCCATGCTGGATGGCCTCGACTTACCTTACAAATTTGATTTGGTTTTATTCGACCGGATTCAGGAGCCTAAACTAACTGAACACATTGAAAGAGTTGGAATAACAATTTTCAACCGGAAACTATTGTAAACTACTATTTCTGGCGGGTAGTTGTATAATTTACCAGCTCGATCAACGCAGTTCGCGATTCACTTTCAGGGAATTCCATGATTCCGGCAATGGCTTTCTCACGGAATTCGTTCATCACTTTCGAGGCATATTCAAGTCCGCCGCGGCTAACAACCAAATCGACCAGCTCTTTCACTTTTGCCTGATTCTTGTTTTTCTTTTTTATCAGGTGTAAAATTCGGCTTCTCTCGCCAGATTCACAGTTATTTAAAACATATAGTAGCGGAAGTGTGATCTTCTTCTCCTTGATGTCGTTTCCGGTAGGTTTACCCAAAATTCCTTTGCTCTGATAGTCGAAAATATCGTCTTTTATTTGAAAAGCAATTCCAACATCCAGCCCAATTTGGAACATACGCTCAACCACCTCATCATCCTTAGTCACCGAAGCTGCGCCCATGGCCATACTGGTTGCAATAAGCGATGCGGTTTTTTTGCTGATTATTTCGTAATAGGTTTCATTGTCAATGTCGAGTTTCCGGCTTTTGCGCATCTGCAAAATCTCGCCTTCACTCATATCTTTAACCGCACGCGAGATCAGATGTAAGAAACGGTATTCCTTCTGATCGAGCGTATTGAGCATTCCGCGGGCCAGAATGAAATCGCCCACCAAAACAGCAATTTTATTTTTCCAGAGTGCATTAATTGAAAAACTCCCGCGCCGTTCGTACGACTCGTCAACCACATCGTCGTGAAGCAAAGTGGCCGTATGCAATAATTCGATGGAAGATGCTGCCAGATAAGTAGTTTCGCTAAACTGACCACATATTTTGGCCGAGAGAAAAACGAACATGGGGCGCATCTGCTTTCCCTTTTTTTTCAGGATATATTTAATAATAATCTGGAGAAAAGGAATATCACTTTTGATGGCTTCTTTGAAGTAGCTTTCGAAACTTTTTAGTTCTTCTTTTATCGGCGATTGTATAATGTCCAAAGAGGTCATTCAGGCTATTTTTGAATGATTCAAAATTATAAAATATATTGACTTTTTCCGGAAAACTAGCGGTTTTGATCAACTTTCAGTCTATCAGCCCTAAGGATTTAATTTCCATTTATTTGAAAACATTCTAAACTATCCCATGTAAACAGTTGATTTACCCAATAAACCCTAAATATTCATATATTTGCATTTATAAAACTCAAACCATGTTTAATATTCAGGAAATTGATGCCGATCGCCTGGAAATGGCAGCCAACATGCTAAAAGCCATTGCACACCCAGTTCGAATTGCTATTCTGAAGCATTTGGAAGGTGGCAAGAAGCTCACTGTTACCGAAATACACGAACTGTTGGGAATTGAGCAATCAACAACTTCTCATCATTTAGGAATTCTGAAAGATAAAGGAGTACTTTGTTCGCGTCGTGAAGGGAAAAACACGTATTACTATCTGAAACACGACATTCTCAGTCAGATCGTTGACTGTTTACAACGATGCACCTGCGAAGAGTAGGTAAATCGTTCATCTTATTTAAAATCCGGCCACGTTTAGCGACCGGATTTTTATTTTTTAGGTCTGAGGGTGGATTCAACCGACTTGATTAATCCATTTTTAAAAGTTCTTTCCTAATTTCGAACTCCAGAAATTTACACAATGGCAAAAATAAGGGTGACCAAACAATTTGGCTTCGAAATGTCGCACGCATTGCTCAATTACGACGGGCTTTGCCGAAACATTCACGGCCATTCGTACAAACTGCAGATTACCGTAACCGGCGAACCGGCAAACGAGCCCGGAAGTCCGAAAGACGGAATGGTGATCGACTTCAGTATCCTGAAAAAACTCATTCAGGAGCAAATCATCAGCAAATTAGACCATTCGCTGATGATTAATGAAAATGCGCCAACCGACAAGCTCGACGCGCTGGGGCAAATGTACGAGCGTCACCAGGTTGTTCCGTTTCAGCCAACCTCCGAAAACCTGGTGGTTTACATTGCCGAAAAAGTGAAACCGCTTCTTCCTGAACATATTGAGCTTTTTAGTGTTCGGTTATACGAAACCGGCAACTCGTTTGCCGAGTGGTATGCCGAAGACAACCAATAGTTCCAAGTTTCAAATTCCAAGTTTCAAGTTATGGCCGAAAACAATAATTCCGACAAACGTCTTTTCCTGCTCGATGCTTATGCGCTGATTTACAGATCGTACTTTGCATTCATCAAAAATCCGCGGTTCAATTCCAAAGGAATGAACACTTCGGCCATGTATGGATTTGTAACCATTCTGGAGCAGTTGCTCCGCGAACAAAAACCTTCGCACATCGCCGTGGTATTCGACCTGAATGTGCCCACTTTCCGCCACGAGATGTTTGACGCTTACAAGGCCAACCGTGAGGAAATGCCCGAAGATTTGCAGAAATCCATTCCATACATTCGCAGGATTATTGAGGCTTACCACATTCCTATTCTGGAAAAAGCCGGTTTTGAAGCCGACGACGTAATCGGAACTCTGGCTAAAAAAGCCGAAACGATGGGCTACACCACTTACATGATGACGCCCGACAAAGATTACGCCCAGTTGGTTTCCGAAAATATTTTCATGTACAAACCGTCGCGTGGTGGCGAAGCTCCCGAAGTGTGGGGTATTCCCGAAGTTCGGGAAAATTTTGAAATTGACGATCCGAAACAGGTTATTGACATTTTGGGTTTGATGGGCGACACGACCGATAATATTCCGGGCTGCCCGGGAGTTGGCCCCAAAACAGCCATGAAACTGATTTCAACGTACAAATCTATCGACGGAATTTACCAGAACATCAACGACCAAAAGGGAAAACTGAAGGAAAACCTCATCGAATACGAGCAACAGGTACGCATGTCGCGCAAACTGGCCGAGATCATTCTGGATGTACCGGTTGAGTTTGATGAAAATAAGTTGATTATGGAAGATCCAAACTTCCAGAAACTGAATGAGATTTTCACCGAACTTGAATTCAAACAGCTCATTAAAAAACAGGAAGCCAAACAGCCAGCCTCAAACGACAGTCAATACGAACAAGGAAATTTATTTGGTTTTGGAACTCCGACTGCAGCAGAAGAAAAGCCTGTCGAAATCAAAAATCTGGAATCGTTCGAAACCATTCCGCACCAGTATTACCTCATCGAAACTGCCGAGCAACGCGCCAGTCTTCGGGCAGAATTGTCAGTTCAGAAGGAATTTTGCTTCGACACCGAAACGACCGGACTGGATACGATGACTGCTGAGTTAGTTTGCATCTCGTTTTCGTACCGGCCACACGAGGCCTATTGCGTTACTTTGCCAGCCAATCGAGAACAAGCTACCGCAATTGTTCAGGAATTCCGCTTTATTTTTGGCGACGAGAAAATCCTGAAAATTGGCCAGAACATCAAGTACGACTTGTCAATCCTGAAGAATTACGGACTGGAAATTCGCGGGCCGCTGTTCGACACCATGATTGCCCATTACCTGATCCAACCGGAATTGAAGCACAACCTCGATTACCTGTGCGAACTGTACCTGAATTTCCAGAAAATTACCACCGATACGCTCATTGGCAAAAAAGGAACGCTGCAGCAAAGCATGCGTCAGGCGCCGTTGGATAAGCTGCGCGACTATGCCTGCGAAGATGCCGATTTGACTTTGCAGCTCAAGCAAGCCATCGAAAAAGACCTCGATGCCAGTGGAACCCGACCGCTTTTCGATGAAATTGAAATGCCTCTGATTTATGTGCTGGCCGACATGGAAATAGCCGGTGTGAACCTAAATACTTCGGAATTGAATGCCTATGCCGAAGTGCTGCGCAAGCAAATCATCGATATTGAAGCCGAAATCATTGGGATGGCGGGTGAAGAATTCAACATTTCGTCGCCCAAACAGCTTGGAGTCATTCTGTTCGACAAGATGAAAATTGATCCGGGGGCAAAAATGACGAAGACCAAGCAGTACTCAACAGCCGAGGAAACTCTGGAAAAACTTCAGGATAAACACCCGATTATTGCCAAAATTTTGGAATATCGTGGCCTGAAAAAGCTGTTGAGCACGTATGTCGAAACATTGCCACAGTTGATTAATCAGAGAACTAAAAAGATACATACCTCATACAACCAGGCGATTGCAGCTACCGGCCGACTGAGTTCGACCAACCCCAACCTGCAAAATATCCCGATTCGCGACGAAAATGGCCGCGAGCTGCGAAAGGCGTTCATTCCATCAGACAACGAGCACACGTTTCTTTCGGCCGACTACTCGCAAATCGAACTGCGCATTATGGCCGCTTTGAGCCAGGATAGCCAGATGATCGAAGCGTTCCGCAACAATCAGGACATTCATACCATTACAGCTTCAAAAATCTACAAAATTCCGCTCGAACAGGTAACTTCTGATATGCGCCGGAAAGCCAAAACAGCTAACTTCGGGATTATCTACGGAATTTCGTCGTTTGGACTTTCGCAGCGGCTGAACATTCCGCGCACCGAAGCCAAACAGTTGATCGACGGCTATTTCGAGAACTTTCCGGATATTAAGAAATACATGGATACGAGCATTGAAGTGGCTAGAAACAAGGGATATGTGGAAACCATAAAAGGCCGGAAACGCTACCTCAGCGACATCAATTCGGCCAACGCCGTGGTTCGTGGAGTAGCCGAACGAAACGCCATCAATGCACCCATTCAGGGTTCGGCAGCCGACGTGATTAAAATCGCTATGGTCAATATCTGGAGGGCCATGAACCAGCAAAAATTACGCTCGAAAATGATTCTTCAGGTGCATGACGAGTTGAACTTTGATGTTTGGATTCCGGAGCTGGAACAGGTAAAAGCAATTGTAAAGCATGAAATGGAAAATGCCGTAAACATTGGCGTACCGCTGACTGTTGAAATGAACGCAGGCGACAACTGGCTGGATGCTCATTAACGGCCAGCTCATTTTATGGCTGCGTCTTCAGCAAATAATTTGATAAACGAAGCATGGAAGAAATTTTTACAGAAGACGAATACAGGGAAGCTTTAAGACGATTTTTGGAAATTTGTGATGCGCCCGAAAATACTCCGGAAAGTGACGAACTGGAGCAATTGATAACCATCATGGAAATATACGAGCATGAAAACTGCTCACAGCTTTGATTTTCAATGCACTGAAATTAAATTCAATGAAAATTCCGGTTAACATGCGTTGCATGTTATTAATCCGGTAGGTCAATCCAAATAAATAAACATATTTTTTTATTTTAGGAGCATTATATCTCTTTAAGAAAATCACCCATGGGTAACCAAAGGAATTTAATCCGGACACTTGGATTAGGCTACGTCGTTATTTTTGTTGTTGCAAACATTATCGGCTCGGGCGTGTACAAAAAAGTGGCTCCCATGGCAGCCGAACTTCATTCGTCGGTTTGGATATTGCTGGCCTGGATTGTTGGTGGAATTATCACACTCTTTGGCGCCCTGAGTAACGCAGAAGTGGCTGGTTTGCTAGCAGATACCGGCGGCGAGTTTGTTTACCTGAAGAAAATTTACAATCGGTTTTTCGCCTTTATGTATGGCTGGTCGCTGTTCACCATTATTCAAACGGCTACCATTTCATCGCTGGCATACGTGTTTGCGCAATCGCTCAACAGCATTATTCCGCTTCCCGAAATTCTTACCTCGTTAAAAGATTTCACCATTGGCGGCATTTTCTTCCCCTTTCAGGATTTTAATGTAAAGCTCACGGCCATACTACTTATCCTGCTGCTAACCTTCCTGAATATTTCCGGATTGAAAAGCGGAGCATGGGTAAGTAAAGCCATTCTCTGGCTGGTGGTTACCGGGCTATCCGTAATTGTCATTTTCGGATTGACAAATATTTCTGCCCTTCCACCAGATTACCTGAATTTAGCCGATCTATCGGCCGGAACGGTATCAATCTCATCATTCTTTACGGCAATGCTGGCGGCATTCTGGGCCTATCAGGGCTGGGTTTCGGTAGGTTTTATCGGTGGCGAAATAAAAGACCCGACACGAAATATTCCCAAGGGAATTGTGATGGGTGTTTTCGTTGTGATATTGATTTACCTTTTGGTAAATCTGACCTACATTTCGTTGCTTTCTATCCCGCAACTTACTGAAATTCACAATTCCGGGAACCAGATAGCAGCGGTTGAAGCTGTTCGTAGTTTCTGGGGAACCAGCGGTGTATTATTCATTTCGTTGCTGATACTTGTAACCACTTTAGGCTGTACGAATGCCAGTATTCTCACCGGTTCGCGGCCATATTACGCCATGGCCCGCGAAGGATTGTTCTTCTCTGGCATCAGTAAAATTAATAAGGCCAGCGTTCCTTCCAATTCGCTTTTAAGCCAGGGAATATGGGCCTCCATATTGGTTTTGTCAGGCACCTTCGACCAATTGACCGACATGGTTATTTTTGCGGTCTTTATTTTCTACGGAGCCACAACTCTGGGTGTATTTATTCTGAGAAAGAAAATGCCCGATGCGCACCGACCGTACAAAGTCTGGGGATATCCGTATGTTCCGGCTTTTTACATTGTTTTCTGTATCTTCTTGTTTTTCAATACAATTATTGCCCGACCACGGGAAGCTGCCATTGGTATGACATTGATTTTATCGGGCATACCGGTATATTTTTTCCTGAAGAACCGATATTCGGACAAGCAGGTTAAAAATTCCTGAAAATCTCGGCCACAGCTGCATTGTATTTGAGCAGGCTTGTTGACTTTTTAACAAGCTTCATCGCTTTGTGCGGATTGTCGAACGACTGGCAGAAATAGGTCCAGAACTGGTTCATTTTCATCAGAATATGTCCGCTTCCATCAAGGCGTGAAGAATAATTATCGAAGATTCGATCGTGAAAATCCTTTAACTTTTCCCGAAGTTCTTTCGGGCTAAAAACTTCACCTTTTAGTTGTGCAGCAAGTGCCGGATTGGCCAATAAGCCGCGCCCAACCATCCATGAATTCTGCTCAGGTAAAATTGCCTGTAACTCCTGAAAACCAGCGACTGAAACAATATCGCCATTGTAAACCAGGGGATGTTTCACTACTGAAACTGCATTGGCGAAAAGTTGCGGGTTGGCCGATCCATCATACATTTGGTCAGCGGTACGGGGATGAAAAATAATTTCTTCGAGTGGAAATTGATTCAAAACCTCAAAAACAGCCTCAGCATCCCGGTCATTCGTCATTCCTGCACGCATTTTTGCCGAAAACTTTACCTGAGAATTCTTTGTATAAAGCTGCTGAAGTAATTCGTTCAATGCTTCAGGTTTCCCGAGCAACGCAGCTCCCCTGCCCTTATTGGTAACCATTGGGTATGGGCATCCCATATTCAGGTTAATTTCGCTGTAGCCATAATCCGTCAGGATAGAAACCAACTCTGTTAATTCTTTTCCATCAGAAAAAAGAACCTGAGGGACAATTGGTAACATGCTGTTATTCTCCGGAAAAACCTCACGCAGCTGCGATCGTTTTATTTCGTGACCTTTCCCAAAGGAAATGTACGGAATAAAAAACTTGTCGATTCCGCCAAAAGATTCGGCCAATGTCTTTCTGAAATCAAAATCGGTAAAACCCTGAAGCGGGGCCTGATATATTTTCACGCTTTGTTGCATCGTCATTAAATTTACTCATTTCACCCGGTGGGGTGACAAAATAAAAACTATTAATCACTACTTTTGCGGCCACAAACTTATACAATTGGTAATCGGTATGCAATCTAATCAATTCAAATCAGACTCTGTAAACTCAAACCTGACTTTGAATCTGGCTAATACTCAAACCCAAACTGCTCAAACCGATTCTGTAAAACCCGTACTTAGCCTGTACGATCCGTCTTTCAACGATTCGCTAAGTGTAAATTACATTGCTCCTGATAGTGTAATTTGTTTTGGCGGCAGGCCCGAATGGTCGCAATTTCACAAAGCATATGTACCCAAGTTTAACTATCAGAAAGAATTGGTCAGGCCACTGCCCTACGATTCGCTCTATACGGTTTTAAAAGGTGTTGAAGTTGTTTTTCCGGGGAAAAAAATCTTCAGGTCGAATCCCGATTGGCTTGTGGGCGTGTTGCTCGTTATTTTTCTTCTCTTTGCAACTGTCAGGTTAATTTTTAACAAGTACCTCAGTCAATTGATGCATGCAACCATCAATAATTCAACGTTTACACGCATGTTTCGTGAGCGCTACTTTAACCTGCTTCACGCTTCATTCAGGCTCGATTTAATTTTTAACCTGACGCTGGCACTTTTCGGTTACCAGTTTCTCTCGTTGCACAAAATCAACCTGGGACATACGAAATCGTATTATATTTATCTGACGTGTCTGGCCACAATAATTGGCTATTTCTTTGCCAAAAGATTCATTTATTACCTGGTTGGAATCCTGACCGAAAGTAAATCGGAGGTACTGGAATACCTGTTCAATATAACTGTTTTCAACCGGGTTTTAGGATTATTCTTACTTCCAATTACGGCTATAATAGCCTTTATTCCACTAACTCAGTTTGAACCACTGATTTATGTGGGCTTAGGAATAGTCGTTATTTTTTACCTGTTATCGTTAATCAGAGGTATCAAAATTTTCATGAAAAAACAGTTTTCAATTTTATATTTGATTTTATACCTTTGTACCCTTGAAATTTTACCATTACTTCTGATCTATAATCTGTTATTGAATTAGAGTAATGAAGAATTAATATAAAAGCAATTACCTTGAAAATCAAGAGAATTTTAGTTTCGCAACCGAAACCTGAAACAGCCAAGTCGCCATATTTCGATCTGGCTGAAAAAAATAACATTCAGGTTGATTTCCGCCCCTTCATTCAGGTTGAGGGCGTTTCGGCTAAAGAGTTCAGGCAAACAAGAGTTCAGATACTCGATCATGGTGCGGTAATTTTTACCAGCCGCACAGCGATTGATCACTTTTTCAGAATTAGTGCTGAACTTCGTCTGGCCATCCCAGATACGATGAAATATTTCTGTATATCAGAAGCTACAGCATTCTATCTTCAGAAGTACATTGTTTACCGAAAAAGGAAAATATTTTACGGTGCCGGCAAATTCTCCGACCTGATTGATGTGATGAAAAAGCACAAAGAAGAAAAATTCCTTCTTCCGCTTTCACAGGTTGGTCAGCCGGAAATTACCTCGTTGCTCGATAAGGCCGGATACAATTACACCAAGGCCATTATTTACCAGACTGTAAGCAGCGATTTGTCTGATTTGAAAGAGGTTAACTACGACATTCTGGTGTTCTTCAGCCCATCGGGTATTCAGTCGCTGATGCAGAATTTCCCTGGTTTTGCGCAGGAAGATACCAAAATAGCCTGTTTTGGTCCGGCCACTGCAAAAGCAGTTGTCGATGCCGGGTTACGACTCGACATTGAAGCACCAACAGCCGAAGCGCCTTCAATGACCATGGCGTTGGAGCAATTCATCAAGAAACACAACAAAGGACAATAACCAAAATAAAGCAATACGACAAAGAAGGGGGAAATCAGTTTTCCCCTTTTTTGTTGTATTTTAGAACAATGGAAGGATTTACACTCAAAAAGGAAGAACGGCTTTGCAGCCAGAAGATTCTCGGGGAATTATTTACTTCGGGCGAATCGTTTTTGGTGTATCCGCTGAAAGTTGTTTTTCTGAAAACAGACTCATCACAACCCGCGCACGCACAAGCTGCCTTTGCTGTTTCGAAACGGAATTTTAAGCGTGCCGTTAAACGAAATTTGCTGAAACGGCGCATGCGCGAAGCTTATCGGCTGAACAAACCTGCCTTCTACGACGAATTAGCCTCCAAAGAGCTCCATATCGCCGCAATGTTTATTTTCGTGGGTAAAGACCTTATTGAATTCCCCATTATCGAAAAAGCGATGATTTCGGCACTTAAAAAGGTGCTGGGAAAACTATAAAACAAGAAAGCCGGTCAGGATTATATTCCCAACCGGCTTTCTTCAGTCTCACGAATTCCAGATTCTCTATTCTTTATCCATAATTTCAGTCTGCATTCGCACCGAATCTTCATGGATGTGCTGGAACAACTGCTGAACCAAATGAGGATTCAGATTGAGGCTTTCGCCCAGTTTCATGCGTTTTTCCATCAGCTCGGCAAACCGGCCCACCTGAAAAGCAGTCACGTTGTTCTCTTTTTTATACTGACCAATCTGACGGGCAATTTCCATACGCGACGAAAGGGTTTCCAACAATTCACGATCGAGCGCGTCAATGCGGTTACGCAACAGTTCGAGTTGGTTTTCGAACAGTTTATTGTCGGTTTTCACATTCCTGATCACCAAACGATCGAGCAATTTGGCCAGATCGGCCGGGGTAAGTTGCTGCTCCTTGTCGCTCAACGCGCACGACGGGTCGCGGTGCGATTCAATCATCAGTCCTTCCATGCCCATGTCAAACGCTTTCTGGCTGATGTCGAACAAATACTCGCGCTTGCCTCCAATGTGGCTCGGGTCGCAAATAATAGGCAAATTGGGCATCAAACGGCGCAATTCAATCACAGTTTTCCAGTTGGGGTAGTTCCGGTATTCGGTTTCGCGGAAAGGCGTAAAACCACGGTGTATGGCTACCAGGTTTTTGATTCCGGCGCGGCTTAAACGCTCAAAAGCGCCAACCCAAAGCTGAACATCGGGGTTCACGGGATTTTTTACCATTACAACGGCATCAGTTCCCTGAACCACGTCGGCAATTTCCTGCACAACAAACGGGCTGGCTGTTGAGCGGGCTCCAATCCAAAGCACATCGAGATTTGCCTTCAAGGCTTCTTCGGCATGCTGTGCGTTGGCAATTTCTGTACCGACAGGCATACCGGTTTCTTCGCGAACCATTTGCAACCATTTCAAACCTATGCTTCCAATACCTTCGAAGCTGCCGGGACGTGTGCGTGGTTTCCAAACACCACCACGATATACGAATACACGGTGATCTTTTGCAAGTTGACGGGCAGTATCCATCGTTTGCTCCTCAGTTTCGAGGCTGCATGGACCTGCAATAATAAGCGGGTTGTTAATTTGTGGCAACCAGTGCTTAATTGGGTTAATTTCTAATTCTAACGCCATGATTATTTGGTATAAAGTTTAACTATTGTCTTTTCATTTTTTACGAGCGAATCACCGTCGCCGGCTAAAATTCCGCGAATCCGGTTGGCATTTGTCATTAAGGCCATCATTTCTTCCGGGTCATTTTCAATACTTTTCCGGAAGGCTTTCAAGTGTTTGATGTAAACATCGAGCGATTCAACAACGTATTGCTTATTTTGTTGAAAAATAGGGCCCCACATTTCAGGAGAACTCTTGGCCAGACGAACCGTTGAATTGAATCCACCGCTCGCCAGATCGAAAATAATTTCGCGGTCTTCTTTGTCGAGCACCGCATTAGCCAAGGCAAAAGCGGCTGCGTGAGGAAGGTGCGAAATGAATGCTGTGCTGTGGTCCTGCTCGTCGGCGGTCATGTAGGCAATGTCCATTCCCAGCACCTGAAACACCTTTTCGGCAAAAGCCAAATGTTGCGGCCCGCACTTTTCCTGATCGCAAATGATATTGATTTTACCTTCGAACAAACCTTCCAAAGCAGCCGTTGGTCCCGAATTTTCGGTACCCGACATAGGGTGTGCGGCAACATAGTTTCTCCGCTTCGAATGATTTTCAACCGCCTCGGCTATCAGTTTTTTAGTTGAGCCCACATCAATCACTGTGGTTTGGTCAGAAATCAGGTCAAGAACTTTGGTCAATGTATTCAGAACTTTATCCACCGGAATGGCGATGATCACCATATCGGCTTTCGCAACAGCACTTTCGAGCGAATCAATCCGGTCGATTATCCCCAATCGAAGCGCTTCCTGTGCATTTTCCGGACTGGAGTCCACACCAGTAATTTCCTGCGTAAACCTGGCCTTCCGAAGGTCTTTTGCCATCGATCCGCCGATAAGTCCCAATCCAACAACCGTAAGTTTCATATTCTATTTTATTTTGATTCAGTAAACAATTGAAAATAAAAAAGGGCCTCGTTTATCACGGGACCCTTTCGATGAATATCTTTTGTAACAACAATAGATTACCTGCCGATCCCGATTTGGAAACAGAAGTAATAAAACCAATAAAAAAAACTGTTGTTAGCTGTACGTTTCATTTTGCTTTCAATATGTGAGCAAATATAGAGTTTTTATTTCAAATCAAAACTTCAGCAGACCAAAAGCTGTGCATGATTGCTATGTTCGAAAATAAAACACTGATATACTGATTTTTAACTTTTCATTATTAACAAATAATTAAAGTTGAAGACCTAATTTCAACCCTATTTAACCAATATTTTTCGAGTAATTACCTTTCCTTTTTCGGGCTCAACAGCAAATAAATACAGTCCTGAAGTAAAATTCCGAACATCGATAGTAGTTTGAAAAGCTGTTGATTCAACCGAAAAACTCTGGTTGTAAACCAATTCTCCGGAAACATTATAGACTTTTAGCAGAAGATCGTGGATGATGCTTTTACCGTCAATCTGCAAATTTAGCTGGCTCGTGGCCGGATTTGGAGAAAAATTAACCTGGCCCGAAGAAAGTAGTTTTGGAGTATTGGCCGTTTCCCAATCCTGAATGGCCAGATTGTCGATAATCCACCCCCATCCGTGAGAATAAGGATCGGAAAAAAGCCGGAAGCGGACCAAGACAACATCGCCGATTTTGAAATTTCCGTTGGCCAGCATATTGATTTCGTGCTTCACAAACAGGTCTTTTGTAGGTGTCGCGGTGCTGTTGTTTCCTGAAATTGAACTATTCCATTTAGCCAGCCACGAAGCCTGCAAATTACTGTCATAGCCGTCAGCAAAAGGTTTCCAGGTTTTCCCACCATCGGCCGAGCCTTCAACAATCACATAATCCCAAAAATTCTGATCACCAAACTTTGCTCCTGATTCTCCCGGTTCAACCAAAACAATCTCGTCAAAAGTCATTTTTCCCTTTGCGTTTAAAACAATTGGGTATTTCAGAATAGTGCTGAAGTTAAACTCAGTATCATCCATATCAGGACTCACATACGGGTGGGCCGAATTCAATGCCGGAGAATCGAAACCTGTTGCAGTAGAAATGCTAAAATCATTTCCGATAAAATCCTGAGCCAGAGCATCAAAATTTGTGACATAGCGAGTAACCGGATCCAGTATTCCTTCAATTTTGAATGTATTGTACCCCGACAATGGAGATCGCCCGATGTTACTTTGCGAAGAAACATCTGTTGCAGTAACCCGGTAACTGACAATGTCTCCGCCTTTTACCGAACCTGCCGGAAAAGCCAATGTTCCGGTATAATGATCCGCAGAATCGTTCGTTAGTGCCAATTCTTTTATCAGGCCTCCGTTTATAAAATACTCAACTTTAACCGATTTAACACCAATATTATCAGTAGCTTCAGCATCGATAGTTGCCGATGGACTTGACGAAAGCATGAATTTAATTGGCTCGTGAGTAATCACCGGAGCAATTTTATCGACTCCGGTTGTAAAGCTCAGGTAACGCGATGGCGAATTTGACGGAAATACATAAGTTCGCTTCTTCACATCACTTGCCGAAAAATAATACTGAATAGTAGCGTTTTGCGGTGGCTGAAACTTAGCACTAAAAACCGAAGGTGTCGCCGTGGGTTGTAACAGGATTGAATCGGACTTAAGAAACTTATTGGTCGAATAAAAAAGATAGAGCCTGGTTAAATCCAAATCGTAATCACCTTCAATCTGTGCCTCAAAAGCTATAGGTTCAGTAACTAATTCTATGTCTTTCTGTGTTTTGTGCTTTATCGAAATAGATTTCCAGCCAATGTCGTACATAATCGCCAATGTATTTGGGCCCGGAGAATGAATTGCTTCTCCCTTCCCCATGGCATGGGTCATTAAAGAATTCGGATCTCCGTAAGGATAAGTATCATCATCCAAATGGTAAACGCTCGAACCTCCATCCCAGGTTACCGGAGCATAAAGTCGTGGTAACGAATCGACTGCCAATACTGTTTTAAAAGCAAGCCAGTCAGAAGTGAGGCTTTGGTAAATTTTTATGGAAGGATTCGAAAATAACTTCGCGTCAACCAGTTGTTCTCCAGTCTTATTAATTACAAACTGATCAAAAGCCGCCGGCAAACCATCAGTGTTGCCATAGCCTCCCCTTCCCCGTTGTGTATAAAAAAATCCATGGAAGCCCAGCCCATGGCCGAGTTCGTGCAATGCGGTAGATACAAAATCGTACTTATCTGCCGGAGTCGCACCATCGGTTCCAAAGTACCAATTGGTAAAATTACTATTAAACGAGGCTTCAACATCATAAGCCAAGGGCGAATTGACTTCTTCGCCCATCATTTTTTCGACCAAAGCAACCGGATAATAGCAATTCCAGATTTGTGTTGAATTGAAATTATAGTAATAATCAGAAGGAGAACAACTTCCGAGCACATCAGAAGCAAGAACTTCCCAAGTTGCTTTAATGCGGATGGGTATCGGAGAATAAATCAGATCTTTCCAAATATCAACAGCATATTGAAAGGCAATTTTTGCATCCGCCGGAAAATTAACATAGTCAACCAAAATAGTGGAACTCTTAGCAGTACCCGATTTCAATTTTAATGGTGCCGGAACAAACGACCGATGCGAATCGTGAGATGCATAGCAGACTGAAGGTGGTCGTTTAATCTTTTCCTTTTGCCATAATTCTTGTCCGCTACTTCCCACCACACACATCAGGAACAAGATTAAAACCAGGTATTGTTTCATATGCAATTTTCGCTTTGAGGTATCACTTTGAATATAAACGCGTTTATCAGTTCATGGCTGCTACAACAATTATACCCTTATCGTTTCCAAATTAGTTATTTACCAATAAATTAACCGCCAAAGTTCAGGTTGTATAAAGATAAAATGTAGCTAACAGCGACATTTTCAGGATAATTTGCAGCCAAATGTAACAGAAATAATCACATTTTTTAATCTATATTTGCCTGAACTACGATGTCATTAAACAAACAAACTATGAAGTTTTCTTTTTTTATCCTCATCTTTTTTATCGCCTCATTTTCAGTACTAGCCGAAAAACCGGTAAAACTGTTTGATGAGATTTACAGACCTCAGTTCCATTTCACTCCTGAAAAAAACTGGCATAACGACCCCAATGGATTGGTTTTTTATAAAGGTGAATATCACCTGTTTTACCAGTACAATCCGTTTGGAACGAAATGGGGATATATGCACTGGGGACACGCTGTCTCGAATGACTTGGTTCATTGGGAGCATCTCCCTATAGCCCTTTATCCCGATAACGAATCAAAAGATTCGGTTGAATGCACTGCTTTTTCGGGCTGCGGAATTGTGGATATAAATAATGTAACAGGTTTACAATCAGGTGAAGAGAAAACTATTCTGCTTTTTTACACCAGTCAGCATTGCGGACAACGTTTAGCCTACAGCAACGACAAAGGAAGAACATGGAAAAAATACGATAAGAATCCGATTATTCCGTACGATGCCGCAGATGATGCCCGCGACCCTAAAGTTTTTTGGCACGATGCTAGCAAACAATACGTTATGGTTCTTTACCGAAAAACCACCATTGATGATTCGTCGAAAGGAATCTCCTTTTATACTTCCAAAGACCTGAGAAACTGGACTTTTAAAAATCACGTAACCGGATTTTTTGAGTGTCCCGATTTGGTTGAATTATCGGTAAACCGCCGTCCTGATGATAAAAAATGGGTGTTGTTTGATGGCGACGGAAGCTACGTAATTGGTTCGTTCGACGGAGAGAAATTTACTTCAGAAACACCTAAACTAAAAAGCGATTTTGGAGCTAATTATTACGCAACACAAACCTGGAGCAATATTCCTGAAAGCGACGGAAGAACAATTCAGATTGCCTGGATGCGAGGCGGAGAATTTCCGGGGATGCCATTTAACGGACAAATGACCTTTCCTTGCGAGCTTTCGCTGAAAAAATACATGGATGGCGTGAAGCTGGTTCGAAAACCGGTTAAAGAAATCGAGCTTTTACATCAGAAAGGTGAGGTTTGGGAAAACAAAAACTTAATTCCTGGAATAAATAAAAATCTGGCACGCGGAGTAAAAGGAGATTGCCTGCACATCATTGGAAGTTTTAAAGTTAAAACCGCCGATAGTTTTGGCTTTGTTGTCCGTCTCGACAAAAAAGACAATGGTACTGAAATCACGTACACCTCTAAAAATAACACGCTGTCTTGTATGGGAAAAACAGCTGTTGTTGAGCCAGTTGACGGTGTCATTAAACTCGAAATGCTTATCGACCGCAGTTCGATAGAACTATTTGCTAACGATGGGAAAGTAGTGATGAGTTCGTGCTTTTCACCAACAGCAAATGCTGAAGGAATTTATCTTTTCAACACAGGAGGCGAATTGTTTGTCGAAAAACTTGAAATCTATCCAATTAAGTCGATTTATCAGGCAAAATAAGAACAGATACTTGATTGAAAACGTATTAAAACCACTGGCATTAAATTCCAGTGGTTTTTTATTTTTATGATTAGCTAAACGGTAAAAATAAACATGATATTCATTCTGGATTTTAAAACACGAAGAGCTTAATATTGCATCACATAACTATATTCTAAAAAAATGAAAGCTATTGCCAAACTTAAACCAGAAAAAGGGATCTGGATGACAGATGTTCCAATGCCCGTTGTTGGACACAATGATGTATTGATAAAAATCAAAAAATCAGCAATCTGTGGTACAGATTTACATATTTATAAATGGGACGAATGGGCCCAAAATACAATAAAAACACCACTTGTTATCGGACACGAATACATGGGTATTGTAGTTGAAAAAGGTTCAGAAGTTTCACGTGTTCATATTGGAGAGAGAGTGACAGTTGAAGGACATATATCCTGTGGCTTTTGCAGAAATTGCCGACGCGGCCGCCAGCATATTTGCGACCACACCGTAGGAATCGGAGTCAACCGCGATGGTGGTTTTGCCGAATATGTTTCTGTACCAGCCTCAAACGTACTAAAAGTTGACGACCGCATTTCTGACGATTTGATGTCAATTATGGATCCGCTGGGAAATGCAACCCACACGGCATTATCATTTCCTTTACTTGGCGAAGATGTTCTGATCACCGGAATTGGCGGCCCTATTGGAGCAATGGCAGCGGCTGTTTGTAAGTTCGCTGGTGCCCGGTATATAGTTGGCACCGATTTGAGCGAATATCGCCGGAATTTGGCCTTAAAAATGGGCGCAACCAAAGTTATTGATCCTCGAACCGAAAGTATAAAAGACGCCATGAAATCGCTTGGAATGGTTGGTGGCTTCGATATTGGCCTGGAGTGCAGCGGATCGTCAGCAGCTTTCAGCGATATGGTTGAAAATATGTACAACGGAGGAAAAGTTTCTTTACTTGGCTTACTTCCATCATCCACTCAGATCAATTGGAGCAAACTCATATTTAAAGGATTGACAATGAAGGGTATATATGGTAGAGAGATGTATGAAACATGGTACCAAATGGAAATGATGCTTTCGCATGGCCTTAACATTGAACCAGTTATCACCCACCGCTTTCCAGCCGATCAATATCAGGAAGCCTTTAAAATTATGGAAGAAGGTAACTGTGGAAAAATTATCCTGGATTGGGAATAATTTTATAAAACATAATAAAAAAGGAGAAATTCGTTCGAAATTCTCCTTTTTTATTTACGCAAAGTAAATCGCTTTCCTAACGAAACCTGCATAAAGTTAGTTCCATTGCCAATGCTTAAATCATTGTATTTCAGATTTGTGTATTGAGTCGACCGAATAATTCCAACTCGAAGATAATATCGGTTAAACCGGTATCCCACGCCAACTCGTATTGAATGATTCATACTAAACCTCCACCGATTGATTACCTCATTCAATTCTCTGTCAAAAGTATTATCCTGAATACCAGTGCCTAAAATATAAGAAAACGTACAAATTCCATGCTTAAGAAAAATCAGGGAATAGGCATAACCCACATTCGCATTGAAAGCTAAAACACCAAACTCGGAAATATCTCTCGATTTCATCAGGTATTTTGAATCAATTTCACGTGGAACAATCGAAGAGTCAGCCTTGGTTTGATATGAAATAACACTTCCTCCGGCAATTAGCGATCCGGCACTTTTCTTCTGACGTTCGGTATCGCTAAACGCGGCGCGATATGAAAAATGCTCATTATTAAAGATATAATTGATACTTACTCCAATGTTTGCCGACGAAATATCAGGTCGCTGGTATTCCTTCTCTTTTGTATAATTTGAAAGATGCTCTGATGAATTTACAAGGTAATATCCTTTAAGAAAGGATGTTAGCAAATCAACAGTAAATTTACTTGAATAAATATAACTCTGAATACCAAATCTTCTGGTATCGCCGTGACGTATGGCACTATTCTGAAAAATCGGAATTCGGGTTGCAAGGCTAAGCCCAAAAGACCTAAAATTTACTCCGGCACCCAAATTAAAATACCCGTTGGGAAGATATCTTAAACGGTAAGGCGTATTCATGTCGCTTAGGTAAAGCGAATGAGTCTTTTCACCCGAATATAGTCTGACAATCAAGTCGTTATAGTAACTTTCTATATAATTAGTATCCTTCTTCGCGATTAAATATCCTCCAATCGACTTGGCTTGAATGGAAAAAGAGCACAAAAAAAAGCAAAAAGCTAATAGTGATTTGCGCATATTAAAAATCGAGATTAACCCAAACTGGGCAATGATCAGAATGAATTGCTTCCTGAAAAATTTTTGCGTCCAAAATTTTATCCGCTAAATTATCCGTTAGCATGTGATAATCAATTCGCCAACCCTTATTATTTTGACGAGCACCAGCCCTGTAACTCCACCAGGAATACTGATGCTTTTCCTGATTTAACGACCTAAAACTGTCAATATATCCGTCAGCAACAAAATTAGCAAACCATTCCCTTTCCTCGGGTAAAAATCCAGACGTACCTTGTTGTTTTTCAGGATTATGGATATCAATCCACAGCCGACAAATATTGTAATCCCCTGAAATTATCAATTTATTCCGTGTTTTTCTTAACTCCGACAGATAACTTTGAAAATCAGAAAGAAATTCCATCTTAAACGATTGCCGTATGTCACCAGTTGTACCCGAAGGAAAATAGACACTTATTACGGAAACATCTCCAAAATCAGCCCTAATAACACGACCTTCAGCATCATATTTATCAATCCCAATTCCATACTCAACGTGATCAGGTTTTTGCTTAGAGAAAATAGCGACACCACTATATCCCTTCTTCACAGCTGAGAAAGCATTAACATGATAACCAAGCCTCATAAACTGATCTTCATTCATCTGTCCGGGCTGTGCTTTTGTTTCCTGAAAACAAACAATATCCGGATTAATTTCTGAAAGAAAATCAATCAAACCCTTTCGAACTGCAGACCTTATCCCATTAACATTATAGCTTAAAATGCTTTTCACAATTTTTGTTACTTTTGGTTTCAATTAATGCATGGCGAAAGTATAACGAATAATTATAAAGGAAAAGAATACATTGAAAAAAGGTATTGTAATAAAATCGACTGGTAGTTGGTACACCGTAAAAACAGAAGATGGGAACTTAGTAGAAAGCCGGATCAAAGGAAATTTGAGAATTAAAGGAATAAGAAGTACCAATCCGATTGCCGTTGGTGACAACGTTGAAATTAATGAAACAAAGGAAGATAGTGCAATTGGAAGCCAGGTTGTTGGACTAATTCACAAGATTGAAACCCGGAAAAATTACATTATCCGGAAATCACCAAACCTTTCAAAAGAATCGCACATAATTGCTGCGAATATTGACCAGGCTTTTCTTATTATAACAATTCAATTTCCGGTAACTACCACAACATTTATCGATCGATTCCTTGTTTCAGCCGAAGCTTACCGCATTCCATGTCATCTGATTTTTAACAAAACTGACCTTTACAATGAAGAACAAACTGAGACAATGAATGCTCTCATTGAAATTTATGAGTCGATCGGTTATAAATGTCTAAAAGTTTCAGCCAAAGAAAATCAGGGAATTGATGAACTGAAGAATATGATGACAGATAAAATAAACGTATTCTCGGGCCATTCTGGTGTTGGAAAATCAACTATAATTAATAAGCTGCAATCAAATATCGTATTAAAAACCGGAAATATTTCAGATGCCCACTTCTCAGGAAAACACACCACAACTTATTCAGAAATGTTTGAGCTCGACTTTGGTGGCTTTATAATTGATACTCCCGGGATCAAAGGGTTTGGTGTCCTTGAAATGGAAAAAGAAGAAATCTCGCATTATTTTCCGGAAATTTTTAAACTTTTAAACGAATGCCAATATTACAACTGCACCCATACACATGAACCCAATTGTGCAGTGAAAAAATCTGTTGAAAATGGAGAAATAGCATCCAGCAGGTACAATTCGTACCTCGGTTTACTTGAAGATGAAGAAAAGTACCGAAATTAACCCAGATGATCGCAAAAAATGGATAAAAAAAGCTTAAACTTTGACAGTTTAAGCTTTTTTATTTCAATAGTTTAGCTTATAAAAATCGAATATTAAACGTGCTTTAGAATCGCCTATTTCATCAGCCACCTCACCGAAGGCTTGTTTTTTTAAATTCTCAACACTCTTAAAACGCTTCAAGAGCGCAGTTTTCGTCTTCTCCCCTATTCCCGATATACTTTCAAGCTCCGATTTTATAAATTCACCCGATCGCTTGTTCCGATGGAATGTAATTCCAAACCGATGTGCTTCGTCCCGGAGCTGTTGTATTATTTTCAAAGTTTCGGAATTTTTATCCAGATAAAGAGGTACAGAATCGCCAGGAAAGTAGATTTCTTCTAACCGCTTGGCAATTCCAATAATGGAAATTTTTCCCCGCAGTCCCAATTTTTCAAGAGAATTCAATGCTGCACCGAGCTGGCCCTTTCCACCATCAATCACGATAAGCTGAGGCAACGATTGTTCTTCGTCCAACAATCGTTTATATCTTCTGTACACAACTTCCTCCATCGAAGCAAAATCATCCGGTCCTTCAACGGTTTTAACATTGAAATGGCGATAATCCTTTTTGGAAGGCCGTGTATCTTTAAAAACCACACATGATGAAACCGGATTCGTTCCCTGCAAATTACTATTATCGAAACACTCAATATGCCGTGGTTGAATTTTCAACTGCAGATCCTTCTGCATTGTTTCCAAAATTCGATTCGTACTTTGCTCTGCCTTAGACACACCTTGATGTTTCAATTTTTCAATTCGGAAATACTTGGCATTTCGTTCAGACAGTTCAAGCAGCTTCTTTTTGTCTCCTTGCTTTGGGATTAAAATTTTAACCCCCTCCAAATCGAAATCCAGTTTGAAAGGAACTAAAATTTCTTTTGCATTACTGTATATTTTTTGCCGGATATCGATAATTGCAAATTCAAGCAACTCGGCAGGAGTTTCGTCCAAAACTTTTCTAATCTCGGTGGTATAGGTTTGCATGATAGCACCGCGAATAATCTTCAGATAATTCACATAAGCGAAGTTCTCATCCTGATCGATAGTGAAAACATCAACATCGCTAATCGTATTGCTAACAACTGTCGAACGAGATTGAAATTTTTCCAGAAGGTCTAATTTATCCTTGATCATGGCTGCTTCTTCGAATTTCATTTCAGAAGAATATTGCAGCATCAAGTCTTTAAAATATTTAATTACCCCTGAAATATTTCCTCGTAATATTTCTTTTATCTGATCAATATTTTTCATGTACTGCTCATGCTCCATTAATCCAACACATGGAGCAAGACAATTTCCGATATGATATTCCAAACACACCTTATATTTTCCCTGGCGTATTTGCTCCTCACCTAGATTCAGTTTACAATTACGCAATTTATATAATTTGCGAAAAAACTCTAAAAGTGTACGAATAGTGAGTATTGAAGTGTACGGACCGAAATAATTCGATCCATCCTTGATTACATTTCGTGTTTGAAATACGCGGGGAAAGCGTTCATTTTTGATGACAATCCAGGGATAAGTTTTATCATCCTTTAAACGGATATTGTATCGGGGCTGATATTTTTTGATCAGGTTATTTTCGAGCAGCAAAGCGTCCTGCTCGGTTTCAACAACCATATGACGAATGTCGGCAATACTGCGAACGAGAAGTTCTGTTTTTCGGTTTTGCTGATTCTTGTTAAAATAGGAACTGACCCGCTTCTTTAAATTCTTTGCCTTTCCAACATAAATGATTTTTCCACTCTGATCAAAATACTGATATATTCCAGGTTGGTCAGGAAGAAAAGAAACCAGCGACCGAATATATTCAGCATTTTTCAAAACCATATTTCACTTAAATAAAGAGGCAGATTAATATTGAATGACGGAATGCGTCTCGTAATTTGCCAATTCGGTTTTCTTATCAGTTTGAATGAACGTCAAATCACAAATAAAAGAGAAATAAATTTTTTTCACATTCATCTGTTTCACCAAATTCAGTGCCGCCAAAGCAGTACCACCGGTTGCAAGCAAGTCGTCGTGAATCAAAACCACATCATTTTCATTCAAAGCATCCACGTGCATTTCAATCGAATCAACTCCGTATTCCAATTCATACGATTCATTAATCACTTCTGAAGGCAATTTTCCCTTCTTCCGGATTGGTACAAAACCCGCATTAACACAATAGGCAACTGCTCCACCAACAATAAAACCGCGAGATTCGAGTGATACAATTTTTGTGATTCCCTTCCCAGCACAATATTCCGAAATCTGGTCAACCACACTTTTAAATGCCACCGGTTCTTTCAACAAAGTTGTGATATCCTTAAAACTTATACCATCAATCGGATAATTTTCAATTGTCCGAACATATTCTTTCAATTCCATATTAATTTTTTAAGAGTTCCACGTGGAACATTATCTTCCCATCAACACTAATAACACATTTATATCAGAAGGACTTACTCCTGAAATTCTACTGGCCTGACCAATAGTATCAGGTTGAATTTCAGAAAGTTTCTGCCTAGCTTCAGTACTAATTGTAGCAATTTTCGAATAGTCGAACTTACCAGTTATAACTATATTTTCGAGCCTTTTATACTTATCTGCAACTAACTTTTCACGATCAATATAGCCAGCATATTTAATAGAAATCTCTGCAGACTCTAAAATTTCATCAAACCGATCAGAAGGAATATGCTTCAAATAGACTTTCAGCGGCGTAATATCTTCAACCAAATCAAAAATTGAAATCTGCGGACGAAGTATAACATCAACCAACTTAACACCCTGCTTTAAACCAACAGAACCTTTGGCCTCCAAAATATGGTTAACAAACTGTGGTTTGATTGAAAAGTTTGAAACAAAATCGACGATTCCATCAACAGCAGCTTTCTTCGACAAATACAAATCATATCGCTCTTTCGATGCCAAACCCATTTCAAACGAGCGTGGAGTCAACCTAAAATCAGCATTGTCCTGTCGTAATAAAATTCGGTATTCAGCACGCGAAGTAAACATTCTATAAGGTTCATCAACTCCCTTTGTAACCAAATCATCGACTAAAACGCCAATATACGCTTCATCACGATTTAGAACAAAAGGCTCAAGTTCATGTACCTTAAGATGCGCATTAATACCGGCTACTAAACCTTGAGCAGCAGCTTCCTCATAACCAGTAGTTCCATTAATCTGACCAGCAAAAAATAAATTTTTAACTAACTTTGTTTCAAGCGTATGGGTCAATTGAGTCGGGTCAAAATAATCGTACTCAATAGCATAACCAGGGCGATAAATTCGCACATTTTCTAAGCCTGGAACATACTTAAGAGCACGTAACTGAACATCCCAAGGCAGAGATGAAGAAAATCCATTTAAATAAAATTCGTTTGTACTTTCACCCTCAGGTTCTAAAAATAACTGGTGGGAATTCCGCTCCGAGAAAGTCACAATTTTCGATTCAATACTTGGACAATATCGGGGACCAGTTCCCACAATAGTACCATTATACATTGGCGAATCAGCGAAACCTTCTTCCAAAATTGAATGAACGGTCTCATTAGTATAGGTTATCCAACAACTCTTCTGCTCAAGTTTGCTGTAAACATCAGGTAAAAAAGAAAACTTTCCAGTTTTCTCATCACCTTTTTGTTCCAATAATTTCGAAAAATCAATAGATCTTCCATCAATGCGAACCGGAGTACCTGTTTTAAGCCGACCAGTTTTAAAACCAAAGCTAAATAATTGATCCGAAATATGATAGGACGCATTTTCACCAATACGACCACCAGCCATTTGAGAACGGCCAATGTGCATTAAACCGTTTAAAAAGGTACCGTTCGTAAGAACCACAGACCTAGAAAAAAAATCAACCCCGATTTTTGTCCGAACACCAGTAACCGAATTATCCTTAATGTGTAATGAAACAACAGCATCCTGCCATAGGTCAAGATTAACTGTATTTTCTATAATAGATCTCCAATTCTCAGTAAACCGAAACCGATCGCTTTGCGAACGTGGGCTCCACATGGCTGGTCCTTTGGATTGATTCAACATTCGAAATTGAACGCTTGATTTATCAGTAACGATACCTGAAAAACCTCCTAAAGCATCTATTTCTCTAATAATCTGACCTTTGGCAATGCCACCCATAGCCGGATTACACGACATTTGAGCATATTTAGTCATATCCATTGTGATCAACAACGTTTTTGACCCCAAATTTGCTGCCGCAACTGCAGCCTCACAACCAGCATGTCCCCCTCCGACTACAATTACATCATAAAATGGTAACATTATATATTACTTAATCAATTAACATTTAATAACTTAATAAAAAAATCTTCACGCTCGGTCATCAAATCCTTATCCTTTTTTGATTTATCCTTATAACCCAGCAAATGAAGGACTCCATGAACCATGATTCTATTCAACTCATCAGAAACAGGTAAGTTTAAAGTCTTTGCATTCTCCGTAACACGGTCAAGACTGATAAATATATCGCCACTAATCAAGTCTCCTTCCACATAATCAAAAGTGATGACATCAGTATAATAATCGTGATCCAAAAACTTCTTATTCACATCAAGCAAATACTCATCAGAACAAAAAATGAATGAAACCTCCCCTACCCTTTTGCCTTCGAAAAGAATAACTTCCTTCAACCAATTAGCTGTAAATCGCTTTTTCAACTTTGGCAACGGAAGATCTTCATTAAAAAATTTTATACTCATTAAGCTAACTTATATCTGATTAAAACTTTACTACCGCCGTCATAAAACTTAACATCATCAGCAGTCTGGCATATAAGAAAAATACCACGGCCATTTTCCTTCTTTAAATTGTTTACAGATGTAGGATCGGTCAGATTAGCGAAACAAAATCCCATTCCCTCATCTTTAATTTCCAACAATAAATAGCCACCAGAATATCTAACTTTTATAACAACTTTTTTATCCACATCTGAAGCATTTCCGTGCACAATACAATTACATACAGCTTCGCTTAATCCAAGGAAAATCCGATTAAAATACTTCCTGTCAAGACAAAATTTTGAAAAAATCTCATCAAGAAAACTCCTTACAATATTAACATTGCTAAGCTGAGAAGATATGGATAATTCGAACTGCAAATTTAACGCTTAATCTGATTTAAAAAGTTATTATATTTTTGATCATAAAAACCACGTAATTTAAAATTACTTCGCTTAATAAGCTCATTCTCATTCACTCCTTTGTTGTTAAATTCAAAATAACCTTCCGGAATTTCCTTTTTAACATCCGACGCTGTTTTAGATTCTCTTTTCTCTTCAAAATCGCGTTCAATTTCAGCTTTTTCAGCATCCAATAACTTTGACAAAATTAAATTTTGCCGGTTAATTAATTCACTATTAATTCTTTTATTAATTAAATCAACACGTGATTGTTCCAACATCTGATCAATTGCTTTTAACTGATTACTTGTTTTTGAACCAACGGTACTGCTATTAATCATTTCACGAATTAACTGCTGCATAACTTCTTGCTGAGCAATAGTTTGACCAATACTCTTGCTCATTTTTCCCATATCGCCCGATTTCATTTGGTCAATCATTTTTTGCAGCTGCTCCTTTATTGAGCTTTGACTTTCTTTAAGTTTGGAAAAACCAGGTTTCGATCCCTTTCCGCCAGGTTTATCGCAATCTCCATCACCAGGCTGTGAATTTTTCTCAAGCTTTTTCAAGTTCTCCAAAGCTTCACTCAGAAACAAGGCCAGATTATTAGCCGCAGTAATACCAAATTGCTGTTGCATTAAAGAACTGCCGAGATTACCAGATTCGAGATTATCAGCCGAAGCAGTAACACTATTCTCTAAATTCAGTATTTCCTTATTAATTACAGAACCAATTTCCGGAGTTCGTTTCGCCAAGGCGTACAGCGAATCTTTAACAAACACCACCTGTCTTAAAACGTTCTGTTGTTTAACCTTTAATTCGTTGATTAACGGATTATTATAATCGACAGTACTAAATTTTCCAAGTAACTTTTCCTGATCAAAAGAAACAATAACCAAATTTTCCAAAACCTGCTTAATATCTTCAATATTCGCTAAATTTTGCTTTTTGGTATTGCTTTTCAGCATCTGATCCATAGCAAAAACAAGCTCATTCATATTTTTAACAATGAACTCGATTCCCGAAACAGATTTTCGTTTGTTATTTCTGGTTAAATCATCCAGAACCTGCTCGTGATTATCTTTTAAACCCTTAAACTCACGCTCAAAATCAATTAAATTCATTGGTTTTTCAAGAGTTTTATTCAAATCTAAAGCCCCTTTATAATCATTCTCAAGATTCTTCAACTGAGAAGCATTCTCTTTTTCCGAATTATTAATCGACTTTATATCTGATTTTTTATTCAAATTCTCAATATTTGACTGCTCAGATATTGTTAAATCTTTCAATCCCTGAATAACCCGTTCAATCTTCTGTTCTACCTTCATTTTCTTGAGCAGTTGAACATTTTTTTCAAGTTGCTTTGCCAAATCATCCAAGCCCGAATCCATTTGTTTAGAAAGCTGATCAAACTTTTTCGAATCAAATTGCTTAGCCAATTCATTAAATTCGTCAAATAACTTCTTTAAATCGTCGCTAAACACATCTTTTAAGAGTTCTTCAATCTGCTTTTGTTTCTCCAAAATGTCACTTTTCTCTTCAGAAAACGAATTGAGAAAATTATTGGCATCGTCATTCTGCTTTTTGATTTGCTCCAATACATTCTCCAATTCTGTTTTCTTGTTCATAATGTCTTTGACAGTCTGGAATTTTTCCCAATCACTTACCTCTGAATTAATCTGTTTTAGCTTGAAATCCTTAAACTCCTGCTGAATTTCATTAGTCAACCTATTACTCTTGTCAAACAACTGATCAATAGCGGTTTGATCTGAATGTTCTTGTTCTAATATCTCCTTGTAATCAGGAAAAGTAAACGTAAAAGTTTCGCTTATGGATTTCTTAAAATGATTCACAAAATCATTATCATAAACAGCAAAATAAAACTTTAACGATTTACCCAATTGCTTAACTGACTCAAAATTAAAAGTATAATAAAAATCCTGGTTCAGCATAAAAGGAACAAACGGAACTGAATAAACACTATCCTTTCCTTCACAACTTATCACAAAATCAAGCTTATTAAAACCATAATCGTCAATGATATTTCCTTTGAAATAAAAGGTTTTAAAATCAATAGAATCGCTGGCTTTTACCACGTTAATTTCAGGATACAAATCTGAAATAGCCTGTATTTTATATACCAGATTATTAACATCAGACAATCTTGAATTTTTTACAGCTATTTTATATTCAACATCGCTGTAAAAGGTTTTGCTAACCTCAAAAGTGTTATCAACCTTCTTACCACTGATTTTGGTACTATCACTAAATAAAATGGTAAGACTATCGGCATCCACTACATTAAAATTCCATTTCACTGTAGTACCCGAAACAACTTTTAAATCGCCAATATTGTGTAAAACTTCGGAACTTAAATTAGTGTACGAAGGAGGCTGAACATTTACTGAAAAAGAAGAAATGAATGGCTTGTTTAAAACAGTAATGCGATGCAACTCAGAAACGTACTTTTTATCAGTAAAATAAAACGAAATTGAACTATTCACATTCTCAATTGTGTAGGTAAACAACCCGTCTTCTTTGGTCATTAAATAATTGTTTCCTCCAAAATTCAAATAAACCATTTCAGGCAAATCCTTACCAGAACAAAGCAATTTCAATTTTATCGATTCACCTGTGACTATCTCTAAATCTTTATTTTCAAGATTAAATGTAAACGGTGCAGGCTTTTCGAATTTCTGCTGAAAATGAATCAGGCGAACAGAGCTTTCTTTGAAATAATCGGGTGAAACAATTAAACTACCTGCAAAAAAGGTAAAAACAACTAGGAATGAAAGAAAAATAACCTTTAAATCCTTGAATCGAATAGAATCAGTAAACTGAAATATTTTAATTTCTTCAATTTTTTGGTCAATACTGGCTTGCTTTAATTCAGTAGAATACAACGAATCCGATTCATTCTCCAACTCAATAATATTTATGAGCTTGTCTTTAATTTTAGGGTACGATTTACTTAACTGGCTGGAAACATCGTAATAACTAAGCCGTTTGCCAATTCCAAACAATTTCAGCGATGGTATAAAAAGAAAATAAAGGAAAATAATTAATGTAAAAAGTAAGGAAAACCCAATGATTATAAGCTTAATAAAGGGATCGAAGTAATTGAAGTATTCAAGAGTGGAAATGAAACTATAATAAACAACAAATAAGAGCACAAACAGAATTAAGCCTCTAACCAACTGATAGAGGTAAAACTTCCGGATGTACAAATTTAGCTTATCAACAAACTGTTTATAGTTTTTATCCATTTTTATAATAAATTCATTATTAGATGTTTGAATTTATACTCTTTTAAACAATCTAATTAAATTGCTGTTTATAATTCGTTCCAAATAAATTTAAAAATCAGGCAAAGATATCGAATGAAACTTGCATTAAACATTTTTTTGAGTGATACAAGAGAAATTAATGATTTATAATCACCCTATATTTAAACAGAAATCATCCCTTTTCAGGTAATCTTTTTATCAGCAAAAATCAATATTAACAACTGTTATTAGTCAATAATATTTACTTAAAATCAAAGAATTAAGCTGTTAGTAACACGTTTAAAACCGAAAAACAAAAAACAGTTTTTAGATAAACAAGAATTTCCTGAAAAAGATATTAAGCCAATTAACAGACCATATTTATATTCATTTTTATATTTCATAAAATCAAAATATAATATTAATGTAAATTGAAAAAACATATCAAACTATGGGTAACCTTTTAGGCTTTGATGGAATATACTTATATTCGTGAAACAGATTGAATGATATGGGAGAGAGATTAAATATTTTATTAGTAGAAGATAATCTTTTAAATCAGCGTATAGTTACGTTTAGTTTAAAACGATTTAATCATGACGTTATAATTGCTAACAATGGTGTTGAAGCAATTGAGATGTTTCGCGAAAAAAAATTCGATGTGATTTTGATGGACATTATGATGCCGGTAATGGATGGGCTTGAGGCCACAGTTAAAATTCGTGAGATTGAGAATACCAGCAATACAGAAAAGCGAACCCCAATTATTGCACTTACTGCCAATACCATGGATAACGATAGAGATAAATGTCTGTCGTACGGAATGGATGAATTTATGGCAAAACCGTTTGATATTGAAAAGCTTAACTCTATTTTTGATGAGCTTAAAATTCCATCCTGAATTTAACACGGGTGCATATTAAAACTTCCTCCTTTATTTTTTTACTTTTGGCTAAGTATAATAGCTAAAAATGAACGGACATTTTAATTTCAGAGAAGACTCTTTATCTGATAGTGAAAAAGATATTGACAAACAATTGCGACCTCTTGAATTTGACGATTTCAGCGGCCAGAATAAAATTGTTGAAAATCTGAAAATTTTTGTCAAAGCGGCCAAAATGCGGGGCGAAGCTTTAGATCATGTCTTGCTTCATGGCCCTCCAGGACTTGGAAAAACTACTCTTTCAAACATTATTGCCAACGAGTTGGGAGTTTCGTTGAAGTTAACTTCCGGACCAGTTTTAGATAAACCCGGTGATTTAGCTGGTTTATTAACCAACCTGGAACCGAATGCTGTTTTGTTTATTGACGAAATTCATCGGCTGAGCCCAATTGTTGAAGAATACCTGTATTCGGCGATGGAAGATTATAAAATCGACATCATGATTGACAAAGGACCCAGTGCACGGTCAATACAGCTCGAATTAAACCCTTTTACATTAATTGGGGCAACAACCCGTTCTGGTTTATTAACAAGTCCTCTGCGGGCTCGTTTTGGCATAAAATCGCATCTCGAATATTACGATGTTGATATACTTACCAAAATTGTTAAACGCTCGTCATTTATTCTGAATGTAAAAATAGATGATCAGGCCGCTGTTGAAATAGCTTCCAGAAGCCGCGGAACACCACGTATTGTGAATGCTTTGCTGCGTCGGGTGCGCGATTTTGCGCAGGTAAAAGGCAATGGAAATATAAACCTCGAAATTACGCTTTATGCGCTCGATGCGTTGAATATCGATAAATTCGGTTTAGATGAAATGGATAATAAAATTTTGCTGACCATTATCGATAAGTTTAAAGGTGGTCCGGTAGGTTTGTCCACAATAGCAACTGCTGTTGGTGAGGATACAGGTACTATTGAGGAAGTTTATGAGCCGTTCCTTATCATGGAAGGGTTTTTAAAACGCACTCCGCGTGGAAGGGAAGTTACAGAACTGGCCTATAAACATTTAGGCAAAATTCATTATGGCGACTCCCCTACTCTTTTTTAACCAGCTTTATTTCAAATAATTTTGGAAAATATTTTCCGGTGACATACATTTTCTTTGTTACCGGGTCGATGGCAATCCCATTCAAAACATCAACCTGTTTGTTGGTTTTGATTGTATTCATGATTCCTTCGAGATCAATTTTAGCAAGTACTTTACCGGTTTGAGGGTCGATTTTGGCAATCAGGTTTGTTGTCCAAATATTGGCATAAATGTATCCTTCAGAATATTCCAGTTCGTTGATGTAAATCATGGCATCCTTATCGTCGTAAACCTGCACTTTTTTAACAGGTTTTAAAGTTGCCGGATCGAGATAAGTCAACGTGGCTGTTCCATCGTCCATAATCAGGTACTTATCGTCATGAGTCATCCCCCACCCTTCTGCCGATTCGAAATGAAAACTATCGACCAATGCCAAATTTTCAAGATTATAGATAAACCCGACTTTTGTTTTGTAAGTAAGCTGGTAAATTTTATTGTTGAAAATAGTAATTCCTTCCCCGAAATACTTATCGGCAAGTTTTACAGATTTGACAATCTGACCGGTTTTCAGGTTAATTTTGTTGATTGACGATTTGCCGTTTTCACCGGTACTTTCATACAAAAATCCATCATGAATTTCCAAACCTTCGGTGAACAACTCATCATTGTGCGGATATGACTGAACAACCTGGTAACTATATTTTTCAGGAATAATGTCCGAAAAAACTTCGAATGTTTTGAAATACGTACCAATCACACCATCAGTCTTTACAGCTTCGGCTTTTATAGTATGTTTACCCAGGTTTTTATAACCTTTTAGCGAATAACTAAATTCAGCATTGTTATTTGAAGTTACCAGCACAGAATCGACATAAACATTTGTTTCCTTTAATTCTCCATCTTTCATTTTTACTGAAATAGCCACAGTAACGTCATCGCCGTACACAATTTTTTTATTCACTGATTGAACGGTAATGTGAATAGCCGGTTTTCGTGAGCGATTTGCTTTGTTCGAGCACGAGAAAGAACTGATAAAAACAGAAAGTACAATGAAAATGGAAAATAATTTGACGTTCATCAGAGTTGTTTTTAATCTAAAAGTCAGGCTTCAAAGATAAAACAAATATAAAATCAGATCACTTACAGTTTTGGCAGTTCGTAAAAGAATAGGTTTGTATCTTTGACCAAAATTTTCAATTGTGGGTGCATTAAAGAAACTTGCCGGAGAAACAGCGATTTACGGAATGAGTAGTATTGTTGGGCGTTTCCTAAATTGGTGGTTGGTTCCCTATTATTCGCGTATTTTTCTCCCTGAAGAATATGGCGTGGTAACGAATTTGTATTCGTATGTAGCTTTTTTACTGGTGATATTAACTTTTGGCATGGAAACCGGCTTTTTCAGGTATGCCAATAAAACCAAGGAGCACGACAAAATTTATTCGACCAGTGCATTTGCGCTTTTCGGAAGTTCAGTTCTGTTTGTGTTAATAGCATTCATTTTTTCGGGTAATTTTGCAGGTTTTCTCGATTATCCAAACAGCGAGCAATACATCAAATGGCTGGCTGTAATTGTTGCGCTCGATGCCGGAACTGCTATTCCTTTTGCCAATTTGCGCCACGAGGGAAAGGCCATCCGGTTTGCAACGCTGAAAATGGTTAACATCTTTTTCAACATTTTCTTCAACCTGTTCTTTTTGTCAGTTTGCCCGCATATTCTGAAATCAAATCCCGAAAGTTTTGTCCGGCATATTTATAATCCTGAATTTGGAGTAGGCTATGTATTTGTGGCTAACCTCATTGCATCGGTAATTACGCTTATCATGCTTATTCCTGAAATCAGAAAAATGAAGTTGATTTTTGATTGGAAGATTTTCCGCGAAATGTTTTGGTACTCCTTCCCTATCCTGCTGGTCGGAATTTTCGGAATGGTAAATCAAAACATCGATAAAATATTGATTCCGGAGCTGGTTCCGGCAGATCAGAAACCAATGGAACAGCTTGGTATTTATGGCGCCAATTATAAACTGGCAGTATTGATGAATATGTTTATTCAGGCATTCCGCTATTCGTTTGAGCCCTTCTTTTTCAACCATCAAAAAAACAGCGATTCGCGGTTGATTTACGCCCAAGTAATGAAGTATTTCGTCATTTTCGGATTACTCATTTTCCTCGGAATAACACTGTTTATTGATATTTTCAAGATTATAATCGGCTCCGAATATCATTCAGGATTAAAGGTGGTTCCGGCAGTTTTGATGGCCAATTTATTCATGGGAATTTATTTCAACCTGTCGCTTTGGTACAAGCTTTCAGACAAAACCTGGATGGGAGCATGGATTGCCGGAATTGGCGCTCTACTAACCATTGCAACAAACGTAATGTTTATTCCATCAATGGGTTACATGGGTTCGGCCTATGCTGTGTTGCTTTGTTTTGTTATTATGACTGTTATTTCTTACGTCATTGGTCAAAAGTATTACAAAGTTGACTACGAGCTGAAACGGATTTTAATGTACCTGGGCATATCTGTCGGGTTTTACTACCTCTCATCATGGATTCATTTCTCGGTTTCTGTATTCCAGTATTTGCTGAACACAGGTTTGTTTTTAGCTTTTTTGGCACTGGTATTTTTTACTGAAAAGAAGGATTTAAGAAGTTTATTGAAACTTTAGACAATAAAATACTTTTTAGTATTATTTTTGAATTTTATTTGCGATTTATGGAAAAGATAAAAATAGCCGTTGCCAGCGACCACGCTGGTTTTGAACGGAAGCAAGCCGTATTGAAATATCTTCAGGAACAGGGTATCGAATACAAGGATTTTGGTGCATTTAGTGCCGAAAGCAGCGATTATCCGGATTTTGCCCATCCGTTGGCTGATGCCGTTAGTAAAGGTGAATTTAATGAAGGAATTACCCTTTGCGGAAGTGGAAATGGGATTAACATGACGGCCAATAAGCATCAGGGAATTCGCTCGGCTATTTGCTGGATGCCCGAAATTGCCCGGCTTGCCCGTCAGCACAACGATGCTAATGTTTGTGCGCTTCCTGCTCGCTATATTACTGATGAAGAAGCAGTTGAAATAGTTAAAACATTTTTGGAAACTGATTTTGAAGGTGGACGTCACCAGAACAGAATTAACAAGATACCGGTTTAAAAAATGTCGGAACAGAAGAAAATTTTTCTCCGGAAATCAGAAGAAATTGCATTCGATCTGAAGCATCGGGCAACCATTAAATTCAACATGTCGAAATATGATGCGGCGGTTGATAAGGGGATGAAACGCTATTCAAACCTCGATTTGGCCAAAACAAGGGCTTCGTATGTAAAAACATTGGCAATTAATAATTTACACGACTATTTACTTCAGTTCGAGAAAAATATAACAGCTAACGGAGCATCGGTTATTTGGGCCGAAGATACCAACGATGCCATCGAAGCTGTGAAACAAATAATGATCGAAAACAATTCGAAATCAGTGGTCAAAAGTAAGTCGATGACTACCGAAGAAATTGAATTGAACCATCATTTGGAGGAGGTTGGAGTTGAGTCGCTTGAAACCGATTTGGGCGAATACATTGTACAATTGGCTGGCGAAAAGCCCTATCACATTGTAACTCCCTGCATGCACAAATCGCGTCATGACATCGCAAAGCTTTTCACCGAAAAATTTAATACTCCGGAAGGCAGCGAGCCCGAATACCTGACAGGTTGGGTAAGGCAGAAACTGCGCAAAAAATTTACCACAGCCGATGTCGGAATTACCGGTGCCAATTTCCTGGTTGCCGATGTTGGCGGAATATGTTTGACTGAAAATGAGGGAAATGCACTGATGTCGGTTTCCTTCCCAAAAATTCATATCGTAATTGCCGGAATTGAAAAAGTCGTTCCCCGGATGCAGGATTTAGCGCTGATGTGGCCAATTCTTGCGGCTCATGGAACCGGGCAGCAGATTTCGGTTTACAATTCGCTGATTACCGGTCCAAAGAAATCGTCGGAAGCTGATGGTCCGGAGAAAATGATTGTGATTTTACTGGATAATAAACGTTCGGAGCTGTATCAAAACGACGATCAATACGGAGCATTAAAATGTATCCGTTGTGGTGCGTGCCTCAATGCCTGCCCGATTTACCGTAATATTGGCGGTTACACGTACGATGCAACATACAGTGGACCAATTGGTTCGGTTATTACTCCATTTTTTAAAGGCTTTAAAGAATATAACCATTTGAGTTCAGCTTGTTCGGTTTGCGGAAAATGTACCGAAGTTTGTCCGGTAAAAATTCCGCTTCATCATATGTTGCTCATCAACCGGCGCGATGCGGTGAGGGCGGGAGAAGGTGGTTTCGCCTGGAACCAGGGGATGAAAGCATTTGAATATGCATTTTCGAAGAGAAGCCGTCTTGATTTTGTGGGTGGAAAAACAAAAAATGCGTTTGCTTTGTTAGGTGCAAATGCGATGGGTGAGAAGAAGCAAATACCCCAAATGGCCAATCAATCATTTAGCAAACAATGGACAACTAAAAAATAGAATTTATGCTATCCAATACATGTAAGTATGCTGTTCGTGCGCTTATTTATTTAGGAAAATACTCTGCTGACGGAACCAAAATTGGTATTAAAAAAATTTCTTCTGACCTGCTAATTCCAACGCCATTCCTGGGTAAAATTCTTCAGAATCTGGTAAAACAAAAGATTCTGGTTTCAACCAAAGGACCAAACGGTGGTTTTGGCTTAGGAAAGAAAACCAATGAAATTTCGCTTTACGATATTGTTCGTATTGTGGATGGAGATGATTTTTTTAGGATTTGCCTGATTGGTCACCACCCATGTTCGACTCACGAAGCCGACGAAAAACCGTGTCCGGTTCACAGTCGTTTTGGCCCTATCCGTGCGCAATTGCTCCAGTTTTATCAGGAAACAACACTTGCCGGAATTTTGGGCGATATGACCGGATTTGAAGACCTGATCAAACTGTAGAAATTATCGGCTTTAGAATATTCAGTGCTTCTGTAAATAAATCAATCAGTCATCTTTAATGGCCGGAATTTACCTTCATATCCCTTTTTGCCGTAAACGTTGCCATTATTGCGATTTCTTCAAGTCAACCGATTTAAGCCAGAAAGCCCGCTTGCTTGAGGGTTTAAAAAAGGAAATGGAAAGCCGGTCTTCAGAATTGGCTTCCGAAGAAATAAATACCATCTATCTTGGCGGAGGAACTCCTTCTGTTCTTCTGGTTGACGAGCTTAAAGGTCTGTTGGACACCATATTCCTGAATTATAGAGTTTCTCCGGAAGCTGAAATCACGATGGAGGCCAACCCCGACGATTTAAGCCAGGCTGTTCTCTCCTTCCTTCGCGAAATTGGTTTTAACCGCCTGAGTATGGGAATTCAATCTTTTTCAGAAACAGATTTGAAACTGATGAACCGACGACACGGTGTAATGCAGGCTATTCAGTCGGTAAAATGGGCCAAAACCGCAGGATTCCGGAATATCAGTATCGACCTGATTTACGGATTACCAAACCAGACGCTGGAAGAGTGGGAGAGAAATGTACAGGTTGCTGTTCAGCTCGATGTTCAGCACATTTCAGCTTATAATCTGACTTATCATGAAGGGACTGTATTTTACGATCAGCTTAAAAAGGGCATCCTTAAAGAATTACCCGACGAGCTTAGTCTTCAGCAGTTTGAAATCCTTATCCGTATATTGAAGGACGCCGGGTTTGAACATTACGAGATCTCCAATTTTTGCAAACCGGGCTTTTATTCGAAACATAATTCATCATACTGGAAAAACCAAAAGTACTTAGGAGTTGGTCCTTCAGCACATTCCTTCGATTTGGTTAGCCGCCGGTGGAATGTTTCGTCCATCGGAGCTTATCTGGATGGAATCGAAAACGGTAAACCATACAGCGAATCTGAAATCCTGACTGAACAAGACCGCTACAACGACTATATAATTACCGGTTTGCGCACCATCTGGGGAGTTTCAGAAGAATTAATTAAATCGGAATTTTCGGCCCCATATTTGGATCATTTTCACAAAATGAGTGAAAAGTATTTGCAATTGGGTAAAGTTATCCGGACATCCGAAAAAGTCAGCTTAAGTCCTGAAGGCCTGTTTATTTCTGATCAGATAATGGCTGATTTCATGGTGGTTGAATCATGCTAAATATTGTTAATGTAAGCGGCTGATTTGATTCTTTCAAACTATAAATCCATATCTTAGCAGCTTGAAAATTTAAAGTAAAATGATCGTAAAAATTGTCAATCAATCCAATAATCCGCTGCCCGAATACAGCACGGAACATTCTGCAGGCATGGACCTTCGCGCTAACCTGAGCGAACCGGTTACATTGAAACCACTCGAAAGAGCTTTGGTTCCCACAGGTTTGTTTATCGAACTGCCCGTTGGTTACGAAGCCCAGATTCGTCCACGAAGTGGTCTGGCTTTAAAAAAGGGTATTACAGTGCTGAATTCACCGGGAACTATTGATGCTGATTATCGCGGAGAAGTGGGTATTATCCTGATCAACCTGTCGAACGAAGAGTTTGTCATTCAGCATGGTGAGCGGATTTGCCAGATGGTAATTGCCCGGCATGAACATATTGGTTGGGAAACGGTTGATGTGTTGGAAGAAACTGCCCGTGGAGCTGGTGGTTTCGGACATACCGGAAAAAACTAGAAAAATGAATAACAAATATCTGGCATATATTGCTGTTGCTTCGCTGCTGGCCTTTTCGTGCAAAACAGTACAGAAGGAAGTAAAAGCTACTCCTGTTCAGGAAAAGCCTGCTGTGGAAGTTAATAAGATTTCAGAAGACGATAAAAACGAATTCGAATACACGTTTATCGAAGGTCTGAAACAGAAAATGATTGGCAACCAACAGGCTGCCATAACGCTGTTTTCAAAGTGCCTTCAGATCAACCCTAATTCGTCGTCGGCGATGTTCGAGTTGGCCAAAATTCACAGTGGAAATGGCGACATGACCAGTTCGTCGCTGTTGCTCGAAAAAGCCATTAAAATCGATCCTGAAAACAAATGGTACAAAGTGTTGCTTGCCCAGATTTACGAACAAGGCAAACAATTCAAGGAAGCAGCCGGATTGTATCAGCAATTGTACCAGCTCGATCCTGATAATCTTGAATATTTGTACATGAATGCAGCCTTGCTTTCGTCGGCAAAAGAATACGATCAGTCGATTGAAATTTACAATTTGCTGGAGAAGAAAGTGGGGATCAACGATCAGATTTCGGTTGAGAAACAACAGATTTACCAGGCTATGGGTAAGAAAAAGGAAGCCATGGCCGAACTTCAGAAGCTCATCGATTTCAATCCGAAGGAACCGCGCTATTACGGTTTGATGGCCGATTATTACCTTTCGGAAAAAGACGAGGCCAATGCCTTGAAATATTACATGAAAATCCTTGAAATTGATCCTGACAACGGATTTGTGCTGTTTTCGCTGACTTCGTTTTACCGGGAGAAGAATGACAAGGAAAAAGCCTGGGAATACGCCCGCAAGGCCTTTCAGAATAAGTCACTCGAGGTAGAAACTAAAATTCAGTTTTACCTGATGATCACTTCCGGATCGGATAAACCATTTTTTACTGAAGACCAGATCTCAGAACTGGTTGATATACTGGTGAAAACAAATTCTGACGACTACCGGGTTTTTACCGTCTATGCCGAATACCTGATCAGCAAAGGCAAACTGGTTGAGGCGCGCGATCAGCTTCGCAAGGTACTCGAAACCCAGAAGGACAACTACATGATCTGGGAACGAATGATACTGATAAGCAACGATTTGCTTGATTTTAAGAGCATTTATACCGATTCCGAAAAAGCGTTGGCTTTGTTTCCAAGTCAGCCAACCTTGTATGGTTTGAAAGCTGTTGCCTGCCTTCAGCTCGAAAAATATGCCGAAGCACTTGATGTGCTGAAAGAAGGAGAACCTTACCTGCTCGATAATAAAGTAATGCAAATTCAGTTTTCTTTATATAAAGCCGAAGCTTGTTACAAACTGGATAGGGTAGAAGAGGCTTTCAAAGCATTTGATGAAGTGATAAAGCTCGATCCGGAAAACTGGATGGCCATGAACAACTACGCGTATTATCTATCGGTAAGAAATGAAAATCTGGCCAAAGCCGAGGAACTGAGCAGTAAAGCTGTTCGCGCAAATCCTGATAATTCGACTTACCTCGATACATATGCCTGGGTATTGTTTATGCGCAAAGATTACTCGCTGGCCAAGTTTTACATGGAGTCGGCCATCAAAAATGGTGGTGATAAAAACGGTGTGATAGTTGAGCATTATGGCGATATCCTGATCATGCTGGGTGAAAAAGAAAAGGCTTTGGAACAATGGAAAAAGGCTTTTGGAATCGGTGAAGGAACAAAGTTTTTAAGTGAAAAAATTAAGCAGGAACGCTACCTCGATAAATAATAAAAGTGTTGATAGTGAATAAATTAAAATTATTAATCTGGGGCATTGCCGGTATTGTTTTGCTTGGTGTTTCGTCGTGTAAAACCACACGCCAGGCTACAACTGTAAAAGCTGTAAAGCCGATGACTACCAACAAGCTGATCAGGAATGTTGAGAACAACGTTTTTGATTACAAACATTTGGCAATCAAGCGAATCACTTGTCAGTTCGACAACGGAAAAACCAAAACTTCGTTCAAAGCAAGTATTCTGGCCGACAAAGACAAGGAAATTGTTGTGATGCTCAGCAAATTGAATATTCCTGTTGGCCGGGTTTGGCTGACACCCGATAGCGTTAAATTCATCAACTACCTCGAAAAAAATTACTTCCTCGACGATTATAGCTATTTAAGCTCTATTTTGGATATGGACCTTGATTTTGAGACCGTTCATGCCATAGTTTCGAATAATATATTTTCGCTGAACGACGAAAAACGGGATAAGGAAATCAAGGATTACGAAACTAAAATTGACTCAGGAATGTATGTTCTCGAATCGGTTAAAAAGATGAAAGCCCGCAAGGAAAATCCGAAATTGAACGAAAGGCGGCAAACCCGTAAAGCCCGTAAAATTGTTGATAATGCCCCGGTAAAGCAAAGTATTTATATCGATCCGGAAACCTTCAAGCTTCGGAAAATCAGGATGGTTGATGCAGCGAATTCACGAAATCTGAACATCGATTTTTCGGATTTTGTTCCCGTCGATAAGCAATTGTATCCAGGCGAGATGCTGCTCAATTTCAAAGGCCCCGATAGCTATATGCAGCTACACATCAAATTTGCAGGTTTTTCAACCGAAAAAGAGAAAGATATTCGCTTTAAAGTTCCTGAAAAATATACCCTGATTAACCATTAGCCATATGAGGAGTTTTTTACTTCTTTCACTCTTAATATTGCTGACAGCCCTGGTAAATGGCCAGTCGTTGGACGAATTGCGCAAGAAAAAGCAAAAGACCAACGATGATATTAAATATACCACCAAACTATTGGAGGAAGCCAAGAAAAACCAGACCAAAACTTTAAACAAATACAATATTCTGAATAAGCAGATTGAACTCCGGACGACCCTCATAACCGGGATCAATTCGGAAGTGACAGTTATTTCAGGTTTTATCGATCAGAATGCCTGGCTGGTTACCTCGCTTAACAGCGACTTGGAGGAACTGAAGAAGGAATATGCGCAGATGATTGTTTTTGCGCAGAAAAACCAAACCAATTACAGTAAACTGCTTTTTGTGCTTTCGTCGAACAGCTTTAATCAGGCTTACAAACGGATTATGTACCTGAAGCAATATACCGAATACCGCAAGCGTCAGGCCGAACTGATTCAATGGATTCGTGATTTGATTCAGGTAAAAGTAAGCCGCCTGCAGTTGCAGCGTGCCGAAAAGGAAATGTTGCTTCAATCGAAAAAGCAGGAAGCTGATAAACTGACGAAAGAGAAGAAACAACAAGGACAATACCTTACCACTCTTCAGAAGAAACAAAAGGATTTTGAAAGGAAGCTGAAAGAACAGCAGCAAATTGAGGCGCAGCTTAGCCGGGAGATTCAGAAGATTATTGAAGAAGAAATTCGCAAAGCCCGCGAACGGGAAAAAGAAAAGGCCAAACAAACCGGGAAGCCATCAACGGGTACTACTAAATATGAAATGACTCCGGAGGAAAAACTGGCATCAGGACAGTTTGAACAAAACAAACGACGCCTGCCCTGGCCGGTGGAACGCGGGGTAATTACCGATCATTTTGGGGTGCACGAGCATCCGGTGCTCAAAAATATTCAGGTAAAAAATAACGGTATCGACATTTCTACGGTCCAGGGAATGAAAGCACGGGCTGTTTTTGCCGGAGAGGTTAGCCGAGTATTTATGGTAACTGGCGGAAATTATGCCGTAATTATCCGTCACGGCAAATACCTGACAGTTTATTCCAACCTGATCAACGTTCAGGTTAAATCGGGCGATAAGGTGGCCATAAAACAAACCATCGGAACGATTGGTACTGATACCGACGATGAATCGAAAACGGTGCTTAAATTCCAGATTTGGCGCGAAAACGAGAAGATGGATCCTGAAGGTTGGATTGCCCGGTAAACCACAATAAACAAAACGAGGTCGCGTCATTTAATGACACGACCTCGTTTTCTATTGACTACTACCCGCTTTTTAAAGCAAATTTGCAACTTTGGTTAATCCGGGTATATTCATAAATTTGATTTTACGGCCCTGCAAATCAATAAGTCCGTCTTGTTTAAATTCAGATAAGAGCCTGATCACACTTTCGGTAGCCGTACCAACCATATTGGCCAATTCTTCGCGTGTTAGCGAAATCTGTAGGGTTTTGGCGTTATCCAGGTCAAATTCGTCTTTCAGCAGTAACAGCACTTCGGCCAAACGCTCGCGAACTGTTTTTTGGGCAATGTCGGTAATATAATCGTTGGCTTCGCGCAATTCTTTACAAACAATCTGGAGCATGTGGTGCGAGAACTGCCAATTGTTCTGAATCAGGTATAAAAGCGTTTGGTAAGGGATGTGGCTCAATACCGATTCTTCAATTACTTTGGCTGTGGTACAGGCCAGTTCCTGGCTTAGCAGCGAGCGGTAGGCAATAATGTCACCCTTTTTGGCGAAACGAATAATCTGTTCCTTTCCATCTATGCCGGTTTTGAATATTTTCAGAATACCACGGGTTACACAGTAAAATCCTGTTAATCGACTTCCTTCTCTGTAAATAATGCTTCCCTTTTTATACAATGAACAGGTTTTGTCGTAATTCAACTGGGCCATTTCCTGTTCAGTCAATTTTTTGAATAATTGAAATCCACTTAGATCGCATTCATCGTCTGTTGGCCGTTTAATTGAACTTCTCATCGAGTTGCTTTGTTTTGTTAATAGAAATAAACAACAATCGCGACATAAAATCTATTGGTGTGCTTTGTGTCAAAAGGACAAAATAGATGTCTAATGTCATAAAATTAAGTGTAAATTTAGAACTAATATTCGATATACAATATTTAAGAATTGAATATACTGTTAACATAAAAGATGTCTCTCTTTTTTAGTTATCAAAATAACTTCGGAATAACGATTCGTATTTTTTTACTATAAAACAATTATCCACCGATGAAACACGTACTCGATTTAGCCTGGAAGCAAAATTTAGCTTTTGAATGTGATATGGATGGGCATCACTTAGTTGTTGATGCATCAAATGAGGGTGGGGGCGACGATTTGGGTCCGCGTCCCAAGAAGCTGATGCTTACCGCATTGGCCGGTTGTACGGGTATTGACGTAATCATGATCCTGAAAAAAATGCAGGTAGTTCCTGAAGCTTTCAATGTGATAGTGGAGGGCGATTTAACCGAAGAACACCCGATGCGTTACCATAAAATGAAGATTGTCTATCAGTTTAAAGGCAAAGATTTGCCCATGGATAAGCTCGAAAAGGCCGTGAAACTCTCGGAAGAAAAGTATTGCGGAGTGTCGGCAGCATATCGTCTGGCCATGGATCTTTCGATAGAAATCCGGGTCATTGATTGAAAAAAGAAGAGAAAATACTCCCCATAAAGACGGATTATTGTGAGAAACTCCAGGCTTTTCAGCGACGAAAACGAGAAAATTTTTACCATCCGGAAGATATGTGATTTCGACGATGATGAGATTGAGCACAACCTGATGCCGCATCTTCACGATTTTTATTCCATTTTTTGGATTGAATCGGGCGAGGCCATCCATGCCACCGAATTTGTTGAGTACAGCCTGACTGCCGATACCATTTTGTTCGTTCCTCCGGGTTTAAAGCACCGGATGTACATCGATAAATCAGTCGGTGGAACCTATATGCTTTTCAACGAAGAGTTCATTCAGTTCAACCGGTTGAACATACAGCCGTTGAAGAACTACCGGTTGTTCAATAATCCGGAATTTAAAAGCCTGATAACAGTTTCGTCTGATCAGAAAGAAAAGCTTGAGAATATTACCAGCCTGATTTTCAATGAACTTAAACGCAGGGATGAGTATAGTCAGGAGATTGTACTGAATTTGCTGCACCTGTTTTTGCTCGAGTCGCGTCGTATCTTCGATCTGCAAAATCAGGCTCCCAAAGAAGAGGCAGAAACGACCCCCGATAATACCATTATCAAGTTTAAGCAGCTTATTGAAGAGAATTTTGCCAAAGAGAAAAACGTATCTCCTTATGCCGGGATGCTGAATATGAATCCTTCGTGCCTGAACGAACTTTCTAAGCGGGTTACAGGAATTACTGCCGGCGAACTCATCCGCAACCGTGTAATCGAAGAAACCAAGAAGCTGCTTTACTCGAGCCGGATGTCGGGAAAAGAAATTGCATACGAGCTCGGTTTTGACGATCCGGCCTACTTCAGCCGCTTTTTTAAGAAATACACCGGCACCACTTTAAAGGAGTTTCGCGACAATAGCAGAAAAAAATACCATTAAATCCTTTTTTTGTCCATTTTCCACTCTGTTTTCACGGTATATATTTGTAACTGTAAAAAAAGCAGTTAAAAATTAAACAGTTATAAGTATAAACAGAAACTGGAAAAAATTATTTATCAATTAAAATTAAGGATTATGAAAACAATTAAATTATTTGGATTATTGGTGTTGGCTCTTACGCTTTCAACAACTGTATTTGCCGGAACTCAAAAAGTTGATGTTGCAAAAAGTTCGGTAAAATGGTTAGGTAAAAAAGTGACTGGCGAACATACAGGAACAATTAGTGTAAAAGAAGGTAGCCTCGAAGTTTCGAACGGAAAAGTGACCGGCGGAAAAGTGGTTATTGATATGAATTCGATTGTTGACACCGATTTGGCTGATGCAAACTGGAATGCCAAGCTGGTAGGCCACCTTAAATCAGACGATTTCTTCGGAGTTGCAACTTACCCAACTGCAGATCTGGTTATCTCTAAAGTTGAAGGAAATACTTTTTCAGGTAACCTGACAATCAAAGGCGTTACCAACCCAACAAGCTTTACCGCTACCGCATCAAAAGAAGGCAGCAGCACGGTTTATAAAGGAACCCTGACTATCGACCGCAGCAAATACAATGTAAAATACGGCTCAAAATCGTTCTTCGATAATCTTGGCGACAAAGTAATTTACGACGAATTTACACTCGATTTCAGCTTGGTTGTCAGCGAGTAATTAGTTTAAAATACATAAGATTTGGAGTGCTTAAAGCTGACCCGTTTGTGGCACTTTAAGCACTCTGAATTTTATTTACCCCGCACTTCTAAATTTTTAGATCATGAAACTTACAGTACACCGTGCTGGATGCAGGGGACATGTGGATCACGGTTGGCTTAACACCTGGCATACGTTTAGTTTCGCCAGTTATTATAATCCCGACAGGATGCATTTTGGAGCTTTACGTGTGCTCAATGACGATACCGTTCAGGCAGGAATGGGTTTTGGAACTCATCCGCACGATAATATGGAAATCGTTACCATTGTGCTCGATGGAGAGCTCGAGCATCGCGACAGCATGGGCAATGGTTCGGTTATCCGGCCTGGAGAAGTGCAGGTAATGTCGGCCGGAACAGGTGTCCAGCATTCAGAATTTAATCACTCCCCCAAAAGCGAAGTGAGTTTGCTCCAGATTTGGGTCTTTCCGGATACCAAAGATGTGGAACCGCGATACGATCAGGCCCAGTTTCAGGAGGAAGAAATGACCGGAAAATGGCGTACAGTAGTATCGCCCGACGGCGCAGGAGAAACGCTATGGATTCATCAGCAGGCCTGGTTTTCACTTGGCGTTTTTGGCGCAGATTCGATAACAGATTTTCGACCCAGAAAAGACAGCAATGGTGTTTATCTATTCCTGATTTCAGGAGAAATTGAGATTGGATCTGAAACCCTCAGTCAGCGAGATGGATTGTGCATTGAGCAAATTGACTGCACAATTGATATGAAAATAATGAAAGATTCGAAAATACTTGTGATGGAAGTTCCGTTATAGGTTCGAAGAGTTTGACGTAAAGGGCATTTGACCAATTACGGATGACTTTGACAATAACTTTTCTAGAGAAACAAAAAGGCAAAAGTAACGATCGCGTTATTCTTTTGCCTTTTTACTTTTTACACGGTTGCCCTTTATGGCCATATTTCCGAGATACTTTCCTTAATCGGGTCGATGCGTACCAGGTTAACTTTAAAGTCGGTTAATTCGCGCCCTTTTACCTCGAAAACAGCTTTGAAATTTGGCGTTGACGATTTATCCTGAAATCCTCCGTTTTGCTCATCAGTGAGGTATTTCATAGCCGCAATGTTTCCAAGATCGTCGTCTGACAGGAGGAACAGAACTTTGCGCTTGTCGGTGGTGCAAAAATGGACCAGGCTCGAGTATTCGTGGTTGAGGTAATTGTCGTGCCGGTTATCGAAAAAAAGCGTGCTGTCGGCCGTTTGATAAGTAAACGAGGCATGTTCAAGGTCGTATTTCAAGCCGGCTTTTTCAAGTGTTGGCTTCAGAAAACGCAAAGTTTTTACCGATCCGATGAATATCAGGTGTTTGTTTCGCGTGTCTTCCCATTTCAGCTGCGACGAGTATTTCATTTCCACCCGGGCCACACCTCCTCCAAACATGTTCATAAGCCTGAACAGGCCAATTGGCGCCTGGCGATTAATGTAGGTGGTGTTGTTTTTCCTGATTTTCCCTATCGCTTCCGGATGCAGTTTCAGGTAAGCATCCAGATCTTCGTCGGAATTGATATGCGTATCGCGCGACGAGCCTAAACGGCCTGTGGCAACTGAATCGGTAAAGAAATAATGGTCGCCCAAAACAATCAGAATAGGGTAATCGGGCTTCAGAAAACCTTTCCAGATGGATTGTGCAGGGCGGCGGAATTTGTCGTTGTTCAGCAGTAAAACAACGGAGAAAACAATCAGCAGAAATCCTGAAATGAAAAGTGCCAGACTGTACTTTTCGAGTGATCTCCTGAACGATTTATAGGTCAGAAATTTGAATTCGACCTGGTATTTTCCCTTTGGGATTTCGAGGATTACGGTGTCGTCCTTTCCTTCGTTTTGGTAATACTCTTTCAGTTTGTTCCGCAGATTCAGAATGTAAACCCGAACGTTTAGTTCCTTATCCAGATCGGCTTTTTTCCCGAAAACATCAAGCGCTATTTGCTGTTCCTTGGGTGTTTCACCCTTTAGCGAGCAATTTACGAGGTAATTCAGCAGGTCTTTGTACACTCCCGGTTTCGAGAAAGTTTTGCTATTCAGCAACTTCTCCAGCGTTTGTGATATTTTCCGGTGATCGGTCATTAAATCGTTCTGAATGAGTACCGTTATTAAAATTCTTTACGCCAATATTACGCAATAAACTTTAAAATTTTTATAATTTTAGAAATCCATCATTACATTGAGTCGAAATATCAAAAAACCGTAAACATTAAACTGATGAAGACATTTTGGATTACAGCCTTTGCTCTTGTTTTGGCTGTTACTGTTACTCAAGCATCGAAAAAAGAAAAGGTTTCATTTAAGAATGACGACGCGGGTAAAAAGGTAGAAGTTTACCTCAGCGGAAAACTTTTCACTGCCTACATTTATCCCGACAACATGGAAAAGCAGTCGCTGTACCCGATTATGACTGCCTCCGGAAAATTTATTACCCGCGGATATCCGCTTAACCCGCGGCCTTTCGAGCGCACCGACCATCCGCATCATGTAGGGCTGTGGTTCAACTTTGGCAGTGTAAACGGGCTCGATTTCTGGAACAATTCGTTTGCTATTAAACCTGAAGATAAACCCAAATACGGAACCATCAAATTCCGGAAAATTGTAAGCGAAAATGCAGCAAAAGGTACGCTGGTAACCAATGCCGACTGGGTTGACGTGAAAGACAATGTTCTTTTAAACGAGGAAGCGACCTATATTTTTGAAGGTGATGGAGCTACCCGTTCGATTACCCGGATTACTAAATTAACCGCCAAACAGCAAGTAACTTTCGAGGAAAACAAGGAAGGTTTGATTGGTCTGCGTCTTGACCGTACTTTTGAAGAACCAGCCACAAAACCTGAAGTATTTCTGGATGCAAACGGTATTGAAACCAAAGTTGCGGTAATGAATAACGATGGTGTGAATGGGGTTTACCGCAATGCCGAAGGCGTAAAAGGCGGAGATGTATGGAGCAAACGCAGCCCGTGGGTCGCACTTCGTGGCGTGAAAGATGGCGAAGCAATCACCATTGCCATTCTCGACAATAAAGCCAATCCTAATTATCCAGCCTGGTCGCATGCCCGCGGATACGGCTTGTTTGCCACCAACAACCTTGGCGGACGCGTTTTCGATAAAAATGCCGCTGAAGTTAAAATCGTGCTGAAACCCGGTGAAACCATTACCTTTAAACACAAAGTCGTTATCGGCGGCGACCTGAGCGATGCCACGCTGAATGATCTTTCAAAAAACTTTAAATAACTAACATAAACGAATTAACTAATGGAAAATAATTCAAGAAGGAATTTCCTGAAAACAGCGGCTTCCGGAGCTGTTGTTGCAGCGGTTACCCCAGCTGCATTTGCTAAAGATCCGGTAAAGAAACCAACCATTATTCCGCCAACCGCCAAAGGTGCAAACGATCGCCTTCGGGTTGCCGTACTTGGTATTAATGGACGCGGTAAAACGCATATTGAAGTCATTATGGGATTGGCCGAAAAAGCCAATGTCGAACTGGTTTGCCTGAGCGATCCGGATCTGAATATCCTTCAGGAACGGGCAGCCGAATTCGAAAAAAAATATGGCCGAAAAATTGCCATCGAGCAGGATTTCCGCAAAGTATATGAAGACAAAACCATTGATGCTGTGACATTGGCGACCCCCAACCATTGGCACGCGCTTCAAACGGTTTGGGCTTGTCAGGCCGGAAAAGATGTATATGTTGAAAAACCTGCAACCCACAACATTTCGGAAGGAAGAAAAATTATTGAAGCCGCTTATAAATACAACCGCATTGTGCAGCACGGAGTTCAGTTACGCAGCTCGGTTGCAATTCGTGAGGCAGTAAAACACCTTGAAGAAGGCTTGATTGGCCGTGTTTACATGTCGCGCGGGCTGGTTTATCGCTGGAGGCCAGATATTGGCAACAAAGGCATTTCGCAGATTCCGGCTGGCGTGAATTATGATTTGTGGTGCGGACCAGCTCCAATGCGTCCGTTTACCAAAAACCTGGTTCACTACAACTGGCACTGGCACTGGAATTACGGTAATGGCGATGTGGGCAACCAGGGAATTCACGAAACCGACCTTTGTATGTGGGGGTTGGGCGTAAATTCGTTGCCTGAGCGCATCACTTCGATGGGCGGCAAATTCCTGTGGGACGACTGCAAGGAAGTTCCTGAAATCCAGACTTCGATTTATCATTATCCAAAAGAAAAGAAAATCATCCAATTCGAAGTTCGCAACTGGTGTACCAACCTCGAAGATGGCGCCGGAGTTGGCAATATCTTCTACGGAGACAAAGGTTACCTGGTGGTGAAGGGCTACGATACCTACGAAACTTACCTGGGCGAAAAACGCGAGAAAGGCCCAAGCCGCTCTGAAAAAGGCGAACTCGATTTGCATTTCCAGAACTGGTTCGATGCCATTCGTGCACGCGACATGAGTATTCAGAATGGTCCGGTACAAACCGGAGCTTTGTCTTCATCGCTGGCTCACCTTGGAAATATTTCGTACCGCCTGGGCAAACAGCTCGAATTTGACCCGATTGCCGAGCGATTTATAGGTAGCGATATCGACGATGCCAACGCCATGTTGTCGCGCGACTATCGTGCGCCATATTTAATGCCTGAAATAGTTTAGTCGCATTTTATAACCATTTTTTTTCAGGGGGAAGCTTCAGATTATCTGTTGTTTCCCCTTTTTATTGGTAGTTTTCAATCAATCCTGAAACGTATTGATCCAGAATTAGTCTGAGTTCAGCAGGCTCTTCAACTTTGGCATACGAACCAGAACTGATGAGCCACATGGCAAATCCGCGGAGCTCTTTATTGGCAAACCGAAGCCGGTTTGTTTGATCGTCAATTCGCTCTTCCTCCGTAAAACCATACCAGTATTTCGATTCCTCAATCAGTTTTATCCTTTCGGTTTTTATGGTCAGCGAAATGTTGGCTTTATCGCTGATCACATTCATTCGGCGAATAAATTCGTCCATCGAAATGTGCTGTTTCCCTTTATAATTTTCAGCTAATATCTTCAGGTTTTGGATGCGGTCGAGCCTGAAATCACGATATTCGCTGCGTAACCGGCACCAGGCAAACAAATGCCAGCGGCGGCTGTAGTTGCAAAGCCCGATCGGTTCAACCGCGCGTTTGGTTGCCGGAGCGCCATATCCAGCCTGGTAATCGATTTCCAGCACCGATTTCGTTACGAGTGCCTGCTGAATTTCGCTCAGAAAAAGCCTGTTAAAACTTCCGCATGATGAAGTGTAATGAAGTACCGAAATTTGCCCATTCAGCTTTTCGAGCCGGTCTTTTTCCTCCGGGTTCAGGATGGCTTTAATTTTGGTCAGTGCCGAGCAAAAGTCAGTTTTCATTCGATCGTCCGACAGTTTTTCGACCAGCTTCTCACCGAAAAGCAGGGCAGAGGCTTCTTCCTTAGTAAACATGACGGGAGGCAGTTTGTAATTTTCCATCAGGAAATAACCCACACCAGCTTCGGCCCCGATGGGAACGCCCGACGCTTCCAGCGCCCGAATGTCGCGGTAAACCGTCCTCAAACTAATGCCGAAACGTTCGGCAATTTCCGAGGCTTTCACAATTCGTTTGCTCTGAAGCTGAATAAGGGTGGCGTTTAATCGTTCGATGTGGTTCATGGAGACAAGTATAAAGGCAAAAGTAAAAAGTAAAAAGGAGGAAGTCGCGAAACTTTTGCCTTTTTACTTTATCTTTTTTACTTGTTTTTCAGCGACTGCTGACCGGTTTCGGCCATGTGTGCGGCGTACCAGACAGCGCCGTTTTCGCGGATAGTCAGGATGCATTTTTCGCGGTTCGAACCGAAAAATTAAGGCAAAAATTTTCGAGATCGGGTTGTTGAATTTCCGGCAGGCATTGGGTGTTTCGAGCGAACAATCGACACACGAACTGAACTGTTGGTCGATGTTGCAGGTGCGAATGTTGCACCAGTGTTTCCCCTGAATTTGCTTGCAGCTTGGGCACTTTCCTTTCAGGTATTTTCCGCAAGCTCCGCAATACAATCCACAGTAGGCAATTAGTTGAGAATCGTTTTTGATTTCTGAATTCATTTTACTTCAACTTGAATTTCGGTTACGCAATTTTCCTGATTTTCAAAATCGCAGATGTGATAAACTTCACGGCAAATAACCCTGCAGGATTGGCCTGGCTGCAAAATAGAAGGCATCAGTTTCTGGTAGGTTTCGCCCAGTTTGGCCCAGGGCCCTTTGTGGATTTCGCTGATGCAGTTAAATTCAGGAAATTCGGCAAACCTGAATTTTCCGGCGTCCCCATTCGGTTTATTTACGGGAAGGGCAATGGTTAATTCGAAGGGCGTAGCCGGGCTTCCGTCGGTTGCGTCGTAAACCCAAATTTGAGGCCCGGCAATTTCGAGGTTTAGTTCAAGTGCCTTTTCAACCAGTTCATTGGGCAGGTTTCCGGTATCATTCATCATCGACTTTAACGTTGTGTCGAGACTGATGCAAAGAACATTTGTTTGTCGTACTGTTTTCTTTTCCATAGCTAATGTGTTTTCTTTAAGTAAGATAGTGATTTAAACTGAATCTGAAAATTGTTTAATTGTTTTATGTGGAGCAAAGTAACGGGGCACAAGTGACAACAGTATGTCAGCAGGATGAATGTGTGGTAAAGATTTTTGTTAATGTTTTGAAACAAAAAGGGAATCAATCATTTAATCACTTAAATTTGATTAAAACTAAAATCTAACTCTATGAACCGGAATTTGAAACTTTATTCGGGAATACTTCTTGTTTGCGGCTCCCTTTTGGCTTATTCCTTTAAACCATCACCACTTAGCTGGCCACAATTCAGAGGTCCGGAAAATAACATGGTAGTGTCGAATGCGAACCTGCCAACAGAATGGAATGATAATCTGAATGTTGTTTGGAAAACCGATTTGAGTGGTGCCGGATGGTCGTCACCCATTGTTTTGGGCGACAGGATTTTCGTTACCTCTGCATTTCTGGAGAAAGCCGCTCCTGAAGCAAAACCAGAAGAAAAGTCTGCTACTACACCACCACCGGCTCCAGGAGCTCAGCAGGGCCAACCACAAGGACCGCCTCCGCCACAGGTTGAGGATACCCGTTATAAAGAAGAAGTTTACCGCTGGGAAATCACCTGTTTCGATTTAAAATCGGGCAAAGAGCTTTGGAAACAGCTTGCAATTAATGGTGCACCGCGGATCAAAAAACACGACCAGAGCAATTATGCCTGCGAAACTCCCGTAACCGACGGTAAAAGAGTGTATGCCTATTTCGGGATGACAGGCCTTTACTGTTACGATTTGAATGGAAAACTGCTCTGGCAAAAGGATTTAGGTGCCTATAAAACTTTGAATGGATGGGGAACCGGATCATCGCCAGTGGTTTATAAAGATATTTTGTACGTTCAGGTTGACAATGAGGAAAATTCGTTCATGGTAGCGCTCGATGCTGCTACTGGCAACGAAAAGTGGAAAGTTACCCGCGACGAAAAAACCAATTACAGTACTCCGGTAATCTGGAAAAACAATTCAGGTACTGAGTTGGTAACCATTGGTAAATGGGCCCGTTCGTATAATCCTGCAACCGGGGCGCTTATCTGGGAATTGAATATGGGCGACGGGATGACGGTGCCATCTTCGGTTTACGACGAAGGCCATATTTATGTGGGGAAAGCCGGTGGGCCGAACAAACCGGGAATGTTGTATTCGGTAAAAGCCGGATCGAAAGGTGATATCACTCCTGCTGAAGGTTCGCAGGTTAGTAAAGGAGTTGAATGGAGTCTGAAAGAAACCGGAATGGCTAATCCATCACCGCTGTTACTGAACGGCTTGATTTATTTGCTGAGTTCGCGAGGTGGGGAAATCTACTGCCTCGACGCAGCAACCGGAACTACGGTTTACAAAGAGAAAGTACCTAATGTTGGGGCTTGCTGGTCAACACCGTGGGCTAACAGCGACAAAATTTACTTCTTCGACGAAAAAGGGATCACCCAGGTTATTCAGGCCGGAAAGGAATTTAAAGTACTTGCGCAAAACAAGCTCGACGATAAATTCTGGGCTTCAGTAGCCATTACCGACGATGCTTATATTTTCAGGGGAGTTAAAAACCTGTATTGCGTGAAAAAGTAAAGATTTACCAAACATAGAAGCTTCAGATCCTCCGGAAGTGGTAAATCTCCGGAGGATTTTTTTTGCTTCAATGTTCAGCGAATCTCTCTGGTATTAGTGTTATTTTTGATAGTAAAAACAGAAGCTATGCAATCGATAAATCCATATACCGGAAAAGTTGTTGGCGAGTATAAAGATTATACTCTGGCCGAAGTTGATGATATTATTCTGAAAACAGATCGGGCTTTTCAATCGTGGAAGCTGACCGGATTTGAACAACGTTCGGTTTGCATGAAGAACCTTCAGGCCAAATTGCTTGAACAGAAGGAAGAGTTGGCCAACCTGATTGTTTCGGAAATGGGTAAGGTGAAACGGGAGGCGATTGGCGAAATCGAGAAATGTGCTTTCGTTTGTGGATTTTATGCCGAAAATGCCGAATCGTTCCTGAAGAATGAACCCATAAAAACAGAAGCTTCCGAATCGTACATTTCGTATCAGCCTCTCGGAACAATTCTGGCTGTGATGCCCTGGAATTTCCCGTTCTGGCAGGTTTTCCGATTTCTGGCTCCGGCGCTTATGGCAGGAAATACAGGCATTTTGAAGCATTCGTCAAATGTAACTGGTTGTGCTTTGGCTATCGGGCGACTGGTCATGGAATCGGGATTTCCTGAAAATGTTTTCCGGAGTATTGTGGTAAGCTCAAAAGAAATAAAACGGGTGATTCAGAATCCCAAAATTAAAGCTGTAACCCTTACGGGAAGTACGCCGGCCGGAAGATCGGTTGCTTCGGCTGCCGGTGAGGCTTTGAAAAAATCGGTCCTCGAACTGGGCGGAAGCGATCCGTATATTATTCTCGATGATGCTGATGTAAAAACGGCTGCTCGTTTATGCGTATCAAGCCGGCTAATTAATGCAGGCCAAAGTTGTATTGGCGCCAAGCGGTTTATTGCGGTTGAATCGGTTTACGACCAGTTTCGTGACGAATTTGTGCGTCTGATGGCTGCTGCAAAGTATGGCGACCCGCTCGATCCGGAAACTTCAATTGGTCCGTTGGCCCGAACGGATTTGCGCGACGAACTTCATCAACAAGTGGAGAAAAGCCGGGAAATGGGTGCTACTGTTTTGCTCGGTGGATATATTCCCGAAGGTAATGCCCCTTTTTATCCGCCTACGGTTTTGGAAAATGTAGTTCCCGGAATGCCAGCTTATCATGAAGAAATGTTTGGTCCGGTAGCTGTTTTGTTTAGGGTTAAAACCGAAGAAGAAGCCATTCGGATTGCCAACGATACCGTGTTTGGTTTGGGAGCCGGAATATTTACTTCGGACATTGAAAAAGGTAAATTATTGGCTGAAAGAGGTCTCGAGGCTGGCTGTGTTTTTGTAAATGATTTTGTGAAATCAGACCCGCGTTTACCATTTGGTGGAATCAAGGAAAGTGGTTATGGCCGCGAATTATCGGCCATTGGCATTCGCGAATTTGTAAATGTGAAAACCATTCAGGTGAAGTAAAAGATAACCATTACAAAATAAAAAAGCCGGACTTAATAGTCCGGCTTTTCGTTTGGTTAAATATTTTAATTATAACCAGGGTTTTGTTGCAATTGCGGCGCTTTGTTCATTTCGTCGCGTGACAGTGGAACCCAGTAGAATTTCTTGTCAGTAAACATACGGTCGTCAGCTTTATCAGCTTTGTTGTAGATCCATTTAGTGAATCCATCATCGTAATGTTCAACTCTCATGCTGTAGATAGGTTCGATAACTTCTTCCATAATCATCCAACGACGAATATCATAGAAGCGGTGTCCTTCAGCAAAGAATTCAACATTTCTTTCGTCACGTACATATTTACGGGCAGTAGCCTGGTCGGTAGTTACGCGGTCAGGTAATCCGGCGCGGTTTCTTACCATATTCATGGCATCAATACCTTTTTGCAGGTCGGCACCACCCAGTTCGATACAAGCTTCAGCATAGTTCATCAGAATTTCAGCATAACGGAATTCAACCCATGTATTGGTGTTGCGGTAATATTGACCAGCAGTTGCAGGATCTAATAACTTTTTGAGGTTATAACCAGTTTTTTGACCATTCCATGATTCGATCAAGCCCTGACGGGTGTCGATACCACTTTTCCAAGGATCTTTATCACCAACATTGTGGAAGTAGTAACCAGTCTGAACTTTGTTTTCAGGTTCCAAACCTGCAGCATCTGAAGGTCTGGTCTGCCAAGGAGCTCCATCATAAAGTACACAGGCGTAGAAACGTGGTTCGCGACCGTTGTATGGGTTACGGTTTGGATCAGCAGCCAATTCGGCAGCAGTTGCAGTACGAAGATCCATGTCTCCAGGAGTGTATTTGTCCCATTGGAATTTTGATCCGTCAGCCATTTCAAATCTTCTTACCGAAGCTTCGGTTGGGTCGTTGTTCCCCCAGTTGTGATAACCGTTAGGACCAGACCAAATGTTCATGTTGTTTACATTACCTCCTGAGAGCGGGAACTGAATACCCCAGATTGTTTCGCTGTTCCATGCGCCTTTTTGGTTGAAAATACCGAAATAGTTATCAGCATATTTCTGTACGTCGGCAGCAGATAATGGAGATGGAGGTTCGCTGGTTGTTCCAACTAAAGCGAATGTTCCGTATTTTCCATCCATAATATCTTTTGCAGCGTCGCGGGCTTGTGTTAACAAAGCGGTCTGGCTACCGGCAGGGAAATTAATCAAAGTATTAGATGCTTGTTCTGTCCAGCCACCGTTGGTTAATTTGCTGGCACAGAAAAGGAGAACTCTCGATTTCAAAGCAGCAGCAGCAGCGCGGTTTGCACGTCCTTGTTCAACTGTAGCAGGCAGATTGTCGATACTGCTTTGTACGTCTTTCAGGATAAAATCAAGTGTTTCTTTGATTGTTGCTCTTTTTTGAGTAGTGAAATCATCATTTAAGGCATAAGCACCATCTTTAAGTACAGCTCCACCATAAACCTGCAAAAGGGTTCCATAATCGTAAGCCCTGATAAAATAGGCTTCACCCTTCATTTGTTTTTTCAACGCTTCATCAGTTGAAGTTGAAACCGGAACGGCATCGATATTTGCGAGAATACGATTTACCATCTGGATGTTGCTGTAAAGGTTATTCCAGCGTAAGTAGCCGCCTAAACCGTCATTAACAAAATGGCCTAAGTTGTCAGGAGACATAGTTCCTTTAAGCATTACAAAGTTTGATGGACGGTGGATGCAAAGGGTCTGGTCAGTCATATCAGTTAATATGTCTTCGCGCATTCCCAATATTCCATTATCAGTATTACCACCCATACGGTCGTAACATTTGCCCAGGTATGCATTCACAACGTTGATATCAGAAAAAACGAGTTGTTCGTTGAACGTATCAACAGCTTTCTTGTCCAGTACGTCTGTACAAGATGATCCAGCAACAAGAAGTAGTCCTATTACCGATATATTTATAAGTATCTTTTTCATTTTCTAACTGTTTATAAGTTAAATTTTGGATTAGAAAGTAATGTTGGCGCCAATGGCAAATGTTTTCATAGTAGGATAAACGCCCGGGTTGTTGGTTTCCGGATCCCATTTACGAGTAGCGCTGTAGATCAAGCCAAGGTTGTTTCCAGATACATAAACACTTGCTCTGGCCAAACCAATTTTTGAGTAGTATTTCTGAGGAATTACATAGTTCAAAACAACGTTTTTCAAACGGCAATAAGCTGTATTTTCTAACCAATAGTCGCTCATACGAACGTCTGGTGACCAATACAAGTCGTCGCGGTTATAAGCGCGGGCGATATTTGTAACTGTGTTGGTTGGAGTCCAACGGTTGTCGAACTGCCATTGGTAATAGTTACCTGCTTCACCACGACGGTTGTCATACTGGCTGTTTTTCAGGAATTTACCCTGTCCCTGGATTTGTACTGATAATGTAAATGCTTTGTAGGCAACATTAACTGTAGCACCGTAGAAGGTTTCAGGAGCATCAACTTTGTCGAATAAAATACGGTCGTCACCATCAATTTTACCGTCACCAGATACGTCTCTGAAAATAACATCACCAGCTTTGGCTCCTGTTACGTGAGGTAAAGCATCGGCCTGAGCCTGATCTTTAAAGATACCAATTGCATCGTACATCAACCAGGCACCATATGAATGGCCAGTAAGTTGTTGCCATGGTTTTGCCCTTACAGGTTCGTCCATTTCAACAATCTCATTGTGGTTATAGCTAAAGTTGGCAGTAGCATCGATACGTAAATCTTTATTCAGTGCTTTGTGATAACCAGCTTCGAGTTCAAATCCGCGGTTGTCAACAATACCAAGGTTTTCCTGTGGTAATGATAAACCAGAGTAGTTAGGTACAGAAGCGTCTTTGGTAACAAGAATGTCTTCACGTCTCTGATAGAATACTTCAGCGTTTAAAGAGAATAAGTCGTTGGCAAATTTCGAATCGAAACCAAGGTTATAAGTGGTTTGTGTTTCCCAGGTAATATTTGGATTAGCTACTGTTGGAGGACCAACAACTGTTCCGATAGCACCACCTGTTCCGAATGTCATACCTGTACCGATACCATATTTATCCATGAACTGGAATGGGTTTCCTGGGTCCATACCCATCATACCGATAGAACCTCTAAGCTTGAAGTAGTTAACGAATGAAAGGTTGCTCTTCCAGAAATCTTCTTCAGAAGCACGCCATCCAAGTAATAATGCTGGGAAATATCCCCAACGGTCAGATGAAGGGAATTTCAAAGAACCGTCAGCACGGAATACTAATTCAGCAAGATATTTTCCTTTGAAGTCATAAGTGGCACGGCCGATGTATGATTTACGGGCATAAACAGTTGCCGATCCATAGATATTCTGATCTTTCGAGTTACCGGCATCCATAGTCTGGATTACGTCAGAAATATAATATTTGCGGTAGCCTTCAAAATAATTCCAATCGCTTGTGTATTGTTCGAAACCAGCAAACAATGAGATGTTATGATCGCCAAATTTTTTTATGTAATTGGCATTAAACATGATAGTCTGGTTGATGGTACGATCGTATCTTTCAGAGTTTTCAGGAGAAGAAAGACCTCTTAAAGTTGGAGTTAAAGGCATTGAAGTAATAAAACCGTCAGCACCTCTTGTGGCCTGGCTCCAGTTTGGATAATACAATACCCATGGTTTATAGAAGCGTTTATTATAATAGTTGGTAAGGTCGTAGTTGTAGCTTCCGGTAAAAGATAATCCCTTAACGAATGGTACTTCGATGGTTGCATTGAATGTGCTTAACACACGGTAAGTTTTCTGGTCGTTTTTACCAGCACTTAATGTTGAAGTTTCAACTGGGTTATCACCATACTCAATGTCTGGTCCGGGAAAGCGGCCTTCGCTTGTTGGCCAGAATGACCAGTTGGTAGGAACCAAACGAGTTGATTGACCAACGATAGCATCAGCACTCTTGTATGGATAAATGCGGTCGGTTAAGAAACCAGCCACTTCAACACCTGTTTTCAACCATGAATTAACAGGCATATCAAGTTTAGTTCTTACGTTGTATTGTTTGTAACGTGTTGAAGATGCTTTATACATGGCATCGTCTGATTTCAAACCAAACGAAACGTAGTATTTCATACCGTTTGCACCACCATCAAGAGTAATGTTGTGTCTGGTTGTAGTAGTCCATTTTTTAACCAAGTCGCCATACCAGTCGGTATTTGGATGTTCCCATGGGTCTTTTCCGTTTCTGAAAAGTTCAATGTCTTTGTCAGTGTATCTGCGTGCTTTACCCTGAGCAATCTGATATTCAGAAAGCATAGTGGCATAATCAGCAGCATTGGTAACATCCGGAGTCAAAGTTGGAGTCATCATACCTTCGTAGAACTGGTAGTTCAAACGTGGTTTTCCATCTTTACCCGATTTGGTTTTAATAAGGATAACACCGTTAGCAGCCGAAGCACCGTAAATAGCAGCTGAAGCATCTTTCAAAACAGAAAGGCTTTCTACGTCATTAGGGTCAATTTCGTCCATCGAACGTCCGGGAACTCCATCGATAACAACCAATGGTTGAGGGACGTATCTGGAGTCATTCGACATACGGCTATTATCCGAGTTCATTGATGTTCTACCGCGAACCTGGATACGTGGGGCTCCCTGTCCTGGTTCACCAGTTGTCTGAATAACTGTTGTTCCGGGGATCATACCAGAAATCGCATTGGAAACGTTCATTGCCGGGATATTCTGGAGTTTCTCTCCACTAACCGAAGCAACAGCACCAACTACGTTGGTACGTTTCTGAACACCGTAACCTACAACAACAAGCTCATCCAACTCGGTTGTATTAACTTTAAGTGCAACGTCGATTTTTGTTTTGTTTTCAACAGCAACTTCCATAGTGTTGTATCCAACAAATGAATAAACCAGGGTAGCATTTTTACCAGGAACATTGATCGTATAAACACCGTCAATGTCGGTCAGAGTTCCGGCCATCGTGCCTTTAACAACGATGTTTACTCCGGGAAGGCTTTCGCCTGTAGTAGAATCAGTGATTTTTCCGGTAACCTTAATTTGCTGTTGAGAAGCTACCGTTTCAGACCTTTCGGAAGAAGGTGAGGCTCCCGAAGCCATCGAAGCATTCACAATCACTCCTAAAATTACAAAAAAACAGATTTTCAAGGTAGGTATTACCTTTCGAAAATCCACACGTAGGCCACTTAGCCCAAAATTAGTGTGAGCTTTTTTCATTTTTAAAGATTTAGTTAAATGTTAGTTAGAAATATAATATCGCAATCTATATTGCCAAAAAAATATTCATAATCCCGTCGCATCTGAGTTTAGAAAAATCTAAACTGAATCTCCCACATAAATCCCGGACTGGATTAAATAAAAATTAATGTCAAAATCACGCTTAAATATTTATGTGCTAAAGTAAGCAAATAAAATCATTGCAAACGTTTGTTATAGGATATTTATATCGTTTTTTTTTAGTGATAAAAATAAACGATATCTTTCCATAATGCGAAATCCGGATGATTTGTGGCTTTTTCTCCGATGAGTAACCTTTGAAAAGTAGAAATGGACTTTTAGATTTTCTGAATTAAGAAAGCAGAAAGTTCTAAATCGGGAAAACTGTTATAAATACTATATGCATCAATTCTATTGTAAAGAGTCCTTCCAGCCTTGAGAACAGCTATATATCTTCAGCCTATGAAGAAACTTATTATCTGTTGAACATCGATTAAAAGTTTATTCTACATTTACGCACTTTGATTTATAATCAACCTCGAAAACGATAACTAACTTATAACTAATCTGATGTCACGTTTTGTAACTCCCAAAATCACATCACACTTCAAATGGATTGTCATTGGTGTTTTGTTTTTGGTTTTCTATACCTACTTCTTTGTATTCAATAAATTTCATTTATTCTATCTCGAACAAACCCAGCTTTTCCGTTTCTCCGGCGACTATTTTAAGTCGTTCCTTTCAAAACCCGGAGAATTAATCTTTTATCCGGGCGAGTTTCTGAGTCAGTTCTTTGTTTCGCCGTCAACAGGAGCATTTATCATTACCGGGCTGGCTGTATTGGTGTTCTCTTTTTCATGGCTGATCTTTAAAAAACTTGGCATCAGTGCTTTGATTTCAAACTTTATTCCCGTTCTGCTTATTGCCGCATTACACAGTGACCATTTGTATAAGGTTGGACTTACTATCGGGGTTATTCTTGTCCTTTCATTTACTTACGGATATATGCTTCTTAAGAACAGTTCGGTGCGGTATATTGCCGGCGGGCTTGGGTTAGTTGTATTATATCTTCTCTCTGGTGGTTTTGCCTTGCTGGCTGCAATATTGGCGGTACTACTTGAATTGGTTTATTTCAAATCAGAAGTCAAATGGATTAATATTTCAGTACCCGTAGTTGTTTCGTTAGGTTTTCCGTTTCTGGCCTGGAAATTCTTTTACCTTGAAACTTTTCATGACGCCTGGTTTTATCCGTTTCCGTTTTGGGGTGTATTGCGTGCGCCCTTGTTTGGTGCCCTGCTGATTTATTTTCCTTTAATCATTATAGCCTTTTCAGGTTACAGGCAAATTATGAAAAAGGAAGAACTGGATTTTACATGGAGCTATAAGACGATAATTGCCGGAAGCGCCATAATTATTGCGGGTTGTGTGCTGATAAAAACAAAGGCTTACGATCCTAAAATTGAAACTTTTTTAGGGATGGACCATTATGTGCAAACCGGCGACTGGAACAAGGTGATCGGATTATCGAAAACATACCCGGGAGCGAATCAGCTGGTAGTTTATTATACCAATCTGGCATTGTTCAAAACCGGACAAATGGCCGACCGAATGTTCGAATATCCGCAACACGGAGCATTGGGGTTGCAGCTGGAATGGAAGCGCGACGAGGTTACGCCATTTTTTGGAGGCGAGGTATTTTATCACCTTAATTATATAAATGAAGCTTACCGCTGGGCATTCGAATCGATGGTGGCCAAGGGCTTAAATCCCCGGTCGCTGAAAAGATTGGTGTTGACCAGCCTGATTAATGGCCATTATCAGATTGCTTCCAAATACCTGAATATTCTCGATCAGACTATGTTTTATAAAGATTGGGCGAAGGAATATAAAGTGTATGTTTCAGATACTTCCCGGGTAAATCAAAATCCGGAACTTGCAGAAAAGCGTAAATACCTTGTGAAACAGGATTTTATTAGCTACAGCCTGGGTGTAAACGAGTTGTTGCGCGAACATCCGCACAATAAAATGGCTTTCGAATATCAGATGGCCGCATTCCTCCTGAATAAAGACATAAAGGGATTTGCCGATAATATTTACAGGCTGAAAGAACTGGGATACCGCCAGATTCCGGTTAACTACGAAGAAGCTTTGTTGTTTTGCATGACCTTCTTTAAAAAAGATCTTGTGCCCGAAGGCTTTTCAATCAGACCGGAAACCATTCAGCGTAAAAACGAATACATTGCTTCTATTTCAAGATGTGGCGGAAACCGCGATCTGGCAAAGCGCGAATTATATAAGCAATTTGGTAAAACGAGTTGGTATTATTTGCATTTCGTTGATTAAAAGAATTTTAATTATGAGTCATTATAGCTTTTCATCGTTAAAAAAAACGGGTTGTTTTTTTGCCTTAATTGCTGGTATTGTTCTGGGTTCGTGTTCCGAGAATATTTCAGGAAGCCGGAAGGCCGATCAAAACCTGGCAATTACACCCGATTATGCCGGAATTACGATTCCCTGCAACATTGCACCACTCAATTTCATGGTAAAAGAGACGGCTGATAAATATATCGCCGTGTATAAATCGAACGGAAAGGAATTGTTTCGGGTCAGCTCGGGCGACGGGGTAATTTCTGTTTCAGAAGGAAAATGGGAGAAGCTTCTGAAAGAGGCGAAAGGGCAGGATTTTACCATCGATGTTTTTCTAAAGAAATCGGGCAGCTGGATTCAGTACAATACCATTACCAATAAAGTGTCGAACGATTCGATTGATAATTATCTGGTGTATCGCCTGATTGATCCCGGTTTCGAAACCTGGAACAAAATGGGAATCTACCAGCGGAATATCAGTACGTTCGACGAAACACCAATCATGGAAAATACTATGAGCGGCGGAAACTGCATGAACTGTCACTCTTTCAGCAAAAACAATAACGATATCATGCTATTTCATATGCGGGCCGACAATGCCGGTACTTATTTATATATGAATGGAAAACTGGAAAAGCTGGATACCAAAACCGACAGTACGATAGGTCCCGGGGTTTATCCGTCGTGGCACCCCGACGGAAAACATGTTGCTTTCTCGACAAACCGGATTGTTCAAACATTTCATGCCATTCCGGATAAAAAGATAGAAGTGCTCGATACCTTGTCAGATGTAATTGTATGCGATGTTAAGGCACGGACAATTACGGCTGTCCCGGCCATCGCATCGAAGGGGCGTTTGGAAACGTTTCCAACATGGTCGCCCGACGGGAAATCACTTTACTTTTGCAGTGCAAAAAGTGTTTCGCCACGCGAATACACCAACATAAAATACGACTTGCTTCGGATTTCTTTTAACCCTGAAAACAACAGCTTTGGTGCAGTTGATACGGTTTACAAGGCCGCCGAACAGGGTAAAAGCATATCATTTCCACGGGTTTCTCCTGATGGGAAGTATGTGATGTTCTGCATGTCGAACTACGGAAACTTTAGCATCTGGCATCCTGAAAGCGATTTATATCTTTATAATCTGGAGACCAGGGAGGTTTCGAAACCTGAAATAAACAGCGATCAAACCGAGAGTTACCACACTTGGTCGTCGAACGGACGCTGGCTTGTTTTTAGCAGTCGCCGCATTGATGGATTATACACGCGGCCCTATTTCTCGCACTTCGATGAAAAAGGTAGTTTTTCGAAACCACTCATTCTTCCTCAGGAAGATCCGATGTTTTACGATGAGTTCATGAAATCGTACAATATTCCCGAGCTGGTGAAGGCAAAGGTGAAGCTCGATCCCCGGATCATTTCGGACGAGATAAAGAAGACGCCGGAAAAAGTTAAGTTTAGCTCACAATTTTAGAAACTGTTTAAAATTGGTTTTTGGTCCCGTGAAGGATTCGGCGGGTGAGAAATCAATTGAAATACATTGTTTTGTCTTTAAGGGACGAGATATTTATTTTCAGAATATTAAAGAAACAATAGTATTTAAACAATCTTAAAGTTTACTCAATAACAATGAGGTATGAAATAAAAAAGGAGAAGATATGTTGCAACCATTTCTTCTCCGGATGATTAATAAATATCGCCAATTTATTAACTGTAAATCAAATCAAAAATATGAAAAAATCTGTTTCGAAACAGATTGCGAGGCTATTTGGCCTTAAACTCAAAAGGATTTAGGGTTGTATGGCTAACAATTTCTAAAAATGTTAAAAGCGGTTGTTCCTTCGGGTGGCCGCTTTTTTGTTTGCCATTAATCCATTACTTTCGCTTAGGCCCAAATAGATAAACAAAACCTATGAACCGAAATCTGATACTGCTATTGATTACCATGAGCAGTTTGAACTCATGTAATTCGCCAAAAATGAAAGTTGATCTGATTGTTTCCAATGCAACTGTTTATACGGTTGACGACTCGTTTTCAGTTGCCGAAAGTTTTGCAGTAAAAGATGGCCGCTTTGTGGCCGTCGGCTCGGGCAAAGAGATTGAATCAAAATATACCTCCGATCAGGTTCTGGATTTAAAAGGAAAAACAATCTACCCGGGATTTAACGATGCCCACTGCCATTTCTACGGATATGGAATGGACCTGATGCAATATGCCGATTTGGGTGGATTGTCAACTCCTGAAAGTATATACCAAAAACTTCAGGAAAGGAAGGTGCAGCTTGGCGAAGGCTGGATTCTTGGCCGTGGATGGGACCAAAATTTATGGCCCGAAAAATCATTTCCAGATAATAAACGACTGAACGAATTGTTTCCCGAAACTCCGGTTTATCTGGTCCGAATCGACGGACATGCAGCCTGGTGTAATGCCAAGGCTCTCAAGCTGGCCGGAATTGACGCTAAAACCCAGGTTGAAGGCGGTGACATACTGCTTGAAAATGGCCAGCCAACAGGTGTTTTAATCGACAATGCCATGCAGCTGGTTTTTAATTTAATCCCAACTCCAACGGACGAGTTAAAAACGAAGGCTTTGCTCGAAGCCGAAAAGAACTGTTTTTCGGTTGGCCTGACTTCGGTTACCGATTGCGGACTTCCGAAGGAAACAATCCTACTCATCGATACATTGCAGAAGAAAGGTGAACTGCAAATGCAGATGAATGTGATGATGGATCCGAGCAACGAAAATATGGACTACTTTTTGAAAAAGGGGCCGTACCGCACCGACCAGCTGCAGGTAAGTTCTATAAAATTGTATGCCGATGGAGCCTTGGGATCGCGCGGAGCTTACCTGTTGGACGATTATTCCGATCAACCCGGAGCCCGCGGATTGCTTATGAATCCTGAATCGTATTTCGACGACATTTGTCGGAAGGCTTATGATGCAGGATTCCAGGTTGCAGTTCACTGTATTGGAGATGGCGCCAACCGGTTTATCCTGAATATCTACGGAAAATTTCTGAAGGACAAGAACGATCGGCGCTGGCGAATTGAACATGCTCAGGTTATTCACCCGGATGATATTGCCTTGTTCGGAAAATATTCGGTAGTTCCTTCGGTTCAGGCAACGCATGCCACATCTGATATGCTTTGGGCCGACGAACGCTTAGGAAACGAACGGATTAAAACGGCCTACGCCTATCAGCAATTACTTGCTCAAAACGGATGGATTCCGAACGGAACCGATTTCCCGATCGAAGATATCAGCCCGCTAAAAACTTTTTATGCTTCTGTTTGCCGTAAGAATCCGGAGGGAATTCCAGCTGGTGGATTTCAGATGGAAAATGCGCTGACCCGCGAACAGGCATTGCGGTCGATTACCATTTGGGCTGCCAAAGCCGGATTCGAAGAAAATGAAAAAGGGAGCATTGAAGCCGGAAAGCTGGCCGACTTTGTTGTACTTGATACCGATTTAATGAAATGTCAGGAATCAGATATTCTGAAGGCAAAAGTTTTGGAAACCGTTTTGCGTGGGGAAGTGGTTTTTAAAGCCGATTAATTTCTGTTATTCCCGTGTACTTTTCCACTCGGCCCAGGTAATTGAGGCAAAGTAACTCCGGAGCATTCCGTCGAACAGCCGCACAGCCTGAATTCGTGTATTTATAGCGTTGAGGCTTTGATTTTCGCCGGACACTTTTTGGGTTCGCTGATTGATGAAGGCGTTGAAGTCATTCAATGTCTCAGTATAATTCGAGATGTCTTTGTCTTTCTTTATCGATTTTAAGTTTTCCGAAATCCGAAGGCTGTCAACATGCATGTTTGGAATGTATTGCGAAAGATGGTCAAATGTTTTTTCGGGCAGTTTCGATTCCCAGTCAGTATAACTTTCAATCAACTTAGCCAATTGTATTTTGCTTTCATCCGTAGGTTGTTCGGGCAATGTACTCAATTGCTGTTTCAAGTCTGTAACAAATGGTTCGCACGATGCCCATGCCGTTTTTATATTCGAGATTAAACTAATGTCGCGATAGGCATGATCGGAAGGTAAACCAATAAATTCAATTTTTATCTGGTAATTGGGAGTTTGGGCGGTTACTTCATCAATCGTCGCTTTGAGGTTGTTACCAGCTAACTGAAGATTTCGTATATTCTGTTGGGTCGCACCGAAATTCAGACGGGACAAGTCTTTTTCCACGCTGTCGCAGGCCGCCTGCAACAGAATCAGTTTTTCCTGAACGGCTTCATTCTTTATTCCGCTGGCTTTTATGTTTTGGGTTACAAACCATATATCGGAAGCGCCGGCAATTTTGAAATACACCTGTGCTTCGGCATTGTTTTCCTCGAGACTGGTTGTTTCGCCATCATTAAATTGCCAGGTGGCTTTAACGGTTGCTTTTACAAACGATTGTGAGAATTTCTCGTTCGAGACAGTAAGCTCGGCTGTGGGTTGATTTTCAGAGCCGGCAATTTTTATAAAATCATCAGAAGTATATTCGAACGTTTCTTTAATTAATTTCCATTCAGCGGTTTTTCCGTTTAATGAATAAGTCAGCCCATTTGGCCCGCGCGAGAGAATTTGCGCAGTGCCTGCCACATCGGCATACGAGTCCGGAAATTTGCAAAAGTCTCTTCGTCCACCCTCCAGCTCAACTTCCAGTTTCAATTTCTGGCCCTTGTTTACGGTAAGGATCTCACCTGTTTTTATTGGAGTACCATCAACCTTGATGTGAATAAATGGTTTTCTTGCTGGCTGCACTGCATTAACAGTTCCAGTCATGATAACCATAATCAAAATAAAGAATATGGCTTTCATATTTTCAGGCTTTAAAGTAAGTGAATACGCTAAAGGTAATTAAAAAATTAAACGATTGATTAATTCATCAAAGTTTTACTTTCCATGATTGTACAAAGCATTTCCTTTCGGCAATTTACAATTCAATACTTATGTAACGATTTGATTTACGTGAATTTTGCCTGATGGATTCAGAAAAAGTACATTCTTACCAATTAATATTTCACAATCTTTTTGGTGACAGTCTGATTTCTGGTTTTTATCCTGACGAAGTACAATCCGTAGTTAAGCCCGTTGAGCTCAAGTAGTGAGTTCGGCGTATTGGGTTGCAAAATCCGGATAATATGTCCGTTCATGGAAATGAGTTCGAGTTGCAGTATGTTTTCCTGACTTTCAATTTGCACCCTGTCGGTTGCCGGATTGGGAAAAATACGGATATCCGCATTGCTCAGCTTTTCAGGAGCTGTTGTTACCAGGCTGTTGAACGAAGGGAGTTTCTTATCGCTGTATAGCCTGAATTCTCCGGCTTTCAGCAGGATTGGAGAACTTGTATTTGAAACAGTCGTTTCGTTTTCGGTAAAAAACTCGAACCAGGTACCTGTGTGCTGAAATTCGGGGATAATGGACTGGTCGGAGAGGCCGAAATTTCCCAGAACAGTGATGTTGTGATCGTTCAGGGTAAGCTGTATTTTTTTGAGTTCGCCAGTTACTGAAAGGGTTTCTTTTCCGGAGGTAAATACATCAAATTGTGAGCGCAGCTGAAGCATTGCCGAATACACTTCGAAGAGTTTTTTCCGTTGGGTATCGTCGAAATAATTCCAGAGAACCGGTTTCTCACTGAGTCTGCCGCTCTGTTCGATTGAAATATCGTAGCCCAGTTCGCCAAATTGCCAAATCATTTTAGGTCCAGCCAGCGACAGAAAGAAGGTTGTGGCCAGCTTGCTTCGGTCGAGTGCCGTGCTCAACGTTTTGGTGTTGTAGCTTCCCAGCGAATTTCCGTAGGTTTCGGTTTTAAACATTTGCCGTTCCTCGTCATGACTTTCCATGTAAGCTACCAGTCCGGGTTTCGAGAAACCTCTCTGCTGATACGAAGCCCAATTGAAATTTGATTTTCCGGATTCGTTATAGCCCATTGCTGCTTCAGAGAAAGCTGTGTTGGCGTTGCCCCAAACCAGCATTCCGTTTCCAAATGCAGCAAGTTCCTGTTCTTCGGCAAGGGCTGCAAAATGTTCAAGAATAACAATGGCTTGCGGATTCACTTCCCAGATTTTAGTGGCCATTCGTTCCAGGATTGCGATTCGTGAGGCATCGTAAGCACTGCCGTCGCCGGGAGTGTTGGTAAAGCCTTTGGTAAAATCGAAGCGGAATCCGTCAACTTTGTATTCGGTCATCCAATATTTGGTTACCCGGTCAACAAAGTCTTTGGTCGATTGCCGTTCGTGATTAAAATCGTAACCCCAACTGAAGGCTGTATTCGGCGATGTTTCGTTAAACCACGGATTGTCGGCCGAAGGTCGGCTAAGTGTGCTGTTCCAATACATTTTTACCATGGGAGACGATCCGTACGAATGGTTAAGTACAATATCCTGAATGACAATGAATCCTTGTTTGTGGCATTCATCAATCAGGGCTTTCAGGTCGTTTTTGGTTCCGTAGGCTTTGTCGGGAGCAAAGTAAAAATTGGGGTTATATCCCCAGCTACTGTTTCCTTCAAACTCGCTGAAGGGCATCAGCTCGATGGTATTTATCCCCAATTTTTTCAGGTAATCGAGTTTAGCCTGAACTGCTTTGTAGGTCCGGTCGGTGGTGAAATCGCGGATAAGCAGCTCATAAATTGAAAGTTTGCTTGTTTGTGGTATGTTGTAAGATGTGGTTTTCCAGGCGTATGGTGTTTGACCTGTTTGTAAAACAGATGCCCTGTCAGAGGCTTTTCCTTCAGGATAAGCAATCAGGTTGGGGTATATGGCCGACGAAATATATTTGTCTTCCGGATCAGAAACCTTGTCGGCGTAAGGATCAGCTACTTTCAGTTTTCCGTCGATGAGATATTGAAAGATGTATTCTTTTTGAGGTTCAAGATTGGCAACTTTTGTCCAGAAGTAGTCACCATCTTTTTTCATCTGGAAATTGTTGTCGGGCAGCCAGCTGTTGAAATCGCCAACTACAAAAATGTGAGTTTTCCCGGGAGCATAAATGGCCAGGGTAGCCGATTGGTTATCGGTGTAATTTATTCCGGCCTGAATTCCGGTTGGACGTGGCTCGCTGGTCGTAGTTTCGCGAATGCAAACATAAACCGAGTCTTTTTTGATTGTACTGTTTTGGGTAGCTGTGGCTTTTATCCAGTAGTTACCGGCGTTGGGCAGGCTTAGGTTTTGGGTAAAAGTAGTGGTTGCGGTTTGTCCGCCAATTTCCTGATTATTCTGGTAAAGTTTCAGATCGGCCGGTGCGGTTGAGGAAACTTTAAGCTGGAAGCTTTCCGATTTTTCGAAAACATTGATGCGCTCAGGAGAAACAATGGTAACATGTAAACCTTCGGTATAAACCGTGACGAACAGGTCCTTGGTTTGCTTGGTTCCATCGGCCGAGCGGAACACAAAATTCATTGAGGTTACCAGCTCCGAAGTTGGCACAGCGTAAAATGTGTTTATATCCGGAGTTATAGCCAGTTCGTAGATTCCATTTCCTTTGTTGGTGAGTTTGGGCTGTTTCGTATTGTCGCCCCAATTTCCGATCACATGCTTCCAATCGCTGCTTCCGGCAATATACACACCGGTATGAGCGTACAAATCGCCTGTAAAATAGCCCAAGCGCGAATCTTTTGATGAATCAAAAGTTATGGTAACCGATTTGGTATCAATCGGGCTTACCGGGTTTGTAGTGATTTGGGCATGAAGAGACAGGCTTGCAATTAAAAACAGGATGAAGCAGTAATTACGAATACGTCTCATTTGAAAGTTATTTTAGGAATCTGTTTGTTATGAAGAAATGAATTAAAATACCCTGTCTGATTTTTGAACGTCAGACAGGGTATGATTATTGATTAGCATTAATCAATAATGGAATGTGTTACTGAATTGATCCGTCTCCGGTTTTGAAATTCAGGTTCACAGTATGAGATCCGGCAGTAACAGGAACACGAGTCTGATCACCACCATTTCCGCGGAATGCAATTTTTCCGTTCAGGATGATGAATTCTGATTGCCACCAGTCGGTAAACCAGGGATGCCATGCGTAGATTCTTAATTCGTCGGCAGCCAATGTTTTTGTAATAGTTACTACAGAATTAGCATTGTCAACAGTAAATAATCCTGCTGCGTTGCCGGTCTCCCAAGAGCCGACAGTGTTACCAATCAGGTAAACCGCGGGTGTGGAAACAGAAATCTTTTTCGCCGTATAATCCAAAACTACCATATAATATCCTGGATTAGAAGGAACAGGAATGTTTTCTGTTCCAAAATCATATAGATTACTTGGCGTAGCCAAATCCTTTACAGGTTGTCCAATTCCATTGTCCCAACCTTTTTGTGGGAATATTTTAAAAGAACCGGTACCGTCCATCCAAACTATTTTCCAGAATAAATTAGGATGACTGTTTACCGGAATCATTGGGAGATCGGTATTATCCCAGCTCCAGTCGCCAACTCCATCGCCAATCATATACAATGCTGATGGATATGCGGCAACAACTTTGTAAGTCATTGCGCCCAGGTCAACAGTTACTTTGTATTTTCCTGAAGGAGAAGGTGTAGTAATTGCATCCGGATCTTCACCTCCACCGAGGTTTGCTCCCAAAATTCCGGCAGACTGGCCTTTGGCTTGTCCCCATTGTGGCTGCCATGCACCAAGATCCTGAATGAACTTGAGACTCTTTGCTTCAGTAAGATCCAATACAGCTTCGTAAACTCCCGGGGTAGAGGTTTGGTCGATTTTGATGGCCTTTGTATTGTCCCATCCGGCAGCAGTTCCATCGCCCAGTGCATAAATAGCAGCAGGCAGTGCAGCAGTTTTGAATGAAATTTCAGGACCATAAGCTGTTCCGGCACTGTTAGTGGCGTAAGCACGAACGTAATAGGTAGTATTAGCACTCAGACCTTTCATCGAGCTGGTAAACACACCTGTTGTTGTTCCATCGGTGGTCTTGCTGTCAGTAATCTTTGGAGCAGTTTTGGTGCTGTAACAGATACCGCGGGCAGTAATACTGGCACCTCCGTTGTTGGTTACGTTACCACCACTCGTAGCGGTGAAACTGGTAATAGCAGTTGCTGAAGCAGTTGCAGTAACGGTAGGTACAACCGGCAAAGTTGTAAAGGTGTATTCATCACCGTAAATAGTGCCTGAACCAATAATTGTAGCATAGGCGCGGGCATAGTATTTAGTGGCGTAATTTAATCCGGTCAGGGTAACGGTATAGGCCGCCGATGATGATGTTCCGGAGTATGCAACTTTGCTGTTTGAAACTGTTGGTCCGGTTGCTGTTGCATAGCAAACACCCTTTTCGCTGAAGCCAGCTCCTTCTGCCACGATAAACCCGGTTACAGTTGCCGAATTAGAAGTTATAGCTTGCGTTTGAGATGTAGCAACCCGCGATTCTAACCGAACGTCAGACATTTCCTTGGTACAGGCTGAAAAGAATACAGCTGCAAAAAGGATTACGATTATGTTATAAATATATTTTCTTTTCATGAGAAATTATTTTAAACGATTTATGGAACTGGAGTGAAAACAACCTTCATTGGAGTAGTTTCCAGGTACAGTTTTATGTTATACTTGCCAGGATCAATATTGTCAATGTTTTGACTGTCAGTTTTTCCATCATTTTGGTACAAATTGTTCAAGTCGTGTCCGGCAGGGTTGTATGCAACATTTACATCGGCCCAGCTATTGTGGGTGCGGAATTTAATTCCTCCGGCAGTAACTGTTTTTGTAATGTTCCAGGTATGGTCGGTGAAATTGTAAACCATTTTGGTATCATTATCCCAACCGCCAACTGCATCACCAATGATACCAATGGTAACGTCTTTGATGGTCAACTTCATTTTACCTGTGTTGATATCGGCAGACATGGTATATGCACCTGCTGGAAGAGCAATTGCTGGTCCGTTTTCGGTTAAGTCGCACGATACGGCATCGGTTGCAAGAACTCCGCCATATTTTTTCCCGTCATCGGTATTTGTGAGCTGGAATGCAGTGCCATCGGTATAAATCCATCCGGAGTATTGTTTATTGTCGCCGGGCGATGTTATGGTTTGGAATTTTCCGGCAACAGTTAACGATAATGCAGGCGGACCGTAAGTTTTTACATCGACAGATTTTGTAGCCGAGCTATACACATACGAGCCGGTGCCGCTGCTTAAAGATAAAACCGATCTGATACGGAAATCGATTGACGAAACCTGATCAGCAGGGAATTTTTTGAGCAGAATACCATCCAAATCAGCAACGGTAATTTTCATAGAAAGATCCTGTTTGTCGCTCAAAATTTGCAATGCATCAGCGAAATTATTCCCTTTTGCACAGGCTTCAAGATAATAAGTTACTGAGGCCTGAAAGCCAGGATTTACAGCAGTGCCAACGAATTCGAGCACATTTAGTCCATTGGCCCTTTTTAAGGTTAAATCGGGCATTGTCACTATAGTTGGCGCAGTTGGGTTGTCAAGCAAAACGGCTTTTGTTTCGTCTTTCTCGCATGAAAACAAAAGTCCGATTAACCCAATGAAACTTAGATATATCAATATTTTTTTATTCATTGCTTTAAAATTTAGAAGTTTAATTGTAACCAGGATTTTGCTTTAAAGTTGGATTAGCTCCTAAATCGTTTGAAGGTATCGGATACAGATCGCGGAAGCTTTCAGTAGCTGCACCTTCGGCTGCTTTTCCTTTCCAGGGCCACAAATATGAACCACCTGTAAATTTGCCGAAACGGATCAGGTCGGTACGGCGATGTCCTTCCCAGTAAAGTTCACGTGCACGTTCGTCCAGAATAAAATCGAGAGTTAACTGACCGGCCGTAATATTTCCGTTTGTATTTCCATAGGCTCTCTGACGCAAAGCGTTTACATAGGTCAGTGCAGTGGCTGCATCGCCTGTATTAGCTCCCCTGAGAACTCCTTCAGCATACATCAGGTAAACGTCGGCCAGGCGGAATACTGGATAGTCGGTATCTACAAAGTCGGGATGCGCATGAGGAGCAGCTGCTCCGGTTGAGGTCAGGTTTGAATACTTTGTAATGGCCCAGCCATCAGTAAACTGGCCAATGTCATTAATTTCGAGCTTTTGACCATCAGACCAGAACATGGCCCTTTTATCGGTTGCACCGGTAGTGTCGGTAAATTTATTTACAAGAGCTTTTGTTGTGCGGATACCGCCCCATCCACCACCAACTCCAAAGGCTGCTGGTGACATACTTCCACCAATTGCTGCATGAACCAGATAAGTCATTCCACCATAAGATTGGGTGTGTTGTCCATCGCAGGTTATTGAGAAAATTATTTCCGGACTCAGGTTGTTGTCGGCTACAAAGTTGTTGGCATATTTAGGTGTCAACGTATAATTTGAAGCAATGACTTTTTTACAATAGGTAACACAGTCGGCTGAACGATCGGTTCCAACGTAAACTTTAGCATTCAGGTAAAGTTTGGCCAAAAGCGTCCAGGCGGCAGCTTGGTCAGCTCTTCCGTATTCAAACCTTGGAGCGCCCAACTCGCCTTCAATTGCTTTCAGTTCAGTTTCGAGGTAAGTGAATAACTCGGCACGGGTTGTTTGCTTCGGGAAGAACGCTCCGGGAGAATCTTTCTCGGTAACAAAAGGAGGATTTCCAAACATATCGATAGCATGATAATAGGCTAATGCGCGTATAAATCTTGCTTCAGCATTGTACTTTTTAATATTGGCATCGGTATTTCCTTCGGTAGCACGCACATATTCGTTGCAAACAGCAACGGTGTACATGATTCGGGAATAGATGGCTGCAATAAATACATCGTTTGGAGCCCATGTTTGCCAGTGGAAGTCTTTAATTGAAGCATCGTTCCAAGCCATAACAGCCTCATCGGTCGATAATTCCTGAGCATTCCAGTACTGACGGAGATAGTTCGAGAACCCTTCGTCAATTCCGGCGATATCAGCTTGACCTGAAGGTCCTTGCTGACCGCTCAGTGAAAAGGTTGCATACAATTTTGCCAACCCTTCTTTATACGATTCAGGTGTGCTGTAAACTGTAAGTGAAGTAATTATATTTGGATCTTTTGGTGTAATATCCAGGTCTTTGACACATGAGCTAAACATCAGTGCGACAAAGATTACAGCTAATGATTTTATATTATTATTTTTCATGTCGTATTCTTAATTAAAGTTAGAATGTAAGATTTACGCCAAGTACAAAGACTCTCGGACGAGGATAGAAATTATTATCAATTCCTCCATCAACCTCTGGATCAAGACCTTTATATTTTGTAATCGTAAAGACATTTTGAACAGTAAGGCTAACCCGGGCTCTCAAAGATTTCTCGAAATTGTAACCAACGCTCATGTTATCCATTTTGAAGAATGATGCATTCTCGATATAGAGATCAGAGAAGTATTGAGTATTGGTGAATTTAGCGTTGTTAACCTGTTTTGGCAGGTTGTTAAAGAATCCTGACTGGTTGTAAACAGTTGAGTATAAAGCTCCTGAAGCTACGTTGTTGTAAACGTAGTTACCAATGTTAGCTCTTCCTGAGAATGAGAAGTCGAATTGTTTATAAGCAAACCGAGAATTGATACCCAGGGTATAATCGGGTGCTGGTTTTTTATAATGGTATTTGTTCAGGTTGTTACTGGTAACTGTTCCGCCGGTACCTGTACGGTCAACATAAAGGCCTTCTACAGGCATTCCGTTTGAACCGTAAACTTGTTGGAAGACAAAGAATGAGTTAACCGGATAACCTACTTTTTGGTTCTGAATAAAGTTTCCAACTCCACCACCAATTAAACCGGCATCAACTCCCGGATAATTCGGATCGTCAGTTTTAGTCAGCTTGGTGATTTTGTTCTCGTTGTAGGCAGCATTCACACCAACGCTCCAGCTCATATCTTTCTTCGAAATAACCTGGCCGGTAAGCGAAACTTCAAATCCTTTGTTTTCGAGGTTACCCACATTGGTTGTCAGGAAGTTTGAAAAGTTACTTCCGGCAGCAATAGGAATAAAGTTCAACAAGTCTTTTGTTTTGCGTTTGTAAACATCAACAGTACCGGTAATCCGGTTTTTGAGGAAACCAAAGTCCAATCCAACGTTGTACGTGGTGGTTTCTTCCCATTTGATGTTTGCATCGTATGGATTTGGGCGTAAAGTATTATAGAAAGTATTGCCAAACTGATATTGTGCAGTTGGAGTACTTCCGCGATAAACAGCCAGGTAAGGATAATCATTACCAATATCCTGCTGACCGGTAACGCCCCAGCCTAACCTTAATTTCATATCCGAAACGGCCGAAACATTCTTCAGGAACGATTCGTCGTTAATTTTCCATGCGAAGGCAGCTGCCGGGAAAAGTCCCCAACGGTTGTCAGATGAGAATCTTGACGATCCGTCATCGCGTAATGTAAAGGTGAACAGGTAACGGTCTTTCAAAGTGTAATTCATACGTCCGAAGAAAGAAACCAGATAGTTTTCGTTGATAAATTTTGAAGTTTTCTTGTCAACAGAAACCTGAGTTCCATCTCCGTTCCGAACGAATGACCATCCGTCTTTATAAAAATGTTGCCATGAGTAACCACCTGTTATATCCAGTTTACTCTGAATAGAAGGCAGTTCCTTTACGTAGTTCAGATAGAAATCCAACAACTGAGATTTTCCTGTCTGCTCATAATCATTTTTACGTCCAATTCCATTTCTGAATGTAAACGCGGCATTGTCAGGAGCATTATTGAAGCCTGTTGTGGTGAAATAGTCATATCCAAGATTAAGGTTAGCCCGTAATTCAGGAAGGAAATGAAATTTGTAGTCGAAAGTAACGTTGCCAAGGCTACGTTTTACAGTCGATCTGTTATCAGTTTGTTCGAGCAAAGCAACCGGGTTTGAAACACCAATCGGGTTTGGACTTCCGTTCGGATCCATTGAACCATCGGGCAATACATCAGAAAGGTTGACCCAGGTATAGTAACCACCAAATTTAGTGTTGCCATTTTTTACCGGTTGGGTTGGATCGTAGAAAACTGCAGAACCAACAGCTCCCTGATCGCCAAAATTCTGTTTGGTATAGCTACCTTTTAAGTTGATGCTGATTTTTAAATGATTATCCAATAATGTAGGATCAGCGCCAATAGCCAGTGTGGTGCGCTCCATGTTAGTCGTTTTCAGAATACCATCCTGATTGGTGTAGCCAATTGATGTACGATATGGAACATTTTTGTAGCCACCGGCAATACTTACGTTATGATCGTGAGATAAAGCTGTTTGATAAATTTCTTTTTGCCAGTTGGTGTTTTCTTTACCTAAACGGCCCAAACTATTCATGCTTAATCCAACTGCACTCTTTTTTGCCAAATCTAAAGCCATTGCGCGGAATTCATCTCCGGAGAAAACATCCATATAGGCAGGAATTGTATTTACCGACATGGTTCCATTGTATTCGATGCGAATTGGCTTTCCTGTTGTTCCTTTTTTGGTAGTAATCAGAATTACACCATTGGAAGCTCTTGAGCCATAAATAGCAGTAGCCGAAGCATCCTTCAAAACAGTCATTGTTTCGATGTCGTTCGGGTTAATGGTTGACAAAGGGTTTGCCAATCCTGAAATTCCTGAATTACTTACAGGGAATCCGTCGATAATGATCAAAGGATCGTTACTTGCCGACATGGATGAACCTCCCCTGATTCGGATAGTTGCACCACTTCCGGGAGCACCACCTGATGAGGTAATTACCGTTCCGGCACTTTTACCAACCATTAAATCCTGAGGCGAACTGATCGCCCCTTTATTGAAATCTTTTGAACTAACCGTACTTACAGCACCGGTAGCATCCGATTTCTTAACGGTTCCATATCCAATTACAACAACTTCGTCCAGCTCGGCATTGTCAACAACAAGAGCAATGGACAGGTTTTTTTGACCTTCAGCAATTATCTCCTGTGTTTTATAACCCACAAAAGAGAACTGGAGAATATCACCCTTTTTAACACCAAGAGTGAAGTCTCCATCGACATTTGTGATCGTTCCGTTAGTCGTTCCTCTCACAACAATAGAAACACCTGGTAAAGATTCTCCCGTTGATTTGTCGGTAACCTTACCCGTTAATACTGTTTGCTGGGCCATTGCAAGATTTCCTAGCAATAGCGAAAGCATCAATATTAATACATTTAGGTTTTTGCGAATAATCCTCATGTTTTAATAATTATTGGTTCAAATACTCATTTTTTGGTTTGTTTTTCCAATTTTTGATCAATTCTGTTTGTGTTTTCCGTTAAATACTTCTAAAAAATTAATTCCGGGATCAAAGTAACGTTACTGTAAACGAATTGTTAAAAAATGTTACCTCCCTTTTTTCCTGCAATCGTTTGCGGTGACGTTTGCGGCAAATGTGTTATAAAACAGGTGGCAACTGGTGGGTAGTATTTGAGGGATAAAAGCAGTTAAAACAGACATTTGATCATAGAAATAAAATCTTATCTTTAATGTTAAAATTCTTCCAAAGAGATTAACCAGAAACCTAAACATGCGCAGTAATCAGATAACGATTAAAGATATAGCGAGGATATTAGGTATCTCTCCGTCAACTGTATCGAGGGCTCTTAAAGATCATCCGGATATCAATTCAGACACCAAAAAGGCAGTAAACGAACTGGCCAGGAAGCTGAAATATCAACCCAATGCCGTAGCCCTGAGCCTGAAAAACAGCCGGAGTAACACGATTGGCATTATCATTCCTGAAATTGTCCACTACTTTTTTTCGTCGGTTATCAGCGGGATTGAAGATATTGCTTCGCAACGCGGATATACTGTTATTATCTGCCAGTCGAACGAAAGTTTTGACCGTGAAGTGGCCAATGCCAATGCTTTGTTATCGCATCGTGTTGATGGAATTTTAATCTCTGTCTCAAAGCAGACCAACACCTTCACTCACTTCCAGAACTTGCAGGAAGGCGGGATACCACTTGTATTTTTCGACCGCATAGCTCCTGAAATAAATGCCGACCAGGTAATTATTGATGATATTGAGGCATCGTACCACGCAACCCGCCATCTTATCGAGAACGGGTGCAAACGCATTGCTCATTTTGCTGGTCCACAGAGCCTTCTGATTGGTCGCAATCGACTTCAGGGGTACATCAATGCTCTTACAGAGGCTGGATTACCTGTAGATAACCGCTTGATTATTCAGGCAGACACGTTTGAAAAGGCCCGAAATACGGTTGGACAAATGCTGGATTCAGGAATTGCTCCCGACGGAATTTTTGCGGTGAACGACATGACCGCCATTGGCGCCATGCAAACCATTCAAAAACGAGGATTAAAGATTCCGGACGACGTTTCAATTGTTGGATTTAGTGATGGTTACCTTTCGGGAGTTACCGATCCACACCTTTCTTCGGTCGATCAGCATGGTTATGAAATGGGAACGATTGCAGCCGAAATGCTTTTTAAGCGAATATTGTCTGATGAGGATGAATATATTCCGGAAGTTAAAACTTTAAAGGCCAATCTGATTGTTCGGGGCAGCTCTCAGAAAGAATAATTTCAGTTTTGCGAAAATTTTTTTTATTTGCTGCAAACGTTTGCAATGAGGTTTTTATTCCTAATTCCTTCTGTTTTGCCTATCTGGCAAGGGTTCCGGGCGATTTTAAATTTGGATTTTACATGAAAGCTTCTTTATATTTGTATCGTTAATTCCGTTTTTTAATTCCGTTATATACTTCGTTTTTGATTTCCTGAAAAATCCGTTCAGGAGATTCTGAAATTAATTCCAGTCGTTTGGTTGTGGTCGTGGCTTGTTCGTTTACCTGAGTTTTGTGCTTAGGCGGCTTTCATTCCGGTATTTTGGTAAATCGCCAAAGTATTCCGACATTCAATCAAATAAACCAATTAATACTGAATCAAAATGAAGAAAAAACCTGCTTTAAGTTTTTGGCAAATCTGGAACATGAGTTTCGGCTTTCTGGGAATACAGTTTGGCTTTGCCTTACAAAATGCCAATGTGAGCCGAATCTTTGAAACACTCGGAGCCAAGGTTGACGATATTCCGATTTTATGGATTGCCGCTCCGGTAACCGGGCTGATTATGCAGCCCATTATTGGTCACATGAGCGATAAAACCTGGAACCGGTTTGGCCGTCGCCGTCCGTACTTCATGGTTGGGGCAATACTTGCTTCGCTGGCTTTATTAATCATGCCCAATTCGCCCGCGCTTTGGGTTGCCGCCGGATTACTCTGGATGATGGATGCTTCGATCAATGTTTCAATGGAACCGTTCAGGGCATTTGTTGGCGACATGCTTCCCAGCGAGCAGCGCACAACCGGTTTTTCCATGCAGAGTTTCTTCATTGGTACGGGCGCAGTCGTTGCGTCGGCCTTGCCTTACATTTTGACTAACTGGTTTGGAGTAGAGAATGTGGCATCGGTTGGCGAGCGGATTCCCCCGTCGGTTAAACTTTCGTTTTATCTGGGTGGTGCCGTTTTTCTGCTTGCTGTGATTTGGACTGTCTTTTCAACCAAAGAGTATTCGCCTGAAGAACTTGCCGAATTTGAAGCAGAGCATAAACAATCCATTCAGGTTGAACAGCCCGAATACCAGTCGTCCGGAAGCCTGCTGCCTACCTTCATTAAAAATGGCCTTATCTGGCTGCTCATTGGTATTGCGGGTAGTGTTTTGATTTTGCAAATGGGTTGGGAAAAAGAGCTTTACATTCTTTCGGTGGGCTTGGGTATTTTTGGTCTCATCCTGCTCATCTCGGCCTGGTACACCCGACAGGGAATGGTACACAACGGTTTTGTTGAGGTGATTACCGACCTGATGAACATGCCCAAAACTATGAAACAACTGGCTGTTGTTCAGTTTTTTTCGTGGTTTGCGCTGTTTGCCATGTGGATTTATTCAACCTCAGCAGTTACCAATCATATCTACGGAACAAGTGATACCTCTTCGGCTTTGTATAACGAAGGAGCCAACTGGGTTGGGGTACTCTTTGCTACATACAATGGGTTTGCTGCCGTAGTTGCTTTCCTGTTGCCAGTTTTAGCTAAATACACCAGCCGGAAAATGGCTCATGCTGTTGCATTGGTTTGTGGTGGATTGGGATTGGCTTCGTTTTATGTGGTGAAAGATCCGCATATGCTGCTCCTGTCCATGCTGGGCGTGGGTTTTGCCTGGGCCAGTATTTTATCGATGCCATATGCTATTCTGACCGGATCGTTACCTGCCCGGAAAATGGGAACTTACATGGGAATCTTCAATTTCTTCATTGTAATTCCACAGATTCTGGCAGCCAGTATTCTTGGTTTTTTTACCAAAGTTTTGTTTCAGGGCCATGCCATTTATGCATTGATTCTCGGTGGAGTTTCGTTGCTGGTTGCGGCTCTCAGCGTATTGTTTGTCGACGATGTCGATCAAAAGTAAATAAAAAGTTATTGTACTTGATTTCCATGTCTTTCTGATAAAAGATGACATTAAAAGAATTGTAAAAAATGATAGAAGCTTGTTTGTTCGATTTGGATGGGGTAGTGGTTGACACAGCTAAATACCATTTTATTGCCTGGAAAGCTTTAGCTGAAGAACTGGGTTTTGAATTTACCCTTGAAGATAATGAGCGCCTGAAAGGCGTCAGCCGCATGCAGTCGCTCGAAATTTTACTCGAAATTGGAAATCTGCGGGTTTCTGATCGGGAAAAGCTGGAAATGGCTGAGAAGAAAAATGCCCTCTACGTGAGTTATATCGAAAAGATGACCCCGGAAGAAACATTGCCCGGAGTTGAGAAATTTCTTCAGGAATTGCGAGAATCCGGAATTCGCATTGCTTTGGGTTCGGCCAGTAAAAATGCCCCGATGATTCTGGAGCGGATTCAACTTTCTGGAATGTTCGATGCCATTGTCGATGGAAACTCCATTGCCGAGGCCAAACCAAATCCTGAAGTATTTCTGAAAGGCGCCGAAAAGCTAGGCGTTCTTCCTGAAAATTGTGTGGTTTTTGAAGATGCCATTGCCGGAATTGAAGCCGCACAAAATGCCAATATGTATAGCGTTGGAATTGGAGATCCGGAGACTTTAGGTTTTGCCGACATGGTTATTCCGGGATTCGATGGGTTTACAGTTGACATGCTGAAGAAATCACTTAATTGCGCTTAAAAGTACTGCAAGTAAGGCTTTTATGTGGGAATAGACAAGAAAAAGAAAAGTTTAGAAAATAGGAAAATAGAGAATCAATCTGCCTGAATTCTGTTCAGGATAAATATTAAACAAAATCGTATGAAAGACTACATCATACATAACGAGTGGAAGGTCATAGAAAAGGGATTCCATAAAGAGGAAAACCGGATCACCGAAAGTTTGCTCAGTATCGGGAATGGCAGAACCGGTCAACGGGCAAATTTTGAGGAAAGATATACCGGCGATACCCTTCGCGGAAGCTACGTTGCTGGTGTTTATTACCCCGATAAAACCCGCGTGGGCTGGTGGAAAAATGGCTATCCCGAATATTTTGCCAAAATCCTGAATGCAACCAACTGGATCGGAATTCATGTTTCGGTTGACGGCGAAGAACTCGATTTGAATACCGCCAAAATCATCGCTTTTTATCGCGATCTCGATATGAAATCGGGTTTACTTACCCGCCATTTCACAGCCGAACTGGCCTCCGGAAAGCAAATCGAAGTGTTGTCACGCCGGTTTTTAAGCATTGCCGATCAGGAAATCGGTGCGATCAGGTATTCGGTTAAAGCGCTCAACTTTTCCGGCGAAATCAGTTTTCTGCCGTACGTCGATGGCGATGTAATGAATGAGGATTCTAATTACGATGAGAACTTCTGGATTAGTATAGCGCAAAAGGCAGAAGGATGCAGTGGTTTTGTTTGTGTTGAAACCAAGAAAACGGCATTCCAGGTTTGTACCGGAATGAGTTTCGGAGCAACATTAAACAAAGAAATTATTGAAATTAAGCCAGATACAACTGTTCGCGAAAAGTATGTGGGTGCCGAATTTAAAGTAGTGGTAAATAAGGGCGATGAGGTTTGTCTGGAGAAATATGCCTCGATTGTTTCAACGCTTTATCATTCAAAAAATAAAATTCAGGAGGCAACTGAAAAAGCCTTGAAACGAGCCACTGACAAAGGTTTCGAGAAGCTTTTCAGCGATCAGCAAAAAGCCTGGGCCAAACGCTGGGAAACCAGCGATATCCGCATCGAAGGCGATGTGGCTGCTCAACAGGGAATCCGGTTCAACATTTTCCAATTGAATCAAACCTATCTGGGCGACGACGAGCGTTTGAACATTGGGCCCAAAGGCTTTACCGGCGAAAAATATGGTGGCGTAACTTATTGGGATACTGAAGCCTACTGTTTACCATTTACATTGGGAACTGCTCCGCAAAAAGTATCAAAAAACTTGCTTTACTATCGATACAAGCATTTGCAAAAAGCCATTGAAAATGCTCAAAAACTAGGCTTTACCGATGCCGCTGCCTTGTATCCGATGGTAACCATAAATGGCGAGGAATGCCATAATGAATGGGAAATTACATTTGAAGAGATTCACCGCAACGGAGCTATAGCCTATGCCATATATAATTACATCAATTATACCGGCGATATGGAGTACCTGGCTCCGTACGGATTTGAGGTTCTCCTGGCTTTGTCGCGCTTTTGGAGCCAGCGCGTAAACTGGTCGGAAGAGAAGAAGAAATTTGTATTGCTGGGCGTGACAGGTCCCAACGAATACGAAAACAATGTGAACAACAACTTCCACACCAGCTACATGGCGGTGTGGACACTAAAATATACGCTTGAAGTTATTGATTATCTGAAGAAAGAACACCCGATTCTGTTTGACGATCTGGTGAAAAAGCATAAACTGAAAGAGTTAAACGAAACTTCGCGCTGGAAAAAAATCATCAGTGAAATGTATTTTCCGTATGATTTTAGCCGCAAAATTTACCTCCAACAGGATGGTTTTCTGGATAAGGAATTGATACCCGTAAGCAAACTTAGGCCTGAAGATCGCCCAATCAACCAGAAATGGTCGTGGGACCGTATTTTGCGCTCGCCATACATTAAGCAGGCCGATACGTTGCAAAGCATTTACTGGTTCGAAGACGATTTTGACCGCGAAAGCATCGAACGACATTTCGATTTTTACGAACCGCTGACCGTACACGAATCGTCGCTGTCGAGTTGCATACATTCCATTCTGGCCGCATCGCTGGGCCGGCAGGCAAAAGCTTACGAAATGTATTTGCGCACCGCCCGCCTCGATTTGGACGATTACAACAACGACACCTGCGACGGACTTCACATCACCAGCATGGGCGGAACCTGGATGGCTTTTGTTCAGGGTTTTGGCGGAATGCGCGTTAAAAACGGAAAATTACATCTCAACCCTTTTATTCCTGAAGGCTGGAACTCTTATGCTTTCAGGCTTAATTTCAGGGAATCGCATTTGGAATTTATGCTGAGCCACGCCGATTTCAAGTTGGTTAACCATTCAAAAAACGATGTTGAGCTGGTTGTACACGGGAAACAATATAGTTTGCCTGCGAAGAAAGAATTGACAATTAAAAATTAGAAACGATACTAAACATGAAAAAACTATCTGTTTTCATTATTTCGCTGGCGTTCAGTATTTCAAGCTTTGCGCTGAATGTCGATCGCGTTGAGCCGTTATTCTGGTGGATAGGAATGAAAAATCCAACCGTTCAGCTGATGGTCCATGGTCAGAACATTGCTTCGAGCCAGGTTAGCCTGAATTATCCTGGCGTTTCAATCGAAACCGTTACCCGCTCAACAAACCCAAACTATTTGTTTATCGACCTGAAAATTTCGCCGGAAGCAAAAGCCGGTAAATTGCCGATTCAGTTCATCGTAAGCAAAAAAGAAACGTTGACCTATTCTTATGAACTGAAAGATCGGAAACCCAATTCCGCTTCAAGAAAAAGTTATACCAATGCCGATGTGATGTATCTTCTGTTTCCTGATCGGTTTGCCGATGGAGACCCAACCAACAATTCGGTTGAAGGATTACCTGATAAATTCAATCGTGGTGATTCATTCGGGCGTCATGGTGGCGACATCAAAGGTATCACTGATCATTTGGACTACCTGAAAGACCTTGGTATTACTGCAATTTGGTCAACTCCTTTGCTCGAAGACAACCAGCCACACGGCTCGTATCACCAATATGCCACTACCAATTATTATAAGATTGATCCTCGTTTTGGGACCAATGACGACTATAAAAACATGGTGGACAAATGTCATCAGTATGGAATAAAAGTGATCATGGACATGATTCCAAACCACTGCGGAAGTGCGCATGCTTGGATGAAGGACTTACCCTTCAACGACTGGATCAACGGCGACACTGTTTACACTCAAACAAATTACCGGATTTCGACGATAACCGACCCTTACACTTCGCAGTTCGACAAAAATCTGAATTCTGATGGCTGGTTTGTGCGCGAAATGCCCGACATGAATCAACGTAATCCGTATATGTTGACCTATTTAAAGCAATTCGCTATTTGGTGGGTTGAGTTTTCAGGATTGGATGGCATTCGGGTTGACACTTATCCGTACAACGATCCGGCAAAAGTTGCCGAGTGGACCAAAGCCATTCGTGCCGAATATCCCAATATCAATATTGTGGGCGAATGCTGGCAGCACGCTGTTTCGGATGTGGCATACTGGCAAAGCGGAACTCTCAACTTCGACGGCTACGACTCCGGCCTGCCTTCGGTGATGGACTTCAACATGCACGATGCCATTTCCGCAGCATTCAACGAAAACGAACAAGGCTGGGATGGGGGAGTTGCCCGCCTGTGGCAAAAACTGTCACAGGATTATTTGTACGCCAATCCATCGAATCTGGTCATTTTTGCTGAAAATCATGACACACAGCGTTTTAGTACTGTTGTTGGTAACGATGTGAAAAAATACCTGCTTGGCTTTACTTACCTGCTAACCACTCGTGGAATTCCACAGCTTTATTACGGCAGCGAAATAATGATGGGTGGCGATAAAGGTAAAGGCGATGGCGATATTCGACGCGATATGCCCGGTGGCTGGGCTGGCGACACGCGTTCGGTGTTTACCGCCAGTGGTCGCACCGAAACCGAAAATCAGGTATTCAATTATATGAAAAAACTGATTCACTGGCGAAATGAAAACCCGGTGATTCATTCGGGCAGACTGCTGCACTACATTCCACGCGACAATGTTTACACCTATTTCAGGATGAATGCTGAGAAAACCGTAATGGTAATTTTAAACAACAACGCCAAACCGATGACTATTGATCCAAAGTTCTTCAGCGAAGGAACAACTGGATTCACCAAAGGAAATGATGTAATCAGCGGAAAAGAATATGCACTTGGTCGTCCGTTTGAGCTGGAAGGAAAAACCGCTGTCGTTCTCGAATTGAAAAAGTAATAGCAGATCAATCAAAACTAATAGAAATGAAGAAATTATTTATTGTTTTACTTGCGTTTGTCTTTTTTGCCTGTCAACCGGCGCCTGAAAAGTCAAAGAGCCCGAAAAGCCATATTCCGGAATGGACAAAGAACTCCGTTTTGTACGAAGTGAATGTCCGTCAGTACACGCCTGAAGGAACTTTCAAAGCATTCGAAACTCATTTGCCACGCCTGAAAGAATTGGGTGTCGATATCCTTTGGCTGATGCCAATTCATCCTATTTCAGAAAAAAACCGGAAGGGAAGTTTGGGATCGTATTATGCAGTACGCGATTACAAAGCCGTGAATTCCGAATTTGGGACCATGGAAGATTTTAAAAACCTGGTGAATAAAGCGCATGAATTGGGATTCAAGGTGATTCTGGATTGGGTTCCAAACCATACGGGCTGGGATAACAACTGGATTACCGAGCATAAAGACTGGTACACACAGGATTCGTTGGGTAACGTAATTCCTCCAAATCCCGATTGGTCGGACATTGCCGATTTGAATTACGATTCGAAACCAATGCGCCACGCCATGATTGATGCCATGAAATTTTGGGTTACCAATGCCAACATCGACGGGTTCCGTTGCGATGTGGCCTGGGGCGTTCCGCAGGATTTCTGGGAAGCAGCAACCGCTTCGCTCGATTCGATTAAGCCGGTTTACATGCTGGCCGAAGACGAAGATCATCCCGATTTCTTGAAAAAATCATTTGTGTCAAATTATTCGTGGAAGTTCCATCACCTGATAAACGAAGTGGCACAAGGCAAGAAGAATGCTGCCGACATCCGGAAATTCTATACAGACTCGGTTAGCAAAGTTGCTCCGGGAGCATTTCAGATGCAGTTTATTACCAATCACGACGAAAACAGCTGGGCCGGTTCAGAATATGAACGAATGGGCGATGCCGTAAAAACACTGGCAACACTCACTTTCACTGTCGAAGGTATTCCGTTGTTGTACAGCGGTCAGGAAGCTGGTTTGCACAAACGCTTGCTGTTTTTTGAGAAAGACACGATAAACTGGAAGAACTTGGAAATGCAAAAGTTCTACCAGTCATTGACCAGTTTAAAGCACAATAACCCGGCACTTGGGAACGGCCTTGCTGGTGGAAAGATGAATTTGATTGAAACATCGGTTCCGGAAAAGGTATTTGCTTTTACCCGCGAAAAGGATAAAAATCAGGTTTTAGCAATTTTCAACCTGTCGGCTGAACCTGTTGAGGCAACCATCCAGTTACACGAAGCCGGCGACTACAAAGAATATTTCAGTGGTGAAACAAAGACGTTAGAAAAGGGCTCGCCAATCAAGCTTGATAAATGGGGGTATCAGGTTTTTGTACGAAGATGAGACCTTTTGTTTTGGGTTGGTTTAGGTGAAATGAGAGCCTGTCCAGAATCGGACAGGCTTTTTTATTTCAACAGCATCATTTTACCCGATATCGTTTTTCCTTCGGTTTGTATCTGGTACAGGTAAATTCCTTTTTCAATAGTTCGTGGAATCCATTTCTGGTATTGTGTTCCTGCGGCCAGTTTACCCTCAAAAACAAGGTCAACAAGTTTACCTTGTGCATTAAATACTAAGACTTTAACCTGCGACGACTTTTCGAGGTTGAAGTAAATATTGGTTTCCTGAGAGAATGGGTTCGGGAAATTTCCGAAACCGGGTTTTGCACCAAAACCAGCAGTCAGCACCAATGTTGAGTCGGGAAAGACAAACGTTGCTTCGGTTAATGCCGACCAGTTTGTGCCATCTTTTACACGGGCTTTTACCGTTCCGTTTCCGTTGATTTTTAAGGATGAGTTGTAGCTGAAAACGCCATTGGGTGCAACACTTCCGCCGGAAGTCCGGGGGTCGGTTCCATTAACTGTATAATAAATGGTGCCGGTTTTGGACGACATCTTCAGGTCGAGTTCCGAACTAACGGTTCCTCCATCGTCCGAAAATACAGGAGCGTCAACATTGGGATACAATCCCGACAAACGAAGTTGATTGACCACCAGAGCTGTTCGTGGCGGAAAGTACGTTTGCGTAAGCCAGTTCAAAGTTTTCAACCAATATTTCTCTGGAGTGTACAAATCGTTGTCGTTATCTCGCGGTTGTACATCGCGGCGGTAGTCACCCCAGCGCGCTGACTCGCACAGAATTGCTTTTTCAATTTCTTTGGTTCGTTTCAGGTAATAATCGGCCGCCGATTGCGGTGTCAGAAGTCCTTCGCCAAAAAACAGTTGCTGTACCCGGTCGGCAACCTGCATCCTGAAATCGGCATTGTCTTTCAGTTTGGTAAACAGGTGGCTTGGGCAATTGGCGTTGTCTTCCCTGGTTACATCGATGGTGCTGCTTGTAAACAAGTGTTCGGCATCCCAGCTGAAGAATTTAAATCCTTTGCCCGGCTCAACTCTGTTGCGGGCTGCTACCCAGTTGTGGTGGTCCCAGTCGTTGTTTCCGGCGTAAAAATTCAGGAGCATGTAATCAATCAGGTTATCTACATTCAGGTAAGGTTCGTAAGCGCCGTTGCGGGTTCCGTCGGGGTTGTTGCCCTGAATTTTCTGGTAAGCCGCCTGAGTTGATAAACCGCCATTGGCCATGGCCATCATAGTATTCCAGGCTGTCAGGTTTCCCGAAACAACTTCCTGGTAATCTTTAATCACATCAAAATCATCCGACTTGCCTTTCTGGTATGTTCCCATGAAATCCTCGTCGAGCCGTTCGGAGATGTTATACATTCCCCAATAAATTCCGTTCAGGAATAAATGGACAAATTTATTGTGCGCCGAGTGATGCCCCATGGCTTGCTGCATATCTTTTGCCCAGCTATCCTGAACATATTTGGGCGCTTTTCGCTCGGCCGGATTCCAATGCAACCAAGTGTAACCAAAATTGGCCCGAAGCACTAACGAATTGAACTGCGTAGTAGCTTCCGGATCGCTGAAAAGTGGGTAGTCGAGTTTCGAAGGACCGTATTCGGTTTTAAATTCGAGCCGGAACGAGTGTTTAGGAGTTTTCTCAGGAACGCGGCTGGCTCCACCGTGTAATTGAAGCGCACAATTCATCTGGAACCATTCGCTGGTTTTCGGATCGAAATACTCAACCGAAGCCGGTCGTTCCCAGCCTTCGCCAATCCCTTGTCCTGAAGGGCAGGTGTAAATGTATATTCCGCCGGTTTTAGGGTCGGTGTTGTGCGAGAAAAGATTGTCGGGATCGGTTACCACCGAAATGCTGGGTAAGTCCTGAAAGGCAACAGCCAGTTGTGGTTTGTACGTAGGATCTTCGCAGATTTCAGGATCCATCTCGTAATCGGCCGGAGCAATTCCGGGAATATCGGTAAATGAGCCCCAATCTGCCGGATAACCTTTCGGGTGATTGTTTTGCTTCAGGATACTATCGGTAAAAAAGTAAGTATTGCTCACCACCATACTCGTTTCAGTTCCGTTTTTTACGGTAATGGCGCTCAGTGGGGTAGTGGTGTTTATTTTGATTGGCTCCTTATACAATATACCATTTTGTGGCGTCGGGCGGACTCCATCGGTGGTGTAATAAATCAGCGCGCCGTCATCAGGAGTTTGCAGTGTGACTTCGAATGGTGAGGAATAATACCCGCGCATCTTACTGAAAACCGGCATCTGTACTTTATTGCTTTGCACATTGGCTGCACCCGGCGTGGGCTGGTCGAAATACACGGCCTGCCCGTTGTAATAGCCATACGAAATATCTTCTTCCTGAACCGGGAATTGAGGCGAGAACGCGCTGAGAAAGGTTTTTCCGTCGGACGAAACCAGTGCCAGAAACTCGCCCGAGCCCGATAGTTTAAAGTTGGTGTGTAACGGTTTGGCCGGATCAACACGGTTTTTTTCAGAGGCAAATACAATCAGGAACTTTCCTGCATCAAGTTTTACATCGGGAAACTTCCATTTGTCAAGGTTAAGCGGATTGTCGGTGAGGTAAATTCCTTTCAGGCTGATGGTGGTTTCTCCCGTATTTTGAATTTCGATCCAGTCGGAGCTGGTTTTGTCCTCGTCCTGAAGACCATGACTGTTAACAGCCATGAATTCGGAGATGATAAGTTTCTCAGCAGAAAATAAGTTTGTGGCAGCAGAAAAAAGCAGCAGCAGAATAAGAAAATATCCCTTCAGGTTCATCGGGTTCATTAAATCAGGAGTTGAGCGGCGGAAGTTAGTAAAAAATGTTGTTGATGGTTCGGGCGCTTTGAGCCGAAAAACATAAGTATCTCTAAAAAAATTATGCTCGTTTTGGTAACCCTGACCATCGCTTTTCCGAATCAGGAGTTAAAAGATAACCTTAAATCCGAATGTGATGGACGACAAATTTGTTACCCTTGCTTCGTTGCCATATTCTCAGGCAGAGATATTGCGTTCGTTGTTGGAATCGGAGAATATTGATTGCTTTATCGAAGATGTTGATTTTTTGCAGGATGCCATGGATACCGGCGTACGGGTTCGAATCATGGAGAAAGACGCGCGACTGGCCTTTCCGATTCTGGAAAAGATGTTGGGAAAAGTGATAGACGATCACAAAAAGCGGGAAAACTACATCCTGGTTCCGGTCGATTTTTCGGATTACTCGCTAAATGCAGCTTTGGTCGGGTTCGACATTGCCGAGCGGCTCGATTCCAAAATGGTGCTTTACCATTCGACTCCGCAACCCGAATTTCTCACCATTCCTTATTCTGACGTGGTTGTTTACGATTCGGCCCTTTTCCTGAATTATGAAATGACAGAAAAAGCTACCGCCAAAAAGTTTGAAGCATTCCTGAATAAATTGACCTCGGCGATTGACTCCGAACGGTGGAAAAAGGCCAAGCCCGAATACATTGTGAAAATTGGTGAGGCCGAAGACGATATTTTATCCTACATCAAGATTCATCCGCCCAAAATGGTGGTGATGGGTATTCGGGGTGAAGATGCCAAATTGGGCGATCTGATTGGAACGACTACTGCCGCCGTTATTTTCAACACCAAGGTTCCGGTGCTGGCTATTCCGGAGCAGACAACTCCCGACTGGCTCAAGCATTTCAAGACGGTGGTTTATGCAACCAATTTCGAATCGTGCGATTTTATTGCGATGGACCGCCTGATTAAACTGGTGAAGCCGTTTGAATGCAAAGTGATATGCCTGCATGTGAACCGCGGGAACAATGGCGAGTTGGACGAAGCCATGCTTGAGGGCATGCGCGAAGCCTTGAGCGAAAAGTACCCCTATGCCGCATTCGATTGCCGCCTGGTTCATTCGCCTAACCTGCCCGACGCCATTGATCGTTTTATTCAGGATAACGGAATTGATGCGCTGGCGCTTACCACACATCGCCGGAATTTGTTTACCCGGTTATTTAACCCGAGTATTGCCCGCAAACTGATTTTACACACCCAAACACCGGTGCTTGTATTTCATGCCTGATCCGGGCGATGGTTTTATAGTTTTACATCGGTTACTGCAACGCCAATAAATGAGTCGGCAGTTCCGTAGTACAAAAACCATTTTCCTTTAAAGAAAACCAGCCCCTCGCCAAAAACTGTACCCGCTTTATACTGGCCTGTTTGCTCGTGAGGTAAAGTTGGTTTCAAAATATTCGATTCTGAGCGACTTAAAACCTTTTCAGGATTAGCAGCATCAATGAGTACCTGTCCAACCGAATATGTCCCTTTTGGTAATTTCGGATCGGCATTGTTACCGTCCGAGTTTTTGCCGTTGTACAGCAACAAAATGCCTTTGTCGGTTAGCAGAGCCGGCGGACCGCATTCGGTGAGCGCGCTGTCGAAATACCCGTCGCGCGGCCAGATTACTTTGCGCAGATTACCGTTTTCGTCAAGGTTTGGGTACCAGTCGATCAGGTTTTCAGAAACAGCCAGGTTCACCAGGTTTTCGCCCCAGTACAAATAATACTTTCCGTTGAATTTGGCGGCGGTAATTTTCCCGTTTTTCATCTGTGTCACAATCGAACCCGATTTGGTGGCTTTGTTCAGGAATTTGCCGTTGTAGGCTTTGGCAAACGCCGGGCCTTTCTTTTCCCAATGAATCAGGTCTTTTGAAGTGGCCACCGAGAGGCGTGGCGTATCGTAGTTCCAGCTGGTGTACAACATTACAAACAAACCCTCTTCGGTTTGAACCACGCGCGGGTCTTCGCATCCGCCCATGTGATCATATTTTGCAAAGTCATCGTTATCCGGATAAAGTACCGGAGTTGGGTAATAGTCGAAATGAATTCCGTCGGTGCTCGATGCCAGCCCGATGCGCGAAGTGCGGCCTCCCAGGTGCGCTTTCGGATTGTCCTCGCAACGGGTAAGCAGGTAAACTTTTCCTTCGTGAACAATAGCTGCGGGGTTAAACACATCGGCTCGCTGCCACTTGATTTCAGTTTTCTTCACCGGACAAACAAACGATTTGGTTGAATCGGCTCCCAGGATCGGGTTTTCCTTTGGCTTGATAAATCCGGAGAAACCCCACTCGGTTTTTGATTGGCTGACTGCCAGAAATGAGGAACTGAGTACTAATAAAACAGTGTAGAAAACTGATTTGGACAAGAAGTTCATTGGGTTTGAATTAGTATAAGTTTAGTGTAAGTAAAGATGAGAAATTAAACCCGGAGAACAAAATGCGGAAGTACGACTGAGTTAGCCAAAACAAAAATCCCGACTCTTTTCCGGAGCCGGGATTTTTTATAATTATTGAATGACTTTTCTAATTTGCCGATTCGAATTGCTTCAGGAACCGGACATCGTTTTCGAAGAAATGGCGAATGTCTTTAATTCCGTATTTCAGCATGGTGATTCGCTCAATCCCCATTCCGAAAGCAAAACCGGTGTATTTCTTGCTGTCGATGTTACAAGCTTCCAGTACGTTCGGGTCAACCATTCCGCAGCCCAGAATTTCGAGCCAGCCGGTATATTTACAAACGTTGCAACCCTCGCCACCACATATCGAGCAGCTCACATCCATTTCTGCCGATGGTTCGGTGAATGGGAAATATGATGGGCGCAAACGAATCTGCGATTTTTCGCCGAAAAGTTCGCGGGCAAAGTAAAGCAGCGTTTGTTTCAGGTCGGCAAACGAAACGTTTTCGTCAACATACAAACCTTCAATCTGGTGGAAAATGCAGTGCGAACGTGCCGAAATGGCTTCGTTGCGGAACACACGTCCGGGGAAAATGGCGCGAATTGGCGGCTGGGTTTTTTCCATCACACGGATTTGAACACTCGAAGTGTGCGTGCGAAGCAACACATCCGGATCTTTTTCGATGAAGAACGTGTCCTGCATGTCACGGGCCGGGTGTTCGGGCGGAAAGTTCAGGGCTGAAAATACGTGCCAGTCGTCTTCAATTTCAGGTCCTTCGGCAATGGTAAAGCCGAGGCGGGTGAAAATGTCGATCATTTCGTTTTTCACTACCGAAAGCGGATGGCGGCTACCCAATTTCATAGGTTCGCCGGGCATGGTCAGGTCAAGGCCTGTTTGCCCCTGATCGGCTGATTCGAAATTGTCTTTCAGCTCGTTTATTTTATTTACAGCAAAGTCTTTCAGTTCGTTAATGGCCTGTCCAACTTCTTTTTTTATTTCAACAGGAACATCTTTAAATTCGGTAAAGAGCTGTCCAACTAAGCCTTTCTTGCTGATATATTTGATGCGCAATTCTTCAACATCTTCTTTGGCTGAAACAGAAATTTGCTCCAATTCAGCTTTTAATGCTTTTATTCTGTCTAACATTTCGTTCATGTTAATAAATTGATCGGCAAAGATAATGATTCAATAATTAATGTATGCCAAATCTGTAGGAATACTGTTTACTGAATTAACCTTGGCGTCAGATTAAATCATTGCAGCTTACTGAAGCTTTATGGTGAATTTGATGTCCTGAACAGGGCGGTCGAACCGATCGGTCTGTTGTTTGGCAATATTGTCAACCACGTCCATTCCTTCAATTACTTCTCCAAAAATTGTGTATTTGTTGTCCAACGACGGATATCCGCCAACTGTTGTGTAGGCTTGCCGCTGCTCTTCGGTGAATGTGAGTGGGGGTAATTTGGCTGCTTCGGCAATCACTTCTTCTTTTAATGTATTGTATTTTGCCAAAACCTCATCCTGCTTTCCTTCGGCCCCCAGCTTGTTTAATTCAGGTTCGGCAGCCTTTATTTTTTCCTGAAGCATGCTCATTTTTCGGGCATCTTCCATTCTCATCTGCATGGTGTCGAGTTCGCCTGTTCTGAATTTTCTGCCCTGCATAATATAGAATTGAGAAGCCGACGAACGTTTCTCCGGATTTATATCGTCACCTTGACGGGCTGCAGCCAAAACTCCGCGGCGGTGAAAAAACTTCGGATTAATCTCGGCAGGAATGGTGTAGTCCAAATCGCCGCTGCCAAGCTGCACTCCGGGCGCTGCATTTCGCGATTGCGGGTCGCCACCCTGAATCATGAATCCGTTAATTACACGGTGAAACAGCAGGTCGGTATAAACGCCGTCTTTAATCAGCTTAATGAAATTATCGCGGTGTTGTGGCGTTTCGTTGTAAAGCTTCAGTTTGATTTTTCCGTAATCAGTTTCAATCAAAACCAGGGTTTCTTTGTCACGTTCCGAAGTACCACACGACATGTTTACCAGCAAACCAGCAAAAATCAGTAACAAGGCTAATTTTCTCATTTGTTTATCGTTTATCTGAAATGTTTATGGAAGCAAATATAATTAATCGGAAAGATTGTATTTAGCCATTTACTGTTGAGGCTTAAAATTCCAGGTTTTTATTGTATTTTGGTTTATAAAATAACTCGGTCAAAATTGGAGGTACTGAATGGAAAAACTTACCATCGATGAATATTCGTTTCTAGAGAAGTTAACCCTTTCGCATGTCGAACTCATTTTTAATGCGATCGATCAGAACAGAACTTTCTTACGGAAATGGCTTCCATTTGTCGATTTCACCCGAAAACTTGTAGATACCGAGCGCTTTGTGCGGTCGGTTATTGAAAAGGTTGCTTCGAACCGCGATGAAGTATATGTAATATGGTATAAACACGAGTTTGCCGGATTGATAGGCTTTAAGGACATTGACCGTATAAACGACAAAATAGAGATTGGCTATTGGCTGATCGAGAAAATGACAGGGAAGGGAATCGCGACTTCAGCGGCGCGGAAAATGGTAAATTTGGCATTCAGAAATATGGATATGAACCGGGTGGTAATACGCTGCGGGGTTGGAAATGAAAGGAGTTCGGCAATTCCGCGCAGACTTGGCTTCTCGCTGGAAGGAATTGAGCGGAACGGCGAAAGGCACAACCATGTTTACATTGATTTGGAAGTGTACAGTTTGCTTAAATCAGAATGGGCTCAAACCTTGTTTTAATCCTCCAATGGGCAAACGTTAAATTATTGCAACCAGCTTTTGATGTGGATAATTTTTGCTTGTGTAAGTATTATAGTGCTGATTTTTAGAGTAATATTTATCCTGAGTAGTTTTATTTTCATGAGAAAGAAGAATAATTGTCATATTTGACTTAAATGATCAATTGTTCGAATGTTTTATTTCTTACTTTTGTGCGGTTAAACTCAAACCGATTCACAGCCAAATGGTTTGAAATAAAGCAGAAAACTATGGAAAGCAAAACAAATCAACGAACCTTGTATAAGGTTCTTCGAAAAACAGGTGTACGCCGTGATCGTATAAAATTAGAAGCTTCATTTAACGACGATTTAAATTTTGACCAGGTTGACTGGGCGCTTTTTTTGTTCTATCTTGAAGGTTTATTCAAGATACAACTTGAAGATCAGGACATCAATAAGCTATCATTGGTAAATGATACTTTGGAGATTGTGAACAAAAGGTCAAAAGTCAGTTATTCGTAATCGGATTTAAAATTGACATTGGAGAGGTATTCGGGAATCCGGATACCTCTTTTTATTTGAAAGAAACCATTCGTTACTGGCAAATAAACTGTCCATTTTTATCTCCCAAATTTTTTTTGAATGATCATTCATATGCCTATACATACCATTCGCAACGAATATCGGTCGTTTCACAAGATTTGCCTGTTAAAATGATAGAAATGAATTTTTTGAGTATATTTTTGAATTCAAATTCTATAACAATCAATTTTGGATATACCCACTTGAAGTGCAAATTCACCTCAGCTGCACGAATGAAAAGTCAATCAGTATTTGGTTGACTTTTTTATTTTCATATTCCATAATCTTCTGCATCATTAAAACTTTTCGTTTACTTTTGTCGAAAATTGACGATATGCTAAAGTTTAAACGAATTTTACTCAAGCTAAGCGGAGAATCCCTGATGGGAGAGCAGCAATACGGAATTGACCGTCAAAGATTGGCCGATTATGCCGAACAGATTAAGGAAATAGCAGATCTGGGTGTTCAAATCGGCATTGTTATTGGCGGTGGAAATATTTTCCGTGGTCTGAATGGTGCAACTAAAGGATTTGATCGTGTAAAGGGCGATCAGATGGGAATGCTGGCTACAGTAATAAACAGCCTGGCGCTCAATTCAGCCCTTCAAAGTGTCGGATGCAAATCGAGAGTTTTGACCGCAATCAGGATGGAACCCATTGGCGAGTTTTATTCGAAAGACAGGGCTATCGATGTTTTGGAAAATGGTGAAGTTGCCATTTTTTCGGCCGGGACCGGAAATCCCTATTTTACAACAGATACAGGTTCTTCGCTCAGGGGAATAGAAATTGAAGCTGATGTTATGCTCAAGGGTACCCGGGTGGATGGTGTTTATACCGCCGATCCGGAAAAAGACCCAACGGCTACCCGGTTTGAAAAAATTTCGTTCGATGAGATCTATCAACGCGACTTAAAAGTGATGGATCTTACCGCTACAGCCATGTGTAAAGAAAATAATCTGCCAATTATTGTTTTCAACATGGATATTAAGGGAAATCTGAAAAAAGTATTGGAAGGTCAAAACGTTGGAACATACGTATTTAGACAATAAAAAATAAATTTTTTATTTTAGGGTAAAATATAGATTTTAAAGTAATTTTATTTTTTCTATATTTGTTGCCAGCACTTTTAATAAACGAGAAGAGTTAGTTCATATGCAGGAAGAGGTTCAAATGATTTTGGATATTTGCAGGGAAAGAATGGAACACGCGATTACCCATCTTGACAAAGAGTTGGTTCATATTCGTGCCGGAAAAGCTTCCCCTCGAATGCTGGATTCAGTTATGGTTGAATATTATGGAAGTATGGTGCCGATTGCTCAAGTATCAAATATTAATACGCCTGATGCACGGACAATTGCAATTCAACCCTGGGAAAAATCGATGATTAGACCAATTGAAAAATCGATTATCAATTCAAATCTTGGATTTAATCCTGACAACAATGGTGAAATAATTCGGATTAACGTACCAGCACCAACCGAACAACGCCGTAAGGAAATGGTTAAAACGGTGAATAAGGAAGGTGAAGTTGCCAAAGTTAGTTTGAGAAGTGCCCGGAAAGATGCCAACGACAATTTGAAGAAGTTGTTAAAAGATGGTCTTTCGGAAGATGTTGAAAAAGATGCTGAAGAAGAAGTTCAAGGAATGATCAACGACTTCAGTAAAAAAGTTGACAAAATGCTCGACGATAAAAACGTTGAGATCTTAACGATATAATTGTTTCTAGTTTTCTGTTTTCTGAACATTGTTTAATTGTTTTCATGGCTTTGAGGCAGCTTGTTGAAGCTGCCTCAATTTTTTTATATAGCCTGATGTTTCAGAAGATTAAGACGATCAGTGGTTTTCTCTCAGAAGAGATACTTTACTCATAAACTCATGCACGCGGTCAACTGAAATTGAGTTTTTCCAGAAGCCATCAAACTTAAACCAGGATCCGACAATAAATGCATCGGCAAAGTTCCAGTAGTTTTCAATGTTCGTTACAGTTATACCCGATCCTATAATTACCGGAAGATCTGTGTTTTGATAAGCTGTTTTCACATCATCAATCAAAGCTTCTTTCCCGGTTGAACTCCCGGTGATGATTATGCCGTCGCTCCCGAAATAGGTGGCCGTCTCTACATGTTCCTTAATACTGATGTCAGCTGTGATTGCATGAGATGAGTGTTTCTTTTGAACATCAGTGAAAACCAAAATGTCTTCGGCTCCAATCATCTTCCTGAATCTGAGCAATTCTCCGGCACAGCTTTCCATATAGCCTTCGTCGGCCACGTGGGCAAATGTGAAACCTTCCGCCCTGATGAAATTCAGTCCGGCAGCCTGAGCCACAGCCAGTGCTTCCTTGTTTGCACCGGCTAATATTTGTATGCCAACCGGAAGATGAATTTGTTTCCTGATTTCTGATGACACCGCAGTCATGCAGGCAATTATTTCCGGACCAACATTTTTATTCAGATACGGAACGTCGTGCATGTTTTCAATCAGTACTGCGTCAAGTCCGGCATTTTGTAGTTTTATGGCTTCTTCAACAGCTTTTTCAATAATTGATCTTATTGGAGATGAATGCATAGGAGTACCAGGAAGCGCATCGACATGCACCATTCCAATGATCCATTTTTTACTTTTTATTTGTTGTAATATAGTCGGTTTCATATTTTAAAATTACAGCTTTTATAACAAAGTTGACGATTGACTTATCGAGTTTTAATTTCAAAATATTGATCCTTGTTCAATTCATTTTTAGTTGATATTTTCAAAGAGAAATTGCCGAATATGAACTTTTGATTATCAACTGTATTTGACGGTCAATTTTAAGAATGGTTTTCTGTCACAAGAAGTTTAAGTGTTTGTTTATGAAAAGGATAGTTGTTACAATAATCGGATTTATGATTTTTCTGTCAGCCACAGCTCAAAATGACAGGATCAATACTTTATCAGAAAAAGAGAAAAAAGAGGGATGGCGCCTGTTGTTCAACGGGAAAAATTTGGATGGATGGAGGACATTTCAGGGAAGAGAGATCACCGGATGGAAAGTTATTGATGGCGTTTTAAATAACTCGGGAGTTGGAAGTGATCATGGTGGAGACATAATTACCCGTGAAAAATTTCAGAATTTTGAACTGGAGCTCGAATGGAAGATTGCCCCGCAAAGTAACAGCGGAATCTTTTACCACGTAAATGAAAAAATAGGAACAGCAATCTATGAATCGGGTCCTGAATACCAGCTGATTGACGATAAGGGCTGGCCCGACAAGCTTCGGGATGATCAGTATTCAGGAGCGAATTATGGGATGCACGCCCCTAAAAATGCAATTGTTAAAGATGTGAATGACTGGAACCTGGCGCGTATTGTGGTTAACGGAGCACATGTTCAGCATTATCTGAATGGCGTAAAAGTAGTTGATTATTATTTGTGGGATGATGATTGGAAGCAGCTGAAAGAAAAGGGAAAGTGGAAGGATTACCCTTATTACGGGATGGCACTAAAGGGACAGATTGGGCTTCAGGATCACGGAGGTTTGGCCCAGTTTAGAAATATTAAAATAAAAGTAATAAAATAGCCATGATTGGAATGGTAGATTATCATATGCACTCAGTCTTATCAGACGGGAAGAACTCGTACGAGGAGATGGTTCTTATGGCAATATCAAAAGGATTGGATGAGATTGGATTTAGCGACCATGTTTGTCTGAAGCCTGTTGATTGGGCAATCCGAATGGAAGATATTCCGGTAATGACGGGACAAATACATGAACTTCAGGAGAAATATAAAAATCAGATTCAGATCAGGTATGGAATTGAAGTTGATTATTTCCCTGGTTATGAAGAAGAATTGAGGAGTTTAATTGAAAGTATTCCGGTCGATTATGTCATTGGATCTGTTCATTTTATCGATGACTGGAACTTTGATACTGATCAGTCGTTGTACGGCAAATGGTCGAACGACAAGCTCTATGAAATGTATTTTGGATTGGTGCAGCAGGCTGCTCAATCAGGCTTATTTGACACTATTGGACACATCGACATCATAAAAAATTCAGGGTTTATCCTGAGACTAATCAGGATAAGCTTTTTGAAGACACCATCAAAATAATAAAGGCACACAACATGGTAGTTGAACTGAATACCGGGGGAATGGATCGTCCGTGTGCTGAATTTACCCCAAGTGTAAAATTACTCGAGATGTGCTTCAATCACCATGTGCCGGTTACATTGGCTTCTGATGCTCATCGGGCTGAACAAATTGCCCGCCATTACGAAAATGCAATAGCCATGCTTACGCATGTCGGATACACCGAAATTGTTGGTTTCAACAAGCGCATCCGACGAATTATCCGTTTGTAGCAGCGGTTAATTATTTTCGAGAATCCTGAAGATTTCGTCAAGGCGCGGAGTCAGAATAATTTCAGTTCTCCTGTTTTTCTGCCGGGCTTCCGGAGTATTTGCTTCGTCGATGGGGAAGAATTCTCCTCGTCCGGCCGAAGTGATACGTTTGGGTTCAACGGCTTTATTTTTCAGCAGAATACGGGTTACCGCAGTTGCTCTCATAACACTTAAATCCCAGTTGTCTTTTACCGGCCCCGTTCCACGCATCGGGACATTGTCGGTGTGGCCTTCAACCAAAACATTGATATCCGGATTTTGGGCAAGCACTTCGGCCAGATTCGAAAGAGCCTGCTGTCCTTTAGGATCAACGTCCCATTGACCGGTCTTAAACAAGAGTTGTTCATCGAGCGAAACATAGACTTTCCCATTTTTTTCCTGAATCGTTAATCCTTTATTATTGAAGCCAAGCAGTGCATCCATAACCTTTTGGCGGAGTTGTTTTACGGCTTCATCCTTTTGTTTCAGTGCTTCTTCAAGTTCCTGCATCCGGCGGCTTCGTTGTTCCAATTCGGTCTGGGCAGTTTTCAGGATATCTTCTCTTTTTTGCAGGTCGCCCTGTGCTTCCTGAAGTTTTCCCATTAAGCGGGAAATTTCTTCAGAGCTTCCGGCCTTCAGACTGTTGAGTTGATTTTCGAGATCGGTATTAAATTGTTTTAGCCTCAGGTTGGCTGAATTCGAATCGTCAAGTTTTTGCGATGTTTCTTTTAGTTTGGTCGATAGTTCTTCAATATCTTTGGTTTGCTTGTCGATTTTACTTTGCAGCTCAAGAGTTTTGGCATTCAGCGCCTGGTTTTGCTCTTTCAGGGTCTGAACGGTCTTCTCACTATTCTGGTAGTTTCCGTTCAACTGGTTATATTTTTTGGAAGAGACACAGGAAACCAAAAATAAAAGAGTTAATGCAAATAATAATTTGTTCATGGCTTGTGTTTTTAGTCAGGTAAATATAGAACTTTGCAAAGTCATTGACAAGCAATGGGCTCTAAACCGGATAAACAGTTATCTTGCAGGTATAATTTCCGAATGGCTAATAACTTTTTCCGGAGAATTAAGAGTTGTATATTTGGATTCAAAATTGGAAGTTGATGGTTGATAATACGGGAAATTTGTTGGATCAGATTACCGATCCGTCTGAATTAAGGAAGTTGAAGGTTGAAGACTTACCTAAAGTTTGTCAGGAGTTGAGGGACTTTATTATTGATGTAGTTTCATCTAATCCCGGGCATTTTGGGGCAAGTCTTGGTGTTGTTGAGCTGACGGTAGCCTTACATTATATATATAATACGCCATACGATTTACTTGTATGGGACGTCGGCCATCAGGCATACGGGCATAAAATACTCACCGGAAGAAAAGATGTTTTTCATACCAACCGGAAGTACAACGGAATAAGCGGATTCCCCAAACCTTCAGAAAGTATTTACGACACTTTTGGCGTTGGGCACTCGAGCACTTCCATTTCGGCGGCGCTGGGTATGGCTGTTGCTGCCCGGCTCAAAGAGGAAAGCGATCGGAAGATTGTTGCCGTGATTGGCGATGGAGCGATTACAGGCGGAATGGCTTTTGAAGGTTTGAATAATGCTGCCGTTAATAAATCCGACGTACTTGTTATCCTGAATGATAACAATATGGCGATTGACCCGAATGTTGGCGGGTTAAGTAATTATTTGCTGAATATCACCAAGTCGCAGACGTACAACAGGATCAAAAAGGACATTTGGGATGGCCTCGGCAAACTGAACGGATTTGGGCCGAAAGCTCGTCGGGTGGTTCAGAAAACCGAGAATGCCATTAAGAGCATGTTGCTGAAACAATCGAATTTATTTGAAGGGCTTGGCTTTCGCTATTTTGGACCGGTTGATGGACACAATGTTGTTTATTTGGCCGAGGTTCTCGAAAGTTTAAGAAATATTCCCGGACCCAAACTGCTGCACGTTGTAACAAAAAAGGGGAAAGGATTTAAACTGGCCGAACTTAATCAGACCGAATATCACGCACCCGGAAAATTTGATAAGGTAACCGGTGAATTACTTGATTGCGAATGCAAAGTGAATAAGCCGCCGAAATTCCAGAATGTTTTTGGCCATACCATTATTGAACTGGCAGAAATGAATGAACGCATTGTTGCCATCACACCCGCAATGCCTACAGGTTGTTCGCTCAATATGATGATGGAGAAAATGCCTCACCGAACCTTCGATGTGGGAATCGCCGAACAGCACGCCGTAACTTTCTCGGCCGGATTGGCTATTCAGGGAATGCTTCCGTTTTGCAATATTTATTCCACCTTTATGCAAAGGGCTTACGATCAGGTTATTCACGATGTTGCTATTCAGAATCTGCAGGTAGTCTTCTGTCTTGATCGGGGCGGACTTGTTGGAGCCGATGGAGCTACTCATCACGGAGTTTTTGATTTGGCCTATATGCGCTCTATTCCAAATATGATTGTGTCGGCACCAATGGACGAACCGGAACTACGCAACCTGATGTTTACAGCCCAAAATGAAAATCACGGACCTTTCTCAATCAGGTATCCGCGAGGCTGTGGTTGCATTGTTGACTGGAAACAACCCATGGTTGCAATACCAATCGGCCAAAGCCGGCAGCTGAGCGAAGGAACCGATGTTGCCGTTCTGACCATTGGAACTGTTGGTATTCAGGCCAGTCGCGCTGTTAAAATGCTTCAGAAAGATGATATTTCAGCATCACATTACGATATGCGCTTTGTTAAGCCGCTCGACGAAAGTGCCTTGCATGACATTTTCAGGAAATATAATTACGTTGTGACTGTTGAGGATGGCGTTTTGCAAGGTGGTTTTGGCAGTGCCGTTCTCGAATTTATGGTTGATCATCAATACAATGTTCTGTTGAAACGCATTGGAATTCCTGATAAGTTTGTTGATCAGGGAACAACCGAGGAATTGTATCGCGATTACGGGCTGGATCAGCAGGGAATATATAAAACGATTAAGGCATTTATCCGTAAAGATTAGGGTTTCAGCATACTTTTTGAAATATAGTTGCGTTTATCCGTCATAAACCTAAAACTCTCCGACCTTGGATTTTTACTTTAAAAAACGTCGCTGGAAAATATTGCTGTTATTACTCGCTGTTGTTATTGGCGCTGGAGCCTTTTTTTACACCAACTGGCTGGTTAAAAATATGGCCAACGAAGAGCGTAAAAGTGTTGAACTTTGGGCTGAAGCAACTCAGAAACTAGCCAGTGCCGACATTAACTCAAATCAGGATATAACTTTTCTGAACGACATTATTATTCGCAATACCACTATCCCGATTATTATAACTGACAGCATTGGACAAATTGGGGATTCGCGAAACATAAAGTTTAACGACAGAAATAAGGACAAAGTTTTGATAAGAGAATTGCGCCGGATGAAGGAGGAGAATGAGCCAATTACCATTTCAATTTCGGAGACCGAGAAACAATACCTTTATTATCGCGATTCGGTTTTACTTGAAAACCTGAAGTATTATCCGGTCGTGCAGTTTGGAGTTATCTTCTTGTTTATTTTAGTTGCGTATTTGGCGTTCAGTTCTTCGCGAAATGCCGAGCAAAACCAGGTTTGGGTGGGAATGTCGAAGGAAACAGCCCATCAGCTTGGAACTCCTATTTCGTCGCTTATGGCCTGGGTCGAGCTTCTGAAGATGCAGAACATCGACGGGAATCTGATTCAGGAATTTGAGAAGGATACCCAACGGTTGCAAAAGATAACAGAACGATTCTCGAAGATAGGTTCAATACCGGAACTTTTACCTACTGATGTGGCCGAAACAATCCGATCGACCGTTGAATATCTGAAAACACGTTCTTCTGGCAAGGTTCGGTTTATTCTTGATTTCGAACAGGATAAGAATTATTTCGTACCATTAAATGCATCGTTATTCAGTTGGGTTATCGAAAATTTATGTAAAAATGCCATCGATGCGATGAATAACGCCGGAACGATTCAAATCTCGATCTTCGAAAAAGCTGATCAGTTGTTTATTGAAGTTGCTGATACCGGGAAAGGGATATCGAAAGCATATTTCAAAACGGTTTTTGAACCGGGTTTTACAACCAAAAAAAGAGGATGGGGACTTGGGCTGTCGCTGGCTAAAAGAATCGTTGAAAACTATCATAAAGGGAAAATTTACCTGAAACAATCCGAAATCAATAAAGGATCGACATTCAGGATTGTACTAAATAAGTTATAACTTATCAACAGCGCACCCAAAATTAATGCGTTGATATATAATTAGTTTGGATCTTTAAGGCATTTTTGCCCGAATCGATGTTAAAAAAATGGATATATTTTCGGCGTTTGTATATTTTTTATACTTTTGCAAAACTTTTTTCAGGCAATGAGCAGTCAATCATTCTATAACATTGCATTCAAAGGGCTTTCACAAGGGAAGCATACTTTTGAATACGAAATAGATGGCAAATTCTTCACTGAATTTGGCGGTGGTGTTGTCGATGAAGGTAATGTAAACGTTCGAGTTACGCTCGAAAAACAGAGCGCTCTGATGATCTTGTGGTTTGATCTGGAGGGAACTGTTAACGTGCAGTGCGACCGTTGTCTTGAAATGTATGATCAGCCGATCAAAGGTTCTGAACGGATCTTTGTAAAGTTCGGTGATAAAGAATATGTTGAGGGCGACGACGTAATTTGGGTGAGTAACAATGATTATCAATTGAATGTTGCTCAGCTGATTTATGAGTTTATTTCTCTGGCGATTCCAATCAAGCGAATTCATCCGGATGATGAAAACGGAAATTCGACCTGTGATAAGGAAATGCTCGAGAAGCTTGAAAAGTACATTGTTAAGGAAGACGAAGTAAAAAGCTCCGTTTGGAACGATTTGAAGAAATTATTAGATAACGAATAAAGATAAGTTAAGATGGCACATCCAAAACATCGGGTATCAAAAACCCGCAGAGACAAAAGAAGAACGCATTATAAAGCAACTCCAGCTACATTGGCTTCATGCTCAAATTGCGGAACGACTGTTAAATACCACACTGTATGTCCGGAGTGCGGATACTACAGAGGTAAGTTAGCAATCGAAAAAGACGTTACTGTTTAATAAACACACTACTACGATCAGAAGAAGTCAATTCTTCTGATCTTTTTATTTCTTTCCGGCTGTATTATTCGAACAATTTAATTGATTGTTTTAAAAGAAGTTAGGTGATTTTTTTGCCTGATTTTTTTTTGCTGTTCGGTTTTTTCATTCTAACTTGCGCCGCTATTAAATTCCCCGGAATTTATAGTTTGATTGGAAATCCTGGAGATGTCTTCCGGGGTTGTTTTATTATTTTGTATTAAAGAATTTACTATGAATAAAATTCGTGCTGCAATTACTGGCATCGGAGGGTTCTTGCCTGAATATCGTTTAACCAATGACGAGCTAAGTACCTGGGTAGAAACTTCGGACGAGTGGATTATGCAGCGTATTGGTATTAAAGAACGCCGAATCTTAAAGGAGGAAGGAAAAGCGACCTCTGATATGGGTGTTGAAGCGGTAAAGCAATTATTGGAGAAAACCGGCACCAGGCCTGAAGAAATTGAACTCTTGATTTGTGCAACAATCACTCCTGATAATCCGCTTCCAGCATCAGCCAATATGATTAATTATAAAGCAGGTCTGGTAAATGCATGGGGTTTCGATCTTAATGCGGCATGTTCAGGCTTTGTTTATGCTTTAACCACTGGTGCAAAATTCATTGAAAGCGGACAATATAAAAAGGTGATTGTTTTGGGAGCTGACATGATGTCGTCGATTACCAATTATAAAGACCGTACAACTTGTCCGTTATTCGGAGATGGTGCTGCAGCTGTTCTGCTGGAACCTACAACCGAAGATGTCGGAATCATTGATCACATCAATCGGGTTGACGGATCTGGGAGCCAATTTCTGCAAATAAAAAGTGGTGGATCGCTTCGTCCGGCATCCAATGAGACAATTTACAACGATGAACATTTCGTATATCAGGAAGGACAAGCTGTCTTTAAATCTGCAGTTTCGAATATGGCCGATGTTGCCGTTGAAATGATGGAAAAACATAACCTTACAGAAAATGATCTGGCATGGTTTGTTCCTCATCAGGCCAACATGAGGATAATTGATGCTGTTGGACGTCGGATGGGAATTGACAAAGAGAGAGTAATGGTAAATATCCAGAAATACGGAAATACAACCGCGGCTACCATTCCGCTTTGTTTATACGATTACGAAAGTCAGCTTCGTAAGGGCGACAATATTATACTTGCAGCTTTTGGTGCAGGGTTTACCTGGGGAAGTGTTTATCTTAAATGGGCGTACGATCCCAAATAAATACGGTATAGTCATCACAATTTAATAATCTGATCATGGGAAAATTGGTTGTAAGAAGTCACGAGGAGTTTGAAAAACTGGTTGGTCAGCAATTGGGAATTTCTGAATATTTGACTGTTACACAGGAGCAAATTAACAAATTTGCCGATGCCACTCTTGATCACCAATGGATTCATGTGGACGAAGAGCGGGTTAAAACCGAAAGTGCTTTTGGCAGCACCATTGCACATGGTTACCTGACTTTATCGCTTTTGCCATACATGTGGGACCAGATTATTCAGGTTGAAAACATCAAGATGCTGGTGAATTACGGAATTGATAATTTCAGGTTTAATCAGCCAGTTCTTGTCAACAGCCGCATTCGGACCAAGGTGGTACTTAAATCGGTTGCCAACCTGAGAGGTATTACCAAAATCCAACTCGATATTTGTATGGAAATTGAAGGAAACCGGAAACCTGCATTCGAAGGAGTGATGACTTTCCTCTATCATTTCAATTAAATAGCAGACAAGCATACCTAAAATATTGAACGTGTTTCTGTAAAGAGGCACGTTTTTTTATTTGTATAAAACTGTTTTTTTACTTTACCAGTTAGTGATCTAGTTGCAGCTTTTGTATATTTGGAATCCGTTCAAAAAAACCAAAGACAATGGCTAAAGACAACAACGAAATTAATCTGCAGGTTATTAACCTGATTGCCAAAGGAACCCGTATTACAGGCGACATTATCTCGGATGGTGATCTTCGGGTTGATGGCGAAATCTCAGGAAATCTTGAATCAAAAGGGCGCCTTGTAATTGGTGCTTCAGGAAAGATTGTTGGAGACATCAGTTGTAAAAGTTGTGAGATTTCAGGAACACATCAGGGGAAGATTTTTGTTGCCGAGTTGCTTTCGTTGAAGGCTTCGTCGAATGTTACCGGAGATATAACCACCGGAAAGCTATCGATTGAACCGGGAGCCTATTTCAAGGGAACTTGTACCATGAGCGACGAAAATCCTCTGTAATGGATCCCAATCTCCAGAAATCGAAAAAGAAGTTTGATGATTTTATCCGGTATTCGAACTTAGCCTTTGAGATGATAGCGATTATGGCCGTTGGAACAGGTGCCGGATGGGCTATCGATCATTGGCTCGAATTCAAATTTCCGATTTTTACTTTAGTGCTTATGGTTCTTTCTGTTATTGGGGCAATTTATCATGTTGTCAGGAAGTTTTTATAGCTGCAGAGAACGAAACTATATTTTATTATTGGCCTGAAATGAAACGATTCTTTATACAATCTACATCACTTACCATTGTTGTTCTAGTTTTGGGAGCAATAGCGTATTCAACCCTTCTTAAGCCATTTTACAACGTAATTTTACCGGTAACGGTAATCTTTTTTTACGTTGCAACAAACCTTGTGCACGCTTTTCTGTTAAAGATTGCCGTGAAATCAGGATCAAAGTTTACATCGCAGTACATGGCCGTAAGTTTTATAAAAATGTTTTTTTATCTGGCTTTAGCCGTTGTTTATGCGCTTTTAAACAGAGAATACGCGAAGATATTTTTAGTGAATTTTTTAGTGTTGTACGCCATTTATACTACATTTGAAGTAATGCAGTTTTCGAGATTTGTCAGGCAAAAAAATACCTGATTACTCTTTTGAAGTAAGATTGGTTTTAATCGCATAAAAAATTAAATTTGTTGACCTCTGAATACAACGAGAAGAAAAATGTTAAAAATTATACGACCTTTATTCATTATCATCTTGGCTCTTTTTACCGGGGGATTTGTCTTTGGTGAAGAACCAGAAAAGACTGCCGAGGCTTCGCATTCAGAAGAATTTAATGCCGGAAAATTTGTGATTGAGCACGTTTCTGATGCTTTCGAATGGCATATCGCCACTTTTGGCGAAACTCACCTCAGCGTTCCACTGCCAATTATTTTGTACTCGTCGGATAAAGGATGGAATTTTTTCATGTCGTCGCGGTTTCATCACGGACATGAAACATACAACGGATTTAAAATTGAATCAGAAGGAAAGAACGAAGGCAAAATTGTTGAAGTTAACGAACAAGGCGAGGTCATTGATCTGCCCATCGACTTATCCATAACCAAAACGGTAGCCGGAATCTTCGTAAGTGTAATAGTACTTTTGCTTGTTTTCCTGAATATGGCCAAATCTGCAAAAAAGCGGGTCAACAAAGCGCCTGCCGGTATGCAGAACTTGCTCGAGCCAGTTATCCTTTTTGTGCGCGACGATGTGGCCAAGCCAGCCATTGGCGAGAAGCGGTACGAAAAATTTATGCCGTTCCTGCTCACCTTGTTTTTCTTTATCCTGATAAACAACCTTCTGGGTTTGGTTCCGATTTTTCCGTTTGGAGCAAACGTTACCGGTAACATTGCCGTGACCATGGTTTTGGCCTTGTTCACCTTTTTTATTACCACTTTCAACTCGAATAAACATTACTGGAAAGAAATATATAATCCTGAAGTTCCCTGGTGGTTGAAGTTTCCGATACCACTGATGCCGATTGTTGAGCTTACCGGAGTCATTACAAAACCATTTGTATTGATGGTCCGTCTCTTTGCCAACATGCTGGCCGGGCATTTAATCGTTACGGTATTTGTGAGCCTGATATTCATTTTTGCCAAATTAATGGGACCTGAAGCCGGTTTAGGTGTTTCGGTTGTATCTGTTTTGTTCTCGGTATTTATGGTATTGCTCGACGTACTGGTTTCGTTCATTCAGGCTTATGTGTTTACATTATTGTCGGCCCTGTATTTTGGGATGGCCGCACCAGAGCATCATCATTAGTTCTTATATATAAAAAACAAGTATTATGACTGCATTATTCATCGTTTTAGCAGAATTGGCTCTCGGATCAATGGGAGCTGCATTAGGTGCAGGTTTGGCAGCGATTGGAGCAGGCATCGGCATCGGTAAAATTGGTGCCAGCGCCATGGAAGCAATCGCCCGTCAGCCAGAAGCAGTTGGCGATATCCGTTCGAACATGATTGTTTCGGCAGCGTTGATCGAAGGTGTTGCTTTCTTTGCTGTGATCATCTGTGCATTGGTAATTTTTATTTAAGAAATTTTTGTTTGTGAACCCACTCCCGGGATTGCCGGGAGTTAAGGTTTGCTGTTAACCAACAATCACAACCACTATGGGATTTGTAACTCCTGATTACGGTACAATATTTTGGATGCTCATCATTTTTGGGATCGTTCTGTTCATCCTGAAAAAATTTGCATGGGTACCTATCCTGAAAGCATTGAAAGATCGGGAACGTTCGATTTCTGATGCATTGAATTCAGCCGAAAAAGCCAGAAAAGAAGTTGCCGGGTTAAAGGCAGCCAACGATCAGATTTTAACTGAGGCCAGAAGGGAAAAAGATATCATTCTGAAAGAAGCCCGCGATATTAAAGACAAGATTATTGCCGATGCCAAAATCCAGGCAAATGCCGAAGCTCAAAAGAGCATTGAGTATGCCAAGCAACAAATCGATGCCGAGAAAACCGCGGCCATCAATGATATCAAAAAGCAGGTTGCTGAATTGTCAGTAAATATTGCTGAAAAGGTTATTAAGAAGCAACTCGAGAGTTCCCCGGATCAGGAAGCCCTGATTCAGGATATGTTGAATGACCTGAAGCTGAAATAATCGTATGGACCAGAGTAAAATAAACGTTCGGTACGCCAAGGCATTTTTTACGCTTGCCAAAGAAAAGGGTTTGACCCTCGAATTACGCAAGGATGCTGGATTAATTTCTTCTGTTTGTGAGTCGAGCAGCGATTTTAAGCTATTGCTCGAAAGTCCGGTAATAAAGACTTCTCAGAAATCAGAAGCAATCAGGCGTATCTTCGAAGGCAAGATCCATGCGCTTTCAATCAACTTTTTGCTTCTTATCGCCGAAAACAAACGCGAAAATTATCTTCCCGGAATTTTCAGATACCTGGAAGATTTGTACCGTCGCGAAGAAGGAATAAAATCAGCTGTTTTGACCAGTGCGCAACCTCTGAATGAAGCGTTGGTGGCTCAAATCAGGCAAATTCTGGAAAAGGAATTCAATGCTAAAGTTGAGTTAACTCCACGGGTTGATGAAAGGCTGATTGGTGGTTTTGTGTTACGGGTTGAGGACAGGCAATATGATGCAAGCCTTTCAACTCAATTGAAAAAGATCAGAGAACAATTGCTTCATACAGAATTGAAATAGTATAACGAAAGAATAAAAACAAGAATAAGATGGCAAATATAAAACCTGCTGAAGTTTCAGAAATTCTCAGGCAACAACTGGAAGGCTTTAAAAGTCAGGCCGAACTGGAAGAAGTTGGTACTGTACTTCAGGTTGGAGACGGAATTGCACGTATTTACGGTCTTTCGAATGTTGAATCAAACGAAATGATCGAATTCGACTCTGGCGTTAAGGGAATCGTATTGAACCTTGAAGAAGACAATGTCGGTGCTGTAATTCTTGGTCTGACTAAGGAAATTAAAGAAGGTGACACTGTTAAAAGGTTGCGTCGTACCGCTTCAATCGAAGTGGGCGAGGGATTACTTGGCCGGGTGATTAACACTCTTGGCGAACCAATTGATGGTAAAGGAGTAATTGCCGGTGAAAAATTCGTTTTGCCGCTCGAACGCAAAGCTCCTGGTGTAATTTTCAGGCAACCGGTTACGCAGCCGCTTCAAACAGGGTTGAAAGCCATCGACGCCATGATTCCGATTGGACGTGGTCAGCGCGAGTTGATTATTGGTGACCGCCAGACAGGTAAAACTGCTGTTGCCATTGATACCATCATCAACCAGCGCGAGAATTTTGAAAAAGGAAACCCGGTATATTGTATTTATGTAGCCATCGGACAGAAAGGTTCTACAGTAGCCAACCTGGCCCATGTGCTCGAAAGATACGGGGCAATGGCCTACACCGTAATTGTGTCGGCAACAGCTTCCGATCCGGCAGCATTGCAGTATTACGCTCCTTATGCCGGAGCGGCTATTGGCGAATTTTTCCGCGATACTGGACGTGATGCCCTGATTATTTACGATGACCTTTCGAAACAAGCCGTTTCGTACCGCGAAGTTTCGTTGTTGCTGCGTCGTCCTCCGGGCCGCGAAGCTTATCCGGGCGACGTATTCTATCTGCACTCCCGCTTGTTGGAACGTGCTGCCAAAATCATCAAGTCGGATGAAATGGCTGCTAAAATGAACGATTTACCCGAATGCCTGAAAGATAAAGTAAAAGGTGGTGGTTCGCTCACGGCGCTGCCAATCATCGAAACACAGGCCGGTGACGTTTCGGCGTATATTCCGACCAACGTAATTTCCATTACCGACGGACAGATCTTCCTCGAATCGAACCTGTTTAACTCGGGAGTTCGTCCGGCTATTAACGTAGGTATCTCGGTATCACGCGTTGGAGGTAATGCTCAGATTAAGGCAATGAAGAAAATTGCCGGTACCCTGAAACTTGACCAGGCCCAGTTCCGCGAATTGGAAGCTTTCTCGAAATTTGGTTCCGACCTGGATGCAGCTACCATGCGTGTATTGGACAAAGGGCGCAAAAACGTTGAAATCCTGAAGCAGCAACAATACGCTCCAATGAAAGTGGAGCACCAGATTGCCATTATTTATTGTGGGGTAAAAGAATTGCTTCGCGATGTTCCGGTTGAAAAAGTGAAGGCTTTCGAACGCGATTTCCTTGAACTGATGGAAATGCAGTATCGTGGCGTACTCGATCAGTTGAGAGCCGGAGTGCTGAGCGACAACGAAACCAAAACCATTGAAAAAGTAGCTGCAGAAGTGGCTGAAAGATACTCGGAGTAAGGTGAGTAAAACACATCGATTAAGTTGAGATGGCTAATTTAAAAGAAATACGAACCCGGATAACGTCGGTAAAAACAACCAGGCAGGTTACCAGCGCCATGAAAATGGTGTCGGCTGCCAAGCTGAAAAAGGCGCAGGATGCTATTTTACAGATTCGTCCGTATGCTGAAAAGCTTTCAGAATTGCTTTCATCACTGGGAGCAGCTCTGGATAACAATGCCGATTCGGTTTATACCGTTCAGCGCGATCCGGAGAAAGTTTTGATTGTTTTGGTTAGTTCAAATCGCGGGCTTTGCGGCGGGTTTAACTCGTACGTATCCAAAATGGGTATCCAGTTGGCCAAAACAAAATACAAAAAGCAACTTACCTCCGGAAAGCTCGATTTCATCACAATCGGGAAACAGGGCGGAAAAGTTCTTCGTTCGTACCAAATTAAAGAGCAGGCCGAAAAGAACTATTTGTTCGATAATCTGAATTTCGACCATGTATCAGTAGAAGTTCAGGCGATTATGGATGCTTTTGTAAGCGGAAAATACGACCGTGTTGAACTGGTTTATAACAAATTTATCAATGCCGCTGTTCAGGAGCAGGTTGCCGAACAATTTCTGCCGGTTTTGCCAGCCGCTGCCGACAAGAAAAAGCGAAGCAATACCGATTATATTTTTGAGCCATCGCTCGAACTGATTGTGGAAGAGTTAATCCCACGCTCGCTGAAAATACAGTTTTATAAAGCGTTGCTCGATTCGCACGCTGCCGAACATGGCGCCCGCATGACGGCCATGCACAAGGCTACCGACAATGCTACCGACCTGATCAACGAACTGACGCTGAACTTCAACAAAGCTCGTCAGGCAGCCATTACCAATGCGATTCTGGAAGTAACCAATGGCGCCGAGGCCTTAAACGGATAAAAGATTTTGCACCAAATAGAAAATCCCGGTTGTTTGAGCGACCGGGATTTTTATTTTCAGAAAGGTTAAGAAAAGGTAATGATCATCAAATCAGAATTTCGCTCCTCATTTAATCGTGTTTGTTTGCCAATTAATTACTAATTTTAGCCGCTCTTAATTTTTGAAAAGCTATGAATTTCTTATTTGTAATTCTTTCAATAAAAAACTTTTTAACCACGGTCGGAATCATCGTGATTATCTATTACGGACTGCGGTTTGTAGGCCGTTTGCTTTTCCCGATTGTCGTTAAAAAAGCGGTAAATAATATGCAGGAAAAACAAACTCAGTATCAGCGCCAATACCAGCAACCAAAGCCGGAAGGTCAGGTAACTGTCGAGAATAATCAACGGCCGCAAACCCGCACCAGCAATGGTGATGGCGAGTATGTTGACTTCGAGGAAATAGAGTAAGATAGTTCCAAATTCCAGGTTTCAAGTTCCAGGTTACTCCACTTGGAACTTGAAATTTGGAACCTGGAACCACAATCATAAAATATAAATTATCAAACATTGAATTATGGCTCAGGAAGATGTATTTAAAAAACTGGTCGCTCATTGTAAGGAATACGGATTCGTGTTTCAGTCGAGTGAAATTTACGATGGGTTGGGCGCAGTTTACGATTACGGACAAAATGGTGTTGAACTAAAGAACAACATCAAAAAATATTGGTGGGACTCGATGGTTCTGCTGCACGAAAATGTAGTTGGAATTGACTCTGCTATTTTTATGCATCCAACCATTTGGAAGGCTTCTGGCCATGTTGATGCTTTCAATGATCCATTGATTGATAACCGCGACTCGAAAAAGCGTTACCGCGCCGATGTTTTGATTGAAGAACAACTGGCCAAATACGAAGATAAAATCGAGAAAGAAGTTGAGAAAGCCCGCAAACGCTTTGGCGAAAACTTCGACGAAAAGCAATTCAAAGAAACCAACGGCCGCGTATTGGAATATCAGGCTAAATGGGACGAGCTGCAAGGCCGTTTTGTAAAGGCTTTGAACGATAGCAACCTGGAAGAATTGAAGCAGATCATCATCGATCAGGAAATTGTTTGCCCAATCTCCGGAACCCGCAACTGGACCGATGTTCGTCAGTTCAACCTGATGTTCTCAACCGAAATGGGTTCGACAGCCGATGGCGCTTTGAAAATTTATCTTCGCCCCGAAACTGCACAGGGAATTTTTGTGAACTACCTGAATGTACAGAAAACCGGCCGCATGAAAATTCCGTTCGGGATCGCCCAGATTGGGAAAGCTTTCCGTAACGAAATTGTTGCCCGTCAGTTCATTTTCCGTATGCGCGAGTTCGAACAGATGGAATTGCAGTTCTTTGTTCGTCCTGGAAGTGAATTGGACTGGTTCGAAAAATGGAAGGAAACCCGTATGAAATGGCATCAGGCTTTGGGCTTTGGTGCTGATAATTATCGTTTCCACGTTCACGATAAACTGGCTCACTATGCCAACGCCGCTGTTGACGTTGAATTCCGCTTCCCTTTCGGATTCAAGGAAGTAGAAGGAATTCACTCGCGTACCGATTTCGACTTGTCGCAACACCAGCAATATTCAGGAAAGAAAATCACGTATTTCGATCCTGAACTGAACGAATCGTATGTTCCTTATGTAGTTGAAACTTCGATTGGCGTTGACCGCATGTTCCTGCAAATTATGGCTGCTTCGTATGCCGAAGAGGAAGTAACCAGCGAGGACGGCAAAAAAGATATCCGCGTGGTATTGCGAATTCCGGCTCCTTTGGCTCCGGTTAAACTTGCCGTGATGCCTTTGGTGAAGAAAGATGGTCTTCCTGAAATCGCCCGCCAGATCATCGACGATCTGAAATTTGATTTCAATTGCCAGTACGACGAAAAAGACTCGATTGGAAAACGTTACCGCCGTCAGGATGCCATTGGTACTCCTTTCTGCGTAACAGTTGACCACCAGACTTCGGAAGACAACACCGTAACCATTCGCTACCGCGACACGATGGCACAAGACCGTGTAGCCATTGCCGACCTGAAAAACATCATTTCAGGAGAAGTAAGCCTGAAAAAGCTCTTCGGAAAATTGTAAGTTCTTATTTCAAGATATTTTATGAATCCGGCGCCTTAAAAACGCCGGATTTTTTATTTCCCGTAAAACGCGTTGTTCGATAATCAAAATCCTTCAAGACACAAAATATCAGTAGATTATGCCGAGGCAAGCCAAAAGTTAGCTTAGCGAGACGAAGAGTACCATTTCAGGCTTGCTATGAGTGCGATAATTAACGATTTAAATTCAACTCCTTATATTCCTTAGGGGTCAGCCCGGTTGATTCTTTAAAAACCCTGTAAAAAGTTGACCTTGATTGAAATCCTGAATCGGCCACTACCGATTCCATGGCCAGGTTTCTGGGAAGAATAAGCAGCAATTCCTTGCTATATTCAATCCGCTGTGCATTCACGAAAGCGTAAAAATTTGGATAACCTGCGGACTTTATCGCCTGACTCAGGCGATATTTAGGGATCAATAGTTCATCAGAAGCTTCCTGTAGTGTTATATCGTATTTCAAAAAAAGCTTTTTCTGCTTAAAAATTTCCAATTTGGCGATGTCTGGGTTCGACTCCTTATTATCTTCATCATTCTGACCATCTGTTATTTCCTGTATGGTTGTGTCAACAAAGGAGATGTCGGGTTGAGTTATTGCCTGAAAAAAGATATAAAACGAGAATCCGATTAAGAAAATATAATATACCATAAATACAGCAGGAATACTGTAGGCGCCAAAAAGCTCGGCACCGGTTGTCAATCCTCTGATTCCAACCAATATCGCCGTGTATCTGATCCAGATCATATCCCGTTCGGATAGGTCAGAAACGATTTGTCGCATGGAAAAATCGTTCTTTTTAAACAGTTTATATATCATCCGGGCATAAAATATTCCCTGAAAAAAGACAATGATCCGGGTAACAGTGATTAGGAAGGTGTAATGAAAATTACCTTCCACATTTACCTTATACATGTCGTTGAGATTCAAAACCTTCCAGCCAGGATATCCAAAATAAACAATCAGGGTGATTATAAAAACAACGATAGTGGGAATAAAATGAAAGGCTTCTTTTAGGGTGACCTTGTTCTCAGTTTGAGTTAATCCTTTAATGTAAAAAAAGATCAGGGGAGTTAAGATCACTTTGATTGGACCCACGATCAATCGAAAATAGTCTATTTGGATGCTAAATACATCAAGCGCCGCCGACATTACATAGAACACTTGCAAAAGGAAGAAAAGAAAAAGATATCGGAGCGTTTTTCTTTTTTGTACAATAATTAGGAATGCGAGGATAACAGAAAACGAAAAGTAAATTATTAACAGTACAAAAAAGAGAATTGCAAGCGTCATGCGAAATCATTCATGGGTTAGGTTGACCAAAGATAAAACCAAAACCCTAAAAATATAGTTTTAAAATAAATTTTATGTTTATTTTTTTCGTTTAGTAGGACTAATTTTTATTCCCTGAGAAATGAAATTGTTTTAAATACTGAAATATTATACATGTGCACTTGCCGTGACTTTTGAAAAATTCGGTTTATTGAGACATATTTCATTTTTGTAGGATGCTAAAACTTATTGTCAAATGCACCAATATTCGCATCTTTCAGTGGTGTATTTTTTAGCAATTTAACCATTAAATACACCTCAGTTAATGAAGCAACAGACATTATGTATTAGTCCTGATGAAAACGATATCAGTATATGGATATATCAGTAATCAAAAAAAATGGTTGGAGGCGAGCGATCTGAACCTAAAAAATTAGTTCGACCATTTTTGTTCTGGAAATGCAAGACTTCGCGAATTCCAGATTTTACACAAAACAGATAATCACCACTGATCGTGCTCTCTTTTCCCCTCGAGATTGCAGGCTAACGGATGCCTAACCCGAAGCCCGTTGTTTCTTTTCGAATGCTGATATAACAAAATTGCTGTTGATATCAGGAGAAATGAACGTGAGAAATTAACTATAAGCCATTTATATGAAACACTTTTTACTTTTCTTATTGAGTCCTTTTGATTTGCTACAGTGCTGTTGGGTAAGAAGCGGTGAATCAATTCCGACTAATTTAAAAAAACAGTTTAACAAAGTTATGAAAAGACATTACCTGTTATTTCTATTTCTTCTTGTACTTCAATTGTCGTTGAATGCGCAGGATCGAATTTATTGGGGCATTCCTAACAAGAACATTGGTTCCGCTAGATTGGATGGAACTGATGTCAAACTATCAGTAGTATTATCTGGTCAAACTTTTGATATGGAAACCGATTTCTATAAAGGCATATTGTATTGGGGTGACGATAGTTCTGTAAAAAAAGCAAATACAGACGGCACCAACCTACAAACACTATATACAGGTTCAAAGACGATCGGGGGGTTAGCTCTTGATTTAACAAGCAATAAATTATACTTCTCCGAGTTTCAAGGTGGTAATGTTATTATAAGACGTTGTAATTTGGATGGAACAGGCATGGAGGTTATTGTAACCTCACCTAATTCAAATGGAAAAACCTACAATCTGACTATCTCGACAACGCTACAAAAACTCTATTGGACTGAGTCCACAGCATTTAATACTAATAGTATTATTATGCGTTGCAACCTCGATGGAACGAATTTTGAAACACTTATGACCACAACTAAGTTTATTCCCGGGTTGACCATTGACGAAAAAAATCAAAGACTATATCTGGCTTATTGGAATGACAACAAGGTGATGACTACTGACATGACTTGTTCTACAACGCCTACATTGGTTTTTTCTAGTTCCAACGGTACGTTTCAGATGGCTGTAAGCAATGTGGAGAATAAACTCTATTTTGGAGAAATGGCCACAAAAAAAATCCGTAGCTGCAATTTGGATGGTAGTTCACCACAAGATATTGTTAGTGGCCTTTTAGGGCAACCAATGGCTTTATCCATACCAACAGTTCCTCCGGCACCTACCATCTCTGCCAACGAAACCTACACTTTTGAACTAAACGATTTTCTTTTCGCCAGTGTGGATAAAGATTTACTGACAAAGATTAAAATAACTGCATTAACTGGTAAAGGAAGCCTGTATTTGGATGCTAATAACAATAATATAGTTGATGCCGGAGAAGAAGTTGTATTGAATCAGGAAATCCCGAAGGCCGATCTTGTTGCAGGCACATTGAAATTCAATCCGGTAGCAAATGATTATGGCTCACCTTATACCACTTTTACTTTCAGATGGTTTGATGGTACCAGCTATTCCACATTAGATTACTTGCAGTACATTTATGTGCTGAGTGTAGCACCTACAGTAACTACCGAGGCTGTAAGTGGTATAGGTTCAACTACGGCCACCGGTAATGGGAATATCACCAATTTAGGAGTGCCGTTCCCCACATCCTATGGAGTTTGCTGGAATACCACAGGAACACCAACGATTTCTGATAGTAAAGCAGACAAAGGAGCCGCTTCGGCAACAGGTGCCTTTACCGCGTCGATGGCCGGATTAACAGCCAATATCACTTATTATGCGAGAGCTTTTGCAACAAACACAGTTGGTACAAGTTATGGCGAGCAGGTGACTTTTACAACAAATGTCTTGACACCTCCAACAGCAACCACCAACGCCGCTACCGGCATTACTGCTACAGGAGCAACTCTCAATGGAAGTATCAATGCGAACAATGCCAGCACTACTGTAACTTTTGAATATGGATTGGATACCAGTTACGGAACAACCGTTACAGCGGTAGAAAGTCCGGTTACAGGCAGTTCTGCAACTTCAGTAAGTAAAGCAATTACCGGATTAACAGCAAATACAACTTACCATTACCGGGTAATTGGGATGAATTCTGGCGGTACAGCGAATGGTAGCGATCAGAGTTTTACGACGCCTAAACAATCTCAAACCATTACCTTTAATGCTCTGCCTGTTAAAACCTACGGGGATGCCGATTTCTCTCCTGGAGCTACTGCTTCTTCCGGCTTAACGGTATCCTGCACATCGTCCGATTCAAACGTTGCAACAATTGTTGGAGGCATGATTCATATTGTGGGTACTGGTACTTGCACGATTTATGCTGATCAGTCTGGTAATAATGTTTATTTGTCTGCGGCACAGGCCAGCCAAACCCTTACCGTTACCAAAGCCTCGCTGACCATCACCGCCGATAACAAAACCAAAGTTTACGGTGATGTCAATCCAGCCTTGACTTTCCAATACAGTGGCTGGAAAAATAGTGAAACAGAAACTGTGTTGGATACCAAACCGACTGCATCAACAACAGTGACAAATACGACTTCTGTCGGAACCTATACCGATGTGATTACTGTATCAGGAGGCTCGGACAACAATTACACTTTCAGCTATGTTCCGGCCAACATGGAAGTAACCAAAGCCATGTTGACTGTTACAGCTGACTCTAAAACCAAAGTTTACGGTGATGTCAATCCAGCCTTGACTTTCCAATACAGTGGCTGGAAAAATAGTGAAACAGAAACTGTGTTGGATACCAAACCGACTGCATCAACAACAGTGACAAATACGACTTCTGTCGGAACCTATACCGATGTGATTACTGTATCAGGAGGCTCGGACAACAATTACACTTTCAGCTATGTTCCGGCCAACATGGAAGTAACCAAAGCCATGTTGACTGTTACAGCTGACTCTAAAACCAAAGTTTACGGTGATGTCAATCCAGCCTTGACTTTCCAATACAGTGGCTGGAAAAATAGTGAAACAGAAACTGTGTTGGATACCAAACCGACTGCATCAACAACAGTGACAAATACGACTTCTGTCGGAACCTATACCGATGTGATTACTGTATCAGGAGGCTCGGACAACAATTACACTTTCAGCTATGTTCCGGCCAACATGGAAGTAACCAAAGCCATGTTGACTGTTACAGCTGACTCTAAAACCAAAGTTTACGGTGATGTCAATCCAGCCTTGACTTTCCAATACAGTGGCTGGAAAAATAGTGAAACAGAAACTGTGTTGGATACCAAACCGACTGCATCAACAACAGTGACAAATACGACTTCTGTCGGAACCTATACCGATGTGATTACTGTATCAGGAGGCTCGGACAACAATTACACTTTCAGCTATGTTCCGGCCAACATGGAAGTAACCAAAGCCATGTTGACTGTTACAGCTGACTCTAAAACCAAAGTTTACGGCGATGCCAATCCGGCGTTGACATTCCAATACAGTGGCTGGAAAAACAGCGATAAAGAAACCGTTCTGGATGCCAAACCCATAGTATTCACAACAGTTACAAATACGACTTCTGTCGGAACCTATACCGATGTGATTACTATATCAGGAGGCTCGGACAACAATTACACTTTCAGCTATGTTCCGGCCAGCATGGAAGTAACCAAAGCCATGTTGACTGTTACAGCTGACTCTAAAACCAAAGTTTACGGCGATGCCAATCCGGCGTTGACATTCCAATACAGTGGCTGGAAAAACAGCGATAAAGAAACCGTTCTGGATGCCAAACCCATAGTATTCACAACAGTTACAAATACGACTTCTGTCGGAACCTATACCGATGTGATTACCTTATCCGGAGGAACAGACAATAATTATTCGTTCAACTTTGTGAATGGAGATTTTGAAGTAACAAAAGCGGTGTTGACAGCAACTGCCGACAACAAGAGTAAAGTATACGGAGAAGCCAATCCAACATTGACCTTCCAATATTCAGGCTGGAAGAATACAGATAATGAAACCGTTTTGGATACAAAGCCAACGGCCTCTACGACCATATCTGCTACAACACCTGCCGGTACTTATGAGCATGCCATCACCGTTTCAGGAGGCAGCGACAAGAACTATGATTTCACCTATATTTCGGCAAGTTTCTCCGTGAATAAAGGTAAACTTGTTATTTGGCTCGATCAAAAAACAAAGAACTATGGCGATGAGAATCCCACATTGACCTACCATTATACTGGCTTTATATATGGCGATGATGAATCTGATCTGGATTACATACCTTATCCTTCAACATCAGTAACCCGGAACACCAATGCAGGAACCTATTCCAGTTCAATTACCATGACCGGCGGACTCGACGACAATTACCTCCTGGTCAACGTTCCCGCCAACTTCATTGTAAACAAAGCTCCGTTAACTGTTAAAGCCGATGACAAAACTAAAGCCTATGGGGAATCAAATCCTGAACTGACAGTGCAATACAGCGGCTGGGTGAATGGCGACGATGAAACAGTTCTGGATACCAAACCAACTGCTTCAACTACGGTTGACCAGACAACTGATGTTGGGACTTATGAGATTACAGTAGCGGGTGGACTCGATAATAACTATGCAATATCCACCTATACTCCTGGTGAAATGGAGGTTACGAAGGCAACGTTGATTGTTACTGCTGATAACAAAACCAAAGTATATGGCGATACGAACCCTGAATTGACTTTCCAATACAGCGGCTGGGTGAATGGTGAGAATCAAACAGTGCTGGATACCAAGCCAACCGCATCGACGACGGTTAATGAAGCAACCAGCGTTGGATCTTATACGATTACACTAGCTGGAGGAAAGGACAATAACTATGCATTCCTCTGCTTCGCAGGCCATTTTGAAGTGACTGCACCTAAAATTGCTGGCGACACCAACGGCGATGGGAAGATTACCTTACCGGAGCTTGCTGGTGACGTTAATGGTAACACGATAATCGATGAAACAGAAATTGCCGGAGACATCAATGGAGACGGAAAGATTACTGCTCCTGAAATAGCAGGCGACGCCGATGGAAATGGTAAAATCGAGGGATCAGAAATTGCTGGCGATATCAATGGCGATGGGAAGATTGCCTTACCGGAGCTCAAAGGTGACGTTAATGGCAACGGTAAGATTGATGGTAGCGAAGTTGCTGGCGATGCCAACGGAAATGGCAAGCTTGATGGGAACGAATCAATACCAACGGGGATAAACACTACGGATCGAATGAGTACATTAATCGCTTATTCAATTGGAAACACAGAAATTCGGTTGAAAGGTCAGGTAAGCGGAACTGCAATTGCAACACTCTACGACCTGCAGGGAAAAGTGATTGTGATAAAACAGCTTGAAGCCGGAGATATGAATGTAATTCCTACACCACATATAAAAACCGGAGTTTACATGTTATGGGTAAAAGATCAGACTCGTATCCAAACATTGAAAGTACCTGTGACGGAGAAGTAAGCCTGAAAAAGCTCTTCGGAAAATTGTAAGTTCTTATTTCAAGATATTTTATGAATCCGGCGCCTTAAAAACGCCGGATTTTTTATTTCCAGAAGAAAAATTTCCAGAGAATTGCTTTGAATTGACAAATTGAAAACAAAATTGGAGCAGGAACCGAAATTCGGGAGGTTAGTGATGTGTTGCTGCTTATGAATTGTAAGAGAATATTCAACCTTGTTGTGTTTAAGCAAAAAACAAGTGCTTTGCTTATGAATTTGGTTTGTTTACAATTTCTTAACAATCAGAAAAAGAGCTAAATAATTTACGTTAGTGCTGCAAAACATGCCACTTTTAAATTGTAAGTATTTTATACATTTTTTATAGTAAAAAGAAAATTACCCCCGTTTTACTTTCATTTTTAGCTTAAATAATCAGTTTCCCTTTTGAATTTTTTTCAAGTGCTTTTTACTTTATGAAAACCTGATATTTTCGGTGTTTTTGTGAATGGAATTGCCACTAGCTTTGCAGTGTTCAATGTAAGAAAACTTAATTAGTACAATTAAAAACTTAAGAAAATGAAAAAGAGAAAACTGTTTGTTCATGTATTGTTAGTAGTTTTTACGCTGATTTCTATTAACGTTTGGGCTGGTAACGATGAGTCGATGAATTCAACTTATAAGATTTCCCCCGATCTGAATTTTAATCCCACATCAAACTTCCAAAAAAGTTGGGAAATTGCCTACGGCGAAGCAAAAACTCCTGTTCATGTTTATTTGAAAGAAACTAAAAAGGGACAGGAATACATTGTTCGCACGAAGTATTTCGAAGTAAAATACGTGAATGGTTCGAATGGTTTTGGCGCCAGAATGATTAGCGGTTCAGAGATTACAGTAAGCGAAGCTCTGAATACAGCTGTTTTGGACTCCAAAAAACTCGTCAACCAGAAATGTATCAGCTCCGAAGCTATTGCTGAAGATCATGTATTGGAAATGATCGCCAGCTATCTTCCCGATTTGCTCAATGAACAGTACAACAGCATCCTGAATTAATCAGATAGATTAAAGGTTAGATGAGCCGCTTCAAGCAATTGAAGCGGCTTTTTCTTTTATCTTTACACAATCAACCATTCGCATGAAAAAGGTTTTAATCATCACATATTACTGGCCGCCATCGGGAGGAGCTGGCGTTCAGCGCTGGCTGAAGTTTGCCAAGTACCTGCCCGAATTTGGCTGGCAACCGGTTATTCTCACTGTCGATCCTGAATACGCCAGTTATCCGCAACGTGACGAAAGCCTTGTCCGTGAGATTGGACCCGATTGCCTGGTTTACACCACCAAAAGCTTCGAACTATACAATTTGTATAAGTTCATCTCCGGAAAGAAAGAAGTACCTTATGGAGGTTTTGCCAACGAATCGAAGGAGAGCTTTCTGCAAAAAGTATCGAAATTTCTGCGAGGAAATTTTCTGTTACCCGATCCTCGCAAAGGCTGGAACAAATATGCCCTGAAAAAAGCAGAGGAACTTATTCGGGAATTCAATATCGAAACGGTGGTAACAACCAGTCCGCCGCACTCTACGCAGCTTATCGGGTTAAGCCTGAAAAAGCGGCACAACATTCGGTGGATTGCCGATTTGCGCGACCCATGGACTGACATTTATTATTACCATCAGTTTAAACATACCGCTTTGGCCCGAAGCATTGACCGGAATTATGAACGACAGGTTATTGAACAGGCCGATGTCATTGTTTCGGTAAGCGAAGATGTAAAGCGCATCTTTGCCGAAAAGAGCCGGATGCCCATTGCCGCAAAAACAGTGGTTATACCCAACGGGTACGATGAGGAAGATTTCAGACTGAAAGATATTCCGACCGAAACCCGAAAAATCATCACCTATACCGGAACGATTTCCGAAGCCTACGATGTCGATAAATTGCTTGATGCGCTTGTGAGGCTCGATGAAAAGCTGAAAGTCGAGCTGTTGATCCGTTTTGTGGGGAAAATACCAACAACTGTCGAGCAACGGTTCCGGGATACCGGACTTGATATTGAATTGGCCGGTTATGTGGATCATCACAAATCGATTGAGTATTTACTGCGTTCCGATATGCTGTTACTGGTTATCCCGAAGGTTGAAAACAACAAAGGAATTCTTACCGGTAAATTTTTCGAGTACATGGCTTCGCAAAAACCTATTCTGGCCATTGGTCCGGTTGATGGCGATCTGGCTAAAATAATACTCGACACCAATTGCGGGCGAATGTTCGATTACACCGATTCGGCGGGAATGATCCGCTTTATCCAGAATATTTTTGATCCGGAAATAACATTGGTTAAGCCGGAATCAACCGGGCGTTATTCGCGGCGTGAACTAACACATAGAATTGCAGGTTTATTTGAAGCAAAGTCATAAGGAATGTTGAAAACTGTTATCATAAATCGTACACTTTCCGGATTGGAGCAGGAAGAGGTTCGGCAGCTGGCTGAATCTGGTGCGCAGGTGTTCTCTTTCTCATCAGCCGGCTTGCCCGATTTCGCTCAGTTGATCGCACCTGGGCCTGATGATAAAAAGGCTGTCAACTACTCCATCATGAATGAAGTTTTGCAGTTTGGCGACTGGCAGGTTGACGGTCAAACGGTAGCCGAACTTTTCAGCATCGATACTGCCAGTGTCTGGCATTATCACAAATTCAGGGTGTATTTTGCAGTTCGCAACCTGATGTACTTTTTGCAACCACTTCAGCAAAAGTTTGAATCATTCGAAAATCATCTGTGGTTTGTCAATTCCGATGTGAAACCATTGAAGAAACTATTTCCGGAAGTTGAATTGCGCTTACCTGAACAGAAATCAGATCATCCGATCAATTACCGAATCCTTTTCAGTTATCTGTTTTTGTTGAAATTCAGAGTATTGTCATATCTTTTCTCGTCGAAGAAAAAACCAGAATACCTGCTTTACATGACAGAAAAATACTCGACAGTTCTGGATAAAAAGACACTGAAAACCAAGCAGGGACATCATATTTTGGAGTACCTGATTTCGGAACTCGATGATCGGTTTGCTTTATTGACTGAAGTTTTGATGCCCAAAGCCAAAGGAAAATCGGACTATTCGTATTCAAAAAAGCAGTTCGGACGCAAGCTCGATCATTGCCGCAAAATATTCATTGAAGGATTCATGATTTCCGGATTATTGAGCAGCAAAGTACGCCACTCGACAAAACAGGCACAAAAGGCATTAATTCAGGCTTATCCCAAAGTTCGTGAAACGGAACTTTCAGTAGCTCATCGATTGATTCTCGAAGTATTTCAATCGTTACATTCTTCATCGCGATTCTTTTTGTTCCGGTATTTTGCTGCCCGTAAATTCTTTACCAATTCAGGAATAAAAGCCGTAATTGCCGGTGATGAAAACAGTCCGTTAACCAAATCGGTACTCGATGCAGCCAAATTCTGCGGAATAAAAGTCATCGGACTCCAGCACGGAACTATGCACGATTTGCACCCGGCTTATTTGTACACTAAAAACGACAGTCGCAATCGAATAATGCCCGACCTGACTTTAACCTGGGGAAAATATTGGGAGCAGTTTTTAATTGAAAAGGGAAATTATCCGGAAGGTTCGGTTATTTCTGTCGGCCAGATTCGAACGGATATAATTCCGGTTTTGGCAAAAGCCGAAAGCCAGAAACAGGTTAACCCAACCGAACGAATTGTGTTTGCCTCGCAACCGCAGCGCGATCCCGAACTGAGGTTTCAGGCGGCTTACGATGTGTTTAAAGCTGCTCAAAATCTGCGAAATACGCATCTGATTGTAAAACTTCATCCTCGTGAGTTTGGTGATACTGAATACTATAAAGATATTGCTGCCAAAGCTGGATGTAAGAATTACATCATCGACAAAACTTCGGATTTGTATCAGTTGATTGCGTCATGCGATGTTTTGATTACCTGTTTCTCTACGGTTGGAACCGAAACGGTGTATTTCCATAAACCGCTTGTCATTCTTGATCATCTCCGACAAGATATTATGAGCTACGCTGCCGAAGGAGTGGCTTTTCAGGCAACCGATGCCGACAGCCTGACTAAAATTTTATCCGGAATTTTCAAGGGAACTTTACGTATCGACCGCAATAAATACGCTTCATTTATTGAGAAATATGCCTACCGGATTGACGGAAAAGTAGCCGAAAGATGTATTAAAGCAATTACAGCGTCTGAACTTTGATTAACCAGATTAATCTGATTTCACTGATTGATATTTCGAATTAATCAATCGTTTGAACTCCAGACTTTTTGTTCCAAAGTTGATCAATAAGCCAACCTCAAGGTTGTATGCTTCCAAATAGTTAATTGCCTGTGCCAAATGCACATCTTCCAAATGTGTGAGAGTTTTTATTTCAACAGAAACCTTTTCATAAACAAGGAAATCTACCCGACGGGTTCCAATTTGCTCGGTCTTGTAAAAAATTGGCATTTCAAATTCACGCTGAAATGGAACGTCCTGTAAGTCCATTTCCTTTGCCAGAGCTCGTTGATAAATGATTTCCTGAAAACCATTACCTAAAATCTTATGAACTTCCATCGCACAGCCAATAATCTTTCGGGTCAAATCAGAATATTTGTATTCTTTCTCAATCATAGTTAATCATAGGAATCAGCTAAATCCGGGTTTAGACTTTCTTGGTTGCCTCCAAATATCTTTCAATAGCTACGTCCAATAACTTTTCTCTTTGAAGCAGTGTTTCAACAAACTCGCGGAAAGCGCCATCACCGCCACGGGTAGATAATCTTCGCTGCGCAAACTGATCCATATACGCCGAAGCGTTAGCCGGAACAGCGCTGTAACCAACAGCTTTCAACAGGTGTGCATCGTTCAGGTCATCGCCAATAAAAGCTACTTCCTGAAGTGTGATATTTAATTCAGCACAAAGCTTTTCAGCCACTTCGAGCTTATTCATGACGCCCATGTGCAAATGTTTAATCTTCAGCTTATCAGCCCGGCGTTGAACGATTTGCGTGTTTTCGCCCGTGATGATTCCAACCGGAATATCGAGCAGGCGCAGAAAAACAACCCCGGCGCTGTCGCTGGTATTGAATTTTTTCCATTCATTTCCGGTTTGGTCGTAATACATTCCGCCATCCGTCCAAACGCCATCAATATCGGTGAGAACCAATTTTACCATTTGTATATTTTTAAGTTCGAAGTGCCTAATGTTCGAAATTCGGAGTTTCAAATTCATCTCCAAATCTTCAAATTTTCACATTCTCAAATTGTTTTTGCCAACTGAGACTGAATACTGACCACTAATCTATTCGATCATTCCCGAATAAATAACCTCATTCCCTGGAATATCAACCAAAGCTTTCTTTCCAACAATCTGTTCTCGGTCGGCCCATTTTAAACCATTGCCCGGACTAAGCATGTGCAAATCTTTTTCTGAAATTATTTCTCCGGCAGCAATCGGGCGCAATGTGGCAACCGACCGCTCAAGTTTCACACGTGTAGCCTGCACTTTATCGTTTACAAACATGCCGTATTCGCCAATAGCATATTCCGTATTTCGGATATCGCGCACCATACGCCAGATACCGTTGGGTTCGAGCGATCCGCGATGGTCGGTTCCTTTCATGTTGCGATCGAGGGTAATGTGTTTCTCGATAATTTCGGCACCCATTCCAACCGCCACGGCAGGCATCAGAATTCCGATGGAATGGTCGGAATAACCAATGGTGTATTGCGGATAATGTTCTTTCAGGAATGAAATCGTCAGCAGGTTTATATTCTGATATTCCGAAGGATATTGCGAAAGACAGTGCAGAATGCTGATGTTTTCGTGGTACTTGGTGACCACTTCAAGAGCGTCATCCAATTCTTTCTGACCGGTCATTCCGGTAGAGAAAATCATCGGAATTTTGGTTTCGGCCATGGCTTCCAGCAGCGGAAGATTGGTCAAATCGCGTGATGCGACCTTTAAACGATCGGGAATAAACAACCTCAACATCGACAAACATCCTTTGGCGCAAAGGGTTTCGACTACTTCCAACCCCTTCGATTTGGCGTACTGATAAACTTCAAAATGCTGTTCATCGTTCAATTCCAGAAAAGCCCGGTGCTCGCCGTAGGTTTTGCCAAACGAATTTGGATTGTCGTACGGGCGCATCATTTCCGAAGCCGAAAGCTCTTCGTTCAAATCACGGCGGGTCATCTTGATGGCATTCATCGGCATCAGTTTCTGGCCGAACAAATAATCGATCACTGGTTCGGTTACGACGTCGATCAGTTTCTTTGCAATCTCGACTTCGCCGTTGTGGTTTTGCCCAATTTCGCCGATAATATAGGTTGGCTTTACCATTTATTTCATGCGTTTATTTTGTTGTTTTTTAATTGTCGCATGGAATTCGCACGACACCAATAATCATTACTATCCGTGTTTTTGCGGACCATGCTCATTTCTGATTTTTCAGGATTTCGTTTTTCATTACTTTCAGGATTTCGGGACGACAGTCGAGCCAGCTCACGATTTCCGGAATACCAAAATTAGGGTTTTCCTTGCTGATCGTTGCAAATATTTGTTGCTGAATCTTAAAATCTTCCGGCGTATCGAGCGTCATGCGAATGTCGGTACGCGAAAAAACCAGCGGATCAGCCTGAATAAACTGCACATTGAAAATTTCAGGATTACCATAAATAAAATTGGTCACATGTTCGTGATACAGTTTTTCATCGGTCAATTGCTGTGCTTTCTCCAGCGCATCCTGCCGGACGGCTTCAGTCCAAAACCCGAAGTGCGTTAAAATGGATGGCTTATTTCCTGCCAAATGATAACTCAGATAATCGGCCTCCGATTTATCAAATTCTGAAATCAGTGTTTGTATTCCGGTCAAATCCAGAAACGGATTATCGGCACAAACGCGGATGATTTTGGCGAATTTATGTTCTCTGGCTGCCTGAATAAAGCGGTCGAGCACATCGTTCTCCGAGCCTCTGAAAACCGGAAAGTTGTGGCGAGCGGCCAATTCACAAATCCAGTCGTCTGAAGGATTTACCGTAGTTGCTAAAACAGCCGGAACACCTAATTTCTGAACCTTTTCAATCAGTAAATCCAGAATAGACTTTTCTCCATAAAACGGAAGAATAACCTTTTGGGGCATGCGGGTTGAGCCGGTTCGGGCCTGAAGAATGATTCCTAATTGCGACATGAATTTGATAGATTTCAATTGGCTCAAAAGTACAGAAATGTTCTTTACCGATTTTTCAATATTCCGATCTTTTCAACTTAACTTTGAAAGTTCACTAAATCAACCAGACCATGAATCCGATAAAAATCTCAACAGCCCAATTCGAAAACAAAAGCGGCGACAAGAATTATAACCTTCACGTAATCGAACGCCTCACCGAGAAGGCCGCAAACGAAGGATCACAGGTTATCGCCTTTCACGAATGTTCGGTTACCGGATATACGTTTGCCCGGAAACTTTCGAAAAAACAAATGCTCGATTTGGCCGAACCAATTCCGAATGGTGAAAGTACTGTTCGCCTTACCGAAATTGCCACCAAATACGATATGGCTATTCTTGCCGGCTTGTTTGAAAAAGATGAAAATGACAACTTGTTTAAAGCTTATATCTGTGTCGATAAAAATGGACTGGTGGCCAAATACCGCAAGCTGCATCCGTTTATCAATCCGCATTTGTTGCCCGGAGACAGCTATTGTGTATTCAATTTACTTGGCTGGAAATGTGGAATCCTGATTTGCTACGACAATAATATTATAGAAAATGTTCGTGCCACCCGACTATTGGGAGCCGACATTATTTTCATGCCGCATGTAACCATGTGTACACCATCGACGCGACCGGGAGCCGGATTTGTTGATCCGAAACTGTGGGAAAACCGCGAAAATGATCCAACCTCATTGCGTCTTGAATTCGACGGAATGAAAGGTCGCTCATGGCTTATGAAATGGCTGCCTGCCCGAGCCTACGACAACGGCATTTATACTGTTTTCTCCAATCCCATTGGTATGGACGACGACCAGTTGAAAAATGGCTGCTCCATGATTGTTGATCCGTTTGGCGATATTTTGGCCGAATGCCGTTCGTTCGACGATAGCTTTGTAACGACAACACTCACTCCCGAAAAGCTTGAACAATCGGGAGGGCACCGCTATATCCAAGCCCGAAGACCGGAACTTTACCGAGAGATTATCGGTCAACCGCACGAATCGAATCAAAAAGTGGTCTGGATGTAAGCCAATTATTTTCTAAATGGCCTGAATATCTGTGCAAGCAATTTGTCGGCCATCCGGTTAAAGTCATCAGAAATTCGGAATACGTAACTCAGCCCAATAAAAAGAACTGAAATCAAAGAACAGCGAAAAAGCAGATCGATGATGAAGTTGTCGGTAGTAGGGATGATTTTCGCAATAACAAACACCAATACGCCAATGGCAGCACATTTCAAATGAATCATCCGGTACGGGAACAGGTTCATATTTCGTTTGAGGTAGAAAACCCGCAACAACGATGCTCCGGATATTGACAGCAACGAGCCAAGTGCCGCTCCAATCATCCCAAGCATCGGGATGAAAATGGCATAAAAAATAACCGACAATGCAACCAATACGCCCAACGAGTATGTTTGGATTTTGTACTTATGCGATGTACCGATAATCTGTACGCTTGACCCGGTGGAGGCTACGATCAGACTAGTTAGCGAAACCAGAACAATTACCCATTCTGTGCCCTGATACCTGTGTCCCAAAAGTTGTATGAGATTATCAATATTTGCAGCAATCAGGATAAAAAGCAACAAACTGAAAAACAACTGGTTGATGCTGCTTTTGAAATAAATATCGTCGATGGTCTTCAGATCGTTGTTCTTCCAGGAGTCGGCAATTATGGTTGAGGAGATTTTGCCCAAAGCCACACTGGGAATCAAAACCACCGTTCCGAAGTAAAAAATAATGGAATAAACACCAGCAACCGACAAATCGGTATAAGCACCCAGCATAATGGTGTCGATCTGTTTCAGGGCAATGCTGCTTACCCCGCCAATGATTCCGAACAACGATAAACTGATCATTTCTTTCCGGAGTGTTGGACTTATAAAATGAAGTTTAGGTGTAACATTAAACTGTTTCCGGTAAATTAAAAGGCCGGTCAGGTAGATGGCAGGCAGACTTAAAAAGAAAATATAGCCCCAAATAAACAGCGAAAAATCGATCCATTTCAGGTAGAAAGCACCTAGCAAAAGGAGGTTTCCAACGCGGTACACAAAGTCGTTCAGGATAGTTCCGGTGGTTGCATCGAACAGCATTTTGTTATACGTGTCGAGCATTAACGCATACATCCTGAAAAAAATAAGCGGCACAATGAACCAGACATATTCAACCAACAGTGGCGATTTCGACTGGTAATTTTCGATGATGTACGACTTCAGGAAAAAGAACGAAACCAGCGAAACCAGGAACCCGATTAGCCCAACGGCCAGGGTCAGAAATACAAAGCCGTTGTGTTTATTCTGTTCGTCGCGGAAATAAGGGAACAACCGCTCGATAACTTTTGTAAATCCAAGCGTAGAGAATTGGGAGTAAATTCCTGAAACGGCAACAAAAATGGCGGTTAGCCCAATTTGCGCGGTGGTCAGCAATTTTATGGAAATGATGGTAACCAGAAAACCGATTCCGACACCCAGGTAGGAGTATATTGAGCCTTTGATTGTTTGCCGTTTAATTACACCCATTTAATTTATTTTGACTTAAAAAGGTTTATTTTTGCTCCGCACGAAAGTACGAATTTACAAATTACACCAATTCATAATATGGATACAAAAAATCTCCTTCGCAAATCAGGACCTTATATCCTTGCCATTGTGTTGTTTCTGGTTATAAGCGTTATTTATTTCTCCCCTGTTTTGGAAGGGAAAAAGCTGCAAAGTTCGGATGGGGCGCAGTTTAAAGGCATGTCGAAAGAAATTGTTGACTACCGCAATACCACCGGAAAGGAAGCGCTTTGGTCGAATAATATGTTCTCCGGAATGCCGGCTTATCTGACATCAACACTTTATTCCGGCGAAATACTTTCATCGATCCAGAAATCGGTTACCTCTATTTCTCAACCGGTGATGATTCTGACGTTGAGCTTTACTTTCTTTTTTATTCTTTGTCTCCTGATGGATATTGGTGTTTGGGCAGCCTTTGCTGCCAGTTTAGCCTATGGAATGATGACCTTCACGTTTGTTGTGATGGTAACCGGCCACTTAACCAAAGCACATGCGCTGACTTATACTTCGCTTGTGGTTGCCGGTATGCTGGTGGCTTTCAATAAAAATAAAATCGCCGGAAGTATTATTACGGCCATCGGCCTTTCGCTGATGCTGAGCGCCAACCACCTGCAAATGACTTACTATGCGTTTATTCTGGCACTGATTCTAGGTATTACTTATTTAGTATATGCCGTTCACGAAAAAACACTGGCCGACTTTACAAAAACAGCTGGTTTTCTTGTGTTTGCAGCGTTGATTGCAGTTGGAACGAATTTCTCGAGATTATACACTACCTACGAATATGGCAAGTTTTCAATCCGCGGACAATCGGAATTAAGCCTGAATAACGAAAATCAATCGAGCGGTCTCGACAGAAATTATATTTTGGATTATAGCTACGATTTGGGCGAAGCCATGACCGCTTTCATTCCGCGCTTTAAAGGTGGCGGCATGAGCGAACCATTATCTACCAGCTCCGAAACCTATAAATTCTTAGCCGACGCTCAGGGCGCTCAAAAAGCAAAACAAATTGCGGAAAGTGGAATGCCGATGTACTGGGGAAGTCAGCCTATTTCAGGCGCACCATTTTATTTCGGAGCGGTGTTATGCTTCCTTTTTGTATTCGGACTCTTCGTGGTGAAAGGTAAAGATAAATGGTGGCTGGTTGCCGTTTTTGTCGTTTCACTGCTTTTGTCGTTGGGTAAAAATTTCTCTTTACTCACCAACCTGATGCTCGACTTTTTCCCGGGCTACAACAAGTTCCGCGATGTGAAAAACATCATTGTTATCCAACAGTTTGCCATGGCATTGCTTGGAGTTCTGGCTATAAAAAAAGTTTACCAGCGCAAAATTTCTTCAGAAGAATTTATGAAAGCCTTGAAATATTCTGCTGGAATTGCCGGTGGATTGGCGTTGATTTTTGCCATTATCCCGGGACTGGCCGGAAGTTTCTCCGGAAATACCGATGCACAATACCTGAAAATGGGCTGGCCGCAACAATTGATCGATGCTTTGATCGCCGACCGTAAATCGGCTTTGCGTATTGATGCTTTCCGCACATTCGTTTTTGTGGCGCTTGCTGCTGCTGGTTTGTGGGCCTACTGGAACAACAAAATCAAAGCGCAGTATGCTATCGTTTTATGGGTTGGTTTGGTTCTGGTCGATATGTGGCCGGTAAACAAGAAATACTTCAATAACGACAATTTCACTTCACAAAGAGAAGTAGCTGTTCCTTTCCAGGAAATGCCTGTTGACAAGGAAATAAAGAAAGATAAAGATTTGTATTACCGTGTGCTGAACCTGCAAAACCCAATGGCCGATGCCCGTACATCGTTCTTCCACAAATCGCTGGGCGGTTACCACGGCGCAAAAATGAAGCGCTACAACGAACTCTATTCTTATGCCATTGAACCTGAAATACAGCTACTGATTACAGGATTTGAAAAACCTGAGGGCATCGATTCAGTAATGAATCATTTGTCGGTGATCAACATGCTGAACACCAAATATTTCATTTACGATTTGAATCAACCACCGCTCCCTAATTCACATGCGTTGGGAAATGCCTGGCTGGTAAAATCGGTTAAAGTAGTTGACAATGCCGATCAGGAAGTTTCCGCTATCAAAAGTTTTGATCCAAAATCGACAGCCATTGTAAACAAGAGTTTTACTAATTCGCTGGAAGGCTTTTCTTCAGGGACAGGCGAAGGTGAAATTAAGCTTACTGAATATCAACCCAACTACCTGAAATACGATGCTACGGTGAACAGTGGGTCGCAATTGGCTGTTTTCTCTGAGATTTATTATCCGAAAGGTTGGAAGAGTTTCATCGACGGAAAGGAAACACCGCACATTCAGGCCGATTATGTGCTTCGTGCAATGGTTATTCCTGCCGGTAAACACCAGATTGAGTTTAAATTCGAACCGAGTTCTTACTTCTTAGGGAATAAGGTTTCACTGGCTAGTTCAATTCTGTTGCTTCTGGCTATTGGCGGATATTTGGTATATATTTTCAAAGTAAAAAAGTAAAAAGCGATGGCAGGCAAAACTCAGCCTCAGAAATTAAAAAAGCGGATTTTCAAGTCGTACCTGACTTCAACAATCAGTATTTCGATGGTGCTTTTCCTGATCGGACTGCTTGGTGTGGTTTTGCTGAATGCTGAACGACTTGCCAAATATGTCCGCGAAAACATTGGTTTTACACTCGTATTGAAAGATGATATTCAGCAAACCGACATCGACAATTTGTTGGCCTCGCTGAAATCGGCCAATTTTGTGAAGGAGGCTGAATACATCGACAAGGCTACCGCTGCCGAGCGGCTGAAGAATGAGTTGGGCGAGGATTTTACCGGTTTCCTGGGTTATAATCCGTTATTGTCGTCGGTTGATGTGAAGTTAAAAGCAGACTTTGCCACCCCCGAACAACTCGTAGTTATTGAACGAAAGCTAACCGAATTTCCACAGATTAAGGAAGTTTCCTATCAACACGACATTGTAAAAATCATCAACGAAAATGTGCAGAAAATCGGGTTCATCCTGGTTTTTTTCGCTGTTTTGCTCCTGGTAATTTTCTTTGCGCTGATCAGCAATACCATCCGGATTTCAATTTATTCGCAACGGTTTATCATCAATACCATGCTTTTGGTTGGAGCGACTGACCGCTTTATCAGGGCCCCATTTATCAAACAAAGTATAAAATACGGTTTGATTGGCGCTTTGGCTGCCAATGTGCTTCTGTTTGTTTTGATGATGTCGTATGCTTCGGAATTTACTGGAATTATCAGTCTGGACGATTTCACCATTTTCGGCTTTGTGTTTGCATCGGTTATGGTGTTAGGTGTCCTAATCTCTTGGTGTTCAACCCATCTGGCAGTGAATAAGTTTATCAGGCTGAAGTTTGATGAACTGTTTTACTGATTGGTATGTACCTGATATTCAGAATTTGAATTTTGGAACTTTTAGCTAACTTTACGCAAATTTTTTACAGCTCGATCCATGAAGGAATTAGATAATATGGAAGGATTTGCCTTGGGCAAAGAAAACCTGAAACTGCTGGTTATAGGTCTGGTGATTATTATAATTGGTTTTATTCTGATGGTTGGGGGAAAGGCCAGCAACCCAACAGTTTTTAATGCTGAAATTTTTAGCTTCCGACGGATAACTTTAGCTCCAATGGTTGTGCTTTTTGGCTTTTTCTTCGAGATTTATGCCATCATTAAAAAGCCGAAATCTGAGAAATAACAATCGGTTAACAAGGTGATTCGGTATAGAATGTGCTGTTGTTATGTGTTTGTATTTCATGCTTTTGCAATTGAGTTGTGAATTTGACTGCTTGAAATCGCGCTATTTCTTAAGGCAAAAACAGGCTCAGCAACCTCCAACCTTCTGTATTTCTTGGTAATCCAGCGGTATTTGTTAAATATATACTTGGTTATTTATCAATCGATTCGCTATATTTGCGGCCTGAAAATCAGGCAGGTCTCTGTTTCATTTCAAATTATTTAAAGCGTTTTTTACGATGGGGAAATCCATTGAGGAGTATGATTTTCAAAAGGGAGAAATTCTTCTTTTTGATAAGGAATTGGATTGGACATCCTTTGATCTGGTCAGAAAACTTCGTAACTTTCTTTGCCGTCAAACCGGAATAAAAAAACTGAAAGTTGGTCATGCCGGAACACTTGATCCGAAAGCAACCGGGCTGATGATTGTTTGTACCGGTAAGGAAACGAAGAATATTGATTTGATTCAGGCCAAAGAAAAGGAATATATTGCAACCCTGAAATTGGGGGCAACCACGCCGTCGTACGATTTGGAAACCGTAGAAAACGAAACATTTTCGACCGAACATATTACTCCTGAACTTGTTCAGAATTCAATGGAGAAGTTCCTTGGCGAAATTGATCAGATTCCGCCCTTGTTTAGTGCCGTAAAAATTGAGGGAAAAAGAGCCTATGAACATGCCCGCAAAGGCAGCGACATGGTTCTGGCGCCCAAGAAAATTACAATATCAGAACTGGAATTGGTCAGTTTTTCGCAGGATGAAATCGTATTACGGATTGTTTGCAGCAAAGGAACCTACGTTCGTGCATTAGCCCGCGATTTGGGAATTGCTCTTGAGTGTGGTGCATATCTGGTAGGTTTACGCCGAACCCGAATAGGTAATATGAAAGTAGAAGATGCATTGGTAGTGCAGAATTTTATAGAAAAATTTAGCGTGGATGCAACCAATTAAAAACTCGTCCGTAAAAAGCTGTTCTGTTTTGCTGTTGATTAAATAAATTATGATTGAATATCTGCTTTGAAATGATATTTAAACTCAGTTTTTGAGTAACTTACTGAAAGAAATAAATAGGATATATATGAAATTATCAAAGTTCAAATACGATTTACCTGAGGAGCTGATTGCTCTGCATCCCGCCCAAAACAGAGATGAGTCGAAATTATTAGTTTTAAACCGAACTACCGGGCAAATTGAACACCGGATTTTTAAAGATATCGTTGAATATTTTGACGACAACGATGTATTTATCTTCAACGATACAAAAGTGTTTCCTGCTCGTTTATACGGTAATAAAGAAAAAACCGGAGCCGAAATCGAAGTTTTCCTTCTTCGCGAATTGAATCGTGAACAACGCCTTTGGGATGTGTTGGTTGATCCGGCCAGGAAAATCCGTATTGGAAACAAATTGTATTTTGGTGAAGATGACCTGCTCGTTGCCGAGGTTATCGACAATACTACTTCGCGTGGACGTACATTGAGATTTTTGTTTGACGGTCCGTATGACGAGTTTAAGAAAACACTCTACGGATTAGGAGAAACTCCGCTTCCTAAATTTATCAAGAGAAGTGTGCAGCCTGAAGATAAAGACCGTTACCAGACCATATTTGCCAAAAATGAAGGAGCTGTTGCCGCGCCAACTGCCGGTTTACATTTTAGCCGCGAACTGCTGAAACGCCTCGAAATTAAAGGTGTTAAATTCAGCTATGTTACCCTTCATGTTGGATTGGGTAATTTCAGGAGTGTTGATGTTGAAGACTTAACCAAGCATAAAATGGATTCGGAGCAAATCTGGATTTCGGAAGAAGCTTGTAAAATAGTTAACGATGCACGCGACGCCCGCAAAAATATCTGCGCGGTTGGAACAACGGTAATGCGCACCATCGAAAGTTCAGTTTCTACTCAGGGCCATTTAAAACCTTTCGAAGGATGGACCAATAAATTCATTTTCCCTCCTTACGATTTTAGTGTTGCCAACCGGATGATAACCAACTTCCATTTGCCACTTTCAACCCTTCAGATGATGGTTGCCGGTTTTGCCGGATACGACAACCTGATGAAAGCTTACAAAGAAGCCATCAAAGAAAAATATCGCTTCGGAACTTATGGCGATGCTATGCTGATTTTATAATTATCAAACGTGATACGAAAAGACCCCCGTCAGGCTTAAACTTGGCGGGGATTTTTATTTCGTCACATCACTATTCTTTCTACCTTAGTATAACTTTTTGCAATTAATCAGCTCAAAAACCTAAAATGATGGAACCGATTGTATTAACTGACCCAAATGTACAGCCAACAGAAGAACTTATCTTTTCAATTATCGGAGAGAACAGCAACTATTGGGAACAATTAGTTGATTACCTGTACGACAATCATTTCAATGTTACCGAAGAATGGCGTTTCTACAACGATGGTAAAAGCTGGTTGTACAAAGCTGTCCGGAAGAAACAAACCCTTTACTGGATTGGTGTGATTAAAGATACTTTCCGGGTTACATTTTGGTTTGGCGAAAAGGCTGAACCAATTATTGAAGCCAGCACGCTTCCTGAATCAATCAAAGAGGACTTCAGAAATGCAAAACGATATGGTCAGCTTCGGGCAATTTCAATTGAAATGCGTTCGGACGAAGATCTTGCAAATGCTATAAAACTTGTTGATTTAAAAGCCAAAATGAAATAGAAATTCAGGCCGGCGGCTTATAAAAATCCAAGTTTATCAACCAGGTAAGTAAGGCCCAGCGAAAGGCCGAAAGCAATAATCGGGGCAATAATCCACATCACGAAAAACTTATTGACTGCCGTTTTCCTGAAGATATTTTTTGCACCCATGCGCGCCACGCCAATCCCGATAATAGCTGCCGCATTCAGTTGAATCAATGAAGTTGGTATTCCGCGCGTTACCGACGAAATCAGTAAAATACTTGCTGTAACAAACGATATAATAATGGCTTCGAACGGGCCAAAAAGGAATATTCCCTTTCCGGTGTTTTCCAGTCCTTTACTTCCCAGAATGGAGGCCCCAATTGCAAAGTTTGGAGCCACAATCAAGGTTGATAAAACCATGATAATAGAGAAGCCATTTCCTTCAAACGGAAGTTGTAACTCGTGAGAGGTCATCGAGGCAATTGGTCCCACTGCATTGGCCACATTGTTTGCGCCAATCGAAAAGGCCACATATAGCGACATCACTATGATTATAGTCTTCACGGCCGGATGCTTCGACAACTGCCCGTAAGTGAGATAACCCTTTTTCCGGAGAGGCGTGTAAACATATTTACCGAACAGGTAGCAAATAATAAACGAAAGAAGAGGCGCAATAAACCAGGTTGGTACAATTTCAACAAACACCTTGTGGGCGTTGAACTGGTGGAAATATACCGCAGGCGCCGAGATGGCAAAAACAGTTGTCTGGACATTTGATTGAGGAATTCCTAACAGGTTGGCAATAAACAAGGTAATGCCTACTGAGCCCAGAATAATTGTTACCAACTCCCAACTCATAATAGCAGGCGAAATCAAATCTTTTCCCAAGGTAGTTGATGTTCCCTTTCCGGCAATCATTGCACCCAGAAAAACCATAATTCCAAAAAGACCCGGAATCATTGATTTCCGAATAACATTCGAACCGTAAGCAGCCGAAAAAGATGGGGAGATACTCGTCCCTCCCATATTAATAGCCAGAAAAACAGCCGCAAGCAGCGGAATAAGTATATGATGAAACATTTTAAATTGATATCACGAGGGGCGCTAAGATGGTGTATTCTTTTGTTTTCCTGATACCTTTAAAGACGTAATTTTTCGAATCGCCAATTGACATTTATCCACCAATTTGTGCTGCAATTCCGTGTTTGGCAAAAATTGTCAGCGCTTGCTCCTTAGCTTCTTTGGTAGGTTCCTGCAAAAGCTGAAAATCGTCGGGGCGACCAAGTTTTTGGTACTTTGTCTGGGCAATTTTGTGGTAGGGCAATAAACTTACGGGTTTCTTTTCTCCTGAAAGCGAAGCCACAAATTGAGCAGTTGCTTCCATATTTTCGGCATCGTCGTTTACGCCTCCAATCAGCGGAATGCGAATAAAAATGTGGGCTCCGGTTTCAGATAAAATCCTGAGGTTTTCCAGAATTTTTTCGTTCGGAACGCCAATCCAGCGGCGGTGCTTCTCGGAATCCATCAGCTTCAGGTCGTACAAAAACAGATCGGTGCGTTTAGCCACTTCGAGCATGATTTCGGTATTGATCAAACCCGCTGTGTCCACCGCACGGTGAATATTTCGCTGTCCGCACTCGTCGAGTAGTTCGATCAGAAACTCAGGATAGAGCATCGGCTCTCCACCCGAAAAAGTAACACCTCCGCCCGACTGATCGAAAAACACGCGCTCTTTCTCTATTTCGTTCATGATTTCCTCAACCGTCATCGTACGCCCCGATAGTTCAATCGCCATCGTCGGGCAAACTTCGGCACATTTGCCACACAAGGTACAAAGGTTGGCATCGGTCACAATTCCTTCGGAAGTCAGCATCAGCGCATCAACCGGGCAAGCCTCCACGCAGGTGCTGCAGCCAATGCATTTGTTGGGCGCATACATTTTTTCCTGTTTGGCCGAAATGCTCTCCGGATTGTGGCACCAGGTGCAATTGAGGTTGCAGCCTTTGGTAAAAATCACAATGCGGATGCCCGGCCCGTCGTTAATGGCGTACCGTTTGATATCGAATATGTATGGATGGTTCATATTGTGAAAAGACCTAACAGGTTTTCAAAACCTGTTAGGTCTGAATTTATTAAATTAAAATCCGTCGTTTTCGGTACGTTCAATTACTTCCTGCTGAAGGTCGCCATTCATATCGTTAAAATAGTCGGAGTAGCCGGCCATGCGCACCATCAGGTCTTTGTAATCGGAAGGACAAGCTTGTGCAGCTTTCAGCGTGGCAGTATCCACAATGTTGAACTGAATGTGGTGTCCGCCCAGCGTAAAGTAACTCCGAATGAGGTGACCCAATTTGCGGATGTCTTCCTCTTTGCTCAGCAAACTTGGCAGGAAACGCTGATTGAGCAAAGTTCCGCCTGATTTTACCTGGTCAAATTTGGTCATCGATTTGATCACTGCCGAAGGTCCGTGTGTGTCAGCGCCGTGCGATGGCGAAGTTCCGTCAGAAATCGACTTTCCGGCCATGCGACCGTTTGGTGTGGCTCCCATCACTTTGCCGAAATACACGTGGCAGGTGGTCGAAAGCATATTCAGGTGATATTTTCCACCAGGCTTAATGTTTGGTTTTCCGTCGATGGCTCCAACCAGATCGTCGTAAACGCGAATGGCAATCGAATCGGCATAATCGTTATCGTTTCCGAAGAAAGGCGTGCGGTTCATAATGGTTTGGCGCAACACTTCCTCTCCTTCAAAGTTTTTTAACACGGCATTCAGAACACGGTCCATGCTGAAGGTTTTGCTTTCGAAAACGTGTTTTTTCAGCGCGGCCAAACTGTCGGTGGTTGTGCCCAAACCGCAGCACTGGATGTAACTGGTGTTGTAACGCGGACCGGCATCGTAGTAGTCTTTTCCGCGGCTCACGCAATCTTCAATCACAACAGAAAGGAAAGGTGCCGGAGCATATTTGGCAAACATGCGGTCGATGTAATTGCTCACACGCATTTTCAAATCGACCACGTAATTTAGTTGTTTCAGGAAGGCCTGGTATAGTTCTTCGTAATTGGCAAATGTGCGGGGGTCGCCGGTTTGCGGACCAACCTGGATGCCGGTAACCGGATTTACTCCATTGTTCAGGGTAACTTCCAGAATTTTCGGAACGTTGAGATAGCCGGTAAGCAAATACGCTTCCTTACCAAACGCGCCCACTTCGATACAACCACTGCAACCGCCTTCGCGTGCGTCGGTCACCGATTTTCCTTGCCGCATTAATTCCATCACGTACACATCAGGATTGAAAACCGACGGATAACCGTGTCCCTGACGAATGACTTTAGCGGCAGCGTGCAAAAATTTATCCGGAGTTTTGGCGCTGATGTGCACCGAACAGCCGGGTTGCAGGATATGTAATTCTTCCTGTATTTCGAGCATGAGGTACGAAACGTCGCTGGTTCCATCGCTTCCGTCGGCTTTGATTCCGCCAATGTTGATGTTGGTAAAATCGTTGTAGGTGCCACTTTCGCGGGCAGTGATTCCCACTTTGGGCGGCGCCGGATGATTATTCACCTTAATCCAGAAGCACGACAGCAACTCTTTGGCTTTTTCGCGATCGAGGGTTCCGGCAGCCAGTTCCAGTTCGTAGAAAGGAGTCAGGTGCTGATCGAAATGCCCCGGATTCATGGCATCCCAACCGTTCAATTCGGTAATAATGGCTAAGTGGCAGAACCAGTACATCTGAATGGCTTCCCAGAAGTTGCGTGGCGCATTGGCCGGAACCCAGCGGCAAACTTCGGCAATCTGCAAAAGTTCGGCTTTCCGTTTGGGGTCGGCTTCAGTTTTGGCCATTTCTTCTGCAAGGTCGGCATGGCGTTCGGCATACACGATTACTGCATCGCACGAAATGTCCATGGCTTTCCATTCTTCAGCTTTATCAGTGGCTTCGGGGTCGTTCAGGTAATCGAGGGCAGCCAGGTTGGCGGCAATTTCGCGCTTGTAATCGAGCATCCCTTTGGTGTAAATTTTACCATCGAGGGCGGTGTGACCGGGAGCGCGCTGTTCCATAAATTCGGTGAACATCCCGGCTTCGTAGGCCAGTCGCCACTCCTGCGGAACATGGCTGAAAATACGTTCGCGCTGCGTGCGGCCAGCCCAATACGGAATCACTTCTTTCGCGTAGGTGTCAATATCTTCCTGACTGATGGTGTAGCGTTGCAATTCGCGGGTGTTCAACACATTCAAATCTTCAACACTGTGGCAGGTCAGTTCAGGAAAAGTTGGCACGCACTTGGGTTTTGGGCCGCGCTCGCCCACGATCAGTTCGCCTTCGCCAATGTAAATGGCTTTCTTCTGGCAATGATCGAGGTAATTGGCTGCCCGCAAAACCGGAACCGACATCTTTCCGTAGTTTTCCTTGTAAAAAGCGGTTTCGTGTAAAGCGCGTTCTATGGTTAGTGATGGTTCGGTTTCAACGCTCAGTTGACGCAGTTTCTGGATGCGTTCGTTCATTCCAGGACCAATCACGTTTTCTTTCTTTTCGTAAAAGTTGCCTTCGGAGGCTGCCCCGCGCAACGGAGCTTCGGTATGTTGGGTAATTTTTTCAAACATGGGTTTCGAATTATGAGTTGTGAATTATGAGTTATGAATGAAACTCAAAACTACGTTCAAACAAAAAAAAGGGGAAACAGGAATTTGCGCGCAGGGGCACAAACCCGGAGGAGGTTAATTATAAAACATCAGGCAATTGAATAATCGCCGGTAGGATTTCACAAGAGTTGTTATGTAGATCGGTACATCCATAACATCCTAATTTAACTTTTCCAGAACCTCTTTCCTTAGCGGTTCCAGATGGTTTTTTATAATTGCCCAAATCATCGATGAATCGATAGCATCATATGCGTGAATCAACCTATTCCGGAAACCAACTATTTTTCGGGCATTTTCAAGCGGATGTTCCGGAAATAGTTTATCAAATTTATTGACTGCTTCACCAATTATTCCCAATTGACGTTCGACAGCACTTTGCGTTTTCCGATCTGATACGTATTCATTAAAATTTGCCACAGAAGAAACAAATTCGTTAATCAGATCAATTGCACTAACAATATCGGATAAATATTTCTTACCTGTTTCTGTCATAAATTAAAACCTTGGTTGAGTCAATACTCTTGCGCAAATAAGGATTTTTGACAGATGATTCCGTAAGCAAATCGACTTTTCGATGAAAGAAACTTTCCAGTAAATCCCATAACGAAATCAGTTTTTCTCCCCGTTCAAGTGGGTTGTTAACGTCGATCTCCACCAACAAATCGATGTCGCTTTTCTCCGGATCGAAGCGATCGGTAACCGATGAACCAAACGCATAAAGATATTTTACCTTGTGGCTTTGGCACAGGGCTTCAAAATCTTTTCTTCGGATTGATATTTCATCTTTTACGAACATGAATCAAAGATACAAATATTTGGGAATCGTGATAACCCGAAAGAAGGCAGCACAATGCATTAACTTAATTACCCGTTTACATCCCCTCAACGATGGCAATTTCGTCGGGTATAAGTTCGTAAAGCTGATAAACCAGCTCGTCAATCGTTCGGTCGGTAGCGCTGCTTCGTACTTACGATTTTTCTTCGAAACTCACCTTTGGTAACCCCACCACGATATGAACAGTTTGCACACTCACGTTAATGATGTTCAGCAGCAAATCCAAAATGTAGCGAGGATTAAAAATGTTGAATAAAAAAGAAAAGGGAAACAGGAGTCTGCGCATAAAGGCACAAATCCAGAGGAGGTTAATTATAAAACATGAGGCAATTGAATAACCTCCGGTAGGTTTTTAGAAGGGTTACTATGTAGAGGTGAGTTCCCATCGATAGCAAATCGTTGATCTTAATTACCTACAAAAATAGCGATAAATGGATGCGATGACATGTGTTCTGAATAATTTCCACATTCTTTTTTTCGATCATTTTATTTGTAAATTAGGGCTTCAGTAAAAAGAATCAATCCGTTTAAAAAGGAACGTTTTATGCCCAAAATCCTCGCGATAGGCGATATCAACAATAACCTCATCAGCTTAAAAGCTATCATAAGCGATACTTTCCCAGGAGCCGTAGTGATAACGGCATTGGATGGACCAAATGGAATTGAGCTTGCTTTAGCCAACAATCCGGATGTGATTCTGCTTGATAGTAGTATGCCTGGAACGAACGGCATTGAAATCTGCCGTCAATTGAAACTGGATGAGCGGGTAAGCGATATTCCGGTGATTTTTCTCACCGATTTAGAAGGAGGTAAAGCAAACAGGATAAAAGCTTTTGAAGCCGGTGCCGACGGATTTCTCTCGAAACCGATCGACGAAACTGAACTTACAGCGCAGATCAGGGCCATGGTTAAAATAAAGGTAGCCAATGTGCAAAAGCGCAATGAAAAGGAACGGCTGGAAAAGATGGTTGAAGAGCGGACCAAGGAACTTTTACAAAATCAGGCGCAGTTAAAGGGCATATTTGAGAATCTTCAGGATGCCTATTTGCAGGCTGACGTATCGGGGAATTTTACCGTTGTAAGTCCTTCTGCAGTAAAAATGTATGGTTATCAATCGGCTGATGAACTAATCGGTCTGTCAGCAAATATACTTTATTTCGATATCAACGAACGTTTTGAATTGCTTTCGTTGTTGCGTTCGACGGGGCGTACTGAAGACTATGTCTGTCAGGGAAAAAAACGCGATGGTTCATCATTCTGGGTTTCGATGAATGTTCAGTTCTTGCGCAACGACGATGGTGAGATTACCGGTACCGAGGGAGTTGTGCGTGATATTTCGGAGCGGATAAAAGTTGAAAAAGCGCTGAGCGAAAGTGAAGAGAAATACAGGATTATGGTAGAGCTTTTGCCCGATGCCGTAATTATCCATGAAGGTGGAAAATTCGTATTCGCAAATGCAACTGCCCTAAAAACTGTCGGGGCCGATTCGTTTGAACAATTGATCGAAAGGTCGCTAATGGACTATGTTCATCCGGATTATAGAAATGATTCAGTGAACAGGATAAAGGAAATTTATTCCACCGGTCAACCTTCCCGGTTTTCGGAAGAGAAATTTATAACCTTGAACAATGAGATCATTGACGTTGAAGTTATCGGCATCCCGATTCTGTATAGGAGCAAACCTGCCATCCAGGCTATTATAAGGGATATCACCGAGCGCAAAAAAGCCGAAGCTGCCTTAAGGGAAAGCGAAGAGCGGTTTAAACTTATTTTCGAGGCCTCAAATGTTGCCGAATCAATAACCCTTCCAACAGGTGAGATTAATGTAAACCAGGCATTTTGCGATATGTTTGGTTATACTGAATCTGAATTAAAAGGAAAGAAATGGCAGGAAGTAACTTTTCCGGAGGAAGCAGAAATTGATCAGGAGCTGATTGATTCGATTATAAGGGGTGAAAAGAATGGAGCCAGGCGCATTAAACGATACATTCATAAAACCGGGAAAACTATTATCGGAGATGTTAGTTATGCGTTGATTCGCGATGAAAATAAGAAACCGCTCCACTTTATAACTACGATAATCGACATTACCGATCGGAAGCGGGCAGAGGATGAATTGCACGAGAATATGGCCAGGCTCGAACTTGCCATGCATGTGGCAAATATGGCCTGGTGGGAAATGGATTTGTTAACGGGCCGGGTTACCTTCGAAAAGCGAAAAGCCGAGATGTTAGGGTATTCTCCGGAAAAATTTAAGCATTATTCTGATTTTATGGCCCTGCTTCATCCGGAAGATTACGAACGGACAATGGATGCAATGTGGCATCACCTTGATGGGTCGTTAGATAAATATGAGGTTGAATACCGGATAAAAACGATTTCAGGAGAATATAAATGGTTCTATGATGTTGGTTCGGTTACCAAAAGAGATTCCGAAGGAAAGCCACTTATTGTTTCAGGACTTGTGTTGGATATCTCCGAGCGCAAGCATGTGGCTGAAGAACTACAGAATAGCCACGATATGCTTGAAAAACTGGCGGCGCAGGTTCCCGGGGTGGTTTACAAGTATCGCTTATATCCCGACGGGCGCTCTGCTTTTCCGTTTTCAAGCCCCGGAATGTGCGATATTTATGAGGTAACACCCGAAGAAGTCCGCGAAGATGCTTCGCCTGTTTTTACCCGGCTCCATCCCGACGATTACGATAATATCGTTGAGACGATCACTGAATCGGCGCGAAACCAAACGTTTTATCACAGCGAATTCAGGGTTATATTGCCAAAGCAGGGATTGCGCTGGCGAATGTGTGATGCCAAACCCGAATTGCTGGAAGACGGCAGTACACTTTGGTATGGAATTATTACCGATATCACCGAACGCAAACAGGGCGAAGAAGCGTTGAAGGAAAGCGTACAATTATTCAAGGGTTTGTTTAATGCCTCGCCCGATGCCATTGTGCTGATCGATCCTCATCATCCGACCATCTCGTGGCCAATAGTCGATTGCAATGAAGCATCCTGCCGGATGAATGGTTACACGCGCGAGGAAATGATTGGCCAGTCAATTGATTTGCTCAATGAATCGGTAGGAAATCCGGAGGAGCGCAAAAACTACTACAACGAACTTAAGAAGGAAGGCATCTTTCACACCGAAACCTTTCATCGCCATAAAGATGGCCACATCTTTCCGGTCGAAATCTCAACATCGGCAATTGTTATCGGAGGACGAGAGATGGTGCTCGGAATTGACCGCGATATTACCGAACGTAAGCTGGCCGAAACAGCCCTTAAGGAGAGCGAAGACCGATACCGAAGTTTTATCTCCCAGGTTTCGGAAGGAGTTTATCGGTTCGAATGCGACCAACCGATGGATATAAATATGCCTCTTGAAGAACAGGTTGATTTTATTTACGACCACATGTTCATTGCTGAATGTAATGATGCCTTTCTGAAAATGTACGGAATCAAAGACCGAAATGACATGATTGGAAAAGGTCATCTCGATTTTCATGGAGGGCGTAATAATCCGGTTAACCGGGGAACATTGGTTACGTTTGTCAGGAATGGCTACCGTATCGAGAATGCGATGACCGAGGAAACAAATCCACAGGGGCAAACAATCTATATTAGTAACAATTCACTAGGAATTATTGAGAACAATAAGCTGGTCAGGATGTGGGGAACCCAGATTGACATTACCGAAAAGATACGTGCCGATAAAGTTCAGCAAGTGCTTTATGCCATTTCCAATGCCGCACTTTCATCGAGTGATTTGTCAGATTTAATTGAGTTTATCAGCGATGAACTTGGAAACCTGCTTGATTCGACCAATTTCTTCATTGCCTTTTATGATGAGGAAACAAACATGCTTTCGACCATCTATGAGAAGGATGAAAAGGATGTTTTACAGACGTGGTCAGCCGAAAAATCGGCAACCGGTTACGTGGTCCGAAATCAAAAATCATTGCTACTTCGGGAACCTGAGATAAAAGAATTGGTGGAGTCGGGTGAAATTGAAATTTACGGAACCCCTTCAAAAGTATGGATTGGCGTTCCTTTATTTGCCGAAAATAAAGCGATTGGAGCCATTGTTGTACAAAACTATGACAATCCGGATGCCTATACTGAAAAGGACAAGTTGATGCTCGAGTTTATCTCGCACCAGGTAAGCATTTGTGTGGAGCGGAAAAAAGCAGAGCAGGAATTGAATACCGCGGTGATAAAAGCACAAGAGTCTGACCGTTTAAAATCGGCATTCCTGGCCAACATGAGCCACGAAATCCGTACCCCGCTGAATAGTATTATTGGATTCTCGGATTTGCTGCTCGATTCGAATTTTGATGAGGAACAGAAAAAATCGTTTGCTGAAAATATTAGTTTGAGCGGAAACGGATTGCTGGCCATTATCAACGACATTATGGACCTTTCGAAAATCGAAACCGGGCAAGTTCAGATATATAAAACCAGGTTTGCTATCAACCACCTGGTCCGCGATATTCAGCGGGAATATTCATTCAAGGCACTCCAAAAAGGAATTGAACTTCGGATTGATTCACTTAATCCTAAAGAGGAAATCATTATTGAAAGCGATGAAAACAAGCTGCGCCAGGTATTGATCAACTTTGTATCTAATGCCTTAAAATTTACCGGCCATGGGTTTATCGAGATAGGAATCCGGGATCAGGGCGATTCTGTTTATGTCCAGGTAAAAGATACAGGTATTGGTATTCCTGAAGAGTACCATGACAAAGTATTCGAGCGGTTCAGGCAGGTTGAGTCGGCCGAATCACGAAAGTACGGAGGCAACGGATTGGGTCTGGCCATCTCCAAAAGTTTAGTTGAAATACTGGGAGGAGAAATGGGCATGGAATCAGTCTATGGCAGCGGATCAATCTTTTATTTTACACTCCCCAAACAGGCTTGCGATTAAAATCAGGACTAATCCATTTTAAGGAATATTTTTTCGGGGACAAAGTAATTTAAACACAAATTGCCCTTTCGGTAGCGCTGCTATCTTCGCCCTATTGCTTTTCACTCAAACTTCACTTTGGGTAAACCCTCCACTATTTATACAGTTTGCACACTCACGTTAATGATGCTCAACAACAAATCCAAAATATAGTGCGGATTAAAAATGTTGAATGAAAAAGAAAATGGAAACAGGAATCTGCGCAAAAAGGCACAAATCCAGAGGAGGTTAATTATAAAACATGAGGCAAATGAATAACCGCCGGTAGGTTTTTACAAGGGTTGTGATGTAAAAATGACAATCCATTATACAGCTAAAGGTCGATTTTTGATGCTAACAAATGTAGTGATAATTAGACATCTTAATTGCTGATTTAATTTAATAGCATAGTAAAATCAAAAATTAGATGTTTCAAAACTCCAATATGTATGTGGCTGGACTCAAAATAAGAGTCATGTAGGAGATTTTTCTTTTGAATCAAAACCTCGTTATGCCGTGAGTCTTTTACCAATAAATCTTTGATTCCTTTTACCGTACTGGTTATGTCTCCAGCCAATAAATATCCCACCAATGCTCCATTTTTATATTTGCCACTTGTGAAACTGTCAATCCCGGTGTCAATATATCGGCGTTTCAGAGCAGTGTCATTTTCTTTCAGGTTTTTTGCTTCGAAATAATACACATACTCTTTACCCGAATTAATAGAGGTAAGTTTCATATCAATCCGGTATTCTCTATCTGCAAAGCCTTTCGTTTTTTGTAAGGTTTCGTTATATAAATAGTTTTCCCTGCTATTAACGATTTCCCATTTAAGTCGAATCCGATTTTCGGAAATGTAATTATTGAGAACGGTGGTAATATCATTTTCGTTCCAATAGGGACTGATACTTTTGTCAGCAATAGCAGAATGATAGGAATCAACAAGTAAGCGAAAGCAGCGGGTTTCAAATGAGGTTTTGAAAGTGCCTGTGTAATTAAATCTTCCTGTCATCTTAATCGCTGTTTAAAATTTCAAGAATCAATTCAGAGGCATCTTCCATAGCCATTGTTTGTGTCCAAAACCGGCGTTGATTAGGACGTATAATATAAATATCATCGCCATCGTAATAATTCAATTTTTTCCGAAAGTAAAGGTTTTCTGCTTTCTTTTCCCATAACTTCTGATCAAGTGACCGGAAAATTGCGTCCATGTTTTCATCAGAACGAATCAAATCTTTCTTTTCGCCGCCAAAGGATAATTTAACTAATGACAAAGGAGCATTTCTGTTGGTATTCGGGAAAGTTGTTGCATTCGCAAACAAATTCTGATCCTCTAAAAATTCATTTAACTCATCGCAAAGCATTTGTGCATAATCATGAATTTCTACTACCGGTAAAAGTGCTTGTGACTTTTCCTTTTTGTGGAATAAATCTAAGTTTATATCGATTAAATCATTTATTAATGCTATGTCCTTTTTGCTTAATGACAAAGAATTACTAATTATTGATTCAATATTCTCTATACTCTTGGAGTAGTCGTTTTGAATGAAGAAAGTACCGTTTTCGTTTTGGTCAATAATAAGGTTAACGTTGTATAGAATGTTCCCAATATCTTCTTCTTTAATTCCTATTGGAATCGTTAAATATTCGCGTTTCATTATTTGCTCTCTTTCTATCCCATAAGAAGATATAGTCATAAAGAGAAAGTATGTACTCAATTTTGAATTGAAATAGGTCATCAAAACTTTAAGGACATCTTTATTTATAGAATAGAAACCATACACCCCATCCCTAAAAGAGCAATCTTTTGAAATATAAGAAGCACAGACTCTATTGTCTTCTAACCCTTTTTTGAGTACGATGTGAGGTGCTTTATATGCCTCCTCATCACCCAGTCTCCTGAACGAATCTAATTTGGTAATATCAGATACATTATCAAGATTATAATAGCTTTTGTAGAAATTAGTCGCTTTTTTCGTTTTTATCGATTTCTGAACTTTAACTAGATTTGTTTCTGGACTATAGTATCTTGAAATTGAATCCGCATCCAAATAGCCGATCTCAGCAAGAAAGTCTGATTTATATATTTTGTCCTTCTTTTGTGTTAAAAGTTGGAATCCAACACCAGAATGAATATCGTATTTTTTTATAAAACCACTGATTTTCTGGAATTCATTAGAAGTTAAGCGTTTTATCAAGCTTATATCCCTTTCTCCTCCCCACATGGCAATTTTCCAAATCTTAGTATCCGGCATTCGACATTCTTCCCGGGGTAAATATTTTACATCGGTACTGTCAATTACAACCCCCTCCAAAACGTTGGACTTAACAAATGTTTTTGGTGCATAATAAACTATCCGCTCTGATTTATTTTCAGGAATTTCCTTTTTATAGAAAACAATGCTAATCGGACCTATTGCCGAACCAAACAATTGCCCACCAAAATCCTTAGGCACATTTCTAAGTATCGAAAAGTTAAAGACTTTCTCAACATAGCAATCATTAAACAGCCACCGCCTGAATTTCTGGTATGTTGTGCCGGTGTTAGTCAGAATCTTTGTATTGAAAATCATTGCGATTTCACCGTGAGGCGCAAATTTGACTGCCTTGTGTAAGAAGGGCAAGACCATTTCTTTTGCAAAGGATTCACGATCGCAATAATCACGAATTGACTTGAGTAATATCTTATCCGGTTTCTTCTCTGTTCCGAATGGAGGGTTACCAACAACCAAATCAAATTCAATCGATTCAATTTCTTCATTTATTTCAATGGAATCTCTTCTAAACAGATTATTCCCTTGTTTTTCTGTTGGAACGTTTTCGGGATCATTGATAAGATATGGAAGTTGATTGTGCTGCCACAATGTTTTTGGATCTAAATTATCCAACAACGCCAGATATAAACTAAACGCAGCAACTTTTATTGATTGTGGGGTTAATTCAATACCAAAAATATGATCGGTGAGCAGTTGTTTCAATTTTTCGAAATCAGTCAATCGCTTGTTGTGGGCATTTTCATATCTCTTAACTAAACGCTTGAAACTTTCGACAAGGAAAATTCCGGAACCGCAGGCGGGATCCAAGATTTTGACTAGATAGTTCTTGTCATTTCTCTTTGCTGGCAGTTTTTCATTCAGGATAAGCTCTACCAGGGTAGGGGGGGTATAAAATGATCCTGTTTCCTTTTTCTTGTTGGGATCAATTTCACCTAAGAAATTCTCATAAATTTCACTAAGTAGCTCAATTTGTATGATCTGAAAATTAAACAGCCGCCAGTCAGGGAATAAAGTCATTTGATCAGTTCCCTCATACCCGTTAATAAAGCACTTTTTTATCAGTTGTAAGTGTTCTCTTTTAACTACGCTCTGTTCATTCTCACCCAAGGTGAATACATTTCCATTAAAATGCTCCTCTAATTTTTTGAAAAGCAAAAATGTATCCTCCTCCCTATTCAAAATATCAAAATAGGATTTTGCATCCTTATTAATTTGCTGATAAAATGCGGGATCAGTAGCCCCACGGTCCTCAAGATATAAAAGGAACAGCGAGCGCATCATCAGTTTGTGAATCGTATCTGTATCGTGAAGGCCATCCTGTCGTAACTGGTTGGCGGTTCTGATTAAACTATCGACAAGGTATTTATCTACCCTTTTTTGAAGGTTAATCTTCTTTCTGATTTCCGCAGCCTCCTCCAATGTCCATATAACACCAGTGTCAATTGCAATTGAAGAAAAGATATGGTCTAACTTTTCAAGTCTTTCCTTGTCAGAGATTTTTGCACGGTCAACTTCCAGTTTCTCAAATTCCCTGCTGTAATCTGTTGTTTCAGTTTCAATAAAAGGTTTCTCAACGCAATTATATATGCGTATTTCTATATCGCTATAAACGTACAGGAACAGAATCTTCTTGTAATTCCATATTTTACGGTGGATTTTGGCAACACCTTTTAAGGTATTAGCATCAAAACCAATAACCTTTTTTATAAATATTGCCGGATAGCTGTTTTGGTCGTCGGTACAGAAATAAACCTCATCAATACCAAAATTTTTAACCTGGTCCAAAATTTCAATCTGGCTTTCCAAAAGATCTTTTCTGTTGGAGGAAACGCCTACTGCCTTATCAAAGCCAAGCCGTTTAATCAGATTCGTTTCCATAGTCATGTCGCTTTTATATCCAGTTTTTGATTAAATTTTGGTCAATATCTTTTCTGATAATATACAAATTTAAACTTATCCACGGGCGCTTGCAAAATGTAAGAAAAAATCTTGCAAAAAATCTATTCAACCTCTTGTACCCCTACAAACACCCGCCCGGAACTCCGTTTGCCTCCTTGTACCCCTACAAGGACCTGCCCTGAACTCTGTTTGCCACCTTGTACCCCTACAAACACCCCAGCAGAACTCCGGGCATCACTTTGTAGGCCTGCAAAGTGCCCGCTGAAGTCTGGTTTGCCACTTCGTACCCCTACAAACACCTGACAGGGTCCCGGTTCTTCACCTGGCAGGTTTGCTGGGAGGCAACCGAACCTCAGGACAAATACTTGTACTTAAACAAGCTAACATTTTCGTTATCAATGAATTTTTTGTGTTTGTTTGATATTATTTATTATTGTCAGCTTGACTTTTAGTTTCAAAAGCAGTAACTTACGTTAACTAATTTTTAAACTTCATTCCCATGCAAAAACTTGAAACTATTGCTTTGACACGCTTTCGCAACAACGAACATTTTCAGTTCATGACCGATGTTGATCAGTTAATCACTACCCAAAAACCATCGGAACTTGGTATCGACAATCTTTATCCTTCGTTTAAAGCTGCCCTGACTGCCGAAGATACCGCTATGCGGGTTGAACTGGGCAGCCTAAAATCAAAAAGCATTGATGAATTGGACAATTTACGTGACAAAACCTGGAATGCCATTTCGATGCGGGTGAATGCCACTCTGTTTAGCCCACTGGCCAATGAGGCCGAGAGCGCCGAGGTTGTAAGGCGCATTATTGACCTTTATGGAGATTTCCGGGCCAAATCGTTCAACGAAGAAAGTGCAGGAATTTCGAACCTGGTGGCCGATTTACAGTTACCGGCCAATGCCGATCATGTAAATAAAGTTGGAATTCAGCGTTGGGTGGCTGAACTAAAAAGCCAGAACGATCAGTTCCAGGTTGTTTTCAACGACCGGAATGCCGAGTTTGCAGGTCGCGAAAGCGGCGATGTACGAGCCATCCGCTTACAGATTGATCCCATTTATGAAAAGATAGTTGACCGGATTAATGCATCGGTAGTTATGGAAATTGCCAAACCAGCGGCCAGTGTATTTATCAGTCAGCTCAACGAGAAAATAAAATACTATAAAACAACACTTGTTGCGCGCAGTAGCCGCAGCAAAACCGAAGAAACAACACCAACGGCTTAATCGGTAAAACATATTTTCAGAAGAATTTAGACAACAGGGTAGTTTTAGAGAGTTTACAAGGCTGTACCGGTTTCAATTCGGGCAGCCTTGTTCTTTTTTTAATTCTTATTGCAGTCCTCTGTTTTATTTCATAAATTAGACTACAAATTTGCCTTGTTCCATTTCCGGCACCAACTTTCCGGGGGTCAAACAGAAAACAAACAAGATTTCAGATCAGAAACACGTAACCAAACACATTATTGTTTCTGAATTAACTAAACAAGCAAATGATGAAAAAGGGGGAAAAGATGGAGATTGATTCAGCAGACGCTTCGGCTCAATTGGAAATGAATTACCAGGCACTCCTTGAAAACACCGGTATTTCCATTGTAATTATCAATACTGACGGGCAATGCATTTTTGCCAACTCAACGGCTGCAGGTCCTTTGGGCTGCGATGTTCAGGAGGTGATTGGCAAAACCATGTCCGACTTCCTTCCTCCGGAAATTGCCCAAAAATATCTGGTTCGAAACCGGCAATTGATCCAATCGGGGAAAGGCGAAGTGTACGAAGCTACATTCGATCTTCCCTCCGGAACCAGAACTTTCCTGATTAATGATCAGGTGCTGAAAGATGATCAGGGAAATGGATTTGCCATTCAAAGCAGTAGTATCGACATCACTGAGCGCAAGGAAGCCGAAACAATTTTAGCCGAAAAAGAACAGGAATACCGGCTCCTCATTCAAAATCTTCCGGGAACAACGGTTTTCCTCTTTAACCATGATCTTCGTTTTATTCTGGCCGAGGGATATGTCAATCCTGAATTTGGATTCACGACCAAATCGTTGTTGGGAAAAACACTTTGGGAGATACTTCCCGAAGAAAGGGCAAATCGATTGTCGGGTATTTATTACAAAACCCTCGAAGGACAATCTACTGAAAATTATATTTCCGAGTTTAAGGGAAAAAGCTACCGGGTGAATTTTGTACCTGTTAAAAACAATCAAGGTAAAATTATAGCCGGATTGGTTGTTTCGCAGGATATTACCGACATCAAAAAAGCGGAGAATGCTTTACTGGAAAGTGAACAGCGGTACCGTTTGCTTTTTGAAAACGCAACGGATGCTTTTTTACTGACAAATCCATCGGACGGAATTACATACAGCGCCAATCCTGCAGCCTGCGCCATGTTTGGACAGACTGAGGAAGAAATTACCCGGGATGGAAGAGAGAGCATCATCGATCTGACAGATCCGCGTCTTCCTCACGCCCTGGAAGAACGCAGGAAAACCGGAAAATTCTCCGGAGAACTAACCGGCCTGCGAAAAGATGGCTCTAAATTTCCGATTGAGCTTTCTTCTACCATTTTTTCGGACAACAAGGGGAATTTGCGATCAAGCATAATCATAAAAGATATTTCCGCGCGGAAAGAGGCTGAGGATATAATTCGCAAAAGCGAAGAAAAGTGGCATCTGTTGGTTGAGACTATTCCCGACTATATTGCTTTATATGATGCTGATGGCAAATATCTTTTTCTAAATCATTTTGCTGAAGGCTTCTCGGCCAAAGATATTGAAGGGAAATACTTAACTGATTTTTTAGCGGAAGAGTCGAAAAAAATCTATGAGGAAACTTTCAGGAAAGCGAAAGAAACTAAAGAAACACAATACATTGAATACACTGCCTTTGGCGACAATTATACCATCCGGAATTACGAGAGCTTTTTTGTCCCCATTTTTGAGAACGATGTGTTTGTAAATATGCTGGTTATTGCTCGGGATATTACTCAACGTAAAGATGCTGAACGTTTGCTCGTTGAGAGTGAAGCTAATGCCCGGGCAATCATGGAATCGACCGATGATGTTCTGATGTTGATTGATAAGAATGGCATCATGCTCGATTGTAACGAAGCCCATTCTAAAAGAATTGGATTGAGCCGAAAAGAGTTGATTGGCAAAAATGTATTTGATTTTCTACCTCCTGATGTTTCTGAGCGAAGAAGTTTATTTATTGATCAGGTACTTAGTTCCGGAAAGCCTTATCAGGGAGAAGATTTTCGTGATGGTCTCTGGAACGAGTTCAAGATTCATCCTGTCATGATCGGAAACGAGATAAGCAACAACGTGGCCGTATTTTCAAAAGATATTACCGACCGTAAGCTGGCAGAGGAGAGTCTCAAAAATCGCGAAGCCCGTTTGCAGGAACTCAACGCCACAAAGGATAAATTTTTCTCGATCATTGCCCACGACCTTAAAAGTCCGTTCAACAGCATTATCGGGTTCAGCAGTTTACTTGCCCGCCAGGTAAACGAAAGAGACTATGAAGGAATTAAAAAATATGCAACAATCATCCAGGATTCTTCGCAGCATGCATTCGATTTGTTGCTGAACCTGTTGGAATGGTCGCAGTCGCAAACCGGCCGGATGGTATTTACTCCTGAAGATGTTGATGTTGCCGTTTTAATCAGTCAGTCAGTCGAGGTTTTACTTGGTGCGGCGCAGCAAAAACAGATATCTGTTCATAAGCAAATGCCTGCCTGTCTTGTTGTCTGGGCCGACAAAGCCATGATAAATACAATTTTAAGAAACCTCATTTCGAACGCTATAAAATTTACAAATCCGGGAGGCTCCATTGTAATTTCTGCTGAACGAACAGCCGAAGAGTTGGTGATATCGGTTGCCGATGATGGGGTAGGGATCAGAAAGGAGTCGATTGATAAACTGTTTCGGATTGAGGAAACCCACTCGACGCTGGGAACACAGAAAGAGAAGGGAACTGGCCTGGGATTGCTGCTTTGCAAGGAATTTGTTGAAAAACACGGAGGCCGCATTGGGGTGGAAAGTGAGCTTGGCAAAGGAAGTACTTTCCGGTTTTCAATTCCGCTGAAAAAAGGAATATAATCCAATACAGAAAAAAGGCCCTGCTGCATATGCAACAGGGCCTTTTACTTTACGCCACGCGGGACGTTTATTTTTCAAATAAATTGCTCCATTTCTTTGGCTGGCGGTTTTTCCAGGTGCCTTTGTGGTAAACGTAGCTAACGATTATCGGAAGAACTGAAGTAGCTTCAGCATAAACCATTTGTTCGTCGGTTACCTGAACTTTACCCCACGAGCTGGCTTCTTTCAGCGTTGAAGAAGAGCAAGCTCCGTCGCGAACATCAGCAACAGTAATCTGAACAGCGTATTGGTGCATTGGAACTTCTTTACCAAGAATTTCAGCACAAACAACAGTGTCCTGAGCAAAGTTTTTCGGAACGCCACCACCAATCATGAATAAACCGGTTGTTCCGGCCGCCATTTTAATTTCAGTCAGTTGAAGGAAATCGGCAACAGAATCGATTGAAACGTGTTTTGCCGGATTTTCCCATTGGTGTTTTGCCAAACCAAAACCTGCACTTGAGTCGGAGAAAGCAGGGCAGAAGATTGGCACATTGTTTTCGTAGCAAACCTGAATCAGGCTGTCTTTTTTTACCGAATTTTCAACCAGCCATTTGCCAATTTCTTTAATGAATTCGCGCGACGAATATGGTCTTTTCTCAAGTGAATCAGCAATTTCCTTGATGGTTCCGTCGCAATTCTGCAATTCTTCTTCGTCGATGAATGTATCGTAAATACGGTCGATATAAAGGTCGCGTAAAATTCCGTCGTTAATGTCAGTTGTTCCACGGTAATGTTTGTGGCCAAGGGCTTCGAAAAAATCCATATCGATAATAGAAGCACCGGTTGCTACTATTGCGTCGATCATATTATTTTTAACCATTTCCACATATACCTGCATACAACCCGCAGCGCTGGTGCTTCCGGCAAGTGTCAGAATATTGGTACATTCAGTGTCATTGACCATCTTTAGTAAAATGTCGGCAGCATTGGCTGTATCGCGTGAGGTGAACGACATTTTCCGCATTGAATCGATAATTGGAGTAGAATCGAATGATTTAATGTCGATGTGTTCGATGGTTTCTTTTAATAAATCTGATTTTTTCATCCTTCTGATTTTTTCTCTTTTAGTGTACTTTTAAACAATGTTATTTGTTTAGATATAAGCCATATAGACTGGCTCCTTTTTTTGAAAAAGTGTGCGAATATAGTATAAAATATCCGGTTCTGCCATTTCCTGATGAAAAATTTGTTTGATCAGCCCGCACCACAAAGAGTACTGAGTTTGAGCAACGTTTAATGCAATACTTTCATACGAATTACAGGGGCAAGGGTTCAACTATTTATTGCGCGGGCGGAAGCACCATATCCTTCAGAAATAACTCGGCAATATCGGTTATCGAGGCGTCAAGGCTTCGGTAGCTGAAACCTGTCGTGCGGGTTATCTTTTCTCCTGAATATTGATTTTTCTGGTTGGTTCCCGAAACGGCGTCACGGGTAATAAGGGGGCGTTTCCCGGTAAAAAAGCTTGCTGTTCGGGCCATTCGCCATGCAATCTGAAGTTTTAGGTCGGAGGCAAAACTTCGGGGGCGGGGCTTGTGCAGCGCATCGGCAATTTTGTAAAAGAAATCCTGGTAACTCATGTTTCCGGCGTTCAGGATAAACCGCTGATTCTTGACCTGCTCAAACCGCGACTCGTCCATCAGCATAATCATGGCTTTTACCACATCGCGCACATCAACAAAACCTGAGATTCCTTTGGTGTAATAATTCAGTCCTTTCCAGATGGATTGAAACAGTTTTGGGCTGCCAATTTCCCAGTTGCCAGGCCCCATAATGATGGACGGATTTACGATTACAGCATCCAAACCTTCTTCAATGCCGCGCCAAACTTCCATTTCCGAAAAAAACTTGCTGAGCGAGTAACCCGATTTCCGTTTCGATGGAGTCCAGTAAGTTTCTTCGGTGATTTCACTTCCGTCCTGAGTTTTTCCGAGTGCAGCAATCGAGCTCACATGGCAAAACTTTTTAACTCCGTTGTGTATAGCTGCATCAATCAGGTTGCCGGTACCTTTTACATTGTTGTTCAGCATAATGTCGTGGTCGTCGCCATGAAACGAAACAAAGGCCGCGCAGTGATAAATGCTGGTTATGCCCTTCAAGGCATCTTCAAGGCTCAGGTAGTCGAGTATGTCGCCTTCAACCCATTCAATCCGGGCGAACAATTTTTCTGATTCAGGCGAATAGTACGAGAATATTTTTTTTACCCAATCGGTGTTGCTTTGCGCTCTGCGTAAGGCTTTTACTTTTTGTTCCGAGTTGGTCAGTTCGTAAAGTAAATGAGCGCCAACCAATCCTGTTCCGCCTGTAACTAAGATCATAATGAATAAGTTATAAGTGACTAAAGTGAGCTAGAGTGCCTAAAGTTGGTTGAGGTGCCTTTTTTTCTTTAGGCACTTCGAACTTTAGTTCACTCCGAACTTTTATTCCACGAAGTTGCTGCCTTTGCTCCAAACTCTTTGGCTGTGAGCTTTTCAATCGGAACTATCAGGATTCCTACATTCCGGATGGCCGGAGCGTTGAATTTAAACGGAAGATCGCTGTATTGAGTCATGAAATGCTTCACAATCCGTTCTTTCTCGTCGTAGTCGTCAACAATTTCAGCAGTTCCTTCAACAATTACCGACTTCGATTTTACCCGGTAACTGCACCCAACCAGCTCGTCCTGCCAGGCAAGTTCTTCGCCCAAAGTCCAGTTGATACAAACCTTCGGATTTTTTTTGATGGTTTCCCACATGCGGCCGAATTGGGCCGAATGCAGAATAATCTTGTCTCCGTCGATAGCAAAATTCAGCGGCAAAACGTAAGGAATATCGTCAACCGACATGGCCAGATAACAGGTTTTGCATTGCTTCCAAATGGCCTCAATTTGGTTCCGGTCGTGTATAAAATGGGTTCTCATTATAGTGTTTGTGTTATATCTTCCAGTTGGCTGAAATTTAAACTGGATGGACATTATTTTGTTCGAAATAAGTTTAAGTAATTGCCCGAAATCCATGCATTTTTGAGAGGGCAGCTATGACTTCGTTTAATTTCTGATATTGAGACTGAAGCATTGTTACCTTTTCATCATCTCGTTGTTTAAACGCTTCGTCAATCTGCGACCAAATCTTTTTCTGCATAAGTTTCACGTTTTTAATTTTATACTCCTTAATCAGAATGGGCACAAGTTCATGCAATAATTCAGCTTCAGTTTCGATAAAAGCGCCGCTTTTGCTCCATCGTTTGCTTTCAATGTATTTTTCGGCCAGCAAACTACTGGTGTACTGACTTACATTCTGATCGGGATATTGTGTGAAAAATTTAATCGGGTCAAAATCTTTATTGTCCACATTTTGCTCCATGGCTCCAATCATCGTCTGTACGGTTGGATTCACCGAAACCAGGCCGTCGTTTTGCAACTCTGAAAGTACATAAAATCCAACGGTATAAGTATGTATTTCTTTCGTGGCTTCGTCTTCAATTTCAAAAACTTCCTGATGGAAATATTTCAGCAATATTCTAAGAATCTCGCGTTCTTCCGTTTCAAACGGATTTGAGACTTTTTTTTCGGACACCGGTGTTACAGGTTTTGCAGCCTGAATCTGGAGGTTCTGAATGTCTTTCCGTGTCTGGTCTTCCGATTGCTTGTTCTGTATTTTCCTGATTTCAGTATATAAAACTTCTTCCTGAACGTCCATCAAACGGCTGCATTCCTTGATGTAAATGGTTCGGGTAATGTTATCAGGAATAACCGAGATCGACCGGACAATATCATTGATTAACCGGGCTTTCGAAATGGGATCGTTTTCAACCGTTCCCATCAAAAGCTGGGTTTTGAACTTGATGAAGTCGGTTTCGTTGGTTTTAATGTACTCGGACAGTTGCGATGCGCTCATCGAACGGGCAAACGTGTCAGGGTCTTCACCGCGAGGCAGCGGAAGTACTTTTACATTGATCCCTTCTTCCAGAACCATGTCGATTCCGCGCAGCGACGCTTTAATACCCGCATCGTCGCCATCGTATATAATGGTAATATTCGGAGTGAACCGGCGAATCAGTCTGATTTGGTCAATGGTAAGCGAAGTTCCCGAGCTGGCCACTACGTTTTCTATTCCGGCCATGTGAAACGAAAGCACATCGGTATAGCCTTCAACCAGGTAACATTTGTCCTGGTTGGTCATTTGGCGCTTTGCCTGGTAAATTCCATACAGCGTGCGGCCTTTGTGGTAAATTTCCGACTCGGGCGAGTTGAGGTATTTGGCAACTTTTTTATCGTTAGTCAGCGTGCGGCCACCAAAAGCGATGACGCGCCCTGCTACGTTGTGAACAGGAAAGATCACACGGCCGCCAAACCGATCGCGAATCCAGTCATCGCGCCTGATGGTCAGTCCGGTTTTTTCCAGGAAATCCATTTTGTAGCCTTCGCGTTGTGCAGCCTGGGTAAATGTATCTTTTCCATCCGGACAATAGCCCAGCTCAAATTTGGTAATTATGTCGTCGCGGATTCCGCGTTCACGCAGGTAACTCAGGCCAATGGTGCGGCCTTCGTTTTCTTTCAGGAGAAATCGGCTGAAATATTTCTGAGCAAAAGCCGACACGATCATCATACTTTCACGTTCGTCTTTCAGTGCCTTTTCTTCCTGCGATTCTTCTTTTTCCTCAATTTCGATGTGAAACTTTTTGGCCAGCCAGCGCAAAGCATCGGGGTAGCTCAATTGCTCAAGTTCCATGATGAAGTTTACCGAGTTACCGCCTTTTCCGCAGCCAAAACATTTAAAAATTCCTTTGGCCGGCGAAACAGTGAACGACGGTGTTTTTTCGTTGTGGAACGGACACAAACCCAGCTGGTTGACACCTCGTTTTTTGAGTGTAACAAACTCCGACACCACATCCGAAATGTGCGCCGCATCAATAATTCGCTCTATGGTAGCCTGGTCAATCATTGATGCAAATGTAGAAATTTAAAGGTTGAGATTTCCCCGGCTTGTCAGCTGCCGGGTTAAATTGTATTGCATATCCGGATGTCGGAACTTATAACTTCGTCTGAATCACTGAGGTGAACGGTACCTTCAAAAAAGCTTTCGCCGTCGAGCAAATTGGGCATGATTTCCTGCACCAAACTTTCCATTTGCAGATTGAAAATATTCAGGATATCGACCCATTTGAGCCGCCCGCTTAGTTTATTCTCTAGTTCTCCGGAAAAGAGCGCCGACTCGTACACCATGTAAATGGCCGAAGTTTGACTTTCGTCCCAAACAACTTTAACAACTCCACGCAAAACAGCTTCCGAAATCTGGAGTCCGCTGGCATCCTGAATACTCCGGATGGCCGAATCATTTATATCTTCAGATAATCCGATATTGCCTTTTATTCCCGAATGTTTGCGTTTCAACGGGCCATCTTCGGCAATTTGGTGTAAAAGCAAATGGTCGGTTTCATTATCAAAAATAAACGACAGGGTTTGAATGGACGGATTGCTCATTGGAGTTGTGATTTCGGATGAATGATTCTCAAAGATAAACCTCATCGCCTTAACTTTAACATTTGAGGTTTAAGAATTCAGGATTTTTTTCATGCTGTGCAGGTATTAAAGTTCTGCCTGCCGCATTCAGGTGTATAATTCTTATCTTTGGTTTTGAACTCAATAATTTACCACATGTCTGAAAACTGGACCCTTTCGAGACGGAGATTCCTGGGAATTGCCGGGACTACTGCCGCCGGATTAATGTTGACTCCTGATTTACTGGCCATAACAAATGAAAAGCCGGTACTTCGGTTTGGAATGATTTCGGATATTCATTATGCCGACAGGGAATCGGCCGGAAACCGTTTTTACCGTCAGTCGCTTGCCAAGATGAAGGAAGCCATCGACAGGCTGAATCAGGAAAAAGTTGATTTTGTGATCGAGCTGGGCGATTTTAAAGACCAGGACGCAACGCCTGATGAAGCTAAAACATTGAAATACCTCACCGATATCGAAACGGCCTTCCGGAAATTTAATGGCCCCACTTACCATGTTCTCGGAAATCACGATATGGATGGAATTTCGAAACAGCAATTTCTGGAAAGGGTTGTAAATACAGGTATTTCAAAAGCCAATAGTTATTATTCGTTCGAGCGGAAGGGAATTCATTTTATTGTTCTCGACGGTAATTTTACCAAGGAAGGAAAAGCATACGATCATGGAAATTTTTCGTGGGAAGACGCCAGTATTCCGGAGGAAGAGATTACCTGGCTGAAAGATGATTTGAAGCAAAACAGCCTGCCTGTGGTTGTTTTTATTCACCAGATGCTCGACGAATCGAAAAGCGTGAAGCAGGCCGTTCAGAATGCTCCACAGGTTCGACAGATTCTGGAGCAGTCGGGAAAGGTGATTTGTGTTATTCAGGGGCATGTTCACGAAGAAAGATATAACCAGATCAACGGAATTCATTACTATTCGGTGAATGCCATGATCGACGGCGATGGTCTGGAAAACAGCGCATACATGGTAGTCGATGTTTTTAAAGATGGCAGTCTGAAAGTGGATGGATTCCGCCGGGCTACTGATCGCGAGATTAAATAAACAGAAAGAAAAATGAAGAAGAAACTTGTTATTCTCACCGGTGCCGGAATGAGCCAGGAAAGTGGACTTCGTACTTTTCGCGATATGGGAGGTCTGTGGGAGGAATACGATATTACCGAAGTTGCAACTCCCGAAGCCTGGCAGCGAAATCCTTCGCTGGTGATGCAATTTTACAACGAGCGCCGCAAACAATTGTACGAAAGCAAACCCAACGCCGGCCATTTGGGGCTGGTTGATCTGGAGAAAGATTTTGAGGTAAGCATCATCACTCAAAATGTTGATGATTTGCACGAAAGGGCAGGTAGTACAAAAATTGTTCATTTACATGGAGAACTGAAAAAAGCACGCAGCTCGGTTGACGAATCGCTGGTTTACGACATCGATGGCTGGGAACTAAAGTTTGGACAAAAGTGCGCAAAGGGAAGTCAGCTTCGCCCGCACATTGTTTGGTTTGGCGAGGCTGTTCCGGCAATGGACGACGCCATTCCGCTGGTTGAGGCAGCCGATATTCTGGTTGTAATCGGAACTTCCTTAAATGTTTATCCGGCTGCCGGGCTGGTAAACTATGCAAAACGCGAAATCCCCATTTTTGTCATCGATCCGGAGCGCCCGCAGGTTTACATCCGCAATGTGAATTACATTCAGGAAAAAGCAGGCAAAGGGGTTGAAATTCTGAAAGAGAAATTAAAGTCGATGGTATGAAGCATATTTACCTTATTCTGATTTTATTGACAACGGCCTGCCTGAACGGATTTTCTCAACGTTTCGAGGGTGGCATAATCGGAGGTTTTAATGCCTCGCAGGTTGATGGCGACAATTATACCGGGTACCACAAGCCGGGCGTTGCTTTGGGAGCATATGTTCAAACCGATATATCGAGGACTGTTTTTGCCGGAATGGAACTTAAACTGATGCAAAAAGGCAGCCGCAATATCGATTCACTGGCCGTTAATGATGAGCAAATAAAGTACATCATGCGATTAAATTATGTCGATCTTCCGGTTTATCTGGGAATTCGGACTGGAGAGCGCATTTCGCTGCTGGTGGGGATTTCTCCCGGATATTTAATCAGTGGAAAAGAATTTAACGACTATGGAAGGTTGGCCGAAGAGGATCAGCATCCGTTTAATTCGCTCGATTTGCAGGCATTGCTGGGGTTTCGTTTCCAGATTACGAGGCGTATTTTTGTCGATTTGCGCGGTGCCTATTCTCTTTTGCCCATTCGCAATCAGCCGGGTGACGCTCTTTGGTATTGGAAGAGCAACCAGTTCAACAATATGCTTAGCACCACAGTTTTGTATCGGCTCGATTTTTAAAACCCAACCAACTAACTAACCTGAATGATGAATCCAAAAGTTTTATTGGTCTGCACGATATTCGTCTGGGCCGTTTTTTCCTGCACATCATCAGAAAAAGCGGATGAAGGTTCCGATCAGCGAATTTTCAACGAATTATCCGAATCGCTCAACAAAGGAATTCTGGACGTTTGGTATCCGCGAACGATCGACAGCATTTTCGGAGGTTTCCTAAGCGATTTCGACTACAAGTGGGAGATGAATGGTCCGCAGAACAAGATGATCGTGACTCAGTCGCGCCACATTTGGACGGCTTCGACAGTAGCTGAATTTTATCCGGAGCGGAAAAATTATTTCCTGAAAATTGCTGCTCACGGAGTTTTGTTTCTGAAAGACAAAATGTGGGACTCTCAATTGGGTGGTTTTTATACTTTGGTTGATCGGGAAGGAAAAGCATTGAAAACCGGAAAGTCGGAGCGAATTATGAAAGAGGCTTACGGAAATGCATTTGCCATTTATGGATTATCAGCGTTTTCAAGGGTTTCAGGCGATACTGCAGCATTAAATCTGGCAAAAAAAGCATTTCTCTGGCTCGACAAACATAGTTTTGATCCGCAATATGGTGGATACTTCCAGTTTCTGGAGGCCGATGGAACACCGTTGAAAGATGGGTATAACGGCACTCCTCCCAAAGATCAGAACAGCTCAATTCATTTGCTCGAAGCATTTACTGAGTTATATCGCGTTTGGCCCGACCCGCTTGTAAAAGAGCGGTTGCTGATGATGCTGAATTTGATTCGCGACCGGATTGTTCAACCCAAAGGTTATTTGCAGCTTTTCCTGAATCGCGATTGTTCTCCGGTTTCATACCGTGATTCGGCTGAAGATGTCCGCCGGAAAAACTGGCAACTCGATCATATTTCGTTTGGGCACGATGTTGAAACAGCTTACCTAATGCTGGAAGCCTCGGAAGTTGCTCAGCAAAAAGATGATACCTTGACGCTACATAAGGCCAAACTGATGGTCGATCATTCAATCAGGAACGGGTGGGATAAATCGGTTGGTGGGTTTTATGACGGCGGATATTATTTCAATGGACAGGATTCGGTAACCATAATTAAAGATACCAAAAACTGGTGGGCACAGGCCGAAGGCTTGAACTCGCTGCTATTGATGGCACGGTTATTTCCCGATAATCCGCACAATTATAAGTCGCTTTTCCTGAAGGAATGGGAATACATCGATAAATTCCTGATCGACCACGAGCATGGCGATTGGTACCCCAACGGGATAGACAAAGAACCTCAGGGAAAAATGGCGATGAAAGCTCAAATCTGGAAAGGGAACTACCACACTTCCCGTTCGTTAATGAATTGCATGAAGCAACTCAGTGAGATGAAAGAATAAACAAAAAGGTCATTAGTTGTCCGAAACAGACTGACAACTAGTGACCTTTTTCCATTGATTTACTAATAGAGCTAAACCTTGTCGAGCAAAACAGTGAAGTGTCGCATGATCGAGGCTTCTTTCCTGATAAGTAAACCGGTTCGTATTTCGTCGCGAATGTCGTAGATGTTTTTCAATCCGGCAGCCACCACGTCCATGTGGTTGTTGGTGTAGGTGCGGCGGGGAATTGCTAACCGCAAAAATTCCAGTTTCGGATAGCGGTTATCGCGGGTTTCGGGATCGCGGTCGGCCAGTAAAGTTCCAACTTCAACACCCCGAACTCCTGCTTCCAGATATAAAATGATGGCAAGCGTTTGAGCGATAAATTCTTCTTTCGGAACGTGTGGTAAAAACTTTTTGGCATCAACAAAAATGGCGTGTCCGCCCACCGGATGCTGAATTGGAATACCATATTCAATGAGTTTATTGCCAAGGTACTGAACCTGATTGATACGTGTATCCAGAAAATCGTTGGTGGTTACTTCGTCAAGGCCCACGGCCAGCGCGTTCATATCGCGCCCGGCCATTCCGCCGTAAGTCACAAATCCTTCGTACATAATATTGAATGTTGATGCCATTTCGTACCATTCCAGGTTTTTCATGGCAATGAATCCGCCAATGTTAACGGCTCCGTCTTTTTTGCTGCTCATGGTCATCGCATCGGCGTACGAAAACATCTCACGTACGATTTCCTTGATTGTTTTAGTGGAATAACCTTCTTCGCGTTGCTGGATGAACCAGGCATTTTCGGCAAAGCGTGCTGAATCGAAAATTACCGGAACTCCGTATTTCAAGGCCAGTTGCTTCACGGCTTTCAGATTTTCCATTGAAACAGGTTGACCTCCGGAAGAATTACAGGTGATGGTCATAATCATGGCCGGAATACGTTTTTCGGGCTGAAGTTTGAAGACATTTTCCAGCTTGTTCAGATCGACATTGCCTTTAAAAGGAAATTTGCTGTCGGTATCAAACGCTTCGTCAATGGTACAGTCGATAGCTTTGGCTTTGCGGTATTCAATATGCCCTTTGGTGGTGTCGAAGTGCGAGTTTCCGGGAACCAGATCGCCTTCTTTCAATAAAACAGAGAATAAAACATTCTCGGCAGCTCGTCCCTGGTGAGTCGGCAAGAAGTATTCAAATCCAAAGATTGCTTGTATTTTTTCCTTGAGATGATAATATGATGAGGATCCGGCATAGCTTTCATCACCGGTCATGATGGCCGCCCATTGGCGATCGCTCATTGCCCCGGTTCCGCTGTCGGTAAGCAAGTCGATGAAAACCTTGTCGCTGCTCAGGTTAAACAGGTTGTAGTTGGCGTCGGCGATCCATTTTACGCGTTGCTCGCGTGTTGAACGGTAGATGGGTTCTACCATTTTGATTTTATAGTTTTCGGCAAATGGCAAATTCATGGTAAAAATTATTTTGCGTGTTTACAATGCCGTTTACTGGCATATTCTGAGAAACACATGATTTTATAAAAAGTTGAGGATAATGCCTTTAAGGCGAACTATTAAGCAGAAGTTGGGTGAAACGCAAAGAACCCATCCCTGTTCTTCAGGTTGAGAAAGAGGTGATTGAAAAGAGCCCTGATTAATATGTTTCTTAAAATGGCGTTCATTAACGCAAAATTTAATGCAGCAAAAATAAAAAAAGCAATTCTTGATTTTTATGAATGTTTGTCAGGATTAGCAACAATGATCAAACAAATCAGGCAGTGCCCAAAGTTGCAATGCTTACCCGTGCATTGGTTTTTGAGAGGATGGCCGAAGTGCATGCCTCGAGTGTGGCACCGGTGGTTACCACATCGTCAACCAGTAAAATGTGTTTTCCTGAGAAGGCTTCAGGATGGGAAAGTTCGAAAATACCTTCAACGTTTTGCCACCGTTCGAAGCGCGATTTACGTGTCTGGGTTTCTGTAGCTGTAACACGTTTCAGGTTATCTGTAGCCAGTTCTTTATTCATCTGGCGGGCTATTCCTGAGGCGATCCACCAGCTTTGGTTATAGCCTCGTTTCTTTTCCTTGTATGGGTGCAGGGGCACCGGGCAAATCACGTCAACCGACGAAAATTGAGGAGATTGCTGCAAGTCGATGCCGAAATGCTTGCCGATTTCTTCTCCAAGTTCTTTCATCCCTTTGTATTTCAGGTTGTGCAAAAGCGATTGGTATTTGCTCCCTTTACTAAAGTAAAAGAACGACGTGGCAAATTCAATGGGCACCCTTCCATAAAATATACGGGCTACCGGGTTATCAGGAGTTAAATGGTAATTGGTGCGGGGTATGTGGTGAAGACAATGCAGACAAATCCATTGTTCCTGTTCAATCAGCTTATCGCCGCAAACCACGCAAAGTCGCGGATAAAGGAGTTCGGTCAGATAATTCAGAATTGGAATGTTCATATCAAATCACTATTTGATGGAATAATAGCAACATAGAAAGTTACATAATTTCCAGCTAATTATAATGCTTTGGACCTGATTTTGAATGAATCAGAAATAGGAGATTGTCCGTGTTTATCCGCGATCAGTTGCCAGGAATGCCTTCATATTCTCAAATTTCTGGGCACCGAGCCTATAACCGTGGTTGTATAAATTCAGCCGTTTTTCAAAGTTTTGCTCAGTGCGCCCAATCATAAATTCAGGCGAAGGCGCAATAATAAACAGCTTCCCTTCTTTCTCCATCTGGTCGCAAAAGTCGAGCGTTTGGTTGTATTCTTCGTTTCGGCTAAGCAAAACTTTTAAAAATTCGGGGTATTTTCTGAAGGTAACTTCATACAATAATTTATTGCTTAACTTTTCCTTCCGGTATCCGCGAGGACGGGTAAGTACGACAACCGCTTTTTCATGCTGGCTCAAAGCATATTTTACCGGGATTGAATCAGACACGCCACCATCGAAATACAATTTTCCGTCAATGTTGGCCGGTTTGGCCAGCATCGGGATGCTTGAGGAAGCAACGAGCGCCTTGTTTAAACTGATGTTTTTGAAGTCTTTTCTGGAAAAAACCACACTTTGACCGTTATCCAGCGATGTTGCAATGACATCGAACTCGGAAGGATTTTTATAAAAAGCCTGTTCATCGAAAGGGACCAGTTGATTTGGTATTTCCTCGAAAACAAATTTCATGTTGAAATAGGAGCCTGTGGTAATAAGATGACGAAATCCCATGTAACGTTTATCAGAAGGATATTCGACATTTACTTTTCGGTTCCGGCCTTGTTGTTTCGAGATGAATGAAGCACCAACGCAGGCTCCGGCCGATACACCAACAACGCGGTCGAAGCTTACATTATTCTCCATAAAGTATTCGAGTACTCCGCTGGTAAATGCTCCGCGAAGGCCGCCTCCTTCCAATACAATACATGTTTTTTTCACGTCAAATCTTTTGGTAAAGATAGCTATCGATTGGTAAAGTTTGAATCAGTTTTAAGTTAAATAAAAAAGAAGTATAGATTTTCATCATTCGCGAAACGAACGTTAAGCAGATAACTTTTGCCTAATTGCGCTTAGTGCCTCTTTGATAGTTATTCGTTCGTTTGCCGGAAAATGCATCCAGTCGAAGCAAAAAGGCTTGCTATCGGCATTAATATTTCAATCCTTTTTAAATACAGTTCACTCCTCATTTTTGTCACTTCACAGGTTTTATCGAATCGTTGTCGCCCAATTGGAGTCTACGTTTGTAGTGTAATATCCAACAATTTATAAAACCGAAAGTCATGAAAAATCGAATTTTTACTCTAAAACCTGGATACGCAATGAAAATAATGCTAATTATAATATTGGCTGTTTTTTGTATAAGCGAAAACGCAATGTCGCAGGTTTCTCCATTAAAAACCGGAACGACACCTGTTGTTCCCAAAAATGGGAAAGTGACGGGAAAAGTAATTGACAGCGAAACCAATATTCCGATGGAGTACGCCAACATTACCATATTCAGTAAACCAGATTCAAAAATGATAACCGGAAGTATCTCGAATGCTACCGGAGCATTTGTACTGTCAAATTTACCTTTTGGTAATTATTACATCGAAGCAAGTTTCATCGGGTTTGAGAAAACTGTTATCGAGGATATTAAAATTTCGGCAAACGCCACAACCGTAAACATTGGAAACATCAACCTTTCGGCTTCGAAACAGCAAATTGGTACTGTTGATGTGGTGGCCGAGCGCAACCGGGTTGAATATAAAATCGACAAAAAGGTGATCAATGTAACCAACGATATCAATGCCACCGGGGGAACAGCCGTGACGGTACTCGAAAATACACCTTCGGTTGAGGTGGATATCGATGGAAATGTCAGTCTTCGTGGTTCGTCTAGCTTTACCGTTTTGATTGACGGACGGCCAAGTGTATTGAGCGGAAGCGATGCGCTGAAGCAAATTCCTTCGTCGGCCATTCAGAATATTGAAATCATTACCAATCCTTCGGTGAAATACGATCCGGATGGAATGGCCGGAATTATCAATGTGGTGATGAAGAAAAACATCGTTTCAGGTGTAAATGGAATTGTAAACCTGAACCTGGGCACCGGAGAGAAATACGGAACCGATTTTTTGCTGAATTATAAGACCAAAAAGTATAACCTTTTCCTTGGTGGAAACTGGAACGACAATACTGACAAGGGCACGCAATACTCAAACCGCGAAACCTATGCAAATGACACGACAACTTTTCTCACCAACGATGGATCGCGAAACCAGTCGAGACTTGGGAAACAACTTAAGGGCGGATTCGATTATTATCCTTCCGACAAAACTTCAATCACTGTTTCTTCCGAGGTCGGAAAATATGGTTTCAGTAGTTTTGGCGGTGTGAACATTCATAAATACGAGCAACCGGGAATATTGAACATTTATTCTGTGCAAAATTCGGATGCTTCGCGCGACGGGAATTTTATCAGCGCCAACACCAGTTTCACTACAAAATTTAACGATGAGGGAACGCACAAACTGGAAGGATCGTTCGATTACCGAAACCGTAATGGGAGCTCGCTCGAAACTCAGGACGAATTCTTATCGGATGCATCATATAACAAAACCAGCCAATACCTTGCCCGGATTATCAGTAGCGAAACCAATAACGAGAATGATTTACGTGCAAAACTCGATTACACGCTTCCGCTAAACGACGGAGCCAAATTTGAAGCCGGAATCCAAAGCCGAATCGAAAGCGAAGAAGAATCATTAGACTTTATGGATTTTAATATCGCCACACAGCAATTCGAAAATAATCCCGATTTCTCGAGCAGTATGAAGTTTAGAGAAGATATTCACTCCATTTATTCAACCTATACCGGAAACCTCAAAGCCATCCAGTTTGTGTTTGGTTTGCGCGGTGAATATAACAAACGCACCACCACGCATTACAAAGAAAATGTACCGTCAAATTATGATCTCGATCGCTTCGACTTTTTCCCTTCAGCGCATTTATCTTATACATTGGCCGACGAAAGTCAGCTCATGTCAAGCTATTCGCGCCGGATTAACCGCCCCGGTGGCCGCGAGCTCGACCCGTTCCCAAGTTATATGAATCAGTACACCATTCGCGTTGGTAACCCCGGATTGAAGCCCGAATACACCGATTCGTACGAGTTCAGTTACATGAAAAAGTTCGGAAACTCATTTGTTTCGCTCGAAACCTTTTACCGTACAACCAATAATCTGATCACTGAAGTCAATAAACAGGTTGACCAGATTTTGTACTTGAACGTCGAAAACCTTAACCGTGACTATTCGATGGGTGGCGAAATTATGGGTAACATCAATGTGAATAAATGGCTATTGGTAAACACCAGTTTCACTTTATACAACTACAAACTAAAGGGCGAAATATCGGGTGTATCGGTCAATAAAGAAAGCACCAATTACTCGGGCCGATTGAATACTACTGTAAAATTCTCTCCAGAAAGCCGGCTTCAACTGACTGGTTTCTATCGCGGACCATCGGTTTCAGCGCAGGGTGATCAAAAAGGAATGGCATTTGCGAACTTATCGTATCGTCAGGATTTCCTGAAAAAGAAACTTACAGCAACACTGAGTGTTCGCGATGTATTTGGAACCATGCGCATGCAGAGAACTTCGTACAGCGATAATTTCAAGTCAACCTTCAAAATGACCCGTGAACCCCGGGTGCTGATGCTTACTTTAAGCTATCGGATTAACAACTATAAAATGAGCAGGGAGTCGAACCAGGAAGAATCAGTACCTTCATTTGACAGCAACGAATAGGTGGTTTTAAGGATTAGTTTTCTCTTGAGCGGAATCCGGAAAACTGGATTCCGCTTTTTATTTGTTCTTCCTGAAGGTAGAATTGGAGGAGCTTAGCTTATTCCAGGATGTATCACAATATAAATGAATTAATAGGTTGGTCTATTTGATCGGATTTTTTCGGTAGGACGACTCTAATACTCCATACCTGGCGTAAAACAAAAAAGAGCTACGAATATTCTTCGTAACTCTTTGATTTTCAAGTGGGCCCAACTGGACCATTGATATTTTGTATTCAATTGAAAATCAAACATATATAAAATTGATATTAAAAAATAAGGCTAAAAATTGATATAAAATGTTTGACACATTTATTTTTTCTATTTAACCGAATGAAAGCACTAACTTTGATTGTCATTTACACCCTCATTTACACCTTCATTACACCCTCACTTTAATTAAACAAGAGAAAGATACACATTACTGATAGTTTCAGAACGGATGCCCAAATATCTTCTTGTGATCGCTATGCTGGAATGACCGAAGATGTCAGAAAGTAGGATCAATGAGTTTTCGCTTTCGTTTTGGTTCTGATATACTCGTCGGGCAAATGATTTTCTTAATGAGTGTGAAGAAATCTGGTATTTCTTTGTGCTAAAAATTGTCTTTAATATCTCATTGATAGATTGTGTTTTATATACGGATCCCTTCTGCGAGATAAAAATAAAATCATCTTCATTAAATCTCTCATTTGCCTCATTTAGCATTGAGACAAGTTTTTCATATGCCTTTTTGGTTGTATCATTTAGGGTGATTTCTCTTTGCTTCTTTGTTTTCTTCTCTATGATTATAATTCTGCCCTCTTCTGACATCATTTTATGAGTAAGATTAAGAGTGTCGCTGATACGCAAGCCGGTATTGATTGAGAAGATAATATAAAATCCTATTACACATTTTTTCTTATCGTTTAATAGACTTTGTAAATCTTCAGCTAAAAGTGAACTGGTAGTGTTGCAAAACAAAGAGACATTTTGTGAAGTTTAATACAAAAAAGAGTAACAAAATGACTGTAAAAAAGAAGAATGCCCAAGGTGTTATCAAAGACATCAAGCAACAAACCCGGAAACTATTCAGTGCCGAAGAAAAAATCAGGATCGTTATCGAGGGAATGCGCGGAGAAGATACCGTTGCCTCTATATGCCGCAAATACGGCATTAACGATAGTTTGTACTACAAGTGGAGCAAAGATTTTCTGGAAGCCGGTAAAAAACGTTTAAATGGGGACACCGACCGAAGTGCCAATACGGCTGAAGTTGAGCATCTGAGGCGGGAAAACGACAACCTGAAAAAAGCGTTGGCCGATTTGTACCTGCACAACGAATTGCTAAAAAAAAGTGTGACTGGCTTGGAGTAGAATCCATAAATAAGAAATACATGAGACTCTCCCAGACCGAAAAATTTGAAATCATCCGACTTGTAGAACAAAGCACTACGAGCGTCAATAAAACTCTTAGGGAATTGAGGATTAACAAACCCACATTCTACTCCTGGTACAATGCTTATCTGGCTGATGGTTACGATGGACTGGCTCAAAAGCCGGTCACCAAAAAGCAGTTCTGGAATCAAATCCCGGAATCTGAAAAACAACTCATTACCGAACTGGCATTGGATCACCCGCAGAAAGCTCCGCGCGAAATAGCGTGTTTGTACACCGACAATTACCGGAAATATGTTTCAGAAAGTTCGGCATACCGGATACTCAAAGCCCAGGGATTAATACAGGAACCTGCCTTTGAATTAATTAAAGCCTCCGATGAGTTTAAGGATAAAACCATTCGGCCAAATCAAATGTGGCAGACCGATTTTACTTATTTTAAGATCCCCGGATGGGGCTGGTATTACTTGTCAACGGTACTGGACGATTACAGCCGGTTCATCGTCCATTGGAAACTTTGCAGCACCATGACCGCCGCCGATGCCGCCCAAACTGGAAAAAACGGTGAAATTGACCACCCATTTCCAGTTTAAATTGACCACCAGTTTCGGAGCAAATTGACCACCCTTTGCCGACGCAAATTGACCACCCTTTGCCGGAGCAAACTGACCACCTAAAACGGATACTTTTTTTCATGTCGTTACCCATACTTTCGTTCAAAAATGGAACGGATTATGGCAAATAAATTAACGGACATGAGTAAGATTAGAAAAGCAATTAAATTTCATTGCGGTGGAAAAAGTAAGCTGTTTATAAGCCAATACTTATCCTTATCGAGGAACTGTACGTCTTCAAAACAAAGTGAACTATTTGGGTAAAAAAATAAGAGACACTTTTTTTTCTTGATTCAAGGATAAATTAAAATTTTGAGATTTTGGTTTTAGCGTGGACACGCCGGATAAAATATCCAGTGTGCGCCGGAACAAATTGACCACCTTCCGCCGGTCAAAATGGTTGGGTTTCGCCGGAGCAAATTGACCACCCTCTAAGAACGATTTATCCTTGCTGATTAGCGGGCATTTATGATTAAGTTGGCTTTGTTCAATATAATCAAATGTCAAATAAACTAATCATTATGAGCAAGGTAAGAAGCATTATCAGGCTTTACACCGAGGGTGTAAGTAAACAGTCCATCGGGGAACGGACAGGTCTTCCCCGCAATAGTGTTAAGAAGTATATCAGGTTGTTCCTGGCTTCGGGCAAATCGCCGGAAGAGATTCAACTGATGAGTGACACTGAACTTGAGCAGATGTTTCTGGATATGGTTCCACGCAATCATATTGAGAATGATCTTCGTTATCAATCTCTGGAAGCATTTTTCCCCACCATGGAAAAAGCATTGAAGATCCGGGGAAACACCAAGGAGAAGCTTTGGGAGCAATATTTTGAACAGCATCCTGCAGGCTATCGGTTTTCACAGTTCAAGCATTATTATCTTCTCTGGAAGAAGGTTCGTAATCCGGTTATGCACATTGAGCATAAGGCCGGGGAGAAGATGTATGTTGATTATGCAGGCGAAAAACTCAAGGTTTTAGATCCGGAAACATTAGACATCACAGAGGTAGAGGTTTTTGTCGCCATACTGGGTGCAAGCCAGTTGACCTACGTAGAGGCCAGTTATACCCAACAGAAGGAAGACTTTATCAACTCCTGCGAAAATGCATTACATTACTTCGGAGGCGTTCCTAATGCCATCGTTACGGATAACTTAAAATCGGCGGTAATCAAGAGTAATCGCTATGAGCCGACACTTAATGAGGCTTTTCGTGACTTTGTAAGCTATTATTCGATGGCGGCTTTACCGGCAGCTCCGTATAAACCCAAACACAAAGCGTTGGTAGAAGGTGCCGTAAAAATCATTTACCGTTCGATTTACAGCACTTTAAAGGGTAATGTATATTCTTGCATTGAACTTCTAAATAGCGCGATCAGGGAGGCTCTGGAAGCTCATAATAACAGGCCGCTTACAGGAAGGCCGTTCAGCAGGCGACAGTTGTTCGAAGATACTGAACGACACTTTCTGCACCCTTTACCTGAAAAGAGATATGAGTTGAAGCGACGCTATATCGCTTCTGTGATGAAGAACAATTACGTCTGTCTTGCCGAGGATAAGCATTATTACAGTGTTCCTTACCATTTTATCGGCAAGAAGGTGACCTTACTTTACAGCCAATCTGAGGTTGAAATTTATCACCGCTACGAGCGAATTGCGGTGCACAAAAGGAACAGGCACCTTTTTGGACACACTACAATAACAGATCATCTGGCCTCGCAGCACCGCTTCATGAGCGACTGGAACCCCGATAAATTTATCGAACGAGCCGCAGAGGTAGGCCCTCAAACGAAAGAATATATTATCCAGTTGCTAAATGCCAGACAGCATCCGGAGCAGACCTATCGATCCTGTCAGGGAGTTTTAAGTTTTTCAGTACGTGCCGGAAAAGAGCGGCTTAACAATGCTTGTCTGCGTGCACTTCAATATGGCGATTACAGCTATCAGACCATTCGGGTAATCCTTGAAAAAGGACTTGACCGAAACGTTGATGATCAGCAGCATGTTGATCAGTCAATGCCCCCTCACCTGAATATACGTGGCAAAAACTATTACCGGTAATATCTCCCCGGAGGACGGCTGTAACAGCTACCCCTCCGGGTATTGTTTAACCTTAAATCAAATAAAATGAATGAGCAAACGCTTCAAAAAATGAGACAGATGAAGTTCTTCGGTATGGTTCGGGCCTTTAGAACAAGCATCGAGAATGGCAGCATGATTCAAATGACCGGCGACGAAATGGTATCGATGCTTATTGATGCAGAATGGGATGATCGTAACAATCGCCGCATAGAGAGGCAAATGCGCAATGCAAAGTTCCGCTATAAAGCCAACATTGAGCAGTTGCACTTTGATATAGATCGCAACCTGGACAAGAATCAGTTCATGCGTATGGCTGAGTGTACTTTTATCGGAAGAAAAGAGAATCTTCTGATCACCGGCAGTACCGGAATAGGCAAAAGCTTCATTGCTTCAGCTATCGGAAATCAAGCCTGTACTCTCGGGTTCAAAGTACTTTATGCCAACACTACAAAGCTGTTTACAAGATTAAAAATGGCCAAAGCAGATGGTTCGTACATCAGAGAAGTTGCAAAGATAGAAAGACAGGATCTTTTGATTCTGGACGATTTTGGCTTGCAGCCGCTTGATGCATCAAACAGGTCGGTACTTATGGAAATCATCGAAGATCGCCACGGAAACCATTCAACCATTATAACATCTCAGTTGCCAGTGGCACAATGGTATGAGGTAATCGGAGAACAAACAATAGCGGATGCAATACTTGACCGCATTGTTCATGATGCTCACCGAATGGAACTTGTAGGAGAATCAATACGAAGAAGACAACGAAACAAAAACGTAGAAACTGTTGAATCAGAATAAATAAATCTAATTTTGTATAACTCTAATCAAAACAAGGAAATGATCGTTCTCAATATTGAAAATAGGTGGTCAATTTACTTCGGCGCACACTGGTCAATATAAAACGGCGTGAACTGGTCAATTTAACCGGCAAATCCATATTGGTTATAATATCAATTGATTTTTGATATAACGCCTTTATACTTTCTAAAAAGGTCGGTTTTAACTAACACCATACTTCCAAATCGTATAGAAATTCAAGTGTATTTGTCGGGTTTCTCATTAAGTTCTTTCTAATCTATTTGCCTGACAAAATCCTCGATTCCAATAGTTCTGTTTGGGTTTCTGTGAAATTGCTTGGCTGTGGAAAGACAAAAAGGGATTGACCCATACGTGAAACATGTCATAATTTTTATAAAAAGATAAATTTTTTAGGTATTAATTTCTTACATGTAATATTATAGATGTCGTTGTAATCCATCGTGTGTTTTTCTTTGTCTTGATTAGCTATATTATAACACCAAATTTTTTAAGTTTATTTAGAGAGTTAAACGCCTTTATTAAAGACTGTTCTTTTATTTTTTCTTTTTTAGTTAAAGCACTTTTAATTGACTTTACATTCTCTAGCTCAAGATTATTGAAAATTTTTGTTTGACTCGCTAAATCAATTATTCGCTTCCAATCATCTTTGGATAAAAGCAATAACTTGTCATAGATGAATTTAACCTCAATTATTTCGGTGTCTTCTAGTTTTGATAAAGCTTTAACTTCTTCTATAAGAGTCGGATTTGATTGGATGTAATCAAGAACTTTTTTGCCAAAGGAAATTTCTCTTGTTGAAATATTTTTATGTTCCTTTATCTTTTTAACCAAATCAAAAGCCAACTCCCAATTGAAATCTGTCATGTTATTTTTGTCTACAAATAATCTGAATCCATCCCAGAATTTCAATCCCATTTTTTGAATTTCACTGATGATAAAAACATTATTTTCTACATTATTCGAGTCAATTTCTTTTTCTTTTTCACGTTCCTCTTTTTCTTCTTCTGAAATTAGATAATCTTTTAGTACACCAACTAAACTTTCGGGATATTGAGCTTCTTTTAGTTTTTTCCAAGAAGATTCCCTTTTTGCATATTCTGAAATCAGACTATTGTTTGCTTCTGTTACCAAATGCTGATATACGAAAATCAAAAGTCTTTTTATATGACTATTCAGTATTTCATCAGTTATTTGTTCTTCATAAATCTTCCATAAATCGATTCTGTTCTTTGTAAGATAGTGCAAAAACGAAACAGTATATGCAACGGTAAACGATTTAAGATTTGTATCACCAATTGCATCAATGTTCTTCCTCCCAAAAAGCTTATCAGCAGTTTTAAATAAGATAGCATTGCCAATCAGTTTGCGATAGAAATTTTCTCCAGGAAGTTTGTTTTTTGCTACAAAATCATTGATTTTTTTTGTGTAATGAATAAAGTTTTTTTGCGAACCCAGGGATACAATATGTGGCTCTAACTCCCAAATATTAATGTATTTTGCAACATCAGATTTGACAAATTTCAGATTTGATGGATTCTGCTCTTTGAATTGTTTCTGTTGCTGAGGCGTTTTGTTGTTTAATTTTTCACGGTACTGACCGTTAGTTCGTTCAAAAAACCACAAAAAAGATTGGTTTTTATTTTCTGGATTGATGACATATTTCTTTCGTGAAAGATTTTCAATTTGAACAAAATAAGGATTGTTTGATGATAAATCAAGGTCGGAAACTTTGTTTTGACTATTAGCAAAACGGGCAATATTTGGAACTTCTATATTTTTTTGGTCATTATCCTTGATTACGGTCAGTTTCATTTGAACAAATATCTTGCTCAAATCGGCATCCTTATACTTTTTTTGAGTATGAAAAAGCGAAGCTGTTGTTTGTCCCCCATTAACAATCTGGAAATCGTTTAACTTTGCAATAAACAATTGATTATCTATTGTTTTTGTTTCCACTCTTTCTGCTGTTGCAGTAATACCATTGTTATATGGCAGAAACATTTGAGGTTTTGTACGGATAGTATCTCTGATTCCTTTATTGTATTTTCCAGCTTGACCTAAAAATGCTCGAACATTGCTTTCTAGCAACTCATTTGAATAATCCTTATATAATTTGGCTAGAATTTTGCCTGGTATAATTGTCAAATAGCATTCATACAATTCATCAATCCCCGGAACTTGTATGCATTGTAAGCCCTTTACATCATCAAAAATGTTTTCAAAATCTATTTCTATTGGTTCGTGGATACTGTTTGTTACACTTATTTTGTAAAGTCTTGAGATGTCCCAAGTATGAACAAAAATATCGATATCGTTTATTTCAATTTTTTCCTTTTCGTGATTTGAAAAGCCATTGATCAAGAAAAAGACATTGATTCTGTCAAATTCATTACCATACTTTCCAATGATTTTTATTAATTCGGTTAGTTCAGTATGAGATTGGTCAATGTAATCAATATGTCTTTTTAAGGCCGAATTGATAAAACGCTTTATCTGGTTGAGTGATTTGGTATAATCATCCTTTGTAATGTTGTATTCATAACTTTCAACTTTAAAATTAGTAATGAATAAATCCAAAGTTTCATAGTAAGTTTTGTTGTTTTCATCCTTAGACAAATCTTTCAGGCAATAACCGTTAATTTTCCAGTCAATACCACCTTGGCTGTTAGGATGAATGTAGGATAAAACCCTTGCTCCCTCGGACTTTCCGATTGATTCAAGTACCTCAATGCAGTGTTCAGTAAATTTATCTTCAAAACTCACTCCTTCTCCATCGGAATAAACCATTGAAGCAACATTTGATTTAAGTTCGTCTATATAACTTTGTAGGGCTCTTTCCATGGTTAAATTTTTTGAATAATATCCTCTGACTCTACAACAAATCTTTCAACTGCTGAAATTTCAATAAAATAAGAAGTGTTATATACCCCTAATGGTATATAACTTTTTATGATTCGTGGAAAATCAGGAGTGACAGTGAAGTAGAAACTTTTTTTCAATGAATACATGTTATTATAATTTTCTTTGTCATCTTCAAAATATCCAATCAATAATAACCTTTCATTGAAGAATTTAAGTTCATCAAAATTGCCTGAAATTTTCTGTCTGATTTGCTCAATTAATGAATTAAGGGTAAAACCATTTGCTTTCACTTCTTCGGTTGTATATAAAATTAAAAACAGTTCATTCAAATTTTGAGTATCCAATTGTCTTTCGTTGGTGATTTTAATTTTTGGATTTTTGGATGATGTTAGTTTTATTTCAATTCCAATTGAGCTAAAAATAAAATCCTTGTCTTCAAAATCAGGTCCTGTCCATGCATTTAAAATCTTTGCCGTTGTTTTTTGATTGTCCAGCAAATAGTTGAAGAACAATAGCTCACCAATAAGCCCCTTTTGCTGTTCTATTGTTAATCCACTGAAATTAATTTTGTCAAAAAGCTTTTTCCATTTTGAGATTACATTAAGAGTTGTTGTCAAGGCTTCATTTTCCGTCACACTCTCGAAAATATCTTCCAAAATGTTTTGAATGAATAATGAAAATATATCTTTCAATTCATTATCCAACAAATAAATATTTAACTCAATAGTATTTACAAGTTCAATTGGAAAGATTTCCACTCCTTTAAAACGATAGCTTTTCAGGTCAGGAACTTCTATATTTTTTGATACGGACATGATATATAAATGCTGTCCGGTAATATGATTAGTCGCTGCAAAGCAATTCAAATGTGGAATATCATCAATTTTCGTTTTGATAATAAAATCGCCTGATGGTTTCTGGCTTTCCCATATGGTTTTAATATCTATCATATGCTATTCGTTTTCAGAATTATCATCATCCTCCATAATTTCATTATCAAAGTCATTGCTGATAGTAGTAGTATATGACACTTTTATTTCATCCTCAATTTTTGGGAAATGTATGCTATAACCAATAATCGGAATGCCATTATTTACATTTGGAGTTCCTCTTTCATCTAAGGCATAAATCAACAATAATCCTTTCTTTTCTTTTGCTCTTTGTGATTTTATCTTATCATTTGTTTTATTGTCACATATAAGTAAGTCAACCTGTCTATCCATTAAATCGTCAATTTGGTTTTTAGAAATCAAATAATTATCACTGCTTCTTTTATCACTTCGTTGATTACGTACATTACACCCAAGCATAAGCGAATTACCTCCATAATTCAAAACATATGTCATCAAATTATCTTTTGGACTTTTTGATTTATCTGGGTTATTTTCATGACGGTTAATGAATACTTTTTCATCGGTATTGGATACGATGCAAATACTCCAATCAGTAATCTTTTTGTTCACTAATTGTTTTTTTATATAATCGCTTAAGGTTGCATTCTTGATACTTGGTTGGTCAATCTTGAATAAATCAATGAAATCACAAATTGGATCTATTTTTTGATTTGGATAAAATAAGTACTTGATTTTTCCTTTATTTTCTTTTATGTTTTGCTTCTCAGGAAATCCAATGACTGATATTAGATTTTTTAATGCATTAAAATTGTTTTCTATTGCAGATTTGGATTTCAATAACTGATATGTCTGCGGATTCGTACCAGAAAATGAAATTTCTATATTTTGAGAAAAATAAAGTTTAGCGAGACTGGTAATTGTGAGTAACCCATGATGATTTCTTACTTTAAGTCTGAAATCTTTTGGCCGTTGCAGTGCCGCCGTCATTTCATCAAAATCGTTCCTCATTTCTTCAGTGGCAAAAGTGATATGATTGAACCACTCGAAAATCTGATTTGTAGTAAATAGTCTGCATAAATCAACATAGCCTGGACGATATCCAAACCATCGACCCATTTGCATCAAAGAATCATACATTTTTGTTGTTCGCAAGTAATAACTTACAGACAATCCTTCCAAAGTAATTCCTCGGGACAATCGACTCCCTCCAACTGCAATAACGGATAATCCGTTTTCGTACCTGCTGTAATCAATTTCTTCAATATTATGATATTCCAAATTAGTTGTAGAACGTGTCCCATGAACTGAACGAACATCAATTTTTGAAACTGCCTTTTTAAGTTCTTTTTTTACTTCAGCCCACTGATGGACTTGGATTCTGATGTCTTTATAGTCAAGATTCTCTAATACATTTCTTGAAGTAGAAATAAAATCAGCCTTATATAATTCTTCTAATTCTTTTAATAATTCTTCATCCTCTCCTTGAATTTTGCCATTCAGTTTTTTAACCTCTTCATTAACCAGATATGCAACCTTGTCAATCCATTTTACTAATAATGCAACATGTACAAGCATAGAATTATGCTTGTTTTCATGTCCACGGATCCTGCGGATTGCACAAGTAAGAATAAATGATTTTATTGCCAGTATAAGGCTTGCTGGAAGATATTCAGGAAGGTTGTCCTTATTTTCTTTATTAATTGTTTTGAAAAATGGCGGGTCGTAATCATTAATTTCTCTGAAAATTTCTAACGGATCTTTTGTGAGTTCGGGAATTGGATTTTCATATCCGAAAAATTTTGCAGCACCAATATAATTTGAGGGGGCTTTAATGTTTATGATAAAATCTCTGGGGAACAAATCTTCTCCAATTTTATATTTTTTCCCTTTTATTATAGTTGTTTTTTCTTCATTAAACTCTTGAGGAATAAATAAATTGGCATAAGGAGTGGCCGTGTAACCTATAAATGTATTTTGATTAAAAATATAAAGTAATGTTCTTATTAATCGATTAATCGTCTTAATCTCGTTTATATCTTTTGAAGCATTTACAGATGCAGCATCGGCTTCATCATCAATTATCAGCACTGGAACATCAAATAATTTAGGAGTTCCATCCACAATTTTGATATTTTCATTTTTGGAAAACCAGTCAATCAGATTTTCAAGAATACTTTTATTTTTCTTGATGACAAAAACAACAGGATTTTTTCCAATCGGAATATTTAATCTATTTGCAACTGATTGACTAAAATCACCTTCATCGTTGCTTTTGTAATAGGAAGAAGTCAGAGAATATATGTCGGTATCTACCTTATATCTTCCAACTCCGATAATTCTGTTTTCACCTTTGTTATTGATAAATGCTGAACTATTTCTACCAATGTAGCCTGAATCTATTCTTTCTTGTGTCTGCCTTCGCAGAGAACTTATCGTACCAGCTATGATTATTATTACTTTGTAACCAGCATCAGTTGCTTTGTTAATTAATCCAACATAATTTGAGGTCTTTCCAGATTGAACGTGTCCTACAACCATTCCACGTCTATCCCAAGAACCAGGATTTTTAGGATTAACACACTTGTCCAGAATTTTATCTGTAAAATCATCTAAATCATTAACAGGAAAAGACGGGTCATTCTCTGACATATACATTCTATATCTGTTCCATAATTCAAATTTGATATTAGCTTTTTCATCATTTAGCCAAGGTTCAACATTATCTGATAAAATCGTAATCTCACCTTTCCCAATACTGAAATCAGCTTGAAGGATTTCAAATAATTCCTGTTTGTCAAATATTTGGCCTTCAATTATATTTATTGCAGATGCTTTTTCGATAACACCTAGAAGCACTTCATCAGTAATATCACCTTTGTGTACTGCAAGCAATGTGTGCGATATTGCTCTTGCCGATTGGAGTAGACTATTCATTTTAGATAATCATTGATTAATGGGAATAAATTGAATGGTACAGCGTTCATAATTTGTTGCTTCGCTAATGATTCAGGTATTCCCTGTGATATATTTATTTTGTATAGTTCAATAGCCAAATCAATTAATTCCTGACTTGGTAATTCTGTTTGTTTTTCTAATTCATGAAATGCAGGGTCTTCATTCTGATTACTTAATATCAGCTCAATCGGTACGTTGTCTTCCAGTAATTTTAGCGCTTTACCTGCCAACTTGTTGTTTTCAGAAAGTAATGAGTTGATAATCGGATGTTTTCTGTTAATCCTATACTTCTTTATTCCTTCCCTGGTAATTTCATCTTTCCATAAAGGTTCGTGATTAGCGAATGCTGATTCTGAAAGAGTTTTTTGTCCACGCCAATTATAAATTTTTGCAGATTTTATTATTGCAATTCGCGCAATTCGTAAAAGCTCTTGTCTTATTTCAACAGGTGGTGTTGCCGTTGATTTCTTAATATCCAAATTCCAGTTAAAATCGTTTACGTTTGAGAAATTAATTGCAATACGAGCTAGTTTGGAATAATCTCGTTTTTTCTCCAGCCCAAGCCAATCGCCGGCCACAAGTAGCCTATCACCACGATAAACGTAAAAACCCTGTTGCTGAAACCAGCCAAGTGGTCCACCAGTTTTGTTATAATCTTCTAATCCGATTTCAGACATGTGTGGTAGTACATAATAAGTAATTTCCACATTATCAAATTTTTCCGGCAGACCCATTTCCGGCTTTTTATGATTCAGATTTAGCAAAAATGGATTGAATGGCTCAATCTCTTCATTTTGAAAGTAAATTTTTACGCGTTTACTTTCTATAAATTTGTGAAAAACTAAACTCAAATGTTGTCTGACATTTTGCATTTCGAGATAGAAGGCATTTTTTACACTTTCATTATTGATTTCAGCATTGCCAACGATTCTGTCTAACTTTTCCCACAACACTAAAGTGCCTGTTTTCTGATCATTTACTATGTCAAGAAAAGAAGTATCAGAAACATAATCTAATAACTGCCATTCGTTTTCTATATTTATAAAATCAATATCCCAGCACCTTTTTATGGTTGCGTAATCTTCACGTTTTGTTATACATGTAAGTCTCTTACATTGTGAAAAGGAAGCCGTTTTTAAACCCATTCCGAAGCGACCCAAGTCATTCTCTGATCTTTCTTCTTCAGGATCTTTGCTTCCAGGCGTCATCGCAAGAACTAATTCATTTTTATTCATGCCATTTCCATTATCCGAAATAGAAATGAATGAATCCTTACCTCTCCATTTATATTTAATGCAAATTGAACTAGAGCTGGCAGAAATACTGTTATCAACAATATCAGCTATTGCAGTAGAAAGGTTATAACCAAAACTTCTATATGAATTAATCGTAGATTTTGGATTTGGTTTAGCGATTTCCGCCCTCACAAAAGCTTCCATATTATTTTATTAATTTGTTCTCCAATCTGTTTTGCTAGATAAGGTGGCACTGCATTTCCCACCTGGTGATATTGTTCTGTTCTTGCCCCACAGAAAAAGTAATTATCAGGGAAAGTTTGTATTCGGGCAGCTTCTCTGACAGTAAGACTACGGCATTGTTCCGGATCATAGTGAATAAAATAATGTCCGTCTTTTGATATATGGCTGGTTATGGTTGTTGCAGGTTCATCCGGCCGTTGGGTTCGGAACCTGTCCGCAAATTTGGTGCCCCTTGCATTTTTGTGATTGGGTAATAACCATTCAGGATAATCGCGCAATTTTGGGAAATCGCCTTTTATCTTCAGGTAAATGGATGAGAATAAATACCTGGACAAATCCTCTTTCAGGTGGGTTCTGGTTTCATGGTTTAAGACACCTCCAATTTTTTCATCATGATACCAATCTTTAAGCGGATTACCTTCTTCAGACAGAGCGACTTCCTGGAAGTTTTTGCCTTTCGTCAGTTTTAGAATATTCTTAAGATCAATTTCCACTTCAGGAAATTCTTTTTTGATCAGTTTCAGATACTCATCAACAGTATTAGCCCAATTTAACTGGCTATCATTTACCTTGTGATACTTTTGTTTTCCATCTTTACTTACAAATGCCAGTTCACGACCAATTCCGCTTCTTAATTTGGGTAGTTCACTGATAACATCCTTTAGTCTAACTTCTTCTTTTGGGGTAATCGGATCAAAACTGATATTCCCAAGATCGTCACGAATTCCAAGTAAAATAACGCGATGCCGTTTCTGAGGGATACCATACTTTTCAGCTCGGATTAAAAAGTCCTGATCTTTTGCATAAACAGGATTACCATCTTCATCAAATCCCTTGTATGGTTGTACAAGAGAATATATTTTGTAAGCCGGAGAATTCTGATTGGGGAATAATCTTCCCGGATTTTTTAGGTCAGCCTTTATCCAATCAAAAATACTTTCACCATCAAGCTTTGCAGATAATAAACCCTTTACATTTTCCATCACAAAAACAGCTGGATGATGAACTGCGATAATGCGAAGGTATTCGCGATAAAGAAAAACCCGGGGATCTTCCTCAAATAAACCTTTGTTTCGTGATCTTCCAACCAATGAATAAGCCTGACAAGGAGGACCACCTATTAACAACCAGTTTCTGGAATTATTAAGGGCGGTTTTTATTCTTTCATTTACCAGTTCAGCAGGGTAATCGTCATGTCCCAGTTCACAAAGCCAAGCTTCTTCTTTTGCTTTTTTTGCTTCCTCCGGAAATTTAGAGAAAAGGATATTTCTATTCTTTTGATCCGATCCTGAATTGTAGTTTTTGATGTATTCGTAATATTCAGATGGAACCTTACCAATTGGAAACTGTCTAAAAAAACTTCTCAGCTCAAGAGTCTTATGAGCGAACTCATCTTTTTCAATTGATAACTTAATTTGAAAGATTCTTTCTCCGTTGTCATTGGCTATTGAAGAGAATCCCTCACCTAAACCACCAGGTCCAGCAAAAATATCGATAACAGGAATTGTCATTAATTGATTAGGTCAAAAGTTAGTTTAAATTCAGTTCTTAACACTGGAAAAAATAAACGGACAGAGAATGAACGATTCATTATATTTTCCCCTAACTTTTACAATTGGGCGGAACATAGATTGAAGTCTCTGTCTATCTCTGATGCTTAGCTAGTTATCACCTTATTCCTCCAAATAATCTGATGAAAAATAATTCAAAATTAGCAAACACAAATTATGAAAATAAAGATTAATAGGCAATAGTAAATTTGCCCTGTGTGAAAGTAGAGTTCAAGTTGTCATATCTATATTTTGAAGAATTTCAATTTTGAGCTGATTTAGTGAGATTTGGCTAATTTCATTTTTCAATTGACATTCCCAAATGGTGATAACATTCCATCCTAATGCCTTCAAATGAACCATATTATCCTGATCCCGAAATCTTGTTCTGTTAATTTTTTCAAGCCACCAGTCAGTTCTTGTCAGAGGTATTACAAAATAGCGACATCCCTGATGTCCATGCCAGAAACACCCGTTAATAAAAATCACTGTTTTGTATTTTGGAAGTACCAGATCGGGTTTCCCTGGTAGGTCTTTAATATTCAAACGGTAACGAAATCCATTGGCAAAAAGAAATTTTCTCACCTGTAATTCGGGTTTGGTGTTTTTGCCTTTGATTCGGCTCATGTTGTAACTTCTGGTCTCCTTATCATGAACGTCTGACATAACTTGATAAAGTTGATTAGGTTCTGTGATCAGAAAGTATAGATCTCCATTGGGGTCTTAAAAAGAAGTGAATAAAACTGTTTTTTAGTGTCCGGATCGTCAAAGGACATTTCAAAAATTTCAGTTTCTTCCAATATGTCCGTGAATTCCTTTCCCTCTCGCTTTGTAAATGAGAATGAAATTGCTTTTCCTTCTGTGGTTATCTCTCTTGTTCTTGGAAATCTATTTTCTGAATTGATAAGTACAAATTTCTGCATTACGTTTTAATGTTAGAACATTATTTGATTTTGTATAAAGTCAAATATAATGATTATATTTGTACTGGATAATCATTTAATAATGAATACGATAGATTGTTCAAAGCCAGTCAGGTTTAAAAATCCCCTTCAAGGTGAAGAGGGTTTAATTTTCAATGTATCTAACTTCAATGAAGTTACCAGAAGATGTTATATACAATTAGTTAGTTCAATGCCAGGCATAAATCCAAATATAGCACCACAGGAATTAGTGTCTGTTGATGATTTGGTAAATGTTGAATAGAGATTCCCTGAAACTAAATTCGTATTTATATTATAGCGATTAAAACCTCCTTTCAGATGAATGTATGTTTACCTTGCTTATACTAATGATGAAAGTATAAGCACCCAATCTTCTGAAATCCTTGACCAGCAATGATCTCACTAAACTCTCTCATTTTCAGTTAGATTTAGCATATACTTAACTCCAGAAATGGCGCAAAGTATAAGGAAATTCTCGTTCTTGCCCCTGAACTTTAAAACCAAAAACGATGTCACTAAAGGGTCAAAGAACAACAACAACTTCTATGGACTGGGATCAATTCAAGTCATTAATCAGTAAACTCGAAAGGGATGGTGAATACAAATACTGCCTTCTCATCGCAACAGGAGTTTTTACAGGTCTTCGAATTTCCGATTTACTTCAGTTAAAGTTCTCACAATTTGAAAATACTGACATTTTAACAGTACAGGAACAAAAAACCAAGAAAACTCGGAGAATCAAAATCAACCCCGACTTAAAAACGATTGTGGAACGGATTAAGGGAAGAATGGTGGTAATTAACACCGACCAGTACATTTTCATAAACCGATACGGAACCAAACCTATTGACAAGAGCTGGGTAAACGTGGAACTGAAACGGATTTTTAAGAAATACGGAATCGAATTGGAAGGGAATGTATCAAGTCACATGTTCCGAAAGACATTGGGGAATCGCGTTTTAAAATTGAATAACTATTCCAATGAATCTATTGTCCTGCTGATGGAACTTTTCGGTCATTCATCGGTGGCCTTAACCAAACGTTATTTAGGTATTCGTGAAAGGGAAATCCTTGATGTGTATGACAGTTTGAGGTTGTAAAATACTGCATACGAAAACAAAACCTATTTTCTATTGGAACCTTTATCATCATTTTAACAAACAGCATTAGAAATGAAAATTACAAATAAATTAACCAATTACACCGCTAAGAATGATAGCGATGATTTAAACCCAAGGTATTTGTTTCAAGGAATTGCAACAGATTTACTGGTTGCAATCGTTCACAACCAAATAGACCCTGTTGAAATTGCCAATAAGGAATTACAAAACAGGGGCTTGGATGAAAATGGGAAATGGGTTGGGTTTAAATCTAAATGAATTGAATATTCAGGAATCAATTAAAAGGAAAAGAAACTCTTGACCGAATTTCTTTTCCTTTCAGAAAGGAACAACCGTTCCAAGTTAAATTGGGCTATTGGATTGGTTTTCCCCAAAATCCTATATTCCTGTAATACATTTTCAAACATGACGACCAAAGGTTGATGGATGTTTTGTGAAACTATGGAAGCGAAACATTCATTCGATTCTTTAATCAGATTCCTGTCAGCGACATAATAACCCAAATTGAAACTTTCACCAAACTCACTGATAAACATCCCACTAAAAAAACCATTGAGTCCATTTCGTTTAACGAACTGGTCAGCATAACACCAAATAAATATATTTCCTTTTTTGGAAGAAAGTAAATCAGTATAGGAATAGTCAATTACATAGGAACCAGCATCAGGAAACTGACCAACTGATAGTAATCCAATGGGAGTTCCATGACCCAGCATAATAACCCTGTCGTGATTTTCAATAAGTTTCCTTAATTCGGATTTGGTGACACCACCTGTTATTACGGTTTTATCTTGGATTGGAGCATAAATAGTTTTCAGGAAATCTGTGGTCTTATCTTTTGGATGCACTATTAAAGCTCTCATATAGAGGCTAATATACGCCTTTATTGTGGAACTGCCCAATGATTATGGGAAAAGAGTACGTCTCAAAAAATACAAGGAATGGAAGTTTCCAAGAATATTTTTTCCGGGCAAATAGAATGATTTTGTTTGGCCTTCGTTGAATTATTGCTTGATCTTCAGTAGGATCAAGATCCTCCCCGGAGAAAAAATGGAGGTGATAATGGTTGGCTCCCTATGAATTAACCAAGCCAAACAAGATTTTCACATTGACATTTGATGATGAAGAATGGTGTTAACTTCCACCAACCTTTAAATCACATGATGAACCGATTAAGATTTTGTGGTCGATTTGAATTGGCAAAATCTGGTCATTCTAAATCCGAATTGGGTGATCATTATTGATCGGATTTTAGGACATTTTCGACCAGCTGGAATAAAAGATAATTATTAGCCCTATATTACATATGAGTTTGAAAATCTTCTTGATTATTCCTCAAAATCCTCAAAGCCTATCGTTAACCACAAAGAGTTTCTTAATTTTGATAAGTTGTTTTTTTCATATCAATTCATTGCACAATTGAATCTTATTTCCCCTAAAATAGAAAAATGAATAAATCAAATGACGTTTTAATTTCGGCAATAACCGTCCGGTTAAGAAAAAGCAGTTCAGGTAATCCAACTATTGGGACAGGAATATTATACTATGAAAAGTCACTTTCTGATAAGGTATATGTATTGACAGCCTCACATTGCTTATTTGATGATGGAGATTCTTTTCAGAAGCCTTTCGGTGATTTATTCCTTGATATTTACAACCCTGAAAGTGATAAGTATATTCCTATTTTGTATAATCAAATTGATGAAAATTTTCTTTTTAAAGATAAGGGGAAGGATGTTGCAGTCTTAATATTAGACAAGGAGCAAATTGATAAAATAAATCCTAAAATACCCAAAATTGAGGTGGTACAAGAAAGGCAATCATTTTCTTCTTTTACCGTAAAAGGATTTCCAAGGGCAACTAAGGGAAAAGAAATTGATGCAATACAGGCAGTGTGGAAACAAAACATGACTGAAACGAAAAGATTTCAATTACAGTTAAATTCAGATTATACCGAACACAATATTGATGGTTTTTCCGGAGCAGGTGTTTTTATTGAGGCAGACAATGAAGTTTTCCTATATGGAATATTTACACGATTTCGGGCTGAAGAGAAAGGTAAGGTAATTTATTGTCAATGCATTGAAACTGTAAATGAACTTCTAAAAAGAAATTTTTTATCGCCTATCATTTATACATATTTGGGCAATAATGGTTTGATTGCATCATTTTTTTCCTCTCAAATAGAAAAAGCTGTAAAGAATCTTGGCCCCAGATTCAACGAAAAATTGAATTTTGAAACTCCTATCATTGATGTTTTTGATTGCCTCTCTAAAAATGAAACCTTTTATGCAAGAATTACTAAAATTATCGATGACTGGTTAACAGAACGAAGTTATCGAAGTTTAAAAGATAACCCACATCTAAAAGATATAGAGACAGAATTAGAATCATTGAGACAGGAAGTAAAAGAATGGCTTGTTGGATTGTATCAGTCTGTTGATTATGAAGTCGCAATATCACCTTTTGTTGAGCGAATAAAGTTATTTAAAAAGAAAGTAACAGATAAAACACATGAACTCTATGGATTGAGAATAGACAATCAGGATTCTAAATCCAATAAAACAAATCTGATAGATACTGAGTTAAGCAGACTCAGAGAAATTGAAAAGTTCAACTACCAGTTTATAAATGAAATAGGTGATTTGGATGTAAATCTTGCTAACCATCCAATATTGATTATTAAGGGTGAAGCTGGGTGCGGAAAATCTCACTTACTGGGAGACATTGCCAGCCAGAGAAAGGAGCATAATTTGCCAACTCTTTTATTACTGGGACAACATTTTAATAAAACAGAAACTATTGAAAACAATATTTTGAGACAGTTAGGGCTTGAATGCTCATTCAAAGATTTTATAACTAATCTTAATGATATTGGATTACAAATAAATTCCAGGGTATTAATTCTTATCGATGCAATAAATGAAGGTGCGGGAGCTGATTTATGGAAGCATCAGATTGCTGGATTTATTCATGAAGTGGAGAAATATCCTGCCATAGGATTCGTAATGACGATTAGAAGTACTTACTTTCACGATATAATACCAAGCCATTTCAAGCAAGAGCCTAATATAACTATTATCACTCATGAAGGATTTAAAGGTACTGAATATGCGGCTCTTAAATTATTTTGTGAATATTACGGCTTGAATTTACCCAATATTCCGATTCTCAGTCCTGAATTCAGCAATCCTTTATTTCTCCATCTGATTTGTGAAGCTGTTAAAGATCTACCAGATAAGAGTTTTCCAAAAGGATTTACTGGAATTAGTAAGACATATAATCTCTACAAGCAATCTTTAAATAAGAGATTTGAAGAAAAGAGGAAAGAGTATAAATTACGGAATATTGTCTCGAAAGCAATAGAAATCATTGCAATTGCCTGTTTTAATTCGGAGTATGGTCAATTACCAGTTGAAGAGGCATTAACTTTATTTGATAAAGAGTTCAAAAATTATCCGGATTTATTGCCAGACCTTATTGAAGAAAGTGTTTTAATCAAATATAAGGCTGAATATAGAGTTGACCCTGAAGACGTTCTTTTCTTTTCTTACCAAAAGCTTGGCGATTTCTTTATGGCAGAAGAGTTACTGAAACCATATTTGGTGAAAGAAGACTTTAAAAGGGCCTTTTCTGAAGACGAAAAATTAAAAAAGGTTATAAGATACCACCAATGGACATTTCGGGGAATTATGGAAATATTTTCCATTTTACTTCCCGAAAAATATAATATGGAAATTTTTGAATTGGTAAATTTTCTTATAGATAAAGATGAGAAAAAAAGAATAAGAAATCGAGACAAAATCTACACTTACAACTATGCTACTAAACTTATGTTGGATAGCTTGAAATGGCGAGAAGTAAGTAATATAGATGATAAAAAAATAACGGAATGGTTGGAGAAACATGGCAGATATTTTGACAACAATGAATGGCTATATACTCTAAATGAGCTAACTACGATACCAAATCACCCATTCAACAGCGATAGATTTCATGGGATCTTGATGCGACCGCCAATGCCACAAAGAGATGGTTTATTGCAAGAATACATTCGGGGCTACAACTCATATAATGATTATGGTGAAGCATTTCCACTTCGACGGTTAATTGACTGGGCATGGTCTTCAAATATTTCCTATAATGCAGATGCAGAAACTGTTAGATTAACTGCTCAAACACTTTCTTGGATACTTTCTACTACTGATATTGCACTTAGAGATCAAGTGACAAAAGTGTTGGTAAACCTGTTAGAACAACAACCTAATGCCTTAATTCTTATATTAAAAACATTTGATAAGGTAGATGATTTATACATAAAAGAAAGATTATATGCTGTCGCTTATGGATGTATTCTTCGGACGGAACAGGACGAAGCTGTGAAAAAAATTGCTGAGTTTACTTATAAAAACATATTTGAGAAAGGAAATCCGCCAATCCATATCTTACTTCGTGATTATGCCCGGAATATTGTTGAATATGCTCTTTACAAAAATGTGGGAATTAAAGTCGATACCGATTTAATTCGTCCCCCTTATAATAGTGAAATGCCTATTCTTCCCCAAAGTGAAGACGATGTAAAAATGTATAAACTTGATTTCAATAGTCCTAATTTCAAAGAAGAGAATGGATTTAGTCAGAATAGAATATATGAATCTTTATTGGGGTATATTGCAGATTTTGGGAACAAAATTGTTCGACCAACTGTGGATGATTTTTCTTCGTTTTCTTTTAAAGAGGACGAGAATTATGAAAGATTTCTTAGAACATTGAAAAGAAGCGAGAGTAGCCTTATAAAAACAATTTTTAGATGCATGGAGCAAGAAACCCTTTTTAACAAAAACAATGGGTATCAAAAACAGTTTGGGATTAAGTGGTCTGAAGATCAAAAATCGTATTTAGAAATGTCAACCTCCATAAAAAATATGTGCCTGAAAGGATTGAATAGTGTTTTGAATCAGGAGCAGGCTGACTATGTAAAGGAAGTGATAGTAACATATTTCGAGAGAAAATTGAAAAAGGAAGACTTTAACCCTTACCCTGTTAGGTATTGGATAGTTAAACGAGTTTTTGAGTTAGGGTATGATAGAAAAATGCATGGCGAATATGATAATATTGCTTCGAATTATTCTTTCAGAGGCGAAAATAAGATAGAACGAATAGGGAAAAAATATCAATGGATTGCCTTTCATGAAATTTTGGCAATGCTCGCAGATAATTATAAAATAAAAAATGGATGGAGTAGCGAGCATAAATATGACTTTTATAGAGGTACTTGGCAGTTATCAATACGGAATATTGACCCCTCTTATATTACTAAAAGCAAAGAAGACGAAGAAGAAAAGATAGTTTTGCGCAATATAGAAAAGAAATGGTGGGATGATGATGAATACAAACATTGGAATTTACCTGATTATGAGTGGTCAGAAACACTTAATGATTTAATATCCCCACAAAAGATTATTCAAAAACAGGATGACAATAACACAGAGTGGATTCATTTACATCACTATATCGAATGGAATGAGCCTAAAAAGATTGGGAAAGAAAAATACGATGGTCGAAGGAAAAGTATTTTTTATCTGTTAGAAGGGTATCTGGTAAGAAAGACAGAAAAAAAGAAAATCATAAACTATTTGAAAGAAAAAAATTTTTGGGGGAGATGGATGCCTGAATTCAGTGATGACTACTCATACATAATTAATCGAGAGAAATTTTGGTCGCCAGCTTATCTTGATGCCTATAAAGAGAGAAGGAAAATATGGGACACAATTCAGAATACTTCACATAAAGTTATTGTTTCAACTGAAGCTGCTAATGGTGGTATAGAAGGAGATAAATCAGGGGCAAAGGGATCATATAAAATTCCATGTAAGTACATTTTTGAAGGAATGAATCTTCAATATGCTCCAATTGACGGACATTTGAAAAATAGACAAGGGGAAACCATTGTAATAAATAACAATCCCAAAGGAGTATTGATAAAGAAAAGCGAACTAACACAATTTTTAGGTAGTAAAAACCTTGATATTATTTGGACTATACTTGGCGAGAAGTTTTCATACACAGACAACAGAGATGAAGAATCATTTTTCAAAGTCCCATGTGGTGTATTTTGGTTGGATGAAAATGGGAAAATACAAGGTGAACTAAAAATGTATAACAGAGATTAATGGAAGGACTGGAATTATTTTGTTATCAGGCGGAATGTGGTGATGCAATTAGAATCAGGTATATTGGAAGCGATGGAAAGCCTCACAATATTTTCCTTGATTCTGGGTATGAAAGAACGTTTCGACATGTGTTGCATTACGAAATAAACGCATTAATAGAAGCCGGTGAGTTTATTGATTTGTGGATTGTTTCACACATTCACGACGACCACATTGGAGGGATTATAAAATTCATTAAATTGGTAAATGATGACGAGTTTATGGATATAACCAAGAGTTGGCTTTATAATCCACCCCGTAAGTATGCTCAAACTTTCAAAATAAGTGACAATGTAAGCTCAGCAAAGAGTATTAGCCAGGGAGATAGATTATATGAATATTTATTAATAAAGAACAAATTACCAAAATCTGACACTTTCTCAAATTCCGAATATCAGGAATTATTTGGATTGAAAATAATCATTTTATCTCCAACAATAGAAATAATCAATGAGTTAAGGGAAAAGTATAGTGATGGAAAGCCTTTAGAAGAAAGTGAAGATGAATCTGTCAGTGAAGCTAAATCTGCATTTAATTTTGATTACCATTTAACCCTTGAGTCATTTAACTTATCCGATTTTGCTGAGGATGATTCTTTAGAGAATAGGAGCAGTATTTCAGCAATTTTTGAATATGAGGATAGAAAAATTTTATGGTTGGCTGATTCACACCCATCTGTTATTTTTGAATCTCTTTCGAATATGGGTTATTCAAATAGTAATCCGTTGGAATGTGATTTTGTGATAGTTTCGCATCATGCCAGTAAAGGAAATAACAGCAGTGATTTGTACAATATCATCAGATGCAATAATTACATAATCAGTTCGAATGGAGAGAATAAACAATTCTTACCGACTAAAGAATCATTATCTCGAATTATCCGAAGCAGATGTCGTGATTTGAAATCTACCTATAATATATTTTTCACATATAACACATCAAATCTTAGAGAGATATTTTTATCAGATGGGGACAACATTTATGACAAATGGAATTTTATGACAATTTATTCTAATGAAAAATATCTCCATTTTCAGTTATAGAGTGTGCTAGTCCCAAATAGCATGGACAGATTTTCTTTGTGATTTGAGTTCGGTGTTAGTTTCCACCGTTCTACAAAAAATGACCAATAATTCACAAAACCTAGCGTAAACCTAGCGTAAAATAAAAAAGAGCTACGAATTTTCATCGTAACTCTTTGATTTTTAAGTGGGCCCAACTGGGCTTGAACCAGTGACTCCCTGATTATGAGTCAGGTGCTCTAACCAACTGAGCTATGGGCCCTGAAAATATCCTTGTTTGGTTTTTTCGGAGTGCAAGTTTACAGAATTCAACCGTATTTAGCAAACAAAATAGTTAAATTTCGTGGTTATGCGGTTGTGGATTCCTGAGTTTCGCTTTCCGATTTTGCAATCTTATTTTCGTCTATACTGTTTGCTGAAGAACTTCCTTCATCACTTTTCTTATCGAGGTTGTTAAACTGTTTTCGGTAAAAAATAATGATTGAGAAAATGCCAATTGAAATTGACGAATCGGCAACATTGAACACTGGCCGGAAGAATTCAAAGTCGGTTCCTCCAACAAGTGGAATCCAGCTCGGGAAAATACCTGAAAAGAGCGGAAAATAAAACATATCAACTACCCGGCCATGTAAAAAAGTCGCATATCCGCCACCATCTGGGAATAGCGTTGCAACTTGTCCATAACTGTCGTTGAAGATCAGTCCATAAATGGCGCTGTCGATAATATTGCCGATTGCTCCGGCAAAAATCAGTGCAACACAGGCGATAAAACCCATTGGTAAATCTTTTTTGACCAGTTTCAGAATATACCATCCGATTCCAAATACGGCAGCGATGCGAAATAAACTAAGGAAGATTTTTCCATAATCACCGCCAAACTCAAATCCAAATGCCATTCCGTTATTTTCAACAAAATGGATTCTGAACCAGCTTCCTATTACCGAAAATTCTTCACCCATAGTCATGTGCGTCTTGATCCAAATCTTCAGAACCTGATCAACCAACAGGACCAAAACCACAATGAGAATCGATTTTTGTAATTTTGACATCTTTAATACTTATAAAAAAATGATTGGAAGTATCTCTCTTCCAATCATTTAGTTCGATATTTTCAATAAAAATTATTTTTGACTGTTTTTTGCATCAATGCTAAGCGTTGCATGAGGCACTGCACGCAGTCGCTCTTTCGAAATCAATTTACCTGTTTCGCGGCAAATGCCATAGGTCTTGTTTTCGATACGAACCAAAGCTGCCTGTAAATACTGGATAAACTTCTGCTGGCGCTGAGCTAACTTACCCGCTTCTTCTTTCGACAAGGTTGCAGCACCTTCTTCCAATACCTTGAAGGTTGGCGAGGTGTCTTGTGTATCGTTGCCATCGCTCTGGGTTATGGAGCTTTTGTACATTTCAAAGTCCTTCTGGGCTTTTTCGAGTTTTTCAAGAATTATCGCTTTAAATTCCATCAACTCCTCATCCGAATATCTGGTCTTTTCACTCATAACTTTAAGCTTTAGTTCTATTTCTGATTTGGGTTTTTGTTTGCCTCAGACCTTAAAAGTATAAAAATATTTCGATTCATTACAAGCTTTTAAGCATTCTGGATTTGCGACAATATTATGAATTCCGGATTACCTGGATCCGTGCATCAACATCAAGATCAATCTCAACCAAATGCGAATTTGCTTCATCAAGTGCATCAACCATAACTAATTCAGAAGCAAGTGTTTGGTTGCTGATGTACTCCGAAAAATTCATCACAGCCTGATTGTAAAAATTGTGCTTCTGAATTTTCAGGATGATGCGGTCAGTCACTTCAAAATCGCTGTCCTTGCGGATATTCTGAATTTTGTTGATGAACTCGCGGGCAATGCCTTCCTGTTTCAATTCTTCAGTAAGATTGATGTCGAGTGCGATGGTCAGGCCACCTTCCGAGGCAACCAACCATCCGGGAATATCTTCTGTCTGTATTTCAACATCTTCCAGGCCAATCAGAATTTCCTGTCCTTCAATGTTCAGCGGATAGTTTCCTGATTTTTCGAGCTGGCCAATGTTGTGCTGGCTAAATGCGGCAATTTCTCCTGAAATCTGTTTCATCAGTTTGCCGTATTTTGGTCCCAGCGTTTTAAAGTTTGCTTTTATTTTTTTCTTGATAATTCCTTCTGAATCAGTGATGTATTCTACTTCCTTCACATTTACTTCTGAAAGAATGATGTTCTTTACCGCTTCAAAATGCGCTTTGAATTCAGGATTCAAAACCGGCACCATGATTTTTGCCAGTGGCTGACGAACTTTCAGCTTTTCCTTACGGCGAAGCGCCAAAATCATCGACGACGCTTTCTGCGCCAGGTCCATTTTTTGTTCCAGATCGGTGTTGATCAGCGACTCGTCGCAGGTTGGGAATTCGGCCAAATGCACGCTCTGGTCGGTTTCTTTGCCGGTGATTTTATTCAAATCGGTGTAGAGCAAATCGGCGTAGAACGGTGCGATGGGCGCCATCAGTTTGGCGATCGTATTCAAACAAGTGTACAGCGTCTGGTATGCCGAAATTTTGTCTTTGTCGTACGATCCGCCCCAATAGCGTTTACGGCTTAGGCGAACGAACCAGTTACTCAGGTTTTCGGAAACAAATTCTGAAATGGCACGTCCGGCGCGGGTTGGCTCGTAGCTTTCGTAGCTTTCGCCCACCTCTTTCACCAGCGAGTTGAGCAATGAAATGATCCATTGATCAATTTCAGGGCGTTCGCTTACCGGAATCTCTTCTTCGGCGTAGGTAAAGCCGTCGATGTTGGCATACATCGCGAAGAAGTTGTAGGTATTGTATAGTGTTCCAAAGAATTTGCGTTTCACCTCGTCAACACCGGCCATGTCAAATTTCAGGTTGTCCCACGGTTGCGAGTTGGTAAGCATGTACCAGCGCAGCGGGTCGGAACCATTGTCTTCGATGGCGGCAAACGGCTCGATGGCATTGCCCAAACGTTTCGACATTTTGTTGCCGTTTTTGTCGAGTACCAAACCGTTCGAGATAATATTTTTAAACGAAACCGATTCGTCGATCATCGTTGCGATGGCATGCAATGTGAAGAACCAGCCGCGGGTTTGGTCAACACCTTCGGCAATGAAATCGGCCGGGAAAACCTCGTTGAATTTTTCCTTGTATTCGAACGGATAGTGACGCTGCGCATAAGGCATGGCGCCCGAATCGAACCAAACGTCAATCAGGTCGGGCTCGCGGAACATTTTCTTTCCTGAAGCGGAAACAAGGAAAATGTCGTCAACAAACGGACGGTGAAGGTCGATTTTGTCGTAGTTTTCTTTCGAGTTGTTGCCCACCTCGAAACCTTCGAAAATGTTCTTTTCCATCACTCCTGCAGCAACTGCGGCTTTAATTTCGGCCATCAGCTCTTCGGTTGAGCCAATACATTTTGCTTCCGAACCATCTTCTGTCCGCCAGATTGGGAGCGGAGTTCCCCAGAAACGCGAGCGGCTCAGGTTCCAGTCAACCAGGTTTTCGAGCCAATTGCCAAAACGTCCGGTTCCGGTTGAGGCTGGTTTCCAGTTGATGGTATTGTTGAGCTCGATCATTTTATCTTTTACCGCAGTAGTGCGGATGAACCATGAATCCAACGGATAATAGAGGATCGGTTTGTCGGTTCTCCAGCAATGCGGATAGTTGTGCACGTGTTTTTCAACCTTGAAGGCTTTGTTCTCTTTTTTCAGCATCACGCAGATGTCGATGTCGAGCGTGGCATCGTCTTCGGTGAGGGTATCGTCGTAAGCATTTTTCACAAAGCGACCGGCATATTCCGAATAAGCTTCCACATTCACATATTCGGCAACAAATTCAGGAGACATATTTTCAACCAAAAACATACGTCCGTTGCGGTCAACCAGCGGCTGGCGTTTGCCTTCGCGGTCGTCAACAATCAGTGGCGAAATGCCGCTTTGTTTGGCTACACGGTCGTCGTCGGCACCAAACGTTGGCGCGATGTGCACAATACCGGTACCGTCTTCCGTAGTAACAAAATCACCGGTGATCACGCGGAATGCATCGCCCTTCGGTTTTACCCAGTTGATGAGTTGCTCGTATTTCACGCCTTCCAGTTCGGTTCCGGCGTATTCAGCCAGCACTTTGTACGGAATTTTCTTGTCGCCAACCTGATAGTCTTCCAAAGCAAGTTCTGCATTCTTCGGATCGAAATGGGTTGCCAATAGGTTTTTGGCCAGAATTAAAGTTACCGGAGTTCCGGTGTATGGATTGAAACTGCGAACTTTCACGTAGGTGATTTTCGGGCCAACGCAAAGGGCTGTGTTCGACGGCAAGGTCCATGGGGTGGTTGTCCAGGCAAGAAAATACAAATCGGTGTCCACGTTTTCGAATAGGAATTCCGATTTCTCGTTGCGGATGGCTTTAAACTGGGCAACTGCGGTGGTGTCTTTCACGTCGCGGTAGCAGCCAGGCTGGTTCAGCTCGTGCGAGCTCAATCCGGTTCCGGCGGCAGGTGAAAATGGCTGAATGGTATAGCCTTTATAAAGTAAGTTTTTCTTGAAAAGCTGTTTCAGCAACCACCAGATGGTTTCGATGTACCGATTGTCGTAGGTAATGTACGGATCGTCCATGTTGACCCAATAGCCCATCTGACGGGTGAGTTCTTCCCATTCGCGCGTATATTTCATCACCTCTTTGCGGCAGGCTGCGTTGTATTCGGCCACCGAGATGGTTTTACCGATGTCGTCTTTGGTAATTCCCAGCAATTTTTCAACGCCAAGTTCAACCGGAAGCCCGTGTGTATCCCATCCGGCTTTGCGGTGAACGCGGTAGCCTTTCATGGTTTTGTATCGGCAAAAAGTATCTTTAATGGCGCGTGCCATCACGTGATGAATTCCGGGCATTCCGTTAGCCGAAGGTGGTCCTTCATAAAAAACAAAGGTTTCATGACCTTCTCGGGTTGTTATACTCTTGTGGAATGTATCGTCTTCTTCCCATCTTTTTAAAACGTCCTTATTGATTTGGGAAAGATCTAATTGCTTGTAAACCTGAAATTTATTGCTCATTTTAATGAGATTTATAGCCTTATTTTTTGAAAGGTACAAATATAGAAAAAAATGGGTTTGGTATTCGATATAAATCCTTTGTGAAATGAATCAATCGAAATGCAATAAATTATTAATATTCAGTAACGATTGAGCGGAGAAAAAGAAAAAGCCAGAAGTGAAATTCTGGCTTTAAAAATATGATGAATAATTTATGCTATTCAATAAACTTATAGCCAATTCCCTTGAGGGTTTTAATCTGGTCGTTACCAATTTTTTCTCTCAATTTGCGAATATGAACATCAATGGTGCGGTCGCCAACTACCACATTGTCGCCCCAAACCGAATAGTAGATTTCTTCGCGGGTGAAAACTTTACCGGGTTTTGAAACCAATAACGACAGCAGTTCAAATTCTTTGCGGGGCAATATCATTTCTTCCCCGTCTTTCAATATAAGGTAGCGTTCTTTGTCAATAATCAAATTTCCGATAGTCACCGTATTGGCACTTTCAACAACAGTTGCCGGGGTTGTTCCTACGGAAGAGGTGCGTTTCAGGAGGGCTTTTACCCTGCTTACCAATACTTTCGGGCGAATAGGTTTGGTGATATAATCGTCGGCTCCGGCTTCAAAGCCTGCAATTTGAGAATAGTCTTCGCCGCGGGCAGTCAGAAATGCAATAATTGTGTGCTGCAAGGCCGGAATTCTCCTGATTTCTTCGCAGGCTGCAATACCGTCCATTTCAGGCATCATTACATCCAGAATAATCAGGTCAGGAAGTGTTTTCTCTGCCACTTTTATGGCTTCTGCTCCATTTTGCGCAGTGTAAACTTTGTATCCTTCTTTTTCCAGGTTGTAGCTGATAAATTCCAGAATATCAACTTCATCATCAACAAGCAAAATTTTTGATTGACTGTCGCTCATAGTAGTTTCGATTTTGAATTTAAAAGTAAAGATTACTTTTGGAACAGTTGATATGTTTTATAAAAAAAAGCTTTAAAAATTAGCAATTTGGTTTGGCCGGTGTTTTCTACTCAAGTATAGTCGAATTGCGGGTAACCTTTGCTTTTTGCAGAGTGAAAGTGAATGTTGTTCCTTTATCGATCGCACTTTTAACGTTTATGGTTTGGTCGTGTGCTTCGATGATGTGTTTCACAATCGACAACCCAAGCCCGGTACCACCCTGTTCGCGTGAACGCGATTTATCAACCCTGTAGAAGCGCTCAAAAACGCGGGGTAAATCAGCTTTTTCCATTCCAATTCCATTGTCAGATACTTCAATCAGTATAGTCTCATGTAAATCATAAAAACCAACTTTAACATATCCTTTTTTCTTGCCATATTTTATTCCGTTTCCAACGAGGTTGTTCATCACCTCCATAATCCGTTTTTTGTCGGCAAGAACCATAATTGGCTTGTCTATTTTTGTGACAAACTGAAGCGATATATTTCGTTCGTTGGCAAGCATTTGATCCAGTTCAAAAACCTCTTCCGTTAACTTTACAAGGTCAAAATCCACAAAATTAAGCTTTAGTTCTCCCGATTCGAGTTTGGTAATCGATTCCAGATCTTCCACAATCGAGATCATTCGGTCGATACTTTTTTCGGTCCGCTGAAGGTATAATTTGTTGATTTTCGGATCGTCGATTCCACCTTCAAGCAGCGTTAAAACATAGCCCTGAATATTGAAAATCGGCGTTTTCAACTCGTGCGAAACATTGCCAACAAACTCTTTGCGGTATTTTTCAAGGTCTTTCAACCGGGCAATCTCCTGAGTCTGATTTTTGGCCCATTCTTCAACTTCTTTCTGAACATCAGAAATATTGGTGTTGCTGATTGCTTCCAGAAATTTTCCTTTTTTTCCGGAGATGGGTACCTCGCGGATGGTTTTATAAATAGGCTTGATCTTGTCGTTGATGTACCTGTTCAGGATGAAAAGTACCAGGAAAAAAGAGAGTGCGCAGAACAAGACGACAAAAATGAACGAGTAAATCGGGCCAAAATCTTTCTTCGAATGGATGAGGAAGAACCCGAAATTGGAAAGCAGTAACAAAACCGTGATGTATAGCGACAGGCGTTTTGCAGAGTATGTCTTCATTTTCAAGATTGTTTCTTGTTTGCAGGTACAAAATTAATTGATTTTGTGAAGCTTGTTGTTTTTTGCCCAAACAGTAATGTCAGGTTTAACTTTTTATGAGCAAATGCAATGCAATAGTTTGGCGGAAGTAAAAAATCCGGATCAGTACAGATCCGGATTTTTGTATGCAGAATTAAATTCCAAAGGCTTTTTTAACCTGATCGACATGGTCGAGTTTTTCCCAGGTGAAGAGTTCAACTTCAACTTCGATTTTCCCGTTGTAAGGCGATTCGAATACTTTCTTCACTGTTTTAGGCTGACGGCCCATATGTCCGTAAGCTGCTGTTTCGCGGTAAATCGGGTTACGCAGTTTCAGGCGTTGTTCGATGGCCGCCGGGCGAAGGTCAAATATTTCCTGAATTTTTTCGGCAATTACCGAATCAGTAAAACCATTTACAGCGGTGCCTTTCGTTTCAACATAAACGCCAACAGGTTTTGCCACGCCAATAGCATACGAAAGCTGAACCAGCATTTCTTTTGAAACACCGGCTGCAACCATGTTTTTAGCGATGTGGCGGGCTGCATAAGCGGCCGAACGGTCAACTTTCGACGGGTCTTTTCCTGAGAATGCGCCACCACCATGAGCGCCGCGGCCTCCGTAAGTGTCAACAATAATCTTACGGCCGGTTAAGCCGGTATCGCCGTGAGGCCCGCCAATTACGAATTTTCCGGTTGGATTAACGTGATAGATTATCTCATCGTTAAACAAAGCCTGCACCCGTTCAGGTAATTGGGTTTTTACGCGTGGAATCAGAATTTCGATTACGTCCTTTTTGATTTTGGCCAGCATCGGCTCGTCAGCATCAAATTCGTCGTGCTGAGTCGAAACTACGATGGTGTGAATGCGTTTAGGCGAATGATCGTCGTTATACTCGATGGTTACCTGCGACTTTGAGTCGGGACGCAGATAAGTCATCAACTTTTCTTCGCGGCGTATCACTGCGAGTTCAACTAAAATACGGTGCGACAAATCGAGTGGCAACGGCATGTAATTGTCGGTTTCCGAATTGGCATAACCAAACATCATTCCCTGGTCGCCTGCTCCCTGATCCATTCTGTCGGCTTTATCGACGCCACGGTTAATATCAGGACTTTGCTCGTGAATAGCACTGAACACTCCGCACGAATCACCGTCGAAGCGGTACTCGGCCTTGGTGTATCCGATTTCGTTGATAACGCGGCGAACTGTTTCCTGAACGTCAACGTAGGTGTTCGATTTTACTTCACCGGCAACAACAACCTGGCCGGTAGTAACTAATGTTTCGACGGCAACTTTAGAGTCAACGTCGTGGGCGAGAAATTCGTCTAAAAGAGCATCCGAAATCTGATCGGAAACTTTGTCGGGATGGCCTTCTGAGACCGACTCGCTGGTGAAAAAATAACTCATAATCTGATCAATTTAGTTACCCAAAACAACAGTGAATTAACTGATTGTGTTCAGGTAAAATGATTTAACAATTAAAAGTTGTGGGTAAACGATCGAAAAGCAAGATAAAAAAGCGGTTTCGTTTTAGCATTTTTTTCCGTGGTTGCAATCAGTACAAATTTATCCACATATCGGGGGCAAAAATACAAATATTTTTCAGACTTGCATGTCTTTAAATAGAAAAAGGTCAATGGTCGTTTGAAATTGCTTTAATTCTTCTTTCCGGGACAATTGACTTTTTCTAAACTTTCGTTAGTCCCTGAAATACATTCTCAAGGCTTTGTTGCTGCTCTTTCAGGGTTAATAAAACGAGCTGATTATTCACTGCAAATCTGAAAAGTGCAGGTCTCAAATCGGTGCTGCCATCAGATTCAGCAATGAAAGTTGTGGGATTTATCTGCTCGGTTTTACCTATTCCTGAAACCTTCTGGAATGCTTTCAGGTCGGGCGCTTTGTCGAATTCAACGAGTACGCTTTGCCTCTGTTCAAACTGTCCGCCTTTGAGCTGCCCAATCGACCCATCGGCCGCCAAAACTCCTTTATTTATAATGATCACCCGATTGCAGATGGCTTCAACTTCCTGCATAATATGGGTTGATAGCATTACTGTTTTGTTGGTACTGATTGTTTGGATCAAATGACGGATTTCTTCAAGCTGATTGGGGTCGAGCCCGGTAGTCGGTTCGTCGAGGATCAACACGGCCGGATCGTGAATCAGTGCCTGAGCCAAACCTACGCGTTGGCGGTAACCTTTCGAAAGAGCCCCGATTTTTTTATGCTGCTCGGCTTTAAGCCCTGTTAGCTCGATCATTTTCAGAACCTGTTCTTTTTTATTCGGAAGTTGATAAAATCCGGCAACCATTTCGAGGTATTCCCTCACATATAAGTCGGTATAAAGAGGATTGTTTTCAGGTAAATAACCAATCTGCGAGCGAATTGAGACATTTTTTGTTTCAACGGGTTCGCCGTTAATGGTAACAGTTCCTTCGTCAGCCGCCAGATAACCGGTGATAATTTTCATCATGGTTGACTTCCCGGCCCCGTTTGGCCCTAAAAACCCAATCAACTCACCGGTCCCGATCTCGAACGAAACCATATCCAGAGCTTTTTGACTTCCGTAGAACTTACTTACCTGCGCTATTTTGATGGTCATTTTATCTCGATTTTATTCGTTCAAAAGTAAAGATTTCTGCTGATTACTGTGCTTTCAGTTTCAGGAATCAGGGTCCGAAGGATTTTCATGAGGGGTTAAATGTTTTAAAGATTACAATTTAGAATGTTCGCTGTCTGTTTTTTTTGACTTTAAACTTCCTAATATAGGCTTTCGCCTTTCGTTTTTATTAACTTTAAATTAAATTTGTCGCCCACCAACACATCGGGTCATAAATGAAGGATCAGAACTTTAACTACATAGAGGATTTGACAAGGTACCAGCGGCAGAAAACCTCGTTGGTAAAAATAGGAGATGTATTGCTTGGAGATCAAAATCCAATCCGGATTCAGTCGATGACTGACACAGATACCAGTGATACTGAATCGACTGTTGAGCAAATCATTCGCATCATAAAGGCTGGTGCTGACATAGTTAGGGTTACTGTTCGTGGGGTCAGCGATGCCGAGAATCTTCAAAATATAAAGAGAGAACTGGTAGCCCGGGGATACGAAAATCCATTGGTTGCCGACATTCATTTTAACCCACATTTGGCCGAGATTGCCGCAAGATATGTTTCTAAAGTACGTATCAATCCCGGTAATTTTTATGACAAAAGAGCACGTTTTGAGCACCACATTTACACTGATCCCGAATACAAGAGCGAACTTCAGAAAATTGAAGAACAATTTGTTCCGTTCCTGAAAGTTCTGAAGGAAACGAATACAGCTCTTCGAATCGGGGCAAACCAGGGATCGTTATCCGACCGCATTATGAGTCGCTACGGCGATACACCTGCCGGAATTGTTGAGTCGGTCATGGAATTTCTGCGGATTTGTCAGAAGCAGGATTTTGCCAATGTGGTCATCTCTATCAAATCGAGCAACACGCGAACCATGGTTTACACCGTCAGGCTGCTGAGCTACAAAATGCGGCTCGAGGAGATGAGTTATCCGCTTCATCTGGGGGTTACCGAAGCCGGTGAAGGTGAGGATGGTCGTATTAAATCGGCTGTTGGTATTGGCGCTTTGCTTGCCGACGGAATTGGCGATACTCTTCGCGTTTCGTTAACCGAAGCTCCTGAAAATGAAATTTCGGTAGCCCGTAAACTGATCAATCACATTGAAACATATAAAAACCATAAGCCAATAACGGCTCCGCTTTTTGCGCAAATCAATCCGTTTGAATACGAAAGGCGTTCGGTTCGTCCGGTTTTGCGCATGGGCGACAAAAATGTGCCGGTGGTTATGGCCGATCTTCGGGGCCGCACACTTTCTGAAATTCTTCCTTTACGAGGGAAGCAAATTCCGGAGTATTTCTTTAATGGTAACGAAGTTCTTGATCTGGAAGGTAATTCCTATCCGGTTTTAACGCTGGAAGAATACCTTTTTGGTGGTTCGCATTGGGGACAAACCAAGTTTATTCGTACAAACAAGGAAGAGTTCGACCATTTCATGAACGAAAATCCGGAGATTATCACCAAGCTGAAACAGACCCGGAAAACCGTGCTGATTCTGGAAAGTTTCAACCGGAATCCATTTGCCGACCTCCGTGCATTCTTCATGACTTTGGAATCGCATATCTGGAAAGTGCCTGTCATTATTTTCCGGAAATACAACGAGCGTTACCTCGAAAATCTTCAGATAAAAGCTGCTGCCGATTTGGGTGGTTTGCTGCTTGACGGTTATGGCGATGGCATTTGCATTACCAACGAATCGGAGCAAATTACATTTACCGACCTGAAAGACCTGAGTTTCTCCATTCTCCAGGCCAGCCGTATGCGGTTGACCAAAACCGAATTTATCTCATGCCCGGGCTGCGGAAGAACTTTGTTCGATCTGCACGAAACCACCTTGAAAATCAAGGCACATTTCAACCATCTCGATCATTTAAAAATCGGTGTAATGGGCTGTGTGGTAAATGGTCCGGGCGAAATGGGCGACGTTGATTATGGATTTGTGGGCGCCGGTCCCGGCAACGTAAACCTTTACAAAGGTCAGCAATTAATCAAGCGGCATATTCCGTTTGAGCTGGCTGTTGAAGAACTCGAAGCGCTCATTCGCGAAAATGGCGACTGGAAAGACCGCGAAGTTTAAAAAAGCTGACAGTCGCAGAGTTTGCATTTCTGAGTACTGAGACTGGATTCGGAACACTCTCACAGATATTCCTGAAATATTTTTTCTACCTTTTGGCCAGGTTTGAGCCAATACCCTTTTAATCCGCAAGCAATTGCACTTTCGACGTTTGGGAGCGAGTCGTCGATAAACAGCGATTCTTCAGGATTGATTCCTGATAGCCAGATGATTTCACGGTACGAATCGGGCGATGGTTTACGGTAGCCAATCTCGTTGGAATAAAAATCTTTTTCGAACAGGGCCGAAACCTCGAACCCATGTTGTTTCCTGAAATTGAAATGAAACTTTTCCACATGAATCGCATTGGTATTGCTGAAAAGGTAAATGCCAAAATCCTTTCGGAGGTTTTTCAGCAGCTCCACCCTGATTGCCGGAAAATCGAGCAACATGGCAGTCCAGGCATCATCAATTTGCTGGTAAGAAACCCGATTGGGAAGTAGTCCAAGCACGCCTTCGCGAAACTCATCCGAAGTAATTTTGCCCTGTTCCATCAGGTAAAAAATATCGTGATCGTAAGTAAGACCTTTATCTCCAACTAATTGTTCCATTCCAAGTTTGCCAAACGCTTCAATCGTTTTTTTCGGATCGATGTTCAGCAAAACTCCTCCAAGGTCGAAAATGATATTCCGGATTCCTTTCAGCATTTCCATGTCATTTATTTTATGGTGCACAAAAGTCTGAAAAAAAAGCCTCATCCCCAACCTTTCTCCCAAGGAGAAGGGAGCGGTACAATGAAAGTTCTGAACATTTTTCTGAATGTCAAAATGCAAATCTCTGCATACCATTTCTATCTCTCCCTCTTTCGGAGGGGGAGAGGGGGGAGGCTTTAATCTATTATCTTTGAGCGACGAATGAATAATTGAAATAAATGGAAAATCCACAAACAATTGGATATAACAGTGAAACCGGCTGGGTCGAAACGATCGATCAGCGCTACCTGCCGTTTCAAAACCTGACTGTTCAACTTAAAACACTTGACGACGCCCGATTTGCAATAACTGATATGATTGTGCGAGGTGCTCCGTTGATTGGAGTTACTGCGGCTTATGGAATGTATTTGGCAGCGCTGAATTTTTCAGGTACTGACTTTATAGGTGAAATGAAGCAAGCGGCCGATTGGCTGAAATCGTCGCGACCGACTGCAGTGAATCTGGCTTTTGCAGTTGACGAAGCATTTTCAGTTATTACCAACGAACATTCAGCTTCTGAAAATACCCGGTTTTTGCTTGAATATGCCGAATCGCTCAAACAGCGTGAGATTGAATTCAGCAAAAATATTGGACTTCATGGACTGGAACTGATCAGATTAATCTACGAGAATAAAAATGGAGAGCCGGTTCAAATCCTGACTCACTGTAACGCCGGTCGATTGGCCTGTGTTGAGCTGGGTACAGCAACTGCACCCATCTATCTGGCTCATCAGGCGGGTATTCCGGTGCATGTTTGGGTTGACGAAACCCGTCCGCGAAACCAGGGAGCACGGCTAACGGCCTGGGAATTGGGCGAAGCTGGCATTCCGCATACCGTCATTCCGGACAATACCGGCGGGCACCTGATGCAGCACGGAATGGTGGACATGGCGATTGTAGGGAGCGACCGGACAACAATGAATGGTGATGTGGCCAATAAAATTGGGACTTACCTAAAGGCGCTCGCTGCCGCTGATAACGGCGTTCCGTTTTACGTTGCTTTGCCTTCAACCACTATTGATTGGACTTTGAACGATGGCATTACCGAAATTCCTATCGAGCAACGGGATGGACGAGAAGTTTCCTTTATGGAAGGAAAAATGGGTGAAGAAATTGCTGAATTCCGAATCATTCCGGAGAAAAGTACTGTAGCTAACTATGGTTTCGATGTTACTCCTGCGCGGCTGGTTACCGGATTAATTACCGAAAGAGGTGTTTGCAAAGCAACCCGTGAAGGGATTTTAAGCCTGTTTCCTGAAAAAAGAACTACCCATGAATGAAGGATACATTAAATTTCAATGCGATTGGGCGAAGGAAGAAATCCGGATTCCTAATCCAATTTTGCAGTCTCTGGAAAAAGAGCGTTTTCGGCTTTATAAATTGAACCTGATTGGGATGTACCCTGATGGAATTGGCTTTGGAAATATTTCGGTCAGAACAAAAGGAACCACATTTATAATTACCGGTAGTGCTACCGGGCAGTTTGCCCAACTTGAAAGAGCCCACTATGCGGTTGTATCTGCATATAATTTTGATGGGAATTCCATTTCGTGTAAAGGACAAACCAAAGCCTCCGCTGAAAGTCTGACGCATGCTGCAGTTTACGAAGCACTTCCTGAAGTTGGCGCTGTTGTTCATGTTCATTGCCTCTGGCTGTGGGAAAAACTCCTGAATCAATATCCGACGACTTCCGGAGAAATTGAATACGGAACTCCCGAAATGGCTTTTGCCGTTAAAAAGTTAGCTGCTGAAATGAAGGACGACGAAGACAAAATCATCGTTATGGGCGGACATCGCGAAGGAATCCTGGCTTTCGGTAAAAATTTGGAAGAAGCAACAACTCAAATTTTCAAAATATATAATCGTTCTCAAAATGACTAAAATTGCCATCATTGGTGGTTCCGGGCTCGAAAATCCGGCGATCCTGAAAAATGCCACCGAATTAAAAATTGAAACTCCTTTTGGATCAACAACTTCCGATTTTAAATGCGGTACAATCAATGGAAGGGAAGTGGCCATTCTGTCGCGCCACGGTCGCCAGCACACCATTCCGCCAACGCAGGTAAACAATAAGGCCAATATTTGGGCCATTCGCGAAATTGGCTGCACACATATTGTGGCAACTACCGCCTGTGGCAGTTTGCGACAGGAAATCGGGCGCGGCGATTTTGTCGTTCTCGATCAGTTTATCGATTTTACACGGCATCGCGATGTAACATTCTTCGATTCGTTTGAGCCACGCCAGATGAAACACACGCCAATGGCCGATCCGTTCGACAATTATCTTCGGTCGAAATTGATTGAAACGGCACGCGATCTTGGAATGAAGATTTTTGAAAAAGGGACAGTTATAACGATTGAAGGTCCGCGGTTCTCGACGCGAGCCGAGTCGAACATGTTCCGTTTGTGGGGAGCCGATGTCATTAACATGTCCACAGCTCCGGAAGCTGTTCTGGCGAACGAATTGGGAATTCCGTATGCCGCTGTGGCAATGAGCACCGATTACGATTGCTGGAAAACCGATGAGCCGCCAGTAACCTGGGGCGATGTTCTAAAAGTCTTCAATGAAAATGTGAGTCATGTGATTGATTTACTGATGCATACCATTGGCAAGATTTAGATAGGCAATTCAGCCGAAGAAAAATCATTTTCTCTCAAAAAATAGGACGGGATTGAATATTGTTTGGCACATGTTTTGTAAAAACACAAACATCAAAGTTGTCTCAAAGCCATGAACAATTTTATAATTCGATCGGTCAATTTAAAAAGGTTAAGAGAGAAAAGGTTAAAAGTTAGATTGACTAGATTTCATACATCAACAAAAGGCCATTTCTGAATTTCAGGAGTGGTTTTTTTGTTGGTGCGTATTTCTCCTGAGAGTTAACTAAAATAAAAAAACTCCTTGAGGAGCTTTCGTATATTGCAGAAAGCTACACGAAGAGGCGGATTGCGGGTTCCGAGAACTCGGGATCAAACCGAAAAACAGTCTGAGCGTAAAGATGCCCACCGAAAACCAACGCTGCTGAAATTGGCGGCTACATATTTTGTCAGGTTGCATTCTTCAATTCATTTGTCGCTGTTTTAATAAAGGCGTCCTTGTCTTTTTTCACTTCTTTCAACATGGCTTGTCGTTCGGCTGGTATGGTATAATACTTCTCAGCCCATAAGTTTATCTCTATCATCAAGGGCAGTAAATCAATTCCTTTTTGAGTGAGTTTGTAAAGCACTTTCGCCTTGCTGTCAGGGTGGTCAGACTTGGTAATAATGCTGTTTTCTTCAAGAGATTGAAGTCGTGAAGCCAAAATGTTAGTCGCTATTTTTTCGTCTGATTTCAGAAAGTCGCCATAAGTACATTGTTTTGAGAACATTAAATCCCGCACAATCAACAACGACCACTTGTCGCCCCAAATGTCAAGGGAACAACTAACGGGACAATCTGACCTTTTTTTTCTGTCTGCCATAAAATTATTTTTAATGAATATCCGATTGTTTACCTAAAATATCCTTTGCCGTTAGCTTTGGCGTTCGACTGAGCTCACGCCGAAGTCTGATGGATATAATGTTGAGAAAAGCTAATGGCTTTAGCCACAGCGGTTAGGGCTAAAGCCCAGATTCATCATCTTCATTTTATCCGTTGACTTCAGTCAACGGATAAGGATATCGCCTCAATATTCAACTGTTCAGGGAAATAATCAGATACTCATATTATTTCTTCAATCCACTTGCAAATTAAAAGTTGTTTCATATATTTGTACTTGCAAATTGCAAGCAAATTTATTAATTTTATAAATACAAAAGATATGGAACTAAAAAATAAAACAATCTTGATTACCGGAGGAAGTGCCGGCATAGGACTTGAAGCCGCCAAACAGTTTTTGGAAATTGGTGCAAAGGTTATCATCACAGGCAGAAATCAAGATAAATTAGATACCGCAAAAAAACTGTATCCGAATTTAATTGCTATAAAAAGTGATGTTGCCAATGAAGAAGATGCAATTTCACTTTACAAACAAGTTGAACAGTTGGGCGGAATTGATATTCTTTACAATAACGCGGGTGTTGGCGTAATGCCTTCAAATTTAGGTGTTGCCAGCGACAAACATTTTGAAGGTGCAGCCTACGAAATGAACATCAATTACCTGGCAGTTATTCGGTTGAACAATCTTTTTTTGGATATGCTGAAATCAAGAAAAGAAGGTGCGATTATCAACACCACATCTGTTTTGAGTTATGTACCTTCGTTGCTTGAAGCAACTTATTCGGCAACAAAAACAGCATTAGCATTTTATACAAAATCGCTTCGGGAACATTTGCGAATTGCAAACAGCGATGTGAAAGTATTTGAACTGTTGCCACCAGCGGTGGAAACCGAGCTAGTTGCACATAGAAAAATCAAAAAAATGAGCACCGAAAAATTGATAAAAGGGCTCATTAGAGGTTTACAAAAAGACAATTACACCATTCGGATGGGCTATACAGGCACTTTTTATTATCTCAATCGCATTTTCCCGAAATTGGCTTTCCGATTGGTTAATCCAAGGGAAGCAGACAAATTTTTGCAATAACAAACATGAAATGAGCCATGTCAAAAGTATTTGACACACAAGAGAACGATTAAAAAGTTAAATGGCCACTAAGACACAAAGCCGCCAAGTTACACTGATGAATACGTTTTGGTGTGGTGATTCTTAGAGTCTTTGTGGCAGAATTAAAATAAACACATGAAAGCATTTACAATAAACCGTTACAGCAAAGAAGACAAGCTTCAATTGGTTGAAGTTGCAGAACCTGCTGTTAAAGAAAATGATGTATTGATTCAAGTCCACTCAGCAAGCATCAATCAGTTAGACACCAAACTAAAAAGTGGCGAATTTAAGTTGCTGATGCCTTACAAATTTCCTTTGATTTTAGGACACGATGTGGCTGGCGTGGTGACGAAAGTTGGCTCAAAAGTCAGTCGTTTCAAAGTTGGCGATGAAGTGTTTGCTCGTCCTGCCGATTTTCGGATTGGCACATTTGCCGAATACATTGCCGTTAATGAAAATGATGTCGCCTTGAAACCCGAAACTATTTCAATGGAACAAGCGGCTTCCATTCCTTTGGTTGCTTTAACAGTTTGGCAGGCATTTTTTGAAAAAGCAAAACTCAAAAAAGGTCAGAAAGTGTTTATTCAAGCCGGTTCAGGCGGTGTCGGAACGATTGCTATTCAGTTGGCAAAACATTTGGGTGCAACGGTGGCCACCACCACAAGCGCCAATAACTTTGAACTGGTCAAGAATTTGGGCGCTGATTTCGTGATTGATTACAAAACACAAGATTTTGAAACGATACTCAACGAGTACGATTTGGTGTTGAACAGTCAAGACGAAAAAACGCTTGAAAAGTCTTTGCGAATTCTGAAAAAAGGCGGAAAAGTTATTTCCATTTCTGGTCCGCCTGATGCGGCTTTTGCTAAAGAAATTGGGTTGTCGTGGTTTATGAAAACTGTCATTTTCTTTTTAAGCAAGAAGGTCAGAAGTCAGGCAAAGAAACTCAATGTTAATTATTCGTTTTTGTTTATGAAAGCCAACGGAAAGCAGTTGGCGGAAATTGGAAAGTTGATTGAAGCAGGTGTCATTCGTCCTGTGGTTGATCAGGTTTTTCCGTTTGAGCAAACGAACGAAGCAATGTCCTATGTTTCTAATGGTCGTGCCAAAGGAAAAGTCATCGTCAAAGTCAGGTAGGTCAGTCTGATGAGCGATGTCGGTAAAGTTGCTGCCAACTTATTCGTTGATGTGAATCCAGACACCAGATTGAGGGTTTTGAACAAGCATGGAATTTAACTCCTTCTGCGCTTCTTCGATGGTGGCAAAGCCAACCATAGCCACGCGGTGCAATCCATTGTAAATTCCAAGATCTTTTCCGGAATAACCCTTTTCGCTTAACTGCCGGAGGTATTTATTGGCATTTTCTTCACTTTTAAAACTTCCGCCGATAATGAAGTACTTAAAGTTTTGAGGCTGCGCAACCACTACTGCTGTAGTATTTTCCTCTGTTGTTTGTTCCTGAACTGGAGCCGGAGTTGTTGGTGTGCTTTGCATCAGCGTTTCCCACATTCCCATATCCGATTTTGCCAGATATTCTTTGTTGTGCTTCATCGGAATCAGCGCCATTGCAATCAATAGCGGTACAGCAACCACTAATTTCTTGAATTTACGCTTTTCGAAAATCACAGGCACCGGTTCGCGGTATTCAATTTTTGCAGCCGGTTTTGGCATTTGGCGCTGATAAAGCTTTTCGTACGAGAAATTCTGTAACCCATAAGATTCTACCAGCAGATTTTGTTTCAGCTGAGGCTCAAACTGAAGATTTTCTCTCGAATCGTAATGTAGATAACCGATTCCGTCAAAATAAACGTTCCGGTTGCGTTCCAGATTCAGGAGTGTTTCTTCCACAAAACTGTCGAGCTTTAGTTTGGCGCTGAAATAATCGATGCCCTCAGCTTCAGAAATGAAGTTGATGAGCAGGCCGTCGTTGGAAACGAGTTTGTTGTTAAAAGCAATTTCTTTGGTTGGCGGGAAAAACTGGTTGTTTTCGACGGTAGCCGGTTTGTAGTTGGCTACAAATCCACCAAACTCCGGAATGATCACACAATCATTCAGCAGTAAAATCTCTTTTATGTATTGACTAATTTCCACGTTTTACTTGTTTAACCAGTCAAAAGTAAGAAATTTCGGCATTGCTTCAAGGCAAAGTTTTCAACAATCCAATTTATTTTATGTAAATGAATATTGCTTGTCATTTTAAGAATAAGAAAGCCAGATTATTCATAAATTTGCGGCTCACCTGAAATTAAGCTCACAATATGAAACAAATTTTGGTTACCGGGGGAACCGGTTACATCGGTTCTCATACCGCAGTTGAACTTCAAAATGCAGGTTTTGAGGTAATTATTGTTGATAACCTTTCAAATTCGAGTGTTGAAGTTCTGGATGGAATCGAAAAAATCACCGGAATTCGCCCGACGTTTGAACAATTTGATTTAACTGAAAAAGATAAGGTTGAGACCTTTTTTGTGAAATACCCAAAGATTGAAGCGATTATTCATTTTGCGGCCTCGAAGGCAGTTGGCGAATCGGTTGAAAAGCCTTTGCTGTACTACCGCAATAACCTGGTTTCGTTGATTAACCTGCTGGAATGCCAGATTAAGTTTGGCGTCTCGAATATTGTATTCTCTTCATCATGTACGGTTTATGGTCAACCGGACAAGTTACCTGTTACCGAACAAACTCCAAGAAAAGATGCAGAATCGCCCTATGGAAATACGAAACGGGTGAACGAAGATATTTTGCACGACGCTGTTATGGCCAATCCCCAGATTAAGGGAATCGCCCTTCGCTATTTCAATCCAGTGGGTGCTCATCCATCAGCGTTGATTGGTGAACTTCCATTGGGGGTACCAGCGAACCTGGTTCCGTTTATTACCCAAACCGCTGCCGGGCTGCGCAGCGGATTGAAGGTTTTTGGAGACGATTATGATACTTCGGATGGCTCAGCTGTTCGCGATTATATTAATGTGGTTGACCTTGCCAAAGCGCACGTCATTGCTGTAAATCGTTTGCTCGAGAATAAAAATAAATCGGGTTACGAGATTTTTAACCTGGGGACCGGAAACGGCGTTTCAGTGCTCGAAGCTGTTCATGCATTTGAGAAAGTAAGCGGCGTAAAACTGAACTACGAGATTGTAGGCCGCAGGGCTGGCGACATCGAAAAAATATGGGCCGATACAACATATGCCAACGAAGAATTAGGCTGGAAGGCTGAAAAAGGACTGGAAGAAACGATGCTTTCAGCTTGGTTGTGGGAAAAGCGGGTTAGAGGAATTGAATAACCGTTCAGCGAAATATGAAAAAAGGTCTACTCGTCAAAGTAGACCTTTTTTATTGCTCACCCGCGTGGGTTCTTTATTTTGCAAATTTCATTTCATTCAGCAAATAGCCGGCGCCACCAAATTTGTCCATAATAAACAGTGTGTAGCGAATATCGACATTGATGCAACGTTGTAATTTAGGTTCAAAGATGATGTCCCCACTCATGGCTTCCCAGTTTCCGTCGAAAGCTGTTCCGATCAACTCTCCGTTTTTGTTAAGTACCGGACTTCCAGAGTTTCCACCAGTAATGTCGTTGTTTGTCAGGAACGCTACTGGCATCCGCCCGTCTTTCAGGGCATACTGGCCAAAATCTTTGTTGACGTAGAGCTCTTTCAGCTTGGCTGGCACAACAAATTCCCAATTGTTTGGATCTTCTTTCTGCATTACACCATCTAGAGTTGTAATGTTTTCGAAGATTACACCGTCTTTTGGTGAATAATTCAGTACTTTTCCGTATGTCAGGCGCATGGTAAAGTTGGCATCGGGATACATAGCTTTTCCCGATTTCATTTCGAGAGTACCGGCAATGTATTGCTTCTGGCCTTGGACATATTGCGAGCGGAAAGGTTCCATTTCGCGGGTGTATCTTGCAATGACATCGGTAATATTCTTACCTGCAATGTAGGCTGGATCGTTCTCAATCAGCTTTTTGTCACCTGCAAGAGCAGCCTTCAGCTTTTCTTCAGAAGTGAAAACTGATTGACTGAACATTGCATCAACATAAGCATCAATATCGCCCTGATATTTTGTTTCGATCGTTTTGTAGAATTCGGGAAGTTCGGCGGCTGGCACTTTCTCTTTTACCAGTTTCAGCATGGCTTTTGCCACTTTTATATCGGTGGAAATATTATAATCTTTATAAAACTCCGACGGATCGACCGTTCCATTGGGTTTGCTGTTGTCAGTTTTTGGAGCATAACTCACCGCTGTTGTGGTCAGCTCGATTGAATTGAGTGCCTCGGTGTAGTACTTCAAAGTGTATTGCAATTTGGCACGACCTTCAATAGCCGATTTCACGTCGGCCAGTGCCTTGCCATACTTTTCAACCCTCGCTTGGTCGGCTGCAACCCAATCAGCAAAAGCTTTTTCTTCGGAAGCCCTGCGTTCGTATACTTTTAGTTTGCCAAATGTTTCGTTCATACCAATGGCCTTTTTCCAGGCGTTTGATGAGCGGGCATATTTGTTTGAATATTGCAGCCTGATTTTCGGATCAGTAACCATATCGTTCATCAGTACATTCTGGCGAACACCTCTAACCTGAATGGTTATTGCATTAATAATGTCGCTGGTTTCCTTTACTTCAAACGACGTCATGAAACGGTTGGTTCTTCCGGGGTAACCCATCACCATCGCCGGATCGTTTTGCTTAACACCTTTCAGCGAAATAGTCAGGAACTTTTTAGGCTGGAAAGGAACATTGTCTTTCGAGTATTCAGCCGGATTGTTGTTTTTATCGGCATAAATCCTGAACATGCTGAAATCACCTGTGTGGCGCGGCCACATCCAGTTGTCGGTATCAGCTCCAAATTTGCCGATCGACGATGGTGGAGCCCCTACAAAACGAACATCGCTGTATGTTTTCGAAATAATCAGGTAATATTGGTTTTCGCCGTAAAACGGAATCACTCTTCCTTTGAGGTACTTATCAGTGCCAATCGCTTTGCTTATCAGTTGATCGGAGATCTTTTTCAGTGCCTCTCCCCTGGCTGCCGGATCGGCTGCCGAAGCAATTGCTGTGGTGACTTCGGTGGTAACATCAACAAAATGGTCGAGGAAAGTTACGGTTAATCCGGGTGCCGGGATTTCTTCTTCGTGGCTTTTGGCCCAGAAACCGTTGCTCAGGTAATTGTGGTCCACCGAACTTAATTTCTGAATGGTGGCATACCCGCAATGATGGTTGGTCAAAATCAGGGCATCTTTCGAAATGATTTCGGCCGTACAGCCACCGCCAAATTGCAGAACAGCGTCTTTCAGGCTCGAGTTGTTGATGTCGTATATATCTTTTGCCGAAAGTTTAAAACCCATGTCCGACATGGTTTTAATATTCAGCTTTTGGATCAGTGGAAGCATCCACATGCCTTCGTCGGCTTTCAGCGAGCCCATTGAAACGACTATGGAAAGTAAAAACAAAGCAAACTTTTTGATTTTCATTATTTTATATTGATTAATTTTTTCAGAGGATTTAATCCGCAATAATAAAAAAATTGTGCGGAGAACAAAATGAGAAATCTCTTTCAAAAGTGAGAAACAATTATTTCGCTCTACTAATTAGTCGAATACAAAGATGTTATATAAATGCAATTATCTACATGTCTATTTTTATTAATATCAGATAATTTTTTTCAACTTTGACCGTTATAAAAGATGAATTCTGATTTTCAGTGGTTTTACTAATTCCTGAAAATCCATCAATCAAAAAACCAAAGTCAACCTTCCTGTGGGGATTGGTCCCCTTTTACCCATTTTATTATAAGCTTTTGCCCAGAAATCAGAAGTTGAAAAACACGAACGTGGGATAGACCACGTAATAAATAACTAAGGTCTTCTATAACGATAAATGACCTTCCTCTTATTAAATTGTAATAACCTTTAATCTTTGATTTATGAATTTAAAACATTTAAAATCAGTTCTTGCAGGGTTATTGTTACTGGTCGCTTTTTCATGCAGTAAAGATCAAATGAAAGAATTAAATAGTGACCAAACAGTTGCTAACTCAAGTGAAGCGGTAACCCTGAAAGCTGGAGCAATTGATTTGCCGGGAAGAGTGTTAGCCTCCAATTGTTTCCAGTGTCATGGAACAAATGGCTATGCCGGTGAACTGAAAATAGGCGAACAAAGCGCCTCAAGCATCATTTCTGACATTAATGAAATGAAAACGAAAGATCCCCGATCGAACATCATGATCGTTCATGCCAAAGCCTATACGGATGAGGAAATTAAATTAATTGCAACCTATATTTCACAACAAACCAAATATTAAACATGGAACGCAGACGATTTTTGCAAAATTTGGGAACAACCGCAGTAGGTTTTTCCATGTTGAAGTCTTCCATGGCAGCAAAACTTTCGGCGAGCGCTGATGCTGCCGGACGAGTTGTTGTAGTGGGTGGAGGAATGGCCGGAACTACCGTTGCCAAATATCTTCGTTTCTGGGGAGGTACCGGCATGGATGTCACCTTGGTTGAGCCGAATGCAACTTATTATTCCAATATTTTCAGCAATATGGTTTTAACCGGTGAACGAACTTTAAGCCAGCTCTCGTTTAATTATAGTATCCTGAAAAACAAATACGGAGTAAAAGTTCAAAACTATTCGGTAAAAACAATTGATCCAATCGGGAAGAAAGTTACGCTGTCGAATGGTACGATATTGCCTTACGACCGGTTGGTGCTTGCGCCCGGAATTGATTTTGAACCGCTTCCGAATTTGACTGGTTCGGCTACCAATCAGGCCAAAATTGTACATGCCTGGAAAGCCGGAGCTCAAACGGTATCGTTGCAGAACCAAATCAAGGCAATGACAAGCAAAGACACCTTTATTCTTACCATCCCTCCGGCGCCTTACCGCTGTCCGCCCGGACCGTACGAACGTGCCTGTGTGGTTGCCGATTACCTGAAGCGGACCAAAGGTGGTGGTAAAGTAATCGTTCTGGACGCCAATTCGAAGATTCTGGCTGAACCACTGAATTTTACCAAGGCATTTAATGAAACCCACAAAGGAATCATTACCTATATTCCCAATGCACCGATAGCCAGTATCAATGCCGATACGATGAAAATTACCACCACTTCAGGAGGTATTTTTACCGGGAAGGTGATCAATGCCATTCCAACTCATAAGGCCGGAAATCTGATCACGCAATCGGGCATTGGATTAAACAACAGCCTCGATAGTAAATGGGCTGCGGTCAATGTGCTTTCGTATGAATCCACAAATCCCGAGCTGGCAGGTATTCATATCATCGGCGATTCGTCGTCAACCACTCAGCCAAAGGCGGGCCATATTGCCAATGCCGAGGCCAAAGTTTGTGCCGATGCCATTATTCAACTGCTGAAAAATGGTACAGTCAATCCGGTGCCGATGACCAATTCATCCTGCTTCACACCAATTACCAAAACCACAGCATCGTGGTTGTCGGTGGTGTATCGCTACGATCCGGCTTCAAAATCGATGTTGCCTGCCGGAAACGGCGTTACTGAATCGAACGGAGCAACTTCCGAGAATTTTGAAGATATGCTGAAATGGTTCAACAACCTGATGGCCGACACTTTTGCGTAAATAATTTTAACAATTGAAACATGAACAGCCTTGTTTTTGCAAGGCTGTTTTTATTTGTATCGAAAACAATATCGGGGTCATTTTCTGGTTTTAATCTTTTGTTTCTGCAGATTTGCTTATTTTTGATTTTTATTGAAAATTATAGAAGATGAAAACTATCCTGATTACCGGTGGCGCCGGTTTTATTGGCTCGCACGTTGTGCGTCTTTTTGTTACTAAATACCCTGGATATAAAATTGTTAACCTCGACAAGCTCACTTATGCCGGAAACCTGGCCAATCTGACTGACATCGAGAACAAACCCAATTACGAATTCGTGAAGGGCGACATTGTTGATGCAGAGTTTATCCTGAAGCTGTTTGTCGAAAGGCAATTCGACGGAGTAATTCATTTGGCTGCCGAGTCACATGTTGATCGTTCAATCAGTAACCCAACCGAATTTGTATTTACCAATGTGATTGGAACGGTCAATCTGTTGAATGCTGCCCGCCATATCTGGAAAGACAATTCTGAAGGCAAACGTTTTTACCATATTTCAACCGACGAAGTTTACGGTAGCCTGGGAAATGAAGGCATGTTTACCGAAGAAACCGGCTACGATCCTCACAGTCCCTATTCGGCCTCAAAAGCCAGTTCCGACCATTTTGTGCGTGCTTATCACGATACCTTTGGCTTGCCAGCAGTGGTTTCCAATTGTTCGAATAACTATGGTTCATTCCAGTTTCCTGAAAAGCTGATTCCGCTGTTCATTAACAACATCAAGCACAACAAAGCGCTTCCGGTTTACGGCAAAGGCGAAAACGTTCGCGACTGGTTGTGGGTGGAAGATCATGCCCGTGCGATTGATGTGATTTACCACAACGGTAAAGATGGCGATACCTACAACATTGGTGGCCATAATGAATGGACAAACATTGACCTCATTAAAGTGATGTGCCGCATCATGGATCGCAAATTGGGGCGCGAAGCCGGAGAATCAGAAAAGCTGATTACTTACGTGAAAGACCGCGCCGGGCACGATTTGCGCTACGCTATTGACTCCACCAAACTTCAGAAGGAATTGAATTGGGTGCCGAGCCTTCAGTTTGAAGAAGGACTGGAAAAAACCATCGACTGGTACCTGGCCAACACCGAATGGATGGAAAACGTGACCAGCGGCGATTACCAGAGCTATTACGAAAAGCAGTATCAGAATAGGTAAAAAGCTGAAATAAGAGCAACAATAATAGTCAGGGTTTTACTCAAGTGAGGCCTTGACTTGTTTTTTATACTAGTTGAATTCCATAACTTTTTCTTAAATTGACAATTCATTTTACCAGAACCTATGAAACGTCGAAACTTCTTTAAAACCGCTGCTTTGGCTGGTGGAACATTGGCCGTATCTTCGCTTAATTCCTGTGTACAGACTCCAGTTCAGAATTCAGTTCCGGAAGATTATTCAACTTTTGAGTTGAATGAAGTGACTATTGCACAACTTCAGGAAAAAATGAAGTCGGGGGCAATGACTTCAGAAGAGATTACGAAGAAATACCTCGACCGGATTGAGCGGGTTGATAAGAACGGGCCGCAACTAAAATCGGTAATCGAAGTGAATCCGGATGCCCTTAAGATTGCACGACAACTCGATGCCGAACGTAAATCAGGAAAAGTTCGTGGCCCATTGCATGGAATTCCGGTACTGATTAAAGACAATATTGATACTGGTGACAAAATGCAAACCACTGCCGGGTCGCTGGCGCTGGTAGGTGCTGCGGCGCCAGAAGACGCCGTAATCGTTTCAAAACTGCGCGAGGCCGGTGCCGTTTTGCTGGGCAAAACAAACCTGAGTGAATGGGCCAATTTCCGTTCCACACGTTCGTCGAGTGGATGGAGTGGAAGAGGCGGACAGGTTCGAAATCCATACAGCACCGATCGCAGTCCGTGTGGCTCCAGTTCGGGAACCGGAGTAGCCGTTTCGGCAAACCTTTGTGCCATTGGCATTGGTACTGAGACCGATGGTTCGATTGTTTGTCCATCGGGAATTAACGGTGTTGTGGGCATAAAACCAACTTTGGGATTGTGGAATGGCGACGGGATTATCCCGATTTCGCATAGCCAGGATACTGCGGGGCCAATGGCCCGCTCGGTGGCAGATGCCGCGGTTTTACTTGGTGCTTTGGCCGAAAAGAGTCTCGATTATACTCAATCCCTCGATGTTAACGGACTAAAAAATGCGCGGATTGGCATTGCTTCCGATTTCTTTGGTTTTCACACGGAAGTTGAAAAACTGATGGCCGATGTCTTTCTGTCGATGAAAAATTCAGGCGCAACACTTGTGGAAAACCTGAAATTTGAAAAGCGCGAAGAATGGGGAAAACTCGAGTGGCAGGTGTTGATTTCTGAATTTAAAGCCGACCTGAATACTTACCTGAAAAACCGCACCGGACTGAAAGTGCAATCACTGGCCGATTTAATTGAATTCAATAAAAAGAATGCTGACACCGAGCTAAAATGGTTTGGACAGGAAATATTTGAAGAAGCCGAAAAAACCAAAGGATTGGATGATCCGGTGTACAAGGAAGCCCTTTCGAAAGTGAAAGAAATGACGCAAAAAGGCATCGAAAAATTAATGGACGAACACCAATTGGATGCATTGATTGCCCCAACCAACGGTCCATCGTGGACGATCGACCTTGTAAACGGTGACCATTTTGGCGGCGGAAGTTCAGAAGCTGCAGCAATTGCGGGTTATCCGGCAATAACCGTTCCAGCAGGTTTTGTACACGGTTTACCTGTGGGCATTACCTTCTTCGGAAAAGCATGGAGCGAACCCACTTTGATTAAGCTGGCATACGCTTTTGAGCAAGCCACGAAACATCGCAAAGTGCCGGGATTTCTGAAAAGTATCGAATAAATATTATTGCCACAAAGGCCCCAAGGCACGAAGAAAACAATAAATCAGTTCTTTGTGCCTTCGCGTCTTTGTGGTTGTTTCGCTTTCCTATACCCGATCCACCAAATGAAAAAGCCGCTGATGAGGACAATCAGGATACACAAACCGGCCAATGGTACATACAGGATGTAGAACATGCCCAAAATGGGCTCAAGGATACGGCCGGTGTGTATTTCGAGCGAAAGGTTCCACAGTGAAATGGGGCTTTTCTGAATGATTTCGCTGTTCATTTCACCAAATCGTTCGTTCTGTCGAATTGGCAAAACTCCATGATTGTAGTCGAAATAAAATTCTTTTCCGGATGAATCGGCAAACCAGCCGTCGATCATATTATCTGAGACCGGAGGGCCAACTGTTTCGGGTGCTACATAAGCATTTCCCGACAAATAATCGAAAACTTGTCCGCTCAGCGGATTCCACAAAAACAGGCCATTGAATGAGCCAACCAGGTAAGTGGTTTCTCCCTTTTTCTCCAGCACGTTGCAGCCCATCACGCTTACTGGTGGTTCGGCCGGAAGGCGTCGCATCGGTTCTTTCAGGTTTTCGTCAGTGAAAAAGATGCCGTCGTAGGTCGAAAACAGGAAAATGTGTTGCTGTTCGTCGTACAAAACGCGGCGCAGCTTGTCGTACCACGGATTTGGCGAACTCAGCGCTGTTCCGGGAATGGGCGAAACCGACGAACTGGCAATCGCAATCAAAAGAGGCGGACGCAGAAACATACCGGTGATGGTTACAAAAATCAGGAATGGAATGAAAATCCAGCCCAGCCGATTGTGCCATTTTAGATTAAAATTTCGGGCCGACACCAGTTTGGCATTGTCTTTTTTCTTTTCGCGCCTACGTCTCAGCCAGCCCGGAAAAAGAAAGTGGAGCAGCCCGGTGATTGAAATGATAAGTATGACTATTCCAAACAAATCAACAATCAGTTTCCCGATATGCCCCCAGATTTCTCCGCTATGTAAAAGCCACAAAGTCTTGAATAAACTGGCTTTGCCGTCGTATCCCTCAGGAGCGGGAATTGTGAGAGTTTGAAAGGAGTTTCCATCTGTACTTTTCAGGAGAAATGAGCGGGTCTGCACAAGCAGTTCGTTCTGTTTCAGGATTAAATCGGTGATTCGTTCTTCCGAAGCGGGAAGTTCTTTTTTAAGCCATTTTTGTTGCTGAGATGAATACTGGTAGAGTCCGAAATAGGTTCCGGCGAGGAGTTTCCCGTCGGGAGTTTTCAGGATTTTACTGATTTTTCGGTTGTCGATTCCCTTTGGAAATCCGGTATTCCAATCCTGAAACGTCTGAAAATGATCGGTGCTGAGCCAGATGCCGATGTTACCATAAACCAGCGCGGAGTCACCACTAAGTTGGAATACCGATTTAACCGCGCCTTTATTCCAGTTTTGATAACTGTACTCTTCAGGTAAAATTTTTCGGCTGATATCGATGGACGAAATCAGTTCGCGGTGATTCATGAAAATTCCGGAGAAACTGAACAGGATTACAAACAAGGTAATCACTATTCCAGGCCATTTATGGAATTTCCGCAGTTTCTTTAATATCGAGTTTTTTGTCATTGTTCAATGGTTTCGTCACAAATGTAGTAACGATGCGGCTTTAAAAGTGTAACAATCGTTACAATCCATAGTTTTACTTTTTACTTTAAACTTTTGCCTTGATTCTGTTTTGACTGTCACATTTTTCTATTTTTGTCCGTCAAATCAATCCATCACAGTCATGAAAGTTTTCAAATTTGGAGGCGCTTCAGTTAGTTCGGCCAATGCCGTTCGCAACTCGGTTAATATCCTGAATATGTACCCCGGCAACAAGGTTTTGGTAATTTCGGCCATGGGAAAAACCACGAATGCGTTGGAAATTGTTGCCCGAAAATATTTCAATCAGGATCCGGAAGTGTGGACCATTTTTCAGGAAGTGAAGGATTATCACGAAGGGATTGTTGCCGAGCTTTGGGGCGAACCTACAGAGGTTCCTGAAGTGGAGAAACTTTTTACACAACTGAGTAACCGGATCAAGGGCGATCGCTCGCTGAATTTTGATTACGAATACGATCAGATTGTGGCTTATGGAGAGCTGATTTCGACGCAGATTATCAGTTCGTATTTCAACAAAATTGGCTTGAAGAACCGCTGGGTTGATGTTCGGAATTGCCTGAAAACAGACGATCAGTTCCGCGAAGCAAACATCAACTGGGAGCTTTCGGTGCGGCTGGCCAAACGCCTTTTTACGTTCGAATCAGATGATTTATATATTACCCAGGGCTTTATTGGCGGAACATTAACCAACCAAACGACCACACTTGGCCGCGAAGGATCGGATTACACAGCTGCCATTCTGGCCAATTTGCTCGATGCCGAAGATGTGAGTATCTGGAAAAATGTTCCGGGGATTCTGAATGCCGATCCTGACTTTTTTGCCAACACCCAGAAACTGGATGAATTATCTTACAGAGAGGCTATTGAATTGTCGTATTCCGGTGCAAAAGTAATTCACCCGAAAACGATCAAACCCCTTCAAAACAAAAATATACCACTGTTCGTCAAATCGTTTCTGGAGCCTGAAAAACCAGGAACAATCATTCATTCGGTAGAACATGCGTTGGAATTGGTTCCGGTGATCATCATGAAAAAGAACATGGCGCTGATTACACTCACTCCAAACGATTATTCGTTTATCAGCATTACCAGCGTGTCGGATGTATTCAGTTTATTCGCCAAATACCGCCTGAAAGTTGGACTTTTGCAGCAATCGGCAGTCGATTTGTCGCTGGCTTTCGACGAGCCGGAGCAAGGCATCGAAAATCTGATCGGCCAGTTGCAGCAGAAATTTGAAGTGAAATACAATACCGGCCTCGATTTGGTCACCATTCGCTACTACAATGCCGAATCGGTTGCCCAGATTTCGGAAGGCAGGAAAATTTATATTGAACAGAAAAGCCGCAGAACTGCCAGAATGTTGCTGAAATAGATTTGGATAAAATTGAATGATATAAAAAAAGCGGTAAACACACTTAGTGCTTACCGCTTTTCATTTATGTAAAAATTCGTAATTACATTTTATAAACGCCATCCACAATTCCGTATTCAACCGATTCCTGGGCATTCATCCAGTAATCGCGTTCAAAATCTTTTAAAATTTGTTCAAGCGGCTGGTTGCAGTTTTTAGCAAGTATTTCAGCCGACAAGGTTTTCGTTTTCAGGATTTGTTTGGCGTGGATTTCCAGATCGCTGGCCCGGCCTTGTAAATAGCCGATGCTGGGTTGGTGAATCATGACTTCGCCCAGCGGATAAATGAAACGCTGGCCTTTTTCTCCGGCCGACAACAACAGCGAGCCCATCGAAGCAGCTAATCCCATGCACACGGTTGAAACCGGCGATGAAATCAGGTTCATGGTGTCGAGAATCGATAAGCCGGAAGTTACAATTCCACCGGGGCTGTTGATGAAGAAAGTGATTTTCTCACCAGGTTTTTCCGATTCGAGGTAGAGCAATTTGCTTACAATATCCTGCGCCGAATCGTCGTCAACTTGTCCCCAAAGGAAAATTTTGCGTTGTTCCAGAAATTTTAACTCTACTTTCTTCTGTATGTTTGGTTTCTTTCCTTCTGATTCAGGTTCTTCGTCCTCATTCATTCTTCTTGTTCTCATATTGCTGTTTTTTAATAATTTAAATATCAGTTTAAGCAGGTGCAAAATGAAATACATCCTGCAAATTCAGGATAAATCCAGGTATTTTGATTATCCCAAACCGAAACTTAAAATTAAGATTATTTTTTTGATCAGCGGAGATGGAGTCGAATTGTTTTCAGCGGGCTGCGTAGAATCAGTCTTATTTCTTTTGAATCAGAAGGGTAACTATAAGATCTTCAGGCTTCGACTCGGTACCGTATTTCGGGTAAGGTTTGGCGTCAACAATCTGAAAGGTATATCCGGCAGGTAGCTTATTCATGTCGCTCATAACCGAATGGACCTCGAACGACGACTTGTTCCCATTGGCGGTCCAATCGCCTTTTAGAGTTACCTCACCTTGCCAAATGCATTGTACACCTTCGGGGCAGCGCGAATCGCTGACCTCGGTAATCTTCAGGGTATATTGGCCATCGGCCGAAGTATAAAGCTGGTTAACCTGAAAGTTTGCTTCGCGGCCAATGGTAAATCCCTGATCGAGTAGCGTTTCTTCGCATCCAAAGGCTGAAAGAAGAATAAAAACGAGCAAATATTTGATTTGAAAAAGTGCTTTCATTTTGAATCTGTTTTGTTGAATTAAGACGCGAAGACAATCGTTTTAGTTGCGTAAAGCTAATGAGAATTTTAATGAAAAGTTCTGCGTCGTCAAAACCTGATCTCTTGTAAGCTCTGATACTGTATTTTAACTCTCAGCTACTTTGTTGCTTTGCGACTTTGTTGCTTACTTTGCAACTTCAATAAAATAATGCACGGTGAAGATAGGGACTATTGATTTAGGGGAAATGCCGCTGTTTTTGGCGCCAATGGAAGATGTGACGTACAAATCGTTTCGGTATATGTGCAAGAAGTATGGTGCCGACGTGATGTACACCGAGTTTGTGTCGTCGGAAGCACTGATTCGCGACATCCAGAAGACCAAGCAGAAAATGACTTTGTTCGATTTCGACCGCCCGGTGGCTATCCAGATTTATGGGCACGACATCCAATCGATGGTTGAGGCCGCCAAGGTTGCCGAAGAATGTCAGCCCGATTTTATCGATATTAATTACGGTTGCCCGATGAAGAAAATCATTCGGCATGGGGCTGGTGCTGCCATGTTGCTCGAACCCGACAAAATGCAGCGAATGACCGAAGCCATTGTGAAAGCCGTCAATGTTCCGGTTACTGCCAAAACCCGTTTGGGATGGGATCATGACAGTAAAATTATTGTGGATGTGGCCGAGCGCCTTCAGGATGCAGGCGTTGCAGCTTTGGCTATTCATGGACGAACTCGCAGCATGTTATACACCGGAGAGGCCGACTGGTCGCTGATTGCCGATGTGAAAAACAATCCTCGCATGCGAATCCCGATTATTGGGAATGGCGATATCAACGGTCCGGAAAAGGCAAAGGCGTTCCTCGACCAGAGTGGGGTAGATGCCTTGATGATCGGTCGCGGATCAATTGGCCGTCCGTGGATTTTCAAAGAAGTGAAACACTATTTGCTGACCGGCGAAATTTTACCTCCGCCAACAGTTGCAGAGGTCGTTCAGAATGTGCGCGACCAGCTCAACATGTCGATTGAATGGAAAGACAATGTGCGCAGCGGAATCCTGATGATGCGCCGGCACTTTGCCCGGTACTTTCCGGCTTTGCCCAATTTCAGGGAAAACCGCATTCGCTTGCTTCAGGCTGAAACGCTCGAAGCTGTTCAGGAGGTGCTTACCATGATAGAAAAACAATATGGTGATCTTCGTGTTGATTATACAAATGTTGGGCTGAATTAATGAGAAACCGGAGGCTGAAAATAGCAAAGACTGTTTCCGTAACCCGCAACCTGTAACATGAAAAAAATAAAGACGATACAAATCGGGGCTAATCTTTACAACCTGTTTGCCGACGAGTTTAAGTCGGCGCGGTACCGTTCGCATTATTCCGATGCATCGTTCTGGGATAAGCTGAAGCGGTATTCGAAAGTTGCCGGAATGAAAGTGGTGTATCCCGCGTTGTTGTTGCAATACATGATGAAATCAGACGACGTTCCGCTCAAGGCAAAGCTGATTTTATCGGCAGCACTTGGCTATTTTATTCTGCCAATCGACTTTATTCCTGATGTTGCCCCGCTCCTTGGTTTTACTGATGATTTGGGCGTACTGGTGTTAATTCTCAGGCAAATGGCGGTTTATGTTACTCCTGAAATCAAAGCACAGGCCCGCGAGCACCTTCGCAAATGGTTTGGCGAATATGATACCACCCAACTGGATTTACTCGACAAGGAAAATTCAATGTGATCTGAAATCTTTCTTTAATTTTGTGGTTTAACTTCAACTACAACCGATGGAGCTCTTGTCCTCGCTGCATATCAGCACGACCGAATGGATAATTATTATGATCTGCGGAATGCTGATTGGCATGTCGAAAGTGGGTGTTCCGGGAGTTTCCATGATTGTGGTTCCGGCGTTGGCATTTATTTTTGGCGCGAAACAATCAACCGGCGTGCTGCTTCCCATCCTGATGATGGCCGATCTTTTTGGTGTTGCTTATTACCGCCGGCATGCCAACTGGAATCATCTGGTAAAAGTAATTCCCTGGGCGATTATTGGACTGCTGCTTGCACTGTGGGTGGGAAAAATGGTCAACGACGAGCAGTTTAAAGATCTGATTGCCATTCTCGTTTTTTTAAGTATCGGACTGATGCTCTGGCAGGATAAGCGAAAGGGAACTAAACTTTTCCCTGACAAATGGTGGTTTGCGGCTTCGATGGGAATTTTGGGTGGATTTGCCACCATGATCGGGAATGTTGCCGGTCCGGTTTTTGCCATTTATTTGTTGGCCATGCATCTTCCGAAGAACAGTTTTATCGGAACCAGCGCCTGGTTTTTCATGATCATCAATTTCTCGAAGTTTCCTTTGCAAATGTTCGTGTGGAATAACATCAATGCCAGTTCGCTGGCCATCGATCTGGTAACTCTGCCGGCCATTGCGCTGGGGGCTTTCCTCGGATTTAAAGTTGTAAAAGTGATTCCTGAACATACGTATCGCGGATTCGTTATTGTTATCACTGCTATTTCAGCATTTCTATTATTAATTTGATTATGGAAAAATTAGCGTCTTTTTTTGAAGGGAAAACCATTAGCCAGGTACTTGATATCGGGACCGGAGCAGGCGATTTCATCCAGCTGTTAACCGGAGTTTTCCCAAACACTGCCGAGCTTACAGGAGTTGATCCGAGTGAAGAAGCTTTAGCCGAAGCCCGGAAGAAAAACTATTCGTGTAAAGTTAATTTCGTCCGGATGGAAGGTGAAAGCCTTCAGTTTGAAGACGAAAGTTTTGATGTGGTTTGTTTATCGAACGCCATGCACCACCTGGCAAGTCCTGAGAAAACCTTTGCCGAAATGAAGCGGGTTGTGAAAAAGGAAGGTTGGCTGGTCATTGCCGAGATTGCGTCGGACGGACTGAACGAGGCGCAGGAAAACCAAAAAATGCTCCACCATTTTAAGAGTTATGTCGATCGGAAATTTGGGGTTACCCATCGCGAAACCTCAACCCGGGCTGAGATACTGGAGACGATAAAACAAAACCGGATTGAGCCGGTTCTTACTTTTACGTTCAACCGGATGGCAGCGCCGGTAACCGATCCTCAAAAGCTGGGAGAATGGATTGGCAATTTTTCCGATAACCTGTCGAAACTTAAAGGGTTTCCTGAATACGAAGAAAAAGCTGCTCTTTTCAGCTTGTTTAAAGAGCGACTCGATCGTTACGGATTTCAGCTGGCTCACCAAATTGTAGTTGTGGGCAAAAAGTAGTATCGTTTTGTTTCTTTATCGTTTTGCAACAAAAAACTATCACGATTTCGGGGTTTTTCATTTATAAAATACTGAAGTTAAAATCTGTAGCGGTTGTTCGCATGAGAATTCTTTAATAATTGGGTAACAAATTAACAGCGCTGTAACAAGTTTGTAACAGGTCTTTAATTACATCCGATCATTTTTGTAGCATCAAAAATCTATCAAATTGCAAGCCGGATGGCACATCATTAATCGTCGATAATTCTATATCTTAGTGAAGGAGTTTCGGTAAATCAGGTTAATTGAAAAAATCCGGCGAATAACTAAAAAATCAGATATGCCACAAAAAAAAGAAGAAGCAATTCAAAGCATACTTTCAAATTATGAGAAACTCGCCAATATGGTTCTCAATCAGCTTGATGTGGTTGATAAACTGATTGCTTCGGGTGAACTCCGCCTTAGCGATGAACAGCACGATGAGCTAAAAGAGAACGAAGCTAAAATTAATAAACTTGAGGTTAAGCTGAGCGAAGATGTGATCAACGCTATTGCCCTTTACCAGCCGGTTGCTTCGCAGGTGCGCCAGCTGATGTCCTGTTACCGTATTACAATTAGTTTGGAGCGCATTGGTGATTTGGCCGTCAGTGTCGTTAAACTCATGCGCAAAGTTGAGAACCAGGAGGTGTACGCCAGCCTTTCAGCATTCCTGTCGAAAATGATGAACCTGAGTGTCGATATGTCCAGAAGATCAATGTTGTCGTTTATTAATCAGGACATGGAATTGGCCAAGTGGACCATCAAATCAGAAACAATTGTTGACGAATTTAACCACAAGATGCTGAAGAAAGTGGCAGAAAGATCGAATCTTCTGGCTGAAGATAAAAATATACTGATTAGCTTTATCAACATTAAGGAAATAGCTGCTGCTGTTGAGCGGATAGCCGATCATGCGGCCAACATTGCCGAAGCATCGTTTTATTCATACGAAGGAAAAGATATTCGCCACAAACGCAGCTAAAATCAATACAAATTTTACCACTTAATTATGAGTCAGGAATATAAATTATTGGTGGTTGACGACGAACGGGACTTATGTGAAATCCTTCAGTTTAACCTTGCCAGCGAAGGATTCGATATTGATGTGGCTTATTCAGGCGAAGAAGCACTTGCAAAACCTTTGGAGCAATTTGACCTTTTGCTGCTCGACGTAATGATGGGAGGTATGTCGGGTTTTAAGCTGGCCGATAAAATCAGGAAAGAGCAGGGATTGTCGGTGCCGATTATTTTTCTGACAGCCCGCGAAACTGAAAACGATATGCTTACCGGCTTCAATGTAGGTGCCGATGACTATATGACCAAGCCATTTTCGATTAAGGAACTGGTTGCCCGCATCAGGGCTATTTTACGCCGGGGAAAAAATATTGAAGTGAAACCCAAGGTTATTACCATCGATACGATGGAACTCGACCTGAACCGGAAATCGCTGACCATTGATAATCAGAATATATTACTTACGCGCAAAGAATTCGAAATCCTGAACATGTTGATTTCGGGCAAAGGAAAATACCTGAGCCGGCAAGAGATTCTGGACCGCATTTGGAGCGATGATGTAATTGTTACCGAGCGAAATGTGGATGTGAATATTGCCCGGCTGCGGAAAAAAATTGGCGCATACGGCAATTGCATCAAAGGCCGCTCGGGGTATGGATATTGCTTCGAGAACTAAGCTTTCCGGCAGTGTCCGTCAAATTCATTCATAACTAAACTCTTCTGAACTGTGGTAGTAAAACAAACCTTCCGGAAACGAATATTGGTCAACTTTCTGATCGTATTCTCGATATTCAGCATTGCGGTGCTGGTTTACCAGTACGATCGTGAACGGAATTACCGGACAGGCCAGCTCGAGAACACACTCGATAATATTTCGGAAGTTACGCACCGTTACATCGAGCACAAACGGGTTTTCGAAACGGGTGATTTCAAATCGCTCGATACCTTAAAAAGCCTTCTGCCAATAAGCAATACGCGCGTTACTGTACTCGACCTGTCGGGAAAGGTGGTTTACGATAGCTTTGTTGACGACGTGGCTCACCTGGAAAACCATTTGCAAAGGCCTGAGGTACAAAAGGCAATTCAACTGGGAAAAGGATCGAGCATCCGGCTTTCAACCACAACCAACCAGAAGTATTATTACTACGCCAAGAATTGTAAGAGTTATTTCGTCAGGACTGCCGCTGTGTATAATGTTGACATTGTCAATTTTCTGAAAACGGAGCGAATCTTCTGGGTGTTTATATTTTTCCTTCTGGTACTGATGTCGGTTCTGTTTTATTTCACCACGCGACGGTTAAGCGATTTCATTATCAAGCTGAAAGACTTTGCCCTGAAAGCCGCACAGAATGAAGACATTTCGAAAATGGACAGTAATTTTCAGGATAACGAACTTGGAGTAATCCGCCGGCAGATCATTCAGATTTACGATAACCTGAAAAAAGCCAAAGATGAGCTGACCAAGGAAAAGGAAAAGCTTTACGGACACTTGCATGTACTTAAAGAGGGAATCTCTATTTTCTCTCCTGAAAAGAATAAAATACTGGCTAACAGTCATTTCATTCAGTTTATAAATATGATTTCGGATAAGTCAACAATCTCGGCCGAGCATATTTTTACCATTCCAGAATTTGGCAAAGTACTCGAGTTTGTTGACCAATACCGTGAAACCGATTTTAATACTCCAATAAAAGAACTCCCGCATATTGAATATATCATTGAAAAGGGCGAGAAATTCTTTCACATCAGGTGCATCATTTTTGTTGACCACAGTTTTGAAGTGCTGATCAGTGATGTGACTAAACCTGAAAAGCAAAAGTTGCTAAAGCAGCAACTTACCTCGAACATAGCTCATGAACTGAAAACCCCGCTGGCGTCGATAAAGGGCTATCTGGAAACAATATTGAATAATCCGAATATTCCGGAAGAGAAGAAAATGTATTTCGTTGAAAAAGCATTTGCGCAGGCCGAGCGGCTTACTGATCTCTTGAATGATATTTCGCTGCTCAACAATATTGAGGATGCCGGAGGTTTGTTCGAGTTTAAATCGCTCGTGCTTAAACCTGTCATATTTGATGTTGTTGAAAATCTGAGGCACAGGCTCGAGGCCAAAAACATGGATTGCAAAGTTGATGTAGGGAAAGACGTTGTTATTCAGGGCAACGAATCGCTGTTGTTTTCAATCTTTCAGAACCTGATTGAGAATTCGATTAATTACGCGGGTAATAATACGACCATTTCAATCCGGAAATATCTGGAAGACGATAAGTTTTACTATTTCCAGTACAGCGATTCGGGTGTTGGTATTTTGGAAGAGCACCTGCCCCGCATTTTTGAGCGCTTTTACAGGGTTGATTACGGTCGTTCGCGCGAAACCGGAGGAACTGGGCTTGGTCTGGCCATTGTAAAAAATGCAGTGTTGCTTCACAAAGGACAAATATCGGTCAGAAATAAGCCAGAGGGTGGTCTGGAGTTCTTGTTTTCACTCTCGAAGATTTAGGAGCTGCCTTCCTGTTTGGTACAGAAATAAAGTAAATTCCGGAATTTTAATTTGTACCTGCAATCTCTTTTACAATCAGTTTTATTTTGTTTGAAAACCTTGACATGTTTGAAAACTTGTAGCGATCGTTATTGATATTTTTTTTTAAATTTATCAAACGAGTCTATCAAAGACGTTAAGACGACCAAAAGTTTTCAACTATGGATATAATACACATCAGTGCAGAATGTTATCCTGCGGCAAAAGCCGGAGGGTTAGGTGATGTTGTTGGCGCTTTGCCCAAATATCAAACATTGGCGGGTCATTCAGCTATGGTAATTATGCCGTTTTATCACGGAAAATTCAGGAGCGAGAATGAATTCAGAACTGTCTTTACCGGGTATGCGCGACTTGGTCATTCGAGTTATCAGTTTCATGTTTTGGAGCTTACAGAAAATAATCTGGGGTTTGAACTGCGGATGATTGATATTCCAGGTTTGTTTGACCGTCCGAATATTTATTCGTATAATGATGATACCGAGCGGTTTATTACTTTCCAGATTGCCACAATGAACTGGTTAAACCAACGCGAGGCTCTGCCTGATGTTGTTCATTGCCACGACTCGCATACGGGTTTTATTCCTTTCATGATGTCGAAAGTTCGCGAATATGGGCGATTCGAACATGTTCCAACGGTGTTTACTATTCATAATGGTCAGTATCAGGGACAGTTTGGCTTTGATAAGCTCTATTTTCTTCCGCCGTTTCACTCCTATTTTAATGGTCTGGTCGAATGGCATAACCTGATTAACCCTCTGGCATCAGCAATAAAATGTGCATGGCGGGTAACTACCGTTTCAACGAGTTATCTTGATGAGATTAGTCATTCGATGAAGGGAATGGAAGATTTATTGCGTCAGGAACGGGGCAAATCAGTAGGTATTCTGAATGGGATTGATGCTGTTGTGTGGAATCCGGAAACTGACCCCATGCTGGAGCAGACTTTCGATATTAAGACGATGGCAGAAGGAAAAGCTGCGAATAAAGAAGCGCTTTGCAAGCAGTTTGGATTAAATCCGGAGAAACCATTGTTCACGTTTATTGGGCGACTGGTGGGCGAGAAGGGTGCTGACGTTTTGCCCGATGTTGTGTATCAGGTAATGAAAACATGGCCCGACGAGCAAAGTATTCTTATTTTAGGATCGGGCGAACCGGATATTGAGCAGGCATTACTTCATCAGGAAAAAGAGTTCGGCGGAAGCTACTGTTCGTACATTGGATACAACGAAAAGTTGTCGCACCTGATTTATGCCGGGGCCGATTTTCTGCTGATGCCCTCGCGTGTTGAGCCATGTGGGCTGAATCAGTTATATGCTCTCCGTTATGGTACAGTTCCAATCGTCAGACGGACCGGAGGTTTGCGCGATACGGTTACCGATATTGGCGATGGTGGTTTTGGTATTTGTCACGACCAGTGCAATACACAGGATGTAATGCATTCAATCCACCGGGCAAAATCATTCTTTAAGAATAAGAGGTCGTTTAATAAGATAAGAAAACAGATTATGCAGATCGATCATTCGTGGAATAAGGCTGCAGAAGATTACATTGGATTATATCAATCGCTTAAAATATAGTATTATGAAGAACAGAGCATTAGCAATAATCTTGGGAGGCGGACAAGGTTCCAGGCTGTCCCCGCTGACTGAAAACAGGTCGAAACCTGCAGTTCCTATTGCCGGGAAATATCGGCTTGTTGATATTCCGATTTCCAATTGTATAAATTCCGATATTAAACGGATTTTTGTGCTTACCCAATTCAATTCAGCCTCGCTGAATCAGCACATTAAAAACACTTACCATTTCAGCCAGTTTAGCGATTCGTTCGTTGATATTATGGCTGCAGAGCAAACGCCCAATAACAAAAACTGGTTCCAGGGAACGGCCGATGCCGTACGTCAGTGTATGCATCACTTTTTAGGTTACCAGTTTGATTATGCTTTGATTCTGTCGGGCGATCAGCTGTACCAGATGGACTTTAATGAAATGATTGAAGCACATGCAAAAAATAAAGCTGATATCACTATTGCCACACTTCCGGTTGTAGCAAAGGAAGCGCCAGAATTTGGTATCCTGAAAACTGATTCGAAGAATATTATCAAGGAATTTATTGAAAAACCTGCACCTGAGTTGTTGCCCGAATGGGTTTCGCAGGTAAGTGAAGAAAGTCAGCGCGAAGGCAAGATATATTTGGCGTCGATGGGGATTTATCTGTTTAACCGCGACTTGCTGGTTAAAATTATGGAGAACCACGATACAACCGATTTTGGTAAGGAAATTATACCGGCTTCCATAAAAACACACAAGGTATTGAGTTATCAGTACGAAGGCTACTGGACCGATATCGGTAACATTGATTCGTTCTTCGAGGCAAACCTTGGCTTAACCGATGCGATCCCGAAATTCAACTTGTTTGATAATTCGAAAATTGTTTATACCCGTGCGCGCTTGTTACCTCCGTCAAAAATTTCAGGAACAACCCTGGAACGCACATTGGTTTCTGATGGCTGTATTATCAATGCCAGCCGGATAGAACATTCAGTAATCGGCATCAGGGCGCGTATTGGTCGTGGAACTACCATTGTAAACTCTTACATCATGGGGAACGACTATTATCAGAATCTTGGAGAAATAGACATGAACTACAATAATGGAAAAGTGATGGGTATTGGCGAACGTTGCTACCTGAACAATTGTATTGTAGATAAAAATGTGCATATAGGCAACGATGTTCGGGTTAATGGCGGAAAGCATTTACCCGATTCGAACAATGAATACTATTCGGTGAAAGATGGCGTTGTTGTTATCAAGAAGGGCGCTGTTTTGCCCAATGGATTTGTTATCTAAATAATAGTCTCTAATAAGCAAATAGCTCCATCAGACATTGGTCGGGTGGAGCTATTTTTTTGTCGTATTTTTCCTGAAGTAAACGGTACAAAACAAAAAAAGTCCCCTGAAAAAGAGGACTTTTTGATATAATCGTACTGATTATTACTAGTCGGCAAGATTGTAGCGGAAGAAACCTGTTACGGTTAATCCTTTATCCTGACTTTTCAGGAATTCCGATACAGTCTGTTTACTTTCTTTAATGAAAGCCTGATTTAACAGAGTGCTTTCTTTATAGAATTTTTCCAAAGCACCTTGAGAAATTTTATCAAGCATTGCTTCTGGTTTTCCTTCCTGACGGAATTTTTCCTTGGCAATTTCAAGCTCTTTGGCAACTACTTCAGCAGGAACATCACTACGGTCAACAGCAACAGGGTTCATTGCAGCAACTTGCATTGCTACGTCTTTGGTAACCTGGGCATCAACATTTGCCTGATTGAAACCAACCAGAGTTGACAATTTGTTTCCTGGGTGAATGTATGCAACTACAGTAGCGGCGTCGAGTTTTCTATAGAATGGTAAATCAAGTTTTTCGCCGATAACACCGGTTTGTTCAATAACGTGGTTTTCAACGGTGCGGCCATCAATAACCAACGCTTTAACTGCATCCAAATCAGCAGCTTCGCTGGCAATAGCAGCATCGAGAATACGTTCAGCAAAAGCTACGAAATTCTCGTTTTTAGCAACGAAGTCTGTTTCGCAGTTCAATACCACAACTGCACCTGAGGTTTTTGATGCATTAACTTTAGCTAATACAACACCTTCAGAAGCTTCGCGGTCGGCTCTTTTGCTGGCAACCAGTTTACCTTTTTCGCGGATAATATCAACGGCACGGTTAAAATCGCCTTCAGCTTCAGCAAGAGCTGATTTACAATCCATCATCCCTGCACCAGTTGCTTTACGCAACTTCATTACATCTGCAGCACTAATTTCCATATTGTTTTTGTTTTAATGCGTTGTTGAACGATTGATTACTCATCAATTTCTTCATCGAGATCTTCGTCTTCATCGTCAAGATCTTCATCTTCGTCGATGTCTTCTACATCTCCTGCGCTAACAACTTTTGCTTTTTTACCTTTTACTTTTGCTTCTTTATCGTCGTCGTCTTTTTCGCGCTCAACTTTACGTTCCGATAGTCCTTCGCGAATGGCGTCAGCCATAACTTTTACGATCAGGTTGATTGACTGAGAAGCGTCGTCGTTTGCAGGAATAACAAAATCAATTCCTTCCGGATCAGAGTTGGTGTCAACCATTGCAAATACCGGAATTCCAAGACGTTGTGCTTCGCGAACAGCGATTTTTTCTTTCAATACGTCAACAATGAAAAGTGCAGCAGGAAGGCGGGTTAAGTCGGAAATACTTCCCAGCATTTTTTCGAGTTTGGCACGCTGACGGCTGATCTGCAGTTTTTCGCGTTTCGAAAGAGCATCCCAGCTGCTGTCTTTGGTCATCTTGTCGATCGAAATCATTTTCTTAACAGCTTTCCGGATAGTCGGGAAGTTGGTAAGCATACCACCGGGCCAGCGTTCAGTAACATATGGCATGTTAACACCGCCTACCAATTCAGCAACGATGTCTTTTGCCTGTTTTTTAGTGGCAACGAATAAGATTTTGCGGCCTGATTTTGCAATCTGTTTGATGGCGTTGGCAGCATCATCGATTTTAACTATAGTTTTTTGAAGGTCGATGATGTGGATTCCGTTTTTCTCCATAAAAATGTACGGAGCCATGTTTGGATTCCATTTCCTTCTAAGGTGTCCAAAGTGAACACCTGCTTCCAATAAATCTTGAAAATTTGTTCTTGGCATCTTTTTACTTTTTACTTTTTAAAAATAATCTCCTGAAAAGCAATTACTAGGTAGTCTTTGCTAATTGTAAAGCAAAGAGTCGGAGCAATTTAGATCCAAAGCAGAGTATTTTTGTATTAAAAATATTAACGTTTCGAGAACTGGAACCGTTTGCGTGCACCTGGTTGTCCTGGTTTTTTACGCTCAACTTCACGAGGATCACGAGTCAAAAATCCGGCATGTTTCAATGTGGTTCTTGATTCAGGATTGATTTCGATCAATGCGCGTGAGATACCCAAACGAAGTGCTTCGGCCTGACCGGTAATACCACCACCATCAAGGTTTACTTTGATGTCGTATTGACCAGCAACGCCTAAAAGATTCAACGGTTGCATAACAACATACTGCAGGGTACCTGTGGTAAAATACTCATTCAAATCTCTGTTGTTAATAGTGATTTTACCTTTGCCTTCACTGACATAAACACGGGCAACGGCTGATTTCCTGCGACCTAATGCGTTTACTACTTCCATTAGTTACTATTTAATCGTATTTAAATCAATTAATTTTGGATTCTGGGCTTCCTGTTTGTGTTCTGATCCAACATACACTTTCAGGTTTCCGTAAATTTTACTTCCCAGACGGTTTTTTGGTAACATCCCTTTTACTGCTTTTTCAATCAGTCTTTCAGGATATTTAGCCAACAACTCTGATGGAGTCTGAACACGCTGACCTCCTGGATAACCAGAGTAGCTCAAATAGATTTTGTCATTCAGTTTATTACCTGTCAGACGAACTTTTTCTGCGTTGATGATAATCACGTTATCACCGCAATCAACATGAGGAGTGTAACTTGGTTTGTATTTGCCTCTGAGTATTTTGGCTACTTTGCTGGCCAAACGACCAAGTACCATATCGGTTGCATCAACAAGAACCCACTCTTTTGTTACCGTAGCTCTATTGGCTGAAACGGTTTTGTAACTTAGTGCATCCACTTGCTTATTTTTAAAAATTAAATACCAAACTCGCAATTAATTAAAATACAATTGTTTAGAGTTTTTAAACTTATCAACTCGGAACTGTTAGTAAGTTTTGCACGCTCAACATTTTCAATTGTTTACAAGAACTACAAGTACGGACAATATTCGGGACTGCAAAAGTATTTTCTTTTTTTTAATTTGCAAACACTTGTCTGATTGAAATTCAAAATTAACACAAAGATTTTCAAAGAGGAAGCATTGTTCGTTCATATGCCAAATCATACCATTCGACATTAAAATCGTGCATTTCACTTTTTTTTCTGTTATTGTTCAGCGAATCTCTGTTTTGTTTGTCTTAACTTCACTTCTGAAACGATTTTTCACCCTAAGTCAATTGTATCTTTAAATGTATTGGTCATGAAATCAACTATCGAACGAATAAATATGTTTTTGGTAATTGTTCTTGCCATTTTTGTAATCTCCGGTCTTTTCCTGATGGCTGTCGGGAAGGATAAATTTGCAACAAATATGCTTTTGGTGGCTGCGGCAATTACACCTATTTTTCTGGCTACAAAGGGCATTGAATTTATTGTTGAGCATCAGCTGCGAAAGGCTTTTGTATCGATATTGCTGCTTTCGGTTGTTTGCCTTTTATCAATCCTTTTTGTTTTCGTTTAGAGCAATGATTCCCTCGTTTTTTCGTTTAGATTTGTAGTTTTATTGTACAAAACTGAATGAAGGGCTTTACGGCAAAATATACTCCGGTTTTTTCGAAGATTTATCTTGGGTTATTGGTGGCAATGGTAATTGGGTTGCCACTGTCGAAAGCTCTTACAAGCATAGTTTCGGGATTGCTGTTGTTCAATTGGCTGCTCGAAGGCCAGTTTCCTGCGAAGCTCCGTCGTTTAAAGGAAAAGAAGGGAATCATCCTGCTTATCTCCATATTCATAGTGTATTTGCTTGGTTTATTTTGGACCAGCAGCTGGGAGTGGGGAGTCCACGATGTCAAGATTCAATTACCCTTATTTATTTTTCCGCTGGTTATCGGAACGTCGGCCGAATTAAACTACACACAAGTCAAACGAATTATTTATGCTTTTTCGGGCGCGGTAGTAGTCGCTTCCCTTTGCAGTATCTGGGTATTATTAGGCTTCTCCGGAAAACAAATTCAGGACCCGCGGGAAATGTCACTTTTTATTTCACACATCAGGTTTGCCTTGCTCATTAACATCAGCATTTTTGCGCTGGGCTGGTATTTCCTGAATCAGGAGCGAAAGAGCTTGCTTGAAAACTCCTTGCTGGTGCTCACAATTATCTGGTTGGGCATTTTCCTGATTATACTTCGCTCGGCAACCGGATGGGTTGTATTTCTGGCAGTTTTACTCGCTGCGGTTTTCCGGAATATCTTTCTGATTAAACGCTTGTCCGTTCGGTTGGTATTGCTCATCATCCTGCTTTCCGGATGCGTTATTCCTGTTGCTTACACCGTTGTCGTTTTACACCAGTTTTACCACGTCGAGTCAATACCGGCGGGCATACTTCAGGAAAAGACAATGAAAGGGAATTTGTATCTGCACGACCTGAATAATAAGGAACTCGAAAATGGCCATTATACATACTTGTATATCAACGAAGACGAATTGCGCGAGGCATGGAATAACCGCAGTAAAATTGGCTACGACAGTACCTCGACTTCCGGGTATAATAAGTTTGTTCTTTTCAGGTACATCACCTCAAAAGGGCTGCGGAAGGATGCCGAAGGTGTTGAAAAATTAAGTGCCGAAGACATCCGTAACATCGAAAATGGGATGACCAATTACCGGTTTGCCAGCTCTTTCACGTTTTATAAGCGGCTGTACCAGATTATATGGGAAATGGATGTTTATCAAAAGGGCGGAAACCCTTCAGGACATTCGGTTTCGCAGCGGCTTGAATATTACAAAATGGCCTTGAAAATAATCGGGGAGGATTTCTGGCTGGGCAAAGGTACCGGTGGCTATTATCCGGCATATCAGGAAAAATATGATCAGAATAAATTTTTCCAGGAACTGGAATACCGGCAGCGTTCGCACAACATGTTTCTGAGTTACTGGATCGATTTTGGACTGATAGGCATGTGTTACATCTGTTTTGCCTTGGTAGCGCCTGTTTTCGCAGAACATAAAACGCGCAGCTTTCTGCTGCTTACTTTCCTCCTGATTGTTTTCCTTTCATTTCTGAATGAAGATACGCTGAACAATCACGATGCCATCACCTTCTTCTCGTTGTTCTATCCGCTGTATTTGTGTTCGAAACACGAGAACCCGGAAACGAAGCCCCACCCCAACCCTCCCCGAGAGGGAGGGAGTTTGGCCTGTGAACAGTCTGATTGTTTGGATCATTAAGGATTTAGCATTCAATGAAAAAGAATATTCCTTCGAATACCGGTACTTTCACCCCCTCTTTCGGAGGGGGGCGGGGGAAGGCTTCCCGTTTGTCCACCGACTTTTTTATCCGCGATGTGTTGGACGTAGCTCCCGAATTGTTGGGAAAATTGCTGGTGCGTCAGTTCGACGACGGCACCGTCAGGCGATACCGGATTACCGAAGTTGAGGCTTACAGAGGATCAGAAGATTTGGCCTGCCACGCCAGCAAAGGACGCACCCCACGCACCGAAGTGATGTTCCAGGAAGGCGGAAAAGTTTACGTTTACCTCATTTATGGCATGTATTGGTTGCTGAATTTGGTTACCGGTGAGGACGGAAATGCTTCAGCCGTGTTGATCCGTGGCATTGAAGGGTTCTCAGGCCCGGGTCGTTTAGGACGTGAGTTGAAGCTCGATAAATCATTCTACGGCGAAGATCTTATAAATTCAACCCGCCTTTGGGTAGAAGATGCTCATCCGGTTGCTGAATTCAAAACTTCAAAACGGATTGGCATTGGCTATGCCGGAGAATGGGCCGACAAAATGTGGCGGTTTTATTTGTAGCTAAAATCTATTTGAAGGAATTAATTCTACCTTATCCCATAAGGTAACCCTTTAGTCGTATGTTATAAAAAACATTTTGTTATTATTACGTAAGGCGCTTATTTGCATTGATTTGTAGCTGTATGTAAAAAAGGGGGGGGGCGAAACTCATTTTTTTATTCCAAACTATTGACTTATTTTAGTTAAGTTAAACTACAAACAAGGCAAGCAATGTCAATCAATAAATTCGTTTAAGAGGCCACACCGGGTTACATTTCCCTGCCGAGGTTCGAAGTTTCGCGGGTTACGACCCACCGGTGCGGCCAAAAGTTGGAGTCTTTCCATCATTCAATGGGGTCGGCTTTATGTAGTATGCACGACGCTACCTAAGGTGAATTCAGACCGTGAAAATAAATAAATGATTTGAATGTTGCCATAAAAACATTGAGGTGCTTTAACGCAGTAAATTCAAAAATGGCAAATCAGATTTTTGCGACCTCATCGAATGTTTATCTCAATAGATTAAGTGATTCTATTTGAGGGAACTAAAATCAAATTCAAAAATTAAAAATCACTAATCATGAAAAAACTAATTCTATTACTTTTAATTACAGTACCAATTTTTTCTTTTGCACAAAATGAAAAAGCAACATGGGATTACCCGGTAAAACCGGGCAGTGAGGAATGGAAGGCATTTGAAAATACCTATCAAAAGATTGAAGCCTGTCAGATTCCTTCTGAAACATTAAAAAATATTTCTACTGAAAATCTTATCCAATTATGTCTAAGCTATCCCCTTTTTCCTGATTTGTTCTTTTCTAATTATTTGCAATCAAGCTTTAATAGAATGATTGATCAATTTAATGGTTTCAAGGAACTAGTAAAAAGAAAAGATGCAGGCAATATTTTGATAGAGCTATATAAAAAGATGGAACCAACAGGTATAAATAATGTTTGGGATTCCACAAGGAAAGGATTTTATACTTTTGATTTTGTTAAAATCGAACTCCTTCTTGCAAATGATGATATCCTTAGAAATATAACCCAAACTGGATTGGGTGAATTGAGTTCCAGAAGCAAATACATATTCAAAGAAAAAGAAAAGATGATTAATGAGTATGGATACAATTTTGGTGTAGCTTCGACAGCTCTGATCTTAGGGAAGATTGCTAATAAAAACCAAAAACTTGTCTATAAGAGTGACGATGATAAAAAGAAAATTGAACACTTTCTGAAAACAGGTACTACGACAGAAAAGGCAATATTAGAATTTATATATCAAAATGCGACAAATTAATCTTGGATTTATATTTCTTTTGGTAATGACTTTTTTGATTTCATGTAAAAAAAAGGAAAAAGATGATATAGGTTGTATTTGTGTTTCTATTCCAACTGCAAGTGACACCTATATATATCCGATTCGGTCTGGTAGTTCAGAATGGAAGTTGCTTTTAGACGGATATCAAAGAGTTGAAGCATGTCAGGTCCCCGATCATTTGTTAAAAGTGATGTCAACAACTGGATTAGTAGAAACGTGCATTTCACATCCCCTATTAGCCGAATTGATGTTTTCTGATTTACCTGGTGGCGGCTTGCAGAAAGCAATAGAAAAACAGATGTCAATGTTTAATTGTTTTGGCGAGCTTCTAAAGAGGTCCGATGCCGGGAAATGTATCCTTGCTAGATATTTATCAATGTATCCTTGTTGTGTGGAAAATTCGCAAATCGATGCCGGAAAATTTGCAAACTCCTATTCCGAGTTTGAAATGATGTTTTCTCAACCAAATTTTCTTGGACAACTTTCATCTGACGAACTATTGGAATTAATTCGAAAGTCTCTTGTAACCTACAAAGAGAAAATTGAATATGATAAGTATTATTCGTGGATATACGGTATGAACACAACGGCTTTAGTGATGGCTAGAAGCATGATCTATTTTCATTATGAGCCATTTGTTCTAGAGATTGAAAAAAGTTATTATTTAGAACGATTTGTAAATACAACTGCATTACCAGAAAATGATGAAGATTTTAAAAATATCTTCAAATTAATTGAAAAAAACGCAGATGATTTAATAAAAAACAGATAGTTATAAGTTTAGGACTTGTCTTAATGACAATTAATACGGTGAAGGCGCAATGGCTAACATTTAATCATTTTGAATATGTTTCTACTCCACAGTCAAGCCAGATTGAAGGAATTGTTTGGGATCCACTGACATCATCACAGTATAATTCGGCTTTGTCTTATGCCCAAAGCTTTTCGGATATTTTAATTGTTGAAAATCCAACTTCAGAATACAATTGTCATAGTTGGGCATGGCATCTTTCAGAAGGGAGTGCAAATAAAGTATGGATAAATAAAGAGGATAATAACGGCATTCCAAATCTATCAAAATATTGGAATGATGGAAGCTTTATTGAAGTTTCATCAAATGATGATGCAAGAAATATACACTATTATGATGGTGATCATTCTGCTGATAAATATTCATCAACAGAATATAAATCAAAATGGGGTTATGGATGTTTAGTTATTCATACTCCAGATAATGTTCCTTCAATATATCTTGGAGGAAAAAGATATTACGAAAAGGTCAAAGTATATGATAGTCCTCGATACATTTGTAGCGGCAGTAATGCCACATTTACAGCCCCCGATTACGTCAATTGTACCTTTAGTTGGACATATGACACAAACTTATTAAATCAGGTTTCTGGGCAGGGGACAAAGAACTTTACAGTGACTCCTAAAAGTTCTTCTATTGCAGGGCAAGGTTGGGTACAACTAACGTTAACCGTTAATGCACCTGTAAATAAAACCTTCTCAATCACGAAAAATATCGGTGTTAATATGCCGTTGTCCGAAGATTTATCATATAGCCTTTATAATACTGGTGGGACTCCGGTTTCGTATATGTGTCCAGATACTCATTACCACATATACCTGAACAATAATTCTGGATGTTCACTCTCCAATTACACATGGTCGGTACCATCAGCATGGTCAATCAATTACACCTGGAGTAATATGGTTTCAGTTTATACTGGCTCAACTCCCGGAGGAAGGGTTGAAGTTAGCGCTACTACCGGATGCGGAGTTTTTACAAATGTAAAAACAGACTATTTGTATAGCGGGTATTGCGGAGGTTACTTTGCGATGAGTTTGTCGCCCAATCCTTCAAACGGAGAAACTACATTATCCATTGAGCCAACCTCTGCAGATGTTGTTTTTGATGAAAATGCCGAATGGGGAGTAGAAATATTTGATCCGATGCAGGTTCTCAAAGAACAAAAAGCGAAGATAAAAGGGAAAGAGCAAAAGATAAGTACTACGGGATGGAAAACGGGTATTTATTTCGTTCGGGTAAAATATAAAGACGAGTATTTACAAGGTAAGCTTGTTGTACAATAGAATTCCATTAAAAGTTACCAGCAAGGGATTCCATCGCTATAAAAGAGATGGAATCCCTCCTTTTATCAATCCACAACTTTATAAACATTTTATTTCACCCGCTAAATTTTAAACGATGGCAAAAAATTCGGAAACAGGCCATGCGAAGAATGTGGCCAACTTTGAGAGTTTAATTTCAGTGATTACGGGTTTTGGGAGCGTTTATAATCCATCGCGACAGTCGATTGTCCTTGCCGCCCTATCAACCCTGTTCCAAAACGCAAAAAATGCATTGAGTTTGGTTAACAGCGCATCGGGCCGTAACAGTATTGCAATTGCTGCCCGCAACGAGGGTTTTAAGCCGTTGAGCAGTCTGGCTACCCGCATTCTCAATGCCCTTCGGTCAAGCGGTTCAACCAGGCAGATTAACGATGCAGCGCAATCGCTGGTGCGCAAAATTCAGGGGAAAAGAGCCACCCCAAAGTTAACCGAAGAAGAAAAGGCTGCACTTACAGCCGAAGGAATCGAAAGGAGAGAAATATCTTCATCGCAAATGAGCTTCGATAACCGGCTGGAAAACCTGGACAAACTCATTCAGCTTTTATCTGAGGTTCCGCAATACGCCCCCAACGAAACCGATTTGCAGGTTACCACGCTGACCAACTATTACAATAAATTAAAAGAAGCAAACGCGGCCGTATTGGCTACTGAAAATCAAATAAGCAATGCCCGTTTGTCGCGTAACGAAATTCTTTACAAACCCGACTCTGGTCTGGTTGATACGGCGGCTGCGGTTAAAATGTATGTCAAATCATTGTTTGGCGCTACCAGTCCGCAATACAAACAAGTTTCGGGCTTAGCATTCAAGCCCATTCCCGAATAATGCACACCCCACCAGGATATTGACATGTTCATTTGTGATAATTGCGTCGCAGTCCGGGCTTTTCCGGACTGCGACTTTTCTTTTATATTCTGCAAATAGGATTTTTGCTCCTGTGGGTTTGTAGTGTTGATCTGTAGAAATGATTTTTGTTCCTGCAAGATTGCTGCTAATTCCTGCAATCACGATTTTTTGTACTGAAAATGTGTTTCTTTTTCCTGCACTTAAAATTTCAACGAAGAGATTAAGAAATCCGAATTCATCAGCAGGAAAAATCCGTAGCCGTACGAAAAATCACCGGTTGAAGTATCGCGAAAAGCCTCTACCTGTAAGGCAACCCGTGCATCTTTAGCAATGTTCTTTTGCCAGTAATATTTAGCTGAAATCATCGATCGGTCGGGTTGGGTAAATGTTGGATCACTATCGGAAACCGATTGGTAAAGCAACCGGCCTTTGGGTGCAATAAACTGAAAAGCATTCCAGTAACTGAGCGAAATCTTCGAGTTTTTGGTATGTGCACTGGCTTCGAGCAGATAAGCATGTCCTTTTTCAAACGGCAGGGTGTTCGAATCGCTGGTTATTGCTTTGTAGCCCAGCCAGTAGGCATTCAAATTTACAGTTTTCACTGTTGTTCCGGTATTCATTTCAATTTCCCATCCGGCAAGTGCGTTGGCGTGTGTTTGTACACGCGGACGTTCGCCATTCGGGTTGATATTGATTTCGCCGCCTTTGTGGTAAAACAAAAGATTAACAGGGAATTTAACTGTCAGCGCCGAATTCTCAAACAGTTTGCCGTCAGCGGTAAGTCCGTAGGTAAAATGTTCCTGGTAGGGATCGTTTTTCTCGATAAACTGTTCCCAGCTAATCCACGTTTGTGCTTTCAGTTTTTCGCTGGAATACATGAACTGAAGTCCGGCTTCGGGCTTGTCGGTGTACATGCGCTCGGGCTCCCAAAGTTGTTCCAATAAACCGTGCTGATTGTTCTGATCGAGATTTCCGGTAACTACCGAAAACCGCTCGTTGAACCGATACCTGGCCGAAAACCACGGAACAGCATTGACCAGCCGATCTTTCCCGTTGTATTTAATAAGGTGCGCACCGGCTTCCACATACAGGCCGTCAACCGGCGAGTAAGTTAGTTTTGGGCGGACCATCGCGCCGGTCAGCGTATAACCATCGACAAATTTTCCCAGAAATTCGTTGTTCTGGAAGAATCCCAGGCTTTCAAACCGAAAATTCAACTCTCCTTTTTTGGTGTCATCCAGATTTTTGTAAATCGAGGCAAATCGCTGAAATTCCTGAGCTCCGGTGGTCGAAATGGCCAGGCAGAGCAGCACCCAAAGAAGGATTTTGTTTGTCATAAACGGTGGTTAACTGTTGTTTGATTTCTTCGGAAGAATAAATTTATCATACAAAAATAAGAGAACTACAGCACCTATTGCAATGGAACTGAAAAGAATCCAGATAGATTGTGGATGATAGTTATTCCAAAGCAGTTGTGTCACCTGTTCCTGAGTCATATTCATCTGGCGGGCAGCTTCATTGAAATAGTCGGTTTTGGTAAAGTTTTCGCCAATTTCAGGAACGGTGAGTCCCCGCTTAATTACTTCTTCTTTCAGGAGATAAAGTTTGTCGGCCACTTTTTCGTAAGGTGCTCCGGAAAGGAATCCGGCAATCTGGTGTCCCAACGCGATGGCCAAATACGACGACCCCATATACAACGCTTTTTTATCGGCAGGAGCAATGTTTCCAACGTATTCGGTGAATTTGGGTGAACTGCTCATTTCTCCCAGCCCAAAAATAAGCATACCAAACAAAATGATCCAGCCACTTTGGTACCCAAACATCAGGTAAAGCCCGATGGATAGGACAAAAATACCGCCCATCATAGCATTCAGTGGCTTAAAGCGCATAACGAAGGCCGAAACCATTATTTGAAAAACGATAATGTAAAACGAGTCCATACTGCTAATCGTCACGGCCGAAATTGTTCCGGACGAAGTTCCGATCAGGCTGGCAAACGATGGAAAAATGGAATGAATGCCATTGTAAATCATGGCCGTATTCACCCAGTCTTCAACAAAAATCGGGAAGGTATAATACAATTGGTTAAAAGCGGCCCAGAATATCGACATAATCAACAGGAACATGGTGTAGCGCCAATTGATCAGCATGGTGTATATATTCTTGAAAGGCTGCACAATGGATTGAAGCAACGGAGCGGAAACCTTTTCCCTTTTGGGTTCTTTATAAAGGAGCAGGGTAATCAGGAAGTTCAGGACTATGGCCACTATCGAAAGCATAAACACCAGGTTCCAGCCTTTGCCCAACACAATTCCGGCAACAAACGGGCCAATGAAACCGCCGATATTTACCATCATGTAAAAAATTCCGAAGCCTATCGAGGAGGTTTCTTCCGTAGTTGTTTTTGAAATGGTTGCCGAAATGATCGGTTTAAAAAAGGCGCCACCCACGCAAATCCAGATGAAAGAGATAAAAACCATCTCGAAACTGTTGAAATGCTGGATCATGTAAAATCCGGAAGCATATATCAGGAATGATAAAAGCAAGACTTTTTTGTAACCGATTTTATCGGCAATGGCGCCGGTAAGGATGGGCAGGAAATACAACAGCATGGAGCCGGTTCCCATAATGGTTCCCTTTTCGACAGGCGAAAAACCCATTGCCCCGGTTTCTTTTGATCCGACGAGGAAAAGACCAAAGCCCATATAAAAACCATACCATGCGTACCGTTCGAATAGTTCAATGAGGTTGGCAATCCAGAACAGGCGGGGGTATTTCTTAAAAATCTGAAGTTTCGACATGTAACAGCGATTAAAAATTCAGTGCGCAAAGTAGTAAAATTTGATTAGCAATTTCATTGACTTTGCACAGTAAATGCACCATTCAAGTTCTAAGCACAGCGCTATTCAGCGAAACGTACAACCGGTTTATGGCTGCCTGGCTCCTTTCTCCCGTCTCTGTTTTTCTATCCCGAAACCTGAACTTTTATACCTAGCGATTCAACCCGCGAAGCAATTTGTTTCAGTTCGTCAAGGTTCACTTTTTCGAGTCCGGCAGCCGGCGTGTCGCGGTCGATGGTGTAAATCATCACCTGCGATGGTTTGATTTCCTTTACCAGTTCGAGCCATGCCGACAGTTCGGCTTCGGTGGTGTTGTCGATGACTTCGCCTTTGTGGTTACCCCGAAGAAATAAAGTCTGGATGATCACTTTCCCGCCGAAAGCTTTCAGATTTTCGACCACATCGCTCAGCTTAAAACGACTTGTCGGGCAATCAATTTTCCGGACGGTTTCTTCAAACGCCGAATCGAGTTTCTGGATGTTGTCTTCCACTTTCAGCAGTGCTCTAACTACGGCTGGCTTGTGCAACATGGTGGCGTTCGACAATACGGCAATCCGCGCTTTCGGGGTCAGCTTATCGCGAAGTTCACTCGTATCGTCAATAATTCCTTCAAATTCAGGATGCAATGTTGGCTCTCCGTTTCCGGCAAACGTAATTACATCGGGCAATTCGTTGTTTTCGACCATTTCGGTAAGTTTCTCCTCCATTTTTTGCTTCACCATTTCGCGGGTAGGGAGCTGTGCTTTTTGTTCCCGCTTTTTGGGAGTCCAGCCACATTCGCAGTAAATGCAGTCGAACGAGCATACTTTGCTGTCGGTTGGCATCAGGTTTACACCCAGCGAAACGCCTAGCCGGCGGCTTTTTATGGGGCCAAATATGATTTGATCGAAAAGGAATGTTGACATCTGATTTCAGGTAAAAAGTGAAAGGGCAAAAGTAAAAAGTAAAAGCATAAAGTCGTTGGCCATTGAGAAAAAGGAATGCCCCATGCCCTCTGCTCAAAGTATCTTCTTCAACCGGCTTTTGGATGTAAAGTGCAGGCCAGGTAAATCACAGCCAATAATCAGAAAAATACCCACCACAAATTCTTTCCTGAATGACAGTGATAAATCGGCATTTAGCTCGCTCCAAATTTCAGGAATCGATTTTTCAGGAGATTGAAGCTGATATTCCTTTGCCAGTTCAACCAGCTCGTAAAGCGAGATCTGTTCTTTTACAGGAATTGCCGGGTTAAAGGGCTCCTGATTTTCAGAATATATCCGGGTAAAAGTCTGTCCGGCGATTAATATTCCGTTGTGAAATGTGAGCTGGGCAATTTCGTCCAAATCGCCATTGGTATTAATAAAATCGAGTGCCATACCATTATCTTCAGCCAGCAATATTCCGTTTTTCAGGAGTTTTCCGGTTTCCGAAATGAGGTAATTGGCGGCCATTTTCTTCATTTCTTTTCGGCGTCGAGTTTTTCTTTTGGCTTGAACTGAAGTTCCGATTCTTTCAGCTGATTCATGATTTCTTCGTGCATTTTCTCGTATTCCTTCGGAAAGCTGGAATAGTAAATGAGCGAGCGGATAAACACAGTGTCCGGTTCGTTGTATTTTTTCAAGACCGAGAAATACAGGTCAGTCTGCGTGATTTTTCGGATGGTTGAGTCCTTGTGTTGCGAAAGTTCGATCCCCTGAACAAGGTAAATGTCAACCATCATTTTCACGAATTTATCTTTTTTGATAAGCTTTTCGGGTTTGGGAATAGAGGTATTGTAGCAGGATGAAAGTCCCGACAACATGGTCACGAACAGCACGATTCCAATGAAATGTTTCATCTTTTAGACATTTTTTCTGGCTCAAATTTAGCTCGAATAATTTACAAATCGGAAGGTCGTCAAAACTTCCGAATTAATTAACTTTCTGAATACACCGTCCGGAGGTTTTTCTTAGTATCATTGCAGCTGTGTTGTTGGTTTCCGTTTATTCGGAACGAAGAGGGAATCCTGTTCAAATCAGGAGCTGTCCCCGCAGCTGTAATCCTTTATCCGCAAGGAGGTTTTGCCGAAAATAACCACTGTCTCAAATTTCGGGGATGGGAAGGTTGGCAAAAACCGGGAGAGCCAGAAGACCTGCCAGCAACGAGAAGCTTTCGGGGTAAGAGCCAAAATCCCTGGCTTCACTGGTTTCGCCTCTGCCAGGTTTGAAACCGTGTAACTGTAATAAAAGCTGATGGTCAGGGGCCTCAGCTTTTTTTCTGAAATACCTGTCTGAAAAATCCTTCCACGCGGTCGAACTGCAAAATCTCAATTTTGAATTTCTGAAGGTTGATTCCTTTTCCGGCTTTGGGAATAAAAATCGCATCAAAACCCAGTTTCTCGGCTTCGGCAATGCGTTGCTCCAGGCGGTTCACCGAGCGTATTTCTCCTGAAAGTCCTATTTCTCCGGCAAAACATACGTTTTTCTTGATCGGCAAATCGAAGTTCGACGACAGAATAGCCGTAATTACCGTCAGATCGATGGCCGGATCGTCCACTTTAATTCCACCGGCAATGTTCAGGAAAACGTCTTTGGTGGCCAGCTTAAAGCCGCAACGTTTTTCGAGTACGGCCAGCAGCATGTTCAGGCGGCGAAGATCGAACCCGGTTGACGAGCGTTGTGGAGTGCCATAAGCCGCTGTGCTTACCAAAGCCTGAATTTCGATGAGCAGCGGGCGGATTCCTTCGACAGCCGCAGCAATGGCAGTTCCGCTCAGGCCTTCGTGTGCCCGGTTAATCAGCAATTCCGAAGGGTTCGAAACCTCACGCAAACCGGAATTCCCCATCTCGAAAATTCCAAGTTCCGAAGTCGATCCGAAACGGTTTTTAATAGCCCGCAAAATACGGTACATGTATTGGTTTTCGCCTTCAAACTGAAGCACGGTATCAACAATGTGTTCGAGTACTTTAGGGCCGGCCAGCGAGCCTTCTTTGGTGATATGGCCAATCAGGATAACCGGAACATTGTTTTCCTTGGCGTATTTCAGGATGCCATTGGTGCATTCGCGTATTTGCCCAACCGATCCGGGTGATGATTCGATTGATTCGGTTGAAACAGTTTGAATGGAGTCGATTATCAGTAAATCAGGAGCAACTTGCTTGCTTTGTGCCAGAATATGTTCGAGCGATGTTTCGCTAAGGAAATAGCAGTTCTGGTTTTCTTTCTGAAGCCGGTGTGCCCGTATTTTTATCTGCTGAATGCTTTCTTCGCCCGAAACGTAAAGAATCTTTTTATTTTTCAGGTCGAGTGCCAGCTGCAAAACCAATGTCGATTTGCCGATGCCGGGTTCGCCGCCAATCAAAACCATCGATCCGGGAACCAATCCACCACCCAGCACCCGGTTGAGTTCCTGGTTGCAGGTATCAATGCGGGTGGTGTTTTCCGACGAAACTTCGTGTAACAGTTTGGGCTGATTGCCGGTGCCGGTTAAAAAGGCAAGCGATTTCGGACTTTCGCGTTCAATAATTTCTTCCACGAAAGTATTCCACTCGCCGCACGAACTGCACCGTCCAACCCATTTGGGCGATTGCGCACCGCAATTCTGACAGAAAAAACTGGTTTTTACTTTAGCCATCCTAATGTTGTTTTGCCACAAAGACGCTAAGACACAACAATATTATTTCCCTTTGCGTCTTGGTGCCTTTGTGGCATAATTTTCAATTTGAATCTTTTATTTTTTGAATGAGTCCCGAAGTCGAAAATCCTTCTGTGAGGCCGATGCGTTCCACTTTCCCGCCGGCAGCCAGAACAACATCGTGACCGGCAATTTCTTCAACTTCGTACTCGGTCCCTTTCACCAAAACATCGGGAACAACCTGCTGAATAATGTTGTACGGTGTTTCTTCATCGAAAATAACAACGGCATCGACCATAAGCAGCGATGCCAGCAAAACGGCGCGCGATTGCTGATCGATAAGCGGGCGGTTTTCGCCTTTAAGTTGCTTTACCGAAACATCCGAATTAAGGCCAACAATCAGCCGGTCACCCAAATCGGCAGCTTTCGAAAGCGAATCGATGTGTCCGCGGTGCACCAAATCGAAGCATCCGTTGGTAAAAACAACTTTCTCTCCGGCATTTTTCCAATGATTCAGCACCGGCAGAAAATGTTGCACATCGGTAAATATTTTGGTTTGAATAACTTCAGTGAATGTCATGCTTCAAAAGTATTTCTGTAAAAGTAATAAATCTTGTTGGTTCGATCGAGCATTGAATTCCCAACCATCATAATTCCGGATTTTAAATCGGTTGCCAACTGCATTATTGCTGTACTTCCGTGAAAATATTCCTAATTTTGCCGGTACAACGCTAACCTGCCGAACCTAATAATTCATCAACCAAAATGACGAATTTCAGGCTATTTTACTTTTTTGTTTGTCTTCAGATCTTTCCACAGATCGCTAACGCTCAGAATTTATGGACTGGTTACAGCCATCTGTTTTTGCCCACGCGCAGCTATGTTGTTTACCAGACTGTTGATCCGATAATCCTTGATGGAAAACCAACTGAAACCTCGTGGGAGAATGCTGTATGGACCGAATTATTTCAGGATATTGAAGGTCCAACGAAGCCTCAGCCAACTTATCCGACGCGGGTGAAAATGCTTTGGGACAAGAATTGTCTGTATTTGCTGGCCGAACTCGAAGAACCCCACGTATGGGCTTATTACCGGCAGCACGACCAGATTGTGTACCACGAGAATGATTTCGAAGTTTTTATTGATCCCGATTGCGATTCGCACAACTATTTCGAGTTTGAGGTGAACGCTGCCAACACCTTGTTCGATTTATTTTTACCCAAACCATACCGCAATGGCGGAGATCCGCTTCTGACCTGGGATGCACAGGGTTTCAAAAGCGCAGTTTCTGTTGATGGAACGCTCAACGATCCGACAGATCGGGATAAAAAATGGACTGTGGAAATGGCCATTCCATTCAGTTCACTTCAGTCGGAAACGATCGAAACGCCGGTTCCGGGTGATGGCGAAATCTGGAAGATCGACTTCTCGAGGGTGGAGTGGCAAACGGAGATTGTTGACGGGAAATATCAGAAGAAAAAAGACGATATTACCGGAAAATTCCGGAGTGAAAACAACTGGGTGTGGAACGCCACCGGTGAGATTAACATGCATGTTCCGGAGCGGTGGGGAATGCTCCAGTTTTCAAAAAGCATGGTCAATGCCGGTAAAGTGCAGTTCCAAATGCCGGAAGAGGAAGAGCTCAAGAAGATACTTTGGCTGGTCTATTATAAACAAATGGATTTCAGGGGAAAACACAAACAATATGCAACAGATTTGTCGAAGCTTGAGGTTCCTGAAACACTGAGTCTGGATTCAGGAAAGAAAATCAAACTCAAGCTTTCATCCTCGGGCGATCAGTTTAAAGTAACACTCACAACCGACGACGATCAGGCTTTCACGATTGACGAAAGCGGCCTGCTGGAAATCGTTATTTAACAACCAACTTTACACGAATGAATAAAAGAGACTTTATCAAATCATCGGTACTTGGCGGAATTGGGTTAATGGGTTTTCGCTCGGCTTTCGGAAACGAACCGACGCCTCCGGGAAATTTAAAAGGCCCAAAGCACTGGGTTTGGGAAAATCCGAATCACAAGGAAGAGGAGCAGGCCTTGAAAATCCGGTTTAAAAAATATTTTGATGCCGGAATTCGCGGAATGTTTTTCGAAGCCGACAGCGAAAAGCATTTCAGAGCGGCCAAAGCTGCCGGATTGGAAGCACACCGCTGGATGTGGACCATGAACCGTGGCGAAAAGGAATTGCTCGATGCACATCCGGAATGGTATGCTGTGAGCCGCGATGGCAAATCTTGCGCCACCAATCCGCCGTATGTGAATTATTACCGCTGGCTCTGTCCTTCAAAACCTGAGGTTCAGGAATACCTGAAAACCCAGGTGAAAAATATTCTGGATAAAGATTACGTGGATGGAATACATCTCGATTATGTGCGCTATTGCGATGTGATTCTTCCGGTGAATTTGTGGCAGAATTATAAGATTGATCAGAGTCGCGAGTTGCCTGAATACGATTTCTGTTATTGCGAGACCTGCCGGGCAAAGTACAAAGCCGAACACGGAGTCGATCCGCTCGAACTGGAACATCCTGACCAAAGCCTTTCGTGGCGCAAATACCGGTACGACCGGATTACGAACGTTGTAAACAGCCTGGCCGAAGTTGCAAAGTCACATAAAAAAGCAATTACCGCTGCCGTATTTCCAACGCCTGAAGTGGCACGCCGCATCGTGCGTCAGGATTGGACAAACTGGAATTTGGACGGTGTTTGCCCGATGATTTATCATGGATTTTACAAAGAACAGGTAAGTTGGATTGGCGACGCTGTTGAGGAAGGAATTCATTTTCTGTGTGGCAGGTTTCCGCTGTACGCCGGAATTTTCCTTCCTGATTTTAAATCGGACGAAGAGCTGGAAGCCGGAATTAAAACAGCGTTGGCACACGGAGCCTCGGGCATGTCGCTGTTTGGTGAAGTTAACGACCGCGTATTGTCTATCCTGAAAAAGGCTTCGGTTTAAAAACTATCCATAAACAACAAAACCTCGCTGCCAGCAATGACAACGAGGTTTTTTATTTCTTCTGATGATAATTCTTAAATCAGTTTGTTGGTTTCGGTATCGGGGAAAACCAACCAGGGCTTGAAGGTTTTGGCTTCTTCAAAATCCATTTGGGCGTACGACATGATGATGACCACATCGCCAACAGCAACTTTGCGGGCAGCTGGGCCATTCAGGCAAATTACCCCGGTGCCGCGTTCTCCGCGAATCACATAGGTTTCCAACCGTTCGCCGTTGTTGATGTTCACCACCTGAACTTTTTCGTTTTCAATAAGGTTGGCGGCATCCATCAAATCCTGATCGATAGTAATGCTTCCAACGTACTGAAGATTAGCCTCAGTAACAGTTACTTTATGTATTTTCGATTTACAAACTTCGATGATCATTTTACTAAGTTTCTAAGTATATTTATTCAATTACTAGTTTGGAGTGCCTAAAGTAAGCTAAAGTGCCTAAGTTGGGAACTCAAAAATTTAGGCACTTCGAACTCCGAACTCAATGTTATCAATAAGCCTTATTTTTCCGCAGTGAACGGCAATGCATCCAACCTTATTGCAATCTTCGTCCCAGCTTTTTACCGGCAAAAGAGTTACTTCATTAACAATCTCAAAGTACTCGGTGTTCAGAAATTCATTTTCGTTTATGCGATTAATCACCCACTGGCAAAGTTCTTCTACGGACAATTCGCCCGTTTTGTTTTTAGCTTCGAACAGGGTTGCCGATATATGCACAGCATTTTTGCGTTGTTCGGCACTGAGCAGCATGTTGCGCGAACTCATGGCCAGTCCGTCGGCTTCGCGAATGATGGGGCAGGGAACAATTTCAACCGAAAGATTTAATTTCCTGACCATTTCGTTGATGATTGCCAACTGCTGAAAATCTTTTTGTCCGAAAAAAGCTTTGTCGGGTTTTACAATGTCGAATAAACGGCTAACCACCTGTGCCACACCGTTAAAGTGCCCCGGTCGGAATTTTCCTTCCATTACCTGTTCGAGTGTTCCGAAATTAAATTTCCGGGTATCGGGTTCAGGGTAAATCTCATTGGCTTCAGGAGCAAAAACAAGCTGACAAGGAGTTGGAGTCAACAGAGCAACGTCTTTGTTCAGGTCGCGCGGGTATCTTTCCAGATCGCCTTTGTCGTTAAACTGTGTGGGATTTACAAAAATACTGACGACAACAAAATCAGTTTCTTGTCCGGCTTTTTCAACCAGCGAAAGGTGTCCTTCATGCAATGCTCCCATGGTGGGAACAAATCCGATTTTTAAACCTTCTTTTCTCTTGATGTTCAGTAGGGTCTGAAGATCAGTAATGTGTTTAACTACCTGCATTTGGTGTAAAAATGAGCTTGCAAAGTAAATAAATAATTCAACAAGGTAATGTGTATTTCAGGAGCGAAAAAAGGAAAGCTTAACGTTAGAGGCCTGCCTGATGGCAAAAAAAGTGGAAAATTAACGTCAGATTCTGGCCGAAATGCTGAAGCTTTATTCAACAACTTTAACATATCGAGGGTATATCTTAAGGTTTTTTAAGACCTCTGAAAACCACGGGAATTGAATATTGCCGATATTTTACTAATTTTGCGCAATTAACTTAGGCGATATAAATGGAAAAGAAGAAAGTCTTATTTATTTCATCAGAAATTACCCCCTATCTTCCTGAAACAGAAATGTCGAAAAAAGCCAGATACCTTCCACAAGGTATTCAGGAGCGGGGAAAGGAAATCCGGACTTTTATGCCAAGGTATGGTAGTGTAAATGAGCGTCGGAACCAGCTGCATGAGGTAATACGATTGTCGGGGATGAATTTGATTATTGATGATACCGACCATCCCCTGATTATTAAGGTAGCTTCCATCCAGTCGGCGCGCATGCAGGTTTACTTTATTGACAATGAAGATTATTTTCAGCGGAAACATATTTTCAAAGACGCTAAAGGAAATGAGTTTGCCGATAACGATGAAAGGGCCATTTTCTTTGCCCGCGGAGTTCTCGAAACAGTAATCAAACTTAGGTGGGCTCCCGATCTGATTCATTGCCAGGGCTGGCTTACATCACTTGTTCCGCTTTATATCAAGAAAGCTTATAACGACGATCCGTTGTTTGTAAATTCAAAAGTAGTTTATTCGGTTTATCACGACGATTTTAAGAAATCGCTCGATGTGAATTTCAGAAACAAACTGAAAATGAACAACATTGAAAGTGATGATACCGAATTGGTTGACGACCCCAGCTATGTGAACGTGAGCAAAATGGCAATTCAGTATTCTGATGCTGTTATTCAGGGAAGTCCGAAAATAAATACTGAGATTTTAGAGTTTATTCAGTCGTCGGAAAAATTATTTTTAGATTACCAACCCGAACATACCTATATTGACGCTTATAACGACTTTTACGACAAAGTGCTGTAAGCTGCAGATTTAACATTTTTAAAAAAACAAGTCATTAGTGAAAACAGAAAACGCAACAAAATACAAACTCGTAATCGGGTTTGCATGGATGATAATTACACTTTGGAGTTGTACAAACGATGTCAGCGATATAGGTAAAGATTTATTGCTTCCCGACGATTTGGTGCAGGTAAGAAAATACACCGAGAAAAACATAAATGCTTATACCATGATGGATGGCAATCAGCGTACTGATGAGCCAACATATAATCTGCTGGGAACCTATAATGATCCGACTTTCGGAAAAGTAACCACTGATTTTGCCTGCCAGTTCCGCTTAAGCTCTTATCCTGATTCGCTGAAAGCAGTCTCAAAAAATCCTCAGATCGATTCACTGGTTTTGGTTCTTTTGTATAAAGAACTTTATGGAGATACCTTAACCCCTCAGCACCTGAAAGTTTACGAACTGGCTTCAAACCTTGATATCAACCAAAAATATTATCAGGATGTTGACCTTAAAAATATGGCGAAAGGCGAATTGGTTGGAGAAAAGTATTACAGGCCAAGGTTTAAACTCGATTCGTTGAGTACTGATTATGGTTCGACCAAGGCAGATCCAAAAGACACAACGGTTCAGGAAATCCGGATCAAATTGAACCAGACATTGCTTAATAAACTGATGTCGGCCGATTCGCTTACCTGGTCGGACAACGATAAGTTTATCAAATATTTTAAAGGGTTATACATCGAGGCTGGAGATTTGAATCAGGGTGGTGGTCTTATGAAAGTCAACGCGGTTGCTTCAGGTTCAAACATGGCCATTCATTTTCATACCAACAAAACCGATTCGCTGGTTTACATCTATAGTATCAACGAGAATTCAGCCCGCGTAAGTCGTTTTGCTCACGACTATTCAAAAACGGCATTTGCTGATCACCTCAATAAAACCGAGGTTCAGGACAGTTTAATTTATCTGCAGACTACAGGCGGATTACGCACCAAAATATTTATTCCAAATCTTGATAACTGGGCCGACTCCACCAATCTGGCAATTAATAAAGCCGAGTTGATTTTTAAAGTTGACCCGACGTTGAGCGATACCGCCAAATTTATTCCGGCTGAACAGCTGGTTTTAACAGCCATCGACTCGTTGGGGAACGATTATCTTCCTTCCGATGTTGCCTTTTCGCAAGTGTATTTCGGTGGTACTTACAATAAAACAGATCAGACCTATCGTTTTAATATCGCAAAACATATGCTCGAGGCTCTAAACGCTAAACGACTTGACAAGAAGAAATACCGGAACTATGGATTTTATTTGTCAACCGCTTTCCGCAGTTCAGAGTATCGCAGGATAGTTTTGAAGGGGGCAACCAGTAAAACAGGAATTAAGCTGGATATCGTTTATTCGAAAGTTAAATAGTCCCCCGTTTTACAGAGAATAGTAGTATTAATGATTTGAAGACAAGTGTTTTTCGGTTTGAGGCAGAGGAATAATTTCTTCTGTCTTGAATGATCTGGCTTTGCTGAATCTTAGCATCAGTCGGGCACTACACTTGGTTCAAAGTCCGTAAAACTGATTATTATGTGTGGAATTGTTGGTTACATTGGTGATAAAGAAGTTTATCCAATTCTAATCCAGGGACTTCAGCGTCTTGAATATCGTGGTTACGATTCGGCCGGACTGGCCATCTATAGCGACAATTTAAATGTTTATAAGTGCAAGGGCCGCGTTGCCGATCTGGAAAAGCACGTTGCCGGACAGGACATCAGCGGAAGCATCGGAATCGGGCATACACGCTGGGCAACGCACGGCGAACCCAACGACCGCAATGCGCATCCGCACACCTCGATGAATGGCGATTTCGTGTTGGTACACAACGGAATTATCGAGAATTACGCCGAACTAAAATCTGATCTTCAGAAAAAAGGATATACTTTCCAATCGGACACCGATACCGAAGTTCTGGTTAACCTGATCGAATATTTTTACCTGAATGCCGATGATGTAACTGCCGAAATTGCAGTCAGGCTGGCACTTTCGAAAGTCGTTGGCGCTTTCGGAATTGTGGTAATTTGCCGAAACGAAAAAGATCAGTTGATTGCCGCCCGCAAAGGAAGTCCGCTGGTTATTGGCATTGGCAAAGGCGAATATTTCATTGCTTCTGATGCTACTCCGATCATTAATTATACCGACAGTGTGATCTACCTGAACGATCACGATGTGGCAATCATCAATAAAAATGGCCTCACACTGAAGACTGTCGAAAACAATCCGGTGGCGTTTAAAATAACCAAGGTTGACATGACCATTGGCGATTTGGAAAAAGGAGATTTCGAGCATTTTATGCTGAAGGAAATCTTCGAGCAACCAAAAACCATTGAAGATACGTTCAGAGGCCGAATCACGCCTGATCACTCGGAAATAGTGCTTGGCGGACTGTTGGATGTTTTCCCCAAAATACTGAGCGCAAAACGAATTATAATTATTGGCTGCGGAACCTCGTGGCATGCCGCGCTGGTAGGCGAATACCTCATTGAAGAGTATGCCCGCATTCCGGTTGAGGTGGAATATGCTTCGGAATTTCGTTACCGCAATCCAATCCTGAATAGCGACGATGTAGTTATTGCCATCAGCCAGAGTGGCGAAACAGCCGACACACTGGCTGCCTTGCGCATGGCAAAGGAGCGTGGCGCAACAATTCTCGGCATTTGCAATGTGGTAGGCTCAAGTATTGCGCGCGAAACCGACGGAGGTGTGTACACCCATGCCGGTGTTGAAATTGGCGTGGCATCAACCAAAGCATTCACAGCACAGGTTACCGTTCTGACGCTTCTGGCACTGAAGCTGGCAAAGGAAAAGGGCCAGATTTCAACCGGATTGTACCTCGATCTGATCAAGGAAATAGCGGTTATTCCTGAAAAATTAAAATCGATACTGGTCAAGCACCCGCACATCAAAGAAGTTGCTGCCAAATACAAGGATGCCATTAATGCCCTTTATCTGGGTCGTGGTTATCTTTTCCCCGTTGCATTGGAGGGAGCTCTGAAGTTGAAAGAGATTTCGTACATGCATGCCGAAGGTTATGCTGCCGGCGAAATGAAACACGGACCAATTGCACTGGTTGACGACAATCTTCCGGTAATTGTGGTTGCCGCCAAAGATCATTACTACGAGAAAATCGTCAGCAACATTCAGGAAGTAAAAGCGCGGAAAGGAAATATTATTGCAGTGGTAACCGAAGGCGACGATGGACTGAAGAATATGGTCAACGATCTGTTCGAGATTCCCAAATCGCATCCGGCCGTTTCGCCTTTGCTGGCAATCGTTCCGCTACAATTATTCTCGTACTACATTGCTGTAATGAGAGGCTGCGATGTTGACCAACCGAGGAATTTAGCTAAAAGTGTAACTGTTGAATAATCAGTCTTTTACTTCGTCAGAATAAGGTGATTCCAACCTGCGTTTGCGGTATTCGAACCGGTTCGACATCAGGGTAAGAATCTCATTTGCGGTAGTTTCAACCGGCTTATTCGATACGTTGAGCACTGTAAATCCCCCTTTCTCGAAGATGAAGTTGGCGTTGCGTATTTCCTGCATAACCAGGCGTTCGTCAACATAGCTGGTATTTTTTGTGTCGTTAATGCTCATCAACCGCTTCATCCGGTGCGAAATAAGTTGCCCCGGACTGATAGTCAGTCCAAAAACCCTTTTGGGATCTACTTCAAACAATTCCTTCGGAGGATCAATTCCATGAACCAGGGGAATGTTTGCTACTTTCCACCCATACATAGCCAGATAAACGCTCAGCGGGGTTTTTCCAGAGCGCGAGACTCCGGTCAGAATTATCTCGGCTTTATGCAACTTAGTCGGACTTAAGCCGTCGTCGTGATTCAGGGTAAATTCAATGGCTTCAATGCGGTCGAAGTATTCCTGGTTTGTTTCGCGGTATAATCCAGGGTACTGAAGCGAAGGAATGTTTAGCGTTTCATCCAGGTAATCAGCTAATTCGCCCATATAATCAATGCACCTGACTCCCTTTTCCCGGCAAAGATCGTTTAAAAAATAGCGTAGGTGCCGGTTTACCATGGTATGGGTAATCAGCCCGTTTTCATCCTTCACCTTCTTTACCAGGCTTATCAATTGGTGTTCCTCGGTCATGTTCGGGACAATAATTACGGGCACATTGTTGTTGGGGTACTGAACAAGCAGCGATTGAACCATGTTATTTCCGGCCAGCCCTTTCCCTCCTGAAACAACATAAATCGGGCTTGTTTTCTGATTTTCCTTATTTGTTGCCATAATTAAAATATTATGTCGGGTTATGCATACTGAGACTCCTATCAATCTGAATTTAAATATATTTTATCTGAAAGAACCGTCGAGTCTTAAAAAAGTTCGGCAATTCTGGCGATTGAACAGATAGATTTTATTAAATTGCTGTTTCATAATTATAATACTAACCTAAAAACAAAAAATATGCAATACATTGCTGATGAGGACAGGTATTCTGAAATGTATTATAACAAATGCGGAAAGTGGGGATTGAAACTTCCGGCTATTTCGCTTGGGTTATGGCATAATTTCGGTGGGGTTGATGTGTTTGAAAACGGACGTGCCATGTGCCGCAGGGCTTTCGATTTGGGAATCACTCATTTCGATCTGGCAAACAATTACGGTCCGCCTCCCGGATCGGCTGAAGAGAACTTTGGTAAAATAATGAAGCTCGATTTGGCGCCGTACCGCGACGAGCTGGTTATTTCGTCGAAAGCTGGCTACCTGATGTGGCCCGGACCTTATGGCGAATGGGGAAGCCGCAAGTATTTGCTGGCAAGCCTCGACCAAAGCCTGAAGCGAATGGGGTTGGAATACGTTGATATTTTTTATTCGCATCGTCCCGACCCTGACACGCCGCTCGAAGAAACCATGATGGCTCTCGATCAGGCTGTTCGGCAGGGAAAAGCTTTGTACGTAGGATTATCGAATTATCCGGCAACAATGGCTGCCGAGGCGGTAAAAATTCTGAAACAGCTGGGAACTCCCTGCTTAATTCATCAGCCCAAATACTCGATGTTCGAGCGCTGGGTTGAAGGCAGTTTGCTTTATCTTCTGGAGAAGGAAGGAATTGGTTGTATTCCGTTTTCGCCGCTGGCACAAGGGCTACTCACCAACAAATACCTGAATGGCATTCCCGAAGGATCTCGCGCTGCCAAATCATGGGGATTTTTGAAACCTGAACAGGTCGGTCCTGCTATTGAAAAAGTGAAACGGCTAAATGATGTTGCGCTGCAAAGAGGACAAACACTGGCTCAGATGGCTTTGGTATGGTTGCTTAAAGACCCGCGGGTTACTTCGGTATTGATTGGTGCAAGCTCGCTTGCACAGCTCGACGACAACGTTGACGCCCTCAGCAACCGGACATTTACTAGTGCTGAACTTTCAATAATTGAGAATATTCTTTCCAATGGTGTTCCGGAAAAGATGGCCGAAGAAGAACGAAACCAATTGGAACCGAAACCGGTAGAAAAGGCACAGTCGCGAAGCGCCTTTATCCAGAATCTGGCAAAGAAATACGAAAGAAGATAAGCAATGATGAGTAAAACTGCGCTAATTACCGGTGCTGCAAAGCGGGTTGGAAAGGCAATGACCGAACATCTGGCTCAAAAAGGCTGGAACATTGCCATCCATTACAATGCATCGGGCAACGATGCCTGGCAGCTTTGCCATGAGCTGATCAGGAATTATCCCAGCCAGCATTTCGAAGTGTTTCAGGCCGATCTGAACCGATCTGACGAAGTTGAAAAGCTTATGGATCAGGTTATACAAAAATTCTCCGCAATTGATTTACTGATCAACAATGCCTCAGTTTTTGAACCAGCCAGGCTGGGTGAAACATCGGTCGATTTTCTTGAGCGACAAATGAATGTCAATTTCATGGCGCCGTTTATTTTGTGCCGTGATTTTGCCCGGGCCTTCGAATCCGGAAATATTGTCAACTTTGTAGATACCCGGATTGTTAATAACAAATCAAATTTTGCAGCCTATTCACTTTCAAAAAAAGCACTCTGGGAATTGACCAAAATGGCCGCTCTCGAATTTGGACCGGGAATCAGGGTAAATGCTATCGCACCGGGGTTAACGCTTGCTCCTGAAGAAAAAGGAGAAGATTATTTATGGAAGCTGGCCGAAAAAATACCGATGAAACGTCCGGGCGGCATAGATCCTATTCTGAAAAGTCTGGATTATATTCTGGAGAACGACTATTTAACCGGTCAACTCCTGTTTTGCGACGGAGGTGAAAATTTAGGCGCAACAAACGTATAAATAACAAAATTGCAGTATGGCTTTAATTCGTGTAAAGAACTTGTTGTTACGTACTTATATTGGGTTTAATCCCGAGGAAATTGCAAATATGCAGGATGTGGTCATTAACATCGAGATTGAAGCCGATATTCCGGAGGAAGCTTTGTTGGCCGATGAACCCAACGGCATTTACAACTATAAAACCATCACCAAGCAAATTATAGCCTTGGTTCAGGAGAAACGGTTTAAACTGCTGGAGGTGCTTACAAAAAATGTGCTCGATCTGATTATGACCGACGAGCGGGTGAGCTGGGCCCGGGTTGAAGTTGACAAGCCTCATGCTCTGCGCTTTGCCGAATCGGTGTCGTTCGAAATGGAGGCTGAAAGATAGACCGGTGGTGAAAGGAAAAGTCATTCTGTAGAGATTGGTGGGTTACATTTGGTAATTAAAAAGTATTAAAAGTAGATGAACGATTGCATTATAGGAATTGGCTCGAACATTGATGCCGATAAAAATATTCCGGCCATGCTAAGGCTTCTGGAAGCGGATGTTCAAATTATTCAGGTATCACAAATGGTTCGTACTAAGCCTATTGGAATAGCTGAGCAGGCTGACTACACCAACGGCGCGGTGAGGATAAAAACTGGAATGAGTTTAACCGGTTTATCAGTTTACCTCAAAGCTCTGGAAGATCGGATGGGACGCGATAGGAGTCAGCCTAAGTTTGGTCCCCGAAACATCGACCTTGATATTCTGATCTGGAACAATACAATAGTTGATCCGGATTACCATACCCGCGATTTTCTCCGGAATTCGGCGGCTGAACTGGGTTTTAAAATATAAACTGAAAGTCATGAAACGATTTATTTTCCACCACACTTACCTCATTTTATTTGTCTTTTCCGGATTAATCCTGAATTCGTGTAAAGACAACAACGACCCGTTTGAGAAGAATTACGAAAACTACCTTTCGAACGAACTAAAAGTAGAGTTCACCCGTCAGGATGCGGTTGACAACATGGTTAAAATTGCGCCTGAAGCGGTATTACTCAGCCCGTTGATTAAGTACGATGTTGAGGTCAGGAAATTAACCTACAAAACGGTTTTCAGGGATAAAAACATTTCGGCCTCAGGGCTGGTTTGCCTGCCCAAATCGCCGGGCGACTTTCCGGTAATCAGTTTCCAGAACGGAACGAATACCCTTCATGCCGATGCACCCAGCGAAAAAGTTGACGACGATTTATTCGCCATCATCGAAAGCATTACATCGATGGGATTTATTGTAGTCATTCCCGATTACATTGGGTTTGGTGCTTCTGCCAGCCTTCCGCATCCTTATCTCGATGCAAAATCAACCACGCAAAGTATTCTCGATTTACTCCGGGCGACCAAAGAATATACTTCTGACGATAAAGTTCAGGCTAAATTCATCAAAGACCTTTTCATTTTTGGATACTCGCAGGGAGGATGGGCCACGATGCAGCTCCAGAAATCGATCGAGAAAGACTATTCAAGCGAGTTTAACCTGATTGCCAGTTCGTGCGGAGCCGGTCCGTATTCAATTGAATACATGAACAGGTATATTGTTGAAAAAGACGAATATCCCATGCCGTTTTTCATCGCTTATGTGCTGAATGCCTACCGAACGATCGGGTTGATTTCAAATCCGCTGAGCGATATGATTAAGGAGCCGTATGCAACCCTGATTCCCGGACTTTTCGACGGAACAAACAGCGGCGGCACCATTAATTCGAAACTTACCACTAAAATGGCCGACCTTTTTACGGCGGAATACCGCACGGGCTTTGCCACCGATACCAAATTTGCGGGATTGAAAAGTACTTTGCTTTCAAACAGTGTTACGGCATGGAAGGCCACAACCCCAATGAGACTTTTCCATGGGGCAAAAGACGAGTACATTCCGGTTGGGGTAAGCCAAAAGATATTGCTTGACTTTAAAACCGCCGGTGTTCCCGATTCACAGATTACCCTTAAGATTTTCCCTGATGCCGATCACACCACAGGAGTTTATCCAACCGGACTGGAAACAATTAAATGGTTTTTATCGCTGAAAAAGTAGAGTAATTTATTCAGAATACACGTGCACGCTGTTCTGTGCACTCGGCAGATAATTCACGCCGAACCAGCAGATGAGCAGCACCAGAAAAGCCATGGCAAGCACACCCATGGCTTTTTTGTGTTCCGACGGGTGGCGATAACGATAATGAATATACACGAGATAAAACATCCATGTAATAAATGCCCAGGTTTCCTTCGGGTCCCAGGTCCAGTAATGTCCCCAGGCTTCCTTCGCCCACAGCGCTCCGAAAAGCAGCCCGAAAGTCAGGAATGAAAAGCCGAGATAAACCAGGTTGTCGGCCATCTGGATGGGCCCTTTGATGGTTTTTTCCGAAGGCACAAAAAACAGGTTGCGCAGAGCTACTACCGACGAGGCTCCCAGCATGGCATAAGCAAAAATATATACAATTACGTGCGGAATAAACCACGGACTCTGCAGTGCGGGCATCAATGTTTTATCGTAGGTTTCGGGGTGTTGCAGATTGATGATCAGGAATACCATGGCCAACCCAAGGCTGTAACTTACCAGCCATTTGTATTTCCAGCGGAGGTACGAAACAAGCCCGATTCCTGAAAGGAAAATGGCATACCACAGTCGCGTTTCGCCTAAGGTGCGCATTGGCGGGCGTTGAATGTGTATCCAAAGTGTGGTAACAAAAGCCAGTAAAACAATGGTTCCGGCCAGCGATAATCCAGCCGCCAGTTGATTCATTACTTTCTTTCCTGAAGTAAAAAACAGCGCCGAAGCACCCAGCCAGCAACAGATGGCTACCGAAGCAAAAACCGGAAATTCAAGCCACATGATCAGTCCCTCCATTTTTAGGTTTACCGGTAATAAACAGAAATGCTGCTCCACCCATCATCAGGAAAATGCCGAAATATACCACCGGCAGCCACGGATCGCGCACCAGCTCCAGCACACTCAGGTTCGACCAGCGACCCAGCCGGGTATCGTAACTCAATTGGTAAATGGTCCAGCCATCAATTTTAAACGGACGGTTCACTTCGATTGTCGTAGTAATATTTTTACCGCTTTTGGTTTGTATGCTCAATTCCGAACTGAACTTTTTAGGTTCGGCCGGAAGCATGACCAGCGAATATTGCTCGCTCAGTTTCAGCGCTTCGGGCTGATGAACGTAGCTTCCAGCGCAAATCCATCCTGAAATCGCATTCCCTCCATTTTTATCAGTCACTTTTACTTTGGCCGATGGCGCTGCTCCGGGTTCATTCACGGCAAAATATGCATCGCCCACTTTTCCTGAAGTTTCCAGAAACTGCTCTACGTCGAGGTGATAGTTGTACAAATCGAAAGCATTTCGGTCGAGCACTTCGTATTGGGCTTTTCTGTTTTGCTCAACAATTTGTCCGGTCTGGTTATCTATAATGGTTACCTTAGGTTTAAATTCATCGATGTTAAAGTTGAGCAGCTGAATGGACACAGGCAGTTCAACTGTTTTTCCTGATGCATCAACGGCACGCCATTCGGGTTGTTTTTCGTAGCAATTCATGGTCAGTCGCTGCACATCGCTGCTTCCCAATGCTGTTGAGAACAGCACTAAAAACAATCCAAAATGGTTCAGGAAGAAACCTGCATTTTTCAGGCTGAAGGGTGTCAACCGCTTCAAGGTGACCACGCCCAGCAAAATCATCAGGTACAGATTGATCAGGATAAACGGCCAGGTGTGTACGATGTGCGTCAACCCGAAGATTTTGGAAATTGACGATTGCGGTTGTACGTCCTGTTTTACGAAACCCATGAGCAAAACCAGGAAAGTGAATCCCAGAATGGCGGGTAAGGCAGCTTTAACGCCACCCAGCCATTTTATGATTGGATTCTTTTGCCAAAGTACAAATGCAGTAATCAGGAAAGCCAGAAAAATAAGACCGGCAATCAGGTTCCAGGGAAAACCTGCACTTCGCAGCACAACGCCACCACTTGCTGCCTGTATCAAAAATCCCAGCAAAAGGATAGCCGCTGTAACAATTGTTCCTTCGCGGTACGACCACGGCTGAGTCCAGGTTTTCCGTTTGTTTTCGTTACTCATAGCTGAATAAAGGTTTGCGGGAACAAGATACAAAAAGGAGGGGAGAAAATTTGTAAGTAAATAAAGCTCACCATTCTCCCTTTTATAGCTCATTATTCCTCCTTTTTGAGCCACAAAATCCCAGCTGTTGAGCTACAAAATTTCAGGAGAAATGAATTAAAGCTCACTGTTCGTTAATTTGTGGCTCATTTTTGCCTTGTTTTGAGCTTTAAATGATACATTTGTGAGCCACAAAACTAATAACAAGTATAAAATGGGCAACGATATGAGCAAAAACATCCTTGATTTCATCAAGGCAAACCCTTCACTTTCCTCGAAAGAAATTCATGATGGCCTAAAATCCGAAGTTGGATATGCCACAGTTAAGCGGATTCTGGCAAAACTAATCTCGGAAAACCTGGTTTTGCCAATTGGTAAAGGTCGTGGAACAAAATACATGATTGATCCGGCTTTCGAATTGCTTTACCCCATTGATGTTGAATTGTATTTCGAAAAGGAAATTGATGAACGCAAGATAAAAGACAGCTTCAATTTATTGCTGATAAAAGATGTTTTGAGCAAAGTTGAACTGTTTACGGCAGAAGAACATCTGCAATTGGCAGCCCTTCAGAAGAAATACCAGGAAAACATTGCAGAACTCTCAGAGGCAGAGTACAAGAAAGAATTGGAACGCCTGGCCATTGATTTGAGTTGGAAGTCGTCGCAAATTGAAGGAAACACGTATTCGTTGCTTGAAACTGAACGATTATTGAAAGATAAAGAGACGGCACAAGGTAAGCCAAAGGATGACGCAATTATGCTTCTCAACCACAAAGATGCATTGGATTTTATCATAGCTAATCCGGATTACCTGACTCCATTAACCATATCAACGATCGAAGATATTCACAGTCTTTTAATTAAAGATTTAGGAGTCGACCGAAATATCAGAACACGGAGAGTTGGAATTTCAGGAACAAATTACAGACCGTTGGATAATGAGTATCAGATCAGAGAAGCGTTAACTGATCTGTGTGAAATGGTAAACAACAGGGATAATGTATTTGAGAAAGCATTGCTTGTATTGTTGCTTATCTCTTACATTCAGCCGTTTGGCGATGGAAACAAACGAACTGCAAGAATCGTAAGCAATGCAATCCTTATGAATAACGGCTATTGCCCAATTTCATTCCGGACGATTGACTCGGTGGAGTACAAAAAAGCGATGCTGTTATTTTATGAGCAAAATAATCTGGCCGCCTTTAAAAAGATCTTTATCAGCCAGTTTGAATTTGCGGTGAAAACTTACTTTTAATCTTATATCTCCCTCATCATCTCAAACTGCTTTCCCTGTAAGGTCAGGCCAATTGATTAAGCACATCAGGTAATTGCATCGCATCGGGTATCGGTGTTGATGAGTTTTATGTTTTATGCCGATTAGTTCTGGATTTCCAAAGCTAAAAAGAAGCGGACGATTTCAAATGCTTTTCATTTGCAGTCACGCAACAAATAATATTGTTCGGGTGTTCTGCATTCGTCATTTATACAGAAGGTTATGAACCGTACCCGACTTGAGGCTTTCAGCGATGGCGTTCTGGCCATCATTATCACCATTATGGTTTTGGAAATTAAAGTGCCGCACGGCACCGACTTTGCCGCTTTGAAACCATTAATTCCGGTAGTGATCAGTTACATTCTGAGTTTCATTTATATTGGTATCTACTGGAACAATCACCACCACATGATGCACACCGTGAAACACGTCACTGGCGGTATTTTGTGGGCCAACCTGCACCTGTTGTTCTGGCTGTCGCTGGTACCTTTTACAACCGGATGGATTGGTGAAAACCACTTTGCGCCCGTTCCGATGGCCGTTTACGGAATCGTTTTACTCATGGCAGCCATTGCCTATTTCATTCTGCAAAACCAAATCATTCGCACTCAAGGCGAAAACTCGCTGCTTGCACGGGCAATTGGAAATGATATTAAGGGCAAGATGTCGCCCATTTTGTATTCGCTGGCAATTGGTTCGAACTTCGTCAGTCAGTGGATTTCAGGAGGATTGTACGTTTTGGTAGCATTAATCTGGCTCATTCCCGACAGGCGTATTGAAATCATTCTCCGTAATCTGGAAGAACACCGGTAATCCTCTGTTTTATTTTCGGGCAATTGAAAGAATGACAGCCAAAAGGCGTAATTTTAGGTCTGTTTCCTTTACTATTCCTGAAAACAAAACCAAAAATCATGAAGACATCTGGCTTACTGTTTCTTTTTTGCCTTTTTTTCCTGAACGGATATTCGCAAACACCTTACAATCAGCAATGGCCTTCGTTTCGCGGGCCGTAGGGGCTTGGCTACATCGAAAATTCAAAACCTGCTACCACCTGGAACATCGAAACCGGTGAACATATCAAATGGAAAACGCCGATTCCTGGTCTTGGACATTCTTCACCCATCGTTTGGGATAATTTTGTTTTCGTAACAACAGCGGTTAATTCTTCTGAATCCGAATCGCTCAAAGTCGGCTTATATGGCGACATCGGCGAAGCCAACGACAGCGCTGTCCACGAATTCAAGGTGTATTGTTTGGATAAAAACTCCGGAAAGATTCTCTGGGAACGCCTGGCACATAAGGGAATCCCGAAATCGAAGCGACACACCAAAGCATCGCAGGCTAACTGCACCGCTGCTACCGATGGTAAATATGTGGTTGTTCATTTTGGATCGGAAGGTCTGTTTTGCTACGATTTTAAAGGAACCCTGGCTTGGAAAAAGGACATGGGGCTGATTAATCCCGGATTTTTCGCGGCCCCCGGCATTGAATGGGGATATTCGAGTTCGCCAATCATTTATAAAAACCGGATCATTGTGTTGTGCGATATTCCTAAAACGCCGTATATCACTTCGCTCGATTTGGCAACCGGAAATGAAATTTGGAAAACATCACGTGAAGGTGAAGTGGAAACCTACGGAACTCCGGCTGTCTTTGAAAAGAATGGAAAAACTCAGATTGTAGTCAACGGATTTAAACACGCTGGCGGATACGATTTTGAAACAGGAAAGGAAATCTGGAGACTTGCAGATAACGGGGATATTCCAACGCCGACACCGGTTATTGCGAACGACCTGATTTACCTGAATAGCGCACATGGAAAATTCTCACCCATTTTAGCTGTTCGTACCAATGCAACCGGCGATATTACGCTTGCTCCGGACAGTACCAAAAATCAGTCTATTGCCTGGAGTGTCAAGCGTGGGGGAGCCTATATGCAGACTCCGCTGGTTTATAACGGACTGTTGTACAACCTTCAGGTGAATGGGCAACTGATGTGTTTCGACGCCCTGACAGGTGAATTGAAATACAAGGATAGCCTCAAAGATCCGTTCTCTGCTTCGGGCGTTGCCGCCGACGGAAAACTTTATTTCAGCTCGGAGGATGGCAATGTTTTTGTCGTTCAGGCCGGACCCGAATTTAAACTGCTGGCTAAAAATCCGATGAAAGATGTTTGCATGGCCACACCCGCTATTTCGGGAAATACCTTGTTTATCAGGACGCAGCATTACTTGATTGCGGTGGAATAGCTCTGTACTTTTTATTTGAAAAACCAATTTTTGTCTATGAGAATATTGTCTTTCGGCATCAGTTCGCTGATCGCCCTCCTGATTTTTTGTCAGCCTTCGCTTTATGCACAAACACCTTACAACCAGCAATGGCCTTCGTTTCGCGGTCCAATGGCCCAGGGTTTTATTGAAAATGCAAGCACCGCAACCAACTGGAACATCGACACCGGAGAACACATCAAATGGAAAACGCAGATCCCCGGACTTGGCCATTCCTGCCCGGTTATCTGGGACAATTTTGTGTTTGTAACAACCGCAGTAAACACTGCCAATCAGGAATCGCTGAAAGTTGGCTTATATGGCGACATTGACGAGGCCAATGACAGTGCTGTTCATGAGTTCAAGGTTTATTGTCTGGACAAAAATTCAGGAAAGATTCTCTGGGAACGCTTGGCACATAAGGGAATTCCCAAATCGAAGCGGCACACCAAGGCATCGCAGGCTAACTGTACTCCGGCAACCGATGGCAAATATCTGGTTGTTCATTTCGGGTCGGAAGGATTGTTTTGCTACGACCTGAAAGGTAATCTGGTCTGGAAAAAAGACATGGGTATTCTGGCTCCCGGCCCTTATACCGATCCCGGAGTGGAATGGGGATATGCCAGTTCACCCATAATTTATAAGGACAAAATTATTTTGCAGTGCGATATTCCTCAAAAACCGTATATCACAGTTCTCGATTTGGCGACAGGAAATGAAGTTTGGAAAACCTCGCGCGAAGACGAAGTTTCAACCTGGTGCACACCGGCTGTTTACTCCGGAAATGGAAAAACGATGGTTATTGCCAATGGGTTCAATCACATTTGTGGTTACGATTTTGATTCGGGTAAAGAAATATGGCGATTGAGCAACGGGGGAGATGCACCGGCTCCAACTCCGGTAATTGCCAACAGTCTGATTTACCTGAACAGTGCGCACGGCAAGTTTTCGCCCATCTTTGCCGTTCGGCCCGATGCCATTGGGGACATCACCCTGGCGCCCGACAGCACCAAAAACCAATACATTGCGTGGAGTATCAAGCGCGGCGGGGCATATATGCAAACGCCTCTGATTTATAACGGACTTCTGTATAACCTTCAGGTGAATGGGCAACTTATCTGTTGCGATGCTTTGACCGGCGCAGTGAAATATAAAGATAGTCTGAAAGAAGCGTTTTCGGCTTCGGGCATTGCTGCCGACGGGAAAATGTATTTCAGTTCGGAAGAGGGAAATATCTTTGTTGTTCAGGCTGGTCCCGAATTTAAATTACTGGCAAAAAATCCGCTGAAAGATGTTTGCATGGCAACACCGGCTATTTCGGGAAACACCCTATATTTCAGGACACAGCATTATTTGATTGCGGTGGAATAGTTGCAGATACGACCGCTCAGATTGATCGTGGAATTTGCGTCAATAGGAAAAACCAGCTGAGGATTGTTTCATTCTGAAAGGATTTTAATAAGGACTTATGAAACGCCGGTCTTTTCTTGGATCAGTATTTATGTTACCCTTTGCAGTAAAAGCTATGAAATCAACTGAAATAAATCAATTGCTGAATTTTGGTGAAAACACACCGCGAATGCCGGTTTTATTTGTCGGGCACGGTAGTCCGATGAATGCTATCGAAGAAAATGAGTTTGTCGAAGGGTGGCGAAAACTCGGGAAAACACTTCCCCGACCAAAAGCGATTCTGTGTGTTTCAGCGCATTGGGAAACGAAGGGAACATTTGTAACTGCTGTTCAGAAACCACAAACGATTCACGATTTTGGCGGTTTCCCCAAAGCGTTGTACGACGTGCAATATCCGGCTCCGGGTAGTCCCGAACTGGCTCACGAAACCAAACGAACGATCACAAAAACCGTGGTTTGGCTAGACGAAAAATGGGGACTCGATCACGGTGCGTGGAGCGTCATTCGCCGTATTTATCCCGAAGCCGATATCCCGATCATCGAATTCAGTCTGGATTACACACAGGGACCGCAGTATCATTACGAGTTGGGCAAGCAATTGGCCGCACTCCGTAATAAAGGTGTGCTGATTATTGGTAGCGGAAATATGGTTCATAATCTCCGGATGGTAGCCTGGGACAAAATGAACGAACCGGAATATGGTTTCGACTGGGCAATTACCGCAAACAACAAATTCAAACAGTTGATTCAGGAAGGAAATCACAAAGAGCTGATTAATTATTCCAATTTGGGGCGCGAAGTTCAACTGGCCATTCCGACTCCCGATCATTATTTGCCGCTGCTTTACACACTGGCTCTGAAGGATAAAAACGAACCAGTCTCGTTTTTCAACGACAAACCGGTGATGGGCTCACTCACCATGACTTCGGTGAAGATTGGATAAGATAAATCAGAAAAATAGAACCACAGAGATCGCAGAGCTTAAATTTGAAAAAACGATTTCTAACTCTGTGTTCTCTGTGGTTAATTTACTTTTTATAAAAACTTTGGAGTTACTGAAATCATCACATAAGCCCAATTGTTGAAAGCATTCTTTGAGCCATCTTTCAGGATTTGCAGGCTTTCGGTTCCAAACATCTGCGAGTATCCAAATGCGATTTTAGTCACCGGATTGAGCGTTTGTGTCAATGTCAAGTCCAGTTCGGTTCCCAAATAATTGTCGGCAGTAGCGGAGATTTTCGCAGCACTGGCAAAAAAATGAACATCGGCGTTGAATACGGTTTTGTTTTTCGTAGCTACAAATTTCAGGTAAGCATCTGATAATCCCACGCTGTTCAGGTGATTCCCTACGTAGAAATAATCCATAAATCCGTTAAATTTGTGGTTGGTGCCATACAGCGGAGTAAACGAACTGTTCTTTTCGGTCTGGTTATAATCAGTTCCCGAAAGAATTTCGTATCCAACCAAAAACTGGCTTTTTTCTGATGCTTTATAAGTTGCTTCTGCCATTAAATTATAGGCATTCAGCGAATAATTAGTACCATCTTCTCCAGTCTGAAAATACAAGTGCCCGGTAAAAGCTACTTTGTCAACCGGAACTTCCACGTGAGTCCCGAAAGTCTGGCTGTATTTTGATTTCTGCTCGCTTCCAATCATCACAGGCTTGCCGTTATTCAGGAACAAAAAACTCAGGTTAAACTTTTCGGTTTTCCGGTTGATCCAAATGAATTGCAAATCTTTGTAGGCATCCGGCCCGTCGTATAAATTGTTTTTCCGGTTGGTATTTTCGTGGTGGGCAATCCCGAAATGAACATTCAGTTTCTTCGCATATTTAAAAAGGGCAACATCGTGCGAGCGGCCTTGTTGAGCCCATCCAACACTTCCCAAAATGCGCTGGTCGTCGTAGTTCAATTCCTGACGGCCTACTTTTAATGTCAGCGTTTTTGTGAGGTTCATTTCGGCCCACGCCTGATGTACCGAAGTAGCAAAATCCTCATTGCTCACCTGCTGCGCCTGGTTCCCCCAGATACGCACATCCTGCAGTACAACGCCAACTTTCAATCCTTCCATTTTGTAATCGAAATTAAGGCGGGTACGCTGCGAAGTAAACAGCGATGGATCCTGGTCTTCAGCAGCCAAAGTGGCGTAGCCATGGCTGTATTCAGCGCGCGGACGCAACTCGCCCGAAAAACTGAATTGCGCTTTGGCCTGGCTCCCCAGAAGAAGACTACAAATTCCTATAAATAGTAACTTTTTCATGTCCAAGTTTTTTGACTTTGTACTTTTAACTTTTGCCTTGATTTTTACATTTCCACCTTTTTGCCATAACCAGCTTCGCGTTTTTTGGCGGCCTCAATCCACTGTGGAATCACATTTTTCCTGAATTCTGCTTTTTCTTCGCGCAGCTTCTTCATGTCCAGACCAATAAATTCCTGGGCTTTTTCTTTGGTGGCGATATCCGGATAAGGAACTTCCTGATTGAACCCTTTGCTGGCTAATAAGCGGGCCAGTTTTACGCGGGTTTCGCCAACAATAGCAATTCCTGAAGAAATGATCCGGCCAATTTCAACCGGGGCATGGAACGATGCTCCATGGCTGGCTGCAGCAAAATCCCAACGCCATTGCGCGTGACGGATACCCATCAAAATATCTTTCATCTCTGCTTCGGAAGCACCCAAATCCCAGGCTTTCTTTGCTTCCATGTGCGCGCGAACCAACTCTTCTTCCAACTTGTCGCGGTTTTCAATAATTTTATCCTGACGATCGTAAACATTCTGAACCAGTTTGGCTGCTTCTTCGCGGTGACAAACCTGGCACGAGTTGGCAATATTATTCAGCGGCGACTGAATGTGGTGATCAGTGAATTTCTGTCCGCCTTCGCTTTTGTATGGCATGTGGCAGTCGGCACACGATACGCCGCGCTCTGCATGGATTCCCAGCGAATACGTTTCGTACTCAGGATGTTGGGCTTTCAGCATAGGCGCTTTGCTCAGGCCGTGTGTCCAGTCGGAGAACTGGATTTCGTCGTAATATTTTTCAATATTTTCGGCACTCATCCCTTTATCCCAAGGGAAAGTCAGGTAATTAGCTCCCTCCACTTTGTGTTTGTCGAAATAATATTCAATATGGCATTGTGCACAGACCAGCGTGCGCATTTCCTGGTGGGTGGCTTTGGTAATGTCTTTACCCTGACGTTGAAAAGCTTCGATCAATCCCGGACGCGAAATGTGCAGATTCATCGTTTTCGAATCGTGGCAATCGGCACAGCCAATCGGATTCACCACTTCTGATCCCAAACGGGCCCATTTCCCTTTGTAAAATTCAGTGACGCCTTTTTCCTGCATCAGGCGCGGAACATCCGGGCTTTTACAGGTCCAGCAGGTTGAAGGTTGAGGTCCGTCGTTCGCATCTTTAGGTGCACCGGTGCGCAAAATGTTCCTGACGTCTTCAATGGCATAAAAATGTCCGCGACCCTGATTGTAGTCTTTCGAAAAAGCATAACCAGCCCAAAGAACAACCAGTCTCGGGTCAACTTTCAGCATATCGATTGGCTTATTTCCATCGTATTTGCTGACAAAAGAAGTATCGGCAGTTTGGTAATACGACTGAAATTCGCGCGGAAAATTTTCGCCCCAAACTTCGTTGCGGGGTTCAAATTGCGAAATCTGAGTCTTCGGCACATTGACAAAAACAGCTTCGGTACGGCGTTCAATAACCGACGAGGCTAGCAATCCGACTAAAAAAACGATGACGATGGTAACCAGGAAAATCAACCAGGCCATCCAGGGGCGTTTCTCAATAATTTGTGTTATAGGTTTCATTTGTTGTATATTTTATGAGTTATTATTTCAGAATATATTGAAGTGTGATCAATCTTTCATGGCCTCTTTCAACCAATCGGGAACCGGACTTTCTGGAAGTGGAACCCGCGCAAACGGGGTGCTGCTGAGGCTGTTTACCCGTCCGTGCGGAACTTCGCGGTGGCATTCCCAGCAAACGCGGTCGGTGCGCTGAGCATGTAAATCCCGAACCGAAGCGCTCAGCTTTGGATCTTCAAGTAATTTGGAATGGCAGCGGATGCAATTCTGATGCACAACATCTCGTCCCGCCTCGTGAATAAAAATAACCTGCGGTTCCAGTCGGAGTGCAAACATCGAAGCATGGCGCATTCCGTCCTTCGCCTTAAAAAAATACTTGTTAAACACGTTGTTGTGCGGCACGTGGCACTCGTTGCAATTGGTGTATTGGCGGTGCGAACTGTGGTTCCAGGTGGCATACTGCGGCGCCATGATGTGGCAGTTGACGCAGGTTTTCGGGTCATCGGATAAATACGAATACGCTTTGCTCACGTAAAACAGGAAACAAAACAATCCAATGAGAATTCCGATGAGCAGTAAAACCGGAAACCTCCAGGCTTTTGGCGGAAGTAAATGAATGATGAATTTCATAGGTTTACAACTTATATTAGCTTGTTGAAGGCAGTTTTTACTACTGATCTTCAACTTTTAATATAAAGTTACGGCTATTTGAGAGAATAATTTGTAACCTATGTTACAATAGTTGGAAAAGCTTCCATCTTTTCGATAAGTTGGATTGAAATCGGATTAATCCTGTTCGTTTTGGTAAATTTCCTTTCAACAAAATATTGTATTTTTAATGAAATTATGCTTGGATGAACAATTCAGAAATTAAAATATACAAAGCCGAAGATGGGAAAACAGAAATTCAGGTAAAGCTGGATCAAGATACCGTTTGGCTTAACCTCATGCAGTTGACGGAACTTTTTCAGCGCGATAAATCGGTTATTTCCAGACATATTAATAATGTTTTTAAAGAAAGAGAATTAATTAAAACTTCAGTTGTTGCAAAAAATGCAACAACTGCAAATGATGGTAAAACCTATCAAGTTGATTACTATAATCTTGATGTAATCATCTCAATTGGATACCGCGTAAAAAGTCAACGAGGAACTCAGTTTCGAATATGGGCAAACAGTATTATAAAAGATTACCTGATTAAAGGATATTCCATCAACGAACAACGATTGAGGCAACAGAACGAACAATTACGCGAACTTCAGGAATCGGTTAAGCTACTTGGGAATGTATTGAGTTATAAAGAACTGACGGGCGATGAGAGTTCTGGATTGTTGAAAATTATTTCAGACTACGCATACGCATTGGATATTCTGGATCAGTATGATTATCAGAATCTGGCGATTGCAGAAACTTCAGGAAAAGAAACTTATCAGCTAAGCTATGAAGAGGCCATGCTTCAAATACGAAAAGTTAAAGATATTTACGGAAATAGTGAATTGTTCGGACATGAAAAGGATGAATCTTTCCAAAGTTCTATAGCTACTATATATCAAACTTTCAATGGGAAAGATTTGTATCCCAGCATTGAGGAAAAAGCGGCTAACCTACTCTACTTCATCACAAAGAACCACTCGTTTACGGATGGGAATAAACGAATTGCCGCATTTTTATTTTTATATTTTCTGGAGAAGAATGGAGTATTGTTCGATCGCTATGGCAACAAACGGATTGCAGACAATGCGCTGGTTGCGCTGACGCTTATGATTGCCGTAAGTCGCACGGAAGAAAAGGAAACGATGACAAAAGTAATTGTCAACCTGATCAATAAGCGTAACTAATATACCATCAACCCTCAAAATCCTAAGACTGTAACCTGCGACTGCCTACTTCTTCAGCTCCCAGCTAACACCGTCTTTCCCGTCTTTGATGTCGAAGCCAATAGCGGCAAGTTCGTTTCGGATTTTGTCAGAAGTTGCCCAGTCTTTGTTGGCTTTGGCTTCTGTACGAAGTTTCATGAGCAGCGCTACCACGTCGTTCAGCACTTCGCTGTTTCCGGTTTCGGCCTGAGTATCGGCTTTCAAACCAAAGATGTCGAACACAAAAGCGTTGAAAAGCAACTTCAATGCTTCACGATCTGTTGCAGTAATTGTCGATTTTCCGTCAGCTATCGAATTGATGATTTTCACACCCTCGAACAGGTAGGCAATGGCAATCGGGCTGTTCATATCGTCGGCCATTGCGGCAAAGCAATTGGCTGATAATTCGCTAATATTTACGGATGAGGTTTCAGAAACTGGTAGTGATTCGATTTTGGCAACGGCTTTCATCAAACGTTCCAATCCTTTTTCTGACGACTGAAGCGCTTCGTTCGAGAAATCGAGTGTGCTGCGGTAATGCGCCTGCAACATGAAAAAGCGGATGGTCATTGGGCTGTAGGCTTTTTCGAGCAGGGGATGATTGCCGTTGAAAAACTGCTCCAGCGAAATGGCGTTTCCGAGCGATTTGCCCATTTTCTGACCGTTCAGGGTAATCATGTTGTTGTGCATCCAGTAACGAACAGCAGGTTTTCCGTGTGCAGCTTGTGCCTGCGCCATTTCAGCTTCGTGGTGAGGAAAGGTCAAGTCCATGCCGCCGCCGTGAATATCGAATGTTTCGCCCAGGTATTTGCAGCTCATGGCCGTACATTCCATGTGCCAGCCGGGGAAACCGTCGCTCCAAGGCGAAGGCCAACGCATGATATGTTCGGGCTGCGCTTTTTTCCAGATGGCAAAATCCAGTCCGGAGCGTTTTTCGTCCTGCCCATCCAAGGTGCGGGTATTGCTGATCAGGTCTTCAATTTTCCGGCCCGAAAGTTTTCCGTATTCATTTTCAGAAGCAAATTTCTCCACATCAAAATAAACCGAGCCATTGCTTTCGTATGCATATCCCGAACTCAGTATTTTTTTGACTTCTTCGATCTGTTCAATGATATGGCCTGAAGCGCGGGGTTCAATGCTGGGCGATTCCAGATTGAGCAGCGCCATAGCTTCATGGTACATATTGGTATATTTCTGCACCACTTCCATCGGTTCCAGCTCGTCGAGTTTGGCCTGTTGGGCAATTTTATCCTCGCCCTCGTCGGCATCGGCAACCAAATGGCCCACGTCGGTGATGTTACGAACATAACGCACTTTGTAGCCAATCTGCTTCAGGAAACGAAACACCAAATCGAAACTGATTGCGGAACGCGCATGTCCCAAATGAGGCGGCCCATAAACAGTTGGTCCACAAACGTACAACCCAACCTTGCCGGGAACCAGCGGTTCAAAAACTTCTTTCTTGCGGGTAAGTGTGTTGTAAATTTGTATTTCCTGAATCATGACTTTTGATTTTTTATGCTGCAAATGTAAAAATTATTGACGAAAGCAGGTGTACTTATAAGTTTTGCCAAATTCCACTTTCCAAATATTTAAAATAGGGCAAATCGCAAAAATCAGCCAAATTTTGCGATTGTATTCGCAATTTTAATCCAAATTATGCGATTTGATGATTCAACAGTTAGTCTGGAAGATTTTAATTTGTGCTTTAAACATGAACTTTTGCCAAAACTCCCCACTCATAATGAGGTTTTGTTTGCCAAATCGGTTTTTTGGGCTTACTTTTGCCTCATTATCAAATAATCCTCACAAAAACAGGTTGTTTGGTTATAAAGAAGAGCGGAGAGATCGGGCTCAGCGAAACTCTGGCAACCAGCTGATTACATGCAGAAAAGGTGCCAATACCCGGCCGGAAACGGAATTATAATTTAAACAAGAAAATGAAGAAACACACCAATCTTTACTTCCTGAGTTTCATGTACTTTTCGAATATGTGCATGTGCTGAAGTGCGTCCTGTTCAACTTTCCATTTTACAAATTCAAAATTGCCTGATCTGTTGAAAAGGCAATCTATACATATTCATACTATGACTATTCAAAAAACATACGAAGAAATTAACGAGAAAATCCGGCGCGGCGAAGCCGTGGTGCTAACCGCCGAAGAAGTTTCACAAATGGCGCTCACAGCTTCTCCGGAAGAAATTGCCGAAAAAGTGGATGTCGTGACAACGGCTACTTTTGGAGCCATGTGTTCGTCAGGTGCTATTGTCAATTTTGGACACGCCAATCCACCCATCCGGATGGAAAAAATACGATTGAATGGAGTGCCTGCCTACGAAGGCCTTGCTGCTGTTGATACTTACATTGGCGCCACTGCCTGCGATCCGGAAAACCCGAAATATGGAGGCGCGCATGTGATTCAGGATTTGGTTGATGGCAAAGACATTGAGCTGGAAGCCTGGGGCAAAGGTACCGACTGCTACCCGCGGAAACACATCAAAACCATCATCAACAAGGAAACGGTGAATGAAATGATTCTGTTCAATCCGCGCAATGCCTACCAGAATTATCCCGTGGCCGTGAACTCCACTTCGCAGATGAAATACACCTACATGGGAAATTTGCTTCCAAACATGCGCAATGCCACCTATTCCACTTCCGGCGAACTGAGCCCGCTGCTTAATGATCCTGAAATGAAAACCATTGGCATCGGAACGCGCATTTTTCTGGGTGGCGCACAGGGTTTTGTGGTTTGGCCGGGAACGCAGTTCAACACCTCGAAACCGAAAAACGAACACGGCGTTCCGGTAGGTAATTCGGCTACGCTTGCCGTGATGGGCAATTTGAAAGAAATGTCGTCGGAATTTTTGCAGGCGGCTTATTACGAAAAATACGGCGTGAGTTTATTCGTGGGGATCGGAATCCCAATTCCGGTGCTGAATGCCGACATCGCAAAAAATGTCTCCATCAGGAACGAGCAGATTGAAACAACGGTTTGTGATTACGGAGTAGAAGGTAGCCCTGCCCTTGGTCGTGTGACTTATGCGGAATTGCGTTCGGGAGAAATTGAAGTTCAGGGGAAAAAGATTCGGACGGCGCCGGTTTCGAGTCTGAGCAAAGCGCGTAAAATTGCTGAAATCCTGAAACAATCGATTCTGTCTGGCGAATTTGAGATCAGCAAACCGGTTCAGATGTTTCCAACAAATACCTCATTAAAATCACTGAAAGAAATTAAGGGAGGAAACGAATAATGAAAATGCAGAAAAAAAGATATGTCCTGAAGTTTCCACCACAAAGTGGAGATCAGCCGTTTAGCTACCATTTGGTAAAAGATTTCGATATTCGGATTAATATTCTTCGCGCTGAAGTTTGGCCGGGGAAAACCGGGAGTTTGGTGCTTGAACTGGAAGGAACAACCACCAACCTGAAAAACGGAATCGCTTATTTGCAGGAAAATCAGGTGAGCTGCGAGCCGCTGAACAAAAAAATTACCTGGAATCAGGAGCGATGCATCAGTTGCGGAAATTGCACAGCTGTGTGTTTCGCCGGAGCCTTGCAACTGGATCCGGAAAAATGGGAACTTCAGTTCGATCCGGAAAAATGTATTGTTTGCGAATTGTGCGTTCCGGCTTGTCCGCTGAACTTGTTTAAAATTGATTTTAGGGAATAAAAAGCCTGGAGTCGGAAGTCAGGAGACCGAAGTAAAAAAAATGATCGAGCAACGCACATATCGCAACCAGTTTTCAAAGCAACGATTTCGATCGTTCGGGGTGAATTACAAGGAAACTGACTTGTGGATTGGGGTTGATCCTCCTTCCTTCAGGGAAGAAATGATGGGAATTTCACTCCTGAAAGTTAAAGAGTTGCGGTCGGAAATGGAGGCTTATTTGCTGAATGATCCGGTCTTTGGAAAGACGTTCGAACCGCACCGGGTAGAACCGAATGCGCCTGAGATTGTTAGATGGATGGCTGAAGCTGCCAATCGAGCCGGAGTGGGACCGATGGCGTCTGTGGCCGGAGCTTTTTCAGAAATGGTTGGGCGACATTTGATGCAACAATTTGAAATTCAGGAATTGGTGGTGGAGAATGGTGGTGATATTTTCCTAAAGATTAATCGAAATTTGCTGATGTCGGTTTATGCAGGAAATTCGCCTTTGTCGGAAAAGATTGGCATTGAAATTCCGGCGTCAGAGTCACCGCTGGGAATTTGTACTTCCGCCGGAACAGTTGGCCCATCGGTAAGTTTTGGAAAAGCGGATGCTGTGATGATTGTTTGTAAAAACACGGCTTTAGCTGATGCTTTTGCCACCGGATTTGGCAACCTGGTGAAGACGTCGGAAGATGTTCAGCGTGTAACGCAGCAAACGGAGCAGTTTCCGGAGATACTTTCGGCAGTGATTATTTGCCACGATAAAATGGGTATCCGCGGACAATTTGAAATGAAACTATTAAAGTAGAGTTAATAAATTGCCACCAGGACACTAAGGCGCTAAGTAAATTTTCCTTATTGGTGTTTCTTTGAGTCTCAGTGCCTTTGTGGCAAATCTTGTAAAATTGATGACAACGAAAAAAAATATACAACACGAACTCGAATCGCGGGTATTGGTACTCGACGGCGCCATGGGAACCATGATTCAGAAACACCGACTGTCGGAAGAAGATTTTCGGGGAACGATTTTTACGGATTTTCAGTACGATTTGAAAGGCAACAACGATTTGCTTTCGATTACCAAACCGGAAGTCATCCGCGAAATTCATGAGCAATTTCTGGAAGCAGGCGCCGACATCATCGAAACCAATACCTTCAATTCAACCAGTATTTCTCAGGCCGATTACCATTTGGAAGAATGGGTATATCAGCTTAACCTTCAATCTGCTCAACTGGCTGTTAAAATTGCTGAGGAGTTTACCGCTAAAAATCCGGAGAAACCACGCTATGTGGCTGGAGCCATCGGTCCGATGAACAAAACCTTGTCGTTGTCGCCCGATGTGAACGATCCTGGTTTCCGATCGGTAACTTTTGACGAAGTAAAGGCTTCGTACCGCGAACAGATCAAAGGCTTGCTCGATGGCGGTGTTGATTTGTTGTTGGTTGAGACGATTTTCGACACGCTCAACGCCAAAGCGGCGCTGTTTGCCATTGAAGAAGAACTGGACGAACGCGGCATGCGGCTTCCGGTCATGGTTTCAGGAACAATTACCGATGCCAGCGGACGTACCCTTTCAGGCCAAACCGTCGAGGCTTTTTTGACGTCAGTTTCGCACATCGACCTGCTTTCCATCGGTTTAAACTGCTCGCTGGGTGCCCGCGATTTGCGCCCATATCTGGAAGAATTGTCGAAAAAAGCGCCGTTCTTCATCAGCGCTTACCCCAATGCCGGGTTGCCCAACCAGTTTGGCGAATACGACGAAACACCCGAACAAATGGCACATCAGGTGGGCGATTTCCTGAATAATAAGTTTGTAAATATCATTGGCGGTTGCTGCGGTACTACGCCCGATCACATTCGCGAACTGGCCAAAATCGCTCAGCAAGCTGAGCCGCACCACCGGAAGAAAAAAGATAAAAACACGAAGTTAAGCGGATTGGAACCAGTGGTTATTACTGCTGATACAAATTTTATGAACATTGGCGAACGCTGCAACGTGGCCGGATCGCGCAAATTTGCCCGGCTGATTCGAGAAGAAAAATACGAAGAAGCGCTGGCCATTGCCCGCAACCAGGTGGACGAAGGAGCACAGGTGATCGACGTGAACTTCGACGATGCCATGCTCGATGCCAAAAAGGAAATGGTCACTTTTCTGAACCTCCTGATGGGAGAACCCGATATTGCGCGGCTTCCAATCATGATCGACTCATCAAAATGGGAAGTGATTGAGGAAGGGCTGAAATGTTTGCAAGGCAAAGCCATTGTGAATTCCATTAGCATGAAGGAAGGCGAAGACGTTTTCCGCCGACAAGCGCAACGTCTGAAATTGTATGGTGCGGCAGTTGTTGTGATGGCTTTCGACGAAAAAGGTCAGGCCGACTCGTTCGAGCGCCGCATCGAAATCTGCCAGCGTGCCTACAATATTTTGGTCAACGAAATTAACTTTCCGCCGCAGGACATTATTTTCGACACCAATGTGCTGACCATCGGCACCGGAATCGAAGAACACAACAATTATGCCGTCGATTTTATTGAGTCAGTTCGCTGGATCAAACAGCATTTGAAACACGCCAAAACGAGCGGCGGGATCAGCAATGTGTCATTCAGTTTCCGCGGAAACGATCAGGTTCGGGAGGCCATTCACTCGGTTTTCCTGTTCCATGCCATCCGCGCCGGACTCGACATGGGCATTGTGAACCCGGGAATGTTGCAGATTTACGATGAAATTCCGAAAGACTTTCTGGAGAAAGTAGAGAATTTGGTGCTGAACAAGAACCCGGAAGCCACTGAAGAATTGCTCGAATTTTCGCTGACTTTGAAAGCACAGGATGCGAAAGAAGAGCGCAAAGATGAATGGCGCGACCTTCCTGTTGAAAAACGGCTGGAACATGCGCTGGTTAAAGGGTTGCCCGATTTTATTGAGATTGATCTGGCCGAAGCGTTGCCACATTACTCGCCGGTTCTGAACATCATTGAAGGTCCGCTGATGGACGGCATGAACGTGGTTGGCGACTTGTTTGGAGCCGGAAAAATGTTTCTTCCGCAGGTAATTAAATCGGCCCGCGTGATGAAAAAAGCGGTGGCCTATTTGCTGCCGTATATTGAAGCTGATAAAGATAAACTGGACACGACCGACAACCGCAAAACCGTGCTGATGGCTACGGTGAAAGGCGATGTGCACGACATCGGGAAAAACATTGTGGGTGTGGTTTTGGGCTGCAACAACTATCGCGTGATTGATTTGGGCGTGATGGTTCCGACCGAAAAAATTCTGGAAACAGCCATTCAGGAAAAGGTGGATATTATTGGGCTAAGCGGCTTGATTACGCCGTCGCTCGAAATTATGGTGGAAGCGGCTGCCGAAATGGAGCGCCGTGGTATGAATATTCCGCTGCTGATTGGCGGGGCAACCACTTCAAAAATACACACGGCCGTGAAAGTTGCGCCGCAGTATAAAAATCCGGTGATCTATGTCAAAGACGCATCGCGCGCGGTGGGCGTGGTTTCTAACCTGGTTTCAGGGAACGAAGAATTCCTGAAAGAGCTTCGTGAAGACTATCAGGCAGTGCGCGAACTTCATGGTCAAAAAAAGGCAAAAAAATACTTACCAATTGAAGAAGCCCGCGCTAACAAACTGAAAATAGACTGGAAAAATACGCCCATTTACAAACCGAATTTCATCGGTGTCAAACAATTGATTGATTTCCCGATTTCGGAACTCCGGAAATACATTGACTGGACGTTCTTTTTCTTTGTTTGGGAGCTGAAAGGCAAATTTCCGGATATCCTGAACGACGAACTTCAGGGCGAAGAAGCGCGCAAATTATATGCCGATGCCAACCGGATGCTCGATCGGATGGAAGCCGAAAAGATGGTTCAGGCTAACGGTGTTTTCGGTATCTGGCCAGCCAATGCCGATGGCGACGACATTGTAGTTTACGAAGACGAAACCCGCAAAAAAGAAGCCGGTCGTTTTTATGAGCTCCGGCAGCAGGAAGCAAAAAAACCGGGTTCGCCAAACTATTGTCTTGCTGATTTTATCGCCCCAATTGAAAGCGGCAACGCTGATTATTTTGGAGCGTTCGCGGTAACCGGCGGCGTGGGCATCGAAAAATGGATGAAGCATTTCCACGACGATCACGATGATTACAACGCCATTCTACTCGAATCGCTGGCCGACCGCTTGTCGGAAGCTTTTGCCGAGTTGTTGCATCTTCAGGTTCGTAAAGAATACTGGGGATATGTGCCAGAAGAAAATCTTTCGCTGGAAGAAATGTTCCACGTTGATTACCAGGGAATCCGACCGGCCATTGGTTATCCGGCTTGTCCGGAACACCACGAAAAGGCTAACCTGTTCAATATGCTGAAAGCCGATGAAATTGGCATGTCACTGACTGAACACTTTATGATGCAACCCACAGCTTCGGTTAGTGGAGAGTTTTTCGTTCATCCCGAATCAAAATATTTCAGCCTGGAAAAAATTGGCAAAGACCAAGTTGAAGATTACGCCCGCCGCAAGGGGGTGAGCGTGGAAGTTATTGAAAAGTTTATGCCGGCGAATCTGAATTATAAAGGGATTTAGAATACCTAATGACCGTTCACTTTAGTGAACGGCAAAGGATATTCGCTCTTTCGATGAGCGTTGCTCCGTATCCTTTGCCGTCTGCTTTAGCTGACGGACAAAAGGGAAAGGCGATAACCATTAACAAATAATTCATTTTACCTTGAAAATCTAAAGTCACACTTTAGGATTTCAGGGTATATTTCAACCAACTACATTGAAATTCTAAGAACAAACTTTAGAATTTCAAGCTAAATGTTCGATATTGCATCTGAAAATATGATCAAATATTTAACAACGCATGAATAAAGTGACAAAAACGGCTCTTATATTTTTCATTTTGGGTTTGGCTGTTATGTTTGTACTCGATATGATTTTTCATTTCAATAATTCAATTGAGACCCAATTGAAACGTGAAATGAATAAGACTCAGAAGAATATTGAAAACATTTTTAAATAATATTTCGTTCAAATTCAGAAAGTCTGATCAACTTTTGAACCTTTAAATACCCCTGAAATGAAAGTAATTGACATTATCAATCAAAGCGACAAAACTGTTTTTTCGTTCGAGCTTTTGCCCCCGCTCAAAGGAAACGATGCCAGCAAAATTTACAACACCATTGAGACGCTGATTGATTTCAACCCAAAATACATCAACATTACCACGCATCGCGACGAGATGGTGTATGTTGAATTACCCAATGGCCATATCGAAAAACGCATTGTTCGCAAGCGTCCCGGAACGGTTGCTATTGCGGCCAATATCCAGCACAAATATGGAATTCCGGTTATCCCGCATATTTTGTGTGGCGGATTTACCAAAAGCGAAACCGAGCATGTATTGATTGACCTGAATTTTATGGGCATTAAAAATGTGCTGGCTTTGCGTGGCGACGGCAACAAGGGAGAACATGTTTTCCGTCCGGACCCGAATGGACATGCCAATGCCAACCAGTTGGTTGAGCAAATTGTCAACTTACGCAATGGTAAATATCTGGAAGCCGACCTGAAAAATTCTGCATCTATGGATTTTTGCATTGGGGTGGCCGGTTATCCTGAAAAACATTTCGAATCGCCGAATCCTGAAATCGATTTGCATTTTCTGAAACAGAAGGTCGATGCCGGTGCTGATTACATTGTTACACAGATGTTTTTCGACAACCAGAAATACTACGATTTTGTTGATCGTTGCCGTGCGGCCGGAATTACGGTTCCGATTATTCCCGGAATTAAACCCATCAACCTGAAAAACCAATTGACTGTTTTACCAAAGCTTTTCAGCATCGATATTCCGCAGGAACTTGCCACCGAACTGGCCAACTGTAAAACCGACGACGATGCCAAAGTGGTGGGTACCGAGTGGGCCATTCAGCAATCGAAAGACCTTGTGGCACATAAGGTTCCGAGTTTACACATTTATACTTACGGAGTTTCGGACAATACCCGCAAAATTGTTGAAGCAGTGTTTTAGCCCAACGGCTGGAGACAAAGGGGCAACCAATACTGTTAATTAATTTTAATAGTGCTTGTTGGTATGTAATTTTCAAAAGTGGTTTACCCTGATTCAGAAAGAATGTGCTATCTTCGCACCCGTTAAAATGTGCCTGAAATGGAAGCCTTCGGGGTTGACAATTAAAATTTTAGCGCACATTGAGCAAAATATTTAAGACTAGTTCAAATGCTGCCGGTCTGGCGGACGGGTGTCAAATAAAAATCAAATTCATGAATTCATGAAAAATTTCAAACAACTGAACAACATTGTAGGCTGGCTCACTTTCCTGGTTGCCGCTGTAACTTATTTGCTGACCATTGAACCAACTGCAAGTTTTTGGGATTGCGGTGAGTTTATAACCACTTCGTATAAACTTGAAGTTGGCCATCCTCCAGGTGCTCCGTTTTTCATGATTCTGGGACGATTTTTTACCATTCTTGGCGGAAGTCCGTCGAATGCAGCTGTCATGATCAACTCGATGTCGGCCTTAGCCAGCGCGTTCACTATATTATTCCTTTTCTGGACCATTACCCACCTGGCAAAGAAGTTAATCAAGCCACAGGGCGAAGAATATACCATGGGCCAAACCATTGCTATTTTGGGAGCTGGTGTTGTTGGAGCTTTATCTTATACTTTCTCCGATACATTCTGGTTTTCGGCTGTCGAAGGTGAAGTTTATGCTTCGTCGTCGTTGTTTACCGCATTGGTTTTTTGGGCCATCCTGAAATGGGAAAACGAAGCCGATGAACCTCATGCCAACCGCTGGATTATCCTGATTGCTTATTTCATGGGGCTTTCCATCGGGGTGCACCTTTTGAATTTGCTGGCAATTCCGGCTATTGTGTTTGTTTATTATTTCCGAAAATACAAAGCAACCCGCAACGGTATCCTGATCAGTTTTGCCGCATCGCTCATGATTTTGGGAGTTGTGATGTATGGAATTATTCCCGGGGTTATAACCGCAGCTTCGTGGTTCGAACTGATGTTTGTAAACGGCGTTGGATTACCTTACAATTCAGGAGCAATTATTTATGCGTTTCTGCTGATCGGTGGTCTTGTTTACGGCATACTTTATACCGTCCGGAAGAAGAAAGTGCTTTGGAATACCATTTTGCTGGGTGTAACTGTTATCCTGATCGGTTATTCGTCGTTTGCAATGATCGTAATCCGTTCGTCAGCCAATCCTCCAATGGATCAGAACAGTCCTGACAACGTATTTGCACTGCTTGGTTATCTTAACCGCGAGCAATATGGCGATCGTCCGTTGCTTTACGGGCAGTATTACAATACGCCGCTCGATAAATATGTTGACGACAAACCTTATTACATTCAGAAGAATGGAAAATATGTGGTTGCCGATATGCGCCAGAAACCGGTTTTCAATTCAAATCTGAGTACCATTTTCCCCCGAATGTACAGCCGCGAAAGCGAGCACATCGAAGCCTATAAGCAGTGGGCCAACATCAAAGGACGTAAGGTTTCGATTACCGACGAAGATGGGCAGGCTAAAACCATAGAACTGCCAACCTTTGGCGAAAACCTTACTTTTTTCCTGAGATATCAGATTGATCACATGTACTTCCGGTATTTTATGTGGAACTTCTCCGGAAGGCAAAGCGACATTCAGAGCAATGGCGAAATAACCAACGGAAACTGGATTACCGGTATCAATTTTATTGATTCTATTCGCTTGGGCGACCAGAAAACACTTCCGCAGGAATTTAAAAATAACAAGGCGAACAATGCCTATTATATGTTGCCGTTCATACTCGGAATTATCGGTATTGTTTTCATGTACAACCGTGGAATTGAAGGAAAGAAGGATCTTTGGACAGTTTTCCTTCTGTTTCTCATGACCGGATTCGCCATTGTGGTTTATCTGAATCAAACTCCGCTACAGCCACGCGAACGCGATTATGCATATGCCGGATCGTTCTACGCGTTTACCATCTGGATCGGAATTGGCGTTTTGGGAATCTACGAATTGCTTAAAAAATATATGCCTGATACAACCAGTGCAGGTATCGCCGGAGGGTTATCACTTCTGTTGGTTCCGGTAGTTATGGGCGCTCAAAACTGGGACGACCACGATCGTTCGAATCGTTATACCTGTCGCGATTTTGGGGCCAATTACCTGAAAACCTGTGCTCCGAATGCAGTAATATTCACCAATGGCGATAATGATACTTTTCCGCTGTGGTACAACCAGGAAGTTGAAGGTGTTCGCCGCGATATGCGCGTTTGTAACCTTAGCTATTTCCAGACTGACTGGTACATCGATCAGATGAAACGCAAAGCTTACGAATCGGCTCCGCTACCCATTTCATTCGAACACGATTCGTATGTTCAGGGCAAGCGCGATGTGATTTACCTGATGGAAGATCCACGCTTGAAAGGTTCGGTTGAACTGAAACAAGCCCTCGATTTTGTGAAAGATGATAACCCACGCACTAAACTTGAGCAGGCTGAAGGTGCAGCATACATTCCTTCGAAAAAACTTTACATGGTGGTTGACAAGCAAGCTGTGATCAGGAATAAAGCTGTTAATCCGCAGGATTACGACAAGATTGTTGATACCCTGAAAATCGACTTTGGCAGCAGACATTATATTACCAAAGATGAGTTGATGGTACTCGACATGATTGCCACAAACAACTGGGAACGTCCGCTGTACTTTGCCATTACCGTTGGCCGCGACAAATACCTCAACCTTCAGGATTATTTCCAGCTCGAAGGGTTGGCTTATCGTTTAGTTCCGATTAAAACTGAGAATAATAACGATGGCGGTCTGAATATTGGAAGAGTTGATTCGAAAGTGATGTACGAAAACGTGATGAACAACTTCAAATGGGGCAATATGAACAACCCGAAAGTTTACATCGACGAAAACAATGCCCGCATGATGATGAACATCAGGAACACCTTCAACCGCCTGGCCGAAACGTTGGTTGCCGAAGGTCAGCCCGACAAGGCTACCCAGGTTCTCGACCGTGGTGTTGAGTTGATTCCGCATAAAATAGTTCCTTACAACTATTTCTCGATGATGATGGCCGAAACCTATTTCAAAGCTGGTAAGCCTGAAAGTGGAAAAGAGATCATCAAAACCATCATGACCGATTACGAAGAGCAACTGGATTATTTCTTCAAGCTGAATCGCCCGATGCGTGCTTCGGTTGACGAAGAAATTCAGCGGATTCTGTATTTCATGAGAGAGATGGGAATGGTTTGTGCGCGTGGACAACAAGCAGAATTGGGCAAGGAAGTAACCACAACGTTCAACAATTATCTGAATAAATACAGTTCATTGAAATAATGAGGCGTTTTGATCCCCGGGTTCGCCTGCCCGGTTTTCTGACCTCGATGGCTAAAAGCGCCGTGTGGAGGTTTCCGGAAACCGATCGGGTGGTTTACCTGACTTTTGACGATGGTCCGATTCCGGAAGTGACGCCCTGGGTACTCGATCTTCTCCGGAAGGAAAACATTAAAGCCACCTTCTTTTGCGTGGGCGAAAATGTGATGAGATATCCGGAAGTTTACCGGCAGATTTTGGAGAATGGTCATTCCGTTGGAAATCATACTTTCAATCACTGGCAGGGGCTGAAGCACAGCGATCCGGATTATTTCAGGAATATTGAGAAAGCAGGGGAGTACATCGATTCCGATTTATTCAGGCCACCGCACGGCTGGCTGAAAACTTCGCAGTACCGTTTCCTGAAGAAGAAATTCAGGATAATTATGTGGGATTTGATTACCTGTGATTACGACAAACGGCTGACACCGGAGCAGGTGTTCAGCAATGTGACTGATTTTGTTCGTCCGGGTTCGATTATAACGTTTCATGATTCAATAAAGGCGCAGCCCAACCTTACCGTCGTTTTGCCAGAGGCGATTCGCTGGATGAAGGAACAGGGCTACCGTTTCGAGGCTATTCCGTATAAAAAAGTTCGAAGTACCTAAAGTGTACTAGAGTGCCTAAAGTTGAATAAAACTCCAGGCACTCCGAATTCTAGGCATTCCGAACTGGATTAATAATTACATAGAAAATAACGACAATGAATATTTTAATAGTTGGTTCGGGAGGAAGAGAACATGCGATGGCATGGAAAATTAAGCAATCGCCTAAACTCGGACAATTGTTTATTGCTCCGGGCAATGCCGGCACATCGCTGTTGGGAACCAACCTTCAGGTAGGAGTAACCGATTTTGAAGGCCTGAAAAAAGCAGTGCTCGAGAACCAGATCGATTTGGTATTGGTTGGTCCGGAAGTGCCGCTATGCGCCGGATTGCACGACTTCTTCAGTACTGATGAAAGCCTGAAAAATATACTTGTTGTTGGACCGCATCAGTTGGGTGCTCAGCTCGAGGGTAGCAAGGATTTCGCCAAGGAATTCATGATGCGCCACCAGATACCAACAGCCAAATACCTCGCAGTTACTTCCGAAAATCTCGAAGAAGGCCTTTCGTTCCTGAAAAGTCTGAATGCGCCATATGTTCTGAAAGCCGATGGATTGGCTGCCGGAAAGGGAGTTTTGATTCTGAACGAACTTCAGGAGGCTGAACAATCGTTGAAAGAAATGCTTGGCGGGCAATTTGGAGCCGCCAGCAGCAAAGTGGTAATTGAGGAGTTTTTGAGCGGCATTGAATGTTCGGTTTTTGCCATTACTGATGGCAAAGATTATAAGATTCTTCCGGTTGCAAAAGATTACAAGCGTATTGGCGAAGGCGATACCGGTTTGAATACAGGTGGCATGGGAGCCATTTCGCCCGTGTCGTTTGCCGACGAAGCATTCATGCAAAAGGTTGAAGACCGCATCATCCGTCCAACGGTTGAGGGTTTGAAAAAAGACCAGATTAAATACAACGGTTTTATCTTTTTCGGTTTGATTAATGTTGGCGGCGAACCGATGGTAATTGAATACAATGTACGTATGGGCGACCCGGAAACCGAAGCCGTAATGCTCCGCATCAAATCTGATTTTGTTGATTTGCTGATTGGCGCTGCCGAAGGAACTTTGTCTGAAAAAAGCATAGAAATTGACCCGCGGACAGCTGTAACGGTAATGCTCGTTTCAGGAGGATATCCGGGCGACTATGAGAAAGGTAAAGTCATTTCGGGACTCGATAAGGTTAACGACAGCATTGCTTTTCATGCCGGAACTAGCCTGAAGAATGGGAACGTTTGCACCGATGGTGGCCGCGTAATTGCAGTGAGTTCGTATGGTGAAAATATGAAAGAGGCATTGGCCTGCTCGTACAAAAATGCCCGCGAAATTGAATTTGAAGGCGTGTATTACCGGAAAGATTTGGGTTTCGATTTATAGACTGATCTCTTCCGGAGGTTAGCAAAGAATTGTGGGGTAAGAGTAAAAAACACAAAGCATGTTACTTAGAGCATTAAAATCAAATCCGACTTATCATTTTTTACTGATACCGTTTATTGCTGCGGCGCTGTGGGCTAAGTCGTTTATAAATCCAGCGCAGTTTTCGTTTTATCCGGGCGAGAATTCAATGATTCTGTACCAGCCAATCAATTATCTGTTGGGTCAAAATCCATTGACGAGTAATATTGTTGCCCTGCTGTGTACTATTTTGCTGGCTTTCCTGATTTATAAAATCACTGTTCAATATTCATTCATACGGGTCAGAACAGTTTTACCATCCACCTTATTTGTTTTGTTTTCAAGCGGAATGCACGATTTGCATGCTATGCACCCGGTATATCCGGCAGCACTGTTTCTTATTCTGACTATCGATCGTATTTTCGATTCGTACGAGAAAGATGTCATCCATTCCAATGCATTTGAGGCGGGTATTTTTTTAGCAATCGGATCACTTTTTTACCTGAATCTGGTATTCTTGTTTCCGTTTCTGTGGATCGGTTTTATTATTCTGAAGCAAAAAGTGAACTGGCGCGAGTTTGTGCTGACAACTTTGGGATTTATTTTTCCGTGGATTGTTGCACTGGCTTATTACGGAGCAACTAGCCAAACCGATGAAATGATGGTTACCCTCAAGGCAAATCTGGGCTCGCACGCCTCGCTTCTTTTAAAGGATCTTCCAACACAGATATATGCCGGATATCTGGCTCTTATGACACTGCTGGCCAGTTTCTTCCTTATTTCGCAGTACGACGGGAAAAAGATCAGCTCTCGAAAATATTTCAAAGCATTTTTCTGGGTTTTCCTGATTACCTGCATTACAGCAATAGCCAATCCGGCAGTATCTCAGGAAGTCATGATCCTCCTGTCAATTCCGCTTACTTATCTTATTTCGAATTACCTGATTTATATGAAACGGCAAATCTGGGGTGAGCTATTCCTGTACATTCTATTGGCAGGAATAATCGTTTTGCAGTTTGTATAGTCACTAATCAGAACCAGTTCTTTCGTTTGAAGGTAAATATCCCGATCAAAACCAAAATGACGGAGATGGAAATTACGTACCCAAAGGCGAGATGCGAATCTTCAAACCCATTCGGAACATTCATTCCATACATACTGGCAACCAATGTGGGGATCATCAGGATAATGGTTACAGCTGTAAGCTGCTTCATAATCACGTTTAGGTTGTTCGAGATAATTGAGGCAAAGGCATCCATCATTCCACTCTGAATGTCGCTGTAAACATTCGCCATTTCCAACGCCTGTTTGGTTTCAATAATCACGTCTTCCATCAGGTCTTCATCGTGCTCAATGCCTTGCAGGTTGCGCCCATTCCGCATTTTAGCCAGAACCATCTCGTTCGATTTCAGCGAGGTAATGAAGAATACCAGGCATTTTTCCATGCTCAGCAAACGGTGAAGTTCTTTGTTTTTGGTGGCTGTTTCCAGATCTTTCTCGATGAGGGCAGTCTGTATATTAATTTCTTTCAGGAACTGAAGGAACCAGACTGCTGAGATGAGGAAGATCCGCAGCACATTGTCGAACGGATTGGTGATGGTGATTTTATTCTCATTCACCGCCTTGATCAGCGAAGAAATGATTTTGGTCCGCCTGGAACAGACGGTAATAATCTGGTTATTCGTGAAAATAATGCCTAAAGGCACTGTAATGAACGGAATCCCGTTGTTTTGATTACTCAGTGGAACGCGCAAAATGATCAGCACATTATCTTCTTCAACTTCGATACGCGAGCGCTCGTCGGTATCTAAAACGTCCATGATAAAATCACGGGGAACATTGTGGTTGTTAATAAGTAACTCAACTTCTTCGTTGGTTGGTTCCTGCAGGTTTATCCAGCAATTGGGCTGATACTCGGCCAGGCGGGTAAATGTAGCTCCTGTTTCCCAAAATGTAATCATAACTTTCCCCCTTTACGATAGACCAATCGTTGATGCGCTGTTTGGCCTGTCTGATTTATAACTTACTTTCCGAAGATTGGTATCAGTAAAAGAGCTGCTGATAATCCAATCAAGATAATAATTGTAGTCCAGCCAATAAAATTATTGAGCGGTTTATTTACATATTTGCCCATGATTTTTTTGTTGTTCACCAACAGAATCATACATACCAGAACTACTGGCAAAAGCATCCCGTTTAAAACCTGCGACCACAGCGAAATCAAGATAAGCGGAGCATTGGGTAATAAAATAATTCCGGCCGATAAGACTAGAATCCCCGTGTAAAGTATATAGAATTCGCGCGCTTCGTCCCATTTTTTATCAATACCAGCCTCGAACCCGAAAGCTTCGCAAACATAAAATGCTGTTGCCAAAGGAAGAATAGTGGCCGAGAAAATTGATGCGATGAAAAGTCCGAATGCAAATACCTGAGATGCCAGTTCTCCGGCAAGTGGCTTCAAGGCCATGGCGGCATCTTTGGCCTCGTTTATCTCAACTCCATTTACATGCAGTGTTGATGCACACGCCACAATAATAAAAAATGCTACCACAACTGTGGCAATACAACCCACCACAATGTCAATAAGCGAGTACTTGTATTGCTTCATGTCCAGCCCTTTTTCGATGACTGAAGATTGCATGTAAAATTGCATCCAGGGAGCAATGGTGGTACCGATAATCCCGATAACCATTGCCAGACTTTTCGAGTTAACTTCAAGCTGCGGATGAACGATGGCATGACCAATTTCGCCCCAGTGCGGCTTTCCCATAAGAGCCGAAACAACGTACATCAGCAGCGAAACACTGAAAAGTAGAAATATACGCTCGGCAATCTGGTAGGTGCCTTTCACTACAAGAAACCAAATCAGGATTCCGATTATGGGTACCGAAATGTACTTGCTCACTCCAAATACCTCCATACTTCCGGCCACACCGGCAAATTCGGTGGTGGTATTTCCAATATCAGCAATAAGTAAACCGATGAAAATAAAGAAAGTAACTTTCACTCCGGCTGTTTCGCGGATGAGATCGGCAAGACCTTTCCCGGTGACAATTCCCATTCGGGCATTCATTTCCTGAATAACCACAAGCACAATGAATGAAGGAATAAGCGTCCACAAAAGGTTATAGCCATAAACTGCTCCGGCTACCGAATATGTTGTGATTCCACCGGCATCGTTATCGACACTCCCGGTAATAATTCCCGGACCAAGTATGGCCAGGAATATGGCCAGCCGCTGGAAAAATGATTTTCTATTTTTAAACATTCTCACCCTCCACAAAATTATTTCATGTGTCTAAATTTCTGTTTAGCGTCTTAAAATATGCGTATCAACTTGATCCATTTTTCAAAGTATCCAACGCATGGAATAGCCATTTATACATTTTCGGTTGGTGCGGGCTTTTGCACACATGGCTATTTCATCCTACGTTTATCCAGCAAATCGTCAATTACGTCGTCGATTACAACCATTCCCTGCAAAACTTCGCTGCGATCAACAACCGGAATGGCGAGCATGTTGTATTTCGATACAAATTCGGCAATTTCATCAACCTCCTGATCGTCGTACAACCGAACAGGCGAGGGTTTCATGATCTGGTTAATTTTTGTTTCAGGAGCTGAAACAACCAGATCTCTGAGCGAAAAAGTGGCGATTAAAATATCTTTTTCGTTGATTACGAATAGATTGTAAAGCGATTCGGCTTCGGGTTTTTGAGTGCGCAGAACCGTGAAAACTTCTTCGATGGTTGCATTTTGGTTGAACGACAAGACCTCGGTTGACATGATACTTCCCACTTCGTGGTTCGGGTAATCGAGCAGTTCGCGAACTTCCTGCGAGGTGTCTTTCTCCATTTCATTCAACAGAAGTTCAACTTTTTCGTCGCCCAAAGCATCGAAAATGTCGGCCACCTCGTCGGCAGGCATTTTATCGAGTACGTCGGCCACTTTTTCAATTGGCAAACTTTTGATGATGTGTATCTGCGTTTCAACTTCAAGTTCTTCCAAAACGTCAGCCGCCTGTTCATCGTCGAGAGCCGAAAACACTTCTGCACTGGCCGTCCGGCCCAAATCTTCAATGATATCGGCCAAATCGGAAGGGTGAAGGGTTTGAAGCTTCTTGTAACTTTTCGAGAGTTTAATGTTTGCGTTCGACGAATCGATGGTTTCAACATCTTCCCAAAGAATGAACTTGGCCGGAATATTACCCTTGAATAGCGAAGCCGTAAATTTCAACGGCTTGGCAATGCCAATCCGGCGCAACAATCCTTCAATGCCGATGTCAACAGCCACGGCGTAAGTGCCGTTAACCAGGGTAACCAAACGAACATCGTTTACGCGGACCAGTTTCCGTCCGTTCAGGTCAATAATTTGTTTATCGAGAACCGACTCAACCAGGTACAAATCGTTATTGATGTTGTGTTCAGGGAGTTCGGCTGGCTGGTTGCATATAATCTTTACTTTGCCGTTAATCTTCTCGACAGTAAAACTCTGAAAAGCATAGAACCGAACCTGATTCTTGCGCTTCAGCATAATGCCGTTAACAGCAGGGTGCCCCGAGATATAATTGGAAGAATCGGATTCGACAAGCAAATCTTTCACAATGCCAACGTATTTCCCGTTGGTATCATATACCTTTTTCCCAATTATGCGGCTTAAATAAAATGTGGTGATCGATGTCATAAGCAGCTCCTTGCATTAAGTGATACGGAAGGAGCGCATTCAAAATGAACGGGCTAACCTTCTATACCAAGGTTAATAATCGTAATATATCCGCAGGCCCTTCGTCCATTTTAAAATTTATATTGGTTTGCGCCGCAAAAGTAAAAAAAAATCTCACGAAATGAGTTGTTGTCAGATTATTATTGCTTCACCGTTTGCAATTATAATCCGGATTGGGGAAAGCTGCATTTTATGTTCGGAAAAGGCTAAAAAAAACCCGCCGGCTTAGGCCCGACGGGTAAAAACTATTAAGATCGTTCATCAAATTGAATGCGGGGTTTCCAGGGCATTACAGTTCAATGGTCCGACCATTGTAAAAATCCAAAATCTTAGTTCTGAAAATGTATTCGTATTTGGCCTGAAGCAAATTGCTCTGAGCGGCCGAAAGGTTATTTTTGCTTTGGTTATATTCGACAGAATTGACCATTCCGACATTGAATTTTTCTTCGGTGTAGCGGAATGCTTCCTGCGACGAAACCAAAGCCTTTTGGTTGGCAATGTATCTTTTGAAAGCAGCAATGGCATTGGTATAAGCCTGTTCAATGTCTTTCCGCAACAGGTTTTTTGTATTTTGCAATGCAAGTTCTGTATTTTCAACCTGAATCTGCGAATTGCTTACCCCTGTGCGTGCCTGAAACTTGTTGAAAATCGGGATATTCAGGGAAACTCCAAAACCGTAACGCTGGTGACTTTTCAACTGTTCCGAAAAGCTGGTGTTGGTTAACTGCGAATTCATCAGGTAGTTGTAGTTGTTGTTGTAGTTTGCCCCGAAAGAGAGGGTTGGCATTAAATTACCTTTTGCAATGAGTAATTGTTTGCGTGCACTTTCCAGTTTAAACTCGGCTCCTTTAACTGCCGGCCTGATCTGAACTGCATTTTTAAATACGTCCATGGTGTTCATCAGGCTCATGTTTGCACCAATTTCGGGCAATATGGGTTTTTCAACCTTAAAACTTTCGGTTGAAGGAAGGTCAAGTAATTGGTAAAGTGCAAGATAAGCCAGCTGCGAACGGTTTTGTGCATTCACCACATTCAGTTCTTCGCGGGCAAATTGAGCTTCAATTTCCAATAAACTTCCTTTGGCGAGGCTACCGGCTTCAACCAGTTTCCCGGTGCGGTCGATCTGTAACTGAGTAATTTTTTGCAAATCTTCGGCAACAACAACCAATTCATCGGCAAACAAAACTTCGAGATAAGCTGCTGCAATGTTCAGCATCATATCGTCTTTGGCTTTTTGCAAATCTTCAAGACTGGCGCGCAAATCCATATCAGCCATGTCAACCGAATTTTTCAGGGTAAATCCGCTCCATAAGGTAAGGTTCGAGCTAAGACTTCCATAAGTAGAGTTCGAGTTGATATCCAGGTAAGTATTATCCGGACCCAGCGAACGACCAAAACTCATGTTGTTTTGTATCCCTGAATTCAGGTTGGGCAAACGGTTGTATTTGGCCTGATTCAGCTGGTTGTTATAATAGTCGGAATTCAGCTTTTGCTGCTTCAGCTGGATATTATTTTTAACGGCATAATCTATACATTTCAGCAACGACCATGTTTCCTGCGCCTGTGCGCTTGTAAATGCAACAAGCAAAACAGCTGCAGCCATGAGGCTAAATATTCGTTTCATTTGTATATTTTTTAAATTTATTTGTACGGCTAACTTACTATAATTCTTTCAATTGTGTGTTATGCCTTTTTCTTTTCTTCTTCTTTAATCTTCTTCGGATCAACCTTTTCGCCCTTCACCTTATCCACTTTGGTCAAGCCTTCAGTAATTTCGATATTGATACCATCAGAGATTCCGGTTTTCACTTTTCTCTTTTCGAATACCTGCGGTGTTGCTGTTTCAATTTCAACAAATGAGGTGTCTTTCTCAAATTTCAGCATTCCTTCAGGTATAACCAGCACGCTGTCTTTCTTTTCCAGCACAATATTGGCATTGGCACTGTATCCGGCCCTGATGAACTGGTTTTCTTTCAGCACCACATTGGCTTTAATTTCGAACTGAATGGCTCCGTTTTCTTCTTTCCCTTTAGGGGCGATGTATTCCAGAATTGCAGCGAATTTGTCTTTTTCGATTGCGCCAATTTCCAGTTCAATGTTCATGCCTTCTTTGATTTTGCCGACTTCGGTTTCGTCAACTTTGCCTTTGAAAATCATGTCTTGCATATCGGCAACAGTACAAATGGTGGTTCCGTTGTTAAATGTGTTCGATTGGATAACGGAGTTTCCTTCTTTAATCGGAACATCGAGAACCATTCCGTTTACTGTTGAGCGAACGAGTGTATTAGTAGCTGTTTGTGCCTTTTTTGTTACACCGTTTTTAATTAAATCCAGATTATTTTCTGCAGCCGATAATTCTTCTTTGGCCGAGTCGTATCCAACCTTGGCTTTTTTGTATTCTTCAAACGAAATTACTTTCTGATCATATAGTTTTTGCTGACGATCGAAATCAACTTTGGCATCGTCGAAGTTTAATTTGGCTCTGTTCAGGCGATTTTCAGCATTATTCAGATTAACCATGTCAGGAATAATCTTGATTTTGGCAATTACCTGGTCCTTTTTTACAAAGTCGCCGGCAACAATGTACAGTTCGTCAATAATTCCGGAAACCTGCGGAACGATGTCGATCTCTTTTCTTGGAACAACCGAGCCGGTAGCTACAGTTTTGCGAACAACGTTGGTTACAAACGGGCTCTTGGTTTCGAAGATTTCAGGTGCTTTTTTCGATTTGGTGTAGAGGAAATAGATTGTTCCCCCGAAAATTCCTACAAGGATAACAATACCCAGGATTTTAAAAATTTTTTTCATGATTCGGTTTTTTATATGTTTCTGTTTTCTGTTTATTTAGAGTTATGTGTAATATTCACAGGTCTTTGGAAAACTTTCCGGATAACCAGTGAGGCTTTACTTGTTTTATTCATCTCTGATCGCGTCGATCGGTTTTATACTTACCGCTCTTTTAGCAGGAATGAGCCCGGCAATTATTCCGGCAACAACAAGTACTGCCAGTGCCGATAAGGCCATTGTCAGATTAATTTCCGGATTACGGAAGAACAGTTTGTCGCCGCCAGCCTGCAAAATGCGGTTGAGTATTTCGAGAACGCCTACACCCAGCGACAGACCAATGTATCCGGCCATTACGGTTAAGAATACACTCTCGGCAACAATGTGTTTTATTACAGTAGCAGGTGTTGCACCAATCGCGCGCTGAATCCCGATTTCCTGGGTACGTTCTTTAATAATTACCAGCATAATGTTACTTACTCCAATTACTCCGGCCAGCAAAGTCCCGATTCCTACAATCCAGGTTAACACCTGAATACCAAGGAACAATGCATTGAATTTGAGAAATTCTTTTTCGATATTGAACGATCCGATAGCCTGCTGATCTTCGGGTGCAACCTTGTGCCGCTCTTTCAGTATATTCTTCAGCTTTTCTTCCAGGTCGCTTACTTTGGTTCCGGGTTTTGAGGTTACCGAGAAGAAATATACTCTGTTCCCGTAGTTGTATGCTTTGCGCATGGTCGAGAACGGGATGATGATGGTTTCTTCCTTTTTGCCACCGCCAATATTGATACGGGTTTCGGCATGAATAACTCCAACAACCTGGAAATACACACCACTAATTTTGAGGTACTGACCGATAGGATTTTCGTCTTTCCCGAACATAACTTCAACAACACGTTCGCCAATGTTACAAACTTTTCGTTCCTGAAGCATGTCGATATCGTTGATCAATCGTCCCTTAACCGGAGTCCAGCGGTCGATTTTGAAATAATCGGGATAATCGCCGTACACGTTAAATGAGCCAGTTCGTTCTCCACGGATGGTATTGTTTCCGGTTTGCTGGTTCCCGAATAAACGTGGTGACAGGTACTCAACTTCTTTCACGTTGTCGCGAATGTAATCGATGTCGTTTGTTTCGTAATTCCAGCGACGTCCGCGCTGAAAACCTTCGTATGGAACACTGGTCCGTTCGGTCCAGAAGAATGCTGAATTGGTTGCAAAAGCGCGAACTCCGGCGAGTACACCATTTTCGAGTGCTTTTCCGGCTCCCGACATAATGATAAGCATGAAAATTCCCCAGAACACACCAAATGCTGTCATGAAGCTGCGGAGACGGTTCTTTTTCAGTGCGCTAATTATTTCGCTCCATAGATCTAAATCAAACATGATAATGCCTCCTCTTTTTATTCGTCGCGCAAGGCAACAATCGGTTTAATACTGGCAGCTCTTTTCGCTGGAATATATCCGGCAATGGCACCTGCAACAATGAGCAGTAAGGTGGCATAGACAGCTATGTTAATATCTACCGTTGGGTTCAGGAAAATGGTTTCTCCCTGTTCTCCAGGAGTAGGGCCAGCCGACTGTACCATGAAATAGTTAATCATTTCCATCAGTCCGGTTCCCAAAACCAGGCCGATATATCCGGCGATAGTTGTAATCATGATTGCTTCGAGCAAAATCAGGCCAATTACTGAAGCCGGACTTGCACCAATGGCTTTACGGATACCGATTTCCTTTGTACGTTCTTTCACCACAATAAGCATGATGTTGCTGACACCAACAATTCCGGCAATTAAAGTACCGATACCAATAATCCAGATGAAGATTTTGATGGCCTGAAAGATTTTCATGGTCTGGATATAGTTTTCCAGCTTGTTATACAAGCCAATCGCGCCTTCATCTTTCGGGTCAAATTTATGTTGCCGGCCAAGTGCTGTTCTGATTTGCTCTTCGATGGCCTGACTTTCTTCCAAAGTACTTGCGTTGATTGTAAGGGCCAGATTATGTAACCGGTTCGAACCGTTAAAAATCATTTGAGCAGTTGAAAGAGGCATGTAAGCATTCCGGTTCCGGGTCGATCCGGGTTCGGTGCAAACACCTACCACTTTAAAAGGCACCATGTTTATGTTTACATATTCGCCAAGTGCTGTCGAATCTTTAAAAAGTGCAGTTTTAATGTCGGTTCCGATTACAACAACCTTGCGGTTTTGCTGAACGTCAATCTGGTTGATGAACCGGCCTTCGTCCAAGGTAATGTTTTCAACTTCTTTTAATTCGGGCTGACAGGTTATTGTAGTGTATTCGCCTGATTCCTGCCCGTAAGAATAGCGGGTATTTCCCATAAAGTAACGACCCGACGAAGCTCCAACTCCTGAAACTTTCTGTACAATTTCCTGATCCTGGTTGTGAAACATGATCTGTCGTCCGCTTTTCATTCCTTCGTAAGGAATGGTTGTTTCCCCTTGCCAGATCCACATGGCGTTTACAGCGTCGTTCATAAAATTAGCTGCAACACCATTGCTCAGGCCGTTTCCTGAGCCCAGCAGAATCATCAGCATGAAAATCCCCCAGGCCACAGAAAAGCCCGTGAGGAAAGTCCGCATCTTATTTTTTTTGATTGTAGCAAGAATTTCCTGCCATTTGTCAATGTCAAACATGTTGCCGGGATTAAGCTGTTTCCAGTTCTTTCATGTAATTTTTCTGGAACTGTTTCAGTTCTCCATTTCGGATGATCTCGTGAATATGTCCGTCTTTCAGACGGATAATCTGGCGGGTCATGGCGGCAATATCGTGCTCGTGGGTAACAATAATCACGGTGATTCCTGCGGCATTGATGTCTTTAAGAATCTCCATTACCTCGTACGATGTTGCTGTATCGAGTGCGCCGGTTGGTTCGTCAGCCAGAATAATTTTGGGTTCCGAAATTAACGCACGGGCAATGGCCACACGTTGCTTTTGTCCTCCCGACATTTCGTTGGGCATGTGGTGAGCCCATTCTTTCAGTCCCAGCTTTTCGAGATATTCGAGCGCAATCTGGTTACGTTTTTTCCGCGGAACTCCTTTATAATATAGCGGGAGAGCTACATTTTCCATCGCGTTTTTAAACGAAATCAGGTTGAATGACTGAAACACGAAACCAACCAGATCGTTACGGTATTTGGCTGCTTTCTTTTCGCTCATGTTCGAAATGAGGTTTCCCGATAAGTGGTAAGTTCCATTATCGTAGGTGTCGAGCATTCCGAGGATGTTCAGGAGCGTTGATTTTCCGGATCCGGATGAACCCATAATGGAAACAAAGTCTCCCTGTTCAATCTGAAGGTCGATGCCTTTCAAAACATGGAGACTGTTGTTCCCCATTACATAGGATTTGTGAATGTTGTTTAATCTAATCATGGCCTTGTTTTCTGTTAGTTTTCTGTTTTCAAAATTCTGAAATAGCGATGGCTTTATTCTACTTTTTTCGATGAATGGCCGATTTTACCCTGTAAACGGATTAAATATCAAGTTTTATCTTTTTTTACATGATTTTAAACCTGCCGTTAATAGAACGTCATGCCAAATAGCTTCTGTTTCGAACTTTGTTTACAATGGGATAGGACGGTCGGGTGAGCAATTCGTTACAAGAATTAACAATTTTTGTCAAAAAAAATCGCATTTCCCTGACAAACAGTCAAGTAAATGCGATTTTTAAAATATCTTATCCGTTATTAATCAGTGTGTTATTCCAGTGTGGATATTAAAAATTTAGATTCACACCCAGAAAACATGTAGTGCCAGGCATAGTGTAGTATCTGTTTTGTTCGTATTTCTGATTCAGTAGATTTTCGCCACTTACAAAAACTTCGGCATAACGACAAAACCGCTGGCTCACTTTTGCATTTACAAGTGTGTAATCTTCCTGATGAACATTCGCTGTAGGATCGGTATCGAGATTAACCACCTGCTGCAGGCTAAGCATAAATAAGGTTTTGCCTAGCCGATAATGCGAACTGATAAACAACTGATGTTCGGGAGTGGCATATACCGGGCTTTTCATGTTGATATAACTGTACGCCACATGAAAATTGAGTTTTGTTGTTGGATTGGCGTCAGCTGAGAATTCAATTCCTTTATTCGATATTTCTCCTGCATTTTGCAAGCCTTTCATCGGTACTGTAATGATAAGGTTGTCGCCTTTGACGATGAATCCGGTCAGTTCAATATTCAGCTTCCGGTTATTAAACCATCGCAAAATGCCGGTTTCGTAATTAAAAACGGTTTCGGGCTGAAGTTTTGGATTTGGTCCCCAAAGAAACAACTCGCGAATAGTCGGGCTGCGGAATCCTTTTGCGAACGAAGCTTTCCATGTGGTTTTATCGTCAATTCTCCAGGCCAGTCCAGCCGACGGAATCCATTCGTTGCCGTACACCTGGTTGTGCTGAAGCCGCAATCCGGCATTAGCCGTCAGTTTTTTTGCAAAGGTCTGCTGTATAAATCCGTAGTAGCCCAGCTCGTAAACGGCGGTGTCGGCAAACACAATTCCTTTGCCCCCCATGGCTTTCAGGTTTTCGGCCAAGCCGCCAAAGTTCATATAATCCAGGCCAAAGGTGATTGTATTTCCTTCAATCAATTTGAGCGATTCGAAAAGATTCAATCCATAATTGTGGTCGGTAGAGTGAAATCCGTCGGTAATGTTGTGTTCACCGAAATTGTAGAACAATTTAGCCGATCCGGAAGCCTTGCCAAAATCGTTTTCGGCGGTAAACGAGCCATAGCCGCGTGTAATGTCGATGGTTTCGCCCTTTTTTGCTGAAAGCGTATCGGGTCCGGGATCTGCAGATTTGAAGGCAGCCAGGCTAAAGTCGGCACTTAATTTCAGGTTTTTGTTTAATTCGTAGCCTAATTTGGTGTAGCCGTTTGTGATTTTAAAATCAGAGTTCGGACGGTGTCCGTCGGTTTGATCGTGATTTCCGGATACAAAAACATTGAACTTGTCTTTTTTATATCCGCCAGAAATCATGTATTTCTGTGTATTGTACGAGCCATACATCAGGCGCGCATTTCCGTTGAACCCTTCCTGAGTTTGTTTTTTCGTAATCAGGTTAATAACACCGCCCATGGCATTTGAACCGTACAATACTGATCCTGAACCGCGGATAACTTCAACCCGTTCGATATCAGAGGCTACATATGAGTCGGGTAGTGGATGGCCCATAATTCCCATGAATTGCGGATGGCCGTCAATCAGCATTAGTACACCGGTCGTTGGATTTCCGCCAATTCCGCGAATGGTAATTTGCCCTGCCGATCCGGTTGATACCCCAAAACCGGTAACTCCACGCTCGGTTACAAACAATCCGGGAACCCGGCCACTCAAAACCGGCAGTACGGCCGATTCGCTGCTCTCGTTTAGCTGCGAACCGGTTACCACCGACACCGACATGGGCACATTGTTGCGATTGATTTTTACAGGTGTTCCGGTTACCACCACCTCTTCAATGCGGACGGTATCTTTGGTCATATCCTGAGCTTTTAGGGTAGCTGTAAATCCCGAAACTATAAGAAAGATTAACGTAATTTTCAAAGCCGATTTTTTCATTTCAATAGTTCTATACTTTAATTCGTGTTACTAATTTTATTTTTCGTGTTACTTAAAAGACAAAAAAATTATTCGGTTCGGCTCATGATCAGTTTGCCGTGTTTAATGCCTTTAATGCTGATCAGCTTATCTGATAATTCAGTCAATCGTGATGAAATTCCTTTGATGGCAATGATTTCCATACAATTTTCGTCATTCAGATTAAACTGCTGAAGCCCGATTACTGTGTCTCGGTATAAATACTGTATCTCGGCCGAGCGGTTTCGGATATCCATTTTGTGGCAGCTGTAAACCAAAACAACCGCTCCGGCTACAATGTTGTCGCATTTCCACTTTTGTTCCACCAGATTTTTTTCGATCAGGTAGCGAATGGCCTGCGACCGGTTCGAAAAGTTATTTTCGGTTACATATTTATCGAGCGCCGTAAGCAACTCTTCTTCGAGCGAAACTCCAAAACGTGAAACTGCCATAATGTTACTTTTCGGTATATTCGTGTTACGCGGTGCTAAAATAGCGATTTTGGCTATGGATGCAAACTTTAGGTTTTATTTCCCGGGATACTTTGGGTCTGAAACGAAGAATAGAAATATTGTTAAAGTAAATTTCCTGATTAAGTTGTATAAACTTCAGAGATGTTATTCCTTTGAAACTTTAATTTTTCGAGTTATCCTATGAAACCAACTTATCGTAATTTGCTTTTATTCCTTGCTCTTTCTCTTTGTGGCGCTTTTTCAGTTCAGGCACAGCAACCGGTTGAAGACTTGACCCAATATGTCGATCCGCTCATCGGAACCAAGGAAATGGGGCATGTGTTTCCCGGGGCGTGCGTTCCGTTTGGAATGGTTCAGTTAAGTCCGGATACAGATACCATTCCGTATGCCGTGAATGGAAAATATACCGGAACTGCCTACCGCTATTGTGCCGGCTACCAGTATGCTGATAAAACCATTGTCGGGTTTACCCACACGCACCTGAGTGGTACCGGGCATTCCGACCTTTCCGACTTCCTGGTAATGCCAACTGTTGGAAAGGTGCAGCTAAATCCCGGAACGGCTGATAATCCTGAAAGTGGTTACCGTTCGCGGTTCAGTCACGAAACCGAAAAAGCGGAGCCGGGATATTATTCGGTGATGCTCGACGACGATCACATTAAAGCCGAAATGACCTCAACCACACATGTTGGCTTCCATCAATATACATTTCCGAAAAGCGATGAGGCGCATATTATTCTCGACCTGAATCATGGAATTTACAATTACGATGGAAAAGTTTTGTGGTCGTACCTGCGGGTTGAAAACGATACGCTGGTAACCGGATACCGCATCACCAGCGGCTGGGCGCGCACCAACTACCTTTATTTTGCGATGGTTTTCTCAAAGCCGATTAAAAATTACGGAGGGAAGAACGAAGAAAATCTGGTGTATAAAGGCTTCTGGCGCAAGTTCGATCAGGAACACAATTTCCCGGAAATGGCCGGAAAGAAGCTGAAAGCGCATTTTGATTTTGCCACTTCAGAAGGAGAAAAGATCAAGATCAAGTTTGCTATTTCGGCCGTGAGTACCGAGGGAGCGCTTAAAAACCTCGAAGCCGAAGTGCCGCATTTCGATTTTGAAAAAGTAAAAGCCGAAGCCAAAGCCAAATGGCAAAGTGAACTCAGCCGAATAACCGTTGATGCTTCACCTGAAAAGAAAACAACTTTTTACACTTCATTATATCACACATTCATCAATCCGGTTCAATATATGGATGTGGACGGTCAATACCGCGGCCTCGATCACAACATTCATCAGGCCAAAGGTTTTACCAATTACACCGTCTTTTCGCTATGGGACACGTATCGCGCTTTGCATCCACTGTTCACATTAATTCAGCCTGAACGAACTTCGGATATGATCAACTCGATGCTGGCTCATTACGACCAAAGTGTGCACAAAGTACTTCCGGTGTGGAGCCACTTCGGAAACGAAAACTGGTGCATGATTGGCTACCATGCCGTACCGGTAATTGCCGATGCATGGATAAATGGCATTCGTGGGTTTGATTCGAAACATGCGCTGGAAGCCTGCGTTTCGTCGGCTACCAATAAAAACTACGGAAATCTGGGCGAATACATGGAATTGGGTTATGTACCGTTCGAGAAAAACTCGGTGGGCTCGTCGATGACTTTGGAATATGCTTACGACGACTGGACGATTGCTCAGCTCGCCAAATCCATCGGGAACACCGCGGTGGCCGACCAGTTCGGTAAACGTGCCGAATACTGGAAAAATCTGTTTAATGATCGCACAGGATTTGTTGGTGCAAAGGACGGTAAAGGCAACTGGAAAACTCCGTTTGACCCAATGCACACGGCCAACGAAGGTTTTATCGAAGGGAATTCATGGAATTATTCGCTGTATGTTCCACAGGATATTCCGACGCTCATCCAGAAAATGGGAGGAAACAAGCGCTTTTGCGAACACATCGATTCGCTGTTTACCATGTATATGCCCGATAAATATTTTGCTGAAACCGAAGATATTACCCGCGAAGGATTGGTGGGTTGCTATGTACATGGCAACGAACCCAGTCACCACGTGGCCTACATGTACAACTGGGCCGGGAAACCCTGGAAAACACAGGAACGCATACACCAAATTGTAAATACGATGTACCTGAATAAACCTGACGGTTTGTGTGGTAACGACGATTGTGGACAAATGTCGGCCTGGTACGTGTTCTCTTCGCTCGGATTTTATCCGGTTTGCCCGGGTTCGGGCGAGTACGCCATTGGTTCTCCATCGGTTAAAGAAGGCAAATTGCAACTTATCGGAGGGAAAAACTTAATCATTAAAGCCAATAACCTGACCGATAAAAACATTTATATCCAGTCGGTAAAACTTAATGGAAAACCGGTGAACACAACCATTCTTACAAATTCTGAAATTAACCAAGGCGGCGAATTGATTTTTGAAATGGGCGGAAAACCTAATAAAAAGTGGGGAGTAAAGTAACATCGTAATTTTCTACGTTGAAATATCCTGAATCTGATTAATCGGATTCAGGATATTTTTTTATTGTACTGATGCATAGATTGATACTCTGGAATTGTACTGATTTTTGTATTTTATTTTGAGCGTACGTTCAAAAAAAAGATCAAAATATTTGAATTATGAACCTACGTTCATTAAATTTGAACAAAAATCAGATCAATGAATACACGTTTGATGATAAAATTTGGGTTGCTTCTTCCAGCGCTTTTATTTGTAGCGATTGTGCTATTGGTGCTAATTGGTTGTTTGGGTTGCTTTTTTCAATTAGGCGATGGGTTTTATTGTGGCCCCTATTGCAAGATTGCTGAAATCGCTCTGGGAATAACGGTATTTCTTTTTTTCTTTCTTATTTTTCCGGATATTAAATCAGTTTTTATTATCCGAAAAAATGCCTCGTCCAACAAAAAATAGAAAAATTGGAAATCCTCCCAAAATGAAGGGTTTCAGTCCCTTTGGTCTTCCAATGTGCCAGGTGGAAAGCATACAACTTAAGTTTGAAGAGTATGAAAGTGTACGGCTGGTTAACTATGAAATGCTGGCGCAGGATCAGGCTGCTGAGCAAATGAACGTTTCGAGACCAACATTTACGCGTATTTATAACAAGGCTCTTGAAACAATTGCTAAAGCTTTCGTTGAAGGGAAAGCAATTGAAATTGGAGGTGGAAATTATGAATTGGAAAGTGAGTGGTTTCGATGCAAACGATGCCATAAACTGATTGAAGGTATTGAAAACCATAAGAAATGTGAAGACTGTAATATGTTTGGGAGTGAAGAATTAGAGCTTCTGAGCAAATCGAATAAACGTTAATACGATTGCTAATGCCGCGGATGGATCATACAGGGCCTGAAGGACGTGGATGTGGAACCGGAAGAAAACTTGGTTTTTGCCCAGATCCGACATCAGAAAAAAATCCTGCAATATTAGGTTATGGAATGGGTTTGCGCCGTCATGCTCCTAATAAAAAAATGCCCGGGAGAGGGAAGCGGCTGAGGTATGACCAGGAAAAATAAAAATGATGACTACAAAAATGAAAATTGCAGTTCCGGTAACCAATACCGGTATTATCGACAATCACTTTGGACATTGCGATTCGTACAATGTTTTTTCAGTTACCGAAGAAAATAAAATTGCGGGTATTGAAAATATAAAATCGGTACAGGGTTGTGGGTGCAAATCGAATATCGCTCAGGTTTTGGCCCAATCGGGTGTAACAGCAATGTTGGCAGGCGGCATTGGCAATGGTGCCATAAACGTATTGAATGCTAATGGTATAGCAGTGATCAAAGGCTGTTCGGGTATGGCTCAGTTGGTTGTAAAGCAATACCTTGCCGGTGAAATTTCGGATAGTGGTGAGGTTTGCCAACATCACGATCATGACCACACCTGCAGTCATTAGTTCTCCAAAACCAGCTATTTACCAGTTAAACCGTATGGTTTGTTTCAAATCGGGGTGGAGGCTTAATGGAACCGGACTGGTGCCTGCAACGCTTTCGATCAGCCGTTTTTCTTCTTCGGAATAACCTTTCTTCGGAAAATCAAACTCCAGAACAACTTCGGCTACACGGCGTGGTGCATCAGCCATAATTTTGGTGATTTCAATTTCGGTGCCTACCAGGTCAATGCCGTTGTCCATCGCTTTTATGCCCATGATAGTCATGATACAATTGCCCAGCGAAGTTGCCAGCAAATCGGTAGGCGAAAAAGCCTCACCTTTGCCGCGATTGTCGCAAGGAGCATCGGTAATGATTTTATTGCCCGATTGAAGGTGAATGTTTTCGGTGCGCAGACCGCCCAAATAGGTCGTTTTTACTGTTGTCATGATTTTAAATTTTCGGACTAAATTACAAATTAATGCTTTTTCATTCTTCAGAATTCTTCTCCTCCAGCTTTTTGATTGTCTTTTCCAATCCGCTGATGTGAATAAAGCTTGCAATTATGCCTATAATAAGTCCTCCGAAGAATAGAGCGCTTCCATAAGGGTAATGCTGAATTTTAAAAAATGCGCCTAATAAAATGGCAATTGCGGCAACTAAATATAATCCGTTGACTAACTGATCGGGTTTATTCTCTTTCATTTTCTTTCAGATTTAAAGGTGATTAAATTTATGAAAAATAAATCAGAAAATTATGCTGCAGTTTTATCATGGAAACATTGTGGAAATTCTGGTTTGCTACTCCACCCGAAACTCGTAAATTCGCACACAAATCTAAAACCGAACAATCATGTTTTCAGGAATAGTTGAAGAAGCCGGCAAAGTAATTGCCATTCAGAAGGATCAGGAGAATGTTCATTTTACGCTCACCTGCTCATTTGTCGATCAGTTGAAAATTGACCAAAGCCTGTCGCACAACGGCGTTTGCCTTACGGTGGTTAAACTTGATCAGGATGCCAAAACCTATACCGTAACTGCCATTAAGGAAACTTTGCTGAAAACTAACCTGGGCAAACTGGTTCCGGGAAGCAAGGTCAATCTGGAGCGCAGCATGATGATGAACGGTCGTTTGGACGGGCACATTGTTCAGGGACATGTTGACCAGACTGCAACCTGCACCAAAGTTGAGGAGGCCGATGGAAGCTGGTACTTCACGTTTGAATATCCGTTCGATAAGGAAATGGCGCAGAAGGGCTATATGACTGTAGAAAAAGGCTCAGTAACCGTAAACGGAGTGAGCTTAACGGTGGTAAATTCCAAAGACAATTCGTTCCAGGTGGCGATTATTCCTTATACATATAACGAAACGAATTTCCATACCTTTGAAGTGGGAACTACCGTTAATCTTGAATTCGACATCATCGGGAAATATTTGAGCAAGCTGATGACTTTTAAATAGAAGTTGTATCCGATTGTTTGCTCGGAATAGCAGAGAAAGCCATACATTAAAAAAAATGTATGGCTTTCTTAGTAAATTAAAATGCTGTTTGTCAGTTGTTTGAAAAAAATAGCATCTATTTTTGTTTAATTATTATTTGTTTTTCTTAAACATTATTTCAGATCATCATGTTTAATGTTTGAATAAAATAATTAAACAATTTAAATCATGAAAAAACAACTTGTAAATCTGATCTCGAAAACCAATGTTTATAGAATTGCATTGGTGTTTGTTTTAGCTTTTGCTACTGTAAGCTGCAATAAGGAAGACGATGTGACTCCGATGCTGGCTAGTTCCGAATCTAAAGATATAGCTTATGTTCTTGAGAACTTTAGCTCGGTTAACTCAGGAGTAACTGCCGACGATTTTTTGAAAAAGGGAAAGATGATCCCAACTTTTAAAACGCTGGTTGCAGCCCTGGTCCATGAGAAACTGGTTTCCACCGTAGCGAAAGAAGAACTAACCATTTTTGCGCCTACGGATGAAGCATTTGCAGCCCTTGGATTGAACGAGAAGAATATTGGTACAGTGCCAAACTTGAAAGAAATACTTCTCTATCATGCTGTTGCCGGAAAAGTTTATTCAACAATGCTGAGCAATAAGTACGTGCCTACAGTTAACGGAGCAGCATTAAAGATTGATGTTTCGTCGGGTGGTGTAATGATTAATGAGGCTGCAGTCGTTAAAGCCGATATCAAAGCAATGAATGGGGTCATTCATATTATTGACCGTGTATTACTTCCTCCTTCAAAAAATCTGGTTGAACTGGCTTTGGCAAGTGCTCCTGAATTTTCAATGTTGGTAGCAGCAGTTCAGAAAGCCCAATTAGTTGAAACGCTTTCGACAGGCGGCCCGTTTACTGTTTTTGCTCCAACCAATGCTGCTTTTGCCGCATTGCTCAGCGAGTTGAATGTTTCAAGTCTCGATGCTATTCCTGTTGAAACGTTGAAGAATGTGTTGCTTTATCATGTGTTAAACGGTCGTGTTTTCTCCACCGATTTACAATCAGGACCTGTAACTACTTTGAACGGCGTGTTTAATGTGAATCTATCGAACTTAAAAATCACAGATGCCAATATGCGCGAAGCGGGGCTTGTACCATCACTGCTGAATATTCAGGCCAACAATGGTGTTATTCATGTGATTGACAGGGTTATACTTCCGAAATAAAACAATTTAACAATGCAGAAAAAAAGGGAACGCTTTTGAAGTGTTCCCTTTTTCGTATCTGGTGTTTTAGCTTTATCGTTTCATCAGAAATTTTGTGGTTCCAATGTTGTTTCCGTCAGCAAATACATCAACGGTATATTCTCCCGGAAGGAACTCCTGGCCTTGGTTGTCCCAGAAAATGTTGACTGGCAGTGCGTTTCCTTCGTATGTTACCTCACGTTTTGCCGAGAACGGAATCTTCAGGTCTTCAAATTGAAACAGGTCGTTGGGCGACTGCTGCAAAAGTACCTGGTTCGGTTTCTGGATGCGTACATAGATCATTTTGTTTCCGCGCGGCGCAGTTACGTTTTTGCTCAACACAAAGCTTACTTTAATTTGCTCGGCACGACGGGCACTTTCGGCATCTTTACCACGGGCATTGATTCCAACGGCAACCAGTTCGGTGGCCTCAAGCAGTTGGGCCTCCTTTATTTTTTCCTGAAGGTGTTCTTTTTCTTTTTCGAGCTGCTGATTTTTTGATTCAGACTGAGCGAAGTTTTCTTTCACCTGGGCATTTTCAGCCATCAGCATTTCGTTGCGGCGGTTCAGCGAATCGATCTGGACAATATAATTTTTCATGATGTTGCGCATGGTAGTTACCTGCGAACGATATTGCTCAATCTGGCCGTAACTTACTTTTTTCACCTGTTCAACTTCGGTAAGCAGGTCTTTTACTTTCGACTGGGCTCCGTCGAGCTCGGTTTGAAGCGCTTCATTGTTGGTGTGCAGCGAGTCGTAATTGGTCATCAAAGTGCCCAATTCAGCCTGAATTGAAGCTTTTTCGGTATTCAGCGCCGCTACCATTTTTTGGTTTTCGTTGTGCTGAAAAACAAAAACAACGATAACGATAAGCAGCAAAGCCGACAGCATAATGATGATCAGGTTGTTTCTGCGTTCTTTATCGGTCTCGCCTAGCGAAAAGCTTTTCTTTTGTTTGCCAAATTCATCCATTCTGATAGCATTTTGGTGGTGTAATTTTCAGGAAAGCAAAAATAACAAATTTAAGGCCAATCGGGAACACTCCAGGCTAAAAGCAGCATATTCGCCAAATTTCTGTCATCCGGAATGCCCAAAACTAAAAACTCCCGGGAACATTTCGACTGAATATTTCCGGGAGTTTCGAAAATGGCCCGATAACTGTGTAAAGGCCAATATAACAGCAATGAAGAATCAGGATTTGGTGTTAATCATTTTGCTGAGTTTCTCATAACTCGATTCAACATTGTCGATCAAAACCTTGGCGATGTTGTCGTAATAATTTTTTGATGACTGTCCTTCGGCTTTGCTTTCAGGATGATTAGTCTGGTAACGCAATTCTCCCCTGAGGTTTAGCGTGTCCTGAACGATCTGAAGCACATCGTCGTTTTCGTCTTTTTGTCTCATATTGATAAAAGTGAAACAATCATATACCAGATCAGAAACGATGTAGTCAATCTCTTTTTTAAGTCGTTGTTTGCTTGCCATAGTCTATTTTATTTGTGATGTAAGTGGATATTTCATTGAACGGGGCTCAAGCAAAAGCGCTTTCACCGAGCCCATTAGTATTTCGGTATCAACCTGAACCGGCAGGTGGTTTTTATCGTCGGTAAACCATATTCTCATGTATTCACCTTCAGGAAAGAAATCACCCTGCAGTAAATATACTGAAACTTTGTGACAACGGAACTCTTTCCCGTTTCGTGTTTTTACATTCTCTTTGCCGAGGTACCTGAAATACAAATCGGCCACCTGTTTGTCGATCAGCATTCGGTACGGAACTTTTTGCCCGACAAACAGCTTATCAAAATCGAATTTCCTGAAGTTGTAGGCAGTAGCCAGCAAATCGTAGGTATTGTCGCCCGCTTTTATGGTAGAGTGGTACGGCGGCTTTTTCTCCTGCCTCACCTGTATTTCAACTTTTCCCGCAGCCTGATCGAACAAATACTTGTGTACAGAGTTTTGCCTCGAATGATTCATCACCCGGCTGGAATAAATCGAGTTGAATGTGTCGTAATTGTTATAGGCTTCAAACGTGTCGCGAACCGAGTAAAGCAGGTCGTAAGCCTTAAAGGTTTTACCAACCGCCTTCAGGTGCCAGGCTTTTTGTTGCCGGTAGTTCACAGTATCTGCCCTGAATTCGACCTCACCACTTTGCACCCAAATGAAATGCCAGTTGTAATAGGCTCCGTACAGCGCATTCTCTCCGCTTTTGAACGGATATTCAGGTTTTTGTGCCGAAACGCGGATTGCGCCCAAAAGGGTAACTGCCAGCAGGAAGCACAGGCTTTTACAGGTTCTGATCCTGTTGGTTCTTTCGCTCCTGCTCTTTTTTTCGGGCTTTTTCTTTTTCAAGTTCTTCGTCAATAAGTTTCTTTTTATAATCCGCTTTGTAGCTAATGTCCCAGGTTTCCTTGAACTCGAAGTTCGAGCGGACTTTTATAATTTTAGGAAAATAGACCACCTCTTCAGGCTGAATTCCTTTGGCCAGATAACCGGTGTCCCACTTGCCGTTTTTGTTCGGGTCGATAATCAGTTTGATCTTGTATTTTTCAGGTTTCAGGTACGGAAATTCAATTTTGCCATCGCTCAATACCTGTATTTTCTGAAGGATTTTTTCGTCTTTATCGTTCGCCAGAAGCTGTACAATTGCAGGTTGCGAAAGTCCCGAAAGAGTCAGTATAATTTTTCCGTAATAATCTTCCTTCTGAGTTCTGAATTTCTGCTCCAGTTTTTTGCTTGGGTTACCATAAATGTTGTACGCCGCTGCCGAATCAACCTTAAACAGGTAGCTGGTATTTGGGTCCCACTGATGTTCGATAAAATATTTCCTGACCGAGTTGGAGTCTTTTTTGACCACAATCGGAATTTGTACTTTCACTGTATCTTCGAACTCGTAGAGCCTCACCATAGATGTATCGAGCGAAGTTAATGGCTCGGCAGCTTCAATCATGATGCGCTGATACAAATCGTGAGCGCTTGAGTTGATATTGGTCGTCAGGTTGATGGTTTGAATTGGTACCGGTTCATTTTTTTTCCGCTTGACTTTTGGCGCTTTGGGTGCCGCGTATATCATTTCGACCGTATCGCGCTTTACAACCATTTTGTGCAGCGAGTCGAGTGCCTGATATTGCAGCTCGAATTTCAGCGAGTCGGTTTTGCTGAGTACAGTATCGGTGAGCCAAACGGTTATCGAGTCGCGTTTCAGGTTCGATTCGATGTACGACCATTTTTCTGACGGGGCGGCAGGTTTCAGCAAATTCACCTTGAACGAATCGTCGAGCGATTCTGAAAAATAGAAATCGCATTTGTTTCCCTGATTACGGTTATACGAGTCGAGGTATTGATCGAATTTAACTTCCTCGAACATCATCAGATATTGGGTTGACGGCAGGTAATCGGTGTGACCGCTGATTACCAGTGTATCCTGTCCCTTAACAATAGTGTCGGTTCGAACTACATATTTGGCCGAAGGAACAATAAGCGAATCGTCGAAAGCAATCAATTCAGAGTTTGAGTTGTAAGTGAGGCTGTTATCGGCATCAGAAAGTGCGTACAGACGGTAAGTTCCCGGAGCCAGATTGTCGATCATGAAAAAGCCTTCCTTATCGGTTTTCCCAATGTAATCGGGCACGGTGTCAATAAACGCAGTGTAGTCCTGCTTGCGGTGAAGCAAAACCAGAGCCTTATCAACCGGCTCCTGATTAAAGGCATTTTTAACGTAACCGGCAACCCGAAGACTGTCGAACGAAGCGCCGGTACTGAATGAGAAACGCATATTGTCAATCGGGTTTTTCTCATTATTGTCGGCAACGGCATCCTTAAAGTCAAGCGAGTAAGTCGATCCCTTTTTCAATTGCTCCTGGAATTCAACAATCAGGGTTTTTCCCTTCATTTTAATCTGGGCCTTCTTTTTCATTGGGGGCGAAATCACCAGCTTTTCAGAGATCTCGTCGGGAATAATGTATTCATCAAAAGTTATTCTGACATCGTTACCGGCATAATTCGTGCCTCGTAGTTCGGGAATCGTACGAACAACCACCGGCGGAATGCTGTCTTTGAGACCTCCCGACGGGCTGCCAATGTTGGCACACGAGGTGAAAAATATGAGGTAAAAAAAAGAAACCCCAATCAAAAGGGTTAATATATTTTTCAGTTTGAAATAGCTCATCCGGGTTGGATGTGGTGAACCCTGCTCCAGCTTTTCGTTGTTTTCGATACCAGTTTGCTTCATAGTTGTATATTCCGCACAAACTTACAAATTCCTGAAAACATAGGACAATGTGGTCTGTTAATTTATCTTATATCAATTGCCAGGTTGAATCCGGGTAAATAAACCAGGATTAAACAGGGCATTATAAAACTGATTCTGAAAAAGCACATCCCTTTGTTTTTTATATTATCTTGGTATTTACCTGCTTTTGGGCAAAACCAGTCCAACTTTCACAAACTAGCGAAACAATTATGAAAACAAAAACAATCAATTTAAGTGACTTCAAGGTAAAAGAGGGAAATAAATTTTCCTTGTCCGATTTCCCGACTGATTATAAGCAAAAGTCAATTGAAAAAGGAACAGGAGAAGAAGAACTGCGGAAAGACATTGAGGAACTTTCGGAGCTTCAGGATAAGCTCTACGCCGACAACCGCCATGCGGTGTTAATCGTTATTCAGGCAATGGATGCTGCCGGGAAAGATGGAACCATCAAACACATTATGTCGGGAGTTAACCCGGCGGGAGTGCAAATTACCAGTTTCAAAAGCCCGTCAACCATAGAACTTGACCATGAATACCTTTGGCGCCACTACCTCGTTTTGCCCGCAAAAGGTATGATTGGGATTTTCAACCGGTCACATTACGAAAATGTTCTGGTTACAAAAGTGCATCCTGAATTCCTGATGAATGAGAATCTGGCAAAGATAAATTCACCCGGCGACATAAATAAAGCTTTCTGGAACAAGCGGTACAAACAAATCGTGCGATTTGAGAAAACGCTGATTGAGAACGGTACTGTTGTCATCAAACTTTTTCTTCACGTATCAAAAGACGAACAGAAGAAACGCTTTCTGGAAAGGATAGAAAACCCGGACAAAAACTGGAAATTTTCGGCAGCCGACCTAAAAGAACGCGCACATTGGGACGAATATCAAAAAGCCTACGAGGAAGCTATCAAACACACAAGCACCGACAAAGCTCCCTGGCATATTATTCCGGCCGACGACAAATGGTTTACGCGCTACCTGATCAGTAAAATTATCGTGAAAGAATTGAGAAAATTGAAGCTTGAATATCCGGTTGTTTCCGACGAACAAAAGGCAGCACTCGCTTTGGCCAAAGAAAATCTGCTGAAAGAAGAAACCAGTGAATAACCCGAATTTTTGAGTACCAGGCAAAAAAAACCGGCATTTAGCCGGTTCAATATTTTGACTTTTCCTTGAATTATCGTTTCATCACACCGTAGCAAAGTATTTTCACGATGTTGTCAACACTTTGTTCGAGGTTTACTTTGCTGTAATCGCCGGCCGAAAGCGGCATTTCCAAACCTTTGATGGCGGTGGTAATTCCAATGGCGGCAAGGGTTAGGTCGTACACTTCGAAAATGTTTTTGCGAACGCCTTCAATCAGGATTCGCTTAATCATGCGGATTTCTTCCTGCTGATGCTTGTGCTTTATGTTTTCGATGAACTCGATGGCTGTTACGTCGTTTTCGAGCGCATTGTAAAAGTTGGCCATTCCGCGGAAAGTCGTCAGCTTGGTTAAAATATAATCTCTCAGTTTGTCAACCGGATCGGTATTGCGGTTTACAACGATATCGAGTTCGCGGCGCAGCACATCCACTTCTTTCTGGATAACTTCCTGGAAAAGGTCTTCTTTACTGGTGAAATAATAGTAAAGCGAACTTTTTCCCTTACGCACCGCATTGGCGATGTCGTCGAGGGTTGTTTTTTTGTATCCGTATTTGCTGAATATTTCCTGGGCAATTTTCAGGATGCTTTCGCGGTTTGCGTCTTTTTTGTTTGTCCCGTTTTCAGTATTTATTGCCATAAAGTAGATTATTTCAATCGATAGACAAATATATAGTTTATTTCATACACGAGAAATGCCTCATGTTAGCACAAAGAAACAGTACATTTTCTAATTTTTACAATCTTCTCTTCTTTTTTTTATTTTCCGGACGAAAAAACTGTTTTTTGCTGCCACTTGGATTTTCTTCTACCAGTTGAAAATCAAGCTGTTTCTTTTCCAGATTTGCCCGAAGTATTTCAACTTTAACCACATCGCCAAGCTGGAAAATACGATGCGAATGACGTCCAACCAGGCAATAATTCTTCTCATCGAATATGTAAAAGTCGTCGTTCAGGGTGCTGACTGAAACCATTCCTTCGCATTTATTCTCGAGCTCAACATAGATTCCCCAGTCGGTTACCCCCGAAATTACGCCTGAAAATTCCTGCCCGATTTTGTCCATCATAAACTCGACCTGCTTGTATTTGATCGACGATCGCTCGGCACTGGCAGCCCGGTTTTCCATTTCCGACGAGTGCTTGCACATGTCTTCGTATTTCTGGGCATTCACCGTTTTTCCACCGTCGAGGTAACGTTGCAGCAGGCGGTGCGCCATCACATCGGGGTAACGGCGAATGGGCGAAGTGAAATGGGTATAATATTCAAAGGACAATCCGTAGTGTCCGATGTTCCGGGTTGAATATGCAGCCTTGGCCATGGTGCGGATGGCCAGTGTTTCAATGACATTCTGCTCGTTTTTACCCCGAACATTGGTCATCAGCTGGTTCATCGATTTCGATATTTGTCCCGGAGTTCCCAACTGCAAGCCATAGCCAAACTTATGTACGAAATGGTTAAAGTTCATCAGCTTTTCAGGATCGGGCTTATCGTGAATACGGTAAACAAAAGTGCGCGGAGTCTTCTTTTCCTCCGGTTTCCCGATGAATTCGGCTACCTTTTTATTGGCCAGCAGCATGAATTCTTCCACCAACTGGTTACTTTCTTTGGCTTCTTTAAAATATACCGAAAGCGGTTTGCCGTTTTCGTCGATGTCGAATTTCACTTCAACGCGCTCGAAGGCAATCGACCCGTGTTTAAAACGAGCTTCGCGCAGCTTAACGGCAAGTTTGTGCAGCGTTAAAACTTCATCTTTCAGCTCGCCTTCGCCGGTTTCGATAATGGCCTGTGCATCTTCATACGCAAAACGTTTGTCAGAGTGAATCACAGTACGGCCAAACCACTGGTGATGAATTTGCGATTCGTCGTCGAGCTGAAAAATGGCCGAAAAACATAGCTTATCCTCGTTGGGGCGCAGCGAACATACCCCATTCGAGAGTTTTTCGGGAAGCATGGGCACCACGCGATCGACCAGGTAAACCGATGTGGCCCGTTCGTAAGCTTCGTCGTCGAGAATAGTTCCCGGAATGACATAGTGTGATACGTCGGCGATATGGACTCCCACTTCCCACAACCCATTCTCCAGTTTCAGGAGCGAAAGGGCGTCGTCAAAATCCTTGGCATCTTTCGGGTCGATGGTGAAGGTGGTAACACCGCGCATGTCGAGCCGGTTGCGGATTTCTTCGGCCGAAATCTCATCCGGAATTTTTTCGGCAGCTTTCAGCACATTTTCAGGAAAACGCAGCGGAAGGTCAAACTCGGCCAGAATGGCGTGCATCTCAGCATTGTTGTCGCCAACGTTGCCCAATACTTCAATAATTTCGCCAAATGGGTTTTTTGCATTCTGTGGCCACTCGGTAATTTTTGCGATAGCTTTTTGTCCGTCGGCAGCGCCATTCAGTTTTTCGTTCGGGATGAATAAATCGAAGCCAACTTTTCCGGTAGGTATGAAAAAGGCAAAATTGCGCGATTTCGAAATGGTTCCGACGAATGTCGATTTGGCACGCGTAACAATTTCGACAACCTCGCCTTCAACCTGCTGTTTCTTGCGAATGGCAAACAGCTGCACCTTCACCGTGTCGCCTTCCATGGCGTGGTTCAGGTTTCTGCTGGTTACCAAAACGGGCTTATCAAACTCTTCGGAAACGATGTACGCATACCCTTGTGGTTGCAGTTCAACCTTACCGGTAATGGCTCCGCTACGCGACTCCAGTTTGTATTTTCCGCGCTGAACGCTATGCAGATTCTTGGTTTCGGTGAGTTCTTCGAGTACGACAAAAACCAGTTTCGTGATTTCAGGATCGCTGATTTTGAGCAGCTCTGCTATTTGTTTGTAGTTGTAAGTTCGTTCGGGATGATCGTAAAAAATAGGCAGAATGGCGTTTTTAAGCTTCGGCTTGTTAAACGATTCGACCAGTTTCTCCAGTTTCTTGTGTTTCTTATTCTTTGCCATTGTTTGGACTTTTAAAATTCAGAGGTAAGGTAGCAAACATTTTTCGAAACGCGGATTTTCGGACCAATCTATTTCCGGAAATGAGCATAGATTTAATCTGATTAACAAAATTTCAGATTCTTTTGGTTTTGTTTAATCTTTTTGACATCGTTTCACTAAAATGTAAAGTAGATTTGTTGAAACCAAAAGTCAAAGGAAAAGATTACAAGTTCAGAAAACAGGAATAGCCGGGCAGTCATGAAGTTTGATTGCCCGGTTTTTTGTTTGTTGGCCAACCGGGAAATGCCTGTGCAATTTTTGTAAATTCGTTGATTGAACGCTAGCGCATATTTCCCGGATGAAAAGGTTAATTCAACTTATATTAATTGCATTGGTTCAGCAGGTCTGGGCACAGGCTCCCGATCCGGATTTTAACGATAAAGCTGCTTTTTCTGAAAGTCGGAACTTTCTGAAAATCGCCCGTTTTTCGGAAGCAAACGATACAGGTTTGTTTGATATATATTACCAGCAACTTCGCTTTAATGTTGATCCTGCGGTGAATTACATTTCGGGGTCGGTGCTTTCATCGATTAAATTCATGAAGGATAATGTAGCCGAAATCCGCTTCGATTTAAACGATGTTTTGCAGGTTGATTCGGTTTACTACAATAATAATAAAATCAGTTTTGAACATGCTTCTGATCAAATAAAAATTGCGTTGCCTGCCGTGGTTTCAAAAAATACGAGTGCCGAAGTAGAAGTCTTTTATCATGGGGCGCCCCCGCAGAATGGAATGGGATCGTTTGTGGCATCGAAGCATAACAATACACCGGTAATCTGGACATTGTCGGAACCTTATGGAGCCAAAGACTGGTGGCCCTGCAAAGAAAGCCTGACAGACAAAATCGACTCCATTGATGTTTATATTACCTGTCCGGAGCAATACAGGGCTGCCAGCAACGGCAAGTTAATCCGTGATGAAGTTTCAGGAACAAACCGCACGACTCACTGGTCGCACCGTTATCCCATAGCCACTTACCTGGTTGGAATTGCCGTAACAAATTACCAGACTTATTCTGATTTTCTGGATTTAGCGAATGGCGAAAAAATTGAAGTGCTGAATTATATTTATCCTGAATATTTAGCCACGGCCAAAAGCAAGTCGGCGGAAACCCTTGATATACTTTCGTTTTATAACCAAAAGTTTGGCACCTATCCGTTTGCCAGCGAAAAATATGGCCATGCACAATTTGGTTGGGGCGGAGGAATGGAGCATCAAACCATGAGTTTTATGTATTACCTCGAGTTTGAACTGGTGGCACACGAAATGGCGCACCAGTGGTTTGGCGATTGCGTTACCCTGAACAGCTGGCACGACATCTGGCTAAATGAAGGTTTTGCCACTTACCTTACCGGGCTGAGCTACGAAAATTTGCTCAACGGTCAATACTGGTCAACCTGGAAAGATAATCAGGTGAAACGAATAACTTCATTGCGCGGAGGATCGGTTTATGTAGCCGATACTACCGAGGTTGACCGCATTTTTAACGGAAGCCTTTCGTACTCAAAAGGGGCATACCTGTTGCATATGCTTCGCTGGGAATTGGGCGATTCTGCTTTCTTTTCAGGAATGAACAATTACCTGAACGATTCGACGGTACGATTTGGTTTCGCAACTCAGGAAAAATTTGTGAAACATATGGAAACCGCCGGAGATACCACCCTGACAGAATTCTTTAAAGACTGGTATTACGGCGAGGGCTATCCGGTTTATCGGCTTTATTACGAAACTGACTACGGTGACTTTGGAAAAGTAAAGCTGAAGATTAGCCAGACTTCGTCCAATTCATCGGTTAGCTTCTTCGAAATGCATGTTCCTGTCAGGGTTTGGCAAAACGGCAAATACACTGATTTAAAATTTTACAATACCGCGCAGGATCAGTGGTTTGTAATAGCCAACAGCCCGGTTGACAAAGTGGAATTCGATCCGGATAAATGGCTGATTGCCAAAGCCGATGTGGTGAATGAATTGCCTGATGTTGCCAGAATTGGTAAACTTCAAATCATTCCGTTGAGCAGTTTAAAGGTAATACAGGTTTTAGTTCCCGATTTCTCGGGCAGCGAAACCTTCCGTCTTATTGATATAAATGGGCGGGTTGTTCAATCCGGAGTATTGGCTTCGGAAAACTCGCAGATTGACACGACGCTTTTGCCTCAGGGAATATATTTGGTTGAGGTGCAAACAAATACCGGCCGGACTACTGAAAAAGTCTTTATAAAGTAGGCTTGCCGGCTACAGGACTTCCTGATTGAACCCACTTGTTTATGATTGATAAATTTGCCAACTTGTTGCCTCCACAAATAATACTAAACCAGCATCATGAAAGCCAGAATCTTATCCGTTTTTTTCTTTCTACTTTTACTTTTTTCAGCTCAGTTAGTCACGTCACAAAGCAATACGGACAAGACACTTCCGGTGAGAGGTTTTTGTATTGGAGCTCCCCAAACGGCAGAGGTTGATGGGTTTGTTAAATTTGTAGCCGAAGAACTGGCACCACGGAAAGTAAATACGCTCATTTTGCGGGTCGATTACAATTACGCCTTCGAGCGCCATCCTGAATTGCGCGATCCATCGCCATTAACCAAAGCAGACATTAAAAAACTGGTGGATGTTTGCCGGAAGAACCAAATTCGCCTGATTCCGCAGATTAATCTGCTGGGGCATCAATCGTGGGCCGAAAAGTTGAATAAATTGCTCGAAGTTTATCCGCAATTTGACGAAACGCCCCAGGTGAAAATGCCCGAAAAATATGTATGGCCCAACGCCGATGGTTTGTATTGCAAGAGCTATTGCCCGCTGCATCCTGAAGTTCACGCAGTAGTATTTGATCTGGTTGACGAAATTTGCGATGCGTTTGAAACCGATGCTTTTCATGCCGGAATGGACGAGGTTTTTTACATTGGCGACGATAAATGTCCTCGCTGTGGAGGACGCGACAAAGCCGAACTTTTTGCCGGAGAGGTGAACCTGATTCGCAATCACCTGGCCGAAAAGAACCGTCAGCTCTGGATTTGGGGCGACCGCCTCCTCGACGGAAAAACTACCGGACTGGGCATGTGGGAAGCCAGTATGAACAATACGCACCGGGCCATCGATCTGATTTCGAAAGATGTGATGATTTGCGACTGGCATTACGAACGACCAGATCACACGGCGGTGTATTTTGCTCTCAAAGGGTTTAATGTAGTCACCTGTCCGTGGCGAAACCCGGAGAATGCAGTTATACAAACACAGAATATGTTCAACTATCGGGCTGCTGCAACTTCTGAAATGAAAGACCGTTTCCAGGGAATGCTGCAAACTGTTTGGTCGGGGGCCGGCCAGTTTATGGACGAATATTACGGCCGCAAAACCGATTTGAAAGAGACCAGGAACACTCAACCCAATTGCTTCAAAGAACTTTTCAAAGAGATTGAAGCACAAAGCAGATAATAGTATAGTTGTTTACTTTGTGTCATTAAATTGTCATTTGCTTCGCGTTTTATAGAATTGTCTCTTTTACCACAAATGACTATAAATGACCATTAATGACTACAAGAAATCTGGAATTTGAAACTTGAAATTTGGAACTTATCATGCCAAACCGAATTTATACCATCGACATTTTCAGGGCAATTACCATGTTGCTCATGATTTTTGTAAACGATTTGTGGTCGTTAACCGGAGTTCCGGCGTGGATGGAACATGCACGTGCCGATCAGGATTTTCTTGGATTTTCGGATATTGTTTTTCCATGCTTCCTTTTCATTGTGGGTATGGCAATTCCGTACGCCATTCGCAACCGTATTTCAAAGGGCGAATCGAATCAGCAGATTTTGTTTCATATTGCACTGCGGTCGGTCGCGCTGTTGGTGATGGGAGTTTTTACCGTCAATATTTCTGATTTGAATGTTCAGGCTTCAGGGCTAACAAACGAATGGTTCCAGATTTTGATGGTTATTGGATTCTTCCTGATTTGGAATGTTTACCCGAAATCTGAAGGTGGGAAGAAGTACCTGTTTTGGGGATTGCAGGCATTTGGAGTGGCAATGCTCATTGCATTGGCATTTGTTTTCAAGGGAGGGAAAGACGGTACAGCACACCTGACTCATCAATGGTGGGGAATACTTGGATTGATCGGCTGGACTTACCTGATTACTGCTCCGATTTATTTGTTTGCCCGAAAAAGTACGGTACTGCTGCTTGTGTCATGGGGAATTTTCACCCTGATAAATATTGCCGAACATGCCCATTGGTTTAAAACGCCCATTCCGGGAGGAGGCGCTTTCCAGGGTTTTGCATTTGCCGGAATTGCCGCGAGTCTTTTGCTCGACTGGGCAACAAGTATTCAGAAGAAACAACAGTTGCCGTTGATTTACGCAGCTTCAGGAATTGTGTTGGTTGCTGCCGGATTGGTTTTACGCAACTTCTTCATTATTTCAAAAATTCAGGCAACACCAACCTGGGTTTTTCTGTGCAACGGAGTCGCCTTTGGATTTCTGGCGCTGATTTATTTTGTAGTCGATTTGAAAGGTAAATCCAGCTGGTTCAAGCTGATCAAACCTGCCGGAACCAGTACGCTTACCTGCTACCTCATTCCGTACGTTTATTACAGTGTAATGACCTATGCTTTTACTTTGCCCGCTTTCCTGAAAGATGGAATAATCGGTTTGGGTAAATCGATGGTTTATGCCCTGATTGTAATAGGCATCACTGCTTTATTGGGTAAACTGCATGTGAAACTGAAAATATAGCGCTCTTGTTCCCCATGCCCTTTGCTCCATGCTCTTAGCTCTCCACGCAACCTTTTTCTGATCAGGCACGTCTAGGAATTACCAATGTTCAAAAAAACTGCCTGATTATGAGAAAATTTTTACTTTTTGTGTTTATGCTAGTTGGCCTGATAACCAACGCGCAAACCAGCGTTACCAATGGCAATTGCAAGGCTCAGTTTAAATATGCCGTAAATACGCAGGTGATGACTCTTTTGCCCGCTACTGCCATTAATTTTTACGATCGGTCGGAAGGACAGGTAACCGAATGGTACTGGGACTTTGGCGATGGAAATACCAGCCGCGAGCAAAACCCGATGTTTGTGTTTAACCATCCGCAGGTAGGTCCGAATGTGAAAATGAGTCCTTACCGAACAGTTAACCTCACCATTTTGACCAGCGATGGCTGCAAAAGTTTCTATTCGGAAACGATCAACATCATGGATGGAACAACGTATGTGGCACCCACTTGTATGGCACGATTCAAATATTATCAAACAGCTTACGACGCAGCTGGAGGAACCGCTTCATTCCAGCTTACAAACCTCTCGGAAGGCGATTCGCTGACTTATTTGTGGCAGTTCGACAATGGAAAAACCAGCACCGAAAAAGAACCAATCGTCACATTCGATTTGACCCAGAAAGAACGAAAAGTTTGCCTGACCGTTTCGGGAAAGAATAAGTGCATGGATATGTTCTGCGACGCAGTTTATGTTACCGATCCGAATGCTCCGGTTGTCGATCCTGCTGAATGTTACACGGCTTTTGGATATACCGTCAACTTCGACATCAAGCTTTTTGCACCGGGTTTAGCTTTAAATTTCTATTCGAAAGCCGCACCCGATGCAGCAGAATGGAACTGGGATTTTGGCGACGGAACGGTGAGCAACGAACAAAATCCGATGCACATTTATAATTTTCCGATATCGACCGATGGCACTACAAAAGACAATGGCGACCGCAAAGTTTGCCTGACGGTAAAAACAAAAAGCGGATGTATGGCTTCGTATTGCGAGACCATTAACATTTACATGAAAACGACTCCTCCGGATTACGATCCAAAGCAGTGCCACGCCTGGTTTAAATACTACAGGCCAACCGATTTAATAACCATTCCGGAAGTCATTCCTTATAAGTTTGTTGATGCCTCTGAAGGAAAGGTAGTCAGCCGGATATGGCAGTTTGAAGATGGCACAACCAGCACCGAGGCCGAACCACAGGTTAATTTCGATTTTCAGAAAGCAACACAAAAAGTTTGTCTGACTATTTATACAGCTGATAGTTGTTCAAGCACCTGGTGCGAAGTGATTTATGTAACCCAGCCCAAACCCGATACTGTTTATACCGAAAAACCGGATGGGAATTATTATACCATGCGTTATAAATCGAGTTTTCCGATACAAATGTCGTCGTGTGCCGGATATGCTATGGCCCAGGTTTACAAAGGCGACTCTGTTGTGAATGCGACGCATTATCTTTGGTCGAACGGCGTTGAAGGTCAGGAAGTGAAAGGTCTTTGCCCAACGCAATCCTACTCGGTAAAAGCCTTAACTCCTGATGGAACTATCGTTTCAGGAACATTCATTTTCAATTCCGACGGATCGGTGACCGAAGTTCCTGTTAACTGGTACATTACCGGTAGCAGCAACGACTGGCATGTGAAATATGATTTGATTAATTCAAACTATACCGTCGAGTGGCGCCTTTGCGACGGAACCATTATCAGAAGCGACAGTGTTTCGCTGGCATCAATAAACTGCGGAGCCAGGGAATCGAACCTGATTTTGAAAGATGCTGCAGGTAATGTGGTTTATTCTGAAAATATCTCGCTGAAAAGCCTTGCCACTTTTGTTAATCCCGGTTTGGCAGCAACCTCGGTTAAACTTTTCCCAAACCCGGCAACCGATGTCTTGAATATTCAGTATTCAGGAAACCGCGTTGACGAAATGCAGGCTGAGATCGTGGATATTACGGGTAAGAGGATTTTGGTGCAAAAACTTTACAGTGTGGATGCCGGACAGACAATCAGTTTGAATGTCAGCTCGCTGCGAAAAGGAATCTATTTGTGTCGCCTGACTTCCGGAAATCAGATTATTGACATCGAAAAGTTTAGCAAATAAAATCAGTTGTATTTCTATATTTCTCCATTAAAAAACCCGGACGGATTACATTGTAGTAGTCCTCCGGGTTTTCTTTATTCTGTGAGTTATTTTTCCTGATGTCAGCTACTTCTTAAACTCAATTTTAAAGGTTGCTACCGCCCATCCCGGTAATTGGGTTGGTGTAGCAATTACCAGCGCATCGTTTTCCTGTTTCCACGATAACTTTTCGTTGCTCCCGAGCAGTTTAACTGAGGCAATGCTCTGCTGATTTACCTTTGAATTTTTGCCCAGCGATTTGATTTTAATATCGGTTGTGGGTTTATTCATGCAGAAAGCATAAAGCGTTTGTCCTTTCGTGGTGAAGCGGAAATCAGCTGACTCGTAGGGGCGCACATCTTTCACGCCGCCAAACTGACCTTTTTCCTGACCCTTTTCGGTTGTCGGACCTTCGCCGTATATTTTCCATGGGCGGGTTCCGTAAATCGCTTCGCCGTTTACGGGTGTCCACTGTGCAATTTCATTCAGAATATTCAATACATCAGGTTCAAGGTCGCCTTCCGGAGTTTGTACCACATTCAGAAGTAAGTTTCCGTTTTTGCTGACAATGTCAACCAGCATCTGAATTACCTCAGTTCCGGTCATATATTTTTGTCCGGTGCGGTAGTACCAGTCGCCAATTGAAGTGTCGGTTTGCCAGGGATAAGGGCTGATCGAATCGAGCGCACCGCGTTCCACATCTTGCACCCAACGGCCTTCTGAAGCACGAAGTTTGGCGGTATAAACTGCATTCAGCGCGCCTTTGTTTTTGGCTAAATCCTGGTTGTAGTAATGTGCCAGCATGGTGCGGCCAATTTCGCCAAACGGCAGTTCACTGTCGGAATAAAGCAAATCAGGCTGATACATGTCGATCAGTTCGGTGATTTTTGCCAGCCAGTCTTTCTGGTTCTCCGGATCTTTGGTTAGCCATTCTTTGTCGTCAGGAGCCGTTTTTTTGTGGTACAAATCGGCATATTGCTCATCGTTGCCATCGTAGGGAACTCCGGCCAACGGACCAGTTTTGTCAGCACCCCTCGCTGCCTGGAACCAGGTATAACTGGCACCCAAATGTTCGGAAACGCCAAAGCGTAAACCTTCTTTTTTGGCCGCTTTTTGCCACAAGCCAACCACATCTTTTTTAGGCCCCATGTTTACCGAATTCCATTTATGAAGCTTCGAGTTCCACAAAAAGAAGTTGTCGTGGTGGGTTCCCATACTTACGAAATATTTGGCGCCTACTTTCTTGTACAGAGCCATCAGTTTTTCAGGATCCCAGCGCTCGGCTTTCCACAGAGGAATGATGTCTTTATACCCCGATTTCGATGGATGTCCGTATTTTTTCAGGTGGTCTTCGTATTGCCGCGATTCCCATTTTCCGTCCTGAATGTACATATTGCGGGCGTACCAGTCGCCTTCGCGTGGAACCGCCTGTGGTCCCCAGTGCGCCCAGATTCCGAATTTGGCATCGCGAAACCAGTCGGGGTACTGGTATTGTTTCAGCGATTCGTCGGAAGTAGTAAACTGCGCCGGCAAAGCTTTTTTCGGCTGAGCGGAGGCTGATCCCGCAACGGAGGCACAGAACAGTGCTGCCAATCCGATTTTCAGTAATGATTTAGTTTGCATAGAGTTAGTTTTAAAATTCAGTTTGTAGTTAGTTAAAGTAGAGGACAAGGTATGATGGAACTCTCTTTTTGAGGAGAGTCAATAGCAACCAGAAATATTGTAGGCTGAAATTAGTTCAGCATGCTCCGGATAACGTAAATTACAGGTGTTGATCCAGCTTTCGTTTGGTCAGCTCGGCAACCACATGTTTGATTTCTTCGGCCTGATCGCGTTTGCAAACCAAAATCGTATCGCCTTCCTGAACAACAATTATGTCGTCGAGACCAACAACCGCAACAAGGCTGTTTGGAGCCGACACATACGAGTTTTTAGAGTTGATGAATACCACCTCGCCCGATTTGACATTCTGGTTTTCATCTTTTTGCGGATCATATTTGTACACTTCTTCCCAGCTACCCAAATCGTTCCAAACAAAGTCGCCCTGAACAAGAAATACATTGTCAGCCTTTTCCATGATGCCGTAGTCAATCGAAATGGAATCAACCTGATTGTAAATTTTATCCAGAACCTGCTCGTAGCTTTCAGTTCCAATGGTCTCGGCAATTTTTAGCAGGTCGGCATACAGCTTAGGTGCATGTTTCTGAACGGCTTCCAGAAAAACAGAAACTTTAAAGACAAAGATTCCGGCGTTCCAGAAAAACCTTCCGGAGCTGATGTATTCTTTGGCTTTTTCGAGGTTTGGCTTTTCAACAAAGCGGTTAACGGCGAACGATTTGATGGTTTGGCCAATCCGAACTTCGTCGGCAATTTCGATGTATCCGTAACCCGTTGCCGGTGTATTTGGCGTAATGCCGATGGTTACAATCCCGTTTTTCTCCTGAGCAATTTTGGCTGCCGATTCAATGGTTTCCTGAAACAGCGCATCGTTTTGCGTAAGATGATCGGCTGGTGAAACAACCATCATTCCTTCAGGGTCTTTTTTTGCAATAAAAAGAGCAGCCAATCCGATTGCCGGAAGGGTGTTTTTACCCACAGGTTCGTAAATCAGGTTTTCCTTCGGAAGCCTTGTTGTTTGTTCTTCCAGAACTTCTTTTTGCCCTTTGTTCGAAACAACATAGATACTTTCGTCTGCAATAAAATTGCCAAAACGGCTTATGGTGGCCTGAATCAGCGATTCGTTTCCAAAGATGGTCAGAAACTGTTTCGGTTTGGCTTTACGGCTTCGTGGCCAAAAGCGGGTTCCGGATCCTCCGGCCATAATCAGACAATATTTATTGCTCATAATTTATAGTTTTAAAAGTGGCAAATTAAATAAAAGTGCCTAAAGTTCGGAGTGCCTAAAATAAAAAATCTGGATTTTGCTTTTTCTTTAACTTTAGGCACTCAAGTCACTTTAGTTCACTCCGAACTTCTTTAGTATCTGACTTTAATTTTCAGTGCACCTTCAATCGGCTCTTCTGATGCTACAACAGCATATCCGCCGCCGCAGCCCGAGGTAATTGCTCCCGGATATTTCCCAATGTATTTGCTTTCCATTTCTTCCAGCACCCATTCGGGCACCGTGTTGGGCAGAATCTTTTTCCAGGCATAGAAGGTTTTCGTCATCGATTCGCCCAGCAATTTTAGGTCTTTCTGCACGATGGCGTCGTAGCACTTGTAACCCGCATCGCCCAGCTCTTTCACATATTCGGGCTTTAAATCCTGAATTTCCAGCGGGTCGTAACCGTTCGGCCGCGGAGAAAGTGGGATTAGCTGAAGAACCTTTGACAACCACTCGCAGGTTTCTTTATCGAGCGTATTCTCGATGTGTGCTGGCCAGTATCTGCCATCATAATCGAGCCGGCTGATGCCCGGAACAATGATTCCCAATTGATCCTGCGAGCCCGAAACGTATTGGCTCCCGGGAGGATTTTCGGCACCAAATAAAAGCTGCGCATTTCGAATCGGATTACCTTCAGGCATTTTTCCGTCCCACAATTCGGCAGCTACTTTTCGCGAACTGGTTGCCATTCCCGATCGGTCGTTAAAATCAGTGGTTGGCCATATTTGTGCTACCACAACCGATCCCAGATGAATTTCGGAAACCCATGGCTGATCCATCCAGCCTCCGGCAATGCAAATGCGGTAAGGAAACTGTAACTCTTTCTTGGAGCTTGAACTTGAACGGGCTGGAAGCCCTTCTTCCGGAATACGTTCCAAAACCACCAGTTCAACATTATTTTCCTTGCAAATCCGTGCTTTCCCTTCGGTATAACCATCGGTATTTACAACGAAAATATCGGGTTTCAGGCGTTTCATATCTTCTTCAAAATCGAGCATTCCCATGCCCGACGACACAAATGCCTCGGTCACATATTTAACGGCGCCCACCATGTAAACCCGTTCTTCCTGCGTAAAATATGGCTTTTTACCTTTTAGCTGAAGGAGGTTTTCGTCGCGGCCAACACTCACATATAACTTGCCATATTGTGCCGCCGTTTTGAAAAACGCCACATGTCCGGCATGCAAAAGATCGTAACAGCCACTGACCAATACTTTTTTATCACTCATAAGTTTTCGAAAGTCTTAGAAAAAAGGCCAGCCGCTGGCAACCAGCGCCAGCAACTGGCTCTTTTGTATTACTTAATTCCTCCGGTTACCATTTGGGTACGAATCCAGTCGTAGGTTTCCTTCATCCCTTTGGCAAGCGGCAGGCTTGGTTCCCATTTCAGGAGCTCAAGAATCAGGGTATTGTCGCTGTTTCGTCCGCGAACGCCTTTGGGGGCATTCAGATCGTAAGTGCGGTTGAGTTTTATTCCGGCGATGTTTTCAACAATGTCAACCAGTTGATTGATCGAGACCATTTCGCTGCTACCCAGGTTAATGGGTTCAATAATGTCGCTGTACATGATTTTCAGGATTCCTTCAACGCAATCGGTAATGTACATGAAGCTGCGGGTTTGTTCGCCGTCGCCCCAAATGTTGATGTCTTTTTTACCGTAGAGTTCGGCTTCGAGCACTTTGCGGCACATGGCTGCGGGTGCTTTTTCGCGTCCGCCGTCCCAGGTTCCGTTAGGCCCGTAAACATTGTGGAAACGTGCTATGCGGGTGTTAATTCCGTAATCTTCGCGGAAGTGGCGACACATTCTTTCTGAGAATAATTTTTCCCATCCGTAACCGTCTTCAGCCTGAGCCGGATAAGCATCCGATTCTTTTAATCCCGGATTATCGGTGTCTTGCTGTTTTTCGCCGTTGTAAACACAAGCCGACGAAGCATAGAAGAATCGGTCGATGCCCAGATCTTTGGCTGCCATCAGCAGGTGAGTATTGATTAAAACACTTAGCATGCATTCGGCTTTGTGTGTTTCAATGAACCCCATTCCGCCCATGTCGGCAGCAAGGTTGAATACTTCGTTATATCCGTTCAGGGCTGCATAGCAGTTTTCTTTGCTATTCAAATCCAGAATAAGGTTATCAATGTCGGTGTGTACCTGATACCACTGGTTCAATGGTTTTTTATCAACTGCACGCACATCGTTTCCCATGTCTTTCAATTTCCTGGCCAGGTGACCGCCAATAAAACCACCGGCTCCTGCAACTACAATTTTTTTCATTTTTGTATATGTTAATGTTGTGTATAAATTCTATTTGTATTCTTTCAACTTTTGATCAGGTTAAGCAAAGATCGGTATAAAAAATTCGTCGGCAATATCTTAAAACAGGGCAGAATGTTGCAAAGGTTTGCGCAAAGGTTTGCGTTCCGAAAATATGTTGAGGAACATTGAATCCACTGACTTGTTGAAGGACTGATGGATTGATTTTGACGGACAGAAGAAATGGCTTTTCACACCAAATCCTGAATATTCTGTTAGCTTTGTGATTGAAAACTCATTGCCTTACCGGTTATGCAAAAAGGTAAAAGTCATGTTTCGTTAAAAGATTTGGCACGCGAAATCGGGGTTTCTATATCAACGGTTTCCCGGGCGCTGAATAACCATCCCGATATTTCGCCGGAGGTGACTCAGAAAGTTCAGAAGCTGGCCGCCGAGCTAAATTATACGCCAAATCCGCTTGCCATGGGCTTGCTCAAACAGGCTACCCGCATGATTGGAGTGATTGTTCCTGATTTGGTAACGCACTTCTATTCATCCATCATTTCAGGAATTGAAGATGTTGCTGAAGAAAAGGGCTATTACATCCTGATCGCCTCGTCGAACGAAAAACTGCAAAAGGAAATTAAAGCTGTTGAAAACCTGATGAAGACCCGGGTGGAAGGCCTGATTGTTTGCCTGAGCCAGGAAACTAAATCGTACGAACATTTCGACCGGCTGATAAACAACAACATTCCGCTGGTTTTTTTCGATCGGGTGTGCCGAACAGAAGAAGTGCCGTCGGTTGTGGTGAACAACGAAGATGCCGCCCTAAAAATCACGAAACATTTCTACAAAAACGGGTTTCGCCGCATTGCCTACATTGCCGGTCCCGACCACCTGAATATTTCTCAGGAACGAACCCGAGGATATTTAAACGGACTAAAAAGCTGTGGACTGGAGTTCAGACCGGAATTACTGGAACAGTGCAACCTCAGCACCCGGGAAGCTACTAAAGCAACCGCACGGCTTCTCGATTTACCTGAGCCGCCTGACGCCATTTTTGGCATTAACGACACCGTTGTTTTTGCGGCTATGAAGGAAATTAAACGTCAGGGATTGCGCATTCCGGAAGATGTTGCGCTGGTTGGCTTCACCGACGAATTTCATTCTACTGTAGTCGATCCGGCTTTAACCTCGATTACGCACCCAACCTTCGAAATTGGTCAGGAAGCCGCCCGATTATTTTTCCGTCGAATCGAAAATCCGGAAACTCATCCCGAACAGACCGTTCTGAATACCAAACTGATTATTCGGAAATCGTCGGTCAGGTAAAACTTCCGGAGATGGCATTTGTTATTCTGCCTGAAAAGTAAATAACACTTAAAAGAATTCATATGACATCCAGATTATTATCGCCGATCACCATAAAAAGTATCACACTGAAAAACCGCATCACCATTTCGCCCATGTGCCAGTATTCGGCTGTCGATGGTTTTGCAAACGACTGGCATTTGGTTCATTACGGAAGCCGTGCTGTTGGCGGTGCTGCATTAATTATTCAGGAAGCAACCGCCGTTTCGCCCGAAGGCCGGATTTCGCCCGGCGATTTAGGTTTGTATCAGAACGAACATGTTGACAGAATGAAAGACATAACTTCGTTTGTTCGTCAGCATGGGGCCGTGGCAGGTATTCAGCTTGCACATGCAGGCAGAAAAGCCGGATGCGCTGTTCCATTGAATGGCGGCAAACAACTAAAAAAAGATGAAGGTGGGTGGACAACCGTTGCTCCATCGGCAATTCCGTTCAATCCGGAAGAAGAGGCTCCGCAGGCCTTGGATATGGCCGGAATTCAAAAGGTTGTGGATGACTTTAAAAAAGCTACTGAAAGGGCTTTGGCTGCAGGTTTTCAGGTGATTGAAATACATGCGGCACACGGATATTTGATTCACCAGTTTCTTTCTCCATTAAGTAATCAGCGGACTGATGCGTATGGCGGAAGCTTCGAAAACCGCATTCGCCTGCTGCTCGAAGTGATTAAAGCTGTGCAAATTGTGTGGTCGGAAGATCTGCCTTTGTTTGTGCGTATTTCGGCAACCGATTGGGTGGATGGAGGCTGGAATGTGGATGAAGCTGTGAGACTTTCAGCCATACTGAAAGAAATGGGAGTCGATCTGATTGATTGTTCTTCAGGAGGAATGGTACCACATGCTAAAATTCCGGTGGCTCCGGGCTATCAGGTTGCTTTTGCCGAGCAGATTAAAAATGAATCGGGAATTTTGACCGGTGCAGTTGGCTTAATTACCGAGGTCAGGCAGGCCGAAGACATTCTGGCAAACGATCGTGCCGATCTTATTCTCATTGCCCGCGCCTCTTTGCGCGATCCGCATTTTGCGTTACATGCCGCACGGATCTTGGAAGACGACATTGCCTGGCCGGTGCAATACCAGCGGGCCAAATTATAACTTCAAAAATCAGAAAGCCTCATTCTTGAATGGGGCTTTCTGATTTGGTATTTATTCAAAAGAAAAGATTGATGCATTTCACTTTTTTACCAATTGGTTAATCATATCATTATAACCTTTAAAACTTAACAGATTCTGCAGGTAAGCATCGCCTTCAGATCCGCCAAGAGTTTTTACTCTGTTCCAGTCCTGAAAAGCTCCCTTATTATCCCCAAGTTCGTACCGGCACATTCCCCTGGTAACCAGAATAGCCTTATCGTTTGGTAAATACTGGATAGCTTTATCGTAATATACCAATGCACTTTTATTGCTCTTCTTTATGAAGAACTTTTTGTTTCCCATATCGAAATTCTTTTTTGCCAGCGAGACAAAATTTGTAGTGTTATCCGGATTTCCGTCGGTACTAATATTAAAAGCGATAAAAACTTCTTTTTCCATAGCGACCGGAGTTTCGTTATTCATACCGGGTTTCCACATCCTATTTGTCGTTTTTAAAACCCGAATGACTTCTTCGTCAATTTCTTTTGATACGCTGTTAATGATTTTAAAACCAGTAACTTCTCCTTCGGGTGTTACAACAAACTGTACAACTTCAGTTCCTTCTTTACCCCATTTTGTAGATTCTTCAGGAAACTGAATATTTTTAATCAAGTAATTGTTTAAAGTGCTTAGCTCATTCTCGTTTGTCATTTTTGGCAGCACCTGTTGACCCGTAAATTTTGGTGCTGTGACTTTTATTCCTTCCAGTTCGTGAATATTGTCTTGAGCGAAAGAGAAGATTGCTCCAAATAAAAACAAAAGAACACTGATTATTTTTTTCATGGCGTTTAATTTTAAGCGTTTAAATTGCTGAAAATGAATAATGCAAAACTTTTAAATAGGTAGCACATTTTTCCTGTTGGCCTGCATTACGCAGGCACAACGGGAAAGACAAACTGAATTCTGAAAGATGTTTCCATGGCCTGGCTATTTAATTAACGATCACGAAAATTACCAACTCAAATTTCGGGAGAAATGCGAGGCCAGACTTAGCAACTATTTGTTTGATTGTGTTGAATTCCTGCAAATCATTGAAGAAATAAATTCAACGATTGAATTTATTTGCAAAAAGGAAGTTTATGTGATTGAGGTAAGAATTTCCGACCGATGCAATTCACTCCATAAAATGGATTCACATATTCTACGGAACTACCAGAATCCCTAATTCTGCAAGCCGTTTTCCGGTCCGCTCATGTTCAGCCTGATATTTTGATTCAATGTCGCTAGCAATCTGCTGAAACCGGGCTTCTTCGCGGATATTGTCGAAAAGCGGATCATTTTTCAGGGAAACCGTCCACCAATGGGCAAAAGATTTCCGTTTATTCAATTGATCCAGATTTTTGTAAGCCTCGTCCTTATTACCTAAAAAAGCATAAGTAGCAGCAAGGCTATAATATGTGATTGAGCTTGAGAAAAATCGTTGAAGTTTTATCATTTCCTGAGAATATATGATTTGCTGATTAAAATAGTAATTGGCCTCTTTAACTTTGCCAAGTTTCCAATAGCAAAATCCAATGCGGTTCGCTCTGCTTGTAGGGATATATTCTGACTTTATTGATGCTTCAATGTATTTTTCGTAGAAAGGAAATAATTCTTTGTTATTGCTTAAAGATGAGCAATTTATTCCTAAATTGATAATGTAGTCGGGATTAATCCTATGGGCTTTTTGGGCATAGCTTAAAGCGTTTTTCATGTTTCCGCGGCTAAGCTCAATAGAACTTAAGTTATCAAAATACCATACAGAATCTCCAAGTATGGATAATACGTCAGTATAGTACTTTTCTGTTTGATCAAGAAATCCGGCCCATTCGTATGCATGCCCAATAGACATCAAAAAATAGGGATACTCCTTTCCTCCAGTGCGTTTCATTCCTTCAATATAATTGGTAATACCTTCTGCAAAATTCTCTAATAAGTAGTGTGAAATTCTACCTTTATTAAAATACGACTCCCAATCATTAGGATCCAATTCTATGGCTTTGTCAAATTCTTCAGATGCCTGTTCAATTTTACCTGTTTCCAGGTAACAACTTCCCCTCAGCCGATATGCCTCTGCCAACTGACTGTCATAGTCAATTGCCTGATTGGCAAGAATTAAAATAGAATCAGTAAAATTTTCTAAGTATTGATTTTTAAACCTGTATAATTGAACATTTTTATCCCACATTATCCTGGCTAATCCAGTGTATGCCTTTGCAAATGTTGAATCTTGCACTACTGCTTTTTGATAAAAATTCCAGGCATTTACAAGTGCGGCCTTGTTGCAGTTATCATTCTCATATTTCGTATATTCATTTCGTCCACGTTGGTAAAAATCATACGCTACAAGGTTTGTTGTAGGTAATTTTCTGATAAGCTGTTGTTCTTCTGGTGTTATTGCTGCCTTTAATTCATTGGCGACGGTCTCAGCAATTTCACTTTGAACCGATAAAATGTCTTTCCAATCCCGATTATATTCATTCGACCAGGCATGCTTTTCGTCGCTTGCTTTAATTAGCTGCAATATCAACCTGCTTTTTTCTCCATCTCTTAAAAAGCTGCCTTCTAACAGGTATGCCACATCGAGTTCTTTACCAATTACTTTTGCAGTTTTGTTGGTGTTTCGGTATTGCTCAACGGAGGTTCTGGAAATAACACGCAGATCTTTTATTTTTGAGAGATGAAGCAGAATTGCGTCCATGATACCGTCTGCAAGATATTGTTTATCACCATCATCACTTAGGTATTTAAATGGAAGTATGGCAATTGATTTTTCTTTGTCATTGCCGGATTTTGAGTCTGAAACTTTACTTACAATCAACGAAATTGCGATCACCACAAAAATAACAGAGCCCAAAATCACTAATAAAATGGTTTTCAAACTCCAGCGTTTTGTTTTTGCAACAGCCTTATCGGAGTGGTTGTTATCTCCGTTCGATAACCCACGCAACCTTAATTCGCCCGGAGCATAACCAAAATACTCGTGAAAGCACTTATTGAAATAAGTGGGGCTACCAAAGCCGACCCGGTAAGAAATCTCTGAAGCGGTCAGATCTTCATTTAGCAATAACTCTTTGGCCTTATTAAGCCTGACGTCCCTGATGAATTGATTGATTGTCTGATTTGTACTGGATTTTAGCTTTCGGTGCAGGTTTGAATGACTCATTCCCATTTCGCGGATAAGATCTTCGACTCCAAATTTTTCGTTTGTCAAATTTGCTTCCACAAGATCTGTAAGCCTTTGTATGAACGACTTGTTCATAGGACATTGATCTGATAGTTTCCCATAAAAGGAACTAATATAAATTTACGACAAAATTACCTCATAAACAATTAGTTGCTTGTTCATTCTGAAATGAAGCCCAAAATGAATGGTTATCAATTTGTCTGGAGACTTCAGGATAAATACGCACGGCATTTCGGGCCCGAATAGAAATTAATGTGTTGGAAATAAATGGTTTTTGACCAATTTAGCATCAACTTTCCAGCAGTAATCACAAATTTTATCGTTAACTTTAATAGGCAATTCATTTGTCTGGCTTTAAATAGTGGGATGAACCTCAAAAATTTGATGTTATGGCAAAATTTACCAAAGAAGATGCCCTGCGCTATCATGCCGAAGGGCGTCCAGGAAAACTTGAAGTAGTTACTACCAAACCGCATTCTACCCAACGAGACCTTTCGCTGGCCTATTCCCCCGGAGTGGCCCATCCGTGCCTGGAGATCGAAAAGAATTTCGACGACATTTACAAATACACTTCCAAAGGAAACCTTGTTGCCGTAATCTCGAACGGAACGGCTGTGTTAGGATTGGGCGATATTGGTGCCGGTGCCGGAAAGCCGGTGATGGAAGGCAAAGGCTTTCTGTTTAAAATTTTTGCCGACATCGATGTGTTCGACATTGAAGTGGATACGCATAACGTGGACGCTTTGGTTGAAACCGTGAAAAACATTGCAGTTACTTTTGGCGGGATTAATCTGGAAGACATTAAAGCGCCGGAATGTTTTGAAGTGGAAGAACGGCTCAAACGCGAAGTTTCGATCCCGTTAATGCACGACGACCAGCATGGAACGGCCATTATATGTTCGGCCGGAATAATTAATGCGCTTGAATTAGCAGGTAAAAAGCTTGGGGATGTCCGCATTGTGATCAGCGGGGCAGGAGCTGCCGCCATTGCCTGCGCCAACCTGATCGTATCGCTTGGTGCAGGAAAAGAGAACGTGGTGATGCTCGATTCCAAAGGCGTTATCCGGAAAGATCGGACCGATCTGAATAAATACAAGGCTGCTTTTGCTACCGATCTCGACCTTCATACCTTGCCCGAAGCCATGACCGGAGCCGATATATTTCTCGGGTTGTCGCAGGCCAATCTCGTTTCGAAGGATATGGTTCGGTCGATGGCTGCCAACCCGATCATTTTTGCCATGGCCAATCCCGATCCGGAAATTCCTTACGACGAAGCGATGGCAGCCCGCGAAGACTTGATTATGGCCACAGGTCGGTCCGATTTTCCGAACCAGGTAAATAATGTGCTGGGCTTCCCGTATATATTCCGTGGAGCACTCGATGTTAGGGCAACCTGCATCAACGAAGAAATGAAACGGGCCGCGGTTTATGCGCTCGCGGGTTTGGCCAAAGAAGCTGTTCCCGAAAGCGTGAGCAAAGCTTATAACGTGAAAAACCTCGTTTTCGGGAAGGAATATATTATACCCAAACCACTTGACCCGCGCCTGATTTCAACGGTTGCACCGGCAGTTGCCAAAGCGGCCATCGACAGCGGCGTCGCCCGGAAACCAATCTACGACTGGGATCAGTATAAACTTGAACTGAGCCAACGGCTGGGCTTGGACAATCAGTTGCTGCATGGCCTGGTGGTTAAAGCCAAACAGCATCCAAAACGAATTGTATTTGCCGAGGGGAATAATCCGAAAGTGCTTCGGGCAGCGAACGAAGTTCTGCACGACGGAATTGCTATCCCGATCTTGTTGGGCAATGTCAATGAAATCAGACAATTAATTGCAGAAAACCATTTCGATTTGCACACCATATCCATTATCGATCCGCACGCAATGGAAAGCGATCAGATGCGCGAATCGTTTGCCAACCTGATTTGGGAAAAGCGTCGCCGGAAGGGAATCACGCTTGCAGAAGCTATGGAATTGACCTACAATCGTAATTATTTTGGCATCATGATGGTTGATACCGGAGAGGCTGATGCCATGATTTCGGGTGTTACCAGCCATTATGGCGATGTCATGAGTCCTGCATTGAAATTAATCGGGCCCAAATCCGGACTAGTCCACATTTCGAGCATGTACATTGTATTAACCAAGCGTGGTCCGCTGTTCTTTGCTGATACCTCGGTCAATCTCGATCCCGATGTTCAAACCCTGATTGAAACCACTCTGCTGGCTTCAGAGGAAGTGAAAAAGTTTAACATCGAACCAGTAATTGCGATGGTTTCCTATTCAAATTTCGGATCAGTTAAATCATCTGAACATACCCGAACGCTCGATCGGGTGCGGCAGACCATTGCTTTTCTGCATCAGAATCATCCGGATTTGGTTGTGGACGGTGAGATACAAATGAATTTTGCACTCAACAAGGAATTGCGAAGCCAAAAATTCCCATTCACCCGGCTCGAAAATCGCGATGTTAATACTATCATTTTTCCAAACCTGACTTCAGGAAATATTGCTTACAAACTGATGCAGGAAATTGGTGGTGCCGAAGTGGTTGGCCCGATTCTGATGGGAATGAAAAAACCGATTCACGTGGTTCCGATGGAATGTTCGGTGCGCGAAATTGTGAACATGGCAACCATTGCCGTGGTTGATGCGCTGTAAACGATATTTTTTGTTTTGTTTGTTTTGAGGTGGAAATTGAAAGAGGTCGTAACGGCCTCTTTTTTATTGACGAAATCCGGACTGGTGCCGAAAATAAGAGGCTTCCGGTTTTGTTTTTGATGGCCGCTTTTAATATCATTGTGTTACCTAACCAAACAGCCTATACAATGAATCACTTTTCCTGCAGAAGACTAAAATTGCTTCTTTCACTGATAGTTGTACTTTGTTTCCTGAATAACCTACAGGTTCAGGCCGACGAAAACCGTTGGAAAATAAACCCTTCCGGTTCTATTTCATGGTTTATCGACAACCGCTTGCCTCACGCTGACCATATCGAAATGAGTGGCGACAGTATTTCTGCCATTCTTCGTTATGGCGTAAATGCCGACAAATCGTTTCAGATTGAACGGCAGCTGGTATGGCCCATGCTGAGGACTATTCCAAATAACACACACGCCAGTTTAATCCGCTCGTTTTCTGAAGATTTGATTGGCAAAATAACCGTAAACGGGCGCCTTATAAAGGGTGAAAAAGTTGATGAAATTATCCTGAACGGATTGATGACTGTTAAAAGTTCGGCTAACGGAATTGGAATTGAGCGGGTAATCTTTCCCTCAACAGCTCACCCGTTTTTTTACGAGGAATACCGGATTACCAGTAGGCAGGACCGGCCGATTTCAGTTGAAATTCCTGAATCTCGCCTAGATTACACAACCGATCCGCAAAAGGGAACAGCTGGAAGTTATAGCGTGGTTTCAGAAGTTAAGGGAAGTGGTTTTTATACCCTGAAAAAAGACGAAAGCGTAACGTTTTGCCTTGTGTTTTCAGCATATCCAAAAGGTAAAAATAAGGTTGCTACAGACATTTCGGCCGAAAGAACCAACCGCGAAAACTTAGTTGCTGAATGGCAAAACAAACTGGTACTCGAAACACCCGATCAGGTGTTGAATCAGGCTTTTGCTTTTGCAAAAATCAGGGCTTCCGAAAGTATCTATAAAACCGCTGGCGGATATATGCACGGCCCGGGCGGTGGTGCATATTATGCGGCAATCTGGGCCAACGACCAGGCCGAATATGTCGGGCCATTCTTTCCGTTTTTGGGTTATGCAAAAGGAAACGATGCTTCAACGAATGCTTACCTGCATTTTGCCCGGTTTATGAATCCGGAGTACAAGCCCATTCCAAGTTCCATTATTGCTGAAGGGAAAGACATCTGGAATGGAGCCGGCGACAGGGGAGATGCGGCGATGATTGCCTATGGGGCAGCCCGTTTCAGTCTTTCGCTGGGCGATAAACAAATTGCCGAAAAACTTTGGCCTTTGATTGAATGGTGCCTCGAATACAACAAACGGCATATGAATGCCGATGGCGTGATTTCGTCGGATTCGGATGAGCTGGAAGGTCGTTTTCCTGCCGGAAAAGCAAATTTATGCACTTCGAGTTTGTATTACGATGCTCTGATTTCTGCGGCTGCACTTGGGAAAGAACTTGGCAAACCAGCATCCTTAACTTCAGCTTATGCCAAACAGGCTGCCGCGATAAAGCAATCGATCGAATCGTTTTTCGGCCACAAGGTTGAAGGTTTTGACACTTACAGGTATTACAAGGAAAATGATGTATTGAGGTCGTGGATCTGTGTCCCGCTGACTGTCGGAATTTTCGATCGCAGCGAAGGAACTATCAATGCGCTGTTCTCTTCAAGGCTTTGGACCCAGGATGGACTGGCCACGCAGGCAGGCGATTCAACCTTCTGGGACCGCTCGACTTTGTATGCTTTGCGTGGAGTTTTGCAGGCCGGTAAAACCGAAAAAGCAATGGAATTTCTGAAATATTATTCTCAGCGCCGTTTGTTGGGCGAGCATGTTCCTTATCCGGTTGAGGCTTATCCTGAAGGCGGCCAGCGCCATCTGTCGGCCGAAAGCGGGTTGTATTGCCGCATTTATACTGAAGGTCTGTTCGGCATTCGTCCGGTTGGGTTGAGCAGTTTTACCATTGCTCCACAGTTGCCCGCCGATTGGGATTTTATGCGGCTGAAGAAAGTCCACGGATTTCAGAAAGAGTTTGATATCGACGTTAAGCGTGAAGGTGATAAAATACGATTGACTGTTACCAGTAACGGGTCAGCCGTTCTGAATAAACTGATAACAAACGGATCGAAGCAGACTGTTAAGTTTTAGAAGCAGAAATCAGTCGTCAGTTTTATTTATTGTTGTTGGATTTAGCGTTACCAATTGCAGAATTATTGCAATAGCAACAACGATTGTGAGTTTAGCGAAATCGTGCCTCATGTTTCCGGCGTCGGCCGATTTTCCCATAAAGCTGGTTATGGCTGCACCTGCCGAAATGCCGACAAGGTTCATCAGGCCATACCCGGTGGCACGGTATCGCGACGAAACAAACTGGCAAAGAATGGGCATGTTGTTTACATCAAAAATTCCGAAGCCAAGCCCGAAACATAGTCCGCCAAGCAGGATAAACTCAAAACCTGAGCCATATCCCAGAAGGAAAAGGGCCGGAATTGTGAGTGCCAGTCCGATCACTCCGGTATAAATCCGGCCTTTCAGGTTATGTTGCGACCATCGGTCGGAAATATAGCCTCCCAGTAGCACTCCGGCAAGTGAGGCCAAAGCGGTTGTCATGGTTGCCAGTGGTCCGGCTTCCGACATGTCGAGGTGTAAAGTTTCGGAAAACAGGGTTGGAACCCAGTTTTTTACCGCCCAGCCCGGCAGACTTGGAGCCGAAAAATAAAATAGCAGGACCCAGAATGCAATATTTCCGAACAGAATCCGGAATGCATTGAGTGCCATTGACAGCTCCTTTTTAAACGAAGACTGTTCGGTGGATTCAACCTCGTAAGTTTTCTTTTCTTTCAGGAAAAACAGAAGAATGAAGCTGTAAACTACGCCAATTATTCCGAAGAGAAAAAATGTGGAGTGCCACGAAAGTTTTGTTGCGATGGTTGCTCCAAAGCCGCCCAGCGCCTGACCCAGGTAGATTCCGGTGGTGTGAATTCCGATGGCAAACGATCGTGTTTTGCCCAGGTGATAGTCGGCAATTAACGACAGGCCGGCCGGAATATAAAAAGCCTCGCTGACCCCCATTATAGCCCGAAGTACATAAAGTTGATCGAAGGTTTGAGCGAAAGCCATTCCCAACGTAACACTCGACCAGGTAAATAAACTGCCTACAATAAGCCACTTGCGGTTTATCCGGTCGGCAATAATGCCCGAAATGGGACTCATGAAAGCATAAATCCAGAGAAAAATAGCCATCAGGCGGCCGAAACTTTCGGCTTTGGCCAACTCAGCAATATCTACCATCATCGAAGGTTTCATGGTCGAAAGCATCTGTCGGTCGAGGTAGTTCAGAACGCCTACCAGCCACAACAAACCGACTACAACCCACGGGTAAATTGCTTTTTCCTTCATCTGAAAAGTTTAGTTGGTTTTGACTTTCAAAACTGAAAGCGAATTTAAGAAAACTCCGCTAAGTCTGGCTTTCGATTTTAATTCATGAAAAACACGGAGTAGGCGGCGAGGTGAAGTGGCTATTCCTGTTAGTATTCGGATCCGGAGTGATTTTTTATTGATTAATCAACTTTTATTCCTATTTTTCGGGTAAGCGATAGTTTTCGGTTTTTAAGAGAGATGACAAGATGAATAAATGGATTATCCGGGCTTTCCTGTTTTTAATAATCACTGCAAGTATTCAACCTGCCTTTTCTGTGGAGAATTCCGGCAATACTCCAAAAGATAGCCTTCTCAGCACAGTAAGTAACAAAAAAAAGGGAGTCGATAAAATATCTGCTCAACTGGAATCTGCCATGAAAATTATGGGCAAAGATGCTCCGGAAGCTCATCGTTTAGCAAATTCAGCACTCATCGACGCCAAAGCAGCAAATAATAAATTGCTGGAAACCAAGGCTTATTACACGCTCGGAAGAATAAGTGAAGCATCGGAGAATAAGGATGCCGCAGAGGCTTATTACGATTCGGCTTTGGTAATTGCCGAGGGAACCGGCGATCAATGGAACAAGGGAGAGATTCTTTTTCGGAAAGGAATTATCAAGCACAACCGGAGCGAAGAGATAAATGCATTGGAGTATTTTAATGCCTCGATTCAGGCTTGCCGGCTATCCGAAAATTTCAAAATAATGGGTTCTTCCTATTCAATGATGGGAACCATATTCCGAGTTAACGGATTATACGACAGGGCGATAGAATATACTGTAAACTCAAAGCTGAATTATGAAAAAGCGGGCTACATGGAAGGCGATGCCTGGGCTGCATATATTTTAGGGCGAATTTATGCTGACTTAAAACTTCCGGAAAAGGCACTTGAATATTTTCAGGAAGCTCTGGGAGAATATACCAAACAGGCTTCTATTGACGGAAATGAGGATGGAGTAGCGATTTGCCATGAACAAATCGGGTTGCTTAATCTGGATTCGGGTAATTTTGCCGAAGCCAAAAAATACATTGACAATACACTGAAAATTTATACTGAAAAGAAATCGAAATACGGCATCTCAAATGCCCATAAAAACCTCGGTATTGTTGAATATTCGATGGGAGATTACAGCCTTGCGGAAAAGTATCTGAATGAGGCTCTTGCGATAAAAAAAGAAGTCGGCGATTTGCTTAGCTTACCTACGATTTACGAGTACATCGGGTTGTGCCTTGTGGGTAAAGGCCAGATTGATAAGGGACTAAAAAATTTGAAACAGGGATTGGATTTCGCGGTTTCGAACAACCAGAAGAAAATCCAGTTAAACATTTATTCAAAGCTTACCGAAGTATATTTAAGTATCAATGATCTCAAGAATGCACTTAATTGTCAGAAAAAGCAAATCGAAATTCAGGATTTAATTCTTTCGGGAGCTGCCAATATAAAAATTGAGCAGTTGCAGGCTATTTACGAAATTGACAAGAAAAACGGGCAGATTATTGAACTTGAAAAGCAAAACGAAATCAATGCACTAACAATCAAGCAACATCGAATTTCGCAATTAATAATGATTGTAGGAGTCGTCATTGCGTTTTTGATTTCGTTATCCATCTATTGGTTTTATAACAAAATTCGGCGTAAAAATCTGGAGCTAAAGGAAACCAACGCGGCTAAAGACAAGCTTTTTGCAATCATTGCTCACGATTTGCGCGGCCCGACAGGGAATCTTGCTTCATTCCTGGAGCACCTCAACGATACATTTGCAGAGCACAGTCCTGATGAATTGAAGAATATACTATTTTCGCTGTACAAATCAGCCGACAGTGTTAGTGTTTTGCTTGAAAACCTGCTTATTTGGGCACAGTCGCAATTAAATAAAATTGAATATAGGCCGAAGGAGTTAGAGCTGAGCGATGTAATTCAGAATTCAGTAAAGGGATTGAGACCTTCAGCTGAAAACAAACAGGTAGAAGTCAATCTGGAATTGGATGACAACATCCTGGTAATGGCTGACCCAAATCTGATTCAAACCGTAGTGCGCAATTTGTTTAGTAATGCCATAAAATTCACACACCGTGGAGGTTCGGTAGTAATCAAAACTGAAGTCAGCGATATGAATAAGGCCTGCATCAGCATTACCGATAACGGGATTGGTATTGAGCAATCGGCCCTCTCAAAAATTTTTGACTTAAGTAAATCGCTTCATACGCCCGGCACTGAAAATGAAAAGAGCACCGGTTTGGGATTGATTCTGGTTAAAGATTTCGTTGAGAAAAACCATGGAACTTTAACAATAGACAGTGAAAAGGGCAAGGGTACTGTGGTTTCATTTACACTACCCCTGATTCAAACCCGGTAACGTAAGAAAACAAAAAAGGCCAGATGCTGATCTGACCTTTTCCGGAAGTATTTCTTGTAATTGAAAATCAAACATTCAGTTTGTGGGCTATTTTTTGTGCGGTTAAAGCCAGTTCAGTAGCCAGGAAACAATGATCCTGAGTCATGGCAGTTTCTGTCCGGTTGACCACGTCGTTTACAAGTTGTTCGCCATAAGGCATATACACTCCCGAGCAATCGAAATATTGTGTTTCTTTCTGATTAACCAGGAATAAATGATTTTCGCCTTTGCGCCCGGCAATGTCAACATATTTTCTCATTTCAATATATCCTTCGGTACCTAAGATAAACATTCGTCCATCGCCCCAGGTTGGCAGGCCTTTGGGTGTGAACCAGTCGATACGGATATATCCGGTGGCATGCGGACTGCGTACGCTCATATCGCCAAAGTCCTGATAGTTTGGGTAGTCAGGCGTGTTAAAATTGGCGATTTGCGAGAAGTTAACTTCGGCTTGTTTCGATCCGGTGTAAAACAGGAACTGGTCGCATTGGTGTGAGCCAATATCGCATAACACTCCGCCGGCTTTTTGCGGATCAAAAAACCAGGCTGGACGCGAAGCCGGACTCATGCGGTGTGGCCCCAGTCCAACGGTTTGAATGACTTTCCCGATAGCGCCCGACTGCACTAATTCGCCAGCTTTTACCGAAGCCGGATTGGTCAATCGTTCGCTGTAAAGGATTGAAAAAATGCGCTTGGTTTCTTTCTGAACTTTTTTGACTTCTTTTAGCTGTTCGAAAGTGATAATTCCGGGTTTGTCGGTCACGTAATCCTTTCCCGATTTCATTACACGAATACCGAGCGGTGCACGATCAACCGGAATACCAGCGCTGGCCACCAGTTGGATGGAATTATCTTCCAGAATTTCTTCTTCTGATTTAGCCACTTTTACGTTTGGAAACGCTTTTGTGAAAGCAGGCAACAATTCGGGTTCCCTGGAATATACGGCAATCAATTCTCCGCCACCGTTAATCAGCGAATTGGCTATTCCGTAAATGTGGTTATGGTTGATTCCAATTATCGAGAATTTGATTTGCTTTTTCAGAACCGGCCGATCGTCAGGCTTCAAAATTACTTCAACCGGAGTGGAGTCGTTATATAAACTTCTTCCCAATGCTTCATCAGGAAACATGGATATGGCGGCCATTCCGGCAGCCGAAGCAATCGATTGCCTCAGGAAATTTCGTCTGTTTGATTGCATAAGTTGGGTTTTTGGGTTAAACTATTCAGGAACCGAACTTACGAAATATCTTTTCAAAAAAAATCGTTTCAGAAAAATTAAGGGTGAAGCCTGAATTTATACTTCGACCATCAATGTGCTTCTCAATGCTACCAGGGTTTTCAAAGGGATAAAAAGCAAAAGGAGGTCATTTCCGACCTCCTTTTCTGTATGGATCTCTCTGTTTGATGGGTGTGATGTATAATGCTTTTTAATGTTTGCTTTGTGCAGATATTCTACACGTAAATTTAAAAAGTCAGGTTCATTTTAACAATTCGAGAGGCATTGTGGGTGTTGCCCCTTTCTGCGTACAAACAAAAGCAGAGATTTCAACAGCCTTTTGGTGAATCTCTTTCAAAGGTCTTTTATTCAATATGCCCATCACCATAGCCGAAGTAAACGAATCGCCGGCACCAACAGTGTCTTCAACCGTTACAATTGGCGTCGGCTCAAACGAAACTTCTTCGTTACCAAATAAATAACTGCCAGTTTCACCTTTGGTAAGGGCCAGATAATCGAGCGAATAGGTTTCTTTGATTTTCTGACAGACTTCCGTTTCTGTTCCTTCCAGCCCAAACAGTTCTTTAAATATTTCAACCTCGTCGTCGTTGATCTTGAAAATATTGGCTAGCGATAATGACTCTTGAATCAGCTCTTTACTGTAATATTTTTGCCGAAGATTGATGTCGTAAACTTTCAGACAATTCTGCGGAACAAGTTTCAGCGCTAACTGGATAGCCTCACGCGAATTCCAGCTACGCTGCGCCAGTGTTCCAAAGCAAATCGCATCCGATTCTTTTAAAACCTGAATGGCTTCAGGCAACAGTTCAATAAAATCCCAGGCTACATTTTCGTAGATGGTGTATTCGGGCTTCCCTGCCTTTAAGGTTACACCAACGGTACTGGTCGGGTATTTATTAATGGCGATGCAATTTTGAATTCTTTTTTCATCGACAGTATCCATGATTTCACGTCCAAGCTCATCGTCTCCAACGGCACTAATGGCCACACCAATGGCACCCAACTGTGTCGCATGATACGCGAAATTAACAGGCGCTCCACCCAAAATTTTTCCATCGGGCAATAAGTCCCAAAGTACTTCACCCATCCCGACCACTGTATATTTTTTGATTGGATTATTCATTATTAATTAATTGATTATTGTTAGTAATGACGCTCATTGCTACGCTTGTTTAATTTTAGGAAAAACGCCTACAATTAGGTAGGTAACCAAAGCAAGTAAAACAATAACAGCACCTATTTGTCCGCCCATGGTATCCGACATTACCCCCATGATCAACGGGAAAACGGCTCCACCGAATACGCCCATAATCATTAAACCGGAAACTTCGTTGTTGTATTTAGGCTGACAAACAAGGGCCTGCGAGAACATGACCGAAAATATATTTGCATTACCTAAGCCAAATATAGCGATGCCGGCATAAATGATTGTTTTATCGGCGGTGAACATGGTTAATATTCCCACTAAAATCATCAATACACTGACCAAAAATACTTTACGGCCTGAGAATTTTGCGAGTATGGCCGAGCCCAACAAGCAGCCTACAGTTCTGAAAATGAAATAAAAACTGGTGGCATAACCTGCATCGGCTAACGGAATATTCAATTTTTCGATCAAAAGTTTGGGTGCAGTGGTGTTTAAACCAACGTCGAGTCCAACGTGCGCCATGATTCCGAGAAACAGGAAAAGGACAGTGACATCGCCCAGGAGTGAAAAACTGGCCCGGAAAGAGGTTGATTTATTTTCAGCTTTGGGTTCATCAACTTTGGTTATAAAGAGTAACACAATCACAATCGCACATATTGCCAGAAATGAAGGAAACAGAATCATCCTCCAATCCGAAAAACGAACAACTGCCCAGGCTGCAAGAATTGGCGCGATGAAAGACGCGATGGCTTTAACAAACTGACCGAATGTTAAGGTACTTGCCATTCGTTCTTTGCTCACCAAACCTGCAATCAGCGGATTCAGAGACACCTGCATCAGTGTGTTTCCTATACCCAGAAAGGTAAATGAAATTAGCATCGAGGCAAATGAATAGCTAATTAGTGGAATCATTAATGCCGGAAGAGTGACCACCAAACTCAGCAATACAGTGTTCTTTCTTCCGATTTTGTTCATCAGCATACCGGTTGGGACCGAGAAAACAAAAAACCACAGGAATACCATGGAGGGCAACAAGTTTGCCATGGTATCGGATAATTTGAAGTCAGCTTTTACGTAATTGGCAGCGATACCCACCAGATCGACAAATCCCATGGTAAAAAAAGCCAACATAATTGGGACTAATAAGAGAGCAGATGTTTTTTTCATACGTGAATAATTTGTTTTTTAATGGTCGTATGAAATTCGCATGTGAACATTCGTATGCTCTTGGATGTGAATATTTTACATGCTCGTTTCATGTTTGAGAGTTTAGTTTTTAACGCCAGATAGAGGCGAGTTTCCTTACTTTTGATTCGGTTATTTTAATTTCCTGTTCCGATTTTATCTTCACCTTATTGTAAATTTCTCCCGGAAATACAATATTAGTCATTTCCAGCAATCCGCCATCCAGAAACAATTCAACAGATGCCTGATCGATAACCAGCCGAAGTGATACTTTTTCATTTAGCTGAGCCGGGGCAACAATATCAACCGGAAAATTTGGGCTGAAAGATGTTTCGCCAGACTGGTTGCGGTTAATGCGAACCTGCTGTTTGGCTTTATCCAGAACAATATCAAACACCTCATTTTTGCTGTTCGATAGCTGAACAGAAGCCTGACTGACAGAAGTCAAATCGAGTTCTACGGAATAGTCGAAAGCATCGGCAGTTCCCAGACTAAACATTGCCGGTGTTCCTTCAGCCTGAAGTGTTTCCCATTTTGATCCGTAATTTTCGAATTCAGCAGTTGGGTAGCCGCTTAATGCAATTTCCCCAGATGCCAGTTTCTGAAGTTTCAACTCGCGTGGCAAAGTCATGGCTCCACGCCAGATTGTAGTGGGTACTTTATTCGCATATTGCCAATTACTCATCCAGCCGATCAACAATCTGCGTCCGTCGGCTGCCGGAATGCCCGACCAGCTTACACCGGCATAATTATCTTTCCCATAATCCATCCAGCGAGGTGCCGGACTTGGACTTTCGTTATGAAATACCTTGCCGTCGAATTCTCCCACAAAATATTGTGTTGCCGAGCCTCCGTTTGGCCCGCCGGGGTTGATGCTCACCAGAAGCACCCATTTTTCCTGATTGGTTCCATCCACTCTCAGTTTAAATAAATCGGGGCATTCCCAGGCAGCACCATGCTGGCCAACGCCTTCGCCAAATTCACTTTCCTTGGTCCAGTTTTTCAGGTCGGGTGACGAGAAAAAAGTAATGGTATTGAGTGTTGCCAAAGTCAAAATCCATTTTTTTGAGGGTTCGTGCCACATCACTTTCGGATCGCGGAAATCGCGAATCCCCGGATTTTTAACTACCGGATTGTGATCATATTTGGCCCAGGTCATTCCATCGTCGTTGCTGTACGCAATGGCCTGATTCTGAAATGTGTTGGTGCCGGCTTTTGCTCCAACAAAATCGTGATAAGTAAACATGGCCACCAACGGTCCTTTACCATCTTTTCCCAATCCTGAAGTATTATTCACATCGGCAACAGCACTTCCGGAGAAAATGCAGCCGAGTGAATCGGGATAAAGCGCAACCGGCAGATGCTTCCAGTGGACCAAATCCTTACTGACAGCGTGTCCCCAGTGCATGGGGCCCCAAACCGAACTATCGGGGTAATACTGGTAAAACAGGTGGTAATTTCCGTTCGAGAACACCAGTCCGTTTGGATCGTTTGTCCAATGCGCTTCGGGCGAAAAATGAATTTGAGGACGATAAGGCTCGGTGTAATAACCGCTTTTCGAACTCTCCGCCGTTTGGTTTTTTGTGGACGGACTGGCGCACGACAGGATTATCAGGCCAATTGCAAAAATGCTTAAAATGAAATTTATCTTCATGATATACTGGTTTAGATTGTATATGCCCGCGTTGTTGTAAGACGAGCAATGCAATTTTGTTGATGGGTTAATTGGTTAAATTGTATATGCTTGCTTCTTTTAATGTGATTTCGCCACCTTCAGCAAACAGTTTTAAGTTGTTGAATTCCTTGTTTGGGGGCAGCTTTTCGGTCATAACCACGTGTCCGTTGCCCGAAAAAAGCTCGACCGACGAATGATCGATAACAATCCGGAGATCGAGGGTTTCCTGGTTGGCAATGTATGGTCCGTAATCTACCGGAATCGGTAATTCTGCCTGTTCGGTTTGTTTTTTATACTGCCGATCGACATAAAACACGCGCTTGGTATGGTTATAGGCAACAGTTAATTTGTCTCCCTGATCGGTCAGAAATTCAGCGCCAAAGTTCTCGGCAAAATTTAACCATTGCAATTTATTGAGATTGAAAGTCAGGTTCAGTTCAAAAGGCAAAGTTTGTTTTTCATTGATTGCCAAAATACCGTTCAGGTTGGTTCCGGCAATGAGTTTCTTTTTGCTGCGGAGTTGGTCAACTTCGTCAACTGGCAACGATTGAACCACAAACCCATTGAAATTACGACTCAGTGATAATTTTCGGGGAAGCGTAAACGAGTTAACCGATTTTGAAGTGTCAGCCGAATTACTGATGCAACCGATGTGGTAACAATTGTTGTTTACCAAAGCGGTAACTCCGGCAAAATTATCACTTCCGTAATCAACCGATTTAATTTTTTCACGAACCGGTGAAAACGCGATTCCATCAAAATCGCCAATAATACTTCTGGTCCCGGCACCACTGGAAGGATTTAACGAATGATAACTAACCATCAGAACCCATTTGGTTTTATTACTTTCTTTATCAATCAAAGGGAAAAAATCAGCATGATCCCATTCGCCGCTAATGTAATCGAGCACCTCGGTAAATGTGCTGTTCAATTGCCAGTCGATCAGGTTTTCCGACGAATAAAACCGCACATGATCACGTCCTGTAGCCACCATTATCCATTTCTGTGATTCTTCGTGCCAGATAATTTTGGAGATTTTATAGTCGGACACTGGAGTACCGAGAGAAATCTGACGCTCGGTATATTTGGTCCAGGTCTTGCCAAAATCATAACTAAAAGCCAATTGCTGTACATCTGCTGAAACGGTTTGGTAGATGGCAATCAACGGTTTTTGTCCTTCTTTGGCCAAACCCGAAGTATTGTCCCAATCGATTACAAAACCGGCGGAATTTACAATTCGGGATGAATCAGGCAAATTTAGTGCTACCGATTTCTCCCAATGAATCAAATCGCTGCTTGAAGTTTGCTCCCATTTATTTTCATCGCCGTTGATTTTACCCTGAAAGAAAAGGTGAAACTGTTTTCCGTCGTGAACCAGGGCTGAAGGAATGCCATTGGTCATTCCCTGTGTGCCCAAATGTACCGACTGGCGGTTTGCTTCATTCTCAGGAGTATGCCCACAACTTACCAATAGAAAAATAACAAGTAGAAAAGAAACTATTTTGAATGCCATTTTGATTGATTTGAATATTTTAAGTTGCAGGTTTAAATGGGGATGAATGAGTTCATCCCCATTTTTTAGGTACATATTTTAGTAGCCAGGATTCTGAACGTACAATCCTTTGGTGAAGTCGATTTCACGTTGCGGAATTGGGAAATACTCATCTCTTCCGGCAGTGAATTTCGCATTGCCCAGGAATGCTCTTCTGGTTTTTTCTTTGGCCAGATAAGCGTTGAGGGTTGGCTCGGCAATTCCCCAGCGAACAAGGTCGAAGAAACGCGGGCTTTCCATTGCAAATTCCAAACGTCTTTCCCACTGAAGGGCTTTGCGGGCATTTTCCTTGGTCCACGAAAGGTTCGTTCCGTCATACAAAGCAATCTTGTAGTTTGATGCAGGAGTTCCGTCGGCCAGCTTTGTTCTTCCGGTACTGTTTGCTGCTCTGGCTCTAATCTGGTTAATCAAAGGCATTGCTTTATCCTGCTGTCCCAGTTCAATATAAGCTTCGGCCTGCCAAAGCAGAACATCAGCATAACGGATGATATCGATATTTTTTGACGTTCCCATGAAAGGGCCAAGCTTTTTGTAACAAGCACAATCGGCAGCCTGCTGCTCTTTCATACTTTGGAAGAATCCGTAAACACCGGGATCGCGAACCCAACTGTTTTTGAAAATGTAAGCAGCATCGCTCCGGTATTTATACGGGTGTCCGTCCATTCCAACAGTGTGGTCAATGCGCGGATCAACCGTAACACCTTTCGGCGTAATATCGGCAGCACTCAACTCAACATTGTTGAATGTATCGTATTTCGGCAAGCCATTGGCATCGGTGGCAAAAGCGTTAACCAGGTTCTGGCTTGGCTGGTGGAATCCGCAACAACCGTACTGCGAAGCTCCGGTTGGGTAATTCAAGCCGGTAACAAAACTCAAACGGCCGGCAGATGTTCCGTCGCTGATTGAGAACTGAACGGCAAAAACCGATTCAGGACCATTGTCAAATCCATCCAGGAAGTTTTCAGCAAAATCGGGCTGAAGGCGATATTTTCCTGAATTGATTACGGTTTGTGTCAATGCAACAACTTCGTTTAAACGTGCAGCATTGATTCCGGTAACTTTGTTATTGGCATCCTGCTCATAGGCCTGATACAATCTGAGTTTTGCCAGATAAGCAGTAGCAGCATATTTATTTACGCGACCAACTTCAGGTTGTGATTCAGGAAGATTGTCTGCGGCATATTTAAAGTCATCAGCAATCTTATCCCACAGCTGATCGTTGGTGTACTGGTTGTTTTTGGTTTTCAGAATGTCCTCGTTCGACAAGGTTTCGTCGATAAAAGGAATATTCTTGAAAATCAGTTTCATTACAAAGTGAGAATGTGCTCTTAAAAACCGGGCTTCAGCGATACGTGTTTTTCTCAGCGTTGACGGAGTGAAATTCTCGTCTTTCAATTCGTTGAGCGAACGTAAAGCAGCATTGGCGCGCGAAATAGCAGCATAGAAGTTTTCCCAGGTATAAGCGCCCATCCAAACCTGACTTGGTGTGGTCAGGTTGTATTGCTCGTAGAAGTTCACATCGGCCACGTCACCAACTCCACCACCACCTTTGTAAGCGTCGTCAGAACGAACACTACCATAAACCCACATGCTCGTCATCGGTCCAATCATATCGTCATTGGCAATACCGGCATAGGCTGCTATCACCAGCCCATTCGCACTTTCAGCAGTTGAATTGCCCGCGGTGATATATCCTTCAGGCTTTGTATCGAGGTAATCATTACACGAAGCCAGTGAAACGGCCAGTATAACTAATGCTTTACCAAAATTTCTATATTTCATAATTTTTTAGATTTTAAGTGATTAGAATGAAACATTTACCCCGAAAGACAATGTTCTTGGAATTGGAATTGAATTAACATCAGTCCGTTCAGGATCTGGTCCTTGCCAGTCTTTGCTGGTAATCCAGAATACATTGTCGGCCATGGCATACACGCGAAGTGATTTTACAACACCAATCTTTTTAAGGGTTGTTTCTGGTACTTTATATCCCAACTGAATGTTCCTCAATTTGAAATACGAAGCGTTGACCATAAAATAGTCTGAAGTACGGAATTCAGAGTTGTTATCCGATAAAGTCAGAGCAGGAATAGTAGAACCGGTGTTCGTTGGCGACCAGGCATTAAATAAGCCTGGAGCCCCATTGTCCCTGCCTCTTACAAAATTGTTCATCTGGATGTATGGACAATATCCCGTTTTTCCGGCAACACCCGAACCGAAGATCGCCAAGTCAAAATTCTTATAGTTCAATTCAATTCTTAAACTGTATTCGAGTGCCGGTAGTAAAGTCCCAAGGAATTTCTGGTCAAGGGCATCCACTTTTTTATCGCCATTCAAATCTTTATAACGGATTCGTCCGGGAGCAGCTCCTGGCTGAGATGCGTGAGCGGCAACTTCGGCGGCATTCTGGAAAAGTCCATCAGTTACATAACCGAATACTGATAATTCTGAATGTCCGATAATGGATTGTTCAGCGTTTCCGGGGTAACCGGTACGAACTTCTTCTGGAAGAACGGTGATTTTATCTTTAAAATGACCGGCTGCTGCCGAGATGTTATACCTGAAGTCTGCATTTCTTTGACCACCAGCATAGCTCAACGATAACTCCCAACCTTTATTGGTTTTGGTTGCACCATTCAGGAACTGTAACTGACCTTCGCCTACTGCTGAAGCCACTGGCGGACGGATAAGAATATCGGTTGTTTTACGCGCGAAATAGTCAAATGCACCAATCAGTTTGTTGTTGAGGATTCCAAAATCGATACCAATATTGAACTCGTTGGTTGTTTCCCAGCGCAAATTTGGGTTGGCTGCCTGAACTGAAACAAATCCTGAAGGAAGGTTACCAGAGTTACTGCCATAAATATCGTAAGCTGTACCAACGTTGCGGTACTGATCGAAGAAACCTACGTGCGGAATACCGGCACCTTCGGAAGCAAGGGCTCCGTAGCGTGGTTCGAAAAGTCCAAGACTGGCAAAGCTACCAACATCCTGGTTACCTACACGACCAGCACCGGCACGAAGTTTCAGGTTCGAAATCTTGGGAAGATTAGCCATAAATGGTTCAGAACTAATTCTCCATCCTAATGTGGCAGCTGGGAAAATACCATAGCGGTTATTCGATCCGAACCGGGAAGATCCGTCACGACGAATTGTTGCCGATGCCAGATATTTATCAGAGAATGTATATTCAATTTTACCAAACTGCGAGAAAAGGCGGCTACTGTTTGCTGTTCCGAAGCTATTGCCATTGGCGCTTCCGGCGCTCAATACAAAAAATTCTTTAGTTTGGGTTGCAAAACCTTCCTTGTAAGCGGTTACATCTTTGTAATTATCGCCTACAGCTTCGATACCGGCAAGGAAAGCCAATTTATGCTGTCCAAGGTCCAGTTTGTAATTCAACGTATTTGACCATGATGTACTGATAAAATTGCTTTCAATTACTTTCAGGCTATTGACAGAACGGGCGATGAAACCTTCCTTGAAACTCTGCTCAATATTTTTGTTATTGATCATCGAATAATCGAGCCCCAGAGTTGATCTAAAGCTCAGGTTTTTAGCAAGAGAAATATCGGTATAAATATTTCCAAATAAGAAGCTGCGGTTGACGTTATCCCAACGATTGAGGTACTGCATGTGAACCGGGTTGTTACGGTCGGAATATCCTGAACCAAGCGGACCTGCATATTCGCCTGTTTTGGTGTACATCGGAATGGTTGGAGCCAGATTGATGGCCAAGCCGGGAGTTGGAGCACTTCCAAGGTCGGGGCATTGCAGTGTTTCGTTTGATGAAACAATCTGCGTATTCATCCCAAATTTAATTTTGCCCTGAAATACGCTGGTTGAAGCATTGATGCGTGCATTCACACGGTCGTAGTTAGTATATTTCAGAATACCGGTATTTTTAATGTATCCCAACGCTACAAGAGCCGAAGTTTTATCGTTTCCTCCTGAAATGGTGATGTCGTTGTTGGTAACGTAACCTGTTTTATAGGTTTCGGCCTGCCAGTCGGTATCACCCACAGGGACATTCTGATCGCCGCCTACAAAAGGCTTTGGAGTTACACTATTCAGTATCGGATTGTTGTAATCGTTGTTCCAGTCGAAAGAGTAAATTTCACCATACCCATCGGTTGGATTGATACGATCGTTAACCGAAGCCTGCCACAGTACTTTTCCACGGTCAACAGCATTCAACATTTTGAAACGCTGATTCTTTTCTGACTGAATAGAAAGGTTGGAGTTGAACTGAATACTCACCTCGCCGTTTTTCTTCGAGCCGTTGTTGGTGGTAACAATGATTACACCATTCGACGCCCGCGCACCATAAATGGATGATGCCGAAGCATCTTTCAAAACCTGCACAGATTCGATACTTCCGGGATTCAGACTCTGGAAAACTTCCGGACGTTTGGTAGGCACGCCATCAATAATATAAAGTGGATTCGGATCGCCCAGGGTATTTACACCACGAATCAGGATTCGCGAAGGAGCACCGGTTGGCGAACCTGTTTTTTCGATATAAAGACCGGGAACACGTCCTTGCAACGCTTGCATTGAGTTACCCGAGCTTACGGCAACACCTTTCAGCGTTTCCATTTTCACTACTTCAATAGCACCGGTTAAGTCGGCTTTTTTCTGAGTTCCGTAACCAACCGCAATTACTTCATCCAAGCCAATAGCTTCTTCGGCCAGAGTTACATTCAATGTTGTTTTAGATCCAACAGCTACTTCCGTTGATTTCATCCCTACGAACGAGAACTGCAGTGTGGCATTTTCTGGAATATTATTAATGGTATAGTTCCCGTCAACATCGGTAATTGTTCCGTTGGTAGTTCCTTTTACAACTACCGAAACTCCCGGCAGCGAACCGCCTGATGTGTCGGTAACCTTTCCCTTTACCGATTTTTGCTGCTGATTGATTGCAGAAGCTTCACCAATGGCCCTGATGGCAATATAGCGGTCAACAATATTGTAGGTATAGCCCGAATCTTTCAATAAATCGTCGAGTACCTTTTCAATACTTTCGTTGGTATATTTCACACTGACCTGCTTGTCCAGAATACTTTCGTTAGATTTTAGTACAAAACGGTAGCCCGAAACTTCTTCCAGACGTTCAATAACCTCTTTAACAGTTGAATTCATTGACAGGTTCACCTTCTCCGTTTGCCCGAACGACTTAGCATACAGCTGCATACTAAGTATAAATACGATGAAAGCAGTTATTTTCATAATCCGCATAAATTTTTTTAGCCCCACCTGAAATGGGATACAATCAGTTTTTTTCATAAATTCGAAGTGTTTTACGTTAATACTAGCCTTTGTCCAGAAGGCTTTTCATTGATCGTTATAATGGGATGATTTTCATACGATCATCCGCTGATAGCAGACCGGAAATATGTCCAGTATTTTCGGTCTGTTTCATTTTAACCGGAGTCTTTTCTCTTCATAAGTAGTTAGTTATGTTTTGTATTGAGGAATTTATTCCCAGTAAATTAATGTCGATTTATCGGCTCGCGGAACAATCCGGTAGTTCAACGACGAAGTCAGTTTAAAAACTTCGAGCAGCTGATCAATAGGTTTATTCTTCATAATCGTTCCCATATACAGCTCGTCGGCCAGCTTCGGATTGTTTATCACAATCTGCACATTGTACCACCGCTCAATCTTCCGGGCAATATCTTTCAGCTTTTCGTTCCTGAAAGTCACCATACCTTCTTTCCAGGAGGTGTACAATTCAAGGTCAACATTGGTCACAACCAGACTTTTATTTTCTTCTTTAAAATTGGCGTTTTCGCCGGGTACCAGTCGGGCCATTTCGCTGCCTGTTTTTCCCACCACGCCTAAACTACCTTCTACTAATGTGGTATTTACTTCATTGTCATCAGGATATGCCTGAACGTTGAAAGACGTTCCGTAAACTTTAAAATCAAGCGATTTTGTTTTGATAACGAAAGAGTGCTTTTTGTCTTTTGCCACATCGAAAAATGCTTCACCCTCCAGGTTCACGGTGCGTTCTCCTGAATTAAATCCTGAAGCATAAACAAGCTTACTGCCCGAATTCAACTGAACTTTGGTTCCATCAGGCAAAATTACACTCGACATTTGTCCCTTCGGAACTTCAATCTGCGTATCGGCCAGGTAAGCATAAGTCGGCGAGTTTTTGGGTCCGGCAATGTATTGAATCAGCATTCCCAAGCCCAAAAAGATAACTACCGCAGCTGCATATTTGGTATAAGTTGCCAATCGACGGACATTTCCTGATTTTCCGGAGTTAATCAACTCAGGGTTCCAGTTGATGTCGTGATGGGCGTCAGGTCTGGAAGTTAGCACCCATATTTTTTTATACTGAATGAATTCTTCGCGGTTTTCGGGCGAGGAATCAATCCAACTGAAAAGCTCTTTGACTTCGGCTTCCGAAGCTTCGCCTGCCAGGTATTTATTGATGATTGAGTAGTCCATAAGATTTGCGTTCTGAATTTTGTACACGCATTCAGTTACGAACCCTATATCAACTTTAGATTTCTTTTGAAAAATTTTAAATCAGCGCAGGTAATTTATTTGGAGAGATATTGCATGACAAGCTGAACAAGGATTAAAGGTAGGTAATCAGCTAAATTAGCCCGGAGAGTTTTGAGTGCCCGGGTCATATTTGCTTCAACTGATTTTATAGAAATATCAAGTTCTTCGGCAATTTCCTTGTTCATTTTCCCTTCAAAGCGGCTTAGCATAAAAACACGGCGGCACTGGTCAGGCAAGTCATTGATCGACCGCATGATCAGTTCTTCCAGTTCAATAAATTCCAATGAATTAAAATCGAACGATTCGAGCACCTCGCTGTTGAGCTGGTCTTCTTTCGATTGAAGATGCTTGTCTTCATATTTGCTGATTACCTTTCGATGCCTGATGTAATTCAAACAGCTCGACCGGGCATAAGTGTATAGGAAAGCCTTGATCCCATTGAGCGTTTCGATCTTTTCGCGATTGAGCCATAGGTTAATAAATGCTTCCTGCGCCAGGCTTTTGGATTTGTCCCAATCGGAAATAAACTGGTTGCAAAAACCGACTATCTGGGGATTATTCGATTTAAAGATTTTTTCGAAGGCAAGTTCATCCCCATTCTTAAAACGAAGAAAGAAAAAATCATTCATTTCTGATTGGTTGATGATCATTGTTGCCGGTCTTTTATGATGCAAATATCGTGATTTTTACAATCTGTTTTAATTCCATGAATATTTACTCTGTTCCCTTCTGTTTAAAGAAAGATATGATTGCTTTGGAGCTGAAAATAAAAGGATTAAGACAAGACAAGTTATCGTTCAATTCTTTTGTAAATCAAATTTCTACATTAATGAAAAGCTTGGTGAAATATTACTGGGCAAATCGAAAGTCAAAAGTGAGATATTAAATAACAGAAAAGTTCAACCGACGAATGGAATAACAACCAGCATTCGTGGCTAAAGTAATATTCTTCCAAAATGTTCATTTTCAAACATATGCATGTAATCAGAGATATCGGCTGGCCTATTATTTTGATTGTTTGATATTTGTCAATTTTCTCTGAATTTATTTGGTTGACAAACAGCTATTTGTATTTTTGTTAGAGACTAAACAAAATGCTTTCATAACCCTGTAACTAACTAAACGAGGAGACAAAATGTCAAAGGTTATCAATTTAAAGCGTGGATTAGATATTCGTTTGAAAGGGGAAGCCGACAAATCAATTGAGACTATCGCCACAATAAAGAAAGTTGCAGTTAAACCGACAGACTTTAATGGCCTTTCTCCAAAAATCGTGGTAAAACCCGGACAACAAGTTAAAGCAGGCGACCCTGTTTTTTTCGATAAGAACCATCCTGAAATTCAGATTACAGCACCCACCAGCGGTGAGGTTTTGGAAATTATAAGGGGGGAAAGGCGCAAAGTATTGGAGATTGTTATTCAGGTTGACGGTAAAAACGAATCGGCTGAATTTACGAAACATGATCCGCTGAAACTCTCCGGTGATGAAGTTAAAGATCAACTTATTAGAAGCGGACTTTGGGCATTTCTGAAGCAAAGACCTTATGGAACTGTTGCGAAACCTTCGGACAATCCGCGCCACATATTCATTTCAGGATTTGACTCAGCGCCTTTGGCTCCCGATTATGAATTTATCCTGAATGGACAAACCTCCGCTTTTCAGACGGGTATAAATGCACTTTCGAAACTAACTCAGGGCGAAATATTTGTTGGCATTCGTCCTGAACAGTCCAGTGGTTTTTTCTCGACCATTAAAAACATTAAAATCAATCAGTTTTCGGGACCACATCCGGCAGGTAATGTTGGAATTCAAATCCATCAGATTAGTCCTGTTGGCAAGGGAGACATCGTTTGGACAATCAATCCTCAGGAAGTTTTATTCATTGGGCGTTTGTTCGAAACCGGGAAGCTCGATTTTTCAAAAGTAATTGCCCTAACCGGATCAGAGATTTCTTCGCCCAAATACTATAAAGTTATTCATGGTTCATGTCTGGAAGAACTGCTAAATAAAGCAACAAAGAAAGAGACCCATGAACGGTGCATTTCGGGAAACGTGCTTACAGGAAAGCAGATTGACGCCAATAATTTCCTGGGGTTTTTCGACCACCAGATAACAGTCATTCCTGAAGGTGATTATTACGAATTTTTAGGATGGGCAATGCCCCGATTAAATAAGTTCAGCATTTCACGCTCATACTTTTCGTGGCTTAATCCGAAAAAAAAATACCGGGCCGACGCCAATTTAAACGGGGAAGAACGGGCCTACGTAGTTACCGGGCAATACGAAAAAGTCCTTCCGATGGATATTTTGCCTGTTTTCCTGATGAAAGCAATTATTGCTGAAGATATCGACAAAATGGAGCAACTGGGCATTTACGAGGTTATTGAAGAAGACCTTGCTTTGTGCGAATATGTTTGTACTTCGAAAATTGAAGTGCAGCGCATTTTACGTGACGGAATCAACCTGATGATTAAGGAACTGGGTAATTAAAACGGAATGACAAATGAAACTTTCAGACATGTGAGTTTCATCCGTACGCACTGACATTCAATAGATTAATAACAATATTTAAGAATGAAATCACTCAGAAAATATATTGACAAAAAAAAGCCGCTCTTCCAAAGTGGAGGACGATTTGCCAAACTGGGTTCAACTTTTGGGGCAATTGAGACTTTCCTGTTTACTCCAAATCACACGTCAAAATCAGGTGCACATATTCATGATGCCATTGATTTGAAGCGAACCATGACTGTTGTAATACTTGCTCTCGTTCCTTCCATCCTGTTTGGTAGCTGGAATATTGGTTATCAGCATGGTCTTGCTTACGGAATCGAAAGGGGAATTTTAGAGAACTTCATCTTTGGGTTTCTGAAATTGCTTCCAATCATCGTTGTTTCATACGGGGTAGGCCTCGGCATTGAGTTTATTGCGGCTCAGATTCGGGGGCACGAAGTTAACGAAGGGTTTCTGGTCACAGGAATACTAATCCCACTGATTTTACCTGTCAATATTCCGCTTTGGATGGTTGCCCTGGCGGTGGCATTTGCGGTAATCTTTGGGAAAGAGATATTTGGAGGAACTGGTTATAATATAATGAACGTGGCATTAATTGCACGGGCCTTTCTGTTTTTTGCCTATCCGTCGCAAATGTCGGGTGATGCCGTTTGGGTTTACGACCTTCCGAACAAAGTTCCGGTTGATGGTTTTTCGGGAGCAACTCCACTTGCGCAGGCTGCGCAGGGGGCGGCTTCAAAAATGGCATCAGTTCACGATATGTTTTTAGGCTTTATCCCCGGATCAATCGGTGAAACATCCACTCTGGCAATTCTCATTGGAGCCGCTATTTTGATTTTTACAGGCATTGGCAGCTGGAAAATTATGATTTCGGTAGTTCTGGGAACGCTTTCCATCGGGTTTCTGTGTAATCTGTTTCCACTGAACGAATACATGGCAGTTCCGGCCTATTCTCATCTGGTTATGGGAGGTTTTGCATTCGGTACTGTTTTTATGGCTACCGACCCGGTGACCGCTTCGCATACCGAAAAAGGAAAGTGGATCTATGGTTTCATGATTGGAGCTTTGGTCGTGATGATCCGTATTTTCAATCCGGCATACCCTGAAGGGATGATGCTTGCCATCTTGCTGATGAATGTTTGGGCGCCGTTGATTGACTATTTCGTGGTTGAAAGCCATATCAAGCGCCGAATGAGAAGAACGAATCTGAAAGCAAATACATAAAACGGGAACCATGAGGAATTTCAGTAATACCTATATTTATATGTTTTCCATTGTAATGGTTGTTATCGTGGCATTGCTTCTTTCGCTTGCAGCCATGCAACTAAAGCCATTTCAGGATAAAAATATTGAAGTCGAGAAAAAGCAAAATATTTTGGCATCGGTTCACATCAGGTCAACTCCGAAAGATGCGGTTGAAACCTACGCTAAATACATCACCGACAGTTATGTGGTTAACAACAAAGGCGAAAAACTGGCCGATGTTGAAGCATTTACTATTGACTTGAAGAAAGAGCTCGGCAAACCTGCTTCGGATCGACTATTACCCATATTTGTGGGAACCCTTGATGATAAAACAAATGCCTACGTTTTCCCGGTTAGAGGGAAAGGACTTTGGGGACCAATCTGGGGTTATGTTTCTCTTCTTCCCGACATGAATACCATCTACGGAGTAACTTTTGATCACCAGGGAGAAACTCCCGGATTAGGCGCCGAAATCTCCACCGAATGGTTCCAAAAGCCATTTCAGGGGAAAACCATATTTAAAGATTCTACTCAGTTTATATCGATAAAGGTGGTGAAAGGAGGAGCGCAAAAAGACGATCCGCACGCCGTTGATGCAATCTCGGGCGGGACCATTACCTCTAAATCGCTTGAAGCAATGCTTGATTCATGTTTGGTTCAGTATAAGCCATTCCTGATAAATAACCGACACTAATAAAACATTCAGATCATGAATATATTCTCATCAAAAAATTTCAAACTGCTTTCAAATCCGTTGAATTTGCAGAATCCGGTGACGGTTCAGATCCTTGGGATTTGTTCAGCGTTGGCAGTTACCACCAAGTTAAAACCATCAATTGTTATGGGGCTGTCTGTAATAGTTGTTACCGCTGTTTCAAACCTGGTTATTTCTTTCATGAGAAATTCAATACCTCCGCGAATCCGTATTATTGTACAGCTGGTTGTTGTGGCCTCCATGGTCATTCTGGTCGACCAGGTTTTACGCGCATTCGTGTACGACGTTAGCAAACAGCTTTCGGTTTACGTTGGATTGATTATTACCAATTGCATCATTATGGGGCGGTTGGAAGCTTTTGCCATGGGGAATAAGCCCTGGCCATCATTCCTCGATGGTATTGGAAATGGAGTTGGGTATGCAATGATTCTGGTTATTGTAGGTTTCATTCGCGAGTTATTTGGTTCAGGAGCAATAATGGGGTACCAGGTGATTCCTCAATCCTTTTACAATGCCGGATACATCAATAATGGGATGATGATTATGCCAACAATGGCTTTGGTTTTGGTTGGTGTAATTATCTGGATACAACGAAGCTTTAATAAAGAATTGATAGAAAAAGACTAAGTCCTTAAAAAGTAAATAGCTATGCAGGAAATTATCAACATATTCATCCGGTCGATTTTTATCGACAACATGATTTTTGCCTTTTTTATTGGGATGTGCTCGTACCTCGCGGTGTCAAAAACGGTAAAAACATCGCTCGGTCTTGGCGTTGCTGTAATTTTTGTTCAGATTATTACTGTTCCGGTTAACTATCTGTTGCTCGAATATGTAATGAAACCGGGGGCTTTGGTTTGGCTTGGCGACAGTTTCAAAGATGTTGACCTCTCTTTTCTGAGTTTCATGGTTTATATTTCCACCATTGCGGCAATGGTTCAGCTGGTTGAAATGATCGTTGAAAAATTCTCACCTGCTCTTTATAATTCGCTGGGAATATTCCTTCCGCTGATTGCTGTTAACTGCGCAATTCTGGCCGGATCACTATTTATGGAACAACGCGAGTATAAAAACATTGGCGAAGTGCTTTCATGGGGACTTGGATCGGGTGTTGGCTGGGCATTGGCAATTGTTTCGTTGGCCGCCGTTCGCGAAAAAATGAAATACAATAAAATTCCGGCACCGCTTCGTGGCATCGGAATCACTTTTATAGTGACCGGATTAATGGGAATAGCATTCATGAGTTTCCTGGGAATTAAAATTTAAAACAACCGAAATTTAACTCCTTATGATATTGACATCAATTATTTTCGTCGTAATCTCCAGTATTGTAGCTTTTTTAGTGATCGTATTGGTGCTGGTTGCAACGCTGTTGTTTGCACGTGCTAAACTCACTGCGGTTGGGCAGGTAACAATAAACATCAACAAAGAAAAAGAAGTAACCGTAAACCCGGGGAGCACATTGCTTTCGACCTTATCCGAAACCGGCATATTCCTTCCGTCAGCCTGTGGTGGAGGGGGCACTTGTGCACAATGCCGCTGTCAGGTAATTGCGGGAGGTGGTTCTATTCTGGCGACGGAAACGAGCCATTTTACCCGAAGGGAACAGCAGGAAAACTGGCGATTAGGCTGTCAGGTTAAAATCAGGGAGAACATGGAGATTAAAGTTCCTGAACATGTTCTAGGTGTTAAAAAATGGGAATGCGAAGTGGTTTCCAATAATAATGTGGCAACCTATATCAAAGAATTTGTGGTTAAACTTCCTGAAGGTGAAAATCTCAACTTTAAATCAGGTGGTTATATCCAAATAGATGTTCCACAAATTGATGTTGATTTTAAAGAAATGATCATTGGCGATGAATACCGCCCTGAATGGGAACGATATGGTATGTTCGACCTTAAAATGAAAAACTCGGAGCCTACCTTCCGTGCCTATTCCATGGCTAATCATCCTGCTGAAGGCAATATCGTCATGCTCAATATTCGTATTGCCACTCCACCTTTCGATCGTATAAACGGAGGATTTCAAAAGGTTAATCCCGGAATTTGTTCATCATATGTTTTTTCCCGTCAGCCGGGCGATAAAGTAATGATATCTGGACCTTATGGCGAATTTTTCCTAAAGGAAAACGATAACGAAATGATGTTTATTGGCGGAGGTGCTGGCATGGCTCCCATGCGATCGCATCTTTTTCACTTGTTTCACACGGTAAAGGAAACCAAAAGAAAAGTAACATTTTGGTATGGCGCCCGCTCCTGGAGAGAAGTATTTTATTACGATGAATTTATGAATATTCAGGAGAATTTTCCAAATTTCTCGTTTAACCTGGCGCTCTCTGAACCACAACCAGAAGACAACTGGTCGGGGCACAAGGGTTTCATCCACCAGGTAATTTACGATCAGTATTTAAGCAAACACGATGAACCCGAAGAAATTGATTATTATCTGTGCGGTCCACCAATGATGAATAGTGCAGTAAACAAGATGCTGTATGATATGGGTGTGCCAAACGAAAATATTCTGTTTGACGACTTTGGCGGATAAACCTGTTCTTTAAAAGAATCCGGAAGACGTGTTATTCGTGCGGATGATTAAGTGTAAGATCTTTAAAGCGAAGTTCCTTCTTTACTTTGGATTGCTCAATTTTATCATAGGTCTGGATACAAGTTACCCCTTTTGATTTCAAATATCTATTGCCACCGACATGTGTGTTAGGGAATTTTCCGCCCTTTTTAAATAGTATTTGTACAGCAAGGCCCAAAAGCGCGATTGCAACAATAACAACAGATAATAATATCACTTTTAAGATTACCATGAATATTTTCACTTTTTATTCTCTATAAAGGTATAATTTAAATAGTACAATTGATGTAAATGGGTTTTGATATTATCTTCCTTACTTTTTTCAAGGTGAATAAATACTTAGCTGGACACGCCGGATAAAATATCCAGTGTGCGCCGGAACAAATTGACCACCTTCCGCCGGTCAAAATGGTTGGGTTTCGCCGGAGCAAATTGACCACCCTCTAAGAACGATTTATCCTTGCTGATTAGCGGGCATTTATGATTAAGTTGGCTTTGTTCAATATAATCAAATGTCAAATAAACTAATCATTATGAGCAAGGTAAGAAGCATTATCAGGCTTTACACCGAGGGTGTAAGTAAACAGTCCATCGGGGAACGGACAGGTCTTCCCCGCAATAGTGTTAAGAAGTATATCAGGTTGTTCCTGGCTTCGGGCAAATCGCCGGAAGAGATTCAACTGATGAGTGACACTGAACTTGAGCAGATGTTTCTGGATATGGTTCCACGCAATCATATTGAGAATGATCTTCGTTATCAATCTCTGGAAGCATTTTTCCCCACCATGGAAAAAGCATTGAAGATCCGGGGAAACACCAAGGAGAAGCTTTGGGAGCAATATTTTGAACAGCATCCTGCAGGCTATCGGTTTTCACAGTTCAAGCATTATTATCTTCTCTGGAAGAAGGTTCGTAATCCGGTTATGCACATTGAGCATAAGGCCGGGGAGAAGATGTATGTTGATTATGCAGGCGAAAAACTCAAGGTTTTAGATCCGGAAACATTAGACATCACAGAGGTAGAGGTTTTTGTCGCCATACTGGGTGCAAGCCAGTTGACCTACGTAGAGGCCAGTTATACCCAACAGAAGGAAGACTTTATCAACTCCTGCGAAAATGCATTACATTACTTCGGAGGCGTTCCTAATGCCATCGTTACGGATAACTTAAAATCGGCGGTAATCAAGAGTAATCGCTATGAGCCGACACTTAATGAGGCTTTTCGTGACTTTGTAAGCTATTATTCGATGGCGGCTTTACCGGCAGCTCCGTATAAACCCAAACACAAAGCGTTGGTAGAAGGTGCCGTAAAAATCATTTACCGTTCGATTTACAGCACTTTAAAGGGTAATGTATATTCTTGCATTGAACTTCTAAATAGCGCGATCAGGGAGGCTCTGGAAGCTCATAATAACAGGCCGCTTACAGGAAGGCCGTTCAGCAGGCGACAGTTGTTCGAAGATACTGAACGACACTTTCTGCACCCTTTACCTGAAAAGAGATATGAGTTGAAGCGACGCTATATCGCTTCTGTGATGAAGAACAATTACGTCTGTCTTGCCGAGGATAAGCATTATTACAGTGTTCCTTACCATTTTATCGGCAAGAAGGTGACCTTACTTTACAGCCAATCTGAGGTTGAAATTTATCACCGCTACGAGCGAATTGCGGTGCACAAAAGGAACAGGCACCTTTTTGGACACACTACAATAACAGATCATCTGGCCTCGCAGCACCGCTTCATGAGCGACTGGAACCCCGATAAATTTATCGAACGAGCCGCAGAGGTAGGCCCTCAAACGAAAGAATATATTATCCAGTTGCTAAATGCCAGACAGCATCCGGAGCAGACCTATCGATCCTGTCAGGGAGTTTTAAGTTTTTCAGTACGTGCCGGAAAAGAGCGGCTTAACAATGCTTGTCTGCGTGCACTTCAATATGGCGATTACAGCTATCAGACCATTCGGGTAATCCTTGAAAAAGGACTTGACCGAAACGTTGATGATCAGCAGCATGTTGATCAGTCAATGCCCCCTCACCTGAATATACGTGGCAAAAACTATTACCGGTAATATCTCCCCGGAGGACGGCTGTAACAGCTACCCCTCCGGGTATTGTTTAACCTTAAATCAAATAAAATGAATGAGCAAACGCTTCAAAAAATGAGACAGATGAAGTTCTTCGGTATGGTTCGGGCCTTTAGAACAAGCATCGAGAATGGCAGCATGATTCAAATGACCGGCGACGAAATGGTATCGATGCTTATTGATGCAGAATGGGATGATCGTAACAATCGCCGCATAGAGAGGCAAATGCGCAATGCAAAGTTCCGCTATAAAGCCAACATTGAGCAGTTGCACTTTGATATAGATCGCAACCTGGACAAGAATCAGTTCATGCGTATGGCTGAGTGTACTTTTATCGGAAGAAAAGAGAATCTTCTGATCACCGGCAGTACCGGAATAGGCAAAAGCTTCATTGCTTCAGCTATCGGAAATCAAGCCTGTACTCTCGGGTTCAAAGTACTTTATGCCAACACTACAAAGCTGTTTACAAGATTAAAAATGGCCAAAGCAGATGGTTCGTACATCAGAGAAGTTGCAAAGATAGAAAGACAGGATCTTTTGATTCTGGACGATTTTGGCTTGCAGCCGCTTGATGCATCAAACAGGTCGGTACTTATGGAAATCATCGAAGATCGCCACGGAAACCATTCAACCATTATAACATCTCAGTTGCCAGTGGCACAATGGTATGAGGTAATCGGAGAACAAACAATAGCGGATGCAATACTTGACCGCATTGTTCATGATGCTCACCGAATGGAACTTGTAGGAGAATCAATACGAAGAAGACAACGAAACAAAAACGTAGAAACTGTTGAATCAGAATAAATAAATCTAATTTTGTATAACTCTAATCAAAACAAGGAAATGATCGTTCTCAATATTGAAAATAGGTGGTCAATTTACTTCGGCGCACACTGGTCAATATAAAACGGCGTGAACTGGTCAATTTAACCGGCAAATCCACACTAACCACGATCAAGGAATTACAAAAACTTGAAGTAAGAGTGAATACAATTGAACAACCATTGGATTTGACCAACCCAGACACAAAGGTTTTGCTTTCGATGTATCTAACCTTGCCAGAGGTAGAGAATGATAAGAATTCAAAGCGAACAAGAGATGGAATGCACAGGGCTCAGTTTGAAGGATGTTGGACTGCTAACTCACCAAGAGGCTATGACAATTATCGAGATGGGAAAAGATCAACTCTAAGACCGAATCAAGATGCCCCATTGATTACCAAAGCATTTGAACGGATGGCTACAGGTAGTTATTCCGCTGAAGAAGTTCGTCACTGGTTGAATAAACAAGGTATCTCAATTTCTAAACAGGTATTCTTAAATGCACTTAGAAATCCTGTTTACACGGGTAAAATTCGGGTATTTGCACATGGAAATGAACCAGAACAAATTGTAATAGGATTGCATCCTGCAATTGTTTCAGATGAGATTTTTTACCGTGCCAACGAAGTTCTTGAAGGTAGAAAAAGAAATATGAAGTTCCATGACGATAAATCTGATATTTATCCGTTGAAAGGATTCTTAACTTGTCCGATTCATGGAACCTCGTTAACGGCGTATGCTTGCAGAAATCACATGGGAATTTTGTATCACTATTACATTTGTACGAAGTGCAAAGGAACACAACGACATCCTATTGGTGAAGTTCATAACAATATTGAAGGTATTCTTTCAAAAATTCAGTTCAACGCACAAACTCTTGCTTTATATATGAAGATATTAGAGAAATTATTTGATAAGGAAGACCTTGTACGAAAGGATGAGATATCACGAACAGAAACTGAGTTAGAAAAGATTAAAAAACGTATTGTAAACCTTCAGAATCAGTTCTTGGATAATAATATTGACCCCAAAGAGTTTCATTCGATGAAAGAAAAGGTTGAAAAAGACCAGACAGGACTTGAACTGAAATTGAAGGCATTAAGACAAGACAAATCACCATTTAAAGTATATATAAATCAAACAGTTCCGATGTTGGAAAACTTGGTGGAATATTACAGGAAGTCGGACGGGAAGACCAAAAAGAAGATATTAGGTTGCATCTTTTCAAAAAAAATCGTTTTAGAAAAATCAAGAGTTGCAACCTGTGAGTTCACGACACCGATCAACGTGCTCATCAATGCCAGCAAGGTTTGTAGAGGGGATAAAAATAAAAAGGAGGTCGAAAATGACCTCCTTTCCTGTCTGGCTCTCCAGGTAGGACTTGAACCTACGACCTACGGATTAACAGTCCGCCGCTCTAACCAACTGAGCTACTAGAGAATTTTTCATTACTTGTGGTAGTTTGTTTTACTACCGTTTTGCTTTAAAAGCGATGCAAAAATAATAGCTTTTCCGAAAAGAAAAAATATTTTTGCAAAAAAAATCTCTCATGAATTCATTTACTGGCGCGCCAAATAAGCAAAAATCGATTCTCGGAATCGGAAACGCACTCATCGATGTTTTGATCAATATCACGGATGACTCTGTGTTACAAAAATTTGGATTACCCAAAGGCAGCATGACTTTGGTTGATTCTGTTCTTTCAGCTGAAATTAAAAAAGAGACAAAAATTAATACCCGAATCATCCAGACCGGGGGATCGGCTGCCAATACTGTGCATGGAATTGCCAAATTGGGAGGCAGCTGCGGTTACATTGGCAAAATTTCGGACGACGAATTCGGTAATTTTTACGTTGAGGATTTCCAAATCAATAAAATCAATACCCATTTTTTCTATTCGGAGACCGGAACAGGCCATGCTACCGGGCTGATTAGCCCCGATTCGGAGCGTACGTTTGGAACCTATCTGGGCGCTGCAATGGAACTGACTGCCGATGAAATGCAGCCAGAGATTTTCTCTGGATATGGCATTTTGCATATCGAAGGCTATTTGGTGCAAAACCATTCGTTGATAGAAGCTGCGCTTAAAGTTGCCAAACAGGCTGGGTTATTGGTTTCTATCGACATGGCCAGCTTCAATATTGTTGCTGCCAACATCGATTTCCTGAACCGCATTATCCGCGAATACGTCGATATCGTTTTTGCCAACGAGGACGAGGCCATTGCCCTCACCGGAAAACAACCTGAAGAAGCCCTGCACGCTATTGCTGAAATGTGTGATTTGGCTATCGTAAAACTTGGGGCTCAAGGATCGTTGATTAAAAATGGCGAAAATGTAATCCGCATCGATGCTATTCCGGCTAAAAGTGTTGATACCACTGGTGCCGGCGACATTTATGCTTCAGGAGTATTGTATGGTATTTCTGAGAATCTGGACTTGGAGAAGGCCGGAAAACTCGGTTCGCTACTCGCCGGAAAAGTAGTTGAGGTTGTTGGCGCCAAAATTCCGGAAGAAACCTGGCAGGAGCTTTCGGCTCAAATCGCACAGATTAAAACAGGAAATTAATTTTTTGAAGGGGTCTCTTCGTTCAGAATCTTAATTTTATATAACCTGAATCCATTTTATCTGGAGTCGATCGGGATTTCAGGCAGAAAAACATATTTTTGTAAACAATAGAAAAATATACAATCAGCAAATTTAGTAGTATGAAACGACTGAAAATTAAAGAAGTCCTGAAGGGCGAATTGGTTGGCCAGCAAGTGCTTGTCAAAGGTTGGGTGCGAACAAAACGCGGTAGTAAAAATGTCAATTTTATTGCACTGAACGACGGCTCAACCATCAATAATCTTCAGGTGGTTGCTGATGTTGAGAAATTTGGCGAGGACTTTTTGAAAGACATCAATACCAGCGCTTCGCTCGGAATTACCGGCGATTTGGTTGCCTCGCAGGGAAGTGGCCAGTTGGTTGAATTAAACGCTACCGAAATTGTTATCTACGGAAAAGCTGATCCTGAAAAATATCCGATTCAGCCTAAAAAGCACAGCCTCGAGTTCCTGCGCGAAAATGCGCACCTGCGTTTCCGCACGGCAACGTTTAGCGCTGTTTTCCGCATTCGTCATGCCATGGCTTTTGCCATTCACCAATATTTCAACAACCGTGGGTTCGTTTACCTGCACACGCCGCTGATCACCGGGTCGGATGCCGAAGGAGCCGGACAGATGTTCCGAGTGTCAACGCTTGATCCAAAAAATCCGCCTTTGTTGGAAGATGGAAAGATTGATTACTCGCAGGATTTCTTCGGAAAATCGACCAATCTCACAGTTTCAGGTCAGCTGGAAGGCGAGCTTGGGGCTACTGCTTTAGGCGAAGTTTACACCTTCGGACCAACTTTCCGCGCCGAAAACTCGAACACTGCCCGCCACTTAGCTGAGTTCTGGATGATTGAGCCTGAAATGGCTTTCTATGAACTTCAGGACAATATGGATTTGGCTGAAGATTTCCTGAAATCGCTGATCAAATATGCGCTCGACAATTGCATGGAAGACCTTGAATTCCTGAGCAAGCGCCTTCAGGAAGAAGAAAAGAACAAGCCAATGGATGAGCGTTCGATGGAACTGATCGAAAAATTGCGCTTTGTGTTGGAGAACGACTTTATCCGTTTACCGTACACCGAAGCCATTGAAGTTCTGAGAAACTCGAATCACTATAAAAAGAACAAATTCCAGTACCCGGTTGACTGGGGAACCGATTTGCAGAGCGAACACGAGCGCTACCTGGTTGAAAAGCATTTCAAAAAACCGGTGATCCTGATCAACTATCCGAAAGAAATTAAGGCGTTCTACATGAAGCAAAATCCGGATGGAAAAACGGTTGCAGCGATGGATGTTTTGTTCCCTGGAATTGGCGAAATTATTGGAGGTTCGCAACGTGAGGAAGATTTGGACAAACTGGTTACCCGCATGAATGAAATGGGCGTTCCGGCGCACGAAATGGAATGGTACCTCGATACCCGCCGTTTTGGGACCGTGCCTCACGCAGGTTTCGGATTAGGTTTCGAACGCTTGCTGTTGTTCGTAACCGGAATGGGAAACATCCGCGACGTGATTGCTTTCCCGCGTACACCAAAGAATGCCGAATTCTAATTCACAGTACAACAATAAACGAAAATGGATTCTTGCTCGCGGGCAGGAATCCATTTTTATTTTGTGATTATTCTTTTTACCTAAGCGCTTTTGCGCCTGATCGGCCTAGTCCGGTGAGCCGAAAAACAAGTGAAGGTGGCGTCAAAAAATCTTTTTTGTTTGAGACGAAGGCGAGTTTAAAAGATTTTAGCCGTCAAGCGTAGGTTTTTCGTGCGAAGCGGGCTAAGCCTTGACTTTTTTTGATTCCTTTTTTGTGTCAAGACAAAAAAGGAATTAGGGTTTGGGGCAAAGCCCCATAAAATAACATAGCACGATTAGCGATTGTCGATCTTCTCAGGATATAAATCGTGATTCATCAGGCGGTACTCTGCCCATTGCTCATATTTGGTGCCCGGCTTGCCGTAGTTGCAATACGGATCGATGCTCAGTCCGCCGCGTGGCAAAAATTTCCCCCAAACCTCTATGTATTTCGGCTCCATTAGTTTAATCAGGTCTTTCATGATGATGTTGATGCAATCTTCGTGGAAAGCACCGTGGTTGCGGAAACTGAAAAGATACAGCTTCAAACTTTTACTTTCAACCAGTTTTTGGTCGGGAATGTAGCTCAGGTAAATGGTTGCAAAATCGGGCTGACCGGTAATGGGGCAAAGGCTGGTAAATTCGGGACAATTGAATTTCACCCAGGTATCGTTCTCCGGATGTTTGTTGTCGAAGTTTTCCAGCATCTCGGTGCTGTAATCGAACAGGTATTTGCTTTGGTTTCCGAGGTTTTTTAAATCGTTCATTGTTCCAGGTTTTAATTTGCCACAAAGGCGCTAAGACACAAAGTAATTTTTAAAAATTCAAAACATAAAAAGTTTGTCAAGTGGACACAAAGTCCCCCTTCGGGGGATTTAGGGGGCTTCTTTTTCCCAGATAGCTTTCCAGTCCGTTTCTGCGTAACTGGCAGGCCGGACAATGGCCGCAGCCGTCGCCTTTAATGCCGTTGTAGCAGGTTACGGTTTCGGTACGCACGAGGTCGAAAACACCCAATTCATCAGCCAGCGCCCAGATGTCATCTTTCGTCTTCCACATAAGTGGAGTATGGATCGTGAAATTGTAGTCCATCGACAGGTTCAGTGTCTGGTTTAGCGAACGGGTAAATTCGTCGCGGCAATCGGGGTAGCCGCTATAATCGGCCTGACCGACTCCGGTAACCAAATTCGGAATGTCTTTCCCTTTGGCGAAGATGGCGGCAAAGGTTAGGAAAAGCATGTTGCGGCCTTCAACCAGGGTATTCGGCGGACGATTATCCGGTTTATTTTCCTCCACATCCATCGCCTGATCGGTCAGCGAATTGTGCGTAATTTGTTTCAGCAGATCCAGATTGAGCAAAGTAAACGGAACGCCTGCATTTTCTGCAATCGAACGTGCTGCTTCTTCCTCAATGTGGTGGCGCTGCCCGTAGTCGAAACAGAGTGTTTCCACTTCATCGAAATTCTTTAAAGCCCAGAACAGACAAGTGGTTGAATCTTGTCCGCCGGAAAAAACGACCAATGCTTTTTTATTCATTTAAATTCATTTTTGAGGCGAATGCCATTCCGTCCGAAAACAAGTATTTACGTTTAACTGCATTTGTGCGCGGACGCCTTTTCGTTTTGTCTTATCATTCCGTCCCATAAATGGGACGGCAAAGGATAGACTTCGGTTTTCATCGAATGCGCTATATCCTTTGCCGTTCACTTCAGTGAACGGACATGAAGATGATAATACAATCCGGGCTTCAGCCCTAAATTTCTTTTACCCTGAAAAGATTATAGGACAGATTCGTGTCGAAAGTATCAACGCCTTCCGCACGCTTTACAAAATTAACCACCCAAATGGTCACTGGCAGAATCAGGATTTCATATACGGTTTTGATCATGGCTTGTGTAAAAATCATGGTGATGAGCACACTAAACGGAAATACTCCCGCGAATGCAATGCTGATAAAGATTAACGAATCGGCGCTTTCACCGGCCAAAGTTGAGAGGATGGCCCTTCCGGAGAAACCTTTGCCTTTGGTCATTACTTTCATGCGGCTCATTACAAAAGCATTCAGGAACGAACCAATGAGGTAAGCGCTCAAACTGGCCAAAACAATGCGCGGAGTGTTCCCCAGAATAGTGGCAAATGCTTCCTGATTTTGCCAGAAAGGTGCTCCGGGAATGACAATTCCGGCAGTGAAAAACAGCACAGCCAAAATATTTACGGCAAACCCGGTCCAGATGATCAGACGGGCTTTCCCAAATCCCCATACTTCTGTAATTACGTCGTTCAGGATATAAGCAACCGGAAAAATCAGCACGCCAGCCGGAGCCGACCACGGACCGATCATCAGGATTTTGGTAGCAAGGATGTTGGAAATTAGCAGGCAGGTAGCAAACAATATGCCCGCAAGCATAAACAATACAGATACAGAATTTTTCATTTTCTTGTTTTTTACGTGGTTACCAAGTACACGGCTTTCAACCCGAAAGCACGGCGCAAAAGTATAAAATTTTTGACATTTACAATTTAACTATTTTTCAATTTACTATTTTGCGAATCATTTGCAGCTATTCCTCATATTAAAAGAATACGAATATGAACCCATTCGAAAACTCCTGCCAAGCCATTCTTCAACTAATGGAAGTTTGGGAACCCAGATTATTAACGCTTCACGAAGAAACTATCAGTAAACGCCGGAACAGCCAGAACCGCAGTATCCGGCAAATTCTGGGGCATTTGTTCGATTCGGTTTCGAACAACACGCACCGGATTGTGCATTTGCAGTACCGCGAGACTCCGATGAATTATCCCAATTATGCCACAAACGGCAACAACGATCGCTGGATTGCCATTCAGGATTACCAACACGAGAACTGGCATGATTTGGTTCAACTCTGGAAATATGCGAATCTGCATCTGGTGCATGTTATCCGGAATGTGGATGCCAACCGACTGGAAAATCAATGGATAAGTGGTGAGGATAAAATGATTTCGCTGCGCCAGAATATTGAAGGTTATCTGCCTCATTTTGAGTTGCATTTGCGCGAGATTGAAGCTCTGATTAACCAGGAATAGAAAATCAGGAAGAATTCCGTTTTATTGAGACGCCTGAATCGCTCCGGACTTTTTGATTTGCTTTTCAGAAATGTATCTTTGTTCCGGAACAAAAAGTAAACCTATGGATTTTTCTGCCTTTCGGGATATGAAGCCCTTTGCCCAGCTGATGTTTTCCTTGTTTGTAATGGTTGCATCAGTTTTCTTGTTTATGGTTGCCGGAATGCTTCTGGCTATGCCTTTTTATGGGGCTGAAAACCTGATGAGTGCCATGTCGGAGTCGAAGCTGAATTCTCCTGAAGGCATTAATTTTCTGAAATATTTGCAGGTCATTCAGTCGGTGGGGCTTTTTGTTTTTCCTCCCTTTGTCATCAGCCGTTTGTATGATGGAAATATAAGCGAGTATCTTAAACTGAACCGTTCGACTCAGATTCGGTCATATTTGCTGGCAAGTCTTTGCTTGTTGGCGGTTATTCCATCTATCAATTTTCTGGGTGACCTTAACAGCAAAATGAGTTTGCCCGAATCGTTTTCAGGCCTCGAAAACTGGATGAAAAACATGGAAGACGGAGCAAAGGTAATGATTGAAAAGTTTATGCTGGTGGATGGTTTTTCGGGCCTTATGTTTAATATTTTCATGATTGCCGTTTTGCCTGCTCTTGGCGAGGAACTGATGTTCCGGGGCGTTTTTCAGCGGATTTTTTCAAACTGGACTCGCAATCACCACTGGGGCATCTGGATTACTGCATTTTTGTTCAGCGCAATGCACATGCAATTTTATGGTTTTCTGCCACGTATGTTGCTGGGCGCCATGTTTGGGTACCTTTTGGTGTGGACAGGAACCATGTGGGTTCCCATCGTCGCACATTTTGTCAACAATCTGATGGGCGTTCTGGGTTACTTCCTGATTGGAAAAGGAGTGATTACCGACGATGTTGAAGAATGGGGAACTGTTCCTGAACAGATTCCGTGGGTAATATGCAGTATTCTGGCTGTTGGAGGGTTGCTTTACCTCGTTTACCGAACCGAAGCGCCGAAAAGAAAAATGCCCGCAAACCAGACAGATTCACAGGCATAACGAATTGATTGATTTTGTATTAGGAAAAGACAATACTTTGCTGAAGATTTTCAACTTCCATCTTCTTTTGTTCCGAAGCACGGTAAACATATACGATTCCGTATTCCGAAGCTTTTTCTCTGCGTTCTTCATCAGATAAATGAGCCAGCGAAGCTTCCACTTCGTTCCACATTTCCTGAATTAACTCGTCAGCTTGTTCCCGAAGTTCAGCAACCTTCATCGATGCCCGGTTGGTTATATTCTGAAGCATTTTCTGATGCCTGTAAGCTTCAACAAATTCTTCGTAATGAACCTTTACCAGTGCAATTGAAGGGCTATAAACAGGGCTTCCTCCACTTTTAATTCGCTTTTGCTCCCCTTCAATGATACGCTCTCCCCAAGTCATCACATTTGCTTCGAGATTTAGCGGAGGGGTTGCTTTTGAATTTGCCTTTAATCCGTAAAATTCAACCACTTCAGGTTTCATTTCTCCACGCAGGATGGCAAAATTAACAACCTGAAGAAAATGCGATAAATAGAGTTTCGATTTCCTGAAAACTTCCCCGTATTCTTTCGACCGTTCAAACTGGTTTTGTTTCGAAAGATTGAGCTGACGAATGGCTCCCAGAAAATGGGGATAAAACGTTTGCAGTTTCTCGAGCGTTTGCTGGCTGAACGCCAACTTTTTAAGAGCGGTTTTCTTACCAAGGTCCAGTCCGGCCTCAATGGCGCGAAGCCTGGCAACATCTGTATTCGGTAATCTCCTGTAGGGCATAAAGTGGGTTTTTAGTACACTATTGCGAATATACAAATTGCAGGTTCAATTTTGGGGTATTCGCAAAAGAACTAATCAACAGAGAAATGTTTAAAAAGTACGGTAATGTTCTGTATATTAGTTACATGTCGCGAAAATTGAGGTGAATATTAACAGATAATAGCTGATAAACTGACTTGTTTTGGGCTGAATTTGGCTGTTTTTATACATCAGGAGGATCGAAAATAGTGTTTTGCCAGTAAAATTAAGGCTTTGATTTTCAGGATGAAACTATTGGATTTGGCCGATAAAGAGTTCAGAATGAATAAAAAGCCCCGAAGAACTGAATCTCCGGGGCTTTTGGTATTTGATAACGAATAACGATTAGTCTTTAAACTTGGCGCTTAAGAATTCGCGGTTCAAACGGGCGATGTTCGACAATGAAATGTTTTTTGGGCATTCCACTTCGCAGGCACCGGTGTTTGTACAGTTACCGAAGCCGAGTTCGTCCATTTTGGCAACCATCGCTTTGGCACGACGAGCGCCTTCAACGCGACCTTGTGGCAACAAAGCCAGGTGACTCACTTTTGCTGAAACGAACAACATAGCCGAACCGTTTTTACAAGCTGCAACGCAGGCGCCGCAACCAATACACGAAGCTGCGTCCATCGACTCATCTGCATCCACTTTTGGGATTGGAATAGCGTTTGCATCAGGAACTCCACCTGTACTAACCGAAACGTAACCACCGGCAGCAATAATCTGGTCGAATGCGCTGCGGTTAACAATCAGGTCTTTCAGTACCGGGAAAGCAGCCGAACGCCATGGCTCGATAGTAACTGTCTGTCCATCTTTGAATTTACGCATGTGCAACTGGCAAGTGGTTACATCGTCGTCTGGTCCGTGCGGACGGCCATTGATGTACAACGAACACATACCACAGATACCTTCGCGGCAGTCGTGATCGAAAGCAACAGGTTCCTTGTTTTCGCTGATCAGTTGCTCGTTCAAAATGTCCATCATTTCGAGGAACGAGCTGTCGGTTGAAATTTTCTCAACCTTGTAGGTTTCGAAACGGCCTTTTTCTCTGGGACCGTTCTGACGCCAAACCTTAAGCGTAAGATTTATTGTTTTTTCCATGATTGATCTCCTTTAAAAGCCATTATTTGTAATTACGTTGAACCATTTTCACAGCTTCGTAAACCAGTTCTTCCTTGTGAAGTTCAGGTTCAGCGTTTTCGCCTTTATATTCCCAACAGCCCACGTAAGCGAATTTGTCGTCCTGACGAAGTGCTTCGCCTTCTTCAGTCTGGTATTCTTCGCGGAAGTGTCCGCCGCACGATTCTTCGCGGTTGAGTGCGTCGCGGGCCATCAGGTCGCCAACTTCAATGAAATCGGCCAAACGGCTGGCTTTTTCCAATTCAATGTTCATTCCGGTTGTATTTCCGGGGATACGAACGTTGCTCCAGAACTCTTTTCTGATTTCAGCAATACGCTGGATAGCATGTTCCAAACCTTCTTTGGTGCGGCCCATTCCAACGAAATCCCACATTACCAAACCTAATTCTTTGTGCAGGCTATCAACCGAACGTTTTCCCTTGATGTTCATCAGCTTTTCGAAGCGTGCTTTTACAGCTTTTTCTGCTTCAACGAATTCAGGTTCATTGCCGGTCATGCGCGGTGTGCGAATGTCGTCAGCCAGGTAATTCTGAATGGTGTATGGCAACACGAAATATCCGTCGGCCAAACCTTGCATTAAAGCCGAAGCCCCCAAACGGTTAGCGCCGTGATCGGAGAAGTTAGCTTCGCCGGCAGCGAACAAGCCCGGAATGGTTGTCTGCAATTCGTAATCAACCCAGATACCACCCATAGTATAGTGGATAGCCGGATAAATCATCATTGGTGTTTCGTATGGATTTTCGTCAACGATTTTGTAATACATCTGGAAGAGGTTTCCGTAGCGCTCTTCAATTGTTTTCTGGCCCAGGCGATCGATCGACGATTTGAAATCGAGGTAAACAGCCAAACCGGTTGCTCCAACTCCGTAACCGGCGTCGCAACGTTCTTTGGCCGCGCGCGAAGCAACGTCGCGAGGAACAAGGTTACCGAATGCAGGGTAACGACGTTCCAAATAGTAGTCGCGGTCTTCTTCAGCAATTTGTGTCGGTTTCATTTTGCCGGCACGAATGGCTTCAGCATCTTCTTTTTTCTTCGGAACCCAGATGCGGCCGTCGTTACGCAACGATTCCGACATCAAAGTCAGTTTACTCTGGAATTCGCCGTGAACCGGAATGCAGGTTGGGTGAATCTGAGCGTAACATGGGTTAGCAAACATGGCGCCTTTGTGGAACGCTTTGATAGCAGCCGATCCGTTCGATCCCATGGCGTTGGTAGAAAGGAAGAAGGTATTTCCGTAGCCACCGGTTGCCAAAACCACTGCGTGACCGAAATGACGCTGCAATTCGCCGGTTACAAGGTCGCGGGCAATAATACCGCGGGCTTTTCCGTCAACAATCACAATGTCAACCAATTCGGTACGGGTGTACATTTTTACAGTTCCCTCATTTACCTGGCGCATCAATGCCTGGTAAGCGCCCAGCAACAACTGCTGACCGGTTTGTCCTTTGGCGTAGAAAGTACGGCTAACCTGTGCTCCACCGAACGAACGGTTGTCGAGCAACCCGCCGTATTCGCGGGCGAATGGAACGCCTTGGGCAACGCATTGGTCGATAATGCTGTTACTTACTTCGGCCAAACGGTGAACGTTGGCTTCGCGTGCACGATAGTCGCCACCTTTAATGGTATCGTAGAACAAACGGAAAACCGAGTCTCCGTCGTTTGGATAGTTTTTTGCAGCGTTGATACCACCCTGTGCAGCAATTGAGTGCGCACGGCGGGGTGAATCCTGAATGGTGAAGTTTTTCACGTTAAAACCCATTTCGCCAAGCGAAGCAGCAGCAGCGCCACCAGCCAATCCGGTTCCAACTACGATTACATCCAGTTTACGTTTATTTGCGGGGTTCACCAGTTTCTGGTGATCTTTATAATTGGTCCATTTCTGAGCCAGTGGCCCTTCAGGAATCCTTGCATTTAATTTACTCATGTTTCAATCTTTTTAGAGAATTAAAAGAACAGGTATTGTGCGATTGCAATAACAGCAAAACCGCCGCCAATAAGGATAGCAACAATGTTGCCTATACATTTCAGGCGAGGCATCCATGTTTTGTTGTTCCAGCCAATGGTCTGGAAACCTGACCAGAAACCGTGTGAAAGGTGGAATGCAAGAGCAACCGAACCAACAACATACAAGATAACAATTGGCAGAATTTTGAAAGTTGCATTAACGAGCGAATAGGCATCTTCGCCTTTTGCCATATTACCCAGGAAAGGGAATTCAACTTCAGCAGCTTCCCATGCGATGAAACCTTTCATTTTCATGTAGAAGTTGATGATGTGAACAGCAAGGAACGAAACAATCACGATACCCAGAACCAACATGTTCTGTGATGCAAATTCGATACCTGTGGTTTTTTTGCCTGAAGCATAAGCCTGAGGACCACGCGCTTTCATATTCTGAAGAGTCAGAATCAATGAATAAATAATGTGTAAAATAAAACCGATGGCCAAAACAGGCTCAATGATTTTAATCAAGGGGTTAGTTCCCATGAAATGTACTCCGGCGTTGAACATCTGGCCACGTTCGAACCCAAACACGCCGTCGAGCAGCAGGAATGAGTTGAGGAACAAATGCACAAACAGGAATAAAATCAGGAACAAACCTGAAACACTCATTAGGAGTTTCCGTCCAATAGAGGTAGTCAGTAAATTGCTCATAGAATAACAGATTTTTATTTAATAATAGATTCACTTTATTTTGCCCGACAAAAGTAGAGTTAACAGGCATCACATACAATAAAAAGCAGATCAAATTAACTAATTTATAATGTTTCTAAGCACATTCCATGAGTCTTTTTGTGGTTGATTTCAAATAACAGTAAAGTTTTGCGGGCTTGATGATGCAACGGTTGACGGAAAAATCTGGTCCCCATTTTTGTATAAACGGCATATTTGCATATTTTTGCAGCACTCAAAAAAATAGCTGGTTCCATAGTTCAACGGATAGAATAGCAGTTTCCTAAACTGTAGATCCGGGTTCGATTCCCGGTGGGACTACTGAAATATCTTGTAGGAATAATCGCAATTAACTGAAATATAGTTAGTTGCGATTTTTGTTTTGAACAATAATATTGAAAATTATCGTTCTGATACCCTCAAAAACCTACCAAAAACCTACCAAATTGTTCGTAAGTTTTACCTCTAATCCTAACATCGATACAATAATCAATGTACCTTTAGCAGAAAAAACGACATGATTACTTTAATCAGACAACAGAACGGATACATTTATATGTATTGTCATCAGGGTTTTGGAGATAATCCATTGAAGATTTCCACAAAAATTTATGTCCCAGAGAATTCTTGGGATAGCACAACCAGAAGACCAACTGACAAAAAATACATGTGGAAAGGAAAAAATGTAACCACCGAACTGAACCGACTTTCGGGTTTATTGGAAGATGCGATCGCTGAATGTGGAAAGGAAAATATTACTTCGGCTGATATAATAAAGCAAAGGTTCGGGGAAAAAGCCAAAATTGTGTACGGCTTCCGGGGGGAAGTGGTGGTAATCGACTTTCTGACCTATTTCGAGAACTACGTTAAAAAACTAAAAGAGGATAATGACAATAACTGGAAGTTTTATCAGACCAGTTTAAACAGGCTGAAGGAGTATTTTGGAAAGAAGAAACCATCCTTTCAGGCTATTGATATGAAATTTTACGAAGACTTTACGAAGCACCTAGAGAAAAAAGGCTTGTCGGTTAATTCGATCAGTGTGCAATGGAAACACATTAAAGTGATCATGAAAAGAAGTCTGGAAATTGACAAGTTACATTCGAATGACGTTTACAAACGATTTGAGCGACACCGGGAGCAAACGGATTCGATTTACCTTACCCTGACCGAACTCGACGCAATTTATAATCTCGAATTAACGGGGCACCTGGATAAAGCTCGGGATTATTTTATTGTAGGTGCGTTTACCGGTCTTCGATATTCGGATTGGGATCGGGTTTCTACATCAGCAATAAAGGATGGGGTTTTAAGTTTAAGGTCGCAAAAAACCAATGAAATCAGTCATATTCCAATTCATCCATACGTTCAAAAGATCTTGGAAAAATATAATGGTACACTTCCCGAGAAGCCGTCGAATCAGAAAATAAACGACTACATTAAAATCGTTGCGGAGAAAGCTGAGATTAAAGAAACTATTGAAATAAAAACAGGCAAAGGGCTAAAGGGCTTTGAAACCTTCAAAAAACACGAGTTGGTTACTTCGCATACTGCACGGCGAAGTCTTGCAACAAACCTTGTTTTAAAAGGTGTTTCACCTTACGTCATCATGAAGATCACAGGCCACAAACAACTGGATTCTTTTGAAACATACGTCCGGCTAAAAGAGCTTAATGCCCTGATTGAATTGAAAGATCTTGATTTTTTCAAACCGCCCAAGCCACCCAAAGTAAAAAGGGTAAGGAAGAAGAAAGAAAAGGAGGTAAAGGTTGATTAAACGATAGGCCACCGCAACCAAAGAGATACTTGTCATAATACGCTTTTCTAATGACACCTTGGAGTTTGTGTTTTAGAAAAGTTATTATGAACAAGTAGATCAAGCACTTAAATTCGAAGCTGATCGCCCACCGGGTTTGATGATTTCAACATGAATCAAAGCCGAGGTCAAAGAAGATAAACAGGGAAGCTTTTACACTCCCCTGCTTTTGGTTTTGGGTCTTGGCGGTACCACGGAATAGTTTGCACCACCCGTAAGTTCCTGCTGGGGTCTGAATATATGTCGGTTTGCTGACAAAGTTTCCGGTTCCCAAGTTTCTTCAATTGCTTGAGTCCAGATTTGTAAGGGAACCAGGAACAACAATAAAAAAGGGCTGCACTACTGCAACCCTCTCACTCTATTTAAGCTAAATCTGATACAATTTTTTGTAAGATGTAACCCTTTTTAGTCTGGCTACCGATCTTCTTAGTCACGTATGGAATTTCCATTACGCTTAAAGCCGCAGTAACTTGTCTTACAGATAATCTTTCTTCAGTCATCTCAAAGACTTCGTTAGAAATTTCGGATGCATTGAACAAATAATTCACCCGGTCTGTAATATCCGTACCATCAGGAAAATCGTTCAAAGTTGCAAACACTTCATTTATCAATCCCACATTCCTTTCAATAAGCTTTGCAGTCTCTTCTTCAATTTCCTTTTTGACGGCTTCGTCAGTTTTAATATGAAGTACCTCTCTTTCAGTCTCATCCAGAACCCGCAATGTCAATGACCCAGATTCAGAAACTAATCTCTGAAATATCAACACATTATCTTCGTCATAATCCTTTCCATCCACTCTGCCCTTGAATTGCTTCAGGTAGAATAAATCTTCAGACTGACAGGACTGCTTCAGCCCAATTACCTCGTCAGCTAAATCTGAAAGCGACTTTGCCCCCTTCAGATGTTCTTTCACAAGTAGCTTATCCCGTGGAACTTTAGGCGTATGCGCTAAAATAATGCTGGAGAATCTACTCCCATACTCCTGCTTAAATTCCACAAAACCATTCATAAGCTCCTGCGCCGTACCATTGTCTTCAGTTTTAAAACAAACCGAAGTAATGTTATCAATGATGAACAGAACGTTGAACGGCACGTTATTCCTCATGAAACATTCAATGTGGAGAAACATTTGGTCAACTCGTTCGAGTTTGCTCAACTCTTTTTCATCAAACCCTGCTCTCCTTAGATCATTCAGCATCGAAATAAAATCAACACGAATGAACTGTGGTAACCTTGATCTCATTTCCTCCTCCGTCAGGCCTTCAACGTCGGAATCAGAATTAAACCCGTACCTTTTTAAAAGCATGGGCTCAGTCATTTCAAAATCGTAATACACCACAATCCTCGGGACTACAGAGGGTTCAACCTCCAACCCGAAAATGCTTGATTCATTTCTTGCAATCCCATCAGCAACCATCATGCAGAGCTGCGTTTTTCCAACCCCGTTGTCAGAGAAAAGGATAGTATTCGTCCCTTCATGCACCAACTTTCCCCACAGCTTGCGAGGTCTGTTTTTAACTGCATTTCTGACTCTTGCGAGTGTGTACTGATCGCAGAATCTCTTAGGAGTTCGCTGCTTCAACAGGATATCCTGAAGGCTTTTAATCACCTTTTTGTTTGAAGCTACAAATACACCACTCAAGATTTCTGGTTCCACCATTTCACTGTTAGTCCCAAACTCAAGCAACGAAATAATTTGCTTGATGTCAGCCACTTGTTGATCTTCGTCACCTAAGGAATCAACAAGACATTCATCGATACCGTCTTTAAGGTTATCAACGCTTTCAAACGTTTTCTGACCAGAATACTCCATGAAGCCCTCTAATAAACTTGCTGGAATACAATTCGATATCTCCCCATTAAGCAATTGCTTTTTAACAAATGCCCTATCCAGATCAAAGCTGGATGATAAAAAACTTTCCATAAAAAAATGGATTTGATTAAGGATACTTACGCACCCAACTCGTGGCTCAAAGTCCACCATATCCATTTAATTTACTTAGAGTTTAATTTACAACAGTTTCAAAGAACTTGTAGTCGCCCGTGGTCCTATTGGGGTATGAATCGAAAGCCTTACAGTTAACAGGCGGATAATTCAGGATCGACAGCATTGCGCTTATACCCCTTCAATTTATGAGGCGTTTATTATCAAAAATTATGCCTTATTTCTGCTTTGTCAGTATGGAATTACAGTAAAAAATATATTGCAAAACATAAGGGTACTGCCCCCGACCACTTTAAAAACTGATTTCCCCAATAGCTTCGACCGGGGGGATTGGTATAGGTGCTGGGCGGTTTCATGTGCATACCGAGATTTTCAGCAGAAATATACATGATTTTACCACCAACAGCAGTGTTTTCAGCGAATGGAATAACCCCGATAATGACCCTTAAGACGAGCCATCATATTACTTACGTCGATCATTTTGTTACATTCCAGAGCCTAAAAACGGCCCATAAACGCACACGCTCAGAGCCGTTCCCAACATTCGGTTAAAGTTCCCGGTTACCTGAATATAAAAAGGTGGGGCATCTGGTGAACTGCGGAACGGGGAACCTCGATTTATTTATGTTGATAAACATCCATGCCTCAGGCAACCTTTTAATGCTTTTGAGGATCTTCTTTATATGTTTATTTAACTTTGACTACACTAAAGTTGAGCCTGTGAAGACAATTCGATCAATTACGATATCAGACATCTTGACTATAAATCTCCGGCTCAGGAAATACCATTCGAATTCCATGCGAGAGACAGAGCGCTGGATTGATGGAAGCTTCAGGTTCCCGCACCCTGCGCGTAGCTTCCTAGGTTATGCGAAATAGTAAGTGCGACATTGCAACCAATAAAATAATAAATTATGAAGAAAATTTTCACATCAATTTTAATTCTAGCAAGCCTAATTTCATTTGGACAGAACTCCACAGTTGACGATTTATGGAAGTTATATAATTCACGTGATTTTAAATCGGTTATTGACAAAGCAAAAACGCTTCTTGTTAATGAACCAGACAATATTGACTTAAATTTAATGGTTGGTCGATCATACACAGACTCAGGAGATTTTAAAAATGCTCTTACTTATCTTGAATCTACAGTAACGAAGGACAATAACAATTCTTGGCGCAAAGCATGGGCGCTTAGCTATCTTGGAACTTGCTATTTTATGACGCAGGATTACAAGAACTCAGAATTGTCACTTAATGAATGTATTAAACTTAATACGACTCAAAATGCAACCAATAATTCTTATGGACAAACTTTGCTATTTGGGTTTAATGAGTTCTATAAAACATGGAAAACTTTTGAAACTGATAATTTTCGTTTCCATTTTCAGAACATGAACGCTACAGAAATAGAAAACTATGTATCAAAAAGAGAAGTTGCGTATAAAAATATAAATGCTTTCTTTAAAAGCACGCTACCCAAAAAGATTGATTTTTATGTTTGGGAGTCAAGGGATGATGCCATGAAAATTTTAAAAGCGAATTTGGGCTTCGCTAAACCAGATTTTTGTATTGTTCATTCTCATTATCAACAAACAATTGGACATGAAATGACTCATGTAATTTCAAACTATTCGACCAAGTTTTTGAGTAAAACAGGATTAATAAATGAAGGTACGGCTGTATGTTTTGACCAAACAAATCAGAATAGAGAGCAAATTGTAAAAGATTGGATAAAAGCAAATAACAAGAAAGTTTCAATTGGAGAGATTTGGGTCAATTGGAAAAATTATCCTGAGGAGTTAACATATCCGCTTTCTGGATTATTTGTAAAAGAATTGATTGATAATTTTGGACAGGAAAAATTTATTGAGTTTTTTGGCAATCAAACATACGAGAATGCTAAATTAGTATTCGGTGACAGACTGGATAAATTGATTAAAGACCTTGAAAATAAGATTAATACATAAAACTACTTCGCATAACATCAGCTACCCCTCCGGCGGCAGTGGTTTTCTGTGCTTGTTGACAGTTCCCGGTTCCATGATTGTAACAGTAGCAGGTAATTCTGGGAACTACGGAACGGGAACCGAATACAGTTAAGCTCTGATTAGCATAGAACTATTCACATATCTGAAGTCAGACGAATTTAAGCTATACTAAGCTTGACATCAGGTTATTATCACTGAAATTTGACTTGTGCCTTGGCTTGCTTAATATTTAAATGTAAAAGAAAACACTGATTTGCTGTAATAACATAGATAACCTTTAATGCAAAGAAAAATATCTACTTACCGTTTTGTTTTTCATAAATAATTCCATAATTTAGTTAGGGTACATTCTATCATATAAAACTGTATGATTTGCTTTCCAGCAGTGGATTCTATCCTTTTTCATCCGGTTTTTATCTGTTCAGCACAAAAACTAAATTATTATGCGGAAATCATTGTGTCTTCTTTTCTTGATATTTTTAGTCCAATCGTGGGCGTGGAGCCAATATGCCCAGATTAAGGGTCAGATTGTGGATAAAACCACCAATGAGCTGATCCCGTATTGCGCCGTTTCCATTCTGAATGCGACTATTGGCACATGCTCCAACAGCCAAGGTGAATTTATTTTCAATTATCCCGACAGTCTAAAAAACGGAGAACTGAACGTCAAATGCATTGGTTATAAAACCAATAGATTAAAAATAGAATCATTCAAAAATGAGGAAATTGCAAAGATTTATCTAGAGCCCGAAGTGTACGAGATTCCGGAGGTAAAAATTGGACCAAATGCGCCGACTGCTGCCGATTATGTGAAAAAAGTAATCAAAAACATGCACGATAATTACCAGAGAAGTCCGTACTATATGGAAGGATTTCTTCGCGACAAGGTTTGCAACCTTTACGACAATAAAAATGTGCGCTTAACTGAATCGGCTATCGAAATTGTAAAAAGAGAATTTGGGAGTGAAAATACGGCTGATCGGGTTAAGATATTCGAAATCAGAAATAGTTATAATTACTCCAATTTAGGTAGTGTTTGGAAAGAAAAGCTCACCCAACTACTTTATGGCTATTCAAAGGCAAATCCGGCTTATGTTATTCTTCAGAACAGAGATTATACCGATCCGGCAACACTACGTAAATTGTTGAAAAACGACTTATACAGTATCAATTTTTCGGGTATGACTATTTATGATGGTAAACCTGTGCAGATAATTGACATTAAAGAAGAATACGTTGAATATATGTTAATGCGGGCAAAATGTATTTATGGATATACTCTGATCAGACTATATATTGATACAGAGACATATGCGATGCTTAAAACTGAGCAATATACTATAGACAAACATCCTAAAGAAATTTTTGCAAACGAACTCAAATTCTTTCGCAAAAATGACTCCATTGGTACCTCTTTAATAAGACAATATGAGAAAATTGACGATCAGTATTACCTAAAATATGCTTTTTACTTGGGCAAGATGCATGATCAACCAGAGAATAATCAAGTGGGCAAAACCCTTTATTTTAGTGAGACAGAATTGCTGATCAACAAAGTGATAACTGACAAAAAAGAATTTGACCGGATTAAACATAGGGATTTAGTTAAAAAGGAAACGCCCCTGTGGGATATGAAATACGTTTACGATCCGTCGTTCTGGAAAAACTACAACATACTTATCGACAAACCGCTTGACCCCACTGTTATAAAAGACCTTGAACAAGATGTAAATCTGGATAATCAATTTATTGACGGTGGAGAGCGAAATTCAAAAATGACAAAGTAATATGGAAGAAAATTTTATTGACAACCTGCTCAAAAAACCAATCTGGGTGGCGTTCCTTATTTCATGGCTTTTTTACCTTGTTGGATTATTCCTTTTTTCTCAGATGGTTTGGGACGCGAATACTTATCAAAGCGATTTCACGGGCAACGATTTTGATTCAGTACTATCAGGCTACAGGAGAGTAGATATGGTTCGTTACGCCCTTTCTCCATTGTGGATATTGGCGGTAGCAGTTGTAATCTGGGCCTTGCTTAAATTCGGTTTAACTATCTCAGAAACCGAAATTGAGGCAGCTCTTCTGTTCAAGCTAATTCTATTGGGACTCCTCTTTATTTCATCACCCTTTTGGGTAAAGTCAGTTTGGTTTATACTGATAAAAAGTGGTTATACCCCCGATGAAATCAAGCATTTCTACCCCGGATCAATTGTTCCATTTCTCGATATTTCAGAAATGTCTGAGAGCAAGGTTAAAGCTTTATCAAACATCAACTTGTATCATTTGGGTTTCATCCTGTTTTCGGCATGGGCAATTACAAAAAATTCAGTACTGAGTTGCTTTAAGTCATTCCTGATGGTGCTGTTGACCTACGGAACTTGCATTGCTCTGATTAGTTTCTTCCGTGTCTTCTTTTTTAGTTAATTTACATAAAAAGCAAACACAAATCAGACTTCTTATGACCACAAACGACCGGTAAAGCAGTTTCGTACTTGATGAAAGTTCCCGGTTCCCTATTCTACCACAGATGCGGTATTTTAGAAAACAGGGAACCAGGAACCATTCAGATCAGCCCTTCATCAGCGAAACTAGCGTAGCCATCGCCTGGTAGCATAATCAGATGATCAAGCAACGGAATATCCAGAGTCAATCCGGCTTCTTTTATTTTCCGGGTAATTGTTTTATCAGCTTCAGATGGTATTTCATTACCAGATGGATGGTTGTGGGCGACAATAACGCTACAAGCATTAGCTTTCAACGCCACCTGAAATATACAGCGGACATCGATTAATGTACCAGAAAGTCCACCTTCTGAGATTTTATGGATTCCAAGTATCCGGTTGTTGCGGTTTAAATACATCGCATAAAACGACTCCTTGTACTCCATCGATTGGCTCCATAGTTCACGGAATGCATCAGCAGCATCGTTGGAGGAGGTAACTTTTATCCGGTCTGACGCCTTTACTCTTGTGCTGTATTTTACCTCAATTTCAGCGATTTTAAACAAGTTTGATTCATTGGTGATCATTGGTTATGCCTGATGGTCGCAGGGCTTTTATGGGCTTCTACCACGCCGATTTGACTTGAATTACAGGCTTGGTGACCTGACTCAAAATCGGCTGGTGTCTGGGATGATGTCGGGATGGTAAAAAAGAAAACTATAAACGAAAAACAGTAACTTTGGAGGAGTATTTGGTAGGTATTAAAATAGGGTGAATTTTTAAAATATGCGTTTTAAGTACTTCTATGACCTACCAAAAACCTACCAAATTTAAAATTGATGTTTTGTATGTGATTGATAATCAATAGTTATTAACAGATAAAAAATTCCCGGTGGGACTACTATCAAATAAAAATTAATCGCTGTATTTCATTGAAGTACAGCGATTATTATTTGTATGATTCACATTGCCAATTTCCATTTCTCCGGATTTCCTTTAATATTTTCCTGCAAAACAGTAATATTATACCTGAATTAACTAAACCAATACCATCATGATTAAACTCTCAGCGCTACTAATTTGTATCGTTTTTATAACCGGGACAGGCTGGTCGCAGAAGCCTGTTTCCTTGTTGGTTACCGACAAACTTTCTACTGCAAAATCTACTGAAATCAAAGAATATGTTGGGCAACGGCTTAATGGCTCATACCAAAACCGGATTCTTGCACAGGACATTAACCGTCTGGTTGAGCCCTTTCGTAACCGAACCGAAACCAGCTGCTGGCAAAGCGAATTCTGGGGAAAGTGGTTTACCTCAGCGGTTTTGGCTTACCGGTATAAGCCGGAACCTCAGTTAAAAGCTATTCTTGACAAAGCTGTTGATGGGCTGATCAGCACTCAGTCGGCTGACGGATATATCGGGAATTATGCCGATGATAAACATTTGGCAGCCTGGGATATCTGGGGCCGAAAATATTGCATGTTGGGTTTGCTGGCCTACTACGATCTTACCGGCGAAAAAAAATCGCTTAATGCTGCATCCAAAATAGCCGATCACCTGATGAAAGAACTGAAAGATCGGAATGCACTGATCGTAAAACTGGGAAACCATCGCGGAATGGCGGCTTCGTCAGTACTCGAGCCCATTTGCCTATTGTATGTTCGTTCGGGCGAAAAGAAATACCTCGATTTTGCTGAAGAGATTGTTCGTCAGTGGGAAACACCCGATGGGCCTCAGTTGATCTCAAAATCAACGGTCGATGTGGCCAGTCGCTTTCCTAAACCACAAACCAACTGGTATGGGTGGGAGCAGGGACAAAAGGCTTACGAGATGATGTCGTGCTACGAAGGATTGCTCGAGCTGTACCGCATTACCGGCAAGCCTGAGTATAAAAAGGCAGTTGAAAACACTTGGGAAAGTATTCGTGAAAGCGAAATCAATGTGGCTGGTTCTGGTTCGTCGGTGGAGTGTTGGTTTCATGGAAACGAGCATCAGGATCATCCGATTAACCACTATCAGGAAACTTGCGTAACTGCTACCTGGATTAAACTTAGTCAGCAATTGCTGCGCCTGACTGGAGAGGCCAAATATGCCGATGCCATTGAGCGAACTTTTTACAATGCGCTGTTGGGATCCATGACTACTGATGGCTCGGACTGGGCAAAATATACGCCCTTGGCGGGTCAGCGCCTCGAAGGTAGCGAGCAGTGCCATATGGGCCTCAATTGCTGTGTTGCCAGCGGTCCGCGGGGTTTATTTACTTTCCCGTTAACGGCAGTCATGTCGGCACAAGGCGGAGTTCAGATTAATTTTTTTGCTGATGGAACTTACGAATTGCCAACTCCCGGAAAGCAAAATCTTAAAATTGTCCAAAAAACCAGTTATCCTGAAAGTGGAAAAATTCAGCTCCGAGTTGAGATTGATAAACCTGAAGAACTTTCAATTTCAGTCAGAATACCTGAATGGAGCGCCAACTCGTCGTTGGAGGTAAATGGCGAAAAGGTAATTGCCAGGGCCGGACAATTGGCGGCAATTCAGCGTCAGTGGAAATCAGGTGATATAATTGAACTAAATTTGGATATGCGTGGTCGGATTGTTCGTACAGGCTCACCTGCCGAAAGTGTAGCTATTTTTCGCGGACCGGTGTTGCTTTCGCGCGATTCGCGTTTGGGCGAACCTGAGATAGATGCCATTATCAGTCCAATTGCCGACAAAGACGGCTACATCGAATTGGAACCTGCAACTGAGAAAAATCCGGAACTATGGATGGAATTTAAAGTTCCGTTTATGCCTGAATCGTACCTCGAAAGTGGTCCAAAGCCAATAAAAGTGGCTCTTTGCGATTATGCTTCGGCCGGAAATTCAAAAGAAGGCCATCCGTTCTTTAAAGTTTGGCTGCCGCAACTATTCGATCCACGCAAATAGAACCGGACATAACTGCTTTTGCAGAAATAAAAATTGCCCATTATTCCTTTAACTCTCAGAAGGAATAATGGGCAATTTTTTATTTAATCAATTTTTTCAGCCGAAGGTGGTGCATCATTTACTCCACTTCCCCAACTGCGGTTGGCTTTCGGGCCCATCTGCAGAATGAGTTTTCCTCCTGAAATCAGGTCGGAGTGAGAGATCCACGGTTTATTCCAGGCTTGTCCGTTCAAAGTTGCCGACTGGATGTACTTGTTTTCTTCCGAGTTATTCAGTGCTTCAATCTCGAAGAATTTGCCATTGCCCAGATCGATTTTCACATCGTCGAATTGTGGACTGCCGATGTTGTAAACCGGCATTCCGGGAGTAACCGGATAAAATCCCATGTACGAGAACACCACGAACGAAGTCATGCCGCCACCGTCCTCATCGCCAGGAACGCCCATCAAATCGTTACGGAACCAAAAGTCGAGCAGCGAACGGATGCGTTTCTGGGTTTTCCACGGTGCACCGGCATAGTTGTACAGGTACGGAATGTGCAGCGACGGTTCGTTGGCCATCGAGAATTGCCCCACGTTGCCGGTATGATCGGGCAATTGGGCATAAAAGTCGAATTTGCTTTTCCCCAGCGGCTGCGAGAACATGGCATCCAGGTTGCTCACGAACTTCTCACGTCCGCCCATCAGGCTGATCAAATCGCCCACATTGTGCTGAACGTCCCAGCGGTACACCCAGGCATTGTTCTCGTCGTACGAATCGCGGGCACCCAGTCCTCCTGAAAACACATAATCAAACGGTTCGATGAAATTGCCATCGGCGTCTTTCGGATGGAAAAACCCGGTTTTCGCGTTAAACACGTTGCGGTAGTTGTAGGCACATTTCAGGAAATAGTTGTAATCGTCGGTTTTGCCCAGTTCTTTGGCAATTTGCGACAGGCACCATTCGTCGTACGAAGTTCCCAAAGTCACCGCAATTGGCTGACGTTTTTCGAATCCATGTACCTCCGGAAATGTTTCTTTTTCGCCCGGTTTCAGGGCAGGAATGTAGCCGTGATCTTTGTAGAAATCGTTCAGCTTTCCGGCCGGAACACCCGACCACGGAGCCAGTGTTTTTTCGGTAATTCCAGCTTTACAGGCCGCGTAGGCTTTTTCAAGGTCGAAACCGCGAAGTCCTTTGCGGTAGGCATCAATTACCGAAGCCACGCCGTGGTTGGAGTTCATGCGGCGGCTGTCGCCAGTAATTTCAGGAAAGGTTGGCCACCAGTTGTGTTCCATTTGTCCCGACATTTCGACAAACGAGTGCAGGATGTTCTCTTCTTTCTTCGGATCGAGCAAAATGCGCAAGGGGTGATGGGCACGGTAAGCGTCCCAAATCCAGTCGTCGGTGAAAAACGGAGTTCCGTTGTCGGAATGAATTTTCCCGTCGAAAGCGCTGAAATAACGGCCATCTTCCGAAATACACACCGGTCGCTCGTATGTGCGGTATAGTGAGGTGTAAAAAATCGTTTTACCGTTGTCGGTATTTCCGGTAACACCAATTTTACCCAAAGCTTCGTTCCAGGTTTTTCGCCCGGCTTCCTGCAGCGATTTCAGGTCGGATTGGGCAACTTCGCGCTCCATATTTTTGCGGGCCTGCGCTTCGTCGATAAACGAAATTCCATAACGCAGGCGAATCGATTTTACATTCTTGCTGTATTTCAGTACCACGCAGGCATTCCGTCCCGAAGACTCTTTCCCTTCAGCCAAGCCGGTTTGTTTCAGCACCAAAACCTGCTCGGGCGATTGTTCAGGCTTTAAATAAAGAAATACGCGGGTATTGTTTTCGAGTGATTGGAAGCCGGAAATTGCTTGTCCATCCCATTTTATCGAACCGTTTCGCGAGTTCAGAACCGAATAGGCCGGGGCATCTTTCCCGAAGTCAATTTCGTACATGGCCGACTGATGCGACAAGGCAAAGCGCACGTCGGTCTGCTGATCGTCGAGGTAAACCGAATAAGAGTACGGAGTTAGTTTTTCCTGATCATAGCTGTATGAAATAACCGGTTTCAAATCTTTTTCATCACCCTGAAACGGGCTCAGGTTGAAGGCTGAACTTCCACGGTGGCTGGTAATTTCCAATGGCAACCCGTGAAGCAATTCGCCGGTGTAGTCGCCCCGTTCAGGATAAACCCGCAGCAAGCTGTTGGGCAGGTGGATGGTTGGAAAGGTAGGAACCAACAAGTGGCTGATGTTCCCCATGTAAGGATTGACATAATCGACCGGATCTTTTCCGGCCGCATTGCTTTGAAGCCAACCCGTTGATAGTAAAGAAAAGAGCACCAGATACAGGCTCTTTTTTAATCGAATGGTTATCATTTGTTTTAGTTTAGGATATTGATCCAAATATATGTTTTCTCCGGCTTTGGTTTGCGCTAAAAACAGAAGTTCTCGAATAAGAATATTGATTTTTTTGTAAATGATTCTCACGAGTCTTTTTCAATATAGTCCTGACCTTTTGTTAGTTTTGCCTGATTCAGTGCGTTTTGAGAAAGAGTGTTGAAGGAATATTTAAGTTCTGATTGTTTTTAGGTTTGATAATTTCATCGGATTTTAAGACGGCATAATGACATTTCATAAAAACACGTATGAGATTTAAACTGAATATTAATAGGTTGTTATTAATTGGGAGCTTTTTTCTGGCGGTTGCTTTACCCGGTATGTCACAAACAAATATGGTGTTTTATCCGCTTGATGAGCAAATAAATTCATCGGGCATGAATCCATCGTTTTTAACTAAGCAAAACAGATTTACGTTTAGCATTTTTCCTTTGTCGGGACTGAATGTTGGGTACAATAATCAACAGGCTGTTAAAAATATTTTGACAGACTTTCTGCAGGGAGACCAAACCAATCAACAGTTCCGCGAGGTTTTTGACAGCATGATCAGTCTCGAGCTTTTTTATCAGCGGCTGGAGGATAACCTGGTAAGTTTAGGCTACAACTCATCTGTGGGATCATTCGATTTCAGGATAAAAGAAAATATACAGCTCCTGACGGACGTCAAAAATCAATTCTCCGAGTTTTTAATTAATAACACGGCGCAATCAATCGCTCTTGGTACTCCTGAATCTTTTCCGGCGCTGGCGTTGCATTACCGCGAGTATAGTCTGGGTTATGCCAAGGAAATTATCAAGAATAAGTTATCGGCGGGGGTGAGGCTCAAAGCATATTTTGGAAAAGCGGCAATGGAATCATCGGCAAGTGGTGTTGCGGTTCAGAAGAACTCCGATATTTACCTTCAAACGAATGGACGGTTAAACATTTCGGCGCCTATTGATGTGGTTTCTTACAGTGATAATTCGCTTCAGACGGTTGCTCTGGACGACAATTTTTCTGCAGGTAATTATTTGATGAATTCTAAAAATAGCGGATTTGGGTTCGATGTCGGAGTTAACTACCAGCTTACACCTGAACTTTCCTTTTCCGCTAGTGCGATTGATGTAGGAAAGATAAACTGGAAGAACAACCTGAATAACATGAATTTCGAAGGTGAATACAAGCTTCCTGCAGAGTTTATAGCTGCCAGTGCTGACGGAGTTTTGACCAAGAATCCCAATTTCACTTCAGAAACAGTGAGTTTTCCGGAACTTTATAAGATCAAAGCAGACTCGTTGCCGTATTCGACACAGCTGCCAATGTCGGTTTATGTAGGTATTAAATACCGGCTCAGTTCCAGGTTTAATTTGAGTTTGGTCGATCGGTTTATACACGCGCCAGCGATGAGTTTCAACAGTATTATGGCAACCGGGATATACGATTTGAAAAAGAATTTATCGCTCAGCGCGGGTTTTTCCGTGTTGGGTAACTCTTATGTCAACATGCCTTTTGCGCTCCTTTATAGGTGGGGTGGTGGTCAGCTTTATGCCGGAACAGATAATCTGCTTTCGGTGCTGATCCCCTCAGTTTCCGAATTCTCAGGAATAACTTTCGGGATGAGTTTTTATCCGTTTAAGGAAAAAATGAGGTACAACGATCAGATTGATTACCTTCCGTTTTATCGGGAAAAGAAACATAAGGGATCAAGGAGCAAATAATTGTAAATGTGTATGTTGATTTAGTTTCAGCCGAATGATTGATTCTGTTTTTCGGACAACCGTTGAAAAGAACATCGGGTTCAATCGGGTTATGCGGCTCTTCTTTTTGATTTGGGCTGTTATACGATTCGACTAAAAATCTTAATTTTGAGCAAAGTTGAATCAGAATGGCAGATCAAAGAATCAGTTTACAGCAACGCTTATTGCAAAAGCTTTCTCCGCAGCAGATACAGGTTATCAAGTTGCTTGAGATTCCTACGATTCAGCTTGAGCAGCGAATCAAAAGCGAACTGGAGGAAAACCCGATTCTGGAAATGATTGAAGGGGAAAATCCGGATGAGAGCTACGACGATGCCGGCGATTCGGATGAAGCGCCCGGAAGCGACGAATTTTCGCTTGAAGATTACATGAATGAGGAAGATATTCCGAACTACCGCCTCAATGCCAATAACTACTCGAAAGACGATAAACAGGTTGAAATGCCTTATTCTTCAGGAATTAGTTTTCACGACTCGCTGATTGAGCAGTTGGGCCTTTCAAACCTGGGCGAAGAAGAAGAGCGCATTGCCGAATATATTATCGGTAACATCGATGAGGATGGCTATCTGCGCCGAGATCTGCTTTCAATTTCCGACGATTTGGCGTTTCACCTCAATATCGATGTGAAAATTGAGGATTTGGAACGTTACCTCGATATTATTCAGGATTTTGATCCTCCGGGCATTGGCGCTCGCGACCTTCAGGAATGTTTGCTTTTACAGATCATGCGGAAAAGGGGGAAAGATTCGACCTGCCTGGCAGCCAAAATTATTCAGGATCAGTTCGACGAATTCACCAAAAAGCATTACGATAAAATTCAGCGCAAATACGAAGTATCGGAGGAGGAATTAAAAGAGGCGATTGACGAAATTCTGAAGCTAAATCCGAAGCCCGGAAGCTCGTACAGCAACCCGATGAGCAAATCGAATCAGGTAATTGTGCCCGATTTTCTGCTCGACAATCTGGACGGAGAACTTCAGTTAAGCCTGAATCAGAAGAATGTTCCCGACCTTCAGCTGAATGGTACTTACATGGATTTGATGAAGACGTACGCGGTGAATAAAAGCGGTGCATCGAAAGATCAGAAGGAGGCCATGATGTTTATGAAGCAGAAGCTGGATTCGGCTAAGTGGTTCATCGACGCTATTCGCCAGCGCCATCAGACCTTATACCTTACCATGAGCGAGATCATTAAGTTTCAGAAAGAGTTTTTTCAGGATGGCGATGAAACCAAGCTGAAACCTATGATTCTGAAGGATATTGCTGATTTAACCGGCCTAGATATTTCGACTATTTCACGCGTTTCGAACAGTAAGTACATCCAGACTCACTTCGGAATCTATCCGCTGAAATATTTCTTTTCGGAAGGACTTCAGACCGACACCGGCGAGGAAGTTTCGACCCGGGAAATAAAAAAGATATTGAAGGAATGTATCGAAAATGAAGATAAGAGGCATCCGGTTACCGACGAAAAGCTGGCCTTAATCCTGAAAGAAAAATCGTACATTGTGGCCCGCCGGACGGTAGCTAAATACCGCGAACAAATGGGAATACCGGTGGCCCGAATGAGAAAAGAACTGTAATTTGATTTTGAATTAACGGTTGTCGGTTGAGGGTTTAAAATGAGTAGTCAATCAGAAATCGTTGATCATTAATCGTTAACCGATTGCACTAATGAACGACAACAAAATTCTGAACCTGACAGCGCGTATCATGTCAGTCATGTTTCATCCCCTGTTAATGCCAACTTTAGGTTTTCTGCTTCTTTTCAACTCCGATTTCTACTTTTCAATTTTACCGTGGAATCTGAAAAGATATATGCTTCTGGTCGTTTTCTTTTCAACCTGCATTTTGCCTGCTATTAGTATTGGCATTCTGACTTTAAACCAACGGTTTAACATTAATATGGAAAAGAATACTGATCGGGTGTTGTCGCTGTTAATTTGTGCGGTTTCGTACTATCTCGGCTACCAGATTCTCAAGCGTCTGCCGGTTTTTCCGTTTTATAATATTTTATTGGTTGGGGCTGTTTTAGTGCAAATTGCACTGGTGCCTTTGTCAATGCGCTGGAAAATCAGCACTCATGCTGCGGCTATTGGTGGTTTGATTGGCGGTATTTTAGGGCTGGCATTCAGGCTTCAGGAGAACCCGGTTAATCTTTTATTGATACTGATCATGACGGCAGGACTTATCGGGACTTCGCGGCTTATTCTTCAGAAAAACACCGGGACACAAGTGTATGCCGGTTTTTCGGTTGGGTTTCTGGTTCTGCTTTTGGTGATTACCTATATTTAGAAATATGGAAAAAGAGTCATTAGAAAACGGGTAAATATTTGCTAATGACTCTTTCCTATTTTTAGATCAATCCGTTTCTTTTAAGTAAAGCGTTCGCAGTAGGTTCCTGTCCACGGAAAGCTTTATATAACTTCATCGGGTGTTCACTTCCTCCTTTTTCCAGAATATTAATGCGGAACGAATCGGCCGTTTTTCGGTCGAAAATTCCATTCTCCTGAAATACTGAAAATGCATCGGCATCCAGCACTTCAGCCCATTTATAGCTGTAATAACCGGCGTCATATCCTCCTGAAAAAATGTGCGAAAACGAAGTGCTTTGCAGGCTCCCTTCCACCGACTCGAACAAATCAGTTGAAGAAATAGCCGCCATTTCAAACGGTTTTAATTCGCCTTCAACCGGTGTTTCGCGGTGGTGATACGCCATATCCAACATTCCGAAACTAAGTTGGCGCTCCATCATGTAAGCGGCCTGGAAATTCTGTGCCTGGCGTATTTTCTCGATCAGCTCTTCGGGCATCTTTTCGCCTGTTTGGTAATGAACGGCAAACGTATCGAGCCACTCTTTTTCGTAGGCCCAGTTTTCGTGCATCTGCGATGGCAATTCCACAAAATCCCAGTACACATTGGTGCCCGAAGTTCCGGGGAACTGGCATTGTGACAACATGCCGTGCAGGCCATGTCCAAACTCGTGCAGGAATGTGGTTACTTCGTCGAAGGTGAGCAGCGAGGGTGTTGTTTCTGTCGATTTGCTGAAATTGGTAACCAGCGAAACATGTGGCCGTATTTGTTTTCCGTTGACGTTCGATTGCGGGCGGTAGTCGGTCATCCAGGCACCTGAGCGCTTGCTTTCGCGTGGGAAAAAATCGAGGTAAAGTACCGCAATGAAATCGCCTTTTTCGTTGTACACTTCGTAAGCCATCACATCCGGATGATAAACTTCGATGTCTTTATTTTCTTTCAGTCCCAGCCCATAAAGCTTGTGAGCCAGCTGGAATACTCCAGAAATCACCTTTTCAAGCTGAAGGTACGGTTTTACCTCCTCGTCGGTGAAATTGTATTTTTCTTCCTTCAGTTTTTCGGAATAATAGGACCAGTCCCAGCGCTGAAGGTTCCCCACCAGTCCGGCTTTGGCGGCATATCCCTGTACTTCGGCAAATTCCTTTTCGGCAAAAGGTTTTGACGCCTGGTGCAGATCTTCCAGAAAATACTCGACTTTTTCAGGTGTTTCGGCCATTCGTTCCTGAAGTTTGTATTCGGCATGTGTGCAGAATCCGAGCAGCTTGGCTTTTTCGAGCCGTAACTCAACGATGCGTTTGATGATTTCGTTGTTGTCGTTTTCGTTGCCGTGATTGGCACGCGAACTCGATGCACGGAAAATTTGCTCGCGTAATTCCCGGTTATCGGCATATTTCAGGAAAGGCACATAGCTCGGATATTGCAGGTTGAACAACCAGCCTTCCTTATTCTTGACTTTGGCCGATTGTGCCGCCATTTCAACGATAGATTCCGGAAGTCCGCTCAGGTCTTTTTCGTCGGTAATCAGCAATTCGTAGGCATTGGTTTCGGCCAGCACATTTTGCTGAAACTTCAGTCCAAGTTGCGATAATTCTTTGGTGATTTCGCGGTATTTGGCTTTGTCTTCTTCGTTCAGGTTGGCCCCGCTGCGCACAAAACGGCGGTAAGTTTTTTCGAGCAATGTGGTTTCCTCGGTATCCAGCACGAGTTCATCTTTCATTTCAAAAACCGCTTTAACCCTGGCAAAAAGTTGCTCATTCAGGTTAATATCGTTGCTGAAATCCGACAATTTTGGTGCAATGTTCTGGGCAATTTCCTGCATTTCGTCGCAGGTTTCGGCCGAGTTCAGGTTAAAGAAAATGTTCTGAATCCGGTTTAACCTATCACCGGCCAGATCGAGTGCCACGATGGTATTTTCAAAATCGGGATCAGCCGGATTATCGATGATGTTCTGTACTTCCTTGCGGGCTTCCTCAATGGCGGCATCAAAGGCAGGCGCGTAATGTTCAATTTTGATTGAGTTGAACGGAGCCGTTTGATACACCGTTTGAAAATCTATTAGGAGTGGGTTATTAAAATTTTCCATTAATATGTTTTTAAACTTTGTGAGACTTGGCGCTAAACTTGGCGCTACTTTACGGTTAATTGTCATTTTCACCACAAAGTAGCGCGAAGAAAAATCGCAGAGTTACGCGAAGTATATTGTGATCTTCCGTTTTATAAATTATTAGCTACTCGTTTAATTCCTTCTTTTAAACTTTTCACATTGAAGTTGAGGAGTAACCCAAGTTTACAGCCTGATAGTTTCAGGTAGGTAATTACTTGGGCCATATGAACCTCGCTAAAAGCTTCAACTGACTTGATTTCAACAACCACTTTATTATTTACGAGTAAATCAAGTCGGTATCCGGCATCCAGTTTTACCGACTTATAAACCAATGGCAACGCCTTTTGTTTTTCAACAATCAAGCCATGCTGCTGAAGTTCATACGCCAGACATTCTTCGTAAGCACTTTCAAGCAACCCGGGGCCTAGTTCACTATGTACTGTAAATGCACATTGCAAAATGAGATGACTCAATTCATTTTCATTCATACTTTGTGAAACTTTGCGTTAAACATTGCGCGACTCTGCGGTTAAAAAATCACTTCTTCTTTTTCTTTTCGACCGACCAGCCAAACTTCCCGATTTTATCGCCCATCTTGAAATAATGGCCATGCGAATAAATCAGGGGATTCGATTTCTTCAGGCTGAAAGCGCCGGTTTCCGGATCGATGTACCGATCGTCGGCAATTACATTTACCACTTCGGCGATAAACATATCGTGCGTCCCCAACTCAACAATCTGTTTCACCTTGCATTCGATGCTGATGGGCGCTTCAGCCAGAATAGGCGCTTTCACGATGGTCGCATGCGTAGCTGTCAGGTTCATCTCTTTCCATTTGTTGTGTTTCGCTCCCGATTTCACCCCGCACCAGTCGGCTGCACGGGCCAGTTCTTCAGTAGTGAGGTTAATCACATATTCGCCGGTGCGTTTGATGATTTCGTAGGAGTGACGCGACGGACGCACCGAAATGTAACACATGGGCGGATCGCTGCAAATGGTACCAGTCCACGATACTGTAATGAGGTTGTATTCTTCGGGAGTTTCGCCGCAGCTAACCAATACCGCCGGAAGCGGGTAAATCATGGTTCCGGGTTTCCAGTTTATTTTTGCCATTGAAATTGTACTGAATTTGTTTTGATACAAAAAAACAAAAAAATAAACCACAGATTACACCGATTTTCACAGAGAAAGTAAACTGTGTGATCGAGTGTAATCTGTGGTCAATAAGTTACGGTCTTATTTCCAGCCGCCGCCCAATGCGCGGTACAAGGTTACCAGCGCATTCAGTTGCTGCAACTGGTCGTTCACGCTGTTTAGCTGAGCCGACAAGAGGCTGGTTTGTGCATTCAAAACTTCGGTATAAGTTGCCGATCCGTAGTTCAGCAATTCTTTGGTGTAGTCAACCGATTTGATCAGGGCATCGAGCTGCTGTTTGCGCAAAGCCATTTTTTGTACCGACGATTCGTACAAACCTAGTGTGTTGTGCACTTCCTGTCCTGCTTTCAGCAAGGTATTCCTGAAGCTGATCAATGCTTCTTCCTGTTGGGCTTTGGTTACTTTCAGCCGGGTTGAGTTGATTCGTTTATTGAAAAGCGGTTGCGCCAGTCCACCGATAACATTGGCTGCAAACGACGTTGGATCGAGCACTTTATTGAGGTCGGCAGCTGCAAATCCGGAAGTGGCGGTTAATGTCAGCGAAGGATAAAAATAGGCGCGGGCATTGTTGGTCATTTCAAAGGCGCTCATCACGGCAAATTCAGCCTGCATCACATCGGGGCGATTGTCGAGCAACTGGGCCGGAACTCCGGTTTTCAGGATGGGTGACAAGGTTTGTTCTTCGATTTTTCCGCGGTCGATGGGGCCGGGAGTGCGTCCGAGCAACAGGCAAAGTGCATTTTCAGCTTCACGTATTTGCTGTTCCAGGTCTGGAATAGTTACTTCAGCGGCATAGCGTGCAGCCTCAGTTTGCACCACGGCCGCTCCGGTTACTTTACCACTTTCTTTTAATACCTTGAAGGTTTCAACCAGATCGATGTTATTTTTCACGGTTTGTCGGGTAATGGCCAGTTTGGCATCAAGACCGGTAAGGGTGTAATATGCCGTTGCAATACTGGAAATCAATCGGGTTTGAACGGCTTTTCTTCCGGCATCACTGGCCAACATGTTGGCATACGAAGCACGTTTCGAACTGCGTAGTTTTCCCCACACATCAATTTCCCAGCTGGCATCGGCCGAAAGCTGGTAGGTGCTCACTTCGCGCGGTCCGTTAGGATAAATCGACTCGGGATTGCGGGTATAAACGCTTTTCCCGTTGGCAGAAAGGCTTGGCAACAAAGCGGCTTTACTTTGCGAAAGATAAGCTTCGGCTTCCGAAACTTTCTGAATGGCTAGCTGCAAATCCGGATTGTTGTCCAGCCCTTCCTGAATGAGTTTTTGCAGGCGGCTTTCGGTGAAAAGCCCGCGCCACTGGAGATTTCCCAGGGTTGTCGTATCAGTAATTACGGTGTCGCCGAATAATTTGTCGGTCGAAACCATTCCGCGCTTGTAGTGCCTTGGCGTGCTGCACGAAGCAATAATTGCGGCGATTCCGGCAATCAGTATGATGTATTTGAATGAATTTGTTCTCATAATTCTCGTGTTTCTGATTTCGTTAACCTTCATATTCTTCAGCTTCACCTTCCAGACAGTTTAATTCTGAGATTGGCTGTTTTTCCGGCTTGGTTATCTTTTCCTGAAGGGTCTGGAAAATTACGTACATCGCAGGAATGACCAGGATTCCGATCATGGTTCCGATTAACATACCACCAACGGCACCAACTCCGATTGAACGGTTTCCGTTGGCACCAACACCACCGCCAACTACAAGCGGGAACAACCCAACAATAAAGGCAAACGAAGTCATCAGGATTGGGCGCAAACGGGCTGTTGCCCCTTCAATGGCCGATTGGATGATGCTCATTCCGCGGTGGCGGCGCTGCAAGGCAAACTCAACAATCAGGATGGCATTTTTGGCCAGCAACCCGATAAGCATGATCAGCGAAATCTGAAGGTAAATGTTATTCTCGACCCCCATAATTTTAGCAAAGATGAATGAACCTGCAATACCGATAGGTAACGAGAACAGGATTGAAAGCGGCAAAATGAAACTTTCGTACTGGGCAGCCAGAAGGAAGTAAACAAAAACCACACTCAACATGAGAATCAGGATTGATTGGTTACCTGATGCAATTTCTTCGCGGGTTAATCCGGAAAACTCGTAACCATAGCCCTGAGGCAGTGTTTGCACGGCTACTTCCTGTACTGCTTTAATGGCATCTCCGGTGCTGTATCCAAAATTTGGTGCACCGGTAACCGAAATGGCCGTGTACATGTTGAACCGTGAAATACTTTCTGGTCCGTAAACTCTTTTTATCGAGATGAATTCTGTAATTGGAGCCATATCGCCTGTTGCAGTCCGCACAAACATGTTATTCAGACTTTCAGGATTTCCCCTGTAACTTGGGTCCGATTGAACCATGATGCGGTATTGTTTTCCGAAGCGGTTAAAGTCGGAAGCGTAGTAACCTCCAATGTAACCTTGCATAGCCGACAGTACCGAACTTACGGTAATGCCCGATTGCTTACAGCGTGCAACGTTTACATCGATCTGGTACTGCGGAAAGTTGGTGTTGAACGAGGTCATGGCATACTGAATTTCAGGACGCTTTGACAGTGCACCCAGAAAATCGCGTGCGTTTTGTTCAAATACCTTGATGTCTCCTCCGGTTTTATCTTCCAGTTTCAGGTCGAATCCGTTGGTCATACTGAACCCGGGAACCATTGGCGGCGAAACAATTACAATTCGGGCATCGCGAATACCAGATGTAGCAGCATATATTTTGTTGATTACGCTGTTTTGGTCCTGTCCTTTTTCTTTTCGGTCCTTGAACGGTTTCAATGCGCAAATCAACATTCCGTATGAACTTCCGTTTCCACTGATCATGGAGTTTCCAACCACTGCTGATCGTCCTTCCATTTCAGGAATACCGGCAGCAATACTGTCAATTTTGAAGATCACCTGCTTGGTGCGTTCCAGCGAGGTTGCCGGTGGGAGACTTACGTCGATGAAAAGCTTTCCGGTATCTTCGGCAGGCACAAAACCACTTGGCGTAATTTTCATTAATACAGCCAGAATTCCGGTAAAGATTATAATAAGGACAATGGCTACCCATTTGCGCGACACAAAGAAATTAGTTGTTCTCTTGTAGCGGCCAACCATTAAATCGAAAGCTACATTGAACGAGGTGTAAAAGCGTTTCATGAAACCTTTCTGGTGCAGCGAGTTTTCGCTGTGCGGTTTCAGGAATATGGCGCAAAGAGCAGGACTTAAGGTTAGCGCATTAACGGCTGAAATAATAATAGCTACGGCCAGGGTAATCCCAAACTGTTTGTAGAAAACACCGGTTGTTCCGGTAATAAAGGTTACCGGGATAAACACGGCCGACATTACCAGCGTGATTGATACGATGGCTGCTGAGATTTCGTCCATTGCCGAAACGGCTGCTTCCTTGGCATTTTTGGCCCCCTGATCGAGTTTGGCATGAACTGCTTCCACCACCACAATAGCATCGTCAACCACAATACCGATGGCCAGTACCAAAGCAAATAAAGTGAGCAGGTTGATTGTAAATCCAAATACATTAAGGAAGAAGAAGGTCCCAATAATAGCAACCGGAACCGAAATAGCCGGAATCAGTGTGGCTCTGAAATTCTGAAGGAATACAAAAACAACAAGGAACACCAGAACAAAGGCTTCGAGCAATGTTGAAATTACCTTTTCGATTGAACTGTCGAGGAAGTCGTTGGCGTCAATGGTTATCTTGTATTTTACACCGGCAGGGAAAGTTTTCGAAGCTTCTTCAATTACTTTTTTAGCCTGAATAATCACATCGCGGGCATTCGACCCCGGAGACTGGAAAATGGCAATAGTAATACCCGGCCTTCCCATTGCCGAAGTGGTAACCCCATAGCTTAGAGCTCCAAGTTCAACACGGGCCACATCTTTCAAACGTAAAATATTCCCGTCTTTATCGGCCTTGATGATGATATTCTCGAATTCGGTGGGTTGACTAAGCTTACCTTTGTATTTCAGCACATATTCGAAGGATTGGCCGTTGCGTTCACCCAAACGTCCGGGTGCGGCTTCAAGGTTCTGCTCGCTCAACGCAGCTGTAATATCGGTAGGTACCAGGCCGTACGAAGCCATGACATCGGGTTTCAGCCAGATACGCATCGAGTAATCTTTTCCTCCGAAAACGTTGGCCTCGCCTACACCATTCACACGCTGAATCTGTGGAATCAGGTTAATTTTAGCATAATTCTGAAGGAATGTTTCATCAAATTCATCGACTTCGCTGTATAGCGAAAAAATCAGCAACATACTTGTTTGCCGTTTGGATACCGTTACCCCGGCACGGGTTACTTCGGCCGGAAGTATGCTGGTAGCGCGCGAAACGCGGTTTTGAACATTAACCGCAGCCATATCGGCATTGATTCCCTGCTTAAAGAAAACCTGGATGGTACCGGCACCGAGGTTACTGGCCGAAGAGGTCATGTAGATCATGTTTTCCACCCCGTTAATTTGCTCTTCAAGCGGAACAACCACACTTTTCAGTACAGTTTCGGCATTGGCTCCGGTGTAATTTGCCGATACCATAATCGTTGGCGGAGCAATATCAGGATACTGCTCAATAGGCAGGCTTATCAGTCCGAGACACCCCAGAATGACAATGATGATTGAAATGACCGATGAAAGGATCGGCCGTTCTATAAATTTTCTAAACATAATTTCCCGGTTTTAATTTTTAACCTGATTGGCTGCTGGCATATTTTCGGATAGACTTCCGGCTTCCACCAGTTTCGGTTTGATTTCGGCATCGTTTCGTAACGAAGCAATTCCCTGAAGTACGATCTGGTCGCCGGCTTTCAGTCCGCTGGTTACTACGTACGAATCTTTCAGGTTACCGCTGATCACCTGTATTTCGGTGTTGTGCACTTTATTATCGGCACCTACCTGGTAAACAAAGTATTTGCCTTGTAACTCATAGGTTGTTTTTTGCGGAATAATGATTGCCGATTCGATAAACTGAGGGATACGAACAGAGCCGCTGCCGCCGCTGCGCAACAATCCTTCCGGATTTGGAAAGGTTGCCCTTATGTTTACAGATCCTGTTGCCTGGTCAACCAGTCCGCTGGCGGTTTCAATCCGACCGGTTTTTTCATAAACCGAGTTATCAGCTAAAATGAGCGAAGCATCAGGAAGTTTGGCGAATTTTTCCTGAAGGTTTTTTCCTTCCAGCCCTTTAGTCAAAGCCAAAAATTCTTTTTCGTTTAATGCGAAGTAAGCAAACATTTTCTCGGTGTTCGAAACGGTAGTCAATGGTTCTGCCGAAGTGCTGCTCACCAGGCTTCCCACGCGGTAGGGGAAGGTTCCGATAGTGCCATCAGCCGGGCTTGTAATTCGGGTGTATTGCAGGTTGGCTTTGGCATTTTCGAGGTTTGCCTGTGCTTGCGCTAACTGTGCCTCTTTGGCTTTCAGGAGCGATTCAACCGATTCGAGATCGAACTTACTGATGATGTTTTTTTCAACCAGTGGTTTGGTTTTTTCGAGGTTGATACGGGCTGAATTTACATCGGCTTCAGCAACTTTTACCTGCGCTTCGGCCGAACGAACTGTTGCCTGAATATCGTTGGCATTCAAACGGAAAAGCACCTGCCCTTTTCTTACAAAGGCACCCTCGTCAACCATAATCTGCTCGATGTATCCGGCAACCTTCGATCGGATTTCGACCGTTTGTTGTCCTTCAAGTTTGGTTGGATAATCTTTAAAAAGCTGAGTTGACTGCAGGCTCACTGCAATTACAGGGTACTCTTTCACCTGTCCGGCAGTTCCGCCCGGAGCACCAGCCTGCTTTTTCTGGCCGCACGAAATGATTGCAAGTGCAATCATAGCAATTCCTAAATTCCTGATTGGTTTCATTGTTCTCATATTGTTGTTTTTGCTTTAATTACTGTTATTTAGGAGTTCATCGGCCGAACCTCCGTTTTCCTGGATTTTATTCAGGACACGCCTGAAAACATTGTAGTCTTCGACTTCAATTTCCGAAAGAAGTTTATTCGATACCTCAAAGGACAGTTCGGTTATTTTATTCATCATTTCGGTTCCTTTTGGTGTAAGAATGAGGTTCTTTTTTCGTTTGTCAGTTTTATTCGCACGCCGAACCACGTAATTTTTTTCAATGAGTCCATTCATTTGTCTGACAACCAGCGATTTGTCTTTCTGTAAATGATGCGCAATATCCTGCTGAATAAGCTGACTGTTAGCATCAATCATCCGAAGCATAACAAATTGCTCAAATGTCAGTTCAATTTCCCTGTTCCTGAATTCAATAGCTAACTGATTCAAAAAGACGCGAAGTGGTCGCCCCAGTATATATCCGAGTGGATGCTCTTCTTCCATTTAACATTATTTGACAACGAAAATAGTTTATAATAGTTGACTTGTGCAACTATTATTAGTTAAAATAACATTAAGGATATACGGAATGTTGATGAAGAAGGATATAAAATGAAGAATGACTGCAGTTTAGTCGCCTGATGAAAAAACAAGTCCGGAACTTACAGTAAGCATTTGATTGTCGCTGTATGGGTTGTAAATGTAGGTAAGTATAATTGGAACTGAGAGTCGGGAGGAAACTTTAAGTTCTTTACTAATAGCAACTCCTGAGTTTGTTACCGCAAGATTGTCGGCATAATATCCTTTAAACGGAGTAGCCCCTACAAATGGCTCTACATCAACTTTCAGGAAGCTGAATGGATATTTAATTTCGAGGTAAGTGGAGTAAAAGGGGTTCCCGGTTTCAGTGTTTTTGTCGCCTGAAATAAATGTCCCGATCATCCATTTTAACCGGTATTTTTCAATGGAATAATTGTCGATGGCCAGCTCGAGTGAATGTCTCGATTTCCCATTTTTCAAATTGAAATACTGGTTGACTTCCTCCGGAATGGGGTTGTAATAATCGTAGATTGTAAAGTTGAAATCCCGGAACTGCCAGGACGGAATCAGGTCGATTTCGGAATAGCTGTTGTTTGTTGTAACCGAGGCCCACACATTAAAACTGAAGTGCCCTCCGGAAAAAGTAACCGACGGCTCAATGGCGGGGGCACTGCCTAATTTCATTCCACGCCATACATGTCGGCTTTGTACAATAATTTCAGCGTCGGAACAAGTTATCTGCGCCACACTCAACAAACAAAGTACCGTAAAAAAACATGTAACAATTGATCTGAACATCTGAAACTCTTTGTTTCAAATGTAGCCATTTCGTGCTGCCAAAAACATGAAATCTGTCGTAAAAACCACAGTTCAAATTTGTTCCGGACTGATTTAAAAATGATTCACGAAATATGTATAAATTGCAGGGAATTATTTGCCTGAAGGAGTTCGGCCGCTTCTCAATCTTATCGGAAATATTAACTCAATTGAACGCATATGAAAAAGACTGGATTGGTATTATTGCTTTGCCTGATTGTTTCGGGAGCTTTTGCACAGGAAGCTCAGAAAATTGCCGGCATATGGTGGAATGAAGAAAAAACTTCGAAAATTGAAGTGAAAGAAGAAGGTGGTCAGTTTGTTGGGACCATCATTTATATTCTTCCGGAGAAGTACGTAAATGGAGAACCCGAAAAAGACAACATGAATCCCGATGCTAAATTGCGGTCGCGTTCGCGGTTGGGTATTTCGATTTTGTCGGGACTTAAGTACAACAGCTCGGAGAAACAATGGCTCGATGGGCGAATTTATGATCCGAAGAATGGCAAAACCTACGATTGCTATGCGTGGTTTGAAAAGGATAGTAACTTGCTGTACATAAAGGGGTACGTGGCCGGAATCAAGTGGCTCGGGCGATCGACCACATGGACCCGAACAACGAAATAGAACTGTTCAGGATTCCCTGATCAGAGATATCATTAAAAATCTCAGGCCGCCGTTTAATTCCGGATGCCTGGGATTTTTTATTTCGGAGGGATTGAAAATGCAAACAAAAGGTTAAGAATAATTAACGTTTTAGATTTAAAGTCAGGTCGGTAAAAACAAAGCTTTTACTATTTTTGTTTTCACTTTACGAATAATGAAGCCATGAACAATTCGTGTTTAATTTCCGAATCTCCATTTCGCAGATTACATTGATTTTTTTCATCTTCTGACTTCGAAAATATTAATTAACAATACGTTAGAGATGAAATTTTCCAGAACAAAAAAAGCGGGGATCGTTATTGTTGGGATTTGTGTTTTTGCCATTAGTTTTTTCAGCTTTAAACAAGACGACAAAAATTTCCAGATAGCCAAGAACCTTGATATTTACTATACACTTTTCAGGGAGCTGAACCTGTTTTATGTTGATGAGGTTGACCCGACAAAGCTGGTAAAAACCAGTATCGACAAGATGCTCGAATCGCTCGATCCGTACACCAATTATATTCCTGAATCTGATATGGAAGATTTCAGGTTTATGACTACAGGCGAATATGCCGGAATCGGTGCATTGATCAGTAAGCAAAAGGGAAAGATTCTGATTGCCGAGCCATATGAAGGTTTTCCGGCTCAGAAAAGTGGACTGAGGGCTGGTGATGTGCTGCTGGAAGTGGCCGGCAAATCAACCGAAAAACTTTCGACAGAAGATGTGAGCGCTTTGCTGAAAGGACCGGCCAATAAGTCGGTTACAGTAAAAATACTGCGCTACGGACAAAAGAAACCAATGGACATTGAGATTGTCCGTGAGAAGATACAGATCGACCCGGTTCCGTATTATGGTATGCTCGATAAAGAAACCGGATACATCCGCTTGTCGAACTTCACTGAAAATTGTACCGAAAGGGTGAAAATGGCTTTGATCGAACTCAAAGAAAAGCAGGGAGCCAAAACTTTGGTACTCGACCTTCGGTCAAACCCCGGCGGCTTGTTGATGGAAGCAGTGCGCCTGGCAAATCTTTTTGTTCCAAAGGGTCAGGAAATAGTGAGCACCCGTGGAAAAGTGAAACAATGGGACAAGGTTTATACAGCTACTGAAAATCCGGTTGATACCATTATGCCAATTGCGGTTTTGGTTAACCGCGGATCGGCATCGGCATCAGAAATTGTTGCCGGAGCAATTCAGGATCTCGACCGTGGAATGATTATCGGAACGCGCACTTTCGGGAAGGGATTGGTTCAGACCACCCGCGACCTGAGCTACAATGCCAAGCTGAAGATTACTACTGCCAAATATTATATACCTAGTGGACGCTGCATTCAGGCTCTTGATTACACACACCGCAATGAAGACGGAAGTGTGGGAATTATTCCCGATTCGCTGATCTCGAAATTCAAAACGAAAAAGGGACGAATTGTATTTGATGGAGGAGGAGTTGCTCCCGATTTGGCGGTTGAAGATGAAACTTTGAGCAACCTGACTACCAGCCTTGTTTCGGGTTCGGTAATTTTTGACTATGCTACTTATTTTAACAGCAAAACCGAGAAAATACCTGCTGCCGACGAATTTGCAGTTACTCCGGAGATATATGCCGACTTTGTTAAGTACGTAAAGGAACAGGATTTTAAATACGAATCGAAAACTGAAGAAGAACTCGATAATCTGCTCGAAGTTGCCAAACGTGAAAAGTACTACGACATTTCGAAAGATGAATTCGATAAGCTGAAATCAAAGCTGGGCCATAACCTGGATCAGGATCTGGAACATTTCAAGAAAGAAGTTTCGGAGCTATTGACCGACGAAATTGTTTCGAGATATTATTATCAGAAAGGGGCCATAAAAGCAGCGCTGAAAGAAGATATGGATATCAAGAAAGCTGTTGAGATTTTGCATAAACCCGATGGCTATGCTTCAATTTTCGATGCAGGCAGGGTTATAAAAGCCAATTAATCAAGCAAGTTGATAGAAAAAAGAAACCCGGATCAGTGAATTCTGATCCGGGTTTTTTATGCTTGTGCGTCATTTTTTACAATCCGAATATCTGAGGATAGAACAGGGCCAGCAATAAAGTAACGATAATGAGTAGCGCTAATCCGAAGAAAAACAAAATAACTCCGACTTTATAGCGCTTGTTCGATTTTACCAGTTCGGTAACCGAGTTGATCTTGTTGATTTTATTAACCATCTTTTGCAAAGCCATCTGATCTTTCACAATGTAATCGTAGGCTCCATATTTCATACTATTAATGGCGATATCAATACTATCCTGCCCCGAAAGGAAAATAAACTCAACAGCTGGATTTATTTTTTTTGCCTTGATCAGGACTTCGATTCCGGTCATACCATCAAGAAGGTAGTCCTGAATAATGATATCCGGATTTTTATGCATGTTGTTCAATGCTTCCTCTCCCGACAGATAGGATTCGACATTTGTAAACTTATTGGTCTTGAGGTAGCTAACCACTAGTTTATTGTACATCTGATTGTCTTCAACGACAAATATCAGGGGATTTTTGGTGTTTTGCATGCTTTAATTATGTTTTTATCCAAAAAAATCTAGGGCTGTAAATCGTTCCACTTCGTCGCTGAGCGGGTTGTGGAATACCGAATAACCAAAATTAGAAAAAAAAAACTGATAATATCAATGTTTATAAATTAGAACGTTTGTTTTTTATTTTTAATACAGAGAAACAATAATTTTTACAACTTTGAATTCCTGAAATCTTTTCAACCGATGTTTTACCGGAGTGATAACGGATTTTACAAGTGAAGAATCAAAACAAACTCAGATGATTTTAACCATTGATATTGGCAATACAAACATTGTGTTTGGAGTTGCTGAACAGAATGATTGGGTGAAGATTTGGCGAATTCAGACTGACCGGTCTAAAACGGCGGATGAGTACGAAGTGATATTCAGATCGTTGTTTGCCAGTTCTGAAATTAATTGTGCCAAAATATCGCGTACCGTTCTGAGCAGCGTTGTTCCGAGCCTGGTAAGGCCATTTAAAGAGATGTTGCATAATTTGTTTGGCGATTTTCCATGTTTGGTCGAGCCATCTTTGTATAATCGTCTGCCAATTGAGGTACTGAATCCTTATCAGATTGGTGCTGACCTGGTTGCCGATGCCACAGCGGCTTACATTGGCTATGGAGGTCCATCAATGGTTATTGATTTTGGAACAGCCCTTACTTTTACCACCATAAGCAGTTCGGGCAAAATACTGGGAGTAGCCATTGCTCCCGGCTTATATACCGCGTTAAGGTCGCTAACCGGAAATACGGCACAATTGTATGATGTTCAGCTGGAAGCACCGCCTTCGGCATTGGGGGAAAATACCATACACGCCATTCAGTCGGGTATTGTTTTCGGGTTTGCCGGATTGGTCGATTCGATGGTTAACCGGGTTGAAAGTGAACTTGGGCAAAATATCAAGGTAATTGCAACCGGAGGATTGTCATTTATCCTGAAAAACGTGTCGGCGCGGATTGAAATTGTAGATGAAAATCTGACTCTCGACGGGCTGAAATATATGGCGCTGAATCTTTAATTCAGGAGTTTGTTTTCCAGATAATTTCGGTAATACAGATCTGTTTTTTCAAGCAAGGTTTTTTTGTCGGTTTCACTTAAGAAACTGGCTGCAAACGAATTTTTTGCCAACAGCACAATTTGTTCTGCGGTAAGGTTGAGAGCTTGCGCCATGGCCACATAATTTTCGTTGATGTAACCGCCAAAGTACGCCGGGTCGTCGGAGTTTACAGTTACCATAAGGTTTTTCCTGAGCATTTCGGCCAGCGGATGTTGGGTTATATCTTTTACAACCTTCAGTTTCAGGTTCGAAAGCGGGCAAACGGTCAGCGGCATTTTTCGCCTGGCAAGTTCTTCAACCAGGGTTTGATCTTCCAGCGATCGGTTTCCGTGATCGATGCGCGAAACGCTCAATAAATTCAACGCTTCCCAAACGTATTCGGCCGGGCCTTCTTCTCCGGCGTGGGCTACAGCCAAAAAGCCCGATTCTCTTGCTTTTGCAAATACGCGTTCAAACTTGGTAGGTGGGTGTCCTTTTTCCGAAGAGTCGAGTCCGATGGCCGTTATCCACGATTGGTAAGGCAAAGCTTCCTCCAGGGTTCGGAATGCATCGGCTTCGCTCAGGTGACGCAGAAAACTCAGGATCAGGCGATAACTGATCCCAAGTTTTCGGTGTCCTTCTTCCAGCGCGCGGTGAATTCCTGAAATGACTTTACTAAACGGAATTCCGCGCTGGGTATGGGTTTGCGGGTCGAAGAAAACCTCGGTATGCAATACGTTTTGCGCATGTATTTTTTGCAGGTATGCCCATGTTAGGTCGTAAAAATCCTGCTCGTGAATCAATACGTTTGCCCCGCTGTAATAAATGTCAAGAAATTTCTGAAGGTTATTGAAATTGTAAGCTGCCCGTAATTCCTCAACCGAATTGTATTTCAGGTTGATGTTGTTTCGGGCAGCAATTTCAAACATCAGTTCCGGCTCAAAAGTCCCTTCAATATGAAGGTGAAGTTCAGCCTTCGGAATTCCGGCAATAAATTTTTCAATATCGGATTGGCCCATAGTTTCAACAATTCAGCCCTTCCGGATATACCTGTGAGGAGCTATTTTACTTTTTTCAGCAGCAAATCTACTAAATTGTTTGCGGCTTTCAGGTTTTCAAAACTTTCAGGCAAATACGCGTGGTCGATGTATTCGTTGTACAGCCACGGATCGCTTACCAAAAGCACATAACCCTTGCCGTAACTGGCTTCTGCAATAATTACCGAATTTGTATCGGCATCGTACAAAACAGGTTTTGCATTTTTCGATAAACTAATTGGAGCCACTTCCTTCAGATAAACCTTCTTTACTCCCGAAAATAAAGGATGATCGGTGAATTTGGTTTCAGCAGCCATGTCCCATTCGCGGTTGGTTACAGGGTTCAGGGTAATTGGTTTCATGCGGAAACCAAAGACATCGGCCAGTTGGTTGAAATGTGTGAACTCGCAATTTGGGCCATCGTTACCCATCAGCAGCAGAACTCCGCCATTGCTCACCCATTTCTTAAGGAATTTGATGTCGGCAGGCTGAATATAATTTGGCGTTGGATTTTCTTTGGTGGTATCCGGATCGACAATGATGTAAACATTTACATTTTTCATCGATTTGCTGTTGGGTGCAGTAGCAATGGTTTTGAGCTGTGCACCACGTTTTTTGAACAGGTCGCCCAACTGCGAAAAGCCACTGTTTTCCTGATCGTCCCAGGTGTAATGAAAAATCTTACCGGTTTTGGCGTTGGTTTCATGGTTAAACCAGTTATCGAGGCCAACGGTTTTTTGCGCAAAACTGCCTGTAGCCAGGGCACAAATTACAAAAGCGAATATAAACAGACGTTTCATAGTCGTAATTGGTTTTGAATGATTAATTGTGTTTAGGTGCGAAACATGAGATTGTGCAATCGATTTCCCACTATGCAAATCTACAATTATTCAGTAAAGAAATTGATTTGGACTTGTATAAATTTTTAGTGTCGCCGGGTCATCATTCGCACAATTTGTTCTGATGTGCGGGCAAGCAATTCTGCAGCCTTGGCTTTCGATTCCTCAATACTCATTGGCCTATTGGCAATGGCAAAGGCCGAAGTTAACCCATTGTTGTAAAGTGGTTCCAGATTTCCAGACAAAATTCCGGCTAAAGCAACAACAGGTATGCCATATTTTTTACCCAGTTGAGCCACTCCGCTGATTGTTTTTCCGAAAGCCGTTTGCGAATCGATTCTTCCTTCGCCGGTAAAAACCAAATCGGCCTGACTGATCTGTTTTTCCAGATTCGTCAATTCCTGAATCAACTCAAAGCCGGGGCGAATTCTGGCGTTACAAAAAGCCATCAGTCCGAAGCCCAGTCCGCCGGCAGCTCCGGCACCGGGAATGTCAGAAAAATCAGTACCAAATTCTTTAAGAATAACTTTCGCGAAGTTGGACAGGTTCTGCTCCAAGGTTTCAATAATTTCGGCTGATGCTCCTTTTTGCGGCCCATAAATGCGAGTTGCTCCGGCGATGCCAAGCAGAGGATTTTGCACATCGCAGGCTACGGTAATTTTTGTTTTTTGCAGCAGAGGATGAGCATTGGCGCGGCTGATGCGATATAATTGGCTCAACGATCCGCCGCCCCAGCTAATCGGATTGTTGTTTTCATCCAGAAGATCAAAGCCGAGAGCTTGCGCCATTCCAGCACCGCCATCGTTGGTTGCGCTTCCGCCAATTCCAAGAATAATTTCTTCGAATCCGGCTTCCATTGCTGATTTCAGGAGCAAGCCGGTGCCAAAGGTTGAAGTTACCAGCGGATTGCGGTCTCCGGGCGAAAGCAACTCAATTCCCGATGCTGCAGCCATTTCAATGACAGCGGTTTTACCATTACCCAGAATTCCGTAAAATGATTGAATCGGTCGATTTAACGCATCGACTGAAGGTGTTGAAACAATCTTTCCTGAAGTTGCGGTGACCAGCGCTTCTACGGTGCCTTCTCCGCCGTCGGCTACAGGGATGCTGATAATTTCCGCTTCAGGAGCTACTTTCCTGATTCCTTCGGAAATGGCAAAAGCCACGCGGGTGGCTGACAAACACTCTTTAAATGAATCGGGGGCGATGACAATGCGCATGGACAATTCCTGATTTGAATTTCAGGAGAAAAGTACGCAAAAAGTTTCAGGTGTAGAAGTGGTACTGAGGTTGTTCAACGACGGAGTTGGGTGATTTTAGTTCCTGCCGTCAACTATTTTTTTCAGTAATCGTGTTTTTTCCTGGATGTCGTTTGTAATTCCCTGAACGGAAACGGTGGCGCCTGAGATGGCGTCAATGTTTTTACCAACGTTGAGCTGCCGGTTACCATCGTATCCCTGAAATTGTTTTAACCAGCCTTTGTTGGTCACTTCCTGACCATGTGTTGCCTGGTAATTGTAAACTTTCACCTGCTGAACCGACAGACTGGCGTCGAAAATAACGAAGTAATCGAAATACTCCGATGTTTCAAGCCCGATGGTTGACTGAGCAGGATTTGAACAGCCACCTGCACGGCAGCTGTTCACTCTTCCTACATAAATGTATTTTTTCAGCTTGTTCGAATCCGAAATGGTGAAGAATTTTCCCTGGACAGAATTTGCATCAGGAAACGGGATTTCTTTCCATTCGGGCGTTTCAGTTCCACCAATTTTCTGAATTTCCTTTTTCAGGGTTTTGTCTTCAAAATCCAGTCCCTTGGGAGGGAAAATGGTTGAAGTAATTAAAAAACAGGATGCTATGATGAATAATTTGAACATGGTGTTTTCTCCGGATTAGAACATTACACCTAAACCAGCGCTAAATACTTTGGTGGTGCTGCCGCCATCGGGTTTCACCCACTGCATGTCGGTTTTCAGGACTGCACCCTGTGCTAATTTTAGGGTAAGTCCAGCGGTTACCACCGAATTTTTGTATGACTGATTCCAGCTAATATTTGATGCCACATCGGCATGAGTATCGTAACCTTCGAGGCGGAGAAAAGGAACGAGTTCGGTTTTTACTTTCTCAAAATGGCGGAAAACATTGTATCCTGCTTCCACATAATATCCGGTCATTTTGCTGCCTAGGTCGTTTGGCGTGGTTTTATTTTTCCCGGTAAAGCGATTGTATTCGTCGGTATTCGATAAAGAAACCGAATACAATTGTCCACGCAGTTGAAGGCCTTTCAGGTTGTAGCGGGCATCCAGTCCAATCATCGATATCCCAACAACTGAAGAGTCGGCTTTGGCCAATGCTGCATCGTTGTCTTTTGCAATTCCGTTATAAAGTTTGCTTTGAGTATCTCCAAAATAGCCTGATAGGCCAATGTTCAATCCACGGATTCCGTAGTATTCAACTTTCGCAGTAAAATTGGGCGAGCTGATGTACGATGAAGCGCCTTTCTGACGGCCACTGCGCAAACCACTTTTGCCGTTCAGTTTGGCTGTTCCGTCGTAACCGTTGAAGCCGTTGACCACGTAAACCTGATATTTTAAATTGGCAGGCTGAATATTTCCGGCCAGACCAAAACCGATTTCGCGCCAGGTGGTTGGAGCAATCTTGTTGTCAACCAGCGGACGCTCAACACCATTAAAGGTGGTTGGTTCGTGATATTCGTTCACAATTCCCATCGGGATTAAAAGTAATCCTCCGCGAAAATTGATTGATTTATTGATTTTGTGCTGAAGGAAGGCCTGCTCAACATACACTTCCGAAACATGTTCGAATTCGAGCTCTGTAACAAACTGGGTGCGTTCGCTGAACTGGTAGCCAAACAACATCACCATGCGGTGCACATCGAGTTCGCCGTTCTGGCGTATTTCCGAACTTAATGGCTGGTGATAATGCACCTCGCCGTAACCGCCAATGGTGAGTTTGCTTTTTGAAGACAAAAGCTGATCGGCCATATTCTGGTAGGTTGTTTTTTCCTGTTCCGAAGTCTGGGCATTCAGGAATAAGGCAGACAGCAGTATTGCTGAGAAAAATAGGATTCGTTTCATATACTTTCTTAGGTGTAAATTATAAAGGCAAAAGTAGATGCAACGAAAAAGGTGTGAAATCCCCAAAAGTGGGGATATTTAAACTGTAGATTTTCCCGGAAATGCTATTTCAGCAAAACATCATTGTAGTCAGGTGTTTTGCTGAAAACGCTTTTAGCAAACGGGCACAGAGGAACAATCTTTAAGCCCGTTTGTCTGGCAAACTCAACGGCTTTACTCACCATTAATTTACCTGCGCCTTGTCCTTTCAGACTTTCATCAACTTCGGTATGGTCAATAATTATCTTATTGGTTCCAACCCATACATAGGTCATTTGAGCAACAGTTTTCCCGTTTTGCTCAATGTAAAAAGCACCTTTCGACGAATCATTTTTCTGTTTGATTTCCATCCTGAAAAGATTTTTTTGTTTGAATTATTTGTTCATCGGGACTTCCATCAGCAGGATTTCTGCATCGGAGTCAGCCTTAATCGACAACGCATCAACATCCCAAATGCCAAAACCGTCGCGTGAATTGAGCGATTGCCCGTTGATGGTAACATCGCCCTTCAGGATAAATGTGTAAACTCCGTTGTCTTTCGATTTGAGCTGATATTCGGTACTCACTCCTTTATCAAAATTTCCCATGTAAAACCAAGCGTCCTGATGAATCCAAACACCTTCATCGTCCGGATTTGGTGAAAGAACCTGCTGTAGTTTATTGTGGCGGTCGGCAATATTCAGCGTAATCTGGTCGTATCGCGGAGTTACATTTTTCTTGTTCGGGAATACCCATATCTGCAGGAATTTTACCTTGCGATCTTTGTTTTTGTTGTATTCGCTGTGAAAAATCCCGGTTCCGGCACTCATCACCTGAACGTCGCCATGTTTAATTACGGCAACATTTCCCATGCTGTCTTTGTGTTCCAAATCGCCTTCCAGCGGAATGGAGACGATCTCCATGTTGTCGTGCGGATGCGTTCCAAATCCCATTCCGGCTTCAACGATGTCGTCGTTGAGCACCCGAAGCGCTCCAAAATGCATTCGTTCCTGATCGTAATAATTGGCAAAACTAAACGTATGCCGGCTGTGCAGCCATCCGTGACGGGCATCGCCACGGGTTTCGGCTTTGTGTAAAACTGTATTTTTCATGATTTCTGAATTGTTTTATTGTTTTCATTTGGCTTTAAACTACCGATTTTGTCGGAAAGGACGATGCTCGGTGCCAATGTCGAAATCAGCGTACCAGACATTCATAATCCTTTCCATATAAAATCTCTATTTCCTATTCTGCTGAAGATTTAAATTCATCAGGCTTGTTTAACGAGTTGCACCTCGCCACTGATTTTTACATCGTCGCTCACCAGAACTCCTCCGGTTTCGAGGGCGGCATTCCAGGTTAATCCAAAATCTTTACGGTTGATTTTTCCGTTGATGCTGAAACCAACTTTTTCGTTGCCCCATGGATCTTTCATCACTCCACCAAATTCAACATCAAGTTTTACAGGGTTGGTAACGCCTTTTATGGTCAGATCGCCGTTGAGGACATAATTTTCGTCGTCAACTTTTTCGAATGAACGACCAACAAACCCAATGGCTGAGAAGTTCTCCACGTCGAAGAAATCGGCACTTTTTAAATGAGCATCGCGGTCGGCTACACCGGTATCAATTGACGCCGGATTGATCTGAAGATTGATTTCGGATGTCATAAACTGGTTGCCAGATGTATAAATGTTGGCACTGAATTCTTTAAAAACACCTTTTACATTGCTAATCATCAGGTGTTTTACTTTAAACGAAATTTCACTGTGAGTTGGGTCGATACCCCATTTTGTTTTTACTGTAGTTTCCATTGTGTCATTTTTAATTGTTATTGATGACACAAAGGTAGGGCGACTTAAGTGGCTGCGAAATGGAAAAATTAAGGTATCGATGGTACAAATCAGGGAGAAAAAGACTTTTTTGTCCTAATTGTTATTTCCGGAGAAGAAAAACTCAGGCATTTGTGATGTTTTCCCTGAAATTCTGGAGCGATTGACTGGTATTCGTTTTGAAAAATTTGCTGAAATGCGAAGGATCCTCGAAGCCCAGATCGAATCCGATTTCTTTGGCGCTTTTTTCGGTGAAAACAGCCATTCGTTTGGCTTCAAGCACAAGTCTGTTCTGAATAAAATCCTTGGCCGAAACATCGATGGCCGACTTGATTACCTCGTTCAGATAATTTGGCGTAACATTCAGTTCTTCAGCATAATTTTTCACCTGGTGCCATTCGGTAAAGTGCTTTTCAACGATGCTTTTGAAGTTCTTCACGATGGTTTTTTCCACTTCGACGCTTTGGGTATTGGTGTTTGGCGACAACGAACAGCTCCCGTTACATTCAATTAGAAATAGTTTTAAGTAGGCACCAATAATTTCCATGAAAAGATCGCTTTTCGCATGGAACGCAGAGAGCATCTGTTCAGCAAATGGCCGGAGTGTTTCAATCATTTTCGGAGTGAGCGGCAAAGGAGGAGTCTCGTCGCTCTTTTGAAACAACTTCAGATTGGCAATAAAATCGGGACGAATGCTGCTCTTTTCGAGAAATTCGGAAGTGAAAAGAATCACATATCCGGTTGGTTTCGGGTCGGTAATAATTTGATGAACCTGCTCGGGGCTTACAAAAAAAACATGATGAGGCAGGATCGGATACTCTTTAAAATCGACAACATGTTTTCCGGTGGCAGTCAACGGCCAAATAATAGTATAATAATTGTGCCGGTGCGGATTATCGGAAATACCGCCCAGTTGCTCATCAATTTCCTCCATGGTTTTTATCACAAACGGCATTGGAGCGCCGTTGTAAATGAGTTGGTAGGAATATATTTTCTCTTTTGAGGCAGGCATTTTTTTACGATTTCTGAAATGATGGATAAAGGTAATATGTTTTGGGGAATGAAAGTACACCTACTACTTTCGCACATTTTATCAACAATTCAAAAATCAGGGATCGAAATTGGTACCTTTACTTTCCTGAAATTTCAGGTTTGGCAGAAAGTAGAAATTAGATTTAACGGATTGGTATGGTACCTTTTACACATTTACATGTTCACTCACAATATTCCATTCTGGATGGCGCAGCCAGCGTAAAAGGGCTGGTTTCAAAAGCCAAAGCCGATGGCATGACCGCGCTTGCACTAACCGACCATGGCAACATGTTTGGAGCAAAGGAATTTTACGATGTATGTAAAAAGGAAGGCCTGAAACCGATTATTGGCTGCGAAACCTACGTGGCCGAACAATCGCGTCACAACAAGAAAGATGCGAAAGTTGACCGCTCAGGTTATCACCTCATTTTGCTTGCCAAAAACCAAACCGGTTACCGCAACCTGCTGAAACTGGTATCGATGGCTTACACCGAAGGTTTCTACTACAAACCTCGTATCGACAAGGAGATTCTGGAGAAATACAGCGAAGGATTGATTGTGTCGTCGGCTTGCCTTGGTGGTGAAGTTCCGCAGCACATCATGGCCAATAACATCAATGATGCCGAGGAAACCATTCAGTGGTTCAAATCGATTTTCGGCGAAGATTACTACCTCGAATTACAGCGTCATCCGGCAGCTTCGCCCGAATTGCGGCAGAATGTTTACGACAACCAGGTGCTCGTCAATGCCAGAATTCTGGAATTGGCCAAAAAGCACGACGTAAAAGTAATTTGCACCAACGATTCGCATTTTATCAATGCTGAAGATGCTGATGCGCACGATTTGCTGATTTGTTTGAATACGGGAAAAGATTTGGATGATCCGACCCGTATGCGTTATACCAAGCAGGAATGGTTTAAAACCACTGCTGAAATGAACCAACTGTTTGCCGATGTTCCCGAAGCTTTGGCAAATACTCAGGAAATAGTTGATAAAGTTGAAGCTTTTAACCTGAGCTCGGTGCCAATTATGCCGGTTTTCCCTATTCCTGAAGAGTTTGGCAAAGAAGAGGAATACCAGCAGAAGTATCCGCAGGAAGCGCTGCTCGAAGAATTTGGGCAAGAATCATTCGAGCGATTGGGCGGTTACGACAAAGTACTGAGGGTAAAACTCGAGGCCGATTATTTAGCGCACCTCACCTGGGAAGGCGCCAAACCCCGTTATGGAGAGCCATTTTCAGACGATGTTCACGAGCGCATTTCGTTCGAGCTGAATACGATCAAAACAATGGGTTTCCCCGGTTACTTCCTTATTGTGCAGGATTTCATCAATGAGGCTCGCCGGATGGGCGTTTTGGTCGGGCCGGGCCGTGGGTCGGCTGCCGGGTCGGTGGTTTCGTATTGCGTGGGGATTACCAATATCGACCCGATGAAATACGACCTGCTGTTTGAGCGTTTCCTCAATCCCGACCGTATATCGATGCCCGACGTGGATATCGACTTCGACGATGACGGACGCCAGAAAGTATTGGATTATGTGACCCAAAAATATGGTCAGGATAAGGTGGCACACATCTGTACCTTCGGAACAATGGCCACCAAATCGGCGATTAAAGACGTGGCACGGGTTCTGAAATTGTCACTTTCAGAAGCCGACCGACTGACCAAACTGGTGCCCGACGCGCCAAAGATGAATTTCGGTATTGCTTTTAAAGAAAGTCCGGAGCTGAAACAGGAACTGAATTCGCCAAGCGAGTTGATTCGGTCAACGCTCAAATTTGCTCAAACGCTGGAAGGCTCGGTACGGCAAACCGGCGTTCATGCCTGCGGAATTTTGATCAGCCGCGATCCGCTGACTGACCACATTCCGGTGATGCCAACCAAAGACGACGACAACTTACTTTGTACACAATACGATGGACGGTTTGTGGAAGACATTGGTTTGCTGAAGATGGACTTCCTTGGACTGAAAACACTCTCAATCATCAAGGAAACCCTCGAAAATGTCAGGCATTCCAAAGGAATAACCATCGATATGGATCGCATTCCGCTCGACGATTCGTTGACTTTTGAGCTTTTCAGTAACGGCGACACCACCGGTATTTTCCAGTTCGAGTCGCCCGGAATGAAAAAGCACTTGCGTAACCTGAAACCGAACCGTTTCGAGGATTTGGTGGCGATGAATGCGCTGTATCGCCCGGGTCCAATGGAGTACATTCCATCGTTCATCAAGCGAAAACACGGTCAGGAGAAAATTGAATACGACTCGCCGCTGATGGAACCTTACCTGAAAGATACTTACGGGATTACCGTTTATCAGGAACAGGTGATGCTCCAGTCGAGGGCGCTGGGCGGCTTTACCCGTGGCGATTCCGACTCGTTGCGTAAGGCGATGGGAAAAAAGCTCATCTACATGATGGACAAGCTGAAGGTGAAGTTTCACGATGGCTGTATGGCTAATCCGAAGTTTATTGAAGGCTGCACCGAAGGAGGCAAAGATCCGGGCAAATTGATTGACAAAATCTGGAAAGACTGGGAAGCTTTTGCCAGTTACGCGTTCAACAAATCGCACTCGGTTTGTTATGCTGCGGTGGCTTACCAAACTGGTTATCTGAAAGCCCATTATCCGGCCGAGTTTATGGCTGCCAACATGAGCCGAAACCTCAGTAACATTACTGAAATCACGAAGCTGATGGAAGAATGCAAGCGCATGGGAATGAATGTACTTGGGCCTGATGTTAGCGAAAGTTACGCCAAGTTTACGGTAAACAAGGCCGGTAATGTTCGGTTTGGAATGGCTGCTGTAAAAGGTGTTGGCGAAGGGGCGGTGGAAGACATTGTAAAAGCCCGTGAAAAGGGTGAATTTAAAGATGTTTATGACTTTGTTGAACGGGTTAACCTTCAGTCGGTAAACAAAAAGAATATTGAAGCGCTGGCCATGGCCGGAGCGTTTGATTCGTTCAAAAAGCACACCCGAAGCCAGTTTTTTGCTCCTGATGAAAGTGATCAAACGTTTATCGAAAAGCTGATCAGGTATGGCAACAAGATGCAGTTTGAGAGCAACAATATGCAACCGTCGCTTTTTGGAGAGGTGATGGCCAGTCAATCGGTGCAAAAGCCCGAGCCACCAATGGTTCAGGAGTGGGCCGATCTGGTTTTGCTTGAAAAGGAGCGAGCCCTGGTTGGCGTTTATCTTACATCGCACCCGCTCGATAAATATAAAACCGAGATAAAATCGCTGGTTACCAAAGATGTTTCGATTAAAGATCTGAACAACGGCATCGAGGCACTGAAAGGGCGCGAAATGACTTTTGCCGGAATGGTTACCGAAGCCCGCGAATCGTTCAGCAAGAATGGGAAGCCGTTCTGCTATATGGTTTTAACCGATTATACCGACTCGTATAAAATGTTCTTTTTCTCGAAAGATTACGTCGAGTTTGGGAAGTATTGTAAACAAGGATTATTCCTGATGGTGCGTGGTCAGGTTCAAAACCGGTTTGGCGGCGAGCAGCTCGAATTTAAGGTGAACCGCATTGAGCTGATGGACGAAGTGCGCGAAAAATATTTTAAAAGTATTACTGTGCAGATTCCGCTGCCCGTTCTCACCAGCCAATTGGTTAACGAATTGGGCGACCTCACTTTAAACAGTAAAGGGAAAACTTTGCTCAAGTTTGATGTTTGGGATCCCGAAACAAAAATGATGGTTAATCTGTTTTCAAGGAACACAAGGATCGAAATCACTGATGAATTACTCGCCTACTTTGAAAAGCATGATGATCTTGCTTTTAAAATTAATTAGGCTAATTTTGTGATGGCTCTGAGATTTGTTACATATTCACAAATAAAAATATTTTAGAAATGGCTTTAGAAATTAATGATGCAAACTTTGAAGAATTGGTTCTTCAATCGGATAAGCCGGTTTTGGTTGATTTTTGGGCTGAATGGTGTGGACCATGTCGCATGGTCGCTCCAATTGTTCAGGAACTTTCTGAAGATTATGCCGGAAGGTTAGTTGTAGGAAAAGTTGATGTTGACAGTAATCCGGGAATTGCCTCCAAGTTTGGAATCCGCAATATTCCAACCATTCTTTTCTTTAAAGATGGTGCTGTAGTTGACAAACATGTTGGAGCTGCGCCAAAGTCAACATTATCGACCAAAGTTGAAGGCATTCTTTAATCCCGACATTAAGGCAGAAAAGGCATAGGAAACACAAGTTCTTATGCCTTTTTTATTTTGGGGTGTCGCGATTTTTAATCGTGCTTCTTGAAACGGAGATTAAAAATCTCGGCACCCGATAACAATTTATTGACTATTTTTGAACAACGATAACAATCTCTGATTTTTGAATAATCTACTCGACATACAGCAGTTTCAGCAGTTCGATAACCTTGAGTTTATCTCGAAAGAGGTGGTCGAAGGGTTTATTACCGGCTTGCACCGAAGCCCTTTTCACGGGTTTTCGGTTGAATTTGCAGAGCATCGCCTTTACAACACCGGCGAATCGACCAAGCACCTCGACTGGAAACTGTTTGCCCGTACCGACAGATTGTTTGTCAAACAATACGAAGAAGAAACCAACCTTCGGTGCCAGCTGGTTATCGATAACTCATCGTCGATGTTATTTCCCTTCGAGAAGGGAAAATCGGTTCAAATGAATAAGTTGGCCTTTTCTGTTTATTCGGCAGCAGCCATTATTTATTTACTCCGGAAACAGCGCGATGCCGTTGGCTTGTCACTATTTTCCGATGATATTGAATTTCATTCCGAAGCACGCCTGTCATCGGTTCACATCGATTTGCTGTATAATCAGCTAGGCGCTTTGCTGCGTCAGGAACAGGCCCAACTGCACAAGAAAACCAACACGGTTGATGCCCTTCATATGATTGCTGAGAATATTCACAAGCGCTCGCTGGTCATTTTATTCAGCGATTTGATGGAGCAGGAAAATACCGATGACCTGTTTGAGGCCTTGCAGCATATGAAATACAACAAGCATGAAGTCCTGCTTTTTCATGTGACTGATCATAGGCAGGAGAAAGAATTTGATTTCCGGAATCAGCCTTACCGTTTTGTCGATCTGGAAACAGGAGAGCACCTTCGTTTTTCGCCACACGACCTGAAGAAAAATTACGAAAAAGCCATGACTGATTATTTCGAGGAGATGCGCGTACGCTGTGGTCAGTACCATATCGATCTGGCGGAGGCCGACATCAACGAGGATTTTAAACAGGTACTTTACACTTACCTCCTGAAAAGGAAACGCTTGTACTAGTAAATCAGGTGTTATTTAAAGCCGCTTCTCTGCTAGAACCAATATCCGAAATTGGCCGAAAAAGTTGGTTTGTCGTTTGCTCCGGAGTACCCCAAAGTAATATCCAGAGGCCCAAGTTTCGACTTGATGGAATAGCGCAATCCGCCGCCATAAGTGGCTTTTGCCCCTTCCCTGAAAATCATGTCCGAATCTTGCCACATCCCATTGAACAGAACGGAAGCGTATTGCGACCGGGTCAGTTTCATCCTTAGTCCAAGCATGGAAATGTAAGTGTATCGCTCGGCAATGTTTACCGCCGGAAGCCCGATAAATGGCAAATGGTAATTGAAATATTGGGTGTATGGCTCGCCGCCAACCATTGTTTTTCGGGTGACCGGCGAGTTGGAATTAAACATGGCGCGTCCGTACAGATCGAACAGCAGCGATATATTTTCATCCAGCGGAATTACATTTTTCATTTTAAAGAGCGCTATCGGACTGATTTCAGATGATTGTTTAAAATCGGCCATAAGCGAGAATTCGGCATACATGTTTGTTCCTTTTGAAGGGAAATAAAAGTCGTCCATATTATCGAGCGACAAGTACGTGTAGGCGTTGGTCAGGAAATAATCCATTTTGCCGGGAGTTTCAAGTGTGCTGGTTTTGCTGAAAATATCACCGTGAAAATATTCCTCTTGGGCACCCATGCCCAGTTCCAGATGGTGCAAAAAGGGCTGATAAAAATAAAGCGATCCGGAAGTATAGAAGAGATTGGCTTCTGACAGTTTTTTGCCTTCATTGAAAACATTGAAGTTCTGGTATTTCCCTTTCAGATTGACACCCACAGTAGGCAGATTGGTTTTATTGGTTTCGGCAACGATTGTCAGTCCCGGGTTAATTGAGAGTTCTACGCTGGTCGAAAAGAATCCAAAAATGTTTTTGTAGTTTCTTCTGGTTGTATTTATTAGAATTGCCGCAGCGTCAATTGTGTTTGCTTTAAAACCGATGTTTTGCGTAAAATCCTTCTTTGTTGTGATATTGAGGTTCAGGGTTTTCCCATCGGCTACATCCACCAGATTGTAATAAATCCGGTCGAACCCGCCCAATCCGTATAACTGGTCAATTGCCGCTTTTATGTCTTCCGAAGAATAATCGCCGGGAATTTCGAGTGCCAGTGTTTTTTTCAGAAAGTCAGGATCGAGATGATAGTTTCCGGTGAAGGTGAGATCGGAGATATGCCATCGGTCGGGCTTAATCAAAGCTTTTGATTTGGTTGGCATTTCGAGCTGATATTTTGTTTTGAGCGCACGGAGTTGATCGCGAATTGTATGGGCCGATCTTTCTCCTCTTAGGATCAGTGAATCGGTGGCCTCACTGGTGAAACTCGATATGGAATAACCTGAAATGTCGGGTCTGATTATGATATCGCACAAGCTGTTGTTGACCGAATCTTTCGACATGTCGAAAAAGTTGACCAACTGACCAATTACGTTGTCAAGAGTTTTTAGGTTATTCCGGTCGTAAAAATCGTTCCTGATGTCAACTCCAATTATGATATCGGCTCCCATTCGCTTGGCAACGTCGGTCGGAAAATTATTGACAAGTCCACCGTCAACCAGTAGCTGTTCGTTGTGGTCTGACGATTGAAAAGCGATTGGAATTGCCATACTCGAAAACATAGCCGTTGGCAAAAAACCATGATCCATCACGACTTCCTTGCCGGTTTCGAGGTTGGTTGCCACGCAGGCGAACGGAACCGGGAAGGTTAAAAAATCGGCATTCGCAGGCAAGTTTCCGGCCAGACTGCAAAAAACATTCAGCACATTTTGGCCCTTGATTAAACCTTGTGGCAGGCTGAGTTTATTATTGCCACTGATGGGCAATGAAAACAGATAGCGCTGTTTAAGCATCTGAGCGTTTTTCGACAAAACTGCCCTGGGAACATCGTCGGAGAGCGTTGTTTCCCAATCGAGCGATTTGACCAGATTTTCAAGTTCCGATGCCGTGTATCCAAGCGAATAAAGCCCTCCCACGAGGCTACCCATGCTGGTGCCAACAATTAAATCAACCGGAATGCCCTCTTCTTCCAGAACTTTAAGTACCCCAATATGCGCCATACCTTTGGCTCCGCCTCCACTTAAAACCAATGCAATTTTAGGGTGGGGAGTTTTGTCTTTCGCTTCCTGCGAGGTACCAATGAACGGAAAAATCAGAGCAATACTGAATGCCAGAAGCTTCAGCACTGAAGTCTGGATGAATTTCTGAATCATCAAAATAGGGAGTCGTATTAAACGGTTTCGAGTTTTCTTTTTACAAAATCCATAGCTCCGCCAATGGTGTTGATTTCGGCATAGTCTTTTTCCCTCACATTTATTTTGAAATAAATCCCAATGTAAAAGGCAAGACAGGTGTACTGAAATTCGCCAAAATCAAAGTCGTGTGTGAACGAGGCTTCTCGTTGTATCTGTTCCTTGGGAATTCCCATGTATTTCATTATCTGCGAGAACTTTTCTTCAATTGTATGCATATTTTCAATGGTTGGTTAAACGAATCTGTTTTCTGAATTATCTGAATGAAATATTTTTTCGGTGTGCCCGGTATAGCTGATGTACCAATCGTAAAATTTGCTGATTCCTTCCCGGATTGAAACCCTTGGCCTGAAATGAAAATCGTGCTCCAAACGTGAAGTGTCGGCGTAAGTTTGATAGACATCGCCATTTTGCATTTCAACCAGTCTTTTATCGGCTGTTTTCCCGGTTACCTGTTCTATAACCGAAATGAAATCGAGAAGCTGAACCGGCTGACCGGCGCCAATGTTGTAAATTTTGTACGGAATATCATTAAGGGGCGGCCGAACGGCGATTGCCGACAATGCCTGAATAATATCGTCGATATAGGTGAAGTCGCGCGAAAGTTTTCCGTAGTTAAACACATTGATTGGATTACCTTTTATTACCGAATTCATGAATATGAATGGCGCCATGTCGGGCCTTCCCCAGGGACCATATACTGTGAAAAAGCGGATCCCGGTTGTGGGTACGTTGTAAAGTTTGCTGTACGTGTGAGCCATCAGTTCGTTCGATTTCTTGGTGGCGGCATACAGGCTCACAGGCGAATCAACCTGGTCCGCTTCGCTGTAGGGTACATGGTTTTGCTGCCCGTAAACACTGCTCGAGCTGGCGTAAACCAAATGTTTTACCGGATTGAACCGGCAGGCTTCCAGTATATTCAGAAATCCGGTGATGTTCGAATTGATGTAGGCATACGGGTTTTTAATGGAATATCTCACACCTGCCTGCGCCGCCAAATTACAAACGATATCAAAGTGCTCGGTTTTAAATAATTTGTCGATAAAAACCTTATCCTGAAGGTCGGCTTTGATGAATTTGTAGTTTGGATATTCCAAACTTTGAACTGCCTGGAGATACCGGATTTGTTGCCGGTTGATACCGGATTCCTCCAGCCGGGCGTATTTGAGCTCAACGTCATAATAATCGTTGAGGTTGTCGATGCCGATTACCCGGTTCCCTGATTCAGCAAAATGTTTTGCCGCATGGAACCCGATAAAACCGGCAGCTCCTGTTACTAAAATTTTCATGGTCTTCTGTTTATTGTTTTCTTAATCTATTTCCACATAATAAAATGTTCCTGTCCGACTCACTTTTTTGTCTTTAATAAATACCTGTATCGAGTCGTTTCGTTCAATGGCTTTGTTCCATGTAAAAAGTATTGCTGGCTTTTTAATCACATCGGTTGCATATAAATCTTTAATTCGAACCTTGATTGGTTTTACGCCCAGATAGACGTCAATGTTTTCGGCGCGGCTCATCTCGCAGTAATAGTATGTTACCCCACCTTTTTTGCTGGCCGTATCCATGGCCTGGCTGCACAATTGGTTAAGTCCAATAATCGGATTGAAGTGAGGCACCGCAAACGAAACAGTAAAAATTGAGAGAAGTATGCCTGCTCCCATCGTTTTTAGTCCTGAATAAAGCTGGCGTTTCACAAGGTAATTTAATGTCAGCACACCAATTCCTGAAACAAGCAAAGCAGTGATTAGTATTACCGGAGAGGTGTTCAGGTCGTTGCTGCCGGTAAAAAGTTTTGATATAAATATTCCGGGTAAAGCCAGGCAAAGTATGGTGGCCGGAATGCCTGTCAGGATAAACATCCAGCGGCGGGTTCCCAGTTTTTTCATCCAGAGAAGCGAGAGATAAACGAAGAACGGAAACGTTGGAAGCAGGTAAACTGCAAGTTTCGAGCTGAATAGCGATAAAGTTACGAATGTCGATAAGGCCACTGTCAGAAAGAAGCGTTCCAGATCGGTCGAAATAATTCGGTTGCGGAAGCCAACCCAAAGTATGCCAATAATCAGGAACGACCACGGCGCCAGCGAATACCAGATTGATACAAAATAATAATAGAACGGCTCCTGATGATGAAATGAATTCACCGCCCGGTTAACCGTTTGCTTAAAGAGCAGATTATTCAGGTATTGATTTCCTCCTTCGGCATAAACTCCGGCAAACCAGGCTCCGCACAGAAGCAGTAATATGCCCAAAGTTTTCCATCCCCAATAGCGGCCAATTGTGCGGAATTCTTTCTTTAGCAAAAGAAATACGGCGATTGACATTAGAGGCACAATAATACCTATCGGACCTTTGGTAAAAATAGCCATGAACACATAGACCGGAAAAAGAATCGAGTCGCGTGGCCATCCTTCTCCGCTGTAAATTCTGAAAAAAGTATAAAGTGCCAGAACGATAAACATGCACATCAGCATGTCCATTCGCAGAACAAGCGCTGTCCCGATAAAAAAGCCTGCGGTTAGAAGCATCAGCTGGCCGATGAGCCGCTCGCTTTGGCTGAGTTCACTGCTGACCCATTTATCCATTACAAAAATTGTGACCAATGCCGGAATAAACGAGAAGAGACTCAAAAAAGCCATGCTGTGATACCCGAAAATCGATTTGCCAAGCATTACAATCCACAGGTAAAGTGGCGGTTTGTCGGCATATATCAACCCATGATTGGTAAATGTAAAAACCGATCCGTTTCTCAAAGCTTCGTCGGCAATACTCAAATAGCGCAATTCATTGTCGGGAGTAAAATCCCGAAGAATAAAAATGGGTAAAAACGCCAGTGAGTAAAGTATATATCGCAGAGTTTTATTATTGATGTACTGATCCATTATTCAGCAGGTTTTAAGTTTTAAACAATGGCCAACTAAACACTTTAAACAGGCAGTAACAATTTTTTGACCGAATGGTTAAATCGCACGGTCAAAATTAAGCCATTGCTCATAATCTACAAAACAATTGACCAAATAATTTAACCGCACGGTTAAATTATTTTCTATGCTCTTGGTTTTTGTCTTATTCCTTGTTTTCATCATTCACTGTGTAAGTTATGCCCCTGACCAAATACCGGAGCGAATGCCGGTAAATGGTACAGTGACAAATTCTGCTTTCCGAACGTTTATATTTTTACTATTAATATGACGTATGACGTGTGTTTATATTTTGGCATTTTGAGTTTTTGTATTACTCATATTCGCCAACTGCCTGTAAATATTTTGCTTTAGCGATCTGATAATTGCATTGTGAATTAGTCAGATTGTCTTTCGACGACTGAAAAAGCGCCTGGGCTTCCAGTAAATCAGATATGCTGATGTTTCCTGAACGGTAATTATCGTCTGTAACTTTAAGGTTCTCTTTCGCTTGCTCCACCGATTTTTCTGCCAGCTTCACCTGATCAAAATTCTCCCTAAGCTCGTTGTGGGCTTGTTCAATTTGTAGCGCCAGCAGCTCGAAGGTTTCGTCCAGTTTATTTTTGGCTTTCTCAATCTTCAGATTTTGCTGCTTTATCTTGTGCGAGCCGCCCCACCAGTCAGTAATCGGGATACTCAGGCTTGCAAAAGCAAACTTTTGGGTGACTCCTGAATTGGCAATATCAACATAGGCAGCCATTGCGCCCAGTGCCAGTTGCGGCATCAATTCACCTTTTGTCATTTTAAGCTGAAGTTCTTCGGCCTCTGCAGCTTTGTTAAGCAACTGGTACTCCGTACGGTTTGAAATTGCCTCATCACCGGCCAGTCCATTCGAAAACATTGCTGGCACAATGGGCTCATCGGTTAAAATGAGCGTGGAATCATACTTTATCCCGATTTGCTGGCACAGTGCTCTTTGGGTAAGCAAAATTCCGTTGGTCAGTTTTAACCGGTTCGATTGAAGCTCGTTTTGTTTCAGCTGCACTTTCAACAGGTCGTTCTTTTGTGTAAGTCCGGCCCTGGTATAATTGGTTACATCGCGGTTAAGGGTATCGAGCAAAGCGCGGTAACTGTCCAGAGTTTTGAGTTTTTCTTTCAGGGCAATAATGTTCCAGTACAATTGTTCGGTGCGAACCAAAACTTCGGTAGTGGTCATTGTCTGCTGTTTGCGACTGACTTCTTCTCCGATCGAGGCAAGTTTATTTCCATTCCTGATTTGTCCTCCGGCATATATCGGCAGCGCTGCCGAAACACTGGCCATATTCATATAGTCAACCGCATTGATTGGAATAGACGGAATATAGGCAAACTGAGTGGCTCCGGCCAGGTTAGCCGGATCGCCATCGTAAACAGGTAGATTCATCTCCGGAATATTTCCTTTCACAAGGTAATCGGGCGAACGCATAGCCATCGCGCTGGCGCTTATTTTCGGGAAATAGTTGGTGTACGCACCTTTCCTGACTTCTTCCGACGATTGAACCTCAAAAGTCGCTTCGATAATCTTTTTGTTATTCTTAATGGCTAGTTGTTTGCACGAATCCAGGCTTAGTGATTGAGCTTCTGCATTGGTTGCGAATAACGAAAAGAAGATCAGTGCGATTGTCAGAACCGTTTTTTGTGCATGTTTGTGGTTGTGTTTTCGGTCTGATTTTGGAGGAACCGACCAAAAACCTCCGTCATTCTTCCGTTTGTCGGTGTATGCCAGCGAGTACATAATTGGAAGAATGTAGAGCGTTAAAACCATGGCCACCAACAGTCCGAAGCAAATTACGGTTCCAACCGGGCCCCAAAGCGGCGATCGGCTGATAATCATTGATATAACTCCGGCCGAAGCTGCTGCTGAGGTCAGGAATATCGGGCGCATCCGGCGTTTTCCGGCTGCCAGTGCTGCTTCATGAACCGGCATGCGTTGTTTTTCCTTCAGCTCATTCGCATAGTCAATCAGGATAATTCCGTTACGGACAACCATTCCGCAGAGACTTATAATACCGATAAAAGCGGTGGTGCTGAATGGATAACCCATCAGATTTAATCCGATTGCTGTTCCGGGAAGCGACAAAATCATGGTTGACATGATGATGGCTGAAAGTTTAATTTTTTTGAACTGGAACAGGATGATAAAAAAGATCAGTACGATGCTCAAGGCCAAAGCATAAGTCATCGGGATGAAAGTTTCCTGTTGTCCTTCGTAATCGCCACCATAGTTCACCGTGGTTCCTTCCGGAAGTTTAAGTTTCCCGATATTGGTGCGAACTTCTTCAAAAATCGAAGAGGCCGCCCGTTCCGGCTGATTATCAATCAGGATAGTCAAAGTTCGGGTTCCGTTTCGGCGAACGATGGTTCCTTCAGTCCAGTCAGGAGTGAAAGTGGCAAACGAGCGCAACGGAGTTCCGGTAAAGCCTACCGGCGAGGTAACATACTGATCGGCAAGTGTATTTAAATCTTTTTTTCCTTTTACTTCCTGCGATAAGCGCACATCAACCGGGTAATCGTTTTCCCAGATGGTTGTCAGCGGCAGGCCATCGAGGCCAATCATCAGCGAAGTGGAAACCATCGATTTTGAATATCCAAGCCGGTTAGCCTTATCGCGGTCGAGATTGACTTTCAGGATTTGCTGTTTCTGGTCCCAGTCGTCGCGAACCCAGCCAACTGCCGAAGTTTTCTTCAGAATATCGTTTACCTGAGCCTGCACCGAGCGAATATCTTTAATGGAATCGGACGAAATGCGGATTTCGATTGGCGCCTTCGACACCTGCATCGCCAGTATCTTGAACTTTACATGCGCATTGGCAAATCCATCGGAATATTTTGGACTGTAGTCGTTTACAATTTCGCGGGTAGCTTCGTTCGATATGGTGTTGATTAAAAGCTGGCCGTAATTTGGCGAGGGCATATTGGGTGCGTAAACGGTATGAAAACGCGGCGAACTTGTCCCGATAAAACTGGTGACGTTGGTCACACGCTTGTCTTTCATCAGCACTTTTTCGAGGCTGTCAACAACTTGTTCGGTACTTTCGAGCGAGGCCCCGGTGGGCAGGTAAACTTCGCAGGCAAACTGGTTTCGTTCCATCTCGGGAAACATCTGCTGGTCGAGGTTTTTAAATAAAACTACTGCCAGTAAAATAGAGCCAACTCCGGCGAGGAGTGCGGTTTTTGGATTCCTGAAAGCCATTTCGAGCGAAGCATCAAACCAACCTTGAAGTATGTCGAGAAACGATTTGCCTTTCTTTTCCGATTCTGGCTTTTTCAGTCCTTTTTTGATGAAAACAAAATCGAGGTATGGAACCAAAAGTACAGCTACCAAAACCGAAACAATTAGCGCAATACTTATAACAATTGGAAGTGGCTGCATAAATTCGCCCGCAGTTCCGGGAACCATGAATCCGAGCGGAATATAAGCTGCCATAATCGCCAGTGTTGCAGTAATGATTGGCGTCAGCAGCTCTTTTGCACTTTTTATGGCTGCGTGCCAGGGCGAAATCTGGTGGTCGATTTTTTCAACATGGTTGTCAATCACAACAATCGAGTTATCGACAATCATCCCCAACACAAGTATCAGTCCGGCCAGAGAAACGGTGTGAAGTTCAACTCCGAAAAAATACAGAAAAGCCAAGGTTATCAGCACCGCAATCGGAACGGTAATCCCTGCGACCGAAGCAACACGCAACGGAAGCAACAGCATGGTTACCAAAATAACTGCGATAATGGCAATCAGGAATTCATGCATAAAATTCGAAACCGACTCATCAACATATTTGGGCAGTTCCGAGATTTTGGCTACTTCAATTTCGTTAGACGAATTCTTTTTGAAGCTTTCAATCGCTTTGTCAACATCGGCTCCATACTCTACAATGTTGTTGCCGTTTTGCATTTCGAGCGAAAGAAGTATGGTCTTCTTTCCGTTTTGCCTGATGTAATTATCCGGATCTTCGTACCGCCGCTCTATTGTTGCTATGTTTTTCAGTCTGACGATGTTTCCGCTTGGATCTGAATACACAATCTGGTCGGCCAAATCTTTTTCCGACTCGAAATTGGTAGGAAGATGGATCGCCAGGTTGTATTTCCCGTCTTTCAGTGTTCCGGCGTAGTTTACCATTCCATTGGGCAAGTAGGAACCAAGTAGCGAGATCGATTTAATGTTGTATTCGTTAAGTAATTCGGGTTTTACGTTGACGTATATTTTTTCTTTCTGAAGCCCGAAATGCTTGATTTTAGAAGTCGCAGGAATTTTACGGCATTCCGACTCCAGTTTTTTTAGCTCCTGCTCAAGTTCTTTGTAGCTTTTAGTGTCCGACGATAAAGTGATGAGTAGGGCAGAAGTGTCTCCAAAGTCGGAATTGGCAATTAAAGCCAAAACTCCCGTTGGCAGGGTCGATTTCAGTTCACCTAAACCGTGTTTTAGTTTCGACCAGAACTGGTCTGCATTCTTTACATTGTCGTTCAGCTCAACGAAAATGTACATAATTCCTTCCCTTGAATAGGAATAGGTTTTCGCCTTTTTCACTTCTGAATAACCAAAAATGTAATTCTCTACAACAGTAGTGAGTTGCGCTTCAACTTCGGCTGAAGTAGCTCCGGGATAAACGCCAACAATCACTCCCTGACGGATAGTGAATTGCGGAAATTCGTTCCGGGCCATTTTTTTCAGCGCCACACCACCAACCAGCATAAATAAAACGGCGATGAGAATAACGATATTCCGGTTCCGCATGGCGGCCTCGATAAATCCAGTCTTTTTATGGCTCATGTTACAAGGTGATTAAGCTGTTGTCCGACAATTTTTCCTTTCCTTCCACCACAATAACCTCGCTGGTTGTCAGGCCACTTATAACTTCTAAGCCTAAAGACTGATAATCTCCAACTTTAATCGTTTGCTTTTTGACGTTTTTGCTGTCAGCAGAAACGACATATACATATGAATTTCCTTTTGAGTCTTTTGATACCGCGTTGTATGGAACCAAAACCATTTGCTTTTCAATGTTTGTATTCAGGGTAACATCGCAAACCATTCCCGGCTTGATTTCCATATCGCTGTTTTTTACAGTCAGCTTAACTTCGTATGTTCTCGAAAACTGATCGGCAACAACTCCAATGTTGGTAATTGTACCTTCAAATTGCTTGTTATCAAGCGCTGATACGGTAAATCTGGCAGTCATTCCTTTCCTGATTTTCCCGATTTCATTCTCCGGAACCGAAATTTTTACCAGCACAGTTTCGATTTTTACCAGTTCTATGGGCGAAAAACTGGAGATAGCCGATTGCCCGGGTTCGATATTTCGTTTACCGACAACTCCGCTGGTTGGGGCGTATAAGTTGCATTTGTCGAGATTATTCTTTGCAATCTGCAGTTGCGATTCGGCTTTTTTCAGATTGGTTTCCATCTCCACCCATTTTACTTCCGGAAGGCTACCGCTGTTGTACACTTGCTTCAGGCGGTCGTAGGCATCTTTTGCCTGGTCGTACATGGCCTGCGACGAGTTGTAAATACTTTGGTTATCGGTTTTATCGACAACAGCCAGCAATTGGCCTTTTCGTACCATGTCGCCCTCCTGAACAAATACCTTCTCAACGGTTCCTGAGCTTTGAAACGTCAACGGGATCGTTTGTGCCGCCTCTACAGTTCCGCTGTAACGCAGGTTCGAGAGGCCATTTACAGTTTGTACCACCTGGGTTTTTACTTTTATGGGTGCAACTTCTTTGGTTGCTGTTTCCTGTTTTGGCTTGCAACCAATCATTGCAATCAGGATGGCGAATAAAATCAGATTCTTTTGCATTTTCCTATTTGTTTAATTGTTTTCGATACTGAACGGTCGGTATGTTTTATACATTTGAAAATAAAACATACTGAACGATTGGTATGTTATGGATATTTGTTAATTGTTCTTTGCTTTTAAAATTTGATTATTGTTTTTTAAGGAGTTTGTAGAATTCGAAGTTTTGCTGCTTTAATAAAGCAATTGCATCGTCGATTGAATTGTTTCTGACCAGATTGCCTGCAAGTCCCATATTTATCGAGAAGAAGTTGGTAGCAATAAGCGATGAATTCAGGTCATCTCTGATTTCTCCTGATTTTATTGCATTCTCCAGTACAAGTTTTGTTTTCTCAATTTCAGTATTTATGAATTGTCCTTTCGACTCGGCATAACCCGGATAATGACGGAAAGCATCAGCAAAAAGCGACATGTAATTAATTGGGGTAAAGACCAATGCACCGCTAAAAATAGAGCGGATGATTTTTTCGGCTTGAGTCATTGTTAACTGGATATACTCCATTAAGCTAATCGATTCAACTTCGGTCACCACTTCCGGGATAAATAGATACTTATCAATCACCGACTTAAAAAGCTCTTCTTTATTTTTAAAGTGATGATACAATGCTCCTTTTGTAAAACCTATGGCTTTACTGATGTCGCTAATTGAAACTGCTTCGTAGCTATGATTTAAGAATAGCTTAAAAGCCTCGTCGATTATAAATTCTTTCGTATTATCCATATTTCGCATACTGAACGATCGGTATGCAAATATAAATCCTTTATTGAAATGAAAAATACCCTGAGACGAAAAGATGCAAAAACTTAATATTTGGAGGTGAATTTTTATCAGGAATTTACCTGTTATCAGGATATATTTTATTTTTCGGCAGGAAATAAATCGCAGCTAATAGGGTAGTGATCAGAGTGATTAAGTGTTGACACTTCGAAATTATAGCTGGTAAACTTTGGACTGTAAAGAATATAGTCGATGCGGAAAGAAGGTAATTTTCCGTTGTACGTATTCGCAGTACCTTTTCCCGATTCGGTGAAAGAATCCATCAGATCGCCGCGAACCGTGTGGTAGGTAAATGAAACAGGAGTATCGTTAAAATCGCCGCAAACAATTACAGGATAAGGACATTGATCGAGGTGTTCGCGCAACGTAGCAGCTTGCTCGGCCCTTTTAATAATGGCATCCCTGAATTTGATGCTCAACGCCTTTATTTTTGTTTTGGCAGCCTGGTTGTTTTCAAAATTCATTGAGTCGATGGTGTTGATCTCGGTTGGCCGCAACCGGTACGACTGCAGATGGCAGTTATACACCCTTACTGTGTCGCTATTGATGAGCATATCAGTATAAATAACCATGTTTCCGGTATTGCTGAATCTTATTTCACCCATGTTTAATATCGGGAACCGGGTTAAAGTCAGTTGTCCGCCTTCGTGGCTGGTATGAGCCAGCTGCATGTGGCTGATTTGCGGAAGTTTGGTGTTGGTGGCGTCAAAAATCTGTCGTTTGTTGAGCCGAACTTCCTGCAGACAAATGATATCGGCATTGTTTTGTCTCAGATAATTAAGGATATGATCGGCGTTTTCTTTACTTGGGAATTGGGTCGTGCCGGTAAAATATTTCACATTATAACTAATAATCTTGATGCCGGGTTCTTTTGTCTGTCGTCCTGAAAACTGCAAATAATTACCAATTTGATTGTATCCGGCTAAAATAAAAATCAGGGAGATGAGGGCAAACTTGGGCTTAATAATTACCCACAAAACAATGAAAACCAGATTGGAAACCAGGATATACGGATAAGCCATTCCAAAAAGTGCAGCTATCCAAAGCTTTTCGGGGCTTATGAAAACTGAAACTGTCGCAAATATAAGTGCACCAACAGTTATCAGGTTGAATAACAATAGAATATATACAAGGAATTTCTTCAATTGTTTTACAGTTAAGATTCCAACTTCACGATTTTCCGGCAGCTCCTATTACAAATATAGGAAATATTGCCGTTGGTAAAGTTGTCTGGAAGTATGGTCGTCTAATGGAAACGGGAGTTTGACAAGCGAATGCATCCTAATGTACAATCATGCAGGCAATCATGCGGTCTTTCCCGTGAATATCTTTTTTCAGTACAATTTCAGAAAAGCCTTTGCTCCTGAGCATTTCGCAACATTCATGTCCAAAAGCCTCGTTTATTTCGAAGTAAAGCTGCCCGCGATCTTTAAGGTGACTTCGCGAAAAATCGGCAATCTTTTCATAAAACATCAGCGGATTTGAATCGGGTACAAAAAGGGCCAGCTCTGGTTCGTAATCCAGCACATTTTTTCCCATCAAACTCTTCTCTGTATCACGGATGTATGGCGGATTACTGACAATAATATCCAGCTCCGGAAATTCGGTTTGAGAAGTTTCATTCAGAATGTCGTATGCTAAAACGGTAACTTTTGCATTGTTGAGTTTCGCATTTTGTTGCGCAGTTTCAATGCAGACCGGCGAAATATCGCAGGCCCAAACAGTTGATTGAGGTATGTTTTTCCGGAGTGAAATAGCAATGCAGCCGGTTCCGGTTCCAATATCCAGTATATTTGGGTTTGTATGTGAGTTTTGCAGAATAATCCAGTGAACAAGTTCTTCTGTTTCGGGTCGGGGAATCAAAACGCCGGGCGAACAATGAAACGGGAGGCCATAAAATTCAGTCGTTCCGAGGATGTATTGAATGGGTTCATGATTTTTAAGCTGATGGACAATCTGTTCAATTTCAGATCGTTCGGCATCACTTAATAATTCATTGGAAGCCAGTAAAACCTGTGTTCGCGAGTACCCTTTTAATTTCTCAAAAATCAGGAAAATCAGGCTTTCAATCTCGCCCTTTGGGTAAATTCCTTCCAATTCTTTTCGGATATATGCGATACCTGCCTTCATTTATTGCTATTTTTGGCAAAGTTAACTTTTTCACCGATGAGTACTCCTTCAATCTTTATGCAGCGTTGTCTCGAACTGGCTCTTCTCGGAATGGGCGATGTAGCTCCCAATCCGATGGTTGGCTGCGTAATTGTTCATGAGGGTAAAATTATTGGTGAGGGTTATCACGAGAAATACGGTCAGGCACATGCTGAGGTAAACGCTGTTCGCTCGGTTAAAAATCCCGAATTACTCACGAAGTCAACTCTGTATGTATCGCTCGAACCGTGTGCCCATTTCGGGAAAACGCCACCTTGTTCCGACCTGATTATTGAAAGCCGCATTCCCCGTGTGGTAATTGGCACTGTTGACCCATTTGCCAAAGTTTCAGGGAAAGGCATCGAAAAAATGCGTGCTGCTGGTGTCGAGGTTGAAGTAGGCCTTCTGGAGGACGAATGTCGCGAACTGAACCGGCGATTTTTTACCTTTCATGAGAAAAAGCGCCCTTATATTCTACTGAAATGGGCTCAAACACTCGATGGATTTATTGATACCGATCGCAGCGATACACAACATCCCACCTGGATTACCAATGCTTTGTCGAAACGACTGGTGCACCGGCAGCGCTCGGAGGAATCGGCCATATTAATCGGTACAAATACCGCACAATACGACAATCCGGCGCTGACAGTCCGCGAGTGGGCGGGCAATCAACCTGTCAGAATGGTAATTGACCGGACCCGGCGACTCAACTCAAACCTGACTCTTTTTGATCAGAAAGCGCCAACCTGGGTTTTCACTGATGCGGAATTTGGGGATACTGAAAATGTAAAATTTATTAAGCTCAATTTCGGACAGGATATTCTTCCTCAGATGCTTGCCGAATTGTATAACCGTGATATTCTGTCGGTAGTTGTTGAAGGCGGAAGCATTTTACTTGATAGTTTTCTGAGCCACGATTTGTGGGATGAAGCCTTTGTGTACACCGGAAATCAGTTTTTTGGGAAGGGCGTTGTTGCTCCCAACATTTCGGGCGAGGTTATTGCCTTTGAACAACTGGATGAATGTAAGCTCCATGTTTTGAGGAAGGTAACTTAAAGCATGAATTAGATTCCCGGAGCGTTAAACTCTTATTTTCTGTTCAGCCCGTTTTCGTTTGTTTTTATGTCGTTTTTTGATGAAATTTAGTCGCAGGAAAACAATTCTCAAACAAACGCATGGATATTTTAATTAACATATGGAAATCGACGCCCAACCTGGTTTCTGTCCTTTATTTGATTACCGTTGTTTTTGTTGCTTTCCTTATTATTCTCGAGAACCGAAATCCCGAGAAAACCATTAGCTGGATTCTGGTTTTGATTTTGCTTCCCTTTATTGGAATTGTTATTTACCTCTTTTTTGGTCAGGAATACCGGAAAACCAAAATGTACTCGCGTAAGGGTCTGAAAGATCTTGAAAAACTGCGTAACCTGACAATGGAACAGTTGGATAATCTTCCGTTACACAGCGTTCAGTTCAGCGATAAACTGTATTCGAAAAAGAGGTTAATGAATCTGCTGCTTTCCAATTCGAACGCGATATTGACCAACGACAACGAAGTGCAGATTTTGAGAAACGGAGAAGAAACATTTCCTGAAATCTTCAGGACGATTGAGCAGGCCAGACATCACATCCATTTGGAATACTACATTATCGAGGACGATAAAATCGGGAATTATCTTCGGGAGTTACTTATCCGGAAGGCGCAGGAAGGAATTGAGGTTCGCCTGATTTTTGATGACGTGGGCAGCTGGGAACTGAAAAAGAAGTTTATCAGGTCGATGTCGGATGCTGGCGTAAAAGTGGATTGCTTCATGAAAGTACGGTTTCCGATGCTTACCTCGAGGGTGAACTATCGAAACCACCGCAAAATACTGGTTGTTGACGGCGAGATTGCATTCGTGGGAGGATTGAATTTTGCCGATCGTTACCTCGATGGGGTTCCGGGCATTGGCCCTTGGCGCGACACGCACCTCAAAGTAATCGGTGGAGGTGCTACAGCCCTGCAAATCATTTTTATGGCCGACTGGTACTTTGTATCGAAAGAGATTCTGAAAGGTGATGAATATTTTCGTCCCTTCGAATCGGGCAATGGCAAACTGGTGCAAATGACGGCCAGCGGACCCGATTCGGATTGGGAAAGCATCGGACAGGCCTATTTTTCAGCCATTGCGTCCGCAACAGAATATGTATATATTTCAACGCCTTACCTGATGCCAACTGCTGATATTGTCACTGCATTAAAAACATCAGCCTTGGGAGGAATTGATGTCCGCATCATTGTTCCGGGTTTGTCTGATGCCATCACACCTAAATGGGGGACAAATTCGTATATCGAAGAGTTGCTCGAAGCCGGGGTGAAAGTTTATTTCTATCGTGCCGGGTTTACACACAGTAAAGTCATCATTACTGATGGTGTATTCTCGTCTGTCGGAACCGCTAATCTTGATTTCCGCAGTCTTGAAACCAATTTTGAAGTGAATGCCATGATTTACGATGAGAAGATTGCCGGCATTCTTGCGGCACAATTTTTGGAAGATCAGGAAAAGAGCGAGATGATTATTCTGGAAGAGTGGCAAAAGCGCCCTCGAATAAATAAGATCAAGGAATCGTTTTCGCGCATATTAAGCCCAATGCTTTAATACTTCCAGCCTCCTGAATTCGTCATTCACAATCTATTTTTAGGGTGTTTTCTCCGGAAACTGTCTCTTTGATGAAAACTAAAAATCAATGAGCTATGAACAGAAAAGAATTTTTCCGGGGAACGCTTGCCCTTGGGGCGTGTACCGGTTGTTTTTTATTACCTGCAAGTGCCCTTACAGCTTCAGAAGCCCTTCCGGAAGACGATGAGAGGTATAAGAATCTCCTTCAGGAAAAAGAGTTTATCCAGAACTGGTTGAGCGATTTGCTGGAGACCATCGATGAAAATCTGGATGAACCATCGAAAGTATTTTTGCTGGCAGGCTGTGGGCGCGGTTGTTTCAACCGCCACAAGTTTAAACAGGATATTGCTGAAAAAGGGAAAGGCGATGTGGATAAGTTGATTGAAGCCTATAAAAATAATTTTGAAGTGTGGAAAGATGGCAATCAGGTGCATGTGCGTTATGGCGAAGTTTCACAGGGATGCTATTGTCCGGCGGCAAAATACCGGCCGGCAAAACCAAACGATATTCATTGCGAATGTACGCGCGCAACTCACCAAACCATTTTTGAAACCGCTTTGGGTCGGCCAATCGATGTAAAAATTCTGGAATCGGTCCGTCGCGGAAACAAAACTTGTCATTTTGTGGCAACGGTTTAATCAGATATCGCATAAAATAATGCCCTGCAAACAGTTGTTTACAGGGCATTCTATTTTTGTGATGTGTCTGAAATTACAAACTGTCGCCAAAATCTTCGCGGAATTTAGCAACCAGTTTATCAACCCAATCACCAATCGGTTTCAGTTTTCCAACGAAGAAGCGGAGTACCGGCGGTTCTTCAACCCATTCCAAACCACCAATGAGGTGGCGGTTATCGTATAGCCATTGAATCCGGTCTTCGGCATATTTAACCTGAGATAAAGTAAATACTCTGCGTGGGAAAGCTAAACGGAGCAATTCGATATCCGACAGAACATCGTCTCCATTTTCATCGCGAACGCTCGAGATTGTTCCGCGCTCCATACCACGAATTCCGGAAGCAATGTAAAGTGCTGCAGCCAGTGCTCCTGCCGGATATTGTGTTTGCGGAACATGTGGAATAAACATTCCGGCATTTAAATGACATCCCAATCCTCCCGACGGGGTGATTACCGGAATTCCTTTACTGTCAAGAGAATCGACTAGGTATTTGATAAATGATGGCGAATGGCTGATCACATCAAAATCGAGTGTTTCGTATAGCCCCACGGCCATGGCTTCAATTTCGCGCACGCTCATACCTCCGTAAGTGAGGAATCCTTCAAAAAGTGGCACCCAGTCACGCATTTTCATATAAATGTCGTGGATATTGGTACAAATTCCGCCACCACGGGTGCAGCTAACTTTTCTTCCCGAGAAATAAGAGAAATCGGTGTAGCTCATCATTTCGTGCAGGATAGCCTTTATCGGTTTATTCTGATAACCTTCTTCGCGGGTTTTAATGAAGTACAGGTTTTCATTAATCAAACTGGTGTCCATTAGCAGCAAAATGTTGTTGGCTTTGGCAATGGCCGAAACTTCGCGCAGGTTGGCCATCGAGAATGGCTGACCGCCAATCAGGTTAGTTCCGGCTTCAAACCGAATATACGCTACATTTTCAGCGCCCCATTTTTCAATTACCTTGTTCAGTTTGTCAATGTCCATATTCCCTTTAAAAGGGAAACTGCTTTTTGTCTTCAGCGCTTCGTCGGTATAAATTTCTTCAACCACACTACCCATCATTTCGATGTGCGCTTTGGTTGTTGTGAAATGGTAGTTCATTGGAACAACGGTTCCAGGTTTGCAAAATGTTTTTGCAATAATGTGCTCGGCTGCACGTCCCTGGTGTACCGGGAGATAATATTTTTGATTGAAAACATCCTGAATGGCTTTTTCAAGCTTGGTGTAACTGGCTGATCCGGCATACGAATCGTCGGCTACGCTCATGGCAGCTACCTGATTGTCACTCATGGCATTGGTACCTGAGTCAGTCAGCATATCGAGGTAAACATCCTTGTTTTGAAGAAGGAACGTGTTAAATCCGGCTCCGAAAATCGATTCTTTACGTTGTTCAATAGGTAAAAGGTTTAGTTTTTGAACCACACGCACTTTGTGCATTTCGAGGGGTGTGGTTTCTCCACTGTAGAATTTAACAGTTTTTAGTTGTTCAAAATTTTCCATAAGTCAATTTAAAGGGTTGATGTTGGGTTTAAAAACCGACTTCAAATTAATCCGGACGTCAATTTATTATTGTTGCCTGAGATTAAAATGATATTCAGGTTTTGCGAGTTTACGAATAAATGATTTGTAATCAAAGTGATGTTGTAGGTTTTAAATTGATGTTTTTAAGTATGTATTGCATTTGATATGACAAATATCTGAACGTACTTCCGCCAAATTGACATTTGTCAATAAAAGGAATGATAAGCCTGATTTTAGTTTCAGTAATCAAAATACTGAATCGTCTTCTGGCCGATTTGTGCAGGGAATGTGGAATTATCCAGCAGTCTTCTGTTTTTGGGTGCTGCGAATCCAATAAAATTTTGGTTGTCTGCTCATCTCTTTGTAAATTAGGATAACAATTTTCAAATTTTCCGCTCCATGCTAATTAAAACCTTCGCCAGTGCGGTTCACGGAATCAATGCAACTACAATTACTATAGAAACTGAAATTTCTCAGGGAATTAAATTTTTTATGGTTGGTTTGCCCGACAGTGCTGTTAAAGAAAGCCAGCAACGTATCGAATCGGCCATGCGGCTTAATAATTACAAATGGCCGCATAAAAAGGTCGTGATTAATATGGCTCCCGCTGATATTCGCAAAGAGGGTTCGGCTTACGATTTACCTTTGGCTATTGGAATCCTTGCGGCAAATGAACAGATTCAGGCCGATAAAGTCGCTAATTTTCTGATGGTTGGTGAGTTGTCGCTCGATGGAAATTTGCAGCCCATAAAAGGAGCTTTGCCTATTGCGATAAAAGCCCGCGAAGAAGGGTTTGAAGGGTTTATTTTACCTAAAGAAAATGCAAGGGAGGCAGCTGTTGTTGATCGCCTGAAAATATTTGGGGTAGAGAGCCTGAAAGAGGTAATTGATTTCTTTAACGGTGAGATTGAGCTGGAACAAACGATTGTCAATACCCGTGAGGAATTCTTCTCGAAAGTGAAAGATTGCGACGTTGATTTTGCAGATGTCAAAGGTCAGGAAAACGTGAAACGAGCCTTGGAAATTGCCGCAGCGGGCGGACATAATATCATTATGATTGGACCTCCCGGTGCCGGAAAGACGATGTTGGCGAAGCGAATTCCTACTATTTTACCGCCATTCACTCTGCGCGAAGCTTTGGAAACAACCAAGATTCATTCGGTAGTTGGAAAGATTGATAAAGACACTTCTCTGATGACCCAGCGGCCATTTCGGAGTCCGCACCATACAATTTCTGACGTTGCCCTTGTGGGCGGTGGGGCTTTTCCGCAGCCGGGCGAAATTAGCCTGGCTCACAATGGCGTTTTGTTTCTCGACGAGCTTCCGGAGTTCAAAAGGCAAGTGCTCGAAGTGATGCGCCAACCGCTCGAAGATCGCCTGATAACGATTTCGCGCGCCAAATTTTCGGTGGAATATCCGGCCTCATTTATGCTCGTCACTTCCATGAATCCATGTCCTTGTGGTTATTACAACCATCCGACAAAAGAGTGTGTCTGCGCTCCGGGCATGGTTGCCAAATACCTCAATAAAATTTCTGGTCCGCTGCTCGACCGTATTGATATTCACCTTGAAGTTGTTCCTGTACCTTTTAAAAAGTTGTCGGAGCAGGCGCCAACGGAACCCAGTGCTGCGATCCGAGAGCGTGTGATTCGTGCCCGGGAGATACAATCGCAACGTTTCGAAAAAAGTGAGGATGTATTTTGTAATGCTCAAATGTCGTCGAAAATGATTCGCCAACATGTTAATCTGGATGAAACGAGCAGCGCATTACTGAAAAATGCCATGGAGAAGCTTGGCTTGTCGGCCCGTGCTTACGACCGAATTCTGAAAGTTTCAAGAACTATTGCAGACCTTGAAGGCAATGAAAAGGTTGAAAGCCATCACCTTTCGGAAGCTATTCAGTATCGGAGTCTTGACCGGGAAAATTGGGGAGGATAAAGCAAAAGGAAAATTGTTTTGTTAAGGCTATTCACCAACTTTCCGCCCAAAATTAACCTCCTGGCTGCCAGCCCGGGAATATCTCACTAAGAGGGATGATGTTTTCCTGGATGAACCTCTTTTTTTGATTAAAATCTCTAAGCATTGCAGCTATTTCATCCGGTTTTATCTCGTCCAGAAGGCGCTGACGTTGCGATATTCGCGCATCTACGTCGATGAGAGGAAGATAGGGTTTCGATTTCAGGAACACACCCATCGGTTGTACCGGATCGAGCTGTAACGTATCAAAATTAGCCTGAACACAAAGAGAGGCGGGGATATTCTCATCTTCGCTGTCAAGATAGAGAACAAAGGCTTCTCCGAAATAAGCAACTGCATCCAAATCTGCAACTTCAATCGAACGATCTCTCTTTTCCATAGTTTTATCGATTATTAAGTTCTTGCCAGAATAATACTGCTTGTATGGTGTAAATAATATACGGATTTCCAGCGGATAGGTTGATTGGATGTAGCATTTGATTGGTGTAGTTTGTTCATATAATTTTGACCGCACCTTTTGCGATTTTGTTATTCTGTTATTCTGGAAATCCGGCTATTTTTGCAAAGCTTTGGCTTACGGTTTATCAAGATTATACTCTGCTAAATAAATACAGTTTATGCCCCGCAACTCCTATTTTCAATTCAAACAATTTCGTATCGTGCAGGAACGGTCGGCTATGAAAGTGGGCATGGACGGTGTTTTGCTGGGAGCCTGGGCCAATGCTTCTGGCGCCGAACGTATGCTGGATATTGGTGCCGGTACCGGACTGATTGCCTTGATGCTGGCTCAGAAAAATGCGTTGGCACAAATCGATGCCATCGAAATTGACCGTGATGCTTGCGAGGAAGCTATTTTTAATGTGCAGCAATCGAAATGGAGTGACCGAATCAATCTGTTTTGCAGCTCGTTTCAGGTGTTTGCTGCCGAAACCGAAAAGAAATACGATTTGATTGTGAGCAATCCGCCGTTTTTCAGCAATGGAGTGAAAGCTCCGGCTGAAACCCGCGCACAAGCCCGTCATTCCGATACTTTGCCGTTGGATGTGCTGATTTCGGGAGCTGCTAATTTGCTTCAGGAGAATGGGAAAATCGCATTGATTTTACCTGTTGAAATGCTTCAGGAAATTGAAAATCTAGCTAAATCGAATGCTCTATTTCTTTCCCGCTTGTGTCGCGTAAAACCCAATCCGGTAAAGCCCGACTTCCGAATTTTAGTTGAATTGAGTAAAAAGCAAATTGCACTTCAGGAAGAAAACCTGGTGATTGAGTTTGAAACACATCACGATTACACTCCTAAATACAAAGAGCTGACTAAAGATTTTTATTTGAAATTCTGAATGTTAAACCAGGAAAAGGAACGGATGGTAAGTTTTGTCCATCCGGCAGGCAAACCGTTCAATGGTGTCTTCGTCGGGTTTTGATTTGATTTCGCGAACCCGCGCAATTTTCTTGACAAGAATCCGCTTAATAAAGTTCATTTCATCCAGATTAAGTTTCCCTCTGAAAATGGCTTCTGTTTTGGCCATCTGGTGAAGTTCTTCAGGAAATGCATTGTTGATGGACTCCTGGGCAATTTCAGGGTCGTGCGAGCAACAGATAAACAAACCAATTTCTTTATTCCTCAAAACATGCATGTGGGTCATGCAGAAGTAGTTAATTCGTTTCTGAATTTTTTCGCTGTGAATTGATCCCCCAATGATAATCCGGTCAAATTCGTCCAGCGGCGGAGAGTTATGAAACCGTAAGTCGATGGTTTCAATTTCGCCCGAAAGTTTTTGCGATAGTTCGTAAACCGCTTTCCCGGTGCAACTATCCGATGAGGTGTAGATAATTATTGTCTTCATGTTTCTGTTCTGTAAGGCTTTCTATCAAATTTACGAAAATCCGGCGGTTTTATTGTCTGGCTTTTGTCAGTATTCCAAATTTGTTCAGGAGTTTTTGATTCGGGATTAAACAAAACGAGTTGACGATGGTTAGTTTCCTCAATGTTATTTTTAAATCAGAATAAAAGACGAATTTATCCGAAATACGAAAATTAATTAACTTTGCACCCAAAATTTAATGCCATGATGAGTTTTATTAAACCTGAAATAAAGATTGACGAGAGTTTCTACAAAGTAGAAGAAATCAGGCAGTTGACTGACGAAACATTTTCGCTGAAATTACCCAAGGCGCGCTTTGCTTTTAAAGCCGGACAGCATATTTCGCTGGGCATAAAAGGCGATTACCAGAGCCGCGAATATTCGATATACAGCGGTGCCAATGACGAAAACCTTGAAGTTTTGGTGAAAGAAGTGGAGAACGGCTATTTCACGCCGAAGCTCCGGAAACTGAAAGCCGGCGATTTGGTGGAAGTGCACGGGCCGTTTGGCAAATTTGGCATCGAACCAAAAGATGCTGGACCCGGCAAATTTGTGTTTATTGCCAGCGGAACCGGCATCGCGCCTTTCCGCAGCATGGTTCGCACTTATCCTGAATTGGATTACACGCTGATTCACGGTGTACGCTATTCGACAGAAGCTTACGACAAACACGAGTATGCCGACGATCGCTATATTTTGTGCTCGAGCCGCGACAAAAAAGGCACGTACAACGGCCGCCTGACGGGCTACCTGAAAGGCTGCACATTTGCACCTGAAACGCATTTTTACCTCTGCGGAAACAGTGACATGATTTTCGACGCCCTCGAAATCCTAAAAGACAAAGGTTTTGAGCGCGATCAAATCCACTGCGAAGTATATTTCTAGCAGCTAGTGGCTAGCAGCCAGCAGCTTGCTATTCAAAAAACAAACATTCGAAAAATGAAATACCACCTGATTACATTGGGTTGCCAGATGAACCTGTCGGACAGCGAGCGCGTGGCCGCCGTGCTTGAGAGCATGGGTTATGAGCGCACGGAGAACGAGGAAGAGGCGAATCTGCTCGGCATGTTGGCTTGTTCGGTGCGGCAAAAACCCATCGACAAGGTGTACAACAAAATTGCCCAGTGGAACCGCTGGAAAAACAAGCGCAACCTGATCACTTTTGTGTCGGGCTGCATTTTGCCTGCTGACAAGGAGAAATTCTTGAAGTCGTTCGACCTGATTTTCCAGATGAGTGAATTGGGTCAACTTCCCCAAATGATCAGGGAATATGGCATTGTTACTCCGGTTATGTTGAAGGAAACTCGTCCGGTGATGCCCAAAAACGAGCACATTGCCGAAATGTGGCACATCAAACCCAAGTACCAGTCAACTTACGAAGCTTTTGTACCCATCCAGAACGGCTGCGATAAGTTCTGCACGTTTTGTGCTGTTCCTTACACCCGCGGCCGGGAGGTTTCCCGCCCTTCCGCAGAGATTATTGACGAGGTGCGTCATTTGGTGAATCAGGGCTACAAATCCATCACGCTTTTGGGTCAGAATGTCAATTCGTACGGACTGGACAAAAACGGAGAGGAAGTCAATTTTGCTGAATTGCTTCGCCGGATTGGCGAGTTTGGCAAAACTTCAGGAGAAGAATTTTGGGTGTATTTCACTTCGCCCCATCCGCAGGACATGAGCCGCGATGTGATTGAAGTAATTGCCCGGTACGATTGCCTGGCCAAGCAAATTCACCTTCCCATGCAAAGTGGCGACGAGCGTGTGCTGATTAAAATGAACCGCCGCCATTCGATGGACAAATACCGCCGCATTGTGGCTGATATTCGCGAACTGCTTCCAACGGCCACGCTATTTACCGACATCATTGTTGGTTTTACCAGCGAAGGCGAAGCCGAATTTCAGAATACGGTGGTAGCCATGAACGAATTCCGGTTTAACATGGCCTACATTGCCATGTATTCGCCGCGCCCCGGAGCAGCCAGTTACCGCTGGGAAAACGAGGTTTCGCAGGAAGATAAAAAAGACCGCCATCACCGGCTTTCGGAGGTTTTGAAAGTGCATTCGCGCGAATACAACGAAATGCTGGTTGGTAAAACCGTTCGTGTTTTAGTTAACGGAACCGACCGCAAAACAGGCTTTTCAACCGGACTTACCGAAGGAAAAATCAACGTCCGCCTCGATCATTTCGATGCCGCACTGATGGGAAAAATTGTTGATGTGAAAATCACTTCGGCAGCAGATTTTTCGCTGAGCGGCGAAATTGTTTCGGGTTCCGGGTTGCAGGTTACGAGTGCTGAATCTGCCAATGTATTAGCTCAGTAGGAGCGACATATTTGTAGCCCCGGTTTTTAGACCGGGGAAGTTTAAGAAAAAAGGAATGGCGCCGGCGGAAATCTCAGCAGAGATGGTTCCATTATTTTCGGCGCAAGGACGAAAGCCTCAAAAAAGACATTTCCCAAATGAATCAAAATCATATCAAAAAAGTCGCATTTAAAACCCTCGGTTGCCGGTTGAATCAATACGAAACCGATGCGCTGGTTACCGATTTTAGTTCGGCAGGTTACCAGTTGGTTGAGCTCAACCAATCGCCCGATGTGGTGGTGGTAAATACCTGCACAGTGACCAACCAAAGCGACCAAAAATCGCGGACAACCATTAGTCAGGCAGCACGTGCAAATAACAATGCGGTTGTGGTTGTGACCGGATGCATGGCCAATAATTTCAAGGAAAAGCTGGAAAGTCAGGACAACATTACCTTCGTGGTGGAGAACAGCCGCAAAAGTTCGATTCTTTCGTTGGTCGATGCCCATTTTTCAGGAGAAATACTTCACCCCAACCAGTTGCCACAGGATGTTTTTCGCTACGAGCCGGTGCGACAAAGTTTGCACACCCGCAGCGCCGTGAAAATTCAGGATGGCTGCGACAATTTCTGCACGTTTTGCATCATCCCGATGGTTCGAGGCCGGGCCGTTTCGCGTTCGGTTGAGAGTGTGCTCGAAAATGTGCGAAAAACCATCGACAATGGCTTCAGGGAAATTGTGGTAACCGGCGTCAACATTGGCCGATATGAATATGAAGGACACCGGTTCGAGAATCTTCTGGAGAAAATTCTGGAAGTGCCGGGCGATTTCAGGGTGCGTATTTCGTCGCTCGAACCCGATGGTTTTGGCGACCGTTTTGTGGAGCTTTTTCAGCACCCGAAACTAATGCCGCACCTGCATTTGTGCCTGCAAAGCGGGTCGGACAAAACGCTGCTTCGGATGCGCCGCATGTACGACGTCGATCAGTTCCGCAAGACAGTTAACCGGTTCCGCTCGGTTTATCCCGATTTTAATTTCACAACCGACATCATTGTTGGCTTTCCGGGCGAAACGGAAGAAGAATTTCAGGAGACATTGGCGGCCGTGCGCGAATTTAATTTCAGCCATGTGCACACGTTTAAATATTCGGTGCGAAAAGGCACCCGCGCCGAACGACTGGAAAATCATGTTCCGGAGAAGTTAAAAAATGCACGATCGCTACAAGTCCGACTGCTTTCTGAAGAGAACCGGGCAAAATTTTTAAAAGCTTTTATTGGCAAGGAACAGCAGGTGCTGATAGAGAAGATTGTGCTGGGAACAGCGCACGGCTATGGCGAGAGTTATGTGCCGGTTCGTTTCAGGGCCGATGGCGCTCAAAAAAACACGGTTCGCCGGGTGAAATTGCTTGATTTGAAAGGCGAAGGCGAAAATATGTATTTAACCGGTGAACTAATTCAATAGGTTCTTTGTCTATGTGTTCTGAACTTAGTTGTTTAATCAAATGACTGAAAAAATTAAACAAAACGATTTTCATCAGAACCAAAAAAGTTACGCTGAAGTACTTGCCGGATTTCGGGCAAAGCTTGCTGCCGTAAGTTCGCACGGCCCAGCACTAGCCATCGAAAAACACCGCTCGCGTGGAAAATTACTGGCCCGCGTACGCATCGATCTGCTGGTCGATCCGAACACCCCCTTTCTCGAACTTTCGTCGTTTGCTGCTTACAATCAATACGATAATGCTTTTCCTTCCGCCGGAATTGTGACCGGAATCGGGCTTATTGAAGGCCGTGAGTGCCTCATTATTGCCAACGATGCCACGGTAAAAGGCGGAACTTACATTCGCGAAACCATTAAAAAGCACGTTCGGGCGCAGGAAGTTGCGCTTCAGAATAAGCTGATCTGCATTTATTTAGTCGATTCAGGCGGAATTTATTTGCCCGAGCAGGCCAAAGTTTTTCCTGATCGCTTTGATTTCGGGCGGGTTTTCTACAACCAGGCGCGTATGTCGGCTGAAGGAATTTCGCAGATTTCGGTCGTTATGGGCTCGTGCACGGCAGGCGGCGCTTACGTTCCGGCCATGAGCGACGAAACCATCATGGTGCGTAACCAGGGAACCATTTTTATTGGTGGCCCGCCGCTGGTGAAAGCCGCAACCGGCGAGGAAGTTACGCCGGAAGAACTAGGAGGCGCAGAAGTGCACACATCTGTTTCGGGAGTAGCCGATCATTTGGCTGAAGATGATGCAGATGCCATCAAAATTTGCCGGACTATTGTGGCCGGACTTCCCGTTCAGGAGAAACAAAAACTCGATATTTTGCCAGTTGCCGAACCGCTGCATCCAACCGAAGAGTTATACGGTTTTTTGTCAACCGATCTGAGAAAGCCGATCAATGCACACGCCATTATCGAACGGCTGGTGGATGGCAGCGAGTTTCAGGAATTCAAAGCCAACTATGGAAAGTCGCTGGTGACGGGCTTTGCGCGGATTTGGGGATTTCCAGTCGGCATTTTGGCGAACAACAGTTTTTTGACTTCGGAAAGTTCGCTGAAAGGGGCACATTTTATTCAATTGTGTGTGCAGCGCAAAATTCCGCTGCTTTTTCTGCAAAACATCACCGGCTTTGTGGTCGGAAAAAAATATGAACATGGCGGCATTGCCCGCGATGGTGCGAAGCTGATCAACGCTGTTGCCAATGCTTCCGTGCCGAAATTCACAATCGTCATTGGTGGCTCGTTTGGTGCCGGAAATTACGCCATGGCAGGCCGCGCTTACGATCCGCATTTCCTGTTTATGTGGCCGCACTCGCGCATTTCGGTGATGGGCGGCGAGCAGGCGTCGGGCGTGCTGAAGACCATTGGCAGCGAGTCTGGCGATTTGCTCAAGCAGTTTGACGAAGAGAGCTCGGCTTACTACAGCTCGTCGCGCTTGTGGGACGATGGCATCATCGATCCGGCCGATACCCGAAAAGTTTTGGCGATGGCGATATCGGTTTCGCTGAACCGACCGTTTGGAGAACCGAGGTACGGGGTTTTCAGGATGTAGAAAGAGTTGCGGGTTTCGGGGTACGAGTTGGAGCAAGAAAATGAGCTTTTGAACTACCACGAAGTGGTAAAATGTTATTGACCTCCAGAGAATCTGGGGGTTACAAAACCAAAGAAAGCCGGAACCCCGAAGTGGGTTCAATAAATTATAGTTTAGAAATATTGAACCCGTTTCGGGTTCTGCTTAAAGGGAGTTGTCTTTCCCCCAATTCTATTGGGGGTGACTAACACATTTAATTCCTTTGGAATAATAGAAAATAAAGAACAAAAATATACAGTGAAAACAGACTATCAATACATCGAAGTGGAGCTTGAAGCGCACCTGTTGCGGATCACCTTGAACCGGCCGGAGCGCCACAACACGATTGTTCCGGGCTTGCTTCAGGAATTGCACAGCGTGCTCGACGAGGTGGCGCTCATGGACGAGTTGCTTTTTGTGGTGCTGTCGGGCAACGGGAAATCATTTTGTGGCGGAGCCGATTTGCATTGGTTCTCGGGCGCCGAAGAACGCACGCTGAAGCAAAATGCCGATCAGTACAAGCAACTGGCCGACGTGTTGCTCCAGTGGTTTCGGTTGCCGCAAATTACCATTGCTACCGTGCGCGGCAACGTGTTTGGCGGCGGGCTCGGACTGATGGGCGTTTGCGATTTTGTGCTGGCAGAAAACAACGCGCGGTTCATGTTTAGCGAGGTCAAACTTGGCCTGCTTCCTGCCACCATTTTGCCTTTTGTTTCCAAGCGCCTTTCGTTGCAATATCTCCGGAAATGGATTTTAACCGGGAGCCTGTTTACCGCTCCTGAAGCTGCTCAGGCAGGATTGGTGGATTTGGTTTGCGAAACAGGCGAACTGGATTCGGCATTGAAAATTTTTTTGGCAAGCTTCGATTCGGCCTCGCCAACCGCGGCAAAAAATGCCAAGCAATTGATTAACAAAGTGGTGGCAGGCGACGTTGACGTGGAAGATACTACCTATACCTCGACAGTTTTGGCGAAGGCCTTGTTGTCGCCCGATGGTCAGGAAGGCATTCATGCTTTCCTGGAGAAGCGGAGCCCGAAGTGGAAAAGTAATCAGTCGCAATAATCGGTTTTCAGGATGAAGCAATTCTCAAAAATACTCATCGCCAACCGGGGCGAAATTGCGGTGCGAATCATTCGTGCGGCGCAGAAAAATGGCATCCGTTCGGTGGCCGTTTATGCTGCCGACGATGCTGATTCGCTGCATATTTCGCTGGCCGATGAGGCGGTTTTGCTTCCCGGAAAATCGCTCGCCGAAACTTACCTGAATCAGGACAAGCTCATTCGTATTGCGCTTGAAAAGAAGGCGGATGCCATTCATCCGGGCTATGGTTTTTTGTCGGAGAATGCCGGATTTGCTCAAAAAGTGGCTGATGCCGGATTGGTTTTTGTTGGGCCGACTCCAGAAAATATTCGCCTGATGGGCGAGAAAAACCGTGCGCTGGCCTACGTGGAATCGCTGGAAATTCCCATCCTGAAATCGTTCCGTGGATCGAAAGACGAATTGCTGAAACACGCTGTGGACATGGAATTTCCGGTGATGGTGAAAGCTTCGGGTGGCGGCGGCGGAAAAGGAATGCTGATTTGTCAGACCGAAGAAGAATTGCTTCCGGCGCTTCAAAAAGCCGAACGGCAGGCGGTGGAATATTTTGGGAACGGCGATTTGTTTGTCGAGAAGTATTTGCCTCGTGCCCGGCATATTGAGGTGCAATTGATGGCCGATAACTTCGGGAATGTGCTGCATTTTTTTGAGCGGGAATGCTCGTTGCAGCGTCGTTTTCAGAAGATTATTGAAGAAGCGCCTTCGCCATCTGTAAGTGTCGGACTTCGGGAAAAACTGACTTCAACAGCCGTGCAAATTGCCCGTTCGATGAATTACCGGAATGCCGGAACCATCGAGTTTTTGCTCGACGAAAACGCACAGTTCTATTTCCTGGAAATGAATACCCGCATCCAGGTGGAGCATCCGGTTACCGAAATGATCACCGGGAACGATCTGGTTTCGATGCAATTGGTGGTGGCTGCCGGAAATCCGCTGGCGATGAAACAGGAGCAAATTCAGATCATCGGACATGCCATTGAGGGCCGCTTGTGTGCTGAGGATTTAGAGCATCAATTTCAGCCGTCGGCCGGGAAGTTGGATTTGTTCCGAACTCCTGAACGCGAGTATTTACGGTTAGAAACTTTTGTGCGCGAAGGTTTGACTGTTTCGTCCGAATACGATTCGCTGCTGGCAAAGATTGTGGTTTCAGGAGCCAGCCGGGAAGAAGCGATTTCCCATTTTCAGGAGGTTTTGCAGGAGACAACACTTTCAGGAATTAAAACCAATTTGCCGTTTTTGGCTGAACTGGCAGGAAGCAAAACATTCCGTAACAATCAGATTTACACCAAATACATCGACGAAAATCTGGACGAAATCAATCGCCGGATTCAGGAGCGAAAACAGCGAATCGACAGGAATAAACTCGTCGTTGCTTTTGTTGCGCATGATTTTTTTAAGCCCGAACGCGCTGGTAGCTCTGTTTGGAATCAGTTGGGCTACTGGCGGCAACTTTCCCAAATTCAGGTTGAGGTTGAGCAGACAATTATTCCGGTTTCATTCAGGATTCAGGAAAAATTGAAAGTTGAAATTCAGGATAAAAGCTTTGACGTTGAGGTTATCAATCGGGGGCAAAATCTTCTGGATTTGATGGTTGACGGGACATTGGAGCGGTTTCATGTTGTCGAAAAAGCTGCTGAAACCATTGTTCATTTTCAGGGATTTTCGTTTGCCGCGAGAAGTAATTCGGTGTTGTCGCAGGTGCAGATTCAGACAAAAAAATCCGGTATTTATCAGAATTTTCAAAACCTTATTTGCGCCGATTTGTTTGGAAAGGTGTTGCATTTGAATGCAACGGTTGGCGAAGCTGTGTCGAAGGGGCAAACACTGTTGACACTGGAATCGATGAAAACCGAGATTCATGTGCTGTCGCCAACGCAGGCCCGAATCAGGAAAATACACGTGAAAACCGGCGAAACTGTGGCCGAAAAGCAGGTGCTGATTGAGTTGGAAGAAAATTGATGCGAGTTACGAGTTGCATGTTGCGGGTTCTGCCCGTAACCCGAAACCCGGACCTCGCAACATTCATTTGATACAAAATTGGAACTACATAAGATGAACGCATTACTACAAGAAAAACATCACCAGATCAGGGCGAAGGTGCGGCAATTTGCCGAAACTGTCATAAAACCCGTGATCGACTATTACGACGAAAAAGAGATTTTTCCGGTTGAGCTCGTGCGCGAAATGGGCAAACTGGGCGTGCTGGGCATGACTGCTCCGGTTGAATTTGGCGGTCAGGGGGCGGATTACCTTTCGTATGTGATTGCCATTGAGGAAATGGCACGCATCGACAGTTCGATGGCGGCCACGCTGGCGGCGCACAACTCGCTGGGCGTTGGGCCAATCGTCGAATTTGGCAGCCAAGAACAGAAGGCGAAATTTCTTCCGGCGTTTTGCACCGGCGAACAGCTTTGGGCGTTTGGCCTGACTGAAGAAAATGCCGGATCGGATGCGCAGGGCGTTGAAACCACTGCTCAGATTGAGGGCGACAAGTTTGTGGTGAATGGCTCAAAAAAGTACATCACCAACGGGACTTCGGAAATTTCGGCCGGAATGACCACGCTGGCGATTACCGGCGACAAAGACGGCCGCAAAGAATTTACCGCTATCCTGATCGAAAAGGAACGCGAAGGTTTTGTCCGTGAAACCATGAAAACCAAGCTCGTTTGGCGCGCTGCCGACAATGGCATTCTTTATTTCAACGATTGCCGGGTGCCGGTTGAAAACCAGTTGGGCGAGCGCGGCTATGGTTTCAAAATTATGCTGAAAACGCTTGATTCAGGCCGTTTGTCGATTGCGGCTATTGGGCTGGGATTGGCTCAGGGCGCTTACGAAATTGCCAAAGGATACGCCAAACAGCGCAAGCAATTTGGCAAGTCGCTCTCCGAATTTCAGGTGATTGCCTACAAACTGGCCGACATGGCGCTGAAAATCGAGAATGCCCGAAACACCTTATACAACGCCTGCTGGCTAAAAGATAACGGACATCCGTTTGCGCAACAGGCCGCCATGGCCAAATTGTACGCTGCTGAAATTGCCCGCGAAGTGGCCGACGAAGCCGTGCAAATTTTGGGTGGCGCCGGACTGTTCAAAAACCGTGAATGGCCGATTGAGCGCTTCTACCGCGACCAGCGCTTGCTGCAAATTGGAGAAGGAACTTCGGAAATCTTGCGCATGGTGATTTCGAGGAATATTCTCAGGGAATAAAGGAAAATCTGATATTATTCATTTAAATTTGTTTTATTTAATAATAAGAATAGATTAAAATGAATACTATGGAAATTAATCTTGTCGAAATAGACCGTATTCATAATGAACTAATCAGAAGAAAGAATCTTCTTATAGACTTCTCAAAAGATGATTATATAAATATGGATTCTGGAGAAAGGAACGACATTACTTCTCTTTTTGAAAAAGGAGACTCGCCTCAACGACCAGAAGATATAGCTCATTTAATGAAGGTATTCTTTACAAGTTGCTTTTCATATTCTGTACTGAGAAATTTCTTAAAATCAAAGATTGGGAAAATTCCAGACCAAAATATTTTGCCATTGTGTTTACAGACAACTTTTTCCTGTTATGATTTTTTGGACAATAAAAACTGGGATCCCAATAAACTATATGAAATAGCCCAGAATATACAAAAGGAACGTAAATATAATTTGAAGTCAAATATCCCAGAGGATAGAATCATTTCTGTAATTATTAATGGGTCACAAGAAATGTCAAGACGACTTGTTAATGGGTTAAATAACTTTTATAGAGAATTGGATGCAATTAGTGAAAAATCTGGAAATGAAATTTGGGCATATGTTATTGATTTTAAAAAGGATATTTATAATGTTGGTCCAAATTTAATCTGTGATTTTATTAAAAACATTGGGTTTGAGAAATTTGTAAAGGTAGATCATCATTTTAAAAAAGAATTTCCAACCTTAATTGGTTATGATTCCTGTAAAAAAATGAGTGACAAAGAACATTTTGTGCTTTCTCAGGAACTAGCAGACTTAGTTAATATGAGTCCGTTCCATTTGGATAAACTCCTTTATTTGTGGGGGCGATATAAAAAGTATGAATATGTAAGGTAATTCAAAGACAATAAACGAATCATGCAAACTGACCGCAAATCCGAACATATCAACCTGGCACTGAAATCGCAAACCCGCCTCGACGAGCAGGATCTTCGTTTTATTTACGAACCCATGCTTTCGGCGCATCCCGAAAATACTGATTTGAGCATTCCTTTTCTGGGCAAAACCATGCGCACGCCCATCTGGGTTTCGAGCATGACCGGCGGAACCGGAGTTGCCCGAACCATAAACGGCAACATTGCCCGCGCTTGTCGCGAATTTGGCCTAGGAATGGGACTCGGTTCGTGCCGGAAAATTTTGTTCGACAAAACCGATTGGGCCGATTTCGATTTCCGAGATGTCCTTGGTGACCAGCCGTTTTGGGCGAATCTCGGAATTGCACAGGTTGAAGAATTGCTCTTTTCGGAGAATGTGGATGCCATTGTTCGTTTGGTGACTGACTTGCGCGCCGACGGACTGATTGTGCACGTAAATCCGATGCAGGAATGGTTTCAGCCTGAAGGCAACCGTTTGAGACAAGCACCCATCGAAACCATCCGGCAATTGCTCGATTCGCTCGATATAAAAGTGATTGTGAAAGAAGTTGGGCAAGGATTTGGCCCCGAAAGTTTGCGGCAACTGATGCAGCTTCCGCTGGAAGCCATTGAATTTGGTGCTTACGGCGGAACCAATTTTTCGAAACTGGAAATGCTGCGAAACGATCCACTGAAAATCGAAGCCAGCCTGCCGTTTGCTTTTGTTGGGCAGTCAGCCGGGCAAATGGTTAACTCCGTTAATCAAATCCTGAAGGAAAATCCGGCACCGGCCTGCCGTCAACTGATCATTTCAGGAGGTATCCAAAACGCGCTCGATGGTTATTACCTGACCTCGAAAAGCGAATTGCCAGCCGTTTTTGGCATGGCGTCGGCCGTTTTGAAACACGCCGCCGAAAGCTACGAATCGCTCCAGCAGTTCCTGCAAACACAAATTCAGATGCTGAGTCTGGCCAAAGCCTACCTGAAAATCAATCCCGATTATCATGGATAACTCCATCATACAAGGATTTTCGAAATACAACAAAGAACAGCGCATCGACGCGCTCATCAATAAATACGGCTTCGATACCTCGCTGGGAATTTTCCTGAAATCGTGCGAAGTTGCCGACGAATCGGTTCAGAAAATTATCGACGATTTAAGCGAGAATCCGGTCTCCAGTTTCCATTCTCCATTCTCCGTAGCTCCCAATTTTGTGGTGAACGGTAAAAACCTGTTCTTTCCGCTGGTTTCCGAAGAAAGCTCGGTGGTAGCGGCTTTGAGTAATGCGGCAGGTTTTTGGGCCAGGCGGGGTGGTTTTCATGCTGAAGTTTTGGGCACTGAAAAGAAAGGCCAGGTTCATTTTCGCTGGAACGGAAATTCGGAATACCTGCAATCGCTTTTCCCCGAAATTCAGTTGAAGTTGTTAGCCGAAAGTGCTTTTCTGACGACCAAAATGGAGGAGCGAGGCGGTGGAATCACCGGAATCGAACTGAAAGTTTTGCCCCAGATTCTGCCCAATTATTATCAGCTCGATGCTTCGTTTGAAACCTGCGATGCCATGGGCGCCAATTTCATCAATTCGTGTCTGGAGCAATTCGGAAAGAGCCTTCATGAATTCTTTCAAACAAGTTCAAAAGTCTCTACCGGACAACGCGAATGCGAAATTATCATGGCCATTTTGTCGAATTACACGCCGGAAGGCAGGGTTCATGTTTGGGTGGAATGCCCGGTGTCGGAACTGCTCGATGGCAAAACAGATGCTGAATGTGATGCTTTTGCCCATCGTTTTGAGCAGGCAGTTCGCATTTCGCAACTCGATGTTTCGCGGGCCGTTACGCACAACAAAGGTATTTTCAATGGTATCGACGCGCTGGCGGTAGCTACCGGCAACGACTTCAGAGCGATTGAAGCTTGCGGTCATGCTTTTGCTTCGCGGAACGGCCAGTATTCCGGATTAACTGACGTGCAAATTCAGGACGGTAAATTCCGGTTCAGCATCGAACTGGCTTTGGCGGTTGGCGTGGTTGGCGGCGTAACCGCAGTGCATCCAATGGCCAAACTGGCAATGAAAATTTTGGACAATCCGTCGGCAAAAGAGTTGATGATGTATCTGGCGGTTGCCGGATTGGCATCGAATTTTGCGGCGGTGAAAGCGCTGATTTCAGTCGGCATCCAAAAAGGCCACATGAAAATGCACCTAAGCAACATCATGAATCAGTTGCAAATTCCGGAAGAAAAACGAGGTGAAATTCAGGCATATTTTCAGGATAAAACGGTGTCGTTCTCTGGAGTGGAAGAATATTGGAAGAGTTTCAAGTTTCAAATTCCAAATTCCAAGTGATGGCAGCATTTATTGGATATTGGTTGTTCAATATTGGACGTTTTTTTGATCTAACATCTAACATCTAAATTCTATTGTCTTTATCTTCTACATATCATGCCAACGGCAAATTGCTGCTCACCGGAGAATATTTGGTTCTTCACGGGGCAAAGGCTATCGCTGTACCACTGAATGTGGGGCAGCAAATGGCCGTTTCCATTCAGAATAACTCTGAATCGCTTCATTGGCAGGCTTTCTACAATAATCAGCTTTGGTTTTCGTGCGAACTAAATCCACACGACTTTTCGGTTCAGAATACTGACCATGCTGAAAAATCCGAAGTACTTAGCCAGATTTTCAAAACTATTAAAACCTTAAATCCAGATTTTCGTCCATTGGCTGGAACAAGTTTCGAAACTACGCTGGAATCCAATCCTGAGTGGGGTTTGGGAAGCAGCAGTACGCTGGTTAGTTTGCTTGCACAATGGTCGGGTGTCGATCCGTTTCGGTTGAATGAACTGGTTTTCAATGGTTCGGGCTTCGATGTGGCTTGTGCCACGGCTAATGGCCCGATAATGTATGTTCGTAATAAAACAATTGAACCCGCCACCTTGGATTTTCCGTTTGCCGACCAGCTTTTTCTGATTTATTCAGGCCGAAAAAAGCGGACTGCAACTGAAGTAAGCGCTTTCCTGAAGGAAAAGAAGGTTTCTGAACAACTGGTTGTGGAGGTTTCGTTGTTGACGAATGAATTCTTGCGCTGTCGGGATCAGAATGAGTTTAATCTGCTGATCAGGATGCACGAAGCACTTATCAGTAAGCTGATTGATCGGATAGCCATTAAGCCTGAACTTTTTGCCGATTTTAAGGGAGAAGTGAAGTCTTTGGGAGCCTGGGGAGGCGATTTTTTCCTGGTATCGACCAATAAATGGACATTTGAGGAAGTCAGGAAATATTTTGAAAACAAAGGCCTGATGACGGTGTTTAAATGGAATGATCTGATTTTAAAACGGCAATAATCATGTCCGGAAATTCAAAACACATTCACCGAAGCGCCTGGCGGTGCCCGTCGAATATTGCGCTGGTGAAATATTGGGGGAAACGCGATTTCCAGAAGCCCATGAACCCATCGCTTAGTTTTGTGCTACAGAATGCCTTTACCGAAACATCGGTTGAGCTGCACAAAGACGGCGATCAAAAAGTAGCTTTTTATTTCGAAGGAACGAGCAGTCCGTTTGGTGAGCGGATCGAGAAATACCTTGAACACCTTTCGGGGAAATTACCCTGGATAAGCAAATACAATTTTACGATTCACAGCCGGAACAGCTTCCCGCATTCGGCCGGAATTGCCTCGTCAGCCTCGTCGTTTGGAGCGCTGGCGCTGTGCCTGACCGAACTCGATTTTGCGATGTCGGAAAAAGATGCAGGCACGCCTGATTTTTGGAAGGAGGCCTCGGAATTGGCACGAATGGGAAGTGGAAGTGCCTGCCGTTCGGTTTACCCGGGATTTACGCTATGGGGCCAAACTCAGTTATTCGAGTCGGGTAGCGACGAATATGCCATTTCGCTTTCAACAGGCATTCATCCGGTATTTGGTGGACTTCGGGACGCCATCCTGATGGTTGATTCCGGAACAAAACAGGTTTCGAGCTCGGCGGGACACCGGTTGATGGACAATCATTTTTTTCAGCGGTCGCGTATTGCACAGGCTTACGAAAATGTAAATGAGCTTTATCTGGCTTTGCTGACGGGCGATTTGTCGAAATTTATTGAGGTGACCGAAACTGAAGCACTGAGTTTGCACGCGATGATGATGACCTCGAATCCATCGTTTATCCTCCTAAAACCGAATAGTCTGGAACTGATTAACCGTATTCGTCGTTTTCGGGAGAAGGCGCAGATTCCGGTTTGTTTCACCATCGATGCCGGGCCAAATATCCACCTGCTTTACTTTCAGGAGAACGAACTGGACGTGAAAGCCTTTATCGAGCGCGAATTGCTTCCGTATTGCGAGAATGGTGCATGGATGGATGACAGGATTGGCGGCGGACCGAATCGACTTACTGATGGATTGAAGGACTGATGGATTTAAAGAACTTGTTGTTACGAATTGGACAAAACCGTAACCGGTATCTCGTAACCAGCAACAAAAATTTGGAACATGGAATTTGGAAAAACATTTAATTCAAAATTTTTGCTCTTTGGCGAATATGGCCTCATGTTTGGAGCGATGGCTTTAGCCGCACCTTTTTCGATGTTCAATGGCCGGCTGGCATTTGATACAGAAGGGCAACACAATGCCAGTACCGACGAAATTCGTAGATTGGTAACTCACCTGAAGATAAAAGGATCTGAACAAAATTTGCATTTCCCGCTCGATTTGGATCAGTTGGAGTCGGATTTGGAGAAAGGCTTGTACTTTGATTCAAACATCCCGCAGCAATACGGTTTGGGCAGTTCAGGAGCATTGATTGCAGCGCTTTTCAGTAAATATGCTTTTCCGGCCGAAATGGGAAATAATCTTTCGCCTGAAATTCTGAAAGCCAATTTTGCGATACTCGAAAGCTATTTTCATGGCCGCAGTTCGGGACTCGATCCGTTGATTTCGTATTTGAACAAACCATTACAGATTAATTCGCAGAAGCAAATTGTTCCGGTTGATTTCAATTACAATGAGGTCGGTATCGCTATGGCATTAATTGATACGCATACGACCGGAGCTACTGGTCCGTTGGTACAGCATTTTATCGATCTGTTTAACCTCCCGGAGTTTGAACAGGCTTTCCAGAACCAGTTTATTCCGGCAAACAATGGCTGCATCGAATCACTTTTACAGGGCGATGAAGCTGGTTTTTTCCTGAATCTTGAGCAATTGGTTCGTTTTCAGGTTTATCATTTTCACGAAATGATTCCGGTTGGTTTTCACCGTATTATTTCGCATGCGCTGTGCAGCAAGGTTTACATCAAGTTGTTGGGATCGGGTGGTGGTGGTTTTTTACTGGCGATGGCTAAGGATGTGGCCAGTCTGGAGAAAATCTGCAACAAATATAACCTCAGCATGATCCTAATTTGAACTACAATTTGCTGAAACATTATTCCGAAAAACTTCGCTTTCGCACATTCATACTATAATAATTTGTTTTTTTTATGGAAGTATGGGACTCCATGTTGCTGAAAGTTATAATCCTACTTTTTGGTGTTTAGAAGCAACAAGTTCGTTTGCTTTTATAAGTTTGTTGGCAAATTAAACTGAACTCAACCATGAACGAGGAATTTACTGTAAGAAATGCTTTCCCTGACGAATTTGTAGAAATTGGCCGTAAACTGGTTGTGGTATATTCGCAGCTGGACGGTTTTCCGAAAGAAACAGAGCAGCCTGAATACTATAAAATGCTTGCCAATATTGGCGAATTGACCCGGAAACCAGAGACTGAACTTTTGGTTGCCGTTACCGCCAATGGAGAAATTGCCGGCAGTGTGGTTTATTTCAGCGATATGCAATATTATGGTTCAGGAGGAACGGCTACATTGGAGCAGAATGCTTCAGGATTCCGTTTGCTGGGTGTCGATCCTGCTTTTCGCGGGAAAGGAGTTGGTAAATTGCTGACCATGGAGTGCATCCGGCGGGCAAAGGAGAAGCAAAATTTGCAGGTAATTATTCATACCACCAAGGCCATGCAAACTGCCTGGGAAATGTATGAACGCATCGGATTTCGGCGGTCGGAAGATCTGAATTTTATGCAGGGCGAGTTGCCCGTTTTTGGGTTCAGATACAAACTTTAAAAAACAGAACAGCCTCACGATAATGAATCATGAGGCTGTCTTTCTATATTGGGTGTCTATTGTTCCCTTGTTTCAGGTTTCGGTCCTTTCGGTCGGTTCCGGTGATTTCGGTTCCTGTTCGGGTTATTACCTCCTCCACGGTTTTCGTTAGGCCTATTTGGCTGAGGTGCGTTCTCCTGAACATGGTTTTCCTGAGCCCGAACCTCGTTCTGTTTGTGAACTTCGGGTTTTTCGCCTTGTGGACGATTATTCGATGGCCCGCGACGATTGCGGTCTCTGCGTTTTTTGTCCTTATTTGGTTTGGTGAAAAGCTTTTGATCGAGCTCTCCCACATTCATCATGTTTTCCTTCTTTGCTTCCGGCTCGTTGTATCCTTCAAATGACGGTTTTTGTCCGCGTTTGTTCATGTTTAGAAATTTCTTCACATCTTCCAGATCGAGCACGAAAATACGTCCGCCGTCCGACTGAGAATAGCTGTACCAAACCTTTTTCTGAAGGATATCGGTTTTGAAATGGCGTGCCAGTCCTTTTTCGGTTTCGATGGCCAGCAATTCATTCGGAAAATCTTCGAGAGCTTCCAGGTAATGATCGAGTTCGTAGGTGAGGCAGCATTTGAGCTTGCCGCAGCGACCGGCCATTTTTTCGGCATTGGGCGAAAGGCCCTGCTTAATGGCGGCATCGGAAGTTACGCTCGAAAAATCGGTACGCCAGGTTGAGCAGCACAGTGCACGTCCGCACGAGCCAATTCCGCCAATGCGGCCAGCTTCCTGCCGGGCACCAATTTGTTTCATCTCAATTTTGATGGCAAATTCCTTCGCGTAAAGTTTAATGAGCTCACGGAAATCCACCCGGTCGTCGGCAATATAGTAGAAAATGGCTTTGTTGTTGTCGCCACGAAATTCCACGTCGCCAATTTTCATATCCAGCTTCAGCTCTTTGGCAATCTGGCGGGCCCTGATCATCACTTTTTGTTCGCGGGCTTTAGCTTCTTCCCATTTAATTACGTCGGCAGGAGTGGCTTTTCGGTAAATCTTATTCCATTCGTACCGGTCGGGCTTTTTCACTTTTCGTTTAAACTGAAGTTCGGCTAGTTTTCCGGTAAGCGAAACTGCACCAACATCGTGCCCCGGCGAACATGAAACAACGACAAGTTCGTCCCGTTTCAGGGGAAGCCTGTCTTCGTTCAAGAAGAATTCTTTTCGGGTTCCTTTGAACCTGATTTCTACAATATTCGATTCGTCAGTAGTATCAGGTATATCGTTTAGCCAGTCGTAAACAGTAAGCATTGCTGGCCTGTCAAGATCTCGTTTAGCGTTGCATCCGCTGCATCCCATATATATCGTTATTTAAATCAAGGGGACAATATTATCAAATTTTGAGCAGACTTGCTATTTTTATTCTGTCTAAATAATGAGTGTAGTCGATTATGCCGGGTTTCATTTCCTTCGCTTGCAACGATTCTTTCATTTCCGTAACTGCAAAACCTCTATATTTGAACCAAAAATTTAAATCATGCCAACGCGTAATTTTCTTCTGATTGTTTTACTCTCATTGATATTTCAGGTAAACGTAAAAGGGCAGCAACTCAGCCCTGACGCCACTATCAGTATTTTGACCTGCAATCCCGGCGAAGAGGTTTATTCGATGTATGGGCACACCGCCATTCACGTAACAGATCCCGCCAGTGGAATTAATGCGGTGTTTAATTATGGTGTATTTAGTTTCGATCAACCCAATTTCTTTTACCGTTTTGCTAAAGGACAGACTGATTACATGATGCTCGGCGAACGTTTCAGGAGTTGGCTGCCTCAATATGAGGAAGAGAAAAGGAGCGTTTACGAACAGGTTTTGAATCTCACTACTGAAGGAAAAAATAAGCTTTTTCAGGCTTTAGCCGAAAATGCCAAGCTTGAAAACAGGGTGTACCGATACAATTTTTTCATGGATAACTGTGCCACCCGAGTTCGCGATATGATTGAACGTAATTCGGGCAATCCGATCAAATTTACTGATCATCCGACAACCGAAAGTTATCGCCAGCTGATCAAACAATACCATCACTCATTTCGCTGGATCGATTTGGGAATTGACCTGTTGGTTGGAAAAAAGGCTGAAGAAACGGTTTCATCTTACGGACAAATGTTTTTGCCTGATTACCTGAAAGATCAGTTTGCAAATGCACAGATAACTATTGATGGGAAACAACAGCCTTTGGTGGTCGAAACCAAAACTTTACTCGAATATCCGAATTCGAAGCAAAACACTGATTTGCCCTGGCCTGCTGTTGTTTTCGGAATAGTGTTTCTTGTTGTTGCAGCCATCACTGTTTGGGGATTTCTCCGGAAAAAGAATACCGATTGGCTCGATTATTCGTTGCTGGGTATTACCGGTTTAGCCGGACTGATTATTGGATGGTTTACCCTGTTTTCGGAGCATCCGGCCATGAGCCCCAATTATAATTTGCTTTGGGCTTTTCCGCTGAATTTATTTTTTGCCTTTGCATGGAGCGTAAAAAAGTGGAGACCTAAAACCCGCTTATATTTCTGGCTCATGGGCGCACTTTTACTGCTTTCGTTTCTGATTGGTCAGCAATTCAATCCGGCAGTTTACGTTATTATTCTGATTTTGCTTGTTCGTGTAGTGGCTAACTTGTTGCCAGAGAAAAAGTAATCAGTTTTCAGTCTCAGTTGTCAGTTTATTAACTTAAACTGACAACTTTTCCCCGTTATCCAATTCGCTTGATTTTCCGGGTTAACGGGCGTTCAACCGAAATAGGCACTTTTTCTTCAATCACCGAACTTGAGTCGAGTCCAAGTGCTTTTACATCGTTTATGCTAAGCAGGCGGCTAAAGCTGTGAAGTCCCATAATGATTGTTTCCCAGGGCGACAGGCTATAGTCGCGCGACATGACGCGGTCGAGGTTAACAAACATGAAGTCAGGCGGTAAATGGTGCTTCTTCAGCGATTCGTACGAACTGCAAAGTTTAATTTCGCCAGCAGAAACCAGATCTTTCAACACTTCCTTGAAATACAGATTGATACGTGGTTCTATTTTAAACCCGAGATGAAAATCGACCCTGACCAGCGTTCCGGGAATAATTTGATTGACTTCGTAACTGAATGTATCTGGTTCGTCAACAGTATCAACATGCAGTAACCAATAGGTTTTGGCTCGTTTCGGCTGTTTATTGAAAATCGAATACATGATTTTGGATTCGATTTGGTGAATCTCGTTGGCCTTTATAATGTAAACCAGGTTGGTTGCCATCTGCGGGATCGTTTTGTCTTTGCTCAAATCCTCGAACAGGTGAAGGTATTTATTCACATTTACAAAACTAATGTGCCTGTTTTTAATACGGCGCCCGAAGAACCAGCCGAGCATAATCAGCAGAAAAGCAAAAGCGAGAACTACCGAGAACCAACCTCCATCCTTGAATTTATGCAGGTTTGCAACCAGGAATGTACCTTCCACTACAGCAAAAAGTGTTGACAAAAATGCCAGCAGGAAAATATTTATATTTTTTTGATGCAGGTAATGGATGAGTAACATGGAGGTCATCATCATGGTAATGGTAATCGATAGACCATAAGCGGCTTCCATTTTCGCCGATTCGTTGAAAAACATAACCACAAAACATACCGATATCCACAGAACCCAATTCACAAACGGGATATAAACTTGTCCCTTGATAGTTGTTGGATGCAGTACTTTAATTTTGGGCCAGCAGTTAAGCGAAACAGCTTCGCTAACCAGCGTGTATGAACCTGTAATTAAGCCCTGGCTTGCAATGATTGAAGCCGAGGTGGCGAGTAAGATTCCGGGAAAAAGGAACCACGAGGGCATAATCGCAAAAAAGGGATTCAACTCGTGTACTGGTTGCGGATGGGTCATAAGCCAGGCTCCCTGTCCGAAATAATTCAGCAAAAGAGCACTTTTTACGAAGATCCAGGTTATACGTATGTTTTTGATTCCGCAATGCCCCAGGTCCGAATATAAGGTATCGGCTCCGGTGGTACAAAGAAATACTGCACCAAGAAGTATAAATCCTTTAGGATGCTGCGCAAGGAAATCGTAAGCATACATCGGGTTCACGGCCTGAATAATTTCAGGATAAGTTACTATTTGATTGAACCCCAATACCGAGAGTGTACAGAACCAAATTACCATCATGGGGCCGAACGATTTCCCGATAAAACTGGTTCCGAACTGCTGAATAAAGAACAGAACGGAGATAATGATGAGAACTACCGGGATTACCGGAATTTCGGGATTAACAAGACGAAGTCCCTCGATTGCTGAAGTTACTGTGATTGATGGAGTTATTACGCCATCGGCCAACAGGGCACTTCCACCTACCATTGTAAGTATGGCAGCCCAAATCGATTTTTTCTTGGTTAAGGCAAAAAGAGCAAATATTCCGCCTTCGCCATGATTATCAGCCCTTAAAGTGATAAGGACATATTTAAAAGTAGTTTGCAGCGTGAGTGTCCAGAAAACACACGAAATAGAACCATAAATCAACAGTTTGTCGAACTGTTCGGCTCCGGTTATAATGGCCTTTACCACATACAAAGGGCTGGTTCCGATGTCGCCAAAAACAATACCTATCGTGATCAACAGGCTGGTAAAGGTTACCTTGCTAAATGCAGAATTATGCTTATTTTCAGGCATATCAAGCTGTTAGAAATGTATTAGTAACTTAAGAGAATGCCAAAGTTACACAAAGACCCAATACATTTTCCTCCTGAAAGAAGCTTAAATGCTAATTTTTGTTCTTCGAATAAGCAAAACCTTTGATACCGCGATTTTTACAGCCTGATGATGTGTGATGATCTCAAATCCGGGTTATCTTCCTGCTTAACGGTCGCTCAACAGCAATCGGAACTTTTTCTTCGATAACACTGCTTGTATCCAATCCGAATGATTTCACATCGTTGATACTGATGATCCGGGTGAAGGCATGTAGCCCCATAACCATGGTTTCCCAGGGCGATAGTTTATAGTCCTGAGTCATTACCCGATCGAGATTCACAAACAGAAAGTCGGCCGGAAGATGATGTTTCTTCAGCGATTCGTACGAGCTGCAAAGCTTTATCTCGCCAGCAGCAACCATATCTTTCAGTACTTCTTTAAAGAAGAGGTTGATACGTGGCTCGATTTTGAACCCAAGATGGAAGTCAATGCGGATCAGAACGCCGGGAATAAACTGGGTGACCTCGTAGCTGAATGTATCCGGTTCATCAACAATGTTGACGTGCAGTAGCCAGTATGTTTTGGCCCGTTTGGGCTGCTTGTTGAAAATCGAATACATGATTTTGGATTCGATCTGATGTAAATGATTGGCCTTGATGATATAAACCAGATTGGTGGCAATCTGTGGAATTGTTTTGTCGTTACTTAGGTCTTCGAACAAATGCAGGTACTTGTTTACGTTCGAGAAACTAATGTGGCGGTTTTTAATACGACGACCAAAATACCAGCCCAGCATAACCAGCAAAAACAAACAGGCCAGTGCTATTGAAAACCAACCACCATTCTTGAATTTGTGCAGATTGGCAATGAGGAACGAACCTTCGATGGTCCCAAACAAACTACCCAAAATAACAAGGAACACCATGTTGACTTCTTTCTGACGAAGATAATGGAGCAGAAGCATGGAAGTCATGATCATGGTAATGGTAATCGACAAACCGTAAGCCGCTTCCATGTTCGACGATTCCCTGAAAAACAAAACCACAAAACAGCATGAAACCCATAAAAGCCAGTTTACAAAAGGAATGTAAACCTGACCCTTTATTAATGTGGGATGCAGTATTTTAATTTTTGGCCAGAAATTTAACGATACAGCCTCGCTGATAAGTGTGTATGAACCGGTTATTAATGCCTGACTGGCAATTACTGCGGCAGCCGTTGATATAAATACACCGGGCAAAAGGAACCAGGAAGGCATAATCGCATAAAATGGATTTAAATCGGCTACTGGCTCAGGATGGTTCATTAACCAGGCTCCTTGTCCCAGGTAGTTCAAAACAAGACTTAGCTTTACAAAAAACCATGAGACACGGATATTCTTGATTCCGCAATGCCCCAGATCGGAATATAAAGCCTCGGCTCCGGTTGTACAAAGGAATACTGCCCCAAGTAAAATAAAGCCATTTGGGTAATTTACAAGGAAGTTATACGCGTAATATGGATTCAGAGCACTTAAAATTTCAGGATGAGAAGCCAACTGAATCGACCCCAGAACCGCCAGCATACTAAACCAAATGACCATGATAGGACCAAACGACCTTCCGATAAGGTTGGTGCCAAACTGCTGAACGAAGAAGAGTGCGGTAATAATGATAAGAACCACCGGAAGTACGCTGATTGCCGGATTCATTAATTGTAAACCTTCGATTGATGAGGTAACCGTAATGGATGGCGTGATTACACCATCGGCCAAAAGAGCGCCACCTCCAATCATTGTGAGAACCGCCGCCCACGATGACTTTTTTCGCATCAGGGCAAAAAGTGCAAATATTCCACCTTCTCCGTGGTTGTCGGCCCTAAGGGTAATTACCACATATTTAAAAGTGGTTTGAAGGGTAAGGGTCCAGAATACGCAGGATATCGACCCATAAATCAGTAGTTTATCGAAATGTTCGGCACCCGAAATAATTGCTTTTACCACGTACAGCGGGCTGGTGCCAATATCTCCAAAAACAATTCCTATGGTTATCAATAATCCCGCAAATGTGACTTTGCTTAATGCTGAATGTTGACCTTTGCCCGGCATACCTACTGATTATTAAAATCTTACGTTTAAATTGACCTGCAAAGCTACATAAAGACTATTTACGTTATTCTTTAACTGAAATCTTCATCAATAAATATTTTAATTTCTTAAGATTTGGAGGTTTTATTTCGAACAAAATGGTAATTGGGTCAACAAATTACTTCATGGCGTGCGACTGATTGATGAGTAGAGGTAAATTTGTCTTCATTTCCGTATGTTTGTAATACAATAATCGCATGGCTATGAATATTGAAGAATTCAGGGAATATTGCGTTCGGAAACCTGGAGTTACCGAAGAGTTCCCGTTTGATGAAGAAACCCTGGTATTTAAAGTGATGGGCAAAATGTTTGCTTTAACTAATCTGGTTGGTGACTGGAATCTGGCTTTGAAATGTGATCCGGAGAGGGCCAGTGAGTTGCGCGAGCAGTTTCCGGCTATTCGCCCGGGTTACCATATGAATAAAGTACACTGGAACACGGTTGCAATGGATGGATCGCTAAGTCAAACGCTGATACTGGAGCTGATTGATCATTCGTATCAATTGGTTGTGGCCAAGTTGCCAGGCAAACAGAAGAGCGAGCTCGATCAATTGAAAAGGGGGCTGTAGTAACATTATTTTAAACGACCATAAAATGAAAACATACGAGTTACGAGGTGAGGAATACATTGAACTGATCAAATTGCTGAAGTCGATGCGGATCAGCGAGTCGGGCGGTCAGGCTAAACTGATGGTTGAAGATGGTTTGGTTTATCGTAACGGAGAGCCTGAATTCCGCAAAAGAGCCAAGCTACGCGCCGGTGATGTAATAAATGTACTCGGATATACCATCAAAATCATCCAATAGAAAAAGACTTTAAAATCCTTTATTTGCAAGCCTTCCAGAAGCCTGAAAATAGCGGATAATTGGAATAGCAGGTTTGCTATTTGACTCCTCCGTTTTGGTAGTTGTCGGTTTTCTGTCATTTGTATAAAATTACTTTTATGCAGAGATAATAGACTTCGTGTGTAATGGGGGGATTGTACGCTATTTATTTTTTTTATTTGTGGGTCTCTTTTGTTAACTGGCAATGGCGTTGGGTAATTGAGTTTATCTTCCTGTCACTTTCCTTTTTTAAAAACTTACCAAAATCCTTTTCTAAAGTTTTGTACAACAATGTTACCACATCTATGGCTTTGGGTACTCACTGTAAACCTCAAGGCGTATGAGGCGAAATTTACTTGTTTCGAAAAAAATAGGGGTTTTTCTGATTGTGCTCGCAGGGTTGCTGGTTGGAGTGGGTAATGTGAGTGGAGCCGATCGTTTCGCAGTCGCATCAGGCAACTGGACAAGTGCAATATGGGCTTCAACTCAATATGGAAGTGCTGGATCTGCAACAATTCCGACTCTAAATGATAACGTTTTTATTGCTCCGGGAGTATCGGTTAATATTGATGCTAATTCTGCAGTCCTTTCAATTCAGATATTAAATTCAAGTGATAATAATAATACCACCTTATCGATTAATTCCGGGATGACAATTATAGTTGGAACTGGAACAGGCAAAGTTACTATTGGTAGTGCCAATGGAATGGGAAATGGGAATAAAAATACGACAACATTAATTGTATATGGCAATTTGATATGTGGCACTATTGATCAACAACCTGGAAGCAGAACTAACGGACAAGGAGGTGCTGGAAGTACAGTTCTTGCAATCAATTCATCAGGAACAGTCAGTTCATCAGGGGACATTTCAGGAACATCTGTGCTTGGAGGAAATCAAGGAACCGCAACAGCTTCTGTAATTTTCAATGGGTCGGGCAGCTTAAATTTAAAGGGAAGTTTTACAACTTCAACCTTTATACCTTCCACCGGAACAGTCAATTACAATGGTTCATCACAAAGTGTAAGAGGAGAAGATTACCATAATCTCATACTTTCAGGTAGTGGATATAAAACAATCATTGCAGGAACTGCTGTTACAGGTAATTTAAGTATTGCACCAACAGGATCGGCTAAAGCAAGTATAGTTACTGGATTAAGTATTTCTGTGGGTAGTCTGACACTTGGAGGTTTAGGAACAGCAGCAGGTGTTGCTTCTTGGGGGTCAACTTCTTCTGTAGCAACATACAGGAATAATACTTATTTTGATGCTACGAATGGCACTGTGGGTGTAACAACAGATACAAGAACAACTCCAACCGTAACCCCAACAGTTGGTACTTATACCTATAATGGTTCTGCTCAAGGGCCAAATTCAGCCACCAATACTGGAACTGGCACAAGTTATACTTTTAGTTATTCAGGCATGGGCGGTACAACATACGAAGCAAGTGCAACTCGCCCAACAAATGCTGGTACTTATATTGTAAAGGCAACAGTTGCCGCTAGTACAGATGGTTTTTACAAACCGGCAAGTTCAAGTGCAGCAGCTTTTACCATTGACAAAGCCGCTCCAACAATCAGCGTATCTGGTACACAGGTATTTACCTACAATGGAAGTTCACAGGGTTCTGCTACGATCACTTATAATGGCGATGGCACAACTTCGTTGTTATATACCAATACAAGTGGCACAGCCTATTCATCGAGTACAGCACCTACCAATGCAGGCAGTTATAAAGTAGTAGCAAGCACAACAGAAGGTACAAACTATCTTGCAGCATCTTCCGCTGACTATACATTTACCATTGACAAAGCCACACCAACGATCAGCGTATCGGGAACACAGGCATTTACCTACAATGGAAGTTCACAGGGTCCTGCTACGATCGCTTATAATGGCGATGGCACAACTTCGTTGTTATATACCAATACAAGTGGTACACCCTATTCATCGAGTACAGCACCTGCCAATGCAGGCAGTTATAAAGTGGTAGCAAGCTCAACAGCAGGTATAAACTACCTTGCAGCTTCATCAGCCGATTATACATTTACTATCAACAAAGCCACACCAACAGCCACGCTGGCGGTGAATAACTCAACCCTAACTTATGATGGTACGGCCAAAGCTGCAACAGTTGGTATTACAACGAGTTCAGTGCCTGGTTCGGTCAGTAACATTCTTACAGGTGGCGCAGCGAGCCAGATCTCAGCAAACACTTATGCCGTAACAGCAGATTTTGTTCCGACAGATGCAGTCAATTATAATAGCCTTACCGGTCTTTCAGTAGGTAATTTTGTGATTGACAAAGCGACGCCCACTTTATCTGTGACCAATTCTCCGGTAACATATGATGGTACAGCCAAATCAGCTAACGTATTAAGTTCTGTAGCTGGCACTATCTCCAATATTTTGACAGGTGGCGCTGCTAATCAAACCAACGTGGGGACTTATGCCGTTACCGCAGACTTTGTTCCGACCGATGCAACAAATTATCGTAGCCTTACTGCTGCTTCAGCAGGTAATTTTGTGATTGACAAAGCGACGCCTACATTATCTGTGACTAATTCTCCGTTAACATATAACGGATCAGCGCAATCGGCAACAGTAATCGGCACAGGGGGTGGCACAGTAAGTAACATTAAATATGATGGTTCATACAGTGTTCCGACGAATGCCGGAACATATGCAGTTACTGCCGACATAGCAGCATCAATGAACTACAGTTCGGCTACAAATCTTTTGGCAGGCAATTTTATCATTAAGAAAGCTTCATTAACCATTACAGCCAACAATAGGCCAAAATGCTTTGGTGAAACAATTAATTTTGCCGGAACTGAATTTACAAGCAGTGGTTTAGTGGGCCCTGATGCGGTGACAAGTGTAACTTTATACAGTGACGGCGCAGCTTCGTCAGCTACTCCAGGAAATTATCCGATTACACCGTCTGTTGCGGCTGGCAGTGGATTAAATAACTACACAATCAGTTACAACAATGGTACATTAACCGTCAACGCATTACCTACCATTACTTTGAGTACAAGTCCTTCAGTTTGCAAGGGAACAACAGCAGCTAATTTACCTTATTCGGCAACAAGCGGTTCGCCTAACCAATACAGCATTATTTATGATGCAACGGCTCATACTGCTGGGTTCTCAGATGTTTCTCTAACTTCTTTGCCAGCAACTCCTATCGGCCTGTTAGTTCCGGCCAATGCGTCTGTAGGAACCTACAACGGAACCATCACTGTAAAAAATGCAAATGGTTGCCTTAGTACAGGAACTCCATTTACGGTTACAATTCAAGACATCGACGTGTCGGTAACTGACCAATCTGATAATAAGCCGGAAAGTTGCCCCGATTTTTATGATTTCAACGGCAATACGGTTGGTTACAAAGCGGGCTATTCTATTTTAAAATTCAGGGTCACGCGATCTTTGTCAAATGCTGAGTGGAATTTCGATTATATGCTCTCTGGCGGCAATTTATATACTGGGTCTCCTGCATCATCGTCTGGAAGTCGCAGCGTTCCTAACGGAAGCAATGCTGTTGATCTGGAATTTCACATAGCTAACACCCCGGGATCGGCCCAGACCATTCAGTTTAAGGTGACAAATATTAGTGACTCCAATTGTACCCACAACGGAATAAACAAAACAGTGAGTCACACCATTTCAGCGATGCCAGTCATTGGCAGCTTTAACTAAACAACATGCAAAAATTTAGAAACACCATACAGACAAAATTAAGGCCGGATGTTCTGGTAAATTCTCCACCTGGAGGGGGCGGGCTGTGATGGCCCGGAAGGAGACTACCCGCCCGACAAAGAAATTTCAAAAAATCAAATAACAATAAAACAAAACGTAAAATTTAAAAATCATGAAAAAACTTTTCTTTTCGTTCGTAATGTTGGTCACGTTAGTGGTCGTGGCCGGAAGTGCTAAGGGGCAAACCGGAACTAGTCCATATCCAGGTGGAACTTATACTTACACTCTTAATGGAATTGTTTTACAAAACAATGGAACTGTAAAAGTTGAGTATGATGGAACAGATGCAATTACTATCACTCCAAAAACAGGATTGACTAAAGCTGCAAGCCCTTTTGATATAGCAAAAGAAATAACGTCTATTTCTTTTGATGTGAAGTATCCCTTAGAAGCATCAGTTGGAAAAAAAACATTTACAGTTACAATTACAGATGAAACTACAAAGTGTTATAACTTTATAAAGCTTGATGTAACAATTAAAGCACTTCCTGCACTGGCTGTTAGTATCGAGGCTAGTGAAACAGCTCCAATCTGCCAATTAAGAAATGAAAATCCTGGAGACAATACTGCGGCAGCTGTTACGGCAAATCCAACGGTCGATAATACTTTCACATATAAAGTGAAACCAGTTGTTTCAAATGTTGCAACAGATGGTCTGTTCGACTACACATATGATATTACCCTACCAACTGGAGGAGAGCTTTTAGGCTTCGGAATTACAAATAATGTTACCGCTAACGGTGGTACCATTAGTGGAACTAAAGTTACCTATACAGGAGTTAAAGTTGTAAAAGAAGATATTTTCACAGTAACTTTTAAAACGACAACAGGGAAAGCTAATCAAACGCTAACAGCAACTCTTGGTGCAACTCCAAAGTTAACAGTCACCTCTGGAGGTGGCGTTTATGATGGTACAATCTCTGGAACTCCATCGTCAGTTGAAGTTAAATCTATGCCTTCAATTGGAATATTTAGTACAAATCCATAATCGAATAATGTACAATTTTAAACATATTATCATGCTTGTGCTTCTAGCTGCCGGATTCAGTCCGGCAGCTAGAGCTCAAAGTACAGCGCGGCAACCGTATGAGGGGGCTATGCACGCTTATATCTGCAATGGTATAACGGCAGGCGCTGACTTTGAATTCTACCTTACGGCCAACGCCGATGGTAGTGGACGCTATGATGATGGTTTGACAGGTGAATTTGACATTATTAATTCAAAAGGAGTGATTGGAAGCGATGGAACAGCTTCCACTCAGGTTCAGTGGAATAATGGGGCTTCCGGTCATATTTATTACTTGTGGCTCGAAGCTTCAATAAGTGGTTGTTCAAATCGGATTAGTATTCAGATTGCACCACAAATCAACCGATTCGACTTATTGTCGGAGAACGTTCCGGCTGATAACACGGTGAGTTGTCCTGCTGTGGCGGCAAGCGATGGGTTTAACCCCATGGCTTCGGCTTACGATGCAGGAACAACAACTCTCAGGTTTATTGTTCGTCGTGTGAACGGAACCGACAATAAATTGACGGCTTCAACCGGAGATACTTACGATTGGTTCTTCGAACCGGTTTTGTCGGTAGATCCTGCAACAAAAAGCGCTATCTCGATTATTTCGATTGTCGGGGCAAAATCGGGCACATTGACCGCCAATGCCAACGGTCTGATCTCAGTAAATGGCGCCGACAATGAAGTAACCGTTACAGTTTCAGTTCAAAATATTCCCGGGACTTCACAGGATGTGAAATTGAGTATCCGGAACCAGGGAGAAATGAAAACCAATTTACCCGACAGCAATGCTTCGAACGATACGGTAAAACACCGGATTGAAGTATTGCCGGTTATTGATGGTTTACAAGGAGTTTAAGTAGGGCTTTCCCCCTGTCTGACTGTTCATTCATTCAGGTAACCCTCTCCAAAGAAGATGGAGTGGGCCGGAGGTTCTATGAGATGATAGTGTTGAAAATTTTTGCTACCCAAAAGCCTCCCCTTCGGGGGAGGTTTGGAGGGGCTTTAATGAGATGAAAAAAAGTATTCTACATAGAATCATATTAATTGTGCTTTGGTACATTTTTTCTGCCACGTTTGTGGTCGGACAGGATGCTTACAGGGTATATCGTGGTTCTGTGCACGAATACAAAGTCGCCAAAACAGCTTTTGCCGACAGTTATTCATGGCAGGTGTTTAGTGATGCCAAATTAACTCCTCTGAAAGTGGGTAATCAGGTTGTAATGAACACTCTTGGGCCTGGACGGGAGAATGAAATTCAGGTAAAATGGAACGAGGCCGGCGACTATTATCTGATGGTTTCGGTTAGTTCGGCCGAAGGATGTACCAATAGGAAGGCCTGGCATTTTATTGTCGATACTACTGATGACAAGCCAACTGCTCGCATTACCGGCCCTTCAACCGTAATTTTGGGTAGCTGCGATCTCGTGGGCTATAGTTTGGATGCCCGAACTTCAACAGGAGGAGGTTTAACTTTTAGCTGGTTTCCGTCAGTTTATCTTGACAGTGCAACGAGCCCGACTCCCAAATTTATTCCAGGGAAAACAACCCGTTATCATTTAACGGTAACCGACAGCCGGGGGCAAACAGATACCACTTCGGTATTGATGGTAGTTGCCAGTACACCGAAGGCTGTTACCGACAAGAACGTATTTGTAAATGAACCCAATAAAACCATTTTGTTGAGTGGTAACAAGAGTACAGGAGTTGGGTTAACCTATTTGTGGCAGTCAAAAGAAGGGATTATCCGAAGTGGGGAAACTACTCCAATGGCAGAGGTGAAAGGCCTTGGCATGTATTATTTAAAGGTAACCGATTCCTATGGCTGTATCAGTGAAGATTCAGTGAATGTGGGCTTATATACTCAGGCCGTTCGGGACACGAGCAATACCAATATAAATTTCGCAGTTGATATTAATGTGCTGGCTAACGATATCCCGAAAAAGGGACTCGACCCGTCAACGCTCCGGATTGTGTCGCCGCCAAGTAACGGTATCGCAACAGTGGTGGGCGATTCGCTGGTTTCGTACTTGCCAAATCAGTACTTTGTAGGTACCGACAACTTCGTTTACTCCATTTGCGATTACTTCCTGCATTGCGATCAGGCAACAGTATTGGTTTTGGTAAACGATCATCCGTTCTTTATTCCGGAGGCTTTCTCTCCGAATGGCGACGGGCTAAACGATAAGTTTGAAATTAAGGGGCTGGCAAAATATAAATCGGTTGAGATAGAAATCTTCAATCGCTGGGGAAATGTGGTTTACCAGTCGAAAAACTATGGCGAAGGCCAGGGAAAGGCTGGGTTCTGGGACGGCACCTCCGGATCTGGTTTGAGAGTTGGCTCAGGGCCGGTTACTTCAGGAACCTATTTCTATGTTTTGAGGCTTGATGGTAAAGAAAAAATTAACGGAACAATTTATCTCGACAGGTAGAAATTTAGTATTCATTAAAGAGATTAAGATTTGAGTAACTCTAAACACATAAAGCAGATGCAGCGGTTCATTGTCAGTACGGTTATGGCAATAGCGATATTTTTCTGTGCTCACGATTCGTTTGCCCAGCAAGATCCGATGTACACGCAGTACATGGAAAATCTGCTTACTTTGAATCCTGCCTATGCCGGATCGAGGGATGTGCTTAGCATGATGGTTGTTTCACGCAACCAATGGGTTTCGATGCCGGGTGCGCCTGTTACCCGTTCATTTTCGATGCATTCACCCCTTCCGGGCACAAATGCGGGACTGGGTTTTTCATTCCTGAACGATCAGGTTGGACCTGTAAAGCAATCGGGCATATATGCCGACTATTCATACACCCTGAGTTTTAGTGAAAAACGGAGCCTTTCGCTGGGGTTAAAGGGAGGAGTAAACTTTTACGAGGCTGGAATATCTGACTTGACGACCAACGACCCGAATGATCCGGTTTTTGCCAACGACATCAACCGAAATTTCCTTCCGAATTTTGGTGTTGGCGCATTTTATTATACTGGTAAATATTATTTTGGGCTGTCAATTCCCAAATTAATCGAGAATAAAATCAACCGGAATGGCGCTTCAACGCAGAGTATCAGCAAAGAACAAATCCACATTTTTTTTATGACAGGTTATGTTTTTGATATAAATAGAATTGTTAAATTTAAACCATCCATTCTAACCAAATATGTTAAAAATGCTCCTGTGTCTTTAGACTTTACTGGTACATTAATGTTTTACGAACGTCTTTGGTTAGGGGCAATGTATCGGGTTGGCGATTCGTTTGGAGGGTTATTTCAACTTCAGGCCACCAATCAGTTGAAAATCGGATATTCTTATGATCTTCCCATCAATAAGTTGGGGGCCTATAACAATGGGACGCATGAAATTATGGTCACCTTCGATTTCAGTTTCGGCCGTGGAAGGGTAAGATCACCGAGGTATTTCTAGCATGATATGAAAGCTGCCAGATAAAGTTTTCCTGAATGTTGGATTATCTCAGAGTCAGTAGAGTGTGAGTGGTTCATTTTCAGGTGCAAAGAACAATATTCAATGGCAAGACTTTCGAACATTTTTTTGTGCGGTGTAATTCTTACCTTTTTGTTTCCTGTCCTGAGTTTCGGTCAGAAGCTCACTACAAAACTTGCGGACAAGAGTTTTGAGGAATTCGCTTTTATTGAAGCTATTGGCCTGTACGAATATGCTTACGAAAAAGACACTACCGACAATTATCTAGTTAAACGGTTGGCCGAATCGAACCGAAACATCGGGAATACCGAAGAGGTTGAAAAATGGTTGAAAAAGCTCATCGACCGGCACGTTGAACAGCCTGAAGATATTTTTAATTATTCTCAGGCACTGAAAAGTAACGGCAAATACCTGCTTGCCGAACAATGGCTGAAAGAATACGCTGACTTACGCCCCGAAGATGGCCGGGTGAATATACAGGTTTCGCTGCTCGAGTACATCAAGTTCCTGATGCGCGATTCAACCAATTACGAAATTCTGAATACTTCAACAAACACCATTGGGTCGGATATGGGACCGGCTTTTTATAAGGACCGGCTTGTTTTTTCGTCAACATCAATTGGAGAGAAAGGTGGGGCGACCTACAAATGGAATGAATTACCTTATCTGAAAATGTATTCGGCACAAATTGGTCCTTATGGCGACTTGAATTCTGTTCAGCCGTTTGCACCCAAATTGAAGACCGCTTATCACGATGGCCCGGTTTCTATCGATTCGAAAAGGGAGGTTATTTATTTTACCCGCAACAACTATGTAAAAGGAAAAACCTCGAAAAGCCGCGATGGGGTTGTGAATCTGAAGATATTTATCGGGAAAAAGGAAACCGACGATTGGAAACTTAGCGGACCTTTCCCCTATAACAGCAACGAATACTCAGTTGGGCATCCGTCAATTTACAAAGATGGGTCCGTTTTGTATTTTGCCTCCGACATGCCGGGTGGGTATGGTAAATCAGATATTTATTTCAGCGTATTCTCGAACGGACAGTGGAGTAAACCCTTTAATTTGGGCCCCAAGATTAATACCGAGGGAAATGAATTTTTCCCTTTCATCAGTAACGATGGGGTGTTGTATTTTGCCAGCGATGGCCACGGTGGACTGGGCGGGCTCGATATTTATTTTTCGGTTCCTGAGCGGGGTGTTTTCAGTAGTATCGAAAATATGGGTTATCCCGTTAATTCATCGAAAGACGATTTTGGTCTGGCACTCGATTCAACAGGCGTGAAAGGCTATTTTGCATCGAATCGCCCGGGCGGAAAGGGTGACGACGATTTGTATTTTATGAAGATCAAACACATTCCGGTTATTATCCGTGGCGTAGTTAAGGATCGCGATACCAAAGATGTGCTGGCTGATGCAAAAATTTCGGTAATCAACGAAGCCGGAAACACAATAGCAACAAGTGTTACGCCAATTGACGGTCAGTTCGAGTTTGAGGTGAGCAAAGGGCAGCAATATACCATTAATGTCACCAAAGAGTTTTATACCGAAAATGAGGTTGTGATTGTTACGGCTTCACTTCGCCCGAACGATGAGGCTTTTTCTGAAATTTTCCTTGAACAGAAAATTGAAATCGACAATTCGCCGGCACCAAAGGTTATGGAAGAGGAGGATGGTGAAGCCCTTCAGGTGATCGAACTCGAATACATCAATTATGAGGTGGACAAATCGGATGTTCGTCCGGATGCTGCTGCTACGCTTGACAAGTTGATCGCCCTGCTCAAAGAATTCCCCGACCTTGAAATCCGGATTGAATCGCATACCGACTCGCGCGGAAGCGACGATTACAACATGTTGCTTTCCAAGAAGCGTGCGAAGGCTGCGTTCGATTATGTAGTTTCGAAGGGCATTGATCCGAACCGGCTATTGTATCATGGATATGGAGAAACTCGTTTGCTGAACAAATGCACCAACGGAGTTGAATGCAGCGAAGAGCAGCACGAAGTTAATCGGCGGTCCATTGTAAAGGTTGTTCGTAAGGGCGAATACAAGGAAAAGCGAGGCCAGAAAAACATATTCTATTTTTAGGATTTTCAGGAGATACTTGTTTTGTAAGAATGCCATTGGATACTTCATCAACCAGGTTGGTGGTGATCTCTCCTGAAATCAGTCGGGCTTTTCCCGGTTTTGTCTTTAAAAATGCGTGAAAAATAGAAATAAGACTCAAATCCCAGGTCTATAGCAATCTCTTTAAAGCTCTGATCGGTCGAAATCAACAAATCCTTGGCTTTTTGTATGCGCAGCGAGAGGTGGTATTGCGTAGGCGAAATGCCCGTGTATTTTCGGAACATTTGCCTGAAGTACGAATAGCCAACATTCAGGTCTTGTACAAGTTGTTCGATGTTCACATTCGTGTTCAGGTTTTCCCTGAAATACATACACGCTTTACGAATGGTTTGCTCAATACTTTTCCCCGCAAATTCCTGATTACGGATGACCGAAAGAATTTTGCTGAGCATCAGAATCGTATTGGCAGCGCACACCTGCTGATGTCCGGTTTTTTCATCTTTCACCAGCTGAATAACTTCCTGAAACAATCTCAGTAAGCTTTCCTGAAACCCAACGTACAATACCGGCTTGCTTTGCGGGAAGAAACCTTCGTTAAACAGATTCTGGCAAAAATCGCCATTGAATCCAATGTAATGTTCATTCCATCCTGTTGCGGGATCTGGTTTGTACCTATGCCATACTCCCGGTCGAAGAATAAGAATTGAACCGGGAATAACCTGAAAATGAGCTTCGGATGTCTCAAATATCCCTGAGCCTTCGGTAATGTAATTGATTTGGTATTCCTGAAGGATCCGACCTTTTTCCCAGGTGAAGTAATACCCGCTTGGGTGAACATTAGGCGGATAAACAAGGGCAGGTGGAATTTGCGCGTACCCGGCACCGGTCAGGTACAAACCCCACTCTTTGTCGAGTGGACCGGCATGAATGTATTTTACAAACGATTCGTTGGACATAGCGAGTAGATTTTTGAGTTCCGGATTACAAAAAGTTCGGAGTGCCTAAAGTGAGCTAAAGTTTGAAGTTGTAAAACCGATAAATTGCCAAATTGTTACATTGAATACTCCTTCCAACAATTTAGCAATATAACCAGCCAACCATTCATCAACATTTCAAAATTTCCAAATCACCAAATTTCCACATCTTCAGGCAAACCTATTTTATAACATCTTTAGTTGTGTCACTTTGTGTAAATCAAGAATCATTTCACACATTGGATAACACTAAATGCTCAATATCTTTACATTTGCAAAATTAGAGAATAAAGTCATAAAAGATAAACAAACTTAAGCTGAAAGAAAAGAAATGAAAAATAAATCGTTCTTGGCATTCGATTTAGGTGCTACCAGCGGGCGGTCAATCCTTGGAACATTGGAGAACGGGCGTCTGCAAATGAAAGAGCTGACTCGCTTTCCGAACCAAATGCTCCAAATCGGCAATCATTTTCATTGGAATATTTATTCGTTGTTCGAGCATTTTAAAGCGGCGCTGGCAGCCGTAAAACAAGAGGGTGTCGAAATCTCGTCGATTGGCATTGACACCTGGGGTGTTGATTTTGCCCTGATTGCCAAAGACGGAACCATTTTGGGCGCACCTTATGCCTATCGCGATCCGCACACGCAGGGAATGCCTGAGAAATATTTCGATATCGTTTCGCGTGAAAAAGTTTATGGACTGACAGGTATTCAGGTAATGAACTTCAACAGCCTTTATCAGTTGTTTGCCCTGAAGCAAAACGACAGTTCGTTACTCGAAGCTGCAACAGAAATGTTGTTCATGCCCGATGCTTTGTCGTATTTGCTTACCGGCAATAAAGTGGTTGAATATACAATTGCCTCAACCTCACAAATACTGAATCCAAAAACCAAGCAGTTTGAATCACAGTTGCTTGAAGCTGCCGGAGTTTCGCCAACAATCCTTGGACCGATTGTGATGCCAGGCCACGTAATTGGAACGTTAACCGACGATCTGGCTGAAGAATCAGAGTTAGGAAAAATTCCGGTAATTGCCGTTGCCGGACACGATACCGGTTGCGCTGTTGCCGCGGTTCCGGCTGAAAATGAAAACTTTGCCTACCTCAGTTCAGGAACATGGTCGCTGATGGGAATCGAAGTGAAAGATGCCATTATCAATGACGAAACTTTTGCCCTGAACTTTACCAACGAAGGCGGAATTGAAGGCACTACCCGTTTCCTGAAAAACATTACCGGCATGTGGTTGCTCGAACAATGCCTGAAAGAATGGAAGAAAGAGGGTATCAGCTATGAATACGAAAAGCTGGTTAAAATGGCCGAATCGGCTCCGGCTTTCCAATCGCTGATTGACCCCGATCACGCTTCATTTGCCAATCCGCTGTGCATGACCAAAGCGATTACCGAATATTGTGTTGCAACCAATCAACCTGCACCATCGTGCCATGCCGAATTTGTACGTTGCATCTTCGAAAGCCTCTCGCTGAAATACAAATATGTGCTTGGTAAAATAAAAGGACTGGCTCCATTCCCCATCGAAAAACTTCATGTTATCGGCGGTGGTTCCAAAAACCCACTACTCAACCAATGGACTGCCAATGCACTGGGAATACCTGTCGTGGCCGGACCTTCGGAAGCAACTGCCATCGGAAACATCATGATTCAGGCGAAAGCTGCGGCTTGTGTTGATTCGCATGCCGAAATGCGCCGGATTATTCGCGAATCGGTGCATTTGGAAGAATTCTTCCCTGAAAACAACAGCGAATGGGAAGCCGCTTTTCAGAAATACCTCGGAGTTACGAAATAAGAAATCGATTAAAACACAAATAAAAACTGAAGTTATGGTAAAAAAAGAAACAGTTCTGAGTGCCTACGAATTGGCTAAAGAGCGTTATGCAGCCGTAGGCGTAAATGCCGACGAAGTGTTGGAAAAATTGCAGAAAATCTCCCTTTCGTTGCATTGCTGGCAGGCCGACGACGTAACCGGATTCGAATCTCCGGACGCAACTTTGAGTGGTGGTATTCAGGCAACCGGAAACTATCCCGGCAAAGCACGCAACATCGAAGAACTTCGTGCCGATATTATTAAAGCCGCATCGTTAATTCCGGGTTCTCATCGCTTGAACCTGCATGCCATTTATGGCGATTTTGGCGGACAATTCGTTGACCGCGACCAACTTGAACCGAAACATTTCGAAAGCTGGATGAAATGGGCGAAAGAAAATGGATTCAAACTCGATTTCAACTCTACTTCTTTTTCGCATCCAAAATCGGGCGAACGCACACTTTCAAATCCTGATCCTGAAATCCGTAAATTCTGGATAGAACACACCAAACGTTGCCGCGCCATCGCCGAAGAAATGGGCAAATACCAGGGTTCGCCTTGCGTGATGAACCTTTGGATTCACGACGGATCGAAAGATCAAACGGTAAATCGTTTGGAATACCGTCGTTTGCTGAAAGAATCGCTCGACGAAATTTTCGCTACCAAATACGACAACATGAAAGACTGTATCGAAGCTAAATTATTCGGTATCGGCGCTGAAAGTTATACGGTTGGTTCGTACGATTTCTACCTGGGCTACGGCGCAAAAAACAACATGATCGTAACTTTGGATACCGGTCACTTTCACTTGACCGAGAGTGTGGCCGATAAAATTTCGTCGCTGCTGCTTTTCACTCCTGAAATCATGTTGCACGTGAGCCGCCCAATCCGCTGGGACTCTGACCACGTGACCATTATGAACGACGACACGTTGGATCTGGCCAAAGAAATTGTTCGCTGCGATGCCCTCGACCGCGTAAACATTGGGTTGGATTATTTTGATGCTTCCATCAACCGCATTGGCGCTTATGTTGTAGGTAGCCGTGCCACTCAAAAATGTTTCCTTCAGGCTTTGCTTGAGCCACTTACCGTTTTGCGCAAATACGAAGCCGATGGCAAATATTTCGAACGTCTGGCGCTTCTGGAAGAAAGTAAAGTATTACCTTGGAATGCTGTTTGGGATATGTTCTGTTTGAAGAACGATGTTCCGGTTGGCGAAGATTTCATTGCCAACATTCAGCAGTACGAACTGGAAGTTACCAGCAAACGATAACACGAAACTTAACTAAACTAATACAATGAATGCACTATTAGGAATTATTTTTCATGCCATTGGCGGCGGCGCGTCAGGCAGTTGGTACATGCCTTACAACTGGGTGAAGAAATGGCGCTGGGAAGTCTATTGGATTACCGGTGGAATTTTCTCGTGGTTGATCATGCCAATGCTGGCCGTGCTTTTAACCATTCCGGGCTGGCAGGATATTTTGCATGCCGCCAAAGGAAACGTACTTCTCAACACTTACACCATGGGTTTGTTGTGGGGAATCGGTGGTTTGACTTACGGTTTGGCCATTCGCTACCTGGGCATGTCGCTCGGAAATTCGGTGTTGCTGGGTATCACTTCGGTGGTTGGCTCGCTCGGATTACCGATTTTGCGTAACATTCCAGGCATTGCAGAACTTATCCCGAACGGGCTGTCGTTCACCGATTTGTTTAGCTCAGCCGGAGGACGAATCGTGTTGTTGGGTATTCTGATTTTGTTGGTCGGAATTATCCTCAGCGGCCGGGCCGGAATCAGAAAAGATAAGGATTTGGGCACCAATAAAGACGGAGTAAACAGTGAATTCAAGCTTTCGAAAGGATTAATGATTGCCATTGTTTCAGGAGTTTTGAGCGCATTTTTCAGCTTCGGAATCGATGCCGGAAAAGAAATGGCTGCTGCTGCCCGAACACTTGCTGTTCAGCAAAGCTATCCGTTTATCACTGAGGTCGATGGTGGTTTCAAATACCTTTTCGAAAACAACATTATCTTCTTTGTAATCCTTTGGGGCGGTCTTACTACCAACCTGATTTGGAGCGTTGCCCTGATTTTCAAGAACAAAACCGGTGGCGATTTTACCGATGCCAAAGCGCCATTGTTGCGCAACTATTTGTTCTGCGCCCTGGCCGGAACAACCTGGTTTTTGCAATTCTTTTTCTACGGAATGGGCGAAACCAAAATTGGCAACGGCGCCAGTTCGTGGACATTGCACATGGCTACCATTATCCTGACTGCCAACCTTTGGGGCTTCTACCGCAAAGAGTGGAAAGGCGTTTCTAAGAAAACCAACAACATGATTTTGTTGGGTATTGGCGCAATTCTTCTGTCGGTTATTGTCATTGGAGTTGCCAAATGGTTGTATCCTGAATTAAATGCGCTCGGATAATGCAACGACTGGCTTTTAAAATGCACCTGAATGAAGGGCAGAAAGAAGAATACCGGAAAAGGCACAACAATTTGTGGCCCGAATTGCATAAACTTCTGAAAGATGCCGGAGTGTGTGAGTACTCCATTTTTCTGGATGAAGAAACCAATACGCTTTTTGCTTTCCAGAAAGTAAGCGGCGACGGTGGTTCTCAGGATTTGGGACAAACCGAAATTGTACAGAAATGGTGGGCTTTTATGGCCGACATCATGAAAACCAATCCCGACAATTCACCGGTTTCCATTCCTTTAGAGGAAGTATTTTATATGGAATAACACCATAGTTTACAGTCGCAGTGTTCAGTTTAGATTTACTGAATACTGCGACTGAACTTGATCTTTGAATATCTGTGTCTGCACCTGTAAATGGACAAAGCGCAATCGGCCTTTGGGGCAAAGCCCCAACGATTAAAATGACTTGATATTCATCTTTGAATTAACCAAACCAAACTTAATAACATGCTAAAACAACTATTCTCAAAGGCCGGAATGTTATTCATTCTATTGGTCGTCAGTAGTATAACTGTGTTTGCTGCTGAAAAAACTACCGTAAAAGATTTGATCTGTGAATATCACACCAACCCGATTGGCATTGATGTTCAGAAACCTCGCTTGAGCTGGAAAATGGAATCGACAGCCCAAAATGTGCTGCAAACTGCCTACGAAATTAAAGTCACTGATCAATCAGAAAAAGTTATCTGGACCACCGGAAAAGTAAACTCCGACCAATCGGTTGATGTGGTTTACGGAGGCCCGGCCCTGAAATCGATGCAGCGCGTCAATTGGCAGGTTCGTGTTTGGGACAATGCCGGAAAAGCCACCGCATGGAGCGTTCCGGCCAGCTGGGAAATGGGTATTCTGGAACCCGAATCGTGGAAAGCTTCCTGGATTACCTTAGGCTCCGAACCCGAGGTGAAAGGATCGAAACCTTCACAGTATTTCAGGAAAGATTTTGCAACTGCTAAAAAGGTGAAATCGGCCCGTGTGTATGTAACTTCTCATGGTCTTTACCAATTGTATCTGAATGGCAAGAATGTAACTACCGACTTGTTTACTCCGGGATGGACGAGCTACAAAAACCGCATTCAGTATCAAACCTACGATGTAACTTCTTTGCTTCAGCCTAAAAATGCTTTTGGTGCTATTGTTGGCGACGGTTGGTTCCGTGGAAATATTGGCTGGTCGAGCCAGAACGGTTACTACGGAAGTAAGCTTGCCCTTTTGGTTCAGCTTCAGTTGAACTATACCGATGGAACCAGCGAAGTGGTTTGCACCGATCAAAGCTGGAAAGCATCTAATGGCGCAATCATTGAATCGGATATTTACAATGGCGAAACTTACGATGCCCGCAAGGAAATGTCGGGTTGGAACAGTGCTGGATTCAACGACAGCCAGTTGGAGAGTGCCAAAGTAGCCGATCATCCTAAAAACATACTGATTGCTCCGCAAGGTGTTCCGGTGAAAGCCATTGAAGAACTAAAACCGATCAAGCAAATAACTACACCCAAAGGCGAAATTGTTTACGATATGGGACAAAACGTGGTGGGTTGGGTTCGTCTGAAAGTTCAGGGCAAAAGCGGAGAGACTGTTACCATGAAATTCGCTGAAGTGCTCGACAAGGAGGGTAATTTTTATACCGACAACCTCCGCTCTGCCAAATGTACCGATCATTTTATCCTGAAAGGTTCAGGCGAAGAAGTTTTCGAGCCTCATTTCACCTTCCATGGTTTCCGTTTTGTGAAAATCGAAGGGCTTTCAGCACAGCCATCAATGGATCAGATTACCGGTGTGGTGATTCATTCTGACATGACTCCAACCGGATCGTTTACTTGCTCAAATCCAATGATCAATCAACTTCAGCACAATATTCAGTGGGGGCAAAAAGGTAATTTCCTCGATGTTCCAACCGACTGTCCGCAGCGCGACGAACGTTTAGGCTGGACCGGCGATGCTCAGGTTTTCAGTATGACTGCCGCATTCAACTTCAACGTGGCTCCGTTCTACACCAAATGGATGCGCGATGTAGCTGCTGATCAATTTCCAAACGGACGCGTGCCTCATGTTATTCCCGATGTTTTGCGCGGCGATGGCGGTTCAACTGCCTGGGCCGATGTTTCAGTCATTGTACCGTGGACTACTTACTTGGCTTATGGCGACAAACGCATTCTGGAAGTGCAATATCCGAGCATGAAAGCCTGGGTTGATTACATGAAATCGCGCGCTGGTGAAAGCAATATCTGGGCCAACGACAATCATTTTGGCGATTGGTTAGCGTTTGCCAGTAACCGTTCCGACTATACCGGTGCAACCACCGAAAAAGATCTGATTGCTACTGCATATTTTTCGTATTCGAGTGGTTTACTTTCCAAAATTGCAGCAATTATTGGCAAAACCGACGATGCACAGAAATACGCCCAATTGTCTGCCGATATTAAAAAAGCCTTCCAGAAAGAGTTTGTAGCTCCGTCCGGACGTTTGGTTTCTCACACTCAAACGGCTTACTCGCTGGCATTGGCCTTCGATCTGCTTCCTGAAGATTTGAAACCGAAAGCAGCCAAATTCCTAGCCGACGATGTGAAGAAAATGGGGCACCTCACTACCGGTTTTGTTGGAACACCGCTGCTTTGCAAAACATTGTCGGCTTATGGTTACGACGATCTGGCCTTTATGCTGCTTAACCGCAAGGACTATCCATCGTGGTTGTATCCGGTTACGCAGGGCGCAACAACCATTTGGGAGCGCTGGGACGGCCAGAAACCCGATGGAACTTTCCAGGATATAGGTATGAACAGTTTTAACCATTATGCTTATGGTGCAATCGGCGAATGGCTGTACCGCTATGTAGCCGGTATGGACATCGATCCTGAAAATCCGGGTTACAAGCACATTCTGCTGGCTCCGCATCCGGGTGGTGGTTTAACCAATGCCGGAGTTGAGTTTAACTCGATTTACGGAAAGGTAAAATCGGCCTGGAAAATGGATGGAAGCGACTTCGTTTATGAAGTTACTGTTCCGGCCAATACAACTGCAACAGTTACTTTGCCAGCTGCAAAAGCCGACCAGGTAAGCCTGAACGGACAAGCCACCAAAACTGAAATGAAACAGGCAGGAAATGCAGTTACACTGAACATTGGCTCGGGTAGCTATCAATTTCGTTATCCGGCTGAGGGTTTGAAAAAATAGAAATATTGAATTGTTTGTGATTATAAGGATCCGGTCTTTTAGAGAAAGATTGGATCCTTTTTTTGTACAAAAAACTTTCGTCGGACGAACCGGCAGGTTTGCAGATTTTTTTTTCAGGGATGAAGCCGATGGTTCACCTTTGTTTCATGTTAAACTTTTAAATCTATTTATCATGAAACGTTCAGTTGAAATTACCGTTCACATGCTCTTTTGGGTTCTGTTTACTGCCGTGGCAGTGATGTTGAGCAAGCTTTACCTCGAAGCCAAACCCGATGCTCCGTTTGCCGCTCATTTCACTTATGTGATTACCCTCGAAGTGGTGATGGGACTTATTTTCTTCTACACCACTTTCTTTTGTTTGCCCTGGGCCAAAAAGAGCAGTACCAATACCATTATCCTGATTGTCATTCTGCTGGCGTTGACGCTGTTCTTTGCGTTCCCGGCCATGAAATTTGGGATGTGGCAGGTAATGAGCTCGGTCATTCCGCATGTGTTCCTCATTTTTCTGGCGTACATTTTCCGTCATTTTTCCGATTTATACCGCTATAAACAGGCTTAATTTCCTCGCAATTCTTCGGGTTTAATCTTAAATTTGCTTTGGTATGAAGAAGTCAATTGAAATTTCGGTACACCTGTTCTTCTGGATTGTATTCGCGGCATTTGCTTTTATGCTGAGCAAAATATACTTGCAGGCTAAACCCGATGCGCAATTCGGAAATCATTTGCTTTACGTGATATCGCTGGAAGTGGTGATGGGATTGATCTTTTTCTACGCCACTTTCTTTGGTATTCCCTGGGCCCGGAAAAGGATTTTGCGCTACCTGATACTTTCGTCGGGTTTGTTATTCCTGTTGCTTTTTTTTGCTTATCCTGCCATGAGTTTCGGAGTTTGGCAAGTGCTGAGCTCGATCATTCCCCACGTCATTGTCATTTTTCTGGCTGTCATTTTCCGCAGGTTTTCCGATTCTATCCGGTTGGAACAGGAAAAACAGGCTTTGCTGCTCCAAAATACCCAAAGCGAACTGGCTTTGCTGAAGATGCAGGTGAGCCCGCATTTTCTTTTCAACACGCTGAATAACATCGATTACCTGGTGACTTTCGACACCGAAAAAGCTTCAGGATCGATTGCCAAGCTGGGCGCCATTTTGCGGTACATGATTTACGATGCCGAAGTGGAGAAAATCGCGCTGGAGAAAGAACTAAAGCACATCGAAGATTACATCGACTTGTTGCGCTTGCGTACTTCCGGAGAGAACTACCTGCAATACCGGCTGAATGGTCGTCCCGAACAACTACAAATTGCCCCGATGTTGTTTCTGCCTTTAATCGAAAATGCGTACAAACATTCGTCGGCAAAGGAAGGAGAGAACATTATCAGTATAGATATCAGAATAGAAAAGTGCAGCCTTCAGTTTGTGATCAGCAACGAGTACGATACTTACCGAAAGTCAACAACAAAGGCTGGTGGTTTGGGGCTGAACATTGTCAAGCGTCGGCTCGAACTGATTTATCCCGACAGGCATTCGCTTACAATCACGAAGAACAATAAACGCTTTAAAGTTGAACTAACGCTGGAACTGGATGAGAATTAATTGCATTGCCGTTGACGACGAGCCGCTGGCCATTGAAAAGCTCAAGGCCTTTATCGGAAAGTTGCCCCAACTTCAATTGGTGGCAACTTTTGGCCGTGCATCGGCAGCCATCGAATATCTCCGGAACAACCCGGTTCAGTTACTGTTTCTCGATATTCAGATGGACGGTATCACGGGCATCGAAATGGTGGAGCAAATGATTGAAAAGCCACAAGTGATTTTTACGACGGCTTACAACGAATATGCTTTGAAAGCCTTCGAGCTTTCAGTTACCGATTACCTGCTGAAACCTTACACCTTCGACCGCTTTAAACTGGCGGTGAATAAAGCCATCGACTACATCTGTTGGCAAGAGGCCGCAACTCAGGCTGTACCCGCACCGGTTGATTATATTTTTGTGAAGTCGGGTTACAAGCTGGTGAAAGTTTTCCTGAACGACATTTTATACATCGAAGGGATGCGCGATTACCAATGTATTGTAACTCCTTCAGAAAAAATTATGGCCAGCCATTCGTTTCAGGAACTTGAAAAAACTTTGCCACGTGGTTTTGTGCGTTGCCAGAAATCGTACATGGTTTCGCTCTCTAAAATCGAATCGATTGAGAACGACCGCATCAAAATCGGGAACAAATACATCCCGATTGGCGACACGTACAAAGAAGCGTTTTACAAGTTGATTTGATTTACCCCGGAATCTGTTCCACCAGAATTTCATTTCCGGCTTTGTCGTAATAGGTGCAGGTCTTTTTTTCGAGATCTACGATCCATTTTTCAATTCCGGTTTCGGCGCAGTGTGTACAAAAGGTATAATAATTGGTTTCACCCCGCTGATGCTTTTTCAGGTAGTCCACAAACTTTACTTTATCGCTTTTTTCGGCAATGGTAAGTTCTGCGTATTGTGGGTTCGATCGTGTTTTGTAGTCGTTTGCTCCAAAATATTCGGTATGGCTGTCTTTCACCCAGGTTTCGAAACCTGTAACACCTAACTGTTTTATCTCTTGAATATACTTCGGAAAGTCGGCTCCCGATTTCACTTTCTGGTGTGCTGTCTCAATTTGTTCAACTGTAAACATTGCTTTGAATTTTAGCAGTTTTAACAAACTTTTAGGCGAGTTGTTGCAGTCTGTAGCAGATTCTGTCATCCTGAGAGAGAAACCATTTTTAATGGTCACAATGTGGAAATGACAGGGAGAAGAGATTCCTCATTCCACTGCGTTCCATTCGGAATGACACTTTCGCTTGATGGAAACGGGGGTGGGGCTGTGCGGCAAAGCCGCACAGCCCCACCCCCCCCAATAAACCTGGCAACTGTCATCTCGAACGAAGTGAGGGATCTCTCGTGAAAACAGTCATTGGTAGCTTGGTTCAGGATCTCACCGCATGTCAGATCCCGAAATAAATTCGGGATGACGCCCTACACAACGGCATTCTTTAGAAAAACTTCTGGAAAATCTTCACAAGTATCGAAACAACCACGCTAATCAGTATCATAGTCGTGATTGGAGCATAAAACCGAAAGTTTTCTTTTTCCACCCGGATATCGCCCGGAAGCCTACCCAGCCAGTTCAACTTATCGCCAGCAAAATACACGATGACTCCTACAATCACTAGTAGTATTCCGACTCCAATTATTATTTTACCTGTTTGCTGCATAGCTGTTTTATTTCTCTGTTCCCCGCTGGTTTTTAAAACTTTTGCCTTATTAAGCTATTAAATGCTTCTTAAATATAAAAAGCTGTTCCTAAATTAGAAACAGCTTTAAAGTTATGAAATTCAAATATTACTATTGTTTATCAGCGGTTACCTCTATTAAAAGGTCCATATTTACATCAAAATTCATTGGTGCTTTATTGGTAGTTCCCGCTACGGTAACTGTTACTTGTTTTTCCTTCATCAAATTTTCTCCAAAAACTGCATATGTGAATCCACCATTTTCAAGGGGATTGGCACTTTTAGGTTGAGTAATTTCCACTGTACTTTCTCCTACTGAAACCGACACATTATTGATGGTATCTCCTTTTGCAAGACCAGTTATTTGGGCAGAAAACCCTTTGCTAAGAATATATGTAATATTATCCTTATAATCCTTAAGGTCATCGCTGTCCTCAAGATAATAGGTTTTCGATGCAGTAAAAGAGTACTTCGTTTTACCGGATTCTTGTTTTATTGCTGATGACTCGCTCACCTTAACCGGAACGGTACCTGGTAATTTGGTTTCAAATGTAACCGTGTCGTCTTTATCACAAGAAAAAAGGAAAAGAGAAATGATTAAAAGTAAAATGTAATTCTGTTTCATGACTTTTTTTGTTTAAAGTTTCAAAGTCAATATTATGAACATTAGTTCTTATGTGCAATTATTTTTAGGTCAATTAACATTTTTAAGAATGCTTAACTTAATTTGTGTTAATCATTATGCTTTTTCTTGAAATTCTGTGTTTTATCTGTTTTTTTTAGATTGCCGCTAACGTAGGAAGCTACACGCAGGGGCGGACTGCGGGCGATTTCCTGTCAAGCCGAAAAACAGTTTAAGCGGAAAGATGCCCACCGAAAACCACCGCTGCCGCACTTGACGGGTAGCTGAAGTTATGGGGCGTATTTTGATCACTTGAAATAACAATAATTATTTGTCTTTTTTAATATTTCTCTTAAAAAAATACTGCTTCTCAAAGGAAACCGTGTAAAGTTGCAATTTCACCAATGACTTGTCAACGATGCGAAATATAGACGATTACAAGTAACCACAAATTTACAAACTAAAGCGGGCTACAAATCTTTGAAAGACTCGTGAACCCGCCAATTTTAAAACCTGTTGTTGATAGAGTTATTATTTTTTCAGTTCGTCAATTTCATTTATCTCATTATCAATTAACTCCATTCTATCTTGGAAATACAATTTAAACTTGAGATTTCCCCAAAAAAAGATACCAACAACCATGATAATTAGTATTATAATTTTTTGAGGGTCTTTAAAATCGATACTTTTAGAAATCATTAAAATTAATGATAATGCCATGAATGGATAAATAATGACTCGCTCCTTTTGTATGCTCATTCCAAATCGTTTAAGCTTAATTATGTTTTCTTTTGTTTCGATAATAGTATTTATTGCTGGTTTAATCAGGTTGATTAATCTGTAAAAGTTTACAGCTTTAAAAAAAGAGTAAATAAAAATAACTGAAATCATAGCCAAGCCAATATAACCTAATAAGTTAATCTCCTTTTCTATAGCAAATGGAATAATGGCAAATGACATTATTATTGGTCCTGTTACAATACCTAATACACTTTGGATTTTCATCCAAAAGAGTTTCCTTTCAGTTTTTCTTGAAATAACATTTTCAAGTATTTGACGATTTACTCGCTCAATCTTATCAAGTTTTTCATCATAATTTTTCCAAATTTCTTTTAATTCTTGTAATTCCATGTTTAGTAATTTTTAAGATTAGACATACTTTTCAATTTTTCTTTAATCCGATTAATTTTCGTAGATACGTTTGTTTTTGATATACCAATAATATTTGCGATATCATCATAAGCTAACTCATCAAGGTACAAAGCGATTATTGCTTTCTCTATGTCAGTTAGTTTTTGAATCAGTTGTCTCAAATTATCCAGGTATTCTCTATCAACTTTGTCTACAAAATCTGGTATTTGAAAATGGTTTAAGGAAATTGAATCAAACTGCGGTTTATTCTTTTCTTTGCGTAGTGATTGTAAAGCTGTATTTAAAGAAACCTTATAAATCCATGTACTTAATTTTGCATTTCCCTGAAAATATGGGTAAGATTTCCATAGTTGGAATAAAATATCTTGGTATAAATCTTTGAAATCGTTCTCGTTATTCGTGTATAGATGACAAATCTTATACAAAATGTTCTGATTCAATTCGATACCTGAAAGAAATTTATTTTTTAATGAGGAATCTGTCATTTTTTGTTTTTGCTCTATTAGTTGCGTTGATTACAAAAAAATCACAGATTTTTATTTTTTTTGAAGGTCAGTCATATAAAATTAGTGCGAACTTTTTGCAACTACATGTAAATTAAGATTCTACCAGCGACCAACTTACAAAGTGTTTGGCACTGAAATAGGCTTCATAATCAAAAAGAGTAACCTCATTTTAGGACGAGTCAAACCTCATAAAAACCTATCAAACAGTTTCTCTCTGTCAAAACGAGAAACTCTTTCAAGTAACCAAAATAGTAGACCTAAAAACTTTGTCAAGAACCGATACCGTTTCAAGTGGCTTGTTTTAATATGCCCCATAACTAGTATATAAGTCTGATAAAATCAGACTTAGCCACCCAATCTCAGGTGTATAGGTCTGATAAGCGTCAGACGTTATATTTTCTTTTCTTTTTGATAAATATAAAAACATTTACTCTATAAGTCGTCAAATGGTGACTTTATTTTTTCCAGGCTTTTCACCGAGACATGTGTGTATATCCCTCGCTGCCGCACGATTTTATCGTGTGGTTTATTTAATATCTTTCCCACGCGATGCAATCGCGCGGTAGCAGGGGAGAGAGTGCCTTCGCGGCTGATTTTATTTTGCCACTAAGTCCCAAAGGCACACAAAGAAGGATTACTCAATCATTTTTTGTGTCGTTTTACACGGCGTATTTGCAGTCTTGCAGAAAATATTCGGGCTTCAGCAACTTATTTTCTTCGTCTTACACGCTTAATTTGGGTTCTCACAATTTAATCTTTCAATCTCGCACAGTTATTTTTCAGTCTTACACGACTATATTCCAATCTCGCGCGACTATTTTTCAATTTTACAACTCTTATTTGGACTCTTACATGATTATATTTGACTCTTACACGACTATATTTTGGTCTTACATGATTACTTTTTAATCTCGCACGCTTATTTTTTAGTCTCACCAAATAATTTTTCCTTTCAACGACTTTGTTTTGGCTTCCCTCGCAAAGATTTTTGCCTTACGAAATTCAATAGAAAAGCCCCGAACCTCACGATTCAGGGCTTTATACTTTTGTTTACGTATTGTCTTTTTTGTGAGCGCCTATTGGGTGATGATTTCTACCGAGCTTTCCTGTAATCCTTCGGCTTTGGCTTTCAGTATGATTTTACCGTGAGCGCCATTTGGCCTCACGATGGCTAAACATTTGCCCATAAAGGTTTTCTTCTGTGGCTGTTTAAAGCTCGACATTTCAGTAGGGCTGCCACTGGCAACACCGGCAATTTCGCCAGGTCCGCTTATTTCGTAATTCACGGTCACATCGTCGGCATACGGAATCACGTTTCCTTCAGCGTCAACCACCTCGGCATTTACATAGGCCAAATCGTTGCGACTGGCTTTTATGGTCGCCCGATCGACAATCAAACGCAGGGCAGAAGGAGCGCCAACGGTTTTCAGCGTTTGCGATGCGGTTTCTTTTCCATTGTCGAAGCAGCGGGCGGTAAGCGTTCCGGCTTCATAAGGTACCTCAAAGGTCGCCGTTATTGCGTTTTCGCCGTCAACAGCCTGCTCGCCTATTACTTTCCCGTTCAGCTCGAGTTTTACCAGTTTGCTGCGCGTATAAACATGCACCTGCATCTTTTCCTTTTCGTGCCCTGCCCAGCTCCAGCTTTTCAGTTCATCGGGCCAGCCCCACGGACTTACAATTTCTTTCATTCCGGCAGGAATTGGTCGGTGCACCATCATTTCAACCGGGCTCTGACGCCAGACAACCAACTGGTGATAGTATCGCGGCTTCATGTTCCCGATCAGGTCGATGTCGCCCTGGTAATCGTTGAAGATCGGCCACGAATCACGGTTGAAGAACGAGCCCATTCCGCCGCCTCTGCGCTGTCCGGGTTTCTCCGGAACGTCGGGAACCAGCCTCGACAGGCCCACACCGGCTTCGCCCAGGTAATCCATCACCACCCAAGCGAAATTACCAATCACATATGGAAGCTTTTCAACCATCTTCCAGTTATCGAGCGCATACAGCGGCATAAATTCCGATGCGTACATGATGCGATTGGGGTACTTCTCGTGATGTTCTTCATACTTATTGAAAGCATAGTTATACCCCGCCACATCCAGTTCGGCCGCCAGCGGAGCCATTGCATCCCAATTGCTTTTACCGCTCCTGATGCTTCCAAAATCGACCAGTGCCTGGGTTACTGCACGGCTTGTATCGAATTTACGAACTTCGGCCGCCAGCTTTTTGGCAATTCGCAGACCGCTGGTATCGGGCGCTTCCGAAATTTCGTTCCCGATGCTCCACATAATCACCGACGGATGATTGCGGTCGCGCAACAACATCGACTGAATATCTTTCTGCCACCATTCTTTAAAGTACAGCGAGTAATCGTTCTCATTCTTCGGCTTTTCCCACATGTCGGTAATTTCGTCAATCACCAGCATACCGAGCCGGTCGCAAGCCTCGAGCAAATAAGGCGATGGCGGGTTGTGGCTGCAGCGTATCGCGTTAAGTCCGGCGTTCTTGAAAATCTCAATTTTGCGTTCCTCGGCGCGATCGATAGCTGCCGATCCCAGCGGACCATTGTCGTGATGGTAGCAACCGCCTTTCATTTCAATGCTTTTGCCATTCAGGGTAAACCCGGTTTGTGCGTCGAAGCGAATACTCCGGATTCCAAACGAAATTTGCTGAACATCGGTTTCTTTTCCGTTGTCGAGTACCGACACTTTGGCTGCATACAGTTTCGGACTGTCGGTTGACCACAAATCAGGCTTATTTACCTGAATTTTCTGTTCAATCTTATTCACTGCATCGGGCTCAACCGTGATGTTTCCTTCGGCATTACCCACAACTTTTCCTGAAGGATCGAGAATTTCCACTTTAACTGTCACCGGTTTGCCTTCTTTTCCTGAATTTACAAGGTTTGTCGAAACATTTACCTGTGCCGAGTTTTCGTCAACCGATGGCGTTTCGGCATGAACACCCCACACACCCACATGCACCGGGTTCACTACCGTAAGCCAGGTGTGTCGGTAAATTCCGGAGCCCGAATACCAGCGCGAATTCTTGCCTTCGTTCTTCACACAAACAGCTACTGTGTTGGGCTGCCCTGCCGCATTCAGAAATGAAGTAATGTCGTAATAAAATGAGGTATATCCGTTCGGATGATTGCCTGCCAGCTTGCCGTTTACATAAACGTCGGAGTTCATATACACGCCGTCGAACTGCAGATAAACAACCTTGTTCTTATCATTTTTGCTGAGGGTGAAATTTTTGCGGTACCAGCCCGTTCCTCCGATGGTGTAGCCGGTGCTCATTTTGCCCATAGAGGCTTTCGAGAATGGCCCGATGATACTATCCTTTTGCTGATTGGGAAGATCTTCGATGCTCCAGTCGTGTGGAAGGTCGAGCATTCGCCACTGCGAGTCGTCGAAGCCGGGATTCTGGGCATCCGCCGGATTTCCTTTCAGAAAGCGCCAGTCGGAGTCGAACGCAACGGTACGCTGACTGCTTTCGGTTTTTGGAGGCGAGCAACCCTGGAAAGCGATTGTGAGCACCATAAGCAGAACGATGATAATGGAATAAGTTAGTTTCTTCATAGGTTAATCGTTTTAGTTGTTGCTAAAGTTAGCTTTAATTCGCTAAGCGATACCCTGAAACAAACTGTTTTTAATTATGATTCTGATGCTATTTTACCTGAAGTTCTGGATTTGTGAAAACTCATACCTCTTCATCCGAATCAACAGCTTGATATTTTAACCTGACGGAGTATAAAGTATCGCGGACACAAGTGTGTTATGAATGCGAATCATGGATTGAGATTAATATGAGATAGTAATGCCGAAGGCATGATAAGATTATAGCAAATCAGGATGAGAAAAGTTAAGCAATGCCGAAGGTATGGCGGGATTATTTCACCACTTCATGGTTTCAATGCGCTTTATTCTATATTTTCTACAATCATTTCAATCCTTCGGGTTTAAAAATCCAATCCTTGATTTGCATTATGAATATTCGATCATCAATTAAGAAATGAATATAGTGTGACTGGCCTGGGCCGGTGAGCCGAAAAACAAGTGAAGACGGCGTTAAAAAATCTTTTCTGTTTGAGCCGCAGGCGAGTTTAAAAGATTTTAGCCGTCAAGCGCTAGTTTTTCGTGCGAAGCGGGCTAAGCCTTGACTTTTTTTGGTTACTTTTTTGTGTCAAGACAAAAAAGTGATATGTACTATTTCTTCTTGTATGAATTGTTTGCGCATAAAAAAGCCCTGAACCAAATGATTCAGGGCCTTTTCAATATTATTCCGAAGACTATTCATATTCGTAAACAGTCTCCTTGTCAACTTTAACCGGATAACCCAGGTCGTTATATTCGTATTCGTGTTTCGTGATGTTTTCCCACTCGATAACCGAAGGAGTAGCACCATAAGCGGTATAACTTTCTTTGGTAATGTTGTTCCGGTTAGTCGCCCGGCCTGGATATAGTAACTTGTTAAAAGGGAAATATGGATTCTTTTGGTTATCGTACTCGTATTCGGTTTTGTGGCTTAATACGCTTTTCCCATCTAATGAAATGCGGTAATGTTTTTCACTGATCAGGTTGCCCCGATCATCGTACGAATAATCAACATATCCAGAAGGTTTGTCTTCGTCGTAAACAATATCTTTTGAAATCAGTCCTTTTTCGTTGAGTTCATACTTCACAATACATTGTGTTCCATTTGCCCGTTCAACATTCCGTTGATTGAGTACGCCCGCTTTCGTGTAAGTATAAGTATTCGTAACGTCTAGTGGAGTGTTTTGCGGATTTGCCCATTCTTTCCGTTTGCTGGCCTCGGCAATCACATATGACGAACTACTGAAGATGGACGGATCAACATACGATTCTGATTTTTCGAGCAGGTCTGACGAGTTGTATGTGTGTTTGGTGTACGACCCCCAGCTTTTTTCCTCGTAAATCAATCCCGAACTTGTATAGGTATATTCCATGTAAGCTATGCCTGAAATAAATACCTTGGAGAGTAATCCGGTATTGTTTCTTTCAATATTCTGATCATTGTCTTTTTCACAGGAAAGAAAAATATTGCCAATCAGGAGGGCAAGGTAAATGCGTTTCATGGGTTATGATTTGTTTGTTGCTAAATTCTGGTTTTCAACTCATTAAAGTTAAAGAAATGCATTGGATTAACAAAAATTCAGGCATAAAAAAAGCCCTGAACCAAATGATTCAGTGCTTCTCAGCTATTTTTATTTCAGGTAAAATTAATCTGGCAGGTAACCACGAATAATTCCACGTTTCGAGTCTTTGATGAACAGCAATACTTCGTCGCGTTCAGGTGATGCAGGCATTTCAGCTTCGATGATTTCAACAGCTTGTGAAATGTTCAACCCTTTCTGATAGATGTAACGATAGATTTCCTGCACTTCGCGGATTTTTTCGTTGCTGTAGTTACGGCGGCGCAACCCGATTGAGTTGATACCTACGTAAGCCAGCGGTTCGCGTCCGGCTTTGATGTATGGAGGAACGTCTTTACGAACCAACGATCCGCCCGAAATCATTACATGTGAACCAACGCGCACAAACTGGTGCACAGCCGACATACCACCAAGGATAGCGTAATCGTCGATCACCACTTCACCGGCAAGCTGGGTGCTGTTAACCAGGATGACATTGTTTCCAACCACACAATCGTGTGCAACATGCACATAGGCCATCAGAAGACAGTTACTTCCAACAACGGTTTTCCCTTTTGCGGCAGTTCCACGGTTAATAGTTACATATTCGCGGATAGTTGTATTGTCGCCAATTTCAACGATTGAATATTCTCCCCTGAACTTCAGGTCCTGAGGTTCGGCACCAATCACAGCTCCCGGGAAAATCCGGCAGTTTTTGCCAATGCGAACGCCTGGCATGATTGTAACACTCGACCCAATGCGGGTTCCTTCACCGATAACAACATCTTTATCAATCGACACAAATGGTTCGATAACCACATTGTCAGCGACTTTTGCTTCCGGATGTACGTAAGCTAATGGTTGTTTCATCTTTTTCTATTTTCTTTTGATTAATTTACTTTTACAATTTGGGCCATATAGTCACCTTCGGCAACAATTTGGTCGCCAACGTAACACAATCCGCGCATCTCGGCAATTCCCCTACGTATTGGGCTTGTGAGAATGATTTTAAATATTACAGTATCGCCAGGCACTACTTTCTTCCTGAATTTCACGTTATCAATTTTCATGAAATAGGTCGAATATTTTCCTACGAGGTTACGAAGCACAAAAATACCTCCGGCCTGCGCCATTCCTTCAACCAGCAATACGCCAGGCATTACAGGTTCGTCGGGAAAATGTCCCTGAAAGAAAGGTTCGTTGACCGTCACATTTTTTACCCCAATAATATAATCTTTCTGAATGTCGATCACTTTGTCAACCAGCAGGAAAGGGAAACGGTGTGGCAGAAGTTCTTTGATTTTGTTTACATCCATCAACACAGGAGCATTGGGATTGTACACCGGCGCTTTTTCTTTCGATTCTTCTTTGCGGATGGCTTTCTGAAGCAATTTGGCAAATTCGGTATTGGCGCTGTGCCCAGGTTTGGTGGCAATGATACGCCCTTTAATTCGTTTTCCGGCCAGAGTTAAATCGCCAATAACATCGAGCAGTTTGTGGCGGGCACATTCGTTGTCGTATTGCAAGTCGATGTTATTCAGGATACCTCCCTGAGCCTTCATTTCAACATGTTTGTGGTTGAACAGGTCGGCAATGCGGTCGAGTTCTTCCTGCGGAATTACACGATCCATAATTACGATGGCATTGTCTAAGTCACCACCTTTTACAAGGTTGTTTTTCAGCAGAAATTCCAGTTCGTGCAAAAATACAAATGTGCGGCAATTGGCAATTTCGTTTTTGAAGTTTTTCAACGAATCGAGCGTTGCAAACTGGTTGTTCAGTACCGACGAGTTGAATGAAATCAGTACATTCAGGTTATAATCGTTATCGGGCAGGGCAATGATTTCCGAGCCGGTTTTTTCGTTCTTGTAAACTATCTTTTCAGTAATAACGAAGTATTCGCGTTCGGCGTCCTGTTCAACAATTCCGGCTTCTTCAATAGCCTGAACAAAAAAGCGCGAACTTCCGTCGAGAATCGGAACTTCTTCGTTATCAATTTCAACCAGCACATTGTCCAGATCCATACCGGTTAGCGCAGCCAAACTGTGTTCGAGTGTGCTTACGCGGGCATTTCCGATACCGATAACAGTACCTCTTGAAGTGTCGCCAACATATTCGGCACTTGCCGGAATGATCGGTTTATCTTCAAGGTCGATGCGTTGATATTTGAATCCGTGATTGATTGGGGCCGGTTTAAAGGTCATGGTTACCACACAGTTAGTGTGAAGACCCTTTCCGCTGATTGAGAATTCTTTTGCTAATGTTTTCTGTTTAATTGTCATTCGAGTATATCAATTATTCTTCAAGCTTCGATTTAATTTGAGCCACTTGTTTGCCCAAATCAATTACCTGTTCCCGAAGCTGGGGAAGATTTCGGTAAATAGCAAAAACTTTGGCAGCCTGGGCAATATCCATAGCTGGTGCCCCCAAGACTGTTTTATTTGATTTTATACTGCTGTGAACACCAGACATGGCTCCCATATTCACATAATCGCCAACGGTAATGTGTCCTGCAATACCAACATGTCCGCCAAACATACAGTTTTTACCAACCTTTGTCGATCCTGCAATACCTGTGTGGGCTGCCATTACAGTATTTTCTCCAACCTCAACGTTGTGTGCAATCTGAACCAGGTTGTCGATTTTTGTTCCTTTGCGAATGATGGTTGATCCCATCGTGGCGCAATCAACAGTTGTATTGGCTCCAATTTCAACCAGGTCTTCCAGAATTACATTTCCAACCTGCGGAATTTTTTTGTACGAACCATCTTCGGTTGGCGCAAAGCCAAATCCATCCGATCCGATTACTGCACCTGAATGGAGGACACAAGCTTCTCCAATTCGGGTGTCGTCGTATATTTTCACTCCGGCAAATAAAACAGTATCGTCACCAATAACCGAGTTATCGCCAATATAAACCTGAGGGTATATTTTTACGTGATTTCCGATTTTTACATTCTTCCCGATATAGGCAAAAGCTCCTACGTAGATGTCGTTTCCGAGTTTTGCTGAGGGATCAATAAATGAAGGATTTTCGATTCCGGTTTTGTTTCCCTTGGCCTGCTGGTATAATTCGAGAAGCGAAGCGAAAGCCTTGTAAGCATCGGCAACCCTGATAAGTGTAGCTTTTACAGGTGCTTCAAGCTCAAAATTCTGATTGATAATTACGATGGAGGCTTCTGTTTCGTATAGGTATTTATTGTATTTCGGATTGGAAAGGAATGCTAATGTTCCGGGTTTGCCTTCTTCAATTTTTGCTACATCATGAACTATAGCATTTGGGTCTCCTTCTACCTTACCGCCCAGAAAATCAGCTATGCTTTGAGCTTTAAATTCCATATTTATTTTCAATTTGCCGTGCAAAAATAGTTTAAATTACTTAATGTCCAATTCTTTCGGATAACAGATGAAATATTTCCTCACCGTTTCAGAGAAAACCGAGAGGTTTATGTCCGAGGCATCGGCTATGTCGCTTATCTTATTGTTTTTGAATAAAACATTAATTTTTTCGCTGGAAGCCTTGTTGTATGCGCTGTTGGTAATGGTGTCGGCAATCAGGAAGTATTTCATTTGATCGTCGCAAACTTCAAAGTGGGCACAAATTCTTTCTTTCAGCAAGGCAATCTTTTGCTCCGAAATGGGCTTTTTGCTGACCTTTATTTTGTACAATCGCCTGTTTATAATACACTTCGACAGGTACGACAATATTTTATCCGGATGGTTTTGCCATTCTTTAATCGAAGCAATTGCGTCGTTGTCGTCGAGGGCAGTAAAGAGCTCCAATGCGGGACGTCCGTTGATTTGACAGTTGTTAGTGAAATCGCTGAGGGTTAATTCGTGGGTCAGAAAGGCTTTAAACACGGGCGTTGCAAATAAGTCAACGCCCTGCATGGCCATCTCGCGGGCGCGGGCAAGCACATTAATCAGAAGGTATTCGGCCGAAAGGACGGTTTTGTGCAGGTAAACCTGCCAGTACATCAGCCGGCGGGCAATCAAAAAGTTTTCGACCGAGTAAATTCCTTTGTATTCCACCACCAGCTCATCGTTTTTTACATTCAGCATTTTAATGATTCGCTCCGAGCTGATAACTCCTTCTGAAACTCCGGAGAAAAAGCTGTCGCGGCTAAGGTAATCCAGCCGGTCCATGTCGAGCTGGCTTGAAACCAATTGGTGTAGAAAATGGCGGTGGTACTGGTCGGTAAAAATCCGGATGGCTAAATCAAGTTTCCCGTTGAACTGACGGTTCAGTTCTTCCATCAGTAATATCGAAATACTTTCGTGCGGAACATCTGGAACGATGGTGCTTTCGAGAACATGCGAGAATGGTCCGTGCCCAATGTCGTGGAGCAGAATGGCGATTGTAACGGCATCGGCTTCTTCGTCCGAAATTTCCTGGCCTTTCATCTTCAGAATTCCGATTGCTGAGCGCATTAAATGGAGCGCACCAAGGGCATGTTCGAAACGGGTGTGGTTGGCTCCGGGGTAAACCATGCACGACAATCCCAGTTGTTTAATCCGGCGTAAACGTTGGAAGTAGGGATGTTCAATTAAATCGAAGACAAGTTCAGAGCGGATATTGATAAAACCAAAGACAGGGTCGTTAACGATTTTCTTCTTATTTGTTTTCAAGGTATTAAAGTGTCCGTTTACATATACAAACATACTAAAAATAAAAAGCTTAGAAACGGAATTAACGGGTTAGTCGTATGAAGTTTTGAAATTTTGCTGATAATCAGAATCCTTAATGAATTGATTTTGACAATTTAATAAATATTACTATTTTTGTCGCGACAATTTGGGAAAACCAGAGGTAGGGGATCGCAAGTCCCCTATTTTATTACAGAACTATGATCGACAAAGTAAAAATAGCAGAACTTGTAAATGAAAAGCTTACTGATGACCAGTTTTTGGTTGATGTAACTGTTTCGTCGAGCAATGTAATTAATGTCATGGTTGACAGTGATACAGGTATTTCAATCAATCAGATCGTTGAAATCAGTCGGTTTGTTGAGGGTAACCTCGATCGCGAAGTGGAAGATTTTGAGTTGTCGGTGTTTTCTGCCGGGTTAAGCGAACCTTTCAGGCTCGTTCGTCAGTATAAAAAAAATGTTGGAACCGAAATCGATGTATTGCTGATTTCCGGACAGAAACAGACTGGCTTGCTCACCAATGCTGATGAGCAGGGAATTGACCTGGAAGTAACCACAAAAGAAAAAACAGAAGGATCAAAAAAGAAAGAACTCATTACACGGGTTCACCGATTTGATTATCAGGAAATAAAAGAAGCAAAAAAAGTATTAAAATTCTAAAACGGGACGAGATGGAGACTCTTAATCTTATCGACACCTTTGCCGAATTTAAAGAACTTAAAAACATCGACCGCGCTACAATGATGAGCGTTTTGGAAGATGTATTTAAAAATGTTCTTCAGAAAACTTACGGCACTGACGAAAACTTCGATGTGATTATCAATATCGATAAAGGTGACTTTGAGATTTGGCGAAACAGGGAAGTTGTTGCTGATGAGGATTTTGAAGATCCAAACAGGCAGATTACTTTGAAAGAAGCCAAAAAGATTGATGCTGATTATGAAATTGGGGAAGAAGTAACCGACGAGGTAAAACTGGCCCAGTTTGGTCGCAGGGCAATTCTAAATTTGCGTCAAAACCTTGCCAGTCGTATTATGGAGCTTGAAAAAGACCATATATACAATAAATACAAGAACAAGATTGGTGACATTGTTGCAGGTGAAGTTTACCAGGTTTGGAAAAAGGAAATTCTGATTCTGGACGATGAAGGCAACGAGCTGATTCTCCCAAGAACCGAACAAATTCCTTCTGACTATTTCAGGAAAGGCGATAACCTGCGTGCCGTAGTTTATAAAGTTGAACTGCGCAACAACAATCCGCTCATTATTCTTTCCAGAACATCTCCCGTTTTCCTCGAACGTTTATTCGAGCTTGAAGTTCCTGAAATTTTCGACGGACTGATTACCATTAAAAAGATTGTCAGAGTTCCCGGAGAGCGCGCTAAAGTTGCTGTTGAGTCGTACGACGAACGTATCGACCCGGTTGGAGCCTGCGTAGGTATGAAAGGATCGCGTATTCATGGCATCGTTCGTGAGTTGCGCAACGAAAATATTGATGTTATTAATTATTCGGCCAATTTGCAGTTGTTCATTCAGCGTGCATTGAATCCGGCCAAAGTGTCATCCATTAAATTGCACGAAGACACCAAGCGTGCCGATGTTTACCTGAAACCTGAAGAAGTTTCGATGGCAATCGGTAAAGGTGGTTTGAACATCAGGTTAGCCAGCCAGCTGACCGGTTACGAAATTGATGTTTACCGCGAAGTTGCTCAGGACGACGAAGATGTTAATCTGGATGAATTCTCTGATGAAATTGAAAGCTGGGTAATCGACCAACTGAAGTCGATTGGTTGCGATACGGCTAAAAACGTATTGAGTCTTACCCGGTCTGAACTGATAAAAAGGACTGATCTCGAAGAAGAAACGATCGATGAAGTTCTTAGAATACTGAAGAATGAATTCGAGTAAGCTGGAAAGTTTATTCAAATTTTTTGCTTGAAAATTAGGGCATTTTAGATTTTGAATGTAAAATTGCATCATCGTTAATTCCTTAGAAACTATTTTGAGGTTTATTTAACTGAGTGGGTTTATGGTTATAGGTAGTATAAAACGACTAAGTAAAGTAGCGCGGGATTTCAATGTGGGAATTTCCACCATTGTTGATTTTCTGCACAAGAAAGGGTTTGATATTGATTCAAATCCAAACAACAAGATTACGGATGATGCATTTCATCTTCTTGAAAAAGAGTACAAAGGTGATATAAACCTTAAAAAAGAATCAGAGAAGATAAATCTGAAAAGTCATCGTGGTGCACACGAAACAATCTCATTGGATGATGTAAAAGATTCAGGCCATAAACACGTTGAGGATGATTATGATGAGGAAGAAGTGATCATTAAAGGACACAATCCGAAAAAAGTTGAGCCTCAGCCAGAACATAAAGTACGTCACGAACCAAAGGAAGAAATAATCACTACCAGCCGTCAGGAGATTGAATCGCCTAAAGTTGTTGGAAAGATTGACCTCGATAATTTAAGTGGGGCTAAAAAGAAAGAAGAACCTGTTGTTCAGGTTGAAAAACCAAAGCCCGCTCCAGCCAAACCAGCTGTTGAACCAAAACCAGCAACAGAAGTACCTCCGGTAGCTGCTGAAGTTAAACCAAAGGTAGTTAAGGAAGAGAAACCTGTTGTTGCAAAAGAAGAACCTGCTCGCGCCGAAACTGAAGAAAGTCGTTTTGATTCGGAAGTTGTTACGACGAATGTTCCAAAAGTTGAGGAAGTTAAGGTAGTTGGCCGTATCGATCTGGATTTATTGAACCAGAAAACCCGTCCGGCGAAGAAAAGTAAAAAACAGAAGGAAGACGAACGGAGAGATCGTGAACGTAGCCGCAGGGATTCACTCAGACCTGCAGAAAGCGGAGCTACGGAGGAAGTTGCCTCTCAGGGAGAGTCTTCTGCTCCGGAACACATTAAAGCCCGGGTTGACAAACTCTCAGGGCCAACCGTTGTTGGTAAAATTGAATTGCCTTCTGATAAAAAACCTGCAGGACCTGCTTCAGATCAGGCGCAGCAAAACCGGAAGAAAAAGAGAAAACGTATTTCGAAGGAAGTAACCGGCAATCAGCAAAGAGTGAATGTAGGTGAAAAACCACCGGTTCAGGGAGAACGGAAGAAGCTGGTTGTAACCAAAAATATTGGTGGTGCAGCTCGTCCGGCCGGAGATAAACACGGGTTGAAAAAACGTACTCCGCTGAAGAAGGAAGTGAGCGAGGAAGATGTACAGAAGCAAATTAAAGATACACTGGCCCGCCTGACGACTAAAGGAACAAAATCGAAAGGTTCGAAATATCGTAAGGATAAACGGCAAATGTTTAGCGATAAGCTTGCAGCACAGGCCGAAATCGACAGTGAAAATCAAAATGTACTGAAGGTTACCGAGTTTGTTTCGGTAAACGAACTGGCAACCATGATGAACACTGCGGTAACGAATGTTATCTCAACTTGTATGAGCCTTGGTTTGTTCGTGTCGATCAACCAGCGTTTGGATGCTGAAACAATGGCTATTGTTGCCGATGAGTTTGGTTACAAAGTTGAGTTTGTAAGTGCCGAAATTCAGGTGGCTATTGAAGAAGAACCCGATACCGAAGAACAACTTTTACCACGAGCTCCAATTGTTACCGTAATGGGACACGTTGACCACGGTAAAACTTCGTTGCTCGACTACATACGTAAAACCAACGTTATTGCCGGTGAGGCCGGAGGTATTACCCAGCACATCGGGGCATATCACGTGAAATTAAGTAACGGAAAAGAAATCACATTCCTCGATACTCCTGGTCACGAAGCGTTTACCGCGATGCGTGCCCGTGGTGCCCAGGTAACCGACATTGCTATTATTATTGTAGCTGCCGACGACAGCGTGATGCCACAAACTATTGAAGCAATCAACCATGCTCAAGCTGCCGGTGTTCCTATTATTTTCGCCATCAACAAAATTGATAAGCCGGGCGCTGATCCTGAAAAGATCAAAGAAAGACTGGCTTCTATGAACTTCCTTGTGGAGGATTGGGGTGGAAAATACCAAAGTCAGGACATTGCGGCGAAAAGTGGTTTGAATGTAGATGCCCTTCTTGAAAAGATTTTGCTTGAAGCAGAAATGCTTGAGCTAAAAGGAAACCCAAATAAACGTGCAACTGGTACTGTCATTGAATCAACTTTGGATAAAGGACGTGGCTATGTGGCTACAGTACTTGTTCAGAATGGATCGCTCAGAGTTGGTGATGTAATTTTGACAGGTCAGTATTATGGACACGTAAAAGCAATGTTCAACGAACGTAACCAACGTGTGACTGTGGCAAAACCTGCCGAACCGGTAATTATTCTTGGTTTGGACGGTGCTCCTCAGGCTGGCGACAAGTTCAACGTAATGGAAAATGAACGTGATGCACGTAACATTGCCAACAAACGTGAGCAGCTTGCCCGCGAACAAGGATTGCGTACACAGAAACATATTACACTGGATGAAATTGGTCGTCGTATCGCCATTGGAAACTTCCAGGAATTGAACCTGATTGTGAAGGGTGACGTTGACGGATCAATTGAAGCATTGTCTGATTCATTGATCAAGCTGTCAACTGAAGAAATTCAGGTTAATGTGATTCACAAAGCCGTTGGTGCAATTTCTGAGTCGGATATCATGTTGGCAACTGCGTCAAATGCTATTATCATCGGCTTCCAGGTTCGTCCTTCGGTAAGTGCACGCAAGATTGCCGAGAAGGAACAAATCGATATCCGTTTGTACTCGATTATTTACGACGCGATCAATGAAATAAAGGCAGCTATGGAAGGTATGCTTTCTCCTGAAATCAAGGAAGAAATTACCGGTACCGCTGAAGTTATGGAAGCATTCAATATCACGAAAGTTGGAACAATTGCGGGCTGTATTGTTCGCGATGGTAAAATCAACCGAAAAGATAAAGTTCGGGTTATTCGCGACGGTATCGTTATCTATACCGGAACTCTTGGTTCGCTTAAACGCTTTAAAGACGACGTGAAAGATGTTGCCAAAGGATACGAATGCGGATTAAATATTGACAATTTCAATGATGTAAAAATGGGCGACTTTATCGAAGCCTTTACTTTAACGGAAGTAGCCAAGACGCTATAGTTCAACAATCAGAATTTCTCATAATTCAAAAAGCCGCTTTGCAAAAAGCGGCTTTTTTTGTTTTACATCGACAGATCGGGGTATTCTTTATTTTTCAGATACCTCTCTTTTGTGGGGTGTGTTTTAATATTTATGCATTAAATATTAAAATGATATATGTATTTGATGGGCATTTGTAAATAAATAATCAGAAATTTAAAAATGAACCCCATTAATATTGTGGGGTATTGAAAAATATTTACATTTGCCCGCAATAAATTTAAATCCCCCAGCTATGTTTGATGTAGGTTTAACCACATTTATGATTTTAGCCACCAGTATGGTTATGCTTATGACCCCAGGATTGGCGTTTTTCTACGGAGGACTCGGAAATAAAAAGCATGTCCTCAATATCATGATGCAAAGTTTTGTTTCGCTTGGATTAACCTCAGTATTGTGGTTCTTCTTTGGCTACTCGCTTTGTTTTAGCGGAAATCTGACCGACGGCACCGATTTCTTTGGTATTCTTGGAAATTTTGACAAAGCTTTTTATCATGGCATTACTCCACAAACTCTTTTCTCGGCTGAAAAAAGATTTCCGGAATACATTTTCATCGCCTACCAAATGATGTTTGCCATCATTACTCCGGCATTGATTACAGGGGCTTTCATCAACCGTATTTCGTTTAAGGCCTACGTTTGGTTCCTGGTTTTATGGCAAATTTTTGTGTATTACCCATTCGTTCACATGGTATGGGGTGGTGGAATTCTTGCCAAATGGGGAGTACTCGACTTTGCTGGTGGAATCGTAGTTCACGCTACCGCTGGTTTTGCTGCGCTTGCGTCGGTGTTTTTTGTGGGAGCCCGAAAAGAAAAAAATCATATCCCGAATAATATTCCTTTGGTTGCAATTGGTACAGCTTTATTGTGGTTTGGCTGGTATGGCTTTAATGCCGGAAGCGAACTTGCAGTAAACGATGTTACTATAGCTGCATTCCTGAATACCGATACCGCGGCTTCGTTTGCGGCTATAACCTGGTTGTTGATCGAGTGGAATGTGGGCAAGAAGAAACCAACTTTTATTGGTCTGATGACCGGCGCTGTGGCTGGGTTGGCTACAATTACTCCGGCGGCCGGTTATGTAACGTTACAGTCATCGGTGCTGATAGGAATTATTGCCGGCATTGGTTGTTACCTGGCTGTGAAATTCAAGGAGAAACAGGAATGGGACGATGCGCTCGATGTATGGGGAGTTCATGGTATGGGCGGCGTTATCGGAACCATTTGTCTGGGACTGTTTGCCACCAAAACAATCAATCCCAATGGTGCTGACGGCCTTTTCTACGGCGGAGGCATTTCCCTTTTGTTTAAACAAATAGCGGCAATTCTGCTGGCTGTTGTTTACGGATTCTTTTTCACGTTATTGCTCCTGAAGGGAATCAATCGTATGGTAACGGTAAAAGCCTCGCTGAAAGAAGAAAGAGAAGGTCTGGATATTAGTTATCACGGCGAAATTGCCCGCGATATAGCCTAGAATGACTGATCAGATAAAAGAAAAGGGCCCTGAAGATTATCTTCAGGGCCTTATATTTTTTAAGCTTCAAGCATGGCCTGATATTCTGCAGCAGTCAGCAGATCGCCGAGTTCTTCCGGATTTGGAAGCGAAATTTTGATTAACCAGCCTTGTCCGTACGGATCCTTATTTACAAGTTCCGGCGAGGCTTCCAAAGCAGAATTTACTTCCAGTACTTCGCCACCAACAGGCATAAATAAATCAGAAACAGTTTTCACGGCTTCAATTGTTCCAAAAGTTTCACCTTTTGCCAAAGTTTCACCCTGGGTTTCAATTTCAACAAAAACAATATCGCCAAGCTCACCTTGAGCAAACGAGGTAATTCCAACAAATGCAACATCACCTTCAACACTTATCCATTCGTGTTCGCTGGTGTACTTTAAATTTTCCGGAATAGTCATGTGGTATATTTTTTTCGGTTTATCCTGAACCAAAAGTAATACAATTTTTCATTTCAATCTTTAACAAAAGTCAGAGTTATACATATTCCCCGAAGTTTTATTAATTTGCACATTTAATTTCTATTTCAATGTTTCAGACCCAGATTAAAGATTTATCACACCTTCAGGAATCAGCAAAATTATTGCTGAACCATTTTCCCGACGAGCGGGTTTTTGCATTTTACGGAGCGATGGGAGCAGGGAAAACCACCTTTATTAAAGCGATTTGCCACGAATTGGGGTCGAATGACTATGTTACAAGTCCAACATTTGCCTTGATTAATGAATATACCACCGATGGCGGTTCTGTCATTTATCACTTCGATTTTTACCGGATTAAAAAGATTGAGGAAGCATTCGACCTGGGCTACGAGGATTACATTTATAGTGGAAACTACTGCTTTATTGAATGGCCCGAAATGATAGAACAATTGCTGCCGGCAGGTATTGTTGAAGTTCGGATTAAAGAGGATGTAAAAGGAATCAGGCTGGTTGAAGCCGTGAAGGTGTAAATATTGTGTAAGTTGCCCGTATAAAAAGCTGGAAGCCCGAAGTAGGAAGTCCGAAGAGCAGACTTTTACGAATAGCATCTGAAGATTGGATGGCTACAAACAAAAAGACAAAAAGCACAGCAATGGATTTCAAGTTTGAAAAACTGACGATCTGGAATATGGCGATGGATTTTGGAGAAAGCATAAATAAACTTGCCGGAAATTTTCCACGGGAAGAAGTTTATAATCTTTCTTCACAGATTAGAAGAGCTGTTGATTCAATTGCGTTGAACATATCCGAAGGTTCGATAGGCCAGACCAATCCTGAATTTAAAAAGTTCATTGGCTACGCTATTCGTTCACTAGCTGAGGTTGTAACCTGTTTGCATAAAGCGAAAAGGCGTGGATATATTTCAGAGGATACATTTTTGAAACAATACGAGATAGCCTTCAATTTAATGAATATGATGGTAGCTTTTAAAGATAAGATCAATTAAGCCGGACCCGACTTCGGTCTTCCGACTTCGGTCTTCGGTCTTCCGATTTCCGGGGTTGGTATTCACCGATTTCGTTTTTCCGACTCTTAAAACCACAAACCATGGCCGAAAAGGATCGAATGACCGAACACTCATTATCTGGCTCAACATTTATGATGCCAAAGGAAGAAATGCTTGAGATCAGGAGAAAAGGTAAAAAAATCAGGATCGGCATTCCGTCCGACAAAGAAAAGGTGGAATACCGGGTTCCTCTCACTCCGCAGGCTGTTGAGTTGCTGGTTTCGTATGGTCATGATATTTTGATTGAGAAAGAGGCCGGAAAAGCTGCCAGTTACAGCGATGAGGAATATCGTGAGGCTGGCGCCCAGGTTATGGACGATCGTAAAGAAATTTTTGAATGTGATATCATCCTGCGCGTTTCACCTTTCGACGAAACAGAAATTGACATGCTCAAAGGGCATCAGGCATTGATCTCCGATCTTCAGATTAATGCCCATTGTCCGAACTCGATTGGGAAACTGATGCAGAAGAAGATGACCAATATTGCCTACGAATATCTGGAAGATGAAGATGGCCGCAAACCCATCGTTCAGCTGATGAGCCAGATTTCAGGAAGTACATCGGTTATCCTGATCAACGAATACATGAGCAAGTCGCGCGACGGAAAGGGAGTTTTGCTAGGTAGTGTAACCGGAATTTCGCCAGCAGAACTTGTCATTCTGGGTTCGGGAACTGCTGCCGAGTTTGCTGCTCGGGCTGCACTCGGGTTAGGCGCAATTGTCAAGGTTTTCGACGACAATATCAGTTCGCTTCGCAAGCTCGAAGAAAAACTCTCTCAGCGTATATTTACCTCGGTTTATTACCCCAAAGTGGTGCGTAAGGCGCTGAAGTCGGCCGATGCTGTTTTAAGCGCCATGCCGGTTGGTACTCCTCCTTCATTCCGTATCACTGAAGATATGGTTCAGAAAATGAAACCCGGATCGGTTATTATCGATTTGAATGTGAGCCAGGGTGGTTGTTTCGAAACCTCGCGGTGCACCGACCTGAATAATCCTTCTTTTATCGAGCATGGCGTTGTTCACTATTGTGTGCCGAATCTCCCGGCGATTGTTGCCCGAACAGCCTCCATAGCCTTAAGCAATGTATTGATTCCCATATTGATTTCGATTGGCGAAATAGGTGGCATTGATAACTATATCAAGAGTTCGAAGAGCTTCCGCAAAGGTGTGTATATCTACAATGGTATTCTCACCAATTCGAATCTGTCGGATAAATTCAATATCCCGTATAAAGACATTGATTTGCTGCTTGCGGTCTTTTAGATTAAACGTCGGCAAATTGGATGTTATGCATGAAATAATCTTCAACCAGCATTAACATCGAGATTCCTGAAACCTCAATTTCTGTTCCTGAAAAATATTCGGAACTGGCCTGATCGATAGCTGTATCGCGGGCTACAACCCGCCATTTGGCCTGAATTGGTATCCTGAAATTGATAGAATGACGGTTACCGTTAAAAACCAGCAGAATGGTTTTCCATGGATCGCCGTTGGCATGGTTGGTAAGCATATACGATGCCACTCCCGGCTGATAGTCCGACGAAAATATGAGATGTTTCCGAATCTGGTCGGCAAATGTCATTCGGAATGCGGGATGTGTTTTCCGCAGATTAATGAGTGCCTGGTAATATTGGAAAATCTGGTAGTACGTTTTTTTTCTTCCCCAATCAATTTGGTTAATGTTGTCGGGCGATTTATACGAGTTGTAATCACCTTGCTTGGTCCGTGCCATTTCAACACCGCCATGCAAAAAAGCCACCCCCTGCGAAGTTAAAACCAGCGCTCCGGCAAGCATAACCATTCGAATATGTTCGTCTTCCGCTGCTTCCGGGCAACTCAAAACCAGTTTATCGAAGAGGGTATAATTATCGTGACAGGAGGCGTAGTTTATGCACTGCCACGGCTCGGTTGCCCAGGGCGATTTCGAGTGCTCAACATAGCTATACACAATTTGCGGATGAAAACAGGCACCCGCAATCCCGAATTTAATGTTTTCTTCCTGAATAGTTTTGCCGCTTACAAATCCGCGGTTAAACTTGTCGAAACTGTTGCCTTTTATTCCTTCGCGGAAATCGTCGTTAAAAACGGCAATCCGGTAAAGTCTCGACACATTGGTCTTGACAGCCCTCCATGTTTCGTTCAGGGGGCTTCTGTCGGCAGTCCAGCCCTCACCATATAAAAGAATCGATGGCGAAATACTGTCCATTTGGGCTCTGATCTGGTTCATCGTTTCCAGGTCGTAAATTCCCATCAGGTCGAAACGGAATCCATCAGCATGAAATTCAGTGGCCCAATAATTCAGCGAGTCGGTAATAAATTTTCGGGCCATGCCGCGTTCGGTAGCAATCTCGTTACCACATCCGCTGGCATTCGAAAAAGTGCCGTTCGGCCGGTGGCGGTAATAATACCCGGGAACTGTCTGGTTAAAATACGACCGGCGGGTATGGTAGGTATGGTTGTAAACAACATCGAAAATGACGCCTATTCCTGCGCTGTGCAAGGCCTGAACCAACATTTTTAACTCAACAATGCGCGAGATTGTATTCGGATTAGTCGAATAGCTGCCTTCGGGTGCATTAAAATTCTGAGGATCGTAGCCCCAGTTATAACTTTTGTCGGGGAATTGCTCATCAATAGTAAAGAAATCGTTTACTGGCAGCAGGTGTACATGCGTAACGCCTAGTTCTTTAAGGTGGTCAATTCCTGTTTTCAGCCCATCCGGAGATAAAGTTCCTGATTCGGTGAAGCCCAGGTATTTCCCTTTATTGGCAATGCCCGATGTTGGCGAAATAGAAAAGTCGCGAACGTGCAATTCATAAATAATGGCATCGGTAGCGTGTTCGCAATGAACACGCTGGTCGTTGCTCCATCCTTCCGGATTGGTTTGCTCCGGATCAAAAATTAGCCCGCGGTGCCCGTTAATTCCAACAGCGTGTGCTTCAATTCCGGGAGTTTCGTTTAACCATCCCAGGTTATCGTTTACCCTGATGGTATAGAAATAACCATTTAGGTCGCCTTGTAATTTAATAAGCCAGGTTCCGTGTTCGGCCCGTTCAAACTGGTCAATCCGGATGGCCGAACCGCCTTGTCCCTGCTGGTAAATCCGCAATTCAACACTATTGGCGGTAGGTGCCCAAATTTTAATACTGGTTTGCGTTTTGGTATAAGAAACACCCAGGTCGTTGCCACTGTAATAGGGATACGACAAAAACTCATCTCCATTATATTTCCAATCTCTCATCAGGGTATGTCTAATTGTAATCCGGAAATCGATGCGCTAATTTCCGGCTTTTTGAAACTAAGTCACCAGGCTTTTCCGCAGCTTCACGTCGTTTGACTTCCATTTGCGGCCTTCAAGGTCAGTTACATATATTCGGGCCCAGTAAAACGATTTTATTTCATTATCGTATTGGTGAAACCGGTTAGTTTCGATAAACAACTGGTGTTTGTCGGCCGGATTAAGCATCATCGGGTAAATGTAATTTCCATTTATTCCACTGAGCTTAAACTTCCGTTTCGACCATATTTTCCGGAATTCCAGAACGGGAGCCTCAATTTCGACCTCGCGTTTTCCGGTATTCAGAATGGTCATGGTAAGTACCTGTGGATGAAATACGCGGTCCTTATCTAAAAACACATCGAGTTTAAGCCTGAAGAAAGGCCTCCACATGGTGCCTTTTCCCTTTTTTTTAAGAATGCGCCACACATCGAACCCAATCAGAGCAACCAGTAACAAAACCAGAATCAGAATAATCTGAACAAGTGTTTCCTTTTCAAATCCGGCGCCAAGTTCGGACAGGAAGAGCAGCGGGGTGAATATCGTAAGTAAAGTAGAATTGATCATGCTTTTACTGAATTGATTCCCAAAAATAGGAAAACTCCTGTGATAATAACAGAACTTTATTCTTTTCAGGCATTTGCCGGGTAATTTAAAGCAACCTCATGGATGACTTTTTCAAGCAAATGTTAAGTAATGGGGTTGAATGGGAATATTGATAGGCTTACATTGATATTTTCACGAAATTAGTCACTTCTAAAACCATTTACAGGAGGAGTTACCATGAGAACAAATCGGACTCTGCTTTATGCATTTTTGGCTTTTTTCACGATTACAGTATATGCCTTTGAACCCGTCGGCCAAAATAAAAAGACGAATCAGGAGCTGACTGTTGGCGACATCAAGGTGAGTAAAATTCAGGATGCGGAGATTTATCTGAATTTGTCGCTCCTTTCGGGTATTGAGCATCAGGAGGCGCTTCAGTTAACCTCCGGGCGCGATTCCATTCTGACTCCGGGTAATGCTTTTCTGGTTCAAACGCCGAAACACACAATTTTAGTTGATGCCGGAATTGGTAAGAAGGGAGGCGAAAACGCCGGACATCTTGTTGATCAACTGAAAATTGCGGGTGTTGATCCTGACCAGGTTGACATTATCCTGATTACTCATTTCCACTTCGATCATATTGGCGGGCTGCTGACTGCTGATGGAAAACTAATGTTCCCAAAGGCTGTTGTTCGGGCGCCGAAATCTGAAAGTGATTACTGGTTGGGTGATTCTTCAAAGTTACCAACTGAACAACGCGAAAGAGCCGAACAAATTAAATCAGTATTGGAACCTTATATCAAGGCAGGTTTGTACCAACCATTTCTTCCGGATGAAACCCTTGGCGATGGTATAAAAGCTCTTTCGGCCAATGGGCACACGATCGGCCACACGGTTTATTCGTTTTCGTCGAAGGGGAAAGACCTTTGGTGCATTGGAGATTTAATTCATTTTGGCGACATCCAGTTTACCAAACCATCGGCTGGAGTGGTATTCGACACCGACAGTTCAATGGCTATTCGTGAACGCCTGAACTTTTTTCAACAAGCGGCATCGGGCAATATAATTATTGCCGGAGCACACTTACCCGAAATGGTTCGCATTAAAAAGTCGGGAAATTCGTTTGCGGTAATACCGGTCAAATCGCGGTAACCTTTTTTGCTGAAGCTGGCTTAGAAATGAAGCACTTCCTTGATTTTTTTATAGCCGGTTTTACTTACTTTCAGTTTGGTTTTGTCTTTATCTTTCAGGATAACCACGTACGATTCTTTCTCGTATTGCTGAATTTCGGCGATATGATCGACATGCACGATGTATGAACGGTGAATGCGAATGAAGTTTCGAGGGTCGAGACTGTTTTCGAAATACTTCATCGTTTTTTGTTTCATATACCGTCCGTCGTTGGTGTAAATCATCACATAGTCGTCGAGCGACTCAACATACCTGATCTGGTCAACGGTAATGATGTGAATTTTGTGACGATCTTTTACCACAACACGGTCGATGTATTCTTCTCCCGGGCGGAAATTGGTTAATTCTTCAAGTTTTTCGGCATTATCTTCCTCGTTGGCAATTCGATGCTGAACCTTCTCGACAGCAGCCAGCAGCCGGTCTTTCGAGAAAGGTTTGAGCAGGTAATCAACTGCATTGAGTTCGAATGCTTTCAGGGCATACTGGTCGTAAGCCGTGGTAAAAATGATCTGCGGTTTGTGGTCGAGCAGCTCGATCATTTCGAAGCCTGTAATTTTGGGCATTTGAATATCCAGAAAAACCAGGTCGGGTTTTTTATCGTTGATGGTTTTCACCCCGTCGAATCCGTTTTCACATTCACCAATCAGTTCAATGTCCGGGTGGTCTTTTAAATAAGAGCGCAACAGGTTACGGGCCAGTTCTTCGTCTTCAATAATAAGGGTTTGTAATTTTTCGCTCATGACACTGCTTGTTTTTGTGGGATTATTAATTGTACTTCGAAGCTTGTTTTATGATCGGTGATTTTCATCAATTCCGGATTGTTATAAAGAACTTCCATTCGTTTTCTGATGTTTCTAAGGCCAATTCCCTCGCCCCTGCGTTTAATTGTATCGGCATCGTAATCATTGGTAATTGTTATTTTCAGAAAATTACCCTCGCACAGGCACGATGTTTTGATGGTAACCTGGTCGGTGGTTTCGTAAACCCCGTATTTAATGGCATTTTCGAACAGTGGCTGCAAAATCATATTCGGAATTTCGGCTTCCATGCAATGGGCATCAATTTCGAATTCGGCATTTAGTTTCCGGCCAAAACGTACTTTTTCAATGCTAAGGTAAAGTTTAATATTATCAAGTTCTCTGGAAAACGACACCATTTCTTTTTCGTTGTGCATGAGCGAATAACGCATGAACATCGACAAGTTGATGACCATTTCCTGGGCTTTCTCCGGATTACTTACGGTAAGCGACGAGATAGAGTTCAGGCTGTTGAACAGGAAATGCGGGTTGATCTGCGATTTCAGAGCCTGCAACTCGGCTTCACGGATCAACGCTTTGTATTCGCTCTCTTTCTTGATCTTTTCTTTCAGGCTTTGATAATAATTTACGGCATAAAAGAAAACCAGGTAAATGGCATACATGATATATCCGGCAAAGAATTTTGACGGGAATCCATCCATCAGAAATTTATCATCGGGCTTGAGAAAAGGCTGGTAAATAGCGTAACTGATATAAATCCAGATCCCGCATAAAATAGAGGCGGCTATTAAATGAAAAATGATGAGTCTGCCAATAGAAACTTCTTCGAGGCTGTTGTAACGGATACTGTACCAGATGCTTGATCCTAGTAACGGATATAAAACGAAATTTGAGGCGGTATCGAGAAGTGAAGAAGTCAGCGGCACATTGTACCAGATTGTTTGCAGTACGATGTTGAATACACCGATGGCTGCCCAGAAGATGACATAAAAGCCCAGGAGCCGGTAGTTACTGGTTAATGGGTGCTTCATGGTTTTTAGAAGTGTTTAACTTCAATGCCGCCGAACAAAGAAACTCCTTTTATAACAAGGGTTTTGGAAGGGTCATAATATCTGTCGCTGTAGGTTTCGCCACGTTTATCGGTAAATGCACCAAAAATGGTAGTCACTTCGTTTCGCACGTTCCAGTCCATCGGAATTTTAAATCCGCAGCCTCCAAACACGCTTACGCAATCGATAATGGCGCCCCCGGGTTGCAGGTTGGCTTTCCGGAGGTCGAATTCTATTCCTCCAAAAATTGAGGTCGCTTTTCCGCCTGAAAGGCTCTGTGAATTGACAAAGATTTCGCGGCCGCCAAATATGACAAAATCGTCGAATGTGTTGAATGAATTAAACGAAGCGGATGAACTTTCAGCAGAAGAAGGTTCGCCGCCGGGATTTGGAATATTTACAAAACGGTCGTTTGTCGTGCCTATTTTACGTTGATCGCGCTGGCGCATCAGGATAACAACACCGATAACAACCAGAATCATTGGCCAGTATATTCTCCGCACTTCGTGGGGAACGGTTATCAGCTCAGGAATCATAAATGTTCCGCCAATGACAATCAGAATAGTACCTGCAGTCCGGTTTCCGCCAATAAGCGAAAGAACGCCAATCCCGACCAGAAGCATTTGCCATGATATTAGCATATCGGCCAGCGATTCAGGAATCAGGTTCAGCCGCTCAAAAATAAGAATTACACCCACCGCAATGAGTATGACCCCAAAATAAAATCGTTTATCACTCTTTCTACGTTCCATGATATGCTATTTCTTTATTTACAAATGTAATTACTATCGATTATGAATCAGCCGAAGATCGGTAAAACTAATATTCTAATCGGTTAACCAAGCTCAATAGGCTTCAGAACAGATTTGAAAGAATTATTATCCCGATAATAATCAAAATGATTGGGAAAAAGATAATCATCAGGATTCCAGGGATAATCAGAAAGTGCGGGAGCAGAACCATTAGCAGCAGCACTAGAAAAAGGGCGGCGAAAAACTTTCGCCCCAGAATTAGCACGATGCCAAACAAAATGACCAGCAACGGAATGGTAACTCCGGCGGCCAGGTGAAATAAACCACCAAAGAATGATCCGATTCCGGCAAAGAAATCGCCAAATCCGGGCAGGTTGATGTCCCAGCCACTTCGTTGCAGAAGCCATAAAACGCCGGCAATAATCAGCACGTAGGCCCAAAACGATCCTGAATGTCTTTTCTGTTCAATATGTCTTTCCATGACTCATAACTTTTGATAATGTAAAAATAGCTCACATCAAAAGAGCAGAAAGACTAATGATCGGTCAGTCAAAGTTTAAAATCGGCGAATGGATTATTTTGAAGGCAATGAGGATTGGGACGCGCCATCAGTAATTTCGAAATCGTAGATTTTTTCCTGAAAACTAATGACCTTTCCCTAATTTCTGGGCAATTAAACTGACATAAAAAAGCTGGAAGGCATGGTAAATCATGATGGGAACCAGGAAGATACTACCCGAGCTGCTTCCGGCAAAAATAACCCCGGCCATGACCGAGCCGTGCATAAGCGATTTTTTCGATCCGCAGAAAAGTACGGTAATGCTGTCCTCGCGGTTGAACTTCATTAGTCGGTTTAAAACTTTCGTGAAGTTGAATACCACAAAAAATAATGCAATGACGCTTCCGGTCAAAATGCCCAATTCGAGCCAGCTGATTCCGTGAAAAATGCCATTCAGAAACGAATCGCTGAAGCTGCTGTACACCACCGAAAGAATAACCGATTTGTCGTACATTCCAAGTTTTTTGCCATTGCGGCCTGCCCAGTTTCCCCAAAAACGGTGCAGGATCAGTCCGGCAATTACAGGCAATAAAATCGTCAGAATCAGGTCGGCAATTACACTTCCAAAATCGAACGATCCGGCTTGTTTGCCCAGAAAAAGTCCCATCCAGAGCGGGGTAACAACAATGCCAATGACTCCTGAAATACTGGCATTGAAAATAGCACTCGGAATATTTCCTTTGGCGATGGAAACCATTACCACCGAAGAAGATACCGTAGAAGGAAGAGCCGCAAGGAAGAAAACTGCCAGCCACAGCACTTCGTTTTCTGTTCCTTTCAGAAACGACCTGAAAAGCAGCACCAGCAAGGGGAAAACCACAAAAGTGATGGTTTGAATGGTTACGTGTAATTTCCAGTTCTTGAGGTCGTTCACCAGTTTTTCGGGACTCAGCCGTAGTCCGTAAAAGAAGAACAGCAGGGCAATGGCGTAGCGGGTAATTTCTTTCAGGTCGAAAAAACTGTCTTTGGCGCCAATTCCGGGAATCAGCCAGGCCAGAATAATCATGAGCAGGAGACCGCCAATAAACCGGTCGGGCAGGTACTGCTTAATCTTGGGCAGTATGTTATTCATTCCAGTTTCTGATCAGTTGTTTCAATTCTTTTCGCTTAATTTTACCGCTGATGGTCAGTGGAAAATGCTCCACAAAGAAGATCGCTTTGGGCCGTTCGAAGGCCGTCAGCTGTTCATTAATTTTCTGTTCAAGCTGATCGGTATTCTGTGGTTTCCCTTCAATAACCAGTGCAAGTTTTTCACCTAGTTTTTCATCAGTCACCGATGAAATAACAAACTGACCGGAGAGCAGGTTTTCCAGTTTCTTTTCCAATGTTTCTGGCGAATACTTAATTCCTCCTGAAATAATCACCGAGTCGGCGCGCCCTAAAATGCGGAAAGCAGTTGCCGATATAAGTTCGGCCATATCGTTGGTTTGCAGCGGCTCATTAAATTCGGGATGATGAATTTGCAGGCAGCCGGCAGCATTTGTGCTTACCGTAATTCCGGACAGACAGTGATAAGACTCTGATTTGCAATCACTTGAAAGTTCGCGAATGGCAATGTGCGAAGCCGTTTCGGTCATTCCGTAAGTAATTACAATCCTGTTGCTAAGTTGGCCGATTTGCGCTTCCATGGCCGAAGTAATCGCCGCTCCTCCGATTAACAGGTTGCTGATATTTTGTAACTTTTTTACTCCTGAAGGATGTTTAAGCAATTTAAATACCTGGTTGGGAACCATTGCTCCGAAACTGAAAGTCTCATCTTCCAGAAAATCGAAATCGGTGGCGGGATCAACAGTCACCAGGTTCATTTGGCCAACAATGGCGCGGACTACCATCATTTTGCCGGCAATATAACGGCAGGGCAAACTAAGCAACAGCCGATCGTTTTTCTGCAGCCCGAAATACTCAATGGTACGCTCGGAGCTCTTTTGCATCAACAGCTTGGGCAATTTAATGGGTTTGGGTTCGCCGGTACTTCCCGATGTTTGAACCTGCACAAAATCTGAATCAGAAAACCATTCGTTCAGGAATGAATAAAGCTCTTTCTCCCATTCCAAAAGATTCGGGTTTGCGAGTTGCTCAGAAATGGTTTCAGGAGTAACTGCTTTACCGTTGAGAGTGATATGTGTTGTTGTGGATTTCCTCATCTGCTAAAAATCGTCATCTGTTTCCTTGTCCAGTAAGTCCTTTAGTTGCCATTCTTTCTTCGGTTTATACCACAAGCGCTCGCCTTCTATTTCGAGCGGCGAATCGAAATTGTTGGTAAAAAGCTGGCCTGTTCCCAAACCCTGTTCGTTTTTGGCATTCAGGTTGAAAGTCCATTGTGCAATGGCGTTCAGCCCGATGTTCGATTCGAGTGCCGAGGTAATCCACCAGCCCGAACCCGCTTTTTCAGCCTGTTCAATCCATTGTTCGCAACCGGCAAAACCGCCGTGCAGACTGGGTTTCAGAATGAGATAAGCCGGATGGATGATTTCAACCAGTTTCTGCATTTCTTTTTCAGAATTGATTCCGATCAGTTCTTCGTCGAGCGCAATCGGTACGGGCGATTGGCGGCACAGCTCGGCCATTTCGGCCCAGCGACCGGTTTCGATGGGCTGTTCGATGGAATGAATCTGCAGGCCGGAAAGGCGTTTCAGATTTTCAAGTGCCGTTTGGTAAGTGTATGCGCAGTTGGCATCCACGCGAAGGATGATTTCGTCAGCAGAAAATTCCTGACGGATGGATTTCAGCAATTCAAATTCGGTGTCAAAATCCAGCGCGCCAATTTTCATCTTGATGCAGTGGAAACCCGCATCGAGTTTGGTGCGTATTTGCTGTTTCATAAATTCCGGAGTTCCCATCCAGATCAGCCCGTTGATGGGGATTCCCTGTTGGCCGCGCGTAAATTCTGATGGAAATAATTGCTGCTGGCCGCCAGTCCGAAGGTCGAGCAATGCCGTTTCGAGCCCGAACCTGATGGAAGGCCAGGTCTTTAATTCTTCAGGAAACTGGCAGAAATAATCGATTTGCTCACAAATCTGCAACAGCTTGGCACCCATCTTTTTTAAAGGCTCAATGCTCAGGTCGGGCAGGGGTGCACATTCACCAATGCCGGTGTTTGTTCCGTCGCTGAGGAAAATGAACCACGAGTCGCGGGTGATGTAAACACCGCGCGAGGTTCCGGATGCCTGTTTAAACCGGAGCGTATATTTTTTGAAAGCAGCCTTCATCTTAAATTATAAATGGTCAATTATAAATGATTAAGAAATCAGGAAATGTCAACTCGGATAACTCTCAGTTGGTCCGGACATTCGTCGAGTAATTCGCGGATGCTTTTCTGAAAAATCGGGTGAATGAAACCGGCAGCAATTTCGCAAAGCGGGACCAACGCAAATTTCCGTTCCTGAATCCGGGGATGCGGAATCGTAAGATTTACTTGTTGAACAGTCTTTTCGCCGTGGAACAAAATGTCGATGTCGATGACACGCGAATCGTATTGCCTTTCTTTTCTGATTCGTCCCAGTTCAAGCTCAATCTGCTGGGTTTGCGCCAAAACTTCTTCCGGAGAAAGTGTTGTTTCGATTTCGAGCGCCTGGTTCCAGAACAGGTCTTCCGACTCGAATCCCCAGGGTTCGGTTTCGTAAATAGCCGATTGAGCCGAAATTGGTCCAATCTGCTTTTCGAGTTGGTTTCGGGCCTCCGCAAAAACCTGCTGTTTATTACCTAAATTCCCTCCCAAAAGGAGATACAGTTTGATCATAACAATCAGAAATGTGTAACAAAAACACTATTTTCGTACAAATCTATCGTACATTTTTATCGAATCAAATTAATTCAAATAAATAAGCATGAAGCAATTTTTAAAATTTACGCTGGCGTCGATTGTTGGCGTATTGATTGCCGGATTTTTACTTCTTTTTATTGCCATCGGGATGATTACTGCCATGGTTTCGGTTTCGGACGAACCGGTTAAGACTGAAAGCAACAGCGTTTTGCTCCTGAAGTTCGATCACCAGATTGTTGACCGGGCCCGAAAGAATCCGCTGGAAGGACTTGATTTTGGTATTCTTCAGGGAGAAAAGACTATTGGGCTGAACGACATGCTCGATTGTATCCGGAAAGCTAAAACCGACCACAACATTCTGGGTATTTATTTGAATCCAACCGATATTCTTGCCGGAATGGCCACCGTTGAGGAAATACGCTCGGCGCTGAAAGATTTTAAAACATCAGGAAAATTTATTTATGCTTATGGTGATATGTTTACACAAAAGGCTTACTACCTGGTAACTGTTGCCGACAGTGTTATTCTGAATCCGCAGGGAACAGTTGATTTCCGTGGTTTAGGCGGCGAGCGCACCTTCTATAAAAAGGGGCTTGAAAAACTGGGCGTCGAAATGCAGATTGTGCGCCATGGTAAATTTAAAGCAGCCGTTGAGCCTTTTCTGCTCGATAAAATGAGCCCTGAAAACAGGCTGCAAACCGAAACTTATCTGAAAGCAATGTGGAATGAAATGCTGAATGATATTTCGGCATCGCGTAAAATGGGTTTCGACGAGTTGAACGACATTGCCGATGCTGTGGCAACCTACCGCAAGGCCGATTTTGCCAAACAGCGTAATCTTGTCGATCGCCTGAAATATCAAGATCAGGTGATTGATGACCTGAAACGATTGACCAACACAAGTCCGAAAGATGACGTTCGTGCGATAGATATTTACAAATACATTAAAGTGCCCGACATGAACGGCCCGAAATCATTGGCCCGCAAGAAAATTGCCGTGGTTTATGCTTCAGGTGATATCGATGCCGGAACTTCTGATGACGAAATTAAGTCGGAAGAGCTTTCGAAAGCCATTCGCGAGGCGCGTCGCGATTCGTCGATCAGGGCAATTGTGTTGCGCATCAACTCGCCTGGCGGAAGTGCGTACGGCTCGGAAGTGATCTGGCGCGAGGTAAAACTGGCCGCACAGGTAAAACCAGTTATTGCTTCAATGGGCGACGTGGCTGCATCGGGCGGTTATTACATTGCCTGTGCCGCCGATACCATTATGGCTGACAGAACAACCATTACTGGTTCGATTGGTATTTTCGGGATGATTCCGAATTTTCAGAATCTGCTGACCAATAAGCTGGGCATTACGCAGGATGTGGTGACCACCAACGAACATTCGGATATGATTTCGGTAACCCGCCCAATGACTACTTTCGAACGCGACCTGATGCAGCAAATGATTGAAGATGGCTATGATACATTTATTTCACGCGTGGCTGATGGCCGGAAAATGGACAAAACCGCAGTTGACGAAATTGGGCAGGGCCGTGTGTGGGCGGCGCCAAATGCGATGGAAATCAAACTGGTTGATGCATACGGCGGATTAACCGAGGCCATTGAACTGGCGAAAAAAATGGCCAAGCTCGACAATTATCGTATTGTAAACCTTCCCAAGCTGAAAGATCCGTTGGACGAGCTGATGAAAGAACTTACCGGATCAGCCAAAGCCCGCTTCATGAAAGACGAGCTGGGCGAAGGCTACAAATATTACGAGCAGTTGCGGGGAGTCGTGGCCCGTCAGGGGGTTTTGGCTCGCATTCCGTACGATATTGATATTCAGTAATACAGACTCTGATGGCATACGACGAGACATTGGCAAACCGAATTCGGGAACAACTTCAGGAGTTGGAAGGAATTGAAGAAAAAGAAATGATGGGTGGCCTGTGCTTCATGCTCAACGATAAAATGTGTGTTGGTATCATAAAAGACGAAATGATGTGCCGGTTCGATCCTGCTCTTTACGAAGAAGCGCTCGAAAAACCGGGATGCCACGAGATGGACTTTACCGGCCGGCCGATGAAAGGCTGGGCGCTGATTAATGAACAGGGACTGAAAACGGTTAACGATCTGAATTACTGGATTGGCCTGGCGATCGACTATAACAAACATGCCAAATCGTCGAAAAAGAAAAAATAAAACCTTCATGATAAAAAAGATTCTCTTTGTGGTGTTCAGCCTGTTTTTCCTGAAGTCGTTTGCCCAGGAAACGATTCCGTGCCTGATAAAAACGGAGATGGGAAATATTAAAGTTGAGCTTTATGCTGGAAAAGCGCCGGTCACAGTAGCCAATTTCCTGAAATATGTGGATAACCATTTGTACGACGGAAGTAGCTTTTTCAGGGTTTGTACGCCTGAGAACGAAAAGAACCGGAAGGTAAAAATTCAGGTGGTACAGGGAGGCGATGTTCCCGAAGGAAAAGAATTTGCGCCGATACCTATGGAAACCACTCAGCAAACCGGAATTCATCATTTAAACGGAACCTTGTCGATGGCGCGCGATACGCCCAATTCGGCAACCAGCAGTTTCTCGATTTGTGTGAACGACCAGCCCGAGCTCGATTTTGCCGGAAAGCGCAACCCCGACGGACAGGGTTTTGCTGCATTTGGCCGGGTAACCAAAGGAATGAAAGTGGTGCGGAAGATTCAGGCGCAGAAAGACAAAGATCAATATCTTGTTAATCCGGTGAAAATATACACGATCAAACGTTTATAGTATTTTTTTGAATTTTACCTTAGTGCCGGGGAAATCGATTAATCATTAAAAGCAGAAAAAATGAAAAAACTATTTTTATTAAAAGCTGATTTTCAGGATGCCGCCAGAGCCGATGGCAAAAGGTATTTTTGTCCCGACTGCGTCATGATCGAAGGATTACTATCGTATTATCCCCGGTTACAAAACGAGCTGGAAGTGAAGTATGTCAATTTTGCACGTCCCCGGCAGGCATTGGTCGAATTGGTGGGCGAAGAAAATCAGAGTTGTCCGGTTTTGGTTTTCGAAGACGGCACTTTCATTAACGAGCCCAACGAGATTATCCGTTACCTGACAGAAAACCACCAGATTGGGCATTCACATTAATCAGTAATTTGGGCTGATTTTCAACTTCGCAGGGATTCAGTTGTTTATGATTTATCCACTTTAAAAAACTAATCATGGCTGAATCGAAACAAAAAATGACACGCATCCTGTCGATTGACGGGGGCGGAATCCGCGGAATTATTCCGGGACAAATCCTGGTTATTCTGGAAGAAAAACTGAAAGCCAAAACAGGTAATCCCGAAGCCCGTATTGCCGATTACTTCGATCTGATAGCCGGAACAAGCACCGGAGGAATCCTTACCTGCGCTTATCTGACACCCGACAAAGAATCGCCATCGCGACCAAAGTTTGATGCCACTCAGGTGGTTGATCTGTACCTGAAAAATGGCGGGGATATTTTCAGTATCTCGCTGGGGCATAAGATTCGGACCCTGGGTGGAATAACGGATGAAAAGTATCCGGAAGCCGGGCTCGAAAAAGCGCTGGAAAGATATTTTGGCGATACCAAGCTAAGCGAATTGCTGAAACCCTGCCTTGTTACTTCGTACGACATCAAGCGCAGGCAGGGGCATTTTTTTACGCAGCACGATGCCATTAAACGAAAGGGCTGGGATTATTTGGTGAAAGATGTTGCCCGGGCTACTTCGGCAGCTCCCACTTATTTCCAGTGTTCCGATATTAAATCGGTTTCCGATGTGAGCTACCCGCTGATTGATGGTGGGGTGTTTGTGAATAATCCTACGCTTTGCGCTTTTGCTGAGGTGTACAACGAGTACAAAACAGCTCCGAACCAGATGGCCATTCTTTCGTTGGGAACGGGATACTCGCGCAAGGAATACGATTACGATAAAGCCAAAGACTGGGGCATGGTGCAATGGGTTAAACCACTGATTGATATTATGATGTCGGGTGTTGCTGATGTTGTCGATTACCAGCTCAGGCAAATGTTCGACGCGGTTGGCGCTCCGAACCAATACCTGCGTATCAACACCGAGATGCCTATTGATGTAAATTCGGATATGGACGATGCTTCGCCCAAAAACTTACAGGCGCTGAAGGAACTGGGCACTTACACCGCCCAGAATTTCGATACGCAATTGGATGCTTTTGTGGATCTGATTGTATAAGAGGAAAAGCATTTTATAAAAAAAAGGATCCGGTCTTTTCAGAAAGATCGGATCCTTTTGCTTTTTAGAAACTGTATCCCAACCCAAACTTAATCCCCGATTGCCAGAGGTGTTCAACGTAGTCGCCACTGTTGAAAGTGACCATCCTGTGCCGTTGGAAAAAGGGATTTACAATGATGGAAACGTGTTTAAAAGTGTACTTTCCACCCGCACCAAAGCCAAGCCCAATGCCCGACTGATTCTGTGGAGATGATGAGTCGGCATGATTTACTTCGAAATCAAAAGTAGGTCCGGCTTCGGCAAAGAAGTATTTCAGGAAAGTCAGGTTTCCGTACACAGGAATTGATAACAGGTTAATTTCTGAGTTTTTATAATGCATTACTCCGTCTGGAAAATAATGAGTTTCAATCTTATTATGAGCATATTGCAGTCCGGTTTCAACTGCAAAAAAAGAATTGATATTTCTCGAAAATTTTACCTCAAGCAAGTTGCCGCCTTTGCCGGCGTACCCCATATCTCCAATCCAACCATCTTTAATATCTGCGCCATTATTTGTAGAGGCATAAGATATTGAAATTCTGTTCCTTGTTTGTGCAAAGATTACTGACGCCATCAATGCGAAACAGAAGGAAAGGAATATCGTCTTCATCAGTTAAATAAACTTCTCGCGTTTCTGCAAATTAAACAGTCCGTACAGCACAAACAGGATGGTGCCTACCGCAAGGAAGATGCGGTTTTTCATCGTGATTTCCTGCCAGATCATTTCGTTGAGCCGGTTGGGAATGTCAAACGGGTTCAGGAAAATGTTCCACATGGTACGTTCAAGTATTCCTGAAATAATTAACAGGCCAACGCCAATAATAACCATGACCACGGCGGTTCCGTTGCCGTTTTTAATGATGGTTGAAAACAGGAAGGCCAGCGAACCGAGGAAGTAAATGGGGAACATCACATTCCAGCTGATTTCCAGAATACTGACTTGAGCCAGCAGATAATAACTCATTACTGTCAGGCCAACCATCATCAGGCCGACCAATGCGAAAACCAGTATTAAACGCACCAGCCACACTTTGTAGCGGTAATCGGGTATGCCAAAGAGTATCTCGAGAATGCCTGCGTCCAGATCGTTTTGAATACCAAAAGTCATGGGATAGAAGATAAGCAGGATTCCGGGCATAATTTGCAAATCGTAAATAAAGCCTTCGTCGAGCTGGCTACCATCGTAAATGGTGGTAATGGCAATAAAAAAATAAAAGGCAATGGCGGCCAGCACAAACCAGATAAACCGGTTGCCAAAAATGACCTTCATATTGTATTTCACCAATTTCCGGAACAGGATCCAGACGTTGGCCGCATTCATAGCTGATTCCATAGTCAAATTATAGATTTGTGATCAGCGATTAACGATTAACGATTAATGAAGTTACCTTACTTCGATAATCGTTAATCCTCAATCTCTAATCGTTAATTTCTTTTATTTCAAATCCTTTATCAGGCACAAATAAGCATCTTCCAGAATCGGGTTGACAGGGATTGCATTGTCCGCCGGTTTTTTCTTCGACAGGAATCGCACCCTGATCAGGTCGCCCTGCCTCATGTGGTGGGTAACCAGTTGTTTGTTTTCCATTTTGTCGAATTCGTCAACCGAAAGATCGAACTGCCAAACCATATCTTTGGCCAGATGTACCATATCCATTGGCGTTCCGTGGTATTTTACGCGGCCACGGTTGATCACAGCCACCTGGTTACACGAACTGGAAATATCTTCGATAATATGTGTCGAGAAAATGACGATACGTTCGCGACTCAGTTCAACCAGAAGGTTACGGAAACGGATACGTTCGCGCGGGTCGAGACCGGCGGTAGGCTCGTCAACCACCAGAATTTTAGGCAGATGGAGCAGGATTTGTGCAATCCCTATTCGCTGTTTCATACCTCCGGAGAACGAACCGATTTTGTCGCCGCGTTTTTCCCACATGTGAACGGCTTTCAGCACGTATTCAATACGGTCTTTGCGTTGTTGTGCATCGGCCAGTCCTTTCAGAATAGCCTGATAATCGAGGAATTCTTCGGCAGGCATGTTTTCGTAAGTTCCAAATTCCTGAGGAAGGTAACCAATCAGGCCTTGAAGTTCTTCACGTTTTTCCTGGGTGTCGATACCGTTGATCCAGATTTTTCCGTAGCTCTGTTCCAGAATTCCGCAGATGATACGCATCATGGTCGATTTACCGGCACCATTCGGGCCAAGCAGTCCGAACATACCTGTGCCAATTTCGAGCGAAACGCCGTTGAGCGCTTTAAACGGCTGGTGTTGTTTACCGATGAGCGGAATCTTTTTAACTGTACGCAACCAGCCACGGCGCATGGTTCCGAACCGGCCGGTTATGCGGTCGATGTTTATTTTTTCCTGATAAAGCTTTTTCGAAGTTACCGAGATAATGAGTGCCAGGTACCACAAAATACCGAAAGTGACTACAAATCCGATAGTCTTGGTTACTTTCCACACCATGAATGTTTCGATGGCTGGCAAAATCCAGAAGAGGAAAATGCGCACCCAATTGTAAACTTTCAGCAGGCGTTTTTTACCCGTTTTTTCAGCTCTGAAATTCAGGAAGAAGCTGAATGGATTCCACATGCTAAGAGCCAGCAAGGCAATGCCAACCGAAAGCAGCAGCGACCAGAAAGCACTATCAAGATAAATAAAGCTGAAATAGATGAGGAAACCCAGCACCGGCAGTTGCCAGATGAGGTAATCGAATTCGCGAATGTTATGGTACTGTTTTTCGAGCCCGGCCCGACGACGTATCTTCTTTCCACTTTCCCACTCGCGCGAGAAGCGGCTTTCGCGGTCGTAAATTTTAACCAGATTCTGAATACGGATATTGATGCTATCCTGCTCGCCAATCAGTTTGGTCTGGGCTTTTCGAAGGCTATTCAATACAAACCAGGTTGATCCCGGAACGAGAATAACAACCAGCACAAAATCGAGCATTTGCCACAGCCCGCTGTCAACTTTCAGGTAAATGAGCAGGAAAGATCCCGCCATCAGGGCCATCTGGGTAATTTTTATCCGGAGTGTTTGTTCTTTAAACCAGTCGATAGCGTTTTCGAGGCCCGAATAGAAGGTTGGAATGAATACCAAAGTGAGAATAGTACTCATAGCCAGCCCGCCAATAACCACGATGGCAAACGGAGCTCCGATGGCGCTCACATATTCGGCATCGCCCAAAGCCAGAGGCAACATACCCACAATGGTGGTGATGGCCGTGATAAGGATTGGACGAACACGCGACAAACCGGCTGTCATTACAGCCCGAGAGCGGCGGAATCCACGTTTCCGGAGAATATTGGTATAGTCAATCAGGATAATTCCATTGTTGACCACCACTCCCAGCAAAATCAGGAAGCCGATCAATGTATTGGTGTTGAGCAGACTGTTGTTGGTGATAATCAGTGCAATGAGCGAACCGATTGCGGCCAGAGGGATAGAGAAGAGCAGTACAAATGGCGTGGCTACCGATTCGAAAACTGATGCCATAATCATGAATATCAAAATGATGGCAGCGCCAATCAGGAAGTAGAATTCTGAATAGTCAGTCTCTTCGTGAACCACTTCGGCAGCTACACCCGACGGAAGATTGTAGTTGGCCACCAACTGGTCGATTTCGCTGCGGTACGAGGCCAAAAGGTCTTTCGAACTGCTGGCTTCGCTGATGAACCGGTAATTAATTTCGATTTGCTTTTCTTGGTTCACCCGGTTGATTCCCGAAAGTCCGCTGGCGTAAACAATATTGGTAAAATCCTGAAGGTCGTGCACGCCGCCTTGTGTATCGGAAACCTGCAACCGCTTCAGTTCTTCCATATTGCGGTCGGTTTTCTTGGTCGGATCTTCAACCACTTCTTTTTGCGAGATGATGATTTCATATTCATCAACACCCTGTTTATACTGAATGTTGGTCGCTATTTCTTTTGAGAACGAATTCAGTTCCGACAATACGGTGTTGAGTGAAATGTTGTATTCAGTCATCAACAGCGGATTGAAATACAAGTGCACTTCAGGCCGGTTATCCGAAATATTCAGGTTAACCGATTGCACCGATTCGAGCTGATCGATGAAATATTTCAGATCTTCACCAACAGCCTGAAGCTTTTCAAAATCCTGTCCTTTGAGAACTATTTTTTCTTCGTCGGTACCAATACCCATCATTTTCTGGAAGCTACCTCCCATGTTCCGGCTTCCGCCCTGGAAATTACCAGAGCGCTGGGTTTGGGTGAATGAGATGGATGAGGCTTTGATTCCTTTCGTCCGCTTGTCGATATCGTTTTTCACTTCGGCAAAACTCCGGTCGGCAATATCTTTAAAATCCTCTTTCAGTTTGATGGTAACCGTTGCTTGCTCGGCTTCAATTTTGCTGATGACATCCAGCTTTTCAGCCAGATCATCCAGTTTTTTCTCTATCTCCTGAACGGTTTGGTCGGTTGTTTCGAGCGACGAACCCGAAGGCATGGTTACATATAATGTAATTTGTTTGTTCTCAACTTCCTGAAGCGAGCTTACACTGATGGCAATACTGATAAATACCGTAAGGAAGAAAACCACAATCCCGCCAATAATGGTAGCGGCGGGTGTGCGCATACTTGTTTTCAGTAAAACCAGGTAAACCTGAACCATTCGAAGGTTGGTCGTAACCTTTTCGTAGAAAATGTTTTTTGCCACCTTCCTTCGCAACAGCGCATACGACGCCATAGGAACCAGCAGCAGTGCAACTGCCAGCGACACCATCACCGTCGAGATTATCGAAATCCCGATGTTGGCTCCCATAATGGTAATCATGTAGTTATCAGAGAATAGAAAGGGTAGAAATACACAAACGGTAGTGAGCGTGGAGGCCAGAATTGACCGCCACACCTCGGTTGTGCCCTGAACCACCGCTCGTTGCGGCGGATGACCCATTCCCGCAAGGCGGTAAATATTTTCGAGCACCACCACGCTGTTGTCGAGCAGCATCCCGATCGCCAGTGCCATACCCACAAGCGTTAAACTGTTCAGGGTAATGTCGAAGGCATAAAACAGGTTGAAGGAGGTGTAAACTGATATTGGGATTGCCAGCGCGATAAACGAAACGATACGCAGGTTTTTCAGGAAGATCCAGAGTACGAAAATAGCCAGGATGCCTCCTACTAAAGCCAGATCGATGATCTGATCGATGTTTCGCTCCATCTGATCGGCTGAGTTGCTTATCTCGGCAATCTCAATTTCTTTGCTGGCCATCTTCTCGTTCAGGTTGGCAACCACCTTTCGTGTGGCTTCCGACAGTTTAATAAGGTTAGCCTGCGAATCGTTGATCAGCAGAATCGTCACAGCATCTTTTCCGTTTACACGGCTGAACGAGGTTTCTTCCTTCACGCCAAAACGTACTTCAGCCACATCTTTCAAAAGGATCGGACCTGTGGCAACTACAAGGTTTTCCAGATCTTCAACCTTGGTGTATTCGGCCGTTACATGCACGAAATACTGCATCGATTTATCCTTCAGGTTTCCCACATAGGTTCGCGAGCCATTGTTTTGCGCGAGCAACGAACGTATTCTTCCGGGAGTGATATGATAGGCCTCGCAGGCTTTGGTATCGAGAATTACCTGGATCGACTTTTGCTTGCCGCCGTACACGTTTACCGAAGCAATTCCGTCGATATTTTCCAGATCGGGCCTGATGTTTTGTTCCACAATGGTACGCACACGGTCGATACCTCCCTCACCACGGGCCTGCAATTCCACGAACTGGCTGTTCATTTGTTGTAGATCGACTTTGGCCACATTTACCCTGACCCCGGTTGGCATCGACGACTGAATTTCATTGATCTTTTCCTGAAGTTTCAGGTAGGCATACTTGAAATTGACGTTTTTCTGGTAGTACACCACCACCGAGGTTTGCCTTGCATTAACATTCGATTCGATTGACTCGATGCCCTCAAGTGTGCCAATGGCGCCTTCGATCGGAATGGTTACCTGGTTTTCCATGTATTCAGGAGCCAGTTCGGTGGAGGAGCTGGCCTGAACAAAAAGAAACGGCAATTCGGCATTCGGAATCAATTCCACAGGTAGTTGCCGGTACGAGATAAATCCCAGAACGGTTAAACCCAGGAACAGCATGCTGATCAGGACTTTTCGCTGTATGATGAATTTCATTGTATAGTCGTTAGTCAATAGTCATTAGAAAAAGTCATTGGTTGCTGAAATCAACTTTTATTCTTCAATCGGTTCAAATTGCTCTTCTTCAGTATTTTTTCTCCTGAACCGGTCTCTCAGGCTGTCGATAACTTCAAATACGCACGGAATAACAATAAGCGACATGATTGTTGAAGTGATCAGACCACCAATTACGGCAATAGCCATAGGTGCACGCAGCGATACGCTTTCGCCAAAACCAATGGTAAGCGGAATCATGGCCAAAATGGTTGTCAGCTTGGTCATCAGGATTGGACGGATACGCTGTTGCCCGGCCATTTTAATGGCTTCGATGCGTGAAACGCCTTCTTTCTGAATTTGCAGAATACGGTCCACCAAAATAATCGCGTGGTTTACCGCAATACCAATCAGCATGATGATACCGATAGCCGCCATCACATTCAGCGTCCGGCCAAGGAAATAGAAGGTAAGCACCGACCCTACGATGGCAAACGGAATGGTTGTCAGAATGGTAAACGGGTGGATCAGCGACTCGAATTCGGCTGCCAGCACCATAAATACCAGGACGATGGAAAGGATTAATGCAAAACCGAGCGCATTCATCGATTCCTGACGTTTTTCTTCTTCGCCGGTGATCTTAATTTTATAATCGAGTGGGAGTGTGATGCCTGCAATGGCCTGATTTACTTTCGTTACCATTTTGTCGAGGGCAATGTCCTTGTTCATGTAAGCGGTAATCTTGCCAATACGTGTTTGATTGCGGCGGAAGATTTCTTTTGGCGACTGTCCCTCGCGGATGGTTGCAATTTCGTTTACACGCACTACCTGCGTTCCGTTTTTAAGTTCCATATCAGCCAGGTCAGACAATCCTTTGTCGGGCAGGCGCAGAGTGATGTCCTGCATTTCGCCACCTTTTTCAATGGTTCCGGCTTTTTTGCCCGTAAGCTGATTTTGGATTTGTGTGACCACATTGGTTACGCTCATATTGAAAATACCTGCTCTCAGACGATCGATAACCACTTCCACTTCGGGTGAACCGCCTTCCATCGAGGCTTCGAGGTTGTACAGTTCAGGAATTCCGGCTACCGCTGTTTTTACCTGGTTCGATAAATCTTCGATCACTTTCAGGTCTTCACCCTGAATTTCGATCACCAGCGGAGCTTCGTCGGTTCCCATAATTCCGCCAAGTGCTGTTTGATCCTGAACGAATTTAATTTTCATATCAGGCGTTACAATCAGCGATTGCGAAATGGTTTGAATGGCCGAAGTCGATCCAAATTTGGTGTCCGGTTTCAGTATAATTTTGATGTTGGCCGTATTTTCACCTTCAAAAAGTGCATCGGCACTGGTAAGCATTCCGGTTGATGGTCCAATCTGGCAATAAATACTTTCCAGGTGATCGCCCAGCGCTTCACGAACCATGGTCTCCATGTTTTCGACGGCAGCCGAGGTGCGTAACAGCCTTGTTCCTTCAGGCATTTTTACACTGATGCTGAATTCGCGTGTCTCGTTTTTAGGCATGAATTCGGTGCCAACCCGTGGAACCAGCAGCACTGCCAGCCCCAGTAAAATGGTGGCAACAACAATCACGGTCCATTTGCGTTCAAGCACACGTCCGAGGAAATGGCCATAACCTTTTACCTGAACCGATTTGGAAATACCTGAGCTTTTTCCCTTCCTGAAGAAATAATTGTACAGCATTGGGATAAGCACAATGGCAGCTACCAGCGATGAAAGCAGTGAGAACGTGATGGTAAGGGCCATATCTTTGAACAACTCGCCCGAGGCACCGTGCAGATAAACGATAGGAAGGAAAACCACCACCGTTGTAATGGTTGATGAGGTGATTGCACCGCTAACCTGGGTTGCTCCTTCAATAGCGGCTTCTTTTACCGACATACCGGTTTCGCGCAATCGGAAGATATTCTCCATAACCACAATGGCATTATCAACCAGCATACCAGCTCCCAGCGCCAGACCACCAAGAGTCATGATGTTCAGGCTGAGGTCGTTAAAATACATCAGGTTGAAGGTGGCTATAATTGATATAGGCATCGAGATACTCACAATCATGGTGGTACCGATGCGGCGCAGGAACACGAAAATAACGATGATGGCCAGCACCATCCCGATCATGGCAGTGTCTTCTACTTCTTTGATTGCGGCATTGATAAATGTTCCCTGGTTGCTAATTACTTCGAGTTTATAGCCAGGCAACGCTTTCTCCATATCGGCCAGCGTTTTGGTAATATCTTCAACTGCTTTAACTGTATTGAAACGGGTTTCTTTGTAAACCGACAAGCCCAGGCAACGTTTACCGTTCAGGCGGACAATATTTTCGGGTTCTTTGTTGGCAAAGCTGATTTTAGCTACTTCGCGAAGGTAAATGGGTGCTTTTTCAGCGGTGTTATCGGCGGTGGTAACTGCTTTGTAACCCACGATGGTGTTTTCAAAGTCGCTCAGGTCGGTTAACAAACTAACGCCTTTAACCACATATTTCAGACCCATTTCGGTGATAGATCCTCCGGAAATATTCTGGTTGAAACTTTGAATCCGGGTATTGAGTTCGTCCAATGTCAATCCGAAAGCATCGAGCATGTACTGATCGGTTTGGATCAGCACTTCGTTGGTTTCCGAACCCGAAACTTCCACGTCGGCCACGCCTTCGAGCCTGACCAATTCGTTTCGTATGTAGTTTTCGGCCACCTTCCGAAGCTCGTTCATATCGGTAATGTTATCGTGCGAAAGGCCAATAACCATTACCGGTGAGGTATTCGGATCGTGCTGGGTGATGTTGATTTCGTCGAGCGACTGGTTTTGGGCAAACGAACTGGCGGCCTTCTGCAAATCGAGAAAAGCCTCATCCATGTCTTTGGTCCAGGTGTATTCAACGGTGATTTGCGCCGTTCCGACTTTCGAGATCGACGAAACCTGTACTACTCCCGACTGACGGATTGCCAGCGCTTCGAGGTTCTTTACAAACTGTTTTTCAATTTCTTCAGGCGGACGTTCTCCGGATTTCAGCTCGATAAACAAACGGGGATTGTTTATCTCCGGAAACAAGTCGATACCCAGCTTCTGAAAAGAAATATATCCCAGCAAAACGACGGCAAAAACCACCATGAGAATGGTTACCGGGTAGCTGACGGCAAATTGTGCTAATTTCTTCATTCGTTTTTTTGTTACGGGTTGCGTGTTACAAGTTGCGTGATACGGGTAGCATAGGCAGTTCGATTCCCTGAATCCTGCACCCGTAACTCCTGACATTTTACTATTTCACAATCTTTACTTTCGAACGGTTCTTGAGTGTTTCAAAACCTTTGATTACAAGGCGGTCGTTCATTTTCAACCCGGAGGTAATTTCGGCTTCGTTCTGGTTTTCGTAGCCAATGGTGATGCGTTTTTCGTCGGCAGTCCCGTTATCAACGATGAATACTGATTTACCACGCTGGCTTGAAATGATGATGTCTTTCGGGATAACAATTACACTGTCTTTGCGGGCCAGCACAATGTCGGCTTTAGCGAACATTCCGGGGCGAAGTTTCAGGTCAGGGTTGGTAACCTGAATGATTCCCTTGAACGTGCGGGTTTCGGTGCTGATGGCTGGCGACAATTCTTTTACATTTCCGGTCAGAGTATCGTTTGGCAAAGTGTAATTCATGATCCGAACCGGCTGGTCGATCATCACTTCGTTGATGTATTTTTCAGGAAGGTTTACTTCAACAAGCATGGTGCTGTAGTCCATCAGGCTAACTACGGCGGTTCCGGTTGCCACCTGCGTTCCGTTGGTGAAGGTTGGCAAATCGGTAATCACACCTCTGAACGGCGAAGCAATTTTCATTTTTGCCATTTGCAGGTTTGCCCGCTCAAAATCGTATTTGGCGTTGGTATAACTAACTTCGGAATTGCGGTAATCGAGCTGTGTCACCCCGCCTTTTTCGAAGAGCGACTGCTGTTTTTTCATGTTTTGCTCCGAGATTTCGAGGTTCAGCTTTTTGCTGTCGTAGCCAATGCTGTTTTCGTAAGTTGCATCTTCGAGCTGAACGATAACCTGTCCGTTTTCAACCTGATCGCCCAATGCAAACGGACGGCGCGTTTTCGGGTTGATCAGCAGTTTGTATTTACCGGTCATTTCGGTGGCTAAAGTCGTTTTCTTGGTGGCATTTAGCGTTCCGGTGGTATTGATGATTTTTTCGATCGACCGGGGTTTGATGTCGTTAACCGACACAGGAACGGCCAGCTCGGTTGCTGTATTTGTTGGCTGATTGTTACAGGCAGTGGTAGCACCGATCAGGGCAATCAAAGCGATAATTTGGTGAAATGATTTCATATACTGTTTGTTTTATTTTTTCTTTTGGATAATTGTTTCAGGAACAATGGCTTCGTTTTTCTCGAAATCGAAGAGTGACTGGATTTTGAGGTTCAGCAATTCAATTTTATAATCGATCAACGACTGTGCGTACGACATTTTTTTCTGTGAAAGCTGAGTCTGGAAGAGGTTCATATCCATACTGGTGAGGTCGCCGTTGGCATACCGTTCGAGGTTAATTTCGTAGGTAAGCTGAGCATTTTTTTCATTTTGTTTGGCAATGTCGATCTGGTTCACCAGGTTCTGCAGGCTTCGGTAAACCTTCCGGATGTCGAGTGTGATTTGTTTGCGCTGTTCGGTTTCGCTCAATTTCTGCGTTTCAATTACAGCTTCCTGTGCTTTGATTCTTGCCTTTTTTTCGCCCCAGTCGTAAAGCGGAATGTTGAATGAAACCGAAACCTTCGGGTTATTGGTTGGGTTGTCGTATATGTTTTTCAGTTTTTCGTTGTCGCCGGTAATCCCCAGCGACAGGCTGATATCGCCTTTAAATTCATTCAAACTTTTTGTCTTGATCAGGTCGAACTGCGAGTTTTCGATGTCGATGGCCCGTTGGCGGAGTTCCATTCTCGAACTTAAACCGAAGTCGATGGCCTTTTTCATATCGACCGTAACAGGTGTCATAGCAATATCAGTCATTACGGTTATTTCGTCCATAATATCCATCCCTATGTATTGTTTAAACTGGTCTTTCAGGTTATCGAGGTTAACCTGAGCATTCTGAAGGGTTGATTTGGCAGTAGCAAAGTTGAGTTCGGCCTGGTAAAGTTCTTCCTTGGCGGCAATTCCGGCAGTTACCTTGTTCTGGGTAATCTCGTAACTTTTCTGGGTGTTGTTAAACTCGTCCTGCGAAATGCTCAGGTTCATTTGAGCCAGATAAACATCGTAGAAAAACTGAGTAACCTGCTTTTCCATGTTCAGCTTTTGCATGGCGTAACTTAACTGGGCATTCTCGAGGTCGAGTTCCAGTTCCTTTAGCTGAAGTTTGGTACGGTTGTATGTAAATATGGGCTGGGCAATACTCAGCGACAGATAATTGGTAAACGCCTTACTGTCGATGCTGTTCAGCCCCTGGATACTCGATTTGTTCTGCCATCCGAAACGGTTGACCAGACTAATGGTTCCATCGGTGGGAAGAAACGGCTGCGAAACCATAAAGGTTCCTGACGACTGGGTGGTTTTACTGGTAAACCACTTGGCGTTGAAGTTGTCGAACGAGCGGGTCTGGTCGTAGCCAAACGGGCTTACGCTTAGCGAAAAGTTCGATTTTAATGCAGCGTTTTGTGCTTTCAGGGTTTGTTCAGAACGCTCCAAGTTTAAAAGTGAGCGACGAATGTCGGGACTGTTTGACCGCGCAATATCGAGCGCTTTGTCGAGCGTCAGAATTTGTTGGCCATTTGCCGAAAGCAAAAGCTGACAAAAAATGAACAGCAAAAGTCCTCTTTGGATCAGTTTTTTGTGAAGCATAATAGTTATCGTCTGAGGTTTATATTTTTAGTTTCAAATTTCAAGTTATGCTGAACTTGTTTCAGTATCTGCAAAATATCTAACAAGGAATAGAAAATCAGGAAGGTGCGTTTCCCTTTTTCCCTTTCCTTATTTCATTTACTGTTTCACCAGTTTGATGGCATCGGCAATTACCACTTGAGCTGCCGATTTATTTCCGAGCTCAATTTTCACGGTATCGCCCGAAAAATAAAACGATCCAAGGCTGTTCCATCCGTCGTCAATAGTTTTCAGATCAACCACTACATTTTCTTTTTCGCCGTTGTGATTAATCGTGTATATGTATTCGCCCGAGTTGTCCTGATTATCGCGTCGTGGTCCGCGCCGCATCTTGGTGATGTAGCTGAATACTTCGTAAGTTCCGTCGCCGCTGATTGGGATGCTCCAGGTGGCTTTTTTACTTCCGTCGCCCGATTTAACGTAGTGGGCCGAACGGATAAACTTGCCGAAGAATCCGCTGTTGGTGGTGGCTTTCCATGTTCTGGGAGCCCGCCAGGTATTGAAGCCGACAAACCTGTCTTGACTTTGTTCTTCACTCAGAAGGAGTTTTTGCAACAAACTTTTATCGTCGGAAACAGTGAATCGGAAGGTTGAATCTTCGTCGTCTGAAATGAACTCGCCCTTTTCGGCCAGCTGTACCGGAGTATCCAGTAGTTTTTCGCCTTCAAATGGCGTCGCTTTTTTGTCTTCCTCAATGTTGTCGAGCGGAAGGCGGAGTTCGGCCGGAATGTTTCGCGAAGTGAGCGTGTTGATGGTAATATTTCTTGGCGTTCCGTCGAGCAGGTAACTTACTTCTTTGGTTTGACCCCCAACGAGGTGGAGAAGTTTATCGATGGTTTCGCTGTTGGCGCCGCCACCGGCAAACCGCCCGCGTCCGGGGCCTCCGCCTTCACCAAGCCTGAACTGGACCAGCACAATGCCTTCAGTTTTTTCTGAATTGGTTATCCTGAATTTGACCATCGTTTTCAGCCGGTCGCCATCAAGCACATTCACAGCTTTTACACTGCCAATCAGGTATCCTGGCAATTCCTTGCTGCTGAACCATTTTCCCATATAAGGCAACAGATCGGTGTTGAATTGTTGTTTGATCCGTTCGTTGAAATCCTCGATAGTTGTTGAGTTGAAACGTATGCTTTTCAGGAAATTGAACATGAAATCGTCAAAAGCCTCGTCCCCGGTTTTTCGTTTGATAATGGAGAAAAGCGTTTGTCCTTTCAACTGGATCACATTGTCGATGATCTGTACTTTTTCTGGGTCGTCGAGCAGTTCAGCAAACGTGTGATCGAGCAGGGCCAGGTTGGCCTGTTCGTTTTCGGTCATTCCCTGCATGTCGCGCATAAATCCCATTGCTCCGGATTCGGCAGACGATTTTTTCAGGTAAGCCTCAAAAATACGGTCGGTAATTGGCCATTGATCCGATTGAATAAAGTAAGCGTAGTTGTAGAACAGCGGGTAAAAATACAATGGGTTAGCCTTTTCGGTGACCTGTACCTGCCCCTGATTCTGACTGAAATTGGGTCGTGCTGCTGCCTGAGTGAATAGTGACAAAAAATTGTTGAGTACATTTATTTTCTTTTCCTCGGGGGTCGAGTTGTCTTCTCCGCGGTTCCAGCGTTCCATGCGTTTCACGCTTCCTTCAAAGTCGGCTTCGTCAACCAGCAAACCTTTTTCAGGAAATAAAATGGTTTCGGGCTGAACTTGTTCGCGCTCGCCAATCAATGTGCGTGGGTACGAAAAGAACTGTGCCGGGACCTCGATTACCGTAACCCTGTCGAACGGATAATACATGTCGATTTTGCGCTCGTAATCTTTCAGTGCGGTTTTAATCAGTTCGGGAATGGTGTCCTTTACCGGTTCGAAAAATTTGGAGAAGTAATCGTGGTTTTTGTGGTAGTACAGGTTAAAATCCAGTCCGTCAATCTCTTGCGATTTCAGGGTGTAATCACCAATTATCAGTGATATTTGCGAAAGGTTGTTCTTATTGATAAAATGGAAATTGCCTTCGCCGGGCTCAGCTTTGCCTTGCGATATGGCTGTTAATCCGGGTTTTGTTTTTACAGTCAGATCGAAATTGCTGAATTGTTTCTGCATCCATTGTTTGCTTTGTTTGCCAAAGCCGGTACCGGCAATTGGGTACCAGTCGCATTCGCGGGTAAGCAGCACATAATTAGCCGAAACGACAGCCGAGCGTTTATCAATTTTATACATGTTGGCCCGGTTCGGCGTTTCCATGGTTTTGTCGTCAACATCCAAAAAACTCTGGGCTTCGTTTGGTTTTCCGCTGTAGGTAAATTCAAGTTCGGCCGATTCGCCGGGTCCGAGTTTTGTATCCGTAAAACTGATCAGCTGCAACTCACGTTTTGGCGCAACCTCTTTGCCGTTAAATGTAATTTTACTCACACTGAAACCGGGGTTTAGGCTGAACACAAAATGATTAACCGTTTCTGTGTGCGGATTGCTTACTTTCAGTTTAGCCGTAACTTCAATGGAATTGCCCTGATGGCTAAGGTCGATTTTATAGCTTTCAACTTTCAGTCGCGGAGTGGCAATGTTGGCATCGTTCAGCGTTCTCATTTCGGCTCTCATATCCTGATTCCGGACGAAACTTGAAACGTGCATTTTTCCCAGCCAGATGCCGGCAATAAAAAATATGACTGCTGGCACCAGGGTTACTTTATTGCTGTATGGGCTTTGTGGAAGTCGTTTCAGGAGGGTCACCGTGAGGAAAATAAATGCCACACCAAAACAGGCATACATGCCCCGGTGCACCATTATGGTGTCCATATTGCCAAAGCCAATGAAATCGGAGTTCAGCAGCGGCAGGCTGTAGGCCATGTAATCGAACAGGAAGTAATATTTGGTGTTGAGGTAGAAAATGGTAATGGCAACATACCCCAGCAGGAGGATAAAAGTGATGGCCTGATTTTTCAGGATGCTCATTACAAAAAACGAAAGGCCAAGAATGAATACGAGAGTTGGCAAACTGATAATCAGGAAATACTGAAGATAAGCCATCCAGTTTACCGCAATATTTTCGGCAATCATATTAAAGATGAGTGCTTCGGAAAGAATAATCAGGTTGAGGATGATGAAAACAACCAGGTTACCAATGGTTTTTCCGGCCACATACTCGCCATTCGACATGGAGCGGATATAAATTACGTCGGTGGTATCCAGCTTTTTATCGCGTTTCAGGAAATCGGAAGCCAGGAATATGGCAATGATTGCCTGCACCATGTTGAGCATGATTAAGTTGACATATGGAATTATGGAGGAAATGGCTTTTAAACTCCAGTTTCCGCCATTGTTCATAATCAGAGTAACCATGTTGAAGAAGAATAAAACAACAATGGCAATCAGCGCAAAAATCCGGAAGAACCAGCTTCGCAAAAGTGTGGTTATTTCGTATTTGGCTATGGAAGTAATGTTATGAAATGAAATCATACAAGGATCAGGTTTAAATTGCAGTCCATTGATTCAGATTGTTTTCCATGAAATAAACGTAGGCATGTTCAAGGTTTGGATCGATGTTGTGCCCGTTGTATCCTTCTATCGAGTCGGCCACTACCTGAATTTCCCAGCCTTCGCTGTTGGGTACGTTGGAGATAACCGGAAACTTCTCGTTGATTTCAAGGTATTCGGCTTCGCTGGCCTGAATAAGCCAAACCTTGCCGTTTGCACGTGCGACCAGCTGGTCGGGAGAACCGGTAAACGCCAGTCCACCTTTGTTCAGCAGAGCCATATCGGTACACGAACTCGAAATATCGCCTACAATGTGGGTAGATAAGATGATGATGACATCCTGAGTTGAAATGGTTGACAGCAAGTTGCGGAACCTGATTCGTTCTTCAGGATCGAGGCCGGTAGTCGGTTCATCAACAATAATAACTTTTGGATTATTAATTAGAGCCTGAGCAATACCCAACCTGCGTTTCATACCTCCTGAAAGGTTATTGGCTTTGCGGTCGCGGGCTTCAAATAGCCCTACTTCCTCGAGCATTTTATCAACGGCCAGTTTGCGTTCTTTGCTGTTTTTCATTCCGGCCAGGCGGGCAGCGTAGTCGAGAAATTCGTATGTTTTCAGGTGCGAGAAAAAGCGAAAATCCTGTGGCAGATATCCTAACATCGATCGGATTTGCTCCCGGTCGCGGGTAAGGTCGTAGCCGTTCATTTTTACCGTGCCCGACGAAGGTTGCATCAGAGTTACCAATATGCGCATCAGGCTCGATTTGCCGGCTCCGTTCGGGCCAAGTAAACCGAACATCCCGTTATTGATTTCCAGGTTCACATCCTTCAGCGCATGGTTGCCATTGGGATAAACTTTATTTAGGTTTTCGATGGTTATCTTCACAAGTGTTAAAATTAGGTCCCGGCTTCTATGACTAGATTCCGCTCAATTGGTTTAATTGCTTACTAAAAACTAAGTTATAAAATAACAAGGTTATGTTTGTTGTTTTATCGATGAACAAGCTTTTGTAAACGATAAAATGGCTGAATGAGCAGGTGAGTCATTCAGCCATTTTATATTTTGGTAGTATATTTTAACGCTGTGTTCCTGACGGAATTACACTTTTGGCGTCATCGTTACTATCGGAATAATCATTTCCTCGAGCGAGATTCCCCCGTGCTGGTAGGTGTTTCGGTAATATTGGGCGTAATGGTTATAATTATTCGGGTAAGCAAAAAAGTCGGTATTGGCCGCAAATATATACGATGTACTTACATTGCGCGAGGGCAAATAAATAGATGACGGGGTTTTGATGTCGTAAATCGATTTTGAGTTGTAATTGAGGTTCCGGCCCAGTTTATAACGCAGATTGGTATTTGTTTCGCGGTCGCCAATTACTTTCAGTGCATTATCAACCCGGATGGTGCCGTGGTCGGTGGTCAATACAACTTTAACCTTGTTTTCAGACAAAAGCTTGAGCAAGTCGAGCAGCGACGAATGGTTGAACCAGCTCAGAGTCAACGAACGGTAGGCCGACTCGTCGCTTGCCAGTTCTTTAATCATATCCATCTCGGTACGGGCATGCGAAATCATGTCCACAAAATTGAATACCATAACCGAGAGATCGCTCTGCAGAATATTTCCAAGGTAATCGGTCATTTTGCGGGTACCTTTTGCACTGGCAATCTTTTCGAAAAACAGCTTGTAGTTTCTGTTTAACCTCGATAATTGCGATTGAAGAAGCTCGTGTTCAAACCGGTTTTTGTGTCCTTCATTGTCATCGTCTTCCCAATATTCAGGATAATGACGTTCTATTTCCGCAGGCATCATTCCTGCAAAAATCGCATTGCGGGCATACATGGTGGCCGTTGGCAGTATGCTGCAATATAAATCTTCTTCTTCAATCCGGTAATAATTGTTGAGTACGGTTGCCAGCACCCGATACTGGTCGTATCGCAGGTTATCGATGACCAGAACAAAAACTTTATTTCCGCTGTCAACCAGGGGAAAGATCTTTTTCTTGAAAATATCGGGCGAAAGCATGGGGCGGCCTACCGGGTTTTTCCCAAACCACGACTGGTAGTTGTTTCTGATGTATTTGGCAAACGAGTTATTGGCCTCAGCCTTCTGCATCCGGAGTACATCGTCCATCGCCGAATCTTCGGAATGGCTCAGTTCGAGTTCCCAGAAAACCAGTTTCCGGTAAATCTCGATCCATTCAGGAAACGAAAGTTTATCGCTTATCTGCATACCAATTTTCGAAAACTCGTTCTGATAAGCCGATGTGGTTCGTTCGGTAACCAGCCGCCGCTGATCGACATTCTTTTTTATCGAATGCAGAATTTGTATCGGATTTACCGGTTTAATCAGGTAATCGGCCATTTTTGATCCAATGGCCTCATCCATAATGTCTTCTTCCTCGCTTTTGGTAATCATTACCACCGGCAGGTGCGGATCGTAGGCTTTTATCTCGTTAAGCGTTTGCAGGCCGCTTAATCCGGGCATGTTTTCATCCAGAAAAATGAGATCGAAAAAATTATTTTTCACCAATTCAATGGCGTCGGTTCCGTTATTGGCCGTAACAACTTCAAATCCTTTTTCTTCAAGGAATATAATGTGCGAGCGCAACGAATCGATTTCATCATCCGTCCAAAGTATTTTTGTTTTCTTCATAATTGATGCATTTACCTGATGGTACTAAGGTAATAAACAAGCACTAAAGGATAATAGTATCGACTTAACAAACTTTAACGGAGATGCGGTGTCGGTTCTGGCTGCTGATGCTATTTCAGGTAGAATTGCTTGTAAAACTCCATGTAAGTCAGGATGTTTTTACTCTGCCTGAAAATGGTTTCGTTTTGCGGTGTTATCACAAAATTGCGGTAGTTAGCATCCTGAATTGGGCCGTAAACCTGATTGTCTTTGGCAATGGCACGCAAATATTCAAGTCCCGACTGTGCATTCGAAATTCCGTCAACTTTTATCATCAGCCTGAAATCGTCGAGCATCGAAGAAGTTACCTGCAGTTGCTGGCTGCCGTAGTTTTTCTGGTTAAACTGCCGTATTGCGGCAATAAGCTCTTCCGGTTTAACTTCTTCCTTCGGAACGATGATTATAAAAGCCTGTGCTCCGTCAATCTTAGTATTGTACGGGCCAGCGTATGTAGGTTTTACCACGGGTTGCGCCGATGCTCCGGAAGCAGGATCGATATACCTGATCTTGAAGAAATTAAGGTATTCCAGTATTTTCCTGGTTTCGGTAAGCTTTCTCAGGTTGGCATCGGTAATGATGAAGTTACGATAGCTAAGCGTATCGAGACTTTTGAAAAGCTTCCGGTTGGCCAGTGTTTTCGTGAAATAGTTGATCGCTTCAGTCTTGGTTTTAAACTTGCTGATCACCATCAGCTGGTAATCGGCCACCTGACTTTGATTGATTGTCAGGTCGCTTTGTTTGAATTGGTCTTTATTGTGAGCGCTGAATGACGTAACCAGTTGTTTCATATTGACTTTTGGAGTGTTCACCGCAATCACAAAATTCTGCGGACCATTTTCCTCATTCGAGTAAATATCCAGGCCTGATCCTGTTGGCGCTACTGCCACAAAACTTCCTTTTTCTTTCAGTTGGTTTTCTTCCTGCTGGGCTTTGGCAATCAGTTCTTCCGGTTCGGGCAGCAATTCTTCCGAGAAATCGCCGGAAATGAACTGACTGTAGTTTTTAATGAAGAACTTCAGGTATTCAGCGTAATCTTTGTCGGCCGTAATTTCCCTGAAATTGGTTGACGACACCACGAAATTGACGTATTTAATATTTTTCAGTGCTTCAAAAACAACCCTCCGTTTAATGATCGACCGGAAATAAATCAATCCCTGTTCCTTGTCGTTAAGCGAGCGCACCAGCAGCAATGTGCTGTTGTTATTCAGGTTTTGTATTTCGATATCGAAATCGGTTTTGGTATAATGATCGATGTTGTAATTGGCCAGATCGAATTTGAGGCGGTTCAGATCGATATTGGCATTTTTCGGGTAAGCGATAACGAAATAATGCAGCAAATCTTCGTCGTACGAGAACTTTCCGCCAAATTCATCATTTGCTTTCCGGTTTCCCGGGAGTAATTCGTTGTTGCTGATTTTATCGCTCAAATAGCCCGAAGCAACCATTTTCTGGTAGTCAACCAAAGTGCTGTCCTGAATCAGTTTCAGTATTTTTTCGGCTAATGGTTTAGGTTCTGCTTTCGGATAGGCTGAAATATATTCGGTCAGCATTTTTCCAAAAGCAATTCTGTCGGTGGCAGTTCCGTCGGCAACCGTTTTGATGAATTTAATTTTTGGCAACAGCAAACTATCGGGCGTTAGTGTCATTATCTGATCGGTGATTTTGCCTGCGTCGCCGTAATTACCTTCCTTGAATTTGGCAAAAGCCTGCTGGTACATGCGATTGACGCTATCCGTCCGTGCTTCGAGCTCGATAAAATAGTTTGGATTCTGCAGGTATTTGGCGTATTTCGACTCTGGATATTTAGAAGTAATCAGGTTTTTGTAGTATTCCGCCTTTTCCTTGTCGTCTAGTTTGGTGTACAAATCCCATAATTCGAACCACGATGACAGCGCAAACACATTGTCGGGGTACCTTTTATTCAGGCTTTCAAACGATTCGATTGAACGCGGAAAGTCGGAGAATTCGGTACGGAAAATACGGCCGGCATTGAACAAGGCATTTCTGATTTTTACATGCGAAACAGCCATCAGCGAGTCGTTCATCGGCAAATCCTGAGTATAATATTCGCGTGTTTTCGGATCTTTAAATTTCTTCACCGTACCTTCGGCGGTCAGTACAGAGTCTTCTGCCTGTTCGGCATTTTCATCCGAAATGGTACGCTTGTCGGCCCGGCGCCAGCTGTCTTCCAGCTTTCGTTTTCCCCATAAACGCTCAAACTCAACCTTTCCGTAAGCAACTGTGGTCGGATTGTAAAAATACCAGCCCGAGCCTTCCTGCTGCTGGCTTAACCCAAAGCGATTTTCGTTCATCCGGAAATAATTCCGGTCCATCATCTGGGTTGACTGTGCCAGCTTTTCCTTGGCTTCTTTATCCAGAACGGCTTTTATCCATTTGTCGATCAATCCGTTTCGGGTTGGCTCGTCCATCAGGGCCAAACGCTGAAGACTATCTTCGCGCTCAACAGCATAGATGTTGTCGGTTAATCGGGTCAGACTTTTATAGCGGTCAGAAATTTGCTTGTAATTTGGGTATTTGTCGTCGATTACAACCATCGCACTGTCGTAGTAACTCTGCGATTTTTTATACTCAAGTTCGTCGAAATAAATCTGTGCAAGAGTTAAGCACGAAAGGGCACGCTGGTAAAGGTTGTCAACGCTCATCGAGGCCGATTTGGTATATTCCAGCTTGGCCTGATCCTTTTTACCTTCCTTCATCGATATGTTACCCATCGCAAAATAAATCTGGTCGCGGAACTCCAGGTTCTTCTTATCGCGAAGCATTTTGCGTAGTTCTTTTTTCAGCTTATCAACGTCACCCGTGCCGGTAAATGTTCCTGCGGCACTAATCCGGGCATTGAAAGCCATTTTGTATGGCGGATTCTTCCGGGCAATTTCCCTGAACGTTTGTGAAGCTTTTTCCTGGTTGCCGGTTTCCTGGTACCATTGTGCCAATACGTACTGATAACGCAGTTTATCCAGTTTCGTCCCCGTTTGTTTCACCGCGATGGAAAGGAAAGGAATACCTTCGCTGTACGAAAGTTGTTTGGCGTAATAGTCGGCGGTGGCAGCAGAAAGTTCGCCCACCAGCCGCCGCGGAAAATCTTCGTCAGTCTGCATCTGCTGTATGATTTCGAATGCTTCAACGTACCTTTCCATTTCGGTATAACACCTGATTAACCAAACGTAGGCCGTGTAACGCGACGGGTCGTCTTCAAATTTCCTGACCACATACGAAAAATTCATAACTGCCGATGAATAACTGTGCTGGAAGAAATAAGCTTTCCCCATCAGAATGTAAGCATCATCAACCCAATTGTTGAATTCGTCGCGGCTTGCAAATTCAATGTACGATTTGCTTCTGTTTTTGCGGCGTTTGGGCTTTTTGGTAATCGAATGCGACTGGATCAGTTTTGAACCTTTAACTATCGCATTTTCCATGTCGGAAGTGGCCGCTTTGGCTGTAGTCGGATTGCTCGATTTATAAATGGGCAACACCTTCGAATAATCATCTTCAACTGAATTGTTGATTTTATTTATTCCGCTCCGTAAACTTTCCCTTCCGTTGAAGTAAACATTGTAATGTGCTGTCAGATTGTGGTATGCACGCGAAACAGTGGTGTTCTTTTCGGTCGTACATCCGGCCAGAAAAGAGAGTGCTGTTACCAATAAAAACCGATATAAATTGTGTTTGCCCAATACTTGAAATTTGATGACTTAAGGATAAACTGCCAAATTGGAATATTATTGCATTAAACTTCCCCGAAAATACTGGATTATCGTATTATCTGTGGCACTTTTAAAAGCGTACAATATTACGAACTTTCGAATAAATGAGCATGTAGTTTAGAGCAGAAACCCATTTTTAATTCGTTTAAAGATGAAGAATACCTTGTGCCGTTGCCGAAAAAGGTTTCGGATGGATAACCGGCATGGGTAATTGCGAAACAAATAAAAGGTGTATGAATGAAGTTTAATTCGATTTTACCGCTTAACTTTATCATACCGAAATGAAATGGAAGCAATTATTCCGCTCCATCTATGTGAAATTGGGGATTTTAAATCGGATTTGATGAAACAGAATATCGGTTAAAGAAATTAACTGAAGTTGTTGATTGGAAAGGTATTAATTCAGGAGAAAGCAATTTGGGCAACAAAACAAAGCAATTGGCTGTTTTAACATTTTAAGAGGCAATTGATGGTTAACTAAAAGCTGATTATCTTTGTAGCTGACACCCGAAACCCCTAAGTTTTACCGGAATGTATAGTTATTTAAGAACTTAAAAAATTACGCGGATGAAAAAGTTAATGTTTATTTTATCGGTTTTGGTATTGGTATCCTGCGGGCATAAAAAAGAAGTTGCCCGGATGCAGGCTAAGCAGGACAGCATTGCACAGCTTGGCGTTCAGAAGGATAACACTATACTTGAATATATTGCTGCCATGAACGAGATTCAGTCGAACCTTGATTCGATTAAGACTATTGAAAAGATTGTATCGGTTCAGGCTGCTTCCGGAACAGAGCTGAAAGTTGAGGCAAAGAACAAGATCATTGAAGACATTGCCCAAATCAACAGTCTGCTTCAGAAAAACAAGGAGCTTGTAAAATCGTTGCAGACCAAACTGCGCAATTCAAACCAACGGATTGTTGAGCTCGAAAAGATGATCGAGAATCTGAACAAGCAAGTTGGCGAAAAGGATACTGAAATTGCCAGTTTGAAGCAGGAACTGGAAAATCTTCATGTTAATGTGGCCAACCTAAACCAGAAGATTGAAACCATTACCAAAGAAAGTGAACAAACCATCAGTGAGAAAAATCAGGCAATTGAGAATAAGACCACAGAACTGAATACTGCCTATTACGCTTTTGGCACTAAAAAGGAACTGGAAGCCAAAAATGTAATTGAAAAAGAAGGCGGCGTTTTAGGCATGGGAAAAACCCTCAAGCTGAAAAAGGATTTTAACCGCGATTTCTTTATGAAGGTTGATATTCGCGAGTTTAAACAGCTGCAGCTAAATACCAAGAAGGCTAAGCTGGTTACCTACCATCCGAACGGATCGTACCATTTCGCCGGAACCGATAAAAAAGTTGAAAGCCTGGATATCGACAATCCGGAAGATTTCTGGAAGGCATCGAAATATTTATTGGTTGTTGTTGAATAAACCGATAAGCGTTTGATTAAAAAGTAAAGGGGCTGCATTTCTGCAGCCCCTTTACTTTTCCAGGATATGTTGTTTACCGGATAAATTTCAATCGTTTCCCAATCGTTTCAGCATTCACTTTCCCATTGGCATACACCTTATTTCCGTTTACAAAGGTGGTGGTAACCAGGTGCGAAAATTCCATCCCGTCGAAAGGCGACCATCCGCACTTATAAAGTATGTTTTCAGGCGAAACCACCCATCGCTGGTTCGGATCTACTAAAACCAAATCGGCGTAATAACCTTCGCGAATGTAGCCACGTCTGTCAATCCTGAACAAATCGGCTGGCGCATGGCACATTTTCTCTACGACTTTTTCCACAGAAATCAGCCCTTTTCGGCTCATTTCGAGCATGGCTGTCAGCGAATGCTGAACCAGTGGACCGCCCGAAGGCGCTTTAAAATACGAATGTTCTTTTTCCTGAAGTGTATGTGGAGCATGGTCGGTAGCAACCACGTCAATCCGGTCGGAACGAAGGGCTTCCCAAAGGGCCGATTTATCAGCAGCCGTTTTGATAGCCGGATTCCACTTGATGAGGTTTCCTTTATGAATGTAGTCGTGTTCGTCGAACCATAAATGATGCACACAAACTTCAGCAGTAATATGTTTTTCGGAGACTTTTCCGGGGGAGAAAAGCTTCATTTCGTCGGCCGATGAAAGGTGCAGCACATGCAGGCGGGTTCCGTATTTGGTGGCCAGCTCAACTGCTTTCGACGACGATTTGAAACACGCTTCAGCACTTCTGATTTTGGGATGCGCCGAAATCGGCACAAACTCTCCGTATTTTTCGCGATAAATAGCTGTATTGCCAATAATGGTGGGCTCGTCTTCGCAGTGCGTGGCTACCAGCAGTTTGGTACTTTTAAATATCTCGGCCAGCACATCTTCGTTGTCAACTAGCATATTTCCGGTTGACGAACCCATGAAGATTTTGATACCACACACGCTGGTTCCATCGGTTTTCAGTACTTCTTCGAGGTTATTATTGGTGGCCCCCATGTAAAACGAGTAGTTTGCGGGCGAAACTTCGGCGGCTCGTTTGTATTTTTCTTCCAGTAATTCCTGGGTTACTGCTTGTGGATTGGTATTGGGCATTTCCATGAACGAAGTGACCCCACCGGCAACAGCGGCTTTCGATTCGGTAGCAATTTCGCCTTTGTGTGTCAGCCCCGGTTCGCGAAAATGAACCTGATCGTCGATTACCCCGGGAATAAGGTATTGACCTGCGGCGTCGATCACGGTTGCCTGACTCTCAATTTCAGGCGGAATATGGCCTTTGCTGAAAATTCCGGCTATGAATTCTTCGTCAATCAGTACGGCTCCGTCAAAAATCTTTCCTTCGTTAATGATCCGGGCATTTTTTATGAGTGTCTTCATGGTATTATTTTTTGCGCTCCAATATCAAATTTACTGAATATATAAACAAAAAGACCGCGGTGACGGTCTTAATAATCTTTTATTTTTTTCAGGATTTACTGAATTTTTTCGTGATGTGTGAACCAGCTCCTGATTTTCATCTTCATTACACCCCAAAGTGCTTCGTTAAAAATGCCTCCGCTCATTTTCGAGACGCCTAATTTTCGGTCGGTGAAAATAATTGGCACCTCCACAATTTTAAATCCGTGCTTCCAGGTTTTAAACTTCATTTCTATCTGAAAACCATATCCTTTCAGCCTGATGTTGTCGAAATCGATAGTTTCCAGAACTTTACGGTGGTAACATTTGAACCCTGCAGTGGTGTCCATAATTTTCATGCGGGTGATGGTGCGAACATAAACTGACGCAAAATACGACATCAGTACGCGACCCAAAGGCCAGTTTACCACATTGATTCCTGAAATATAGCGTGAGCCAATAGCCAGGCTGGCCTGTTGTTCCACACAAGCTTCATACAGTCGTTCCAGATCTTTTGGATTGTGCGAAAAGTCGCAGTCCATTTCAAAAATGTAATCGTACTTCCGTTCCAGCGCCCAGTGAAATCCGGCCAGATAAGCTTTCCCAAGGCCTTGTTTTCCTGCTCTTTTTAAAATGTGGAGCCGGTCGGGAAATTCAGGAATTAATCCATCGACAATGGTTGCAGTGCCGTCAGGCGAGTTATCGTCAATAATCAAGATTTCGAAGAACGTTTTCAGCGAAAATACTTTCCTGATCATTCGTTCGACATTTTCCTTCTCGTTGTATGTTGGAATTAAAACCAGATTGTGATGCACGCCTGATGTGTTTAGATTTTGCTACGAAAATACTTCTTTTTATGAAGGTTAAATGAGAATGCAGTAAATCATTAACAAATTTTAGTGTTATTTAAACGGAATTATCGCAGATGAAATGCCGCCTGTTCTGTCATATGTCGTTTAACGAATGAAAATAAACGATTATCTTCACCTGAACTAAATCCCGAAAACCATGCTGAATAAATATGCTGTTGCCGTTCTTTTTTGCTGGATTGCAGGCAATTCGTTTGCACAACAAACTATTGATCACCTGAAAGTTATTTCCTCACCTTCCGGAAGTCATTATACCGGGATCGACAAGTCGGGGAAAACAGTAATTCCCAATGGGCGCTTCATTACGCCTTACGGGAAGGCAATAGACGTGGCGCCGCATCCTTACGGGTTAACACTTAGTGCTGATGGAAACGTGGCTGTTACCGCCAATTCAGGAACTTCACCTATTTCCATTTCAATCATTAAAAACCTGAAATCCGATAATCCGGTTGTCATGCAGGTTCCTCCCGGTCCTTCAACCGACAAAGGTGTTCTGGCTTCGGTATTTATGGGTCTGGCTATTTCGCCCGACAACAAAATAGTGTATGTGTCTGGAGGGCAGCTGAATAAAATTTATCAATTCTCGGTTGAGACGGGAGAGAAGCTCGATTCGATCGATTGTTCGCGCAACGAAAAAGGCCAGCCGACGCCTGACGGGTATATTGGCGATATGAAACTGAGTCGCGATGGCCGCTATTTATATGCAGTCGATCAAATGTTGTTCCGAATGATTGTTGTTGATACTCAGGCACAAAAAATAGTCGCAACTGCAAAAACAGGCCGTTATCCGTTTGGGATCATCCTTTCGCCCGATCAGCAAAAAGTGTATGTGGCCAATGTGGGTATGTTCGAATACAGCAAAATTGGGAATATCGAAGCAAAGAAAGACTACAAAAAGGCACTCGATTTTCCGGCCTTTGCATACGGATCGGAAGAGATGAAAAAAGGTACCCGCATTGATTCAATGGATATTCCCGGATTGGGCGACCCCAATGTTCCGGAGTCATTTTCAGTTTGGTCGTTTTCGGTAAAGAACCCATCGGCACCCGAAATTCAGGCCAAAATAAAAACAGGTGTTCTGGTTGGAGAGTTAATCGAAGGGATTCCGGCAGTTGGCGGATCGAGTCCCAATTCGCTGGCAGTGACCGACCGATATGTTTTTGTGAGCAACGGTACCAACGACAATATTTCTGTAATCGACATTGAACGTGATACGATTACTTCGCAGATACCGCTTAAATTGCACGAAGCGGTAAAGCAGTTCCGTGGGGTGATTCCATTTGGACTGGCTGTTTCTCCTGATCAGAAAAGGCTTTATGTGGCCGAATCAGGCGTAAATGCAATTGGAGTGATTGATATTCCGACGCTAAAAGTTGTGGGGCACATTCCTTCTGGGTGGTTTCCTGCAAAGATCGAGATTACTCCGGACGGAAAAACCCTGGTTGCCAGCAATGCCAAAGGATTTGGCAGTGGCCCGAATGGCGGAAAAACATTCAGGGAAGGAAAAGAAGGAAGCTACATTGGAAATCTGATGAAAGGATCGGTTTCGGTTATGGAAATTCCGGATGACCAAAAGCTTACCTCTCTCACGCAGCAGGTTATTGAAAACAACTATCATATCGCTGAGTACTCCGCCGTTCATAAAAAACGGCACGATAATCCTATTCCGGTTTTTGGTGGCGAAAAGGAATCGCCAATTAAATACCTTGTTTTTATTTCGAAGGAAAACCGCACGTACGACGAGGTTTTTGGTCAGGTTAAAAAAGGAAAAGGCGATCACACCATTGCCCGCTACGGGCATCGTGCTTCGTTTACAAACCGGAATAAATCGGCAGTAATCAGCAGTGCTACGGTTATGCCCAATCACTTAAAACTGGCTTCCGAATTTGCAATTTCCGACAATTTTTATGTCGATTCAGACGTGTCGGCCGACGGGCATCGCTGGCTGGTAAATACTTATCCGAACGAGTGGGTGGAGTCAACCGTTCCGGCAAGCTATGGGGGAAACCGCTCGTACAACGAAAAGTCGAAGGCTCCCGGAAGCCTTGGGATGAATGGTTCGGCTGGTGCAATTTATCCGGAAGATTATAACGAAGCTGGCTCGATGTGGGATCACCTGGAACGGAACAATGTTGAATTCTATAATTTTGGCTTTGGAACAATGTTTGAACCAGCTTTTTACGACGATTCGTTCAAATATACCGGAATTAAGCATTACGTGAACTTCCCGGTTCCCCGCCCAATGTTTAGCCGGACTTCGAGAACTTATCCGACATACAATACCGCTATTCCCGATCAGTTCCGCATTCATCAGTTTATCGAAGAATTTGATGAAAAATGGATAAAGCCCGGGAAAGAAATGCCATCGATCATTACCGTGATCATTCCGAACGACCATGGTGCCAGCGAACGCCCCGAAGCCGGTTATCCGTTCAGGGAAAGTTACATGGCCGATAACGATTTGGCTGTGGGCCGCATTGTTGAATATTTGTCGCATACGCCATTCTGGAAAAATATGGCTATTGTAATTACCGAAGATGATGCCCAGAACGGCATCGACCATGTTGATGCACACCGAAGTATTCTGATGGTCATCTCGCCATATGCCAAGCGCGACCATGTTTCGCATTTTCACTACAGCTTTGGCAGCATTTTTAAAACCTTCTGGAATGTTTTAGGGTTACCGTATCTAAATCAGTACGATGCCGCCGCCAATGATTTTGCTGATTTTTTCACTGGAACACCTGACTTTACACCTTATCGTGCGGTGCCGGTTGATGCACGCATATTCGATCCGAAGAAAGCGCTGACTCCGCTCGACGAAAAATTTGACTGGGAGGCAGTGAAAGAATCGCCGCTGATTGATGACGTGGAGGATATGCAGGAAGATCAAAAAGAAAAACCTGAATACCGGCTGGAGGATCAAAAACGTAAATAAACGCTGGCAAGATTATAATTTCTTCTCGCCTTCGCGTAGCGGCGGAGTGAGGGCATCGCGTTTGCAAATGGCGAGCGAAAAGAAATTCTTCAATTTCTTTATGTCTGATTGGATTAGTTTCACGTCGAAACCGTCTTTTCCGAGATAAAGCCGGTAGCGGATTCTTTCAGCACTGGCAATCGGCACCCAAAGATTCTGAGGGATTATAAACGAGCGGTTCATCAACTGATTTGTTCCACTAACAATGACGGTCCGCGATTCATTTTCGGTCTTATCTGTGCTTTTCTCTTTGGTTTCGGTTGTTGAAGCTTCGGATGTTGAAACGAATTCTTTGTACGTGTATTTATCCGAATTGAGCCTGATTTTTTCATCGTCGAGGATGATGAACATGACCGAATCAAATTCTTCGGCCCGGATAGGTGTGGTTAGCTGGAAGTTTACAAATATCTTAGGCTGCTCATTTGTTTTACCTTCATATACATACGATGAATTCAGTTTGAAATACTGCCTGACAGCAAAAGCGCCAAATTTTTCATCAGAAAGAGCATCGGAATAAAACGAAAGTTTCATTTTATCGATACCCAGATAGGAATCGTTGGTTTCTGTAATTCGTGAAGATGTGATACAGGCATTTAGCGAAATTACCAATATCAAAAGGGAAAGAAAGTGTTTCATGGCGTCGTTATTTTACTATAAAAATAGATTTATTTGTCAAAAGTTGTTCCGAAAATTTCTGAAAAGTAAAATTTCAAATTGTACTAAAATTTATATCGCTGTGTTCAACACAAGCCAGCCAGTTTATATTACTACTTATTGTGCTGGATAACAATATTCTGTGGTGTCCGATTGGCATATTTTCAGCCCAAAGTACTAAGCTTATGTATTATTGCAGAAAAAGCTGGCTGTCAGGATAAAGCGGCACATATCCGGATTTTCTTGCTTAGCACTAATGATTTCAGGATTTACAATCATTAACAACTCTTTTTAATCCTCAGTTAAACTTTGAGGTTTTAACATGGTCAGATATGTCGTAAAAGAAAGAAAGTTTAAAAATTCAGAAAGTAATCAAGTAAAAATTGAATCAAATGAGAAAGTTGCTGATAGTGCTATCGTTGTTGCTCGCAGTTGCTGGCACTACCTTTTCGCAAGTACCTCCAGGACCAAGAATGGGGGCAGGTGGTATGAATGCAGTACCAAAAAATGGAAAAATAACTGGGAAAATTATCGATACAGAAACCAAGGAACCCATGGAATATGCAAATGTGTCGGTATTTACCAAGCAAGATTCGAGGCTTGTTACCGGTAGCATAACTAATGCGTCGGGTGCTTTTGTTATTGGCGATTTGCCTGTTGGCGCATATTATGTTGAAGCCAGTTTCATTGGCTTTGATAAAAAAACAATAGGCGAGGTTAAAATCGCCCCGAATGCCTTCAACGTTGACATGGGAACTATTGGGCTTGAAGCTTCGCGCCAGCAAATTGGCACCGTAGATGTGGTTGCCGAACGGAACCGCGTTGAATACAAAATTGATAAAAAGGTGATCAACGTAACCAACGACATTAATGCGGCCGGCGGATCAGCTGTTACTGTGCTCGAAAATACTCCTTCGGTTGATGTGGATATTGACGGAAATGTCAGTTTGCGGGGATCATCGAGTTTTACCGTTTTAATTGACGGCCGCCCAAGTGTTTTGAGCGGAAGCGACGCTTTGAAACAGATTCCTTCTTCTGCCATTCAGAATATTGAGATCATCACCAACCCTTCGGTAAAATACGATCCGGATGGAATGGCTGGTATCATTAACGTGGTAATGAAAAAGAACGTACTGGCAGGTGTAAACGGTGTAATTAACCTGAACCTGGGAACAGGCGATAAATACGGCACCGATATGATGCTGAATTATAAAACGAAAAAATATAACCTGTTCTTTGGCGGAAACTGGAACGATAACACCGATAAAGGTGATATGAAATCGACCCGCGAAACCTACGACAACGATACAACTACATATTTGATTACTGAAGGATCGCGTAACATGTCGAGAGGCGGAAAACAGATAAAAGGTGGAATTGATTATTACCTAACCGATAATACTTCGGTAACTGTTTCTTCAGACCTTGGTTCGTATAACTTCGACAGCTATGGAGATGGATTTCTGCATAACTACGAGCAGCCCGGAACTTTTGATATTTACTCGGTTCAGAAAAATAACTCCGGACGAAAAGGAAACTACGTAAGTGCAAATGCCAACTTCCTGACCAAATTCAACGAAATGGGCACGCATAAACTCGAAGGATCGTTCACTTACCGGAACCGTGACGGAAAGTCGAATGAAACCATTGATGAATACCAGTCGGATGCAGGTTACCAGCAGGTTGGCGAATACATGTCGCGCGTTATTACCAGCGACAACAGTAACTCGGATGATATCAGGGCAAAAATCGACTACACACTGCCACTGAAAGACGGGCAAAAATTTGAAGCCGGTATGCAAACACGTATTGAAAGCGAGAAAGAAGATTTCAACTTCCTGAGCTTTAATAAGGTTACTCAAAAATTTGAGAATGACCCAATGTTTACCAGCAGTATGGATTTCAAAGAGCAAATTCATTCAGCATATTCAACTTATACCGGAAATATAACTGCTATTCAATATGTGGTTGGTTTACGCGGCGAATACAACAATCGCGAAATTATCCATTATAAAGAAGGTGTTCCTTATCCGCATAAACTCGATCGTTTCGACCTTTTCCCATCGCTGCACTTGTCGTACGAATTGGTTGACAAGAGCCAGTTTATGACTAGTTATTCGCGTCGTATCAACCGTCCCGATGGTCGCGACCTCGACCCGTTTCCAAGTTATATGAACCAATATACGATTCGTACCGGTAATCCAAATCTGAAACCCGAATACACCGATTCGTACGAATTTAGCTACATGAAAAAATTTGGAAACTCGTTCCTTTCGCTCGAAACATTCTATCGTACAACCAATAATTTGATGACCCGTTTAACCAGCGTTCAGGATGGAATCAGTTATATGACTGTGGATAACCTGAACCGCGATTATTCGATGGGTGGCGAAGTTATGGGTAACCTTAATCTGGCTAAATGGTTGCTGATTAATACCAGCTTTACCCTTTACAATTACCAGTTAAAAGGCGAAGTTTTAGGCCGGTCGGTAAACAGAGAAAGTACCAATTATTCAGGAAGGATGAACGCAACAATCAAGTTTTCGACTGAAAAACGTCTCCAGCTTACCGGATTCTACAGAGGACCTTCGGTTTCGGCACAGGGAGACCAAAAGGGAATGGTGTTTACCAATTTGTCGTATCGCCAGGATTTCATGAAGAAAAAACTGTCGGCTACTTTAAGTTTGCGTGACGTGTTTGGAACCATGAAAATGCAGGGAACTTCGAGCGGCGATAATTTCAAATCAACGTTCAAAATGACCCGCGAACCTCGCGTCCTGATGTTGACTTTAAGTTATAAGATCAACAATTACAAAATGGACAGAGAGTCGGCTCCTCAGGAAGAACCTTCACAGTCACTTGACAGTGGCTTCTAAATAGGTTTAGTTAAATGTTAGTTAGGGCGAGCGGAATCCAGAGAGCTGGATTCCGCTTTTTTTATGTGCTATTCTGAGCGTTTTCCGAAGAATAAGCATAAAAAAGGCTGTCATTTCTGACAGCCCAATTACCTTATTCTATGACTTACAAAACAATTACAGGGTAGCTTCTCCCGGTACCCAATCGCAAGGGGTCAATTCTCCGGTTTGAAGGGCATCCAAAATGCGGATGATTTCATTTACGTTTCTTCCCACGTTTAATCCGTTCACCGAAACATGCTGAATGGTGCCTTCCGGATCAATAATGAAAGTAGCGCGGTAAGCAATTTTGTTTACAGGTTCCAAAATTCCAAGTTCTTCCGACAACGATTTGCTGGTATCGGCTACCATTGGGAATTTCAGTCCTTTCAATCCAGGGTGGCTGTTTCTCCAGGCCAGGTGAACAAACTGCGAGTCGATAGATGCTCCAACTACATTTGCACCACGTTTTTCAAATTCTTCGAAATGCTGGTTGAATGAAACAATCTCGGTTGGGCAAACAAAAGTAAAATCGAGTGGCCACCAGAAAAACACAGTCCATTTACCGTTAATGTCGGCATTGGTAAATGTTTTAAACTCTTTTCCAGGCTCCAGTGAAACCACGGCTTCTTTAGTAAATGCAGGGAATTTTTCTCCAATAGTCTTCATAATATGTGTATTAATAATTTAGAATTGTTAAAAATAATAGACAAATATAGGCTTGGATTGTTTGCGGGTCAAATCGAATTTTTCAATCCTGAATAGACAAAAGCTATCCGAAAAAATTCATTTACTTGATTTTATGGTTAAGTGTTTGAAAAACACTTCAAAATAGCACCAGGCAGGCAGAATCCCATATTTTAAAAGATCGGCAGATAGCACTTGGTGAATAGGTAATATAATTTTACCTTTAGGAGATTTTTTGATCAGAATAAGATTTTAGTCATACCTAAATCAAAAATTTAACCAATGGAAAACAAACTTAACAGACGATCTTTCATTGCTACTTCAGCAACGGCAGCGGCTGCAGTTACTATTCTTCCGAGTAACGTAATCGCTGGTATGGGGCATAAAGCTCCAAGTGACAAATTGAATATTGCCGGTATTGGTATTGGCGGTATGGGAGCAGCTAACCTGAAGAACCTTAAATCAGAAAACATTGTTGGTCTTTGCGATGTGGACTGGAAATATGCTGATCCTACATTTAAATTATTCCCAGAGGCCAAAATGTACAAGGACTGGAGAAAAATGTACGATGAAATTGGCAAGTCAATTGATGGTGTTGTAGTAGCTACTGCTGACCACACTCATGCCATTATTGCTGCAACTGCCATGGAGATGGGCAAACATGCCTATGTACAAAAACCTTTGACTCACACCGTTTATGAGTCTCGTTTATTGACAAAACTGGCAGCAAAAAATAAAGTTGCTACACAAATGGGTAACCAGGGGTCATCGGGCGAAGGTGTTAACCTTACCTGCGAATGGCTTACCAATGGCGAAATTGGTGAAGTAACTAAAGTTGAAGCTTTCACCGACCGTCCAATCTGGCCACAAGGATTAAATACTCCAAAACAAGGCCAATGGGTTCCTGAAACACTGGATTGGGATTTATTTACCGGACCAGCTCAAATGCGTCCGTACAATGAAGTTTATCACCCATGGAACTGGCGTGGCTGGTGGGCTTATGGAACAGGAGCATTGGGCGATATGGCCTGCCATATTTTGCACCCGGTATTTACTGGTCTCGAACTGGGATATCCAACCAAAGCTCAGGGTAATTCAACATTGTTGTTACAGGATTGCGCTCCTTCAGCACAGTCGGTTAAATTAACTTTCCCTGCACGCGTTGCAAAACGTCCATGGAAAGGCGCTAAAAAAGGCGCTATGCTTCCTGAAGTTGAAGTTTTCTGGTCTGATGGTGGTATCAAACCAATGCTTCCTGCAGGATGGCCAGCCGGAAAAGATCCTAACGATCAGGGTGGTTGCGTTTTCTTCCACGGAACAAAAGGTATTTTAGTTTGCGGTTGCTATGGTGTAAATCCATGGATTCTGCGTCCAAACGGTGCCGTTGAAAAACCTGAAAATGCACCTAAATTCCGTCGTCGTGTTGAAACTTCACACGAAATGGATTGGGTACGCGCATGTAAAGAATCTCCTGAAAGCCGCGTAATGACAGCTTCTGATTTCAGTATGGCCGGACCATTCAACGAAATGGTAGTAATGGGCGTATTGGCTGTTCGTTTGCAGACACTGAACAAAGAATTATTGTGGGACGGACCAAACATGAAATTCACCAATATCACTGATGACGAAAAAATCAAAATCGTTATCGAAGATGGATTCAAAATTCACGACGGTCACCCAACATTTGCAAAAACTTACACTGACCCAATTCCTGCTACTCAGTTTGCAGCTGAATTGATTAAACATACTTACCGCAAACCATGGAGTCTTCCAGAAATGCCGGCATAGTTGCTTAGAACAAAATACGATTGGAGGCGGATATGAAAATATCCGCCTTTTTTAATTCTTTAACGATTTGAACGGGCGATTCATTTCTGAATTTAAATCGGAATGGCTATTTTCACCGCATCAGAAAATCAATCTACAGAAGTGGCATAACCATGGGAAATAATCAATCGAACATAAGCAGGAGACATTTTATCGGAACAACAGCTCTCGCTGCAACTGCCGTTACCATTTTACCTTCAAAGGTAATTGCAGGCCTTGGGCATAAAGCACCCAGCGATAAACTGAATATTGCCGGTATTGGTGTTGGCGGAATGGGCTTCAACAACCTTTCGAATATGGATACCGAAAATATTGTGGCTTTGTGTGATGTCGATTGGAAATATGCCGGGCGGAATGCGTTCCGAAAATGGCCGCTGGCCCCCAAATACCAGGATTACCGTGAAATGTTTGCCAAACAAAAGGATATTGATGCGGTAATGATTGCTACTCCTGACCATTCGCACGCATTGCCTGCTTTAATGGCCATGAAATCGGGTTACCATGTTTACCTTCAGAAACCGTTAACTCATTCGGTTTTTGAATCGCGAATCATGACCGAAACAGCCAAACGTTATGGCGTTGCCACGCAAATGGGAAATCAGGGAAACTCGGGTGAAGGCATTCGCCGGGTTTGCGAATGGATTTGGGCCGGAACGATTGGCGAAGTAACCGCTGTTGATGCGTGGACCAATCGTCCAATATGGCCACAAGGCCTGGAACGCCCTACTGATAAGATGAAAATTCCTTCGACACTGAACTGGGATCTTTTTATCGGTCCGGCGAAATTCAGACCATATCACGAAGTTTATACTCCATGGAACTGGCGCGGATGGTGGGATTTTGGTACCGGTGCACTTGGCGACATGGCCTGCCACATTCTCGATCCGGTTTTCAAAGCACTGATGTTGCAGTATCCATCGGCTGTTGAGGCAAGTTCTACCCAGATAAATAACGAGTCGGCTCCCAATGCCGAAAAAGTAACGTATTGGTTTCCGCGCCGCGATAATTTGGCCAAAGTGGCCATGCCCGAAGTGAAAGTTACCTGGTACGATGGAGGAATGTTGCCTGAGCGTCCGGAAGAATTGAAGGACGGAGAACAGATAGGTGACTGGAATGGTGGCGTTATTTTTTATGGTACGAAAGGAAAAATCATGACCGGATGTTATGGTGCAAATCCTACCTTGCTGCCAACTTCTGAAATGGTTCATTTTGACCAACCTGAAAAAATAATCCGCCGCATTCAGAATGCCGATACCAACGGGCACGAGCAAGACTGGATTCGTGCGGCCAAAGAGAGCAAAGATAATAGGGTAGAAGCCAGTTCACATTTTGGATATTCCGGGCCGTTCAACGAAATGGTGGTGATGGGCGTTCTGGCTGTCCGGCTACAGGATTTGCAGAAACGCTTGCTGTGGGATGGCAAAAACATGCAGTTCACCAATATCGGACAATCCGAAAAAATAAGGGTGGTTACCTCCAATAAGTTCGAGGTTGTAAACGGAGATCCAAAGTTTGATACCAAATACGATACCATTCCGGCGCTGGCGTCAGCTGAAGAATGGATCAGGCATAATTACCGCGACGGCTGGGAACAAATCTAGTTCCTATCTCCGTCAGCTAAAGCAGACGGCAAAGAATATGTACTACTTCGTTCGCAGTTGAGCCTATCCTTTGCCGTTCACTTCAGTGAACGGTCTTTTAGAGTATTATTATTTCCCTACTACCATCCGGTTGTCGGCCATTCGGTTATTAAATTGCTGAACGATTGCTTTTTGCAATAACTGCTCGGCTGTAAAATCAACAGTTCCAATCAGGTTTTTCTTTAATTCCGGATCTTCCTTGCGGTTGTAAATGGCTGTCAGTTTATCGTCGGTCAGGTAAAAAGCATAATCTCCGCTCAAAAACTGGTACGAATCCTGAATGTAATTGATCACAAATCTCCGGCTGTTTTGGTCGAACAGATTATTGCCGAATGCCAGATATGGATTGGGATAATTCAGATAGCTTAATACTGTTGGCAGAATGTCGATTTGCTCGGCCAAACCGTTGTCAACGCCTTTCAGACTTCCATCGGGCTTGTAAAAAATCAGCGGGATTGCGAAATAATTCACTGAAGTGTAATATTCTTTGATGTCAGAATCAACAGCGTGGTCGGCTGTAATCACGAACAAGGTATTTTTAAACCAGGGCATTTTACGGGCTGAGTCGAAAAATTTCTGGAGCGAGTAATCGGTGTAGCGAATGCACTTGTTCAACGGGATGCGCCCTTCAGGAAACTTGCCTTTGTATTTGGCCGGAATTTCGTACGGATGGTGTGACGACACCGAAAACAGAGTTGTGGCAAATGGTTCCTGCATTTTATTCATTTCGTGCGCAAAGAACTGGAAGAAAGGTTCGTCCCAAACGCCCCAGATTCCGTCGAAATCGGCTTCATTCCCATATTCGTTTTTTCCGACATACCGCTGAAATCCGGCTATTTTTGTGAATGCATCGAAGCCCATCGACCCGTTAGGCGCCCCGTGAAAGAAGGCCGTTTGATAACCTTGCGGCCCAAGCAGGCTGGCAATGCTGTTGATGGCATTTCCCGATCGTTCGGAAATAACATATGGCAGCACCAATGCCGGAATACTCGCGGTTACCGACGGAATGGCATCAATCGATTTGCGCCCGTTGGCAAAGGCATTCGGAAAAACGAGGCTTTCGTGGATTAGCGAATCAAGGAATGGGGTGTAACTCCGGTCTCGCGGATCAGTTAGTTGCGGGTTTAGTGAACCAACAAATGCCCGGCTGAAACTTTCAAGAATAATGATCACTACATTGTCTTTTTTCGGTGCATCAACGGGTTTAGGAGTATGTACCGGCGAGTAAATGCTGTTCAGCTCTTCTTCCGAAGTAAAATATTTCTTGTGCACGAAAGCTTTCTTTCCCCATGTCCGGAAAATGCAGAAAGGTGTGTTTTGAACGATGGCCATTTCTTCCGGAGCCTGCACAAAAGCGCCTGCATTATTCATATTGATAGGGCGGGTACTGTGGCGCCAACCACCACGCATACCGATAACCGAAAGCACAAATACAATGAAAATTACAGGTAGTCCTGACAGAAAATAGACAAACTGATTTCGGAATTGGAAGGGTTTTGGCTTTATCAAATCGTATAAGGCTGAAAGTGCGAACATCAGGACAACCAGCAGGAGCGGAATGTACCAGAAGTCGTAGAAAAAACGCATGATCAGGTTGGTGTTGCCTGCATCAAAAGCTGCTACATCAAACATGCTGGCGGTGGTACGTTTCAGGATATAGCGGAAATAAACAATGTCGATCAGGTTAAAGGCAATGCCCACTCCGTTGGTGAACATGAAAAACCACTTCAGGAATTTTTGGTACCAGCTGCTGAATTTGAATTGGAGAGGCAACAAAAACAAAAGAATATATACGGCATTCAGGTAAAGCAGGGCGCTGGTATCGAACATCAAGCCCCCTTTCAGAATGGTCAGGAATGAAAAAAAGGTGACTTTGGGAAACGAAGCTGTGTTAAACAGAAAGAACAGAATTCGGCATATGGAATAAACAAGCATCAGGAGCGAAAACCGGTAGAGAAGTACCAGATATTCATTCGCTTCTATTTTTTTTGTGGTCAACAGTCGTTTCAGCATCAATACCTTCCGATTAATTTGTTTGCAAAAATAACAGCTTAATTGAATCAAAACAGATAATTGAGTCTTTTTAACAATCGGTATAAACAGAAGGATCCGGTCTTTTCGGAAAGATCGGATCCTTTGCAATATCGCTAAATATTATTGGTTGATTTTATCGTCGCGTATTCGCTGGTATTGCTTGTTGGCAAATACAAATTCCTGAAGTTTTTGATTGGTCGAATGCAGTATTTCCTTGCGATTGCCTTCCCAGCACATTTCGCCTTCGGAAATAAACAGGATGTTGTCGCCAATCTCCATTACCGAATTCATATCGTGCGTGTTGATGATGGTGGTGATTTGCAGGTCAACAGTAATGGAATGCACCAGCTCGTCAATAACCATCGAAGTTTCGGGATCGAGGCCAGAGTTGGGCTCGTCGCAAAACAAGTATTTGGGATTCAGTACAATGGCACGTGCAATGGCCACGCGCTTTTGCATTCCTCCTGAAATTTCTGAAGGATAAAGCTTATTGGCATCACGAATATTGACCCGTTCGAGGCAAAAATCGACCTGTTTTTGCTTTTCAGCCGTCGAAAGTTCGGAAAACATATCGAGCGGAAAACGTACATTTTCTTCAACAGTCAATGAATCGAACAATGCACCGCCCTGAAAAACCATGCCCATTTCCTTCCGGAGTTGTTTTCGTAGTTTTATTCCCATCGATGTAAAATCGCGGTCATCGTACAAAATTTGCCCCCGGTCAACTTCGTGCAACCCAACAATCGATTTCAGCAAAACAGTTTTTCCCGAGCCGCTTCGTCCAATAATCAGGTTGGTTTCGCCTTGGTTGAACACCTTTGAAATGTTCTTCAAAACGTCCTTATTTTCAAACGATTTGTATATGTTTTTAATTTCAATCATCTTACAACAGTAATTGAGTTAAGATCAAATCCCAAACAAGGATCTGGATATTTGTGTTAACTACTGCACGCGTACTGGCGGTACCAACATCGAAAGCTCCGCCTTCAACGGTATATCCAAAAAAAGCTGCGATAGATGAAATCAGGAATCCGAAAACCAGGCATTTTATCAACGAAAATGTCACATAATATGGGTTAAACGAATATTGAATACCGTTTAGGTAATCGGTAACGGTTACTGCCCCAACAGCCGGACCAACAATGAGGCCCCCAATTATTCCAAAAAATACACTAAGAATATACAGCAAAGGGAACATCAGAACAACGGCAATAATTTTAGGCAGAATTAAATAGCCGGCAGAGTTAACTCCCATTATCTCAAGCGAATCAATTTGCTCGGTAACTTTCATGCTACCGATCTCGGAGGTTATGTTCGACCCGATTTTTCCGGCCATGATTAAACCCATGATGGTTGATGAAAATTCCAGAATCAAAGAATCGCGGTTCCCAAGACCAATAAGAGTGTTTGGCAGTAATGGATTGACCATGTTGTAGGCCACCTGTAAAGTCATAATTCCACCCATAAAGATGGAGATAACAGCCACAATACCAACCGATTTAACTCCTAGATTCTCTATTTCGTTAAATGTTTGACGCAAGTACAAACTATGTCGTTCAGGTTTACTGAAGACTTTTGCCAGAAGTGCAAAATATCTACCTGTCTCGTTAAAAACATTCATTGGTAATCGGAGTTAATAGCTTTCGTTAATTTTTTATTCAGTTTACTTTTTAGTAATAAATTACAATTCAATGTATTAAAAGAAAATATTTCGACGTTAGCTCGTTATACGAGGTGGTTAAAGGTACAAATATTCCACAACAGGTGTTTTTTCGAGGCTTTTAATTTTAAACTGATTATCTTGATAAATGATTTGACCCTGCTTTGAGAAAATGAATTGTGAATATTTCAGTTTTTCGGTAGCGTCATAACTGATTGTAAATCATGAATAATACCTATTGCATAATAATGGCTGGCGGAATCGGAAGCCGGTTCTGGCCTTTAAGTAAGAGTAACAGACCAAAGCAGTTTCTTGACATTCTTGGAACCGGGCGAACATTCCTTCAGCAGACTTTTGACCGGTTTGTAAAGATTTGCCCTAAGGAGAATTTTCTTGTGGTGACTAGCGTCGATTACAAGGATATTGTAATGCAGCAACTTCCTGAACTTAGCATCAGCCAGATACTTCTCGAACCTTTGAGGCGGAATACTGCACCCTGTATCGCATACGCCAGTTACAAAATTCAAAAAGTAAATCCGGAAGCAAAAATTATTGTAGCTCCATCCGATCATCTGATTCTTCAGGAAGAGTCGTTTCTTCAGGAGATAAAAAAAGGTCTTGAGTTCGTTTCGGCTCACGATGGGTTACTTACTTTGGGAATCAGGCCAAATCGCCCGGAAACAGGTTACGGTTACATTCAAATAGGAAGCACTCATCCGGTTGGGAAGGTGGAAAATCTGCATAAGGTGAAGACGTTTACCGAAAAACCTAATCTGGATTTGGCGAAGATTTTCGTTGAGAGTGGAGAATTCTTCTGGAATTCCGGAATTTTTATTTGGTCGCTCAAGTCGATCATGAATGCTTTTCATACACACTTGAATTCTGTTGCGGAATTATTTGAAAGGGGGAAAAAGGCCTATGGGACATCTGACGAAATTCCTTTTCTGAATAAAACATATTCTGAATGTCAGAATATATCCATCGATTACGGGATTATGGAGAAAGCATCTAATGTATATGTCTTGTGTTCGGATTTTGGATGGAGCGATTTGGGAACCTGGGGTGCGTTGTACGAAAGCTCGGAAAGAGATGATCAGGGCAATGTTGTTTCGGGCGAAAATGTGATGCTGTACGGGTCGAAAGACTGTATTGTGAATATGCCCAACGAAAAATTAGTGGTTCTTCAGGGACTTGATGGTTATATTGTGGTTGAATCGGAGGGTACTTTGCTCGTTTGCCGCAAGGATGATGAACAGCAAATCAGGCAATTTGTAAACGATGTAAGGATGAATAAAGGCGATCGGTATATTTAACCTAAGGCATAAAATAACTGAAGGGGGATTGAAAAATTCCCCTTTTTTGTGCAAGTACTATTCGTAATACTTTGGTTTAAAGGTGCTGCGAACACACCTGAAACCGATGTACGACTTGGCTGAATCCTGGTACTCGTAACTTCGGGTCGAAACCTGGATGTAATAGGCAATATCTTTCCATGAACCTCCGCGAATTACTTTTCGTTTCATTGCAGGCGGATCATCTGGTTTTGCATTGTACTGGAAGTCAGGACTAAAATCGCTAATGATTTGATAAGCCGATTCATCGTAGGCATTTGATGTCCACTCAGCCACATTCCCAGCCATATCGTACAACCCATATGAATTTGGCAGGTAATTTGCAACTTTCATTGTGGTCACATTGCTACGGCTATCCGACACATAATTACCGCGCAAAGGTTTAAAGTTACCAACAAATCGTCCTTCTTCATTTCTGGTGTAATAGCTTCCCCATGGATAGAGTGTCATCTGATGGCCGCCACGTGCAGCATATTCCCATTCAACCTCAGAAGGTAAGCGGTAATCCATCACTCCAGGATTTTTAACTACTTCCTGAAAGGCATTCATTTGCTTAGTCCTCCAGTGGCAAAATGCTTTGGCCTGAGCCCATGTAACACCAACCACCGGATATTCATCGTAGGCCAGATGTGAGAAATATTTTTGAGTTAACGGCTCGTTATACGAGAATGTATAATCGCGAATCCAAACCAATGTATCAGGATAAATTGGTACAGATTCGTGCATAATGAACGAAGACCTGTTTTGGATTGGGGCTTCTTTCCCGGTAGCATCAACAACAGTTCCCTCGTATCGCTGAGTCTCGTAGTTATAGCTATTGGCCCGTTTGGCGGCTTGCTTATAATCAATCCAATAGTATTCGTATCTCAGTTTACGGGCATCAATTTCTTTTTGCTTGAAAAAACGTTCCGACTCCGGAATAAATATAGCATCCAAAGCCTCCTGATAATCCGGGTTTTTCCATTCGATGGGTTCAGCCCAATTCAGATGTGGATTTTCGAGAATAGCACTTTTTCTTCCTTCCGAAATTAAAAATTCAGGAATTGTTTCGGAAAGTAGCTGACGGGCGATTGAATCTCTTACCCAGTAAACAAACTGGCGGTATTCGTTATTGGTAATTTCAGTATCGTCGATCCAGAATGAGGGGACAGAAACCGTTTTCACCTGCGTGCTAGAGCGATCGACTTCTTCTTCGGAAGGGCCAATATTGATGCTTCCCTGTTTGATAAAATTCATACCATAGGGAATGGGCTCGAAATATGGTTTTCGGTTCTGGGCACTCGTTAGTTGACTCATCCAGTCGCGATGACACGAGCTGAGGAGTAATGAGGCAATTAAACTTATGAGCAGAATTCTGTACATATTTTTTGGTTCCGGAAGCGCAAGCCTTTATTACATAAAACGGCAATATCAGGCTTCTATTGTTGGTGATTAATTCTAAAAAAAAAGCCTTATCAGGAATTTCCCATAAGGCTTTAACTTATGATATTTACTATTAGTATTCCCAAAGGTTTTGCTCGTAGTCGAAGATCGAATTCTCGATGCGTTTACTTTCAAGCATAGCGTCTTTACTGCCTAGGTATTGGCTGATTTCCCGGTTGTTGTAAATGTTTTCTTCCTTTACAATGTACGAGTTGAATTTGCGTTTCAAAAGAACATCGTCGAATGAAAGATTACGGGCGGTATTCTGAGCATTAAAAACTTCATTGGCAGCCATTAACTCGCGTGCTTCAGGGAAATAAATCCAGAATACCTGACGGCGCTGAACTTGTTGCTGGTTAACGTCGTCGTCTCTGAAGAATTCCTGAATAGGACATATCCCTATAACTCTCACATTCATAGTTGAAGTCTGTTTGTCGAAATACCATTCTTCTTTTAACATGAATTGTTTTACTTCTTCCGAACGGATTTCTCCGGCTACAACTTTATCTTCAAGTTCTCCGGTATCAACGTTCCGCACTTTACGTGTACGGGTGGTCGCGCCAAAGGCTTCTTTTACTTGTTCGTAGGTCATCGGAACTTTAAACTCGTCGTCGCTTTTTGCGTCGTAAGCTGTAAGTTTACCGTCTTTTACGCCCTGAATCAGCAGGTTTACAAAATTATATCGTCCATCTATTTCCTTGGTTGGGAAATACAATGGCTGATTCATTTTTTCGCGAAGGTCGATAATACGCCAAACTTTCTTGCGCCACATAACATCTGCCTCCCTAACATAGGGCAGAGGAGTAGGCTTACGCTTATGAACGTCTTCCCGTTGATATGCTCCGTCGATTATCTGAGCTTTCGCTTCCTGTTTGAGCGCTCCGATAAGAAGAGCTAATATTCCAATGAATACTAAGATCTTTTTCATGACTATCTTATTTTAAAACTGATTGGAGATAACGGACGAGCTGGCTGGCCATCGTCTCCTTTCGCCATAATGTTATCAATATAAATAATACTTCCTTGCCCCAGTTTACTGAACTGATCTCTCTGTTCGCTTGTAAACTTATTATCTTTCGAACTAAATGTTTTTACATATCCACCAGCCCCTGAAAGTGTTATATCGAACTGAGTAACTTTAAATTTCAAGTCGAAATCAAAATCTTTCAGATCAGCAAATATCCCATTTTCTGCCAGCAATTCTTCTTTTTTAAGGTTACCACCATTTTTGCCTCCAACAGTTGCAAGTGGTGGTGGAACTTCTTTTACCCTGAAATCCATCGAGCCCATTGGACGGGTTTCGCTGCCAAATCTGGCTGAAACTGATATTGATGTACTCTTACTGGTTGCATCTAATTTGGTAGGAAAGGCCATATAATCATCGCCTGATTTTTCAATACGTCCGTTGGATAATGTGACAACCAAATTTTCGGAGGCTACACCAGGAACCGACACCCTGATCGGGTTAGGGATTCCGAGGTACAGCACATTCATTTTTGTAGGTGAGATTGTTGCACTAGGTTTTCCAACCTGGTACTCTCCTTCAAATGGATAACTGTTGATATTTCCTTCCGGATTTTTGTATTTGATTAAACCACTCCATTTAAATGTTCCAACCTGACTGGCTGGTACGGTATAGATTCCTTTACCGTCGCGAAGAGTAAGCTTTGTACTACCTACAAAAATCTCAGGTTGTTTGGTTGTATCTTCAGCAGCAAGAAAAATTTCAGCTTCAAACTTGTCACCAACCAAAACATAGGTTGACTTGGCCAAAATTCGTGCACCAAGCTTGTTAAACTTGAACGATGAGGCATCGATTTCGCTGTAAAGGCTTGAGATTACATTGGTTTCAGCGTTTTGAATATCAATCTGCATTTTTGAAAGCAAGGTTACTACTGCAATAAGCGGCTTATTTTCAAAATGCTGTATTTCCCAGGTTTTTTTTCCATCTCCTTCTTTAAGATTGGCCGGAGGATCTGATGTATCAAGTTGTTTGATGATATTTTCGCGTAGGGGTGATCCTTCTTCAAGGTGTGACGCTAAGAAATCACGATATTCGTTGATACTGTTTTTCAAGTCATTGGCCTTTTTCTGTTGAATCATGATCTCAGAAGGGGTGTTTAGATCATCCTCACGCTTAATGAGAATTGTGTCTCCTTGGCTGCCAACAACAATTGGATCCTCAGTTGTTAACTGAAAATCTGGTTCTGCATCCTTCAATGCAATTCCGCTTGAAGCCAAAGCCAATTCTTTTTTCAGGTCTTTAATTTTATTTACAAGCTCAGTAGTCTTTTGCTTGACCTGGTCAGCCTTATCTTTCCACTCCTTAACTTTAGTTGGGTTTTCAGCATAAGCTATGTCAAATGCACCATAAATTTGTTGGTTCTTTTTATTGACGTTACTTAATGTTTGGCTCAAACTGGCATCAACTATCCGGAAGGATTCGAGTACCTCGGATGCCACATTCAGCGCTAACAGCGCTGTCAGCACCAAGTACATCATACTGATCATTTTTTGCCTCGGGGTTTCCGGACAATTCTTAGTCCCCATAGTATTCGCTCTGTTTAATTACTTCTTTTTATAATTCATAGCTCCCAGCATATTTCCATAAACTGAGTTGAGAGCATCAAGATGTGAATTTAACTTTTCCGCATTTTCCTTGTACTTCTTCATTTCCTGAGCCGAAGAAGCAATTATTTGATTCATTTGGTTAAGTTCTTCGAAGAATTTTGATGAAGCGTGCATCTGGTCGCTGGTTCCTTTTAGCTGTTTTTCATAGCTTGCATTCAGCGATTCGACGTTCTTGTTGAGCTTGTGTAGGTTATCTCCGTAACTTGACGAGTGCGATTCGAAATCTTTTAATTCTCTTTCCATGGCACCCGAGAATCTCTGGTACGATTCAGAAAGCTTACTGCCTGATTCATCAATTTGTTTTGTAAATCTCAGGCTCGACTCATTCAGTTTAGTGAGCATGCTTTCTCCGGTCTCCGAAATCTTGTGTGCTGTATTGCTGTATGAATTAACAAGTTCGCCAATCGAATTGTGAATGGTATGGTTGGCCTGCGAATTCATTTCTGAAAAAGCCATCATCGACTCTGAAGCCGAAGTCAGGTTTTTTATATAAATGTCGGTCGCCAAAGTTGCTGTTGATATATCGCTTATTCCGGAAGCAGTATTTGAAAGGTCAACCAGGCTTTTCCCGATTTTAGCTAACAGTTCAGGAGTTATATTTGTACTGCTTAACAGCGAGTCAAAACTGGTTTTTACAGTGCTCTGAAGATCTTCAGTTGGCTCAAGAAGCTCATAATCATCCTGTAATTCCGGATAAACTCTCGTCCAGTCTGGTTGTTCCATTGGTGGTTCAAAAGCTGAGATGAAAAAAATAAAAGCTTCAGTCAACAAACCAATGGTGAGCATAACACTTGAATATTTCCAATGTTCAAGTTTAAATAAAGCTCCGATAAGCACCATAGATGCGCCCCATCCATAAACATAGCCCATCAGAACTTTCCATCTTTTCGTCTTAAGTATTTCGCCAATATTCATGTGTTCAGAATTTAGTTATGGTGATTAAAATTCATTTCCAAAAGAAGAACGGACACAACGGAACCCAATATAAGATTTAGTGGTATCCTGGTATTCAAAGCTTCTGGTGGAAACCTGAAGGAATGCAGAGATGTCCTTCCATGATCCACCGCGTATAACTTTTCGTTTCATCGCAGGAGCATCGTCTGGTCTTGCGTTGTATTCAAATTTTGGATTAAAATCGTTGATGTACATGTAAGCAGATTCATCATAAGCATCACCAGTCCATTCTGCAACGTTACCCGACATATCATATAGTCCAAAATCATTGGCATCGTAACTTCCCACTTTCATCGTAGCCATTCCTCCGTCTTCAACATAGTTACCACGAAGTGGTTTAAAGTTGGCAAGGAAAGTACCGTTTTGTTCGCGGGTATAATATCCTCCCCAAGGGTACATCGATGATTGACGATCACCTCTGGATGCATATTCCCATTCAACTTCGGTTGGTAAGCGGTAATCCTGCAATGTAGCTTCTCTACGTCCCAAAAGATAATCGTTGTGAAGTTTTGTCCTCCAGTGGCAGAATGCTTTTGCCTGTCCCCACGAAATACCAACAACGGGATAATCGTCAAACCCAGGGTGCCAGAAGTAACGGGTTGCCCATGGTTCGTTGTACGAGAATGTAAAGTCTCTGATCCAGCAAAGTGTGTCAGGATAAATATTTACCTGATTGCTGAATATAAATGAAGAACGGTTTTCAATTGCTTTTTCTTCGCCCTTGGTGTCGGTTACTGTTCCGTTGTAACTTTGGGTTTCGTAGTTATACATGTTTACCCGGCGGGCAGCTTGTTTGAGATCAATCCAATGATATTCGTAAAACAATTTACGGGCGTCAATTTCTTTTTTCTTGAAGAATCTTTCGTTTTCAGGAATAAACATTGGGGTTAATGCTTCTGCATAATCCGGATCGTTCCAATCCAGTTTTTCTTTCCAGTTGATTCTTGGAGGATCAATAGGGTTTCCTCTTCGGTCTTCACTGTTCATAAATTCCGGAAATTGTTCTGACAATACTGTCCGGGCGATAGAATCTCTAACCCATTGGACAAATTGCCGGTATTCGTTGTTGGTTATTTCCGTGTCGTCCATCCAAAAGGCATCGACTGAAACGGTTTTTGCCGGGGTTGATGATGTGGTTACATCCTGATCATTTGGTCCAAGAGTAAAAGAACCCCGGTGAATGAATGTCATGCCATAAGGTGTTGGCTCAAACCATTTTCCTCTTCCTTTTACTCCTGTTAGTTCTCCGTTGCCCGATTTATTACAACTGGAAAGCGTAAAAATCGCCAAAATAACTAACCCAATAGACAAAAGTTTTTTCATAGTATAGCTGTATGTTGCTTCTAATATATTCGTTACAAGTATCTTACACTTTTGTATTTCTTCACCCTGTTTTTGCCTAAATCGATGCTATAACTCAGGTAAATCTCGTGTGAACCTCCGGTATAACCCGATAATGCCGACGTAATTATGTCGTATGCATACCCGATTTTTAAACCATTATTCAACTCAAATCCTAAAAGAACACCAATTGCATCGTTAATCCGGTAATTCAATCCTCCTGAAAACCGTTTCTTGTAAACCAAATCAACCAGACAATCAATCTGGTAGGCTGTTCCGTCAGTTTTTATATAAACCGATGGTTGCAATTCAAATAACGGATCGGTTAACCCAATATTGTAACCAGCTGACAGATAATAATGACGGGCCAGATATGTTCGTGCCTGATCGGATAGAACAATTGAAGCCCGGTTAATATGTGTGGCCGATAATCCAACAAAATAATCTTTTGAACGCAGGAATGCTCCAATTCCCATATCAAACGCCAATTGACTGGCTTCAGTGCTCGGAATTATTCCGGTTTCGTCAGATAAAGATTGGTGAAAATCACTCTCGGGAATATACCATTCGGGCTTGATAGACATATTGAAAAATCCCAAACTGGTTCCAATTCCCAAATCACCAATACTTGTTTTTGTTCGGTAAGCATAATCAACACCTACCGAGATGTTCTTGAAGAAACCTATTTCGTCACTTATTATATTAAAGCCAACTCCACTGTTTAACCCAAAAACCTTGCTGGCTGTGCCCACGCTAAATACCAGTGTCTTAGGGGCTCCAGTAATGCCAACCCATTGATAACGATTTAAAATTACCCCACTCATCGCTCCGTCGTTTCCGGCAAATCCTGGATTAACAGTTAATTGTGTTGCCTTGTTAAAACTGAACTGCGGATCCTGCTGGGCAATTGCTGCTAAGATAGCTATTATATATAAAAATAAAAAACAAAATATTTTTTTCATAAGAGCATTGTTGTGACTCAGTTTGCCCATTTCATGTGCAGTAAGTTAATAAAAAAATGTTTACTGTACTATACGGAGAATCTCTAAAGTCAATGAACGCAGGTTTATATCATTTATTTTGTCTTTTGTTCATCTTTCGTATGTTTTTCCACCATCTGTCGGGGATATCGCCTTGCGCTGCTTTCTTGTAATCGTCTTCGTCGCACGGAACAACATACATTCTACTCTTTTTGTGTTCGAAATCCGAAATTTCCATCCACCATCTTCCTGAAACCCGGCTTTGGAAAAATACCATTGTCATGTTTATATCCGACATGTCAACCATGAACTGATTAAAATCTTCCGAATCTTCAAGAGGATCTTCTGGTTTGCGGTGGAAAAATCCTTCAACAAAATGCCAGACAATTTGTGCCATCAGGTTTGTTGAATTTGCATTTGGATCGTTTGCCGGAATCAGGTTGAAGAATCCGGCAATCTGCAGCGAATCGCTGATACCAGCATATCTTGCAATTTGGCAAGCCTCTTCAGAATACAATCCATTGGGCGATTTCATCGATTGCCCAGGTGCATCAATACACCGGATGGCATTAATGTCGAAGCTAAAAATATTGGCATCGCGCAAAACAGGCTCAACCGAAGTAAGGTCATATCTTACCTGTCCTAACCGTTTTATGTCCCAGTAATAGTTGTTGAACAAATCGATATCCGATTGATCAACAAAGTAATTCTGGTAGGCGAGTACTGTGTACGAAAAAAGATTTTTCTGTTTTTCGAAGATCAGGTTCAGGTAATTCTCGGAGTTTATCGTTTTGATTCCTTTTCGGTAATCAAACTTCGGATCAACACTTACCATGTTAAACAGTCGTCCGTCGAAAGCCTTGGTAATTCCAAAGGTAAGGTCCTGGCTTCCACCCAGAACAACAAGTGTTTGATGTGAATCGATAATATGCTCGCAAATATCGCGTAGTGCGAAATAAGTATCGTTGGCTGTGATTCCCGGTTTAAGATTACCAAGATCCAGCGCCTTCAGGCGTGTTCCGATTCTGTTCAGGCTGTAAAGATGTTTCCTGATTTCATCAGGAGCCAGACTTGCTCCCGGAATAGCAGAATTGCGATCTTCCGGAACTCCTATAATAAATAGTTCCGCTTTTTCAAGCTTAAGTTTTTCCTGATTTTTCTGAAGCTGAAAACCTAAGGTATGCTTTTTGTTTGCCCAGTCCGGACAGTCAAACTTTTCAAAGTCAACGGGATCAAAGTAATGTAGCAAGTCCATTAATGGTTTTTTTATCAGGGTTGAAAATACGCTTTTAAACAAAAAGGGCAAACAAAAAGATGTTTACCCTATAAAATTATTTCTTTCTGGATTTTTTTGGAGCTGGTTCTTTGTCAATCAGCTTCATGCAATCTTCAAAAGATAGTTTAGACGCGTCGGTACTTTTGGGTATTTTATAATTATTCTTCTTGAACGCAATGTATGGCCCCCAACGACCATTCAGAATTTTAATGTCTGGATTTTCATCAAATACTTTGATGAGCGCATTCAAATCTTTCTCACGTTTACCTTCAATAAGCTCGATTGCTCTTTGTAATTCAATCGAGTAGGGGTCATCAACATTCTTTTCAAGCGAAATGAACTTGCTGTCGTGCCTTACATATGGGCCAAAGCGACCAATTGCAACGGTTACTGTTTTTCCTTCATATTCGCCAAGTGTGCGTGGAAGTTTAAACAGTTCCAAAGCCTCGTCGATGGTGATTGTTTCTAAATGTTGTCCCGACCGCAAACTTGCAAACTGCGGTTTAGCGCCACCTTCGGTTGCTTCGCCCAGCTGGGCTAACGGACCGAATCTTCCTATTTTTACTGAAATCTCCAGTCCGGTCGTAGGATCGGTTCCAAGTACACGAACTCCGTTTGCACGTTCGGCTTCATTAAGTGCATTTTCTACTTTATTATGGAAAGGATCGTAAAAACTTTTGAGCATTTCGTTCCAAACCAACTCTCCATCAGCAATTTCGTCAAATTCCTTCTCAACTTTGGCTGTGAAGTTATAATCCATAATCAGGTCGAAATACCTCATCAGGAAGTCGTTGACAACCATGCCGATATCGGTTGGGAATAGCTTGGATTTTTCAGCACCGGTTTGTTCGGTCTTTACTTTTGTGGCGATTTTCTGGCCCGAAAGGATCATTTCGGTGAATTCGCGTTCAGTTCCCTGACGATCTTCCTTAACCACATATCCACGGTTTTGTACCGTGGTAATGATTGGAGCATAAGTTGATGGCCTCCCGATTCCCTGTTCTTCCAGCTTTTTTACCAGACTGGCTTCGGTGTAGCGTGGCGGTTTTTGGGTAAACCGTTCGGTTGCATAAATTTTGTCCCAGCGCAAAATTTGTTTTGCACTCAACGGGGGAAGCAAACCTTTTTGCCCTCCATTCTGATCTTCGTCATCAACCGACTCGATGTAAACCCGCAGGAACCCATCGAAAATCAAAACTTCTCCAGTAGCGACAAATTTTTCCGGAAGGGTCGAAATATCAATAGTTACTGTGGTCTTTTCAAGTTCGGCTTCGCTCATTTGCGAGGCGATTGTTCGCTTCCAGATGAGTTCGTATAATCGTTTTTCCTGGGCGGTACCCGAAATTTCTTCCTGATCGATGTAGGCCGGGCGAATGGCTTCGTGTGCTTCCTGGGCTCCTTTTGATTTGGTTTTATACTGACGAACCTGGTGATATTTTTCACCCATCGTCTGTATAATTGTTTGTTTAGCCGCGTTGATGGCCAATCCGGAAAGATTCACCGAATCGGTACGCATATAAGTAATCTTTCCCGATTCGTACAACTTTTGAGCAATGCTCATGGTTTGAGAAACCGAGTAACCCAACTTACGGCTGGCTTCCTGCTGCAAAGTTGATGTTGTAAATGGCGGTGCCGGTGATCTTCTGGCAGGTTTTTTTACAACTTCGTTGATTTGGAAATCGGCATTTTTACATTTTTCGAGAAAAGCATTTGCTTCTTCTTTGGTATCGAACCGACGATTCAGTTCTGCTTTCAGTTCAACAATTTTGCCATCTTTCTCAGGAACCAAAAAACTTGCTGAAACACGAAATGCAGAAGTTGTTGTGAAATTCATGATTTCGCGTTCGCGATCGACAATCAATCTGACGGCAACCGACTGAACACGTCCGGCCGATAACGATGGTTTTACTTTTTTCCACAAAACCGGCGAAACCTCGAATCCAACAATACGGTCGAGAACCCGGCGTGCCTGCTGGGCATTCACCAGGTTTAAATCGAGAGGACGTGGATTTTGAACTGCATGGAGAATTGCTTCTTTGGTAATCTCATGAAAAACAATTCGTTTGGTTTTTTTAGGATCCAGTCCAAGTGTTTCCATCAAATGCCACGAAATGGCTTCTCCCTCGCGGTCCTCGTCGGAAGCCAGCCAGATGGTCTGGGCCTCCTTTGCGAGTTTCTTAAGTTCGGTGACTAATTTCTTTTTGTCGGCTGTGATTTCGTATTTAGGAGTAAAATTATTTTGAATGTCAATTCCAAAATCTTTTTTCTCGAGGTCCCTGATGTGTCCCATGCTTGAGGTCACAAAAAAATCTTTTCCCAAGAATTTTTCTATGGTTTTTGCTTTGGCAGGCGACTCAACAATAACAAGATTTTCGTGCATGTATCGGATTATTTTTTGTTCTGGTTTTAAAATTTTGTGCAAATTAAAGAAAAGGATTCGCTAAGTTCAAAATATAATTCAATAAATTTTAAAAGCATATTTATTTGAAAATGATTAATTTATTCGAATCAGGCCATGCAGAAGACTGATTTATAGCATGATTTTGATGTTTTGAAGCTGTGATAGACTGTTGTTGGTAAATGTCATGTTATCAGAATGTTGCGTGAGTTGTGGTTTGCTCGCAGTTTTTACATTGACGATAGCAGGGGTGCTGTTCCGGGAGATTATTTCAAACCGTGTTTATACAAAGGAATTCTTTTGGGTTTCATTATCTTTGTCGGCTCAAACCGAAATCATGAGTTAATGAATAAAGACATTTCAGTATATAAGAAGTACATCCGCATTTTCTGGTATGTATATGTTACAGGTGTTGTGTCTGTTTTCCTTTTGTTTTTTATGATCGCGAAGGGATGGCTTGGTTTTATGCCGTCGTTCGAAGATCTGGAGAATCCTGAAAGTTTGCTTGCTTCGGAAGTGGTTTCGGCCGATGGCGTGGTGATGGGTAAATATTTTAAGGAAAACCGCACGTTTGTTAATTATGACGAGCTTAGTCCGGTTTTGCTGAAGGCCCTGGTTGCAACTGAAGACGTGAGATATTACAGCCACTCGGGAATCGACCTTCGCGGGTTGATTCGCGTGCTGAAAGGAATCGTTACTGCTGATACCAATTCCGGAGGAGGTAGCACCATCAGTCAACAGCTGGCCAAAATGCTTTTCCCGCGCGACAACCTTGAAAATAAGCTGCAGTTGATTTTCAGGAAATTTAAAGAATGGGTGATTGCCGTAAAGCTCGAGAAAAGCTACACCAAGGAAGAAATTCTGACGATGTACCTTAATAAATACGACTTTCTGAATCTTGCAGTTGGGATTAAATCTGCAGCAACGGTATATTTTAATACTACTCCCGATAAACTAACACTCGAACAATCGGCCATGTTGGTGGGAATGGCAAAGAACTCGTCGTTATACAATCCGGTGCGTCGCCCTGAACTTACGCTTCAGCGCAGGAATGTGGTATTGGCACAAATGCAGAAATATGGCTATCTGTCGAAAGAAGAATGTCGTTCGGCACAGGCACAGCCTTTAAGCTTGGATTACCACAAAGTTGACTTTAAAACCGGACCGGCTCCATATTTCAGGGAATATCTGCGCCAGGCATTGAATGCAGATAAGCCAAAGAGGTCGGATTACGCCTCGTGGCAAGGTGAAAAATTCAGGGAAGACTCTATTGATTGGGAAACCAACCCACTTTATGGATGGTGTAAGAAGAACAAAAAAGTAGATGGCTCTACCTATAATTTATATCGAGACGGTTTACGAATCATTACCACCATCGACTCGCGAATGCAGCGATATGCCGAGGAAGCAATGACTTTCCACCTGAGTGAAAACCTTCAGCCATCGTTCAATAAACGTTTAAGAGCCCTGAAAAACCGTCCTTTCTCGAATGATTTATCGACAGAAGAAGTCGAGGGAATCATGGATCAGGCCATTAAGCAAACCAAGCGATACTGGCTGGCTAAAAACAGCGGAAAATCGTGGGACGAAATCAAGAAGGAATTCAATCATCCGGTTGAAATGTCGGTATTCTCCTACAAGGGCGACCGCGATACGCTGATGTCACCATTGGATTCAATGAGGTATTATTTCAGCATTTTCCGCTCGTCGTTCATGTCGATGGAAGTTAAAACAGGCCATGTAAAAGCTTATGTGGGTGGTCCTGATTACCGCCATTTTATGTACGACATGGTAAAAGGAGGGAAGCGCCAGGTAGGATCGACTGTGAAGCCTTTCCTTTATACACTTGCCATGCAAAATGGTATGTCGCCTTGCAGCAAAGTGCCCAATGTTCCGCAGCAGTTTATTCTTCCTGATGGAACAATCTGGGAAGCAAAAAACTCCGGAAAGACAAAATTTGATGATAAAATGGTAACCCTGAAATGGGGGCTGGCGCATTCGGTAAACCAGGTTTCGGCCTGGGTGATGAAGCAATTCAATCCGCAATCAGTAGCCGATATCATGAAAAAAATGGGAGTGATTAGTCCGATTGATCCCGTGCCGTCGATGTTCCTCGGAACCTCAGATATTACTTTGTACGAAATGGTGGGTGCCTACGGAACATTTGCCAACAAGGGCGTTTTTACCCAGCCAATTTTTGTGGAGCGAATTGAGGATCGGCATGGAAATATCATTTCAACTTTCAGGGCCGAAAAGCACGACGCCATTGACGAACAAACGGCCTATCTCATGGTTGATCTGATGCGCGGCGTTGTCGATTTTGGCTCGGGCGGACGTTTGCGCTGGAGCCCTGATTATGGTGGTTTTAGAGGCCCGATTGCCGCTAAAACCGGAACCACGCAGAATCACTCTGACGGGTGGTTTATCGGAATAACCCCGCAGCTGGTGAGCGGAGCATGGACTGGTGCCGAATTGAGAAGTATTCATTTTGAAGACCTTCAGTCTGGTCAGGGAGCCCGTATGGCGCTTCCGATCTGGGGATATTATATGCGAAAAGTTTATGCCGATCACAGTTTACCCTATCACGACAATGACGATTTTGAGCGGCCAGCAACTTTCTCGGTAAATATAAATTGTGACGATCCGGAGAGTATCGAGCAAAACAACGATAAGTCGGAAGAATTCTTTTAATACGCTGTATGACGCGAAGCAAAAAGAGAAGCCCGGTGAAAAATTCTATTTTCACCGGGCTTCTGGCATTTCGAAATTGTTCCTGCAAGAGCGAAACAATATCTTCTAATTTAATTTTTCAACAAGAAGTAAATTAAATACAGCGATTCTTCTTGGGTAAAAAGATGCTCTATATATTATTTTTCAAGTTTTTCAGCGTCTTTCTTTGGTTGTTCGTCATCGGCCTTGGATGCATTCTTGAATTCTTTAATCCCTTTCCCCAAACCTTTCATCAATTCAGGAATCTTGGTTCCGCCAAACAACAGCACAACCACAACCAACACAACAATAAGCTCTTGAGGTCCAATAACACCGGCGATAATTAATAAGTTCATACTATAAAAGTTTAAAAGGTTTTTGCAAAAGTAACAAAAAATACAACTTTCAATGTTTATTTGAAGAGTTTAAAAATATCATTTCCATTGGCATAAAGTACAAGCGTGAGTAGTAATACCATACCTGCAATTTGTGCGTATTCCAGAAATTTATCACCAGGTTTACGCCCGGTAATCATTTCGAAAAGAAGGAAAATTACATGTCCCCCATCGAGTGCAGGGATGGGCAACAGGTTCATTACACCCAGAATAATCGACAGGAATGCTGTCATATTCCAGAAATCGTACCAGTTCCAGGCTCCGGGGAAAATATTCCCAATAGCGATAAATCCTCCAAGGCTTTCGTAAGCTTTGGTTTTTGGAGAGAATATCAGCTTGAACTGTTTCAGATAGTCGCTGATTGTACTGATTCCGCGGTCAATTCCTGCCGGAATCGATTGAATCAGGCTATATTCAACGGTTTTTAATTCAAATAATTTATCCAGATGAAGATCCAGCGCAATTCCTAAGGCGGCAGTTTCGGGAACAACAATTGAGAAAGTCATGTCCTTTCCTTCGCGCTGTACGTTTAACGAAATCGTTTTTCCAACGCGTTCGCGTAGTGCTGTTCTGAATTGATCGTTGTATTCAAATTTCAGGCTGTCCATACCCAAAATCTGGTCGCCAACTTTAAGTCCGGCTTCTTTGGCAGGCGAGTCTTTCGCGAATTTGGCAATTTTATAATCGAACGGAATACGATATGACAGTACTCCTTTGCTTTTAATCAGGAGAGCCAGGTCGTCATCCGAAATTTCAACATCAACTTTTTGTCCGTCGCGCTCAACCTGGATGGCATGCGCTTTGTCTAAAATAACGGTAGGAATAATTTTCCTGAAATTCTCAACCTGCATGTTATCTACAGAAAGAATTTTGTCGCCATTCTGAAGACCGATTTGCATACCAACCGAATCAACTTCAATACCGTATTTCACGTTTGCAGTCGGCAGATACTGTTCTCCCCAGGCGTACAGAACTCCAATATAAACAATAAAAGCCAGGATGAAATTCATCACAACACCGCCAATCATAATCAGTAATCGTTGCCACGATTTTTTCGAGCGGAATTCGTACGGTTGCGGAGGCAATTTCATCGCTTCTTTGTCCATCGACTCGTCGATCATTCCCGAGATTTTCACATATCCTCCAAGTGGAAGCCAGCCAACACCATATTCGGTTTCACCTTTTTTTACTTTGAAAAGCGAAAACCACGGATCAAAAAATAAATAGAATTTTTCTACCCGGGTCTTGAAAAAACGAGCGAACATGAAATGCCCGAATTCGTGTATAATAACCAGAAGTGATAAACTCAGGATAAGTTGAGCAGCTTTAATCAATATTACTTCCATCGACTGTCGTTTCTGTTTTTAAATCTTTTGTTTTACCTGATTTTTAACCAATGCTGATGTCAGAATCCTGACTTCTTTATCTGTTTGAATATAGTCTTCCAGGTTTGGACTTTGTAAATAAGTTGCTTTCGCCATGGTTTGTTCAATAATTTCAGGCATTTGAAGAAAACTTATTCTTTCTGTCAGAAAAGCCTGAACAACCACTTCGTTGGCAGCATTCAAAATGCAGGGCATGTTTCCGCCCTGATTTAACGCCTCGAAAGCGAGTGCAAGGTTACGAAAATTTTTTGTATTTGGCTGTTCAAATGTAAGTTTGGGGTAATCCAAAAAGCTGAATCGTTTGAAGCTCGAAGGTAGCCTGTCGGGGAAATTCAGCGCATACTGAATGGGTAATTTCATGTCGGGAAGTCCCATCTGCGCTTTCATCGATCCGTCGCGAAACTGTACCAACGAGTGAATAATACTCTGGGGATGAACCACCACATCAATTTGTTCAGGTTTCAGTCCGAAGAGCCATTTGGCCTCAATTACCTCAAATCCTTTGTTCATCATCGAGGCTGAGTCGATCGTAATTTTGGCACCCATGTCCCAGTTGGGATGTTTCAGTGCGTCGGCTTTGGTTACATTGGCCAGCTGTTCCATCGAAAATCCCCTGAACGGACCACCCGAAGCGGTGAGGTAAATTTTTTCGATTTCATTATTGAATTCGCCAACCAGACACTGGAAAATGGCCGAATGCTCCGAATCGACCGGGTAAATATTCACTTTGTGTTCGAGGGCCAATTGGTTGATGATTTCGCCCGCCACAACCATGGTTTCCTTATTGGCCAGGGCAATGTCTTTCCCTGCCTTTATGGCATTACATGTTGGAATCAATCCCGAATATCCAACCATTGCAGTTACCACCATATCAATGGTATCCATTTGAACCACCTGTTGGAGTGCCTCCCTTCCGGCGAAAACTTTAATCGGCTCATTTTTCAATGCTTCGGCAAGTTCGTCGTAATGACACGAATTTGAAATGACAACCACATTGGGCTGAAATTTTTTTGCCTGATCGATCAATAAACGAATGTTATTATTGGCGGTCAGCACCTCAACCTCAAACTGTTCGGGATTTTGTTCTATTACTTCCAGGGTTTGTGTTCCGATTGATCCGGTTGACCCTAAAATGGCGATACGCTTCTTCATAAACAGGTTTAAAAATCAATATAGGTTTCAGGGTCGAGTGCTGTTCCGTTGTGCCAAAGCTCGAAATGAAGGTGTGGCCCGGTAGTCAGCTCGCCGCTGTTTCCCATGATGGCAATGGCGTCTCCGGCTTTTACTTTGTCGCCAACTTCCTTCAGCAGCTCAGCATTGTGCTTGTATGCCGAGATGATGTTGTTTTCGTGCTGAATATAAATCGAATAGCCTGTATCCATAGTCCATCCGGCAAAAATAACGGTACCTTCCAGCACGCTCGATATTCTCGAGTTTAAACTTCCAACAATGTCAACCGCCAAATGCTCTGTTTTTGTGTTGAATTTATTGGTAATTAAGCCTCGCAATGGTGTGAAAAAGTGGATATTGGCTATGCTTGGAAGCTTTTTTGAATTACCCGAAATTGCTAAATTCTGCTTTTCTTCCAGTAGTTTATTCTGAAATATCGAATCGGCATTAGTGCCTTTGAACTTCACATTGTAGGTTTTCAAAGCAGAATCGGAAGTTGTCAATTCATCGGCGGGAACATCTCCCTGAAACAAAGTTTTTATTTTTTCGAAATAGCTGTCCCTGTTTTTTATTTCGTTTTCCAACGAATCGACGAGCATATAATTATAAATAATCTGCTGACGAACTTTGGCACTCGGATATCCGGGAATATTCTCGCGTAAAGGGGTATATGCAATAATAATTGTAGTTAAAAGAATCAGCATGACGGCTCCCAAACTTCCGAGAGTCAGTACTTTTATTGGGGTGAGCTTAATGCTCCAAACCGTTTGTATCGACGAATCATTGTAAATGATTAACCGATAATGGTCCTTCAGCATTTGAAATATTTTCTTTCTAAGCTCCTTTCTGTTCATCGTCCGATTTTTCGACCAACAAAATTAGAAGAATTTGGAGAAAACTATCCTGAAGCTCCGTTTATTAATACTTTTTAACGAAGGAATTTTGAGTGGCAGGAAATATTTTTTCAATCCGGATTAGGAATATCTAAAAGTATAGTCTATATTTGCACCCGCTTAGCAGAAATAAAATCAGCAAGGCGAAGTTCTAAAAGCGACGATAAATTATCAAAAAATACATTGCGGGGTGGAGCAGTTGGTAGCTCGTTGGGCTCATAACCCAAAGGCCGTCAGTTCGAGTCTGGCCCCCGCTACATTGAAAGTCAGTGTTTTACACTGACTTTTTTTATGCCCTTAATTTAGCGAGGTAAGGAAACGAGGTAAGGAAAATCTCTGAAACTCTTATTTGACGCCCACTGGATTTGCCGGTTAAATTGACCAGTTCACGCCGTTTTATATTGACCAGTGTGCGCCGAAGTAAATTGACCACCTATTTTCAATATTGAGAACGATCATTTCCTTGTTTTGATTAGAGTTATACAAAATTAGATTTATTTATTCTGATTCAACAGTTTCTACGTTTTTGTTTCGTTGTCTTCTTCGTATTGATTCTCCTACAAGTTCCATTCGGTGAGCATCATGAACAATGCGGTCAAGTATTGCATCCGCTATTGTTTGTTCTCCGATTACCTCATACCATTGTGCCACTGGCAACTGAGATGTTATAATGGTTGAATGGTTTCCGTGGCGATCTTCGATGATTTCCATAAGTACCGACCTGTTTGATGCATCAAGCGGCTGCAAGCCAAAATCGTCCAGAATCAAAAGATCCTGTCTTTCTATCTTTGCAACTTCTCTGATGTACGAACCATCTGCTTTGGCCATTTTTAATCTTGTAAACAGCTTTGTAGTGTTGGCATAAAGTACTTTGAACCCGAGAGTACAGGCTTGATTTCCGATAGCTGAAGCAATGAAGCTTTTGCCTATTCCGGTACTGCCGGTGATCAGAAGATTCTCTTTTCTTCCGATAAAAGTACACTCAGCCATACGCATGAACTGATTCTTGTCCAGGTTGCGATCTATATCAAAGTGCAACTGCTCAATGTTGGCTTTATAGCGGAACTTTGCATTGCGCATTTGCCTCTCTATGCGGCGATTGTTACGATCATCCCATTCTGCATCAATAAGCATCGATACCATTTCGTCGCCGGTCATTTGAATCATGCTGCCATTCTCGATGCTTGTTCTAAAGGCCCGAACCATACCGAAGAACTTCATCTGTCTCATTTTTTGAAGCGTTTGCTCATTCATTTTATTTGATTTAAGGTTAAACAATACCCGGAGGGGTAGCTGTTACAGCCGTCCTCCGGGGAGATATTACCGGTAATAGTTTTTGCCACGTATATTCAGGTGAGGGGGCATTGACTGATCAACATGCTGCTGATCATCAACGTTTCGGTCAAGTCCTTTTTCAAGGATTACCCGAATGGTCTGATAGCTGTAATCGCCATATTGAAGTGCACGCAGACAAGCATTGTTAAGCCGCTCTTTTCCGGCACGTACTGAAAAACTTAAAACTCCCTGACAGGATCGATAGGTCTGCTCCGGATGCTGTCTGGCATTTAGCAACTGGATAATATATTCTTTCGTTTGAGGGCCTACCTCTGCGGCTCGTTCGATAAATTTATCGGGGTTCCAGTCGCTCATGAAGCGGTGCTGCGAGGCCAGATGATCTGTTATTGTAGTGTGTCCAAAAAGGTGCCTGTTCCTTTTGTGCACCGCAATTCGCTCGTAGCGGTGATAAATTTCAACCTCAGATTGGCTGTAAAGTAAGGTCACCTTCTTGCCGATAAAATGGTAAGGAACACTGTAATAATGCTTATCCTCGGCAAGACAGACGTAATTGTTCTTCATCACAGAAGCGATATAGCGTCGCTTCAACTCATATCTCTTTTCAGGTAAAGGGTGCAGAAAGTGTCGTTCAGTATCTTCGAACAACTGTCGCCTGCTGAACGGCCTTCCTGTAAGCGGCCTGTTATTATGAGCTTCCAGAGCCTCCCTGATCGCGCTATTTAGAAGTTCAATGCAAGAATATACATTACCCTTTAAAGTGCTGTAAATCGAACGGTAAATGATTTTTACGGCACCTTCTACCAACGCTTTGTGTTTGGGTTTATACGGAGCTGCCGGTAAAGCCGCCATCGAATAATAGCTTACAAAGTCACGAAAAGCCTCATTAAGTGTCGGCTCATAGCGATTACTCTTGATTACCGCCGATTTTAAGTTATCCGTAACGATGGCATTAGGAACGCCTCCGAAGTAATGTAATGCATTTTCGCAGGAGTTGATAAAGTCTTCCTTCTGTTGGGTATAACTGGCCTCTACGTAGGTCAACTGGCTTGCACCCAGTATGGCGACAAAAACCTCTACCTCTGTGATGTCTAATGTTTCCGGATCTAAAACCTTGAGTTTTTCGCCTGCATAATCAACATACATCTTCTCCCCGGCCTTATGCTCAATGTGCATAACCGGATTACGAACCTTCTTCCAGAGAAGATAATAATGCTTGAACTGTGAAAACCGATAGCCTGCAGGATGCTGTTCAAAATATTGCTCCCAAAGCTTCTCCTTGGTGTTTCCCCGGATCTTCAATGCTTTTTCCATGGTGGGGAAAAATGCTTCCAGAGATTGATAACGAAGATCATTCTCAATATGATTGCGTGGAACCATATCCAGAAACATCTGCTCAAGTTCAGTGTCACTCATCAGTTGAATCTCTTCCGGCGATTTGCCCGAAGCCAGGAACAACCTGATATACTTCTTAACACTATTGCGGGGAAGACCTGTCCGTTCCCCGATGGACTGTTTACTTACACCCTCGGTGTAAAGCCTGATAATGCTTCTTACCTTGCTCATAATGATTAGTTTATTTGACATTTGATTATATTGAACAAAGCCAACTTAATCATAAATGCCCGCTAATCAGCAAGGATAAATCGTTCTTAGAGGGTGGTCAATTTGCTCCGGCGAAACCCAACCATTTTGACCGGCGGAAGGTGGTCAATTTGTTCCGGCGCACACTGGATATTTTATCCGGCGTGTCCACTTCATCACCTGTTTCTTTTTGCAAAATGGTTACTTTAATTCCACTGTTTGCAACTCGTCCGGTTGCAGCGTACGATGCTGATGCGGCTCCACTTCCTGCTCCTCCTGATAGTGTGCCGACTGATGACACTGCTGCTGAAACAATGGACCCTTTAACTGTCAGCCCATTCACAACGTCTCGCCGTTGAGTGTCTTTTTCTCCGCTTGTCAATATTTCCAGTTGATATGGAAGTTTAAATGAAGGTGCAGCTATTAGTCTGACTTTTACAGAGTTTTCGGCATTGGCCGTCACTAAAGACTTTCGCTGAGCCTGACCCGCAAAAATGAAGCAGAAAAGCATGAAGGATAAAAGAGTAATTTGTTTCATAGGTAATGATGTTAAGTTGATTGGATCGCTCCTGCGGTAGTAACTTTGTATGTACGTCCTTCGACTTTAATTCCGAAACGGACCTGAGTTTTTAAGGTGTCTTTAAGCCCCGAAGTTGCTTTTTCTTTCACCACAACTGTTAGTGTGTATTCTCCGTCGCCGAGGTCGGCAGGAAGTGCGAATCCTTCACTCACATCTTTAACTTCCCAAATCGGTCTTCCTCCATCGGTTTTCGAAACTGCAGCTGAAATAACTGCGCCTCCGGGTAATGCACCACCAACCAATGAAGCTCCCTGTGCAACAGCGCTTCCTGTGGCGTGTAATCCGGCATTTACTTTGGCTACTTCAGCCGAAGTCATTTCAGTAACTTTATTTTTTGTTATCAGGAAGGCCTGTTTGTTCGGAAAAATCACATACGAACCTGCAGCATGAAGTCCGGCATTAACTTTTTCGCCAAATGTTGCGCCCTGTGTTTGTTTGGCGACTGTCACATTCATCGAAATACGGTTGGGCATACCATTATTAATGTTGTTGATGCTTTTCTCATTTTGTCCTGAGGTCGAGAAGAATAATCCGACCAGACTTGCGATGGCCAATAATGTTTTTTTCATAGCTTATTTTTTTAGTTTACGCTCTCATATTATCTGTCATTTCATTTTTTATAGAAGGGAAGAACCAGGTATGTATAAATTAAACACCCCACACATATTGCAAAGAAAAACTCGAGGCTGGCAAAGAAGACAAGTATTGAAGCCACGATAACCGAAGCAATGGTCAGCTTCAGCGAGAACAGTGCTGCAATGACCAGTGTCATTAGAAATCCCAGGCGGGCAGCGAATACTTTGGGTGCTTTATCGATCAGCTTAACCGGCAAATTCAGCGCATTACTCAAGTAATGACTTACAAAGCTGATCGGGCTGAATTTAATTTCGGTAAAAGCCCTAATAAAAAAATCGGCCATTATAAAGATAATCAGCAACACCGAGTTAAAAACAAAAGCCAATATCACCGATGTAATAGTAAAGAAAGCATTCAGACGTGTTACCTGCTCGTTTACACGCTGATCTGATATAGGACAAACTAGATTTTTCATAAATTTTAATTGCATTCTTATTAAATCAACTTCTTTTCTCTTCAAAGAACCCGCGTATTTACACGACCGGATTCTTTATTGAAACAATTAAAATCGGGAATTGATTGCGCACGACGTTAATAAAAGACAAAAATATCTCTTATTAATTGTAATTACTTCATTTAAATATGATTAATGGTGTAGTGAGGCTGGGGTAATTGGGTTGGTCTTTTTAATAGCGAAATGAGGGCTTCATTTTATCTTTTGAAAGCCAGAAATTAAATCATATTTATAACTTTAACGCTTCTAACGATATTGCGAAAATATGTTTCAAGCTGAAATTTATATTCAAAGAAGAAAGGTTCTTTGCGATAAGATTGGTTCAGGATTAATTCTTTTTTGGGGTAACGATGAGAGTCCGATGAATTATCCGGACAATACCTATCCCTTCAGGCAGCATAGTTCGTTTTTATATTACTTCGGAATTGATTTTCCGTCGCTTGCCGCTGTAATAGATGTTGACAACAGGCACGAGGTGATCTTTGGCGATGATTACACCATTGACGATATTGTGTGGATGGGGCCACAGCCGACCATTGCCGAACGCGCCCGGCGCTCGGGGGTGAGCGAAACTCAGCCAATGGTAAAACTTTATACCATTCTGAAAGAAGCCCAGGCTTCGCGTAAGGAAATACATTTTCTTCCACCTTACCGGCCCGAAAATAAAATTAAGTTATTGCGGTTTCTCAATATTCGTCCCGATCAGATCAATGTCAATGCTTCTTCAGAACTTGTTAAGGCTGTAATTAGTCAGCGCGAAATAAAGTCGGCGGAAGAGATTGCGGAAATCGAAAAGGCTGTTGATCTGTCGGTTGATATGCATTGCACGGCTATGTCGGTGGCACGGGCCGGAATGACCGAAGCGCAGATTGCTGCTAAAGTTTACGAAGTTGCTTTGGCTCAAAATTGCAGCATCGCTTTCCCGATTATTGCTACTATCAATGGCCAAACTTTGCACAATCACTCGCATTACAATACGTTAAAAGAGGGAGATCTGTTTTTGCTCGATGCCGGAGCCGAATCGCTAGGGCATTATGCTGGCGATCTTTCGAGTACATTCCCAGTCAGCCCGAGATTTTCTGAAATTCAGAAGCAAATTTATAATGTGAGTTTAAAGGCTCACGAAGCGGCAGTAAATACGCTCGCTCCTGGAACGAGATTTAAAGAGGTTCATTTTGCAGCCTGTCGCTCAATAACTGCTTCGATGAAAGAACTTGGCCTGATGAAAGGAGATGTTGACGAAGCCGTTGCTGCCGGAGCCCATGCTTTGTTTTTCCCTTGTGGAACCGGGCATATGATGGGGCTTGATGTGCACGACATGGAAGATTTGGGCGAGGTTTGGGTTGGCTACGATGGCGAACCTAAAAGTACCCAGTTTGGATTGAAGTCGCTGCGCTTTGCCAAGGAACTTCGGCCGGGTCATGTTTTTACCATCGAACCGGGTGTTTATTTTATTCCTGAACTGATTGATCTTTGGAAATCGGAAGGAAAATTCAGCGATTTCCTGAACTGGGATGAAATCGAAAAATTCAGGAACTTTGGAGGAATACGAAACGAAGAAAATTTCATGATAACCGAAAATGGGTTCAAACAGTTGGGCAAGTCTAAACCCAAGACCATTGAAGAAGTTGAAGCTCTTCGAAGCAGGTAATACCCAATAATCAAGGCGATCAAAAAAACAGACTGTTGTATAAATATCTGATTAATGTTTAAGCGAAAATTTTATAGTCAGTAGTTTCCCAGGGCAAGGAGTATAAGCGAAATCTCATTTCTGATTTTCTTTTTTAATAAGCGAAAGTCCTTGCCTAAGTCTGTTAAAAGTTGTTAAATTTAGGCGATCCTATTTTAAACTGACCAGAGACATGCCCCAGAGATCTTTTGAAAGAAGAACATTCCTGAAACTGATGAGTGCAGGCCTTGGAACAAGTATGGTTTCATTCCCGAAATTTTCTCAGGCATTTACGCCTCCCCCAGCTAATTTAAAACATCTTGAATTTCAGCTTGGGAAGCCGGAATGGATATTGCACGAGGATGGCACATTCGATATTTTCGCCGGAAGCATCCGCCTGTCGAATTGCCGTCCTTCGATTGACGGGCAAAGCATATTTGTGCGGAATACGTTTATGGGCGATTCGCCAAAGGGCAAGCGTATTATTTATGAGGTGGATGGTGGGTTTGTAATGCTCGATTTGAGAACACACTCGAACACCATCTCGATTGGTGCCGAGATTAGCGGGATGAAAAATGCGCCTACCTGGTTCAATCCGTTGGGCGAAGGCTATATTAACGGGGCGAATTATTTTTTCAAACAGGGTTTTGGAACAGGAGGACAATCCGGAATTTTTGAATTCAGAAAACCGACAAACCGGAAAGCAATGAATTTTCCGGAAGAAGAAGCCTGGTCGTACGATAGTTTTATGATGACCGGGTTAATTGCTCCGAACGGCGATACACTTTCTATTGGAGCTTATGAACAAGCCGATTTTATTCAACGTAGCTCGGTGTACAATCGTCCGCGGCGCACAGGGCTTAACGATAGCAAATATGGCAAGGAAGTGGTTTTTTTCGAAGCCGGTTTTGCCACCGAAGGTATTCCGCTGAAGGACGAATTCATCAAGTTGCCCGATTTGTTTGTTTATTATGGAAATCAGCCGTTTGGAACCATGCAAAACCTGGCATGGAGTATTTCTGAGCAAAACCAGGCACGGCGCGATACAACGACCAATTATTACTGGAGTCCGTACCAGGATTTCAGGAATTCGTTTAACTACAAATACCTGCTTGAGCAGCTAAAATCGTTGGACGAAACCGAACCTCCGATTCCGTTGCGTACAGTACATATCGGACCTGGATACTGCGTTCCGGGCGATTGGCTCAATAACAATAACAACTGGCCCAAAACAATGGAGATTGTGGCGCGGGAAATCTTCAAGCGGAGATACCGGGCCGGAATTTATGTTGCTCCGTTTGTTGTCCATGAGAATAGCCGGATTTTCAGAAATCATCCGCGATGGATATTGAAAAATAACGAAGATGATCCGATTGTTATGGACGAGGATGCAGAAGGCAAACTCTACGCTTTGGATGCCACACACGACGACGTCAAGAAGTACATCGGAAAAGTATTCAAGAGTTTCCACGAAATTGGATTTACCTATTACGAAATCGACCGGCTGGATTGGGGCTTGCAGGAATCGAATGAAGCGCAGAAGACCAGAAAAGCAGGAAAATCTTCGGTTCAGGTACTCAGGGTAATTATGAATATTATTCGGGAAGCCGTTGGTGCCGGAAGTTTTATCTCGGTAAACAGGGCTCCGTATTCTCCGCTGATTGGGTATGTCGATGCCGTCAGAATAGATATTGATCAGTCGTGGAAATGGGAGAAAGAAATAACCGGAAGGATTATTGAGGAAAGTTATAACACCCAATACTTTAATAATGTATTTTGGCAGAACGACCCGGATGTGGTTTTTTTGCGCGATTACAAAAGTGATTATACTGCTGTTGAGCAAAAGAGCCTTGCCTTATGGTCGGCATTTATGGGCGGATCTGTTGGTATTTCCGATAACTTTAAAGTTATGGATAGCGACAAACTTCAGTTGTGGCGTTTTCTCGAACCCTCAACCCGGCCACAAAGTGCGATGCTCCCGTTCTGGGGAAATAATGTACTCAATAAAGTGGCTGTTCGGCGCTACCGTAAAGTAAAAGGATGGAGTGTACTGGTACTTAACGATTCGGATGCTGTTGTTTCAGAGAGCTATTCGCTGCTCGATTTAATCGGAATTAAGGAAGCTTGGGTATTTGTCTGGGAACCAGGGTTTAGCTTGGGGCTGGGAAAACCAACCCGCATTTCGGTTACTTTGGGAGCCCACGAATCCAAGCTTTATTTCATTTCTGAAACAAAAGAAAATCCATCGCTCGACCTGAATATTTCAGGAAATGATTTTGCTGAAGAGGTAATAAAATAAGGTAAGCCCGGTCGCAAAAGTCAATTTTCAAAATTAAATTGGCTGCCTCGTTCCATTTTCCTAATTTCACACGTTCAAAATTTTGTGTGATGGAAATACCAAAATTAACATACTCAACTCCGGTTGAAATGATTGGCCACTACTTGAAAAATACCATGGTTGAGCACCTCGGTATTCGTTTTACAGGTTATGGCGAAGGCTGGGTGGAAGCCACCATGCCGGTTGATCACCGCACATTCCGACCCGGAAATATGTTGCATGGCGGAGCCAATCTGGCCCTTGCCGAAACGATTGCCGGATTCGGCTCGATGCTGGCGGTTGACATTCAGGAATATGACGTCCGGGGAATCCAGGTGAGCGCAAATCATACCGGGAAAGCCGATAGTGGCGAAGTTTATGCCCGCGCTGACGTATTGCATTTCGGGAAACGGACGCATGTGTGGAATGTTGATATCAAAAATGCATCGGGAAAATTACTTTCAACTGCCCGAGTAACTAATATGATTGTTAAAAGGCATGAAAAATAACGATCAGTTAGCTGTATTTTTCGATCAGCTTCTCACTAAAAACATTGCTTTTGCCGCCTGGTTTAATCCGCGCGAATCGCAACTGGGACTGGTGGTTGGCAATGCTTCGGATGTAAAAATTTACGACCGTTTCGACTTGCTGAATGGCGAGGCTGGTTTTGTATTTGCGCCGTTCAGCATTACCCCGGAAAGTCCGGTTGTTTTGCTCCGTCCGTCATTTTATTCTGAAGATTTTTCGGACACGGCTTCTCTGAATATTGAAGATTTTGAGCCTTTTCATCCGGTAAAGAATCAGGAAAAATGTGCGCCGATTTCTCGCGAAGATTATTTACAACTAATCGAAAGAACGGTTATAGATATTCGCGAAGGAGCGTTGTCGAAGGTGATTATTTCGCGACAAATCCCGTTTGCCCGAAAAGATACTTCGCTGGGAAATACCTTTCTACAGCTTCAGGAAAAAACACCGAACGCTTTTACCTACCTGGTAAATCTGCCTTACGCCGGAATCTGGATGGGAGCAACGCCCGAAGTTTTGGTTAAATCAGACGGGGCGCGTTTCGAAACTGTTTCGCTCGCCGGAACCCAAGTCCGAAAATACGACAACGAAGAATATTACTGGAGTACAAAAGACATTGAAGAACAGGCTTTTGTATCGCGCTATATGCTCGATGTGTTCTTTAATTTCGACATTCACCAATACAAAACCACTGGCCCTGAAACGCTGGAGAGTGGAAAGGTCGCTCACCTGAAAACTTCGTTCTTTTTTCCGAAAGAGAAAGTCGAAAACCAGTTGGGAAATTTTGTGGCCGAGTTGCATCCAACGCCCGCTGTGTGCGGATTACCGAAGGATTTGGCGCAGCAGTATATTCACGAAAACGAGCTTTATCAGCGAAAATACTATACCGGTTATTTGGGGCCGTGGCGGTTGAATGGACAGGTCTCGCTGTTCGTAAACCTGCGCTGCATGGAAATCACTTCCGACGAGTACATTTTGTACGCCGGAGGCGGAATCACAGCCCGTTCGGTGCCCGAAAAAGAATGGGACGAAACCAACCAAAAGGCAAAAACGTTACTTTCGGTGATTGAGAATGAAAATAACTATTAACTACAGAGAGAACAGAGTTTAAAAGAGAAAGTAAAATAGGAACGCAAGTTAAGCTATTCTTTTCCAGTTTTCAGGTTTTTGCATTTTTAACTCTGTGTTCTCTGTGGTAAAAAAACAAAGATGATAAGTACCAAAAAGCAAATTCATCAATTAGCCGCTTTGCTCCTGAAAAAGGGCATTACCGACATCGTAATTTCGCCCGGAAGCCGCAACGCGCCCATGATTCACACTTTTCACGGAATTGCCGGATTCAACTGCCGCAACGTTGTTGACGAGCGCTCGGCTGCTTATTTTGCACTGGGATTGTCGCTGGCCAAACAGAAACCGGTTGCTATTGTTTGCACCTCGGGCACGGCCACGCTGAATTACGCACCAGCCATTGCCGAAGCTTTTTACCAAAATATACCCTTAGTTGTGCTCACGGCAGATCGCCCTGACTATTGGATCGATCAGTTGGAAAGTCAATGCATTCGTCAGGAAGGGATTTACCGGAACTTTGTGAAAAAAGAGGTGAATTTGCCCTTGGGCGAGTCGGAAAAGGAACTGTTGTTTGCTGCCCGCCAAATTAGCGAATGCCTGAATCTGGCAGTTTTCGAGAACCCAGCTCCAGTGCATATCAACATTCCGCTGGAAGAACCCTTGCATCAGCTGATTGATGCCGAATTACCTGAAGTAAAAAACATTGCGATTGCCTCGGCAAAACCAAAAGTTTCGGAAACTGAGCTTTCCGGATTGGCGAAAATTGTTGGACGATCGAAAAAAATAATGGTGCTTGCCGGACAACTGAATCCAAATCCGGCACTTGAAAAGTCACTCGCTGCATTTGTTGCCAAAACCGGGGCGGTTGTTTTGCACGAATACCTTTCGAATATGCACGGCGAGCAGTTTGTGGGGAGTATCGATGCGCTGATGGCTGCCATTCTCGAAGAAAACTCGACAGATTACAATCCTGACTTGCTGATTACCTTGGGCGGACAGTTTGTCTCGAAATCACTCAAGCAATTTTTGCGGAAAAATAAACCTGCCGAACACTGGCACTTGAGTTTGGGTGCTGAGCATTTCGACACTTATCAGTCACTCACCAAAGTCGTTCAAACCGAAGCCGCCGATTTCTTTGAATCGCTTGCTGGACAAGAAATACAGGCTAGTTCAGCCTTCCTAAAACTCTGGAAAAGCAAAGAGAATCGGGTCAATCAGTTGCGCGATGAATATATTACGAATTGCGAATTCTCCGACCTGAAAGCCTTTGAATTGATCGGCAAAAATATTCCGGAAGGTTCGGTTATCCACCTCGGAAACAGCTCGCCGGTGCGGTATGCCCTCATTCACAATCGGGTGAAACAAGCTGAATATTACAGCAATCGTGGTACTGCCGGAATTGACGGTTGTTTATCAACCGCCGTTGGTTTTGCCAGCGAATCCGAAAAAATAAATACAGTAATTGTAGGCGACTTGTCGTTCTTTTACGACTCGAATGCCCTGTGGAACAAATACATTGGCAAAAATATTCGCATCATTGTTATTCACAATGGTGGCGGAAATATTTTCAGCATGATTAAAGGCCCGGGCGAAACTCCGGCATTCCGGGAACATTTCTTTACCGAAAATACGCATAAAGCTGAAGGTTTGGCCAAAGCATTCGGGGTGGAATATTTTTCAGCCACCAACGAAAGTGAGTTAAAACAGGCATTGACAGAATTTTATTTACCTGATCAAAAAGCCGCTGTACTCGAAGTTTTTACAGATGCGGAGGTAAATGTGAATGCGTTTCGGGAATTATTTAAAGAATTAAAAAAGTAAAACTAAATATCATGACAACAAAACGTACCTGGGAAACTATCAAAGAATACGAAGACATCTTTTTTGAATACTTCGATGGAATTGGCAAAATTACCATCAACCGCGAGCGCTACCGCAATGCCTTCCGGCCAACAACGGTGAACGAAATTAGCGAAGCTTTGCGCATTTGCCGCGAAGATCAGCGCATCAACGTCATCGTGTTAACCGGTGCCGGCGACAAAGCTTTTTGTGCCGGTGGCGACCAAACCGTGAAAGGCATTGGTGGTTACATCGACAAAAACGGCATCCCACGCCTGAATATTCTGGAAGTGCAGAAGCAAATCCGCTCGATGCCCAAACCGGTGATTGCCATGGTAAACGGCTATGCCATTGGCGGCGGACACGTGTTGCACGTGGTTTGCGATATTAGCATTGCCAGCGAAAATGCCATCTTTGGCCAAACCGGACCGAAAGTGGGAAGCTTCGATGCAGGTTTGGGATCGTCGTATCTGGCCAGCATTGTAGGCCAGAAAAAAGCCCGCGAAATTTGGTTCATGTGCCGCCAGTATTCGGCTGCCGAAGCTCTGGAAATGGGTTTGGTCAACAAAGTGGTTCCGTTCGATCAACTGGAAGATGAGGTGGTTGCCTGGGCACAAAAAATGCAGGAACACAGTCCGCTGGCTTTGCGCATGCTCAAATTGGGTTTGAATGCTGAACTTGATGGACAAATTGGTATTCAGGAATTTGCAGGAAATGCAACCTTGTTGTATTATCTCACCGAAGAGGCACAGGAAGGAAAACACGCGTTCCTCGAAAAACGCAAACCTGACTTTAAAAAGTTTCCTAAATTCCCTTAATGCCAGTATTTTAACAATGTAACAAGGTTGTTACTTACAAAGTTGTTACTTACAAAGTTGTTACTTATATTTGTAACAAAAAATAGGGTATGGAAACACCTTTTGTTTTTGGCAAATTGGCTGTTCATCAGAATTTCACAAACAGAGAGAACGAACGACAACGTTTGTCTGGTAATTTTTCGGGTTTGGTTAATACGGTGCTTATTTCACCACGTCGTTGGGGGAAATCTTCGCTGGTACAGCGGGTAGCTGAAGAAGCCATGGTCGCCGACAAAAATCTTCACTTTTGTTTTCTCGATGCATTCAACATTCGCACCGAAGAACAGTTCTATCAGGCTCTGGCTAGTGAAGTATTGAAAATTTCAGCCACGAAACTTGAACTGTTACTTGAAAATGCGAAGCGACTTTTGGGTAATTTCCTTCCAAAACTTTCCTTTAGTCCAGGTAATCAGGATGAATTGGCTTTAAGTCTCGACTGGAAGGAAGTAAAAAAGCATCCGGACGCGATTCTTGATATGGCAGAGATTATTGCCATGGAAAAGGGATGGAAGCTGATTATTTGCATCGATGAATTTCAAAATATCTCGACCTTCGAAAATCACCTTGCATTTCAAAAAAAGCTCAGGGCGCACTGGCAAAAGCACCAGCATGTTGCATACTGCCTGTACGGAAGCAAACGTCACATGTTGATGGATGTGTTTACCAGTTCGTCGATGCCTTTTTATAAGTTTGGGGATATCCTTTTCCTGACCAAAATCGAAAGGGAAAAGTGGGTTCCTTTTATTTGCGAACGATTTAAAGCAACGGGGAAGCACATTTCAGAAAATGAGGCGGTTTTAATTGCCGATCTGGCTGAATGTCATCCGTATTACGTGCAGCAATTGGCTCAGCAAAGCTGGCTGCGAACTACTCACGATTGTTCCGAAACCATTGTCAGAGAAGCCCATGAGGGAATTGTAGCGCAGCTTAGCCTGCTTTTTCAATCGAAAACAGAAGAATTGACGACCCCACAAGTTAATTTCATGAGGGCCTTGCTCGAAGGGGTTCAAAAGTTTAGTTCAAAAGACATCATGAACGATTACAAATTAGGCTCCTCGGCAAATGTTAATCGAATTAAGAAAGCACTTGAAAATAAAGAGATTGTCGATATTCAAACCGGCAATATTATGGTGCTCGATCCCATGTACAAAAGCTGGCTGAAAACATACTATTTTAAGAATTAAAATATGGCATCACTAAAAAGTTGGGTAAAAGCGGCGCGGTTGAGAACTTTGCCACTAGCCGTTTCCGGTATTTTGATGGGAGCAGCTTTGGCAGGTTTAGACGAAGGTTTTAACCTGAAAGTCACCATTCTGGCAATTGTCACAGCTTTGTTTATCCAGATATTCTCGAATTTTGCCAACGATTACGGCGATTTTCAGAAGGGAACCGACAACGACAAACGGGTTGGCCCACGACGCACAGTCCAGGGAGGCGAAATTACACCCGCGCAAATGCGTGGCGGAATGATTGTACTGGCTTTGCTGAGTCTGGCTTCGGGAATTTGGCTGGTAGCCGAAGGAACAAAAGGACTTTCGTTGTCGGTTTTCGGTATTTACATTGGGTTGGGAGTTTTAGCGCTGATTGCCGCGTTCAAATATACTGCCGGAAGCAATCCTTACGGATATGCCGGATTGGGTGATTTGGCTGTTTTCCTGTTCTTTGGTTTGTTGCCCGTTGTTGGCGCTTATTTTCTGAATACCCATCAAATCAATGGTCTGATTTTTCTGCCGGCCATTTCCATCGGACTTTTCAGTACCGGAGTTTTAAACCTGAATAATATGCGCGACGTGGAAAACGACCGTGCTTCAGGAAAAAATACGATGATTGTGCGAATGGGCGGCGCTAAAGGAAAATTGTATCACACGCTGATGATTTCAGGAGGAATGATTGCTGCGGTTGTATTTTCTACACTCAACTTCAAATCGGGGTTTCAGTGGCTTTTCCTGATTTCATTTCCGCTTTTTGTGCGTGATTTAGTGCAGATTAACCGAATAAAAGAGCCTCGGAAATTCGATCCGTTTTTGAAAAAACTATCACTGACAACACTGCTTTTTACAGTGCTGTTTGGTGTGGGAGTGATCTTGATTTGAGATTAACGATCAACGATTGCCGATTTTGCTTCTTTAATCGTTGATCATTAATCGTTAATCTGCAATTTTTTAGTGCGAATCGATTTTTGCTCCGAAAGCCAAATCGCCGGCATCGCCCAATCCTGGAACGATGTACGACATCGAAGTCATCTCTGGATCGACAGCCCCAATCCACAAGGTAACATTTTCGGCCTGAATTTGCTTTACCACATGCTCAACACCTTGTTTACTGGCAATTACAGCCACCAGATGTATATGTTTAGGCGAACCTTTCTGCAGCATGGCATGATAACCAATCTCCATTGACGCGCCCGAAGCGAGCATCGGATCGGAAAGTATCAGTGTTTTTCCGTCGAGTGATGGTGTCGCTAAATATTCAAATTCGATATGAAATTCACCGGCTGCATCGTATTTACGGTAGGCCGAAATAAAGGCATTCTCAGCACGGTCGAAAATGTTTAAAAGTCCTTGCTGAACAGGCAGTCCGGCGCGAAGAATTGTTGCTAAAACCGGATGTTGTACAAGGGTGGAAACCTGAGCAACGCCAAGCGGAGTTTTGACGTCGGTTAATTCGTAATCCATTACTTTGCTGATTTCGTATGCGAAGATCTCGCCTAAACGCTGAAGATTTCTGCGGAACCGCATTGGATCTTTCTGGATAACTTCACACCGAATCTCTGAAATGAACTGGTTGAAGATGGAGTTTGATTCTCCAAGTATATTTACCTTCATGATTTAAAAAGTTTCGGCGAAAGTAATATAAAATTACCAAACGCAACGAATGCTGTAGAATATACAAATTAACATTTTGTGACCGCTAACTTATTTTTTCAGTATTCGGGTTATCGAGGGCAAACGGTTCAGATGGACTGAAAAATAGGTCTTCGGAATCGCTCCAAAACCTGCATAAAACCTTGCAATACCGTGAATATTTGAACCTTCAAAATCAAGAGTCAGGTTGCTCGCGGCATTTTTTTGAATAAAACTATCGATCAGCAGCGACATTGCGCTTTTCTCAATTCCTTCTGAATTCGACGATGCAGCCAGGTAAATGGATGTTTGTCCGCTTTTCAGGAAAAAAACTGCCGCCAACCAGTTGTTTTGGTCGTTGGTTACAATGTTTATTTCGCCAAGATTATTGGCCAATGCAAAACGAATAATTTCCTGAAATGCTGAATAATGCTGACCTTTAACTTCAGAGGCTTTTTCTTTCAGATTGGTTTGCGTAAACTCTATAAACCGGCCAATATCAGTTGAGGTGGAAACCGATAGCTTATTCTGAATGGCTTTTTGAATGTTTCTCTTCGTATTTGTATTATAGCCCTGGCGAATTTCGTCTATGCCTGAATTCAGCGGAATGTGGTAAGTTATATTTTCCCTGAATTTGAATTGGGTATTTTCTATTACATTCCCAATATTCAGTTTCATGTCAATCAGCCTGAATTGCTCCGGAATAGCATCCAGAAAGGTATCTGCCAGAATTTTATCCGTTTTTTGCGATGAGAAAATACCGAGCTGTTGGGTGAAGAATGGCTGGTAAATATAATTGATTCCATATTTCCGGTTATTTACCAGGGGCATAACATCCTGATAATCGCCACCAATCAAGGCATCCCACTTTGTGCAAATCCGATCGAGATACCAGCTATAGGCATAGGCAACTCCAAAAGGCGACCGGGCAATGCATTGATCCCATTTCTCTTTGTCAATATCTTTATTGGCTATAAAAGTGATTTCGGGCTTACTCATTTTCCAAAATTAAGCCTTTTTCAAGAATTTGCTGAAATACCTCGGGCCAGCCTTGCCATTGTCCTGAATCACTTAGCGATTCGTTGTGCCACAGGCTTATAAAAGTTCCGTTTACCTGTTTAATTTCGAGCATAAGGCTTTCAATCAGTTGCCAGGCTTGCTGAGGTTGCAGATTGAGGTAGTTTTTTAAAGTTACGTCCATCGTTTGAAACGGATGAATGGTCAACCCTGTTTGATGGTTTTTGCTCAAATCAAAGAATTTAAACTCAGTACAGGTTCCTGCCCGAAAGCCTGCCAGACTCGCAAATCCCATTGTGTAATCGTCGGTTATTCCTGATTTCAGAGCTGTTTGATAGGTCTTCGGAAATTTCAGCTTTAAAAAATGCTGGCGGCTACGAACAACCGGTTTGTTGATGATACTCTCCAACCGCTTTTTTTCAGTATCGAACAACCAGGGCTTTTCGCTTGACGAATAAGATGGATGAATACCCACATCGCAAACACCGGCCAGGCTGGTTATGAGTTGCCGAAACGGTTTGTTTGTATATGATAAATTTTTGTCGAACCGGTTACGATCGGCCAGCAAAAAGAAAAACAGGATGCGACTCAACTGCCCTTTGTACGTTTCCAGAATGTATTTGTAGGTGTCATATGGGTCATCAGTTAGTCTTAATGTAACCGCAAGTCGCTGTTTTACTTCGTTTAACTTCCCTCGGAAAATGGCTTTTGCAATGCCCCCTAACGAAACCAACAGACTTTTATTCCGGAAAGCCCAGGCATTGTCGATGTCGATGGTCGTGACAAATTGAAAAGATCGTTGCCTTATTCTGAATTCCGGAAATTCTCGGATCAGTTCTTCAGCAATCCAGTAGGCGATCATGTCAACAACTGGCTTTTGATGCACATCAAGCTTTACCAGAATATTTTCGGAGTCCTTAAAACGTCCATAGTTGTCGGTATTTTCATTCAGGTATTCTTCGTACCTCGTAATGGCATAGAAGGAAAATGCAAACGGGTCGAAGGGAAGAAAGGAATCGGCCGATGACGGGAAGAATACTTTCATCTGCTTAAACTCCACTGTTTTTATATCCTGATCGACAATGTTTTTTTCGAATAATAACGGATGTGCGTAGAGGAATAATCCTGATGAAAAGTTGGTGGACGAATAATTTATCCGGGGTAAAGTTGATTGTTTAAAATCTTCGGGATTGGAAGTGAAAATCAGCTCAGCTCCAAGTATCGTTTGAAAAATGAATCCAAAAGAATATAAAACACGCGGAGTGATCTCGGGTGTAAAAATTAAGATTTTTGATGTTGGCTGACTTTCCACCGAAATTTAAAATTTAGCCCGATAAAGCTAGCAATTTGCAACGGATTGTCATCGTTTCAATCAGATTAATCCTTCGTCGATAAAGCTGAAGTATGCATTATTGCCGATTATTACGTGGTCGAGTACTGCAATATCAAGGAGTTTGCCGGCCTCTTTCATTTTTCGGGTGATTTCCTTGTCAGCTTCGCTGGGTATAAGGTTTCCCGACGGATGGTTGTGACAGAGAATAATAGAGCAGGCCAGATTGTCAAGCGCCATTTTCAGGATGATTCGCACATCAATAATGGTTCCTGAAATTCCTCCCTGACTAATCATAAGTTTATCTATAACTAGGTTATTGCGGTTTAGCAGCAGTATCCAGAATTCTTCATGAGGTAGATCGCTCAGCAATGGTTTGAAGATTGCTGCAGCATCGGCACTGGTTACTACTCTGGGCTTTTCGTCGGGCTCCGAATCTTTTCGTCTTCGCCCAAGCTCCAGGGCTGCCATAATGGTAATGGCTTTAACCTCACCAATTCCTTTAAACTTTCGCAAATCGGCTATGGTTTTCTTTCCCAATTCGTTGAGGTTGTTATTTACTGAGGCCAGAATCCGACGTGATAACTCGACTGCCGACTCATCCAGATTACCAGAACCAATGAGAATGGCAATTAATTCAGCTTCGGATAACGACCGTATTCCCTTTACAAGCATTTTTTCGCGGGGGCGATCTTCAACGGCCCATTCCTTGATACTTAGTTTTTTGTACATACTGGTGTGATTGTGTCTAACTAAGTTATGAAACTCGTCGGAATTTGTCAAATCGGAGAACTCTTGGTTGAATAAAATTTGAATAATCCATCGAATTCGGGTCAGTGAAAGGTTTGATTCAATCATTAAAATAACCCCTTTGCTAATTGAAATTTTTTTCTGCAAAAAAAGACTTGACTTGAATGTAAAGAATAAAGTATCTTTAAGTATTAAATTAAAATAATATTAATGAAAAACAATTACTTACGTTATTATTTTAAAACAAAATCGCCTCGCATAAATCATTATATGCTCATTTATCTTTCCCTAAAAATAAATGATATTCAGGATAGCAAGTTTGATCATTCAGAAAGATGTTTTGGTAATCGGAGTTGTTGCGAAGAGAAACTTGCTTGACTTGAGATGTTAATCTTCGTAACTTTAATTAGATAGGGTGAGAAAGGTTAAATTCTAATAAGATATACAGAATAACGAACAGGAAGCCTAACCCGCAAAAGTAAAGAGCTTCCTGTTCTGCACCGTTTCAAAAAAGAAAGTGAGGTGATATGACAAAGTTAAAAAAATGTTTTACTAAGCTAGCCTTATAGCTTCAAAAGATTACCTGATAGAGTAATATTGGTTGTTGCTAATGGTCTTAGTTCTCTAAGTTTTATCCTACTTCAGAACAATTTCCTTATAAATGGAAATGAGTTATTCCGATATTAAAAAGTCCTTATAATTCATTACAATTCAAACCAATCAAAATTTTTAGGAATTGATCCTTGATTTCGATCAGCACTAATTTTATCGACAGGAGTTTCCTTGGTTTACAAATGGAAGACTATTCAGGAGATTTCAGTTATTCACCCCAATGCATAAGTACTTTATGAATGAACCAAAAAAATTACGAGTATGAATAACGTTTACAAAAAAAACAAATTGTGGCTAAAGTATCTGGCACTGTTATGTTGTGCTTTGATGTTTAGTTTTGTTACGAAGGCACAGATTACAATTGACGGACTTACTTCGGATTGGAATACTGTTCAGGCTTACCCAACTTTTACTCTTGTTAATGATTATTTCGGAAAAGATGTTGATGATCAATTTACTCAGGGATCGAAGGATTATACTCCTGCCTTGCAGCAACATTGGGCAATGGGACAGACAAAAAATAAGACTGACCTTGCTAATGGTGCAGCTGTTCTTGTTGGTACCAAGCTTTATTTTGCCGGTGATAGGGCATCAAATAATGGCGATGCCCAGATTGGTTTTTGGTTTTACTACAATGGGACAGCACCTGTAGCTGGAGGTACTTTTGCTCCCGAACATAAGGTCGGCGATGTTTTGGTACTGGCTGACTTTACTGGCGGCGGAAAAAACGCTAGTGTCACTGTTCTTAAATGGACAGGAACAGGTGGAAATTATCCTGGTGATACTCACTTTGACTTAGTACAGGTTAATAGTGATGTTGCCGAGAATAATATTGGAAATCAACCTGTTCCCAATAATTTTAAATATGGAACTCAAACTACTTATGCAAAAAACACCTTTTTTGAAGGATTTGTTGACCTAGGAATATTTGGTATTCCTGATAAATGTATTTCTTCTTTTTTACTGGAAGCGAGATCTTCGCAGAAAATAGATGCTTCTTTGGATGATTTTGTGGGCGGCCATTTTGGTGCAGTTCCAATGGTTCAAACGTTAACACCTTCCTGTGGTGGAACTGGTGGACTTGGCATAATTACGATGAAAAGTTCGGAAGTAGGGGTGACTTACCAATTAATGAAAGACGGAAGCGTTATTCGGACGTCATCAGGTACAGGTTCTGAAATTGTATGGGACAATCTAGCACTTGCTGGCGCTTATATTGTACATGCAACGAATGATGCCACTAATTGTTCAAAAGATTTTGGGCCGGTTACTGTGGCATTATGTCCACCAGCTAAGTGTGAAACACCCACAGGACCAAATCTGTGCCCAAATAAGATTGGAACTTATACTACAACTGCTACCGACGCAACTTCCTATGAATGGAAAATCTCTGATCCCGGATCTCCAGATAATACATCAGGAGCTTTTATTGTAGGACCGAAGAATGGTTCAAGTGTTCAAGTTAATGCAGGACCTGGACTTGATGGATCAGTTAGTAAATTTACATTGTATGTCACAGTTACGAACACTACAAGCTCCTCAGAATGTAGCAATGAGTTTTCCGTGAGCAGTAACACAAAACCGGTTATAACTGTGACTGGTTGTACCTCACTTAAGTGCAATCCAACCCAAGCAGAAATTGATGCGGCCTTTGGAACTGCTACTGCAAAAGATAATAGTGGTAATGATTTAACAGCCAAAATAGTCACAAAAACCAGTGACCCAGTAAGCGCTGGCGGATGTATGATGTCACAAACCAGAACTTGGGATGTAATGGATGCTTGTGATATCGCAGCAAAACAAGAAAGTTGCACCGTTACATGGAAAGTTGATACAGAAGCACCGGTTATTACAGCTGACAACAAAGATTCCGATCTCGAGTGTAATCCAACAGCCGCCGCAATTGAAGCCGCGTTGGGTTCAGCCAAAGTAACCGACCAGTGTGATGATGTAAAAGTGAGCAGCAAAGACGGAGACGTTCTTGTTGATGGATGTATGCGTTCACAGACCAGGACTTTCAGTGCTGTTGACGGATGTGGCAATACAGCAACAGAAGTAACAGTAACCGTTACATGGAAAGTTGATACAGAAGCACCGGTTATTACAGCTGACAACAAAGATTCCGATCTCGAGTGTAATCCAACAGCCGCCGCAATTGAAGCCGCGTTGGGTTCAGCCAAAGTAACCGACCAGTGTGATGATGTAAAAGTGAGCAGCAAAGACGGAGACGTTCTTGTTGATGGATGTATGCGTTCACAGACCAGGACTTTCAGTGCTGTTGACGGATGTGGCAATACAGCAACAGAAGTAACAGTAACCGTTACATGGAAAGTTGATACAGAAGCACCGGTTATTACAGCTGACAACAAAGATTCCGATCTCGAGTGTAATCCAACAGCCGCCGCAATTGAAGCCGCGTTGGGTTCAGCCAAAGTAACCGACCAGTGTGATGATGTAAAAGTGAGCAGCAAAGACGGAGACGTTCTTGTTGATGGATGTATGCGTTCACAGACCAGGACTTTCAGTGCTGTTGACGGATGTGGCAATACAGCAACAGAAGTAACAGTAACCGTTACATGGAAAGTTGATACAGAAGCACCGGTTATTACAGCTGACAACAAAGATTCCGATCTCGAGTGTAATCCAACAGCCGCCGCAATTGAAGCCGCGTTGGGTTCAGCCAAAGTAACCGACCAGTGTGATGATGTAAAAGTGAGCAGCAAAGACGGAGACGTTCTTGTTGATGGATGTATGCGTTCACAGACCAGGACTTTCAGTGCTGTTGACGGATGTGGCAATACAGCAACAGAAGTAACAGTAACCGTTACATGGAAAGTTGATACAGAAGCACCGGTTATTACAGCTGACAACAAAGATTCCGATCTCGAGTGTAATCCAACAGCCGCCGCAATTGAAGCCGCGTTGGGTTCAGCCAAAGTAACCGACCAGTGTGATGATGTAAAAGTGAGCAGCAAAGACGGAGACGTTCTTGTTGATGGATGTATGCGTTCACAGACCAGGACTTTCAGTGCTGTTGACGGATGTGGCAATACAGCAACAGAAGTAACAGTAACCGTTACATGGAAAGTTGATACAGAAGCACCGGTTATTACAGCTGACAACAAAGATTCCGATCTCGAGTGTAATCCAACAGCCGCCGCAATTGAAGCCGCGTTGGGTTCAGCCAAAGTAACCGACCAGTGTGATGATGTAAAAGTGAGCAGCAAAGACGGAGACGTTCTTGTTGATGGATGTATGCGTTCACAGACCAGGACTTTCAGTGCTGTTGACGGATGTGGCAATACAGCAACAGAAGTAACAGTAACCGTTACATGGAAAGTTGATACAGAAGCACCGGTTATTACAGCTGACAACAAAGATTCCGATCTCGAGTGTAATCCAACAGCCGCCGCAATTGAAGCCGCGTTGGGTTCAGCCAAAGTAACCGACCAGTGTGATGATGTAAAAGTGAGCAGCAAAGACGGAGACGTTCTTGTTGATGGATGTATGCGTTCACAGACCAGGACTTTCAGTGCTGTTGACGGATGTGGCAATACAGCAACAGAAGTAACAGTAACCGTTACATGGAAAGTTGATACAGAAGCACCGGTTATTACAGCTGACAACAAAGATTCCGATCTCGAGTGTAATCCAACAGCCGCCGCAATTGAAGCCGCGTTGGGTTCAGCCAAAGTAACCGACCAGTGTGATGATGTAAAAGTGAGCAGCAAAGACGGAGACGTTCTTGTTGATGGATGTATGCGTTCACAGACCAGGACTTTCAGTGCTGTTGACGGATGTGGCAATACAGCAACAGAAGTAACAGTAACCGTTACATGGAAAGTTGATACAGAAGCACCGGTTATTACAGCTGACAACAAAGATTCCGATCTCGAGTGTAATCCAACAGCCGCCGCAATTGAAGCCGCGTTGGGTTCAGCCAAAGTAACCGACCAGTGTGATGATGTAAAAGTGAGCAGCAAAGACGGAGACGTTCTTGTTGATGGATGTATGCGTTCACAGACCAGGACTTTCAGTGCTGTTGACGGATGTGGCAATACAGCAACAGAAGTAACAGTAACCGTTACATGGAAAGTTGATACAGAAGCACCGGTTATTACAGCTGACAACAAAGATTCCGATCTCGAGTGTAATCCAACAGCCGCCGCAATTGAAGCCGCGTTGGGTTCAGCCAAAGTAACCGACCAGTGTGATGATGTAAAAGTGAGCAGCAAAGACGGAGACGTTCTTGTTGATGGATGTATGCGTTCACAGACCAGGACTTTCAGTGCTGTTGACGGATGTGGCAATACAGCAACAGAAGTAACAGTAACCGTTACATGGAAAGTTGATACAGAAGCACCGGTTATTACAGCTGACAACAAAGATTCCGATCTCGAGTGTAATCCAACAGCCGCCGCAATTGAAGCCGCGTTGGGTTCAGCCAAAGTAACCGACCAGTGTGATGATGTAAAAGTGAGCAGCAAAGACGGAGACGTTCTTGTTGATGGATGTATGCGTTCACAGACCAGGACTTTCAGTGCTGTTGACGGATGTGGCAATACAGCAACAGAAGTAACAGTAACCGTTACATGGAAAGTTGATACAGAAGCACCGGTTATTACAGCTGACAACAAAGATTCCGATCTCGAGTGTAATCCAACAGCCGCCGCAATTGAAGCCGCGTTGGGTTCAGCCAAAGTAACCGACCAGTGTGATGATGTAAAAGTGAGCAGCAAAGACGGAGACGTTCTTGTTGATGGATGTATGCGTTCACAGACCAGGACTTTCAGTGCTGTTGACGGATGTGGCAATACAGCAACAGAAGTAACAGTAACCGTTACATGGAAGGAAGACATCACCGGTCCATATCAACCAACCCCGCTTACAGACCTAACGTTTGCATGTGGAGAGCCGGTTGTTATACCGCAACCATCATACTCTGATAATTGTGGAACTGTAGCTTCGGTTATTGCTAAAATCAACGGGAATGTGGTTGATTTATCTACCTATGTATTCCCGGTTGGAACAACTACAGTCTGTTTCACGGCTACTGATGAGTGTGGTAATCCAACCACAGATTGCATCAAAGTTACAATACAACCATGTGCATGGCAATGTGAAACCGCTTTCGGTAAAGCATCTTCAGGCTCTTTCTGTTTCCTTAATGATCCAGCTGTTCCAAATAACAGATGGGGATGGACAAACAGCATTAATCCAGGAACTACTACATTTACGCTTTATGCAGGAGCTTCTGGTTGTAACGTCTCCAATGATAAAATAGCTGGAACAGTTACTGTAGTGTATGCATGGCCTAATGTAGCCGTGACCTACAATACAAGTAATGGTTACGTTATGTCTGAGGCTCATCTGTATGTTGGCTCATCAAAATATCCAATGAAGGGTAATAAAGTAACTGTTGCTCCAGGACAATATCCATATAGCGCTGGATCGTTGAATAATGTAACTACATACAAATTTAATATTACTTTAAAAGGGAACCAACCAAGTACCATGTATGTAATTGCTCACGCTGTGACATGCAAACAGGCCGCTTCAACAACAACTCTTGTTGCACAACAGAAGGGAGCGCAGATTACAACCGGATTAGAAGCCAGGTCACTGAAAGCTTATCCAAATCCTTTCAGCGACAAAGTGACGCTCGAATTTGTATCTGATAAAGATGCACATGCAGTGCTTGAAATAACCAATATGCTTGGGCAAAAGATTGCTACATTGCTCGACGGTTCGGTTAAGGAAGGAGTAATGAATCGTGTTGAATTCACTCCAAGGAATGTTGCTCCTGGTATTTTAATCTACCGTTTAATTATGGATGGAAACGTTCAAAATGGTAGGATTATTTACAAAAAATAAATGAAACAAATAACTTAAAATGATTGAATGACGAAAGGCCGGCTCTTTAGAGCCGGCCTTTCTGATTTTATGCCAAAACACATTTATTTTAATGCGATATAATGTCTAAAATGCTTAACTTTAAGTAATTCAATTTGAACAGAACTATTTTTAGTATTTGATTGTTTTGAATTTGATTTAATCGAAAGAAGCATAATAAATGCTCAGGTTTCCTCCTAATCTCTTCAACAATTTACTATGAATCTGAAACCGAATCTTCTTATTGTTGACGACCATCAGTCTAATTTGTTTCTGCTTGAGTCCCTGATGAAGAAAATGGATATCAACCTGATTAAAGCATCTTCAGGACCTAAGGCACTGGAATTAACTCAGGGGCTTGATCTGGCATTGGCCATTCTTGACGTTCGGATGCCCGTAATGGATGGCTATGAACTAGCCTTAAGACTAAATAAAGAAAGAGAAGGAGACAAGGTCCCGGTGATTTTTTTGACGGCGAACTCAATGAATGAACGAGATATATTTGCCGGTTACGATTCCGGAGCTGTCGATTATATTATAAAGCCGTTCAATACTCAAATCCTGATCTCAAAAGTCAACGTATTTCTTGACTTGTTCAGACAGAAGCGGATAATAATAAACCATGTTGGTTTATTAAAAGAATCGGCAGAAGAGTTAATGCGTGTGAATGATGCACTAAAAAGGAGCGAGGAAAAGTATCGAAGCTATATCGATAATGCTCCGGATGGTGTTTTTATTGCTGATGAAGAGGGGAAATTTATTGAAATGAATGAAGCGGCATCCGCAATTACCGGATACTCTGTTGACGAACTTTCTCAGATGAGCTTTTCAGATCTGATTCAGCAAAAATCGAATAACGACAGCATAAAATCTTTTGTTGAGATTGTAAATAATGGCAATACAACGTCAGACTTACTGTATAATCATAAAAATGGATCAAAAAGATGGTGGTCGCTCGAGGCTGTAAGACTAACCGATGGACGATTTCTTTGCTTTACAAAGGATATCACTGATCGGAAAAGGGCAGAACAAGAATTGCATTGTTCGCTTGAACAGTTGCATCAATTAACGCAACATATTGAAGAAGTAAGGGAGAATGAACGGGTTGTAATTGCCCGCGAGCTTCATGACGATTTGGGACAGGCTCTTACCGCAGTTAAAATTGACCTGGGGATCATCAAACGAGATGTTTCTGACGAGAAGGTAATTTCGAAAATAAATAAAGTTTCTGAATTGGTCAGGGATACGATCATTACAGTGCAACGACTAACTGCACAGTTGCGGCCACAGATAATCGATGATCTTGGTCTTGAAGCTGCTATTGAATGGTACATAAAAGAATTTGCCCAGCGAAATGGAATGGAGATTTCGCTTCACATTGATTCGAACATATCAATTCCCCCGAACGCTTCGCTTACTGTTTTCAGAATTATGCAGGAATCGCTCACTAATATTTCAAGGTATGCCAAAGCCAGTAAAATTCAAATCTCCCTAAATAAATCTGGAGATGACATTAATTTCTCGGTTTCTGATAATGGGATTGGAATCAGCGAGACCCAGATCAAATCAAAGAAGTCGTTTGGTTTGATTGGAATGAAGGAGAGAGCTGCATCTCTGGGAGGAACCTTTGAAGTCTGTCGGGGCCCTGAAAATGGGACGATAATAAAGGTTAGTTTCCCATTGAATTATAGAAAAGTGAATGAAACGAATAGGTATCCACGATAAGTTTATGGTTCTGCACAAAAATAATTTGTAACACTATTTTCTGATGAGAATACTGATTTGTGATGATCACAAAATTGTCCGCGACGGACTGAAGCAAATTCTTCAGCAATTGGGTGGAGCGACTGTAATCGGGGAAGCTGGTGATGGATATGAAGCGCTTAATCTGTTAAAGAAAGAACAGTTTGATATTCTTTTGCTTGACATTTCGCTACCTGGCATGAGTGGAATGGAAATCCTTCAGGCGGTAAAAGCAAAATGGCCATCGATAAATGTGCTGATGCTAAGTATGATGCCCCAGGAACAATATGCTATTCTTGCACTAAAATTGGGGGCATCGGGTTACCTTACCAAAGACACGGCCTCAGAGGAACTGCTATTGGCCATACGAAAAGTGTCGGAAGGCGGAAAATATATTTCACATGCGCTTGCTGAAAATCTTGCACTTCACCTGACCACTGATAGTAGTAAGCAGAAACATGAGATTCTTTCGGGCCGGGAATTCGAAATCATGATTAAACTGGCTAACGGAAAGTCGCTTCAGGAAATTGGGAATGAACTTTTTATATCAGATAAAACCGTTAGTACATACCGAAGCCGTATTATGGAAAAAATGGAATTGAGTAAGAATGCCGAACTTACAAGATATTGCCTTGAGCACAATTTGATTTAAAAACATCTGAATTTATTTAGTCGGAAAGGGTTGCAAAAGCTTGAATATGAGCTTTTGCAACCCTTCCCTTTTTTGTTTTACTCCGAAAATGTTTCTTGTAGTATTTCCCTTACAAAATTTCAGGCAAATCCCCTACAAACGTTAAGCAATAACCTTACAGTCCACCTTTTGGGCTCGCCGTACTTTTACCATGTCTAAAATACGCAACGGGCATGAAAATTTTAATAGCAGACGATTCAACTTTAATTCTTGAGAGACTTCAGCAAACTCTGGGCGAAATCGACCAGGTTGAAGTAGTCGCAAGCCTTGATAATGGGATCGATACATTGGAGGCACTGAGAACATTAACTCCTGACCTGGCAATAATTGATATCCAGATGCCTGGCTTAACCGGGTTGGAAGTTTTAAATGCATACCGAAAAGAAAATAAATCTGTCATTTTCATTCTCCTTACACTTCATTCCCAGGCGTACATGCAACAGTTAGCAGTTAAGGCAGGTACCGATTACTTCTTTAGCAAGGTCGATGATTTTCAGAAGATTTCTCAAGTCGTTGCCGAATTGAGTGAAAACAAGAAATAAATAATTTAAAATAATATGATCATGAAAAATTTTACCAGATTAGCAGTTATCCTGATCGTTTTCTTTAGCTTTCAGTTTGCCAATGCGCAAAATGCTGATTTTAAGGGTTTCGAATTGACGGGGAAGAATCAATCAACCGTTATTTTAAACCAAACTTTTACCAAGAACAGCGAAATACTTCCTTTTGAGGGGAAAGTTTCAACCATTTACGGCCTGGCGATCAAGGCTAACCTTACTTTTAGCAATGAAAAAAGTATGGTACGGGTTATTCTTACCGACAAATTTGGAGATGAATACCTCGTGTATGAAACTTACCCGCTTTTAGAAGATGGAAACTCAATTACCATTGATAACCTGTGTGAGGAAACCGGACTTTTGAACGGAGTGTCGCCAAAATCAATCAGATTTGAATTAAAGGATGCATCCTTAACGATCAACAGCATTACTTATTCGGCAGCAGCAGAACAAGGTGTTGATGTTGTAAAAGTAAAGAAGGACAAGAAGAATCTTCAGAATAACCGAAAGATCAATCAACTTAATAAATCAATTAAAGCAAAGGGTTTAGCTTGGGTAGCCGGAAATACTGGTGTTTCAGAGTTATCGTATTCAGAGAAGAAAAAACTATTCGGACAAAGTACCTTTCCTGCAGGCATTGAATATTATGTTGGTGGGGTTCTATCGGCAGGCGATGGTTTGACCTTAAAATCAGCTACTGGCACCTCTATGGTCGATAATTGGGATTGGAGAGACCGTCATGGTAAAAACTGGATCACGATTGCAAAGAATCAGGGAAGTTGCGGTTCGTGTTGGGCATTTGCAGCCACGGGAGCCACTGAAGCTCAAGTAAATCTTTTTTATAACCAACCTTTGAATATGGACTTGTCAGAACAAAATCTTTTGTCATGCAGTGGCGCTGGAACCTGTTCCGGAGGATATCCAAGTATTGCGTTGGATTACATCAAAAACACTGGGATTATTGATGAAGCAGCATTTCCCTACACGGCAACAAACCAGGTATGCACCGATAAATCATCCAGTCCGGCAGACCAGATTAAGATTGGAGGTAAGGTTGATTTTGGATCAACAACATATCCAGTCTCAGAAGATAATCTGAAAAAAATGATTATCAAATATGGCCCCTTGAGTGGTGGATTATTGGATTGGAGCCATGCAATGACTTTGGTGGGTTGGCATATAGTTAAAGAAGGAGATACATTTATGTTTCGGGACGCGAATAAACTTTTATACACATATCCAAATCCTTACTCTACTTCATTAAATGGGAAAATGGTTTGGATATTTAAGAATAGCTGGGGCGAAAACTGGGGTAGTGGTGGCTATGTTTATGTCGAAACTAATATCTCTAATTTTGCATGGACGCACGCCATTGTAGCTCCAATAACAAGCCTGAAGCAAAACTATACAGTGCAATGTGTTGACAACGACCATGATGGCTATTACTGGTGGGGGTTAGGTGCTAAACCTGCAAATTGCCCAACTTGCCCGGATACACCTGACGGAAACGATAATGATGCAACTCTTGGTCCTTTAGATGAATTTGGTAATTGTATTCCGTTAACTAACGCACCTGTTGCCGATTTCTCGGCTGATAATACAGCAATTAGTGAAAATGGAAATGTAAATTTCAGCGACCTGTCAGTTAACGCTCCCACATCTTGGGCGTGGACATTTGACGGAGGAATCCCAGCTACATCAACTGCGAAAAATCCGGCAGTTGCGTATAAAACGGCAGGGAAATATAATGTAACCTTGGTAGTGACTAATGCCAATGGCAATAATACCAAAATCAAATCTGGATATATAACAGTAAATACTGCTGTTACTACCCCGGTTACCGATTTTACATCCAATGTAACCACCTTAACAGCAAATAGTAGTGTTACTTTTAGCGATCTTTCTACTAATTCTCCCACATCGTGGTCGTGGTCGTTCCCAGGAGGAACACCCTCTGCTTCAACAGCTAAAAGTCCGTCAGTAAGTTATGCTACAGCCGGTACTTACGATGTTACACTGATTGCTACAAACAGCGCGGGTTCCAGTACTAAAATCAAAACCGGATATATAACAGTTAATACTTTAGTTTCTGCCCCGGTTGCCGATTTTACATCCAACGCAACCACCGTTACAGCAAATGGTAGTGTTACTTTTGGCGATCTTTCTACTAATTCTCCCATATCATGGTCTTGGTCGTTCCCAGGAGGAACACCCTCCACTTCAACAGCTAAAAATCCAGTGGTGATTTATGCTACAGCCGGTATTTACAATGTTACCCTGATTGCCACAAACAGCGCGGGTTCCAGTACTAAAATCAAAACCGGATATATTACTGTAAATACAAATACCCCTAAGACTTATAGCAACTCAAATGGCAATGCATCAAAAGAATGGATCAGCCAGGTTTCTTTGAATGGCACTTCCTTTACGACCAACTCTTCAGGAACTATAGGATATGCAAACCTTACAGCCAATGTATTCAATGTGGCCCTAAATAGTAACTATACCATGAGCCTGACTCCAAAATATTCAGGAAAGAATAATTACTGGTGCTGGAGTGTATGGATCGATTTAAACCATGATTTTGATTTTGATGATGCCGGGGAACAGGTACTTACTACCAGCAAGAGCAAGACCGCAGTGAGCAAGAGTATAACAATTCCATCGACAGCCCTTACTGGAGCAACAAGGATGAGAGTGAGCATGAAACGTGATGTGCTTCCTCTTTCGAATGAAGTTTTTGCTTATGGCGAGGTAAAAGATTTTACGGTGAATATCACGGCACCGTTGGCTGCATCCAATCAACTGAAGAGTGCGGATGTTTTTGATCAGACAATTACACCGGCCTTAACGCTGACGGTTTTCCCAAATCCAACTGCAAGAGTTGTTAATTTGAAGCTTGACGAAATTTTCGGGAACGAAACCTATACAATATATAATATGCAAGGAGCAGCAGTTGGTAATGAAAACATCGGATCGACTATATCACAAGTTGATGTTTCAGGTCTGCCAGCTGGAATCTATATCGTAAAGGTCAAGAATGGAGAGCAGATTCTGGAGCAGAAGTTTATAAAAAGATAGTGGTTTGGTTGACAACAAATAGGTAGTTTTAGTTTATGGACCGTCTCAATTTTTTGAGGCGGTCTTTTAATTTAACAAGGTGTGATTTGTGTTAGTTATGCTGGACATTATTTGAAAAAGCATACATCGTTGGACAAAAGATTGCTACTTTGCTCAACGGTTCGGTTAAGGAAGAAGTAATGAATCGTGTTGAATTTGCTCCAGGTAACATTGCTCCAGGCATTTTGATCTATAGATTGTTGCTTGATGGAAATGTACAAACTGGACGGATCGTTTATAAAAAGTAAACAATTCGAATTTTGATAAGTTAAAATTGATCCTCTTTTGATTGATTTTGTAAAATAGGGTTTATTTTAAATTAAATGGGTTAAGGAGGCCGACTAGAAATAGCTGGTCTCCTTTCGTTTTATAACAATATTTAATGAAAGGTCTTACCTGAAAACTTGTAATAAAGTACGGTTGGATGAGAGCAATGCTTTCAAAACCTGAAAAGGGGAATTAATTGAATTGGAAAGAAATTCAGTGACAAACAGAAGTGATTACGCTGGTCGGTATTTATTAACTATCTCCAGAAGCGTTTGTGTTTTTATAGGTTTTGAGAGGTAATCATCGCATCCGGCGCTTATGGCTTTTTCCTGATCTTCTGAAAATGCATAGGCTGTTTGCGCAACAACAGGAAGAGTGGGGCGCATTTTCTTGATCTGACGGGTTGCTTCAAATCCATCAATCTCCGGCATTTTAAGATCCATCAAAACTAGATCAATCTCCGGATGATTTTTCACCATTTCCAGGGCTTCCATCCCATTCGACGATTCGTAGATTTTTGCATTTTCTTCTTCAAGTACCGCGGCCAGATACATCAGGTTATTTTCGTCGTCTTCGGCAATCAGGATATTGATTCCCATTTGATTTTTGCGCTGTTGCTGGTCGGATTGGTCGTCAGGTTCATGCGATTGATGAACTCTATATGGCAGCGTAAACATGAATTTTGAGCCTTTATTAAGTTCAGAGGTAACCCAAATCCGGCCACCGAGCATTTCGACAAAAGCTTTCGAGATAGATAATCCCAATCCGGCACCTTCGTAGTTTCTTGTCAGTAAGAAACTTCCCTGCCGAAACCGTTCAAATACCATATCGGTTTGATCAGAAGGAATTCCAACACCGGAATCTTCGATATAAAAAGTTAATTCAGAAGAATTGACATCATACCCAAAATTGATGAAGCCTTGTTTGGTGAATTTTATTGCATTTTTGATAAGGTTTGACAATATCTGCGCCAGCTTGGTATGATCGGTCTGGATGATGAACTCATCATCTTCAGAATTATCCATTGAAAGCGATAGATCAAGCCCTTTCTTTTTGGCCTCAGGCGAAAAAAATACATGTAAGTCTTTAAGTAATTGGTTTACATTTGTTTCGCTAATGTTGATGTTCATCTGTCCCGATTCAATTTTTGAAATGTCGATAATATCGTTGATGATATTGAGCATGCGGTTTCCGCTTTGCTCGATAATCTGGATATATCGTTCCTGCATGTCAGATGTCAGGTCAGGATTTTTCAATAATTCGGCAAAACCAAGTATTCCATTCATCGGGGTGCGAATCTCGTGACTGATATTAGCCAGAAACGCAGATTTTAGGCGGTCGCTTTCTTCAGCTTTCTCTTTGGCCTGAATAAGGAGTCGGGTGAGTTTATTCCGCTCATCTTCTGCTTTTTTCCGTTCGTTAATGTCTTCAAAAACACCGATCGATCCGGTTACATTTCCGTCGTCATCATATACTGGCGATCCGCTACACCTAATCCATATCTTTTCCTGATTTTTTTTCCTGAGCTCAATTTCGTATCTGTCTTTTATCCCTTGCAACCGGAGTTGATTTTTTCCAAGAATAATTTCCCTGTTGGCAAGATCGAAGAGCAGTTGATTACACTTTTTCCCGACCAATTCTTCTTTATTGAACCCGGTAATGTCGCAAGTTTGCTGATTCACAAAGAGAATGTTGTCGTCATTATCCATGAGCATTAGCCCTTCGTTCATTCCCTCGATGAGCGTACGGTATTGTTCTTCTCTTTTTCGAAGATTTTCACTTGCCTTTTTAAATTCCAGCCGGAGTCGGGCTTCACGAAGGGCGCGCCTGATGGCTGGAGCCAGCCTTACAAGTCTGTTTTTCAGTACGTAATCGGTTGCTCCATTTAAAAGCGATTCAACAGCCACTTCTTCGCCCATGGTTCCACTAACAAAAATAAAGGGGATATGTGGATATTCGGTTTTGGCCAGTAACATGGCATCAAGTCCGCTGTAACCAGGCAGGTGGTAGTCAGAAAGAATGATGTCGATATTTTGAGTTGACAGAATTTCCCGATAGGTTTTCTCTTTGTCGGCAAAGAAATAATCATAAACAATGCCTTCCTTTTTCAGCCAGATCTGGGCGAACTGCGAATCGCTTTCGTCATCTTCAAGGTGAAGGATTTTTATCGGGATATCAATCTCATCCATTTAGGTGGTTTATTTAGCTTGAAATTTCATTTACAACGATCCGGAATTATCCAATATTTTTTACAACGTTGATTAAATCATTGATCTTTACATGTTTTACAACAAACGAATTGGCTCCATGTTCATAACATTCTTCCCGGTCGTGCGTGTCGCTCGACGATGGCATCATAATCACCGGAGCAGCTTTAGCACTACAATCCTATTTAATCGACAGAATTTACATGCATAATTTTATTCCTGAACTAATTTAATGAATTTATTGTAAAAATAAAACTATCTCGCTGAAAGAAAGGCATATCATTTGGCAGCATTCCTTAAATACAAAGAGTAAAAAACGAAAAAACCTATTCTGCAGACCTTTGAATGGCAAGCAGAATAGGTTAATCCCAACAGAGCTTATTTATTTCAGATTGCGACGCCCTCCATCGACTTTTCGAGATCGTTGGCTACCTGAATGAACTGATCAACCGTCAGCTCTTTTACGTAAATAAGTCCGTGAGTGGCGCGAACCAGCGGTTTTTCGTGCTGATAGAAGAAGTTTTTACCCAGCAGCAATTGTATTTGCTTGAGTTGTTCAACCCAAACACGTTGAGTAAGCTGACTGAATTTACCGTCGAGCTGATAACTTGGGAAAGATGCATTTACCTGACTCAGGTAACATTGAGTGAATGAGGAGTCGAGAATTGACAAGGCATTCAGCGAAACCGGTACAATTATTTCAGTATTCGATGGATGATACCGGAACCAAACATTCCGGTATCCAATTACCTTCAGATTTGACAAATCTTCTTCTTTTGCCCATTCTTTCACTGCTGCAGCAATCGCTTTTAGCACTTTATAATGTGTGTCGGGGCCGCTGCCTTCGGGGTCCATGGCCAAGCTGATACGGGTTGGCTTGAATTTACGGAACTGCTCGAGAATCGGCAGAATGTCGCGGGTGCTGTCGGGTTGCTGTCCGAAGGTAGATCCCTGGTAAAATCCCAATCGGAGGTGATGAACATTTTTTACCGGAACTCCATAATGTGCCCATACCAGTTCTTCTTCCATTTCGCGGATCATTCCCTTTAAAGTCTGTATTTTTGGCGGGTTTTTGCCGCCGTCATATGTATTTCTCAGACTGTCGAGAATTTCAATAATGGTGTTTATCAGCTGTTCTTCATTGCGAACTTCCCAAATCTGAACAATGGCACGAACTACCCGGTGACAAACACCGCGTCGTTTTTCGGCTTCGTCGTTGGAGGCTACGCTGTCGAGGTAATGATAAATATCTTTGTCCCATTTGTACTGGTACCCGTCAACGAAGAAATCGGGGAATCTGATCATTTCGATCTTCCCATCACTGATCAGGTTTAGGGTTTCATTCAGGATGCCAGCTAGGTATTGGTTAATAACCGAGGTAAATCCGGAAGTCAGTACTGAAAAATGAAATTCGTTGGAGGCATCGCGTAACTGACGGTTAATGAATGGCATAATACCCAGCATAATGTCGTCGTGGTGTGGCCCGGTATGATAGAAAACCTGGTTCGATTCACGTTCCATTCCTTTGTTTAATTTGGCTGTAACTGAGTCAATTACTGTCTGAACTGTATTTTCATTCAGATCCGGAATCATGCTGCAATATTTATCAGCTTTTAAGTCTTCAAGGGTTACTTTATGTCCAAACTTATTGATTTTACCACAGACGTCAATAATGGCACGTTCGGTTTTCTGGTGTGTCCATTCACCGGTTTGGTAGTATTTGTCTAAACTGTCGTTTAGTTTCACGGCAGCACCATTGGTCATGTAGAATCGTCCGTTTGGAAGTTTTCCTAAAGCGCTGGCCGGATATTGGTTCGACGGCTCATTTTCAAGAGAATTTTTAATCACATCGGCAATGGCTTCTCCGGCGGCAAACACAATCGCTGTCGCATTTGGATTGTATGTAATTGTGTCGAGGCCAATGGTAATAACCAATCGGTTGCGCGACACTTCAATTCCTCCCAAATCGCCGGCTGCAACAGCTTGCGTTTCGAAGTTGGTAGCTGTCAGGCGGGTAGTCGAAAAATGATCAGTACCACGTGTGTTGAACGCAATGTGCCCATCAGGCCCGATCCCCGACATAAAAAATCCGATACCGCCCAGATTGCGTACTTTCTGTTCGTATTCCGAACACCAATTATCAATGGCTAAAATTGCATTCTGCTGAAGCTTTTCGGTCTGTGATTTGGCCTCGCGAAATCGAAGCGACAAGTCAATTTTCAAATCAGGAAAAACTTCGCTGTATGTTTTACCTTCCGGAAGCTGAATCTCATCTGAATTGATTAGTAACGCCTTATTGGCATCCAGTCCAAATCCTTTGATATAATAGTTTTCGATGTAATTGTAAAAACTGTTGTGCTGTTTCGACGAGATTGGATAAAATTCGTCCATTTGAACGAAATGAAGCCCGCTCAGGTCAGGCTTTTTTACTCCAGCCAGCCCATGTGCATTTAATAAATCCTGTCCTTTTTTATTATCCCAGTTTTCAAGAAAAAAGTGAGTGTATTTGAGAAAATATTCCGAAGTTTTTCCGGTTGGCAGGCTGATTACTCCATTTGGATTCCGGCTCACCCATTCCAGAAAACGGAGAGAAGCCAGCATTCCCAGCTTGGGAAAATTCTGTACAGTTATGTAGGGAATTTTCGTACTCATGGTTTCGATTCCCGCCTGCTGAAGAAAAATCTGTTCGACCTGACTGAATTCTTTTGCTGTCATGATATTTTGTTTTGATGGATTAAACTATTGAAGTTAATATTTTTATGCGTCATTTTTAGTTTTTATCGAGAACATGTTCCAGAAAAAGGGCTGCAACTCCTTGTATTCCGGCCTGACTGCCAAGTTCTGAAACTTTTATTTCAACTTCATTTCCTAACTCAGGGTTACAGAAGATCTGTATGGCTTGTTGAATCGGAGGAAGTATAAACTGGTTGGCTTCCGACATTCGCCCGCCCAGGATTATCAATTCAGGATTGAAAATCTGGATGAGATATGCAAAGCCTTTTCCGAGCCAGTGCCCCACATTGGCCAGAATTGATATAGAATACTGGTCGCCCATAGTTGCCGCCTGTACAACATTCCGGATTTCGTTGTTTTCCTGTTCGGGATCGATCAGGTTGCCAAGAAATGAGGAGCGGCCGGTTTTTATTCCTTCCCTGGCCATTCGTGCAATAGCTGTACCCGATGCAATGGTTTCGAGGCACCCCTGCTTCCCGCATTTACATAGCATTCCGTTATCCACCATTGGTAAATGACCAAATTCACCGGCAAATCCATCGCGCCCTTTGTATAATTTTCCGTTGACAATGATGCCCAGGCCAACACCCCAGTCGAGATGAATTACCAATGCATTTTTTTTGCTGTGAGCCAATCCAAACCGGAGCTCAGCAAAAGCCCGGGTCTTGGCGTCGTTTTCAATGAGAACTTCCATTCCGAATTTTTCGCTGAAAATTTCGGCAACCGGACGGTCTGAGACCATGTACGTTTTGTTTATACCTGTCGATGAATCGACCATTCCAGGCATTTCTATTCCAATACCCAGAATCTTCTCGCGTGGAATTTGTTTTTCCCGAATCACCTTCTCGGTAAATTCAACAATCGGGTCGATGATGGTAGTACCGTGCGAGATGGTTAACGTCAAAATATGATCGTCAGTAACTTTCTGATTTTTGGCATTGAATATTGATACCGAAGTCTTGTATATATTTATTGAAATGCCAATGATATAAAAAGCATCTTCTTTATTTCCGTATAAATTAGGGCGTCGGCCACCACTCGAATTTCCCTGTCCGAGTTCTTCAACCAGGCCCTCTTCTTTGAGTTCGTTAAGCAAACTGATGATTTTCGGGGTGCTTAACTTGACAAATTTTCCGAGGTCGGTATTGGTCATGGCCCCATGAAGAAACAAATTCTTGATTATTTTCCGTTTCTGAAAATTATTCTTCAGCTCGACGACGTTCATATCATTTGTTTCATCATAATTTACTTGAGAGAAAGTCATTTTAGTAGGTTTTTATCGTTGTGTTAACCATACAAATGTATTTTATTTATTTCGGAATAGCGGCAATACTTTTATTAATTTTTTAAAAAGTTTTCGATTAATCAAACAACGATTCTGGTGTTTTGTTTAAAGATTGATTTAATCTGAAATGAAAGAAGCCCGGGAATGGATTTATGAGTAGGAAAGGATTCCAAAGTTTCCTGATGTTTTGCCGCGAATTGCTGATAATAAAAATGAAAAGCGGTGGAGCCCACCGCTTTTCACTAAACAAACAACTAAAATTACCTTACGAACTTTGCTTTTCACAAAAAAACCAATCAACCCAAATAAGTTCAAAAATTTGATTTGCAAAGTCAAAATCTAATACGCTACGAACCTGGTCATTGTTTCATAATTGCAATAAATTAACAATTATTAGCACCTTTAATATATAATCGGGTTGACGGGTTATATGTTTAATTTTCTTCAACAATCAGCACATCCCACGGATTAATTTCGAGCGATGTCCCTGTAGCAACCGATTTACCCGAGGTTAGCTCATTTCCGGCTTTGTGCGGATAAACCAACGACGATTTTTGTGAGCTGTAATTATAATAGTAATGTACTTTTTTGCTGGTTTCGTTCACTCCACTTTTGGTTATTAATGGCCAGTGTAGTTTTTGGTCGTCAGTTTTTATGCCTGCGTTTTCTATTTCCTGAATGATCAGTTTTTCCTGAATGGCATCGGAAACTCCGGTGCCTTCATAAAGCAGTGTCCCTTTTCCGAAGTTGTTAATGGTTATGGCCGGATATTTTCCAAAGTATGGATGATCGTACCAGGCCAGCGGTTTTGCGGTTTCAGGAATAAGATATTCGCCCCAGTCGTAAACTTTGTTCGAAGCTTCGTCAACTTTAAACGGGTTATCTTTCAGACTTAATTCCCTGAAGTTGGTAAATTCCTGGTAATAAAATCCGCAGACTTTGCGCAGTGGTCCGGGGGCCAGCATGGGGCGAACCATCGAATTTTCGTCGCAGAACCCACTCTTGAACTGCATAATTACATGTCCGCCATTCTCAACGTATTTGCTTATTTTATTGAGCAGATCGTCGCTTGCGATATAAAGGGCCGGAACAATAACCAGATCATAGTTTTCTAAATTGGCATTTTCAGGAAAAATAAAATCGACGCCAATATTGTTACGGAACAGAACCCGGTGAAACTGTCCGACAAGTTCGTTTCGGTAAATATTTGAAGAACTTCCCCACATATCGGCTTTTGCATTTCTAAAAGGCATAATATTCAGGGCTGCGTTGCTGTCGTGGCTAAATAAAATGGCCACTTTATTTGTGATTTTCAGGTTAACCAGCTTCTTCCCGAATTTTTGCAGCTCGTGTGCTGTTTTCGAATATTCGGCATAGGCGCGGTTGGGTTGCAGGTCGTGCGATAAAATGCCTTTCCAATAAGTTTCCTGCCCGTAATGAATAGAGTGCCAATGCCAGTATTCGACCATATTGGCGCCCGATCCCATGTGTGCATACACATTTTGGCGAAGCTGCCCGTCGTACGGCGGAAGTTGTGATTTGGAATCCCAGCCAATGGTTTGTGCATTGGTTTCGGTAATCAGGTAATTTTTCATTTTTACCGAGCGGAAAAAGTCGCCGGAAAAAGCAATTTCATCACCGGTCAGGTTATCCTGCGAGCCGTGATAAACGTTCACAGCCAGCATATCCATTTTCTTCGAGCTTTCAATCTGGTCGATATCCTGAACGGATGGCATAAAGCAATGCGTAATAAATTGATCGGGACGCTTGTATTCGCTTACAATTCCGGCCTGCCAGGTCAGGTAATCAGCTACAGTTTTGCGTTTAAACCGTTCCCATTCCAGTTTGTAGGCTGTGTTGGTTACTCCGTCTTTCGTTGGAAATTCGTCCCAATCATTCATCGTCATTCCCCAATAATTGAGGCCCCACAGTTTATTCAGTTTTTCGGTGGTTCCAAATTTCTTTTTCAGGTAATCAATAAAGCTGACCTGATAATCGTAGTTATTAACGCCGTATGATGTAGTTTCGTTATCCACCTGATAGCCAATGATCGCGGGATGCTTGGCGTAATGCTCCATCATTTTCCGGATAATCCGTTCAGAATAGAAAAGGAAAGTTGGATTGGTAATGTCCATATTCTGTCGGATTCCGTAGTAGGCTTTGCCACCTTTTTCGTAGTTCACCAGCACTTCCGGATGTTTGTGCCATAACCACGCTGGCATTGAGTATGTTGGTGTTCCAAGGATTACTTTGATTCCGTTGGCATGAAGGCCGTCGATAATCCGGTCCATCCAGGCAAACTCGAATTCACCTTCGCGTGGTTCGAACAAACTCCAGGTCGATTCGCCCAAACGAACAACCGACATGCCCGATTCTTTCATCAGCTTCAGGTCTTCGGCAAGGCGGTCGGTTGGCATATATTCCTGGTAGTAAGCGGCTCCGTAAAGCACATTGTCCATTTTCGGAACCTGGCCAGAAAGAGTTCCTGCAAAAGTCAGGAGAAAGAAAATGAGAAAAAGATTTTTCATGATTGAATAGTTTTAGTTAGCCTTCGAAGTTCAAATATAATCATTACACGTTAAATGTGTATGAAACACTTATTCTTAACTTTTGATATTTTTCAAGATAAATTTGTTTTGGTCTCGTATGCTTTTTTCATCTTTACGCCCGGTTAAATAATAAACAAGATGTCGCTTTTCAACGAAATACTCATTTTTCTGGCTGCCATTACCGCCGGATTTATTAATGCCATGGCCGGTGGCGGAACGCTCGTCAGTTTCCCGATTTTGCTGGCGGTAGGAATTTCGCCGGTTGTAGCCAATGTTACCAACACGGTGGCGCTTGTTCCGGGAACTATTGGTGGCATGTGGGCGCAGCGAAACGAGTTTCAGTCACAGCGCAATCGCCTGATGAAACTGCTCCCTGTGTCAATAGTTGGGGGAGTTGCAGGTGGTTTGCTTATTTTAAACACCAACGAAAACACGTTCAAAACGATTATTCCATACCTTATTTTACTGGCAACTATTCTGCTGGCTGCTCAGGTTAAAATCAAAAACTGGGTGGTGGCGCGTATAGGCCACGCGCATACCGAACACCACAATCCGGTATTTATGATGAGCCTGGTTTTTATGGCTGCCGTTTATGGCGGTTATTTTGGTGCCGGGCTGGGTGTTATCCTGATGGCAACGCTCGGGCTGGTTACCGACGAATCGATGACGCGACTCAATTTTCTGAAACAGGCTCTTGGTTTTGCCATAAACCTTGCGGCAGCTATTTACTTTGCTTTTTCCGGAAAGGTTGACTGGATGGTGGCGTTTGTTATGATTTTTGGTTCGCTGTTTGGCGGTTGGATTGGCGGCCGCCTTGCCGGTAAAATGAAACCCGAAATACTTCGCTGGATTGTCGTTTCGGCCGGATTGATTGCAGCCATTATTTTCTTCATAAAAAACAATTGATGGAAAATATGATTGAAATATATAAGATTGCAGCGGACGATGTTTTGCGGCTGCAAAACCTGGGGAGGCAAACGTTCTTTGAGACCTTTGCGGAACACAATCCGCCTGAAAACCTGGATGCTTATTTAGCCGAAAGTTTCAACACCAACAAGTTGACCAATGAATTGAACAACCCGGAATCTGCATTTTACTTTGCTTACTACGATAAAAGACTGGCAGGCTATTTAAAACTAAATTTCGGACAGGCGCAAACTGAGCCTAACAACAGCGATTCAATGGAGATTGAACGCATTTATGTTTTGAGCGAGTTTCAGGGGAAGAAAGTTGGACAGGCCTTATTTAGTCACGCGTTGAAAATTGCCAATGAAGACGGTTGTCAATACATTTGGCTTGGCGTTTGGGAAAAGAACCACAAAGCACTGAATTTCTATCGGAAGAATGGGTTTGTTGAATTCGACCGGCATATTTTCAGGATTGGCGATGACGAACAGACTGATTTTCTGATGAAACGAAATTGCTGAGCAGTTATTTGTTTGTAAAATATAGCGAAGCCCATAAAGCAATTAAGGTATTGAATAAAATGTCTTGCTAAAGTTTTATCTTTGGAAAAGCCAGACTCAATCCGGAATGATGAGAACTTTTTTTATTACTCTTTTTGTATTTCTTTCGGTAGTTACTTTTGGACAGTTGTTCCCAAAAGTTGCTGATTTTCATGGCAATATCGCTAAAGTTATCGAAAGGAGATACGGTAAGGAGCTGATCCCTACGAAAAAGGACTCGGGAGTATTTAAGCCGGGCAAATATTCCGGATGGAAATTCGTATATTATTTTGATCAGAATTCGAAGCTGGTCAAACGGATAAATACCTTTCAGGGCAAGGTTTATACTGAATATGCTTACCAAAGAATCCAGACCGGAAATTATTATACCGAAAAGGAGATCATAAAAAAAGACGAATTTAATCCGTCAAGTGAAAGTATTGATTACGAGAACTTCGTGGATCAGAATGGACGGATCACGTCGGTAAAATTCTGGGCAATTGACCGAAAAAGAAATACCCGCGAGCTGTTCATGGTCGAGAATGATCCTGAATACCACCAGGGTAGATTGGTTGCTTTTACCCGGCACAGTGTTAATAAACAAGGTGACCTCGATACCGGCGAACGTGTTGAATTGTTTTACGATCAGGCCGGCCGGCTAATCCGGATTGAGCGAAAGGACATCAGTTCTGAATTTAAAACCGTATTAAACTATTCCTTGACTCCCAATGGATTTTTAGACCACTATTCCGTCGATTTTTTGGTTGGCCTGCCTATCTATGGAAGAAATCCGAAGCAGGACATTTATTACAAGTGCGACAAGCAGGGCAATTGGGTGAAAAAATACTGGCTGGCTGGCGATAAAAGGCTTATGGAGGCCAAGCGAAAAATTAAATACCGGTAGCTTGGAATCAATCAAAATCATATCCGACCGGCTACTTTTGCGTCCTATCCGCATAAATGATGCACCTGCAGTTTTTCAGTATCGCTCAAATGCTCAGGTTAATAGTTATCAGGGTTGGATTCCGGAAACTGTTTCCGAGGTGAACGACTTTATTGGCAACCGGGTTGCCACTGAAATTAATGAACCCGGAACCTGGTTCCAGTTTGTGATGATAATACAGGATACCGGTGAATTGATTGGTGATATTGGTGTCCATTTCAGTGTGGATAACGACTTTCAGGTTGAACTTGGAATCACATTGGGCGAGGAGCATCAGGGAAATGGTTATGCCACTGAAGCACTTCATGAAATGATCAGCTATTTATTCAATCATTTGGGGAAACGAAGGATTACGGCCTCCATCGATCCACGAAATTCAGCATCGGTCGCCCTGTTCGAGCGCCTAGGCTTTCGTAAGGAAGCTCATTTCAAGGAAAGCCTTCTGATCAACGGCGAATGGGTTGACGATTTGGTTTATGTTATGCTGAAGAATGAATGGAATTTTGGCAAAGGCCTTTTAACCGAATATTGATGGGTTTCTTAAGCTGATTACGAACTGTTATTCCAATACTCCAATCAAAATTTCTTTCGCTTTTTTAACCGTTTTTACCTTTTCGAAAGTGAGAGAAAGCTTGTTGTTGCCCTCTTTCATACGGCAAGTTTGGTGGTGAGTTTGCACATACTGAAGCACTTTGCCAAAGGTTGGCGACTGGTAAAAAGGCGATTGCGGGTTGGAAATGAAATGGCAAACCATCTTTTGATTTTTCAGGATAATTCGTTCCATCCCTAGTTCAATAGCCGCCCACCGAAGGCGTACAACTTCAATTAATTCAAGGCTTTCCGGAGGCAATTTACCGAAACGGTCCAACAATCCGGCTTCGAACTGAACCAGAGCTTCTTCGCTTTCCAGGTTGTCGAGCTCGCGGTAGAGCAGCATTCGCTCCGAGGTGCTTTGGATGTATTTATCCGGAAAGAGCAACTGCAAATCGGTATCAATCTGGCAGTCGTTTCCAAATTTCACGTTCAGAAATGCCTGCGACGAATCTTCTTTTTCGTCCTGAAACAACTCTTTAAAATCGGTTTGCTTCAATTCCTGAATAGCTTCGTTCAGGATACGGTGGTAGGTTTCGAATCCAATGTCGGCAATAAATCCGCTCTGTTCGGCACCCAGCAGGTTTCCGGCACCACGAATATCCAGATCCTGCATGGCAATATTGAATCCGCTGCCAAGTTCCGAGAATTCCTCGATGGCTTTCAGACGGCGGCGCGCTTCGGCAGTGAGTGTCGAAAGAGGTGGCGCCAGCAAATAGCAAAACGCCTTTTTATTCGAGCGGCCAACGCGTCCGCGCAGCTGGTGCAGGTCGCTTAGCCCAAAGTTCTCGGCATGATTGATGATGATGGTGTTGGCATTTGGAATGTCGAGCCCCGACTCGATGATGGTGGTTGCCACCAACACATCGTACTCGCCGTTGATGAAATCCATCATCACATTTTCGAGTTTCTCGCCATCCATTTGGCCATGTCCAACGATGGTGCGAACGCCCGGCACAATCTTTTTTATTTCAGCTTCAACCTCATAAATGTTCGAGACCCGGTTGTGAATAAAGAAAACCTGTCCGCCACGCGCCATTTCATACTGAATGGCTTCGCGGATAATATCGACATTGAACCCGTGCAACTCGGTGGCAATCGGGTAGCGGTTGGGTGGGGGAGTCTGGATGATTGACAAGTCGCGGGCGCCCATCATCGAAAATTGCAAAGTTCGCGGAATGGGCGTCGCCGTCAGCGTGAGCGTATCCACGTTCACCTTCATCTGTTTCAGCTTTTCTTTTACCGAAACGCCAAATTTCTGTTCCTCGTCAACAATCAGCAAGCCCATATCTTTAAAGTTGACACCTTTTCCCACCAGTTTGTGCGTCCCGATCAGAATATCGACCTTCCCGGCTTTGGTATCTTCAAGCACTTGTTTTACCTGGGCTGAATTGCGCAATCGGCTGATGTACTCGACCCGCGCCGGAAAATCGCGCAGGCGTTCGGAAAAAGTTTTGTAGTGCTGAAGCGCCAGAATGGTTGTTGGCACCAGTATGGCAACCTGTTTGCTGTCGGCTACTGCTTTAAATGCAGCGCGCACCGCAATCTCCGTTTTTCCGAATCCCACATCTCCGCAAACCAGCCGGTCCATCGGAATTTCCTTTTCCATGTCTTCCTTCACGGCAATGGTCGTTTTCAGCTGGTCGGGCGTATCTTCGTAAATAAACGAAGCTTCCAGTTCGGTTTGCAGGTACGAGTCGGGCGAAAATGCGAATCCCCGTTCCTGGCGGCGGGCAGCATACAGTTCAATCAGGTCTTTGGCAATGTCTTTAACCTTCGCCTTGGTGCGGTCCTTCATTTTTTGCCATGCCCCGCTGCCCAGCTTGCTGATGTTTGGTTCCGATCCGTCTTTGCCTTTGTATTTCGAAATGCGGTGCAGGTTGTGAATACTCACCAGCAACACATCGTTGTCTTTATAAGTCAGGCGAATTGCTTCCTGAATTTTACCATCGACCTCAGTTTTTACCAGGCCGGCAAATTTCCCGATACCATGATCGATATGCACCACCCAGTCGCCCTGATGTAATTTGTTCAGTTCTTTCAGCGTGATGCTGTCGCGCTCGGCCTTCCGGGTTTTGACCTGAAACCGGTGATGGCGCTCAAATATCTGGTGATCGGTATAGCAGCAAATCTTCCGGTCGTGATCGATAAACCCTTCGTGCAGCGTAAAATTCACCGGTCGGAAATTCACCAGCAGCTTTTTGTCATCAAAAATAGCCTTCAGCCGGTCGGTTTGCGACACATTTGTTGAAAGAATATAATTAGAGTATCCTTTTTTCTGGTGATCGATCAAGTTCTCAGCAAGCAAATCGAAATTTTTGTTGAAAACCGGCTGGTGGTTGGTGCGGAACGCAATAACTTTTGTTTGATCGAAATAATGTTTCTGCCCAAATTCAGCACAGGTAAACCCATCAATCTCGCGGGCAAACCCTTCGCCGGAAAGTAATTTTTCGAACCAGGCTTTCCGTTCGTCCTCATCCTCCGCCTTTTCGATGGTTTGCTTAAAATTGTGATCCATCTGGTCGGCAATCAGCTGCACATCGTTCAGGAATAGGATAACATCTTTCGGGACGAAGTCGAGGAAACTGATTCGTTCTTCGCCCTGCAATTCCTGCTGAATATTGGGGATGATGCTGATTTGGTTCAGCGATTCCTTCGAAATCTGGTTGTCGAGGTTAAAACTGCGGATCGTGTCCACTTCGTCGCCAAAGAAATCGAGGCGGTACGGGTCTTCGCTCGAGAAGGAGTAAACATCGACAATACTTCCGCGGATAGAGTACTGCCCAGGCTCGTAAACGAAATCGACCCGCTCAAAACCGTATTCAAACAGCACTTCGTTTACAAATTCGATTGAGAGTTTGTCACCCCGTTTTACCTGAAACGTGTGTGAAGCCAGTCCTTCCCCCGAAATTACTTTTTCAACCAACGCTTCGGGATAAGTTACAATGAGCAACTGGTTTTCAACTTTCAGGCGGTTGAGTACTTCTGTTCGCAGAATGATATTTTCCTGTTCAATGGTATCGTAATGAACCGATCGCTTGTACGACGAGGGGAAAAACAACACCGTAGTATCGGGCAAAATGGTAATCAGATCGTCGTAAAAATACGCAGCTTCTTCCTTGTCGTTGAGGCAGATAACAAATGTTCTCTGCATTTCTTCGGAGAGCAGGCTGATTAAAATGCTTCGGGTTGAGCCAACGAGCCCCTGCAGATGAATCTTTTCACCCGGGGTATTCAGCAAGCGGCATAATTCGCTGGTGAGATCTTGTTTCCTGAACAGATTTCTGAAGTCCTTCCGTTCCAAATCGAAAATATTAGGCTGCAAATGTAAGGAATAAAGGATGAAAGTGTTCAAAATAACTTGATCCATTCATGAGCGAATGTTGGGTTTTGCAAGTTTTGATTTATTGTTCCGGAGTTAAAATGAAAAACAAAAGAAGTAATTGCAGGGTTACTTAAATAAAGCTGTATTTTAGTTAACTGAAATCTGTTAAGCACATTCAGTATATGGCACGATTTTTAAATAACAGGCAAAAAGCAACCGGCGAAGCTCCCGGCTCGCTGATTCATCTGGGATCTCAGCGCATTGAAAAGACCAAACTTCGGTTTATTGATTATACTCCTGAAAAGATTATCGAACTGGAACCGAAAACCTTGGAGGAATGCCTGCCTTATCTCAATGAGAATAGTGTCAGCTGGATAAACATTTATGGGCTGCATGATGCCGCGCTGATTAAAAAGCTGGGCGAGTTGTTCGACATTCATACATTGCTTCTTGAAGATATGCTCAATACCGGGCAGCGGCCTAAAGTTACTGAAACCGACAAGCTGATGATTGTGATCATGAAAGTGCTCGATTACGATGAGAACAGCAATAAACTTCATGCCGATCAGATTTCTTTCATCCTCGACGATAATTACCTGATTACGCTTCAGGAGAAGGAGGGTAAGCATTTTGAAGCGATCAGAGACCGCATACGAAAGGGTGCGGGGCGGGTCAGGCGGAAAAGTGCTGACTACCTGGCCTATGTTTTACTTGACACTATTGTAGATAATTACCTGATTAATATTGAAAAGCTGGGCGACCAGATTGAGAAAACCGAGACCCGTATTTTTGCTGACAAACAGCCTAAAAACCTGATGCAGGTGATGTACAAGCACAAAACAGAAGTTAATTTTTTGCGAAAGAACATCAGGCCAGTCAAAGAAATTGTGCACCATTTAGTTGAAAATGAATCGGGTTTTATTGCCGATGATAACCTGAAATACTTTAACGATTTAAACGATCTGGTTATGCAGGCGTCGGAAACCGTTGAGATTTACCAGATGCTGCTGAACGATCAGATGAATATTTACCATGCCAATATGGGAGGCAAAGCGAATGAAATAATGAAAGTGCTGACCATTTTCTCTGCATTTTTTATCCCGCTTACTTTTGTCGCCGGAATTTATGGTACCAATTTCGATAATCTTCCGGAGATTCACTTTAAATATGGATACTATTATTTCTGGCTTTTGATGATTGCCATTACCCTGGGTTTGGTGGTCTATTTCAAGAGAAGAAAGTGGTTTTAAGCCTGGGCTGGCTTGCTGCTGTTTTTGTTCGGAAATGTGAGGTGGAAGGTACTGCCCATTCCTTCGAAACTTTCGACACAAATGTCGCCGTTATGTTTGTCGATAAAATCTTTACAAAGGATCAGTCCGAGCCCCGTGCTTGGTTCTCCATTTGTTCCCTGGCGACAGTTTAGTTCATCAATTTTGAAAAGCTTGCTAATCATATCGTTTGGCATACCAATGCCCGTATCTTTTATAGTAATTTCGGTAGCTCCGTTGTTATTGGCCTGGGCCGAAATCAATACTTTTCCACCTTTTTCGGTAAACTTAACTGCGTTGGTCGATATGTTCCGGATGGTCGATTCGAACATGTTTTCATCAGCATAAACAACCATTTCTTCCGGGATATTGACTGTAATTTCAACTCCTTTGTTCGTTGCAATTTCCTGAACCGATTGCAGCCCGTTTTTTATTCTTTCGAGCAATACAAAATGGTGAGGATTAAAGGCGATTAATCCGCGGTGAAGCCTCGACCATTCCAACAGATTTTCGAGCAGACGGTGCAGGTTGGTTGCCGATTCACGCATCAGCAGGGCAATCTCCTGAATATTGTCGAGCTTTAAATTGGGTAAATCCTGAACCATCATTTGTGTAAGTCCAAGGAAAGCGGCAAACGGGCTTCGTAAATCGTGGGCAACAATCGAGAAGAATTTATCTTTTTCGGCATTCGATTTTAACAACTCTTCGTTTTTAGCACGAATACGTTCTTCAGCCTGGTTTTTTTCGGTGATATCGCGAGCAGTGGCAATAAGCACATCTTTACCGAAATACTTGCCTTTGTTAACGAATACTTCTTTCGGGAATGTTTCTCCATTTTTTCGGACTCCCCAGAAATTAAATGATGCCGGTTCTCCGGTTGCCGAAACTTTCTTAAAAAAGCTCCGGATTTCATCCAGATTATTCTTTCCGGGAGCACCAATCGACTCAGGAGTTTGTCCGATAAGCTCATCCCTGGTGTATTGGTACATTTTTTCAGCACCTTTATTCACATCAATAAATGTTCCCGATTCGTCGAGCACGTAAATTCCTTCTGAAACCGAATTGAATACGTCCATATAACTTTCAATCGCTACATTTAACGATTCTTCAACTTTTCTTCGCTCGGTAATATCACGGACAATGGAAAGGACTTCGGTGTTGCCGCAGGGTACGTATCTCGATTCGAAATTCTTAAGTTCGCTGGCAATCATAAGTTCGTAGGTTGAATAGTCAGCATTTCCGGTAGCTAGAACTGCAGCAACCTTTTCACGTGTAATAACCACAACTTCGTGAGGCAGTATTTCTTCAACGAGCTTTCCGAGGAAAAGCTCGGGAGTTACAAGCAATTGATCGTGAGACTCGGAATGAAAATCAACAATTTTGCAGTTTGAATCAAATACAAACATTAAATCGGGAATAGCACCCAAAAGTGCCATGTTTCTGTTCAGACTGTTTTTTAATTCTTCTTCAGCCCGTTTTTTTGCACTGATGTCGCGGATTGTTCCTTGTCCTACAAACTCGCCTTTCAGCTTAATGAGTTTTACATTAATCTCAACATCGACCAGATATCCGTCTTTGTGATAAATCTGCGTAGTGAAATTACTGATTTGCTTGTGTACAAAGATATTCTCAAGCTGCATATAATACGCCGGAACGAAATCTTTCGGAAGAAAGTCGGTAAATGGTCGTCCGACCAAATCTTCAACTTTGTATCCCAGTATTTTTTCAACTACGTTGTTGAAGAATAAATTTTTGCCGTATTTGTCGATAACAAAAATAATGTCGATGGTTGATTGCGCAATTACACGGTAGTTTTCTTCACTTTCCTTAAGAGCTTCTTCTGCCTGTTTTTTGTCGGTAGTGTCGCTTAAAATTAAAACGGCATTTTTCACTTCATTATCAACTATAACCGGAGAAAGGTGCGACTGAAACCACCTGATTTCGTGGTTAGCGCCTAATGCCCTGGTGTGATAGGTTTGCGAAATTCCCTTGCTAAAAACGTCCTCAAGAGCTTTCAGCATGGTTGAATGATATTCTGTAGCTGTCCAGTCGCAAAAGTTCTTGCCTATAACGGCTTCTTTGTTGTATCCGGGAAATGCCCTGCTAGTGTAAAGTATAGTTCCGTCGTTATCGAGCTTCATGATGATGTCGGCCGCATTCTCAGTAATTGTGCGCAAGGTTTCTTCACTTTTGCTAAGCGCATCTTCTGCACGTTTCCGGCGCAAAGAAGCTGCCGCCAGCGAAACAAAGTTTTCAAGTATTTCTGCCGATGGATCGAGATGATGTTTCCCTAAAGCCAAAATGGACGTACCATAAAGCTTTCCTTCAACCACGAAGGAAACTTCAATGAAGTGATCAGCTTTCAATATGGCTTGTGCGGTTAATCCAACAGTATGAGGTATTGTTCCGGAATGAACTTCGGATAGGGAATTAAGAAATTTAACCGTATTATTTGTGAGTTCGTGGTGGGCGTAATCGCTTATGGTAGTGTATATTTTATGTACATGTTTATCGAGCAGGTTGACAATCTTTTCAAGCAAGCCTGGTTCCAGCTCAATATGTTTGGGTGTCAGGGTGCGGTTTTCAGGATTGTACTCCGAGAAAATAGCACCAATGGCGCCTGTAAACTCTTTGATGCGTTTGGTGACAATAGCCTCAAGACCATCTTCGAATGATGATTTAGACAACTCGATGGCAAACTGGTTGAGTTTGAAAAGAGCCTCGTTCTGCAAGGTCAGTGACATTCCTGAGTTCTTTTGAGAACTGATATCGCGGTGAGTCACCACAATCAGGTCGCCGTTGAATGAGGCAGTAACAAAGGTCGATATTTCAACAGTGATGTCGGTGCCATCTTTATGGGTCATTTTCTGCTCGTAAATTTGTCGTTTCCAGTAGCCGGATTCATTGATAATACCCAGCATTCTTTTTTCGAGAATGGCAAAAAACTCAGGTGTCTTAAATTCTTGGGGAGATAATTGATAGTGTATATCCCAGATATGTAATCCTAATGCATCGGATTGCTTGATTCCGGTAAGGTTTTCGAGTGCATTGTTCCAGTTTATGATTTTACCGGTACCGTCGCCAATTAAGATTCCAACAACAGACAGGTCAATAATACTTTGATATTCTTCGGGATTTATAAAAGAAGTACCTTCGGAGGCAACTCCCCGGCCTTCAGTAATCATGTTCTCAAAGTCCATAATTGCTTTGCCCTCTCTTTCATAAGCAGGGTTTCCCTTTTCCATATCAGTTAGTTAAAATTACCTTCCTCTGCATTGAAAAATGTAGATTCACAAGTAATAAGAGGTTATTTATGGTTTTTTCACGTCGCAAAACAGTACCTAAGAATTACCCTTTTTATCGAAGTTTTTCCTTGCAAACAGGGTCACTTCAATATTTTCATCTGCAAGGTAATGATTTTCTTTCAATTAATTATAAAGTTGTTGGTTGCTTTGAGTGTGAAATTTCACTTTATTTTGATGATTAGACCTATTTCATCAGACAATCTTTTTCTTTTGAGTCGTTGCATCTCTGGATTGACAGAAATTTAAGGTGGTTGAGCAAATATGAATAAAGTATGGTAAGAGTGGAATGACCAAAATATCTGATGGCTTGAGTAAAATAGAAAAGGCTGTCCTCTGACAGCCTTTTCACCCGTTACGACGGGAAACTAACCTAAACCAACTAAACCTAATAAACCATGAGCTTACCAAAACGATCTGCTTTGTAGAAGCTACCTAAGTAACCATTAAAGCAGTATTTTGGTTTGCCAAGTGTATTATATTTTTAAACATTAATTGTCACTCAAATCATTTCTACGAAATGAACGCGGCAAAGATACCAAAAAATAAGAATCCTCCAAATCTCTATTCGTTGAAAGCTTAATAATTTAGGTATTTTTTACAATTTGAAAGTTGTTGGAAACCAGTCGATAAGCGAATCTGGCGTTTCCCAAGTACAAATGTCAGCTGAAAGTTAGGCTGTTTTATAGCGATTTTCACAGTTAAGAATCCAATGATCTTTGTCAGCGATTAAAGGGAAAAACTGCATTCGTGCTTAAAGAACAAAAGGAATAGGAAAGTGAGGGCTATGGAAATGTTTTCAACAACGAGATCTTAATAAAAACTTCCGCATTTATGACAAGTATTTGCCCAGATAAGCGTATTTTGTCTTATGATTTAATTCATTGTCATGCATCGATATCTGTTTGTATTCATTCTGTTCTTGCCATTGGGTTTATGGGCTCAGGCTCCTAAACGCGAATTTCGGGCTGTTTGGGTGGCAACGGTCAATAATATCGATTGGCCATCGAAAACTGGGCTTACAACCGAGCAGCAGAAAAAGGAAATCATTGATATTTTGAATTTGCACGCAAAGAATGGAATGAATGCCATTATTATGCAGATAAGACCTGCATCGGATGCTTTTTATCCTTCGGAGTTGGAGCCGTGGTCGCGGTACTTGACAGGTACTGCCGGAAAGGCGCCCAATCCGTTTTACGATCCTTTAAAGTTTTGGATTGAGCAATGCCACGAGCGAAATATGGAATTTCATGCATGGTTGAATCCTTTCAGGGTTTCGCAGAATGCCAGTGAACCGTTGGCCGGAAACCATATTGCATTTCAACATCCGGAATGGATTGTGAATTATGGCGGAAAACTTTACTTCGACCCGGGATTGCCACCAGCACGCGAGTTTGTAGTTAAGGTTGTCAATGATATTGTCTCGAGATATGATGTTGATGCCATTCACTTTGACGATTATTTTTATCCATATCCGCTGAAAGAAGATTTTCCGGATGAAAACTCGTTTGCTAGGTTCAATCGTGGATTCATGCCTGAAAAGAAAGCCGATTGGCGTCGTGATAATGTTGATCTGCTGATTAAAAGTCTTTCTGAAAATATAAAAAAAACTAAGCCCTGGGTAAAGTTTGGAATTAGTCCGTTTGGTGTATGGCGCAATAAGGCCGATGATCCTGAAGGTTCTGAAACTACTGCGGGAACAACTAATTACGACCATTTATATGCTGACATCTTGAAATGGCAGAAAAACGGATGGATTGATTATTGTTTGCCGCAGCTATACTGGCAAATTGGCCATCCTTCGGTCGATTTTCTGAGGCTTGCAAAATGGTGGGCCGACCATAGTTATAATCGGGCAATGTATATTGGCCAGGCAGTTTACAAGCTCGAAGCCAATTCAACAGTTCCCGACTGGAAAGACCCGGACCAGTTGGTCAGACAAATTCAGATTATTCGGGAAATTCCGCGGCTTGGAGGAAGCGCTTTTTACAGCAGTGTACATTTTAAGCGTGATTTGTTTGGATTCGACCAAACGTTACGAGATAAACTGTATAAATATCAGGCATTGGTGCCGCAAATGCCCTGGATTGACAGCAAAGCACCCGCAACTCCGGAGCGCTTTAAAAAACGTGGACATAAATTAAAATGGAAAGCAGCAAAAGCGAATGAGGAGATGGATAAAACCATAAATTTTGTAGTTTATTTAAATCCTGTAGGGCAACAATTTGATGCAAGAAATCCTGAAAATATTTTCACTATTACTAAGCATAAAAGCATCGAATTTAAGCCAAATTCTCGTAAATTACAGAGAAAATACGAAATACGGGTATCTGCGGTTGATCGCCTTCACAACGAAAGCGAAGTAAGTAAAGTGAAAGTGATTAAACTATAAAGTAAGTTGATTATGAGTCTAAATGTTGATTGTTTTTTGGTTTATTCTGATCATTCTTCAACACAGAAATTGGTTGATCAATGCCGGGAATCATCGCTGGTGAACCGGGTATATGTTTTGGCTCAGAATCAGCTCCAATTAAATAATTGCGAGGTTGTTGTTGTTGAAGAAAATAATTCGTGCTCTACGGTGCGGCTGATTGCCAAAATGCTCCATGCCGATTTTGCAATGCTTGCCCTGGATAATTCGGCAGTCGAAGTTGGGCAAGGAGCAATCGAGCGGTTGGTGCAGGTGGCTGAATTTACAGATGCCCCTATGGTTTATGCCGATTATATGGAATCAAAAGGAGGAGTGCTCTCTCCATACCCTGTAATCGATTATCAGCTTGGAAGCCTGCGCGACGATTTTAATTTTGGCCCTGTTCGGTTTTACCGATCCGAGGTTCTGAAAGCGTTCCGCTACGAAAATTATGAGACATTAAAGTATGCCGGCAGTTATGCCTTGAGACTGCGTGCAAGCCGAATGGGTGAGCTGGTTCATATTCCGGAGTACTTGTTTACCAAAGTGGAAACTGACACTAGGGCATCGGGCGAGAAGCAATTCGACTATGTAAAAGCGTCGGCTCGCGAGCGCCAGCTCGAGATGGAACAGGTTTGCACTGCTCATCTGCGCGAAATAGGCGCGTTATTAATTGCTCCATTTCCCGAAGCTATTCTTTCGGGCGATTTTGATAACGAAGCGACAGTGATTATTCCTGTTCGCAACCGGGTGAAAACCATTCGCGATGCTGTAGTGTCGGTGCTTATTCAGAAAACCTCATTCAAATTTAACCTTATTGTCGTTGATAATTATTCAACTGATGGGACTTCCAAGATTCTGGAAGAATATGCCAGCCAGGAAAAACTGATCCACATTATTCCGGAACGTAAAGATTTGGGAATTGGTGGCTGTTGGAACGAAGCACTCTTCCATCCGGAATGCGGAAAGTTCATTGTTCAACTCGACAGCGATGACTTATATATTAATGAGAATACGCTGCAAACCATCGTCGATAAGTTTTACGAGGAAAATTGCGCCATGGTCATTGGCAGCTACCGCATGACTAATTTCAATCTTGAAGAAATTCCTCCGGGAATAGTCGATCACCGTGAATGGACCGACGACAACGGGCCAAATAATGCTTTAAGAATAAACGGTCTTGGGGCACCGCGGGCTTTTTATACTCCTGTTCTTCGCGAGATCCGTGTTCCCAATGTAAGTTATGGAGAGGATTATGCGCTGGGACTGGCTATTTCAGGAAAATATAAGATCGGTCGGGTATATCAACCCGTTTACCTTTGCCGACGTTGGGATGATAACACTGATGCTTCGCTGGATGTGGCAAAAATGAATTCACACAATTTATATAAAGACCGTATTCGTACTTTCGAATTACAGTCGCGCATGCAGAACAACAAAAAGGCGGATCCGGGCAAAGCCTGGTTCGACGAAAATTAGTGGCTATAGCTGGTTCGACGAGTTAAATTTCTGATTACTTGAAAGTCTGTCTTTTCGTGTGCGTGGTTGGTTTTCCTTCCGGTTTAATTCTACTGCCACCTGAGCCAGCAAGCGGTCGAAATCGTTTTGAGTAATGCTCCGTTCTTTACGGTCAGGAAACATTTTGTGAAAGGGAAACTTGTAATTCAGCTTGAATTCGAGCTGGTAAAACTGATTGAGTGACTGACCGGCAGCCGTAATCTGAGGTATTGTTAGTTCTGAAGGCGTTTGGTTGTTTGGGTTCCAGCCAGGTACCAGCCAGGGCTTCAGGCAAGGATAAACCTGAAGTTGTCGTTGCATCAGTACTTTGCTGCTGGGTAGTTTCCTCTCTCGGGTCCACCAAATATCGCGCACCGCTTCCATTGCAAGAAAAGTTTCCGTTTCACTCGAAACTGCTTCCAAATCGTGTAAATACCTGGCAATTATTTGTGTTACAGCTTTTTCATAAGGCAATTCGCTTTGAAGAGCCATCATGCCAATAGTAACTCCGAGTAAATTGGAGTACGGATCTTCGATTGAGAAACTGGAGTATCGTTCAGGAACAAAAGGAATTGTTGAAGCTCCAAACCAGGTTGCAATCTCGTGCCATACCGATAAATCATAGGCAATCTTGCCGGCCAGATGAATCATATCGAGGTTGGACAGAGCTGAAATATCAACATTTAAGTTTTTCTCTCCGCCTTCTCTTCCCAACAGCATAGACAACGATCCGCTCTTTTTATTTTCAAGCATCTGAGAATACAGATAGGCGGTCCAGTCCGACTGGTCGCGCAAATGAGCCATGTCGATAAAGCCACCCCGGCGCGAATATATAATGCCGTTTTCTTCGCTTGGGTCGCCCAGATAATGATGAGTACCTATTTTTTCGATGCTGGTAGTCTCGGTCAGTTTAATTCCGGGAATTGCAAACAGCTGCATCTCGGTGCCAAACGAACAGCAGGTTCGTATTATACGATGAGGCTTTGGATCGGGGTGCTCAGTCGAAAATACAGGCGCTTTTGCTTGCGAGAGAATCGGAAGCAAAGCTATAGCCCCCATGACTTTTATGAGTTTTACTGTTTTCATGTTTTCTGAAAAATTGCCACAAATGTAAAAGAAAATCAATATGATACAAGCAACTTCCCTTTGGTTCTTCTTTCTATAGTATAAACAGCTCGGATTCTCGACAGCTCTTTCTGGCTATTTGCGTTCATCTAAATCTATTCTGGTTATTGAAGAAAGCAAGTTAAGTGGACCCTTATAATTTGGTACCTATTATATATGTATCCCTACAATAAAGATAATAGACCACTTTCTCTCATTGCGTTATTTATAATATTGAGAGTAGGCAAACAGAAAGAACGGCCGAAGGGAATTTAAATCCTGAAGCCGAAGTATATTCAGATTGAAGATCTACAACAAACAGAAAGCACTATTAATATATATGATTAGAGCAGTTCTGGAAGAGAGCTTTTGCTTGCAATTAGTCATGCAGGAAAAGAAAAAGGTATTGGATGAGGGAAGTTGGGTTGGTTAGTATAACCAGCAAGGAGTACTTCCAGGAGGAAGTATTGAGGCTATTCGGGGCGTGATTTCGGAACGAAAATGAGTAATTAGCCTTAAAAGTAGTCGATCTCTCATCTCTCTCCTGACTGTATATGTTTCTTAACATGTTGATCTACAGAAAGACCGAAGAGTCGGCTAAAATTAATTCAAAAAAACCTTTAGAATGATTTGGAGAAATGGAAAAAGAAGGTCTATATTTGCAGCCGCTAAACGGGAAAGCAGCGATGCGGGAAGTGAGGCAAAAGTTCTTTAAGTGGTTGTATAAAAGGTGCTTAGACTAAATTTTAAAATAAGTAAAAAAAGATTTGGTATATTCAGAAAAAGGGTATTTCTTTGCAGCCGCTTTCAAAGGGAAGCCGATCGCCGGAGACGGGGATTGAGAGTTTGAAAAGGTGAAAAGAGGATCTGAAAAAAGAATAAAAAAACTTTAAAAAAGTTTTGGAAGTTTAGAAAAGACGATTACCTTTGCAGCCGCTAAAACAAAAACGAGTTCACTGAAACTACTGGGAAAGAAAGAAGCGAGGTTACCGAAGAGTAACGAATCACAAGAAGTCAGTAATGACAAGGGATTCAGGAAACGGAGGTCGAAAAAATAAAATGAAAAAAGTTCAAAAAACTTTTGGTAAAATAAAAAAGCTTCTTAACTTTGCCACCCCGTTTGCAACCGAGCAAAACAAGCGAAGGAAGCGATCAGGGAAAGTTCAAAAAAGATAATGCAAACAGGTTATATAGTAAAGCGCTTCGCAAGAGGCAGACCGGAAGTAAAACCTGTGAACAGATAAAGCCGTAAAACGGCAAAGAGTTCATTGAAAATATTGAAAAGGTAAAACAAGGAAGGTTACGCAAGAATTAATAAAACAAGAGTTAACGTCAAAAAGAGCTAGAAAATATTTAACTTTTTAATTACAACGAAGAGTTTGATCCTGGCTCAGGATGAACGCTAGCGGGAGGCCTAACACATGCAAGTCGAACGGGATTGGTAGCAATACCATGAGAGTGGCGCACGGGTGAGTAACGCGTATGCAACCTACCTGTAACAGAGGGATAGCCCATAGAAATGTGGATTAATACCTCATAGTCCTGGAGAGTCGCATGGCTTTTCAGGTAAAACTCCGGTGGTTACAGATGGGCATGCGTGACATTAGCTAGTTGGTGAGGTAACGGCTCACCAAGGCAACGATGTCTAGGGGTTCTGAGAGGATGATCCCCCACACTGGTACTGAGACACGGACCAGACTCCTACGGGAGGCAGCAGTGAGGAATATTGGTCAATGGGCGCAAGCCTGAACCAGCCATCCCGCGTGCAGGATGACGGCCCTATGGGTTGTAAACTGCTTTTATACAGGAAGAAAAATCTCTACGTGTAGGGACTTGCCGGTACTGTATGAATAAGCATCGGCTAACTCCGTGCCAGCAGCCGCGGTAATACGGAGGATGCAAGCGTTATCCGGATTCATTGGGTTTAAAGGGTGCGTAGGCGGCTCTTTAAGTCAGTGGTGAAATCCTGCCGCTTAACGGTAGAATTGCCATTGATACTGAAGAGCTTGAGTACAGTTGAGGTAAGCGGAATGTGTAGTGTAGCGGTGAAATGCTTAGATATTACACAGAACACCAATTGCGAAGGCAGCTTACTAAACTGTTACTGACGCTGATGCACGAAAGCGTGGGGAGCGAACAGGATTAGATACCCTGGTAGTCCACGCCGTAAACGATGATCACTCGCTGTATGCGATACACAGTATGCGGCCAAGCGAAAGCATTAAGTGATCCACCTGGGGAGTACGATCGCAAGGTTGAAACTCAAAGGAATTGACGGGGGCCCGCACAAGCGGAGGAACATGTGGTTTAATTCGATGATACGCGAGGAACCTTACCTGGGCTTAAATGAGGAACGACAGCTGCCGAAAGGTGGCCTTCTTCGGACGTTCTTCAAGGTGCTGCATGGTTGTCGTCAGCTCGTGCCGTGAGGTGTCGGGTTAAGTCCCATAACGAGCGCAACCCTTATCGTTAGTTGCCAGCGGGTCATGCCGGGGACTCTAGCGAGACTGCCACCGTAAGGTGTGAGGAAGGTGGGGATGACGTCAAATCAGCACGGCCCTTATGTCCAGGGCTACACACGTGTTACAATGGCCAGTACAAAGGGCAGCTACCAGGCGACTGGATGCTAATCTCTAAAGCTGGTCTCAGTTCGGATCGAAGTCTGCAACCCGACTTCGTGAAGCTGGATTCGCTAGTAATCGCGCATCAGCCATGGCGCGGTGAATACGTTCCCGGGCCTTGTACACACCGCCCGTCAAACAATGGAAGCTGGGGGTACCTGAAGTATGTAACCGCAAGGAGCGTCCTAGGGTAAAACTAGTAACTGGTGTTAAGTCGTAACAAGGTAGCCGTACCGGAAGGTGTGGCTGGAACACCTCCTTTCTGGAGCTTACGACGTAAAACGGTTTTAAGATTCGAGTGAAAACACCTTGTTTACCTTTTTATTTAAGAAATAGCAGAGATTGAAGTTTTGGGAAAAAGATCGACGACCGAAGACTAAAGACTGAAGAGAGATGCACATTGCAACAAGTCAGAAGTCTAACATCTAAAGTCTAAAATCTAAAATCTTGAAAAATGACAGTCTCGTAGCTCAGTTGGTTAGAGCGCTACACTGATAATGTAGAGGTCCCCAGTTCAAATCTGGGCGGGACTACAAAAATTTGAAAATTAAAAAATTTGGAAATTTGAAAATGAAAAAACATTTTCAAATCCTCAAATTAGCAAATCTTCAAATTTAAGATCGGGGGATTAGCTCAGCTGGCTAGAGCACCTGCCTTGCACGCAGGGGGTCATCGGTTCGAATCCGATATTCTCCACCGAGAGGCAAAAACAAAGAGTTCTAAATACAGATTGAAAGAAAAGGATAGCGGTTAGGCGCAAATAAAGTGGTTCGATTCCATAAGTATCCACGTAATCCGTTTACAGTAAAATGTAAATTAGGATAAAGTTCTTTGACATATTGGGAAAAATAAATAGAAGTTAATTAAAGATTAACCTGTAAGTATAATTATAGAAGAAAGTTAATAAGGGCGTACGGAGGATGCCTAGGCTCTCAGAGACGATGAAGGACGTGATAAGCTGCGATAAGCTGTGGGGAGGTGCAAATAACCTTTGATCCGCAGATTTCCGAATGGGACAACCCACCAGCAATGGTATCCAATTATATTGGAGGTCAACCCGCCGAACTGAAACATCTAAGTAAGCGGAGGAAAAGAAAACAAAAGTGATTCCCGTAGTAGTGGCGAGCGAACTGGGAACAGCCTAAACCAATATTGTTTCGGCAATGTTGGGGTTGTAGGGCTGCGATATATGAGTTAATTTTAAGTGGAACGTTTTGGAAAATGCGGCTACAGAAGGTGAAAGCCCTGTACACGTAACAAATTAACAAGTTAGCAGTACCCTGAGTAGGGCGGGACACGAGGAATCCTGTCTGAATCTGCCGGGACCATCCGGTAAGGCTAAATACTCCTGAGAGACCGATAGTGAACTAGTACCGTGAGGGAAAGGTGAAAAGAACCGCGAACAGCGGAGTGAAATAGTACCTGAAACCGTGCGCTTACAAGCTGTAGGAGCCACTTCGTGTGGTGACTGCGTGCCTTTTGCATAATGAGCCTACGAGTTAGTCGTCACTGGCGAGGTTAAGGGATTCAGTCCCGGAGCCGAAGCGAAAGCGAGTCTGAATAGGGCGTAAAGTCAGTGGCGCTAGACGCGAAACCTTGTGATCTACCCATGGTCAGGTTGAAGTCCCGGTAACACGGGATGGAGGACCGAACCAGTTAACGTTGAAAAGTTCTTGGATGAACTGTGGGTAGGGGTGAAAGGCCAATCAAACTGGGAAATAGCTCGTACTCCCCGAAATGCATTTAGGTGCAGCGTCGGTTACGAGTCTTGCAGAGGTAGAGCTACTGATTGGATGCGAGGGCTTCACCGCCTATCAAATCCAGACAAACTCCGAATGCTGCAAGATGCTTACCGGCAGTGAGGGCGCGGGTGCTAAGGTCCACGTCCAAAAGGGAAAGAACCCAGATCATCAGCTAAGGTCCCCAAGTATATACTAAGTTGAACTAACGAGGTCTGATTGCTTAGACAGCTAGGATGTTGGCTTGGAAGCAGCCATTCATTTAAAGAGTGCGTAACAGCTCACTAGTCGAGCGATCGGGCATGGATAATAATCGGGCATTAAGTATATCACCGAAGCTATGAATTGACAATTTATTGTCACTGGTAGGGGAGCATTCCAAACCGCGTTGAAGTCGTTTCGTAAGGAGCGGTGGAGCGTTTGGAAAAGCAAATGTAGGCATAAGTAACGACAAAGGGGGTGGGAAACCCCCTCGCCGATAGACTAAGGTTTCCTGATCAACGTTAATCGGATCAGGGTTAGTCGGGACCTAAGGAAAAGCCGAAGGGCGTATTCGATGGACAATTGGTTAATATTCCAATACTTTTTAATACTGCGATGGGGTGACGGAGTGATGAAAGATCCGCGTACTGACGGAATAGTACGTTAAAGGGCGTAAGTTTTGAGATTGGTAGGTAAATCCGCCGGTTGAGCTGAAACCTGACAGTACCGAGAGCCTTCGGGCAATCGGATAGTGATCCTAAGGGCTCCCAAGAAAAACCTCTAAGCATCAGGTATTAAAAACCCGTACCACAAACCGACACAGGTAGTCAAGGAGAGAATCCTGAGGCGCTCGAGTGATCCATGGCTAAGGAACTAGGCAAAATAGCCCCGTAACTTCGGGAGAAGGGGCGCTGGTGCAAGCCAGCCGCAGTGAAAAGGCCCAGGCGACTGTTTATCACAAACATATGGCTATGCTAAATCGAAAGATGATGTATATGGCCTGACACCTGCCCGGTGCCGGAAGGTTAAGAGGGGATGTCATCGCAAGAGAAGCATTGAATTGAAGCCCCGGTAAACGGCGGCCGTAACTATAACGGTCCTAAGGTAGCGAAATTCCTTGTCGGGTAAGTTCCGACCTGCACGAATGGTGTAACGATCTGGGCACTGTCTCAGCCATGAGCTCGGTGAAATTGTAGTCTCGGTGAAGATGCCGAGTACCCGCAACGGGACGGAAAGACCCCGTGCACCTTTACTGCAACTTCGTATTGATCCTGGGTAAGTAATGTGTAGGATAGGACGGAGGCTATGAAGCGGTTTCGCCAGGAATCGTGGAGCCATCCTTGAAATACGTCCCTTTGCTTATCTGGGACCTAACCCCGATTACTCGGGGGACAATGCGTGGTGGGTAGTTTGACTGGGGTGGTCGCCTCCAAAAGAGTAACGGAGGCTTCCAAAGGTTCCCTCAGGACGATTGGTAACCGTCTGTAGAGTGCAATGGCACAAGGGAGCTTGACTGTGAGACTGACAAGTCGATCAGGTACGAAAGTAGGGCATAGTGATCCGGTGGTTCCGCGTGGAAGGGCCATCGCTCAAAGGATAAAAGGTACGCCGGGGATAACAGGCTGATCATTCCCAAGAGCTCATATCGACGGAATGGTTTGGCACCTCGATGTCGGCTCGTCACATCCTGGGGCTGGAGAAGGTCCCAAGGGTTGGGCTGTTCGCCCATTAAAGTGGCACGCGAGCTGGGTTCAGAACGTCGTGAGACAGTTCGGTCCCTATCTGTTGTGGGCGTTGGAAATTTGAGAGGACCTGCTGCTAGTACGAGAGGACCGCGGTGGACATACCACTGGTGAATCTGTTGTGGCGCCAGCTGCATTGCAGAGTAGCTACGTATGGTCGAGATAAGCGCTGAAAGCATCTAAGCGCGAAGCTCACCTCAAGATGAGATTTCCTTTGAGGGTCGTCGTAGACCACGACGTTGATAGGCTATAGGTGTAAAGGCGGTGACGTCAAAGCCGAGTAGTACTAATTGCCCGAAGACTTTCGCTAGTGTTTACAGGTTAATTGAAACGACTTCTGTTTATTCCCGATATGTTTAAAATATTTTGGTGTTGCAAATACGTAAGCCACCATGAAAGCTTAAGGTGACTATTGCGGTGGGGTTCCACCTCTTCCCTTTCCGAACAGAGAAGTTAAGACCACCAGCGCCGATGGTACTGCATTTAGTTGTGGGAGAGTAGGTCGTCGCCACTTTTACTAACCTTCGATTCTTCATTGAGTCGAAGGTTTTTTTTTTGTTTAGCAACTGTCCTCAATTGAAAATGAAATCCGTTCTTGATAAACTGAGAACAAAATGGAGGTCAACATGCGTGCAAAGGCTGTTGGGTTGCAATATTAAGGGATCATTGGTACCTCAATCCGCCTTGATTATTTTGATGGGATACCTGAATTTATTTTCCCATTTTTGAAGTTCGAGAAAAGTAATTACTTTTAGACACGATAGTAAATTGAAATCAGATACGGATCATTTTCCTAATCCTTTACGCGATTCTCTTTCTAATCGATTCTACAGAATTCTATTATAAATTTTAAATTTGTCAACTATGGGAAGATCGCAGGAAACTTACAATAAGAAAGAAGTCAGGAATAAAAAAGAAAAGAAACGCAAAGAGAAAGAACAAAAAAGGCAGGATCGCAGAGATAACGATAAATCTGGGAACTTCGAAGACATGATTGCCTATGTTGATGAAAATGGTATGATTACATCTACTCCGCCAGATCCGGAGAAGAAGAACGTGATCAAAACTGAAGATATTGAAATCAGTACCCGTCGTCTGGAAGATATTCCTTTTGATCCGGAGAAGAAAGGAACGGTAACTTTTTATAATGAAACCAAAGGTTTTGGATTTATCCGTGAATCAGAAACTCAAATGAGTGTTTTCGTGCATGTCAATCAGCTACTGGAACCTATTAAGGAGGGCAATCTGGTTAGTTTTATTATTGAAAAAGGAGTGAAGGGACCTACTGCCACTCAGGTAAAGTTGATCCGCTAACAACTATAAACGATATAAATAAAATACCCGCCAGATCATCTCCGACGGGTATTTCTATTTCAGGTAAAATATTCAGGATTAGACAGCCTGTACTAATTCCAGACTTTCAAAACCTTTTTGTACGGCTTCAAGATTCATTGGAATTAGGTAATGGTGGCGGGTTGGCAGTGATTTCTGCAATCCTTTCTCAACGCTTTCCATTTTTACAACAGGTTTTGCTTTCAGATAAGCTCCCAGAACAACCATGTTAAAGGTTTTTACATTGCCCAGTTCTGCAGCAATCAGAGTGCCTTCTATCTTATAAATATTAATGTCGGTGCGTTTCGGAGGGTGAACAATTCCATTGGGATCGTACAATAATACGCCTCCAGGTTTTACCATCGGCTCAAATTTATCCATCGACTGCTGGTTCAGGATAATTGCGGTATCGTATTCGTTCAGAACCGGTGAACTGATTCGTGATTCACTCAGGATAACGGTTACATTCGCAGTTCCGCCGCGCATTTCGGGTCCGTACGAAGGAAACCAGGCGACTTCCTGATCGGCCATTACGCCTGAATAAGCCAATATTTTGCCCATCGAAAGTACGCCTTGTCCGCCAAATCCGGCTATAATGATTTCTTCAGTCATTGTCTTAGTTTTTAAGTGGTGTATAGCTTGCAGGGTCGTTCTTCGAACCGTCTTTCAAATCGCCCGGAGGATAGAATGGGAACATATTCTCAACCATCCATTCGTTGGCTTTTACCGGTGTCATTTTCCAGTTCATGTTACAGGTTGAAACAACCTCGACAAACGAAGTTCCTTTTTTATCGAGTGCAGCCTGGAATGCCTTTGAAATTGCCTTTTTGCACTTGCGAATTGTTGCCGGAGTGTGAACTGACTGGCGTGTTACATACGATGTGCCGGGCAGTTGTGCAATCAGTTCAGTAATTTTTAACGGATACCCATTGCGACCGGCATCGCGGCCGTTTGGCGTTGTAGCGGTTACCTGTCCAAGCAATGTTGTTGGAGCCATTTGTCCGCCGGTCATACCGTAGATTCCGTTGTTAACGAAAATGACTACCATATTTTCGCCGCGGTTACAGGCGTGCATAATTTCAGCGGTACCAATCGATGCTAAATCGCCATCGCCCTGGTAGGTAAATACAACTTTGTCGGGATTGGTGCGGGCAATTCCGGTAGCTACTGCCGGAGCGCGTCCGTGAGCAGCTTCCTGCCAGTCGATTTCGATGTAATTGTAAGCGAAAACGGCACATCCTACAGGCGAAACACCAATGGTTTTATCCTGAATGTTCAGTTCTTCGATGACTTCGGCCAACAATTTGTGCACAACACCATGGCTACAGCCTGGGCAATAATGCATGGTGTTTTCAGTCAGTAATTTTGGTTTTTCGTAAACCAGGTTATTTGGATTAATGATATCTGCCAGTTCCATAAATTATCCTCCTATCAGTTTTTGTTCAAGGGCCTCCACCACTTCTCCGGGACTCGGAACAATTCCGCCCAGACGGCCAAAATATTTTACAGGAATATTACATCCGGCGGCCAGTTGAACATCTTCAATCATTTGTCCGGCGTTCATTTCAACAACCAACATTCCTTTTACCTTTTGGGCGAGTGCTGCAATTGGTTTTTTAGGGAATGGGAATAGGGTAATGGGGCGAAGAAGGCCAACTTTTATGCCTTTTGCACGTGCTACATCAACTGCTTTCTGACAAATTCGGGCTGAAGAACCAAAGGCTACAATCAGGTATTCGGCATCCGCGCATTGAATTTCTTCATACAGCACTTCCTCTTCTTCCATTTTTGCATATTTTTCCTGAAAGCGGATGTTATTTTTCTCCATCCGGCCCGAGTCCATTTCAAGCGAAGTAATGATATTCCGTTGGCGGTTGGCTTTGCGGCCATTGGTTGCCCACGAACCATATTTTTCGTTGATTTCCTCGTCAGTCCGGCGTGGAATATAATCGGCCAGGACTACTTTTTCCATCATTTGGCCAATTACTCCGTCGGTCAGGATCATGGCTGGATTACGGTATTTGAAGGCCAGTTTAAATCCAAGTTCAACAAAGTCGTTCATTTCCTGAACCGACGATGGAGCCAGAACTATCAGGCGATAGTCGCCATGTCCGCCGCCTTTTGTTGATTGAAAATAGTCGGCTTGCGAAGGTTGGATCGTTCCCAGTCCGGGACCTCCGCGCTGCACATTTACAATGACACAGGGCAATTCGGCTCCTGCAATGTATGAAATTCCTTCAGCCATTAAGCTAATGCCCGGGCTTGAAGAAGAAGTGATCACTTTTTTCCCTGATGCAGCCGCTCCATAAATCATGTGGATCGATGCAATTTCGCTTTCAGCCTGAAGTACAACCATACCGGTTTCGTTCCAGGGCTCGCGGTCCATAAGGGTTTCCATTATTTCCGACTGGGGAGTGATGGGGTAACCGAAATAGCCGTCGCATCCGCAGCGGATAGCTGCTTCAGCAATAACCTCATTTCCCTTCATTAATCTTAATTCACCCATATTCTTTGTTTTACATTTTGATTTTGTTGAAAAAGTTCGGAGTGTCTAAAGTCTCAACTCCGAATTTTAGGCACTTTGAACTCCGCACTTTCTATAGTTTTACCCGGTAAACGGTTATGCAGGTGTCGGGGCAAACTGTTGCGCAATTTGAGCAACCGATACATGCTTCAGGATTTTTCATGAACGAATAATGGTATCCGCGACTGTTTACCTGCTTGTTTTGTCCCAGAACATCCTGAGGACAAGCTACCACACAGAGGCCGCAGCCCTTGCACTCCTCGTTGTCAACCACTACTGCTCCAATAACTTTTGCCATGATCTGTCTGTATTTATGTTTTTGTAATCGCTGGAACTGAGCCAGTTGTTACAAAACTAGTTTTTACTGATTCTTCGGTGCGCAACAAATGTTGCGAAATCAAATCTTGTGCAATACCCGGGTAAAAATATTCCGGTGAATTCCCAGGTACGATGCTATATGCTGTCGCTGAACCCTTGAAACCAGGTCACTATTTTCAGCAACAAATTTTTTCACACGCTGCAATGCAGTGAGCGACTGAAATGAATAAACTCTTTTTAAGGCCTGAATGTAGCTTTCTTCTGCAATAACCCTGACCATATGTTCCAATTGAGGGCTTTGCGAGGTCAGCGAATCGTATTCGACTTTGGTAATATAAATGATTGACGAATCTTCGTAAGCACGAATTGATTCAGTTGATTTTCTTCCGAAAATAAAACTTTCGTGGCTGGTAATTACAGCGTGGTTAGGCGGATAGAAAAAGTTCGAAATCCATTCCTGTCCGGTTTCTGAAACGTAGGTTGAATAAAGCAATCCATCGAGAACGATTCCCAGTTTTTGCGATTGATCGCCGTAATCAAGAAATGCTTCTCCTTTCTTGAGGCTTACCGGGCATTTCTTTACAAAGAATTCCTTTAGCTGCGCGAGCGTTTCGGTATATTCTGTAAATAGATGATTTATTCCGGTATTCATTTCTTATCTGAAAGTTTCGTTAAAAAGTTTAAGCCTGCTTTCCAGGTCATCAAATTGTTCTCGTTTTACATGCGAAACGCAGGCACGCAGTCCTTCTTTTTCGCTGCCGGTATTTCGTAAGGTAATAGCGCTGATTCCAAAAAACAAAAGATTCTGCAGGAGTTCGCCTCCGGTCATTCCCCGATAACCAATCGTAAAATAAAATCCGTCAGCGATAGGTTCGTCTCCATCTTTCTCATACACTACATGAAACCCGTTTTCGAGAAACAAGTCTTTCATTATTTTGGCTTTCCGTCCATATTCCTTCACATCTTCAATAAAATTGAACTGGCCGTCGTTTGCCGCTTTGAACATGGCCGCCAAAGCATGTTGAACGGAGTGTGCAATTCCGGAAGAAAGAGCATAAAGCACTTGCATAACAATGGTAAAACCGAAAGGCTTACTACCAAAACGAACCTCAAGATTGTCGTATTGCCTTTTCCACAAGGCATTCGATATAGCCATAATGGCTCCGCGTTGTCCGGCGTACGAGAAGATTTTGGACGACGAAATAAACAACACGTAATTGTCGGTGTATTTCGCTACCGTTGGCTGGTAAGGTGGTTGCCCAGGAGTATATAAATTTTTCCTGAAATCCATGCCAAAATAGGCCAGATCTTCCATCACGATTACATCATATTTGGTGGCCAGTTCTCCAATAATCTGCAGTTCGTCTTCTGTCAGGCAAATCCAGCTTGGGTTATTCGGGTTCGAATAAACGATGGAATTGATGTTTCCCTGCGACAGATACGATTCGAGTTTTGTACGAAGTTTCTCTCCACGGAAATCAAACACATCGAAAGTGGCATATTTATGACCCATTACGGTCATTTGCTGTTTCTGAACCGGAAATCCCGGATCGATAAACAGTGTGGTATCCTTTTGTTTGTCAACATTTCCGGCCACAAGAAGCGCTGCAAAGGTTCCCTGCATTGAGCCACAGGTTGGAATGCAACTTGCCGGGTCGATTTCAACATCCATAAAAAGCTTGATGAAACGCGAGGCTTCGTATTTAAGCGGTTTGATTCCATCCATCATCGGATAAATGGAAGCAACTCCCGATTCGAGCGCTTTAATCTCGGCCTCAACACCAACTTTTGCCGGAGGCAATCCCGGAACGCCCATTTCCATCCGGATAAACTTCGTTTTACTTTCCTCTTCGATGAAATTAATTAAGGCAACAATTTCACGAATCGAAGCTTTTCCAAGGTCTTTTATCTGAAGCTGATCGATATATTTTTTTACAATTTCCTGTGGTATCGGTGTATTGTTCATCTACGAATGCTGGAATTTTGGAGTAAAAATAAGTAAAGAATCTGCGATAAATCAAATAGAATCAAGGTATTGCAAAACAGGTTTCGTAATTCGGAAATACAACTGGTTCCCAAATTTTAAATTGAAAGCAGGCAATACTCAAAGCTTTTGATTTGACACAAAACAGGGTTAAAAAATGAACCTGTATTTTATCATGTTTTCCGGATTTCTATAATCCGAAGGCGGGTTTTATGCTTTTTACCCAGTTTGCAATCCGTTCATCAGTCAGCTCTGGTTCGAAATCTTCGTCAATTGGAAGACCAACGAATTTTCCGTCGATAATAGCTTCCGAATCGTCGAATTCGTATCCTGCAGGATCGACCTGACCGACAACGGTTGCTCCGTTTTTTATAAGATCTTTGGCCAGAACACCCATGGCGTTGACGAAATAACTCGAATAGGTTACGTGGTCGCCCAATCCGAAGATGGCTACAGTTTTTCCGGAAAAATCAACTTTGCTGATGTTCGGGAAAAATTTACTCCAATCAGTATTTGAATAGTTTGAATCCCAAGTTTCCTTACCTACGGTTGAGATACCGAAAATGATCAGGTTATATTTTTCAAGATCAGCGGCACTGGCTTCGTTTACCGCAACCAACTCTACCTCTTGCTCACCAAAAGCTGCCTTTACTTTTTCAGCAACACGGTGAACTGAACCCTTTTGCGGGCCGAAAAATAATCCAATTTTACTCATAACCTATGTTTTATTGATTGTGAATTGCTAAATCGCCCCGAACGTACTCGCCTAAAATCGACAAACTTGAGACATTTTTTAAAATGACATGAATGGCGTGTTCGTAATTCTGAAGCTCGTCCCATTCGATATCTACATGAAACGAGTATTCGTTGGGTTTACCTATAATTGGAACCGACTGTATTTTGGTCAGGTTAATTTTATTCTCGGCAAAAATATTAAGCACTGTGGCCAGCGATCCGTAGAAATGTCCTACCTCAAAGCAAAGCGAAGCTTTATTGGTTCCTTCGGCCGGATTTCCATGTTTGGCCAGAATCAGAAAACGCGTATAATTTTTCTTGTTCGACTCAACGCCTTTATCAATAATTTCGAGGCCATAAAGACTTGCTGAGCGCAGGTTGCTGATGGCAGCTGCATTTGTAATTTTCTCGTCAGCAATTAGTTTGGCCACTTTGGCATTGTCGCCCAATTCTCTGCGTTCGGCATTCGGAAAGTATTTTTCGAGGTACTCGGCACATTGCATAAACGATACCGGATGCGAATAAATCTCCTTGATTTCCTTTTTCCTGACTCCCGGATAAACCATGAGGTTCATCTGGATATGAATGTAAATTTCGCCGATAATTTTCAGGTGGTAGTCGCGAATAAGCTGGTAATTCTGGAGGAGACTACCGGCAATCGAGTTTTCAATGGCCATCACCGCAATGTCAACCTGGTCGTTATCAATTAACTCACATACCTGCTTAAAGGTTTTACATTCAACCACTTCGATGGGTTCTTCGCCAAAATATTTGGTTGCTGCATCTTCGTGGAACGAACCTGCAATTCCCTGTATAGCAACTTTTTTCATCTTTTTGTAATGTTAAAATGTCCCGGTAATGCCGGGACATTTTAGATAAAATCGTTATTCCTTTCCGGTCTTTCCAATCACAAAGATAACAAACTAACGGCTTCCACTGTTTTAAACCGAACCAAACAATCGTTTATTTTCCTTTGTCTGCCTGATGTTCAGGAAAAGTAAATTTTAAATTATATTTTATACATATCGCTGGCCTTCACCAGTTCCAGTTTATGGGCCTGAAGGACTTCGATACATTTTTCAATGTTGTCGGGTTTCAGCACAATATTGGCTGATTTGTCGTTCATCGAATAAGCGTACAGGTACTCGATAAATACGCTTTCTGCTGAAAGAATATCCAATGCGCGGGCCAAAGCTCCGGGTTCGTTCGGGCTGTTCAGGCAAACCACGTCGGTTAACCGTACCGAAAATTCGGCTTCTTTCAGGATTGTAAGGGCTTTTTCCGGTTCCGAAACAATCATTCGGAGAATTCCAAATTCGGAAGTGTCAGCTACACTGAACGCTGACATGTTGATGCCTGCATTTCCCAAAATCTGGGTTACTTCGTTCAGTCGTCCGGTTTTATTTTCGAGAAATACAGATAATTGTTTGATAATCATGATTTTGTCCTCCTACATTTTACGGTTGTCGATTACACGTTTTGCTTTTCCGGCGGTGCGTTCAATGGTTTTAGGTTCAACTAGTTTCACATCGACCGAGATTCCGAGCGTGCTCTGGAGTTTATGCGTAATTTTCTTACGTAAAGCTTCAAGCTGTTTAATTTCGTCGGAGAAGAACTGCTCCTGAACTTCAACCATCAGTTTCAGTGTGTCTAAGTTACCTTCCCGTTCAACAATAAGCAAATAATGCGGTGCGGTTTCGCTCATTTCGAGTAAAACACTTTCGATTTGCGACGGGAATACGTTTACACCGCGGATAATCAACATATCGTCGGAACGTCCTTTGCATTTTTCCATGCGCACCAATGTACGTCCGCAGGCACATTTTTCGTAGTTCAGGCGGGTAAGGTCGCGGGTGCGGTAACGAAGCAGCGGAATACCTTCCTTGGTGATGGTTGTGAAAACCAATTCACCTATTTCGCCTGCCGGCAGTGGCTGAAGTGTTTCCGGATCAATAATTTCAGGAATAAAATGGTCTTCCATCACGTGCATTCCGGTCTGATGTTCGCACTCGCACGAAACACCGGGACCCATGATTTCGCTCAATCCGTAAATATCTATGGCTTTAATGCCCAGGCTGGCTTCAATTTCCTTGCGCATATTTTCGGTCCAGGGTTCGGCACCAAAAATTCCGACACGTAATTTCAGACGGCTTTTGTCTATGTTTTTGGCTTTCAGCTCTTCGCCCAAATGGAGCGAATACGATGGAGTACAGGCAATTACCGTCGTGCCAAAATCTTCCATCAACTGTAGCTGTTTATCGGTATTTCCTCCTGAAATCGGGATAACCGAAGCTCCCAGGTTTTCGCAACCGTAATGCAGTCCAAGCCCGCCGGTGAAAAGTCCGTAGCCATAAGCTACCTGAACAATGTCGTCGCGGTGCACGCCAGCCATGCAAAGTGCCCTGGTCACCATTTCGGCCCAGTTATTCAGGTCTTTGCGGGTGTAGCCCACCACAGTCGGTTTTCCCGTTGTGCCTGACGACGCATGAATGCGCACGATTTCGCTCATCGGAACGGTAAACAATCCGAATGGATAATTGTCGCGCAGATCGGTTTTCAGGGTGAATGGTAATTTTCTTAAATCGTCAACTGATTGTATGTCGTCGGGAACCAGACCGGCTTCCTGCATTTTTTGGCGATAACTTGGTACGTTGTGATAAATTCGTTTAACGGTTTCTTTCAGCCGTTCGGTTTGAATGGCGCGCATTTCTTCGCGGGTAGCACATTCTACTTTTTCATTCCAGATCATATTATGAAGGTATGAGTTCCACCTGCAGTGGAATTATTTTGAATTTCCGTATATAATTTCGTCGGATAACAAGGGTAATCCTGCCTGCAGAAGTTTTTCCCTGGCATCAACCACATCTTCGGTGTCGATAACAAAGTAGGCCCGCTCGTTGGCATATGCCGACCGACCATAAGCATTGGTAAAATTAACACCGGCTTTTACAATTTCCCGGAGCAAATCGTCGAGTCCGCCGGGCTGGTCAACCATTTCAATGACAACGATTTCGCGCAGGGCAGCCGACAAGCCTTTTTCAACCAGTAATTGCCGGGCAAGCATCGGATTCGAAACAACCAGGTTTAAGATTCCCCACCCGTTGGCAGTGTGATTGAGGTTCATCGTGCGAATGTTGATCTGAGCAGCTTTCAGCACTGCGGTTACCCGTTCGAGGTGACCGATTTTGTTTTCCAGAAATATGGAGACCTGATATGCCATTTTGCTAGTTGTTAATTATTAATGATGAATTATTATTTCCATTCCCTGTCTTGATACTTGATACTCACGTCTTGTTACTCTTTTACGAATTTAACGCTTTTCGGAGTTCTTTTACCCGAACGGCTTTTCCTTCGGATTTGGGCAGCGAATTTGGTTCAACCAGCTTTACGATTGGTTTTACCAAAACTTCATCCCGAATTTGGGCGGTGATTATTTTTGTCAGTTTATCCAGACGGGTAATGTCGCCATTAAACCAGTCTTTTTTCACTTCCACTTCAATAATCATTTCGTCGTTTCCATCGATTGTGTCGAGCGTTATCAGGTAATCGGCGCCTACTTCAGGAATTTTCATCAAAACACCTTCAATTTGCATCGGGAAAATGTTGCAGCCTTTTACAATAAACATATCGTCGCTGCGGCCGGTAATGCGGTCGAGGCGGACATGAGTTCGGCCGCAGGAACATGTACCAGGCAAAATCCGGGTCAGGTCGCGGGTGCGGTAGCGAATTAATGGCATTGCCTGACGATCTAATGTGGTCATTACCAATTCGCCAACTTCACCTTCGGCTACAGGTTCAAGCGTTTCGGGATTGATAATTTCAACGAGGTAAGCGTCTTCCCAAATGTGCAATCCGTTTTGGTAAGTACATTCGAAAGCAACTCCCGGTCCATTCATCTCCGTCAACCCGAATGAATTGTATGCTTTTACGCCGAACATTTCTTCGATTCGGCGGCGCTGTTCCTCGGTATGGGGCTCAGCACCAATCACAAAAGTATGTAGTTTGGTATCTTTTCTCGGATCGAGTCCTTCTTCGAGAAAAACCTCATAAAGACGATTCAGGTAGCTTGGAATGGCATGAGCCACGGTAGTTCCATAATCTTGCATCAGTTTAATCTGGCGAGGGCTGTTGCCTGCTCCGGCCGGAATACTTAGGCAACCCAGGCGTTCAACGCCGTACTGAAAGCCCAACCCTCCGGTGAATAAGCCATATCCGCAAATATTCTGAAAAACATCGGTATCGCGTACTCCGGCACAATAAAGCGAGCGGGCCATCAGGTTTGCCCACGAATCAATATCGTGGCGGTTGTGGAAAATTACTGTTGGGTTTCCGGTGGTTCCGCTGGTGCTGTGCAGGCGTATCAATTCTTTTGTAGGCAAGCCTAAAAATCCGTACGGAAAGTTCTCCCGCAGATTTTGCTTGGTTGTAAAGGGTAATTTCTGAATATCGGAAATAGTATTGATTGAGTCGGCTGACAGGCCCAATTGTTTATAAAGATTTCCGTAATATGGTGAATTCATTGCCGACTGAATTGTACTTTTCAGCCTTTTTGCCTGAAGCTTTTCAAGATCGTTTCGTTTCAGGGTTTCAAGTTCATTTTCCCAATACATAGTAGTTAGTTTTTTTAGAAAGAATACATAAACATCAGCAAGGCCCGGTGGTTAGTCGCATTTACGCTGGTTGAGTAAAGTCCATCGTTCAGGTTTATATTGCCTGTGCCATATTTAGCTGAGGTTAGTTCATATTCGAGTACACAACGCAATTTTGAAATATTCAGTGCGAAGTGTGGAGCAACACGGTAGATTGATGAAACGTTTGGAAGCAATCCGGGTGTAACCACCGATGGTGTGGCTGAACTTCCGAAATTATAAAGGGCGTCTTTTGTTCCAAGGTTTTTCATGTATCCGCCGAAAAAGCCAACCTGATATTTTTTACCGTAAACTGCATTTATGTAACTGGTAAACGAGTTGTAAGGAGTGTATGTCATTGCCCCGGTAGCTTTATCGAGCGTTTTTACCCCGTACCCACCAGGAATATTGAGGTGAGTCATGTTTTGTCCCAAGACAGCTTTTGCACGGATGGTAAACATCTTCTTCACGTACTGGCCATATCCAACAAACGATACAGCCTGAACCTTATCGTCGGAAACGAATTTTTTTGTGTCTTTACCCGGAACAACTTCTACAGTATATAAGGTAGGTAAAATGTATTTCAGACTGGCTCCGGCACCCAGCGTGCAGCCGCCGCTGTTCATTTCAATGTTGGCAACCAATTCGGGGATTCCGGCGTTGCGGTTGAATAGATCGCTTTTATCTGCATAAGTCATTGCCTTGGGAACCATCGAATCGATTTTGGAGAATCCATACGATTTATACTGGAATTCGCCGACCATTGCTGCCGATAGAATCAGCTTGGCGCTTGGTTTATAGTCGAACCTGACTTGGGGGCTCCGGTTAAATGGCTGAAATGGCGAACCAGTATTCAATCCGGCAACTGTTGGAAATACTTTTCCGCCCCAGAATGGGTGCCAGGTTTGTCCGACCAGCAGTGAGGATTTTTTCCAAGAGAGAACAGCATTGGCTTGCCTCACGCGAAACAGCGCAGGGTTATTTCCCAAATCGCCGGCAAAGTCGGCTTCGATATTGGCTGATGTTTTGGCTTTTAAGATCTCCGGACCACTAATCCGAACGCCAAAGCGGGTAGCCATCGACGCGAAGTTATAAGTTGGGGTTTGGTTGATGTGCTTTCCGTTGGCATCAACCCCGGCGTATAAGGGAGCAATAAAAAATAACTCGTTGCCACCGTTTAATCCTTTGTATGAATCGAAAAACGATTCAAAACGAACGAACCCATAAAATTCGGTTGTAATTTCTTTGGGTTTGTCTTGGGCAAAAGCTATTACGGTACTCAGAAGAAGAAAAAGGGTAAGTAGTTTTTTCATTTAAAATCAGGTTCTTATAGTCGTTTTGCATCGACAGGAAATAATGCAACAAACGATGGCTCCTCCCGCGGGAACCAGGTTAATGGATTTTTGGTTTTTAACTTATTTATTCTCTGAATGAAATGAATTTCAATTGACTAGGTCCACCGCATCCGGAATTGAAGCCAAAAGTAAACGTTTTATCTAATACTACAAATGTCCTAGAGTTGTAATTGTAAGTATTTTAGGGGTTATGCTTTCATTGTAGAAGATGAAATGCATTAATATAAAGCAATTATAAGCAATGCCCTGAATTATCTGAAAAAATAGAAAATGATAATTTAGACTGAATTTGAATAAAGCAGGTCGGAAAAAGTGATTCCTGAAGCTGCAAATTTAGTGTTTATAGTTTATTTATCAGGTAAATCAGATGAATTGGATTTGGATTTTAGCGACTTAAAGAGAGTATGGAATGCTTCGGAAATTCAGGAGTTGCCGGAAGGAAACCTGCCTCGCGGGGCATGCTGTAAAACGCAGACCGGTGTAAATAATTAGTGCATAGGACAATAAAAAAGTTGAAAAAATGCTTCGTGACGAATAATTTCTTAAGGCAAACGTATTTTGAATCAAAATATAACTACTTTTGGAGAATATATTTATCCATTATTTAAACAGTTATTTATGAACATTTTTGTTGGCAGCCTTCCCTTTAAAATTGAGGAAAGCGAATTACAGGAAATTTTTGAAGAATACGGTGAAGTTACATCCGTGAAGATTATTACAGACAGAGCTACAGGCAGATCAAAAGGCTTTGGTTTTGTTGAAATGACTAATGAAGAAGAAGCTAAAAAAGCAATTGAAGAACTGAATAACGCTGAGATTGAAGGCCGGACAATTGTTGTAAATAAAGCTGAAGAGAAAAAAGAAGGTAGCCGTCCAAGTGGTGGTGGTTTCCGTGGTGGTAACTCTGGCGGAGGTTTCCGTGGAGGTAATTCAGGTGGTGGTTTCCGTGGTGGCAACTCAGGTGGTGGTTTCCGTGGTGGTGATCGTGGCGGTTCAGGCGGCGGTTTCAACAAAGGCGGTTTCAACCGTGGCGGTGGCTCAAGCGCTGGTGGCAACAGAAGATCTGAATATTAATCGTATTTCCTGTATTTAATGTGCTATTAACGTAAGATCGCTGATCTTACAATTACATAAAAGGCCAATAAACATTTAGTGTTTATTGGCCTTTCTTCTTTTGCAAGCCCCTTTCCCGTTTCCCCGAAAGGGGAAAGCCTGACGCTTCATTCAGCAATTGGCTAAAGTTATCCTCCTGCGTGGGGGTAGGGGAGATTCTATTTTTCAATCCTTATCCTTGCATCAACGGCAACCAGTTTGTCGCCATTACCAATAAGCGGATTGATGTCCAGCTCTTTGATCTCGACAGCAAAGCGCAGCAGCGTTGATAAGCGAACCATGACCTCGGCAAATTTCCGCTCGTTCACCCCGTTTTTCCCCCGGTAACCTTTAACCAATTGGTAGGCCCGAAGGTTTTTAATCATCGAGGCGGCTTCGCACATGGTCAAAGGGGCAAGTCCGGATGTGATGTCTTTGAATACTTCGACAAAAATTCCGCCCATCCCGCACAGGATGATGTGCCCGAAGCGATCTTCGTATTTGGCACCCAGAAATAATTCAATTCCGGATACCATTTCGGCCATCAGAACCGCAGTGGTGTCTTTTATTTTAATGAGTCGTTTAAATTCGTGCTGAACGGTTTCCTCATCGCGAACATTTAAAACAACTCCGCCAACGTCGGTTTTGTGAATAGGCCCAATTACCTTCATTACCAACGGAAACCCGAGCTTTTCGGCTGCTTCAAGAGCCTGACGTTCGCTTGTAACAGTAATCTCATGAACCATTGGAATTCCAGCCGCAGCAAATAAACGATGAATCGTTTCGGGCGACTGAAATCCATCTTCTGTATCTTCAATAATTCGCCTGATTTCAGGAATATCAATGTTTTCGAGGAATATTTTTTCTTCTGAAGGACGAGCTGCTTTCAAAATGCTGGTCAGGGCTTTCCCGAGTAGAACCTCGTCGGGAAACATCACATTTCCTTCCGAAATAAAGTAAGCCATATCGTCTTTCACGTTGATGAGCGACGGTAAAATCGGGAAAATGGGCTTGCGGCAGGTACGCATTTTTTCGTTGAGCACCTGATATACATCGCGCACAGGCGAAAGTCCCGGACTACCAAAAATAACAGCCATTCCGTCGATGTTGTCGAAATCGTTTTCGCATGCATCAATGATTGCTGCTAACTGTTCTGCGTTTCCGGTAGCCAGAAAGTCAATCGGATTTTCGACCGACGATCCGGGGAAAAGTTTGTTTTTGAGTTGTGTTTTAGCCTCACAATCTTCGATGTGCGGAATCTTCAATCCGCCATTTTCGAGTGCATCGGTAAGCATTACAGCCGGACCGCCGGCATGGGTAATAATAGCCAGCCGTTTGCCCTTCATCGGTTTGCAGTGGAATATATTGGCAACGGTGGTCAATTCTTCGCGGCCGTAACAGCGCACAATTCCGGCTTTGCGGAACAGCGCTTCAACAGCCAGGTCGGAATTGGCCATGGCACCGGTATGAGAGGCGGCTGCCCGGCTCCCGGCTTCACTGCTTCCGGCTTTGATGGCCGCTATTTTACATCCTTTCCTGATTAACGACGAGGCATGTTTCAGCAGCTTATCCGGATTTTTGATGCTTTCGACATAAAGCAGTTTTACCCGGGTACTGGTTGCCGGATTGAATACTTCGTCCATGAATTCGAGCACTTCTTCCACGCCGTTCTGTGCCGAATTTCCGACCGAAAAAACGCTGGCAAAGTGGAGCCCTTTCGGAATACCGGATTCCATGATGAAAACGGCAGTTGCTCCCGAGCTTGAAATGAGGTCGCAGCTCATTTGCTCGAGTTTGGGAATTGGCGTGGTAAAAACGCTGGTGTGTGCGTAGGTGATTACCCCAATGCAGTTTGGCCCAATAAGTGACGCATTGTTCTCCTCGCAGATTTTCACAATCTGTTGTTCAAGCTGGCGTCCTTCTTCGCTTTCTTCGCTGAATCCGGCCGAGATGATGATGAATCCTTTGGTGCCTTTTTGTGTTGCAAGTACTTCAACCACATCGACGCAAGCAGCCGCGGGAATGGCCAGAACCGCCATTTCAACCGCTGGTAAATCGCTTACCGAAGGATAGGCTTTTATTCCCTGAACCTCGTCCGATCCGGGGTTGACGACAAAGAGTTCGCCTTTATAATGATTGTCGATCAGATTTTTCAGGAGTTTGCCACCTGGCTTGGTTGTATTGTTTGAAGCGCCTACTACTACAATGCTTTTGGGAGCAATCAATTCGCGTGTTATCATCGGCCATGTTTTTGATTCGAAACAAAGTTAGCAAAAGCAATTTCTGAAGGAACTGACTTTTACCTGTATTTCCGCGATGTTCGTCATCCGGAAAAAATGAGTTATGTTTGTATAAACAGTGTTTCCAACTTTAGGTTTTGTATTTCGGTTGCTGTTTCATAGGTTACTAAAACAGCTTAACGTTTGAATCAAATATCTTCTTAAAAGCTAATGTCAGGTTCTTCAGTACAAAAAATTATAGTGATCTGCGACTTCTCCGAACGGATGAAAGAGGTTGTTGTGCATGGCGCCCGCCTGGCCGATGTGCTGAAAAAAGAGCTTTGCTTAACTGCAATATGGAAAAATGTGGAGCAGAAAACACAGTTTCAGGAAAAGTTGATCCAGACTTCGCAACGGCTGAAATCGACCCTGCCCAGCCTCGAAGTATCGTGGTTATTGCTTCAGAAATCGCTGCACGGGAATATGCAAAAGCTGGTTGATGAGTACGAGGCCGTTTTGGTTGTGCTTCATCATGCCGACGTCAGTTGGGCAATGAAAGCATTCAGGCAAAGCAGTATTGCATTTCTGTTTGTGAATGGTGAAGAGCCCAGGTATTTAAGCTACAAAAATGTGCTGGTGCCTATCGATTTTCGGAAAGCTTCGAAAGAAACATCGCTCTGGGCCTCGTATTTCGGGCGATTTAACCGGTCGCAGGTTCAGTTGATTTATGCGCACGAAACCGAGCGCGAACAGGCTACAAAACTTGCCCGCAACCTGCAGTTTTTTCAGAAATTTCTTTCCAGCCTGCATGTTCGTTTTCACGTTGTTGAAGGCCGGACTACAAGTTGGGGAATTTGTGATGAAGCCCTGGATAGGGCAAATGAACTGGAAGGCGATGTAATGATTTTCTCGGGAAGTAGTGCCATTTCGCTGCTCGATTTGCTGATAGGACTTCCGGAGAAAAAGATAATCAGACGAGCTGGTTTTATGTCCGTTCTGATGATCAATCCACGAAAAGACATTTGTGTGCTTTGCGACTAATTACCAGTTGAACCTGCGGATATACTGAAGTCCGAACTGGATGTCGGGAGCGTTATTTACTACCAGGTAGTCTTCGCCGGCGGTAAATATGAACTCTGAATTCTTCCCGGTAAAGCGTAGTAACAAGTAAGATTTTATGGAGAAGAAATACATGGATGCGGCCGTGAGTTTCGATAACCTGACCGGCTCTTTCACAATAGATCCGTCCCACAGATCGCCGGCTTTCAGGTACGAAATGCCCAGGTTCTGATATTCGTCCTGGGTGTCGCAAAAAATATAACCTTTCAGAAATGCATCCTGGTAATTGTTTACCAAACCAAATCCGAATACCCGGTTACGTTTCGAAACAAAGTTGAACATCAAATACGATTTGGCAGAAATGCGGATATCGCGGTCAATTAAATTGATTGAACTGCCCAGACTGAGCAATTTATAATAGCTGGCAGAGCAATCTCCGGCCAGATCGGTGTAAAAGCGCGGGAATATTCTTTTGCGGAACAGCAGTCCAGTGGATATTCCGCCCGCCACTTCCGGATAAAACTTGTTGAGCGGAACCGTCAGATGTGCTCCCGCCTGAATGGCATAGGAAGATGCTCTTCTTTCTTTTTGCCAAACCGGATGGTAGTAATTGATATCGAATGTTCCGGGGAAAATGTCTCCTTTTTTAAGGTTGATTTGTTTCCCGTTTTCGTCGGTATATTGAATTTGTGCCTGATTGAAGGCAAATAGCTTTCGTCCGAAATTATCTTCAAGGCCAACTTTGGTATGAAACTTCTCGATAAACTTATCGCTGGCTAAATAATGCAACGGGAAACCACCTCCTGAAAGCAAATGCGCGTTCAGTTTAAAAATGAATGATCCTTTTTTTGCGAGTTGCATCAGATAGGTGAAACTCAGGTTTTGTATGACTCCGTCGGTCGAAAATGTTTTTTGCCGGGTTTGAATGCCTTGCTTTCCGAAGTATTCGGGCCGGTCGGTGATGTACATCGAATTTATTTCCAGCTTTTGTTCGGCGGTAAGGTTCAGCGGATAATAAACGGTCGATTGTGGGTGCCAGGTGTTCCCAAACGAATAGCCAAGCGAGAATTTATTCCCTGTGTTTTTGAAAGTGCCGAGGTAAAACGGAGTGTTGAACGTAAATATTCCGAATGCATGCATCGGATTAACCTCGGTTACCAACAAATCGTCGTTAAATAAACCGAAATCGGTCGCCGCTTCCTGCGCTTCGGCTCCTTCTGAAAACAGAATGAACAACGCCAGAAACAAAAATAGTCCCTGAGAACAGTAGTTCCTGAGATTTTTCAGAAGCATAATGTTCCCGTGGTTTTTCCGGTCTTTCCTGAATAATACATATCAAGCCAGTCTTCAGGATAGGTTATTCTTCGATTTTCATTTCATCAATCAGATAACCTGCGCCGCCAAGCTTGTCGGTGATGAAAAGGGCATACCGGATATCGAGAACAATGTTGCGGCAGCGGTCGGGATCGAACATCAGGTCGCTCATGGTTCCTTCCCAGCAGCGGTCGAAATTAACACCAATCAGATTTCCGTCGGCGTCGATTACCGGGCTGCCCGAATTTCCGCCGGTAGTGTGGTTCGATGCAGTGAAGCATACATTCAGCTGACCGTTTTTGCCATACCGTCCGTAGTCTTTTTTGTGGTACAAATCGCGCAGCGCTTGCGGGACATTATAATCGTAAATGGCCGGATTGTCTTTTTGCATAATACCTTCAATGGTGGTATAATAATCGTATGTCGCGCCATCCATCGGTTCGTAACCTTCAACTTTTCCGTAGGCAACGCGCAGTGTTTTATTGGCGTCGGGCCACAACGCAAGTCCCTGCTTCATTTCCATGATTCCGGCAGTGTAGGTTTTCATTGTGGCGTCAATTTGTTTCTGAAGCGAATTGAAGGTTGGCTCAACTGTCATTTCGAAATGCTTTTTCAGACTCCTGAAGATTTTGAAAATTGGATCCTGGCTCAGTGTTTTCAGTTTTTTTGCATTGAGTCCAGCTGTGGTTTGTTCCAGTTTCGCACGGTTGGCAAATATAGATTTACTGTAAATCCTGGCGATCAGATTTTCCTTGCTGGTTTTGCTCATCAGGATTTTGAAGTCTTCCGGAAGAAATTCAGGTGACATTTCTTTGGCGTACAACTGAATCAATGCGGCAAAAACTTTTTCGTCGGTGCTTTGATTGTATTCGTTGAAATACTCGTCGAGTTTTGATCCGATCGAACTCTGTATTTTTTGCTGATCGGCAGGTGAAAAAGTTGACCAGCGCGCATCAATAGCTTCGAAAAATGCAGCGATATTGAAGATATCGGTTCCGCGCAACACGATTTCAGAGTAGTAATCGTTGGCTTTGGTAAACGGGGCAAGCTGTGAATATAGTTTTTCGAAAGCAGGTAAAACCTCGCCGTAGCGGTTTTTCCGGTCGGCGCTAGTTGCAAGCCAGATTTTAAATTCATTTTCCGATTTCTGCTTGGCGTCAATGGCATTCAGACGTTTCAGCCCCTTTACTTCGCCCTGCCATTTTTTCCAGGCATTGCTGGTATTGGCATATTTGGCGGCATACTGAATCCTGACTTTGGGGTCTTTGTCCATGTCGGCAGCAAGAATGCCAAGTTTTATATCGCGGATTTTAATTTTATCCGGATCGCCCTGCTCCATAATTTGCTGAATGGCCTGCGATGGCAGGTATTCCTGTGTACGTCCGGGGTAACCAAATACCAGCGTAAAATCGTTGGGCTGAATGCCTTTGATCGATATTTTGAAGAATTTCTTTGGTTTGTAAGGCACATTGTCAGGCGAATATTTGGCTGGTTGGTTGTCGCGGTTGGCGTATATCCTGAAATAAGAGAAGTCGCCGGTATGGCGTGGCCACATCCAGTTATCGGTATCGCCACCAAATTTTCCGACCGATGAAGGTGGTGCGCCGACCAGTCTGACATCAGAAAAAACTTCGTAAACATACAGGAAATACTGATTGCCATAAAACAGTGGTTGTACGGCTGCTTCATATCTTCCTTTTTCCGATGCCTTTGTCGTAATTTTCTTTGTGTTCCGGTTGATGATTACCGTAACCGAATCTTTAGGTTGGTTTTCAGTTCCTGCCAGTATCTGCGTGGTGACATCTTCCATCCGGTTCAGGAAACGAACACTCAATTCGGGGTTGGGAAGTTCTTCCTGCCGGGTTTTTGCCCAAAATCCATTGGTCAGGTAATCGTGCTCGAGCGTGCTGTGGTTTTGGATAGCATCGAATCCGCAATGGTGGTTGGTAATCAGCAAGCCGTCTCCCGAAATTAATTCCCCGGTACATCCGGTTCCGAACAGTACCACGGCGTCTTTCATGCTTGCCTGATTAACACTGTAAATGTCTTCGGCCGAGAGCCTGAAGCCCATTTGCTTCATTTCTTCGATGTTGTACTTATTGAGCAATGTTGGAATCCACATGCCTTCTTTAGCAAAAGCAGGCAGAAGTGCAATCAACATGAAACAGGCGAGGAGAATATTTTTTCTGAGCATTCCGTTGTATTTTTTTCGAAAGCCAAAAATAATAATATGATTAAACCAAATGCTCAGAATTTGTCATAGAATTTGGTTAAAATATCGATTTGCAGAAAAATAAGCAAAACAGGTCTATCAAATAGTTGGAAAGTTACTTACGCAATTCTTCGGCACTGTGAAATCCGGAAGCAACAACGGTCTTCTCGATGTTACTTTTATTAACAACCACAGGATCGAGCAGGATTGAATTGACCAATGCTTTTCCGTTGCTTTCGTGTGTGAACTTCATATTTAAAGGTTTTTCAAGTGCAAGCGATACTGCAATTTCAGAGGTAATTGAAGCCATTTCCTTGAGTGGTTTCAGAATGTCGCAGGTTTGGTTGCCGTTGATTATTTCTTTCACATTGTCGAGTTCACAATCCTGTCCGGCCAGCATAATTTTCCCGGCCATCCCTTTGCCTTTTAACGCAGCGAGTACGCCGTCAGCAATAGCATCGCTTCCGGCAATAATTGCTGTAATCGAATCCTTGTTCTGTTCAAGTATGCGGTTGGTGTGTAAAGTTCCCTGTGTTGTGCTCCAGTCTTCGGTAAATTCGCTGTACACCAGCTGAATGTTTCCTCTCTCCATAAAGGGCTGCAAAACTTTCATTTGTCCAAGGAAAAGCTTCATGGAATTGTCGTCGTGTTTCGATCCGCAAATCAAAGCATATTTGCCCGAAGGTTTCAGTGAAGTGAGATAAGAGGCCTGAAGTTCGCCAACCCTGATGCTGTTTGTGGTGATATAATAATCGAGTTTGCATCCGTTGATGAGTCGGTCGTAAGCAATGACTTTTACATTGGCTTCGTGGGCCATTTCAACAATTTTCGCGGCTTCGTTCTGGTTAATACAAATTACAATCAGCACCTGTGCTCCATTGTCAATCATCGACCGGGCCTGTGAAATCTGTTTCTGCTGATCGTTGCCGGCAACTTCCAGTAAAATCTCGGCACCTCTTTTGGTCAGGTCGTCAACCAGGTAATTCTTATCCTTTACCCATCGTTCGTCGTCGTAACCATGAATCAGAACGCCGATTTTAGGAGTTCCCGATTTGCAGCTGGAAAGCTGCGAAAGGAAAAAAGCAAGAGTCAGGATGAGTAAAAGTTGGACAAGTTTCATTCGTAAATGTTGTTGTTAATCTTTTATTTTCGAATTGCGACTGCCAAATTACAGTTTATCTGCCAAACGATTGTAAGGAGGTGGTGCTGCTTTTAAGCACTGTAAATTGTTTTTTGCGGAATTCCTCAGAACGTTTTCAGATGCTCGTAAACACTTTGAATCGGCAGACCCATCACATTGAAAAATGAGCCTTCGATATGGTTGATGCCCACGTAGCCAATCCACTCCTGAATGCCGTACGCACCGGCTTTGTCGTAAGGTTGATAATGTTCAAGGTAATAATGAATTTCTTCAGCGGTTAATGGCTTGAACCAAACGTCGGTCAAGGCATAAAACGAAATCTTTTTGCTGGCCGAAAGCAGGCACACGCCCGTAATAACCTGGTGCTTTTTTCCTGACAAATCGCTTAACATGCGAAACCCTTCGTCGTAATCGGCAGGCTTGTTTAAAACATGGCCATCGAGCCAAACAATGGTGTCGGCAGTGATTACCAGTTGATTGTCTTTGAGTTGCGGGCGAAAAGCTTCGGCTTTCAATTCGGCCAGATAAACGGGGACCTCGGTCATTCCTAGGTTTTCCGGAAAAACTTCAGGAATGTCCATCGACTGAACCGTGAAATTCAGACCCAGATCGTGCAGTAATTGCTGACGCCGCGGCGATTTTGATGCCAGAATGACTTCGTATTTTTCAAGATTTTGGAGAAACATAAACTAAAAGTTCGGAGTTCGAAGATCAAAGTCCGGAGTTGAATTTTAGGCACTTCGAACTTATTTTTAATCAGCTTTAATGCCTTTAATTTCCTGTCCGGCCCATTTTTGCTGCGAACGCATTACTTGCTCAATTACATCGCGCACGCAACCTTCGCCACCTTTTTTGTCGGAAATGTACAGTGAAACGGCTTTGATTTCGGGAACGGCATCGACAGGACAAGTGGGTACTCCAACCTCTTTCATGATGGAGTAATCTACCAGATCGTCGCCCATATACAGGATTTCGTCTTTCTGCAGGCCGGTTTTTGCCAGGATGTCGTCGAGGCATTCGGTTTTGTTAAACGAGTTTAGATAGATGTGCTCAACGCCCAGCTTTTTATACCGAAGTTTTACCCGTTGCGTGTTAGCGCCGGTTATAATGGCAATCTGAAAACCGTTTGTAAGCGCATACCTGATTGCGAATCCGTCTTTTACATTGGCTGTTCGTACCGGGTCGCCGCTTTCGTCGAGTGGCGAAGTATCCAGCGACAAAACACCATCAACATCGAAAATAAAGGCTTTTACGTTTTTAAGTTTTTCTTTAAAGAACATGGTCGTGCTTTTGCTGTAACTGAAAAATGCTTTCGGTGACAAAGCTATAGATTTTCTGGTATTCGGGTTTGTCGTGAAGCATTTTTAATTGAGCAGAAATAATGCCCTGGTCGTATCGCTTTGCCGGTCCAGTCTGGGCTGCCGAAGGTTGAAGTTTCTGAACTTTTTCGGCTGTTTCCAGAATCAGGGGTTTTAAAAGACCGAAGTCGAGTTTTTTCTCATGGAGAATGTCGGCACCTATTGCATAAAAATGATTGACAAAGTTGTTGACAAAAACAGCTGCCAGATGCAGGGTTTTTCGTTCGTCGGAATTGATTTGATTAACCGATGAGGAAAGTCTTCCAGCCAGTTTTTCGAGTGCCATATAGGTTGACGGATGACTGGCCTCAATGCAAATGGGAATAGTACTGAAATCGATTTTGCGGCTTTTTGAGAAAGTTTGAAGAGGGTAGAACACCCCGTAGCTGTTACTGAATCCGTCGAGAATACTCATAGGAACACTGCCTGCGGTGTGCACAATCAGCTGATCGTTTTTTATCTGGAGGTTTTCAAGCACTTCCAGAATGGCCGAGTCTTTAACGGCAACAATATACAAATCAGCTTCAGGGAGAAGTTGAGATAAGTCGTTGGTAAATGCCGCATTTACTTTTTCGGCCAGCGCAGATGCCGATTCCAGTTTCCGGCTGAATACCTGTTTTACCTGAATTCCCTTTTCTGTCAGTGCTAAAGCCAGTTGAGTGGCCAGATTTCCTGCTCCGATAATAACTACATTTTCGATCATGGCTTCTGTATTTTTAGTAGTGGAAAGGTATAAAAAACTGCGGAAGAATTGGCTTGAAAACGAATGAGCGGGTGACCTGAAGTTACCCGCTCATTACTATCCACAGTGAAAAATTATCTGTTTTCGTATCGTTTGCTGACAGTATCCCAATTGACAATGTCCCAGAATTTATCAACATAGTCGGCTCTCCGGTTTTGGTACTGAAGGTAATAAGCGTGTTCCCAAACATCGAGGCAAAGCAGCGGTGTACCTTTTTTATCAGCCACATCCATCAGTGGATTGTCCTGATTAAGCGTGTCGGAAACAAAGAGTTGTCCGTCCTCAGCAACTGAAAGCCATGCCCAGCCACTTCCGAAGTGTTTTTTTGCCGCATTCGAAAATTCTTCTTTAAACTTATCCATTGTGCCAAAGCTCTTTTCAATAGCACCTTTCAACACAACTGAAGGATTCGTTTTGGTTGGGCTAAGGTTTTCCCAGAAAAGCAGATGGTTGTAATAACCTCCGCCATTGTTGCGTACAGCGGCACTCTGCTTGCTTATTCCGCCGAAGAGTTCTTTCAGTTCCATGTTGGCGGCAGGTGTATCTTTAATGGCGGCCAGAAAATTAGTGAAGTACGCTTTGTGATGCTTGGTGTGGTGAATTTCCATGGTTTTAGCGTCGATCACCGGTTCGAGAGCATTATAGGCATAAGGTAAGTCCGGAAAAGTTGAGTCGATGGCTTTTTGAACCGGCATTTTTGCACTGTAAACATTCGACCAAACGGGGGCAGCTACCAGTGAAGTGCCAACCAGGGTAATAAAATTTCTTCGTTTCATGATTTCTGAATTTGGAATATCTAAACTGTTTGCTAATAACTAATTGTAAGCATGATAAACAGTTGTTGCCCAGGTTTTGTTTAGCTTCCTGATTTCGAATCGGAGGCTTTTTCGGACAGATATTCTCAAATAGTCAGCAATACTGAACTATTCATTCTCTGAAATCCAGCGGAGAGCTTCCTCTTTGGAATCGAATCCTTTTATAAAGGGATTAATTTGTTCGATTTCCCTGTAATGCGTCTGGCATTCCTCTTCGCTCGCCAGACAGATAATTTTCCTTACGCCGTCGGTTTTCAGGGGATCAATAATGTTCTTGCTGGTGAATTGGTATAGCTCAGGAATAATCTTGAATTCAGATTCCAGTTTATTGAGAAAAATGTAGCGCGGATGAACCGTAAGGGCAAACTCGAGCAAAATAGAAACCGAAGCAATATAACTTTTCTGGTCGCAAAAGTTAATGTTGTCCACCAAAACTTCGAGGTAATCAAATTCAGGATTAATTTTAAAACAGAGATTTTTATAGGTAATGTCTTTACTTTCTGGCATTGCTTATTCCGGCTGTTTTTAGGTGTGTTTAGGACACTCACAAAATACAACCATTTCGCGAAATTTAAAATAATCAATTAAAAATATTTACGTAAAATTAATTATTCGTAAATAACAGATAAGCCAGTGAATACGGGGGATTCCGGGATTAGTCGCCTAGTTCAAACATATTTGCCAGGTCTTTTTTCGAAAAAGTTTTAAAGGCCACCATCGATTCGGTTTTTACAATTCCATCCACTTTAATTACTTTTTCAGTCATAAGTTCGGCCAGGTCGTCGGCATTGGGAAGCCGGATGACAACCACCAAATCGAACCTGCCGCTTACCGAATAAACTTCAGTAATTCCGTCGAGATTTACCAGTTGTTCGGCAACCGAATTAATTTTTGTGCGCTCGGCATTGATGAGTATAATGGCGTTAATCATGGTGTTTATTTTTAGGTTTTCATCCAGTAAAATTAATGATTGTCAATTCCGGCAATCATGAATATCGAATGTTCAATTGTAGGTAATATTTCGCTGCAATATTCGGTAACGGCTTTAACGCTTCCGGGCAAGGTGTAAATAAGCGTTTTGCCCGCCACGCCTGCAATTCCGCGGCTAAGTAATGCCGCCGGTTTCTCCGTGCCATATTTTATCCTGATTAATTCCATGATCCCCGGAATTTCCTTATCGAGCATTGGCCGAACAGTTTCGGGAGTAATGTCACGTGGACCAATTCCCGTACCTCCGGTGGTAAAAACAACGTCAATCTGCTGATTAACTGCCGTCTGAATCAGTTGGGCAAGTTGCTCCTGATCATCAGGAATTAAATGATTGGTAACCGAAACCGATCTTTTAATTCCTGAAAAGAACGATTCGGCAAGATTTTTTATTTGCGGGCCGCTTTTATCGGCGTATTCACCGGCGCTGGCGCGGTCGCTCAGGGTGATGATGTGAATGTTGATTACTTTAGGCAGATATTCCAGTTGGTCGCCTGCTTTCAGGTTCCCGTTGTGGATTACACGGGCAAAAATACCTTCTTTTGGCATCACGCAGTTGCCCACTTCGCGGAATATGGAGCAATTATCGCCATGGCATTTTTTGCCAATATGGGTAACTTCCAGTTCCAGGTTTTCGCTCACGAAACGATCGAGTGGCCGGCATTCGTGCAGCAAAAGTCCTTCCGTGGTTATGTTTTCGGCAAATTCGCCATATTGGATGGAACGTTGGGCTTCGACCGAGAATTTAGCAATGCTTTCGGCGGCCAGCAAACTAACCTGCCTGTGCCATTTACCCGAATGTGCATCGCCAGTAACACCAATTTCGGTTAGCTGAATTTCGCTGACAGGCTTTTTTATGGTTCCTTTTTTTTCGGAAGTATTTACTGAAAGGACTTTAATCTTCATAGTTAGCAATATACGTCGTGGTTACCTTTTTTTACTTTGTCGAGCAGCATAATGGCTCGTTCCCTGGCTGTGCCGTGCATCGAATCAATCACATCTTCAATCAGATTTTCGCCAATCAAGCGGGTTTCGTATGATGCGTAGTCCATCAGATACTCCTGAAATGTAGAAACGGCATTCGGGTTGCAATGGTTTTTGATGTCGCCGGGTTTGGCCCGGTCCATGAAATCCTGCCCGGTGCGGCCAAGCCGGTAACAACCAGTACAGAACGATGGAATGTAGCCCATTTCGGCCACATCGCGAATTACTTCGTCGAGCGGACGGTGATCGCCCAAACAGAACTGGCTGCTGTCGTCTTCGTGCAGCGAATCGGTGTAACCACCCGGGTTGGTGCGGCTTCCGGCCGAAATCTGCGAAACGCCCAGCGCAAACGTATCGCGCCGCATGTGCGCTGTTTCGCGGGTTGACATGATGATGCCAGTATAAGGAACGGCTAATCGGAGAATAGCAACAATTTTCCGGAAATCGAGGTCGGATACGGCGTGTGGAGGGTGCAAAGCCAGATCTGATCCGGTGGCTGGTTCAATGCGGGGAACGCTTATCGTATGTGGCCCAACTCCAAAGGCCCGTTCAAGTTCCTGAATATGTTGCATCATGGCCAGCAGTTCGAAACGGAAATCGTAAAGGCCAAAAAGTACACCGATACCCACATCGTCAATGTGTGCTTCCATGGCCCGGTGCAGGGCGGTTACGCGGTAGTCGTAGTCTTTCTTTTTTCCACCGGTGTGAACTTCATGATATGTTTGGCGATGATAGGTTTCCTGGAAAAGCTGGAATGTTCCGATTTTGGCTTCTTTCAGTAGTTTGAATTCCGGAAGATCGAGCGGAGCAATATTTACATTTACCCGCCTGATTTCACCATTGCCAACTTTTGCCTCGTAAATAGATGCAATGGAATCGATTACATATTGGAACCCTTGTTTGGGGTACGATTCGCCGGCAACCATCAGAATTCGTTTGTGTCCCTGGCTTACAAGAATTTCCGTTTCGCGCTTTATTTCGTCCTGATTGAGCGACCGGCGTACAATGGCCTTGTTTTTTGCCCTGAAAGCACAGTAGCTGCATTCGTTGGCACAAAGGTTCGAAATATAAAGCGGTGCGAAAATTACCAGCCGTTTTCCGTAGATTTTTTCCTTGATGTGATTGGCTTCCTCAAAAAGTTCGAACAATTGCATGGGATCGGAAATGTTGCTCAGTACAGCCACATCTTCCAGATTTAACCCCTTCATTTCTTTGGCTTTGTCTAAAACTGATCTAACTTTTGCCGGGTCGGGATTATGATTTTCTTCCAGAATCCGGAAAATTTCTGTTTCGTTTATAAAGGCAGACATGTTGGTGGAATTCAAAATTTATATCTCAAAGGTACTATTCCATCGTCAAAAATGTATGATTAAAGTGATATACTTGTACCTTATTTTTAAACAATTCTAATCAGAATTTATGTCACAGAATCTGGTTCAACAGGTTTCCATTATTGGAGTATCCATTCTCAATTTGTTGATAACGATATGGTATTGTGTGCTTACCTACAAGAAGAAAATTAAGCCGGCCCTGGCGATGTGGATTTTCTTCACGATTGCTGTTGGCATCAGCCTGACTACTTATCTAAAGTCGGATAATTTTAGTTTGATGGACAATATTCTGAATACAACCGATATGGCACTTGCGGTTTGTGTTACCGTCGCTATTTATCTTTGGGGCGATCACACCTCGCGTTTTAGCCGTTTTGATAAAGGTTGCCTGGTGGCCGTTTTGGCTATTTTATTGTTTTGGTTTGTCACCAAAAATCACGTTGTAACCCATACCATGACTCAGGCGATTTTGGTTATTGCATATTTCCCGGTTGTCAGCCGGTTATGGAAAACCCGTAAAAACAGCGAATCGTTTGTAGTTTGGATTGGGATGCTACTCGCACCGGCACTTTCTCTTTTATCGAGCAAAGGAACGCTTGCCACCATTTATTCGGTGCGGGCCATTGTTTGTATTTTAGTTTTGCTGATGCTAATGTTGAGGGTTGAATATCTGAGCCGGAAAGAATTATCTCGTGTTTAATTCAATTATCTGAATAGTCTCAAATAATTGTCAAACTTATACATTCGTCCTCGTTGGCCGCCGGTAAACTCACGCAATATTTCAATTCGCTCCAATTCAGAAATAAGCTTGTAGGCAGAAGGCATTGATATTTCAGCTATTTCACTAACCTTTTCGACATTAATTACTGGTCGCTGATAGAGATAATTAGTAACTTTCTGCGCATTTGCAGCCCGACTGCCAAGACTTTGTATTTTTAGGTCGTTGAGTTTTTGTAGTTGCATTATCCCATCGAAAGTTGAAATCCCTTTTTTCCCGGTCTCGATTATTCCAACAAGAAAAAATTTAAACCATTGAGTGATGTCATTTTTATTCCTGACATTCATAAGGTTTTCGTAATACAAAGTCCTGTGACTTTCCATAAAATCAGATAAATACAGTATTGGTTTTTTTAGAATTCCTTTGTCAACCAGATAAAGAGGAATCAGCAAACGGCCAACTCGGCCATTACCATCTAGAAATGGGTGGATCGTTTCAAATTGATAATGTACAAGGGCTATCTTTAACAACTCTGGAATAAATATCTCCTCATTATGTATGAATTTTTCGATATCGCTCATAAGCTCCGGAACAGATGTATGCACAGGAGGAACAAAAAGTGCATCATTTAGAGTTGCTCCGCCAATCCAATTCTGACTGTTTCTAAATTCTCCGGGTTGTTTTTTCTCACCTCTTACTCCTTGTAAAAGAACCTTGTGCGTCTCCCTAATTAGCCGAGACGAAAATGGCAATTTATCCAATGATTGTATGGCCACTTCCATGGCTTTTGTATAATTCTGAACCTCTTCCCAATCGCCACGTTTGTCCAGCGGAATATCTTCCCGATCAAGCAGCGCCTCATCCATGTTCGTTTGAGTCCCTTCAATCTTACTACTCTCTGTTGCTTCTTTCAATACGTGCATGCTAATGAACAATTCAATATTTGGTATGTAATTAGAATACATATCAAGTCGTCCCAATTGCCGGTCGGCTTGGCTTAGCAATTGTAAAACTTCCATGCTGTCAATGTTCCACTGCCGGTTAATGAAAGTTGGCTGAAAGCTTTTGTAATAACCCTGATTAATGTACTGACCTGATTTAAATTGTTCCATAACTTAAATTGCTTTAAACAAAAGTAATGCTTATTTAAGTTTTTTGCAATTTTCTTAAATAACAAGCATCCTTATTTAAGTTTTTGACGATTTTCTTAAATAAGACTATTCGCTAATTAAGATTTTGCTTTCTTGCTTAAATTTCGATGTCAATAAAAAAGGGCAGAACTTTCGTTCCACCCTTCTAATTTTATCGTATTATCCAGTCTTCGGTCTTCCGATTCCGGACTTCAAGCTTCTTTACTTACACTGCACTTTCGCCCAGGTATCTTTCAACTGAACGGTGCGGTTGAAAACCAGTTTTCCAGGTGTTGAATCCGAATCGACATTGAAATAGCCCAAACGCTCGAACTGGAAGTGATCGAGTACTTTGGCATCTTTTACAAATGGTTCGATGTAACATTTCGGCAAAATGCTCAATGACTCTTTGTTCATAAATTCCTTAAAATCGACGTCTTTATGTCCATCCGGTTCCTCGTCAGAGAACAGGCGGTCGTACATACGAACCTCTGCTTCAATATTTTCGGTGGCTGAAACCCAGTGAATCGTCGATTTTACTTTGCGTCCATCGGGCGAATTTCCACCGCGCGATGCCGGATCGTAAGTGCAATGAATTTCGGTGATTTCGCCATTGGCATCTTTCACCACATCGGTGCAGGTTACAAAATAGGCGTAGCGAAGACGTACTTCAACGCCAGGCGACAAGCGGAAGAATTTCTTGGGTGGATTTTCCATGAAATCATCACGCTCGATGTACAGTTCCTTAGTGAACGGCACTTTACGGGTTCCCATCGATTCGTCTTCCGGGTTGTTGATGGCATCCATTTCTTCAACCTGTCCTTCGGGATAATTGGTAATCACCATTTTCAGCGGATTCAGAACACCCATTACACGTTGTGCGCGTTTGTTCAGGTCTTCGCGGATACTGTATTCCAACAGGGCAACATCGGTAATTCCGTCGGTTTTGGTTATCCCAATACGCTCAGCAAAATTCCGGATCGATTCAGGAGTATAACCACGACGGCGCAAACCGCAAATGGTAGGCATCCGTGGGTCGTCCCAGCCGTTTACATGGCCATCTTTCACCAGCTCGAGCAATTTGCGTTTGCTCATCACAGTATAGTTGAGGTTCAAACGCGAGAATTCGATCTGGCGTGGTCGGTAATCTGAGTCTTTCAGCTGATCAATAAACCAATCGTAAAGCGGGCGGTGAACTTCAAATTCAAGGGTGCAAATAGAGTGGGTGATTCCTTCCCAGTAGTCGCATTGGCCATGCGCAAAGTCGTACATCGGGTAGATGCACCATTTGTCGCCGGTGCGGTGGTGCGGTGTTTTCATGATGCGGTACAAAATCGGGTCGCGCATGTGCATGTTGGGCGACGTCATGTCGATTTTTCCACGCAAAACCCGTTCGCCTTCGTTGAATTCACCTGCTTTCATCCGCATGAAAAGGTCGAGATTTTCTTCGACAGTCCTGTTGCGGAACGGACTTTCGGTTCCGGGACGGGTTGGCGTACCTTTCTGCGCACTAATGGTTTCAGCATCCTGATCGTCGATATATGCTTTGCCTTCCTTAATCAGTTTCACGGCAAACTCAAAAAGCTTGTCAAAATAATCCGAAGCATAGAAAAGCCGGTCGCCCCAGTCGAAACCGAGCCAGCGCACATCTTCCATAATGGAATCAACATATTCGGTGTCTTCTTTCGATGGATTGGTATCATCGAAACGGAGGTTGGTCAATCCGTTATATTTCTGAGCGGTTCCAAAATTCAGACAGATCGATTTTGCATGTCCAATGTGCAGATATCCATTGGGTTCAGGAGGAAATCGTGTATGCACTCGTCCGCTATTTTTGCCTGCGCTAATTTCTTCTTCAACAATCTGGTGAATAAAATTATTCGATTTTACCACATTTTCATTTTCAGTCACATGTTCGCTCATCGTATTCAAAATTTTAAGGTCTTTTTTATGAGTGGCATTACCGACAAAAGTATAAAATGATTTCACCCAACAATTATTAGCTGGTTTGAAAATTGATTTCCGGGGCAATAAAATTAATTTTGTGGCGATGAGGATATTGCCACAAGAGCATTAAGGCACGAAGAAATGGTTCAATTCTCGTGTAGTTACATTTTGTTGAATCAGATTTACCTGATAAAAATTTGGGCCTTTGCGACTTCGTGGCTGATTAATTTTAACTTGAATACTTATGGCGCTGATTGAAATTGAAGGAATGGAATTTTATGCTTTTCACGGGCATTTTGATGTGGAGAAAGTAGCTGGTAACCGTTTTTTGGTTGACCTGAAAATTGAAGCCGATTGCAGCAAAGCCGGACAAACAGACCGTTTGGAAGATACACTCGACTACCAAAAAGCCTATCTGGCCGTGAAAGAGGAAATGGCAATTCCTTCCGATTTGCTCGAACATGTTGGTCAGCGCATTGTAACCCGCATCAAAACTGAATTTCAGGAGGTACAAAAAGTATCGGTGAAGATTTCGAAGATGACTCCGCCGATGGGTGGCCAGATCGAAAAGGTAAGCGTTACGGTGTTTGGGTAGAATGAAGTAGGAAGAAAGGAACCATCATCATTAAAAGAAAGGTTATAATTGTCATCAATGGTGACATTGCCCCACAGTACTTTATAACCTGAAGCAAAAACGTCAGGGCCTCATTTCGAAACGAAGCCCCGACCAATTTCAAAGGTGTCTTGATTTTACGCTATTTCTTTTTTGAAAATCGCACCAATACCGAAGCGTGAGGTTCAACCGAAACTGAAAATTTATCAGTAACAGTGCCTTTATCTTCTTTGCTCCATAAATCCTTTACCGAATAGTTTCCTGAAATTCCAAGTTCTGAAAGGGTGACCTGAATTTCAGTTGTTCCAGAATCGTTGATGTTGAAGAAGGCCACGTATTTATCTTCTGTTCCGGGAACGTCAGCGGTCCATACAATCAGTCCGTTTTCAGCTTTCAGCTGCTTGTTGTTGGTGCTGTTTTGATTTACCGCCAGAACTTCATCGTTGGTCAGCAGCGAAAGGGTGAATTCGTCGTTGGTCGGAAGATCGCCTCCAAACATCAGTGGCGAGCGGAACATAGCCCAAAGGTTCATCAGTGTATATTGTTCGGGTTTGGTAAAACCGGTCATACGATCGGTACCACGCTCGGCTCGCAGGGCAATATGACCGAGCGGAAGCATATCGGCATCCGGGAAGTGCCCCTCGCCAATGTACGGAGCCCAATCGGCACAGCGCTTAAACTGAGGTGCGAGCATTTTCCAATTGTCCCAGAAATCGTCGCAAATGCGCCACATATTGGCATGGTTTTTTATGTGATTGCCCCATTTCAGAGGTGTTGCTCCGGGTGAAGTTGAGAAAACCATCGGGCGTCCGCACTGATCAATCGCTTTGCGGATCATAGCAATTTCGCCATGATGGTATGGTCTCGATAAGTCGTCAACTTTCACATAATCAACTCCCCACGAGGCGTATAGGTTGAAAATAGAGTTGTAATAGTCTTGTGCTCCGGCTTTCAGTGTATCTATTGTTTTCATGTCGCGCAGCCAGCCGCATTGCAGCGAGTCAGAGTAAATATCGGCTGCTTTGTATTGGCTATCTTTAATCGGGCAGTTTTTCTTTATCGCTTCCACCGGAATTCCGCGCATCAGGTGAATCCCGAATTTTAAGCCTTTGGAATGTACATAATCAGCCAGCGGTTTGAACCCTTTTCCGTCAGCAGCCGAAGGGAAACGGTTTACTGCAGGTGTAAAACGGCCGAATTCGTCCATTGTATAAATGGCGTCTTTTTCATTGTATCCGCCGGCTTTGTCGTTTTCAATAAACCACCGGATATCAACAATAATGTATTCCCAGCCATGCTGTTTTAGTTTATCGGCCATGTAATCGGCATTGGCTTTCACTTCAGGCTCGGTAACGGTAGGGCCGTAGCAGTCCCAGCTGTTCCAGCCCATGGGCGGAGTTTTGGCATATTGCCAGAATTTGGTGTTTACTGTGTCGGCTACTGGAGTCGTTTTTTTCCCGGCGCACGATGCAATCAGGAGCACAGCCAGGCCGATTAAAAGAAGATTGGTTCGTTTTTTCATTTAGGGTCAAGTGAGTTAATTTCCAAAAGTGTAAAAATAACATTTACTAAGAATTCACATATCGACACGAAAATAAATTTGAGATGAGTGCAATTTTCAGGCAGGTTGGTCACGCAACCTTTTGGGAGGCGATTAAATCTTTAGGTTTTATCCATGAATTTAAACTTAAAGAAAACAGAAATGAAACGTTTATTTTATTTGCTTTTGCTTATTGGCCTTGTGGCCTGCGAGGAGAATGAGGTGCAGGAACCTACCTTGCAAACAGTTACTGTAACTCCTGTAGTAACCGGAAATACTGAAACATTTACCGATATTTCGTTCGGAACCAGTAAGGTTGGGTACATCTGCGGTTCGATGGGTACTTTGTTAAAATCGACAGATAGCGGAAAAACGTGGACGCGTATTCAGTCGGGAATACAGCCAAGTTTGAACTGTATTCAGGCACTCGACGATAAGAATGTGTACACTGCCCGCAACGAATTGTATCACACCAAAGATGCTGGTGCCACCTGGGAAACAGCCGGACTCGAAAATGTGGGATCTGGAATTTTTGATTTGCATTTTGTGAACCAGAATACCGGATTTATTGCCAAGAATGGCGTGATGAAATCGACTGATGCCGGAAAAACCTGGACTCTGAAATTTGATGCCGGTGCTGACATGGAATATTATGCCTTAAGTTACAATCAGCTGCAGTTTTTAGATGGTAATGTTGGATTCAGCGCCGGAGGAAAAACCCACGATGGAAGCTCTGTTGGGAATCTTGTAAAAACTACCGATGGTGGCGAAACCTGGACCAGCCTTAAGATGCAGATGAGCCAGATCACCAATTTTCATTTTCTGGACGCCAATATTGGATTCGTTTTCAATTTTAATCAGGAACTGTGGAAAACCACTGATGGCGGGAAAAACTGGACCAAAATATCTTCTGCTATTCCTGAGAAATATCCGGACAGTTATTTCGTGAATGCCGCGAAAATAATTTTGCGGACATCGACAGCCATTTACCATTCGGTTGACGGAGGAGTTACCTGGGAAAAAGATTATACCCTGACTGATGCCACCGGGCAACTGACCAACATGAAATTTGTTGATTCGCACACAGGGTATGTGGTTGGCAACAATGGTTTCCTGGCAAAGATTACGCTCAACTAATAACAAAAACAGAGGCTTCCTTTTCAGGAAACCTCTGTTTTATTGATAATCCGGCAGTATTCCGGATTATAACCTTACAAACAATTCTTCTTTTTTTCTTCTCACTTTCGCCGAAGTACTCAGGTAATCATTTTCCTGATCACGATATCCTAATGCAAGTACAACGGTACTGCGCAATCCTTTTTCCTGAAGGCCAAGAACCTCATCCAAAGCATCCGGATTGAATCCTTCCATTGGGGTCGAGTCAACATGTTCTTCGGCTGCTGCAGCCACACCTGTACCAAGGGCAATGTAGGCCTGGCGCGCATTCCAGTTCAGCAATTGTTCCGGAGTTTTTCCTGAAATTGCACCGTCAATCATGTCCCGTAATCCGCCGAGCGAGTCAACCGAAATACCGCGAACCGAAGCGATATTGTTCAGGTATTTATCTACATTTTCTTTGGAGTAGTCTTTCCAGGCCGCAAATACCAGTACATGCGAGCCTTCGGTAATCTGTGGCTGATTGTAAATTGCCGGGGCCATTTTGGCTTTCAGTTTTTCATCTTCAACAACAAATACGGTGAAGGGCTGCAGCCCGATTGATGTTGGTGCCAACTGAATGGCTTTCAGGATATTTTCAAGTTTTTCGGCCGGAATCTTTTGTCCGTTCATTCTTTTGGCAGCATAACGCCACTCTAAATTGTTTAATACGCTCATTTTCTAATTGTTTTAATGACTTTTTTATTTCTGATTTGCTATTTTAAAATACAATAGTTACTTTTAGTGCCTCAATATTACAAAGTAACTTTTGATAAAACAATAACGCATTATTTCAGAACTAAGGAACATGGAAGTAACCATTGCAGACAATCAGCAAATTGACCTTCAGAAAAAACTGCAGATTTTTTTTCAGGGAAAGGAAGAACACCACGAATTTTGTCCGGTTCGCGACATAATGGACCGGTTTGGCGATAAATGGTCGCTACTTGCCATCTTAAATCTGGGCTATTCGGGCAAAACACGGTTTAACGAGTTAAAAAATAAAATTGACGGAATTTCGCAGCGGATGCTCACGGTTACGCTTCGCACCCTGGAGCGCGACGGACTCATTGCCCGGCGAATTTATGCCGAAGTGCCTCCCCGTGTTGAGTATGAGTTGACTTTGCTGGGGCATAGTTTACTTCAGAAGATATTGGATTTGGCACAGTGGGCTTCGGGAAATGTCGATGAAATCATAAATGCCAGAGCTGCTTACGACAGCAAGATTCAGTAACAGTAATTTTTAGTTCAGGCTGAATTTTTCTTGTTGGTTGGAACAAAATTTTGTTATCTTTGCCCACCCAAACGGGAAAATATATGTTGGTCGGTTGGCCGAGTGGTTAGGCAGCGGTCTGCAAAACCGTGTACGGCGGTTCGAATCCGCCACTGACCTCAACCAACGATGAAAGGTGTTCAAGGAATTGAACGCCTTTTTTTGTAAAACAGAATCTGTTTGTATTTTTACCGTAAATTATTCCATTAACCTAAGCCATGAACTCAATGCTCATCCGTTATTCTTTTCTGTTTGCGCTTCTGCTTGTGTTGTGTAGTTGGGGCGAAAAAGCTCATCAAAAAATCAATTCATCGAGTGTCGATTTTCTTCCAAGAGAACTGAACCATTTAAAAGTCTGGCGCGACGTTTTGAAAGCTCATGGATCAGATGCCGACTTCCGGAAGAAAGCGGATAAAACCGAGTTTGTAAAGCATTTTATTGATATTGACAACTATGAAGATTTCAGGACAAAGCACCAGATTGAACCCGATTTTGAAAAGGCCTGCCAAAAATATGGCAGAGCGCGGGTGATTAAAGACGGAACTTTGCCCTGGGTAACCGATTCGACTTACCGAAAACTGGTGCATGATTTTAAATCGGGCGACTGGAACAGGGCTGCTTTAACAGCGGCCGATTTAGGCCATTATGTTGGCGACGGATTTATGCCATTGCACATTACCGCAAATTACGATGGTCAGCTTAGTGCTCAAACGGGTATTCACAGGCGATACGAGGAAACAATGATCGACCGCTACATCGATCAGATTCAGTTTAAAAGTTCAGGATGTACAAAAGTTGATGATGTTCATTCTTTTATTTTTGGCTATCTGTATGCCAATCAGTCGTATGTGGGAATTTTACTTCAGGCCGACGCCAGGGCTTATGTGCAGGCGGGGCAGCAATATAACGATGCCTATTACGAGAGTCTTTGGGATAAAACAAGTTTGTTTACCGGGAATCTGCTCGAAGAGTCGTCGAAAACACTGGCAAGGCTAATTTACACGGCCTGGCTCGAAGCCGGCAAACCCAAAATTCCAGAATTGAAGCAGTAAACTGGGGTTCATCGAAATTATTTCTTCGGATATTGAACTGCGCCAATTTCGCGCCATGTAACCAGTTTGATGTCGTTCTTTTTTAATGCATTCCTGAATTCGGGACTCAAAACAAAATCCAGATCATTTTGGCGCCACTCAGCACCAAAATCGGGATGATTAACCATGATGGCGCGGGTTTCCTCGGTATTTTTAGCCAGATGTACAATGATTTCGTTCAGGCCGGGCAGCATGTTTTCGACGAATTTCAGGTACGGTTCGCCCCATTGTTGCGCCGGATTTGCCTGGTTAAGCATAAAAAGGTGATCGACAACAATATTGTCGCGGCTCAGCATATCGAGCAACGGTTTTGAAATAGCTCCAATCATATCAGCCGGAATCAGAACCGGAAGCTTATATTCGTGGCCAATCTTCAGCAAAATCTGGTAATATTCAGGTGAAGCCAGAATCGTTCCCATGTGGTTGTCGAGGTGGGTAGGTTTTATTCCGAAAGCCAGTGCCCGCTCAATCTGTGCTCGGATTTCTTTCTCAACTTCGGCGCTGTTGGCATGTTTGGCAAACTCTTCAACCGACGGATAAAAATAACCTTTGGAATTTAACAGGTTCGGAATGGATGCCGCCGGCGAAACTCCACCAAAAAAATAGTTGTCCCATTCGGAGGTTAGCGTCAGGTGAAGGCCAATGTCGAAGTGCGAATTGTTTTTTGCAAATTCAGCAATCTCGGGAAACCACGGACAAGGAACCATAATGCTTCCTGAAGAAATTCCACCTTTTTGAAATGCCTCGATAACAGCACTGTTGGTGGCTTGCGACAGGCCCATATCGTCGGCATGAACGATTAGTAATTTGGCATTGCGGTCGTAGCCGAGTTTTTCGGCAAGGTTTTTTTCGGGTTGTGCAAAAGTGGTACAAAACGCAGCAAAAAGGAACGCTAATGAAAAGATAGTCCTCATGGTAATTCTTGTTTGTGACAGGTTTTAAAGATATCAATAATTCTTTCTCAATAATTCCTGTCGGAGAATTTTGAATGATTCCATTCCCGTTTTGAGTAGTTTAGGCTTGTTTCGTGAACTTGAATTTTTTGGTTATTTTGCAACCGCTTTAAATCGGTTAATTCATGATCAAAACGATTCTTTCATACCTTCTGACACCAGTTTATTTGCTGTGGTTTGGTCTTCTTCTCGTCGTTTTTCATCCCATACAGGTTGTAACGCGTTTGATATGGGGCTATCCTGTCAGAAAGAAAGTGGTTGATGTGCTTAACTTCGGGTTGATTTATGGACTTCGGATTTTAGGTGCGAAAATTACCTTCAAGGGCTTTGAGAAAGTGCCTGTTGGAAGGCCAATAATTATTGTTGCCAATCATCAGAGTACGCTGGATATTCCACCCGTCGTTGTCGGATTCCGCAAGAATCATCCCAAATTTATTTCAAAAATCGAGCTGGGAAAAGGCATTCCGAGTATTTCGTACAACCTCAGGCATGGTGGTTCGGTACTGATAGACCGTAAAAATCCGCGCCAATCGGTGAAAGATATTTTGCTTCTGGGAAAGCACATTGAACAAAACAACTATGCTGCCTGCATTTTTCCTGAAGGAACACGCTCTAAAAACGGCAAGGTGAAAGCGTTTATGCCCGCCGGAGTAGCCTCGCTGGTAAAAGCATCGCCCTCGGCGTTGATTGTTCCATTTGCAATCAAAGGAAATTACGAATTGATGAGACACGGTTATTTCCCGATGACTTTCGGTGTCCGCCTGCAATTCACTGTTTTTGATGCCATCGATCCACAGGGGAAAGATCTTACCGAATTGACCAAACAAATCGAGGACATGATCAGGAATGAAGTGGAGAGCTAAGTCTTCACGTTATTTTTTATCGAAGTATTCGGCCCCTACAAACTGCTCAATCCAGCTCATTTTTCCGTAATCTTTTTCCATCGCTGCCTGAAATTTCCGCGCTTCGGTAGGCTGTCCGGTTTCGAGTAACCCTTTCAGTATAAATGCCCGGAGCAACATGTGCTGCCAGTTACAATCATTTTGTTTGGACGAATCGAGCAAAGCCAGCGCTTTCCGGTAAAACATGAGTGCCTGCTTTTTATCACCACCAAACGCTGCCGGGCGATACATCAGCGAATTGCCTTTTTCGATGTAACCCATTGGCTCTTTTGGATCGAGTTCAATCGACTTTTCAATATGCGACAAACTTTTGGGTCCCAAAAACGGCGCTTTGTAAACAGCCAGTGATATTTTATACCCGTATAAAGCTCCGGAAAGGCTGTGAAGTCGTGCATTCCGGGGATTTTCTTTCAATAATTTTTCCAGATAGGCATCCGCCCTTTCGACGTAAAGCCGCGCCAAATCTTTGTTCTTTTGACCCAACTGATAGCCGACATAACCATACATTGCTCGCACCATTTCAGTCTGCCATTGCAAATCGGCTGACTTTACCCTTTCCATTTCGGCAATCAGGCCAGGCCAGGGCGACATATCCCCTTTCCGGTAGCTCTCGAAAAACGCACATTGGTAATAAGTCAGGTCTTTTTTCTGCGCTATGGCCGATAAAACTGGCAACAAAAACAGGGCAATAAGCAGGTATTTAAGCATTTGCATCATAAAGATCATCATTCAAAATTCATCCTGAAAACTTATTTTACAACGGAATTTTCCTTCCTTTCCAGATTGTTTCCTTTTTTATTATCCCAAATATATTACGAACTACAATAGCTGTGAAGCCCGCCATTTGCGCCGGATGCCAGACAACCGACAGACACACATTTTGCCGGCTCGCCCACGCCACCGCCATTCGGTTAATAATCACCAGCAGCACAAATAAACTGAAAAACCACCATTCACTAGTAAAAAAAACGGCGAATGGCCCCAAACACACGATGAACCAAAATACGAGCATGATCAATCGGCCTCCGCCAAAATACTCGTGCACGTTGCGCGAAAAGCCCAAAACAGCCTCGCTCCACGTTTCGTACATGCGGCAAAACACATCGCGGTTGCCCAGCAAAACGGCCATTTTTAAGCCTGAAGTTTTCACGAGCCTGGCAATTCGGATGTCTTCCACATTTTCGCTTTTCACCCGTTCGTGCCACCGAAATTTCCGGTATTCTTTTGCATCGAATAGCATAAACTGCCCGTTGGCCGCCGAAAGTGATGCCAGCCGGGTTTTCTGAACCAAAATCATCGGTAGCAAACTTTGCAAAATCCAGTTCATCACCGGAACCGTTGTCCACTCGGCCAGAGTCTGCATTTTTTGCTGCGGGAACACCGACAAAAGTGACAAATTCTTCTTCTGAAAAAAGGCAACCGCTTTCCGAATGGCATCCGGATTTAATTCCACATCAGCATCCAAAAAAAGGAAAATTTCTCCCGAAGCTTTTTGCGCCAATTGTTGGCAGGCAAAGTTTTTCCCCAGCCAGTCTGTCGGAAGCTTCTCGCCCATAAACCATCGGAAACGTGGATATTCGCCAGCAAACCAATTCAGGATTTCTTCGGTTCGGTCGGTAGAACGATCGTTGCAAACAATCACCTCCAATTCAGTATAATCCTGTTGCATAAGGGCAGTCAGCAATTTGCCGATATTTTTTTCCTCATTTCGGGCAGGAATTAAAATTGAAACTTTGGGAGTAGAAATCGGATTTACATTCGGCAAATGAAGCCCGGACAAAAGATTTGCCAGAGAAATCAATGTCCGGATAGCCAGAAAAACCAATATAAATCCTGCCAGATAATCCATTATGCAATTTGTTTGGATACACAGGTTTGATAAAATTCCCGGTAGGCAGCTTCAACAGCTTCCGGCGTGCGTTCTCCCTGATAATTGTTCAGGTAAACCCTGATTTCGGGACGAGCCAAACTGAAATAATCGACCAAAATCACCGCAAACGCAATCAGAGGTTGATTTTCCGGAGAATTGGCCAGCCGCGAAAAACCACGCTGAAACGGAAACTGCTGCCAATGCTGCGAAATCAGCTCTCCGGCGGGATAAACAGTCACTACATTTCGTGGATTTTTCAGTAATCCGGACGCATAGTTAAGCGACTCCAGCAACTCACGGCTATTTTTTCGCACCGAAAAAACCCCGCACTTCGTCAGAAACATTCGCTTTTTCAACTCCTCCTCAAGCATCATCACATAAAAGTTTCGCCTGAAAAACCGATGGCAGAGGTACATTGACCAATACCCGTCGTAAAGGCTAAAATGATTTTGCAGCAGCAAAACCGACCGGTCTTCCGGGAAAATATCATCGCAAACAATGCTGAATTTCCTGAAATGAATTTTTTGCAGTACCCTGAAATAAGAACTGTAAAACCAAAGCGAAAGTGGGTTGGGTCGGGCTTTGATCATGGCTGTCGGTTTTTAAGTTGGTACAGTTTCCACCAGGGCGTGTGCGGCGAATCGTGGTGCTCAAAATGATAGCCGAAAAAATAACACGACAGCATCGCCCACCAATGCGGCCCTTTCTGGGTGCGCGAACGGTGTGGCATCATTTCGCCGGAATGCGGCAACCGATGCGGGCGATAGGTGCCGAAGTAAAACAGTTGAAAAGTAGCCAGAATGGATGGCAAAACCCAAAACAAAATCAGGTTGAGCTGCGGTATTTTCAGGCCAATTTGCAAAACATTGTACACAACGGCCAAAACAACGAGTTGCACCCAGGTCATATAATTTTTCAGGAACGAAAACCACCAGCGCCAAAAATTTTGCGATTCAGTGCAAAAATCGGGATCGCCCGCCTCGCCCGGAAAGCGATGGTGCAAATGGTGCTTTTCGTAAAGCCGTTTGTACGAAAGTGCGGCAAACAAATTGGTACAAACCTGTCCGACAAAGCGATTCAGCGCCTGATTCGGAGAAACCAGCCGGTGCATCGCGTCGTGCGCCGTGATGAAAAGCCCAGTGTAAAGATACGTTTGCACCGCAATGTGAACCAGCATCATGGGAGAAGTAGCCGATACCTCTACAAACGCCAGCGACCAAACCAAATGACCGGCCCAAAGCAAAACAATTGTTGCGGCAATCAGGATACCCATAGCGGCGTGCGGGTTAAAAGGTTCAACAACAAAAAGAAAACGGCTTGCATCAGCAATAACCAGCCAGCCAGCCGGTTGTTCAGTTCGACTTTAAAAATCCGGATAATCAGGAACAACATTCCTGAAACCAAAAACCAGTCGAGGTAATTTTTCATTGGAATCAGATTATCCATCCAGCTCCACATTTGGGTTGCTACGGCCACCGGTTCCATAATCCAGTCGAACGCAACCATTGCCAGCGCACCTGCTACAGGGAAATACCAGTTGTCGCGAATGGGGCGCAGCAGCGACGCCACACAATAAACCAGCACCAGCCAGTTGAGCCCGATGGTGAGCGGTGTGTTCCAGATTTTCAGCCCGAGCGTTGGCCCGTATTCATATGACCCGAACAAAATTCCGGTGTTTACGCCAACCAATTCGGCGATAAATCCAGCGAGCGCAATTGCGGCAAAAGCGATAGCGCTTTTCAGGTTTCGGGGTTCGTGAAACGCGAGCAACAGCAGAGTGGCAGCCAGCATTCCGAAAGGTGTCAGGAATTGAAACAGCGGTCGCAGCGGCACGATTGCGAAGCCAGCCACGCCCACCAGATACCAGACGGTAAGCAGGATTTTGATCCATTGTATGTTGTTGAGTCTTCTCATTATTTTTCTGTTTGGGTGCCGCGATTTTTAATCGCGCTTTTTACGGAGATTAAAAATCTCCGCACCCGATATTAGATCTTCCACAATTTTAGCCGACGACAAGCACAGCGGAATTCCGCCACCCGGGTGCACGCTTCCACCTACAAAATACAGGCCCCGAATATCTTTCCTGAAATTCGGATGCCTGTTAAACGAGGCATAGCGACTATTCGAGCTGCTTCCATAGAGCGAACCGTTGACCGATCCGGTGAGTTTCCAGATTTCGGGCGGAGATAAAATTTCCTCGGCCACAATCCTTCCTGAAAGCGACGTTTTCAGCATTCGTTCCAATTTTCCCAGAATATTTTGTCGCATTTGCGGGATCAGTTCGTCCCAGTTTTGCCCCACATCGGCCGGAGCATTCACCATCACAAACCAGTTTTCGTCTCCTTCGGGAGCATCACTTTTGTTGTATTTGCTGCTAATGTAAATATATACCGTCGGGTCGGAATACGCGGTTTTCAAGCTGAACAAATGCCGGAATTCTTCTTCGTAATGATCGCTGAAAAAAATATTGTGCACATCCAGTTCCGGAAAAGTTCCGTTCATACCCCAGTAGAAAATCAGCGCCGACGACGACCGTTCCTCCTTTTCTATTTTGGTCACCTTTTGGGCATCGGGCATTAGCGACGAATAAAACCGGTGAATGTCCACGTCGCTGATCACTATATCCGCTTCGTAAAAACCTTTGCTGGTGTGCACTCCCCGAACTTTTCCTTCGGAATGTTCAACTCTCAGAACCGGTTCGTTCAGGTGTAAAATTACCCCCAATCGTTCGGCTTGCCTGACGAGCGAATCAGTAATCTGAAACATTCCGTTTTCAGGAATATAGGCGCCCAGATTGTGCTCCAAATGCGAAATAACGCTCAAAGTAGCCGGAGTTTGGTAGGGATTGCTACCGTTGTAGGTGGCATAGCGGTTGAACAGTTGAACCAGTTTGGGGTGCACCAACTCCTCTGTATTAAATTGATGCAAGCTTTTGAATGCCTTGAGTTTGCCAATATTGAGCAAAGTTTTTAGCGATTTCAGGTTCAGTAAATTTTTCAGCCGGTGAAACGACCCGAAAATAAACAAGTCGGCAGTAAGCTCATAAACCGTAGCTGATTTCTGAAGATAGCTAGTAATCTTTTCCGGCTCCACTCCAAGCTTTTCAGCAACTTCCTGCGAGAGTTTTTCGACATCGTTCCAGGCATTCAGGCGAGTGTCATCTTCCCAAAAATAGTTGGTGATCACATTGAGCCGATTAACCGGAAAACGCAAATCTTCGTCGAGCAGTTCAAGAACCAACTCTGGCAAGGTAAGTAGTGAAGGCCCGGCATCGAATCGAAATCCGGCAAGACGGCGTTCCGCAATTTTTCCACCTGCTCGGTCAGAAGCTTCAAATAATTGTACCGAATATCCACGCCGTGCCATCCGAATGGCTGAAGCCAGTCCTGCAATTCCCGATCCGATGATGATTGTTCTCGTCATAGTTGGCTAAATTTATGTAAGAATATAGCGGTTACAAAATTAATTTCCACTTTATTAAAACATTTTAGCGCTCGTTTGTTTAAATGTTTATAAAAAACTCTAAACAAATGCAGAAAAACGCTTTGATAATAGGAACCGGACTTGGTGGGCTAAGCACAGCTCTTCGATTGACAACCAGAGGATACCGGGTTGAGATGATCGAAAAGTACCACCGTGCTGGCGGCAGACTGAATCTGCTTGAGAAGGACGGATTTAAATTCGACATGGCTCCGACCTTTTTTAGCATGAGTTACGAGTTCAAAGAATTGGTTGATTATTGCCAAATGGCCATGCCCTTCGAGTTTGTTGAGCTCGATCCACTTTACTCGGTTCATTTTGAAGGCGATGCGAAAAGTTACCTGATTTACAAAGACCTGAAAAAACTAGCACTCGAATTTCAGCAAATAGAATCTGATTTCGAACGCAAAATGAAACGGTTTCTGGAAGCTGCCGGGCAAATTTTTCACGACACCGAGAATGTGGTTGTTCAACAGAATTTCAATTCGTTGACACACTATTTGCTCAAGTTAACAACGGTGCCCATAAAGCACGCGCCCAAGATGTTTTATTCCATGTGGCGCGAAATGGAACGCAATTTCGAGTCGTTCGAGGTGAAAGTGATTTTTTCGTTAGTTGGCTTCTTCCTGGGCGCAACGCCTTTCGATACGCCCGCCGTTTACACCTTGCTGAATTATACCGAAATGGTACACGACGGCTACCACAATGTAAAAGGCGGCATGTATAAAATTGTGGAAGGTATTCTTCGGGAGCTCGAAAAACGCGGCGTGAAGATCCATTACAACACCGAAATAACAAGCTTTTCAGAAGAAAATGGAAAGATCAGCGGGTTCACCGACAATTCGGGGAAAAAATGGACAGCAGACCTTTTTGTTGTAAACGCTGATGCGGCAGGTTTCAGGGGAAAAATATTGAACCGCCCGGAGTTTTCAGAAAAAAAGCTCGATCGGAAGAAATGGACTTTGGCGCCACTCACGATTTACCTCGGGCTCGACGAAAAGGTGCCCAACATGTACCATCATAACTATTTCCTGCGAAGGAATTTCAAAGAGTACGCCGGAAAGATTTTCAAGAATCAGATTAAGCTCGATAAGCCCTATTACTATGTGAACATTCAGTCGATGCACAATCCGGATTACGCTCCTGCGGGTAAAGAATCGGTTTTCGTTCTTTGTCCGGTGCCCGATTTGCGCTATAAAGCCGATTGGAGCGACGCCGAAGATATTGCCGACAGCATTATCGACGACATGAGCCAGCGCATTGGATTCGATTTCAGGAAACATACCGAAACGCGTGTGGTGCTCAGCCCTGAAAAGTGGCAAAATATGTTTGGGCTATATAGGGGAAGCGGCCTCGGTCTGGCTCACGATCTGAATCAGGTAGGTGGTTTCAGACCCAAAAACAAGGACGAAAAATTCAGCAATTTATATTATGTCGGTGCATCAACTGTTCCCGGAACAGGGTTGCCCATGACAGTTATCAGCTCACGATTAGTAACCGAACGAATACTGAAAGATCATGGACCTTTATCGTAAAAACAACCTTGACTGTAGCCGGATTACAACCCGCAATTACAGCACTTCTTTTTCGCTTGGAGTTCGAATGCTCGGCCCAAAATATCGCGAAGGAATATACAGCATATATGGCTTTGTGCGGTATGCCGACGAGATTGTCGATACGTTTTTTGACCAGGACCAAAAGACCATTTTCGAGGAATTCAGGCAGGAAACGCACAAAGCGATTGAGCGCGGTTTCAGTATTAACCCGATTATCGATAGCTTTCAGCGGGCAGTGCATAAATACGGGATCGACCGTGATTTGATCGACGCATTTCTGCTGAGCATGGAAATGGATTTGTATAACAACGAGTACTCGCCAGAGTTGCTCAAAACGTACATTTATGGTTCGGCCGAAGTGGTTGGGCTGATGTGCCTTCGGGTATTCTATTACGACGATCCGGAGAAATACAACATATTGGTTGCCCCAGCACGGAAACTTGGAGAAGCATTCCAGAAAGTTAACTTCCTGCGCGATGCCAGAGACGATTTCGCCGAAAAGGGACGTGTTTATTTCAAGGACATCGACTTCTCGAACTTCTCGGAAATGACTAAAAAGCAACTTGAAGCTGAAATTGAGCTCGATTTTCAGGAAGCAATGAAAGGGCTGCGGCAATTGAAAAAGCAGGTCAGGTTTGGCGTTTACCTTGCTTACACTTATTATTTGAGCCTGTTGAAGGAGATTAAAAATGCCCGGCCCGAGGATATTTTGAAAAAGCGCTACCGGGTTTCGAACACCGAGAAAAGCTATTTGTTGGTAAATGCCTATCTGAGGAATACTTTAAACATTCTTTAGTCCATACAGCAAGTGCCTTATTAATCAGATGTTTGATTGAATAATCGAAATGTTATATGTGGTTATACTCCGTTTTGCTTATTACATCCATTTCAGTTCCCCTTATTCTGAGTTTTGATAAAAAACTTCAGTTCTATAAGCAATGGAAACATTTACTGCCTTCCCTGTTTACGATTGCAGCAATTTACATCGTATGCGATATTTACCTGACAAATCTTGGGGTTTGGGGGTTTAATCCCCGCTATCACTCCAACATCATTATTTTTAATCTGCCACTGGAAGAATGGTTGTTTTTTATTGTTGTTCCTTATGCCAGTATTTTCTTGCACGAATCGGTTGTTTTGTATTTCCCTGGGCTAAGACTAAGCCGCAGAATAAGTAAAACAGTCACAATTTTCCTGATAATAGCATTGGCCTTTGTGGTATTATTCAATACGCAAAAAACATATACGGTATATATTTTTGTGGTATTGATCATTGCTTTACTGCTTTCTATTTTTGACAAATCAGAAGTAATCAGAAGTTTCTTTTTAACATTCCTGATAATCCTGATTCCTTTTATTATTGTGAATGCAATATTGACGGGAAGTTTTATTGAAGAAGAGATCGTTTGGTATAATAACAGCGAAAACCTCGGGATTCGATTTTTTACAATTCCGATCGAAGATTTTGGGTATGCTTTTAGCCTTATTTTACTAAATCTCATGTTGATGGGCCAACTAAAAAGCACAGAGTCAAAACAAATCAAAACTAGAACATAAAAATACTGCTGGTTTTATTGCACTTCTGTTGTTTCCGTTTTACTGAAAGCATAACAAACGGTTGATTAAAAGTAAAAATTCGGTTCGCTCCTCAATTTTTAGTATTTTCGTGACGAAATTTATTCTGAGGGAGCGAACATGTTCAAATTCTTACTATATCCATTTTCAGCTATTTACGGACTGATCATTTCACTCCGGAATTTTTTGTACGATTATAAAATTTTCAAATCGAACGAATTTGAAATACCGGTAATTTCCATCGGAAACATTACCGTTGGCGGTACCGGAAAAACTCCGCACACCGAATATATGGTCGAATTGCTCCGTAAGCAGTTTACAGTGACCACCATTAGTCGTGGTTACAAGCGAAAAACCAAAGGTTATCAGGAAGTTCAGGCCGATTCAACGGCTACGGCTGTTGGCGACGAACCACTTCAGATTAAAAATAAGTTTAACGACATTCAGGTGGTGGTTGACGAAAAGCGTGTTCATGCCATTCAGAAAATTCAGAAGCAGGACGCTGAGCGGCTTCCCGATGTGATTTTGCTCGACGACGCTTTTCAGCACCGCAGTGTGAGTGCCGGGATCAATATTTTGCTCATCGATTTCAATCGCCCCATCGATAAAGACCGCTTGTTGCCGGTTGGCCGCCTCCGCGAATCGAAATGGCAGATGCGTCGCGCCAACGTGATTATTTACACCAAATGTCCTCAGGAAATATCCCCGATAACTCGCCGCATTATCATGAAAGAGGTGTATTTGCGTCCGTACCAAACACTGTTTTTCACCACGATGGTGTATCAACCGCTAACTCCGGTTTTCCCGGATGAAGCCATCGAAACACCCAAGCTGGCTTCGGATAATGTGAGCGTTTTGCTCATCACCGGAATTGCCAATCCTGAACATTTGCAGAAGTACATCAGCAATTTTACGGAGAACATTACGGTGTTGAGATATCCCGATCATCACAATTTCAATTCGGCAAACATTCAGCAAATGGAGCAGAAATTCGATGGGATCGAGTCAGCCAACAAAATTATTATCACTACTGAAAAGGATTCGATGCGTTTGAAAGATCTGGATTTATCGCCTAATTTCAAATCGCACTTATTTTACATACCTTTAAAAATTAAATTCCTCGATAGCGAGGGCAAAAACTTCGACGATAAAATAGTTACTTATGTTAGAGAAAATAAAAGCAACCGCGAACTTCATAAGCGAAAAAATAGGAAAACCAATTGAAGCCGGAATCATTCTGGGTTCGGGCCTGGGTGGTTTGGTAAAAGAAATTCGTATCGAGCAAACAATTCCTTACGAGGAGATTCCCGATTTTCCGGTTTCAACCGTTGAAGGGCATTCCGGAAAACTGATTTTCGGGCAGTTGGGTGGCAAGAATGTGCTGGCAATGCAGGGCCGTTTCCACTTTTACGAAGGCTACTCCATGCAAGAAGTAACTTTCCCTGTACGCGTTATGAAAACGATGGGAATCAATACGCTGTTCGTTTCCAATGCTTCAGGCGGGTTAAATCCCGACTACAAAGTGGGTGACATTGTGATTATTAACGACCATATCAATTTCTTTCCTGAACATCCTTTGCGTGGGAAAAACATGAGCGAACTGGGACCACGCTTCCCCGATATGAGCAAAACTTACGATGCACATTTGCGCAACCGAGCCAAGGCCATTGCGCTCAAAAGCGGTATTGCGGTCAAAGAAGGCGTTTATGTTGGCGTTTCTGGTCCTACCTTCGAAACACCGGCGGAATACCTGATGTTCCGTCATTTGGGTGGCGATTTGGTTGGTATGTCAACTGTTCCTGAAGTGATTGTGGCCCGCCACATGGATATGACCGTTTTCGGCATTTCGATCGTGACCGACAGCGGCGTTCCCGGGCAAATCGTGGAGATTTCGCACGAAGAAGTTCAGGAAGTAGCCATGAAAGCCGAGCCCAACATGACCCTGATTTTGAAAGAACTGGTTGCCGGACTGTAAGCAGAACCATGAGCGCAATTCCCGGATACAAGCAAATCCCGGTAAAAACCTGGTTCCTGAAATTTGACGGAGCATTACCCGACATTTCCTCTTTTGAAAAGTCAATTCACATTTGGGAAAATCCTGATGCCGATGCGTATCTTGAACTTTACAAAGAAGTTGGCAGCATTTGGGGCTGGACCGGTCGTTTGCTGAAATCAAGGGAAGAACTGGTTGAAATCTTGGCTTCGAAAACCAACGAAGTGTGGCTATTCAAGGTTGAAAATGAAGTTGCCGGATTTTTCGAATTGGAACGATCTGCCCAGGAAACAGAAATGGTTTATCTTGGCTTGAAACCCGGTTGGCTTGGGAAAGGGTTGGGGCAAAAACTGATTCAGGCTGCCATTACCAAAGCCGGACAAAACGGCGAAAAGGTTTGGTTGCACACCTGCGAGCGCGATCACGAATCAGCGTTAAAAGCTTATCAAAAAGCTGGGTTTAAAATTGAAAAAGAACTTATTTCATTAGAATATTATCCTGAATAACCATGAACCTGCCAACTTTTGCCGACATTGAAAAAGCGCACGATCGCATTCGCCCCTTTATTCATCGTACACCAGTAATGACTTCCAAAAGCATTAATGAAATAGTGGGAGCCGAACTGTTTTTTAAGTGCGAAAACCTGCAAAAAGTAGGCGCTTTCAAGTTTCGCGGAGCCTGCAATTCGGTATTTGCGCTTTCGGATGAAGAGGCAAAAAATGGTGTTTGTACGCATTCATCGGGAAATCATGCCGCCGCTTTGGCCCTGGCTGCCCGAATGCGAGGAGTTCCAGCCTACATTGTAATGCCCGAAAATGCACCGGAAATCAAGAAGAAAGCTGTTGCGGGATACGGTGCACAAATTACTTTTTGTGAGCCAACTCAGGCTGCCCGCGAATCGACACTGGCAAACGTAGCGCATCAAACCGGCGCAACAGAAATACACCCATACAATTATTTCAACGTAATTTGCGGACAGGGTACTGCGGCCAAAGAGCTTATCGAAGAAACTGGTGATCTGGATGTGGTAATGGCTCCGGTCGGCGGCGGTGGATTACTGAGCGGAACTGCACTTTCAACCCGGGCTCTGCTACCAAAAGCACGGGTCATTGCTGCTGAACCTGCCGGTGCCGACGATGCATTTCGTTCGTTTTACAGCAAAACACTGCATCCGTCAGTTGCTCCAAAAACCATTGCCGACGGGTTGTTGACTTCTCTTGGTTCGCTCACATTTCCGATTGTACTCGAAAATGTCGATCAGATTGTCACCGTCTCAGAAGAAAGCATTGTGGTTGCCATGCGCATGATTTGGGAACGCATGAAAATTATCATCGAACCTTCGTCGGCCGTGCCATTGGCTGCTATTCTTGAAAATAAAGTGGACGTAAAAGGCCAGAAAGTGGGCATCATCCTCAGCGGTGGAAATGTGGATTTAGGGAAGTTGCCGTTTTAGAAATTGTGCAATTAGATTTATCTTTTCGTTTCAAAAACTAAATATTCTTAAAACAAGTTGTAGCGTTCCCGAAACTTTTGTGAAACCAGCCGTTATTTGCTAGATTGCAGTCATTCAACAAAAGCGGAGTGGCTATGGGGAGAAGATGTACATTGATTTTGTTGCTTTCTTTTTTTTGCTTGGCTCAAGTTCAGGCGCAAACTGCAGGCCGTCTGACGGTAACCGTAACCACCGGCCCCGCAGGCGGACCATATGCTCCACGAAATATTTTAGCCATCTGGATTGAAGACAGTTCGGGTAAATTCGTGAAAACCTTGCTGGCTTATGCCAATACAAGAAAAACTCACCTGAATACATGGGAGGCTTCGACAACTGCTGTTAGCAGCGCTTTTAACGTGGTTGATGCCACTACCGGGGCAACTCAAAGCAGTCATGGAACCCGCATTTGTCAATGGAATGGAACTGACTATTCAGGAAAACAGGTAGCCGATGGCGATTACAAAGTCAAGATGGAATTAACCGACCAAAATGCTACCGGAAACACCGCTTCTTTTACTTTTACCAAGGGACCAACCGCCCGGAAGTTGACGCCAACTGATGTTTTACCTAGTTTTTCGGTGATTACGCTGGATTGGACCGGAACAACCACCAATGCCAATCCCAAATTATTGCAAAGCAATGCGATTGTTGTTTATCCAAATCCGGGAAGCGGTTTGTTTACCGTTTTAGGCGATAATATTATTTCTGTTGAGGTAAGCAGCCTTTCGGGAAACATCATTTGGACCGGAAAGAATCCCGTTTTCGATATTTCGGCCCAGCCAAAAGGAATTTATTTTGTAAAAGTAAAGACAGGCAAGGAAACTGTCGTTCGCAAAATCATTCGGAACTAAAGCTGTTCAATTCCCTTTCAAATTGAGTGTTGTTTTAGGCCTTTTGTCAATTGTATATTGGTCTTCGGAATGCCCGATTTTCGGCAAAAATTCATAAAGCGCGGGCTTGCTTAAACGCAAAATAAACCTATTTTTGTGCATCACTCTCTAAAAAGCCCCCAGCTATGACAGTCGAAATAACCGTTGGAGAAAAAATAAAACAGATTCGGGAAATGAAAAAGGTCAGCATAGAAGAGTTGGCCGACAGAAGTGGAATGGAAATTGGAACAGTCCAGAAGATTGAACAGGACAAAAATATTCCATCACTGGCTCCGCTGATTAAAATTGCCCGTGCATTGGGTGTAAGGCTGGGAACTTTTCTCGACGACAGTAATTCCTACGGTCCGGTCGTGGTGCGTTCGGGCGAACATCATAAAGGTGCCCGGTTTACTTCGCAATCGAGCGAAGCCCGCGAACACCTGAACTTCTTCTCACTGGCATACGATAAAGCCGGGCGTAGCATGGAACCTTTCATCGTTGAGATCGAACCAGGACTTCAGTCGGACTATATGCTTTCGTCGCACGAAGGAGAAGAGTTCATTTATGTGCTCGACGGTGAAATTGAAATCAATTACGGAAAAGAAACCTATACCTTAGCGAAAGGCGATAGTATATATTTAGATTCGATTGTGTTGCACAATGTGCATGCTGCCAATAAAAATTCGGCCAGGATACTTGCAGTCGTTTATGCTCCATTCTAAAATTCTGTTTATCCTGAAAATCTGATTTCCATGCAATTAATCGATTATACATTTGGTGAGTTATTGGAGAAGTACGCTCTTGAGGCTCCCAACCGGGAATTTATGGTTTATCCCGACCGGAATTTAAGATTTACCTATTCGGAGTTCAACGAAAGGGTCGATCAGCTGGCCAAAGGACTTTTATACATTGGCGTATCGAAAGACGATAAGGTGGGGATCTGGGCCAATAATGTTCCGGATTGGTTGACATTTATGTTTGCCACAGCCAAAATCGGAGCGGTTCTGGTAACCATCAACACCAACTATAAATCGGCCGAGCTGGAATATCTGCTTCAGAATGCCGACATCCATACACTTTGTCTGGTAGATGGATTCAGGGATAGCGACTATGTCAACATGATTTTTGATTTGGTTCCGGAGTTGAAAAACAGTCAGCGGGGCCATCTGAATAGCCCTAAATTTCCGGAGCTGAAAAATGTTGTTTTCATTGGTCCGCAGAAGCATCGCGGAATGTATAATACTTCGGAGCTTTTACTGCTGGGAAGCCATATCGACGATTTTGAACTGGAACAAATTAAGGAAACGATCAGTTGCCACGACGTGGTTAACATGCAATATACTTCGGGAACCACCGGATTTCCGAAAGGAGTAATGCTCACACACCACAATATACTGAACTGTGGTTATGCAACCGGCGAGTTTATGCGATACACGGTTAACGAACGCTTGTTGGTTTGTGTACCGCTGTTTCACTGTTTTGGCTGCGTGCTGGCGCTATGTGCCGTTATTACGCACGGATGCACTATGGTGATGGTCGAAAATTTCGACCCGCTGATGGTGCTGGCTTCGGTAGAGAAAGAAAAATGTACAGCGCTTTATGGTGTCCCAACCATGTTTATTGCCGAACTGAACCACCCGATGTTCGATATGTTCGATTTGAGCACGCTTCGCACCGGAATTATGGCCGGTTCACTATGCCCGATCGAAACCATGAACCAGGTGATGGATAAGATGCACATGAAAGACATCATTATTGTGTACGGATTGACCGAAACTTCGCCGGGAATGACAGCCACTCGTACACATAATTCTCCTGAAGTTAGGGCAACAACTGTGGGCTTCGAGTATCCAAATGTTGAGGTAAAAATCTTCAATCCTGAAACCGGCGAAGAGTGTGCCATAGGCGAACATGGCGAAATTTGCTGCCGCGGTTATAATGTTATGAAAGGATATTACAAAAATCCGGAAGCGACAGCCAATGCCATCGACAAAGACGGATGGTTGCATTCGGGCGACCTGGCCATGAAAACTCCAGATGGATTTTACAAGATTACCGGTCGTATCAAGGATATGATTATCCGCGGAGGCGAAAATATTTATCCGCGCGAGGTTGAAAACTTCATTTACAATATGCCTGAAGTTGAGGCTGTTGAGGTTGTAGGCGTTCCAAGCAAAAAATACGGTGAGCAGGTTGGTGCTTTCATTAAGCTAAAATCCGGCAAACAACTTACTGACGAAGAGGTGCAGGAATTCTGTCGGGGAAAGATTGCCCGGTATAAAATTCCGCAGTTTATCTTCTTTGTCGATGAATTTCCGATGACTGCCAGCGGAAAAATTCAGAAGTACAAACTTCGGGATTTAAGTCTGAAGTTGCTCGAGGAGAGAGGCGTTGAAGTTATTTAATCCAGAACTTATCTTCCGTTGGAATTTTCTTGGTGTAGCCTGTTCTAAATGGGTCGAAGCCTTGTATTCCGAATAAATACCAAACGGTTGAAGATACCGCCGGAATGGTGTCAACACCAGCCCAAAGTTCGTCGCTTCCATACGATGTTCCGAAGTTGGCTGTATAGGGAAGTGCATATGTGCCAGGGAACAGCGAACTTTCAATCAAATTTTTTTCTATTTCTGTAATGCAGACCTTAGATTCATTTCCTCTTTTGGCTTTGTTAAAGGCAACAACCATTTGGCCGGTTCCTTCCAGCCATACCACGTCGCGATCTTCATCAAAACAATACCCACGGATCGCTTTTTGTGAAGCGGTTGATTTTTGAGTTGTTTCAAATCGTTTTGCATCGGTAAGGACTTCCTGCGGAAAGTCTTCAAAAATGCAGAAACTCCATGCATGCAGGTCGAGAGCATACCTGTATGCAGGATTTTCGGCCCAGGCAACAAATATTTTGTTTTGGGCTTCCCACCTCATATTTTTCAGGTAGGTCAGCAGCTTTTTGTGGAATACCAGGTACCCTGAAACTGCATTAAACGCATCAATATTTCCTTCGGCGATTTTCGAAATGCGGGTGCCTTTTTCAGTAAAGCCACCCCACACGCCGCCATCTTCATCCTGAAGTGAGATTATCCAGTTTGAAAGGGCTGTTGCCAACTGCTGATACTTTGTGTTTTGTGCCGTGAAGTGGTAATTGTTGAGAGCAATGAGCAGCCAGGCATTATCGCCCAGCCATCGCCGGGGCGAATTTTCAACCGGAATACCATCGGCAGTTCTGAACTGGCCAAATCCTCCGGGCGATTGAAAAAATTCTGACTCGAGTTTGCCATTAAAAAAATCAAATATTTTTTCAGCCTTATTTAAATCGCCATGTGAAGTAAATGCCAGGGCGGCAAGTGCATTATCATAAAGTGAAACATATCGGCCTCCTTCGCTGCTGAGCAAAAGGCCGTTCTCCTGCTGCATGTTACAAAGCCAAAGATAAATCTGTTCAACTTTTATTTCGGGAATTGAGTCTTCTGTGGAGTTTGAATTTCGGCATCCGGATATAATAAAGATCAGGCATAGTCCCAGGAAACGCCATCCGCAAGGTTTTTCATTTATAATCATATCTGAGATTTTTTTTATTTATCAGTAAACTTATGACCGAGATTTGGGTTAAATAGACTGTTGTTTTGTATCGTCGGTTTAATATTTATATAAATGTAACACTTGTTGCGCAACGATACATCTATTTTGAATGCTTTTTGTATCTTAGAAGCCAATGAGTAAAGGGAAGACAGCGGTTTTTACTGTGTTCTGCTTAAGTGCATTTGACGAACTAAATCAAAAGAATGATGAAGAAAATATTAGTAGCTGAAGACAATCGGTTAATCCTGGAAACTATTTCGCACAGCCTTTCGCGTGAAGGATATGAAATCATTAAAGTTAATGATGGTAAAGAATGTCTTGCTTTTTTGGATAGTACTGATGTCGATTTAATTATTACCGATTTGTATATGCCTTATATAAATGGGAATGAGGTTATTACAATTCTTCGTGATGAAAGAAAAAAAACAACGCCAATCCTTGTGCTTTCGGCTGCCGGTGCTGAAGACAACGTACTAAAAGCATTTGAATTGGGTGCTGACGATTTTATGGTGAAGCCATTTAGTTTGGTCGAACTCAATATCCGAGTCCGCAAATTGCTGGCAATGAGGAGATAATTGAAAATTCCCTGTTTTAGAGTTTAAATCAATAGTTATTAAAGATATTTTTATGCCAGGACACAAAAAGCGTATCATAATTCTTATCGCTTCCATTAGTATAATTATCTTTTCGATACCGCTCTTGTGTGTTGGTAAAATGGTTGTTGACGATGAGGTCAGCTTTCATGCGGTTAATTCTCTTCAGGGAACAAACAACTGGTATGCCGCGGTTCAGGAAAATGCAGAGGCAGCTTCCGATTCTGCGATAGCCAATCCAATAGAAACTGATCAGGCGAGTAAGGCTGATACAAGCAAAACAGGTAGGGCATACAATAAGATCAACCATTTTGCTCTTTGGCTGATGGGTGATCAAAGTGTTTCAGAGTTTAAAAACCAAATGATCTGGTTTGGTGACAATAATCTGCCTCCGTACCTGAACCAGCCATACAAAATACTTCTTGAGCGGACATATACTTATCCAATCGTGTTCTTTTTTATTGTTTTCATTTTGCTGCTACTGCTTAATGTTACCCTTGTTCTTTTGATTATGTACCTCTCGAGTGAGAGAAAAAATCATAAGGAACGGTACATTACAATTTACCGGAACTCGTACGAAGATGTTTTTAGGTCATATCTGTTTGGTGAGATTGATTGGGACCGTGCATTTTTAAAACTGAAGAAGAAAAAGAAACGGTTGAACCGGAAGATATTGACCGATGTATTACTTGTATTTAAAGAGAACCTCCGCGGAGAGATGGATGGACAACTTTCACAGATATTTAAAAATCTGGGACTTCAGGAAGACTCAATTCGTATGTTGAAGTCGGTATTTTATCACCGGAAAATTGAGGGAATGAAGGCGCTGACCAATCTTGATCCGGAGAGTGCCAAAGAACTTATCCCAAATTACCTTAATGATTCACACTTTCAGGTGCGTACCGAGGCACAGGTTTCTTATGTGAGGCTTCATCCCGAGCAACCATTCGAGTTCCTGAAAGATTTGACAAGTCCTTTCCCAAGGTGGACGCAGCTTTTGGCATTTTATATTTTCAGGTTACACCAGGTTCCGGTGCCAGCATTTATTGACTATATCGAATCAGGAGTTCCAACCATTCGGAATTTCAGCTTGCGGATGATCATCTTCTTTCAGCAGCTTGAAAATGCTTCGGCTATCTATAAGTTGCTTGATAGTCCATACGAAATGACCAGATTTCTGGCGATCAGGGCAATAAATGATTTGCGGCTTTTTGAAGGAAAGCAAAAAATTAAAGAGATGTACGCGTTGGAAACCGTAAATAATAAGGTTGAAATCATCAAAGCGCTGAAGAACATTGGCGACAACGACGACTTCGATTTCCTTGAATCCATTATTCAATCCGGAGCGGTTTCCTTAAAGCTTGAAGCGTGTCGCTCCCTCTATTATGTCAATCCGACGGGAAAATATAGACTGAAAGCGTTAAGCCAGAACAGTGAGTTAAATATCGACGAATATCTGGCACATGTAACTGATCCTAGAAACTGATTCACATGTATAAAGAACTTTTTATTGCCATATTTGAGAACTTTTTTCTGATTTATGCTTTTTGCGTATTTGGTCTTTACGCCTGGCTGGCTGTGGTTTCGGCCCGGGAGCTGATAAAGACCCATTATCATGCGCGCAATACCAATTACGATGCAATAATTTCATCGCCGTTTGCGCCGATGATTACTGTAATTGCGCCAGCATATAACGAATCCTTATCGATTGTCGAAAATATTAAAGCCTTGCTGACGCTTTATTATCCGAATTTCGAGATTGTGGTGGTTAACGACGGAAGTCGCGACAATACGCTCGAAAAAGCAATTGAGGCATTTGATCTGGAAAAAGTAACTTACATTGTTGATTATAAAATACCTTGCCAGGAAATAAGGGGCATTTATAAGTCGAAGAAGAAAGCGTTTAATAATCTGACGATTGTCGATAAATTAAACGGAGGAAAGGCAGATGCCCTTAACTCGGGAATTAATATTGCCAAAGGCGATTATTTCATTTCCATTGATGTCGATTCAATTATCGATCCTTATGCTCTTCAGAAAATGATTAAACCGTTTCTGGAAGAGCCCCACCGGAAAGTTATTGCAACAGGTGGTGTTATCGGGATTGCCAATTCGTGTAAAATAGTTGATGGTCAGCTTGTAGAGATTGATGTTCCAAGTAATTTATGGGCACGTTTCCAGGTAATCGAGTATAACCGGGCTTTTCTTATGGGCCGGATGGCGTGGAGCCGCCTGGATGGATTGCTTTTGATTTCAGGAGCGTTGGGGCTTTTCGATAAGGAGGTTGCCATTGGTTGTGGAGGTTACTACACCAAAACTGTTGGCGAGGATATGGAACTTGTTGTGCGGATGAGAGAATATATGGCCAGGCAGAAAATAGCGTATAAAGTGGGTTATATTCCCGATCCGCTTTGCTGGACCGAAGTGCCTTCTAATCTGAAGATTCTGGGACGGCAGCGCAATCGGTGGACCCGCGGATCGATCGATACGCTTTTCATTCACTGGAATATTTTCTTCAACCCGAAATATGGATTTATGGGAATGGTTTCTCATCCGTTCTGGGTATTCTTCGAATGGCTTGCTCCAATCATCGAGTTTCTGGGTATTGTCTATTTTACCGTTATTGCTTTTTTGGGCAGCCCAAACTGGCCTTTCTTTTTCGTTATGCTGTTCTTCGTATATTCTTTTGCGATCACTTTCTCGACCTATGCCATTCTGTACGATATTTTATCATACAACCGGTATAAGAAAAAGCGCATGATTGTTAAGCTTTTGCTCACTGCCTGGATCGAGCCTATTGTATTCCATCCACTTGTTGTTTACTGGGCATTACGTGGAAATTTCGACTACTTTATCCGGAGAAAAAGAACCTGGGGAAATATGTCGCGTGTTGGGTTTAATAAAAAATAACTGGCAATCCGAAAAACAATTGACATGATTAAATCAGGATTAAATATAAAGTTCAAATTATTGGCATGGCCCATTTTGCTGTTTGGTGTTATGCTTTTAAGTGGTTTCTTTTCAGCTGTTTCGGCGCAATCGTACCAGGAAGCCCGCAATCTGGCTTTAAGCGGCGAGCGTGCTAAAGCCCGCCAAATGTGTAATGCCCTGCTGGCTCAGGATTTTGATTCGGATGTGGCCTTGCTGCTCGGACGAACCTATGCGTGGGATGGAAAATATGATTCAACCCGAATGGTTTTAAATGATGTTCTTGCCCGCAACGCCGGAAACATGGAAGCTTTAGACGTTTTTGCCGATGTTGAATATTGGTCGGAAAACTATTCGAAAGCCATTGAATATTGTGATACCGCGTTGAAGAAGGAGCCAAAAAATGAAGATTTTTTATTGAAAAAAGCAAAAATATTGCATAGCAGCGAAAAGTACGAGGATGCCGTGATTACCTGGAAACTTTAATCGGGATAAATGCCGCCAATGCCGAAGCGTTGAAAAAACTTCAGGAGTTCAGGCTCGATGTAATGAAAAACAGGATTCGGATAAATTATACGGTCGATCATTTCGACAAATCATTTAACCGCGATCCGTGGCATGTTGTGGCTTTGTCGTACGCCCGCCAAACAAAACTTGGTACCGTTCTGGCCAGGGTAAATATGGCCAAACGTTACGGCGAAACAGGCTTTCAGTACGAAATGGATGCCTATCCAAAAATTAGTGAGAATAACTATGCTTACCTGAATTATGGATTTTCACAGAGTTTCGTTTTTCCGAAGAATCGCATCGGTGCTGAATTATACCATAGTTTTCCCAAAGCGTTCGAAGGTTCAATCGGGTTGAGGTCATTGTTTTTCAGCAGCTCGGATGTGACGATTTATACTGCTTCGGTGGGCAAATATGTTGGAAATTACTGGCTTTCGTTGCGCTCGTACGTTACACCAGGCTCATCAGGCACTTCAGTCTCCGGACAATTGCAGATGAGGCGCTATTTTTCCGATCCGGAGAATTACATCGGGTTGAGGTTGGGTTATGGTGTTTCGCCTGACGAAAACCAAAATGTGGTAGGCGACGCTACTGCAACGCGATTGGATTTAAAATCGCAATCTGTTCGTTTGGAATTTAATCACATCATCAATCATGTTTGGATTTTCAATCCGGCAGTGGTGTGGGGAAGAGAGGACCTGCCCAACGGGAGCCCTCTCTCTGATTATTACTCAATCGATATTAGTATTACAAGATTATTTTAAACTGAAATATGGCTAAATTCAGAGAATCAATTCAGCTTGTCGGCAGATCGTTAAGGCGTTTTCTAAGTCTGAGCCTTGTTTTTGCATCCATGATTTTGATGGTTCGTATTTACGAATTGGTCGTGGTGTCCAACGTGTCGGATTATCCTGCCGGAAGTTTCAGTGAGATGTTGAAGGGATTAAAATTCGATTTGGTCGTGTACCTTCAGATATCCGCCATATTAATGATTCCTTTTTTGTTGTTAGCCTACTTCAGTCAGAAACTGGCCCGCTATTTTTTCGCAATAGCAGGTATATTGTTGATTTTAGGTGATATATTGCTCGTCAAATATTTCTCAACTGCTCGTGTTCCGCTTGGTGCCGACCTATTGGGTTACACCATGGACGAAATCAAGCATACGGTTGGAACTTCAGGAGAGCTGAAATTCTTCCCGTTTTTGGTTATTGCGCTTTTCCTGGCATTTATGTTCAGGGTAATGATCAGGCACGTATATTTCAAGTTAAAACCCTGGCTTATGGCGGTTTTAACCGTACTTATGCTAGCTTCATTTTTGCCATTAAAACAGTTGGCTCCCGACCCTACTACATTTGATAACGAGTTTGGAATGTTTGCTGCCGATAATAAACTAGGCTTTTTTACCCGCAGCATGACCATGCACTATCTGAACAAAGGGGCGCTGAATGAGCAACCTTATACTTTTAAAACCGTGGCTTCAGCTCAGGATGCAAATTCGTTCACATACATCAATCAGGAATATCCGTTCCTGCACAAGGAAACGACGCCTGATGTTCTGGGCGAATATTTTAACCTGGGTACAACGCCGCCAAACATTGTTTTTGTTGTGGTTGAAAGTCTTGGCAGGGCATACAGCGGGGCAGGGGCGTACCTTGGAAGTTACACTCCATTTCTGGATTCGCTGATGCAGAAAAGTTTGTATTGGGAGAACTGTTTGAGTACTTCCGGACGAACATTTCAGGTTTTGCCATCCACATTGGCATCGGTGCCTTTTGGCGAAAAGGGTTTTGCCGAAATGGGCGAACAAATGCCCGATCATGCCAGCCTGATCAGTATTTTGAAGAAACAGGCCGGATACAGCAGCAGCTTTGTTTACGGAGGCGAGGCAGGATTCGATAATATGGATGTTTTCCTTCGCCGACAGGGCGTGAATGATATTATTGACAGTCGTAGTTTTGGTCCGGAATACACCAGGCTTCCGGCTTCAGCAGCTGGCTTTTCGTGGGGATACGGCGATAAAGAAATTTTTAGCAGGTATCTGGAAGATGTTCGGACAAAGCCGGCGACTCCAAGGATCGATGTTATGCTGACCCTGGCCATGCACGAACCATTTATGGTATCGAATCAGGAATATTACAACCGCCTAGCCGATCAACGCCTTAAAGGCCTTGGGCTGAATGAAAAAATCAAATCGTTCGATCAGCAATACCTCAAACAGCTGGCAACAGTTATGTATTTCGACGAGTCAATCCGTTATTTCCTGAATGAGTTCAGTAAAACGAAAGAGTTTGCCAATACTATTTTTGTGATTACCGGCGACCACCGTATGCCTGAAATCCCGATCAGCACTCAAATCGACCGTTTCCATGTGCCACTGATCATTTATTCGCCAATGCTGAAAAAGGCGGAGAAATTTTCGTCTGTTGTTACTCATTTCGACATAACTCCATCGTTAGTTGCCATGCTGAATGCCGGAAAATTCATTAAACGCCCAACTGTTGCCTCCTGGATGGGGCATGGGCTGGACAATTCGGTTGAGTTCCGCAGCCAGCACACGTACCCACTGATGAGAAACAAAAATGAAATTCTGGATTTGATCAAAGGCAAAGACTTTTTGTCGAACCAGACGGCTTACCAGATTTTCCCGAATTTGAATATTGAACCGGCTACCGACGGCAGCATCCAAAAACAGCTGAAAGCTGAACTTGACGATTTCCTTCGGAAAAACAATTATGCCTGTAAAAACAACAAGCTGATACCCGATTCACTGAAGGTTTATTATCAGTAGTTTCAATCATAAACCTCGTCATAAAAAAGAAACCTTCGGAAGATATCTTCCAAAGGTTTCTTTTTATGACGAGGTTAGTCTAATTTTCGCTCAGTTTTATTTCTCCTGAAAAGCTTTCTTCTGCAGGTCCGGTCATATAAACGATTCCATCTTCGGCCCATTCAATGTCGAGTTGTCCGTATTGAAGTTCAACAGAAACATTGCGGCCTGTGTAATCATTTATTGCCGATGCTACCGCCGAAGCACAGCTTCCGGTGCCGCAGGACAGAGTTGCTCCGGCACCACGCTCCCAGGTGCGTAATTTAATGCGATTGCTGCTTACAACTTCAACGAAATTTACATTGGTTCCCTTCGGATAAAGCGCATGTTTCTCGATCGATCGGCCCACTTTTTCCAATTCAATGCCAGCCAAATCATCAACAAAAATCATGGTGTGCGGAACGCCCATCAAAAGGCTGGTGAGCTGAAATTCATTGTCGCCAACCTGTACCAGAACCCGAATGGCGTCTTTCCCATCGCCAAGCATCGGGATCATTTGTCTTTCGGTGTGTGGTTTCCCCATATTTACCCGCACTGCAGTTACTTTTCCATCGGTAATTAGTACTTCAGGAATGATGATACCGGCAAAAGTTTCAATCCGGAAAGTCGTGGTTTTAACCAGGCCTCTTTCGTAGGCGTATTTTCCAAAACAGCGGATGGCATTGCCACACATGTTGGCTTCGCTTCCGTCGGCATTGATGATGCGCATTCGTAAATCAGCCTTTTCAGAAGGCAGAACAGCAATAATGCCGTCGGCACCTATGCCCAGCTGGCGGTGACACATTTTGATGGCTAGCGCCGAATAATCCATTTCTTTATTGTCCAGGTTTTCGAAAAAGATGAAATCGTTACCCAGACCGTGCATTTTGGTAAACTTCATAATTCAAGTAAAAAGTTAAAAGGCAAAAGTTGAAAGTTAGCCCAGCAGGAATTTTTTGGCATTTTCGAGGTCTTCCGGAGTATCAATGCCGATGTTTTCGAATGTTGTTTGGGCAGTTTTTATCCTGAACCCATTCTCGAGCCAGCGTAATTGCTCGAGCGATTCGGCTCTTTCCAGAAGGCCAACCGGAAGTTGGGTGAGTTTTTGCAGAACGTCGAAACGGTAGGCATACATGCCAATGTGGCTGTAAAATGTATTTCTGCCCATCCATTCTTCGGGCTTTGCGTCGCGCACAAATGGAATGGGCGAACGGCTAAAATACAGGGCTTCCTGACTATTGTTGATCACCACTTTCGGGCGATTGATGTTTGTAATTTCGGCCGCATTGGTAATTGGCTTGATCAAAGTGGCAATTTCTGTTTCCGGAGAATTAAAGCATTCTTTCAAGGCCTCAATTTGCTCGGGCCTGATGAAAGGCTCGTCGCCCTGGACGTTGATTACCACATCAACCTGAAGCGTTTCGGCAACTTTCCGGGCAGCTTCGGCACAACGGTCGGTTCCACTTTGATGATTGGGCGAAGTGTAAACAGCTTTTCCGCCAAAAGCCTCCACCGTCGCGAAAATCCGCTCATCGTCGGTGGCAACATATACATGCGGTATGGTTTTGCTTGCATTTTCATATACCCATTGAATGATGGGTTTATCGCCCAGTATGGCCAGCGGTTTTCCGGGGAAACGGGTTGACTGAAAACGGGCCGGAATAATTACTGCAAAGTTCATCGCTTGTCGATATTTGAAGTTATTGTTCTTTGAAAAGCTAAATCATGTTAAAACAAACGAAGCTTAAGGTGTTGAAATCAAAGATCGTTTATTTTTGAACGGCATTTATAATGTTAAAATTGTAATTTTGCAAAGCTAAACATATTGTCCGTATAATGGATATTCAGGAAATAAAACAACGATTCGGAATTATTGGGAATTCGCCGGCACTGCTGCATGTCATCGAGATTGCAGTACAAGTTGCACCGACTGATCTTTCGGTTTTGATTACCGGCGAGAGCGGAACCGGAAAAGAATCATTCCCACAGATTATTCACCAGTTTTCGGCCCGGAAACATGGGAAATATATTGCAGTGAACTGTGGCGCCATTCCGGAAGGAACCATTGATTCCGAGCTTTTTGGGCACGAGAAAGGTTCGTTTACCGGCGCATTAGCCGACCGAAAGGGATATTTCGAAGAAGCTGATGGTGGAACCATTTTTCTCGACGAAATTGGAGAATTGCCGCTTTCAACACAAGTGCGTTTGCTTCGGGTGCTCGAAGCTGGCGAGTTTATGAAGGTAGGTTCCTCGAAGGTGCTGAAAACCAATGTTCGCGTAGTTGCCGCCACCAATGTTAATATTCCTGAAGCCATTGAAAAGGGAAAATTCCGCGAAGATTTGTATTACCGCTTGAATACAGTGCCAATCCGAGTGCTCCCTCTGCGCGACAGAACTGAAGATATTCACCTTCTTTTCCGGAAATTTGCTTCTGATTTTGCCGAGAAATACCGGATGCCTGCTATCAGGCTCGATAATGATGCCGTTCAGGTTTTGCTCAACTACAATTGGCCCGGCAATGTGCGCCAGCTGAAAAATATTACCGAGCAAATCTCGATCATCGAAAAAGAGCGGATTATCGACGGGAAAACGTTGATGCATTATATTCCGGTGAGCACGCAAAGCAAGCTGCCGGCGCTGTATCACAGTGTCGATGAAAAAACGTTTTCGTCGGAACGCGAGATTCTGTATCAGATTTTGTTCGACATGAAAAAAGACATGAACGACCTGAAAAAGCTGGTTCATGATATTCTTCAGACCGAAGCAACGATTGCCGATGTTCGCGACGACAATGCCCAACTGATACGGAAACTTTACCAGGTTGAAAACGGGAATTATGTGCCCGACCAGCCGGTTGCACCCCGCGTAAATATCAAGCCGGTCGATCACGAAAATATTTACGATACCGAAGAGTTTGTTGAAGAATCGCTGTCGCTCGAAGACAAAGAGGTTGAGATGATTCAGAAAGCGCTTGAAAAACACAAGGGTAAGCGCAAATACGCCGCGCGAGAACTGGGTATTTCGGAACGCACGCTATACCGAAAAATAAAGGAATACAACATCGACTAAAATATGAAGAGAAACACAATATTCGTGCTGCTTTCGGTAGCCATGCTTTCAATTGTTTTTGCGGCCTGCAAAATCAGCTATTCGTTTACCGGAGCTTCCATTGCACCCACCGTAAAAACCTTTTCGGTTTATTATTTTCCGAACCGTGCCAAGCTGGTAAATCCGAATCTGAGCCAGCAATTTACCGATGGATTGCAGGAAAAACTAATCAAGCAAACTTCGCTGAACCAGATTAGCGAAAATGGTGATCTGGAATTCAATGGGCAGATTACCGAATACGATGTCAGGCCAATGAATATTGTACAAGGCGATTTGGCTGCACAAAACCGGTTGACTATCAGCGTAAAGGTGAAGTTTACCAACAACAAGGATCACGAGCAGGATTGGGATAAAACATTTACGGCGTATGAAGACTTTGACAGTAACAATTCGCTCAGCTCGGTTGAAGACGGCCTGGTTCCTGAAATTATTAAGAAACTGACTGACGATATATTTAATGCTTCGGTAGCAAACTGGTAAACTATGACAGCCGATCAACTCTATCAATTTATGCTGAATCCGGACGGGATGAACCGGGACACACTTCAGGATCTCCGGGAGATGACAGAGAAGTATCCTGCATTTGAAACGGCCTGGATTTTATACCTCAAAAATCTGAAACTACTGAAAGATTCGTCGTTTGAGCAGGAGTTGATCAATGGAGCCATTCGAATTCACGATCGCCGCAAGCTGTATTTATTTCTGAATCAAAAAACGGCAGAGCAGGCGATTGCACAACCGGAAACAAACACTCCGGATGAAGCTCGTGACCTGGATCTTCTCCACCTGGCTGCACCGACAGAATACCGGCTTGAAACAGTTGGAGACACTGAAGAAACAATAGGGGAGATTGCCCGTTCGATTCAGAAAAAGCCAAGTAAAAAGCACACCCTGATTGAGAAATTCCTGGAAGCACAGCCTAAAATGCCAGTGGTAAAAGATGAAGAACCGGAATCGCCAATGGAAAGCTGGAAGCCCAAAGAGCAGGAAAGTGACGATTTGGTGACCGAAACTTTAGCTACGATTTATGCGCAGCAGGGTTATTATAAAAAAGCTATTCAGATATTTGAGAAATTAAGTTTGAAATATCCGGAAAAAAGTACTTACTTTGCTGCCCAGATTGAAAAAATCAAAAATTTAATGAACAATTAATTACATTTATATGTACTCACTGATCATAGTTTTATTAGTCGTTGTTTGTGTTTTGCTTGTTTTAATTGTATTGGTTCAGAATTCAAAAGGTGGTGGTTTGGCAAGTAACTTCCAGTCATCGAACCAGATAATGGGCGTTCGTAAAACAACCGATTTCCTCGAAAAAGCAACCTGGGTTTTAGCCGGAGCATTGTTGATTTTATCAATTGGTGCAACTGCCTTCATCCCACGCGATGCAAAAACAGGTGGCGAATCAGCGATTAAAGATCAGATCCAGAATGCTGTTGATCCAAATCAGGTTCCTAGTTTCCCAGCTCCTGCTGACGCAAACACTACAGCTCCTGCTTCTTCTGCACCTGCATCTACTGCTACTCCTACAAAATAAGAAAGAACTTCTTTCAGATAAAATCTGAACATTCTATAACAGAAAGTCTTCAATGCAAATCATTGAAGACTTTTTTATTTTTGTACTCATCAAACCATCAAAAAACCTGTTATGAACCTAAAATTTCGTTTCGCCGGATTTGTATTGTTTTGCAGTCTGGTAATTTTTGCTGCATGTCATAAATCTGTTCCCCCTCCTGCACCGGTTCTTCCGGTACCAACCGATCGTCAGCTGGCCTGGCACGAAATGGAGCAATATGCTTTTGTGCATTTTACTACCAATACCTTTACCGATAAAGAGTGGGGATACGGCGACGAAAAAGAGTCGGTTTTCAACCCAACAGCGATGGATGTGACCCAATGGGTAAAAACCATTAAAGCTGCCGGACTGAAAGGCTTGGTATTAACCTGTAAACATCACGACGGATTTTGCCTTTGGCCAAGCAAATACACCGAACATTCGGTGAAAAACAGTCCGTACAAGGGTGGTAAGGGAAATGTGGTCGATGAGGTTGAAAAAGCCTGCCGTGCCGAAGGGATTAAATTTGGCGTTTACCTTTCACCCTGGGACCGTAACCGCGCCGACTACGGAACTCCTTCGTATGTTGAGTACTACCGCAACCAGTTGAAAGAACTTTTTGTAGCCCACAAACCCGTTTTCGAAATGTGGTTCGATGGCGCCAATGGCGGCGATGGTTTTTATGGCGGCGCTAACGAGAAACGTAAAATTGATGGCAAAACCTATTACGATTGGCCAACAACTCTGAAAATGGTTCGCGAAATGGAACCTGCAGTTATTTTCTTTAGCGATGCCGGTCCGGATATTCGCTGGTGCGGCAACGAAAGTGGATATGTGAGCGAAACCAACTGGAATACCATCACTCCCGACACCTTGTATGCCGGTAAAAGTGGTATTCAGGAATTGCTGGGCACCGGAAGTGAAAACGGTACAAGCTGGATTCCTGCGGAGGTTGACGTGTCAATCCGTCCCGGATGGTTTTACCATGCCAAAGAAGATTCGCTGGTTAAAACTCCTGAAAAACTGTTCGATATTTACCTGAGTTCGGTAGGCCGTGGAGCCAACCTGATTCTGAATATTCCTCCTGACCGTCGCGGATTGATCAATGAAATTGATGTGGCTGCACTTCAGGGATGGAAACAATTAATCGATGGTTATTTTAAAACCGACCTGGCTTTAAATAAACTGGCTGTTGCTTCTTCTTTCCGCGGAAATTCAGAAGAATACAATGCGGTGAAAGTAAACGATGGTAACAAGGAAACCTATTGGGCAACCAACGACGAGGAAAAAACCGGAAGTGTTGAAATCGATCTGGGCAAGCCGCAACTGATCAGTTTTGTAACTATTCAGGAGTACATAAAACTTGGTCAGCGGGTAAAAGGTTTCCGGATTGAAATTGTGAAAGATGGCAAATGGGTTGCTTTGGCCAAAGGTACAACCATTGGTTACAAGCGAATTGTGAAAACTTTCCCGACCGAAGCGCAGAAAGTGCGTTTGGTCATTACTGATTCAAAAGCCTGTCCAACAATTTCGAACCTGGAGATTTACTAATCCGGGCGCATCAACTTTTGTAAATTAATATTGACACAAAGACGCCAAGTCACAAAAGAAACTCATGCTTTGTAATTCTTTGATTCCTGGTGCCTTTGTGGCTGTTTTCTGATGGGCAAAGGACCGGGTAACAGTCCTGACTGACAGACTGACACGCGTTTTGTCAGCCTTTTTGTTCGGCTATAACTATTCAATTTTTCAGTAGTTTACCGAAATGTGAATTAAAATCCGGAACTTTCGGGTGCAAAAATGTCAAATTCCGGAGGCGAGATGTGTCATCAATTGCTTTGGCACAATATCTGAATGGTTCGGATGTCGAAAAAATTAAAATGTATAACCAATTAAAATAATTCAAAATGGCAGACTTAAAAGGAAAAATTCTGGCTGGTAAAATTCTCGTACAGCCGAAAGAAGCAGAAAAGAAAACAGCTAGCGGAATCATCATTCCTGATTCAGCAAAAGAAAAACCACAGGTAGGTAAAGTGGTATTGGTTGGTTCGCCTAAAAAAGATGAACCGATGGAAATTCAGGTTGGCGACAATGTTTTCTACGGAAAATATTCGGGTACCGAATTGAACATCGACGGCGTTGACTATTTGTTGATGTCGCAGACTGACGTTTTGTTTATTGCTGAATAATTTGATTAACAACATTTAAAAGAAATAGAAATGGCTAAAGAAATTAAATTCGAGATTGAAGCCCGCGACCTGCTGAAAAAAGGGGTTGACAAATTGGCTGATGCCGTAAAAGTAACTTTGGGCCCAAAAGGCCGCAACGTGGTTATCGAAAAGAAATTCGGCGCTCCACACATCACCAAAGACGGTGTGAGTGTTGCTAAAGAAATCGAACTTTCGAACCCATACGAAAACATCGGTGCACAAATGGTGAAAGAAGTAGCCAGCAAAACCGGTGACGACGCTGGTGACGGTACTACAACTGCTACAGTTTTGGCTCAGTCGTTGATTTCGGTTGGTTTGAAAAACGTTGCTGCCGGTGCTAATCCAATGGATTTGAAACGCGGTATCGACAAAGCTGTTGCCAAAGTGGTTGAAAGCATTGGCGAACAGGCTGAAAACGTTGGTGACGATTTCAACAAGATTGAACAGGTTGCCAAAATTGCTGCCAATAACGACAGCGCTATCGGTGCTTTGATTGCCGAAGCCATGAAAAAAGTAAATAAAGAAGGTGTTATCACTGTTGAAAGCTCTAAAGGAACCGAAACTTATGTTGACGTTGTAGAAGGTATGCAGTTCGACCGTGGTTATATTTCACCTTATTTTATCACCGACGGCGAAAAAATGGCCGCTGACCTGGAACACCCTTTCATCCTGATTCACGACAAGAAAGTAAGCACCATGCGCGATCTTCTTCCAATCCTCGAACAATCGGCTCAGACTGGTCGTCCGCTGTTGATTGTTGCCGAAGATGTTGATGGTGAAGCTTTGGCTACTTTGGTGGTTAACCGTCTGCGCGGTTCGTTGAAAGTTTGCGCTGTGAAAGCTCCCGGATTTGGTGATCGCCGTAAGGAAATGCTTGAAGACTTAGCTGTATTGACTGGTGGTGTTGTGATTACCGAAGAAAAAGGTATGAAACTGGAAGATACCACCCTGGATATGCTCGGACAGGCTGAAAAAATTACTGTTGACAAAGAAAAAACAACAGTTGTTGCAGGTGCCGGATCGGAAGAAGCTATTTCAACCCGTGTTTCTCAAATCAAAAAACAAATCGAAGTTACTACTTCTGATTACGACAAAGAAAAACTTCAGGAACGTCTGGCTAAATTAGCCGGTGGTGTTGCCGTACTTTATGTAGGTGCTGCTTCGGAAGTTGAAATGAAAGAAAAGAAAGACCGCGTTGACGATGCACTGCACGCAACCCGCGCTGCTGTTGAAGAAGGTATAGTTCCCGGAGGTGGTGTTGCTTACATCCGCAGTATCGCTGCATTGGAAGGCCTGACAGGCGAAAACGAAGACGAAACCACTGGTATCGAAATCGTGAAACGCGCTATTCAGGAACCATTGCGCCAGATTGTATTCAACTCAGGAAAAGAAGGCGCTGTAGTTGTTCAGAAAGTGCTGGAAGGCAAAGCCGATTTCGGTTACAACGCCCGCACCGACGAATACCAGAACCTTTACGAAGCTGGTGTTATCGACCCTGCTAAAGTAACCCGCATCGCTCTGGAAAATGCTGCATCAATTGCAGGTATGTTCCTGACTACCGAATGCGTGTTGGTTGAAGAAAAAGAAGACAAACCAGCTATGCCTCCAATGGGCGGTGGCATGGGTGGCGGTATGGGCGGCATGATGTAATCGACCGGACATATCCATCAAAATAAATAGCAAAGCCTTCTTCCGGTTCTCCGGGAGGAGGCTTTTGCTTTTCACGCTTCTGGCAGGTTCTTTTGGTTTTAACTTCCGGTTAACATCTGCGATGGATTATTTTCAGTAAATTTGATCTGCATCAATACTAAAAACTCCAAATCCTATTATTCTCCTTTATATGGAAAGAGAATTCTCTATACACCGGATTTCCAACCTGCTTAAAGAACATGCTAACCCATTCTTGCGCGAGAACAAGAAGATCATTCTACAATTTGTCTTTACCCTTTTCTTTTTTGCCATCGGTATTTGGTTCATCCAGCACGAGCGGTCGGAACTGGGGCAGGTAAAAGAGGTGCTTCACTCGGCAAAATGGGAATGGGTGCTGGCCGGAATCCTGCTGACCGCAGTTTATATCCTGCTGCAGGGACTGATGTATGTGTTTTCGTTTGCGGCCACACGGCATAAAGTTTCGCTTTTCGATTCAACCATGTTGTTTATCAAGCGAAACCTGATCAGCGTGTTTTTGCCTGCCGGTGGTGTTTCGTCGCTGGCATTTTTCACCGGAACGATTGAAAAGAAGGGAATAAAGAATACACAGATTCATTTTGCCTCGTCGATTTATGGTTTTATCGGAATACTTTCGGTAATCATTGTGGCTGTTCCGGCGTTTCTGTATGCCATTGTTGAGGGCACTGTCGGGTCGGGCGAATGGTACGCCCTGGCAGCCATTGTGCTCCTGAAATTTGCTTTGTTTTTCAGCTACCGTTCAATCCTGCGGAAGGGAGCTTTGTATAATCTGCTGGTGAAATATGTGCCGACAACCGAAGTGTTTATGAACGACTTGCAGAACAACCGGGTTGACAAACGGCAATTCATTTATACTGTTCTCACATCGGTTGTTATCGAGTTTATTGGCATTGCGCATCTGTATGTAGCCATGCTTGCCCTCGGCTTTACACCAACGCTTCTGGCTGCCATTCTGGGATACATCATTTCGGTCATTTTCCTGATTGTTTCGCCATTCCTTCGCGGGTTGGGGGCTATCGAGGTTTCCATGACCTATGTTTTGCTCCGTTTTGGTTTTGGCAATGTCGAGGCCATATCAATTACATTTTTGTACCGGTTCTTCGAATTCTGGTCGCCTTTGCTGATTGGCATCCTGGCATTTCTGTCGAAGCTGAATAAACTGCTGATGCGCGTCTTTCCTGCTTTTTTCCTGCTGGCACTCGGAATCATCAACATCATATCGGCACTTACTCCGGCCATCAGAGAGCGACTCGATCTGTTGAAGGAATTTCTTCCGGCACAGGCTATACATGCGTCAAACTACCTGGTGCTTACTGCCGGATTGTTGTTACTGGTAACTGCGGCATTTTTACTGAAGGGATTACGCGCCGCCTGGGGATTCGCTGTTTTTTTGAGTCTGGTGTCGTTGGTTGGGCATATGACAAAAGCCATTGATTTTGAGGAAGCGATAATCGCCTTTCTTTCTGTAGTAATTTTGATTGGCACCCGCAAAGAATACTACATCAAAACCAATCCGCGTATGCGCAATGTGGGACTGCAAACATCGGTTCTTACAGCGGTGGCAACGCTTATTTACGGAATCGTTGGGTTTTATTTTCTCGACAAAAAGCATTTCAACATCGATTTTAACATCTGGCAGTCGATTGGTTACACCATTCAGCATTATTTCCTGATCAGCAGCGATACCTTGGTGCCTTCCAGTGCATTTGCAAGCAAATTCCTTCTTTCAATCAATATCAGCGGGGCTTTTTCAATCTTATTCCTGATTTACACTTTTGTACGGACTTACGTTCCGCACGAAAACATTTCGGAAGACGAGCGTGAGCTGGCCGATAAACTCCTGAAAGAACACGGAAACTCGGCACTCGATTATTTTAAAACCTCCGACGATAAAATGATTTTCTTTTCGGAGAGCAAAAAGGCATTTGCGGCCTACCGTATCTCCGGAAACTTTGCCGTTGTGCTCGAAAATCCAGTTGCCGAAAATCCTGAAGAAATGAAAGCCTGCATCGCCGAATTCGACAGGTATTGTTACGAAAGCGGAATGAAAAGTATTTATTACCGTGTACCTGAAGAAAGCCTGGAAATGTACCGCCAGCTGCGCCGGAAAAACCTGTTCCTGGGGCAGGAGGGTGTTGTCGATCTGACAACTTTTAAACTTGAGGGAGGCGCTAAAAAGCCGATGCGCAATGCCATCAACAAGGTGATCGATCGCGGATTTAAAGCTACTATCCACGAGGCGCCGGTAAAAGATGGTATTCTGCAAAAAATTAAATCGGTGAGCGACGAGTGGCTGCACGACATGGAACGGACCGAGATTATTTTCTCGCAGGGCATGTTCTGTTGGGAAGAACTGAAGCAGCAAACCATTATTACCGTTGAAAATGCGGAAGAAAAGATTGTCGCTTTCCTGAATATTATTCCGGATTATGCCAAGGACGAAGCCACTTACGACTTGATTCGTAAAACGAAAGATGCTCCCAACGGCATTATGGATTTCATCCTGATTGAACTGTTTAAATATCTCAGAGAAAAACAGATCAGGTATGTCAATCTGGGGTTTGCCCCGATGAGCGGGCTGAACGATCCGCATACGTTTCCGGAGAAATCGATGAAGTTTGCCTACGAAAAGATTCGGTCGTTCTCGCATTACAAGGGTTTGCGCGAATACAAGGAAAAGTTCGACCCCGACTGGCATAACAAGTATCTGATTTATCAGCACGATTACGATTTGCTGCAGATTCCGGCTGTGCTGGCGAAAGTGATAAAGCCGTAAAATAATATGAGAAGCTGTTTATTGATAGTGGTTTTTCTTGTTCTGGGTGCCAAAAGTTCAAAAGCAGATAAGGTTGATACGCTTTTCTTCAGCACCTTTGGGAAGATTGCTTTGTACCATCCTGAACGCACTCCCGATGCCTTTGTGCTTTTTATTTCGGGCGATGGCGGTTGGAACAAGGGGGTGATCGATATGGCTTCAAACATTGTTTCGCAGGGTGCCATGGTGGCCGGGATCAATATTCTCAGTTACCTGAAAAACATCAAATCCTCGAAATCGAAAAGTTATTATCCGGCGTCCGATTTTGAGGAAGTCAGTCTTACCATTCAAAAGAAATACAAATTCAGCAGTTACCTGAAGCCTGTATTGGTTGGTTATTCTTCAGGTGCAACACTGGCTTACGGAGCGCTGGCGCAGGCTCCGGCCAACACGTTCAAAGGAGCTGTTTCGTTAGGTTTTTGCCCGGATATCGATATTGATCGCCCGCTATACAGAGGCGCCGGGCTTGACTCGCATGTTCTGAAAGAAGGAAAATCGTACTGGCTCGAACCATGCACCAACCTTACGGCTCCGTTTATTGCACTTAACGGAACGATTGATCAGGTGTGCAATTACTTCGAGACAAAGAAATATTTTGACAAGATACCAATGGGCGAAATAGTTGGCCTGCCTAATGTTGGGCATGGTTTTTCGGTCACCCGGAACTGGCTTCCTCAATTTATTTCGGCATATCATAAGGTGTTGAATGCGCCAAGCTATCAGGAAAACAAGTCGAAAGCAAATGTTTTACTTCAGGCGCAACTCGATTCGTTGTACAAAAGCGATTTACCTTTGTCAATAATTCCGTCGCCGGTTAAGAGTAATTTGCCGGTGGCATTTTTCATATCGGGCGATGGTGGCTGGACGAGTTTTGACCAGTCGGTGTGCGAAAAGCTTGCAGAAAAGGGAATTCCGGTTGTTGGACTCGATGCACAAAAGTATTTCTGGAACGAAAAACAGCCGAAAGAGGTTGCAAATGATATAGTTCCGGCAATTGCCCATTACATGAAATTATGGAACCGCCAGTCATTCACCCTGGTTGGCTATTCTTTTGGCGCTTGCGTGGCTCCTTTTATTGCCCACAATTTTTCTGAAGAAACAAAGGAGAAGTTGAAAGGTATCTATTGTTTTTCGCCCGATGAGACCGGCGATTTCGAGATTCATTTGACAGATATGCTGCATTTGGCCCGAAAGGACAAGTACAATGTAGTTAACGAAATGAAGCAGATTAAAGCGCTGAAGCCGGTTTGTATCTTTGGCAATGAAGAAAATGAGGAAACGCAGAAGTCATTCTCAGAGAATGAGATCAGGATCGAAAAATTACCGGGGACACACCACTATAACAGTGATTTTAATGCGATAACGGGAGTTATTCTGAAGGATTTTACTGATGTAAAATGACACGAGTGGAAGCTGGCCTTTCCCATTTTTCCTGAAATCCGGAGACTTTGGAGCCTGTTGAATTATATGACGAATAAAATAAAAAACTAAAACTCACACTTATGGGAAAAATACTGCGAATTGGCCTTTTAATCGTTATTGTAGTGCTTGCCTTAGGCTTTTGGTGGCGCTATTATTTTGTTTTTGGCGAAGGCGTAAAAGCCGGGAACCTGAATTTCTTTGTAAAAAAGGGCTATGTTTTCAAAACATATGAAGGACGTTTAATTCAGGAAGGGTTTAAATCGAATACTCCGGGAGCTGTGCAAAGTAACGAATTTGAATTCAGTGTGACCAACGACAGCATTGCCGCCATTCTGGAACGAAACAGCGGGAAGCAGGTTGAGCTGCGGTACAAAGAATATCTGCATGCACTTCCGTGGCGCGGTATGAGCACTTATGTAGTTTTTGAGGTGCTGAAAGCAGAGGAAGGTGCTGCAAAACAAACTATACCTTATCAATAACCCTGTTTTGAGAAATACGGCATGTTGAGTAGGGTATTTTCGGTGAAAACGGTATATGTTTTACTGATTATATTAAAAACGAATAAAACATTTATGGTATGAAAACATTAAAAAGAGAAGTCGCATTGTTCCTGATTTTTTGCATGGTTGCCCTTGCCGGAACTAACAGCTGGGCGCAGGAAAAACAAACAAATGCAAAGAAAGCTGAAGCCAAAAAGGAACAGGTAAAAGCATCGAAACAAGAGAAAAAGACCAAAGAGGCTGAAGTGAAACAAAAAGCACAAGCCGGAGAACAAAAAGTGAAAGAAGAAGGGAAGAATGCAGGTAATGCCTATGGAAAAGAAAAAGGTGACCTTCAGGGTAAAGAATTTGGCAAAGAACAGTCGGGAAAGGCTAAACTGAACAAGGAAAAAAGTAAATCGGAAGCTAAAAAGGTGAATGAAAAGGTAAAAGCTGGCGAGAAGAAAGCGGACGAAATCAAGAAAGCTGATAAAAAGTAATAAGCTGAAATAAATAAAAGCGGAAGATCTTTCCGCTTTTATTTTGACCGGCGCTGATGGGTTTGAAAACCTTGATATCCGGCAAAAAGAACAGCGGAACAAAAATGCTCCGCTGTTCTTTTTTTAACAAACCTGTTTATCAGAAAATGTACCTGATCGAGATAGCCCCGCCATCGCCCCAGAAACCTGAATTTCCGGTAAGATCGAAAGTAGGTTTCCAGTCGAGACTGAGGTTGAACGGAATTTCCTTGAAGTTGTACTCCAGGCCCAGAATCCCGTCAATTCCAATCACGGTGTAGGTCTTCGAATTGTCGTAGCTGCGGTAATACTGACCATCCCAGAAGCCAAGGTGTCCACCAACTCCGTAGTAAAAATTCAGCCGATCAACGTCGAAAGCCCTGGTGTGCAGCTCGTACAGTCCGGTAATTCCCAGCCCGTGCCAGCGCGAATCCAGAATTCCTTCAACCGCAGCTTTATCGTTCAAAAAGTGTTTTACGGTCAATCCGGTTCCCCAACCACCGCGAAGACCAATTCCTGTGTTGTAATCCTGAGCATTTGATTTTAATCCCCAAAACAGGGCGATTAGTAATACAAACATTAATTTTTTCATGGTGTAATTTTAAGATTTGATGATTGTACAAAATATAATAACAGTTTTACTGAACGTCTGGTTCGTACAAATAAATACAGTCAGCAGTTGAATTACCCTACTAATCCTGAAGAATAAATCCAACTTTTGGAATATTTTCGATAGTAATTGACGGATCGGAACTGAAATATTTACGGAGTTTTGAGATGAAAACATCGAGGCTTCTTCCGGCAAAATAGTCGTTTTCGCCCCAGATGGCAGTTAATATCTGTTCGCGGCGAATGACATTGTTCTTGTTCAGGCACAGGAATTTCAGGATGGAACTTTCGCGCTCGGTCAGGCGGCGTTTTTGTCCGTCGATTTCGAGCAGCTGATTCTGAAAATCGAACTGAAAGCGGCCGATCTGGAAGGTGTTTTCGTTCCCTGCTTTCGACAAGTGGCTTCGGTTTAAAATGGCAGTAATTTTATAAAAAAGCTCGTCCTCGTCGAAAGGCTTGGTAATGTAGTCGTCAACACCAATTTCGTATCCCTTCATTTTATCTTCCTTTAGCGAACGGGCAGTCAGAAAAATGATCGGGATTTGCGGATTCAGTACTTTCATCTTTTTGGCCAGGGTAAAACCGTCCATCTTGGGCAGCATCACGTCCAGTATGCAAAAATCGAAATGTCCGTTCTGAAAGCCTGTAAAGGCGGTTTGCCCATCGCGGTAAAGTTTTACGGCAAAGCCTTTCATTTCAAGGAATTCAACCAAAAGAAACCCGAGATTTAAATCGTCTTCAACCAGCAAAATATTTACAATCCGATTCATTTGTTGTTGCTTTTATTATTCAATCCATCTTTAATAACGGGCAAAATAATCGAGAAAGTACTTCCCTTCAGATTTTCGCTGTGAACGGTAATGTTGCCCTGATGCGCCTTTATTACTGTTTTTACATAGTAAAGTCCAATTCCAAAACCTTTTGTGGTATGTGTGTCGCCAGTCGAAATCCGGTAGTATTTCTCGAAAATGCGTTTGAACTCGCGGGGAGGAATGCCAATTCCATTGTCGGCAACCGTAATTTCGATGTTTTGATCTGAATTTCGGGTTTCAATGGAAATGACAGGTTTCTCAACCGAATATTTAATGCTATTCGACAACAGGTTGATAAAAACGTCGTTCATATGCGCCGCATCGGCCCAGATAACAGAGGCTGACGCGTCGTACAGGCAATGGATTTCAGCGTCGTTTTGTTTTAATTGAAAGGTCATCGACTGGATGGAAGCGTCGATAATTGAATGAATATCAACAGGCTCTTTGTTGTATTCGAATCCGCTGTTTTCAACCGCTGCCAGTTGCAACAGCCGGTCAACCTGCCGCTGAAGCTTTTTATTTTCTTCTTTAATTGCAGTTGCCAGGTTAACGGTATTCTGGTCGCCAGCCTTTTGGCTCCGGTTCAAAATCATATTTCCGGCCAGCGAAATGGAAGAAATAGGGGTCATGAATTCGTGAGTCAGGTTTCCAATCATATCTTTTACCTGTTGGGCAAATCTTCGTTCGCGGCGGTAATAGGCCAGAATAATAAAAATGGCAATCATAGTAAATAAGATCAGCAATACCGAAGTGGCGAACATGATACCAATTCGCCGGACAATAAATGTGCTGCGGCTGGGAAAATGAATGGCCAGATCGATGCTGGCATTGGGATCGGGTGATGTGAACGACTGATGAAATAATTCGCCGTTTTTTACCTTCGAGGTTGGTTTGAGCGACAAGGTGTCTTCTCCGTTGATCAGCAGAAAATGGAAGTCGAGATTTATGTGGTAGAATTCAAGCTCTTTCTGCACCGTCGAATCAAGCCGGGTAATTATATTCTGGGTAAAAACTTCCTGCGAGTTTATCAGGCTGTCTTTTTCAATACTGTTTTGCATGGCCGTATTTAGCTCCTGATCTTTTGCCATATTCAGCACCGTTTGCTGAAGCGCCATATTCACTCCTTTGGTAAAAATAGCCTCCTGCATTTTAATCGACTCGAGCAACCAGTTAACCTGAATGACAAGCAACCCAACCATTGAAGCGACGGCAAGTATCGTAAGCCATAAGCGTTGCGTGCGTTTATTTAATCGTATTCTGAGTCGGCTCATTCTGTTGATTTAAAGTGTATTGCTCTGTTTTTTCGTCGTCTGCTTTTTTCATCCCTTGTTTCTGATAAGTAAAGATATTTAATAAAAATGAGCTTCGATACCATTTTAACAAGGCATTAACATGTTGGTAACTTCCGTTAGGCTTTTCGCGCCATACATTTGAATCGTAATACAATGACAACAATTAAACATCAAAACAATGAGAGTTATGAAAACAACATTAATGATTTTGGCATTGGCACTCATGGTTTCGTTTACCGGAAGTGCCTCGACCGTTTCCTCTCAGGTGAAGAATCAGACGGAAAACATGGTCGTAGCAAAAACAACCAGTTCATCATCGGTAAAATCGGGTAAAGCAAAAAAAGCACATCACAAAAATCACAAAAGTGGTGCAGCCTCAAAGAAGTCAAAGTAATCAACTGAAGATTTAGAATTATTATTTATAAGAACAGTTAACATTCAACATCGGTAAGGAAACGCATGACAAAACTAGATTTCCCCATCCTGTTTCATTTCTGAACCCGATGTTTGAATAAAAAAACAACAATTTTAAAACAAAAGATCATGAAAAAGTTAGCATTAATCTCGGTGTGTGTTTTAGGTCTGGCATTTGCCGGAAGTGCAATGGATCAGGCTCCTGCAAAGAAAGAAGTTGCAAAGAAAGAAGCTGCTGCTCCTGCAAAGAAGAAAGTGGCTGCTAAGAAAGAAGAAGGAAAGTCAGAAGCTGCAAAACCAGCAACTCCGGCAACTCCAGCCAAACCTGCAAAAAAATAGCATTGGGTTCTCGTTGTGAAAAATGCTCCGGATTCCGGGGCATTTTTTGTTTCGTTGCGGTCCATTCGCAAGGCGATTTATTACTCCCGATTTGCATTTCAACGCAACTTATCTGTATTTTGCAGTAGTAAAATCACTTCAGATATGCTTGCTCCCAAATCCTTCCGGCTCCACATCGGTATTTTCGGACGACGAAATGCCGGTAAATCCTCCATCCTGAATGCACTGACTAGTCAGGAAGTGTCGATTGTTTCAGAAATTGCCGGAACCACCACCGATCCGGTTGAAAAACCAATGGAGTTACTTCCGCTGGGACCAGTACTCTTCATCGATACCGCCGGAATTGACGACAGTGGGGCGCTTGGCGAAAAACGCATCCAAAAAACCATGCAGGTGTTCGACCGGACTGATCTCGGATTGCTCGTTACCAATTACGCCGAGTGGGGCGAATTCGAGGAACTCATCCTCAAAGAACTTCAGGACCGCGGCATTCCGGTGGTGGTGGTCATCAATAAATGCGATGTTTATCCTGAAGGAAGCTGCCTGGCAAAAAGCATTTCCGGCGAAAAAATACCAACAGTCGAAACATCGGTCATCTCCGGAAAAGGAATTCAGGAGTTGAGGGAAACCATTTTGAAACAGGCTCCCGATGATTTTATTAACCGCCCAAGCATTGTTTCCGATTTGGTTGGGCCGGGCGAAATGGCAGTGCTGGTTGTTCCCATCGACAAGGAAGCTCCGAAAGGTCGCCTGATTTTGCCGCAGGTGCAAAGTATCCGCGACTTGCTCGATGCCGATTCGTTTTGTGTTGTGGTGAAAGAGCGCGAACTGCGCGAGGTTTTCACACGCTTTACCAAACCGCCCAAACTGGTGGTTACCGATAGTCAGGCTTTCCTGAAAGTGGCGGCTGACACGCCTTCTGAAATTCCGCTGACCAGCTTTTCCATTTTATTTGCACGCTACCAGGGCGATCTTCCGGAGATGGTGAGAGGCGCCATGGCCATCGACAAGCTGAAAAGCGGCGACAAAGTACTGATTGCCGAAGCCTGCTCACATCACCCGATTGGCGAAGACATTGGAACGGTGAAAATTCCGCGCTGGCTCACCCAATATGTTGGCGGAAAACTCGAGTTTGTGCATCACCGCGGGCACGATTTTCCGGAAAACCTTTCCGAATTTAAGCTGATCATCCATTGCGGTGCCTGCATGTGGAACCGGCGCGAAATGTTGTCGCGGCTGATGAAAGCGCGCATGGCCGGCGTTCCGCTGACGAATTATGGCCTGACCATTGCCTATTCGCTCGGCATTTTCGAACGGGCACTTCAGCCTTTCCCGGCAGCGCTCGATATATTCAAAACCACCAAATAACCTGTTCATGGAACAAAAGACGACCGAATTGTGGCATCAGTTTAGCGATGGTTTGCGCCGATTCATCCTTAATAAAGTGAAAGATGAAGCGTTGGCCGACGATTTGCTTCAGGAAACTTTTATCCGGATTCACTCGAAAATCGACAAGCTGCGCGACAAAGACAAGGTTCAGTCGTGGGTTTTCCAGATTGCCCGAAACATCATAAACGATCATTTCAGGAAAAACAACCCGGTTTCGGATGAGGAAGTTCCTGATGTAATTGAGGAAGAAACGGAATCGGGCGAGGCAATGGCCGAAACCATCCGCGATATGGTTTTATTTATGGAAGATTTGCCCAAGCAGGATTGCGAGGCGCTTTGCCAGGTTGAGTTTGCCGGAATCAGTATAAAAGATTACGCCGGTCAGGCCGGAATTTCGTACACGGCTGCCAAATCGCGCGTAGCCCGTGCCCGATACAAACTGAGCGACCTGCTGATGAATTGCTGCCATTACGAATTCGATAAATACGGTACCGTTATTGGCTATCATCCCATTCATTGCTGTTGCTGCAACCAGCATAAATAAGCTATTTTATGAATATCGTAGTTAAAGTGCCCGAATTAATTCATTAATTTTCAAGCTTCAAAACAAAATAATTCCTAACTAATCACAATACTATGAAAACCAGATTACTTTTATTTGTTCTGCTGATACTCTTTCAATTTCCGTCGGTTGCCCAGCGGGCGGTTTTGGGCGAGGGACCTGCCGGATTGGTCGGTATGTCTGACAAAAAGTTGGTGCTGATCGATCAGTTTATTCAGGATTATGTGAATAAAGGCTACATCCCCGGGGGTGTTTTCCTGATTGCCCGCGACAACCAGATTGTGTATTACAAAAACTTCGGGTTCAGGAGTACTGACAAAAAGGTGCCTTACCAGAAAGATGATATTTTCCGTATCGCATCGATGACCAAGGCTGTGACCTCGGTGGCCATTATGCAGTTGTACGAACAAGGTAAACTAGGATTGGACGACCCGGTTTTGAATTACATTCCAGCCTTCAAAAACTCGAAAGTGCTCGATCAGTTTAATGCAAAGGATTCGAGTTACACAACAGTTCCGGTTAAATCGCCCATCACCATTCGCCAGTTGTTGACTCACACTTCGGGTATTGTTTATGGAGCATTCTCTCAGGGTGCGCTGCGGGCCATTTATACGAAGAAAGGTTTAATGGATGTTGGCCTGTCTAACTCCAGAATGACAACCGAAGAATTTATTGACCGGCTGGCTGATGTTCCGCTGGCATTTCAGCCCGGTGAGAAATTCACTTATGGCCTGAACATGGACGTTTTGGGGCGCGTGGTTGAGGTAGTTTCGGGTAGCAAACTGAGCGATTATTTCCGTAAAAACATATTTGAACCGCTTGGCATGAAGAGCACTTTCTTCTATTTGCCAAAGGAAAAACAGGCCAAACTGGTACCTATCTACACGCAGCGCGAAGACGGAACGCTGGAGATGGCCGCCAGCACTGGCGGAATCTCTTCGGGAATGGATTATCCGCTTCAGGCTGATAATAACCACTATGCCGGTGGTGGCGGATTGTCGTCAACTGCAATGGATTATGCCACTTTTATTCAGGCTTTGCTGAACAACGGCGAATACAATGGGAAACGCATTTTGAGCCGCAAAACCATTGAGGTGATGACGGGCGACCAAATGATCAGGTTGAATCAACTGGGCAACGGATACAGCAACCGGCCCGGGGAAACGTTTTGTCTTGGTTTTTCATTGGTTACCGATCAGGGAAAAGGCATTGGTATGAAATCGCCCGGGACTTACGAATGGGCTGGTTATTTCAATACCAAATTCTTTATTGATCCGAAAGAGCAATTGATTTTTGTGGGAATGACCCAAATTGCGGGGGCACGCCACGGTGAACTGTGGGACCGTTTGGCGGCATTAATGTATAGTGCAATTGAAGATTAAATTAATCAGGAATGGTTGACTATTTTTAGTCAGCCATTCCTGTATATATACTGTAAGTTATTCTTTTTCAGCAAAACACAGAATAAATCTGAAAAGAAGGCCGATTGTCGGATTAATGACTATTTTCGCAGGCTTTAACACGAAGGCCATGGATTGATTATTCGGTTTTAGGAGGCCTTCCCAAACAGAAACAATGTCATTTGAAGATTTAGATTTAATTGAGCCTATTACAAGGGCTTTGAAAACAGAAGGTTACGAAACGCCAACTCCTATTCAGCACCAAGCAATCCCAATCATACTTCAGCAAAAAGATTTATTAGGTTGCGCCCAAACGGGTACCGGAAAAACAGCGGCATTTGCCATCCCAATTATTCAGATTCTGCACGAAAAGCACTATAATGCAAAGTTGAAACGGCAAATAAAGGCCTTGATTGTTACGCCAACGCGCGAACTGGCTATCCAGATTGGCGAGAGTTTTGGCGCTTACGGACGATATGCCGGGCTGAAACACACTGTCATTTTCGGTGGTGTTGGCGAACGCCCGCAAACTGATGCTTTACGCCAGGGAATCGATATTTTGATTGCCACGCCCGGTCGTTTACTCGACCTGATGAATCAGGGATATGTTGAGTTGCGCCACCTCGATTTATTTGTACTCGACGAAGCCGACCGCATGTTGGATATGGGTTTCATTCACGATGTGAAACGCATCATTGCCGAATTACCGAAAGAACGGCAGTCGCTTTTCTTTTCTGCTACTATGCCTGCCGACATCGTAAAACTGTCGCAAACCATTTTACGCAACCCGGTAAAAGTGGAGGTAACTCCCGAATCGACTACTGCTGAAAAAGTGGAGCAGCGCATTTACATGGTTGACTACGCCAATAAGCGTGACTTGCTGGTTCATGTGGTTCAGGATCCGGAAATTACTTCGGCACTTGTATTTACCCGTACCAAATATGGCGCTGACAAAATTGCCAAACTGTTAAGCAAGAGTGGAGAGAAAGCACAGGCAATACATGGCGATAAGTCGCAAAATGCCCGTCAGAAAGCACTTTCAGATTTTAAAGCACGGAAAATCCGCTTCCTCGTGGCTACCGATATTGCTGCACGCGGCATCGATGTGGACGATTTGTCGCACGTCATCAATTTCGAAATTCCGAATATTCCTGAAACCTATGTGCACCGTATTGGCCGCACAGGCAGGGCAGGGCAGAGCGGAATTGCCCTTTCGTTTTGCGACAATACCGAGATTCCATATTTGCGTGATATTCAGCGATTGATCTCACAAACTATTCCGGTGGTAGGCGATCATCCTTTCCCGATGACCGATTTTACGCCTCAAAAACCGCCGGCAAAACAACCACGGCAAGCTGCTTCTTCAGGAAGACGAATGCCGGTTGCTGCTGAGAATACTCCAAGAAAAACGGATGTGCGTCAGGCCGAGGAGAAAGCTTCAAAACCAAAACGGATTTTCTGGAGAAAACGGCAGTAAGCATCAATTTTACTTTTTCGGGACTGATGAACTTTTTCTGTGGAATATTGTCATCTTTAAAGACTAATTTATCAGGAAGCCATGGAATTGTTTAATGAGAATAGTAAACTCGCCTCTGTAGTACATAAGGACCATTCGTTATTACCGGTGATCAACCGGCTGGGAGTCAAGTTGGGTTTTGGCGACAGGACAATCCGTAATGTTTGCGAAGAAATGGGAATTGACCTCAATTTTTTCGTCGAAACCATCAATGTTTTCCACTATGAGGCCTATTTTCCGGAAAAACGACTACTCGATTTTTCGGTGTCGATGGTGATTGATTACCTGATTAAAACGCACCAGTATTACAAGAATTTCCTGATTCCGGAAAACGACCGGCTGATCGAACTTTTTCTGTCAGCAAATCCCGATGAGAATGCTGAGAATGAGCTGGTCAGGAAGTTTTACACCAAGTTTAAAGATGAATTTGTAATTCATATCAATTTCGAGGAGCGGGAAATGTTCCCGTTTATCCTCGAGCTTAATAAAGTCGTTGAGAATCCGGAGTTGCGACCTGGCTTCAGGCAAAAGTATCCGTCGTTTTCGGTTTCGAGTTTCGAGAAAGAGCACTCGAATATGGACGACAAAATGGACGATCTGACCAACATTATCATCAAATATTTACCACCAAATTACGATCAAAATCGCGGAAATGCTTTTCTGGCAAACCTTTTCATGTTCGAGAAAGACCTGAAAAACCATTCGCGCATCGAAGATCATATTCTGATGCCCAAAGTTAAGCAACTCGAAAAAATGTTGGTAAGCAATGAATAGCAGTCAGAATACATCGGTTGTTGTTATTTGCCAGTCGGACATTGTGCTAAGGGGAATGTCTGAAATACTGAAGGGCAGTTCGGCGCACGAAGTTATTCTGCTTCATCGTGGCGATGAGCTGATCGATTATCAGGCGCTCAGCGGTTCGGTGCTGGTTATTGCCACTTCCGAAGAGCAGGAGAAAAATGAGATTTTTATCAGGCAGGTACTTTCTTCGGCAACAAACATTCAATTCGTTGCGCTTCATCTCGAATCTGGATCGGTATATTCCAATCAAACCATTAGCCTGTTCGATACGCCAACCTTAATCTGCTACAAAGTGAACGAAATCCTGAATTCGTTTCTTTCCGATCAAAACGGCGATACCGATACCGAGTTGACCCGGCGCGAAATCGAGGTTCTGCAACTGGTTACCAAGGGCTATTCGAACAAGGAAATTGCCGACCACTTGTTTGTAAGTACGCATACCGTGATTTCTCACCGGAAAAATATTTCAGAAAAGACAGGTATCAAATCGGCTTCAGGATTGACCATGTACGCCATTCTGAAAAAAATCGTGGATGTAAACGATATCAACACCGCCGACCTGATATAGACTTTGGAAAAGTTGCCTGTATTCCATACTTTTGCCCTCCAAATTAATGTTGATCATTTTGTACAGACACGCGTTGGTGTGTCTTCATTTGTAACGATATGAGCCGTGTTGTAATAGGATTATCAGGAGGGGTTGATTCGAGTGTAGCTGCTTATTTGCTGAAACAGCAGGGGCATGACGTAATGGCTTTGTTCATGGTGAACTGGCACGACCGCACCGGAACCATCACCTCGCGATGCACCTGGGAAGACGATGCCATGATTGCCGAGATGGTGGCCAAAAAGCTCGATATTCCTTTTAAGATTGTCGATTTAAGCAAGGATTACAAGCAGCGTGTGGTCGATTATATGTTTGCCGAGTACAGCAAGGGCCGCACGCCTAATCCGGATGTGCTTTGCAACCGCGAAATCAAATTCGATATTTTTCTTGACGAATGCCTGAAATATGATGCCGACTTTGTGGCCACTGGCCACTACTGCCGGAAAACTGAGATTGAAAAGGACGGGCAGATAATTCACCAATTGCTTGCCGGAAAGGATAATAACAAAGATCAGAGTTATTTCCTGTGCCAGCTGAATCAGTACCAATTGTCGAAAGCCATGTTTCCCATTGGGCATCTGGAAAAACCAGAAGTTCGCGAAATTGCCCGTCAGCAAAACCTGCCGACAGCCGAGCGAAAAGACTCGCAGGGCATTTGCTTTGTCGGGAAAGTCGATTTGCCCACATTCCTGCAACAGCAGCTCGAACCCAAAACCGGCAATGTGATTGAGGTTCCGGCTGAATTTATGGCAAAGAGGAAGAACATTGAAAAAACGGAAGAAAATTTCAAAAAGCTATGTTCGGCATTTCCATATAAACCCTGGAACGGTGAGGTGATTGGCGAACACCGTGGTGCCCATTATTATACCGTTGGACAGCGCAAAGGCCTGAATATCGGAGGCTACGAAAAGCCACTTTTTGTGCTGGGAACCGATGTTGCCCGCAACATTATTTATGTGGGCGAAGGCGCTGAGCATCCCGGATTGTACCGCCCGGGACTATTTATCCGGAATGAAGAAATTCACTGGATCCGCACCGATTTGCAGATGATTGCGGGAGAAGAGCGTCGCTATGAAGTTCGCATCCGCTACCGCCAACCGCTGGAAAAAGCGACTCTTTACCAGCGTGAAGATGGCCTGTACATTATTTTTGACGATGAACAGCGTGGCATTACTTCCGGACAATTTGCAGCCTGGTACGATGGAGATGAATTGATTGGTTCGGGTGTGATTGTCTGATTCCGAAATCCGGAAATTTCAGTGTTTTTATATTTGCCTTTTTACTTTGTACTTTTGCCTTCATTATTTTGCCTTATCTTTAAAGGCTAAAACCATAATTTATGATCAGATCAATGACTGGATTCGGGAAAACCGAATTTGAAGCTGGAACCAAAAAGATTACCCTCGAAATAAAGTCGCTTAACAGCAAACAACTTGATATTAATACCAGGATCCCTGCCTTATATCGCGAAAAGGATCTGGAAATCCGCAGGTTGATGTCGGAGATGCTTATTCGTGGCAAAGTTGATTTTGCGCTCTACCTCGATAATCTTGGTACCGAAAGTGCAACCCGTATCAATTCGGCAATTATAAAAGACTACTTCAATCAGTTAAAAGATGTTCACCAGGATTTGGGGCTGGAAGTAAACGAGACTATTATGCAGTCGATTTTGCGTTTGCCCGACACGGTGAAAACCGTTTACGATACACTCGACGAAAGCGAATGGCTGATTGTCCGCGAGAATCTGATCAAAACACTTGGAGAACTTAACCGGTTCCGGGATCAGGAAGGCCTGGCATTACGGGCTGATATTGAAGGAAACATTCAGAATATACTGGATTTACTTAGCCAGGTGGAGCCTTTTGAAAATCAGCGGATGGAGAATGTAAAAACCAAAATTCGTGAAAGCCTCGATTCGCTTCAGCTGAATGGCAATGTCGATAAAAACCGCTTCGAGCAGGAGCTGATTTATTACATGGAGAAGCTCGATATCAACGAGGAAAAAGTCAGATTAGCCAATCATTGCAGCTATTTTACCGAAACCATGAACGGTGAAGAACCTGCGGGACGGAAACTGGGATTTATTGCTCAGGAAATCGGTCGTGAAATTAATACTCTCGGCTCCAAGGCCAACGAAAGTCACCTGCAACGCATTGTTGTTCAGATGAAAGATAACCTGGAAAAGATAAAAGAACAGGTTTTGAATGTTCTGTAAAGAATAACCAATATTGAATAGCCAATAACCAATACACAAAAGGGAAGTTCCTTTTTCCTGGAACTTGAAACCTGAAATTTGAAACTATTTTTATGCCCGGTAAACTCATTATATTTTCAGCGCCGTCGGGCGCAGGCAAAACCACTATCGTACGGCATTTGCTTACTCAAAATTTAAATCTCGAATTTTCTATATCGGCCACCAGTCGTGGGATGCGGCATACCGAAACCAACGGGAAAGACTATTATTTTCTTTCGCCGGAAGAATTTAAGGCAAAAATTCAGAACGAAGAATTTCTGGAATGGGAAGAAGTTTACGCCGGAACGTTTTATGGCACATTAAAATCGGAGGTTGAACGGATTCGGAATAACGGGCAGAATGTTATTTTTGATGTGGACGTTGTTGGCGGCTGCAACATTAAAAAATATTACGGCGACGAAGCTTTGGCTATTTTCGTTCAGCCACCTTCGGTTGAGGAATTGCGCAACCGGCTGGTTTCACGCTCGACCGATGCTCCTGAAGTAATTGAAAAGCGCGTTGCCAAAGCTGAATACGAATTAACTTTTGCCGATAAATTTGATGTTGTCATTACGAACGATCAGTTGGAGAATGCGCTGATTCAGGCGGAAAAGGTAATTCAGGAATTTATTAGTAACAAGCTAAAAGTTTAACAGTCAGAAGTCAGAAGTTTTTGTGGAGCTACTGCCTTCTGACTGAGTGCTTCTGACTAAATTTACAATCATGATCAAAACCGGACTCTATTTTGGCTCTTTTAACCCGATTCATGTGGGGCACATGGTTATTGCCAATTACATGGTCGAGTACACCGATATCGATCAGTTGTGGTTTGTGGTGAGTCCGCACAATCCGCTTAAAAACAAGAAAACTCTGCTCGACGACTACCAGCGCCTCGAACTGGTCATTCGTGCCATTGGCGACGATCTGCGCTTTCGGGCATCGAAAGTGGAATTTAATCTGCCCAAGCCATCGTACACCATCGACACGCTCACCTACCTGAGCGAAAAATACCCGACCCACCAGTTTTTTATTTTGATGGGATCCGACAATCTGGATAGTATTCACAAATGGAAAAACGCGGAAGTTTTATTGGCCAATTACGATATCATTGTTTATCCACGGCTGGGATTTGATCCGGAGATGGCAAAAAAATACCCGCGCGTACAGGTTGCCAACGCGCCATTGATGGATATCTCGTCAACTTTTATCCGCAATTCGATTAAAGCAGGCAAAGATATCAGGCATTTTCTTCCGTACAGAAGCTGGGATTATCTTCAGCAAATGAACTTCTATAAAAAATAGTTCTTATTTCAGACTCAGGAGAGTAACCTGAAATTTGGAAGCAGAAATTTGAAACTCATCCAGATATTTCTATATTTGCATACGTGTTAAGAATCCGAGTTTTACAGGCTAAGTGTTGGTCATAAGTTTGTAAAACCTATGGGTTGAATGTGGAAACGCTTCGACCTCCCGATTCCTGTTGTTACAGGATGACTTGGAAAGGAGAAAACCAGTTTGCTCATATTCTTTGAGTCTGAAGTCGACTTTCTCCTCCATTTAAATTAATAATAGCTCTGGAATGAAACCAAGATTTAAAGATTTATTACTCGTTACCGGATCGGGACGAAATGTGGGGAAGACGACTTTCATTTGCAGTGTAATTGCAAGTAATCCTCGAAAAAAAATAGCCGCTATTAAAATTACTCCTCATTTTCACGAGCCCAGTGCGGGACTAATTCCAATTGTTGAGAACAGTAATTTCAGGATTTTTGAGGAAACAGATGTTAATTCAGAGAAGGACACCTCCCGCTATTTGCAGGCAGGCGCCCGAAAATCTTATTATATTCAAACAAACGACGACGCACTGAAAGAAGCTTTTCAGCTAACTTCCGTATTGTTGGATCCCGATCAGCCTTTTCTGGTTGAATCAGCCAGGTTGGGGCAAATTCTGGCTCCTGAACTGTTTTTATTTATTCAGGATGGCGATACCATCGACAAACCGTTTTCGATAGAGATGCGGCAGCTGGCCGATGCCACTGTATTTTCTGATGGTAAAGAATTTAGCCTCAATCCGGGATACGTATATTTTAACCGGGCATGGAAAATTGATGAACATGATTACGCTTGATGAGGCCTTTGAAATTGCCTACTCGAAAGTTCGGGTGACTGGCATCGAAAATGTTGATTTTTTGCAATCAACCGGACGTATTTTGGCCGAAAATGTTTTTGCCGACGCTGATATGCCTCCGTTTAATAAATCGGCAATGGATGGTTATGCCTGTCGAAGCACCGACTTGGGTTTGGAATTGTCGGTGGTTGAAGTTATTCCTGCCGGATACTCTCCAACTCAAAAGATTCACGAAGGCCAGTGTTCAAAAATTATGACCGGGGCGCAGGTTCCTGAAGGGGCCGATACCGTTTTTATGGTAGAACATTCGGTTGAAACAGCTCCCGGAAAAGTCAGGTTTACAGGTTCGTCAAGAAATTCGAACATTTGTCGGAAAGGCGAGGACCTGAAACAGGGTGATTTGGTGCTTTCTGCCGGAACATACCTGAAACCGCAGCATATTGCCATGTTGGCAGCAGTTGGTTGTGCCAGGCCCAAAGTATATGCGAATCCGCGGATCGGTATCATTTCTACCGGTTCGGAGCTGGTCAGTCCTGAAATAAAACCGGGAATTTCCCAAATCCGGAATTCAAACGGGCCGCAGCTTTTGGCACAGGCATCGGTTCACGGGTTCCCGGTGAATTACTATGGCATTGTTCCCGACGACAAGCAACTAACCACTCAACTTATCCAGAAATCGGTAGAAGAATCGGATGTAACTGTACTTTCTGGAGGTGTTTCGGTAGGAGATTTTGATTTTGTTCCGGAGATTATCCGAGAATTGGGCTTCGAAATTCATTTCAATAAAATTAGCATTAAACCCGGGCAACATACAACTTTTGCCTCAAAAGGAAATAAATACATCATTGGCTTACCGGGCAATCCTGTGTCGTCTTTTATTCAGTTCGAAGTTTTTGTTTTGCCTTTTCTTCGGAAACTGACCAATTACAATCTTCCGGAAATTCGATTACTTTTGCCTATGGCACACGACTTTATCCGGAAACGAACCGATAGGGAAGAGTGCCTGCCTGTATTGCTAACCAGCGAGAATGAGGTTCGGATGGTTGAGTATCACGGTTCGGCTCATATACATGCATATAACGATGCATTTGGGTACATTTCGGTTCAGGCCGGAAAAACCGAAATCAAAAAAGGAGAACAAGTTTATGTTCGACCGCTTTAATCGTCCGATCAATTATTTGCGTATTTCGGTTACCGACCGTTGCAACCTTCGCTGTACCTACTGCATGCCCGAAGATGGTATTAAGCTGCTCGATCATTCGGATATTCTGTCGTTTGAAGAAATTGCTGAATTCACCAAATTGGCTGTAAGTTACGGTGTTACAAAAGTAAGGCTTACCGGTGGCGAACCATTGGTGCGAAAGGGAATTGTTGATTTGGTTGCCATGCTTGCTTCAATCGACGGACTGGACGAACTGACTATGACAACCAATGGCATTTTACTTCCTCAGTTAGCTACAGATTTGAAGAAGGCAGGTTTATCGCGGGTGAATATTAGCCTCGATACAATAAATCCTGAAGATTATTGTCAGATTACCCGGAATGGTAATTTGTCGCAGGTTTTGGACGGAATTGAAGCCGCCAGGCAGGCAGGATTGGAACCTGTAAAAATTAACTGTGTATTACTGGGGCAACCAGACGACGACACACGGAAGCTAAAAGAATTTTGTCAGGAGAGAGGATTATCCCTGCGTTTCATTCACCAGATGAACCTGAAGACCGGCGAGTTTTCAACCGTTGAAGGCGGCGATGGCGGAAACTGCAGTCGCTGTAACCGGCTTCGTTTGCTGGCCAATGGCGATATTAAACCTTGCTTGTTTAGCGATATGGCTTACAATATTCGCAAACTGGGACACAAAGAAGCGCTCGATCTTGCCTTGGGCAACAAACCGCGAAGTGGAACATACAATCATTCCGGAGAGTTTTATAATATTGGCGGATAAAAACCTGTAACTTGTAACACGGAACAATTAAGATGAAAAAACTAACCCATACTGACGAAAAAGGAAAAGCCAAAATGGTTGATGTAAGCCAGAAACCCGACCAGGAACGGGAAGCCATAGCCCGCGGGTTTATCCGGCTGCAGCCCGAAACAGTTGAACTTATTCGTCAAAATCAAATGAAAAAGGGCGATGTACTCACCGTTGCCCAAATTGCCGGAATCCAGGGAGCCAAACGAACTGGCGAGCTCATTCCGCTGTGTCATCCGCTTCAGCTTTGGAAAATCGATGTGAAATGCACCCTTGAGGATAATGGGGTTGAGGCAGAATGCATCACGCTTTGTGTTGGTAAAACCGGCGTGGAAATGGAAGCGCTGACCGGCGTTAATGTTGCCTTGCTCACTGTTTACGACATGTGCAAAGCGGTCGATCAGCAAATGGTTATTGAAAACGTCAGGTTAATTTCGAAAACAAAAAAGTGATTAATTGATTAGCTTTGACTATTGATATTGCTTAATCCCATTGCATTTATGTCGAAGCATAGAATAGAAAAAGATCTTTTGGGTTCGCGTGAACTTCCGACCGATTTGATGTGGGGAATCCATACCGAACGGGCGTTGGAAAATTTCCGGATTTCTGGAAGAGTTGTTCATCCCGAGCTGGTGAGAGCATTTGGAACCGTCAAACTGGCCTGTTTCAATACCAACCGGCAGTTGGGATATTTCCCGGAGCCCGAAAAAGCAAGTGCAATTGAAAAGGCTTGCCTTGAAATGGCTGAAGGTGGTTTAAACCAATATGTTGTGGTTGACAGTTTGCAGGGCGGCGCAGGTACTTCGACCAACATGAATGTGAATGAAGTAATTGCCAACCGGGCGCTGGAAATCGCCGGAAAAGAAAAGGGCGATTACTCATTTATTTCTCCGCTTGACGATGTGAATTTACACCAGTCAACCAACGATACTTATCCAACCGCGTTAAAAATTGCAGCAATCCGGATGATTCGTAGCTTGGAGCAGTCAGTGCTGGCACTTCAGGAAGCTTTTCAGGTAAAAGAAAAAGAATTTGCACATGTGGTAAAGATTGGACGAACCCAACTTCAGGACGCTGTATTAACCACTTTGGGGCGCGAGATGGGAGCTTATGCCGAAGCGTTTAACCGCGACCGCTGGCGTTTTTCTAAATGTGAGGAGCGTTTGAGAGTTGTTAACCTGGGAGGCACGGCTATTGGTTCGGGGTTGGGAGCGCCGCGCCAGTATATCTTTCGGGTGGTTGACAATCTTCGCGAAATTACCGGCATTGGACTGGCACGTGCAGAGAACCTGATTGACAATACGCAGAATACTGATGTTTTTGTTGAGGTTTCGGGAATGCTGAAAGCTTGTGCTGTTTCTATCCTGAAAATAAGTAACGATCTGCGTTTGATGTCGAGTGGGCCGGATGCCGGATTGGCGGAAATAATACTTCCGGCGAAGCAGGCCGGATCGTCAATAATGCCAGGCAAAGTAAATCCGGTTGTACCTGAAGCTGCGGCGCAGGCGGCCATGATGGTGATGGGAAATGATCAGGTGATTGCACAGGCTGCTTCGGGTGGGAACCTCGAACTAAATCCATTTTTGCCTTTGATTGCCCATGCCTTACTTGAAAGTATTGACTTGTTAACAAATGCGGCAGAACTTATGCGGGTGCATTGTGTTCAGGACCTGAAGGTAAACGAAGACCAATGCCGAAATAATGTGATGAATTCAACAGCATTGATAACAGCAGTTATTCCTTTAATCGGGTATGAAAAGGCCAGCGAGATTGCTTTAAAATCGAGATTGGAAAATATTCCGGTAAAGGAGGCGATTCTTCAGTCGGGATTAATCAGTGAACAGAATTTAAATGAACTTATTAGTCCGGAAGCTGTTTGTAGATTAGGATTTTAATCGGAAAGAACCTTGTTATTTATATTTATTCTAAATAATTGTTAACGCATTTTGTAGTTATCTAAAATATTTTTAGTTTGGTCCTAGAATTTATTAATAACCAATAAAAAGAAATATCATGAAAAGATTAGCAATGGTTTTAACAGTAGCTTTCACCATGGGATTAGCTGCTTCAACTGTAAGTGCTTCTACAGTAGCAAAAGATGACAAACAGAAAAAAGAATGCACAGCTGCTGAAAAGAAAGACTGCGCAAAAGGTAAATCATGCTGCGCTGATAAAACAGAAAAAGCAAAAGAAAGTAAAAAGCAATAGTAATTTTTCTTCTTTTAAAATAAGGAAATAGGCTGAACCAAAGGGGTTTTCAGCCTATTTTTTATTTGTTGTATTCTGTAGTGTAATAAAGAAGGACCGTTTCAATTCTCGAAACGGTCCTTCTTTATTACACTCTATCAGGAATGAGTTATTTTTTAGCTTCAGTATTACTCCAGTCAACCAATTTCGAAGGATAAAAGCTGATGTTCATCGCTTTCATTCGTTCGCCATGATTGGCTAAGCGGGTTTTGTAATTATCCCAGCTTCTCAGGTTGGCTGGCGTCCATCCAATTTCGGCATATCCAAGCAACCTCGGAAAGAGCAGGTATTCAGCTTCCTGGCGGGCACCAACGGTTTCCGACCACAGTGGAGCTTCAATACCAATAATATTTTCTTTTTTGATTTCAGGAACCAGATTGGCAGGATCCCAGTTGTAACCTTTGTCAACTTCGATGTAGGCAGCCCAATGCAACCCATAGGTGCTGGTCGAATCATACTGCATATCGATGTAAGCATTTTTAGCTGGCGACATCAGCACTTTTGCCCCCTGGGCAACGCCTTTAATTGCATTTTCGGCTTTGGCCCAATATTGTACAACTGTATTTGGTTTCAAGGTTGCCAATGCCACTTCGTCCCAGGCAAGTACTTTTTTGCCATGGGCAATAACCATATCCTGAACGCGGTTCATAAACGGAATGTAGTCTTCGAGTTTTGTGGCGTGCGATTCATCACCACCGATATGCAGATATTCACCGGGAGTTAAAGCGGCCAGCTCTCGAATTACATCGTCAATAAACTTATAAGTTACCTCTTTCTTGGTGGCCAGTGTACTGAAGCCAACTTCTGTTCCGGTATATAATTCGGTTGCTTTTCCGTTTTCGTTAAGTTCGGCATACGATGCAAGTGCTGCATTGGTGTGACCGGGCATGTCAATTTCAGGAATGATGGTGATGTAACGGGCCTGTGCAAATTTCACTAAGTCGGCATACTGTTCCTGGGTATAATAACCGCCTTCTCCGCCGCCAACTTCGGTTTTTCCGCCGTGGGCAGTAAGGTTTGGCCACGATTTAATTTCAATTCGCCATCCCTGGTCGTCGGATAAATGCAGGTGCAGCACATTCAATTTGTAATAGGCCATTTGCTCGATGAAGTTTTTCACATCGTCGATTCCGAAGAAATGACGAGCAACGTCGAGCATCGATCCGCGATAACCGTATGAAGGATAGTCGCGAATGGTTCCGGTAGGTAATTTCCATGAGCCTTTTTGCAACGAAGTCATTTCGACCTGCGGAGGCAGAATCTGGCGGATAGTTTGAATTCCGTGGAAAAATCCGGCCGGTTTGTTGGCTGTAAGGCTAACCAGTTTACTTGTAATCTTTAACTGATAACCTTCATCTCCAAGTCCTGAATCGTTTTCAGCCAGAGACAGGTAAATATTTCCTGATCCGGGGATTTCTTCGGTTGTTTTAACCTCGATACCCAATCCCGTTGATGGGTTTAATTTATCGGCAAGATATTGGCCAATTTCCTTCAGTTCGGGCGATTCGCCCTGAACAAATATGTTTGTTTGATCAGTCAGATCAAAAGCTCCACCATCGGGAACTACCGAAACAGGCAATGGAATCATGTTTTCTTTTGAAAGGTCGGTTGGTTTACATGATATCAGGCAAGACAGTGCCGTAACGAAAAGTGCACTGAAAACAAAGCTCTTAAAATAGGTTTGTGTCATGGTTTATAAATATTTAGGACGTTTGTGGATTTATTTTTTCAATTTTAAAAACTACAGGCATTAGTCCATCCGAACAACAGGCAATGGCCGTTCCGGGCTGCTTCATCCAGGGGAAACTTCCATCAAACATTATGGTCGTCACGTCTTTCTGTATATCGCCCCAGGCCCATGAGCAAAAGCCTTCCGGAATCTGGTTGTAATCGTCAACGATAAATTCCTGACCAACAGTCAGAAGGGCGCACCCCAGACACTGATCCGAAAGATTCAAGCTGCAATACTCGCCGATTAAATCCCTGTTAATCATCTTTTTCAGAACGGTAATCTTACACTGTGCCATAATTCCGGATTTTAAAATGGTTCGTATGGAGCCAAATTACCCAAAAATCATGTAATAACCTTTTGTTTTTGATTGACTTATGTCATTCGACCATTTTTAAAATTCGTGTTCGTTTACCAATCCTGAAGTTAACAAAAACAAGCAAAAAGCATGAACCAACAATAACAAATGCACCTATCATTTCAATGGTACTGTACTTTTCGTTAAAAATAAACCATCCTGACAAAAGGTTGAAAACCGGAACCAGCGATTGAAGCAATGAACCGGTGGCCACATTTACGTATTTGTAGCCTTCAGTCATAAACAGCTGCCCAATGGTGGCAACAATACCGACAAGTATCAGCAAAAGTATTTCTGTCAGGCTTCCTTTGGCCTGTGTTACTCCCGAAGGAATCAGGAACATCCAGAAACCTACAATGCACTGCGAAAAGAAAATGGCCATTGAATTATCGCTTTCATGCAGTTTTTTCACGAAAACTACGGCCAGACCCGTTGTTACCGAGCCGGCAATTGCAATCAGCTCATAAATTCCCATTCCGGCCAGCGATCCTTTTCCCCCTCCAACCGACAATAATATCAATCCGGCAAACGAAATCGCGATAATTACGAATTTTACAGGCTCCACTTTTTCTTTAAGGATAATCATGCTGAAGATTGTGGCAAAAATAGGATAGGAATAAATGTACACCGATCCTTTGCCAACGCCAAGTTCCAGTATGGCCAGGTAAAACAGGTAAACGGCAATTCCACCCACAAAACCGCGCCAGAACAAGCCTCTCCAGTCGTTAAACTTTAGCTTTATGATGCCAAAAAGCGATAAGATTCCAATAATTCCAACTCCAATGGTGAACCTGAAAAAGGTGGTTTGATAGCTTGATACATTGGGAATTGCTTTGACCAGAACGGCCATCAAGGCAAAAAAAACGACTGAGCCTAATGTTAGTAAAATACCTTTTGAATTGCCAGACATAGAAAGCGGTTCGAATTAGTTACGCAAAACTATCGATATTAAATAAACAATAACTGATAAAAATGGTAAAAACAAAGCAATTGGCAAGAAAAAACCCCCGCAGGCAGCGAGGGTTTTTGTGATGATCTATTCTTCGGTAATTACGATCTTTTCGATTAAGTCGCCCTGTCGAATGGCATCAATCACTTCGAGGCCTTCGTAAACCTTGCCGAAGCAGGTATGTTTGCGGTCGAGGTGAGAGGTTTGCCGGCGGCTGTGACAAACGAAAAACTGCGAACCACCCGTGTTGCGTCCGGCATGCGCCATCGATAAAACACCGCGATCGTGGTATTGATTTTCGCCATCGGTTTCGCATGGAATTTTGTAGCCCGGGCCACCGGTTCCAGGCATGCCTGTTGCACCGGCACGCGAATTTGGACATCCTCCCTGGATCACAAAATCAGGAATTACGCGGTGAAATGTTAATCCGTCATAAAAACCACTCTTTGCCAATTTATGGAAATTAGCCACAGTTCCGGGCGCATCCTGGTCGTAGAAACTTACTTTCATGACACCTTTACTGGTATAAATCTCTGCTTTGCTCATTTTTCTAAATATTAAAGATTGGTACAAAAATACAACTTTTGAATGTAAATTCAGGAATATAGAATACCTCACTGCTTTACGACTGAAAAAGCCTGTCGTAAAACACTTTTCACTATCGATCTGGCGAATTCACAATTTTTTTCGTTTAATTTGAGCAGCATAGTACAGGATAGTTAATTCGCTTTGATTTACCTTCTTGTTCTTTTGAAAATTGGTGTTTTCTTAAACTGAACTAAACGAAAATGGCAGTCAGGAAAATGTTCCGTAACATTTTTTTTGCTGTGCAAAGCTTTGCAAATCACGAGTTGACCAAACCAGTTTGGCAATTCGGATATGTTTGTTGATTTTTGAGATGCCAATATGTTGGCTCGGGCCAAAACCTGAAATTAAACTAAAGAACTATACTTATGAATGAGAAAAACTCAACTAAACTAATTACACCCGGTTACACCATTACTTTTATTCTGGTTACATCACTCTTCTTTTTGTGGGCATTACCTAATAACCTGAATGATATCCTGATTCCTCAGTTTATGAAATCATTCGAGCTGAACCGCCTGCAGGCCGGGTTGGTGCAATCGGCATTTTATCTGGGTTATTTTTTGCTGGCGATGCCTGCTGCTCTTGTCATGGATAAATACGGTTACAAAGCGGGTTTGCTGGCAGGTTTGCTGTTATTTGCCTCAGGATGTTTTTTGTTCTGGCCTGCTGCCCTGGCCGGTAAATACGGATTCTTTTTGGGAGCTTTGTTTGTTATCGCTGCCGGACTTGCGTTTCTCGAAACAGGTTCAAATTCGTTTATTGCCATTTTGGGCGATCCTGCAAAATCCGAACAACGCCTCAACTTATCACAATCGTTCAACCCGCTGGGCTCAATGACAGGTGTTTTGGTTGGTACTGTTTTTATTTTCTCCGGAAAAGAATTATCGGCACCCGAAATCGACACCATGAAAGCTGCCGGAACTTACAATCAATATCTTCACGATGAAATTATGCGCGTAGGACCTCCATATTTATTTATTGGTACAGTGCTGTTGATTATGGCGTTTTTGCTCTGGCGTGCAAAATTTCCGGAGAACAATGTAAAAAGCCACGGTTCGGATAAAAGTACCGGAAGTTTTTCTGAATTGGTAAAATATCCCCATTTTCTGAAAGGTGTTTTGGCGCAGTTTTTTTATGTGGGTGCACAGGTTGGAACCTGGAGTTTCCTGATTCAGTACACCAAAGATTATATGAATAAATCGGAAAAAGAAGCCGGAATTTACCTGACTATTTCGTTGCTTGCCTTTGGGGTGGGGCGTTTCGCTTCAACTGCGATGATGAAACGCTTTGAACCTAAAAAACTGATGGGTTTGTATGGTTGCATCAATGTGTTTATGGTTGCAATGGCTGTGTTGTTTCCCGGTTTTATTGGAGGATGGGCATTGATTCTATCCAGTTTCTTTATGTCGCTGATGTTCCCAACAATTTTTGCATTGGGTGTGAAAGGTCTTGGTCCGAACACAAAAATTGGTGCCTCCGGAATAATTATGGCCATTATTGGCGGGGCTATCTGGACACCGCTGATGGGTTATATTTCTGATCAAACGCATAGCATGGCGCTGGCAATGATCGTTCCGCTGATTAGCTATATTTATGTAAGTTACTATGCATTCCTGGGGTCAACTCCTGCAGGTCCGCTGTATGAGGCAACCGCCGAAAAAGTTGTTGTTGGACATTAATCATTATTAACATGACTACCTCATTTAAAAGATATTGCAAAACTCTTTCGCTGAAAGATGATGCACAACTGATTGAAGATTACAAAAAAGTACATGCTCCCGGTGCTGCCTGGCCCGAAATAACACAGGGAATGAAAGATGTGGGCATCATCGATATGGAAATATACATTCTGGGAACCCGTCTTTTCATGATTATGGATACCGTTGCCGATTTCGATCATGATAAAGCAATGGCCGAATTGGCGGGCAAACCGCGTCAAAGCGAATGGGAAGCTTATGTTTCGCGTTTTCAGCAGACCTCTTCCGAAGCTACTGCCGACGAAAAATGGCAGCTGATGGAACGCATCTATAAATTAGAATAAGAGATAATTTAAAGTCAAGCTCAATAGTTCAGGTTCCGGAGAATTGATTATTTCTCCGGAATTTTATTTCGCATTAACCCCCAAAAACTAACCCAATGAAGCGAAGAGATGTACTTAAAACCGCGGCAGCTCTGGCTGTAACTCCATTTGTTTCACCACTGGCCAATGCGGTTGGTTTTTCGTCCCGAAACAATAGCCCGGAGAATCAGCAAATAACTTCATCAGGAATAAAGCGCTTTGGCGATGGGCGCGACTGGTTTTTTGAAAAGCGCTACGGAATGTTTGTTCACTGGGGATTGTATTCAATTCCGGGGTGGCACGAGCAGCACCAGTGGCGGGCAAGGGTGGCACGAAACGAATATGAAAAGCTGGCTCAACAATGGAATCCGGTAAAATTCGACCCTGAACTGTGGCTCGATTTAATGGAAGAAGCCGGAATGAAATACCTTACCATTACAACCAAACATCACGACGGCTTTTGTTTGTGGCATACCTCGCAAACAAAGTTCAGCACGGCAAATACACCATATAAAAAGGATATTATAGGAATGCTGTCGGATGCCTGTCACAAACGGAAGATCCCGCTTTGCCTGTATTACTCGATAGCCGACTGGAATCATCCGAATTATCCCAATCAGGGCCGGCATCACGAGTTGCCGCCGCAGCCGCAGGATTCGCCCAACTGGGACAAGTATATGGATTTTCTGAAAGCGCAGGTTCGCGAACTCTGCACCAATTATGGCGAAATTCATGGCTTTTGGTGGGATATGAATGTTCCGCAGTTTAAAGATCCGTCGGTAAATGATATGATAAGAAAACTACAGCCACTGGCTGTAATTAACAATCGCGGGTTTGATGAGGGCGATTTTGGGACACCGGAACGCGATTACGACAATGTTGCTTCCGAGGCCAAAAGTTTCGAGCGAATGACCGAGGCTTGCCAATCGGTTGGAATGGAAAGCTGGGGATTTAAAAAGGATGAAGATTATTACTCCGATCAGCACCTGACCAGCAGTATCGACCGCTATCTGTCGCGTGATGCCAATTATTTGCTGAATGTTGGTCCAACCAGCGAGGGAGTTTTTCCTCCGGAAGCCGCGGCTATTTTACGTCGCATTGGCCAGTGGAAAAAATCGGTGGATGAATCTTATCAGAACGTTCAGGCGGATTCAACGCTGGTTGATGCTTCCGGAGTTTTGGTTACCCGGCGGGAGCGGACTTTGTACATTCATTTGAATAAAGTACCGGCAGGTTCAGGTCTGAAACTGAAACCAATTAATGTTCTCCCGTCAAAAGCAGTTTTGCTGAATACCGGTAACCCGATTGATTGTGTTGTGAATTTAAGCCCCAGCGATCATGCCACCCAACAATCCTATTTGCGGTTACGAAATTTGCCGGTAAACGAATTTGCCAATACGGTTTTGGTTGCCAAACTGGAGTTCGATCGACCCTTGGAAGAAGTTGTGCTTACAAACAAATCCGACTCCAACATCGAACTGACGAAATAACACATAAACTGCCCGTTTAATTAGAAACTAAAATTTTTGATTGAGATTATTCAGGATTTTGTCTGAGACGGCTCTTTTTATCCGTCAAACTGTAATTTATGTGCTGATTTTCAGTGCATAAGAGCGATTTTTGAATTTTTGATCAATTTTCGACGTCCAAAATGCTGACGAAAGTCATCGGTGTTGTTAAACATTCGATTTTTTAAATTCAAGTATCTGTAAATCTGGCAAATAAATTCGAATTTGTTTTTCTGCGATTGGAATAATCAACAACCGAATGTCATAACTTTGGGTATAATTAAAAATTCAAAAAGATGAAACTTGTTAAATAACTACTGACAAGTTTCGTGTGGCGTTAAAAAGTAAATAATAAACGTATGAAAGCAGACATCAACGAATTTTTGGAAGCCCTGAAAGCGCGAACTCCGGGCGAACGTGAGTTTCATCAGGCAGTGCAGGAAGTGGTTGAATCGATATGGGATGTTTATCAGAAGAACCCCAGATACCAAAAAGCGAAAATTCTGGAACGCATTGTTGAGCCGGAACGCACCGTTATTTTCAGGGTACCGTGGGTTGACGATCGTGGCGAAGTGCAGGTAAACCGTGGTTACCGCGTTGAGTTTAACTCGGCAATTGGCCCGTATAAAGGAGGATTGCGTTTTCACCCGACGGTAACGTTGAGTGTGTTGAAATTTTTGGGTTTCGAGCAAACCTTTAAAAATAGCTTGACCACATTGCCAATGGGCGGCGGAAAAGGCGGATCGGATTTCAGTCCAAAAGGCAAGTCTGACAACGAAATTATGCATTTCTGTCAATCGTTCATGACCGAACTTTCGCGCCATATTGGTCCGAATACCGACGTTCCTGCCGGTGATATTGGCGTTGGCGGCCGCGAAATCGGATTCTTGTTTGGTCAGTATAAACGTCTCCGGAATGAATTTACCGGTGTACTTACCGGCAAAGGATTGGGTTGGGGTGGTAGTTTAATCCGTCCTGAAGCAACCGGTTTTGGAGCTGTGTACTTTGTTCAGCATATGTTGGCAAACCTGGGTCAGGAAATTGAAGGAAAAACGTTCAGTGTTTCCGGATTTGGAAACGTAGCCTGGGGCGCCATCCTGAAAATTAATGAGCTGGGCGGTAAAGTGGTTACCATTTCTGGTCCTGATGGTTACATCTACGATAAAGATGGAATTTCAGCCGAAAAAGTTGACTACCTGCTCGAACTACGTGCATCGAATAACGACGTGGTTGAACCTTATGCCAAAGAATTTGGAGCACAGTTCTTTGCTGGCAAAAAACCATGGGAATGCCCGGTTGATATTGCTATGCCATGTGCTACTGAAAATGAGCTGAACCTCGACGACGCCAAAACGCTTGTGAAAAACGGATGTAAGCTTGTTGCCGAAACTTCGAACATGGGTTGTACTGCTGAGGCAGTTGAATACCTGACAGAAGCCATCAGTTATGCTCCGGGAAAAGCAGTAAATGCTGGCGGAGTTGCTGTTTCAGGCCTTGAAATGTCGCAAAACTCAATTCGGATGAACTGGCCAAGAGAAGAAGTTGACATGTACCTACACCGCATCATGAAAGATATTCATGAAACTTGCGTAAAATATGGAAAGAAGGGTGATAAGGTGAATTATGTTGTGGGTGCAAATGTTGGAGGCTTTGTAAAAGTGGCCGATGCCATGCTTGCACAAGGAATTGTATAATGGTTTTATAAATCATAGCTTTAGTGGTGTCCTGCAAAACGATTCTCCGGAACTGATTTGCAGGACACTTTTATTTCTATAATTCTCTTTTATCAGGGGATTCAGTCGTAGTTTGCAAAAACAAATATGATTTTCGTTTTCTACACAATAAGATAATATTCCGTTCATATTCAGGTGCTTTATTTTTCCTTATTTTGGTGAAATTTTGCGAAAAAATGCTGATTGATACACATTCTCATATTTATTCAACTGATTTCATTCACGATTTGGACGAAGTGATCCAGCGGGCTTATTCGAACGATGTACGGAAGATTATTCTTCCGAATATTGATAGTTCATCAGTAAAAAATTTGCTGGATCTGGTTGATACCTATCCGCACATTTGTTTTCCGCTGATGGGGCTTCACCCAACTTCGGTAACCCAGGATTATCAGGAAGAATTGCAGTTGGTTGAATATTGGCTGAAAAAACGCAAATTTTATGGAATCGGAGAAATCGGTATCGATTTATACTGGGATAAATCATTTCTGGAAGAACAAATTCATGCCTTCCGGTTTCAGCTCGATTTAGCACGCCAGTATAATTTGCCTGTTGTGATTCATGTTCGCGATTCGTTTGACGAAGTTTACCAGATCCTTTCCGAAGTAAAAGATTATAAACTCTCGGGTGTTTTCCACAGCTTCTCCGGAACGGTTGAACAGGCTCAAATGGTTACCGACCTTGGATTTAAAATTGGCGTAAACGGAATTATTACCTTCAAAAAGAGCGGTTTGGATGAAGTGATTCGACAGGTTGACCCTTCGCATATCATTATTGAGACCGACTCGCCATATTTAACCCCAACGCCTTTCAGGGGAAAACGAAACGAAAGCTCATATCTTGTTTATATTGCGCAAAAAATTGCCGATCTTCACCACATGGCAGTTGGTGATATCGCCAAGATTACCACTGAAAATGCCCGTAATTTATTCGGTATCTAATATTCAGTGACCAATAAAACAAACAAGTGGAAACTAAGCCGTCGATTCTAATTATTTATACCGGTGGCACCATCGGAATGGTTCAAAAGTCAACCAACGGTATTCTTGTTCCGGTAAAATTCGATCAGATTCAGGAGGAAGTGCCCGAACTCGATCGTTTAGAAGTGAACCTTTCAGTAGTAACTTTTACCCCGCCCATCGATTCATCGAATATGACCCCGGCCATTTGGGTGAAAATAGCCAACACCATCGAGCGAAACTACAATAAATACGATGGGTTTGTGATTTTGCACGGCACCGATACCATGGCTTACACGGCCTCGGCATTGAGCTATATGTTCGAAAATCTGGACAAACCAATTGTGCTGACAGGTTCGCAGTTGCCTATCGGAATACTTCGTACCGATGGGAAAGAAAACCTGATAACCTCCATCCAGATTGCGGCAGCCAAACGAAACGGTGAGGCCATTGTGCCTGAAGTATGCGTGTATTTCAGCCAAAAACTTTACCGCGGAAACCGCATTTCGAAGCGCCATGCCGACGATTTCAGCGCGTTTTCATCAGTAAATTACCCGCCATTGGCTACAGCCGGTGTCGAAATCAAGTATTTTCAGGAGAACATCAACCGGTTTCCGAATAAGGGAATTTTAAAGGTTCGGACAAGTTTCGATGAAAATGTGGTGGTGCTGAAGATTTTCCCAGGAATTGGTAAGATGGTTTTCGAAAACATCCTGAACATTCCCGGATTGAAAGGAGTGGTGCTCGAATCGTTTGGCTCGGGCAATATTCCTACTACCCGCTGGATGATTGGCCAGATCAAAAATGCCATCAAACGAAAAATAATATTCCTGAATGTAACTCAATGCCAGGGAGGAGCCGTTAATATGACTCGCTACGAAACCGGTGTTGAGCTGGAAAATGCCGGTGTGGTCAGCGGCAAAGACATGACTACCGAGGCGGCCATCACCAAGCTGATGTTCCTTTTAGGGCAGGGGTTGGACCATGATGAAATCAAACTGCACCTGAATAAAAGTTTGATTGGCGAAATGAGCGAATAGCTTTTTCTGTTCGATTTTTTTCGTACTTTCGAGGCCGGAAAAATCGATCCGTATAAATTGGAGAGATGCAAGAGTGGCTGAATTGGCACGCCTGGAAAGCGTGTGTACCTCTAAAGGGTACCGCGGGTTCGAATCCCGCTCTCTCCGCCGATAACATATGTAATGAATTAAAGATCAGTACTTTGCAGTATTGATCTTTTTCGTTTTGTCAACATTTAGTCAACTATTCGTCAAAGAGTAAGATTTAAGTTACTTTGGTTTAATAATTTCTCATGTTTTTTGTCTGAATTACACATTTGAGTTCAGACATATTGGGCTGCATGGGCGACCTTCTTTTTTTGATTCATTTTTCCTTTACAAATAACAGTATAAGTTAGATTCTATAAACTATTCCCATATTTATCCAGCCAATTAATGGCTTCTTTGTATGCCGGATAATGTGATTTTAGCATTGTCCAAAATTTATTGGTGTGACTCATGATTTCCGTATGGACTAATTCATGTATAATTAAATAGTCAATCACAAATAAAGGAGCCTTTATCAATCTCCAATTCAATGAGATATTTTTTTCCTTAGAACAATTTCCCCATTTCGTTCTCTGATTCCGGATATACAATTTATTGTATTCAAAATTCAGCTTATGGGCCAATTCATCAATTCTGGTATTTAAATGCTTCTTTGCCAATGATGTCATCCACCGTTGTTGTATCTCCGTGTCAAGCAGATTACGTTTGGCTCTTATTGTATTAAAGTCATGATCTACCAATACCTTGGAACCACATTCTGAATCGTAGAAATAATTGTAACGATTGCCATACAAAAGAATCTGATTCCGTTGGAGGCTTATTTTGCCTTTATTCTCAAAGAACTTCAGATTCTTTTCAATCCATCTTTTCTTTTTAACTAATAAGGTTTCAATTTCCTCTTTGGAAAAAGAGGGTGGAATTATTACACGTACTTTTCCTTCCTCGCTAACCCGTATGCGAGCATGCTTAACATCCTTCGTTATAAATATGTAATTATCCTCTATTCCCATTAATTTAAACTGTAGTTTTGAATCACTGCTTTCATTATAAACTCCATTAGTTCCTCATTTTCATCGATTGTTAGTTCCATATATTTATCGGAAGCCGCAAATACTTCAATGCTGGTCTGTAAACGTTTGGGCTCGTTGGGAATATCCTGCCATCCAATGTAGTTCGCTTTTTTCTTGATGACCTGTTCGTAAACTTCATGCGCAAAATCTCTGGATAAACCCTCATCAAAATTACCACCAGCTTTATTTTTCAGAAGCGTATAAATTTCAAATGTACCCTTGTCGTTAAATCCCATACGCTGAGGCAATGACGCTACTTCATCCAATTCTGAATAAAGTGCACTTAACTTTAAAAGTACCTGTTCGATTGCTTTACTATCTTCGTTTTTTTGACGTATCAGTTCATCCAACCTATTTTGAAACTCAACATAAATTGCACTATTCACTTCGTTTTGGCGAATAACAGTTTCAATATCCCGGATAATCTTTTCTGCTTTATCTGATGGACTTAGCTTGGTTTCTTTCAGTTTAGACAGATAATCTGAATCTATCTTTATCTCGGGCAGGTGACCTTTAAAATTGATTAATCTGGCTGATTCCTGAATGAGTTTACGGGTTTTTGCAGCATAGATTTCAGCATCAAAATCCAGTCGTTTAAACTCTTCCAGATAGATTTCATAGATTTCATTCAACCATAAATAGGTTGTTCGTGAGTCTCTTAGCTTCACATGCGGAGAAATTGATTCCCACAATTGGACAACTTCCCTATAATCCTGCTCAAATTTGCCCTGATCTAATTCCGACAATTTGCGAACGATTTGCATTGAACATTCATAAGTATCTTCCAGTCTTATTTCTTTAAAAGGCTGGAAAGCTTTATCAATAATGCCCGGAAATTGATCTACCAAACTTTCAACATCTTCAAATTCGCCAATATCCTCAGGGGCATAATTCAGAGCCTCTTTGTAATTTTCGAAAATGCCAATGTAATCCACAATTCGCCCGAACTCTTTTGATAGTCCTGAAATTTTATCATCATAAGGCCGATTAGTTCTTGCAACTGCCTGTAACAAGTTGTGATCATGAATCGGACTGTCTAAATACATGGTTTGTTCGATTGGAGCGTCGAACCCGGTTAAAAGCATGTTACAGACTATGAAAATCTTAAGGTTGTTCCCATTTCGAAGTTCCTCTTCAGTGATCCGGCGTTTAAATTGTCTGATTAATCGTTTCCGTTCAACATCCTCTTTGTGATGATCTTGATACAAAGCGTATTTCTCACTTTCATCATAATGGCTTGTTGAAAAAATGATTGCAATTTCAGCGCGATCAAAATATTTCATTAATTCGTTGAAATATAATACACAGGCTTCTTTGTCACATGCTACAATTTGAGCTTTATAGCCCTGGGGCTCAACTACCTCCCGGAAATCTTTGGCAATGTCTTTGGCTAAAGCTTCAATTCTGCTGGGTAGTTTTAAAAATTCTTTCCATGGCTGAGTTCGTTTTTCAACCAATCGTCTTTCATCTTCGGTTAAATCGGCAATAATTTCTTCATAGCCCTTTTTCAATTTTTCTTTGTCGAGGAACAATTCCTGAGGACCAAATGTATAGCGAATGGGTTTTGTTGCCCCATCTTCGATTGCATCTGTAATACCGTATTTATCCAGATAATGCTCATGCTCACCATTTTCTTTTTTTATTCCAAATTCCTGATGAACTTTTGGAATTGGTGTACCTGTAAACGCAAAACGTTTAGCATTTGGAAGAACACTTTTAAGCTCAATCTGAAAATTACCAAATTCTGTTCGATGGGCTTCATCAATCAGGATGATAATATTGAACCGTTTGTCTTGACGATTACCCAGTTCACTGAATTTCTGAATAGTAGTGATAAAAACTCCGGCTGGAGCTGTGTCTATGAGGTATTTCAGGTCACCTATGTTATTGACCAAACGGGCATTCGGAAATTCACAATCTTCGAATGTATCTCCCATTTGTTCGCGAAGATTTTTACGGTCAACAACGATGTACACTGTCGGGTCATTTAACTTCTTTTCATTCCTTAAAATAAAGGCAGTGTAAAGCATGGTTAAACTCTTGCCAGAACCTTGTGTGTGCCAGATCACTCCCTGATTCAGGTTTGTTTTCACCACACGGTCGGCAATTTTATTGGCTGCACGTAATTGTTGGTATCGTGCTACTTTTTTTATGACTTTACCTTCTGTGCGCTCAAATACCAGAAAATGCTTTAGAATATCCAAAACACGAGCCGGTTGTAAAAGTCCTACAATTCCTAATTTCATCCGTTCCAGCACTTCTCCGTTGGGCAATCGTTCCACATCAAAGTGCCAGTATCCGTCATCTTCATTCAGAAAAGTGGAACAAAGATCATTCTGTGGATTAAGTATCGGATTTTCCTGATCGGTTTCTAAAATGGTGTTTTTCCATTCATTGAAATAGGAGGAGGATGCACCGGGAATGCCATATTTGGCAATCCGTCCATTGCAAGCAACACCAAATGTATGAGTCATGAAAAGCTTATCTGCCCGCTGCTCATAGGTTGAGAACTGACGGACACCTTCGAGCCAGTTTGTTCCTTTGCGGGCACGCTGTTTGGCCTCAATAGGAACCAATGGAATGCCATTTACGAGCAAAACAATATCCGCCTTAACCATTTTAGCTCCCTGAACCCAATATTGGTTGGTCACGATAAAATCATTTTTCCAGATTTCATCGAAATTGATAAAATGGACATCAATGTCATCGCCATCAATCGAGATGGTAACATGGGTTGCCAACTTGTCCAGGAAGTTCTCATTTCCTAAAATTGGAGATGGATTATTTAAATGCTGAGTTAGCTGTTCGACGGCCACCGCTGCGACTTTTCTGGAAATATTGTTAAAATCTGCTACCTTGCCTATTAGAATATCTTCAATGATTGGATTCGAAAAGGGACGGTTGTAGTGTCTCAGATCATCATTACTTTGCAGCGTCCAGCCCATTTTGTGGAGCCATTCAGTTACGGGTTTTTCAACCCCTTTCAATTCTGATAAGTTTCCCATGGTTTATAGTTCAAGGTTTACTGGATGAGCACGGAGTTTTCCGTCCTTCCACAATTTTATTGGATTTTTAATGAATGATACTTTAGGTTTATCACTCAATGCGTTTTTTACAACATAGAAATAATAGCGATTCCCAATCCCTTGTCTGTACTTATTAAAAGCCAAGGACCATTGGTAACCATTTACAGGAAATAGGTCTTTGTCGTCAAGTTTTGTAGCTTTTACTTCAATATATTCAAAAATCTCATCTCCCTTTTTTATCAGAATATCGCAACCTGTTCCTTTTTTTTCGTCTGTATTTAATATCTCTAGTGTGAAAATTTCCCCGAAGCTATTTTGAAATTTGAACTGATTATCGTCTTCGAATATTAACTTGTGGTTTTTCGCCCATTTTTTCTTTAAAAACAGAAAGACTATTTCTTCACCCTTGGCACCAACAAAATTTCTCATTTTCTGACTTTGATTCCTTTTTTTCTTAGGTTGACCAGAATCACGGTCATCTTTATTATCTAAATCATCATTATTCTCAGCTTCTATTTCTCCAACCTCAACATTGGAATCATCAAATTCTTCAAATTCTTCTTCTACAATTTCAACGGAATCAATATCAGGTGTGGCTTCCATTTCCAGTCTTTCTTTCTCTGCAACAGCATCATCCTTGAATTTATTAAGAGCTGCTACCATATCTATTCCCTGTTCTTCGCACAACTTAAAAGCTTTTTCAAACTCACTAAAAAGCTCACGTTTTTCTTCCGGCATTTGATTTAGAAACAAATTTTCAGCCTTCGACATGAATTTGAGTTTTTCAATTAAGACTCCTGATTCTTCAGAAGTCTTATCATACATATCTGAAATATCATTGACAGTTAATTCACCTGGTTTGTAGGTGTTATCTTCAGATTTACTGTATAACCATTCATCAAGTTGAAGTAATTTGAGAATTGAGCATTTGAAAGTTTTAGTATGGGGGGAATAATAGTACCAGGTATATTTACCTTCAAACAATCGCCTTGAATCAGGTTGTTGAATTGATTTTGTCAACATATTCCAAACTAACAATGAGTCTTCCTTTGAGAGTTTAGGTTGATTCAAAAAATCAATTAATCCTTCAAGACGATAGTCCTCTACCTTTTCACCATACCAATAAGTTTTTCTACTTTCACCATAATTCCCAGCAATTCTTAATTGCTTTAAATTTTCCTCCTTGAAATTTGGGTCAAAACTTATAAACCAAGGGTAATCCTGAACCTTGCAGTGTTTTAGAAATTGAATTAGTAAGTTTTCATCAAGTTTTTTGTATTCACTCGTATTAAAAAAATTAATTCCACTCGAAAATCTGAAAAATAATTTTAACGATTCAATTGGAATATATGTGTTTTGATAATTTTGAAATGTTACTTCTCCTGTTTTATTATCAAAGACATGAAAAAATCGCAATTCCTTATCTGTAAATATTTCCGTTATTTCCTTTTTTTGATTATAGTTTGAATTACGAAATATTTCCAAGATAATCTGCATATGGGCTAAATGATCTTTAGCACTAACTTTAGGGTGTTCTGAGTGATAAATTGGAAGGATTTGATGTTTGAAAGAATCAAATATATCCGGTTCCTTTATACCCAGTTTGTTCTTTACAAAACTAAGAGAAGCTTTACTTTTAATAACCTCTGGTTTTATGGTAGACAATTTAGCTACTCCTTTTTTTAATGGAAGGAAAACGATTGCCTTACCATCTTCATTAAATGGAGGCATATGGGAGTTGTTTATTAGCCGAATGATTGGTTTCATTCTAAGAATACCTCTTGTAGAACGATTCCCCTCTCTCCATAGAGATTCTTGTTTATAGTTAAGAAATTCATAAAACCTTCTTACCCAATCATCATTTTTTGATTGTATAAAACTTAAGGTAATTCGTTTAGCAAAATCTTCCGAATCAAATTCTTTAATATCCAAATCATTTTTAAGATATGACAACAACTGTGGAGTTCTATCAACGGTTATTCCAGTGTCCATCCAAAAATTGCGATTAAAAAGCTTTTCCATATCATCCTTATTTGCAATAAGGTTCGATAGTTCTTTACCTCTTACTATTGCTAATTCATTCGCTGCTCTATATAAACCCTTTACTTTTGATGGTAAAAGCTTTTTCCCTGAGCTAAACTCTTCTTTAATTGTCTTAAATAGTTTGTGATAGACAATTTTGGATGAACTAATTGCATTATTTATAGGTAAATGCTGCAGAAGATTTATTGACATTAATTTTTTCTTTCTGAAATAGTCCAAGACAAGTTTTGTTAACTCGCAAATCTCATCGAGAAGGGCTATATTAACGCTTAGCTTTAAATCAATATTATCCCTGGCCGGAGTAGTGGTAAAGGGGGCTTGAATAAGGAAGTTTAAGAAAGTTTCATAATTGGTTTCAAAAAAGGCAAATAAGAAGCTACTATCAGGTTTTAAAATTTCGAAAACACCTTCAGATTTAGTGTATTTAAATGCTATTGCAATTTTTAGTTTGTTTTTAAGTTTAGAGAAATTTTCATTTTTCACTTCACTTTTAAATACCAGATACTGATTTTGATTCACTCCGTCTGAAATTGTTGTATCAAATACAAGAATGTCATCACTTATTAATTTTTCTTTTTTTGAATAGTATTTTGTTTCTTCATCCCACTTAAAGACAATTGATTTCAAATTTGAGAGAAAAAGCAAATTGTAGGTTTCAAAGGTTTGAAACTTATTTTTAATGATGTCGAAAGTTTCTTCCTTACTTAAAGTTCCAGTATTAAATGGAAGGGTGATAATTGTAGTATGGAAACTATTATTGTCACTAAAGTTACAGGGTAGAACCAAATTTCTTACTTCAAAATCATATTTCCCAGATTGAATTCGTGGTGACGCTGTTATTGCATAAACCGATTTAAACCCAATGCCAAATTTTCCAATACTTTCAAGATTGATTTTTTTGTTATTATTTAAGTTGCTTATTCCTGTGATTGCATCTATATCTGATGAGGAAAATGGGACGCCGTTATGTTCTATTAAGAGTTTGTCATCATAAAGACTGAAAATGATTTCAGTAGCAAGTACATCCTCTGTATTCTGAAGTATTTCATAGATAAAATGAGAACTGTCGGGGTACAATCCAACCAGAACTGTTGACAGGTCAAATCCGTTTTTGTTCTGAGCATCAACAAATTCCTGTCGATTTTTTATTAATTCCTGTATTTCCATTTGGGTAACTTTATCTTGGACAAATTAGGTTCCAGTCGCAATTCTTACAAATTTTCTTCTTTGATTTTCTGCAATAGTTATTTTGGACAATTCCATCGATGGCAGAGCTTAGGTGAGCTTTGGTCTGACCTATTTTTTCGTCGGTGATACTCACTTCTTTACGTTCCGCCTTTTCATCATCGAGATAATGAATATAGGCCTTGCTTATTTCTTTTTCCAATGCTTCTTGGGCTGCAATGGTGTAAAGTATAACTTGATGTGCGTATTTTTCCTCATAATGACTTTGTATTTTGCCGGTTTTAAAGTCAATTATTTCCAATATATTTTCGTCACCCTCAGAACGAGAAAGAAGGTCAATAGAACCATTGATTAAGGCCTTGTCTTCAAATTCCATTTCAAACTGCTGCTCAGTTTTTACAGCAAGGGAAAAATCCTTTTTCCACAAATCAAGGTAGTTTGACAAACTTTTCAAACATGATTCTTTTAATGTCTCGGCCTGTTTTGTTGCTGAATACCGTAAATAAAAATGCTCATCAACTAACTCAATCAATATTTTCATACCTGGAATCTTGCCAGTTTTTTCATATTCATTGTGCATCAGGTTTATCAAATTATGCACTTGTTTTCCATAACCTAATGCCTGAACAATTCCCGGGTTAAAGCCGTAAACAAATCGCATTTTATAATCGTAGCTGCAACTTAGATAATAGGACAATTCACTGTAATTGGTTGGGAACCTTATATCGCTGTCTATCCGTTCAATACTGCATTCTTTCCTTTTGGTTGGGTCAGGAACATTGGTAGTGAGAAAATAACTGTCGTCAATTTCATTCAAAAAAGGATGTAACCCTGTTCTACGGCTATTTCCTTCCTTAATATGATGAGTAGTTAAAAAAAGAAATTTCTTCGCCCGGGTAATCGCTACATAATATAACCTTCTTTCATCCTCATCACTACCACCATATCGGGCAAAATCGATTTGACCTGAATCGAGAAAAGTAACCCGTGTATTGTCCCGATGATTTGAAGACTTTAGATGAGGCATAAAAACAACTGGAAAACCAAGCCCCTTTGTACCATGCAACGTTATGATTTTAACCGCATCGATTATGCCCTCCATCGCATTTGCAGTACCCTCATCATATGCATTTGATACATGCGTATTAATGAAATCGATAAAATAAAGGATGTCGCTTTTTGATAAATATGTCCTGGAAGTTTCAAAATCAGAAATTGCCCGACTAAACATACCCAAGTTATACAATAGAACATCATCCATTGAATCATCATGGTAACTAATATCTGCCAAACCAAGCCCCGAGAGCAATTTGAAATACAAAGCCTGCAGACTGAGCCGTTTTTGTCCTGAAACCCATTCAATCAGTTCTTCTATCAGCTTTCTAAATTCTTTTAAACTAATATTAAAAGAATCGTTTATTGAATCGTGAATGTCGGTTAAACTCGCATTAGTATCTTCTTCTTTAACGCTTTCTCCAATGTATTTAAAAGCACTTAATATGGATTGAATTACCTCAGATTCCATTAACCCACCCATTCCTGAGTATATTACACTAATACCTGCTTCTTCAAGGGCATTTTTATATCGAACAGCGTCATTCCTTCTGCGAAACAAAAGAACCATGTCGGAATATTTCAATTTCCGGGGTTCTCCTTTGTCAATATACTCTTTGCCATACAAATATTGAATCTTACTAATTATCCAGTTAACCTCCTGCTCTTGCCGGTCAAAGCAAAGTTTGTACAAATCTCCCGGAACTGTTTTGGCAGAGTTTGGTAATATCTTTTTATTGAGTCTTCTGGTATTTTGTATGATAAAATCGGAAGCACAGGTAACAATTGAATTATGAGACCTCCTATTTGTTTCAAGTTTGTATGTTTCGACCTTTTTGTAGTTTTTACTAAAGTTTATAATATTTTCGACATCGGCACCTCTCCACTGGTAAATCGACTGGTCGTCGTCGCCCACAACACAAACATTTTTTTGACCTGAAACCAACCGGATTAAACGTTCTTGTATGGGATTTACATCCTGATATTCATCAATTGTATAAAACTTATATCGCTTGCGGATTTGTTTTAGTGCATAATCATCTGATTCCAAATGGTCAACTGCCAACCTGAGGATACCTGAGAAATCCAGAAATTTCCGTTGATCAAGCTTTTGTAAATAAACTTGCAATGAGGTCTTAAAAGTGTTGCTTGCAATCTTGTCTTCGGTAATGCTTTCCTCCCGGTAAAAATCAACATCAGCTAAAAAGGTATTCAAAGTCCAGTTTTCCCAATATCCGCGATTATTAATTGCAAAATATTTATTGTAATTGAATCCTCTTTTTTGTAAACTTCTGTAAAGTACCGGAATATTTATTCCGTCAGCCCATTTAATAGATGCTGCGAATGCCTTACGGATATTTTCATCGAGCATATCGTATCCCCGGTATTTGGGAATAAACTCCTGTAGGATATTAAAAGCAAAAGCATGGATGGTCCCAATGTACATATCACCTACATCGGGCTGTTTGCCGAGTAATTCCTTTATTTTATCGCGAACCCTGAACTTGAGTTCTTCTGCTGCAGCATCATTAAAGGTAAGGGCAACAATTTCGGAAGGCTTGGCCAGACCGTTTGCAATTTGAGTTGCAATTCGTTCTGAAACAAATTCAGTTTTTCCTGAACCCGCACAGGCGATAATTTGAACATTTCCAGATAAAAGGGAAGGCTTTGCTTTGAATAATTCTCCGTTGTAGATGGCCATTTAAATGTTTTAATATGGGTACTCAAATATTCAAAAGATCTATTTTTCTTCCGGCAATCAAACCTCTATCTCAACATTCTATTCGAAAAATGATACTTTCTTCTGCTGTAAATTGTAAACCTAATTAGACTCTTTCTATTATTCAGAATTTATTGTTCGTTCAAATCTATAGGAACGATAAACTTACGTCCTACAGAATAATGAATTAATCCTTTTTTTTGTAATCGGCCAATGATCATGGCCGGGTGAGTGTTGCATTTTTTTGCACATTCAATAATATCATCCTCGCCAATCTGAAATTGTTGAAGCAATTCTGTTTCCTGTTCTTCGGAGAATGTCCATTTTACAGCAAATTGGTCTGCTTCGGTTTCTTTTGCTAAATCTTTGTCGGTGTATTCAATGTCTTCCAGAAAAATATCCTTTTTCCCGTGTAAAAGAATATGACCGGCTTCGTGAAAAAAGGTGAACCAAAAACTATCGTTTCGTTTGTACCGGCCAGATAATTGAATTAGGGGAACACCCTCGTTTAGCCAGCGTGTGGACCCGCTAATTGGCGCTTTTGGCAAGCACGGCGTATGAACCAATTTGACACCAGCCTCCAGGCATAATTGCTGCAACTGGACAAAAAAGTCATCAGGATGCGTGGCCATTAATCCCTTAATTTCTTCAAGGTTTGATTTAAATTTCTTTTCTTCATAAGGAGGAGTTTGCAGTTCGGAAGCTTGCAGATCTCCTTTGCGAAGCCACGCTGAAAGAGAATGCGGCTCTTTGGTGTGAGCAAGAGAAATGCGAAAAGCAACTTTTAATTGCTGACCGTAGTAATAATTTTCCCATGCTGCAGGAGTTGAGAAACCAAAAAAGGTGAGCAATGCGTAGGTTCTTTCTGTGGTTGATTTACCTACAATCCAACCTTTCTTTATCATGTCGAGCACCGGAAAACTTAACATCCAGGCGACACTTTCCTGCAATAATTCCTGCCGTTTTTCTCGTGCCTTATATTCGTCGTAGTGCCGTTGGTTGTTTAACCAAAAATGGGCAGGAATACGAAGAACATTTTCGAACAAGACTGCCATATCTGCAGTTATCGAACTTTCTCCTTTCAATATGGCAATTATCGTTTTTTCGGGTTTATTGGTACGTAAAGCAAATTCCTTGGGTCCCATACCCATTTCTTCTAATTTTTCGGCCAGGGTTTCGCCCGGATGAAAAACAACTTGCGGATTGTATTGATTTTGGATTGTCATTTGTGATTGTTTTTTCTTGTGATTTGCTGTTACACTTAGCTTTCTATTTGCCGTGATAGTTCGTAATTTCTACGATGTCAACACTTAGAATCTCTATCCAAACATATTGCCCGTCTTTATTCGTCGGGATAGGATCTTCATTGGGCTTGAATATTAACCGATAGGGATTGTCCAGGTCGCATCCCCATTGGCCTTTGCGATCCTCGACAAGTTCATGGTAATGACCTGGCAAATTTCGAACATCCTCAAGAGTAGCGGCAAATCGGATGTCCTGTAGCCGCTTATTGAAGAGTTTGGCGCGAATTGGCCCCAATTCCTTTTGGCAAAAGCGATAGTCATTGGCGAGTTTTTCTAATTTTTTTGTTCCAAAAGTAATATCCATTGCAAATGTATATATATTTTAATTAACACCAAGTGTAAGCCAAAAATATTTACAATCTTTAACTAATTCATTTTCTTTTGCTTTTCTCAAAAATCTTCCAAGTGTTTAAATCCGGCGTTGGGTAAATAAAATCTTTTGTTATCCCATCGGCTTCTAATCGACCACGAACATGACCTGCAAGGTTTTTATGAATATTAAAACAATTACAGAAAAAATAATTATTGTCGCCATCTTCCGGTTTTACCTCTTGATAAAGTTCATCACCCATCATTTCCAACGGTTTTGATGGATCAGCGTTCCAAGTAAACACACCAGCCTGATTTAGAATATTTTTGCTGTTATTCAGTGAAAACAGTATTTCAGAATCCACATCTTTGTCCGAAAAATAGGCAATTGGAAAACCCAACATATTCTTAATTTTTGTCATGTGGGTGATAAGTCCCGAACCTGTAATCCTCTTCCGATCAAATAACTGTCTGCCAGCAAAATGATCTTCCATTTCTTTTCTTTGGTCCTCGTCTTTTGCAATTTTTGCAATCATTTCCAAAAGCATAGGTTTTTCAAAATGTGATAATCCATCTTCAATGAAAAATCTTAAGTTAGAACCAGCAAAATACTTTTCCTCAATATAATAAACGCTTAAATAATCTTCAATTTCTATTGTGGTTTGGCTGGGAATAAGCCCATCCAAAGCAAAAAACAACGCATTCTGAAATTTGAAAGTCCAATCTAACAAGGGAGTTGGACAACCGTGATGCTGGAGATATCCTAATACAGAAATATCGTTTTCCGAATCAATGTGATGTGAACTTAGCAATGCATGAATCTGATCACTATATTCGGCTCTCCCATTTTCGACAAGATTTTCCAGAAGTTCCGGATAACTATTCTCAGACTCAAACATTCTTTTTAACATCCAATTACGTTGCAGATTGCTGTAAAGTCTCCATTTTGCTTCTCTTTGTCCCCGGAAAAGCATATCCGTTTTAGCTTTAAATTCATCGTAAACCTCATCAAAATGCTCAGTTGTATCAACATTGATTTGCTCAAAACTATTCGACTTCTGAAGAGTAGATATATACTCAGAAATATGTTCCGGATGAAAGAAAGGAGGTTGCAAATGTGAACCAAGCAAAGCAAGCATACACGCATTAAGTAAGGGGCTTACAGTATCTGGATCTACTTTTCCATCCGGGCTAATAACTATTTCTTTTATGTCTTGAAGAATATCTGGGAATGATATTTTATCATAACCGCCATTATTCAGATACTCCTTAAAGATTTTTATTTTCAGGTCCAGATTTGATATTTCTCTTTTAGCCATTGGTAAGTTGTTTAATTAATTCTTCGGGTAAACGCACCTTTCCTGTTAGCAAGTTTTGCATCAATGATTTCTTTAAACGCTGAAGATTTTGGATTTTAGTTTGCTTCTCAATAATTAGAGCTGAAAAACCTTTAATTTTTTGAGTAATTTGTGTGCGTTCCTCACCATCTGGTGGATAAGGAATCTTTAGTTTCCTTATGGCCCCTTGGAAGATATTTCCCTGAACGGATGAAGCTACTGAAACTTTCATCTGATTTTGAAGTGAAAAGGACTGAAAAACCAATTCAGCAAATTCTGGTTCTATTTCGTCCTTTTTAAGTTTAATCAGAGCTGCACTTCTTACCATTCCAGCATCCAAACCCTCTGGAACCATGCAAACATTTCCAATTGTTCCAGAACAAGAAATAATAATATCCCCAGCCTGAGGATTACATCGTTTTTGTATTTTTCGTAATTCTTCCTCTTGAACGTAATCAACGTCAGATAAGTCCAAAAAACTGTTTTTAATGTTTCTGGCTGAAAGTAAATAAAACCCGCTTTCTGACCTTTCAGGCGTGGTGTGTTCTCCGTCAGTAACTTGTGTGCTAATTTCCTTGACTGTCTTTATTTTCCATTCCTTGGGAATTAATCCAATTTTTGTCATTTGGAACTCGTCCTCTTTTCTCCAAATCCCGTCAGGTCTTAGTTTGCCCATGAGAAGGTTTTGCATGAGTGCCTTTTTGAGTTTTTCGGCTGCTTTTATACTGGTTTGTGTAGCTTCAATGGCTTCATCCACTTTGAAGAGAATAGCGGCAATGGCTATTTGCTCTGGCTTTCGTGGCTTTGGTAGAATTGTCTTGATATAAAGTTTCCAATCCAGATTTCTGATTCCTGTAGTTTGATACTGCATACTTGCCGTGATACCCATTTCGTACATTTGCTGAAGGGTATAAAATAGAAATTGAGAATCTATTATGTCATTATTAATCGATATGCGTTGTATAAAATTGGCAAAAGCAGATGTTTCCTCAACGATACTTCCTGTAATCAGCCCAACACGACCCACTGGTTGGTTATCACTGCCCCCGCTTCTTTCAATTAATAATTCACCTTCGCATAGTTTCTTATCTTTCAGCTTATGGGGTTTTAATGTTCTGAAGGCAACATCCTCCAAATTTAATTTACCTTCATTGGTGAAATTAGTACTACGTATAACTCTGACTGCATTTTCATCAGGGTCAAATCCCCAATCACCTGCATCATTTTTAATTAAAATATCTTTTAGCTTAAAAACACCAAATTCATGATGAACCTTGCCAATTTTTGAAACCAATTCTCCCATTAGTTAAGTTCTTTTAAGATCCTTGATAAATCCAATGTCAAAGAATTTTCAAAGCCATCGATTTTACTAAATGACTCTATCGCCTTTTTTAAATCAATTTCTTCTTCAGGTTCAAAGGTGTCCACATAACGTGGAATATTGAGGTTGAACTCGTTTTCATCCAGCTCTTCCATATCGACCACCGAAAAGTAGCGTTTTTGCAATTCCGGGTCTTGCAGCATATTGAGGAGTTCATTTTCCACATTGTCGATAGCAATTCGTTCTTTTTCGGCTTGTTCCTGAGCTGTTTTTATTTTGGCTTCTTTCTGAGCCGCCAATTTTTCGTATGCTTCCTGTGCTTTTTTAATCTGGCTTAACTGTGCATTGGTTGGCTTTAAATTTTCTTTCAGCTTTTCGTCAATCACTTTCTGGGCTTTTAGCACTTTTTCATTGGCGGTGATCAGATCGTCGTTAAATTCTTCTCTTACTTCCAGAATTTTAAAATCCATCTCCTCCTGAATACGTGCCCAGAGTCTCGATTTTTGTGAGGTGATCCATTCTTTGGCTAAATCAAGATTGCCCCAGGATTCGAGAATGGTCGAAATGCGCAGCATATCGTGTGGCAAAAGCGTGTTCATGTTGGCTTCCTCTTTGTACCAGCCCTCTTTGGCGGCGTATATCATGAGTACCTTGTTTTTTCGCTCTACTGGTTTGTCTTTGTTTATGAATAGAATGGCGCCGGGGATAGTGGTGCCATAGAAAAGATTGCTGGGTAATACAATTACCGCATCAACAATGTTGTACAATTCGGTAAATTCACCATTGTCATCTACTTTGCCCTGAAGAAACCCCCGGCGAATGAGGTATTCATCATCGGCCTTCCTTTTTTGGCCATCTTCTTCTTCTGTTTTTTCAGGCTGTCCCCGAAACAGAACACCCTGTGGACAAACCACACCAGCCTTGCCATGTTCGTTTAGTGAGGCAACAATATGCTGAAGAAAGGCGAAATCGCCATTTGAAAAAGGAGGAATACCATACTCAAATCGTTCGTAAGGATCGCTAAAGGTTTCTTTCCCCGGATATTCTTTTTGAGGTGAACCATCTTTCTTTTTAACCGGATTGCCTTTTTTGTCCTTTTTCACATCACCATTTTTCCACCAGTCTTCCTGCGAAAATGGAAAATTCGCCATAACCAGATCGAATTTTTTAATGGCCAATTCATTGTCTGGTTCGGTGAATTTTGGATCTTTTAAAGTATCTCCTTTTTTGATTTGAGCATCCAACCCGTGCAAGATCATGTTTATGTTGCAGATAGCCCAGGTATTCCAAACATCTTCCTGACCATAAATTCGAATCGCTTTGGAGTTGCTGTAAAACTCCTTGCAGTATTTTGCGGCATTGATTAAGAAACCACCAGAGCCACAAGTTGGGTCATAAACTTCATTTCCTTTTTGCGGTTTGAGATAACGAACAATAATGTCAACGACTTCCTGCGGAGTATAAAACTGACCGGCAGTAGTACCACCCCTATTTTCATCAGCAAATCGTTTGATCAAATATTCGTAGGCATCACCTAACACATCAACTGACGCATTTTTATTGCTTAGATCAACCGCGTCAAGGTAATTGATTAAGGAAGTCAGCACTTCCGGATTTAGCCTTTTACTTCCGGAACCATCGGGAGCCGGTTCATTCCATCGGACAGTATTGATTACTCCCTTTAATGCAGGGTTTGCATCAGCAATGGCATTTACAGCTTTATGAAGTATTTCGTTCTTTTTATCGGCGGAAGTCTGACGAACATCTTTCCACTGATATCCTTCAGGAATCTTGAAATCATGGCCATCAGCCAAAATCTTATCAATTTGCTTCTGATTTAGTGGTCCAAATTGAGCTTTTGCTTCTTTGATCATATTTTCCGACTCCCATGAATAATTGTCGGACAGTCGTTTGAAAAATAAAAGCGATAAAATATAGGATTTATAATCCACAACTTTATCCCTGAGAATATCTGCCATTCCAAAAAGTGTACTTCCTAATGCCTGTTTAGTTATCATCTATAGAATTTTAAACGGTGAAGTTACAACAACAAAAGAGAATTATCTTTATTGTTAATTGCATTTTTAAATCAAGTTTTCAACAGTTACAAAATGTGGGCTTTGCCACTTTACATACTATTTAGTCTTCGTATTTGATGTTGACCATTCTGGAATCGGGGTACTTGGATACAGAGTTCAACAAATAGTTTAGTAATCCAGAGCCAAATGACTCCTAATGTATGTTAGAAAGGCAAATTGGGAGTATATACTAATTTTGAAAGGGCATTGGGTGGTCATTAAAATTCTCGGGACGTTTTTTCAAATTTCGGACAATCTCGATTAGTGATATACTTCCACAGAACGGGTGTGTTTCTCTTTTTCTTAAAAGCGAGACAGTAGTCTGCGCTTATGTATTTGCATTCTGTGCAAATAGCTCTTTCAAGGGTACCCTTAAACTCGAATCTATCCCATGAATTTGGTGGGTTCATGCTTTTTGTATTAGTAATCAGTCCATAATATTTTATAAATTTTCAACATATACAAGTAAAAATACAACTTTCTAGTTTAGACTAAATCTGGCTAAAGTTGTTTTTTATAATCCATTAAATCTTTGCGAAGAATTTCTAATTTCCTTTTTGTGGAGAAAATGTCACAAATTCCACAACATGAGTTTTTCCCTTTTTTATAAATTGATTAAGTAGAGATATACTTCTCTACATACGGTATTTATTTTCGAGTTTTTTTTGCTTTAAATTGCTCGAATTGGTAAGTCTGATCAATGGAGTAATTGAATTAGGTAATTGCTCAAATACTTTACCATCCTTGTATACTAATTTCCTTAAAGAATCATTGTTTTTGTCAAATCTTCGAAGTTGATTTAATCGTTTTACAGAAATATTTGTTTCCTGGAACTTTTCTTGTACTTCAATAAACGAATGTTTCTGGGCAAGTGCTATCATTCCTTGAATCGTAGATTTCGGAAGATTTAACTGTTTGGAAAGATATTCCAACGGAAGATTATAGTAGTTAAGGCCCGAGTTCATCATAGGACGCTTCTTTTTCATCCTGACCCGGTTGAAATCCTTATCTATTTTCACTATGTCATATTTGTCCGTGAAATTTTTTCGTTTGACAAAGTAGCATATTATTGAGCCGCAAATAAAAGCCCGAAACTCTGAAAATGACATTTCTGTTTGCCATATAACGCTTTTTCTGATTGGTAAATTTGTTTTGTTATGGATTATTCTAAAACTATTTAAGTGATAAATCTTTTTTATAGAATTAACCCCTATCCACTTTTTCTTAATCAGCCAGGATAACCTTCGGTAAAATGTTTGCTTATTAATTCTCAACTCTTTCATAGCTGAAAATATGAGTTGATTATTGCAACAGAACCTGTGGTTACAATTTAATTTTAGCCAGCAAAATAATTGCAATTGGTTTATGCATTTATATTTTAAAGCATAAATGCAAATAGAGACAGGAATATTTAACCAATTCTGATTCATTTTTTGTTGTAGCTGGAATCTAGTAGAGATTCTAAATCGGACCTTTTATAATATATCTTCCCGTCGATTTGAGAATAGGGCATTGTACCATTATCTCTCAATGTTTGTAATTTTCGAGGGCTAATTTTTAATATTTGCATTACTTCTTCCTTGGTCAGCCATTCATCTGATAACTTTTTTGATTTTGAACCAAATTGATTTGCTAAAAAGGATTTTAAATCTTCATTTTCTTGTTTAATGAATGAAATTAGATTTTGAGCGTCCATTTGTGTGAGTTCGAATGAAAGAATATTTTTTCTTGACATTTTGTACCCCCTTTCGTTTATTTAAAGATTAACTGGCTTGATCGAGGCTTCGATCTCTGCTCTTTTGTAATAAATCCGGTTCCCAATACCGTAAGCCTTTAATTTGCCTCGTTTGGTCCAATTGTGGATAGTTGACATATCAACCCGAAAGAAGTCTTTAACTTCATTTCTGGTTAGATATTCTGTAGGTTGCTTTGGTTGAAATTCTGCCTTTAGACTGTCGATTTCAGTTTTTACCCCTTGAATAATTTGATCCTGAAGTTGATCCGGGGTGATTTGGATAAGTTGAATTGTTCCATGCATGTCTATTAATTTTAGTGTTAATAGATGCAATTGTACTTTAGGGAAAAGTTAGGGAATCTATAAATTTCCCTAAAAGTGTTTAACTTGATCGAAGGAAACGGTTAATGTTTTAAAAAGCCCATTTTTAATAACTTCTCATTTACTGATTTTATGTTCTTTTCGGTAAGTGGACTTTTCGATTTATCCACATCTTTTGAAAAAATGGGATTTAAGTATGATTGTGCTGTGGTTTGCTTAATGCCTGTAAATGCACTGATTACCTCGGCTAATTTATTTGTAGATGTATTAAACGGTTGTATACGATTTAAAAATTCAAGTATCCCTAATTGGTTTAGAAACACAATCTTTTCCGCATCGTTGTTTTTTGAATAGTCAATAGAAATTTCGACTTCAGTATTTTTTGTTTCAGATCTCTTAAGTAGATATTGAATATATCTTTCAGTTCTTTCAATTAATTCATAATTCCAAGAATCTGGGTGAGTTTCTTTCAGACTCTTTGCTCTAAATTTAACAGCTTTACAATGACTATTTAAAAAGATATCAATGTCTTCTACTTTTTCTTTTTGGAATTCATTTTTAAAAATTATTTCAAAGTCTTCGTCTGTTGTTGCTGGTTTGAATCTTTGAATATCCACAGGGACCCTTGTGACTTTTATTCCATTATATGTGCCATTTTGCATTAGTACTGGATTAGGATCACTATTATTTTTGAAATCAATACTATTTCCATTCTCATCAAGCCATTTATATCCGGTAGTAGAATCAATTTTTATCTGAAGCATCAAATCAAGGCTTAAGGAATCACCCAGATACTTTTTAATTTGTTTTTTGGACATGGGGATCCCGGAACTATCTAAATAAGAAAAGGCACTTTCAGATTCCATATTTTATACAATTAAGTTGTCATTATTATAATATTAGTTTGCTTTTTTCAATACAATCATTGGCGGCTGTTCATTTGCCTTTATATAGGCATCATTCCAATATTTAGCAATCTGATCTGCAAAATCATTGGTTGTTTTTCCTATGTATTCCAGAAATTGTTTTTCCGTTGAGTGAGCGGTAATTGAAATTAACAAAGCCGTCGGAATTGTACCGTAGAAATTTGAAGCAAATGAACGTCGGCAAATATGAGAAGTTACTAACTCCCATTTCTGATAGCTCCCATGTTTTTTACGATTTGTTTCTTTATCTAGACAACTGCCTTCAATCATCTGATTAATCTCTGCAAGTTTTGCTACGTCTTTGATATACTCATTGAAACGCTGAGAACTTAGCTTTTCAGGGAAGTTACCGTTTCTCCTTTCAAGTATTTCTTGAACCTTTGGATGTAATGGAATTGCAACCAACTTTCCGGTTTTTCGTTGGGTGAGTTCAATTAATTCAAGCCCGTTCCGATTATAAATATTTTCTTTTGTTAATACAAGCAAGTCAGATACTCTTTGTCCAATGTAACAGCCAATGATTAGCCAGTCCCTCGCGTTTTCCAGAGCTGCACGAATGTATTTCTTGCGTTCAATAATTTCAAGTTCGTCAAATGTCAGGAATATCTTTGGTACTTTCTCGGTGTAACCTTTAATTAAGTCAAGTTGATGATTTGTTTCAATTCCTATTTTCCGAGCATCGTAACAAACAGTTTTAATAAATTTGATGTAACGGCCAGTTGTATTAGTTGCCAAATTTTCAACATCAGTAAAGTATTCAATTATGTCCTGTCTGAATTTTAGATCAACGTCCTTGACGTAGTAATTCTTTTTCTGATGTTTTTCAAAGTCTTTAATCTTACCAAGTATAGTATTGTATTTAGTCAGCGTTGACTTAGAAACACCTCTGCGACCTTTTGAATCAACCTTATTTGGTAAACTGTCAATGTAGAATTGAAAGTAGTTAGAAAGTCTATCCAGGTCTGTTTTCTTTTTCTTATTCAGAATTTCATCAATGGTATCTTGTAGCCAATTACCATTAATTTCTATGCTTTGTGCCGTGGCTAAATTTAGCTTCTGTTCAATCTTTGTGCATAGATCATCTAAGTCTGTTTTAAGCCTTTTTAATGATTCATCATTGGGTTTTGGAGCGCCCTTTTTCTGACTCCAGTTGTCAGGATTTACGACATAGCCAGTTCTTCTTTTATAGACGTTATTTCTGTCAATGGATAAACGAACATAGATGTTTGCATTTGCCTTGTTGCTCTGAATTAGACATTTAATCGTTGCCATATTATAGGATTTAATGCTATTCAAATATACTGAGTTTAGTCAACGTTTAGTCAACCAAATTAAAGTATTTTTCAATTTTATTAAATGTTATTCAATAACACAAATTCTTTATAATTAGCGTATAGTGTGTAATATTTATGTGTTTGTGGGTTTTTCGAATATGATTATTTTGTTGCGATATTGAAGGGTTCTATTCCCGCTCTCTCCGCATCGCGAAGCAGTTTCAGTAATCTGAAGCTGCTTTTTTTGTTTCAGCTTAACATCAGCAACTACTTACCCTGGCTAAAGATATTCCTTCTGGATAAATTGGTGTCAGCTGTGGTGAATTTAAATCCGAGAGTAATCCGGCAAAAATGCGTTTCTTTGTATCCTGAATAATTGATTTACTATGAAGTTTGAAGATTACCGCATTTCGCCCGACATTAAGAAAAACCTTGCAGAACTTGGTTTTCGCCGCCCCACTGATATTCAGTATAAAGCCATTCCACCAATCCTGAAAGGCGACGACGTGTTGGCTATTGCGCAAACCGGAACCGGCAAAACTGCCGCGTTTGCTATTCCGGTTATCGATATGATTCATCAACAGAAAAGCAGTAGCCGAAGCGAATCGATTTCGTGCCTGGTGATGGTTCCAACACGCGAGTTGGCGCTGCAAATCACCGAAGTTTTCCAGACTATTGCGAAACATACAAGGGTAAAAACGGCCTGTGTATTTGGCGGTGTCGAACAAGATCCTCAGATTTCGAGATTACAAAGCGGTATCGATATTTTGGTGGCCACTCCCGGCCGAATGTTCGATTTGGTCAGTCAGGGACACATTCAATTGGATAAAATTCAAATTCTGATTCTCGACGAGGCCGACCATATGCTGGCCTTGGGTTTCATTAAAGATATACGGCAACTGGTTCATAAATTACCCAGAAACCGGCAGACGCTTTTCTTCTCGGCAACCATCAATCCTGAAATTAAAGAATTAGCCTATTCTTTGGTTAATAAGCCAGTCAGGATTGAAATATCGCCCAAAAACCCGGTGGCCAAAAATGTGGAGCACTCGGTGGCCATGATTGGCATGGACGACAAACGCTTTTTCCTGGAACGCCTGATTAAGGAACATCCCGAATCGAAAATTCTGGTGTTTGTTCGCACCAAAGTGAGGGCCGAGCGGGTGTTTAAAGCGATGGAACGCGTTGACATCAAAACGGTGACTATTCATGGCGACAAGGAGCAGAAAGACCGTCTGGATGTGATGAACATTTTCAAATCAGGCGAAGTGAAAGTGCTGATTGCCACCGATGTGAGTGCCCGCGGAATCGACATTCCTGATGTGGACTATGTGGTAAATTACGACTTGCCCGATGTAGCCGAGAATTATGTACACCGCGTTGGACGTACCGGTCGTGGTGCGAAGAAAGGGCTGGCAATTTCGTTTTGCAGCGACGAAGAAAAGCCTGTTCTGGATGAAATTGAAACTTTTTTGGGGCAAAAGGTCAGTGTTCTGATTATCGACAAAGAGGAATACACTGCGACCAAAGATTTGTCGGAAGACAGTCCATCCGACTGGAAAGCCCTGTTGCGCGAAGAAGAGAACGCAGCAAAAAGGAAGAAACGCTAAAATTTTGTTTCCCGGGGAGTATTTTGAGGAGTAAGAAATTGAAAAATGAGAACTGTTGGTTCGTAAAAAACAGTTAACTTTAGAAAACTCTCTCAAAAAATAGACTCTATGAGAACGAAAAAGCAATTTTTAATCTTTTTTACCCTTTCGGCATTTTTATTTTTCGCTTCGGGTTGTGCCGTCATTCATCCGCAACATCGTTCAAAACCGATGGTTCACAACAACGCTAAAGGAAAGATACCACCCGGCCACAAAAAGAAAATTGTAGGTTCGAAAAGTGCAGCTCCCTTTGCACCCGGACAGGTAAAAAAACACAAAAAGAAAAAATAGAATTGAAAAGTCCGAAGCTAATTGTTTCGGACTTCTTTTTTCTCAAATGGCGAGAAAAATATTCTGCCAATTTGCAGCCTGTACTTTGGAGCAAGAAAAACACGGATTATATTTTGCAACCTGAACTTCAAGGGAAGAAATATATTCTTTTAAATATGCAGTATATACTTTAAAGTAAGAAATTAACGGGTGTAAATATGTAGCCTAAACTTTGGTTTAAGCAAATTCATTGTATTTATGCGCAAATTGGATGTTTGTTTGCGTGAAAAGTTTTAAATTTAGTTGTGTAAAAATCTTCCATTATTAAATATTACCTATGGCAACACTTGAAGCCGAAGCCATCCGCTTAATTAAGCTGAAACTAAAAGAAAAAGGCTGGAACAAAACCGATCTGGCCATGAAAATAGGAATGCACCCCAGTTCTGTAGCCAAAATGCTGGCCTCCGATCAGGTTAAACTCGACCGTTTAAAATTGATTTCAGAAGTACTGGGCTATAATTTTCTGCGGGCATTATCCGACCAAATAGACGTAGCCGACCCACCCAAATACACCCTCGAAGCCGAAACCAAGGAACGCCTGCGCGAACTGGAAATTGAAAATGCCACGCTGCTGAAGGTGCTGGGGAAATGATTGGGAGAAAAACCTAACAGGTTTCCGAAACCTGTTAGGTTTGTGCTTTTTAAAAAACTCCGACGGCGTTTACTGTTGATCACCTCCAGAGAAACTGGGAACCGGAACCCTCCGCAAAAAGCCAACCCGAAATGGGTTGAATAATTGTAACCAGCAAAAAAACCTAACAGGTCTTCGAGACCTGTTAGGTTTATAACTTCGGACTTCAGACTTCCGTCTTCGGACTTTTCTATTTATAGCTTTCAATCGGTTCGCAGGTGCAAACCAGATTGCGGTCGCCATAGGCATCGTCAACGCGGGCTACCGGCGGCCAGTATTTGTTTTCTTTCAGCCAGGCCAGCGGGAATACTGCTGTCTGGCGGCTGTAGGCGTGGTTCCATTCGTCGGCAGTTACCACATCCGAGGTGTGCGGCGCATTTTTCAGCGGGTTGTCTTCCTTATCCATTGCTCCGGAAGCTACAGCCTGAATTTCGTTGTAAATGGTGATCAGCGCTTCAATAAAGCGATCCAACTCCTGTTTCGATTCGCTTTCGGTTGGCTCCACCATCAGTGTTCCGTGAACCGGGAACGACAGGGTAGGAGCGTGGAAGCCATAATCCATCAAACGTTTGGCAATGTCGCCTTCCGTAATTCCTGAAGAGGCTTTTAGGTGACGGCATTCCAGAATCATTTCGTGAGCACAGCGGCCATTTTCACCGGTGTACAGAATTCCGTAGGTGTCTTTCAGCGCATCGGCAATGTAGTTGGCATTCAGGATCGCCATTTCCGAAGCACGTTTCAATCCGTCAGCGCCCAGCATTTTGATGTAGCCGTAGGTAATTGGCAGCACCGAAGCACTTCCCCAAGGGCCAGCCGAAACAGCGGTGATTCCAACATGTCCGTTGTTCATGACCGGGTGCGACGGCAGGAATTCGACCAAATGTTTGGCTACGCAAATCGGGCCAACACCCGGACCACCACCTCCGTGCGGAATGGCAAATGTCTTGTGCAGGTTGAGGTGACAAACGTCGGCTCCGATGCGACTCGGATTGGTCAACCCCACCTGGGCATTCATGTTGGCGCCGTCCATGTAAACCTGTCCGCCGCGGGCGTGAATAATTTCGCACAATTGCGTGATCGACGATTCGTAAACCCCGTGCGTCGATGGATAAGTCACCATGAAACACGACAGCGTATCTTTATATTCTTCAGCTTTTTCGCGCAGTGCATCCACATCAATGTTGCCACGTTCGTCGCAAGGCGTAACCACCACTTTCATACCAGCCATTACGGCGCTGGCAGGGTTGGTTCCGTGTGCCGACGATGGAATCAGCGCCACATTACGGTGACCTTCGCCCCGGCTGATGTGATACTGACGAATCACCATCAAACCGGCATATTCGCCTGCAGCTCCTGAATTAGGTTGCAGACTGACATCGGCAAAACCGGTGATTTCGGCCAAGTCGCGGCGCAACTCTTCCATCATTTCGTGGTAACCACGCGCCTGATTCTTTGGCACAAACGGGTGAATACCGCCAAATTCGATCCAGCTCAGCGGCAGCATTTCGGTCGCCGCGTTCAGCTTCATGGTGCACGAACCGAGCGGAATCATTGAGTGCGTGAGCGAAATGTCTTTGTGCTCCAGCTTTTTGATGTAGCGAACCATCTCGGTTTCGGAGCGGTATTTATTGAAAACTTCCTGCTGCATGAAAGCCGATTTCCGAAGATATTCAGCCTGAATGGTGCAGGTTGCCGGGTATTCTGTGGTTAAATCGAATGGTTTGTTGGCGGCTTTGGCAAACACTTCCACAATCCAGTTGATGTCGTCGAGGTTCGTGGTTTCGTCGATGCTCAGTCCCACTTCACCATTTTCGAAGTAGCGGAAATTCATTTCCAGTTCGAGCGATAACCATTCGATGTCTTCGCGTTTTACGTGGCGTGGCAGCGCAAAACGGATCGTGTCGAAGTAGTTTTTATTGAGTTGGGTGTAGCCCAAAGCGGTAATTTCTTTGTCGAGCAACGCGGCGATGCAATGAATGCGGGTGGCGATTTCCTTAATGCCTTCCGGTCCATGGTAAACGGCATAGAAACCGGCCATGTTAGCCAAAAGTGCCTGCGAAGTACAAATATTCGAGGTTGCTTTTTCGCGTTTGATGTGCTGTTCGCGGGTTTGCAGCGCCATACGCAGAGCGCGGTGTCCGTTGGCATCTTTGGTGATACCGATGATTCGGCCCGGCATGGTGCGTTTGAAAGCATCTTTGGCAGCAAAAAATCCGGCGTGCGGGCCACCGTAGCCCATCGGAACGCCAAAACGTTGCGCGCTACCGAAAACGATGTCGGCATCCCATTCTCCGGGAGGAGTCAGGATGGCCAAACTCAACAAGTCGGCAGCAACCGAAACCATCACTTCTTTTTCATGCGCAGCTTTTACTAGCGACGAATAATCGACGATTTCGCCGTCAGAATTTGGATACTGAACGATGGCTCCGAACGATTTTTCGTCGAATTCGAAGTTTTGCCAGTTGGTCACTTTCAGTTCGATGTCAAGCGGATTGGCGCGGGTGATAAGTACATCCAGCGTTTGCGGCCATATTTTTTCGTCCACCCAAATTACGTTAGCATCGGCTTTTGCTTTGGCCCGCGAGCGGGAATTGTGCATCATGATCATGGCCTCGGCGGCGGCAGTTGCTTCGTCGAGCAAAGCGGCATTCGACAATTCCATGCCAGTCAGCTCACAAACCATCGTCTGATAATTCAACAAAGCTTCCAAACGACCCTGTGAAATTTCGGCCTGGTAAGGCGTGTAACTGGTGTACCAAACCGGGTTTTCCAACACATTCCGGAGAATTACTGCCGGAGTAATGGTGTCGTAATAACCCATTCCGATGTAAGTGTTGAACACTTTGTTTTTGGCAGCCAGAGCCAGAATCTTGCGGAAATACTGGCGTTCAGTCAAACCGTCTTCGAGATTGAGCGGTTTTTCGAGCCGGATGTTTTTCGGAACTGTTTGGTCGATGAGTTCGTCGAGCGTTGAAACGCCCAATTTGCCGAGCATTTCCTGAATTTCCTGATCGCGCGGACCAATGTGGCGCATTACAAATTTATCGCTTGCCATATCGTTTGAAGTATGTTTATTTTAAGGCTGCAAGTTTAGGAAGAATATCATTCTCCGGAAATGATTTTTGTTGTTTTTCAACCAATAAGGATTGAAGGATTGATTTACTGAAGGATTGATTTATTTGGGTAAACTGTCACCCGGGAAGCTACGCGCAGAATACACTTCGTATATAAAAACTCCGGCCATTACTCCGGGATCGCCATCCATGATTTCTTTGGTTTTTTCCATATCGGCATTAAAGATTCCGATGCCTTTCAAATCAGATTCGTCGGAAACAGGGCAGACAATCGAGAGCAATCCTTTTTCGCGAAGTTCGAAATTACGGCGTGCGTGTTCCCAAATGATCGACTGACTCTCTGGAGTGCCATATTTGGGGCCACTTTTCAGCAAAACAACGCTATACAATTTCGCTTGCGAAATCATTTGCATCATCAATTCGTCGGTAATTTCTTTCATGACTTAAGTTTTAGGTTAGGAATGGATTATTCTTTTTCTCAAAACCGATGGTTGTTTCGGGACCGTGGCCGCAATAGACTAATGTTTCTTCGGGCAAGGTGAGTAGCTTGGTTTGAATGTTTCCCACAAGTTGGTCAAAGCTTCCTCCTGGTAAATCGGTACGGCCAATGCTTCCGTAGAAAAGCACGTCGCCGGCAATCAGTATCTTTTGTTCCGGGTTGTGAAAAACGACCCCGCCCGGAGAATGGCCAGGTGCTTCGATCACTTCGAGGTACGAATTTCCAAAAGTCAGGCGATCACCTTCCTTGAAAAACGAATCAGGAGCATCAATGGGTTCCATCGGAATGCCAAATCGATCGCCCGAATCAACGGCATGTTCAACCAAAATGGCTTCGTCGGCATGTGATTCAAACTGAAGTTTGTATTTGGCGCGGCAATGCGTAACGCCCATAATATGGTCGAAATGGCAGTGGGTATTGATCAGCCTGACTGGTTTCAACTGTTTTTCAGCAATAAACTGATCTAGTTCTGCGCGTTCATTTTCGAAATAACAACCTGCATCAATAATGGCGCATTCGCCGGTTTCGTCGTAAATCACCAGTGTATTTTCCTGAACCGGATTGAAAGTGAATTTTTTTATTTGCATAAAATAAGTGACTAAAGTTAAAAACAAGTGCCTAGAGTGTCTAGAGTTCGTAGTGCCTAGAGTTGAAAAACTGAATTGCTGTGTTTCTTTACTTTAGGCACTTTAGCTCACTTTAGGCACTCCGAACTATTTATCAAGGCCTTTTAACATCGGCACAAACACAAAGGTTCCGTGCGATTCTTTGTAATATTCTGTTTCGCTGGTTTTTACAACTACATACATGGTTTGTTTATCGCGCGGCCCCATCGGGATCACCATTCGTCCGCCAACTTTCAGCTGGGCAATCAGATCGAGTGGAATTTCAGGAGCACCGGCAGTCACAATAATTTTATCGAATGGCCCGTAAGTTGGCAATCCTTTATATCCGTCGCCATAGAAAAATTTGGGATGATAACCAATCTGCGGGAGCAAGGCCTGCGATTTCACATACAATTCACGTTGCCGTTCGATGGTATAAACCGTTGCGCCCATTTCGAGCAAAACAGCTGCCTGATAACCCGAGCCGGTTCCCACTTCCAGAATTTTGTCATACCGTTCAACCTGCAAGAGATTTGTTTGCATGGCTACCGTGAAGGGCTGGCTGATGGTTTGTCCGGCGCCAATCGGGAAAGCCTGATCTTTATACGCAAACTGCAGGAAACTGCTGTCCATGAAAAGGTGTCTGGGCACTCTGCCAATGGCGTCCAGTACTTTTTCGTCTTTAATGCCTTTGATACGAATACCTTCCACCAATCTTTTTCGCAAACCCTGATGTCGTAATGTATCCTGTAACTCCATAGAAAATCCTTTTTTCAAAAATAGCCAAATATAGGTTCCAAAAGGGTTGTACCAATAAACATTATTAACAATTGCCGTTGAAAAGTATTTTGTCAGGCAATATTACAACTTTTAATTTATTCCTATTTTGCATGTATGATCAAACTCGGAATTTTTGGCGATCAGACTACTAATCATGAACTTCTGGGACAGCTGAATACGATGCCCGATGTTGCAATTGCCGGCATCTATTTCTCCGGAAATACAGATGTCCCCGGGGAATTTCCTGTATTGGCCAGTCCGACAAGTCTGATGGATGTTTCAGATGCCATTTTAGTTTTGAGCGATAAAAGTATCAGCAACGATCTGGTTAAGCTAATCCTGAGGAAGAGTAAGCCGGTTTACTTAAAGGCGGTTCCGAATCTGCACATCAAAGAGATAAAGGAGTTGATCGACCTTGAGAAAGAAGCCGGCATTGTTACGTTTATTTATAACCCGTTTACCTACAACCCTCATTTTGATCCGTTCCGAAGTAAGTACGAAAAGCCTTTCCTGATTAATCTCCGGACTTGTTTTGAAGGAAATGTGATAAAACCTTCGCACGAGATTTTGCTTTTAGTTACCGCCATGAACCGGTTGGTTCAGAGTAATTACAAAAAGCTTGATGTTTTCGGCAGCGAGGATGCTGGCGATCAGTTGGTAATAAGTGTCCGGATTGAATACGAAAACGGGTGCGTGATAAACCTGACCCTTTCTCAGCAAAAATCGAAAGGATATTGTGAGATTTTCGAGCAATCGGGGACAGTGAGCTTTGGGATAGACGAACCGCTTTACATTCAACACCCTCAATTGAATCAGGAGAATATGGCTGTGAAAAACTTTATCAGTTTAATCCTGAACCATGACACCAAAACCAGTTCGTTCGACAGTTTATTGAACGGAGTTCAGATTGTACATGAAATAAAAGAACATTTGCGATTCAACGGGATAGAATTTTAGCACGAATAGCTACTTTTGCCGCAATATTTTTTTCAATGAAGCGTTCGGTATTACGACAGTAATCCGGATCAAACGAGGATGTATGCATAAAACTTTACAAGTCGCCAGGTACCTGGTTTTCGATATAATTGCTGCTATTATCAGTTGGTCGCTATTCTACATTTACCGGAAGGTATATATCGAACCGATAAAGTTTGGCTACGAAATTCCCGTAGAATTTGACCGGAAGTTTTACCTGGCTTTGATTTTCATCCCTGCTTTCTGGATTACCATTTATTACATTACCGGACAATACACCAACATTTACCGAAAGTCGCGTTTGCTCGAACTTGGAAAAACAATAATGGCTTCGGTTGGCGGAGTTACTGTTATCTTTTTCCTGCTGTTGCTGAACGACTGGATTCCGGATTACCGGAAGTATTATAACCTTTATTTCACCCTTCTGGGGCTGCACTTCGGGTTTACTTACCTGTTCCGCTTAATTCTTACTACCCGTACAATTCATCGGATACATCAAAGAGTGATTGGGTTTAATACGCTGGTTATTGGCGCTAACGAGAAAGCTGTTCGCTTATACGAAGATTTGCGGAGCCAGAAACGGCCGGCGGGAAATAAAATTATCGGTTTCCTTACGGTTGATGAACAGGATTCGTACCCGCTTGAAGCTTATGTGCCAAACTTGGGGTCGTATGCAAACCTCCAGAAAGTAATTAACGATAACGACGTAGAGGAAATAATAATTGCAATTGAATCGTCGGAGCACCAGCTGCTTAGTAAAATTCTGACCTTGCTCGAGAACCGGACGCACACCGTTTGGGGAATTCCAGACTTGTTCGACATTTTATCGAATACCGCTAAGACAAACACCATATTTGGCAGTCCGCTTCTGAAAATATCCAATGGATTAATGCCCGTGTGGCAGGAAAAAATCAAGCGGTTGATTGATGTTTTGGGCTCGCTGGTGGCGGTTATTCTTTTCTCACCGGTATTTTTGATTCTGGCCGTACTTATAAAATTGGGATCGAAGGGTCCGATCCTGTACAAGCAGGAGCGCGTTGGTAAATTCGGAAAGCCATTTATGATCTATAAATTACGGACAATGGTTAACGACGCTGAAACCAATACGCCATTGCTGTCGAGTTCGGAGGATAGCCGGATTACCCGTATCGGGCAGTTTCTGCGGCGCACCCATTTAGATGAAATTCCTCAATTCATAAATGTAATCAAAGGCGAAATGTCGTTGGTTGGCCCTCGCCCCGAGCGAAAATACTACATCGATCAGATTGCAGAGATCGCTCCATATGTGACTCATCTTCAGAAATTAAGACCCGGAATTACATCGTGGGGGCAGGTGAAATACGGTTATGCTTCGAATGTGGAGCAAATGGTTGAACGCCTGCAATACGACATGGTTTACCTGAAAAATATTTCGCTGTATGTCGATTTCAAGATATTGATTTACACGATTATGGAGTGTTTTAAAGGCAAAGGGAAATAGAACTCAGTTATGCTGAAGTTGAAAAGTGGAACTGAGAGTGTTTAGTTACAGTGTTCAGTATTCATGATGTACAAATCCTCCAGTCAGTTCTGTAAACTGAGACTGATCACTGATTACTTTTAGATGATTCCCATTTCAATATACTGAATAATGATTTCGATCTGGCGGTCTTCTCCATAAGGATCGTATTTCGATTTCAGGTTGTTCCCAAAAATACGTGCCACTCCCTGCCAGAAAACAGCAGAAATTCCGCCTTTAACTTCCTGAATTATATCGTACGAAGCTTTATGTGTTTCCCTGTCGATAAGCTTTATCAAAACCCGGCCATCATTAATCGACATTTTTTTAAATTGAGGACCGTATTTTTTCATCAATTCATCTTCAGCCTTACGTACATAAATCCGGCGGTCGCGGTTTCGGGCTTCAGGCGAAACTTCCCGCTCATATTTCTGCAGTAAAGCGGCTGCTTCTTTGGCATAAGGCAGTACCTTTTTAACACGCATAACCAATCGCCAGTATTGCTGCTCGTCCGATTTATTTTTGAAAACCCTTGGAGGAAAAACGCCAACTTCGGGCAAATCGACATGCGGAATGGTATCTCTTCCCGACAATTCGCCCGGCAGTATTTGAAGATTCTTTGGCCATTGAGCCACTGCAACCTCTGCAAATCCGATAAACAACCATATTATAAAAAGGAGCCGTTTCATTCTTCCTGCATTCAGGTGCGAATATAGTTTATTGTTGGTCATGGTATTTCCGGGATATTGCAAATAAATCTTAACCAGCCGAAGCACCCGAAATACATCTGTTCCAATTCATAAAAACGATATGTTATAAAACTAAAACGATAACAAATGGTTTACGGTATCCTGTCTGGCAATGTTTGTATCTTTGAGGCGATAAAACGATGGTTATGCAGGTAGAAAATATGATTAAAGTTGATGTTTGTTCTGAGTTTGGACAGCTGGAAGGAGTAATAGTACACACTCCAGGGCTGGAAGTTGAAGAAATGACGCCAGAAAATGCCGAACGTGCACTTTACAGTGATATCCTGAATTTGTCGGTTGCAGCCAACGAATATTCGGTATTTAAAGGTGTTTTAAATAAAGTTACCACAACTTTTGAAGTAAAAGATTTGCTGTCGGATATTTTGGGCATCAGCGAAGTAAAGTCATCGTTGCTTCGGTCGATTTGCCTGAATGAAGGCGCGATGGATATTTATCCCAAACTGATGGAGCAAAGTGCCGATGATGTTGCCCGCCAGCTTATTCAGGGCGTTGCCATCGAGCGCGACAACCTTACCCGTTTCCTTAGTCAGGAGCGGTTTAGCCTCCGCCCACTGCACAACTTCCTGTTTACCCGCGATGCTTCTATGTCGTTCAGGAACGAAGTGTTGATTGGCAAAATGGCCAGCAAAGTGCGCGACCGAGAAGCCGTCATTATGGATGCGATTTTCAATTATCATCCGCTGATTGAAACAACAACCATTAATCCCAATACTCCGGAAAATCTGAAGAATTATTCGGGCGTTTCTATTGAAGGTGGCGATTTTCAGGTGGGCCGAAATGATATTCTGGTCATTGGAACCGGGATTCGCACCAGCACTCAGGGAATCGACTTTATACTTGAGCAAATCAAGCAAAAGAAAGAAGGATTGCAGCATATTTTAATTCAGGAATTGCCTGATACCCCCGAGTCGTTTATTCACCTCGATATGGTTTTCACTTTTCTCGATGTGGATGCCTGCATGGTTTATGAACCGTTGATTATGGGAACAAACCGTTTTCATACTATTCATATTCAGGTTGAAAATGGGAGAGTAACTGATATCAGCGAACAAAAAAATCTGGTAAAAGCCTTGAAGAAACTAGGCATAGACATGAATCCGGTTCAGTGCGGTGGTACCTCGGGCGATTGGACTCAGGAACGCGAGCAATGGCACAGTGGCGCCAACTTTTTCGCTTTTGCACCAGGCAAGGTAATTGGCTACGAACGAAATGTTCATACGCTTGAACAACTGAGCAGGAATGGTTTTGAGGTTGTTTCGGCCACGGATGTATTAAATGGCGTACACGAAATTCCGCAGGGAAAATGTGTGATTACCATTCCTGGCTCGGAATTGGCCCGCGGTGGTGGTGGCGCTCGCTGTATGACCATGCCAATCCGCAGAAAAAGCATTTAAATTAAGTTCGAAATGAGCTAAAGTTCGGAGTGCATAAAGTTGAGAATTATATTTGCACTCCTAACTCCAGGCACTTCGCATTCTAGTTCACTTTAGTCACTTTCTTATGCGTAAATTAAAAAACTCAGAACTCGACCGCCTGTCGGTTGAGGAATATAAAGAGATTGAGAAAACGCCAATTACGGTGGTTTTAGATAATATCAGGAGCTGTAACAACATTGGTTCGGTGTTTCGTACTTCGGATGCCTTGCTGATTGAAAAAGTCATTCTCTGCGGAATTACAGCTACTCCTCCCAATAAAGACATCCACAAAACGGCACTCGATGCCGAGAAATCGGTTCCCTGGGAATATGTTGAGGAAACTGAAGAGGCTATCCTCAATTTAAAGGCTGACGGATACCGGGTTTTTGCAGTTGAACAGGTTGAGAACAGCATCATGTTGCCCGATTTTGCTCCTGAAAAAGATCAGAAACTGGCGCTGGTTTTTGGAAATGAAGTGAAAGGTGTTCAGCAATCGGTAGTTGATTTGTGCGATGGAGCCATTGAAATTCCGCAGTACGGAACCAAACATTCTTTCAATATATCGGTAAGTGCCGGAATTGTTTTGTGGGATTTGGTTTACAAGCTTCGTTCCTGAACGGCGGGGATAGTAAAAAGAAAAGGTCATTGGGAAAGAGATATTTTCATTTCCCAATGACCTTTTCCTGTTTTCTATTCCGGATTAGAATTCTTTTATAGCGTTAAGTTTGGTCATCATCGAGTCGCGATGAACCGTGTAGTTTTGCATATATTTTTTATCAACCGGCAATCCAGGTTCCGATTTAACTTTGAGCGGGTCCATTGGCGATCCGTTAAAGAAAACCCGGAAGTCGAGATGTGGACCGGAAGCCAAACCTGTAGCCCCAACGTAACCAATTACTTGTCCCTGACGAACGTGTGCGCCGGTACTAATTCCTGAAGCATAGCCACTTAAGTGCATGTAGCTTGTTGTATAAACCGAGTTGTGCTTAATTTTCAGGTAGTTCCCACCTCCGGCAGCCTGATAGGCTTTTGCGATAACAGTTCCATCGCCGATCGACATAACCGGAGTTCCGGTTGGTGCGGCATAATCAACACCAAAGTGTGGCCGGTAAATTTTCAGCACCGGATGAAAACGGCTGGCCGAAAACGTAGAACTAATACGGCTAAACTTTAACGGTGACTTCAAAAATGCTTTTTTCAGGCTTTGTCCTTTGTCATCGAAATAGCCGTCCTCGTTATCCTGGGAAAAGCGAAACGCATAAAAATTCTCTTTGGCATGATAGAACTGTGCGGCGAATACGCGCCCAATACCTATCGATTTTCCATACACGAAGTTTTCTTCAAAAACAACCCTGAACTTATCACCTTTTTGCAATCCGTAAAAGTCGATACTCCAGGCATAAATTTCGGATAACGTTAAGGCCAGGTTGTAATCGAGTGCCTGTGCTTCCAGTGCATTCCAAAGGGAAGAGGTTATTACCCCGCTTGCTGATTTGATAAGAGTTTCAATCGGTTTCTTTTCTTTATAAATGCGCAGACTGTCGCCCAAATCGTAAACTACGTAATCAACCGGATTAATTTCATAAATAAAATAATCGGCTTTCGAAGCATCCTTTTTATTCATGAAAAAGTAATACGGATTATTTACTTTCATTTTCCGAACATCAAAGGTTAGGATCGATTTTTTTGAGATTTCGTCGATTTTCGCCATTGTAATTCCTTTGCTGACAAGTATATCAGAGAGGTTTTGTCCGGAGCGAACTTGCCCTGGAACAACAGTGAACGAATCAACCGGAAGATTAAACAGTAGCACCGGGGCTGGCTTTTCTACTTCTTTTTCAGTAGCCAGCTTTTTCATCAGCTGTTGGGTTTGGTAGTAATCGATAATGAAGTAAGCCACCTGAAGCAGTACGATAAAAGCAATGGCCCAGATCAGAATTTTTTTAAGTCGTTGGAATTTTTCAGGAATTTTGAATTTCATGGTTTTAGTGTTTCTGAATAATAACCAACCGGGAAAGGGCTTTTTGTATTGCGAAAACCCTTTCCCGGCTGTGTATTTCTGTATTTTCAAAAATAGTAAAATAAAGTAGGAATCGAAACCTGAGCACTTTATGAACCCAAAATGGGTGTGTATAAATACTTTTTCTGTAGGTATAAATGCTTAGTATATTAAGCGTTAGGACGGGAAATAAAAAGCATCAAAAAATTGTTAATGAAGTTTAATAACAGGTTTAGCCTCTTATCTTATCAAACCCTTGTCCGTACACACCCATCACGCTGGCCATTGAAATGAAAGCATTTGGGTCGATTTCTTTAACCTTCCGGAAAATAATGCTTGTTTCTTTCTTTCTTACAATAGTAATTATAACCTTAACATTTTGCTGAGTGTACCACCCGGTGCCGTCGATAACAGTAACCCCGCGAACAGATTCGTTGTTGATGAAATCGGCGATTTCCTCGTACTTGGGCGAGAATATGAAAATTTGTGCCGAGGCATTCGAACCGCTCAGGAAAGCATCGAGCGTGTATGAAACCACTGCCATAGATACAAAGCCATATACCATTTTTTCGACCGAATGCACAAGAAAATACGAGGAGCTGATGATAATTACGTCGCAATATAAAATGATCCGTCCGGGACTGATGTTGCGGTATTTATTTACAATCATGGCAATAATGTCGGTGCCCCCGGTGCTTCCTCCGCGCGAAAATACCAGGCCAATGCCAACACCTCCCATCATACCACCCAACACTGCCGAAAGGAAGTTGTCTTCGATAAGTGCTCCGGGAAAATATTCCTGCGGAATGGCAAATAAAAGAGTGAGGGCAATCATATTGAAGACGGTTTTTACACCAAAATTCGGCCCCAGAATTTTCAGAGCAATCGAAATTAATACGGCGTTAATCGCAAAGTACGTTAACCCGATCGGGATTTTTGTACTGTAAAAAATAACGGCCGCCAAACCGCTTATTCCACCCCCGGTAATTTGGGCAGGTACTAAAAAAAGTGTCCATGAAAGCACATACAAAACTAATCCCACTAACATAATGGTATAGTCTTTTATAACCGATTCGAGTTTAGGTTTTTGGGCCTTGACCATTTTTTGCAGATTAAGTGTCATGCAAATTACAGATTTTTAAATTGTGGCGCAAAAGAACCGCGAATTGGAATCGAATTTTATGTGAAAAATCAGGAGAATGTAGACTTAATGAAAAATTGATGTTGGAAATCAGTTAGTTCGAAGTTGTGTTGAGGGGCGTTCGCTGTGAATTTTGATTTGTTGAGGTCATATGTCTGTCTGAAATTATAGGGTGATTCCAAAATTTATTAATAAAAATAAAGGTGCCGGTTGTTTCTGATGGGGGTATTGAATGTTTGATTGAAAAATCAGATTGCATCAATAGTTATGGCAGTCTAAAAAAATCAGAAATAAATTGTTTTTATACCGTTTGTCATATAGATGATTACTCAAAAATTATAATGCAATTCTCCGGATGATTGTCCGGCGATGTGTTATTTTGGTAAAACCGATTATCGATTTTTCTATTTTTGTCGCATGATTTCATTTCCAAACGCCAAGATAAATATAGGTTTGTACATCACCGGGAAGCGGCCGGATGGTTTTCATGATCTTGAAACTGTGTTTTTCCCGGTAGGCTGGAGCGATGCGCTCGAGTTTGCCTATTCAGATGAAATACATTTCAGTACAAGCGGTATATCTATTTCGGGACCTGCCGATGATAATCTGGTAATGAAAGCCTATTTGCTTCTGAAGAAGGATTTTGATTTGCCAGCATTAAAGATCCATTTGCACAAACAAATTCCGTTTGGCGCCGGATTGGGAGGCGGTTCGGCTGACGCCGCATTTATGTTGCGAATGCTGAATCAATCATTCAAGCTGGACCTTTCGGGCGAGCAACTACAGCAATATGCTGCAAAACTGGGGAGCGATTGTCCGTTTTTTATTGTGAATAAACCTGTTTTTGCTACGGGGCGTGGGGAGATAATGAACGAAATAAACCTCAATCTTAAAGGGTTGTCGTTGGTTTTGGTAAAGCCGTCAGTTGAAGTTTCTACGGCAAGTGCATTCAGAAACATTGTGCCTCAAAAACCTGCATCTTCATTATCCGAGTTGATACAACTTCCGGTTTCCGATTGGAAAGATTATATTTTCAATCAGTTCGAAATATCCGTGTTTAAGCAATATCCGGAAATTGAGCTCGTCAAGCAGCACTTATACGACATGGGCGCACTTTATGCTTCAATGTCGGGTAGCGGATCGTGTGTTTTTGGCCTGTTTGTCGATCCTCCGGCGAATATTGAGGACGAATTTCCTTCCAAGTATCTAACATTCAGTCAACAAATCTGAATCTTTTTAAGTTTTAATTAAGATAAGTTTATCTTTTATTTAACCCTTCGGGAAGTAACTTTTGGGTTGTTTTCGAGTCTTAATAGTGAAAACAATTTAAGACAGAAACATTAGAGAACAATTAAAATCAGAAGTTATGAAAACGAACATTACAACCCTCATTACAATTTGTGCACTTGGAGTTATTAGTTTAAACGCCACTGCCGCAAATTACAGAAGCACTGACATGACGGCAGTGAACGAAATCATGGAAAGTTTGCCAACAGCTGAAATTTCAGGATCAACCCAGTTTTTCCTGAATGAAGACCTGGATGCAGTTGTCGATTTCCAGAAAGAAGCTCAGATGTTAACCAAATGGGTCGCCGACAAGGAAGAAGCAAAAGCTGTTCAGAAATTGATTGACGAAGGTTTTTTTACCTCGACAGAAATTGCAGTAACAACTGAAAATACAGAATTAAATAGACCTGCATTAAATGAAAATGCAGAGACAAAAGTCGATTTTCAGCTGGAAGCTCAGTCGGTAACCAAGTGGCTAGCCGACAAAGAAGAAGCAAAAGCTGTTCAGAAATTGGTTGAAGAAGGAAAATTAGCAGAAAACGAATAAATTTTGATCTTTATTGGTAAGTAACGAGAGCTGTTCTGTTTGGGCAGCTCTCTTCGTTTTATATCAGTTGAAAAACAGTATTTAACCTTCTTAAGGTTTTATTAAGATAGTTTTATCTTTTATTTAACCCTTTGGGATGTAACTTTTTGGGTTTTCGACTGTCTTAATAGTGAAAGCAAGAAACAAAAAGAAAACAGTAGAAAACAATTAAAATTACAAAGTGATGAAAACGAAAATTAGAACCCTTATTACAGTTTGTGTACTTGGATTTGTTGGAGTATTAAATGCCAATGCAACAGTTCTTAATTCAGAAAGAGTAGCTAAAAGTGAATCATTCCGGTTTGTGATGAGCGAAGACTTTGACGCCAATATCGATTTCCAGAAAGAAGCTCAATTGGTTACCAAATTGGTTGCCGACAGGGAAGAAGCAAAAGCTACGAAACAGGTTATTGAAAGAAATTCCGGTTTTGCCGGCGAAGTATCAAACTCTTTCGAAAATGATGTTGTAATTGAAAACAATGATGATATAACCGATTTTCGTAAAGAAGCTCAATCAGTAACAAAGTTGATTGCTGACAGAGAAGAGGATTCTACAATTCAGAAATTGATTGGACAAGGTAGATTATAACAGAAAATAATTAATGGTTTAGTTTTTTGGTTAAATAAGCAAAAAGAGCTGTTCCGGTTGGGACAGCTCTTTTGTTTTATATCAGTTTGGCAGGCAACTAGGCTACTGCCTTTTTCTTCTTGTTGAATTCCGATTTTTTAACCGATTCTTTCCGCGTGAGTAACATTGGGATGGCTACACCGGTTCCCAAAGCAATCAGTACAAACATCATCTTGGCGCCGTTATTCACGGTTTCAATTAAGGTTTGCAGGTAAGTATCCGATTTTTCGAGGTTTATCAGGTCAATCATTCCAAGCATAAATTTATAGGCAAAAACACCCGGAATCATTGGAATAACCGAAGGAATCGAAAAAACCAATGGCGGGCTGTCTTTCAGGTGAGCCATTTGAATGGCTACAATTCCAACAGCAACAGCTCCCATAAAAGAAGCAAATACAATTCCGGTTTCGAAATTCATAGCTGTAAATTTGATGAGACCGCCCATTGCTCCAATGCACCAAATAGGAAATAAGGTGCGGCGCGGTACATTAAACAACACTGCAAATCCAATGGCAGCAATTCCTGCCCAAAAGCCCTTTATAAATATTTCTAAAAGTATCATATCAGATGTGTAAAATCATTCGTACTGAAAACAAACCCATAGCGATCGAGAAAGCGATAATCAATCCATTTATACCACGGATAATGCCATTCTGAAGATTCCCTTCCAGAAGGTCAGTTACCGAATTAATTAGCGGAACTCCGGGCACCAGAAAAAGAACGGAAGTAGCAAAGGCCTTATCGGGTTGGGCCCCAATATGGTAGAGCTCTGCTAGCCCGGCAATGAACGAAGCGGTGAGCGATGCAAAATAAGCACATAAATAAGGATTGAATTTTATGCGCATGGCCTCTTGCCTTACGAAGAGTCCGACAACGGTAGCCACAAAAGCAACCAGCATTTCAATGTATCCACCTCCAAAAATGCGGCAGAAGGCCGTTCCGGCCAACCCGACCAACCCTAAAATTACTACGCGGGGATAATGCGGAAGCGATTTCAGCCGATGAACTTCTTCAGCAATCTGAGCAACTGTCCAGTTTTGTTCCAGAACATTCCAGCTGAGGTGGCTTATGCCGCTGACTACCCTGAAGTTGACACCATGTGGCGAAGTTCGTTTCAGGCGACTAAAAAAATGCTGCTGCTCTTTCTCAATAATGGTGAGCATCAAAGCGCGGTGAGTAATCAAAAGTTCGGTTTTGTAGCCAAGGCCGTTGGCAATTCGTTCCATTGTAACCCTGATGCGGTTCGAATTGGCTCCCGAGCTCATGAGCAATGCCCCTATCTCGAGCAAAATATTACCAACTGATTGGGCATCATCTTTTACTTTCTTCATTTTTCGGTAAGTGGTTTTTATGTTTTCGGGGGCAGCAAAAATATAACTTTCAAAGTTCCCTCCTCTTAGCTAAATCTTATCTTACTCTTAATTGTTCGAAAAGTTTGCATTTTTTGCCTCAAATACGATAAACCTATTGGCAGTGAACTTGTTCTAAATCACAAAATTTTGAGTATGTCCAAAGCTGACGAATATAAAAATCTTCCGGTTGAATTGACGGAAGTTATAATTACCGGGAATGAGGAAATATCGCCCGGAGTTCACCTGATTTCGTGGAAGCGAAAACACGATTTTATACCCGGACAGGTGGTGAAAATAACACTTGATATGGCAGTTCCACCACGTATATACAGCATTTGCAGCGGAAATGGCGACGATGAAATCCGTGTGCTTTTTAATGTAAAAGATGAAGGTGTTTTAACTCCCCGTCTGGCGGGTGTGATTCCCGGTATGAAAATTTGGGCATCAAATCCCTACGGAAGTTTCAAAGATGGAAAGAAACCTGCCTGGTGGATTGCTACCGGGACAGGTATTGCGCCGTTTTACAGCATGTTTCGTTCCGGAGTTTTTGAAAATAAAAAGCTGATCCACGGAGTGCGCAGTTTGAACCAGTTTTATTTTGAAGATGAGCTGGAATGGGCGTTGGGCGACAATTACATCAGATGTTGTTCTTATGGGCAGGCCTGCAATGTTTTTCCGGGGCGGGTTACAAAATACCTGGAAGAAATAAATCACATCCCAACCGATATTAACTATTATCTTTGCGGCAAGGCTTTAATGGTGGTTGAAGTGCGCGATCTCCTGATTTCGAAAGGAGTTTCGTACGAAAACATTCTGGCCGAAATTTATTTTTAGGCTTACTTTTGCCTTGTTACTTTTATCTTTTGCCTTGTCATTATGGAAGCTCTTTTTGGAAAAACACTCGATGAACTGACAGCTTTGGTTGTTGAACTGGGATTGCCCAAATTTACCGGGAAGCAGCTGGCCGAATGGCTGTATCAGAAAGACATCAGCTCGATTGAAGAAATGACCAATCTTTCGAAAAAGAATCGTGAACTGCTCAGTAGCAAATACGAATTTGGATTGATCGATTCAACCAAAGTTCAGGAAAGTATTGACGGAACTAAAAAATATCTGTTCCCGACGGCAAAAGGCAAATTTGTAGAAACGGCCATGATTCCGGACGAAGATCGCAAAACAGTTTGTGTGTCATCGCAGGTGGGCTGCAAAATGGGCTGCCTGTTTTGCATGACGGCCAAACAGGGCTTTCAGGGACAATTAACTGCAGGTGAAATTGTAAATCAGGTTCGTAATATTCAGGAGTGGCACGAGGTGACCAACATTGTGTATATGGGCATGGGCGAACCTTTCGATAACCTGGAGCATGTGCTGAAAAGTCTTGAAATCTTTACTTCGGAATGGGGATTTGCCATGAGTCCGCGGCGGATTACAGTTTCAACCATTGGCATCATTCCCGGAATGCTTACTTTCCTGAATCAGTCGGACGCCCATTTGGCGGTAAGTTTGCACACACCATTCGACGATGAGCGCAAAAAACTGATGCCTGTTCAGGTAGCTTACCCGATTGCCGATGTCGTGAAAGAAATTAAAAGCTGGGATTTTGGGCGTCAGCGCCGTGTTTCGTTCGAATACATTGTGTTTAAAGGCCTGAACGACTCGCCGAAACATGTAACTGAACTTACCCGTTTGCTTAACGGGATCAAATGCCGGATTAACCTCATTCGTTTTCATCCGATTCCGGGCACTCCGCTCGAAGGAACCGACGAACAAACCCTGCAACTGTTCAAAAATAAACTGAACGACAAGGGCATTTTAACGACCGTCCGTGCCAGTCGTGGACAGGATATTTATGCGGCTTGTGGGTTGCTGTCAACTAAGGAACTGCTGGGGTAGAGAAGACTTATTCCGATTTGTTTTCGCTGATTAAACATGAATCATCTGGTCTTTCAACGAATAAGCAATTGCCAGAACATCCTTCCTGGTTTGATCATCAATCTTGCTTTTATCCAAAGCAGAAAGAATATCGTCGATAACTTTCATATATTCCCCTTCATTGATATTCATTCCGCGGTGTGCCGAAACCATATCTTTTCCGGTGTATTGTTCAGGTCCGCCACTGCCAGCTGCCAAAAATTCAATCACGTGCTGCTTGACCGCAGTAAAATGCTCAGGATTGTCCTTTAACGGAAGAAATCTGGCTTTAATGTCCTGATTTGACATGTGAGCCTCCATAATGTTATCCACAATGGCAGTAATTCCCTTTATACCGCCAAGTCTTTCATAAAGTGTTTCCATAGCTTAGTGTTTTTGACGTTTAAAAAATGGGAGATATCAATAGCGCAAAAAACGGCGAGATATCCTTTCACAATTAAAGTTACAGACTCAGCGAATAGTACACAATAGCACAAAGATGCCAAATGGGTTGAGCCTGCCTGACATACCAATCCCATGTTTCTTGCATTTCACCGATCCATTTAATCCGAAGAGTAAATCGAGGCGTTATTCTGCAGTTACCGGATCAATGATGGTCGATACCCGGCTTACTGAATTTGCCGGAAAGCCACCAAGTCTTGCGTGTTCGCGGATCATTTCTTCATTTGGCGCAACATACACGCAATAAACTTTGTCTTCGGCAACATAGCTGTGAATCCACTGAATTTCGGAACCCATTTTTCTTAAAACATTACATGAGGCTTCTGAAATCCCTCTCAATTCTTCGGCTGTAAGTTTGCCTGCTCCCGGAATTTCCCTTTCAATTACATACTTTGGCATGATACTTAATTTTTAGTTTCCTACTCGTTTGGCTTTTCGGTTTCGCCCCGTTTTTGAGTGGTTTCCGGACTCCACGATTCGCAATAACTGACTGTCAGTAAGAAAAAAAAACAGTAATCCGGATCAAGCCATACGGCTGTATCGGAAACTGGTTTCTGATGTACCCTGTTTAATTCTCCTTTCTTGAGAATGGGATGAAATGTCGGGCTTGTCTGCTAAGTTTGACATTTGGGCTGGAATTTGAACTTGTTTTGTCTATCAGGATTTCTCTAAGCCCAGGCATCATATTTTTGTGGAACATGCCTTCGGCTTTTTGACGTACACCTTTCGTAATCGTTTCTGGTTTTCTGAATTCAGTGGCTTTGAGTGTTTGAATTTTATAATGTGCTGATTATCTGAACTTGTGAATAAAATTAAAACATTACATCGTGAGATAGAATAGCACAAACGTGTCATTTTACTTATAGTATTTCATTACAAAATTGTAGGTGTTGTCGCCCATGACGCGGTTTACAATTTCTTCCGGATCGATGCGGTTTATCAGATTTTGAAGTTTCCCGGCATTATTTTTCATATAAGTGTGCGCTTGCATCAGCAAATAATCTTCGAGTGTGGGCAGGTTTTCAGCCGTCCAGAAACCATTAATCGGATCGATCATTCCATCGTAGTCGCTGCCAATACATTGAATTCCCCAGGCAAAAAGTCCCTGCGAGTCGAGCAATTCGGCAATATGATGAATCTGGCGCCACACCAGAAAACTTGAATGAAAAAGTACTTTTCTCCGTTCCAGTCCGTGTGTTTTTTTCAACTCGAAATCGCCATGTGCAGCAATCCGTCTCTCATCAAGCTGTAATCCGAAAAGTCCGTTGGTTTTGGCTACCCTGATTATTTCGTCGTCGTACAGGTTTATGTCTGCATTCATAAACAGGTGTTTATCAGTTTCGTTCCCGATAACCGCTCCATGGCTAACCACCACCGGAATATCTTCTCCTGAATATTTGGTGTCGAGCAGGTTAAAATATTCGAGGCGCGAAGCTCTGCTCATGTGTTTGATATCGATCAGGATTCGTTTATTCGCTGAATTGTCAAGCAATCTGTCAATTACTTCCAGTCCAAGCTGAGTCAATCCGGTATTCATCATGTATTTTTGGTCAACAGCCAGCTTTACAATACCAGTCAGGCTTTCGGCATGGCCACACAGCTCGTTAAAAAAGTGGTGGGCTAATGTGATGAAAATGGGGCGATGTTCCCAGTTTTTAACCTTCCCTACGTTTTCGAGCACTTGGTTTCGGTTAGCGGGCTTTTGTTTTGGAAAGATTCCGGTGCCAAACGAATGGGCTCCTTCAATGGTTAACACCACTGCAATTGAGTTCGATTTTCGGTCGTTGTTGGTGTCGCTGTCAAGAATATGTGCAACATCCGAAGAATTCCGGGCCAGCGAATAATTGTAGTTCGACCTGTCAGCAAGCGTAACCTGCATGTTATCCATCTGTCGCAGGTAAGCATATTCATTTTCAAGATCGGGGAAATAATCGGTTACCGACTGCACAAAGTCAATTCGTCCTTTTCCAACCGAAGTAATAAAATTGAGCAACAGATCGTTAAATTCGCCTTTCCCAAGTCGATTGTCAAAGAATCCACGCTCCATGGGGTACAATGACGCAAAAACAATTCCGGTGTTTCCATAGCCGAGTGCCGAGAAATTACTTTGCCTGTATTTTACAATTCCGCCCAGCAAGTCAATCATTTTCTCGAATAGGTTTGGCGGATCGTAAAACCAAACTGAACTTTTCGATTTCAGGTTTTTACTGTTTTCTTTTTCGGGAAAGCTGTGCCCATAGGCTTTTAAGGTGGGGTGGCAGTGAATGTCGGCAAAGTATTTCATAATTAATGATTTGGGGAATGTTATGCCTTGAAATTTCCGGAATCAACCCATTCGTTTCGGAGCAGCGACCACCAGTCGTCGGCAAGTCCCTGAAGTACATATTCGTAAGGAAGCCATCCGTAACCGTTTTGTCCCCATTCGGTTCCCCACGAATTCCGGATTAAGAATGCCCCGGTTGTCTCGCTTCCGGAAGGATTGGCATTTTTAATTTTCATATTATCATCGTATCCGGCAACCACAATGGCGTGACCACCCTCAATTTTCTCTCCTTTGGTCGGGAAAGGAATCTTTCCATCGTTATTCCCGGCCTGACTAATCGAACTGTAAACTGTGAACCCGAACATGGATGGAAGTCCGGCTGCGAGGTTCGACTTAATCCGGGCAAGCAACTGGGCTGGTTGAGTTCCGGGCGGATCGAGGCGATAGTAGCTTATTGATTGGTAGTTCTGGGCAAATGCATAACAAAAAGCCGAAGGTTCCTTATCGAAACTGGCAACATTGTATGGCCAGTATTCTTCGGGCGGAACGCCAAAAAGAACCAGCGCTCCCATAGTTGTTCGCAGAAAAGCACCGGTGTCGCCCTTTTCTTTCATCAGGTTACGGGTAGCTTTGTACAAAAATAACCTTGAGGCTTCGATGTGTTTCCCAAATGCGCGTCGCTCAAAGTATTCAACAAGTCCGACTCCGGCATTGGCAGTGCACGATCCGAGATCGCCCTGGTCTTCGACAGGCGAAAACCAGTTGATTAATGATACCGATTTTGGTAATGTGGTTTTAGCGGTCTTTCCTACACCGGTTTTCGAAAGCATCTTTTTTATCGAATCTTTTTGTCCGAGTCCCTGTAACCGGGTTGATACCATATCGTTTTCAACTGTCAGGTCCCTGAAATCAGGATAGTCGGGTAGCCATCCCATTGCAAATCTTCTGCGGATCAATTGGTTCATAATTAGTTTCTTTTAAGTTGTTAAATTTCAAATAGTTTGTTTTGTTGTATGTAAGCGCATTCTATACTTAATTTAATTAAAGTTACCTCCTGATCATCCGGTTTGTCAATAGCACGAAAATGTCATATTCCGAAACGGACTAAAATCGGCATTAGGGCTGAATAACTTATTAAAAAGGCAAATCGAACAACAGGGCAGAGTTATCATCCTGTTATCCGATTGCACTGAAAGAAATAATGGACAAGAAAAAAATCGCTATTTGTTAAAATTGATGTGTCATTTGTTTTCTCTTTTAAACCACATGTAGCCACCAACATTGTAAAATTCGTCAGTAATTTCAGGGTCTGCAGCTAATTCTTCGTCGGTGTAAGGATAATGAGGGACAATTACATCGTCGCCACTCTGCCAGTTTGCTGGAGTGAAAACCATTTGCTGATCGGCAAGTTGCAAAGCCATTAAAATTCGCTCAATTTCGCGCATGTTGCGGCCAACCTGCATGGGGTAGAAATTAATGGATCGCACAATATTATTCGGATCAATAATGTAAACGCCTCTGATATCTTTATTTGAGCTGGTTGGCTCATGCAGCATCCCGTATTGTTTTGATGCATAATGGGAGTGGTCGTCGATTAGGGGAAATTCGATGACTTGCTGCCCGCGGCCTTTGTAGTCGATGCCTTCGAGCCAGGTTTTCCATCGTTTGTGTTCTACAAGATTATCAGCCGATATGACGGCGATTTGTGCATTCAGTTTTTTGAAATCGGCCTGCATGTAGGCCAGTTCTGAGATTTCGGAGGAACAAACAGGGGTGAAATCCTGAGGGTGACTGAAAAGAATTTTCCATTTTTTCCCAAAGTCGTTAGGAAAAGTGATTTGTCCATTAGTTGTTTCTGCTGTAAAGGAGGGTGCTTTTGAACCGATTAACGGAATTTTACTGCTTTGAGTGAATGCTGTTGCACAAAAAAACATAGTCAGCATGACTGTGGTAATTATTTTTTTCATGATTCTGTTGTTTTGGACACTTGGAATATGGTCCGGTTACGAGACTAAAACATTTTGATTATTTGCCTGGAACTGGCAATGGGAGAGGATGGTTATAAAAAAAGTACCTCAAATTATCCTGATTTTCAATTAGCCGCACTACAAAAAGCGTACTTTTTGCTTTTTACATGGGACTAATTCAGGAGAAATTTTTCATTTGAAAAAGTGCAAGTCTAATAAATATAAAAAGATGATAATATCGTAATTAATCGTTAATTTTACTCTTGTTTTTTGTGTAAAAACATGTTCTGGTGCAATCACATTTCCGGAAATGCCTTCTGCTTTCTAGTCAAAGTTACGGGTAAGTCAGTACGCAGGGCAATAGCACAAAGGTGTCATTTGGGGAAGCGCTGTTTCTTTGTAACTATGTTGGAAATTAATTATATAGAGAACAGAACATCTCTCCGTGTTTATCCGTATTGAATTTGTTTCTTTCGCTATAGTTTGTGTATAAATGTTTTTTGCCAGGTTGCCCTATGAAGAACGAAAACAAATCTCCGGCCATACCTAAAAATAACAGCGCAATCGGATATTCAAAGTTCGGGAAAGGCGTAAATCCGGTATCGGCAACACCGGAGGCTTCGTCTCTTTTTGATAATTGTCTGATCGATCCTTCAGGCCGGCAATTTGCATGTATGCATCGTGCATGCCGTGAATTCCCGACATGTTTTAAGAATGAGTTGCTCGTTGAGAGTGTTGATTTTCATGAACTCAGCTATCATCCTGACGACCGAAAGCTTTGGTGTGATTCAGCTTTTCCCGACATTCTCCGGTTTATAAGTTCAGAGTCCATTACCGATTTATCTGATTATCGGTTTATTTTTAATCATCGTTATATCCGCAAGGATGGAAGCGTTTCGCAGTTTATGCACGAGGGCAGTTTGAAACGAAGCAATGACAGTCCTATTCCGCACTTAAACCTGAATATTTTTTTTGAAATCGCTGATATCAAGTCAGATGAAACGATGATCCTGACAATTTTTCGTTATTCGAATGAATTTGGTTACCGAAAGGTTTTCAGCAAAGTATATTCTGATAAGCTCACTTCAAGGCTCACCGCCCGCGAACTGGAGATAATAAAGCTATTTGAGGAAGGGCTCAGCAGCAAGATGATTGCCGAAAAACTTAACCTGAGCATCCATACGGTAAAAAATCACAAGCGAAACTGTATGGACAAAACCCAAACCCATAATATATCCGAATTGATTCATGTTTGTATTCAGAATCACTGGCTGTAACCCTGCAGAACAGTGGTGGTGCTGGTTGAGATTTTGTAAATTCCTCTATTTTTGCTTCCTGAACAATTCGAAAAACAATGAAGCAAGTACTTTTTGTTTGCCTTGGAAATATTTGCCGGAGCCCCAGTGCCGAAGCGGTTTTTAATGCATTGATTGAACGTAATCAGCTGGAGCATGAAATTAGTTGCGATTCGGCTGGAACTGCAGCCTATCACGAAGGCGAACCAGCCGATTACCGGATGAGGCAATTTGCTCAAAAGCGAGGTTTCCGGTTGACCAGCATTTCAAGACCGGTTAATCCCCAAGTTGATTTTGACCGGTTTGATTATATCGTTGGGATGGATCGCCAGAATGTACGCGACCTGAAATCGATGGCCAGAAACGAGAATGATCTGAAAAAGATATTCTTGATGACTGACTTTTGTGATGAGAACCAATATGATTCAGTCCCCGATCCGTATTACGGCGGAGCAGCAGGTTTTGAGCTGGTGCTTGATATTCTGGAAGAAGCTTGCAGCGGACTTTTGCGAAAGCTTCAGGAGTAATTTGAGGTAAGAAAAAGCCCTCGTTCGGAATAACTGAACGAGGGCTTTTTGCTTCCAATATTTTAATGGTTATCCCAATGCAACGTCGAGAACTTTCTCAACGTGTATTTTTGCTGTATTAAGTAATTCAATGTCTTCAAAATCACTCGATTTCAGGATAAGTGGTAATTCAGTTCCTCCCAGGATCAAACTGTCGATCTGGCCTTCGCTGTACATACGGTTCACAATCGACAACAGGTGATTCTTGGTTTCAGGTAAAAACCGGCCGCGAACCAACTCTTCCATATAAATTTTGTGAATGTATTTTCGTTCATCGGGCATAGGAGTAATAATTTCCATGCCGGCCGCCTCAAATCCATCCTGAAAAAAATCGCCTTCCATAGTCGGAATAGTGCCAAACAAACCCAGCCGGTTGTAGCCTTTTGTTTGGGCATAAGCAATGGTCGAGTCAACAATGCTGACCATTTTTGCTTTTACGCGTTGGGCAAGTGGTTCAAAAACAATATGTGGTGTGTTCGATGCCAGAAAAATAACTTTCGCGCCCGCTTTTTCCAAAACATAAATTTCTTCTGAAAGAAAATCAACCAGTTCGTCTAACTGATCGTTTGTGATCAGGTTCATCATGTGGGTCATGTTGATACTGTTGATAAGTATAGAAGGATATTCGCGCTGACCGGTGCGCTCCTGAAAACGTGAAACAATTCGTTGGTAGTAGTCAACTGTAGAAGCGGGAGCGATTCCCCCGATCATTCCAATGGTTTTATAATGTTTGAGCATTCCTAAAAAGGTTTATTTAGCATCAGTTAAGTTCATTTCATCAATCTTCGCCGCCTCATCCCTCAAACCATACGTCTCTATCGGCTGTTATTATCCTCCCGAGCGCTTTACCTTGTAGTTTTCGCTTTTCAGGATTTCAATTACTTTATTGCAAAAATCTCCCTGAATCAGTATTTCTCCATCTTTTGCCGAGCCTCCAACACCACATTTGGTTTTCAGTAATTTGGCCAGTTCTTTCAGATCAGAGTCTTTCCCAACAAAACCGGTAATCAATGTTGCTTTTTTCCCGGCGCGCTGTTTTTTATCGAGCTGTACACGCAAATCCTGTTTGTTAGGCTCAAGCGTATCGGGTTCTTCGCCACCATTGGTTTCGTATTGAAACCCGGGGTTAGTTGAGTAAACCATTCCCAGCCGTTCTTTCCAGTCGTTGCCCATTTTTCTGAAATTTGCGTTCAAAGATAACAGATTTTAACGCTGATTACTTTTAATTCATTTCTATTTTTTACCTGATTTCAAGAAAAATATCAACCAAAAAATCGCCAGTTTAAACCGGTCGGGAGGATAGAAATAAGCTCAGCAAAGAGGCGTCACCAAAGAATTTCTTCCAGAATATTTCCGGCACAATGGTCGGGAATTGGCATGTGAAGAATCTCCAGAATGGTTGGCACCATGTCTTCACCCTGGATTTTTTTCCGGATTTGTAAATGTTTTATCGCTTTGCCAGCCATGATAAACGGAATGTTGGAATTGTCGTTGTAAACGGTACGTTCGTATTTATAAGCCGGCTGCCAGCCATCTTCGAGCATGTAAAGCACATCGCCCGAACGCTTAAAATTGTACGAATTGGCGATTACCGCCAGTTGTCCTTTGGTATAATCGCCTTGTTCGAACGAAGTAGATGGCAAGGCAATCTTCACGCCTTCAAACTGGTTAATGAAATTGGCGGTTTTGGTCTGTATGTCCTGAAGTGAAATGTTCTTCTTTTCGAGTAACTCGTGGTTAAAGTAAATTTGCTGATCGCCCACAACCTCAATCCATTCGCCTTGTCCGTAGGTAATGTTCAGGAATGATTTCAAAAGGGCAATTGCACTTTCGGGCGAAAAAGTACCTACCGACATGTTAAATTCTTCTTTCAGGTACTCAACAGGGTAGGTTGCCGAACAGGTTGAAGTTAGCACTACCAGCGTATTTCCTTTGCCAACGGTTTTGTCCAGAAAATCGAGTAGCAGCGCAATGTCCTGATCGAGACGTAAATAGGTGTCTTCCATTTCGATTGAGGCCGGACCAAACGAGCTGTTTTCGTAATCCATGGAGGTGAAGGTGAGGTTCAGCAAATCGGGATATTCATCTTTCCCGAGGTTTTCAGACAGAATCAAAGTAGTTGCAAAGTCACGAATGATGTTGTTCCCGAATGGTGTTGTTTTCAGGAATTTGTAATTTACCGCTTTGTCCATCAGCTTTTTCATGCTATATGGGAAGGTGTTCCATTTATCGTAAAATCCCTTTTCGAGCACATAATCGTCGGGCAAACTTTCTTCGTAGCCCGAAATAGGGAGCAAGGTGCTCCATTCGCGTTGTGCAAAGGTTTTAGCATATCCTTTTTCGTTAAACTGACGAACCCATTCCGGAAAAATGTCGAGGTAATACGAGCTCGAAATCATGTTGCCGTTTGTGGTATCGAACCAAAATGCACCATTGGCAGCATGACCGGCCGAAAGAACCGCACTCACGTCGTTCAATGCCACACTATATACTTTCGATTTATTACGGTTGTTAATTTTCATCAGGTCGCCAAGCGTTGGCGAGAGTAATTTTGCAGCCGAGCGTTCACCGTCTTTCGAATCGCTTCCAACGGTAATAAAGTAATTGTCGGCAATGCAACTGACTTCCTTTTTTTTCAGTCGGTCGTACCAGCTGTCGCTGACAATGCCATGCGTGGCCGGATAAACACCGGTAAAAAGAGTTGCCGTTCCGGTCGATATTTTCTGAATGTGTAAATCGAGCTGGGCATTGCTGCAAACTGCGCCTTCGTTAACCAGCCGTTTAAATCCGCCTTCCTGAAATTTATTCCAGTAACGCGAGAGATAATCGGTACGCATTTGGTCAACCGAAAGAACAACAACCAGTCGGGGTGCCGGAGATTCGTTTGTTTTAATTGTTTGCGCAGTAAGGGAATTTCCGCAAAGAATTGTCAATAAGACGGAAACAATCAGTAGGATTGGTTTTGTCATGGCTGGTTTAAATTTGAGTGGCAAAAGTAAAAAAACATAGCATCATACCCAATTACTTACCGAAAACGTGACCTGTATATGAAAAATTATCTGATTCTGACGGCGTTTATTTTTTGTAGTGTTTTATCCTCGAGGTCTGCCAATCCCGACCCCACCAAAGTGGCTGTGCTCGAAAAGATTCACTGGATTATTGAGCGATCGGATATGAATAAAGTCCGGTCTGCTTTCAGGGAGATTTGCGATGAAAATCATTTTTCGATGTTGGTTTCGGGACTGAAAGACGGAACTTACAAGGGTACCAGTCCAGCCGACGATTACGGCTACCGGCACGAAGTTACCTTCGAAATGAAAGGGGGCAAAATGATTTCGGTGGATTACGACGAAATTCATACCGACGGGCATGCCAAGCAACACAGCGAAGCCTATGGAAAGGAAATGTTGCAAAGTGGGACGACACCAGCCATTGCCTATCCAATTTACGAAAGTCAGTTACTCAAAAAGCAGGATTTGGGTCAAATTGATGCTGTAACCGGGGCAAGCTATTCGCAGTACCGATTTAAACTGGCGGTTTTGTATGCTATCCTGAATTCAGGGCAATTGTAAGATAGAACTGAACTGCCCCGTTGCCTAAAGGCAAACGGCAAAGGATATCGGAATATTCAATCGAAGTGGCTTATCCTTTGCCGTCTGCTTTAGCTGACGGATAAATATGAATCAGGCAGTTTTCCGATACCTCAGCACGGCTAAACTCAGAAACGTAATGCCAATGATGCACATGGCCACAAATTCATGAATGAGGTCACTGAAATTTGAACCTTTCAGCACCACCATGCGCATTACGCGGATAAAATGAAAGATTGGATTCCCTTCGTCGATAAGCTGCGCCCAGCGAGGCATACTATCAACGGGTGTGAATACGCCGCCCATCAGGATGAAAATCATCATAAAGAAATAAGTTACAAACATCACCTGTTGCTGGGTGTCGGCAAGGGTTGAGATGAAGAGTCCAAGTCCTAAAAGGCCAAGCAGGTAAAGCACACCAAAACCAAAAACGAGCCATAAACTTCCCACAACGGGCAGGTTGAAAACCAGTTTGGCAATCAGTAGTCCAAACGACAAATCGAAGAGCGCAATGATGACAAAAGGAATCAGTTTGCCGGTCAGGAACTGAATTTTTCGGATTGGAGTAACGTTTAACTGCTCGATCGTACCTTGTTCTTTTTCTTTCACCAGACTCATTCCGGAGAGGAATAACCCGATGAGCGTGACCAAAATACAGAGCACGCCCGGTGCCATATACCACTTGTATTCGAGCTCCGAATTATACCAGAACCGAGAAACTGAATTGATTTGATATGGCGGATTAAATTCAGGTAATCCTTTCCAGTCGGCAATAATGTTCTTGTTGAAATCGCGAATCACGGACGCTGCATACGAATAGGCTAATTGGGCCGCCTGCCCGTCGATGGCATTAATCAGCAACTGAACACTGCCTTTGTCTTCGCGTATCAGGTCACGCTCAAATCCCTGCGGAATCACCAAAACCATGTGGTCTTTGTTGTTCAGGATTTCTTTTTCTCCGTCTTCCGGATTAAATGAAGTATTATCGATAGTGAAAAATGGCGAAGCATCCAATTTTGAAGCCAGTTTGCGCGAGGTGGACGACATGTCATTGTCAACCAGGTAAATGTTGACGTTTTTCAGATCGTAAGTTGCCGCAAAAACCAGCACCAGCATTTGCAACAGCGGAATCATAATAATCATCCGAAGCATGGTTTTGTTCCGCTTCACCTGGATAAATTCCTTTTGTATGACGTAAAATATTGTTTTCATAAATAAGTGCCTAAAGTTTGGAGTTCGGAGTGCCTAGAGTTGAATGCCCGAATAACTTTAGGCACTCCGAACTCTAGTTCACTCCGCACTTCTTTTATTTTATGTTTTTCCCAATTGATGTAAAAATTGCCAGTAATTCATTTGCTTCCAGCACTGCAATTTGAATTTTCTGATTTTCTACCCATTCCAATTCTTCAATAATTTCCAGCCAGTAAACTGTTTCACTAGCTTCGCTTTCAGAGATGCTTATTTTATTATAAAAGTCGGCTTTACTTCTTGCCCGATTGGCTTCTCGGTAATTTGCGCCAATGCTGCTTCCTGATTTGGTAATTTGGGTTCTGATAACTCTTGCCTCTGGGGTTGAAGGTAAGCTGGCCGAAATGCTTATAATTTCGATTGCAAATTTCTTTGTTCTCTTTTCAAGTTGTTTGGCAAATTCTTTGTTTTCCATGCTGTCATTAATTTGATGGTTTGTTTTTCAACTTTAGGCACTTCGAACTTTAGCTCACTCCGCACTTCTTATTCTAATCTTATTTTAAAATTCTTCACGCTGAGGCCTATGAATACGGCAGCCATACTCATCAGGATAAGTGTTTCTTTCCACACGTAAAGTATTCCGGTACCTTTCAGCATGATGTTTTTGATGATCACGATGAACCAGCGCGGTGGCATGATATGACTGATGATGCGCAATGGTAATGGCATGTTTTCAATTGGAAACATGAATCCTGAAAGCAAAATGGTTGGCAGCATCAGGGCCAGTACCGAAATAAACATAGCCACCATCTGGTTAGGTGCTACCGTCGAAATCAGGATTCCAAGACTGAGCGCCATCAGGATAAACAAAAAGCTTTCGGCCATCAGCAGAACAAAACTTCCTTTGATTGGTACTCCAAAGAAAACAACTCCTATGATAATGATGGTCAGTGCATTAATGAATGAAAGTAACAGGTATGGAGTCACTTTCCCCAACACGATCTGAATGGGTTTTAGTGGCGAGGCGAGCAAAATTTCCATGGTTCCCAGCTCTTTTTCTTTACTTATTGAAATCGAAGTCATCATGGCAGAAATGAGCATCAAAATCATGGCCATAATCCCGGGCACAAACATGTAAACGCTTTTCAGTCCTTCGTTGTACAACATACGCACCTCGGTATTGATTTGGTGCGGTAGTTGGAGGTTCTGCATTTTTTCCTTTTTCACGTAGTCATTAATTATTCCTGAAGCATAATTGGTCAGGATTCGTGCGGTGTTGGGGTCGGATGCATCGGCCAGAAGTTGCATATCCACTTTCCCGAAACGCTCAAGGTCTTGTTCGAAATTCGGCTCGAAATTGACTACCATTTTCACCTTGCCTTTACGGAAAACATCTTCCACATCGTCGCCTGGCATAATTTCTTCGCCCAGCACAAAGTAGCCCGAAGAAATCAGTTTCGAGGTAATTTCACGCGTGGTATTGTCGTGTGATTGGTCGAGAATGGCGATTTTCGAATTCTGAATATCCGTATTAATCACTTTTCCGAAAAGTAAAAGCTGTACCACCGGCAAAAGGAAAATGATCATCATCGTTCGCGGATCGCGAAAAATGTGCAAAAATTCTTTCCGGAGAAAACCTATAAATTGTTTCATACTAGTAGTTCCAAATTTCAAGTTTCAAATTCCAGGGGTCTGTTTTATTCAACGTTTCGGGCGATTTTTAAAAATACTTCGTCCATATTTTTGGCACCATATTGCGTTTTCAGGTTTTCAGGCGTGTCGAGCGCTTCAATGCGGCCGTTGTTCATGATCGAAACGCGATTGCAATATTCGGCTTCGTCCATGTAATGCGTGGTTACAAAAACCGTAATTCCGCGGTCAGATGCTTCGTAAATCAGGTCCCAGAATTTACGTCGGGTAATCGGGTCAACACCACCGGTTGGCTCATCGAGAAACACAATTTTTGGGTCGTGAAAAATGGCCACCGAGAAGGCCAGTTTTTGTTTCCAGCCCAACGGCAACGAGCCAATCAGCGAATCTTTGGCCGATTCGAGATCCAAATCTTTCAGTAATTTTTCCTGTTTCACTTTGCGGTCTGATGGCGAGATTCCATAAATTCCGGAGAAAAACCGAATGTTCTCGGTGATGGTCATGTCTTCGTACAGCGAAAATTTCTGGCTCATGTATCCAATGTTCCGTTTTACCTTTTCCGTTTCCTTATAAATGTCGAATCCGGCCACGTTCACTTCTCCTGAAGTTGGAGCAGAGAGGCCGCACAGGATCTTCATGGCCGTGGTTTTTCCGGCGCCATTGGCTCCGAGAAACCCAAATATTTCGCCTTGGTACACATCAAAATTCAGGTGGTCGTTGGCTACAAACGATCCGAATTTCTTTACCAGGTTATGTACTTCAATTACTTTTTCCATTTTTCTAGTTTTCAGTCAGATTACTGGTTCTGTAAAAGTTCCATAAACACATCCTCAATTGTTGGCGGAATGTCGAGCACCTGAAGATTGATATGGCCTTTATCCAGCAGGTATTTTTCGAATTCAACGGCTTCCACTTCATCTTCTTTTCCGGTAACGTGCAAATACTGGCCAAAGGCAAAAGCCGAATCTGTTTTTTCATACGACCGCAAATCGAGTATCAACTGGTGCATGTCGTCAGATTTGATGGCGTACAAGTGACGGGTATAGTTTTCGACCAGTTTTTGTGGAGTATCAATGTCAAGTACCTGGCCTTTTTGCATCAGCGCCACACGGTTACAAAGCATGGCCTCATCCATGTATGGTGTAGAAACCAAAATGGTTATTCCTTTTTGCTGAAGCTTTTTCAGCATTTCCCAGAATTCTTTTCGCGAAACAGCGTCAACACCGGTAGTTGGTTCGTCGAGTACCAGAATTTCAGGTTTGTGAATCAGGGCGCACGACAATGCCAGCTTTTGCTTCATTCCTCCTGAAAGTTTTCCGGCCAAACGCTTTTTAAACGGCTCAATCTGAACGTAGATATCGCGGATAAGGTCGTAATTTTCGGCAACTGTAGTCTGAAAAACAGTTGCGAAAAAGTTCAGGTTTTCTTCAACGGTCAAATCCTGGTAAAGCGAAAACCGGCCAGGCATATAACCTACAATTTTCCTAATCTTTTTATAATCGTTCACCACATCCAATCCGTTCATGGTAGCTTTTCCTTCGTCCTGAACAAGCAGAGTCATCAGGATTCGCATCAAAGTTGTTTTACCTGCGCCGTCGGGACCAATCAGCCCAAAGAGCTCGCCTTTCTGCACCTCGAGCGAAATGTCGGTTATAGCCTGAACTTCCTTATACGATTTACTGATGTGTTGAATGCTGATCATGACCGAAAGATTGAATTACTGAAGGACTGAATTACTGATTTCATGCTATTTGCTATCTGTTTACTGAACACTGCGACTGCTCACTAAAAAACAACTTCGCCGGGCATACCAATTTTCAGTCGGCCATCATTGGGCACCAAAACTTTAACGGCGTACATCAGTTTCACCCGTTCTTCCTTAGTCTGAATGATTTTTGGGGTAAATTCCGATTCCGACGAAATCCAGGTAATTTCCCCGGTGAGCGATTGCATTTCTTTGGCGTCAGCATCGATCAGCACCTTTACATCGTTGCCCAGTTTTACCTTCGATAATTGTGCTCCCGAAACGTAAACTTTCAACTCAAGATTGCTTAAATCAGCCAATTTCAGAACTGGTTTCCCAGGGGTAGCCAGCTCGCCATTTTCAAGATAAGTTTCGAGCACAGTTCCTTTGGCCGGACTGGCAATGCGGCATTTGCCAAGCTGTTCATTTATCAGATCGAGCTGACGTTTAATCACATCCATTTCGCTGCCAATCAATTGAAACTGCGTATTTGTCGCCGAAATTTGCTTGTCGAGCACTTTTATTTGTCCGTTGATGTCGTCAATCTGCTGCTGGGTAGCCGCTTTATCGGCAAACATTTTGGTGATGCGCTGTTGTGTGGTTGATACATTCTTTTTTTGCTCTTTGTAAACGTTAATCTGTGCTGATACATTTTGCTTTTTAGTTTCGCTGGCCACCAATTGCGCCTGAGTTTGTAGCTTTTTCAGATAAAGTTCGGTGGTGTCGATTAAAGCGATGAGTTTGCCCGCCTCAAGTAGATCACCTTCTTTGGCATTCATAGCCAGCAGTTTCCCGGCCATTTCCGAAGAAACGATGGTTTCAACGGCCTCGAAATTTCCGTAGGCATCCGATTGCTTTTCGTTGTTTTTGCAGCCGGCGAGGGCCAGAAAAGCCATTGCTATTATTTGTAGTTTTTTCATATTCATTGTGTTTATATCTGTTTTTTTTAACTCATAACTTATCATTCATAACTCATCATTCTATTGGTTCCCCCGAATGTTAGCCAGTTTTGTCCAGGCTTCTTTTAACTGAATTTTATGCGTTTCGAGCATCAGTCGGGCAGTGGTTTCAGCATTTAAATCCTGAATATAATCGGCAGTTGTGATGGTTCCATTTTCAAGCTTCGAGGCCGATGTTTTGGTGATTCTCTCCCGAATAGCTATGAGTTGCTGGTCGGTTTTCAGCAGTTCCGAAATCTGGTTAATCTGCTTGTTTTGCTGATCGGTAGCCAGGTCGATGTTTCTAACAAAAGCATCCTGTTTGGTTTGCACTATGTCCTGCTGAAGCTTGATGATCTGTTTCTGGCGGCTGGTTGTCTTCCAGTCGAGTACATTCCAACTAAAACCCAGGCCAAGCATGTAATAGGTATCGAACGAATTATTCAGCATATTCAATCCGGGTTTTCCGTAGCCTGCCTGACCAAAGCCAAACAATTTAGGGTTGCGCTGCTTTTGTAATAAATCAGAATTGGCATTCAGTAACTCGTTTTGTTTGCTGAATAAATCCATTTCGGGGCGTTTCAGAGGCATATTCAAATCGCTTGGTTCAATCGGAAGTGAAAGATTGATAAATTGTTCGGTCGTTTTTCCAGTCAAAATCGACAAGGCATACAAAACAGTTTCTTTATTGCTTTTCAGTTCAATTACGGTTTGTTCGGTTTTAATCAGTTCGGCCAGTAATTGATCCAGCTCGGCCGAAAGTACCATTCCGTTATTCACTGCCGATTCGAGTAATTTCCGGCGTTCGTTTAAAGTTTCTGTTTTTTTATCCAGTATTTTCAGGTTTTCCTGAATGAGGAATGAAGTGAAAAAGAATTGGTTCACCTTTTCTTTAACCTGATACAATTCGACTTCGGTTTGTTGCAGATTTCCGGCATTCTCGGCATTGTTCAGCAGTTCTTTTGCCTTGCTCAATCCGCCGTCCCATATGGTTTGTTTCAGGTCGAGGTAAAATTTATACTGATCTTTATCAACGGTCGGAATTTTCATGTTGGGTAGCGAAATACCAATTTTGGTTACGTCCGATTGATAGGTGGCCTGCCCGTTCAGATTGATCTGAGGCAAATAACTGGTAGCATTGTTCTCGTTTTTCAGGCCGAGGATCTGCTGGTACAAATCCAGTTGTTTTAAACCCGGGTGGTTTTCGCGAGCCCAGTTTTGGCATTGTTCCAAAGTCACTGCTTCCTGGGCCATCAGTATATGAACCGGGAAAAGCAGTGCAGCGAACAGTAGTTTAATTGTTTTCATGTGGAGTTCTATTTTTTAATTACAATGGCGTCGATTACAAATTTCTTGATCACATCAGCCCGTTCAGCATAAAAAGCGTTCAGCGCTTCCTGATCGTCTTTAAATAAAAGAAAGCTCATGATCGGTCTGGCTGCGAATGGGAAAACACACATTGAAATAATGTTCAGAGCCAGATGACGCGGATCCATCCGGATGATCTCACCACGATCCATTGCCGCTTCAATTTGGTCAACGATCACCTGAGGATTTAAGCCAAATTTGACAATCAGTTTGAATAATCCGGAAGGATCGCGGTTAAGTTCTTTTATAATAAATCCCGGGATGAACGGATGTTTCATCAGGAGGCTAATGTAAGCGTCAATCACTTGCTCAATTTTGCTGGCGATTGGTTCGTCGGACGAAATAATTTTGGTGATTTTTGGGAAAGCGAATTTTATGATTTCCGAGAAAATAGCTTCAAACAACCGTTCTTTCGATCTGAAATAATAGTGTAACAAGGCTTTATTTATTCCGGCTTCGTCAGCAATTTCCTGCATGCGGGCGCCTTCCATTCCTTTGACAACAAATACATGTTTTGCGGCTTCCAGAATCTTCTCTTCAGTATTATCTTTTTTTGCTTCCATTTTAATTTTTAGTTTAACTAGTTGGTTAAATCACATGGACAAAAGTATGAGTTAGATATTAATTCGCCAAACATTTTAACTGATAAATTTAACCATCTGGTTAAATTTATATAAATTACTTGTTTTCAGTGTCTTCTTATTTTTGAGTGACTCGCCTGGATTAACCAAAGTTGAAAAAGGGTGGGCTGAATGCGCCCAATTTTGATTAAGACTCACTTTTAACCGGAGGTTTTCGCAATTATAGTGGTGTATTGACTAGATTTATTTTTCAAAAAATGATATTTTTGGACTAAGGAAATTGGGTAGTACTGCCCAAATACCTTAGTTTATTGTAAGTGTTTGGAATCAGAAGAATAACCTCAAAAATCAAAGTTATGTCAAAAGGATTAGATTCGAAAAAGGAAGCCAAAAAGGAACCGACTAAAACATTGAAAGAAAAACGGCTGGAAAAGAAAGCTAAAAAAGAGAAGAAATAGTTTCTCCGATTTTAATTTTCTCGTTTTGCAAGGTTGTCCAAAAAATGAAATTTTTCTTTTTGGACAACCTTTTTAGCTTTATTACCGAGGCCTGATTTGGTATATTTTGTTACCTTGCGACTCAGCTAACTTAACCATTTAACAACCATGAAAAAGAATTTAGCAAAATTGTTACTTCCTGTCCTCATTTTAGGTTTAGTTTGGGGATGCCAGTCGCCCAAGCAAAAGGAAAAAGGATGGATTCAATTGTTCAACGGAAAGGATTTGAACGACTGGAACATCAAAATTAAAGGGTTCCCATTAAACGAAAACTATGGAAATACCTTTAGGGTTGAAGATGGCTTGTTGAAAGTAAGGTACGATCAGTATCAGAAATTCGACGACCATTTTGGCCATATCTTTTACAAATGTCCATATTCTCATTACAAAATCAGGGTTGAGTATCGCTTTGTTGGCGAGCAGTGCCCGGGCGGTGCCGGATGGGCTTTCCGGAATAGCGGAATTATGATACACGGACAGAATCCGGGAAGCATGGATTTGAATCAGGATTTTCCTGTGTCGATTGAAGTTCAGCTGCTGGGCGGAAATGGGAAGGACGAACGTACCACCATGAATGTTTGTACTCCGGGAACCAACATTGTTTACCACGATTCGCTGTGGACCGACCATTGTACCAACTCGACGTCGAAAACCTATCATGGCGACCAGTGGGTAACGGCCGAAGTAGAAGTTCAGGGCGATTCGATTATTAAACACATCATGGAGGGTAAAGTGGTAATAGAATATGCCAAGCCTCAGTTGGACGATCGCGATGCGAGTTACCAGAAACTGCTTCCTCCTGACGGGAATAAATTGCTGACAAAAGGTACCATTTCGCTGCAGTCGGAAAGCCATCCGATTGATTTCAGAAAAGTGGAATTGCTGAACCTGGGCGACGATTGCGAGGAGCCTGCAGTTAAAAAATAAGCAAATACGGTTGACTTCATAATTGAAATATCCTGCTTCGCACAGAAGCAGGATATTTTTGTTTTACAACCGCTTCACATGCAGAAATCTGTTCATGCTCAAATTTTTCGTAACTTGCATCTGGATTTTAAGCACGAAGCGATGGAACGGTATTTTTGGTCGAAAGGAATTCTTAAAAATAACCTTGAAATTTTTCATGGATCAGAACGTATTGGATTCATTGTTTGGGAAAGTCTGGTAGGATCGAAAGCCCACGGAATGCTCAATGACCGCCTTTTTATTTTAAACCGCGAATTTTTTCTTTCCAAGCTCGAAATATACGATGCCAACAATCAGGCCCTGCTGGGCACCATCATGGTTAATCTTTTCAATCCCAAAAGCGATATCATTATAAATGGCAAACGATTTGAACTCGAAGTGAAAAATTTCTGGCAATCGCGCTGGGCGTGGAAATTCAATGGCGACGAATTGATCACCTATCAGAGCAACGAGTTTTTATCAAAAGACAAAGGAACCATTGAGGTATTTACGGCATGTACCGAGGAAATTGAAATACTGTTGTTGCTGGGATTGTTCGTCCGCAATCAGTTTATCCTGTTCATGCTCCTGATATTTATTCTTTTATTGATTGTCATTTTCTAGGCGATTCGTCAAATTCGTTATTTTTCAGACAACAACATGAATTCTTAAGTGAGTAAGTTTGTGCAACTTTAAATAGTGTAAAATAATAGATTAAATTTGCGCAACAAAATTGGTTGTTAGAGAGATTATACATTATCACACAAAACACCTCAAAAAGGAGACGCGACAAATGAAACGGGACAAAATTATTATAGGAATTTCACAAGGCGACATCAACGGAATTGGGTACGAAGTAATTATTAAAACATTGATGGAGCCACGCATTCTCGAAATGTGTACACCCATCGTTTATGGTTCGCCCAAAGTTGCAGCCTATCATAAAAAGGCCCTGAATATCGAAACCTTTAACTTCAATCATATCCGCACGGCCAGTGAAGCCGATCCGCGCAAAGCCAACATTATTAATTGTATCGACGATAACATTCGTGTTGAGCTTGGCAAATCGAGCGAAATGGCTGGCGAAGCTTCGTATATGGCTTTGGAAAAAGCTGTTGAAGACCTGAAAAGCGGCGAAATAGATGCATTAATCACTGCACCAATCAATAAAGACAATATTCAGTCAGAAAAATTTAATTTCCCCGGACATACCGAGTACCTGGCCGAGCAGTTTAAAACCCGCGACTACGTGATGCTGATGGTCAGCGAATCGATGAAAGTGGGTGTGGTTGTGGGCCATGCGCCAATTTCTGAAGTTTCGGCGAAGATTACCAAAGGTGCCATCGTAAATAAATTGCGTATCATTAACCAGTCGCTGGAAAAAGACTTTTTCATTAAACGACCACGGATTGCAGTGCTTGGACTTAATCCACACGCCGGCGACAACGGTTTGCTCGGAAAAGAAGAAAATGAAATCATCATTCCTGCTATTCAGCGGGCTAAAGATGAAGGAATTATTGCCGTTGGGCCATATCCTGCTGATGGGTTCTTTGGTTCAGGCGATTTTTCGAAATTTGACGCTATCCTTGCCATGTATCACGATCAGGGTCTGATTCCGTTCAAAATGGCATCGTTCGATAGGGGTGTGAATTATACTGCCGGGCTGCCGATTATCCGCACATCGCCTGCACACGGAACGGCTTTCGATATTGCCGGCGAAGACAAAGCTTCACCCGATTCGTTCCGCGAAGCGCTGTATCTTTCGATCGATATTCATAAGAATCGCGCACTCTACAAGGAAATCACAAAAAATCCGCTGAAGAAATACGACATCAACCAGGGACAGGTTGATGAATCGATCGATTTTGAAGCAATCGACGAAGGAATCTAATTCATTTTTAGGGTATGTTCGAATATATTAAGGGCTCAGTTGTTAGCCTTAAACCATCTCATATTATACTGGAAGCTAATTCTGTAGGCTACTTTATAACTATTTCGTTGAATACTTACACTCAACTAAACGGAAGAGAATCGGTTAAGCTGTTCATTCATCAGGTTATACGCGAAGACGCCCACCTACTATATGGTTTCGCCTCCGAACCGGAACGCGAGCTGTTCAGGATGCTTATTTCAGTCAGTGGCATCGGATCAAATACTGCCATTATGATGTTTTCATCTCTTTCGCCCGACGAAATCAGCAACGCTATTCTGAATGAAAATGTCAATCTTCTGAAAAGCATAAAAGGCATCGGTGTAAAGACCGCGCAGAGGGTTATTATCGATTTGAAAGACAAAGTTGGAAAGTCGCCCATTAGTGAGCAATTTGTAGCATCGGCAGACAATACATTGCGAAATGAAGCGTTATCTGCTTTAGTCATGTTGGGATTTGCGAAAAAACCAGCCGAAAAAGAATTGGATCAAATTCTGGCAGCGCAACCTAATCTTTCAGTTGAAAATGTGATCAAATTGGCGCTTAAAAGCCTTTAATCAGAAAAAGACCTTGGAATTGAAAAAGTACGGCAGAAACATACTTCTATTTCTTATTGTAATTATTATTTATGCACTCGGTGGAAGCCCTACCGAATCGAGAACAACACTCAGGAATTATAATTCGCTGAATATTTTGCCGTTACCAGCCGACACGGTTCGGATTGACACCACGGGAAACCTTCCCTACAAATTTAAAGACGAACCGGCATTTGCTTATCCCGATAAAAAAGACAGCTCGAAGTTGTTCCTTAAAAATCCATCGAATATAAAAACCGAGATCGAATACGATCCTATTTCCGGAGAATACAATTTTGTTGAAAAAGTGGGTAGCCTGAATTACCGGTTGCCCAAAACAATGACCAAAAAAGAGTTTCAGAAATACGATTTCGATCAGGCTATTCAAAACTACTGGCGCAACCAGGCAAAAATTAAAAGCATTGAAGATAAAGGTGGACTTATTCCGAGGTTGACTGTTGGAGGCGAAACCTTTAATAAAATCTTCGGAAGCAATACAATCGACATTCGTCCGCAGGGGTACGTCGAGGTAAGTTTTGGTTACCAGATGAATGCAACCGAGAATCCATCGATTCCCGAACGTTTGCGCAAAGTACCTACTTTCGATTTCAACCAGAAAATTCAGATGAACGTGATGGGGAAAATTGGCGACAAGATGGAGATGCGCGTCAATTACAATACCGAAGCGACATTTGATTACGAGAACAAAATGAATCTGGCTTACACCGGAGATGAAGACCAAATTGTGAAAAAGATAGAGGCCGGTAACGTTTCGCTTCCGCTGAACGGATCGTTGATCACCGGCGGATCGAACCTTTTTGGGGTAAAAACTGAATTGCAGTTTGGTAAACTGAACCTGACAACCATCTTTTCGCAAAACAAGGGTGAAACACAGGTCATCGATTCGGAAGGTGGTGCCCAGAAGAAAACGTTCGAAATTGCTGCCTCGTCATACGATGCCAACCGGCACTTTTTCCTGGCGCAGTATTTCCGCGATCATTACAACGAATCGCTCGAAAGTCTCCCAATTGTCCGTTCCTCCATCACCATCAATAAGATTGAAGTTTGGGTAACCAACAAATCGAGCAATTTTAAGGAAGCCCGTAATATTTTGGCATTTATGGATTTGGGCGAACACGACCCGAATATTTATAATAAAATTGGGGCTTTTCAGGAAAATTCAGGGCTCCAGTATCCCGAAAGCATTTATCCGTTTAACGAGGCCAACGGTTTGTACCAGCAAATTATTAACAACTATGCCGGAATCAGGGCTTCAGATAATATCAATAAAACTCTTTCACCTCTTTCGGCCTCAAATTTTGTTGGTGGACAGGACTACGAAAAGATTGAACAGGCTCGTCTGCTCAGCGAATCGGAATATACGTTTAATCCAAACCTGGGATATATTTCGCTCCGTTCAGCTTTAAATACCGACGAAATTCTGGCGGTTGCCTATAACTATACTGCCAATGGTAAAACCTACCAGGTGGGTGAATTTTCGACCGATGGGATTAATGCTCCGCAAACGCTGGTTCTGAAGTTGTTGAAAGGTACAAACCTTTCGCCACGTATTCCGAACTGGAAACTGATGATGAAGAATGTTTACGATTTGAATGCCTATCAGCTGACTAAGGACGATTTTGTGCTGGACATTCTGTATCAGAACGATCAGACCGGAACAAACATCAATTATTTGCCCGAAGGAAGGCTTGCCAACCATATTTTGTTGAATGTAATGAACCTCGATAAACTCAACTCTCAACTCGATTTGGGCCGCGACGGGGTTTTTGACTATGTGGAGGGAATAACGGTCAACTCTTCAACCGGGCGAATTATTTTCCCGGTATTGGAGCCTTTCGGGAAAAACCTGGCCGATTCGATTGTCGATCCTTCGTTGATAAACAAATACGTGTACAAAACTTTATACGATTCGACCCGGACGGTTGCCGAGCAGGATGCCGAACACAACAAGTTTAAGCTGAAAGGTTCGTACAAAGGAGCATCGACTTCGGAGATTATGGTTGGTTCGCAAAACCTGGCGCAAGGTTCGGTAAAAGTAACATCCGGAGGTCGTACTTTGATCGAGAATGTTGATTATACCGTTGACTATACTTCCGGTATCGTGAAGATTATAAATGCCGGACTGCTCGAATCGGGCTCTCCGCTTCAGGTTTCCACCGAAAGTCAGGACTTATTCAGTATGCAGCGGAAAACCATGATTGGCGCTCATGCCAATTATGCAATCAGCGAGCGCTTTAACCTTGGGGCAACCGTTTTGCACATGCAGGAAAGGCCTTTAACACAGAAGGTTAATTATGGCGACGATCCGATTTCGAATACTATGCTCGGTCTTGATGCTACTTATACCAACCAGTCGCGGTTACTGACCAAGCTGCTCGATAAATTGCCGTTCTACTCTACAAAAGAGACCTCGTCGATAGCATTCGACGGTGAATTTGCCAAATTGATTCCGGGGCACTCCAAGGTAATTAACAAAGCAGGAACGGCTTACATCGACGATTTTGAAGCAACCAAAACCTCAATCGACCTGAAAACCCGCTCGGCATGGGTGTTGGCCAGTACCCCGCAAAAACAAAACATGTTTCCGGAGGCTGCTACCAACAACGATCTGGCTTATGGATATAACCGTGCCAAACTGGCCTGGTACACCATCGATCCTTTATTTTTAAGGAATAGCCCGACCACGCCCGATTACATCAAGAACAACGCAGAACTTCAGTCGAACCATTTGGTGCGCGAGGTGTACGAGAACGAAATTTTTCCTGACCGTGAAACACCAGTTGGCTTACCAACCAATATTCCGGTTTTCGACCTGGCATTTTATCCGGAGGAACGTGGACCTTACAACTTCGACACAAATCCATCAGCATACTCTCGTGGGGTGAATCCTGACGGAACACTTCGTGATCCGGAATCGCGCTGGGGTGGTATCATGCGTAAAATTGAAACCAGCGATTTTGAAGCAGCCAATATCGAGTTTGTTGAATTCTGGATGATGAATCCTTTTGTGAACGACTCGCTTGAACAAAATCAGGGTGGTGATTTGTATTTCAACTTGGGTGATATTTCGGAGGATGTGTTGAAAGACTCGCGTAAATCGTTTGAAAACGGATTGCCTACCGATGCCCAGGTTGCCAGTGTTGATACAACTGTTTGGGGGCGTGTTTCCAAACTTCAGTCGATGGTTAATGAATTCGATAACAATGTGGAGAGCCGCCGTTATCAGGACATTGGGTTCGATGGTTTGAACGACGACGATGAAAAGACATTCCACCAGAGTTATCTCGAGTCAATGAAGAGTATTCTGAATCAGGATGCTTTGGCCAAAATACTGAAGGACCCTTCAGGCGACGATTATCACTATTTCCGCGGAAGTGATTACGACGAGCAGAAACTGGGAATTCTGGAACGGTATAAAAATTTCAACGGTCCCGATGGAAACTCTCCGACGGCTGAAATGTCACCAGAACCGTATCCGACAACGGCATCAACACAGCCTGACATTGAAGATATTAATGGTGATAATACACTGAACGAATACGAACGGTATTATCAGTATAAAATTAGCTTGCGGCGCGAAGATATGGTTGTTGGGAAAAACAATATTTCCGATGTTAAGGAGCGCGAAGTTAAATTGAAAAACGGAAGAACAGGGAAAGTTACCTGGTACCAGTTCAGAGTGCCGGTAAAAAGTCCGAATCAGGTTTTTGGTTCCATTTCCGATTTCAAATCAATTCGTTTCATGAGGATGTTCATGAAAGGGTTTGAGAAACCAACCGTTTTGCGTTTTGCCACACTTGATTTGGTTCGTGCCGACTGGCGCCGCTATACCAAAGATGTTGACGGAAAGATCGGAGTGAATTCACCAAACACGCAGTTCGATATTTCAGCCGTAAATATTGAAGAGAATGCAAGCCGCAAGCCAATTCATTATGTACTTCCTCCCGGAATTGAACGCGTAATTGATCCTGCAAACCCACAGCTTCGACAGCTGAACGAGCAATCGCTGGTATTGCGCACCATTGAACTCGAAGAAGGTGATGCCCGGGCTGCCTATAAAAACCTGAGTATGGATTTCCGTAATTACAAACGACTGAAAATGGAAGTTCATGCCGAAGCAATCGAGGGTTATCCGCTCAAGGATAATGATGTATCCTTGTTTGTGCGAATCGGGTCGGATTACAACTACAACTACTACGAATACGAAATACCGTTGACACTTACCAGTCCGCTGGGCTCGTACAAAAGTGAAAATGAGGCCGATCGGTTAGCTGTTTGGCCCGACGAGAACAGGCTCGACCTAAGCCTCGAAGCCTTTACCGACTTGAAGTTGAGGAGGAATGATGCCCTTCGGCAGGCGAATCCTACCGCAAGTTTAACACAGCCATACTCCGAAACGGATGGAACAAGGCTGGTTAGCGTAAAGGGAAATCCAAATCTGGGGAATGTCGAGGTAATGATGATTGGTATCCGGCACAATAAAAAGGATGTTAACGATCGGGGATCGCGATCGGTAGAGGTATGGGTGAACGAACTTCGCCTGTCTGATTTCGAGGAAAACGGTGGATGGGCCGCAACAGGCCGTGTTACTGCCCGGTTGGCCGATTTGGGATCGATAATTGTTGCAGGAAGTCATCGCACTGCAGGCTTCGGAAGTATTGATAAAAAAGTGAACGAACGGGCTCTGGACGATCTGACTACTGTGGACGTTTCGGCCAACTTTGAATTGGGTAAATTCTTCCCCGATAAGTCGCAGGTGAAAATTCCGTTGTATATCGGATATTCACAAAGTACCAGCAACCCCAAATACAATCCGCTCGATCCGGATATAAAAATGAAGGATGCATTGAACTTGTTAAATACAAGGGCCGAGAAAGATTCGCTGAAACAACTCTCGCAGGACGTAACAACGCGAAAAAGCATCAACTTCACCAACGTAAAAATCGATAAAACAAATAAGTCGGGCAAGCCGAAACTGTACGACCCGACAAACTTCTCGGTTACCTACTCCTACAACGAACAGTTAAAACGGAGTGTTAATGTTGAGCAGAATCTAGATAAAAATTACCGGGGAATGTTCAGTTACAACTTCAACGGACGACCAGAGTCGATTGAGCCATTTAAGAATTCGAAGGTATTAAAAGGGAAGGCTTTCAGGGTGATTCGCGATTTTAACTTCTCGTTGGCGCCATCGCAGCTCTCTTTCCGGACTGATCTCTGGAGGCATTATAACGAAGTTCAGCTTCGGAATCTTTCCAATCCGAATATGATTATTCCGCGCACATTCAACAAAGATTTCATCTGGAATAAGTATGTCGATATCAGGTATAACCTTACCCGTTCGCTTGAATTTGATTTCTCGTCGCAGGGAACTGCCCGAATTGATGAACCTGAAGGGCGCATCAACAGGCACGACGATGATTATGCCTGGAAAAAGGATTCGATCCTGAGTAATTTACTGCGACTTGGACGCCCGACCTTATACCATCATGTGATTAATGCCAATTACATGGTGCCAATCAACAGGCTTCCGTTGCTCGACTGGACTTCGCTTTCGGCACGCTACCAGTCAATGTACGATTGGCAGGCCGGGCCTCTGACAGATAAGTCGGTAGTTTTGGGTAATGTTATCGAAAACTCACGTCAGGTGATGTTGAATGGTCAGCTTAACCTTGTAACCTTGTACAATAAGGTTGGCTTCCTGCGGGATGTTAACCAGAAATACGGAACAAGCTCACGCCAGCAGCAGCGAATGACACGGGCACGTCAAACTCAGGGACAGCAAGGCAACCAGGCTCCGCAACGACAACCCAATGCTGCAAAGGAAAAGGCGGCACCAAAAATCAAGGAAGTGCATTATGTTTCTGATAACTTAAGGCTAAAAGCTAACACACCAAAATCAATCTTTCATAAGCTGAAAACCCAGAATGTTGAGGTAGTTGCTACCGCAAAAGACGGTTCTGTGGTTGAAGGAAAAGTTGATGTGGTAAATGAAAACCGGATCAGCTTTACCCCGACGAAAAATGTTTCAGGAGTTAAATTGCTGGTTAAAGGTAAAGTGGAAGTTAGTCGTGATTTGGGACAAAAACTGATTCAATACACTGCACGTGCGTTGATGAGTGTGCGTTCAATTTCGTTAAGCTATTCATCGACTGATGGTACCGTTTTGCCTGGATTCATGCCAGAACCCCGTTTCTTTGGTGTTGGAAAATATACGCCCGATCAGAATATGTTCGGCGATTTGCCTGGCCAGACAACCGCTCCGGGGCTCCCGTTCCTTCTGGGCTGGCAGGATAAGGATTTTGCCGTGAAAGCTTCTCAAAAAGGTTGGGTAACCCGCGATTCAACGCTCAATTCGCCGTTTGTGATGTCGCACAGCGAAACGTTTAATTTCAGGGCCAATGTTGAGCCAATTCCTGATTTGAGAATTGATGTTAATGCTGTAAGAACTTATTCCGAACGGACAACTGAGTTCTACAATTACAACAATACAACCAAGCAGTTCGATCCGTTGGATAAATCGGTAAAGGGTAATTTTACCATGTCGGTCAATACCATGAAAACGGCTTTCAGTAAAATGGGAAATGGTGCGGAGGCTCCGGCTTCAAAAGCTTTCCAGAATCTGAAAGATTACCGGATTACTATAGCCCGGCGTCTTGAGGCGCAGCGTGTGGTCAATCCTGGAGCTAATTATACAAAGACTCCGGATCCGGTAACCAAATTTCCCGAAGGTTATGGCCCAACTTCGCCACAGGTAATGGTTCCGGCATTTATTGCAGCATACACCGGCCAGTCGCCCGATAAGGTGGCGCTCAGTCCGTTCCCGTCCATCAGGTATATGCGGCCGAACTGGAGAATCACCTACGAAGGTGTTGTTTCGCAATCGGAGTGGCTGAAGAAATATTTCAAAACCCTGAGTTTTAACCATGCATACCGGTCGAGCTATAATGTTGGTTCGTTTATTTCTAATCTCGATTACAACGACAAGGTTTATAGCGATGGGTTCAGCTATGTGCGGAATACCCTGGGCGATTTCATCGGTCCGAATGATATAAATTCTGTTAGTATTTCTGAACAGTTTAGCCCTTTAATTGGGTTGGACATGACCTGGGTTAACGACTTTGAAACCCGTGTGGAAATGAAAACTACCCGAAATCTGGCGCTTAGCTTCTCGAATAACCAATTGACCGAAGTGCTGAGCAATGAAATGGTTTTTGGAGTGGGATACCGGTTTACTAAAATGGATCTGATTGTAAAAACAAAGAAATCGCAGAAGGCCTATTCAAACGATTTGAATATCAGGGCTGATTTGTCGTTCAGAAAAAATAAAACAGTACTCCGGAAGATTGTTGAAGAAGATGAGCAGTTAACAGCAGGGCAAAATAATGTAACACTTAAAACAACTGCCGATTACATGTTGAGTGACCGGTTTCAGTTGCGCCTGTATTACGACAAAGTTTTGAATCATCCTTTGGTGGGATCGTTCAATACATCGACAACCAATTTCGGCGTTAGTTTCCGGTTTACTTTGGCTCAGTAATAATAAGTTACCCTGAATTTGTATGGGACGATTTTATAAATTTTGAAACTTTTTTCTGTTCAGTCTTGTTATTTTGACATTAATTTCATTTTTTTGCTAACAGAAAAATTTAATGATGACTAAAAATTTAAATACAGTATGGCACCTGTGGTGGGGTCTTCTTGGTAAATCGAGGAGTTAAAAGCCATATTTGTATTTTTTAAGATACTGGCCTGCTCCTCAAAAGAAGCGGGCTTTTTATTTTTTTAGATTGAAATAAAGATGAATCAGATAATTTTAACAAATTGGTGGTGGCGCAGAAACTTTTCACAGAACCGTGGAGGGATGTAGCGCTATGACTCAATTGGAGGACACTAAGAAAAGCGGCTTATCGGAACACGGTAAGCCGCTTTTTTTGTTGAAGCCTCCCCCAACCCCCTCCGAAAGAGGGGAAAAGAACGGCCATAAGGAAATGCTTTTCCGTTACCCTGAAAGGGTTAAAGATCAATAGCCCGGGGCAACGCCCCGGGAGAGAAAAGGAAAAAAGAAACCCCGGCTGCGGGAAAGCGTTGAAAAAAGAGCAAATCAGCTCTCAGCCGGAACTGAGCTAACGATAAGTAAGAAGAAAAAAACACGATATGGAAAAAATTAAAGTCAACGTCAGCGTAAAGAAAATCCTGGGCGACATCCTCACCCCGGTAAGCGTTTACATGAAATTCCGCGAGCTCTTCCCCAAAACCATTTTGCTCGAAAGCTCCGATTATCATGGCAACGAAAATGCCTATTCGTTTGTGTGCATCAAGCCACTGGCTTGCTTCACCGCCAACGAAGGCGATATAACCATCGAGTGCAACGGACGCGCACAGGAGAAATCACAGGTTAGTAAAAGCAATCGGGTTGATCAGCAACTCGATCAGTTTTTTAAGGCTTTTCAGTTGGAAGGCGATGTGGCCGAAGCCCCTGCAAACGGCTTGTTTGGCTACCTGAGCTACGATGGAATCCGCTATTTCGAAAAGATTGAAATCAAGGCTGAAAAGAAGGAAGCTTATGCCATTCCTGAAGTTCGCTATTGCTTTTACAAGTACATTGTGGCCATCGACCACCACAAAAACCTGATTTACCTGGTTGAAAACCTGATCGAAGGTGAGCAGGCCGAGATGGCGCAAATTGAGTCGTTGCTGCGGAATCTGACTTTCCCGTCAACCACTTTCAATACTTTGGGCGACGAGGTTTCGAACATTACTGACGAGCAATACAAATACATGGTTGCCAAAGGAAAAGAACACTGCTTCCGTGGCGATGTGTTCCAGATTGTGCTGTCGCGCCAGTTCTCGCAAGGCTTTTCGGGCGACGATTTCCATTTGTACCGCGCCTTGCGCACCGTGAATCCATCGCCGTACCTGTTTTTCTTCGACTACGGCGATTACCGAATTTTCGGTTCAAGTCCCGAAGCTTCCTTGCGCGTGAAGAAAGGTCGCGCCATCATCAACCCGATTGCCGGAACTTTCCGCCGCACCGGAAACGACGACGACGACCGAAAGCTGGCTGAAAAGCTGTGTGCCGACCCGAAAGAAAATGCAGAACACGTGATGCTGGTCGATCTGGCCCGCAACGATTTGAGTCGCAATGCCAGTGATGTGGTGGTGGACAGTTTCCGCGAAGTTCAGTACTTCTCACATGTCATCCACTTGGTTTCCGAAGTTTCAGGAAAATTACCCGAAGACGCCAATTTGGTGACCGTAATGGGCAATTCGTTTCCGGCCGGAACACTTTCAGGAGCGCCCAAACACATGGCCATGCAGCTCATCGACCGATACGAGAATCAGCGCCGCAGCTATTATGGTGGGGCAATTGGGTACATTGGTTTTGACAAAACCCTGAACCATGCCATCATGATTCGCTCGTTTTTGAGCAAAAACAACCGCCTGTTTTACCAGGCAGGCGCCGGAATTGTGGCTTCGTCGAACGAAGAAAGCGAACTTCAGGAGGTGAACAACAAACTGGCCGCTTTGAAAAAAGCCATCGAAATAGCAAAAGAAATCAGTTAGCAGTCACAGTTTTCAGTCGCAGTTAACTGACAAAATCAGACATTCAGTAATTCAATCCTTCAATCATGAAAATAGTAGTCATAGATAATTACGATTCGTTTACTTACAACCTGGTTCACGCCATCAAAAAGATTTCGGGCGAGCCGGTTGATGTGGTTCGCAACGACGAACTGGAGCTTTCTGATCTGGAGAAATACGACAAGATTGTGCTTTCTCCGGGACCTGGAATTCCTGAAGAAGCCGGACTTTTGCTCCCGATTATTCGCGAGTATGCTTCGAAAAAAAGTATGCTGGGTGTTTGCCTGGGGCATCAGGCGATTGGCGAAGCGTTTGGTGGAACACTCACCAACATGAACAACGTGCTGCATGGCATTGCTACGCCGGTCACCAAAACCGAAGTTGAAACCGTTCTTTTCGATGGTTTGCCCGAAACATTCATGGTTGGGCGCTACCATTCGTGGATAGTTAATCAGGAAGGCTTACCTTCGTGTCTGAAAGTTACCAGCTACGACGACAAAGGCCTGATTATGTCGATGAAACACACCGAGTACGATGTGGAAGGTGTGCAGTTTCACCCCGAATCGGTCCTCACGCCGCTGGGCGAACAAATCATTGCCAACTGGCTGAAAAAGTGATCAGTCACAGTTTTCAGTCGCAACTTGGAATTTGAAACTTGAAATTTGGAACTTCAATGAAAGATACACTAAACTACCTGTTTGCAGGAAATACACTGACCAAGGAAGAGGCTCGGACGATACTGACCCGAGTTGGTGAGGGGCAGTTCTCCGAAGCGGAAATTGCTGCACTCCTGACGGTTTTCAGGATGCGGAAAATTAAAGCTGAAGAATTATCGGGCTTTCGTCAGGCGATGCTCGACCTGAGTATTGCGGTCGATTTGTCGGAATTCAATGCCATCGATGTAGTTGGAACCGGTGGTGACGGGAAAAACACCTTCAACATCTCGACACTGAGCTGCTTCGTTTTGGCCGGTGCCGGATATAAAGTCACCAAACATGGCAACTACGGATTGTCGTCAGTGAGCGGCGCGTCCAACATGTTCGAGTACTTTGGCTACAAATTCAGCAACAATGCCAATAAGCTCCGGAAAGAGGTGGAGCAGTCCGGAATTTGCTTTCTGCACGCACCGTTGTTTCACCCGGCCATGAAGCATGTTGGGCCGGTTCGCAAAGCGCTGAAAGTGAAAACACTATTCAACATGATGGGGCCGATCATCAATCCGTCACGTCCGAAAAACCAGTTGGTAGGCGTTTCCGACCTCGAAATTATGGACCTCTATCATCACGTTTTTGCCGACAGCGACCAGAATTACATGATCGTAAACAGCCTCGATGGCTACGATGAAATTTCGCTGACAGGCGATGCACGCTACGTTTCTAACCAAACCGAAGACAGCATTTCTCCGGCAGATTTTGGATTTAAAACTGTGCGTCAGGAAGAACTTTCCGGAGGAAATTCGGTAGAAGATGCTGCAAAGATTTTTAAAAGTGTGCTGGAAGGAAAAGGAACCGAGGCGCAGCGAAATGTGGTGATTGCCAATGCTGCGTTGGGAATCCAGTGTATTTCCCCGGAAAAATCACTGGCGGACTGCGTGGCCGAAGCAAGCGAATCGCTGGCATCGGGCAAAGCATTGAGTGTTTTAACGAAATTGATAAATATCCAATAAAGAATAACCAATTTCCAAATTCAAAAAGGACTTGGGACTTGAAACTTTGAAGATGATTATGACCATACTCGATCAGATAAACGAAACCAAACGGCAGGAAATCGCCACTTCGAAGAAGCTTTTTCCGCAGGAACATTTAATGGCGTCGCCCTATTTTAGCCGGAAATGCAACTCGCTGAAAGCTGCGCTGCTGAAGGAAAATGCAAGTGGCGTGATTGCCGAATTTAAACCAAAATCGCCATCGAAAGGCGTGATTAACGACAAAGCCGAAGTAACTGAAGTGACGCGCGGCTACGTTTCAGCCGGGGCAAGCGGACTTTCGGTACTCACCGACGAAGAATATTTTGGCGGCTCAATTGAAAACCTAGCCAAAGCGCGGTTCGCCAATCCTGAAACGCCTATTCTGAGGAAAGATTTTATGCTCGATCCATACCAGATTTACGAGGCCAAAGCTCACGGTGCTGATGTTATTTTGCTCATCGCCGAAAGCCTGACCAAAGAGTTGCTTCTGGAATTAACCCTGAAAGCCAAAGAACTGGGACTGGAAGTGCTGGTGGAAGTGCATAACGAAGAAGAACTCGAAAAACTGAATCCGCAGGTGGACATTGTGGGTGTGAACAACCGCGATTTGCGCACCTTCAAGGTGGACGTGGAAACCTCGGTTCGGTTGAGCAAGCTGATTCCCGACTCATTTGTAAAAATTTCGGAGAGTGGAATTTCTGATCCGGAGGCCATCAGCAAATTGCGCGATGTCGGTTTCCGCGGATTCCTGATTGGCGAAACCTTTATGAAAACCCACGATCCGGCCAGTGCCTGCAAAGAATTTATTGAAGATTTGAAATAGAAATTGATCCGATGACTTCGAGTCATCGGATCAATAAACAATGCAAAAATGAACGAACTGAAAATAAAAGTCTGCGGAATGCGCGATCCTGAAAATATTTCGGGCGTGGCAGCGGCTTTGCCCGACTTTCTGGGATTCATTTTCTACCCAAAAAGTGCCCGTTTTGTTGGGGAAGACTTTTCTTTGGAGCAATTAAAAGCCATTCCAGGATCCATCCAGAAAGTGGGTGTTTTTGTGAATGAGCTTCCGGAGAAAGTGATGGAAATTTGCTGGAAACTTAACCTTCAGGTGGCGCAGTTGCATGGCGGCGAGTCGCCGGAATATTGCCAACAAATCAAAGCTTCAGGCTTAACCGTATTCAAAGCATTTTCGGTGTACGATTCGTTCGATTTTGCGCAGCTTTCGGGCTATACCGCTGTCTGCGACTATTTTCTGTTCGACACCAAAGGCCATTTGCCGGGCGGAACGGGGCAAAAATTTAACTGGGCTTTGTTGAAAAATTACAACGATTCGGTTCCGTTTTTTCTGAGTGGCGGCATTGGTCCCGATGATCTGGAGGCCATCCGGAACTTCGAACATCCCCGATGGCGCGGATTGGATGTGAACAGCGGTTTTGAACTTTCACCGGCGTTGAAAAATGTGAAAAAGCTTCAGAAGTTTATCAATGAAATCAGAAATATCCAATAACCAATATTGAATATTCAATTTCAAGAACAAATAATAAATAATCATTCAACAATTAGATATCATGGGTTATCAGGTTAACGAAAAAGGGTTCTACGGTGAGTTTGGCGGGGCATACATTCCCGAAATGATGCATCCAAACATCGAAGAGCTGAAAAATAATTACTTGCGAATCATCAATTCATACAATTTCAGGCAGGATTTTATAGGCTTGCTTAAAAACTATGTCGGCCGTCCTTCGCCGCTGTACTATGCGAAACGGATGTCGGAGCATTACCAGTCGCACATCTACCTGAAGCGCGAAGACTGTAACCACACTGGATCGCACAAGATTAACAACACTATCGGACAGATTTTGCTGGCCAAAGAGTTGGGCAAAACCCGCATCATTGCCGAAACTGGCGCTGGTCAGCATGGGTTGGCCACGGCCACGGTTTGTGCTCTGATGAACATGAACTGCATCGTTTACATGGGTGCCGTTGATGTGGAACGTCAGGCTCCGAATGTGAAAAAAATGCGGATGCTGGGTGCTGAGGTGATTCCAGTACATTCAGGAAACAAAACACTGAAAGATGCCACGAACGAGGCCATGCGCGACTGGATCAACAACCCGGTTGACACACATTACATCATTGGTTCGGTGGTTGGGCCACATCCGTATCCCGATATGGTTGCTCGGTTTCAGTCGGTGATTTCAGAAGAAATACGCTGGCAACTCGACGAACAAACCGGTCGTGAAAAACCTACCCGTGTAATGGCTTGTGTGGGTGGCGGAAGCAATGCTGCCGGGGCATTCTACCATTTTCTCGACGACGAAGATGTGGAACTGATTGGGGTGGAAGCGGCCGGAAAAGGCGTGGATACGCACGAAACAGCCGCTACTTTGGCGCTGGGAACGCCGGGTGTGCTGCACAGTTCGCGCTCGTACCTCATGCAAAACGAAGATGGCCAGATTACCGAGCCATATTCCATTTCTGCAGGCTTGGATTATCCCGGAATTGGCCCCATGCACGCGAATTTGTTTAAAACCGGTCGCGCCAAATACATTTGGGCAACCGACGAAGAAGTGCTGCAGGCTGTGTTGCTGCTCACGCGAAAAGAAGGGATTATCCCCGCGCTGGAATCGGCTCATGCCTTGGCCGCTCTTGAAAAGATTACGCTAAAACCTGAAGATGTCACGGTTGTGAATATCTCGGGCCGTGGCGACAAGGATATGGAAACTTATTTGAATTATTTTGGGTATTAAAACATTCTGCCACAAAGGCGCAAAGACACAAAGTATATTTGAAATTTTCGTTGAGCCTTAGTGTCTTTGTGGCAATCAAGAAGTTAAATAAATCATGAACAACAGAATAAATAAACTCTTTCAGGAGAAAAAAGAAGGGATTTTGTCGGTGTATTTCACGGCAGGATATCCCGAATTAGAGGATACAAAAGCGATTATTCAGGAACTGGTGAAAAATGGCGTTGACCTGATTGAAATCGGGATGCCGTTTTCTGATCCGGTGGCCGACGGGCCGGTGATTCAGCAAAGCAGTTTAGTGGCGCTGAACAACGGCATGAGCGTGAAAAAGCTGTTTGAACAACTTCAGGATATTCGCCAGTCGGTAGATGTTCCGCTGATTTTGATGGGCTACCTGAATCCTGTTTTGCAATACGGTATCGAAGCGTTCTGCCAGAAGTGCAATGAAATTGGCATCGATGGGCTGATTTTGCCTGATCTGCCTTTGTCGGTTTACGAAGATGATTTCAAGGCCATTTTCGAAGCCAACAACCTGCACAATATCTTCCTGATTACTCCGCAAACTTCGGACGAGCGGCTCAAACAGATTGACGAAATCTCGACCGGATTTATTTACATGGTGTCGAGCAATGCCACCACTGGTGCTAAAACCAGTGTGAGCGAATTTCAGAAGAAATACTTCGAACGTATCAATTCGATGAACCTAAAAAATCCGCGCGTGATTGGTTTTGGGATTTCGAATGCCGAAACGTTTGACAATGCCTGCAACTATGCCAACGGCGCCATCATTGGCAGTGCATTTGTAAAAGCGCTGGAAGGAAGTGAGTCCTTAGCTCAGAAAATTTCAGGTTTTATTAATTCGATTGCAATCCAATCGTAATTCGTGTGCTGTTTTTTTGTGTTATAGAATTATGTCATTCACGATGTGTTTTGAAACAGCTTAACAGGGAACATTGGCATGGAGTTGTACGTCAATGGCTTATTGAAATTGTAAATGGCCCGCATTGTTAAACTCTGTTAATCCTGATTTTAGGCATACTTGGGGCTGATGAATAATCGTTATCTTCATACAGTAGAAACAGAAACACAAAAAACGAAAGCAATGTTAGAGTACGCAAAAGTTATTTTACCGAAAGTTAGTTTTAGCCGCGATTTATTCCGGAAAGAACTAGTCAAGTGTATTAACTGGGTTGGCGAGGCAGAAATTAGTAAATTGAAAGACTGGTGCTACGAGAATTTTATGGAAATGTATCCAGACATTCTGACCAAAGCTTTTGCAATGAAAGCAGCCTAAATTCCGGTTGTTATTTTACCAACATTATTTCCTCTTCGGAGGATCAGTTTAAAACTCATAAGGCCTTCGGAAACGGAGGCCTTTATTATTTCCTGTTAACTTTTGGGGTGTTCTCTTTTAAGTAAATTGCCCAAGTCTTTACCAATTTTCTGAAACCGCTCAAAACCCTGGTTCAGCGATTCGGGGTTAATATCGCCATACTCGCTGAATTTACTGTCGATGTGGTGCGTACGCGGATAAATGACGATTTTACTGTTTTTTGGAAAACTCCTCTCCAGTTTTTCCTGAATATCTTCCATGCAGTTTTCATACGAAACCGAGGTTCTTCGCGCACCGACATAAATCAGCAGATCTTCAGGAATTACATATTTCTGGAGCAATTGAATATCGGGCAGGTCGAACTTTTCGGCGAAAGTAAAGCCGCTTTTATGCCGGTGGTGATGAAAAAATTCTGTAATGGCGGCCTGTGTCATTTGGTTGCAATAAACAAATACATTCAGACTGAGCTCTTTGGCCAGTATGTTGAGTTTGGGCAGCCACACTTCAAATCCGGGTTCCAGTTCGGCAAGAGGAGGGCAGGAGACGACAATTTTGCTGTGCCCAACCAGCGGATGCTCAAAATGACAGATATAAACAGCCTTGCTGGTGCGCGAAATAATCAGCGAAGTTTTGGTTTCGATGAAACGTTCGATCAGTCCGGTTCGGCGGGGCCAGCCAATCATGATAGTATCGGTCATTTCTTCGCGCGAAGCCCTGATGATGCCTCCGGCAATGTTGTGATCGATGGTGGCTATAATTTTTACCTTGGTTTCGTTTGCCGATGCCATTTTTACCAGCGACTGCAAATTCTTTTTAGCAATGATCAGGTTTTTTTCAGCTTCTTCGTCGTTCGGCACAACCGATAAAATGGTGATCGGGTTTGCCGATTTCTTGTTTTTCAGATAAACGGCAAATTCGAGCAAAGTTTCCATATTGCTGAGGTTAGCAATCGGAATCATAATATGCTCGCTATAATGCACCGGATATTCAATAATGGGCTCTTCCTTTTCCGAAGTAAGTATTTTGCGCGATGTATTTTCGGTAACCAATGTTGCCGTTAAGCAGGTAACCAGTATAAGCAAAATGGTGCCATTCAGGGCATTTTCGTCAATTATACCCGTTTGAAATCCGACCAGGATTACTGCCAGAGTAGCTGCAGCATGCGAACTGCTCAAGCCAAAAATCAACCTTCGCTGATTGGTTGTGTACCTGAATATTTTACTGGTACTTGCGGCTGCCAGCCATTTTCCGATTAAAGCGACCACCGAAAGTGTGACCGCAATAATAACCGCATACGGCCCGTTCAGGAGAACTTTTACATCGACCAGCATCCCCACACTAATCAGGAAAAAGGGGATAAATATCGATTGCCCGATGAATTCAATCCTGTTCATCAATGTCGATGAATAGGGAATAAGCTTATTGAGCGCCAATCCGGCAACAAAAGCACCGATAATAGGCTCAACTCCTGCTAGTTCGGCAAGGAAAGCCGCAAAAAATACCACCGAGAGTACAAATATGTAGTGTGAAGTTTTTTCACTTTCGAGTTTCTGGAAAAACCAGGCGGTAATTTTGGGGATCACCCAGAACATGATTCCTGAAAAAACTATCAGCGAACCTATTAGTTGTGTCCAGAACGATAAACTCAGTCCACCTTCATTCGAACTCAGGATAATCGCCAAAAGGATCAGCACGGCAGTGTCGGTAAGGATTGTTCCTCCAACGGTAATGGCAACGGCCTCGTTTTTCGATATCCCAAATTTGCTCACAATTGGGTACGATACCATGGTGTGTGTTGAGAACATGCTGGAAATAAGCAGGCTGGCCGTAAAATCGTACTTCAGTAAATAGTAGCAAACCGGAAACCCAAAAATCAGGGGTATAGTAAAAGTAAGGAACCCGAATACCAAACTCTTATTTCTGTTGCGCTGAAATTCCTTGAGGTCGAGCTCCAACCCAGCAATGAACATGATGTATAGCAAACCAATCGTCGAGAAAAGCTTTACGGCCGAGTTTTGTTCAAGCACATTTAGTCCGTGCGGCCCAATGATAACTCCTGAAATTATTAATCCTATAATTCCCGGAATCTTGAGCTTTCGAAGTAGGATAGGGGAAAGAAGTATGATGAATAAGATAAGCGAAAAAACCAACACCGGATTTTGAAATGGCCTTTCAAATTCATGGGCTATCTGTTCGAAGAAACTGCTTGCCATTCGTAATCAATTTATTGTGCCGTTGCCCGACAAATTTTCTGCAAGATAACTGAATTAAGCAATAATTATTCATCCCGGGGGTGATTTTAAGGCAGTACCTGTCGGCAATCTTAATCAAAGATTCATTGCCTTTTAATTGTCCTGTAATGTATTGATCGCATTTTGCGGGTAGTTTTAATGTTCATGCTTTATGCAGGAAGAAGTCAGAAAAATAGACATATCGGTTATCTCCGATTTTCATTTGGCCACACACGCCAGCAAAGCCAGGTCGCTCCTGAAATATTTGAAATCTATTCAGCCACAAACACTTGTATTAAACGGCGATATTGTTGACTCCTGGCGTTTTAGCCGGAATTATTTCCCAAAATCGCACCTGAAGGTGATTCGCCAGCTCCTGAAAATGCTCGAGAAAGGCGTCCGGGTGGTTTATATCACCGGAAATCACGACGATGTTTTCCGAAAATTCAACAATACCCGACTTGGAAATTTCAGCATTGTCAATCAGTACGAAATGAATGTTGCAGATAAGAAAATATGGATTTTTCATGGCGATGTATTCGATCACATCATTCACCATTCGCCCTGGCTGGCCAAACTTGGAGCTGCAGCCTACGGTTTCCTGACCATCTTCAACAAATTTATCAATGTTTTCCTGAAGCTTTTCAGCGGCAGGGAAATGATTCTTTACAAATCGATGAAAGACCGGATAGCCAGGCGCAAAGCGGTACTGACAAACTTCGAAAAGGCCATCGCCAACGCTGCTGTTAATAAGAATATCGATCTGGTGATTTGCGGGCACACGCATATTCCGGTCGATAAGCAGATTGAGACTGAAAAAGGCTCGGTTCGGTACATCAACTGCGGCGATTGGGTGGAACATTTCTCGGCTGCCGAATGCACCAATGGCGAATGGAGCCTGAATTATTATCCTTCGGAAGAGGAAGAAGAAACCGAGTCACCCGGCGACGAATTGTTTATACCCGATAAAAAGCAACTGTACAAATCGATAGTGGAAGAAATGGCGGTAGCTGCATTTTTTTAAGAAAAGGCAATGAGAATTCTATATGCCATACAAGGAACCGGAAACGGACATCTGGCTCGCGCCACCGAGATTGTACCATTGCTGAAGTCGATGGCACAAACCGATGTTTTGGTAAGCGGAACTCAGGCCGACCTGAAAGTGCCTTTCCGTATTGATTACCAGTTTCCGGGATTAAGTTTCATCATTGGTAAAAATGGTGGCGTCGATCTTTGGAGTACGATCCGGAAAATGGAGATAATCCATTTCTTTAAGGCAATTCGTTCACTTCCGGTTGAAAAATATGATTTGGTTATCAGTGATTTCGAGCCAGTTTCGGCCTGGGCTTGCCGCCTTCGCAACAAAGAATGCATTGGCCTGAGTCATCAGAATGCCGTTTTGCATCCATCGGCACCCAAACCCGGTTTTACCGACTTGATGGGTAAGCTGATCCTGAAATATTATGCCCCCTCCAATTTTAAATACGGTTTCAATTTTAAACATGTCCCTCCTTACATTTTTCCTCCTGTCATTCGTGGCGACATCCGGAATGCCATTTCCACCCGGGAACCGCATTACACGGTTTATTTGCCGGCCTACAGCGACCGGCAGATCATCAATGTTTTATCCCACATTCCGGATACCGAATGGCAGGTTTTTTCCAAACACTCGAAAAACGAATATACTGTTGGCAACATTCATTTCCGACCCGTTTCGCTCGATGGCTTTACCAAAAGCTTTTTGAGTTGTACCGGTTTGATTTGCACTGCCGGTTTTGAAGGTCCTGCCGAAGCCATTTTCATGGGCAAGAAGCTTTGCGTAATCCCAATGAAAAGACAGTACGAGCAGCACTGCAACGCTGCATTCCTGAAGTCGATAGGCATAACCGTTCTCCACAATTTTTCAGAGTCCGCACCGGCTTTGCTCAATTGGATAGAGAATTCAGAGCCGCTTCAAATTAATTTTCCGGATATGACGGAGGTGATTTTGTCGAATATTATATCGCGGCATGCCGGTTCCCGCGAAGCTTTGTCGTTCCTTTTTTAAAGAATTCCTTTCTCCGGAAGATATTTCCAGAAACGTCGGGGCAAAAACTGCCGGTGAACCTTGTCGTTCCTGCGTTCTTCAATGCAAATGCTTTTGAAATACTGTTTCCACAGCCGTTGAAACAGCTTCTCGTCTTCAGCCAGCAACGAAGCATGTAACTGCCCGTTTTGCGAGTTCACTTTCAGGTCGTCGAAAACGATGCGGGTCACGATTTTCAGGTCGTACATAAATCCGTAGTTACGCTTCAGGTCGTAAATAATCCATGGCTGGTCGGCAAACCGGTCCTGAAAATGCGGAATGCACAGCGAAAGCACGTCGTACATGGGGGCATACGAGGCATAATAGCTGCCCTCAATAGTTTTTTGAAAACGCGTAAACATGTGGATGCGATGCGCTTCGCGGCAAACTTTCTGGTGCAGTTTATGGACTTCGACAACAACCGACTCCGAAAAATTGGATTCTTCGTTTTTCGTTGAGTCGATCATTAGCCTGATGTATTTTACCAACAGCATGGGCGTATCGGACAGGCCAGCCAGAAAAACGCGGTAAATGCGGTGTGCATTGTCTTCCGATGTGCGCTGAACAATCCCGTTCCAAACCCGTTCGGCCTTTTGGTCGTCGGTTACAATATCAATGGTTGAGGTGAATAAAAAGCCCTGGCTTCCTTCTCCAGAAAGTATCTCGTCGGGAAACTGCCTGCGGCTGTAACACTCGAAAACCAATGTCAGTAACCCTTCAAAAGTATCATCGAATGAGAAGACGTTCATTGTAAAACAGATTGAATTACTTAAGGACTGAATGATTGAAATTTCTGTTAACTGCGACTGAATACTGATCACTATCTTAGTGCTGGCATTGTTGGGTAAAACATTTTCAGCTGAATGGCCGAATCACCTGAAACCGGCTTCTTGTCGAGCAGAAGCTGACGGACGATTTCTGGCCTCAAATCCTGCACATTTCTTGACCGCAGCTCATTGCAGGTAATAAAAAACTGGGCGCGTTTCATCACCACACCCATCTTTTTCAGGTGCGACGAATTCAGCCGGTTGTGCTTTCGGGCCATCAAAATGAGCTGGACCGATTTGGTGCCAACGCCCGGAATGCGCAGCAACATCAACGGATCGGCAGTGTTTACATCAACCGGGAATAGATGTGGATTACGCAGAGCCCAGGTTACTTTGGGGTCGAGTTCCAGATCGAGGTTCGGGTTTTCCTCATTCACAATTTCGTTGCTGCGAAAACCATAAAAACGCATCAGCCAGTCGGCCTGATACAAGCGGTGTTCGCGGCGGAGTGGGGGAGCGCTCAGTGCTGGCAACCGGCTGTCGTAACTGTTTACAGGAATATAACCCGAATAATAAACCCGCTTCAGATCGCGGCGGGTGTACAGGGCCGACGACAATTTCAGAATGGTATGATCGGTGTCGTTTGTTGCCCCCACAATCAACTGGGTACTTTGCCCCGAAGGACTGAAAAGCGGCGCATTCCGGTGGGTCCGGCGTTCTTCTTTCGATTCCAGAATTCCGGTTGAAATCATTTTCATAGGCTCCAAAACACTTTTGAAATCTTTATCCGGAGCCAGAATTTTCAGGTTATTTTCGGTCGGAATTTCAATGTTCACGCTCAAACGGTCAGCCCAGCGCCCGGCGTCGGCAATGAGCTGCTGACTGGCCCCCGGGATAGTTTTCAGGTGGATGTAGCCGTTGTACCGGTGTTCGGTACGCAGTTTTTTGGCTACCAGCACCATGCGCTCCATGGTGTGATCGGGGTTGATTAAAACTCCTGAACTCAGGAAAAGCCCTTCGATGTAATTTCGTCGGTAGAATTCGATGGTCAGGCTGGCAATTTCGTCGGGAGTGAACGAAGTGCGCGGAATGTCGTTGCTTTTGCGGTTGTAGCAATAGGCACAATCGTAAATGCAGTAATTGCTCAGCATGATTTTCAGGAGCGAGATGCAGCGCCCGTCTTCGGCAAAACTGTGGCAAATGCCCCACGCGGTGGCATTCCCAATTCCTCCCTGGATATTTCCCCTTTTGGTTCCGCTCGATGCGCACGATACGTCGTACTTGGCGGCTCCGGCCAGAATTTTCAGCTTTTCGAGGCTACTTTCTGAGATCATTGTTTTATTGTTTTCATGACAGCCATTTAATCAATGGTGCCTAAACAAGATAGTAGATTTGCCCGAAAAGTAAAACTGATCAGTGATTTTTACTCAAAAAAACATGAATTGCCGATAGGCCCGGGAATTACTTTCGAAATGTCATTGTAAATGTAGTTCCCTCATTTTCTTGACTATCGACAGTGATTTTTCCGGCCAGGCTGGTGATGTGGTTGTGTACCAGGTAAAGGCCAATGCCTTTGCTATCCTTGTGGTTATGAAACTTTTGATGCAAACCGAAAATTTTGTCTTTTACCTTTTCCATATCAAATCCGAGTCCGTTATCCGAGAAGGTTAACCGATCCGTTCCATTTACCGTTTCAGAACGGATTTGGATGACCGGCAGCCGGTCGGGGCTCGCATATTTAATTGAATTGGTCAGGAGATTCAGAAATACACTTTCCATGTAGCTTTTGTTAAACCTGATTTTTCCGGTGCTTGAAAAATCGACATGAATGGTTGCTTTCGAGGTTTCGACCAGCGAACGGATCGATTTCAGCACATTGTCCAGGCTTTCCTGCAGTTCAACATCTTCGAGGCTGGCCAACTCGTGATGTTTCTCGCTTAGTGCATCCACATAGTTATCAAGCGTTTCTTTCAGGTATTCGCCCGACATTTTTACAATCCTGATCAATTCGGTGGCTTCATTGTCGTTTATTTTCGAAATGTCGAGCAAGTCGAGCACGGCCAGGAGGTTATTTACCGGCGAGCGTAAATCGTGTGAGGTGGTGTAGGTCAGTTGCCGCAGGTCCTCATTTACATTGGTGAGGTTGGTTAGCAGCGAACTTCGGTCGGCTTCCTGTCGTTTGATGTGGGTAATATCTTTAGCAATAGCAAAAACCAGCTGATCAGTTTCGACGGGCAGCGAAGTCCACGACAACCAGATAATTTCACCATTTTTCTTCACGTACCGGTTCTCGAAATTGAACAGTGGTTTCGATTTGGTCAATTCGTTACGGGCCTGTTGCGTTGTGCGTTTATCGGCACAAAAAACAAAATCGTTTATGGGCCGCGCATACAGTTCGTCCATCGAATAGCCCAGAAGCCTGGAAACTGCCGGATTTATCTTCTTGAAATATCCGTCGTATCCGGCAATGCAAAGTAAGTCGGGCGATAGCTCAAAGAAAAGCTCATATTTGAAGTTGGGATCACTCATCAGGAGAAATGGGAATTAATGAATTCTTGGTAAAAAATACTCACTCGCCGAATCAATCATTAGCAAACTAACGTTTGTAGCCGCGAATGGTTGATCTGTTGCAGCCTGTTTACAAATATTCACAATGGTATAATCAGGATACAAAAAGAGACTGAGCTCTTTCGAGTCAGTCTCTTAAATCTGTTTTGCATTACAGTGTGACTTTTTATTTCTGACCGAACGCTTTTTTAATGGCGGCTTCAACAAGCGGTTCCATCACTTTGTAGCCTGCATCGTTCGGGTGAACGCCGTCGCCCGACAATTCTTTTTTCAGTCCGTTGCGCTCATCTGCCGTCGCCGAAAAGTAATCAACGTAAACGATTCCGTGGTTATCGGCGTATTTTTTAATCATTTCATTGAGTTTGACAATCTTCATCGCCGGTTCCATTCCAGGTTTCCAGGGATAGTCGAAGGCTGGTAAAACCGAGCTTAGAACCACTTTAATGTTATTGGCTTTGGCCAGTTCGGTCATCGAAATCAGGTTATCCATAATCATTTCCAAAGTAGATGGGCCCGTGTTTCCGGCAATGTCGTTGGTTCCGGCCAGGATTACAACAAGTGCAGGTTTCAGGTTAATTACGTCGGAACGGAAACGAACCAGCATTTGTGGTGTGGTTTGTCCGCTGATACCGCGGTTTACATAGGGTTTTCCGGCAAAAAAGTCAGGATGCGTCCTGATCCATCCTTCGGTGATTGAATTGCCCATGAAAACAACCCGGTTTTCGCCTTTCGCAGGCGGAGCTAATTTGGCATTTTCGTCTTTAAACCTTGCGGTGTTTGCCCAATCCTGGGCGAAAGTTATACTTGCCAGCATTACTGACAGAAGGACTAAGGTCAGCTTTAATGTTTTCATTAGTGTAATTTTTTGTGATTTAAGTTGTTGGTTGATTGTTCTTTTGTAATGTAAAAGAGGCTGCCTTTTTGAGCAGCCTCCCGTGATTGTGTTTTTTTGAATAAGGTAATAGGATTGATTAGAACTATCCGCATTTTGAAGTTCCGCAGTCGGGACAAATTAAGCAACCTTCCTGGTAGGTTACGTTCTTCGATCCGCATTCGCCGCAAACAGCGCCTTCGGCAACAGTTCCGTCCGGAACATATTTCTTCAGGGCGCGGGCAACACCGGCTTTCCAGCTGTTAATGGTGTCGTTGTCGAACTGCAGACTGGTTACCGTGTCAACTACTTTATGAATTGGCATTCCGTGGCGCAAAACTCCTGAAATAAGTTTGGCGTAGTTCCAGAATACCGGGTTGAATTTGTACGACAACCCTTCGATGGTTGTGCGGTAACCGTGTTTGTTGGTGTATTGGAAATCATAGCGTTTTGTTCCGTCGGGAGCAATACTTTTGATAATTTTTCCGCTAACAATTGAGCGTGGCAGCAAAATTCCGTCTTCGTCGTCAGAAAGCCCGGTAAAGATTTCGTACGGGCGTCCATCGATTGTTCCGATGAAAGCTACCCATTTGTCTTTGGCATTCTGGAAACGAACTACATCGGCATCCAGCTCAATTGGGCGCTTGGTTGGGAAGATGCTGTCTTTCTTTTCTTCTTTATCTTTTTCCTTGCCGTCATCTTCTTTCTTGTTCGAAATCAGAACGCCGGAGCGGGAACCGTCGCGATAAACAGTTACGCCTTTACATCCGCTCTTCCAGGCTTCAAAGTAAAGTTGTCCAACCAGTTCTTCGTCAACATCGGCAGGCAGGTTAATGGTTACGCTGATTGAATGGTCAACCCATTTCTGGATACGGCCCTGCATGCGTACTTTGGCAACCCAATCCACGTCGTTCGACGTTGCTTTATAGTATGGCGACTGAGCCACGAGTTCGTCAAGATCTTCCTGAGATGTATTTTTCTTCAGCTGCAATCCGTTCGCAGCCATCCATTCCTCAAATTTGTGATGAATCACCACATATTCTTCCCACGAGTCGCCAACTTCGTCAACAAAATCAATTTTTACATTCTTGTCGTTCGGGTTTACTTTCCGGCGACGTTTGTAAATTGGCATGAAAACCGGTTCGATTCCTGAAGTCGTTTGAGTCATCAAACTGGTTGTTCCGGTTGGGGCAATGGTTAGCAATGCGATGTTGCGGCGGCCGTATTTTACCATGTCCTGGTACAATTGTTCGTCGGCAGCGCGCAAACGTTTGATCATTGGGTTATTCTTTTCGCGGTCGGCACTGAAAATCTTGAAGGCACCACGTTCCTTGGCCATGATTACCGACGAACGGTAAGCTTCAAGGGCAACAGTTTTGTGGATTTCTTCGCTGAAATCGGTCGCATCGTCGCTTCCGTAACGCAAACCAAGAGCGGCAAGCATATCACCTTCGGCAGTAATACCAACACCGGTACGGCGGCCTTCTTTGGCTTTGGTCTGTATTTTCAGCCACATCGAACGTTCAATGTGTTTAATATCTTCGTTTTCAGGGTCTTCGTCAATTTTCTGAAGAATTCCGTCGATTTTTTCCAGTTCGAGGTCAATAATGTCATCCATCATACGCTGAGCCACCTGCACATGCTTTTTGAACAGGTCGAAATTGAAGCGTGCCTGTGGAGTGAAAGGATTTTCGACGTATGAGAAAAGATTCACCGCAATCAAACGGCAGCTATCGTAAGGGCACAAAGGAATTTCGCCACAAGGATTGGTTGACACGGTTTTATATCCCAAATCGGCATAACAATCCGGTACCGATTCTTTAATAATGGTATCCCAGAAAAGGATTCCCGGCTCAGCTGATTTCCATGCATTGTAAACAATCTTTTTCCAAAGGCTGTTTGCATCAATTTCCTTGGTGTATTTAGGGTTTTTGGCGTCAATCGGGTACTGGGTCATATATTTTTCACCAGCTTCAACCGAGCGCATAAAATCGTCGTGAATTTTAACCGAAACGTTGGCGCCGGTAACTTTTCCCTGTTCCAGTTTAGCGTCGATAAACGATTCAGCATCCGGATGTTTTATGGAAACTGACAACATGAGCGCACCACGACGTCCATCCTGAGCCACTTCGCGTGTCGAATTTGAATAACGCTCCATGAACGGAACGATACCGGTTGAGGTCAATGCCGAGTTTTTAACCGGCGAACCTTTCGGACGGATGTGAGAAAGATCGTGTCCAACACCACCGCGGCGTTTCATCAGTTGCACCTGCTCCTGGTCTATTTTCATGATACCTCCGTACGAATCGGAGTTTCCTTCATTCCCGATAACGAAACAGTTTGAAAGTGAGGCAATCTGGTAATCGTTGCCGATACCGGTCATTGGACCACCTTGCGGAACGATGTATTTAAAGTCTTTCAGAAGTGCAAAAACCTCATCTTCGGTCATCGGATTTTCATAGTTCTTCTCGATTCTTGCAATTTCTGACGCGAGTCGTCTGTGCATATCATCCGGAGTCAGTTCGTACAAATGCCCGAACGAATCCTTCAACGCATACTTGTTTACCCAGACCCTTGCAGCAAGGTCATCTCCCTTGAAATATTCCAACGAAGCCTCATATGCTTCGTCCTGGGAGTACGTTCTTTTTTCTGTTTGGGGCTCGACTGCCACGTTTTTAAATGTCATATTCCAAAAAATTTTGAGCTTTAATAATAGATAATCTGTTGCTAACGTGCGGTAGTATGCCTGCACATTTTGTTTTTTTTGCTGTATGCAAGATAAGACGTAGGTTTAAAAAAATGAATATGAATTTTATAAAAGTTGACAAAAGTTATCAACTTTTAAATGTTAGTATTCTGACTGTTAGGAGTTTGAGTTTTTATGAAATGAAAAAAGTTCCCAAAAAGATAAATCAAAATTTAAATCGTGAAGTTTGGTTTTTCAGGAAATGAGCTGAATGTAAGTAGTTTATATAATATTGTTATTGGGCTGACAATATTGGGCGAAGAATTTATTGTCTGTTGAAAACTTTGTTCAAGATAATTTGAGTTGCCCCCAGATTTTGTTTGGTGAATTTGGTACATTCTAACGCGATCAAACTTCGCTTTTCAGTATCGGAAAGTAATTGATGTAATATTTTGTTTACCGATTCGGAATCGCTTACCGGAAAAGCAACTCCCAGTTTTACCATGCTGGTAGCCTCGTTAAACTTGAGGTAATTGGGACCAAAAACGATGGGCATACCAAAAATAGCAGCTTCGAGTGTGTTGTGTATGCCTACTCCAAAACCCCCGCCAATGTAAGCTAAATCGGCATATCGGTATATCGACGACAAAACCCCGATGGTATCAACAATCATGACCTGCTTGTTCATAACCGTTTCGTCGGTGGCTTCTGTGTAACAAATAATCGTGGTTTTCAACAGGTTTATCAACCGGTCGATATTGGCCCGTTTCGTTTCGTGCGGGGCAATGATGAATTTGGTTTCAGGATGAGCATGAATGTACTCAGCCAGCAACTCTTCATCCGGTTTCCAGGTGCTTCCGGCAACAACCAGCAAATCATTTCCTTTGAACTTTTCAATCAGCGGCATGTGCTTTCCGTTCTGTGCAATTTCGGCCACGCGGTCGAAACGGGTATCGCCGGCGCGGGTCACATTCTTTATTCCGATTTGGTTAAGCAATTCGATTGAATGCTCGTCCTGTACAAAAAAGTGCTCGAAACAAAAGAGCATTTGGCGGTACCATTTGCCCCACGGAGTGCTCCTGAAGAATTGCTGATTCTCGCGGAAGATGGCCGAAACCAGGTACAGCGGAATGTTCCTTCTCTTTAATTCGTTGAGGTAATAGTGCCAGAATTCGTATTTTACAAAGAAAACAATCTCGGGTTTAACCAGGTCGAGCAGTTTTCGGGCGTTTTGTTTGGTGTCGGCCGGCAGGTAGCAAATGTAATCGGCCAAGTCATAGTTTTTCCTGATTTCGTATCCGGAAGGGGAGAAGAAGGTCAGCAAAATCTGGTGTCCGGGGTGATCTTTGCGGATCGCTTCAATCACCGGCCGCCCTTGCTCGAATTCGCCCAGCGAAGCACAGTGCACCCAAACGATTGGCTTGTTGTGCCTGATTTTTGCACTCAATTCCTGAAAAGTTTTCTGACGCCCCTGGCTGATTTGCCTGGCTTTGATGTTGAATGGTGCAGCCAGCCTGATGAGCAGTGAATATAAATGAATTGAGAGTGTGTACAGGGCGTTCATTCAGTTTGCTTTTGAGTTGTAAAAATAGTGTTTTGGTTCGAAAAAAATGTGCGGTACGCTGATCAGAGGCTGGCAAGGTACCCGCTGTCTTTTTTCAGAAAGGGTTGCATCGATGCGGCTACTGCCAGCTGATCGCAGCGTTCGTTTTCCGGAATATTGGCATGTCCTTTTACCCAAACGAACTTCACCTGATGTTTGGGGTAAATTTTCAGGAAACGCAACCAAAGATCTTCATTCTTCTTGCCTTTGAACCTCGTTTTTACCCAATTCCAAATCCAGCCTTTTTCTACCGCATCAACCACATATTTCGAGTCGGTGTAAATGGTCACCTGCGAATTTTCGATTTTCAGCGTTTCGAGAGCAACAATCACGGCCAACAGTTCCATGCGGTTGTTGGTGGTAAGCTCAAATCCTTCCGATAATTCTTTCCGTAGCTGGCCGGAAAGGAGTACAACTCCGTATCCGCCGGGGCCCGGATTACCGCGTGCTGCGCCATCAGTATAAATCGTGATATTCAAAGTTCAGGCGTATTAAGTTTTTGCACTTGTATTTTATAAGTAGTCTATAAACTAAAAGACCCGCAAAAGTACGGGTCTTTCAGTTATAATGAAATAAAAGCTTAATCTAAAATGGTCATCTCGTCAATAAGATTCTGAGCACCACCCATTTTATCGATGGTCCACAAAACGAAACGAATATCAACATTGATACATTTCTGCAAGTCGTTCTCGAAAGCGATATCGCCACTCATGGCTTCCCAGTTGCCGTCGAAAGCTACACCAATTAATGCACCTTTGCCATTGATTACCGGACTTCCTGAGTTTCCTCCTGTGATGTCGTTGTTGGTCATAAAACAGGTGCGAAGATTTCCGTCAGCATCGGCATAACGGCCAAAATCTTTCTTGAAATAGAGTTCTTTCAGTTTGGCTGGCACGTCAAATTCGTCGTCGCCCGGAATTTCTTTTTCGATATAACCTTTCAATGTTGTGAAATAGTCGTACTTAACAGCGTCGCGCGGAACGTAGTCGCCAACAGTTCCGTAGGTTAAACGCATGCTCGAATTGGCATCCGGATAGAAATTTTTATCGTTTTCCATTTCCATGAGTCCGCCAACAAATAAACGGTTTCCTTTTTCGAGGGCTTCGGTCGTTTTGCCGGTTTCGTCGCCAATCAATCCCATCATGCGGAATATTTCGAGCGATGCCTGGAAGATCGGGTCGTTTTCGAGCACTTTGGCCTTGGGCGATTCGAAGAAACGAACCAACCGCTCCTGGCTGCCAAACACCGATTTTGCATACAATTCTTTGGTATATTTTTCGAAGTCGTTTCCGTATTTCGATTTCACAGTTTTAAAGAACGGCGGATGATATTGCGGTGCAACATTTTCCTGGTAAAGACGGAAGAGTGCAGCAGCTATTTTCTGGTCGGTTTCCGAATCGTAGTCTTTGAAGAACTCGTCTAAGCCGCTTTTAACGCGTTCGCTTGCCAAACTGACATGTTCCGAATTCTTATCCGATTTTAAAGCATCGTACAGAGGCCGTGTGCGGTAAGCAAAATAGAAGATTTCCGGTCCGCGTACCATCGATTCAACCATGTATTCAAAAGCTTTTTCGTCGTCCAGGTTTTTGTATGAATCAGCAATCAGGTTCAGAGCATCGCCATATTTGGCTTTCCGCTGTGCATCAGCATTTACCCATTGTGTAAATTTCGATTCCAATGCGCGTTTGCTTTCCAGAACGTTCAGGCGCTGAAGTCCCTGGTTTTGTCCGATGCTGTATTTATAGTAGTTTGAACTGCGGGCGTACTTAGCCGAATACATAATGCGTGCTTTTCTGGAAGTGTTCATAAACTCTTCCATGATGCGCTGTTTTTCGGCGCGCACCTGAATGCGGATCGGATTGGTTACATTCATCGTGTATTCAATTCCGAAGGAAGTTTTATACCGGTTGGTCGTTCCGGGATAACCCAAAACCATCGCGAAATCGCCTTTCTGGTAGCCTTTCAGCGAAATGGGCAGGTGGTGTTTTGGTTTATATGGTACGTTGTCTTTCGAATACGAGGCCGGTTTGCCGTCTTTTCCGCAGTAAATACGGAACATGCTGAAATCGCAGGTATGGCGTGGCCACATCCAGTTGTCGGTATCGCCGCCAAATTTTCCCATCGACTGTGGTGGCGCACCAACCAGGCGAATATCGCGGAATGTTTCGTACACAAACAGGTAATAACGGTTGTCGTTGTACAAACCCTGAACGCGGGCTTCGTAATGTGTATTGCCAACAGCTTCTTTCTCAATTTCCGACGATATTTCACGAACTTTCCGGTTGCGTTCATCAACACTCATTTGCTCGTTCAGCTGTGGTAAAACTTTCTCAGAAACATCTTCAAAGCGAATCAGGAACGAAGCTGTTTTTCCGGCGTTGGGTAATTCTTCTTCTTTTGTTTTAGCCCAGAAACCGTTTTGGAGGTAATCGTGCTCAACCGAGCTGTGTTCCTGTATTTCGTCGAATCCGCAGTGGTGATTCGTAAGCAGCAGTCCTTCTTCAGAGATCAGTTCGGCAGTACACGATCCGTGATCGAGTGCAACCACCGCATCCTTTAAACTTGAATGGTTAATGCTGTATATTTCTTCAGCCTTAAGCGAGCACCCTTCTTCTCTCATTTGGTTGGTGTTCAGCTTCTCAATCAAAGCTGGCAACCACATCCCCTCGTCCGCTTTTACCATTCCAGGCGCTAAAACCTGGATGAACGCGACAATTGCAAAAAAACGTTTCATCCGATGATTTAAAGATAATTAATGAAAAAAATGAAAGGGCAAAGATATGGATATTGGGCTATCTGCAAATCATTTTTTTGTAAGGGTGAAAAAAATCATGTTAATATCATTTAACGACCGGTTTGGGTAAAAAAAATGATTGAATGTTACATGTAATTTTATCTAATATCTTGACTCACCCCATCGCATCTGCGATGCTCTGCCCCTCTCTAAACGTTTAGAGAGGGGTGAAGACCGAGTCTTCGGTCTTCGGGGTGAGTGAATTTAAAATACAACATTAAACTGGTGTAATTACATCGTATGCAACATCCATGTTTTTTGTTTGTAGTTGGGTTAAATGCGATTCTCTCCCTTCAGAAATATTATCTTTGTGCCGAATTTTTAATCAGCATATAATCATGGAAAGAAAAGTGAGGGTTCGTTTCGCCCCAAGTCCTACCGGTCCGCTGCATATGGGTGGAGTGCGTACCGCTTTATTCAACTATTTGTTTGCAAAAAAGCATGGTGGCGATTTCCTTTTACGAATTGAAGATACCGACCAGAACCGCTACGTTCCAGGGGCTGAAGATTACATCATCGAATCGTTGAAATGGTGTGGACTGGTGCCGGACGAAGGTGTTGGATTTGGTGGTGAACTGGGACCTTACCGCCAGAGCGAAAGAAAACCGTTGTACAAAAAATATGCTGATCATTTGATTGAGAATGGTTGTGCCTACTATGCATTCGATACGGCCGAGGAACTGGACGAACTTCGCAAAAACGCTGAGGCCGAAAAACAGGTTTTCTCGTACGATTTGCATACCCGCAACGGACTGAAAAACTCGCTGACTCTTTCTCCGGAAGAAGTTGCCCAACGCCTCGAAAGCGGTGAATCATACGTCATCCGATTTAAAATGCCTGAAAATCGCGATATTGTTGAAGAAGATTTGATTCGTGGCCGGGTGTCGTTTAATACCAATCAGCTCGACGATAAAGTTTTGTTCAAGTCTGACGGCATGCCAACTTATCATTTGGCCAATGTGGTTGACGATCACCTGATGAATATTACCCATGTTATCCGTGGCGAAGAGTGGTTGCCATCTATGCCGCTACATATATTATTATACGAATCGCTGGGCATTTCAGAAACCCGTCCGCGTTTTTCGCACCTTCCGCTTATTCTGAAACCTGAAGGAAAAGGCAAACTGAGCAAGCGCGATGGCGATAAAATGGGATTCCCGGTATTTCCATTACTCTGGAAAGACCCTGAAACCGGAGATATATCGAGAGGTTACCGCGAAGATGGTTATTTGCCCGAAGCGTTTATCAACATGCTTGCCTTGCTGGGATGGAACCCGGGTACCGAACAGGAATTTTTCTCGATGGCCGAACTGATCGAAAGTTTCGACCTGGAACGTGTCACCAAATCGGGAGCCCGTTTCGATCCGGAGAAGGCCAAATGGTTCAACCGTCATTACCTTCAGCAAAAGTCGGCTGCCGAACTAACTGCGATGTTTATTCCTGAATTAAAAGAAAAAGGAATTGATGCTGATCCGACGAAAGTGGAAATGGTGGTGGGTTTGATAAAAGAACGTTGCGAATTCGCGAAAGACCTCTGGGCGCAGTCGGGTTATTTTTTCCAGGCTCCTGAAAGCTACGACGAAAAAACCGTGAAATCGAAATGGAAAGCCGATACCAGCGAGAAACTGCAGGTAATAACCGATTTTTTTGAAACATTGAACGACTGGAATGCCGAAGCGATTAAAGAAGCATTTTCAGCATTTATGACTGCCAAAGAATGGGGATTTGGTGCCGTTATGGTTCCAATTCGTCTGGCTTTGGTGGGAGGAAGCAGCGGCCCCGATTTGTTTGTCATATTCGAGATAATCGGGAAAGACGAAACGATTAGCCGGATTAAAAAGGCAATCAGTAAAATACAATAATTAATCTGCCAGATACATTAAAAGGGCTCCGATCTTCTCGAAAGATCGGAGCCCTTTGTGCAATAAGTCAGGGCTAAAGCCCTATGTTTTTTCATTTATCTAATCCGTTGGCTAAAGCCGAACGGCAAAGGATAGCGCATTGAATGAGAGCAGATGTTGATCGAAGCGTTATCCTTTGCTGTCACATTTATGTGACGGAGATGTGAATGATGTTGGTTTGGGGCTTTAGCCCTTGACATCAATAGATCAGGGCTAAAGCCCTATGTTTTTTCATTTATCTAATCCGTTCGCTAAAGCCGAACGGCAAAGGATAGCACATTAAATGAGAGCAGATGTTGATCGAAGCATTATCCTTTGCCGTCACATAAATGTGACGGATGTGAGTATCCCTGTTTATTGGGGCTTTAGCCCCGATTCGATTACACAATCTTCAAATCAATACCCATCAACAAAAGGGTAATTAGTACCAGCCCAACCACAATACGGTACCAGCCAAATACTTTAAATCCGTGCTTTTGTAAAAAGGTGATAAATGTTTTAATGGCGATCATGGCCACAATAAAAGCAACGGCGTTTCCAATAAGTAAAGTCGTTAAATTGTCTTTCAGCATCGCCACTCCATTCGGTTCTAAAATGATTTTGAGTAGTTTATATCCTGAAGCCGCTGCCATAGTGGGCACCGCCAGAAAGAACGAAAACTCGGCGGCATTGGTCCTGCTCAGTTTTTGCTGCATTCCGCCGATGATACTCGCTGCCGAACGCGAAACTCCGGGAATCATCGCAATACACTGCCAGAAACCTATTTTCAGGGCTTTCGGATAAGTTACTTCCTGATCAGGATTTTCCTTATTGAACCATTTATCGACAAACAACAGCAGAAACCCGCCAAGCAGCATGGTAACAGCCACCACCATTACATTTTCGAGCAGGCTGTCGATGAGGTCACCGGCCAGAAATCCGATGACAGCGGCGGGTAGAAATGCCACAAAAAGTTTCTGGTAGAATGTCCAGGTTTGAAGGAACCGTTTCCAGTAAAGTACAACCACCGAAAGAATGGCTCCAAACTGGATATTTACAGTAAAAGCTTTGGTAAATTCGTCGATGTTCATCCCCAGCAGGGCTTCGGTAATAATCATGTGTCCGGTTGAAGAAATGGGCAGAAATTCAGTGATTCCCTCGACAACCGCAATAACAACAGCTTCAATAGTGGTCATAATTTATGTTCTGGATTTTTCGGCTGTAAAAATAAGTTTTCCCTTCACTTTTATCGTCGAAATTGTAGATTTCTTTTCCGCGGTGAATGCGGTAAAAGGCAAGCATAGCAATATCGCCGGCACAAAACAGTGAGTGAAGGCACATTACACTCAGGAAAAAATACGTGAGCGGTTGGTTGAGAAACAAGAATGTACCGATTAAACAAATCACTTTCACTACAACAAACGGGGCGAGGGCAACGATGTGGAATGCCCGTGGGGCAATCACCTGACGATCGGCCAGGGCATAGAAAACGAACTTTTTCAGGATTACGCCAAACGAAATTCTCCGGGCTCCGGTTAGCAGGTAAGCAAAAGCATGAAGCAGCTCGTGAATAATAATTAGTGCCGAGAACGAAAAGGCCACTGCAAAACCAATATTGACCAATAACGCTGAATAACCATTGACTGCCCAAACGATTCCGCGGGTGGCGAGAAATGTGAAAAGCAATATCATTACAAGCTGATAAATGGAATAAATGCGGATGATGAATTTCTCTTCGGAAATCTGCTCAACGACAAACTCGCGCAGTTTCTGATGCGATATTTCTGTCAGAAGTTCAAATTCATTTTGATCCAGCAGATCTTCAGGTTTCAGTTTTTCTTGCATGGTTATTCGTTTCGAATAATTTCGGCCAAAGCTTTCAGGTTGATCAGGCGTGAAACGAAGGCAAACAGCAGGCTGGCAGCAATCATGGCGGCATATCCCACGTACCATGTTTTTATTTTCAGGCTAAAATACCCAATAACAATAACAAACCCTGTAAACAGAATCAGCTTACCAATTAAGCGGTAATTGATGTTCATTTTAAAAATAACCACAGCCAGAACTGTTTGAGTAAATGCAGTGAAAAGTTGGGTAGCCAGGCTGGCCCATGCCGAACCCAGTGCCTGCCAGTGCGGGATTAACACCAGGTTCAGGCCGATATTTATTCCCATTCCGGCAACAGCCATAATATTCAACTGCCTGATACTGCCGTTGGCAGTTAAAAGAGTTCCAAAAATATAAGTAGTGGCAACACCCAGAAAACTTACCATCAGAATCTGGAAAATGGAGGCTGACAACTCCATGTGGCTGTATTTGAGCAAAAGCATAATTTCCTGATCGTAAAAGCCGGAAGAAAGACTGATGATGACCGCAGGAACAAACAGGAGCAAGAACGAAAACTGAACCATAGGGCCAATGTCTTCCTTTTGCTTGATCATACGGGCGAATATCGGCAGCAATAACCCGGCAAACAAGGCTCCAAACATCGAAACAGCATCGTAAAGTCTGAATGCATGTGCATAAATACCGGCTTGTTCCTTTCCGTCGGGCAAAAGGCGCTCGAGCATAACCGAATCGATCCGGTTATAGAATGACATGAGCAAAATCAGCAGGGCATACGGGTAGCTTTTTCTCAGGAAAACAATGAAAAATCGGCGGTCGAAGTAAAATTTCAGGCGGCCAGTGTGCGATAAAACTACGCCCAGGGTAATCAGGCTGGCCGTTAAGTATGCTGCCGATTGGGCATATACAAACCATTCGATCCGGAACGTATGGTGAGTTATATTGGTAAACAGCAGCACCGAGCAGATGATGATCATTAAGGTTCGGTCGAGTACCGACAACATGGCGTCGGTGCTGAATAAATGTAATCCGCTGATGTTTGACCGCAGATATAGCGTAAACGATATGAGAAACTGGTTTAAAATGAGGAAAGCCAGCAAGTGCAACTGGATTTGCTTGTAGCCAATAATGAGGGCGGTTATTATACAAACCAGGGCATAAACGCCTGCCAGAACAAATTTCAGTCCCACAATATTGCTGATGTGTTTCCGCAGTAACTGGCGGTGCTGGGCAATGTTTTTGTTGTTGTAATTGGTAATCCCCAGGTCGAGCAGAATGTTGAGGATCATCGAGAAATTCAGAAGCGAGAAATATAAACCGTAGCTTTCGTCGCCCACCAGATTTTGTACGGTGAGGTCGATTCCGAATATCCAGAAAGGTTTGATTAAAACATTCAGAAAAAGGAGCAGCAAAAGATTTGTAATAAACTTCCGTTTCAAGCGGGTAACTTTTCCTGGTTTGATTAAAGTGGATCAAAAGTAGTAATTTTTGAACAGACTTTGTACATTTGATTATAATTCGAATTTCTATGATAATAGCCGTAAATACGCGTTTATTGCTGCCCGATAAGCTTGAAGGAATAGGCTGGTTTACCCGCGAAACATTGTCGCGGATAACCTCCGAACATCCGGAGCACCAGTTCCTGTTTATATTCGACCGGCCCTATGCCAGCGAGTTTATTTTTTCTGATAATATTACCCCGATTGTGCTTTCACCACCCACGCGGCATCCTATTTTGTGGTACATCTGGTTCGAACTTCAGATTCCACGAATTTTGAAAAAGTATAAAGCTGATTTGTTTTTTTCGCCCGATGGCTATTTGTCGCTGAATACACAAGTCAGGCAACTGGCCGCAATCCATGATATTAACTTTGCCCATCGGCCCAAGGATTTGCCCTGGCTGAAAGCCAAATATTACAATTTCTTTTTTCCACGGTTTGCCCGAAAAGCCAAACGGATTGTAACTGTTTCGTATTTTTCGAAAGAAGACATTAACCGCACCTATAAAATTGAGGCGGACAAGGTTGACGTGGTTTATAACGGAGTAAATACAACTTACACGCCAACTTCGGACGAAGAAAATACGAAAACCAAGGCATCTTATTCATCCGGAAAAGATTACTTCCTGTTTATCGGTTCACTTCATCCGCGGAAGAATATCTGCGGGCTGCTGCGTGCTTACGATGCTTTCCGTACCTCGGTTGATTCGGACATCAAACTGATGATTGTTGGCGAAAGTATGTTTAAAACCAATGATATTGAGCTGACCTACGAGGGAATGCGTTACAAAGACGATGTTGTTTTCACTGGAAGGCTTAATAATGAACAACTGCACAGTGTCTTGGGAGCCTCGCTTGCACTTACTTTTGTACCGTATTTCGAGGGGTTTGGCATCCCGGTTATAGAAGCGATGAATGCCGGAGTTCCGGTTATTTGTTCCAATACAACCTCGTTGCCCGAAGTGGGTGGCAATGCGGTTTTGTATGTCGATCCGTTCTCGTTGAGCCAGATCAAGGACGCAATGATCAGGATTTATCAGGAGAAAGAACTCAGGGAATCGCTTGTTGAAAAAGGCTTCAGGCAAAAGGAAAAATTTAGCTGGGACAAAACTGCCGAATTGCTTTGGGGAAGCATCCAGATTTGTGCAAACACGTAAGAAGTTCCAAATTTCAAGTTTCAAATTTCAGGTTGTGACAAAAAATAAGCTTCAGTTATTTTTACAGGAAAGTAGGGTAGAGGCCGGATGCGATGAGGCCGGGCGTGGTTGTTTGGCCGGACCTGTGTTTGCAGCGGCGGTTATCCTTCCTGAAAATTTTGAAAATGAGTTTCTCAACGATTCGAAAAAGCTGACTGAAAAACAGCGCTACCAACTTAGGCCGGTCATTGAAGCCGAGGCGCTGGCTTTCGCCGTTGGTATTGTTGATAACCACGAAATCGACAAGATTAATATCCTGAATGCTTCGTTTTTGGCCATGCACAGGGCAGTTGATCAATTAAAAATCAGGCCTGAACATTTGTTAATCGACGGTAATCGTTTTAAGGCGTACCCCGGAATTTCGCATACCTGTATTGTAAAAGGCGATGGCAAATTTCTGCCGATTGCGGCGGCTTCGGTTTTGGCTAAAACTTATCGCGACGATTTTATGGATGCCATTCATCAGGAGTTTCCGCAATACGACTGGCTTAAAAATAAAGGTTACCCAACCTTGCATCACCGGAAAATGGTTCGCGAAATTGGCATAACACCATATCACCGGTTAACGTTTGCCAATCTGGGCGATCAGTTGAGGCTGGATTTTTAGGAATAAAAAATCAGGAACGAAAAGCGAAATGTTTTCATTCCTGATTTGCAGTATTTTAAGCCGGACTCTATTCCGGAATCAATAACGGAAAAATTATCTGAAGATTTATCGTGTTGAATTAGTCCTCGTCGTCAGCGCCGCCTTCGTCATCATCATCGTAGTCGTCATCATCGTAATCATCATCGGCAACTTCCTCCGCTTCTTCAACATCGTCAGTACCGGCAAGGATATCATCGTCGCCATATTTGGCTTCGTACTCTTCTTTCGCGCTATCCTTGAGCGATCCTGTGCTATCGTAATCATCATCGTCTTCAATGATTTTTTCTGCTTCATAAACAGTCATTCGAACCAGATAATATTTATCCTCGGTTTCGAAAGGCAATGCACTTACCCGCTTGCCGTCTCTATTGGTAAAATAGATTAAGTTTTCGCTATACCCGCTTGGATATTCAAGTTTGATCTTCTCCTGAATCTCCGGATCTAGTTTGTCGTAATCCTTAATTACTCTGGGTTTACTTGGATTCATCGATTAATATTTTAGTGCAATTATATGAAAAAAAATAAATAAATCTTCAGGGGCGAATATAAATGAAAATCTATCTTTCATGCAACATCTTCAGGTTATATTCTCAAATTTTATCTGAAGTAATTTATCATGAAAAATTTATCATGGCTTTAATTACTCCATCCTGATAATCGGCAACCATCCCGAAGGCATCTTGTGTTTGTTCCGGACTGAAATGATGAGTGACCATCTGTTCAACGGGTAAGCCGTTTCTGATCAGTTCAATCGATTTTTCAACACAATGATTTTGCCTGCGAACATTCACAATACTGATTTCCTTGCGGCGCATCAGGTCCATATCAAATGTATATCTTCCTTCGGGCGGAATTCCGGTTAATATGAGTTTTCCTCCCGGCTTCAGTATTTTGGTGGCGTCGTCAATGGCTTTTTGTTCTCCGCTGCAATCAAACACCACATCGAGCAGTAGGGGTTCTACTACAGCGGTTTCGCTGTAAGCATCCGATTTCAAAGGATCGAATGTTTTTCCGGCGCCAAGCTCTGAGGCTTTATTCCGGCGATATTCTAACGGCTCGTAGCAATAAATAGTACAATTGGTTGTCGATTTCAGAACCATTAAAACACTTAACCCGATTGGCCCACAGCCGAAAATGCCTACTGTTTTGTTGTCGAAATTGGTATTTGCCAGCTCAACACTATATGTGCCAATAGTCAGCGGCTCAACCAGCGCGGCCTGTGTTGGGTTGAACGATTCATCCAGCCCATAGCAACAGAAGTCGGGCATTACAATATACTCACATAAACATCCATCGAGTTGTCCGGGACAGCCCAAAAACATGTTTTTCCGGCAGGTGTGTGGGCGGCCAGCCAGGCATTGATCGCAAACCCCGCAATGCACACTGGGGTCAACTGCAACTAAATCGCCGGGTTTTACCCGAGTAACGGCCGATCCGGTTTCAACAACAACTCCCGAGAATTCGTGTCCAACCGAAAATGGAAATTCAACAACCTGCGTCCCGATTTTTCCGGCCGAAAAGTAATGAATGTCCGATCCGCAAACGCCAACAGTTTTAACCTGGATTAAAACATCGTTTGCATTTTTCGGTTGCGGAGCAGGCGTATCAGTCATCGCAATTTTCCGGATTCCGGTTAAAACCAGTGTTTTCATATCGGACGTTTTAATGAATAATTGAACCACCAAATAATGAAAAAAACAGATGGGAAAGATAGACCTTACGAATATTTTTTACGAAACGTTGCTTTTTTGCTTTCGGTAAAGCACTTTCGGGTCGTTCTGCTATTTATCACATTTTTTCAGACCGTAAATACTTTACTTTGCTTCATAATTAAACTTTTGGAAACATGTACGGAAAAATTAAACAAGATCTGACACAGACCCTTCAGGAATTGAAGGAACAGGGTTTATACAAAACCGAGCGGATCATAACTTCATCGCAGAGCTCACAAATAAAGGTTTCGGGCGATAAAACAGTTTTGAATTTTTGTGCCAACAATTACCTTGGCTTAGCCAATCATCCTGAAGTAATTAAAGCGGCCCAGGAAACCATGACCGATTGGGGCTTTGGCCTGTCGTCGGTACGGTTTATCTGCGGAACACAGCAAATTCATAAGGAACTTGAGCAAAAAGTGTCGGATTTTCTGGGTACCGAAGATACCATTTTGTATTGCGCCGCTTTTGATGCCAATGGCGGAGTTTTCGAACCGCTTTTGGGTGAGGATAGCATCATTATTTCTGATGAGTTGAACCATGCATCCATAATTGATGGAGTGCGTTTATGCAAGGCTCAGCGTGCCCGCTACAAACATGCCGATATGGCTGAGCTGGAAAATTGCCTGAAAGAAGCACAAACCTGTAAATACCGGATGGTGGTTACCGACGGCGTTTTCTCGATGGACGGCGATTTGGCCAAACTTCCGGAAATTGTTGCCTTGTGCGAAAAATACGATGCCCTGATCATGGTTGACGATTCGCACGCTTCGGGATACATTGGCAAAACAGGCCGCGGTACTGCCGAGCATTTCGGACTTCTTGGAAAGATAGATATTATTACTACCACGTTTGGCAAAGCGCTGGGAGGCGGAAATGGCGGCTGTACTTCGGGCCGGAAAGAAATCATTGAAATGCTTCGTCAGCGTTCGCGCCCCTATTTATTTTCGAATACTTTGGCTCCGGCAACTGTTGGCGCAACTTCGAAAGTACTCGATTTGCTGACCGAATCGGCCGAGTTACCTGCCCGCACAATGAAAAATGCAAACCATTTCCGCAGCAAAATGGAAGCTGCCGGTTTCGATTTGGTGAAAGGAACAACAGCCATTGTGCCGGTTATGATTTACGACGCTCCTTTGGCTGTAAAATTTGCCGACGAGTTGCTGAAAGAAGGTATTTATGTGATTGGATTTGTTTACCCGGTTGTGCCCAAAGGTCGTGCCCGCATTCGGGTTCAGCTGTCGGCAGCACATACCACCGAACAAATTGATTGGGCAGTGGATGCCTTTATTAAGGTGGGAAAATCGCTTGGAATAATCTAAACCGAAAGAGCTATAAACAGTGAAAGGCTGCCAGGTATTTACCCTGACAGCCTTTTATATATAAGTACAATTTCCTCAGGCCGAAGCCTTTTTAAATTGTCTGGTATTCATACATTCCGGCGAACTATTTTATTTTTTCATGGCTTTCTCTATTCTGACTGTATCCCGGATGTATGAGGTATATGAGCTATTTTACCTGGATAACTGCGTATTTCGAAATTCTCCAGAATTCAGCAGGATTTTCAATTTGCAGATAAGCAATCTGTCCGTTTTCTTCAACCAGTTTGTATGAGCTGGTTGGGTGTTCTGAGATAACAACAGCCTTTTTTACATTCAACGGGATTGTTTTTGTTTGGCGAATGTCAACTTCAGTAAAGTATTTCGAATCAAAATTTTCCTGAATTGCTTTGCTACCGCCAACTCCAAGTAATGAACCTTCACGGCTTACAATTCCTTCTTCTTTCAGTTTTTTGAAATTTCCGAGGGTGTAATAGGCTGTATTCAGTTTGTTGGTTCTGTCAACAATTACATTTTGTTTGTAATTGATGGTGTCGGTCTGCTGCTGAATGTCTGAATTCAGTTTTTTCACGCGGGTGTCGAATTCAGCTAAACTGGCATTTTTGTCTTCTACGATTTTCTTCAGTTCAGCAATTTCTGTGTTTTGTTTCTCAACCGTTTCATTCAAAGCCTGAAGTCTTTTTTCATACGACTTTAAATTTAAGCCCGACTTTTTCAGTTTAGCTTCCAGATCAGCAATTTTTTTACTGCTTTCTTCAAGCATGGTGTTCATCAGCTTCACATCTTCGGCAATTAACTGTCTTTTGTTTTTGCCGCCTTCTGTTTGAAGCGTTGCAATCTGGCTTCTTTTTTCACGAATGAAAGTCATATTGTTTTCAATTTCAGCAAATGTACCTTCCATGTCGTTCACCAACGAGTCTTTCATTTGGATCGACTGGTTCAGGCTGTTTTTCTCCATAACCAAAGTTTGAATCTGGTCATTTTTCTGGTTCAATACGTAGGCTCCGCCACCAACGACGGCTAACAAAAGTAAACTTGCAACAATGATGATCGTCAACTGCGATTTCTGTGATTCCATAGTTTGTTATTATTTAAAATTAAAATTTCGCTTTGCAAAAATCAGACAGCTATAATGTATTCTTCCATCCTAACAATCTAAAATACCCGACTCGATGCTGTCTGATTTTGATACAAACTTGGCAATGCCTGTGCCAAATGTTTTTGTTGGATTTAAATATTTGATTTTCAATATATTGAAAAACGATAGTAAAGTGAGTTGTTTCTCAAATTGATTAAACAGGAGATGGTATTTGCAAAAATGAGAAAAGAAGAAATACCTATTCTTTGCCGGTTTCTTTAAGCATGCGGTAAATGGTTGCCACACCAAGGTCGAGTTTTTCGGCCACCAGTTTTATGTTGTTGTTATACTTTTCGAGGTATTTTCTTACAATCAGAATGTCGTATTCCCGAAGGCTCATTTCCCTGCTGAATGCGTCTTCGAGTAAATCCTGGCCGCGGCCCAAAACGATATGGTCGGCTGTAATTTCGTCCTGGTCGGCCAGAGTAACAGCCAACTCAATCACCGATTTTAATTCGCGGATATTTCCGGGGAAAGGATATGATAATAACCGGGCCGATGCTTCGGAAGTCAAGGTTTTGGCAACCATTCTGTTTTCCTGACAAAACAGGCTGATGAAGTGTTTGGCCAGCACAATTACGTCGTTCTCTCGTTCGCGCAAGGGAGGCAGTTCAATGGGTAAACCGTACAACCGGTAATATAGGTCTTGCCGGAAATTGCCTTTTTTAATTTCTTCCTGAAGATCTTTATTGGTTGCAATAATAATACGGCAATCAAATTTGATCGGATTATTGCTTCCTATACGGATAATCTCTTTTTCCTGAAGGGCGCGTAACAGTTTGGCCTGAAGTGAGATGTCCATTTCAGCAATTTCATCAAGGAAAAGAGTTCCGCCATTGGCTTCTTCGAATTTACCGATGCGGCGAAACGACGCTCCTGTAAATGAGCCTTTTTCGTGTCCAAAAAGTTCGCTCTCGATCAAATCTTTTGGAATGGCCGCAACGTTTACAGGAACAAACGGCTGTTTCGACCGGCCCGAACTGTAATGTATGGCCTTGGCAACCAGTTCTTTGCCAGTTCCTGTTTCTCCGGTTATGGTTACAGTAATGTTGGTGCGAATGGCTTTCTCTATCAGCTCGTACACTTTACGGGTGGCAACGCTGTTGCCTATAATGGTATTTTGGTGGGTGTATTTCTGTTTTACTTCCTGCCTGAGAGTCACGATTTCCCTTTTCAGGTTACTTCCCTGCCTGATGTTATTCACCGTATTCAGCAATCTTTCGCGAATGTCCTTCGATTTGACGATGTAATCGAAAGCTCCGCTTTGCAGCAGGGTGACTACCACTTCAATGTCGTCTTGTTCCGAAATCAGGATAATCTGTACATCCTCATTAATTTCTTTGATTTGCTTTAGAACATCCAGCCCCTTCATGTCGGGGAGGCGATAATCCAGCGTAACAACATCGGGTTCCTGATGCAGGTTTGCGAGGCAATCCTTGCCTGTAGAAAACGACTGAATTTCGTAATCGGGATTGAGTGATAAGGTATGAACCAACAAGCGGTTGTACCATTCATCATCCTCAACTACAAATATTTTGAAAGCTTTTTCGGGCATTTTATGGTTTGGTAATTCTTAACCTCAATCGGTAATGGCAAGGTAATAAGTTTTTTGCTGAATCAGTGGCATTCATTCTCATTTTGAGAAAAATTTCAAAAAGAAAATTTAGCTGCCTTCAAGTTTCTGTTTCAGGAACAGATTTATTTGGTTTATTTCGTCTTCAATGATCATCATAAGTTCTTCAATTTCAGTGGAATTCAAGCTTTCTGCTGAATTTTCGAGCTTTTTGAGATGGTCATAAAGTGTAGTGGCATGCATATGTTTTGATGGCGCAGCAAGTTTATGGGCAATCTCTGCAAGCGCAATTCGATCGGAGTTCTGAATATTTTGCCTGAATTTAACCATTGCTTCTTCGCTCGAACGAATGAAAATACGGAGCATCTCGTTCAGGAATGCTTTGTCGCCTCCGGCAATACGTTCCAGTTCTTTCATGTCAATCAGTTCATCCCCATTAATTTTCACCTCTGCAGTACTCATTTTTTCAGGAATAAGTTTTAAGATCGTGCTGATCAGATCTTCTTCGGGAAATGGTTTGGGTAAAAAGGCATGCATTCCGGCCTGGCTAATCTTATGAATATCTTCCGGTTTTGTGGTGGCTGTTAATGCGATGATCAGAGCAGTGGGGTTCTGTCGTAAAATTTGTTGTGCAGCTTCAAATCCATCCAATATAGGCATTCGAATGTCCATCAGGATCATATCGAAAGTTGTTTTACTGGCCAGCTCAACGGCTTCCTGTCCGTTATGGGCTTCGGTGTACGAAACGCCCCAGTTATTCAGGATATTCCTGATGAGGTACAGGTTAAATTCTTCGTCGTCAACAATCAAGAAGTGAAGATTTGCAAACCAGGAAGGCGCCTGCAGCTGTTCAGACTGAATACGGATGACATTTTCAGGATTACCGGGGCGGAAAGGAATCTGCAAAATGAAGCGGGTTCCTTTGCCGGGAGTGCTTTCCACACTAATCTCGCCATCCTGAAGAAGAACCAGCTTTTTCACTATCGATAGTCCGAGTCCGGCACCGCGCTGCTTTTGGGTGAGATCGCTTCCCACTTGCACAAACTCATCAAAAATGAGGTTGAGGTCTTCTTTTGAAATTCCGATTCCGGTATCTTCAACTTCGATGTGTAATTTATAGGTTCGGGGCGATATATCTTCTCCTGAAACCGATAAGGTAACCTGCCCCTGTTGCGTGAATTTAATCGCATTGGTAATCAGGTTGATCAGGATTTGCTTCAGGCGTATTGGATCGCCTTTCAGTACTAAATCTTTGTCAGTTTTGTTGCTGATAATCAGGTTTATGCCTTTCTTTTGCGCCGACTCTTTATGGAGAATTTGAATTTCATTCAGTATTTCGTCGGGTAAGAAATCAATTTGTTCAATCTTTAGTTTTTGCGATTCGATTTTCGAGAAGTCGAGCGTGTCGTTTACCAAGGTAATAAGGTGTTCGGCTGATTTGTGAACTACTTTCAGATCGTTGACCATCTCGGTTGGTCCGGTTTTCCGAAGCATTTGACCGGTTAACCCATAAATGGCGTTTACCGGTGTTCTCATTTCGTGACTTACTGTTGCCACAAACATCTCTTTGGCTTTTGCCAGGCTTTCGGCTTCGGCTTTTGCTTTTTTCAGTACTTGCTGATAAACCCTGTTTTTCTGAAGGTTCCGGAAGATCAAAATAAGAATCAGGATCAGGAATATTACTGCGGCAATGGAGAAAGCAGCCATTCCCCGATAAGTTTTGTCGGCCATTTGATCAACTTCCCTGGTTTTGTTTTCCAGATGTTTTCGTTCGCTGGCTTCAAGGCTTTCAATGTGCCTGTTAAGTTCCTGCGTCACCTTAATGTTTTGCTCGAACAATGCAGCTTCGCGGCTCTGCAGCTGCTTGGTTTGAGTCGATATCTGTTCTTCGATGTCCGCAATCTCTTTTTTGATTATTTCTTTTTCCTTCGATTTGTCGATAATTACGGGTTGTTTGGTGGTTGTATCTCTTTTGCCAAATATGCGTTTGAAGAAGCTTTTCTTCGGTTCAGCCTTAAACCGGATGGTGTCGGGTTGAATGATTGCCGTATCGATTTTGGAGTACAGGTTCGAGAATGAGTTGTGTGTATCGGTTTTGGAACGGTGAAGAGCCCTGATTTTATCCCAGACGATCAGTTTGCGATTGGCAAATAACGAAATGGAATCGATGTGCGAAATTTCCTCAGATCCCGGAATGGAGTATTCGGAGAGCATGTTCAGTTTTCGCTGAATGGAATCACCCAACTGCCGGTAGGAGCGGGCAAACGAGGAATTGCCGGTAAGGCTGTATAGCCTGATGGTATTTTCAACCTCGCTTAAATCAGCGGCAATATCTTTAATCAGGAGCAATTTTAAGTCGGGGCGAGCTTCTTTGTGTATCGTATCAACAATTTTTGACAGGCTTTGGTAAGCCAGATAGCCCGAAACAATTACTGCAGTAGCAATGCAGACGGTCAGTAATATAACCTGAATTTGAATTCGTAATGTTTTCATGTCATTCCGGCATTAGAAATATCCATGATTTTTAATGGCACTAAATAAACAGGGAAATTCACTTTAAATTGTAGCCTCGACTAATTCGATTTAAAGATAGTTCAATGTTTTGGTTAATTCAATTGGCAAAGTTTATTGAAGCGGACATAAAAAAAGGTGCCTGGATTATTCCAGACACCTTTCCGTGCTTGAGAAAATCAATTATTAAAAGATCTTATAACCAATACCGAAGGCCATGGTAAAAGTATCTTTGGTGTAAGTTTCGTTGTATGTGCCAATTGGGGCAGGCTCTGTAAAGGTTTTTGTATCGGTTTTATAGGTGGTAAGCATCATCCCGGCATCGAGAACCAGTCTGTCGTTAATATTCCATTGAAAACCTAAACCGGTGGTGTACGAGTCGTTACTGAAGCTAAAGTCGCTCTGGAATTGTTTGCTAACTCCGGTATTTGTATTCATATATCCTGCACTTAAAGCAAATTTATCAGTCAGCTTGTATTCAGCACCCAATGACAGTTCTACAAAGTTTTTATCGATGGTACGTTCCTGCAGATATACATTTTTTCCCCAGTTTACATTTTTGTCGAAGAAAATGTTGCCTGATCCTGATATTTTAAGTTTGTCGTTGATCTGGTAACTGGCGCCGCCGGCAAGAATTGCAGGTATGTCGCTGTTTGTTTTTTGTCCGTCAGGAAATAAACCGGTACCATCAACAACAGTTTCGTTGGTCAGACCAATGATAGTCATGTGTTCGTATTTTAAACCGATATTGAGTTTCTCAAGATTAATATCAACACCAATAATCGGAGTTACACCACCTCCGGTTTGCTTTACGTCAACATGTTTGTCGGCCAGTGCGGGAGCTTTGGCCGTTAATGAAGCTGCAGTTCCTGCCAGATAAGCCGAAGATGATGAATAAGTAGTTTGTGCTGATGCTACCGACATTGCACTTACTTGCGCTGAAGAGAGTCCGAGTTGTAGCAGTCCACCTTCGAGTTGAGCACGCTGAGCTGCGGTGATTAATCCGGCACCCTGAACCTGGGCAAGTGTCATCGATCCGGCTCCACCCGACACAAGTGGTTGTAAACTTGCGGCTGCACCTGCAGTTACCTGAGCTTTTACCGAGGCTGCTGCTGCTGCGCTGGCAAGATAAGTTGTTCCGCTTTTCATGTTTCCGGCCGTCCCTAACTGAATGTTAGTAATGCTTCCGTTATAAGTATTTACAGCAGGAACATAACGGGCACCAAGATAAACGGATAAAATTTTGTTGACCTTATAAGTGGCGCCTCCCTGAATTCCCCAGAATACAGAAGAACCTTCAAACGCAATGTCGACATTGTAATCAGTCACCGGATAGCCAAGTGCACTTAACCCGGATAATGCTGGAACCAAACCGGCGATCTGTTTCTCAAAAGAAGGCAATCCACGGTCGAATTTTGTAGTTCCTCCTCCTGCATTCACGCCAAATCCGGCAGAGAAAGCCCATTTATCAGTTTTATATACAGCAAATGCTGATGGAAAAACCGGAGCATTTGTTTCTCCCTTGTATTCCGAATTGTGCAATAAGGGGTATTCACTATTGATGGTAGTGGTTTGAAAGATACTTTGGTTATTGAACGCGAAGTAGAATCCGTTTGCCATTTGAGTTAAACCGGCGGGATTATAATAAACCGCATCAAGATCGGTTGAGGCATTTCTGGAGAGCATGCGCACAAATTGCGCACTTTGGTTCGTTTTCGTTAAAATTCCACCTGCAAAAGCAGTAGATGTCAACAGCAAAGCACCTGAAATCAACACAGCTAGTCTATTCATACGACATATTTAAAGGTTAAATCGCGACAAAAATATAAATATTTATGACTTGTAAAAAATAATATGCCTGAAAATCAATCGATTAAGAATATTCTACCACTGAACTTTATTGTTCGAATAAAACAAAACCCGATAGGCAATATCGGGTTTGTGTACGAAAGTTTAATATGATTAAAAAACACTTACATGACTAATTCTAAAATCAAAGAGGTATTGTTTTTCTGAATCTATAAATGAATGACTTCGTCGTAAGCAGCAGCAGCAGCTTCCATAATTGCTTCACTCATTGTTGGATGCGGGTGGATTGATTTGATGAGTTCATGTCCGGTTATCTCCAGTTTTTTAGCAACTACGAGTTCTGCAATCATCTCGGTAACGTTGCCGCCAATCATATGAGCCCCTAAAAGTTCGCCATATTTTGCATCGAATATCAGTTTTACAAACCCATCCTTTTGCCCTGCAGCACTTGCTTTTCCGCTGGCCGAGTATGGGAATTTACCAACTTTAATATCATATCCTTTTTCACGGGCTTTTTGCTCGGTCATTCCAACTGAAGAAATTTCAGGATTAGTATAAGTACAGCCCGGAATGGTTGAATAATCAATTGGATGTGGGTTTAATCCTGCAATTTTCTCAACACAAAGTATTCCTTCGGCCGATGCAACGTGTGCAAGTGCAGGTCCGGCAATAATATCGCCAATCGCATAAACAGTGTCAACATTCGTTTGGCAGAATTCGTTGACTTTAACTTTTCCTTTATCTAGCTCGATGCCTAAATCTTCCAGTCCGATATTCTCAATGTTTGGAGCAATACCTACAGCTGACAAAACGATCTCAGCATCAATTATTTCTTCGCCTTTTTTAGTCTTTACAGTCACTTTGCACAATTCGCCCGAAGTGTCAACCGCTTCAACCGAAGCATTGGTCAAGACTTTCATCTTCAGTTTTTTAAACGATCGTTCTAGTGTTTTCGAAACTTCTTCGTCTTCATTCGGAACTACGTTCGGCATGTATTCAACCAAGGTAACTTCGGTACCTATGCTTTGATAAAAATAGGCGAATTCGCTGCCAATTGCCCCCGAACCTACTACAACCATCGACTTAGGTTGTTTGGGCAAAGTCATGGCTTCGCGGTAACCAATAATTTTTTCCCCATCCTGTTCCAGGTTCGGTAACTCGCGCGAACGGGCACCGGTTGCTAAAATGATATTTTTAGCCGGATGCAATGCTCTGCTTCCGGTTTCGTCGGTTACTTCTACCGTATTTTTGTCGATTAAGCGGCCAGTTCCGTGAATAACATCAATTTTATTTTTTGTGAACAGGAACTGAATGCCTTTGCTCATACCGTCGGCAACATTTCGGCTTCGTTTTACCATTGCTTCAAAATCAGGCTTAACTTCTCCTGAAATTGAAACTCCGTAATCGGCTGCATGTTTGGCATATTCCAGTGCCTGAGCACTTTTCAGAAGCGATTTTGTTGGAATACATCCCCAGTTGAGGCAGATTCCACCCAGATTTTCTTTTTCAACAACACCAACTTTTAAGCCCAGTTGTGCGGCTCTGATTGCTGCAACGTATCCTCCTGGTCCGCTGCCTATTACTATTAAGTCGTAACTCATAATTGATGGATTCTTAAGTTAAAATCAAACAGCATAAATAACACGCCCGAACGGCGAAAAGTTCTTCGTAAAGATAAAATGTGCGTTAAGTTTTTTAGCATCCCGATACAAGAAAAGCCGCATTGTGCGGCTTTTCTGTATTATAATTTTCGGAAAATTAATTGGGTAAAACTTCCGCTAATTTCTTTGCAAGTTGGTCTCCTCGAAGTCCCTTGGCAATAATTTTACCTTCTTTATCGAGCAGGAATGACTGTGGGATTGCATTTACTCCATACAACCGGGCAGCAGCGCTTTGCCAATATTGTAAGTCTGAAACGTGAAGCCAGGTTAAATTATCGTCTTTAATAGCTTTTAGCCAATCTTCTTTAGTCCGGTCGAGCGAAACGCCAAGAATTTCAAACCCTTTACCGTGAAATTGCTGGTAAACTTTTACAACATTCGGATTCTCCTGACGGCAAGGGCCACACCATGATGCCCAAAAATCAACTAAAACGATTTTGCCTTTAAGCGATGATAACTGAATAGGTTTGCCTTCAGGATCGTTCATTGTAAAATCAGGAGCCAGCGCGCCAATGGCTGTCTTTTTCTGCTCTTCAATAATCTCTTTCAGTTTTACTACATATTCCGATTTGCTGAGTTCAGGAGTAAATTTGCTGACAATTGAATCCAACTCTGAACCATCGAGTTGGTTAGCCAGCTGAAAAAGAGTAATATATGGCGAAACTACCGAGTTGGCGTGTTCTTTCACAAAGTTTTTTGTGTAAACCTTGTTGTTATCGATCATAGCCTGATAATCAATCTTTGCTTTTTCAGCAGTTTCGGTGTTGTTCACCGACATCGCGTTCTGGTATTTTTCCTGAAGAGCCATTACTTCCTTGTTCAGCTTTTCCATTTCGGCAATGTAAATTTTAAAAACATCGTGAGTTGGTGAACCTGTAATTTTGGTATTGCGCAAACTGTCTTTATTTGCGGTAATGGTAATGTTGGAATTATCGAGGAAGAATTGTGCGAAATATTCATTGTCATTCAGGCGGAGAAAACGGATATCTGGAGTTTCCATTTTGCCTTTAAACGAAAATTTTCCACCGACAAGATCTGCAGTATCAACGCTCTGCGGCTGACCATCGACAACCTTCTGCAGGTAAACTTTACCGGTTTCCACGCCGGCTATCGAGCCCTTAACTGAATACTCATCTTTTGCCGACTGACACGCGAAGGTGGCTAAAGCAAATGCTAAAATTATTAATACATTTCTCATTAATCTGATTATTTAAAGTTGGGTTTATATATTTCTCCTGATTTGATCGTAAACATCCAGTAACTTTTTAGCGGCGACAAAGGATGAGATTTCTTCTTTCAAAACTTTAGATTCGGTTTCTTCCATTAATGTTCTAATTTTTTCATTCTGGTAGAAATTATTCCTAAGCTGCTCGTTAATAGTTTCATACATCCAGAATTTTGATTGATCATTTCTTCGATGTTGAAAATAATTGCTGCCTTTTGTTATTGTCATGTATTCGTCAATCGTATTCCAGATTTCGCTGATGCCGGTTTTCATATACGCCGAACAGGTTAAAACCTTGGGTTTCCATCCCGATTCAGTAGCCGGGAATAAATGTAGTGCATTTTGGTATTGAATACGCGCTAATCCGGCTTTTTCAATATTATTTCCGTCAGCTTTGTTAATAGTGATCGCGTCGGCCATCTCCATAATTCCGCGTTTTATTCCCTGAAGTTCGTCGCCAGCACCTGCCAGCATAAGCAAAAGGAAGAAATCAACCATCGAATGAACGGCAGTTTCGCTTTGACCTACGCCAACCGTTTCGATGAAAATATTGTTGAAGCCCGCTGCTTCGCACAAAATAATGGTTTCGCGGGTTTTACGGGCAACCCCACCAAGAGATCCTGCAGATGGACTGGGACGAATGTACGCCAACGGGTCAGTCGAAAGGTCTTCCATACGGGTTTTATCGCCCAGAATACTTCCTTTCGTACGTTCGCTGCTGGGATCAATGGCCAGAACAGCAAGTTTTTCTCCCTTCGAAGTGATGTGCTTGCCCATTGCTTCGATAAAAGTACTTTTCCCAACACCAGGCACACCCGTGATTCCAATCCGAACTGAATTTCCGGAGAAAGGCAGGCACTTTACAATGATTTCCTGTGCTATTTCCTGATGTTCGGGTTTCGAACTTTCAACTAATGTTACCGCCTGACTCAGTATTGTAATGTCACTGTTGAGTATTCCTTCGACGTATTGAGCCACCGATAACGTGCGCTTTTTCTTGTTCTTCAGGAATCGTTTAACCGAATCTTCGCTAACCGAAGGAAGTGGTTCAACTCCTTCATTAACATTTAGTCCCATATATTCAGGATCGTTTTCGATATGTGAGTGTGATTGATCTCCAATCATGATTTTATAATTTTATGCGAATGTAACGATGTACAAAGAAATTTAACCTGATAATAATTGAATTCTTTAGACTGGAGTAAAAAAAAGCCGGTCCAATGTACTGAACCGGCTCTTAATTAGTATTTTATATGCTACTGAGCAACAATATTACTTGAGATTCTCAGAACAGTTGTCGGATTTTTAGGGTCATTGGTAATAACCGTAATTGTTTTGTTCTGGCGGCCACTTTTTCCGGTAGAATCAAATACAACTTTCAACGGAACGTTTTCGCCTGAAGGAACAATATTTTTTGATGGAGAAACTGCAGTACATCCGCACGAGCTTTTTACGTCGCGAATAATAAGATCTTTCTTACCGGCGTTTTTCAGACTGAATACATGTTCATTCTTGGAGCCTGGTTTGATGTCGCCAAAATCGAAAGATTCTGAATCATACGAAACAACAGGTGCATTTTTCAGGTCTTCAGCGCTTAATTTCGAAAAATCTTCCTCTAATGTGGTGCTAACAGCGATGGAGTTACGGTAATCGTCTTGTCCATCAACATTCAGGTAAATACGGTGACTTATAAAACCATAAGTTTTAATTTTTGTAGCATCAAATGTAACAACAATATATCCTTTTTGCTTTGGACCAAGTTTAGCGGGTTTAAAAACAGCATTTAGGTGAGGTGGTGGAGTTTTAAAACTTAAAAGAACAGGTTGATCAGTTGTATTAATAACTTCAGTACTATCCTTTTTTATTTGATTTTCTTTGATAGACGGGAAAGCGATATAATTAGTCTTTGCGCGAAGCGGTCCTATTTGTGTAGGATAATCTTCTTCAACAGTTCTGGCTCGCGGGGTAACTTCTCCCTGAATAGTAAGCACAACATCAGCATTTTCTGCATTCGAGCTCACCCGAATGGTTTTATTGAAAACGCCTGGCCTGTTTCGTGGATCATAACTGACTTTGATTAAGCCTTTAGCGCCGGGGGCAACAGGTTCTCTTGTCCATTCCGGAGTTGTACAGCCACAGGAAGCCTGAACATTGTTCAGGATTAGAGGAGCGGTTCCATCATTTTTAAAATTGAATGCAACAGTTTGGATTCCCAGTTCTTCTTTGAAGGTTCCAAAATTATGTTGCAATTTTTCAAATGCAATTCTTGATTTTGATGTCTGGGCCTGATTTACAAACGGCAGACATAATACCAATGCCAATAAAAGGGAAAATGAGATTTTCATAAGTATATTTTAAAAATATGATAAGACTTTTCAAAAACCGATTCAAAGTTAAAATTCAATTTTATTTATTGTCCACTAATTACAACAAATCTAAAAAACGTTTTTTTCAATTCGTGTTAACGGCAATCAAAGTTTTGTTAATGAGATGTTAATGTATAAAACAGGTTCATTTTTTGACTAGTTTCGTGTTATAAAACTGATACATCGCTCAAAAAATGAAAAGGAATTCGATTGGCTTCGTAATTATAATGGCAACCATCTCCGTCGTGGGAATTCTGACGATTCAATTTCTGTTTCTGAAGAATTCTTACGATCTGAATGAAAGGCAGTTCCATCAGTTAACTACCAGTGCGCTCCGAAATGTTGCCAGCCAGATTAACGAATACAATGCAAAGCTATTTCATCGGGATGTGAAGCTGAACGAAGGAACCCAGGTTGAACAAATCTCGAATAATTATTACGTGGTTAACGTTAACGACGTAATTGATCCTAAGTTACTTGAGCATTTTTTGGCAACTGAGTTCAAGAAAAGGAATCTGAATGTGACTTATGAATATGGAATCTACGATTGTAATACGCAGCGAATGATTCATGGCAACATAATCCGGTCCGATTCAGTTCCTTCGGCAATGCAACCGGCCCGAAGTGTCGATTCGACATCGTGCAGCATGGAAGAAATAATGTACGACAGGCAGTATAACAAAAAGTTAAATTCGAAGCCGGAGAAGAAGAAAAAGATATGCACTCTGCCAACCTGCGAAAAATTTACCTATTATTTTGGTGTTCATTTCCCCGATAGATCAGAGTTTTATAACTCCAGACTGATGATCTGGTATTTCATGAACGGAATCCTGTTTTTTGTAGTTATTTTCTTCGGATATGCTGTTTATGTGATTATTAAGCAGAAACAATTAAGCGAAATACAAAAGAATTTTATTAACAATCTGACTCACGAGTTTAAAACGCCAATCGCATCCATCGATTTGGCAGCTAAAGTCTTAGCTAGTCCAAAAATTTGCGAGCAGCCCGACCGCCTGGCCGAGTATGTGAAAATTGTTGGGCAACAGAACAAACGACTTTCTGCCCATGTTGAAAAGTTGCTTCAAATGGCAACAATCGAAAAGACCAAGCTACAGCTTAACCTTGACGAAGTAGAGTTGAACACTTTTATTTCTGAATCGATACTGGAGTTTAGAAACAGTCAGAATGGTCGCGAGTATTCCATCGGTTTTGAATCGACTGTTGACGAGGCCGTAATAAGGGCAGATAAGCTTCATTTCTCGAATCTGATTTTTAACATACTCGATAATGCTATCAAGTATTGCGATGTCGTTCCTGAAATTGTTATCCGGTTAACGGAAAAAGGAAAGCATTACGCCATATTGTTTGAGGACAACGGAATTGGAATCTCATCCAGTGACCGGAAAAAAATATTCAATCGTTTTTACCGGGTTCCTACCGGCAATGTCCACGACGTTAAAGGATTCGGTCTGGGTTTGGATTATGTGAAAAAAATTGTGTTGAGGCATGGTTGGCGTATAAAAGTAATCGAAAATTCGAGGAAAGGCAGTACCTTTATCGTAGAAATAAAGAACTCAACAAAATGAACTATCAGGGCGAGCGAATTTTGCTGGTTGAAGACGACCAAACCTTAAACTTTATTATCAAGGATAATCTGGAACAGAATGGCTATGTTGTAACAGCCACCGATAACGGTGATTCAGCAATGAAAATTTTTAAATCGGAAAAATTTAGCCTCTGTTTGCTCGACGTAATGCTTCCTAAAAAAGATGGTTTTACCTTAGCCAGGGAAATCAGGGAAACAGATGATCATGTTCCGATCATTTTTCTGACTGCCCGTTCGATGACCGAAGACCGTATTACAGGACTTACCATTGGTGGCGACGATTACATTACCAAGCCTTTCAGTATGGAAGAGTTGCTTTTAAAAATCCGGATATTCCTGAAAAGAAGTCTTGTTGTAAACGAAAACGGCAGCGATCAGAATTATTATAAAGTCGGAAAATTCAATTTTTATTTCGACAGCTTAATCCTGGATTATAATGGTTACCGAAAAACATTGACTTATAAGGAGGCTGAATTATTACGTTATTTCTGCGACAACCCGAATAAAGTGCTGAGCCGGTCGGATATACTGATCCAGGTCTGGGGATCGGATGATTATTACCTTGGTCGCAGTCTCGATGTTTTTATTTCGCGTTTACGCAAATACCTGGGTGGCGACGAAAGTATAAAAATACTGAATCTGCATGGTATCGGGTTTCGGTTTAATGCCGCAATCCAGAAGGTCTGATTTTCAGGAAATATTATAGAAAAAGAAAATGGCCTGCTCAATCGTAAAGAGCAGGCCATTTTTATTTCACAGAAGGTTTTTGCTAAACCTTTTACGTTATTACCAACCCGGATTTTGCTGTGTTTTTAACTTCGGATTAGTTGAAGTTTCAGAATCTGGAATTGGGAACACATAGCGCTTATCGCTGTAATCGTAAGGAAGGATTGTTAAAACTGAAGGACTTACAACGCCACTTGCCGGATTCCAGGTTGTGGTAGCTAAGTTCCCAAAGTTTGCTTTTGCAGGAACACCTGAAACTCCAGGATTTCCTGCCACAAAGTAAACAGGATCTTTTGCCAGACGGTGAATGTCAGACCAACGACGACCTTCTCCCAGGAATTCTATTCTGCGTTCGTTTAAGATCGCTTTCATTAAGCTTGGAGCATCAGCAAAACTTGCGAGCGTAAACTGGCTGGCAGCATCGGTTACCGATCTGTTTCTTACTTTGTTCAACAAATCGACAGCCAATTGAGTTTTTCCATTTGTTCTTACTTCAGCTTCGGCATAATTCAACAACACTTCGGCATAACGAAGAATAGGAGCCCAGTCGGTCATTTTTTCTTTTCCCTGGTATTTATTCGACCAGTATGGAGCTTTCGAACTATAGGCAGTACTGTTTGTAATTAGCAAAGTTCTGCGTTTATCGGCAGCTACCCAGAAATCGGCGTTATAAATGACCGGACTAATACAAACGAGGGAACGAACGCTGGTATAGAATTGAGAGAGTGATCCGTTCACAGTGGCATTATCCAATTCTGTATTTTCAACCGAGAACATCGATTCTGTATTTCCGCTGTTGTTCGTAAATGGTCCATCCGGACTTGCAGTAAGTTTATAGCCACCAACAGTACTTTCAAATGAAGAATTAACAATTTTTGCAGCCTCTTCAATTACTTTTGCTGAATTTCCAAGGTGTTGATAAATTCTGGTTTTTGCACCAATAGCAGCTCCCTTCGTGGCACGAGAAATCTTCAATCCGCCAGTTCTGGTTGCAGGTAAGTTAGCTTCTGCATAGTCCAAATCCTGAAGGATCTGATCGTAAACTTGTTTTACTGTAGCACGTCCGGCGCTTTTTGCAGCTTCAACCTTTTCGATTGAATTGATAGGAACAATGTTCAACGGAACGCCCAAATGTGAGCCATCGGTAGTTTCTTTGAACGGGCGTGCAAAATGAATAAGAAGTTCATGATAGCCTAATGCTCTTAAAAAACGGGCCTCACCTTCATATTCTTTGGCTTTAGCATCGGTTATAGTTCCTTTTGTAGCAGCCAACTGGAATCCTTCAATACAAATGTTAATCTTATTAATCATTTGGTAAGTACATTCCCAAAGAGCCTGGCCGTTTGGAGACGATGTTCCGTAGGTACTGCCATAAGTTATGGCAAAAAAGGCCTGAACATTGAGCATGTCTTCACCACGCATGTCACCTTGTTCAATAGATGCGGCGCCAAAAGGATAACCACGACGCTGGTTATTGCCTGGATAATATCCGCTCTGAGCTGCATCATAACATCCAACCATCGAAAGTTCGCACATTGCCGGAGTTTTGAATGCATCTTCGTATCCTACAGAATTCAGTGGCATTAATTCAAGTACATCTTTTTCACATGCGGTAATAAACAGCATAGAGGTGACAATACCGATACTAAATATTTTGAATATTCTATTTCGTTTCATAAGATCTAATTTTTAATGATTAAAATACCACGCTAATACCGAAAGTGAAGCTTCTTTGTTGAGGATTTCCGTTCCAATCCACGCCAAGTGCAGTGGTATATACTTCAGGATCTAACCCTGTATATTTGGTTATAGTCAGTAGATTTTGAGCCTGCACATAACATCTCACCTGGCTTAAAGTCATTTTTTCGGTCAAAGCTTTTGGCAATGTATAACCAAGAGCAATGTTTTGCAACTTTAAGAAATCGCCTTTTTCAACCCAACGAGACGAACCATCAGATTCGAGGTTCAGGAAGTTACCTTTTCCGTAGATGATAATTGGAACCTGTCCGTTACCTGGATTTGAAGCACTTTGCCAGCGGTCAAGAATTTCAGTTCCATTGTTCTGGAAATACATATTCAATAAATCGCGGCGGGTAACATTGGCAATTTTATTACCTCCTGAGAAGCGGAGGAATATGTTTAAATCGAAGTTTTTATATTTAAAGGTATTGTCCAAACCTCCAAACCATGCAGGAATAGTGTTGCCCAAAACAACTTTATCGTCGGCAGTTAAACTGCTGACAGCGCCTAATGTTCCCGGGTTTGATGAATTGTAAATATAGTATTTGCTGTCGGCTGGATTTCCCTGGATAATTGTTCCGTCAGCTTTTTTATACATTGGGAATCCGTTAGCCATGTTAACACCTTCATATTGGAAACCATAAAGTGCTCTCATCGATTCGCCTTCACGAATGATGTAATGTTCGTATTTCATGTCGCTTAAAAGCTTGGTTACCTTGTTGTGCTGGGTCGAGAAGTTGACCGATGCATTGTAACTGAAATCTTTTGTTTTAACAATATTTCCGCTGATTTCCAATTCAATACCGTTGTTTTCAACCGATCCTACGTTCTGGCTGATCCGGTTCCATGGGATACCCAATGATGGAGGAGTTGGTGCATCAAGAACAATATCGGTATTCTTTTTCTTCCAATAAGCCATAGTGATATTAACTTTATTGAATAAAGACAAATCGGCACCAAAGTCAATTATGTTTTGTTTTTCCCATTTCAGGTTCGGATTTCCGGTTTGGTAATACGAAATACCTGTTTGCGAGCCATACAACTGAGAGGTGAAGGTATCGAGGTAAGTAAAGTTTCCGATATCGTCGTTACCAACCTGGGCATAACTACCGCGCAATCTGAAATCGTTAACTACATTTTTAATACCATTCCAGAAGCCCAGTTCTGAAAGCCGGATAGCAGCAGATGCACCATAGAAGGTACCAAATTGGTTTGCTGATGGCAGTTTTGAAAGACCATCGCGGCGAACAGAACCTCCAAGATAGTATGTGTTTTTATAGTTATAGTTTACACGGAACATGTATGAAGCAATTCCGTTGTGAGTATAATCCCCACCAGATGACTGAGTGTTGTATGTGCTTGAAATAATGTAAGGCATGAAGAATGAACTTGACATATCCTGAGCACCGGCATTTACTGAACGATAGGTATATTTCGACCATTCGCTAACAGCTGTAAAATCGAGGTTGTGGTTTTCAAACAAAGTAGTTTTGTATGAAGCGATATTTTGGAAGGTCCAGCGTTTACGGGTATAGTTGGTTTCGCTGATTAATCCCTTATAGCCTTGACCATCACCACTTTCAGGATACCAGGCATACAGGTTGTCGAGTAACGAGATGTCGGCTCCAACCAATGTTTTTAAAACTAAGCCTTTAAGTGGAGTAAATTCAGCATAAGCGGTTGGCATAATGCGGTACGATTCATTCTTCTGAACGTTGGTTTTCAAAACCCACATGATGTTCGGAACAGTTAAGTCGATTGGAATTGTATTGGCACCACGACCCAAACTTTTTGGACTTAAAACATCAATATTATATCCGGTAGGGTGTGTCGAATCATAAACTTTCACGTTAGGAAGCATACGGGTTGTTGCGTACATGTTGTCCGAAAGGCTGTTGGTTCCCTTGATTGGGCCAGTATTGTTCTGGTACGAACCGTTAAACGAGAATCCGGCTTTCAACCATTTCAGCAGTTTCTGATCAACATTACCGTTGAATGTATATCGTTTGAAACTATTGTTTACTACAATACCTTGCTGATCGCTGTAACCTGCCGAGATATAGAACTGAGTTTCGTCGCTACCTCCGGCAACCGAAAGGTTGTGGCTTTGCTGATTTCCAGTTCTGAATACGTAGTCGTTCCAGTTTGTATTTGTTTTTTCAGCATCCATAACGGCTGGTACAACTGTTGATCCATTGTTTTTATATTTTTCGTTTGCAATGGTAACAAATTGTTCGGCGTTAAGTAAGTCGTAAAGATCTGATGCTTTTGAGCTGGCAAACCATGCATCGTAAGTCACTTTCGTTTTTTGTACATTCCCTTTTTTTGTTGTTATCAGGATAACACCATTTGAAGCACGCGAACCGTAGATTGCTGTTGCAGCACCATCTTTCAGGATTTCGAGTGATTCGATGTCGGAAGGGTTAATGTCAGCCAATGGGTTGTTGTTCGTGTATGAACCTCCGATATTTCCTGAAGTAGAAGGTACACCATTAATTACGATTAAAGGCTGTGAACCTGAAGAGATTGTGTTAACACCACGAATGGTAATGTTTGGAGGGGTACTCAGGTCACCTGAACTTGAGGTGATTTGCACACCAGCTGCACGACCTGCCAATTGTTGTACAAAACTTGAACTTGCTTTATCGGCAAGATCATTTCCCTTAACTTTGGAAATAGAACTGGTTACGTCTCTTTTTTTCTGGGTTCCGTAACCAACAACTACCACCTCGTCAACCGAAATGTCCTGCGATTTAAGCTGAACATTAATAACCGATTGGTTTCCAACCGCAATTTCCTGGGTGGTCATACCAACAAAGGAGAAGATAAGCGTTTTCGCATCAGCGGGCGCTTTCAGACTGAATTTACCATCCATATCGGTAATGGTACCAATGGAGGTGCCTTTGACCGAGATTGATACTCCTGGCATCGTTCCTCCGTCGTCGGCAGAAGTAACCTTGCCGGTGATTTCTTTGGTCTGCGCCAGAACGACGTTCAAACCAATGGCAAAAAATGCAAGCAATAACGCGATTTTTTTCATAGAGAATTATTTTAAATTAAACTGCTTCAGATCACACAGGCATCGGGCCAGATAAATGATATATATATATTGGCCAAACATATTTTATTACATCTCCTTAAAACAAACCGTAAAATACTTATAAAGAATAACCTCCCCCTTTTATGTTTTTAGCATTTTGCCTCTAATGTAAAAAAATGTTAAAATATATTAACAAAATTTGATATTTATTTTTTTTTATATAGACAAGCCCTTGTTGATAATAGTCATTAAAAAGCATGATGATTGTCGTAGCATGTAAACTGTCTGGTTACAAGCTGGTTTACACAATGAGTAACACGATGGAGGAAATACATTAGGATGAGTACTTTAAACGCTTGCGAAAGGACTGTTCTTTTATTGTGTCTGTATAGTGTTTGTTGGTGATAAATGCTGCTGCGCTTAGTATGGCAGCCATTGGGCACAGTTAGTAACTGGCTTGAAAAGCAAGGTAATATTGATTGGTTAAATCATAAACAATCGAATATAGCAAAGACCACGAAAGAAAGGATGTTAGCGTTGTAATAGAAGATAATATTGCCTGAGAAGCAGAAACCCTTTATTGACTAGTAATAGGAGAATCAGGAGGAGAGAGCACTCACCTCTGACCTTGATGATTTAGTTAATGGAATCCTTAAAAATATAGATTTGGCTTGATATCTACATGCAAACGAAGTAAAGCTTGTATAAGACGGTGCGATTACAAATGTTTGCACTAATAATGTTTATTTGCTCGCGCTGTAGTAAGTATATCGTGGAAGATCAGTAAAAATTAAAATTAAAAAAACAGGTGGTTTCAAGCCTGAGCTTAAAACCACCTGTTAAATTATCGGTTTCGTCCTATAAATCCATAATGGCATTTTAGGACTAACTTGCGCATTAATTATCTGTTACCGCCAGCCCACCATACGGGTTCGGTGTACACATACTGGCCATTGCCAAATGCAGCCTGAACTTCCGGGTTAGTAGTAGTATCGTCGTTACCATATGGGCAGCGAAGCGGGAACTGATTTGGATTTTTTAGACTAATAAGATTTTCGCCTAAGCCTTTTAACCTGCGAATATCATTATAACATTCAGTTGACTCACCTGAAGCTCCGAAGAACGAGATGTATTTTTGGTTCATCGTTTCTTTCAATGGATTGACTGTAAATAATGGTTTCACATCATTGTCAAAGTAACTGGCAGCCTCTGCAGGAGTAATGGCATCAGTTGTTTCGGCAAGACCGCCATATGAAAGTACCGAAGGAGCATTCATAGCTGCAGAAACACTATTTTCAGTGTTTGCAATAGCGGCAATAACAGCACTTTTCAATACTGCTTCTGCATCGGTAGCCTTACCTAAACGGCAGAGTGCCTCAGCTTTAAGGAAAAGAACTTCATGATAGCTCATCATTAAAGTTGGAGCAGTTTGTGAAAATACAAACACTGACGTATTATAAGTATATTTTACCTGGTCATTTTCTCCATTTGGAGCCATGTAGAAATTTGGATCATCAGCACCAGTAACCTGGTTCCAATCAGCACCAACAAATACACGACGTAAACGTGGGTCATTACGTTCGATCAGTTTTTCTGACATGCTTTCGCTGGCAGCCAAACCGTCACGACTCCATTGGAAATCGAATGTTGGGTTCAGATTTGAGGCATCGTAAATGGCAAATGCAGCTTGTTCGTCAGCAGATTTAAATGATTTGTCAACACAGTCAATAACAGTTTGTAATGTTGTTTGAACATTTGTTGACCTCTTTAAAAGGTGCATTGTATAGCGTGCTTTAAGTCCATAGGCAAATTTCAACCATTTGGCTTTGTTGCCACCATAAAGTAAATCATATGTTCCAAGTGGACCTGTGGCATGCGCATCAGTACCCTGAAGATCGGTAATTGCATCGTCAAGATATTTCAGAATTCCTTTGTAAATTTCCTCTTGAGTGTCAATTTTAGGATTCATAAATACAGGAGCTCCTGTTTTTGATGGAAGTGCGGCCTGACTCCATGGAGTATTTCCAAACATATCAGCAATAATACCCGAGTTGTATGCTGCCAAAACTTCAGCAACACCTTTGGTAACCTGATTACCTTCCTGGCTTCCACCAGCTGAACATTTTTCAATTACCAAACGAGCATTTTTCAGCGTTCCGTAAATGTTACCCCAAACATTGTTGAATGTAGATGAGGCTGAAGGTTCACCTTGTCTGTGCTCTGCGCGGTATAATTGATTGTCAGTTCCAACTTCGTGTTCGACGTAAGCAGAAGTGTAAGTATTGATATCGCCTCCAATATTGTTGAACGCAGTTGAAGTAATAACGTCGGCAATAATAAACTTGGATGGAGCGTCCTGTGTGTGATTCAAATCCTTGTTGATATTATCCATTGCATCTTCAGAGCATGAAAATACAACTGCAGATAAAGCGAATGTTGCAAGGAATCCTTTGGTTATGTTAATATATTTTTTCATTTTCCTGTTTATTTTAGAAATTTAAGTTTACGCCAAATCCATAGCTTGCAGCTCCGGGGAGAGAGAAGCGTTCAAAAGCGCCACTCATGTTGTTATTTCCTTGCGTTGACTCTGGATCAAGACCTTGCATTTTTGACCAAACGATAATGTTTCTTGCAAATACATTCAAGTTAACTTTGATGCTTGATTTTGAAACAATTGGATAACTAAGTGCAAGCTCGCGCATTTTTATGAATGAATTGTCGTAAATCATTGATTCTGAAATATTATTCATATTTGAGAAATATGTTTGAGCATCAGATCCTTTTATTTGGATATCATTTGGCGCATAAGTTGGTTTTCCATTACTATCAGTTCCTGTAACTTTTACAGCTGGTAATTCAAACAGAAATGAGTCCGATTTGCGGAAGTCGCCCGAGCGTTTACTTTTTCCGTAATAGTCAAGCAATCCAACAGTTCCACTATACATTTGTCCTCCGTTTTTCCAATCGAATACAGCTGACAACCGGAATTTATAAACGGTAAAAGCGGTATTGAAACCTAATCTGAAATTAGGAGAAACTTTTCCAATTACTTTTTCTTCGCCTGACTGTGGCATACCATCCTCATCAACTACAATCTGTCCAGCTTCGTTTCTTAAGAAACTAATACCATAAATTACAGGGAATTTATCACCAATACCTGCTCTAACCTGAGGTTCGGTAAAACCTCCAAGGAAAATACTGTTTACACCTGGAGCAAGTTTATCAACAAAGTTGTCGATTTTTGAGAAGTTAAAGCCAAAATCCCAAGTGAAGTTTTTCGTCTTAATTGGATTAACGCCTAAAGTAAGCTCGTGCGCATTAGTATGGATAGAACCTCCATTGGTTACCAGACTTGCTGATCCGGTTGAACTAGCTAATGGAACAGAGAAGATCTGATCTTTTACGTTCTGGCGGGAATAGGTATAGTTCAGGTTTATCAAACCTTTAAAGAATGTAAGATCAACTCCAAATTCATAAGAAGCGGTATTCTGTGGTTTCAAATTTGGATCGTAAACAGTTGAGTTAGGAGTATATGCAACAACTCCATTTATAGGATAAAGAATTGGAGTTCCTGATGAGAAACCACCACCATATGCTGGTGTACTGAAATAGCTGGCGTAATAATTACCGGCCTGTCCAACTTCTGCATAAGATGAACGGAATTTACCATAGGTTAAGATGTCATTTTTCAAAGCAGGCAATTCAGTAAATACCCAACCTAAAGATACTGAAGGATAAAAGAATGAACGATTGTCGCGAGGCATAGTTGATACAATATCATTACGACCTGTCGCATTTAAATAGAGCATGTTTTTGTAAGCTAATGATAAGTTTCCAAAAACTCCGATGGTACGTTCGGTACGGTAAGATTCAGATGCCTGGTAAACAGAAGCATTGGAAATGTGATTCCACCCTGAGAAGTTGAAATCTTTACCATATCCTTCGGTGTATTTTCTTGCATATTCAACCCATTCGTTACCCAAAACTGCATCTAAAGTAAGATCATCGCTGACTTTCCAGTTATATGCAGCAGTAATCAACGAGTTCATTTCGTTTACAGTGTAATTGTATTGATCAACTTCACCTTTCGCATTGGCATGTCCGTAACCCCAAACATCACTATAGTTTGTTGCATAAGCGTCGTCACCCAACTGATATTTAACAACCAATTTTTGGTTTTCGGTATTAAAGTTGGTATTGTACTCAGCATAAACATTACCGAAGAAACGTTGCGATCTTTCAGTAAATTTATTGTTATCAATAGCCCAATAAGCAGCATCAAATCCTGAAGTTGAGCGATAAGTATTCTGAGTATATGGGTCACCTTTAATATATGAAGGTATGCCTTTGAGGTCATAACTTGGAGGTGCTGGATATACAGTAGCAACAATACCATTATTAGCCGAGGTCTGTTTCGTAAGCTTTGAAGTAATAAAATTACTAGAGAAACCCATTTTCCAGTTTTTGCTTAATTGAGCTTCGGCAGCCATTTTAGCATTGTAACGGTCAAGTCCTGTTGACGGAACAATACCGTTTGACATTGTATTCCCTAATGAGATTGAAAAATTCCCTTTGTCAAATCCTTGAGCAATATTGAATGCATTGCTTTGAGTCAGACCTGTTTGGAAAAATTCCTTTGCATTGTCATAAACTGCAGGAACAGCCCATGGATCAAGACCAGCTTTTGCACGCTGAATGACATAGTATTTGCCTTGTTGCAAACCATCTTTCTTGGTGTAGGTATTTGATGTATTACCTCCAAATTTTGGATCGTTTGGAAGATCAGCGATTTTAGGTCCCCAGCTGGTTGATGCTGAATTACTGTAGTTTCCACCGGTTCCTTGAGCAAATTCCGATTGAAATTCGGGCATAGTTGAAATTATATCAAATGCAACGTTTGAAGTGAACGATAATTGTGGTTTACCTTTCGATGCACCTTTCCCACTTTTGGTAGTAATAACGACAACACCATTGGATGCTCTCATTCCGTACAATGCAGAAGCCGCTTGACCTTTCAGAATATTGATGCTTTCAATATCCCCCGGGTCAATATCCAAGGCTCTGTCAGCATAGTCAGCCCCGGTAACTGAGTTTCCGGTACTAACATCAGGAGTTGACGAAATTGGTGTTCCATCTACGATGTAAAGAGGAGCATTGTTGCCCGTAAATGAACGGGATCCACGAATCGTAATTTTGGTTGATGCACCAGGCATACCTGAAGATGCAGAAACCTCAATACCCGAAACTTTACCTTGAAGTGAAGTTCCCAGATTCGTATTTGCGGCTTGGGAAAGTTCTTCTCCACCCACATTTTCAACAGCGTATCCTAAAGCCTTCTTTTCTTTAGAAATACCCATTGCAGTAACCACCACTTCATCTACTGAAATGTTTTCAGAAACCATTTTAATACTGAATTTAGTTTGGTTACCTATGGCAACTTCCTGAGATGCCATACCAACAAAGCTGAAAGTGAGATATTTGGCATCCTGAGAAATTTTTAGCCTAAATACCCCGTCCATGTCAGTGACAGTTCCTAATGTTGTTCCTTTCACAGAAACAGATACGCCAGGGATGGCCCCTCCATCATCAGCGGAGGTCACCGTGCCTGAGATCTCCTTGGTTTGGGCCATGAGGACCTGCAAACCAAGAACAAAAAAAGCAAGCAATAATGTGAATTTTTTCATAAAAAAATTATTTTAAATTAAACAGCAGAGTGAATCAAATTTGCAACTCAAATAGCAATTAATTATCAATATGAGCTGATAATTATATGGTTAATCAAAGATAAGTATAATTGTAAAAAAAGGTTAATTTATATTTTATTTATTACCCAAAAAATGATTAAAATTCTTTTATAACCAGAGCAGTATCTATTTTCTTTTTAAAGTTGGTTTTGTTTCAATCACTTCTACATATTTAATTTGTTTTTACCTGGTTTAGAGACATTTATTCATATACCCGGATTGAACCAGTATTTGAAAAATAATCTTTAAATGTTTTGTACGTAAAAGTTCTGGAATGTTCCTTTTGATTTTTTATTTTTTGGGGGAGGTTATCGTGATGTGATCACAATATAATTCTAGTGATATATTTATTTGACAGTCATTTCTGATCTCTGTATTCTGGGATTTCAATCATCAGCCAACACTTGGTGTGATGATAAAAAAAAGGATGCAAACAAAGCTGTTTGCATCCTTTTCGATAAATTTATTTTTGGTAATCCAGTACTCTTTCGGTACTAGTCTGCTTTATTTCTTAAAGAGCCAGAGTTTAGTGAGCATGTTATCAGCGCCACCAAGTTTCTCAACACCACTCTTATAGCCGTCAACATTCAGAAGTTGTTCAGACTGAGAGAACCCAATACGGTCTGGAAGATCTTTTGCATCAACAACCAGAGGCACAAATGAATAGACAATACCGGCAGCAGAAGTATAAGTGGTATTTGGCATAACCAAGGTTTTTGGATAACCAGTTCTACGGTATTCAGTCCATGCTTCATGTGGTTGCATGTACAAAGCGATATATTTCTGAGTTAAAACTGTAGCTTGGCTAGCTGCAGGAAGCCCAGCAATGTAGGCATCAATACTGGCAGAAGGAACTCCCCATTTTTCCATAGAAGCTCTAATCCCTTTTTCATACCAGGTCTGATCCCAGTTGTTATATTCTGACATAAGGAAACAAACTTCAGCATATTCCATGAACACTTCACCGTAGGTTGCTTGTATCGGACCAAAAGGTAAAGATACGTTTGCAACTTTTACGGCTGATGCAATGTGGTTTTCAACGCCGTAAGGCTGTCCTTCATATTGGTCTGCAGTTCCTGGAGTGAAGTTTCCAGTTGCAACGTCGCCTACTTTAGTGCCTTTTGGAGCAGCATAAGCAAACAACCTTGGATCAACCTTTCCTAAGAATGGGCCTTTAATACCTTTTAAAAGGTCAATGAAAGGCATAGCAACTGCGAAGTCAGTACGGGCAGAAACGATAAATGCCTGGTACATTGGTGAAGAATTTGTAGCTGTCGATTCGAATTCTACAATTGCATTGTCATCATTGCTAGTCATTAAACCTCCGGCAATTGCTTCAGCTATATTCTGATCAGCAAAAGCTTTGTCTTTGGCACGCATGTGCATAGCCAAACGAAGTCTCAATGAGTTGGCAAATTTCTTCCATGCCAATGCATCTCCGTTTAACAGAACATCACCTTCAGTGAAAGCAGGTTGTGTTACATCAATTTGAGCTGCAGCTTCTTTTAATTCTTTGATCATGTCTTTGTAGATCTTATCCATTGGAGCATAAACAGGTCCAATGATACCAGTCGTTGCGTTTAATGCCTGGAAATCTGGATCAGTTGTTCCAACTGAATGATAGGGGATTGGTCCATACGTATCAGTTAATAAATTGAACACCCATGTTTTCAGGATTCGGGCAGCTGCAATTTGGTTCTGGTTTGCACCATAAGCAAGCATGTTGCCTTTAGTTGCTTCATCTGTATTCAACTCAACGATACGTTGTAAGTCCATCAAATCGGTATATACCGCTTTCCATGTGTCGTTGTTTGAATTTTCACGATATTGATAGCGGTCTTCTTCAGTATAGTTAATCTGTGCCCAATATTGAACCCATGGTAAAACCATACGGCCTGAGAACCACTCATCACGGATGTCCTGGCACAGCCTGAATTGTGCATTTACCATTAAGGTGGTAGATGGAACTTTTTCAGGACTATTCGGACTTGAATTAAGTGTATCAAAATCATTGGTGCAGCTTGTAACTACAAGTCCAAGGACCAAAGCTTTTAATAATAATTTTTTATATGTCTTCATAATGTCTCAAAGTTTTAAATTAAAAGTTGAATTTTAAGTTGAAACCAAATGTTCTGGTTGCAGGAAGCGCAGCACCTTCGATACCTTGTATGTTACCTGAACTGGTAACTGCTGATTCAGGATCAAAGTTTTTGTTATCCAATCCCCAGATAGCCAGGTTTCTACCAAACAGGCCTAAGCGAACATTTTTTACAGGGCCTGTGTATCTCGATGGAACAGTGTAAGATAGGGCAACCTCACGTAATTTAACGTAGTCAGCATCAAATACTTCCTGAGCATCAGCTCTTGAATAATAGTCACCACCAAATCTTTCTGCACTGATTGAGGTTGAGTTCTTAACTGGAGCTGTTGCATTAGCACCGGTTTTATCAATATACTGAACTGTTCCGTCGGCATTCAACTTTCCATAAACTGCATCCAGAACAATGCCATTCTCGCGAATATCAACTCCATTTTGGTAAACAGATCCTTCGAGCATACCAGAATACATACCCCACATTTCAGAGGTAGAGAAGTAGCTACCGCCTTTTTGAACATCAATCAAGGCTGACAAAGTGAAATTTTTGTAATTGAACTGGTTTGAAATACCCATATTATAATCAGGTAATACTGTTCCTAATACTTCAACAGCTGTTGTTTTTAGGTAACGTCCAGTTTTATCTACAACTTTATTTCCTTCAGTATCATATACATAGTTTGTTCCCATAAGTGCTCCGTATGGTTGACCAACAGCAGCGTTGATGGTTGCTTTGAAAGGTCCACTTGACAAACGATAGTTCTGTACGTCTTTGTATAAAGACAATACCTTGTTTTTATTCTTGTTGAATGTTACAAAAATATCCCAAGAGAAATCTTTTGTTTTAAGTGGAGTTCCGCTAATCATCAGGTCGATACCTTTGTTTTCCATTTCACCGGCATTCAAAGTTTTAAACAGGTAACCCGAAGCTCCGGAAATTTCAACATCAGTGATCAAGTCTTTTGTGTTTTTGTTATAATATGTTACATCAATTCCTAAACGATTCTTCAGTAACTTAAACTCACCACCGATTTCCCAGGTTGTAATAATCTCAGGTTTTAAATCGTTGTTTGGCATAGTGTTCGGAGTACTGTATCTTGGAACTCCTGCAAAGTTAGGGGCATAGTTGGTATAAGTTTCTCTTGTTTTGTAAGGATCGTTATCATTACCAATTTGTGCATAACTTGCGCGGACTTTAGCAAAATTCAGAATATTGTTGTCTTTCAGGGCCTGAAGTTCTGTTAAGATCATACTCATACCTGCTGAATAATACAAATAACTTCTGTTTGCTTTTGGGAGAATTGAAGACCAGTCGTTTCTTAAAGAAAGGTCAACATAAACCAAGCTTTTGTAACCAACAGATGCATTACCAAATACACTCTGAATTTCTTTATGACTTTCAAAGTCGTCAATAACCGCTGGATCTTTTGAGTTAGAAACAGTGTAAAGGTCAGGAAGAACAAGTCCACCAGAAGTAGCCATTGAGTTTCTGAAATAGTTGTTAACCATTTTGTTGGCTCCAACATGGGCACTTACGTTAAAATCAGGATTAACTTGTTTCTGGAAGTTAATCATTGCTTCGTAGTTAGTTTCATTAGCTACACGTACTACATCATTGTAGAATGACATTGCCTGAGAACCGATTACTGTACGTTCGTTGGTACGGAAGGTATAGCCATCGCGCATTACTTTTACAGAAGCATTGAGGTCTTTGGTGAATGAATAATTCAATCCGAAGTTTCCATAGTAGCGATCTCTATCGTCAGTGTTGTAATTTTCGTAACGAGTCCAATATGGGTTGTCAGAAAATGCTGGAGTTGGATTATCCCATGAAATACGGTTCCATACACGTTGAGTTCCATCAGGATTTTTATAATTTTTCAAAATAGACATGTCTAACTGACGTTGACCCCATTGCGTAAATTTTTGCATTACGTTGTTGTCATCATAACCTGTTACCGGGCGACCAGTAGCCTCATTCTTTGTGTAAGTGATTGAAGCTTCTGCTTTTAATTTTTCAGATATCTGGCTTGAACCATTGAAGGCAACCGTGTTTTTCTTCAGGTTCGATTTTGGCATATAACCATCATTGTCTTCGTTAGTGTACGATAAACGGAAATTACTTTTTTCGTCACCGCCAGAAACAGCTACAGAAGTTGTATATAAAACGCCTAAATCAAAGAAATCTTTAACATCGTGTTTTGGAGCTAACCATTTTGAGGTTGCAGGATTTCCTTTTTTTCCATTGGCTTCCCAGTCAAATAAATTATTAAATGCAAGGTAATCCTGTCCTTCGTATTTAGGACCCCAAGATTCATCTAAGTCATACGCAGGAATATTGTATGTAACTCCATTGATTTCTTGTTCAGTGAATGGATATCCACCACCGTAAGTTCTCTGGTAATGTGGGAGTAAGGATACTTCTTCGAAGGTCATACCGGTTGAAATGTCAACACCAACTCCTTTTTTAGATTGTCCTTTTTTTGTTGTAATTAAGATTACTCCGTTTGATCCACGGGCACCATATAGCAAACTAGCCTGAGCACCCTTAAGAACTGAGATTGATTCAACGTTATCTGGGTTAATGTCGTTGGCCATACTACCGTAGTCAATACCACCTGCTCCACGAGCTGCATCAGTTGAGTTGAAATCTCTGTTGTCAAATGGAATTCCATCAACAACGTACAATGGACGATTGTCTCCATTTACTGAGTTTGCTCCACGAATCGTAACACGTGAAGAACCACCAAGAGAGCCTGAGCTAGAGCCAATGCTAACACCAGCAACCCTACCTGATAATGCGTTCATTACGTTTGATTGTTGAGCGTTGCCAATTTCATCGGCTCCAACTTCAGCAACATTGTAACTTAACGACTTTTTTTCACGGGTAATACCCAAAGCGGTAACAACAACTTCATCTACAGCGATGTTTTCAGAAGCCAACTTAACGTTGATGTTAGTTTGTGCTCCTATGGCAACTTCCTGAGTTGTCATACCTACAAACGAGAAAACCAATGTTTTGGCATCTTGTGGAACTTTCAAACGGAACACGCCATCCATGTCGGTAATCGTTCCTAATGTTGTTCCTTTCACAGAAACAGAAACCCCTGGAATCAACGATCCGTCGTCGGCCGAGGTCACTCTTCCTGAAATCTCCTTGGTTTGGGCCATAAGGACCTGCAAACCAATTGCAAAGAATGCAAGCAATAACGCGATTTTTTTCATGTAAAATAAATTTAAATTAAACAGCATCAATTTTTAATGAAAAACAAGGCTGGAAAACTTCACTAAAATCCCCCCTTTCAAAAGTCCTTCAACTCGAAAAAATGATTCCCCCAAATCAGATTTTCAGGAAATTTTAATGAATTTTTTTCAGACCCCCCTTCATAAACCATTGTTACAGGTTTGTTACAATGCTTTATTTGATCACAAATTTAAAAAAATGTGAACATGATGATTAATTCATAAAGATAAATATTGACATATTTTAACAATGTTAACAATTCTTAAATTAGATGGATATTCATCACAACAAAAGAAGCAATTCTCAAATCGTTGCTGTTTAGTTGATTGTGTTTTGTACGGAGAAAAAAATAGAACTGCTATTTAGAATGAATATGAATTATAAAAGGGTTGTCAGCTCGGCAAATTCGTTTATAAAATAGGTTCTGCTAGTGCGTTTTAGCACTAATGAGGGCTCATTTGAAGCAGAAAGAAGTGATTTTATGTGGTCAGGGATTGAATGTTTTTCGTGGTTTAAAAACATGATTTGATCAATTCCGAACTCAAGAGCCCCTATAATATCGATATCCCACGAGTCACCAATCATAATACTCCTTTTTTTCAAAGCATTGGCTGATTTTAATGCATGTTCAAATATTTGGCGATGTGGTTTTATGCTTTGGATTTCCTCAGAAATAAATACTTTGGCGAAGTAACCGGCCAATCCGCAATTCATCAGTTTCTTATGTTGTACCTCTCTGAATCCATTGGTAATAATATGCATTTGATAACCTTTTGCTTTCAGGTTATCGAGCGTTTCTATTGTTCCGGGAAAGAGCCGGGTTTGTTTGGCCATGTTTTCAAGGTACTGATGATTCAGTTCACTCCAGTCGTAATCGTCAATTCCAAATGCATTCATCGATCTCGAAAACCTTTCGACAATTAGCTTCTGCTTCGTAATCTTTTTCAAATGGTAATCGTTCCACAATGCATGGTTGATCCCTTCGTAAACATGGAAAAACTCATCGAACGATGGAAGTCGGGAAATCAGTGTTTGTTCTGCCAGTGTTTGCTCCATAGCCAGGCGCGAATTGGAAGTAAAGTCCCAAAGCGTATTGTCGAGGTCAAAAAAGAGGTGGTCGTAAGTTCTCATTCGTCATCCTCGTCGTTATCTGTTTTGTGGGCCGTGAACCCTTCGAGCACAATAACGATTTCGCCCTTTATGGTTTTCGAGCCGAAATATTCGATGAGCTCGGTCAAAGTACCTCTCCGGTTTTCTTCGTAGTATTTTGAGAGTTCGCGCGAAACGGATGCTCTTCGGTCAGTACCCATAAATTCGGCAAATTGTTCCAGACTTTTTATCAGGCGAAATGGCGACTCGTAAAAAATCATGGTTCTGGGTTCGGTTGCGAGTTCCTTTATCTTTTTCTGCCTTCCTTTTTTCTGAGGGAGGAAACCTTCGAAGGTAAAGCGGTCGGTCGGAAATCCTGAATTAACCAATGCCGGAATCAACGCCGTAGCGCCGGGCAAACATTCTACTTCAATTTCTTTTTCGACGCAGGTTCTAACCAGAAGAAAACCGGGATCACTGATTCCGGGAGTGCCGGCATCGGAAATCAAGGCAACGTTTTTGCCATCTTCAATCTGCCGGGCAATCATTTCAACCGTTTTGTGCTCGTTGAATTTATGATGTGATACCAGCTTATTTTTAATCTCAAAATGGTCGAGCAATTTAGCCGAGGTGCGGGTGTCTTCAGCCAAAATAACATCTACTTCTTTCAAAATCCGGATTGCCCGAAGGGTCATGTCTTCGAGATTCCCGATTGGAGTTGGTACTAAAAATAATTTACCCATCGATTGGCTGGTTTAAATTTCTGGAATGATCATCATTAAAACACAAAAGCAATGGCAAATTTAATACTTACCATTGCTTTCTGTAAAAATGTAGTTTTTTATTTTGTAAAGCGTCGTTTCAACAGATCGACGAACTTCATGCTCGTTTCATTCTTTTGCAGCGTGAGATTGGCTTTCAGATAATCGACTGCCTGTTGGATTGTTTCCAGTTTGTCGAGATGATCGATTATGGTATTGTACTTGTCGGTGTTGTTGCCAAAGATTTCACGAATGAAAAGGAACCGGTCGTTTAGTCCGATAGACGCCCTTAAACTGGCGATTGATCCGCTGGTGATCGTCGATTCCGGCGATTTGTGTTCACCTATAGTTTCGTTAAGCGATTGCGCTTTTTGTGCCGGTTCATTTTCAACTTTTCCTCCGAGAAGTGGTTCTTCCGGCTTGGGTATTTCGCGCATAACCGGACGTTCGGTGGCTACCGAAACAGGGGCCGATTTTACGGGTTCAATATCTTCTTCTTCATCAAACTCAATTTCCCTGACCACTGTCGGCTGATCTGCTTTTGGGTCGATTGGTTCTTCTGGTAATTCATGTTCTTCTTCTTCCTCCGGAATATCTTCGTCGGTATCTACGCCAAATTCAATTAAACCTTCATTTATTTCAGGTTCTTCCAAGGATTCTTCATCTTCTTCAATGAATTCATCTTCCTCAACAAAATCTTCCTCTTCCGCAATTTCCTCATCCAGCTCTTCTTCTTCAGACTCATCATCAGAATTGATTATTTCCAGTTCAGGGTCAGAAACGCTTACATCAGAAACTTCATCTTCATCAACTTGTTCTTCTTCGTCTTCCTGAAACGCAATTGGGCGAAGGGCCTTTTCTTTGGCCGAAAGTTCACGCAACAATTCCATTTCCTGACACAAAAGTTTTGCTTTACTTAAAGCTATTTCAATGATCAAAGAAGTATCTTTCTCGCTTTCTGCAACTTCTTCGGTTAAAACTTTTAGCTCTTCCAGTTCCTTTTCGATGATCTGGATCAGTTTACATTTGTCCATTTTTATTTCTGATTTTAATCGGTAATTCAAGCTGGTTTTTCTGGGTAAAGATTTAAATTTACCTTTGTTTTCAATCCCGGGATCAAGGTTCGTCAACTTTATGTTGCTGTTCGGATGCCGGAATTCAGGTCACGTAAAAGTACAAAAATCTTTAGCAAATCACATACATGTTTATTGAAAGGGGAATTGACAGACAGAAAAGAACTGGCAGCATTGAAGTTATTGCCGGATCGATGTTTTCCGGAAAAACGGAAGAATTAATCCGAAGGCTGAAAAGAGCAAAGATTGCGAAGTTAAAAGTCGAGATTTTTAAACCTGCCATTGATACACGTTATTCGGTTGCCGAAGTGGTGTCGCACGACGAAAACTCGATTCTGAGCACGCCGGTTGAGAACTCAGGTAACATTATGCTCCTGACAGGCGATGTGAATGTGATTGGAATTGACGAAGCCCAGTTTTTTGACAATGGCCTCATTGATGTATGTGTATCACTGGCCAATATGGGTATTCGGGTGATTATTGCCGGCCTTGATATGGATTTCAAAGGAAAACCCTTTGGCCCCATTCCGGGCTTGATGGCTGTTGCCGATCACATTACCAAGGTTCATGCAATTTGCATGCGATGCGGCGATGTCGCTCAATTTTCACATCGTTTGTCGGCAGCCGACAAACTGGTTTTGCTGGGCGAAAAAGACGAATACGAACCATTGTGTCGTTCTTGTTTTACTAAAGCTACCCGTTGATGCCAACTATAACAATAACCCAGGTTTCTTCAGTCGTTGGAGGAAAAATATATGCTGATGAAACCTGTCCCGAAAATCTGATTTCCTCCATCTCCATCGACAGTCGCACCATTTTCGATCCGGAAGCCAGTTTGTTTTTTGCTCTGAAAAGCGAACGGAACGACGGCCACCGATATATCTCCGACCTGGTTCATATGGGAGTCAGGGCTTTTGTTGTTTCCGATTTTATTGATGAATTTAAATCCTACAGAAATTGTTGCTTTGTGGTGGTCCCAGATACGCTGGTTGCCTTGCAAAAACTGGCAGCGTGGCATCGGTCACAATTTAATATTCCGGTTGTCGGAATCACAGGCAGCAACGGGAAGACAATCGTAAAAGAATGGTTGTTCGAGTTGTTGCAGAATAGATCGGTTTTACGCAGCCCCAAAAGTTATAACTCGCAGGTTGGAGTTCCGTTGTCGGTTTGGAATTTGAGCCAGGCGCACGAGCTGGCTATTTTCGAGGCCGGAATATCAATACCCGGCGAGATGCAGAAGCTGGAAAAGATTATTCGCCCTACGGTTGGTATTTTGACCAATATCGGCGAGGCGCATCAGGAGAATTTTGTGTCGAAGCAGGAGAAACTGGAAGAGAAACTGCTCTTATTTCAGGACTGCGAAACTTTGATTTACTGTAAAGATCAATCTTTGGTTCACGCTGAAATCAGCAAGGGGCGAATTATTCCGAAAGAAAAAACGTTGGCGTGGTCATTCGAGGATGAAACCGCTGATTTATTTTTCAGGAAAACTGTATTTGAAACTGAAGCAAAAATAGACACCTCCTTTGAAGGCCTTGAATATGCTGTTCGGGTGCCGTTTCAGGATCAGGCAAGTTTAGAGAACGCCGGCCATTGTCTTGCGTTTGTGTTGTCGCAGCATTTGGCCGAAACCTCGGTAATCGATCAGTTTGCTTATTTACAGCCGGTTGCCATGCGGCTCGAGATCAAAGAAGGCAGCAACAGCAGTTTACTCATTAACGACTATTATAATTCCGACATCAATTCGTTACAAATTGCGCTGGGCTTTCTAAACAACCATGCACGGCCACCATATCAGGGCAAGACGGTCATCCTTTCCGACATTCAGCAGTCAGGAATTTCTGATGAAGAATTGTACGCCGAAGTTGCCAGGCTTTTGCAGCTTAATAGAACCAGCTGTCTGATTGGTATTGGCCCGAGAATCAGCCGTCAATTTGCCTTGTTTGATTCCTCTTCCAAATTTTACGAATCTACCGATCAGTTTCTTGAATCCGTTCAGCCCGACCAGTTCCGGCAGGAATGTATTTTGCTGAAAGGCGCCCGCGATTTTCATTTTGAGCGAATTTCATCAGTTCTTCAGAAAAAATACCATCAAACGGTTTTGGAAATCGATTTGAATGCAATGATCGGGAACCTGAATTTTTTCAGGTCGCAGATTCGCCCCGAAACGAAGGTAATGGTGATGGTAAAAGCATTTTCGTACGGAAGCGGAATGGCCGAAATTGCACGGATTCTCCAGTTTCATAAAGTCGATTATCTGGCAGTTGCCGTGGCTGACGAAGGCATTGAATTGCGTCAGGCCGGAATTGAATTGCCCATTGTGGTGATGAATCCCGAAGCCCACAGTTTCGAAAACATGATCGAGTTCCGGCTCGAACCCAATATTTATTCTGAAGAGATTTTCGATTCGTTCCGAAAAGTATTGCAGCAACATGCCGTGGTGCGTTACCCGATTCACCTGAAACTGGACACGGGAATGCATCGGCTGGGATTCGATTCAGCCGAAAAAGTTGAAGCGCTGGTTGCGAAGTTAACCGTTCAGGAAGAAATGGTAGTTCGTTCCATATTTTCGCATCTTGCCGGAGCCGACGAAACGGTGCATGATCACTTTACGTTGAGCCAGATTCGCCAATTCCAGCAGTTGTCGGCCATCATAACCGAAAAACTGCCCTATAAAGTAATTCGTCATATCCTGAATTCGGCCGGGATTGAGCGTTTCCCGGAATATCAGTTCGAAATGGTCCGGTTGGGAATTGGATTGTACGGTGTGAGTGCGTGTGGAAATTCACAGGTGAAAAGCATTAGCCGGCTGAAAACAAGTATTTCTCAGATACGGAATGTGGATGCCGGCCAGACAGTTGGTTATGGGCGGAAAGGAGTGGTGGATCATACTGCGAAAATTGCAGTATTACCGATTGGCTACGCCGATGGTTACGATCGCGGATTAAGCAATGGAGTGGGGACGGTGTTTGTGAACGGCCATATTGTCCCGGTTATCGGAAACATTTGCATGGATATGTGCATGATTGACGTTACCGGCTTGCAGGTTTCGGTGGGCGATGAGGTTGAACTGATGGGCGAACACATTCAGGTAACGGATATTGCCAATTCTATAGGTACAATTCCATACGAAATTCTCACAGGCATTTCGCAACGAGTAAAACGAATTTATCTTCAGGAATAAATCAAGGTAAAAGTAGAAAGTCAAAAGGCAAAAACGTGTTGCTAATACCAATACTCAGCATTCAACTTGGAATTTTGAACCTGAAATCTGGAACTTCGTTAGCCTAGCTTGCTGATTTTTTCGAGTTTGTGAATGTCGAGAATCCTGATTTTGCGGCCGTCAATAGCAATAACTTTCTCGCCGGCAAAAGTCGATAAGGTGCGAATCGCATTCGAAGTTGTCATGTTCGACAGATTCGCAATGTCTTCACGCGAAAGGTAAACTTTCAAAGTAGCACCGTCGTTTTCCCAGCCGTATTTTTCTTTCAGCAACAGCAACGATTCGGCTAGGCGCCCACGAATGTGTTTCTGGGTTAGGGTAACGGTACGCATGTTCGAGAAACCAAGCTCGCGGGCCAGTTTCTGAATCAGTTTGAGCAGAAAGTTTGTATTCTTAAGTAATTTATTCGTCAAATATTCGTGGGGAATGATTCCGATTGTTGAGTCTTCAAGGGCAACAGCCGATCCAATATGCAATTCATCGGCCAGCAAGGCACGGTAGCCAATCAATCCAAGAGGTTTAGCCATTCTGATGATTTGCTCCCTTCCTCCAACACCTTCTTTGTAAATGATAACTTTCCCGTCAACAAGAAATAAGAATGTGCCTGGTTTTTCTCCTTCCTTGAAAATGAATTCATTCTTTTTGTAATAAGCCAAAGTGATATGATTCTGCAGATCCTCTTTTTCTTCCGGAGTTAATATGCTGAAGATTGATTTTGGATTCTCAAAGACTTCCTTCATTCCCAATTCTTGACTCAACATAGAAATAAATTTACATGTTTTGCAGCATCAAAGTTAAATAAATTTGTCAAACAAGAAAATTTCGGTCATTTATTTTCCTTATCACGCTGGTCATTTACGGGTGTTCTCACTCCGCATCAAATAAAATACAACAATTATAACCTGAAGGCAAAATACAGGGGTTGTACCACCCATTTTGAAGCTCTGGAATTGAATCGTTTTCGTGTTTTACGAATATCTGGCAACCAGTGGCATTCGCCGTCCGAACCCGAAGGCTTTTGAGCTGATGCGCAGGATTGGCGGTGCCTGAAAACGCTTGTATTCATTGTTGTTCACCATTTTTACAGTTCGCAAAACGGTGTATTCGTCAAATCCTTTAGCAATAATTTCGGCCGGCGAAAGGTTCAATTCGATGTAGTCGAACAGGATTTGATCCAGAATATCGTAATCGGGCAGCGAATCGGTGTCTTTTTGATCGGGTCGAAGCTCAGCTGACGGCGGTTTTACGATGGTGTTCACCGGTATGATTTCCCTCTCGCGGTTAATCCATTTCGACATCTTGAAAACATCGGTTTTATATACGTCGCCCAGTACCGAAAGACCGCCGTTCATGTCGCCGTAAAGGGTTCCGTAACCTACGGCACACTCGCTTTTATTGGTGGTGTTGAGCAGAATATTGCCAAATTTATTCGAGATAGCCATCAGTAAAATTCCGCGTGTTCGGGCCTGAATATTTTCTTCAGTAATATCGTTTTTCAGGTTTCTGAATGTTTCAGAAAGGCTTTGCTCAAAGCTGTCAACCATCGGCTGAATAGGAATGATTTCGTACTGAATATCCAGGTTTTTGGCCAGTTGCAGGGCGTCGTCCACACTGTGATCTGACGAGTAACGTGATGGCATCAGCAAAACCCGCACATTTTCTTTCCCGAGAGCCTCAACAGCCAGCACAACTACCAGCGCCGAATCAATTCCTCCGGACAAGCCCAGTGTGGCTTTTTTGAATCCCATTTTGGTGAAATAATCACGGATTCCGAGTACCAGCGCATGGTATATTTTCTCAATATAATCAGTCTTCGGTTGAAGGTTTTGGACCGGAGATTCAGTATCAAAAACCCTGAAATCCTCTTCGAAATATTTTAGTTCTTCCTGAATTTCTCCGTCTTTATTCAGGTAAACCGAGCCGCCGTCGAAAATAAGTTCGGTATGAGCGCCCACCTGGTTGGCGTAAACAATAGGCAACTGGTATTTGATGGCATTTTTTACCAGTATATTTTTCCGAAAGTTTTCCTGATTGAACGAAAACGGCGAAGCCGAAATATTAATCACCAGGTCGGGTTTTAAGGCCGACAATTCTTTTAGCGGCGAAAGCTGGTAAAGTTTTTCACGGCCAAATTCGTTCTGTGTTTCCTGCTCGTCCCACAAATCTTCGCAAATGGTGATGGCAATTTTCTGGCCTTTGAAATCGAATACCGAAAAGCTTTTGTTGGGCTCGAAATGGCGGTATTCGTCGAAAATATCGTAGGTTGGAAGCAACGACTTGTTGACCACGTGCTGAATGGCTTTGTCGTACATGAAAAAGGCCGAGTTGAACAGCTTTTTGCCTCGAGGTTCAGGGTTGATGCGCGGACCTCCAACAACAGCAGCAATTCCGTCGCAATGCAGGGCAATCCGGTTCAGGGCTTCGTCCGACTGCTCGATAAACTCTTTCCGTTCGAGCAAATCGTGCGGATAATAACCGGTTACCGAGAGCTCGGTAAACACAACAATGTCGGCACCTTCGGCCTTTGCTTTGTTGATGTTTGCTATGATTTTAGCGGTATTTTGTTCGAAATTACCGATGTGGTAATTCAGCTGTGCAATTGCAATCTTCATAGTATTTCAATTAAAAGACCAGGCCAATTTTAAGTTTCAGCGAATTGATAATGGTTTTGTCGGTAAATGCGTTGTCGGTGGTTATGTCGAGCAGGCCATTCTGGAAAATCAATCCGGCGGAGATCGAGTTGGTTTCGCCCAGATCGTAATCGAACCCAACGCCTACATTCATCGCCAGGTTAAACAGGTTCACCTCGTCGTTGATGTTGGATTTGCTTAAAGTGCCATTGTTGCTGGTGCCTTTTGCCGAAATGTTTATCATGCCCGAGAAACCCAGCGTTCCCCAGTATTTTATCCCGTTGAAATCATCGGTTTTAAGCTTGACGTTTGCCGGAATTTCGACGTAGCGCAACTGGTATTTTATTTTGGTCAGGGCCGGAAGTGTTGTTCCGGAGAAATCAAAGTCGGATTTGCCCTGGTACGAAAGCTCGCCGCCGGTATTGGTAATCATTACGCCCGATGAGAGCGAATAACGCTCGTCGTCAGAGAAATAAAAGTCGCTGTTCAGACCAAAATCGTAGCCCAGAACGGACTTTCCGTTCTTCACATCCGAACTGCCGGTGCGCATCCAGTTAACAGACGGATCGGCAGCAAACGATAACCTGACGTGGTTTTGGCTGTAGGTTTGAGTGACTGTAACGATCAAAAAACAGAATAAAATAAGGCGCTTCATCTAATTGTATTTTGGTTACTGATTGTAAAATTAATTCGTTCGACCGAAATTTTCGTTAAAACCCGGATTCGAACCTGAATATATAACGTAAGAATCACTTAGTTTTGTCGCTACAAATCTCGAATTTTATATTCAGAACAACAATAAAAAAACAAGGTGAACGTAATTACCTTAAAATTACCCGGAATGAAGAATGTTGTTTCGCTTTTAATCCTGATTCTTTTGTTGGCCTCGTGTACCCAAAACCCGTTAAAGGTAAATGTGTCGAATGTTTCGGTTGATGTGAAAATCAGGCACCTCGATACTTATTTGCTTAAACTGAAACAGGACGAGGTGCAGGCCGCCATACCTGTTATGAAAAGCTGGTACGGCGATTTTTTCGATATTTTTACCTACCGGATGATTGGCATCGGAGGCGTTGAACAACCCGATTTTGCCCAATCGCTGTACTCCTTTGTTTCCGATACGCTTATCCGCAAGCTGGAAACGAATGTTGCGCAGGAAGTGGATACGGTGCAGTTTCGGAAGGAGTTGGAAATGGCATTCAGGCATTATAAATACTATTTTCCGGAGAAGGAAATACCCACCATTTATACTTGTATTTCGGGATTTAACCAATCGGTTGTGATTGCCGATAAGCTGATTGGCGTGAGCCTGGATAAATATCTGGGGCGCAATTGCAAGTTTTACGAACAGCTGGGATTGCCCGCCTACAAACGGAGAAATATGCATCCCGGCAAGATGGTTCCGGATATGATGCAGGCCTGGGCCGACGCCGAATGGCCCAAGTCGGACAAAGAAAACAGTTTGCTGAGCAACATGATTCATGAGGGGAAAGTATTGTATTTTCTCGACGCCATGTTTCCGGAAATGAACGATACGCTGAAAGCTGGTTTTACGGCCCGGCAACTGAAATTTTGCGAGCAGAACGAGGCCAAAATGTGGACCTACATGGCCGAACATAAAATGTTGTTTACCACCGACCGCATGAGCATCAAACGGTTTATCGACGATGGGCCTTATACGGCTTCGTTTTCGGAAGAATCGCCCGGACGAACAGGCGCCTGGTTAGGCTGGCAAATTGTTCGCGCTTACATGAAATCGCATCCTGAAGTTAAGCTTCCCGACCTGATGAAAAACCCGAACGACCAGGAAATCCTGAATCAGTCGGAGTATCAGCCCTAGCTACCTGCGCTAAACCACCGGCTACCTGTGGTAAATAACCAACTCTCTGTGGTAAATAACCAGCTACCAGCGGAAAATGTGTTTCCGCCAGTGGAAAATGAGTTACTCTCAGTGGAAAATTGGTTTCCCTCTGCGGAAAATGACTTACTCTCAGTGGAAACAGAACTTCCGCCGATGGAAAATTAGTTTCCGTCGATGGGAAATAGACAACTCTCAGTGGAAAATTCGCTTCCGCCTGTGGAAAATGAGTTACTCTCTGCCGAAAACTGGTTCTGCGCTTTGTTTGAGCGGTAGCGGCAATGAGGGGGATAGTATTAGCATAGTCCGGCAGGACTTGAATGCCAATAGAAATCGAATCGATCTCCGGTTTGATTTCCCGTAAGGGAATCAACATTAATCCCCTGAACGGAGAATGAAAATTCATCTGCTTTGATATTTCTATTGACATAAATTCCCTACGGGAAAAAGTAGAGAAACTCTCGTCCTCCGTGTGCCTTCATAAGTTAAACATCCGCCGAATATCCTTTGCCGTCTGGCTTTAGCCGACGGATACAAAACAAAAAAGCCCCCTTTCGGAGGCTTTTTATTTTTTAGTGAATTGCCGGATTATGGCATTTCTTTAATTTTTACGTTACGGAACCAAACGTTATCGCCATGGTCCTGGAAGGCAATGTAACCTTCGGTGGCAACGTCAGCCCATTTTTCGTTCAGGTTCGGGAATTTACTGTCTTTAACCAGTTTCTTCCAGTCGTCGGTCCACAAGTGGTACTCAACAACGGCAACTCCATTCTGTTTGTGAACCACAGTGCCTTTGTAGCAAATAATTTCAACTTCGTTCCACTGACCTGCAGGTTTTGCATTTTGTGGTTTGGCAGGAATCAAATCGTACAGCGAACCAGCCTGACGGTTACCGTCTTTACCCAACATAGCGTCGGGGTGACGTTCGTTGTCCAAAATCTGCATTTCAGGAGCAGTTTTATAAATTGGCCAATCCGGAACTTCCTGACCTAAGTAGAAAATACCTGAGTTTCCGCCTTCCTGGATTTTCCATTCCAGTTTAAGTTGGAAGTTTTTGAATTTTTTGTCATAAATGATGTCGCCACCATTTTCTGCTCCGGCTTCACCTGTTCCGGTTCCGATGCAATGCAATGTTCCGTCAACAACTTCCCAGCCTTTAGGAAAATCTTTTTTGTTATAACCTCTCCATCCGTTTGAGGTAGTTCCGTCGAACAACAATACCCAACCAGCACTGGCTTCGTCAGCTGTCAGTTTGTTCAATTCAGGAGTTGCAGGGGCAGCAGTTGCGCTTTTTTCTTTTTCAGTACTTTCGGCAGCTTTTTTTTGTCCGCTTTGGCACGAAACAGCGAAAACAATACTACCTGCCAGTAAAAGTGAATGAATCTTTCTCATAAGGAAGTAATTTTTGTTTATTGAATAATTTATGTGGTTTTAAGTTACGAATGACAAAGCTAATAAAAAATCAGAGTGAAACAGGCCAGTGTTTATATGTTACCAAAAAATAATTGTCGGCTGAAAATTAAATTTCAGAGAGTTATGAATCAATGTTTTGAGGTTTTTCTGTTTTTTCAGTCAAAAATGTAGGCGATACGTAAAAGCTTGCGTGTAATGGCTCGTAAGTGAATTACTTTTTATAAATTCGGTAGGTTCTAATTTGAAAACGATAAACAAAAATTTACACGTATGAAATAGCCATTTGTGCAACAGCCTGAACAAACCGGAAATGTATAAATGGCTATTCCATTGCGTTGAATTCTTTGAAAAATAAATAATGTTAATACGAAAATTTTAAGACAACAAACAAAAATTTATACGTATGAATCAGAAGAAAATTAAACGAATTGGCATTTTAACTGCAGGTGGCGATTGTCCCGGGTTAAACGCTGCAATAAGGGGAGTTGGGAAAACAGCCATGGTTCAGTATGGCATGGAAGTGATTGGTTTTTCGTCGGGATATACCGGCTTGATTCATAAACAGTATGTCGAACTTAAAGAAAAGGACCTTTCGGGTATTCTGACGCTTGGCGGAACAATTATCGGAACTTCGCGCGAGAAACCTTTCAAGATTGTGACCGAGGAAGACAATGATAAACCCGATTTAATCAAGCAAAACTACCACGATCTGGGGCTCGACGGCCTGGTTTGCATTGGAGGAAACGGCACCATGAAAACTGCCAATTTGTTGTCGAAGATTGGGCTGAATGTGATCGGTATTCCAAAAACAATTGATAACGATGTGTGGGGAACGGATATGACTTTCGGATTCGATTCGGCCGTGAATATTGCCACCGAGGCGGTTGACCGCCTACACAGCACAGCCAACTCGCACGGACGTGTGATGATTGTGGAAGTGATGGGGCACAATGCCGGCTGGATTGCACTTTACGCCGGAATGGCCGGTGGTGGCGACATTATCCTTATTCCTGAAATTGAATATTCGATGGATAAGGTTTGTGATAAAATTCAGAAACGGTACGATAACCATAAGCCTTATACCATTGTGGTGGTTGCCGAAGGAATTGAGCATCCCAAAAGTATGTCGGCTGCGCGCTACTTGTCCGAATCTATTCAGGCGAGGGTTGATGCGGAAGCCCGCGAAACCGTTCTGGGCTATACGCAGCGTGGCGGAAGTCCGTCGCCAATGGACCGTATTTTGGCAACGCGCTATGGTGCGCATGCAGCCAAATGCATTGCCGAAGGTAATTTTGGAACAATGGTTGCCTTGATTAAAAATGAACTGACAACCGTTCCGCTTTCGGAAGTTGGCGGAAAAATGAGATTGGTCGATCCGGATAACCCACTGGTTTTAAAATGCCGTAGCATGGGCGTTTCGTTTGGCGATGAATAAAAAATAGACGGGAGACCGAAGTCTGAAGTCAGAAAATAAAAAAGGGTCAATCTGTAATCATCAGATTGACCCTTTTTTATTGCTTATTCATAAGCTATTTTGGGGACTCACCCCTAAGCCCGATAAAATCGGTCTTCACCCCTTTCTACATGTAGAGAGGGGAAAAGCATCGCAGATGCGACGGGGTGAGTATATGATTAATTTTTCTCCAATTTAGATTGAATGAAGCTCTTATTTCTTAGCCGATTTTTCAGCAAGCATTTTCATGAAATATCCGGCTACAACCGAACGGGCCTGGAAGCCTACCTGTTTGGCATCGGTGGTTTCGTACCAGTCGGTCATCGGAACGCGGGTTGGCGATTCGTTGAACGCTTTGTGCAGCGGATCAATGAACTTCCGGAATGTTTCCTGATCGTTGGCCATCGTGGCTGTCCAGATAATCCAGTCGGATTTGGTGTATGTTTTCCGGTTATCCAGCGGCAAACCGTAAGTGTTTTGCTTGGTCAGATAATAGGCAATTTCTTTCTGTGCCACTGCCGGATCGAACAGGTTGAATCCAAGAATTTTGTCCCAAACGAGGTTGTATTTCTGGCTCCAGGTTCCGGGCTGGTCAAATGTTAGGCGGAAATGATCGCCATCGTTGGCCATTTCAACCCATTTACCTGCCATATCTTTTGCTATTGCAGTGTATTTTTCAGCAATGTCTTTTTTACCGAGCATATCGGCCAGTTTTCCATAGCTGGCGATACCCATAATGGCTTTAATCGAAAGGTTGGTGTTGTGCGCAAAGTGACCGGCAAAGTCGTCGGTACACAATTGGTTTTCAGGATTCAAACCATTTTCAACCAGGTAATCGGTCCAAACAGTAAGAACTTCCCAATGTTTTTCGGCGTAAGCGGCATTGCCTTCTGCCTGAGCGATGGCAGCAGTTAATATCAACATATTTCCTGATTCTTCAACCGGCATGTCGCCACCATAAGTTTGACCGTTGGCCTGCGGATAAGTACCCACATCGTGCGCAGCGAAAGGTTTGTTCCATTTTCCGCTTTCAGAATAATAGAAAATCGGGTTCATCATACCTTTTTCTAAATCGGGATTATAAATCAGGAATAATGGGGCAGAAGGATAGGTTAAGTCAACCGTACCGATCGAGCCATTGCTGAAGTTTTCTTTCGAAAGGAAAATGGTATTTCCTTCCTTGTCTTTGAATAGTTTGTGGGCAGCAATCGACTGACGGAATGCCAAAACGCACAATTCGGCGTAGTTTTCGCCACCGGCTTTAACCGCGTCGCTCCACAGTTGATTGTCGAACTGGGCACAGGTTTCCATCAGTTGGTCGTATTCGGCATTGGCTGCTTTCAGTGCGGCGTCCATGGTAACTTGTCCGTCTTTTTTCCACCAGGCCATGCGGTTCTCGTTGAAATACTGAATGGCGAATAAGTCGTCGTAACCAATCATGATGCGGCCGGTTGAACCGTTTGCCGAAACTTTGCCCAATTGCTGAGCGCAAGCCATTACCGGCATATCCGGAATCATTTTGGTTGTGATTTTTTGTTCGCTGGTCGATTCCAGAATTCCGGTAGCGGCAAAACCTTCTTTTTCCGATTGGTAGGTACCGAGTGCATAACTCATGTCCGGAGTTTTGGCACCGCAGAGGTAGAAATAACCCCAGTCGATGCGGCGGTCGTCGCCTTTTTTAGCCAACACCGGCTGTTCGGTTGTTCCGGCTTTGAAATAGCTCAGACCTTCCGTTTCACCTTTTTCAATGGAGACTTCCTGCGAAATCTGGTCAACAGCCCATTCCGGAGTAGCTTCAAAATAAATCTGAACTTCGTGCTCTTTGCCGTCGTTCGATTTTACATCGTAACTCACATAACTTACCGGGCGCGAAAGAACATCCGGGTTTTGTGGCAGCAGTGGTGTTGTAAATTTCAGGTTCAGATCAACCGATCCGCAGGCAAACACATAGTAAGTTGAAGTTGCCGACATTGAAACCGATTTCTGGGTGGCTGTCTGGGTGAAAATCTCCTGTTTTTCGTTGTCCTGATACAAACCGAAATCGACCAAAGCACCACCGGTTTTGTTGTGGCAATGAGCTGCGATTACATTTTTACCGCCTTTTACCAACAAGCTTTTCATTTCTTCTGTCAAAGGCAGAACCACGTTGTTTTTCCAGGCGTAACCGGTATCAACCAGCTTGGTACCGTTCAGGTAAAGCTCGAAGTTGTCGTCGTGCGAGTAAATAATATACAGCGGAAGGTTCGACAGGTTGGCTTCGAGCGTAAATTCGCGGCGCACCCAAATGTCGGGAGTCAACCACGGAGTTGCCAAATCGGGCATTCCTTCGGTACCGAAAGCACCTTTGCCAGCCGACCATTTTGAGGCGTTGAAATCCGGTTTTTCCCATCCGTTGGCGGGTTTGATATTCGTAAAAAGGCCATCCCATGCGCCATTGTTTGCCATCGGAACGATTGCTTTCCGGGGCAATTCTTCTTTTCCCAGGAAACGGTAAACTTGTCCGTCAACACGAATGGCGCCAATCAGTCCGTGGCGTTTGCCGGTCCAGTGGCGAACTGGGCCATCGAATAACTGATCGGTAGTTGACCACGCACTGGTGTACGGGTCGATGGTTACCAGCGGATAAGCGGGTGCCCGCATGTTTTTGGTAGTGCTTACTACCGGAGTCGCTTTTTTTGTTTCGGCGCACGAGGCGAACAGAAACAAGCTTAAAAGGATCAAATAAAATGGGGAGGTTTTTCTGAAATTCCCCATGTAATCTTTACTCATGGTTATTTATTTTGGGTTTATTAATAGTTTTCCTGAACGAAATATCATCTGTTGTGCGAATCGATGGTTGAATTTTTAAACCCGAAGGGGTGTTATAATTGTAGAAAACCTCGCCATTTCTGGCTCTTTTCATCCTGATTTGCTATAATCCTATCATGCCTTCGGCATTTAATTCAATATTTATTTCAATCCTTGATTTGCATTCCTAAGTTAAAGCTATTCGCTTAACTTATTCGGATGTAGGTGATAAAAAAGCCATCCCGATATGTAAAACATCAGGATGGCTCATATTTATTTGGTAATGCCTGGTTTTACAAATTTACTTTTACCACAGGCGAGAAAATCATGTCTTCAACTCCGGCAATTTTCAGGCCGATACGTGCGAAAACATAGTTCTGAGTAGGAGTGATGGTTGGTACATTTGCTTTCAGAGTGATTGTATTTCCGGCTGTAACCGAAGCTCCGTCTAACTGAGCTGAAGCCACATTCGAGCGGAAATCGACAAACTGAGTTTTGTTGACATACAGGTTTACGCGCTCAACGTTTTTGGCGTTGGCATCTGTAATGATTTTTTCAACTTTAAAAGTACCGGTCACTTCGCGTTCCGAAACGGTGAACTGCGGTGTGCGGATCATGTAGTAAGGCATCACTTCGATGTCCATCACTTTGCTGCCTTTCAGGTTTACCAAAATGGTATCCGATTTGGTTTCAGCGTTGGTGAGGCTCATGAATGGACCCTGGTTTTTTGGGATAACCAATTTGTAATTGGCATCGAAAAGCATCGCTCCGTAAGTTCCGTCCTGGTTAACCGACACGTTGATTTCGCCTTTCTTTTGCCATCCCGGTTCCCACAACTGGAAGGTAACGTCGTTGTAGCTTACATTAATCGCTTCGCCTTTATAAACCAGTTTTCCTTCGAGTTTTGAAGCAGGTTCGTCAAAATTGTCGTACCCGCACGAAGCAAGGAACCCGCTGATGACGCCTAATGCTATGATTAATCTTAATTTCATATCTATTGAAATTTATTTTATTTGAAAATCTGTTTGTTCGGTTATTCCTGGTTAGGGTTCCGGACGATTAGCGGATTATTGTTTATAATACCGTTATCGATATTCGAGTAATAGTTTCCTAAACGGAAGCGGTGAGCGTTGGTAACCTGTGCCGGAATGACTTTTTTGAATACATATTTACCGTCGTTTGGATTACCCGGATTGTAGTATTTATATGGCCACAAACCGAAGACGCGTGTGCTAACTTCGTCGGCTTTTTCAGGTTTGGTAGTCAATTCAGTTGACTGGCCATTCCAAACTACGTGAGCCAAACGCCAGCGTTTCATATCCCAAAGCTGGTGTCCTTCGAAAGCAAGCTCCACTTTACGTTCGTGAACAATACGGTCGAAAGTGATTTCATTTTCAGTTAATGGAATAACCAAACCTGCACGTTCGCGAACTTTGTTCATGTAAGTTGCAGCTTTAGCTTTGTCGCCCAATTCGAAAGCAGCTTCGGCAGCATTCAGGTAAACTTCGCCCAAACGGTAACGAATCCACCATACTTCGCTGTTCACACCACGCTGGCCTGAACCAACTGCAAGGTCCATATATTTGCGAACATAGAAACCCGACTGAGCGCTGAATTCGAGGTTGTCGATTGGTCCATCCCATCCAACGATGTATTCAGGAGCCGATTTTCCTGGCAAAGTACCTCTGGCGCCAAAGTTGTCGCCTTTAATTACAGTACCGTCAGCCAAAAGGAAACCTGCCCAAATGTCGAGTTGTTTTCCTTTGTAGAACGATCCGGGAACCATTACAGTACCTTCCAGACGAGCATCGCGGCCTGCAAACATATCTTTCGGATTGTTGAAATAGACGAAGTCGCCATTAGCTTGAGTGGTTGAGTAAGTTTCGAAAGTGTTATCGAGTTTTTCGAACGACTGAACCAGGTTGAGTGATGGGTTTGTGCGTCCACCTTCCAAATCTTCAGCCTGCGACCATGGTTGGTTAACCAGTGTCCAACCTTCAACTTTACCGCTTTTCAGTTTGAAATCTTTCACGAAGATTGCTTCAGGATTATTTCCTTTGTCGATGAAAAGGTTCGAGAAGTTTTCAGAAAGGTTTTCTTTCTTTTTATACAAAGAGTAGTCGCCGCTGTTGATCAGTTCTTCGGCAGCAGCCAAAGCTTTCTGGTAATAAGCAGGAGCAAGGTTTGCAGGAATACCTACTTCGCCGCCAGGTAATGTTACCGTTGGAGTGCTTGCTCCATATTTAGCGATAGAAGCTGCATACAGACAAACGCGAGATTTCATAGCCAGAATCAAACCCTGAGTTGCACGCGATTTCATTGCTGAATTCTTTGGCAATGCCGATTTAATTTCGTCGAGCTCTTTAATGATGAAATCGTAAACTTCAACTTCTTTCGCACGTGGTTTGCGCAGGTACGATGGATCGCCGCTGAAATCGTAAGTCATCGACTCGGTGATCAGTGGAACGCCACCCATACGTTTTACCAGTTCGAAATAGATGCTGGCGCGGATAAAACGACCTTCAGCAAGGAATTGAGCCTTATCGGCTGGGTCGAGTTTGTCGGCAGTACCGCATTTTTCGATGAACATGTTTACTTCGCGGATTAGACCGTAATCCCAGTACGACCATTCGCCGTAACCGTAATCCTGGTTTTTATGACGCCAGTAATCGCCACCGTTTGAGGCAAATGCTTCGTCGAAAGATGTAAAATCATACCATCCCTGAATAGTCTGATATTCCGGAATGCGATCGTATAAGTCGGCAACAACCGAAAGAACGAGACTTTTGTCGCCCCAAATCTGGTTGTCCAAAAGGATATTGGTAGGTTCTTTATCCAAAAATGCTTCATCGTTACAACCCCAACCGAGGGCGAAAAGCATAATTAAAAGAATCGAATATTTTTTCATTGTATAAAAGTTTTTAGGTTAGAAACTGAGGTTAACTCCAAGATTAACTAATCTGTTCTGAGGATACTGAAGACCGTTTTCGTCCATAATCTCAGGTTCAACACCTAGTTTTCTCAACTTGTCGAGCGAGAAAAGGTTATATGTATTTACATAGAAGCGGACTTTCTGGAGTTTTGCTTTTTCAGCCAAAGCTTTTGGCAGCGTATAACCCAATTCCATTGTCCTTAAGCGCAGATACGACATATTTGTAAGCCAGAAGCTCGAGTTTTTGTTGTAGTTGCTGTGGTCGCCGTTGTTGAAGCGCAGTGCAGGATATTGTCCTGAAACCCATTCGCTGTTCAAATCAAGCGGATCAACACGGTGCCAACGATCTTCGTAGAAGTTTTTCAACAAGTTACCGGTATTCTGGTATGGGCTTCTCATTTCCCACTGTTGGTTGTACGAGTACATTGAACCTCCAGAGAAGTCGGCTTTGAAGTCGAAGTTTTTATAGCTTGCGCTCATGTTGAAACCGAAGTTCAGGATTGGGTTGCGATCTCTTGGATAACCAATCGGACGCTGGTCGTAGCCATTGATAATTCCGTCGCCGTTTTCATCTTTATACATCAAATCGCCGGGCAACATGGTTTTGTTTCCCTGTCCGTCGTTGTTCACGGTGTAGTTGTTAATCTGTTCGATTGACTGGAACTGACCAATTACTTCATAACCCCAGTACATACCAGTCCAGCGGCCTTCGCTTGAGTTACGGTAATTGTCCCATGAGTTGCTGAAACGTGGTTTGTACGAACTCAGGAATTTTTCGCGTGCAAACGAAATGTTACCACCTACTGAGTAAGTCAGTTCACCCACTTTACCGTCGTAGTTGATCGAAGCTTCAGCTCCCATTACAGCGTCGCTGTTCAGGTTTTCTTTTGGCAATGAATAACCCAATTCGCTTGGAACCAGAACGTCGTATTTGTTTGCAGGCAATCCGCTACGTTTACGATAGAAATAGTCAACACTACCGTTGATTTTTCCGCTCATAATTGAGTAATCGGCACCGATGTCGGTGATTTTACTGGTAAACCATGAGATTGAAGTGATTGGAACACCACGGTCTCTTGAACCTTTCACAACGTTTCCGTCGATAATTACAGTTGAAGTTCCGTAGTTGTAACCGCTGATGTAGTCGAATGCACCGATACCAACGTTATCGTCACCAAGTTCACCATACGATGCACGAAGTTTCAGGTCTAAACTGCTTGCGCCGAGTAATTGTTTGGCAAAAGCTTCTTCGGTGATTCTCCATCCAATAGAAGCCGATGGGAAGAATCCCCAGCGTTTGTTCGAAATAAATTTCCATGCAGCATCTTCACGACCTGATACTTCGAGGTAATATTTGTTTCCGAAGTTGTAGTTTACACGACCGATGTAACCGATACGTGCTTCTTCCCAGTCCTGATCGTTATAAGTATCCATATCAGCAAACTGAAGGATTGGAAGTGCATTGGTTTTTGGAACCGAGTGTACCCAAACGTCCAGTTCGTGACGATTGATACGTTCGGCTACGAAAGTGGCAGCAATGTTGTGTTTGCCAATTTCCTTCTTGTAGTTCAACTGACCCTGAAGTACAGTTTCGAATACTTTGTGCGTACCACGTTCCCTCCATGGGTTGAGGTTGGCAAAAGTTACTTTGTAACTATCAGTTTCAGGGAAATAGCTGTATGCATCGTAAGTATATTCGTGACCGTTCATCAATTTGTCGGCGATGTAGTACGAATATGTTCCTTTGGCCGATAAACCTTTGATTGGAGTTTCGTACTCACCAATGAAGTTGGTTTGTAAAACGCGCCAGTCTTCAGTCCAGTAACCCGATTTTGCTTTGTTAAGCAATCCCCAGTTTTCGGCCATGTGACCAATGTTGTTGATGTACTCCGGATTGTCGTTTGCGAACGGACGTTCGGTCGGACGGTTACGGAACAGCGCGAAACGTGGTGCCCAATAGTCGTCACCTCCGGGAACCCCCGGATTATCGCGGGTTTCCTGACGGCCGTTGATTTGAACTCCGACTTTCAAACGATCGGTGATTTTTGCATCAATGTTCGACTGGATGTTGGTACGGCCGAAAGTAAATTCGCGACCCAATACCGAGTTCTGATCCAAACGTGTTACCGAAAGGTAGTAGTTAATTTTGTCGGAACCCCCGGTTGTATTTACGTTGATTGATGTTTGTGGCGAATTTGGTTTGATAATGAAATCGTACCAGTTGAAGCTTTTGTAACCAGCTTCTGTTCCGGCTTTCCATTTGGCCAGTTCCGAAGCGGTGATGTCAGTTTTTCCAAACTGGTTCATCTCAGCATCAGCTTTACCATTCATCCATTCGTAAGCACCAACAGTTTCAGGGAAACGCGACCAGTTTTGCCAACCGGTATAAGCGTCAACATTGATTGTATTTTTTGTTCCCAGTTTACCACGTTTGGTGGTTACCACCACAACACCGTTGGCAGCACGTACCCCGTAGATGGCTGCCGAAGCATCTTTCAGGATTGTTAAGCTTTCAATGTCGTTTGGAGAAATATTGTTGAACTGACCGGCATCTTTCTGAATACCATCGATAACGTAAAGTGGATTACCCATGTTACGAATCTGGATGGTTGCCGACGAACCCGGACGACCATCAGGCATACGGAATGAAACCCCTGCCAGCTTACCAGCCAGTGCCGAACTAACTGTTGTAGCGTGCACACGGTCGAGATCTTCAGAGTTTACTCCTGAAATTGCACCGGTTAACGATTCTTTTTTCTGAACGCCATAACCAATGGCAACAACTTCGTCGATACCGATGGTGTTTTCAGCCAGTGTTACGTTAATTTCAGCCTGAGTACCAATAGCTATTTCCTTGGTTTCCATACCTACGAAGGAGAAAACCAGTACTTTGCCGTTGGCGTTAAGAGGCAACGAGTAGGTACCGTCAACATTGGTGATGGTTCCGCCGGTAGTACCTTTAAAGAACACGGTAACTCCCGGTAATGGCTGGCCAGTTGAATCGACAACTTTACCTTTAATGGTTTTGTTTTGGTTAACAGGTAGTTGAGTCGAGTTCTGACTGGTTGTTAATACAATTAGATCGTTTGGTAATACCTTGTAGCTGATTTCTGAATTCAAAAACAACTCGTCCAGAATAGCTTCAACGCTAACATCTTTAACATCCAGGTTTACTTTTTCGTCGATCAGTTTAAAATCGTCGTTAAAGAAAAAACGGAACCGACTTTGACTTTCGATTATATTGAAAACCTCTCTTACAGTTTTCCCTTTAAAATCGAGGCTAAATTTGGTGCTTTGCGAATACACCGTAGCACTGAGATGCAAGGTGAAAACCAAAAGCAATACAGTTGTAAATTTCATAATTAAGAATAGTTTTTTCAGTTTTCCTCTACCAGGGAAAATCAACCCAATTAGATTTTTTTTCATACATTTGAAATGTTAGATGTTTGACTGCAATGCCAGCATTTCTTTGCGGGAACTGACATTGATTTTTGTTTAACACTATTTATTGCAGGGGATAGGTTCGGCAAAACCTACTCCCTGTTTTTTTTCGGCTATTGTTGTTTGTAAAGTTTCTTAAAGTCCTGAATACGGGCATCGCTACGCGAAATGATGACTGTTTTTCCAACAATCTCATAATCGATTGGCGAGGTAATTTTTATTGCGTTCATTACCTGCTGCAGCGTTTCGTCTTCCAGCGTACCCGTAAAACTGAAACGCTTGATGTCTTCCGATCTGAATTCGAAATTGAAGTTGTACTTGCGGCTTAACTTTTCAGCCAGATCGCCAAGCTGTTCGCGTTCAATAATCAGCCTGTTTTCTTTCCACGACACAATCGATTTCGGATCGATGCGTGGAGCAATAACCAGGCGGTGCTCGGGTATGTAATTCAGTTCTTCTTTCTTTTCCTCAATTTTCTTCAGCACTTCAACCGTAACGTATTCTTCTTTTTTATAGAAGGTTGCTTTTTGGTTGGGTGTCAGGTAAACGCCATCCAGAATGTCTTCCGACGAATGTTGGAGGGTTACTTTACCTTCAACCATGGTCGTTTCAATAACGGCATCTTCCTGATAGGCCTTAACATTAAACTCGGTCCCAACTGCTTTTACCTCGAAGCCGAAGGCATCTACAACAAAAGGAAGTTGTTTGTTTTTGGCTACCTTGAAATAACCTTCGCCTTCGAGATACAGCATGCGGTCTTTCTGGTTAAACGTAGTAGAGTACCGCAGCTTACTTCCGGCATTCAGCCAAACTCTCGAACTGTCGGGCAGAACAATTTCGGAAGTGGAGCCCAGGGGAGCAGTAACTTCGCAAAATGATTCGGCCGGTTTTACTTTTGGGGTTACAAGGAAATAGGAAAGCGTGCCGCCCAGTACAAAGGCCACAACAATAAGGGCGGCTATTCGAAGCCAATTGAACCTTACGTTGAGTGTGCGGGTGTTTGTTTGTTGTTCGGCAATGAGTTTCCGGATCGACTGGAAAATACGGTCGTAATCAATGTCGCTTTCGCCCTTCATCGATTCGTAGCCCGAAATTTCCTGGAACATGGCGTCTTTAATGCTTTCCGAAGTGTTTTCGTTCAAAAACATTCCTTCCAGCTGGCGCAGTTCTTCCAGGTTACATTGTCCCGAATGAAACTTTTCGATCAGGCTTTTAAATTCACTATTTATAAATTCCGGATTTTTCATTTCACGAGTAATACAAGATTAGAGAAAACACTACTCACACAAAAAGTGAAAATTTTTATTGAGAGTGGATAATATTTATTTAGAAGCAGTGATATCCAAATATAATTAGCAGCAATACAATCGGATAGTCGTCGTTCAGGTGAAGCTTTATAAATTTTGAGGCACGGTAAATCTGGTTTTCGACAGTGCGGATGGATAAACTCAAGCTTTCGGCAATTTCGGTGTTCGACAGGCCTTTCCACCGGCTCATAATGAAGATGTTGCGTTGCTGCTCGGGGAGCTGGTTCAGCAAATGTTCAATTTTTTTATTCAGTTCCTGAAACTGGATCGACGTCTCGGGGGTTTCGCCGGTAATCTCATCGAAGTTTAACGCATGTTGCTCATATTTTTGCTTGACAACGCGGTGCTTTAGTTCATTAAACACTTTGTTTACAGTGATGCGGTACAGGTAACTTTTAAACGACTTTTGCTCATCGGCCTCGTCGCGTTTTTCCCAAACCTTCAGGAAAACATCCTGAACAATTTCTTCAGCCTCGAACGAATCTTTCAGGTACGAATAAGCGAAGCGATACAAGGGTTCACAGAAAGATTCGTAAATCTTCCGAAAAGCCTCGATATCTCCGTTCCTAAATTTCGCAATCAGCTTCCCGTCAATATGTTCCTCTGGTCTGGTCAAAGTGTTTGTTTCAAGAAAAAGAACTAAAATTAATGAGGGCGTAAATATAAATTTTAAAATTCAGATTAAACGACAAAGATGAAATAACATATTTCAGGCTGTAATTGTCTATTATATAGCTGTTTGCGGGATGTTGGCATGTGAGGTAACCTTGCCTCTAATCGGAATCAAATATTCGCTGATATCCAGTCCGGTTGCAAAATTATTAATGGTGCCATGAGCGTTTCGGTGCAGTAAAGTGTATTATCGGGGAGGAGAATAAAAATATTCATACTTTTAGAAAATACTAACATTAAAACAGCTATCCAAAATGAAAAAACACTTTTTTCTGATTGTCCTGTCATTGTTTATTCTGCAGGCGTTTGGCCAGTGGAAACCTGCCGGCGACAAAATTAAAACCCCCTGGGCCGATAAAATTGATATAAAAAATGTATTGCCCGAATATCCGCGCCCAATTATGGAACGCACCGACTGGATGAACCTGAATGGTTTGTGGGACTATTCAATCCTGAAAGCCGGAGCTGCCGAACCAACGGCTTTTGATGGCCAGATTCTGGTTCCTTTTCCGGTTGAATCGAGCCTTTCGGGAGTAATGAAAACCGTTGGTGGCGAGAACGAAGTTTGGTACAAACGCACTTTCGAAGTTCCGGCCAAATGGAAAGGCAAAAATGTATTGCTCAACTTTGGCGCGGTTGACTGGAAAGCCGATGTTTGGGTGAACAACGTAAAAATTGGTTCGCACACAGGTGGTTACACACCGTTTTCTTTCGATATTACTCCATTCCTGAATAAAGTTGGTGCGCAAAAACTGGTTGTTCGCGTGTGGGACGGAACCGACAAAGGGTTCCAGCCTCGCGGTAAACAGGTAAGCCGCCCCGAAGGAATCTGGTACACACCTGTAACCGGAATCTGGCAGACCGTTTGGCTCGAACCGGTTGCTGCCAAACACATCGAAAACATTAAAACCGTGCCAAATATCGACAACGAACAGGTTGCAGTTTCGGTAAATACTCAAGGTGCAGTTTATGGCGATTTGGTTGAGGTAAAACTCTTCGATGGACAGAAAGAAATTGCTTCGGCGAAAGCTGTTGCAGGAGAAAAATTTGAACTGGCCATTCCCGGTGCCAAATTGTGGAGCCCCGAGTCGCCTTTCCTTTATACCATGAAGGTGAGTTTTGTGAGCAATGGTGCGATTACCGACCAGGTAAACAGCTATTTTGCCATGCGTAAAGTTTCGACCAAACGCGATAAAAACGGCATCGTTCGTCTCGAACTGAACAACAAAGCGTACTTTCAGTTTGGTCCGCTCGATCAGGGATGGTGGCCCGATGGTTTGTACACCGCCCCAACCGACGAAGCTTTGAAATATGACCTCGTAAAAACCAAAGATTTTGGGTTTAACATGATCCGCAAACACGTGAAAGTGGAGCCAGCCCGCTGGTACACCCATTGTGATCAGCTCGGTATTTTGGTGTGGCAGGATATGCCAAGCGGCGACCGCTCGCCACAATGGCAAAACCACAATTATTTCAACGGAACCGAAATGAAACGCTCGGCCGATTCGGAAGCAAACTACCGCAAAGAATGGAAAGAAATTATGGATTACCTGTATTCGAATCCTTGTATTGTAACCTGGGTGCCTTTCAACGAAGCATGGGGACAGTTTAAAACTGCGGAAATCGTGGAATGGACCAAATCATACGACCAAAGCCGTTTGGTAAACCCTGCCAGCGGTGGAAACCATTATCCGGTGGGCGATATGCTCGATTTGCACAACTATCCTGGTCCTGATATGTATTTGTTCGATGGCCAGCGCGCTACCGTATTGGGCGAGTATGGCGGAATTGGTTTGGCGTTGGATGGTCATCTCTGGAAGACTGATAAAAACTGGGGTTACGTTCAGTTTAAAAACTCGAAAGAAGTTACCGACGAGTATGTGAAATATGCCGAATCGCTGCTGAAATTCATCAAAGCCGGATTCTCAGCTGGTGTTTACACACAAACTACTGACGTGGAAGGTGAAGTAAACGGCTTTATGACTTATGACCGAAAAGTAATAAAGATGGAAGAACCACGCGTTCGCGAAATCAATCAGAAAATCTGTAATTCGCTGAACGAATAGTTCGTATGCATAAATGATCGGATGAAGTGATTGCATCCGATCATTTAAGGTTTGGCCGGGTGAATCAATTTCATCCGGCTTTTTTATTTAGCCCGTTTAAACCTCAGTTTATTTTCCGGGCTCATTTTTTCGCAGGCATACTGAATGATCAGGCGCGGAGCTGAATCTTTGTATTTCAGCAGGAACGGCTCAACTTCGGCTGCATTAATCTTCCAGGCTTCGCGCAGAAACCAGCCCATTCCCTGGTGTACTTCGCGTTCCGGGTCGGCCATTAATTGCTCAACAAATAGAATTGCCGGCATTACTTCTCGCGTTTTTTTCATGTGTTTGATCAGCGTAACCGGCACGCAGCGGCGCTGAAACTTGTAGGGAGAATCGAGCCAGGAGGTGAAATCGCTCATTTCGAGAATCTTTTTATCCAGAAATTTTGGCAGAATAAACATTCCCAGCACGTCGGCATGAGCCCAGTTCGAAATACTAAATGAAAACCACTGCCCAATTGTATTAAAAGTTTCCGGAGTGAATTTTTTCCAAAGGCCATCGAGCAACAAAAGAATGATCGAAATTTCTTCATACATTCCGCCTTTCATCAAGATTGGTGCGGCTTCCAGCACTGTGGGCAAATCGAATTTACCATCTTTTTGCAGTTCTTTCACTTTTGAGTATTGTTGAGGCGCAGTCAGTCCGTGCCCGACAAATTCTTCCTTGAAAAAGCGCTGCGATTTCTGAAGCCGCTCTGCATCGGCATTGGCGAGGCAATATGATTGGATTTCCTGAATAAGTTCGGTGGTCGTCATGGTGAAGGTCTTTAAATTATTTCTGGTCTGGTTTTTTCTCTTGCTGCAATTTTTCGATAAACGAAACAAGCCGGTTGGCGCGGGTTTCCTCTTTTTTCGCCGAGGTAATCCAGTTTATATATTCTTTGCGGTGGGTGTACGAAAGCTTTTCGAAAAACGCTTTTTCTTCCGGATTTTCGCATAATAAAGCCTGAACATCTTCCGGAATAATTACTTCCCGGATTTCCAGATCGCGCTCCAACTCTACGTCAACCAGGTCGCCAAATGATTTCCCAAGTTTGCTGCGGATTTCCTGTGTCAGTCCAAGGGTATGACAGTTTCGCCCCATATTGGTGAGACTTCCGCGGTATTCCACCTGCTTGTCAAAAAGCGCTTTAATTTTTACCTGTCCGCGTGTTCCAAACAGTTCTTCCACATTAAACGGGAATTCAACATAGGCGGCATTCATTCCCTCTACCTGAATAATGGGTGCCGAAAACGAAATTTTTGAGGAAGTTATCATTTCCATTAGATTTAACTGATTCTCAAATTTAGAGTTTTCAAATCAAAAAGGTCGATATGTATTCCGAACATAACGACCTTTTATAAATAGGAGTGAGCGGGTGACTCAAAGTCACCCGCTCACTATAGTATGAAACTATTGAACTACACTAAACTTGTAAATACTTTGTGTCTGGTAAACTTCACCCGGTTTCAGGATGATTGACGGGAAATTGGTGTTGTTTGGCGAATCGGGGAAATGCTGCGTTTCCAAGGCAAGCGATTCCCGGTATTTAAAAGTTTTGCCACTTTTGCCGGTATCCGATCCATCCATGAAATTACCTCCGTAAAACTGCAAAGCAGGCTCCTGCGTGAAGATTTCCATTTTACGTCCACTCACCGGCTCAACAACAGTTGCTGCCCAGCTCATTTCGCCTGCGGTTGGTTTGTTCAGTGCAAAATTGTGGTCGTAACCCGGGCCATATTTTAGCTGTGTGTTGGTTTCAATCTGCCCCAAATCAGCACCAATGGCTTTGGCTGTCCGGAAGTCGAAAGGTGTTCCGGCAACCGGTTCGTTTCCTGCCAATGGAATCAAGGTTGAATCAACGGGAGTATAAGCGTCGGCATTGATAGTCAGGATATGATCGTTGATGGTGCCATTTCCTTCGCCGGCCAGGTTCCAGAAGGCATGATTGGTCAGGTTAACCGGAGTACTTTTGTCAGTGGTGGCTTTGTAGCTCATCACCACTTCGTTTTTCGAATCGAGCAGATACTGTACTTCTACACTCAGGTTGCCGGGGTAGCCCATTTCTCCGTCTTTCGACAAATAAGTCAAAACGATAGATGAATCTGTTGCAGCTTTAACATCCCAGATGACGTTGTGAAATCCGCCCGGTCCACCATGCAGATGGTTCACTCCGTTGTTGCAGGGCAGCGTATATTCTTGCCCATCGAGGGTGAATTTACCTTTGGCAATGCGGTTTCCAACGCGGCCAATTAAAGCTCCGTGAAATACTTCCTTGGCTTTCAGGTAACCGTCGATGCTTGAAAATCCAAGCACAATGTCGCCCATTTTTCCGGTTTTATCCGGAGTACACAGGCCAACAATACGCCCACCGTAATTGGTAATGGCTGCCTGAATGTTTCCGTTTTTCAGGAAATACAGATTGGTTTGTTTGCCATCGATTGTTTTCTGAAAATCTTCGGCTTTCAGCGTGAAGCAATTTTCAGGTTTGGCTGGTTGTTTGGGCGCACAACTGCTGAATGCAAAGGCAGCTCCAAGAACCAGTGATAAAAAAGTAATGCGTTTCATTTTATTTGGTTAATGTTAAACTCTTGATTAAATCTACTTCTTCCTGTTTGTAAGGTTTTCCATCCGGATGGAAAATTTCGTGGAACCATTGTTTGGGTTCCGAACCATCAGCAATTGGTTCGTCCCAGGCGTATTTGGTGTTCGATTTTCCGGCCACCAATCCCCAGTTGATCGCGCCAATGTTTTGCTCTTTCAGGATAGGCATGATGTTGGTAAACAAACTGTTGTTACGGCGGGCCATGTATTCGGTGCACACCATCGGGCGACCGTAACGTTTCAGTGTATCAATGGCAGCCTGATGTTTCTCCGGACTTTCGTAATTGTGGTAAGTAATGATGTCGGAGTTTTCAACCTGAAATTTATTCAGGTTCGAAAGCGATAGGTTCCAAACTCCTGAAGACATTGGTTGCGACGGGCGAACTTCCCAGCCCCATTCGAATACTTTTTTCAGCAATGGCAATGAGCGGTCGCCGTAGCCTGAGTTACCCGGTTCGTTGTACAAATCCCAGATAGCAATGCGTTTGTCGTCTTTGAAAGTAGTCAGCACGTCTTTTACGTAAGCTTCCAATGTTTTAACCAAAGTGGTGTCGGTGAAAAGTAAATCGCCCGGATCGCGCACCCATCCTGAATTGTGCACACCCGGTTTTGGATCAGGCTGTTTGCCGGCTTTATAAGTCGGATTCCAGCAGTCGTCGAAAATACAGAAAACGGTTTTAATTCCGTGTTTACTGGCAATGGTCAAGTATGTATTCATGCGGCCTTTGAAACCTTCTTTATCGACTTCCCAGGCTACGTGGTGCAGATAAACACGCATCACATTCATGCCAATGCCTTGTGCCCAGCCCAGTTCGCGATTAATGGTGGCGGAGTCGAACGATTCGGCCTGCCAGGTTTCCAACTGGTTGATAGCTGTGCTTGGATTAAAGTTCGATCCGCGCAGCCAGCCGTTTTCGGCAGCCCATTGCTGTGCCTGAGCGTCGGTCCAGCGGGTTGATACTGGCTCTTTTTTCTCTTCTTTCTTTTGTGGTGGTTGGCAGGCTACCAAAGCTACCAGCGCGATTGCGAGTAATTTAAATAAATTTGTTCTCATCAGATTTTATAGTTTGAATTTTAGTTTCGGTTTATTTTTCGCCTGAAGGTAATGAAATTGCTTTTCCGGCTGGAATGGCCTGCCCGAAATTCGGTGTTCCATCAGCGTTCCATTCGAAAGGTTGCATGCGCACGTCACGTTCCCATCCGGGCTTGGCGCTTTTCTTCGAGTGGTAAATAATCCAGTCTTCGGTATTGTCGGGCGATTTGACGAACGAACAGTGCCCCACGCCTAAGACCTGGGCATTTCCTTCGAAAACCGGACCCGATTTTTTCCAGTTGGCCGGGTCGAGCAGATTTCCATCAGGATTGATCAACTGAAGCATTCCCTGGCGGTATTCCACCAGCCACGATTCGCGGCACGAGTAAATCACAAAGACTTTTTCGCCGTTTTTCAGAATCTCGGGACCTTCGTTCAGGTTAAGCGGACCACCAGTTTCCCACACTTCAACCGGTGACGACAATTTCACGCGTTTGCCTTTCATGGTCCATGGATTTTCCATTTCGCAGATGAATAAATGCTGTTGCGTGGCGTCGGTAGTTTCCTGTTTAATCCAGCCCGACCAAATGGCGTACAACTTATCCTTGTGTTCCAGAATGGTCATATCAATAGCCCAAACATTAGTTGATTCATCTGCTGGATTATCGCCGGTATAAAGTTTACCCATGTCTTCGTATTCGCTGAAAACATCATCGGTTTTAGAGCGCAACACGCCGGTGCGTTGGTGAATAAACGGTGGACCAGATTCGCCGGCTGCATAATAAACATACCAGCGTCCCTGAATAAAATGAATCTCGGGAGCCCATACACAATTGCGGTTCCAGCCCGTTTCGGGTGCCTGCCATATCTTTTTTACTTGTCCCTTTTGGGTCATTTTAACCGAGCGCGAGATGTTGATTCCGTTTCCGGCCGACCAGCAGTAAATGTATTCGTTGTTGTGTTTCACCATCCACGGATCGGCGCCGTCCCAAACCGGATTGGTAAATGTACTTTTTGTATCGGCGACCTTTTCGGTTTCTTTTTCGGTGCATTGCCCAAACGAAACGAAGGCCAACATCAGTAATATCAGGATTTTCAGTCTGTTCATTCCAGTTATTTTAAAATCGGGGTTATGTAGTTTTTGTCAATGGTCATTACTTCTTTGCCATCGCGCATTTCAAAATTTACGGTACCAATATACATCTGGCGCGGATGAATTTTAGTTGCACTGTTGTGCGCATGGAACACGATTCGCAGCTTGCCTTCTTTATCGGTAAACAGGGCGTGATGCCCTACGCCAACCAGATTGCCAGGTTTTTGCAGAATAGGGTTGTTTGCGTATTTGGTCCACGGGCCGTTAATGTTGGTGGAAGTGGCCACGCCAACACCGTACATTTGGCTTTCGTAACTATTGGCCGAATAGGTCATGTAATAAACTCCGTTTCGCTTGATCACAAACGGGCCTTCATTCACGCGGGGCCAGATTTCTTCCCAGGGCTGCGAAACTGAAATGCAATGACGCATAGTTCCCGGTTTCAGCTCGATCAGATTCTTTTCCAACTGTGCCACCCAAACATTATTTCCGTCGTTAAACCTGACCCAAAAAAGATAAGGAGTTCCGTCGTCGTCGATGAACAGGGAGTTGTCGATTGATTTTTCGGTTTCAAGCATAGGCTTCTGAACTTCCTGTTTGAAAGGGCCCAGAGGCGAATCGCTTGTAGCTACACAAATATGCTCGTCGGCCGAAAAGTACATGTAAAATTTGCCGTTGATTGCATAAACTTCCGGGGCCCAAAACCAGCGATCGGCATACACATCGTCTTTATGCAAGGCCAAACCGTTCGGTACTCCTGAAGGCACAGTCCAGTTTTTCAGATCATCAGAAACATACACGACAATGCCGTTTGGTGATGAGGTTCCGTAAGCATAATATTTTCCCTGCCAGGTCAGTATGAACGGATCGCCCAGCGGAACGCGGTGCTCGACCGGTGCTGGATCGGGTTGCGCTTTGCACGAAAATATTCCGGCAGTAAGAAAGAGTGTCAGGATGAATAAAATTGACTTCACTGATTTAGATTAATTTTAGGATTGAGTTATTCGGCAAAATGTTGATTCCGCTTTCCCTGATAATACACGCAAGTAGCCTGAAATACTCACTGTTTTCATCAAATTTATGCTATTCTCTGCGCATGAAATAAGCCCGACTCAAATAATCAGTTTTTCAGCGGTACATGCAATGTGGTTAACGATTGCGCCGGAGTGGTGTACAAAATCGTTTTTTCCGCAGGTTTGGCGATGAGAACGGGCTTACAATTTTCCGTTTCGCTTGTCCGGAAAGCTTTTACTCCTTTTTTGAAGTTGATCGGTTTATCGATGCTGAGTTGATATTCCAGAGCATGTTCTGAGTTATTAATCAGGCCAATAACCAATTCTGTCTTTTCAGGATTTACCGCAGCCAGTACCTGGTCGTTGTCGGTTTCAATCATCGTATAACCTTGCCTGAAGAAACGGGTAATCTGCATACGCACGTAAAAATTCTTCACAATCTTGTACTCCTGCGATTTGAAATTACAGCGCATCAGGCACCAAACATCGTTGCTTTCCTCCATCAACTGCCAGTCGAGCCAGGCAATCGGTTTCATGTAGCGCATGTCATCGAAAAGCTTTTGAGCCAGCCCAAGGTTCGATCCCAGACTGTTTTTGCTTCTCCCGCTTGGTCCGGTCTCCGATTGCCAGAACGGTTTCCCGATCGATTGGGTAAGTTGGTATGCTTCAACCCGTTCGGCATTATTTCCAGAATAAGTATGCGTATTGATTTGCCCGATTTTATCCAGAATGTCGCCTGCCGATTGGTACGCTTTCAGCACTTTAATACATGAGGCGATGTTGGTTTCGTCGGAAGCTGAAATCACGGTTTTTAATCCGGATGCCTGAAGTTTTGGCGCTAAAATCCGGATGATTTTCATTTGCGTTTCGGGCTCAAAATGGCAACCTTCCTGGCTTCCCTGGTTGTACCAGTAATTCGATGTCGATTCATTGAAAGGTTCCAGCGTTCGGAATTCAATGCCAAAATGTTGTTTGTAATATTGGCAAACATCAATCAGGTAATCGCAAAAAGCGACATAGAATTCCGGCTTCAGGTTATCGTTTAAAGGGTCAGCATTTCCGCCGGCACAACCTGAATGGGTCATCCAGTAGGGTGGTGAATTCGAAAAAGCTTCAAAAATCGCATCCGGACGTTTGGCCTTTATTTTCAGCATGATTTTGCGTTGTGCGTTATCCGCTTCCCAGTTGTATGGCGCGTCATCCGAAGCTTTGAATCCCTCCATTTCGGCGCGTTTCCCTTTGCCTTTTACCATGTGTCCGTCGGCATGCGAAGGGTCATCGCCACCACCAATGTTGTAACGGAAGATGTTCATATTTAGCTTGTCTGGCGCGGTAATTAGGTCAACAATGCTATCGATTTTTGCATCGTCCCAATTGCCAACCTGTGCAGCCCACCAACACAACGAACTTCCCCAACCTTCAATAGTTTGGTACTTTTGGTCCAGCTTAAGTGAAACTGACTGCACATTATTTTGTGCGGACAAATTCTCGCAAAAAGTGAGCAGAAAGGCGATAAAAATAAATTGGTACAGTCTGGTCATGTGGTTTAGGTTTTAGTTGGTTTAGTCGGCTTGTCTATTCTTTCGGTACTTTTAGCCGGTCGCCGGTTCCCTGAATCATGATGCGTTCCCATTCCTTGCCGTAGCCGGGTTGTTTCGGCGCTTTCGGTATGTTTTTGCCGTTCCCGTTATCGAGCAATTTGCGTCCTTCCGCGTTTTTGACGTTTCCATCCATGTATTTCATGAACAGATACTGGTAAAAGGCTTTCCAGTCGGCTACGAGTTTGTTGCCGGTAAACGCCGAGTAGCTGGTCAGGAAATCGGTTGCTGCTGTCGGATTCTGCTTGTAAAGCTCAGCCGCTTGCTGATCGATGATTTTCACTTCGTTGGCATACTGGTTTTCAAGTTGTGCCTGGTAAGTTTCAATTTCAGGATGAATGAGGTTGTAGCGCGAATAGGCCCAGTTATTTACCTGGTTGAAGGTCCAGAAAGCCGAGGTTTCCGACCAGGTGATCATCGATCCGTTACCTAACGCGTAACTCTCGGGAACATTTTTGATTCCGCAATACATTGGTGCATACACGCAACCATCGGTATCGTCCACTCCAAACCAGAAAATGCCTCCAATAGGAGCAGGGAGCCATCCGCGCGACTGAGCCACAAAACTATAGCCGGTTTGCTGCGTGGCAATAGCCCGTTCGCACAGGTACATGGCGCTGTCAACTTTAAATTCCATCGGGCGCCAGCGGTAGGGCGACTGGTACGGACCCGCACCCGGGTCGTTACGCATATCCAAGGGTGTATCTTCGTAGTGATCTCGCATTCCGGCCATTACTTGCTGCAGTGTTATAGGAGAATCGGCTTTTACCCACAGCGGCAGTCGGTTCGATACAAATCCGTTTGGGTTGGCCGACTGATCGGGAAATTTGGCATCGCGGGCAAATTTTCCTTCGGCATAGCTGGTGTAAATATCCTTTTCGCGAATTTCTTTATTGATTTTCCGGAAGAACGACCAAACGCGGGCATCGCAAAAGCGGGCGCCGCCAAAATTGAGTGGGTTATAGACATCTGAAAAGCTGAAGGATTCGTCGCTACCTTTATAGAAACCGTGTTTTTTGGCAAAGCTGATCACATCGGCTGAGTGATAAACGGTTTGTTTCAGGTCGGTCCAGTTGTTGGTTTTCTGAAACGGGAAAGTGGTGATGCGGGCCTGGTTGGCATGTCCGCTTACATAACCGTCAGGAATCAGACGGGCCACCCAAACTGCACCTTTTTCATATTTTCCTTTACCAATCATTTCCATGATCCACGCCTCATTGGCATCCGAAATGGAGAACGATTCGCCGCTGGTGGCATATCCGTATTGTGCAACCAGTTCGGTCATTACTTTTATCATTTCGCGGGCCGTTTTCGAGCGCTGCAAACCAATGCGCATCAGCGAACCGTAGTCCAAAATGGCTCCCGGTTGGGTGGTAAGCGAATCCAATCCACCAAATGTAGTTTCACCAATGGCCACCTGGTTTTCGTTCATGAACTGAACGACCGAAAAAGTATGCGCCACTTCAGTAATAGTACCGAGCAGCTTACCGTTTTCGTAATGATAAACCTCGCACAAATCGCCTGGTTTATGGTCACCGGCAGGAAAGAATCCGAGCGTTCCGTAACGGGTATGCGAGTCGGCGGCATAGGTAATCATTACCGAACCATCGGCCGAGGCACCTTTGGTTACAATCAGGTTGGTGCAGGCAAATACATTGGTAATGCCCGGAATCATCAGTAAAATGAGGCTAAGTGCGAGAATACGTTTTATCATGAGTTTTTCATTTTTGGTAAAAGTAGGGAAAATGAGATTTGTTGAAATGATAAAGGTTGTTTTTTAGGACAAATTCAACACAAAAAAAGAGACTGAACTTTGATAAGCCAGTCTCTTTTCAGCATGTTAATCAAATATTTTAGATCACCAATGTCATGATTGAATGGGCAAAACTAACTGTCTGCGCTGCTTTCCCATCAATCCAAAGTCTGAACGGTAATTTATCGTCGGAAAGATTGAGCACTACCACAACCATTTTGCCATCCGGATTCAGGAAAGCTGTTGATTGCAGTTTGTCGCGGTTGGTGGAGCAGGCAATGCGTTTTGCTCCGGGCTGAATGAATTTGGAGAAATGCCCGATGTAATAGTAGCTGTTGGTGTAAATCAGCTTACCAGTTTTAGTGTCGGCATGAACAGGTGCAAAGCAGAAATTACCCACGTGATTTGGTCCGCCGTTTTCATCGAGAAGTACATTCCAGTCGGTCCAGGCAACGGTTCCGCTGTTAAAGTCGTTGACCATCGAGTTGCCGTAACGTTCGCCCAAAGCCCAATCGTTTACCCGGTCGAGGCTGAATTTTTCGACACAGCCTTCAGTAAAAATCAGGTTTTTATCGGGAAAAGCTTCTTTTACCCGCTTCAGGTTTTCGAATTGCTGGGCGCTGCCAGTCCATGTTTCGTACCAGTGAAAGCCGATTCCCCAGATGTATTTGGCGGCTTCCGGATCGCTCAGCAAAGTGGTGGCACGTTGGTAAATCAAATCGCGGTTGTGGTCCCAGCAAATCAATTTTTTGTCGCCCAACCCGTTTTTCTGTAAGGTTGGTCCGAGATATTTCTTTACGAAATCGCGTTCATCTTCGGCTGTATAAAGGCACGATTCCCATTTTTGTTTAGCCATCGGTTCGTTTTGAACAGAAAGTCCCCAAACGGGCATTCCCATCGATTCGTAGGTTTTGATAAACTTCACGTAGTGATTGGCCCAGGTCTGAGCATATTTGGACAGAAGTTTTCCGCCGTGAAGTACGTCGTTGTTGTCTTTCATCCAGGCTGGCGGGCTCCAGGGGCTTACAAACATGGGCAAAGTTCCACCGGCAGCGGCAATCGCCTTTTTGATAAACGGGATACGGAACTTCTCATCATGCAAAACATTGAATGAATTTAAAGTCGTGTCGTTTTCGGTTACATAGCTGTAGGTGTCGCTCGAAAAGTCGCAACTGGCAATGTTTGTACGCGAAAAATTGTAGCCAATTCCTTTGGTACGATCGTAACAGGCTGTGAGGAATTCATTCTGGGTGGCTTCAGGTAATTTTGCAAAAACTTCGGCTGAAGCATCGGTCAAAGCGCCACCAATTCCAATGAATGTCTGGAACGTGCGGGTTGGGTCAACAAAAACACAAACCTGTGTTTCGAGCGGCTGACCGAAATCTTCAAACGAAACGTCGGCAGTTTGTGAGAGTCGGAGTGTGGTGTCTTTGGCTGTTGCAAATACCTGAGCCTTAGCGGGCGCTGCAATTGGTGTAGCTTGCTCTGTTTTAAGTGGTGGTTGCTTTGGGGCACAGGCCGTCAGCGCCAAAATCGATAATGCAATCGTGGTTTTAATCTTGTTCATGTGGTAAAATTTATTCGGGTTAAAACTACGAATAATTTTACAGGTGAAGTTGCCTTGATTGTACTGAAAACAACAACCCTCCTGCGATAAGTGGCAAGAGGGTTGTTGGAGTTTTGGTTTGTTTCTTGTTTAAAACCTGAATGGTGATGGTTTTGCGTAGAATTTGTATGCCTTTATCATTCCATTTTCAGAATTGTCGGTACGCGGCAAATAGCGGAAACCTTTAACTTTCAAGGATTCGCCCATGTCGATCACAATCTGGTGCGGATGCGCCGTTTTTGCCGACGAGTATTTGGTGCTCCAGAAAGTTGATTCCTGATTGTCGCAGGCTCTTGTGGCCGAATTATTCTCAGAAATAACCTCTTCGCTGTCGGCGTAAATCACTTTCCATTCAGTTTTTCAGCTCGGCTGTTCCCGAATTGGTTTTCAGTTCCACTTTTTCGGTAATCCCTTTCCGGTCGATAATGGTTTTGTCGAAATTGACGCGTCCCATGCCGTCAACCAAAATGTCGAGCTGCGATTCTTTTTCGATTGCAGGCAGTTCAATCGAGTTTTCAGCCAACCGGCGCTCAATTTTTCCGATCAGCTTGCCATATAAATCCTTCAGAACACTAGGTCTTTTGTTTCTTCTTCTTGGCCGCCGGAAACAAAACATTGTTCAGGATGAGGCGGTACCCCGGTGAGTTTGGATGCAAATTCAGGTCGGTTGGCGGATCGCCCACAAAGTGCTGAAAATCTTCGGGATCGTGGCCTCCGTAAAATGTCCAGAAGCCTTTGCCAATTTCGCCGTGAATGTAGCGGGCTTCGTTGGCTGCTTTGTTTTCGCCCATGATCAGAACATTCGGTTTTACCAGATCCCGTTTAAAGGCAGTGGTTTGTCCCATAAAACCTTTAATCATGTTCACATGGTCCTGACAAAGCATGGTTGGTACCGGGTCCCACTTGGCCGAGAACTGGAAAAGTGTGAAGTAATCCTGTTCGCGCGCCACTTTTCGGGTGGTCGAAACATCGATATCCGAGAATTTGTATTCGTAAGGATTTCGGTTGATGGTAAAATTCTGGAAGGCGAGTGTATTGTTAAAATCGAGCTTCGAATTCATGTCGGGATCGGCCGGGTCGCCATCAAACATCGATTCGCAAATGTCAATATTCAAAGCCGCCTGGGTTATGTCGTAAGTGTCGGTGGCAGCGCACATGGCAAACAGAAACCCGCCGTTTTCGATGAATTTATGGATTTCGCGGGTAACTACTTTTTTCATTTCTGAAACTTTCATGAAGCCAAGCTTCTTCGCCATCTCTTTGTTAATTCTGACTTCTTCCTGGTACCACGGAACATGCTGGTATGCCTGAAGGAATTTCCCGAACTGACCAGTAAAATCCTCATGATGAAGGTGTAACCAGTCGTAATCTTTCAGTTTTCCGTTCAGGATTTCTTCGTCGTAAACCACATCAAACTTGATTTCGGCATACTTTAAAACGAGGGTAACGGCGTCGTCCCAGGGTTGTTTGTTTGGCGGAGAATAAACGGCAATCCGTGGTGCTTTTTGCATGCTCACGGCGTCCTGGTTCACATCCTCGCGGGCAATGTCAGCCAGTAAATTATTGGCTTGTCCGTCGGCCATGGTTTCAAAACTCACTCCGCGAACCAAACACTCGCTGGCTATGGCTTGCTGGTGCTGAATGAGAAAACTTCCGCCACGGTAATTGAGCAGCCATTTCACTTCGATGCCTTGTTCAAGCGTCCAGTAGGTAATTCCGTATGCTTTCAGGTGGTTGCTTTGCTTTTCGTCCATCGGGATCAGGATGAAACTTGCCCTTGCCATTTGAACAGTCAAAAGCAAAAGCAGAATCAGCAACCACCGAAACCGGCTTTTAGAACGGAATATGTTCACCTCCGGAATTCTCATAGTGACTGAATTTATCGTTGTCGAACGATGGTACAACTGCGGGGCCTTTTCTGAAAGGATCGCCCGTGTCCTCGTTCATTTTCGATCCGAATTTTTGCCCGTACTGCCCGCCACCAATTTCCTCTGGAATGATATTTTCCATATCGGCGAATTTGGCCAGGTTTTTCTTGAATGAGAGGTGAACATCGCCCACGGCACCGTTACGGTGCTTGGCTATGATGATTTCGGCCACGCCAATTAGCGAGTTTCCGTCCTCGTCCTCGGTGATTCCGTAGTATTCGGGGCGGTGAATGAATAATACGATGTCGGCGTCCTGCTCAATCGCTCCCGATTCTCGGAGGTCGGAAAGCTGCGGGCGTTTGCCTTCGCGCGATTCAACCGAACGGTTCAACTGCGACAGCGCCAAAACCGGAATGTCGAGCTCTTTCCCAATGGCTTTCAGCGAGCGCGAAATCATACTTACTTCCTGCTCGCGGCTTCCCTTGTTGTCCGAACCGGCGGTCATCAGCTGAAGGTAATCGACGATTACGGCGCCAATGTTGTGCTGCATTTTCAGGCGGCGGCATTTGGCACGGAACTCGAACACCGAAAGGGCAGGGGTGTCGTCGATAAAAAGCGGGGCATCGTCGAGCACCGCCAGTTTGCGGTGAAAATGGTCCCATTCCCAACCCTGAAGACGGCCGTTCTTAATTTTTTCTGAACCCAATTCCGTTTCCGAAGCAATTAAACGGTTAACCAACTGGATGGATGACATTTCAAGAGAGAAAACGGCTACCGGAACTTTGTGCTCCACGGCCATGTTACGGGCCATGGATAGTACGAAGGCAGTTTTACCCATCGAAGGACGGGCAGCAATAATCACAAGGTCGGTTTTTTGCCATCCCGATGTAATTCGGTCCATGGCCACAAATCCACTCGGAACACCGCTCAATCCATCCGGACGTTTCGAGGCTTCTTCGATCAGAATGGCCGCTTCGCGAAGTAACGGCTTGATTGGAACAGACTCTTTCTTAATGTTTCCTTCGGCTACCTGGAACAAGGCGGTTTCCGAAAAGTCGATCAAATCGTCAACATCAATGGTGTCGTCGTATGCTTTGGTTTGTATTTCGGTTGAAACGCGAATCATCTCGCGTTGCATGAATTTCTGGGCAATAATGCGCGAGTGAAATTCGATGTGAGCAGCCGATGCCACGCGTGAAGTAAGCTGAGTAATCATCATAGGGCCGCCGACAGCTTCGAGCAAATCGCGGTTTTTCAACTCCTGGGTCACCATCAGCAAATCGACGGGTTTCTCGTGAGTCGAAAGGTATTTAATGACGTCAAAAATTTTCTGATGTTCTTCTTTATAAAAGCTGCGGGTATCGATAATGTCGGCTACGGAGATGTAGGCATCGCGTTCGAGCATCAGTGCGCCCAGAACTGCTTCTTCCACTTCAATTGCCTGTGGCGGTATTTTCCCGTACTGAGCGTTGATTTGCTCAATGGTCATTTTATTTTGTTGCTGGTAATTCTTTTTCTCTCCGGCCATTTTTTTGGGATTCAATCAATCAGAAATTTGTGTCCTTTTCTGCAATCCGATTTTTTGCAGGGATTCAAAGGTAAAAAAAGATGGAGACCTTCAGGCCTCCATCAGATATTAAGTTGTGAACAAAAATCAGATCAAGTTGCAATTAAATCCGCAATTAATGGTGCAACGTAAATGATTTTCAAATATCTACCAGTCGTCCTTTCATTTCCAGATATTTCCAGATTTGATTGGCGATTTTCAATACTCGCTCCCACGAAATCAACATCTTTTCCTCTTCACAATGCCTGAAAATGAACCCAGCCATATTTTCATTTCCAATCCACGAACCTTTTTTGCGGTTATTCCAGTATTTACCCATTGCCACATCAATTACTAGCCATTGTTCGTCAGTCATCGGAAAATCAATCCTTTCGCGGACGAATTTACGGACATCTTCGGATCGGATTGGGGCAGAATGAAGCTCAATGACGTCCTTTTCACAACTGTACTCAACTTCTTCAGCCGGTAAAAACACTAATCCTTCGGCGGAATAACGGGTAAGCCGATTTTGTGAATCTTCTTCCATACCATATTTTGAGTTCGAAATTTTTTAAAAACTACTCTATGTTGTTCTGAAAGTCATTTTGGAACTACTCAAATAGAATATCTTCTTTTTGTTTGGATTTAATTTCAGGATCATAATCAAACCCCTTTTGCCAGTAGTACATATCAATAATCTTCATTGGAGGATACCAAAAGTTGGAATCTGTATAGATACTATTTTGAATTAGTTCAATTTCTGGCTTCCTTTTTTGGGCAATCCTCCATATTTTTTCAATGCTTTCAGGATTTAATTGTGCATATTCCTTTTGAAATAAACCCAAATTAAAAAATCTATCAAATGCTGGCAAACATCCTGATGTGCCAAGTATAATCTTGGAGATTAAGGTATCGGTTGGGTTCACAACTTTTTTTTCATTTTTTCCATTGAAGTATTCTATTCGGCGATAAAACGACTTAAGCTCATCTACTAGAAGTAATACACTCTTGACATCAGGGAGTTCAGTAACGTATTTACTTCTAAGATTATAATGATCTTTAATTATTTCGATTGCTCCAGTATGAACTTCATAGTCTTTCCAAAGTAGACCACTTGACCCTCGATACATTCCCCAGCTTGCCAGATAAAAACTCAAGTGCAAAGCTAACACGTCATTTGATTCATTTTTATTTCCGAAAGCATTATAGCAGTGTTCCCAAGACTTATATCTATGATTTTTGTCTTCTTTTATTGGATCGATATACTTTCGAATAGTATTTTCCATGATGTTTGGTTGTTTAATATCTTCATAACTGATTTCTGGTTTTTCTTCCATTATCCTCGAAAGATTTATCTTCGTCAAATCAGATAATTGTTCGATTTGCTTCTGAATTTCTTCGATATTATCCCGATTAGGATTAATCAATCGTATAGGACACATAAATTTTGCATAGCTGCCTATCATTTGTGGAAAATAAACTTCCTGATGATCTAAATCAATGAGAATTACTTTGGCTAATTCAGTGATTTGATTTTCCGAACGGGCAATATATACCCGATGTGGTTTTTCATTGTATTCATCCACTGCAACAACTTGATATTGAAGAAATAGATGACTAAAAGTATTCAAATTCATTGTGATTTTTCCTCCTTTAATTTGTGATTCAGTTAGATAATGAGTGCTTTTCTTTTTTTTGATGATATTTCATTAATAATTGGAAGTTTGGACTTTTCGAGAAGCTGTAGAATTTGAAGGTATCGTTTTATTTTGGCTTGATAGGACATTCTTGATCAGGTTTTGATGCGAAAGATTATCGTTAAAGATAACTAAATTATATTGCCGATAGTTTGATTTATAATTTCCCATGTCAAGGTTCCAAATTTTCCCCCAAACCCTCCGGCATTGCCTCGTTTGGATGGTCGGGCGGATCTTTTTGAGGCAAGTTTCCTTTGTTTTGAACCAAATTTCCCTCAAATCGAGGCAATGTTCCCTAGAAAAGATGCTCGCGAGGCTCAAAAAGATGCGGCGTTGGTGCTTTTTAGAGGAATTTTCTCCGTTGGGATTCAATCAATCAGAAATTTGTGTTCTCTGCAAAAAGATTTTTTTGCAGGGTTTCAACGGTAAAAAAAAGAGGAGACCTTTTGGCCTCCATCGGATATTAAGTTTTGAACAAAATTACTTGAGTTTATCCTCAATGATCAATCCCAATACATCGCCTAATTTTCGATTCATAGCTGCAATTTGTTGGGGAATAAAGCTGGTAGAGGTCATGCCTGGAGTGGTGTTGACTTCCAGAAAATAGAATTCTCCATCCTTTAAAATGTAGTCGATACGCACGATTCCGGAGCAATCGCATAAATCGTAAATGCGCGATGAGAGTTGCTGAATCTTGCTGGTCAGTTCCGGAGAAATGCGGGCAGGTGTAATTTCGTCAGTTTTCCCGACGGTATATTTAGCTTCAAAATCGAAAAATTCGTTTTGGGGAATGACTTCGGTTACCGGGAACAGAATTTCCTGATTGGAGAGTTTAACCAATCCGCAGGTAAATTCCGGACCGTCGATAAATTCCTCAATCAGAATATCAGAACTTTCTTTTGTTGCCATTTCCAGAGCAGCCAAAAGCTGACTCTTTTCCTTCACTTTAGTCACTCCAAAACTCGATCCGCCAGCATTTGGTTTCACAAATACAGGAAGGCCAAGTTTCCCGATCAACTGATCGGCATCGATTTTATCGCCTTTGAACAAGCGAACCGATTTGGCCATTTTAACGCCAAAATTGCGCAGGTAGTTGCTACAGAAATATTTGTTGAAAGTGAGTGCAGATGAATAAACGCCGCAGGTAGAGTAAGGGATTTTCACCAAATCGAAATAGCCCTGAAGCTTTCCGTCCTCTCCTGGCGTTCCGTGAATGGTGATGTAAGCAAAATCGAATTGGATTTTTTTGCCATTTTTCACAAATGAAAAGTCGCTCTTGTCAACAGCAGCGATGATTTGACCATCTTCGTAAACTTCCCAGTTCAAACCTTTAAGCTGTACTTTCCAGGCTGTAAAACCTGCTTCTGTAATGGCATTGTACACATTTTCACTGCTCTTTACTGAAACCACGAACTCTGACGAGTCGCCTCCATATACAACGGCTATATTTTTTTTCATTTCTCTAATATTAAAACCACATAGGGCACATAGTAAATAATAAAATCTATTCTTCGGGTAGGGCTTTAAAATATTCTGTTACAAATGTTTTTTGTCCTTCTTTAAAAATATTTAGACAGTCGAAATTAATCAAAATGCCTTTGGGCTTCCTCAGAAGTTTCAAATAAGTCATTAGTTGAGCTTCATGAATAGGCAAAATATTTTCTACAGTTTTCAATTCAACAATGATCAGATCATTTACCAATAAATCGAATCTTAATTCACAGCCAATATCAAGACCTCTAAATTTTAGCGGAATAGTTTGTTGCTTTTTTACTGAATAGCCATTTTGAGTTAATAAATGAATCAAACATTTTTCATAGATACTTTCCAGCAATCCCGGGCCAAGCTCTTTATGAACCTCAATGGCAAATCCAATAATGGCATGGCTTAAGGCATTAACTTCTTGTCTGGTTGTCATAGACGAATATTTTTATTAATTCTTTCTATGTGTTCTATGTGGTTCAAGATTCTTCATTGATCCGGTTAGCCAGATAATTCCTCCATTTGTCAATCAGAGCGGCGAAGTTTTCGGGCAATTCCGAGTCAAACAACATTTCTTCGCCCGTTACCGGATGCACAAATCCCAAGGTTTTGGCGTGTAAAGCCTGTGACGGAAGCAGCGCGAAGCAGTTGGCTACAAACTGTTTGTATTTAGTAAATGTTGTTCCACGCAGAATCTGGTCGCCGCCGTAGTTGTCGTCGTTAAAAAGCGGGTGCCCAATGTATTTCATGTGTACCCTGATTTGGTGTGTTCGGCCAGTTTCCAAACGGCATTCAACCAGGTTGACATAGCCCAATCGCTCAATAACTTTATAATGGGTAACGGCATGCTTACCGCTTTCTCCATCGGTAAAAACCGTAAAAACCTGCCTGTTTTTGGGGCTTCGGCCAATATTACCGGTAATGGTTCCTTCGTTTTCTTTTAAGTCGCCCCACACTAAAGCCACGTATTTTCGCTTGGTTGTTTTCTCAAAAAACTGCTGCGAAAGATGCACTTTAGCCTCGAGCGTTTTGGCGATAACCAAAAGTCCCGAAGTGTTTTTATCGATGCGGTGAATCAGTCCCGGACGTGGGTCGTCGGAGTTGAAAAGCGGCAATTCCTTAAAATGATAAGCCAGCGCGTTGACCAATGTCCCGGAGTAATTACCGTGGCCGGGATGTACCACCAAACCAGCCGGTTTATTGAGAACGATCAGCGAATCATCTTCGTAAATAATATTCAGCGGTATATCTTCAGGAATGATTTTGAGCTCGCGCCGCGGAAAATCCATAACAATTGAAATCTCGTCGCCGGGCTTTACTTTGTAGCTCGATTTGACCGGAACTTTGTTAACGAGAATATTCCCGTTGTCGGCAGCAGCCTGAAGACGGCTGCGCGAGGCATTATTTAGCCGGTTCGACAGAAATTTGTCAATCCGCATAAAAGTTTGCCCCGGATCAACTACCAAACTAAAGTGTTCGAACAGCGCACCCTCTTCAGGTTCGTCCAGATCATCAAATTCGTCAATCAAATCGTTGTCGTCAATCATTTTTAGAAGAATGAATTATCGGGTTCCTGGGTTTTGGGTTTGGCTTCAAGCTTTGTTTTGTCGATGGTTAACCACAAATCGACAGCAGTACCTTTGGTTACCTCAAAAACTTCAGCAGGATCGGGGGTTTGTTTGAAAACCATGGCCTTGGCCTTTTGCGATTCGTAAAGCACCGACTCGTCGTAATTAACAGTTCCAACGGTGAGGAAAGCTTCGCCAAGCGATAGCTGTGCTTCGGTCAGATTGCGGCCAAATAATGATGGAACCTGGCTGGTTTCTCCATGACTGTCGCTTCCCAATACCAAATCGATTACACTTCCCTTCGGAATCATCTCGCCAACATCGATTTGCCGGCCTTCAGTTTTTTGCTCAAGCACAAGGTTCGGAAATTCGGATGGTTTATACTCAACTGCTCCGGCCACTAATCCTGCACTTTCAATAATATTGAGCGCCTGTCGGTATGAAATGTCGGTAAGTTGGGGCATTGCTATTTTTTCCTGGCTAATGGCAGTCATGGTAACAAAAATGGTCCGGTTTTCTTTCACCTTCATGCCAGCTTTGGGGTAATAATCCAACACAGTTCCGGGTGGGGTTTCGCGCGAATAAACTGAATCGCGAATTTGAAACCGGAGATCCAGTTTGCTTAAAATCTCAGACACTTCAGCGCTGTTTTTCCCTTTCAGATCGGGTACTTCAATCGATTCGCCATGATCGGTATATATTCTGAGGGCCAGCATATTCAGCAGAAGCAGAAAAACGGTAACTCCAACTGCTGCAATTGCATTAATTTTAAAAGTCCTGGTTTTTAAGAATTCTTTGAATGTCATGCGGTAAAATTCATAATTCGTTGACTGAACGCAAAAGTAGTTTAAAATTGTGCAACTCGGTTTTCGGAACCGGCTAAACCTTGCAAAAACAAATGTCAGTTACATATTTTTAAATCGGGCAACCTGACGGCAGGGGTATAAACACAAAAAGGTAAAGAAAATTCATTCTTTACCTTCTGTATATTGTCGGAAATCCGAAAGTTGCTAACTACCTTTTGTGTTGTGGTTCGTCAGAAACAGTCAGTTTTTTTCTTCCTTTTGCGCGACGGGCTTTCAATACTTTGCGGCCATTGGCAGTCGACATTCTTTCGCGGAAGCCGTGTTTGTTTTTTCTCTTTCTGTTTGATGGCTGAAATGTCCTTTTCATCGGTCTGTATTTTAATTGATATTATTCGTTTTTAAATCGGACTGCAAAAATAGTTCTTTTTTGAAATCCTGCAAACCAAACTTTGCTTTATTTTATTTATTTTTCAAAACCATGTGAATCAGCTTCTTTGTTTCGAAAAATTCTTCCTGAAAGAAGCTGCTCAATTCGTACACCTGAACTTGTTTCCCGAAGGGCTCAAGCTCTTCGTTAAAGTCGCCACCTTTCAGATATAAAATTCCGTTAGGCAAATCGTTGTTGCTTTGGTCCGATATTTTTGTTCTGACCATTGATACAAAACGTGGAAATGCTGTAACGGCGCGGCTTACCACAAAATCGAATTTTAGTTTTATATCTTCAACCCTGATGTGCTGGGCATTTACATTGCCGAGTCCCAACGCCGATGACACTTCACTGACAACCTTAATTTTCTTGCCAATTGAATCGATTAGCATAAACGACGTTTCGGGAAATAAGATGGCCAGCGGGATGCCGGGAAAGCCGCCACCTGTGCCAACATCCAAAACTGTTGTGCCGGGTTTAAACCTGATTATTTTGGCTATGGCCAGCGAATGCAACACATGTCTTTCGTAGAGTTGCTCAATATCTTTCCGAGAAATGACGTTGATTTGAGCATTCCATTCTTCGTACAACGAACGCAAACGGCCAAACTGATCCAATTGCTGACCGGTGAGATCAGGAAAATATTTAGTAACGATTTCCATCATTTGATTTGTGGGTTAAGCTAAGCCTGGTGCTCGTCGATTTCGGTCGATTCAATCATTTTGAAGAGCATTTCGCGGGCTCTGAACAACTGGGCTTTTACTGTTCCAAGGGGCAAATTTAGTTCTTTTGCAATTTCCTCATACGAAAACTCACTGAAATACCGAAGTTCGACCAATATACGGTATCGCGGTTTCAACCGGTGAACGATTTTTCGCATCAGGAATGCTTTTTGAATGCGGATCAGCTTTTCTTCGGGGTCGGGATCGGTTGACCGAAGTTTAACCGGAGCCTCGTTATCACCGTTTTCAGGATTATTCTCGATTGAAACATATACACCGCGGCGTTTTCGCAAAAAATCGATGCAATTGTTAGTCGCAATTTTGAACAGCCAGGTGCTGAAAGCATAGTTGGGCGAATACTGATGCAGATTTTTGAATGCTTTGCCAAATGCTTCGATTGTCAAATCTTCAGCGTCGTTTTTGTTGTTCACCATTTTCAGGAGCATAAAATAAATGGCGTCCTTGTAGCGGCTCATCAGTTTGGCAAAAGCTTTCTCTTCGCCGGCAAGAGCGGCGTCAACCAGCAGGAGATCGTACTGCGCTTTGTCTGATAATTCAGGGTTTAGTTCCATCTGCTTCTTCGGTGAATGATGTACATCGACCAAAAAAACCACCAGTTGATGATAGGTTTTATTAAAATGTACACAAACGAAGATAAGAATATTTTTCGTTCATTCAGCCGGTTTAATAGCATTTTAACAATAATTGATAAAACTAAAAGGTATATCAGCGGAACGGCAAGGAATGTGATCCAGTATTCGGGATGAAGTATAATTACCGTGGCCGTAAGGGCTGGCAAGAGCAGTCGGGTAAAGTCGTCGGTGAAAAGACTTATTTTTTTTGACCACGACAGGCATTGCCTGATTTGTACACTTTTTTTGAGCAACCGGATGTGGTCGCCACGGTCGTCTTCAATGTGTTCGCGGATAGCCAAAGTTGGATTGGTCGTGATTTTTACCTGGCCTTTTTGCATGTTTTCGTTGAAAATCAATTCCAGGTTGGCAAAGTTACGGTTCATTTTATGCCTGAATCCAAGCGTGTCGAAATACATCGAACGATTGAAAAGGACATTGTTTTCGTTGAAAACAAACGGTTTTCCGGCAAGAGTCCAAGCTCCGCTGATCATGAACTGGTTGAAGCGTTCCAGTCGGCAAACCAGGTTGCGGAATCCTTTTAGTCGTTCAATATTGGTGTAGCCAACCACCAGGTTGGTTTCGCGGGCAAGCAGGCTGTTCATGCCATCCAGCCATTCAGGGCTAATTTCTCCTGATGCTGAAGTCAATAAAATAATCCAGGGCGATGAGGCGCCTTTTAATCCAATGTTAATGATTTGCTTCTCCGAAAACTGAGTTTCCTGGCTCAGGCTCGTAACCTTTAGCTTGGGGTTGGTTTCGGCCAGTGCATTCAGCACCCCGTCGGTGTTGTCCTCTGAGTGAACATTGATTACGAGTATCTGATAATCTTCAAACTGTTGCTCCTTAAATTTATCGATGATCTCCCTGATGCGCTGCTCTTCGTTCCTTACCGACATAATAATGGAAATGTGGTTCAGATTCAGAAGAGGCTCGCTGTCGCGGTGTCTGGCCAGTTTTAAGTAATATCTCAGTAAATAATACAACTGAATAAAGAACACAACCAACAGTGATCCTAGTAAAATAAAATCTCTGGTTGTCAGTGTTTTGATGTCAATTATTTCCACGATCGGGGTGATTGGTTAATAAAAAGATATAGTCGATAATTTATGTGCCGCAAAATTAATAAACCTGCCGATTAAATCCTTCCTCTTTTTAATTAGATTTAACAGTTACCCAATTAAAGCGTCGTCGGGTGGTTACAGTTTTATAACTATCTTTGGGCACTCAAAAAACAAGCTGAATGCAATTTGAATTAAAACATACCGCTGACGAGAGCAAAGCCAGGGCAGGCAGAATAACTACCGACCATGGGGTTATTGAAACACCTATTTTTATGCCTGTTGGTACTGCGGGTTCGGTGAAAGGAATACATAAACGTGACCTGAAAGAAGATATTGGTGCTCAGATTATTCTTGGGAATACTTATCATTTGTATCTGCGCCCCGGTTTATCCATCATCGAACAGGCTGGCGGACTCCATAAATTCAACGGATGGGATGGCCCAATTCTGACCGATAGCGGTGGTTACCAGGTTTTCTCTCTTGGCGACATCCGTAAATTGAGTGAAGAAGGTGCTAAATTCCAATCGCATATCGACGGTTCGGCTCATTTGTTTACTCCTGAAAATGTAATGGACACGCAGCGAACCATCGGCGCCGATATAATGATGGCGTTTGATGAGTGTACTCCCGGTGACGCCGAGTACGAATACGCCCGCAAGTCGATGGAGATGACTCAGCGTTGGCTCGACCGCTGCTGGAACCAGTTTGTAAAAACTTCGCCAAAATATGGTTATTCTCAATCGTTGTTCCCGATTGTTCAAGGGGCTGTTTATCCCGATTTGAGGGCAAAGTCGGCGCAAAGCGTTTTGCAGTATAATGCCGATGGTTATGCCATTGGAGGCTTATCGGTTGGCGAGCCCGAAAAAGATATGTATGCCATGATTGAAGTGGTTAACGAAATACTTCCGGAGAACAGACCCCGTTATTTGATGGGAGTTGGTACTCCGGTGAATATTCTGGAAGGCATTGACCGGGGAGTTGATATGTTTGATTGTGTAATGCCTACCCGCAACGGGCGCAATGGTATGCTTTTTACAAGCAAGGGAATTATGAATATGCGCAACAAGAAATGGGCTGACGATTTTTCGCCGGTTGATCCGGATGGAACTTCGTTTGTCGATCATCAGTACAGCAGGGCATTTTTGCGCCACCTGATTATTGCGGGCGAAATGCTGGGTGCTCAGATTGCAAGTCAGCATAACCTGGCCTTCTACCTTTGGCTGGTGAAAGAAGCCCGGAAACATATTCTCGACAATACATTCAAGAGCTGGAAAGAAGAAATGGTCAGGCAACTTTCGGTACGTTTATAACCTTTTTGAATTATGCTGCGCAAAATCGACTTTTATATCATAAAGAAATTTCTGGGTACTTTTTTCTATGCCATTGCATTGATCATCAGTATTTCCATTGTTTTCGATGTTTCCGAAAATATTGATGATTTCTTGTCGAAAGATGTTCCGGTGAAGTCGATTGTATTTGATTATTACCTCAATTTTGTACCCTATTTTGCCAATTTGTTCAGCGGACTTTTCACGTTTATTGCCGTTATTTATTTTACATCCAAACTTGCTTATAATACCGAAATCATTGCCATTCTGAGCAGCGGGGTTTCGTTTCGCCGTCTTATGCGGCCATACATTGTAGGAGCTACTGTAATTGCTGTGTTTTCGTATATGCTTGGCAATTATGTTATTCCACCAGCCAACAAGAAGAAGAACGATTTCAGGCACATGTATATAGGTACGCGCAAACCTGCGAACGAGAAAAATATTCACCGGCAGATCGAGCCGGGCGTATTTGTTTACATGAGTGGGTACAATGCATCGAACGATGTTGGCTACAAATTTACCATCGAAAAGTTTGTCGAACGGAAGCTGGTTTCCAAATTATCAGCCGAATATATCAAGTGGGACCGCGAAAAGAAAAAGTGGGTTGTTCACGAATATAATATTCGGACAATTGACGGATATACCGAAAAGATATCGCAGGGAAGCGAGAAAGATACCACATTAAATATGATTCCGGAGGATTACCAGGTAGTTGATAATATTGTGGAAACAATGACTTTGCCGGTTTTAAATAAATCAATATCAAACCTGAAGCTTCGGGGAGTGAATACCATTGATTACGAAATTGAAAAGCATAAACGGCGCTCGGGGCCATTTTCGGCGTTTGTTCTTACCATTATTGGTGTTTCACTTGCCTCGCGGAAAATAAAGGGAGGTATCGGATTTCATCTGGGGCTTGGGCTGCTGCTCAGCTTCTCGTACATCATGTTTATGCAGGTAACTACAGTATTTGCCACTGGTGGTTTGCTAGCGCCGTGGCTGGCCACCTGGATTCCAAACATTGTATATGGTGGTCTTGCATTTTACCTGTACCGAAGAGCCGCAAAATAACATTCTGTAAAAATTCAAACCGCGTATAGAATAATTCAAAAGCAAATAGACAAGTGTGATTTAGCTTTTTTTTCATGAATGTTTTATAAAACATGTCTTACAAGAAAAAAATGATAATTTTGCCCGCCACAAAAGCATTGGTTTTGAATGCGAACAAAAACTATTTTTTAGATTTTTTTAATCAAAAACAAATTCTATGTCACTGAAAAGAAGCATTTTAGATCTTCGGAAACGTAAGGATGAGGTTCGTTTGGGTGGAGGAGATAAGGCCATTGAGAAACAAGTTGCTCAAGGTAAATTAACTGCACGTCAACGTATCCTTTCGATTGTTGACGAAGGCTCATTTCATGAATATGATATGTTCGTTGAGCATGTTGGGACAGACTTCAACATGGGCAACAAAGTTTTGGCCGGAGATGGTGTTGTAATTGGAACCGGAACTATTTATGGTTCACCAATTTGTATTTATGCTCAGGATTTTACCGTTGAAGGTGGATCTTTGGGATTGATGCACGCCCGTAAAATCACTAAAATTATGGACCATGCCCTGAAAATGCGTGTTCCGCTGATCGGTATCAACGACTCAGGTGGTGCCCGTATTCAGGAAGGTGTTAACTCTCTGGCTGGGTATGGCGAAATTTTCTTCCGCAATACACTTTCGTCAGGTGTTATCCCACAGATTTCTGTAATTCTTGGCCCATGTGCCGGTGGTGCAGTATATTCTCCTGCTTTAACCGACTTCGTTTTCGTAGTTGAGAACATCTCGAAAATGTTTATTACCGGTCCGGCAGTAATTAAGAGTGTACTGGGCGAAGACATTTCGATGGAAGCGCTTGGCGGTGCAAGAGTTCACGCCGAAATTACCGGAAATGCTCATTTCTATGCATTGAGCGAAAAAGAATGTTTCGAGCAGATCAAAACCCTGATCTCTTATATTCCATGGAACAATATGCAGAAAGCAAAAGCTTTCCCGGCTCAGGAACCAAAATCAAAATTAAAAATTGAGAATATTGTTCCGGTTGATGCCCGTATGCCATACGATATCCGCGACATTATTAAATCAATTACCGACGGTTCAGAATTCTTCGAAATTATGGAGCTTTTTGCCGCCAACATTGTAATTGGTTTTGGCCGTATGAATGGCGAAACTGTTGGTTTTGTTGCCAACCAGCCTAAAGTATTGGCCGGTGTGCTCGATTGCGACAGTTCTGATAAGGCTGCACGTTTCATCCGTTACTGTAATGCTTTCAATATCCCGATTATTACACTCGAAGACATGCCTGGCTATCTTCCTGGGGTTGATCAGGAACATGCCGGTGTTATCCGTCACGGAGCAAAAATCCTGTTTGCATATTCAGAAGCAACAGTTCCAAAAATTACAGTGATCATCCGTAAAGCTTATGGTGGTGGTTATATTGCAATGAATTCACGTCACCTGCGTGCCGACTTCGTATTTGCATGGCCAACTGCTGAAATTGCTGTAATGGGACCAGAAGGAGCTGCCAACATTGTATTCCGTAAGGAAATTGCTGAAGCTGCCGATCCTGAAGCTATGCGTCAGCAGAAAATTCAGGAATACAAAGATAAATTCGCCAATCCGTATGTTGCTGCATCAAAAGGATACATCGACGAAGTTATCGAGCCACAGGAAACCCGCAAAATCTTGTTGCATGCCCTCCAGATTTCTGCGCATAAAGACATCCAAAGTCCGGCTAAAAAACATGGACTTCCTCCATTTTAATTGAAACCAGATGATTATGTCAGATCAGGAAAAACCACAGGTCATTATTGTGCACAGTGCTCAATACCAGACCACATACAATAAGAAGTACCTGAACCGGAAAGTATGGAGCGAACCAAACCTTAACCATATCAACTCATATATTCCAGGAACCATTATCGAAATCCTGGTTAAAGAGGGACAGGTTTTGAAAACCGGTGAAAGCATACTTATCCTTGAGGCAATGAAAATGCACAACGACATTCAAATGCCTTTCGACGGAAAAATTGTAAAAATAAATGTTGAAAAAGGTCAAAAGATTCCAAAGAACTTTTTGATGGTTGAAATTGAACCCGTAGCTTAATTTTTACTGACACATAAAACATGAGGAGCGTTCACCCGTCTGGGGAACGCTCCTTTTTTTTCAAAACTTTTGGGAAGAAAGTTTGAGGATTTTTAATATGAATAAGTATAGGTGTTTGTACTTGCAATTCCTGATGGCGATCCGATGCCCAGAATGAAATCAGTTTTATTTTTCCCTTCCTCGCGGATTCCTTTGAGATCAAAACTATATTCTTTGGTAACCAATGCCTTGCATGCGTCGCCGTTGGCATTGTGCCGAATTTCGAAAGTTGGTGGTGGAAGTGGCGGAGTTCCGCATTCGGGTTGAATCAATGCCAGATCAACCTGATGTTCTTTGCAACCTCCACCGTACTGAAGTGTCAGTTTTAGGCAGTCTCCATCCACTTTTGCGCTGATTATACTGATAGGATCGGTACTGAGACTGCTATAGTTTGAATAATTCAGTTCGACATATTTTGGGCAATTGCTTGTTTCACTCACTATTACCTTGTCGGTACAAGCCATCAAGGCAAAAATCAGTGCCAGAATTATAGTGGAAAATAGTTGTTTCATGGTGTTTCGAGATAAATAATGCGAATTAAGTGTTAGATTTTTAAACCCGAAGGGTTGCTATGATTTAGAAAGTATCGAAAAAAGTGCAATAAAACCACGAAGTGGTGAGATAATCCTGCCATGCCTTCGGCATTTGATCTCTTTCAATCCCAGATATGCTATAATCCTGTCATACCTTCGGTATTTATGGGATATTCATTTTATTTTTAACTCTTGATTCGCATTGATAACTAATTCTGGTTTGGATTCAGCACTTTTCCGATGAACAGAATTGCCTGGGTATCTTTTTCGCGAATGGCAAAAACAAACGGATGATCGACGCGGAACGTATTGCTGTCGGGTCCAACCGAAGTTAATCCAACTGTGATTCCGGTTACAGCAGCGGCTTCGGTGCCACGTTCGTCAACTTTAATGTATGTTTTATGCGTAACTGCCGAAATAAACAGTTTCGAGTCTTCCGAAATTCCGGTGAGGTTGGCTTTCGCCTGATTAAATGCGTCAGTCATGCCTAAAGCGGTTAATTCATCAATCAGGCTGTCGTCAAATTTAAACTCGAATTTGGGAAGAAATACTTTCTTCTTTTGTTCGGCCAGCTTCGAAATCCAGTTAGTTACATTTTCAGGATTTAGCTCCGAAATAATGTTGTTTGTGTTCTTTCCGGTGTTTGGCAGGAAGATAATCATCGAATATTTTCCACTTCCATAAGGCATTTCGAGCATCTGGAATGTTTGATTGCTGTAATATTTAAACTGATTTTCCAGCGTCATCGTCGGAGCCTGAACAACAGTTTGGTCTTCTTTGGTGAAAGGCATTTCAGTGGTTACTTTTGGGTCGAAACGATATTGTCATTCGCCATTAAAATAAATAGCATTTAAAAGATACATGATGTCTTCAGGGTTTACCTGGCTGATGATTTTATCAATTTTCCCCTTCGTTTTGGTTTTTACCCAACCGTTTACTGTATTTAAAGTTTCACTGGTTTTGGTAAAATCGAGGCCCAAAACTTCAGCCTGATAATAATTCTGATTGGTAGTTATAAAATCGTTTTTTACGGTGAATGTATTCCGGTAAAAAATAGCATTCGAAATCGAGAGTTCAACCCTCGGGTCGTGACTCGTCAGTCCTCCAACCAAATCCTTGTAGCTCTGGTTAATGTCGTCAGGTGTCAGTCCCGATTTATGCAGCATTTTCTCCATTTGCGCTCTGGTATCGCCGCTGGTGCCGTTGTAAACCATGGCCAGCGCCAGTGAAATGCTCATGGGCGAAATCATGGTGTTTTGGGGTTCCTTTAACGAGGCATTTATCTTCTGAAAAATCTCGAAGCCAAATTGATTATCGGCTGCAATGATTTTGGCCGATTTTTCATTTGGGACAAGATTGGAAACCTCGGGTATATCGGTGTTATTGCTGCAGGCAGTAAATAATAAAGCTACCGCAAAAAACGAAAAGAAAAGTTTCATAGCTCGTATGTTTTTAATTAAGACGGCAAGAGTCTGATCAGGGTTGCGTTGTTGTTCCAAAATTTATTCTCATCCCACGCAACTATTTGGGCAACGAATCCATCTTCGTGTTGGAGTTTTCTCCGGAAAATAGTGAATGAAGGAAAATCGGCGATGCTCAAAAAAGCAATTAATACGCTAAATTTGAGTGATCAGATTAATCAAAGGATTTGGAAGATTTTAAGCCCATCATATCCGATTGTATTGCTGGCAACCAAAAGGCCATGGCAACATTTTACCGACATTTTGCCCCGAAGATGTTTGGGGTTTGTTTGCGGTATGCCAAAGATTCGACCGAGGCCGAAGACAATTTGCAGGAGGGTTTTATCAAGGTATTTACCAATCTGAAATCGTTCAGGCACGATGGTTCTTTGGAAGGCTGGATCAGGCGGATCATGATCAATGTTTCGCTTGAGAAAATACGGAAACAGCATTTGATGTACCCGGTTGAAGATGTTGCTGTATATGATACCATCAATTATTCGGATGATGTGATTGCCAAAATATCGGCCGATGATCTGCTAAAACTGGTTCAGGAGTTGCCGCCAAGATACCAGTTGGTTTTTAACCTGTATGTTATTGAAGGCATGTCGCATCAGGAAATTGCTGATGAAATGTCGATTACACAAGGTACTTCTAAATCGAACCTGGCGCGGGCCAGGGAAATATTAAAAAAGAAAGTTCACGAGAACTTTGGCGAGTTAAATGCCAAAAATAATTACACGGCATGAAGAAAGATAAGAACCTGGATGAATTGTTTCGCGACAAGCTCCTGAATTATGAGCAGGAACCGCCTGCTTATTTGCTGGGGAACATCCTTGAAAGGGTAGGAGAAGAACGTCGTAAAAAGAGATTGATTTGGTGGAGGGTAGCCGGTGTTGCCGCTGCCTTGATGATTGCATTTGTTGCCGGATGGCAGCTGAATAACAGCAGCAATCGTGGAATTGAACAGCCATTTGTTGCTGAACAGAAACAGAATGACGTTCAGGAAAAAATTACCCAGCCTGAAACAAAACCGACGCAGGTAAAAACTGCTGCTATAACTGAAGATAAAAACGCTGTTGCAATTGATTCGGATAACCAAAAACAAACCATGCAGGTTACTCGAATTTCCAAAAGTAAAACGACTGCAAATAATCAGGAAACTATAGAAAATACAACAACTTCCTATAATCTGATCGCACTGGCACCGCTTAAAAGTTTGTATAAACGGCTTCAGTCTGAAAGTGAATTGCAGACCGCACTCCGCCAAACAAAAAAGATGGAGAATCAGCCGGCTTTTGCTGAAAAGTCAATCGATCAGCAAATTATGGAGCACAACCGGCTGATGATGCTGGCCGAAAGTAAAACGAAGGAAAAGACTCGTTGGCTGGTTGGTGCGCAGGTTACGCCAGAATACAGTGTTTCTAAAAGTTCGCATAATCAGCAGTATGCTTCCAATATGCTTGCGTCTTCAACCAGTTCGCCCGATTTGGCCGGAGGTATTTCCGTAGAACTGAAAAAAGGCAAGAGATGGAGCATTCAGAGTGGTATATATTACTCCGGAATTGATCAGTCGGCCGGAAACAAATCGGTTTCAGACGGAAAAAGTAGCATGGACGCCAATTCAGGATCGAATTATTTTAATACTCCGGTAAACCTCAGTCCAAGTACAAGCCGGATGACTATGAATAGCCAGGCCGGGGTAATCGAGCTGAATAAAATTCCTTCGGGTTTGGTTTTGGGAACTTCGCTGGAAGATAAAACTTTTGCGTCGTCGGTTATTGTGTCGCCAACCAGCTTTATCCAGAATTTTGACTACATCGAAATTCCGCTGTACCTGCGCTACACCCTGATTGATACCCGGATTGACGTGGTTATGCTTGGTGGTTTTAGTTCGAACCTGCTTGTTGGAAACCAGATATTTGTGGAAGATGCTTCAGGAAAGTCGCTCGTTGGAAAGACTCAGGACATGGAAACGCTGAATTACAGCGGAACCGTTGGGCTGGGATTCCGTTATGGATTGTCGAAGCGCATTTCGCTGAACATTGAGCCGCGCCTGAAATATTATCTTAAATCGCTGAATAGTAACTCATCGGTTACCTATAAACCTTATACCATTGGGGTATTCACCGGGTTGAGCTACGAATTTTAAAATGTTTAGCTGTTTAGTTGCATCCGATTTAACACAATAAAGATTTTCCTTTCACGCAACCTTTTCTGTTGTCGTTTCATCTTCCTTTCAGTTTCACTTGCCTGAATATGATTACCAGCAGCAGGTGTAGCCAAACCATAAAAAACCAAAACAGATGAAAAGAATTCTCATCCTGCTTATTGCAGTGCTGTTTCTGGCACCTGCTTTTGCTCAAAAAGGAAAAAACGACATTGTTTTTCTGAAATCAGGAGGAATAATTAAAGGTCAGATTATTACCCACGACCTTGATATTGTAAAAATAAATTCCTCCGGAAATCAATGGGTTTTTAAAACTGCCGAAGTGGACAGTATTTCGAAATACTCCAAACAAAAACAGGCCACTAATTACAACCTTAAATTCTTCTTCGATACTTCGATGGGAGTTTTGGTCGGGAATTCAGGGAACAGCCAGACATCTCCATTTTCGTTTATGGTATCAGGAAATTTCAGGGTTATCGATAAACTTTACGCCGGACTTGGTTTGGGTGCCGAATTTCTCGACGAAACCTATATGCCTGCTTTTGCCCAGGTTCAGTATCGTTTCAGAACATCGGGATTTTCGCCGTTTGTGAATTTACAGGCCGGATACCAGGTTCCCCTCGAAAAAGAAAGCCGCATGAATTTCAATAATTACTATGTCGATTATTCATCGTCGTACTGGCCCGGGTACCAATCCAACCAAAAGCTCGAAACTGAAGGTGGTTTTCTGATCAATCCGTCAATCGGTTTTCAGCAGTTTACTTCCGAGAATTTCGGATGGTTTTTCTCGTTTGGTTACCGCTATCATCAGCTGAATTATTCTGGAGAAAACAGCTATAAACTCGAAACTAACTTTTCGCGTCTGTCACTTAAAATAGGGTTCATCTTTAACTAAATACAGCCATGAAACAATCAAAATATATCTTTTCGCTATTTGTGCTGATGCTGGCTTTTGCCCCGGCTTGCACCGATAAAATTTACGAAACATTCATGGCCAATTCACCGGTTTACATGAGTTACGATGAGTTGCGCTCGGCTGTAAAAATGACGGCAGCCCGCGAACTCAACAATCCAGGGAAAATCTATTTCAAGGATAATTTCATTTTTATCAACGAAAAGATGAAAGGTATTCATGTTTTTGATGTGAGCGATCCGAAAGGCCCGCAGAACAAGGGTTTTATTGAGATTCCAGGGAATGTTGATATTGCTATAAAAAACAATGTTTTATATGCTGACAGTTATGTCGATCTGGTTTCAATTGATGTTTCAAGCTTCTCGGCAATCAAGGAAGTTGGCCGGGTAAAGAAAATTTTTCCATATACACTGCCGGTTTACGACAACAAGTTTCCTATGGCCAGGATTGAAGAAGAGAAAGGCGTAGTTACAGGCTGGGAAGTTAAAAGTGTGCGTCAGGAACTCGAGCAACGGTATTACCCGATTTATTATCGCAACGATGCTCTTACTATGGATAGTGGATTTCATTATACATCGTCGGGAGTTAACGGAGGAACGGGTACAATCTATGGAGTTGGCGGAAGTATGGCCCGGTTTGGCCTGTATAAAGACCTGTTGTATATTGTAAACAACAACAGTTTGCTCACTTTTAAGCTGAATTCAGGCTCGGAGGTTACGTTGCTGAATACCAGTTATGTGAGCTGGAATGTTGAGACGATTTTTATTACCGATGACCATTTATTTCTGGGCACCCAAAACGGACTGATTGTTCACTCGCTCGAAGTGCCCGAAAGACCGGTTCAGGTTGGAAGTTTTTCGCATATGACAGCCTGCGACCCTGTGGTTATTAAAGGCAACCTGGCTTTTGTAACACTGAAGGGCGGATCGGTTTGTCGTGGTGGAGTGCTTAACCAGATGGACGTGATACAGATGAGCAATAGTTATTCGAAATTCACGTTACTGAAATCGTACCCGATGTATGGCCCGCAAGGGTTGGGTATTGACGATGATCTGTTGTTTTTATGCGACGGAGATGCCGGGCTGAAAGTTTACAACATTGCCGATCCGATGGCCATAGTACAACTTGCCATTTTCTCGTCAATCAACGCATACGATGTAATTCCGCTAAATAATTACCTTTTTATGATCGGTGAAAAGGGTTTTATGTTGTACGACTATTCAGATATTCAAAATATAAAACAAATTGGCACAATTCCTGTAGTAAAAAAATAAAAGTCCGCATTACCTTTAAGGACACTGTGTACACTGTGGTAGCCTCTCATAAAAAAGCCGAACGATTTCTCGTCCGGCTTTTTCTTTTAATAAAAGTCAAGCATTGTTGACGGTAGAGATTAAAACTGCTATTTTTGCAAATTGTCAAATTTTGAAACTAAAAAGATGGATTTTAAGATATCACGCCGGTTTCCCCGGTTAATTAAAGCACTGTCAATCCTGCTTTTGCTGCCAAGTCAACTGCCCGATTCGCTTGGCACACATTTGTTTACGCCGGTTGAACTTCCGGATAAACTGACCTTTGCAGGCGAAGAGGTTCCGATGGATTATTTCGATGTTCGCGAAAGCCTCGACCGCGAGCTGCTATCGACAGTTTATTTTCATTCGCAAACGATCCGGTACATCAAAAATATGCCACGTTATTTTTCGATTATCGAACCTATCCTGAAAGCAAATGGTGTTCCCGAAGACTTTAAATACCTCTGTGTGGCCGAGAGTGGCTTCGACGTTCGTGCATTATCGCCGGCAAAAGCTGCTGGCTTTTGGCAATTACTCGAGTCAACTGCCAAAGAAAACGGGTTACAGGTGAACACGGAAGTTGACGAACGTTATCACATTGAGAAAGCAACCGAAGTAGCTTGCCGGATGTTTAAATCGGCATACCAGAAATACGGGAGCTGGGCGCTGGTTGCCGCATCGTACAACGGCGGAAGGGCAGGCCTTGATCAGAAATTAGCTACCCAGAAGGTGAAAAGTTATTACGATTTACTTTTTGTTGAAGAAACTACACGCTATGTATTCAGAATACTGGCGCTGAAACTGGTGATGGAAGATCCGGAAGAGTATGGTTTTAAAGTAGATAAAAAGGATTTGTATCCGGTTATCGAGACTAAAAATGTTGAGGTAAATGGCTCGATTGCCGACTTGTCGGCCTGGGCCATTAACAAGGGGATTAATTTGAAGATTTTAAAAATGTTCAATCCCTGGCTTCGCGATTTGTCGCTGAAAAATCCCACAAAGAAAACGTATGTATTGAAGATTCCGGAGAAGGGTTACCGGACCAAAACGAACTAAGAAATGCAGAAAACAGAAGATATTGATATTCCCGAAAGTATAATTGAGGAAGAAGGGCAGATTGTGGTACACGGGGCCCGTGTTCACAACCTGCAGAACGTAAATGTTGAAATTCCAAGGAATAAACTCACCGTAATTACTGGACTTAGCGGCAGCGGCAAATCGTCACTGGCGTTCGATACCATTTATGCTGAAGGGCAACGGCGCTACATCGAAACATTTTCGGCTTATGCCCGGTCGTTCCTCGGAAACATGGAGCGTCCCGATGTTGATTTGATTACTGGTTTGAGCCCGGTGATTGCCATTGAGCAGAAAACAACTAATAAAAATCCGCGATCGACTGTTGGAACGGTGACCGAAATTTACGATTTCCTCCGACTTTTGTATGCCCGCGCCGGTGAAGCTTTCTCGTACAATACAGGCGAGAAAATGGTAAAATATACCGATGATCAGATTCTCAATTTGATAAAAGATTCTTTTTCTGGTAAACGGATATTGATTTTGTCTCCGGTTGTGAAAGGACGAAAGGGGCATTACCGCGAATTATTTGAACAAATTCTGAAAAAGGGATTTCTGAATGCACGGATTGATGGCGTAGTTACCGAGCTGAAAGCAGCTATGCGCCTCGACCGCTACAAAAACCACTTTATCGAAATTGTGATCGATCGCCTGCTTGTTGATGAGGCCAGCGACAAACGCCTTCGCGATTCGCTGCAAATTGCCATGAAAAACGGACACGGAATCTGCATGATTCTTGATCACGATACACAGGTGGCTAAATATTACAGTCGCCAGTTGATGTGCCCCACAACGGGTATTTCGTACAACGAACCGGCGCCGCACAATTTTTCGTTCAACTCGCCACAGGGAGCCTGCCCCAAGTGCAATGGGTTAGGGCAAATCAGTGAAATCGATCTGGAAAAAATTGTTCCGGATAACACCAAAAGCATTCAGAACGGCGGAATTGCACCACTCGGAGCACATAAAAATACCCTGGTTTTCTGGCAAATCGAAGCTTTGGGCGAAATGTACGGGTTTACCCTGAAAACGCCTATTAAAGATATTCCTGAAGATGGTCTGAATGCCATTCTTTTCGGAACCAACGAACGAATTCTCCTGAAAAACTCTCCGCTCGGGTTTCCATGAATTACATGATGACCTACGAAGGGGTGATTAAATATATTGATGCGCAGAAAGACGACAATCCATCGCAAAAAGCGCAGAAATGGGCCAACCAGTTTATTCGAGAGGTTCCTTGTCCGGAATGCAATGGCCAGCGTTTAAAAAAAGAGTCGCTTTACTTCCGGATTGACAACAAAAATATTTCTGAATTGGCGAAGCTGGATATTTCGGAATTAAGTCAATGGCTCGACAATCTGGAAGATCGCTTGAGTGATCGGCAGCGGAAAATTGCTGTTGAAATTATCAAGGAAATCCGCGACCGCATCAGGTTTTTACTCGATGTTGGTTTGAAATATTTGTCACTGGACCGCACTTCGAGTACTTTGTCGGGAGGCGAAACGCAGCGCATCCGACTGGCTACGCAAATTGGGTCGCAGCTGGTCAATGTGTTGTACATTCTCGACGAACCAAGCATCGGGCTGCATCACCGCGATAACCTGAAACTGATTAATTCGCTCGAGCAGCTGCGCGATACCGGAAACTCGGTCATTGTGGTTGAGCACGACAAGGATATGATGCTCAATGCCGATTATGTGATTGATATGGGTCCGTTTGCCGGAGCTCATGGTGGTCATGTAGTAGCTGCCGGTACGCCCGAAGAGGTTTTAAAAGCCGGGACACTCACTTCAAAGTATCTTTCAGGAGAAGCACAAATCGTGATTCCGCAGAAAAGAAGGAAGGGAAATGGAAAGATCCTTTCGCTGAAAGGCTGCGCCGGAAACAACCTGAAAAATGTTTCGGTGGACTTCCCGTTGGGAAAAATGATTTGCATCACCGGCGTTTCTGGTAGCGGAAAATCGAGTCTGATCAATGCGACGCTGCAACCCATTTTGAGTCAGCATTTTTATGGTTCACTCAAAGATCCACTGTCTTATTCTGAAATCGTCGGACTTGAGCACATCGACAAAGTTGTTCAGGTTGACCAGTCGCCGCTGGGACGTACGCCGCGAAGCAATCCGGTGACTTATACCGGCGTATTTTCCGACATCCGTAACTTGTTCTCTCAGTTGCCCGAAGCCAAATTGAGGGCATATGGTCCGGGACGTTTTTCGTTTAATGTGAAGGGCGGACGTTGTGAGGATTGCCAGGGGGGCGGTTTGAAACAAATTGAGATGAATTTTCTTCCGGATGTTTACGTGCATTGCGATACCTGTAATGGCAGGAGATATAACCGCGAAACACTGGAAGTTCGTTACAAAGGCAAGTCAATCAGTGATGTGCTGGATATGACCATCAATCAAGGTGTCGAATTTTTTGAGCATATTCCGTCGATTGCCCATAAACTGAAAACTATTCAGGATGTGGGATTGGGTTACATTACTTTGGGGCAATCTTCCACAACCCTTTCAGGAGGCGAATCGCAGCGCGTAAAACTGGCTACTGAGTTAGCCAAGAAAGACACCGGGAAAACCATGTATATTTTGGATGAACCCACAACCGGACTTCATTTTGAGGACATCAGAGTTTTGCTCGAAGTACTGAATAAGCTTGTTGATCGCGGAAATACAGTAATTGTGATAGAGCATAATATGGATGTAATTAAAGTTGCTGATCACATTATCGATATTGGTCCCGAAGGAGGAAAAGAGGGTGGAAAAGTAGTATGTTTTGGAAGCCCTGAAGAAATAATTCGAAATAAGGAGTCGTTTACTGCTAAGTACCTGAAGCAGGAAATGGGACTTTAGTTATATTGCAAAAAGAAGCCTAAAACTTTAAACTAACCAGTTATGAGTGTAGATATTTATTGCATTAACACAGGAGAAAAGCGAAAATACCCTTTGGGTGTGAGCCTGATGGATATCAAAGATGATTTTAATGTTGATCTGGATAATCCGATTCTGGGTGCCTTGGTAAATAATAAGGTGAAGGAACTTTCATTTGTGTTTGTCAAAAACAAAAAAGTCGAGTTCATCGATTATTCGCATCCCGATGGCATGAGGTTGTATGTGCGGTCGCTTTTCTTTGTACTGATTGCTGCTGTGCGTGAAGTATTTCCGCAGGTAAAACTGAAGATGATGCACGGCATTTCGCGCGGGTACTATTGTGAGCTGGCCGGATTGGAGCGTCCGATAACCGATTCGGATGTTTTCGCTATTAAAAGTGAGATGCAGCAGTTGATTGATCAGAATATTCCGTTTGAAAAAGTAGGCTTGCCAACCGAAGAGGTTGTTGAAATTTGCCGGAAACAAAATATGCGATACAAAGCCAAACTGTTTGAACAGCAAGGAACTCTATTCTCATATATCTATTTTATGGGCGATCAGGCCAATTATTTTTACGGTCATATGGTTCCTTCAACCGGCTACTTGAAGGTGTTCGATCTGGTTTCGTATTACGACGGTTTATTGCTCCGGATTCCAAATCCACAGAAATTCCATGAAGTACAGGCTTATTCGAAGAACGACAAACTGTTTGAAATCTTTCAGGAACATAAAGACTGGGCCGAAATTCTGAATGTACCCAATGTGGCTAATCTTAACGAATATACATTGAATGGCCAGAGCGGCGACATCATCAAAATTTCGGAAGCATTGCACGAGAAGAAAATCGCCGAAATTGCCAATGTCATTTATGAGCGAAAAGATCAGGTAAAGGTTGTGCTGATTGCCGGTCCGTCAGCTTCAGGAAAAACGACGTTTTGCAAGCGCTTGATGGTTCAACTGGCTGTCAACGGATTGAAACCGACGATGATTTCGCTCGACGATTATTTTGTTGACCGCGAAAAAACGCCTCGTGATGTAAATGGAGAATATGATTTTGAGTCGATTGAAGCAATTGATATAGAATATTTTAACAAGCAACTTCTTCAGCTGTTTAACGACGAAGTGGTTGAATTGCCTAAATTCAATTTCACAGTTGGGACCAAGTTTCCGTCGGGGAAAAAGCTGCAACTGCATCCCGATAGCATCCTTGTGGTAGAAGGAATACACGGAATGAATCCTAACCTGATTCCGCATATCCGTCCAGAGCAGACATTTAAAATATTTCTTTCGGCCCTGACTCAAATATCCATTGACGATCAGAATCATATTTCGACCACGGATAACCGGTTGATTCGCCGTATGATTCGCGACAGTAAGTACCGGAACTATTCGGCGCAGGAAACTATTCGGCGTTGGCCAAGCGTGCGGCTAGGCGAGGAAAAGAATATTTTCCCGTACCAGGAAAATGCTGATGTCATGTTCAATTCGGCCTTGATTTATGAATTGGCAGTGCTAAAAAAATATGCGGAGTCGTTGCTCAAGAATGTTACCGAAAGTCAAGCTGAATTCTGTGAAAGCAACCGTTTGCTGAAGTTTTTCTCCTACTTCAAACCGATCGACGATTTGGAAATTCCGCCAACTTCGCTTATCCGGGAGTTTTTAGGTGGCAGTAGTTTCACTTATTAAAACATGAAAATCCGAAGTCCTTCTGCAAAAGGGCTCCGGATTTTGTTTAAGAAGTCTTTCCTTTTTTTCATTCAAAAAAATAAATAAAATTTTTCCTCTTATTTGGAAACAATTTAAATAAGTGCTATGTTTGTATAGAAGATAAAAGAGTCCTTAATCTTTAATTGAAAACAAACATGTCATTTGAATTACAGAAATTACCATACGCATACGATGCTCTGGAACCATACATTGATGCGCAAACCATGGAAATACATCACGACAAGCACCACGCAGCTTACACGACCAATCTGAATGCTGCTATTCAGGGTACCGGTTTGGATGGAAGAAAAATAGAAGAAATTTTAGCTATTATATCGGCTCAGCCAGTTGCTGTTCGTAACAACGGTGGCGGTTTCTACAATCACAATTTATATTGGGATATTATGGCACCAGGTGGTGCAAAAGTTCCTGAAGGTGATTTGCTGAAATCGATCAACAACTCGTTTGGGTCGTATCAAAATTTTAAAGACGCGTTTACCAAAGCCGCCCTTACCCGTTTTGGGTCGGGTTGGGCATGGCTAGTAAAGCAGGGTGATAGTTTGGTGATTTCGTCAACACCAAATCAGGACAACCCATTAATGGATCTGGCGGAAGTAAAGGGGACTCCAATACTCGGGGCTGATGTGTGGGAACACGCATACTACCTGAAGTATCAAAACCGGAGACCTGATTATGTTGAAGCCTTTTTCAATGTTGTCAATTGGGACGAAGTCGCCCGACGGTTTAAAGGTTAGTTGATTTTTGGTTTTTTTCCGCCCGGTACAGAGGTACCGGGCGGTTTTGTTTTTATACCCGGCTAACTGAATGATAATAAGCTTTCCTATTTTCACTATCGTTTTTTCTTTATGAATATCCGTCTAAGTACCTAAGCTATCATTTGCAGTCTGCTTTAGCTGACGGACAGAATGATCATCGAAGCCAACGGCTTTAGCCACGATGCTTTTGGGCTAAAGCCCGGAGTGCTAGTCTCACTTTTATCCGTTGACTGAAGTCAACGGCAAAGGATATCACTGCAATTTTCAGCTGTTTAGGTATTTAAGTAAACAGAAAAATTTATTGTCGTATTTTATTTCACTCACCCCAAAGCCCGATAAATCGGTCTTTCTCCCCTCTCTACGCTTAGAGAGGGGGCAGAACACCGAAGGTGTGATGGGGGTGAGTCAGGATTTTAAATCAAATTATACGACATTATTTCATTTTCAGTACTTATAAGGATATTCAATTTTTTCTTTTAAGTTTTCCTTCTGCAAATCGCTTTTAATTATTCAGAACGAATCTAAATTACTCCGAAAGGTCAGTTTTTACAAACCTTTTAAATCTTGTTTCTGTTATCTTAACTGAAAAATCAAAAATCATTGTTTAACCCAAAAGATAAAAGAAATGAGCTTTACATTACCAGCATTACCCTATGCAATCAACGCACTTGAACCTTATATCAGTGCAAAAACCCTTGAGTTTCATCATGGCAAACACCATCAGGCCTACGTAACCAACCTGAATAACCTGATTGTGGGAACTGAATTTGAAAATGCCGACCTGGAAACCATCATTAAAAAGTCGGAAGGTGGAATTTTCAATAACGGAGCACAGGTTTTTAACCACACTTTTTATTTCGAACAATTCTCAGCAACTCCGGCTACTGAGCCATCTGGTGCACTGAAAGCAGCTATTGAGGCTACTTTTGGCAGCTTGGATGCTTTCAAGGAAGCTTTCAACAAAGCCGCTGCCACTCAATTTGGTTCGGGTTGGGCATGGTTGGTAAAAGATGCTGCCGGAAAACTGAGTATCGTCCAGACAAGCAATGCCGGCTGCCCTGTTCGCGACGGATTGACTCCGCTCTTAACCTGCGACGTGTGGGAACATGCTTACTATCTGGATAAACAGAACCTGCGTCCGGCTTACATTGCCGACTTCTGGAAAATCACCGACTGGAAAGTGGTTGAAGCAAGATTTTGATTAACGAATAACGATTGATGATAAACGATTTACGAATTAAAAATCACCAATCATTGATCGTTAATCTTTAATCGTTAATTTAGTTCTCTAATTTTTAAAAAATAAAAACAATGAGCGTTGAAAAAGTATTGGCCGTTATGTCGGCTTCTGATAAGCCATTGACAGCTGGTAAAATTGCTGAATTGGCTGGCATCGATAAAAAAGAGGTTGAAAAGGCCATGAACGTATTGAAAAAAGAGGGAAAAATTGTTTCTCCGGTACGTTGTGCCTGGGAAGTTGCAAAGTAATGCCTCCAAAATGAATTGAGCCGCTGATCGACTGATTAGCGGCTTTTTTATTTTATTTCGGTTACATCTGAATAATCGTGTAACTTTAGGCTTCGTCAATCAGAATCAATAAAATCAGTTCAAACTTATGAAGGTACTTTATTTTAGCCTGATCATTACGTTGTTTGCTTCCTGTATGCAGACGGGCAATAAAACTGAACCCATCGCAATTCAGTATAAAAACATCGAAAAACACATCGCCGAATTGTCGTCTGATCGTTACCAGGGTCGAATGCCATTGACTTCAGCAGAAGAAATTACAGTGAATTATATTGCCGCTCAGATGAAGGAAATTGGTTTGGAACCTGCTGCTGACGGCAGTTTTTTTCAGGAAGTACCTTTGTTGGCGGTGAGTTCAAAAATCTCGAATACATTGGATTTCGACACGCCTAAAGGACAACTGAAATTTCAGAAGCTGACCGATTATGTGACTTTTTCGCGCAAGATGGAAGCCGAACAATCACTCGATAAATCGGAACTGGTTTTCGCAGGTTTCGGAATTACTGCTCCGGAATATAACCGCGACGATTTTCAGGGAATGGATCTGACCGATAAAACTATTCTGGTTTTTGTAAACGATCCGGGCTATGGAACCAACGAAACTTATTTCAAGGGAAATACACAAACTTATTACGGCCGGTGGACCTACAAGTTTGAAGAAGCAGCCCGACGCGGCGCCAAAGGTTGCCTCATTATTCACGAAACCGGTCCGGCCGGTTATCCTTGGAAAGTGGTGCGCAACAATGGTGAAACCACCAAGTTATACCTGAAGCCTGAAAACGGCTACCAGGATCGCTGTGGCTTCGAGGGGTGGATTTCGCAATCGGCTGCTGAACAATTATTTGCTGCCTGCGGAATGACCTTCGAACAAGCAAAAACAACTGCCCTGAAAAGTGATTTCAAGCCTTTCGCTCTTCCTGTAAAGGTTTCCGGAGCCATGAAAAGTACGTTTGAAACCAAAATGTCGCGCAACGTTTGCGGACTGATTCGGGGCAGCAAACGACCCGATGAAGTGGTGGTTTACACGGCACATTGGGATCATTTGGGAATTGGATCGGCGGTGAATGGCGATAGCATTTACAACGGTGCAACCGACAATGCCAGCGCCGTTTCGTGGATGCTCGAAATTGCCAGCGCCTTTAAAAATGGGCCGGCTCCTGAGCGTTCGGTGCTGTTTCTTTCGGTAACTGGCGAGGAATCGGGTTTACTGGGATCAGGCTATTACGCCGAACATCCGTTTTTCCCGATGGATAAAACCGTTGCTGTAATTAATACTGATGTGTTGATTTTTCTGGGCAAATATAAAGATGTAACCATCACTGGTTTTGGTCAGTCGGAACTGGACAATTGGGTGAAAACAGAGGCTGAAAACCAAGGTCGCTATGTTGCTCCTGACCCCAATCCGGATAACGGAATGTTCTTCCGTTCCGACCAGTTTCCGTTTGTAAAACAAGGCGTTCCGGCCATTTTTGCTAAGGGATACATTGATGCCGAAAAACTCGGAAAGGAGAAAACATTGCAGAACCTCGATCAATACTGGAAAACTGTTTACCACACGCCACAGGATGAATACAAACCCGAACGCGACGATTTGTCAGGTGTGGTGCAAGATGCCGAATTACTTTACCGGGTAGGTCTGAATCTGGCTGATTCGAAGGAATGGCCTAAATGGAATGAAGGTTCGGAATTTAAAGCAATCCGGGAGAAGTCGCTAAATAATAAATAATCACTCATCAATCGTCATTTCATGAAACTTCTCCATACTTCCGACTGGCATCTCGGTAAACGTCTCGAAGACTTTTTACGCATTGCCGAGCAACAAGCGGTGATGAACGAGATTTGCGAAATTGCTGATCACGAGCAGGTTGATGCAGTTTTGGTTGCAGGCGATTTGTTCGACACCTTCAATCCGCCAACCGAAGCTGTTGATTTGTTTTACAAGACGCTGAAACGTTTGTCGAAAAACGGGTGCCGACCAGTGATTGCCATTGCCGGAAACCACGATTCGCCCGACCGCATTGAAGCGCCCGACCCGCTGGCCCGCGAGTGCGGAATCATTTTCTCCGGTTATCCCAATTCGGTCGTTCAACCTTTCGAGCTGGAATCGGGATTGAAAATTACCCGCAGTGAATCGGGTTTTTTCGAGCTTCAACTGCCGGATCAATCGGTTCCTTTGAGGGTTTTGTCAACGCCATATGCCAGCGAAATCCGATTGAAAACTTACCTGTCGCCGGAAGATTCGGAAGAAGAACTTCGGCAGCTTTTGCAGAAGAACTGGCAATCGCTGGCCGACAAGTATTGCAATGCGGAAGGCGTGAATGTTTTGCTGACGCATTTATTTGTAGCAGGCAAAAGTGACGATTTACCCGAGGAACCCGAAGATGAAAAGCCGATTTTGCATGTTGGCGGTGCGCAGGTTGTTTATCCTGAAAATATTCCGCAGCAGGTTCAATATACCGCTCTGGGGCATTTGCACCGGATGCACAGCGCCGGAAAATCATCGGTGTATTACAGCGGTAGTCCTTTGTCATACAGTTTTGCCGAAGCTAACCAGAAAAAATATGTGTTGGTGGTTGAAATCGAGCCACAACAGGATGCCAAAGTTCGCGAAGTGGAGTTGAAACAAGGAAAGAAACTGCTTCGGAAACGGGTCGAAGGGATGGAGGATGCGCTGGCGTGGCTGGCCGAGAACCAAGACAGTTTGGTAGAGCTGACCCTGGTAACCGAAAGTTTTCTCACAGCTATAGAGCGCAAATCACTTGCTACGGCTCATTCAGGAATAATCGCCATCATTCCTGAAGTTCAGGGTGGCATTGAATCGAACACGGCCAATACTAAAAACATTGACCTGAGTAAAAGTATGAACGAGCTTTTTGTGGATTATTTCAGGCACAAAAAAGGGCAGGAGCCGAACGATGAAATAATGAAACTTTTCACGGAATTACAGGCTGAAGAATAATTCACCACAGATAACACAGATTCACACAGAGAAAAATGGAAAGAAAAAATATGCCACAGATTACTCTGATTATTGCAGAGAATAGAATTAAATTAATCTGTGAAAATCCGTGTGAATCTGTGGTAAAAACAAAATAATGGAAACACTAAACCTGATTAGTCACGACATTATTGGAGCTTCATTCAAAGTGCATTCAGCTTTGGGTCCCGGACTTTTGGAATCGACGTATGAAGTTTGTCTGGAATATGAGCTGATCAAAATGGGTTATAAGGTTGAGCGACAAAAAGCTTTGCCGGTAAAATATGAGAACGTTAGTTTAGATGCAGGTTATCGCATTGATTTATTGGTTGAAGACTTGGTAATAGTTGAACTCAAATCAGTTGAAGATGTACTGCCAATTCACAGCGCACAGCTTATGACTTATCTGAAATTATCGGGATTAACGCTTGGCTTACTGATTAACTTTAATACGCGTGATCTCAAGCAGGGGATAAAACGAATAGTAATGTAAAATGAGGTTCACCACAGATAACACAGATTCACACAGAGAAAAATGGAAAGAAATACACCACGGATTACTCCGATTGACACAGAGAAATAGTAAAATTAATCTGTGAAAATCTGTGTGAATCTGTGGTAATTGAAAACAAACGATGATACCTATTAAGCTCAGCATAAAAGGATTGTATTCCTATCAGGAAAAGCAAACGATTGATTTTACTCAGTTGACGTCGGCGCATTTGTTTGGCATTTTTGGAGCGGTTGGCAGCGGTAAGTCGAGCATCCTCGAAGCCATCACTTTTGCTGTTTACGGCGAAACCGACCGGCTGAATGCCCGCGATAGCCGTAATTACAACATGATGAACCTGAAATCGTCAGACTTGCTGATCGAATTTGATTTTGAAACAGGAAAAGACCAAACAGCATATCGGGCAGTGGTAAAAGGCCGCCGGAACAGCAAAAAGTTCGACGATGTGAAAGCGCTGGATCGTTCAGCATACCGCTTCGATTCGGGCGAGTGGATTCCGATTGAGGTTGAATCGTTAGCTGAAATTATTGGCCTGAGTTATGAGAATTTCAAACGGACCATTATTATTCCGCAGGGGCAGTTTCAGGAGTTTCTGCAATTGGGAAATAAGGAGCGAACGGTGATGATGAAGTCGCTTTTTAACCTTGAGCGGTTCGAACTCGATGCCAAAGCTGCCTCGCTGGAAGCGAAAAATAACGCGCAAAAGCAGAATCTGGAAGGGCAATTGCAGCAGTTGGGAGCTGTCGATCCGGAGCAGCAAAATGCGCTTCAGGAAAAACTGGAAAGCCTGAAAAAAGAAATTGAAGCGCTGAACCTTAAACTTGCCAAACAGCAAAAGGTTGAAGCGGAGCAGAAACAGTTGCACGAACTGATTATAAAGAAGGAAGAGACGCAGGTAAAATTGACCGAATTTACCCGCAGATTGCCTGAAACGGAGTTGCTTGAAAAGAAAATTGCCAACTACGAATATTGTCTGATTCATTTCAAAAACGTCCTAGAGAGTCAGAAATCTGCAGCTCAAAAAATTGAGTTGCTTGACAAAAATATAGCTGAAGAAAGCCTGAAACTGAAGCTGTCAGAGGAACAAATCGGGGTGGTGGAGAAACAATTTGAAGCTGTAAAAACAGAGTACGACAAGCGCGAATTGTTGCGACAAAAGGCCGAAGAACTGGAGAAATTGGTTCGGTTAGCCGATTTGCGGCAGTTGATTACCGGAGCAGAAGAGCGGCTGAAAAAAGGCGACGCAGTGGTTGAAGAAACCATCGGGAAAATAGAAAAATTGAAACAGGAACGGGAAAAACTGGAAGCCGATTTGTCCGGGAAAAAGGCAGCACAACCTGATTTGCTGATGCTGGCTAATGTGCGAAGCTGGTACGAACTTCAGGCTGGATTGGCGCAGCAACTTAAAGCAATTTCTACCGAGGCTGAAAAATGCATCGAAGAGCGAAAATTGCTTGATTCGAACGGACGCCGATTGTTTGAAAATCCAGTATTAACGAGTTTTTCAGGAGAAAAGAATTCTCCAAATGGGCTGTCATTTCTGAAAGAAAAGGTTGTTGCATTCAAAACACAAATTGGTGAACTGGACGCAGCCATTCAGCATTTTAAAGTTCAGCTTAAACTGGAAGAGTTTGCCGTTGGATTGGCTGATGGCGAGGCTTGTCCGGTGTGCGGTTCGTTGCATCACCCACAGGTTTTGGTGGCAGCTGATGTGACTCAAAACCTGAAGCTTACTGAGGCTAAAAAAGATGCGATTCAGAAAGAGATCGCAGCCTGTGAAAAGCTCGCAGAAGCGTTTGGCGAATTGGGCAATTTGGTGGTCGTGAATGCGAAGCAAATGGCCGGTATTGTTGAACGGAAGAAAGAGATTGAAGCCAAGGAAGCGGCGCACAAGCAACTCTTTCAATGGGAAAAATATCCGAATGCGGAATCTGTGGCAGAGGCATTCCTGCAGGCTGAAACCTTGAAAAAGTCGATTGACTTGCTTGAAAAACAAAGGGACGAGGCAAGCAAAAAGCAGGAGTTGGAGTCGGCCAATAAAGAAAAATATCAGCAGCAGATTGAGAAAATCAGAAACGAGGTGACTGCTTTTAAGGCTGAAGTCGAAATTCTTCAGGCACAATTAAGACTGATTGACAGCAAGCAATATACTGAAAAATCGAAAGCAGAGATCGAAACGGAAAAGAATGATCTTTTGCTGAAATACCGATTGCTTGAACAGCAGTTTAATGCGTTGAACAATCGGTTGGTTGAGTTGCGAAAAACGAAGGATTTGCTGGCTGGTAGTATCTCTGCCAACCAGATTCAATTGGTTCAGGAAAGGAAACTACTTGAAGAGATCGGGATACAACTTGAGAAAGCCCTGAAAAACTCCAATTTTGCTAATTTGGATGGAGTCGTGCAGATTTTGCAACAACCGATGGATGTTCAGTCGGAAAGAGCGAAAATCAACGCGTTCCGGCAGGAAATGATGCTGGCTCAAACCCAGATACAGCAATTGCAAAGCGAGATTGGCGAACGGAAATATGATGCCGAAATTCATCGTCAGCTTCAGGAACAGTTGGTAGAAAGCAAGCAGTTAATAAACCAATTGAATCAGGAGTTCGGTGTGACTGAAAAAACACTGGCCGATTTGAAAAAGGCTTTGGCTGCACAGGCCGAACTTCGTAAAACATTGGAAAAACTGGAGCTTCGGGCCGAAAATATCCGGACCTTGCGCAGTTTGTTCAAGGCCAGCGGATTTGTGAATTACGTGTCGTCGGTGTACCTGCAAAACCTGTGTAATGCGGCCAACGACCGCTTTTTCAGGCTGACCCGCCAAAAGCTAAGCCTCGAAATTACCGAAGACAACAATTTCCAGGTGCGCGATTATATGAATGGCGGAATGGTGAGAAGCGTAAAAACCTTGTCGGGCGGACAAACCTTTCAGGCGGCGCTCTGCCTTGCATTGGCGTTAGCCGATAACATTCAGAAAATCACCGAATCGAACCAGAATTTCTTTTTCCTCGACGAGGGATTTGGCTCGCTCGATAAAGAATCGCTGTCAACGGTTTTCGACGCGCTAAAATCGCTGCGTAAGGAAAACCGGATTGTGGGCGTGATTTCGCACGTGGAAGAAATGCAGCAGGAAATTGATACTCATTTGCGCATTGAAAATCACGAGGAAACCGGCAGCCGGATTGTAACCAGCTGGTAAATCTAGTTGATAGAAGGGTGAGATAATGGCATGTTGAAAAAGAAAGTTGACCCTTTGCCCAGTTCCGACTCAATCCAAATTGTGCCTCCCAGCAGCTCAACATAGGCTTTGGATATGGCCAGCCCAAGTCCGGCACCTTCGTATTTCCGGGTTAAATTAAGGGTGCTTTGCCTGAACCGCTCAAAAATTAAATCCATTTGTTCCGGAGGAATGCCCGGGCCTGAATCGGCAACGAAAAATTCGAACATCGAGTCCTTTTGCTTGTATCCAAACACAACCGATCCTTCCTCGGTAAACTTCACTGCATTTTTGATCAGGTTGGTCAGTACCTGACTTAGCTTCGTGCTGTCAGTTTCGATGAAACTTTCTTCCTCAGGTAAATCGCAGTGATAATCCAGGTTTATATTTTTCTGGTTGCTTTCGCGCATGAAGAACAGGTGTAATTCGCGAAGCATTTTGTTGATACTTGTTTTCTTTATTCTCAGAGTCGTTTCGCCCGCTTCAATCTTTGAAATGTCGATCAGGTCGTTGATGATATTGAGCATTCGCAAGCCGCTTTTTTCAATCATATTGAGGAATTCCTTCTGGTTTTCGGGAGCCAGATCGGGCTCTTTAAGCAATTCGGCAAAACCCAGAATCCCATTCATCGGGGTACGAATTTCGTGACTGATATTGGCCAGGAAAGACGATTTAAGCCGGTCGCTTTCTTCGGCTTTTTCTTTGGCTTTAATTAGTTCGTTTTCAGTCTTTTTCTTTTCAGAAATATCTTCGCAAACGGCTACGTAATGGGTTATCTTTCCCTTTTCATCGAAAATAGGTGAAACTGATTTACTTGCCCAATACAATCTTCCCGATTTGGTTTTATTGATTACCTCTCCCGTCCATATTTTTCCTGAACTGATGGTTGCCCAGAATTCAGTGTAAAATTCGGGAGTCATCATATCCGATTTAAGTATTCTGGGGTTTTTCCCGAGGGCTTCCGAAGCTTCGAACTCGGTCACTTCAGTAAATTTCGGGTTCGTATATTCAATGATCCCATTGGCATTTGTTATCACGATCGACACCGGACTTTGCTTTATGGCCTGCGAAATTTTTCGAAGTTCTTTTTCGGCCTGCTTTTTAAAAGTGATGTCTTCGATATAACCTTCCAGGTAATCAATTCCATTGTTTTTATTAAAAACGCACCGGCCTCGTTCCCAAACCCATTTAATTTCGCCGGAAGCCGTTTTAATCGGGTATTCTTCTTCAAAAATGGAGTGTTCTTCTCTTATTTTCTGCCATTTTTCCCAGATAGGTAACCTGTATTCAGGTAAAATGAGATCGTTAAACGATATTGTTTTGCTCTTTATAAAATCATCAGGAGAATAGCCTGTAATGCGCGAACAGGCATCGCTCAGGTACTCCATCGTATAATTCTCGTCGAGCGCACAACGGTAAATAACTCCCGGAAGATTATCAATCAGATTTGATAAAGTCAGCCGGCTTTCGCTTAACTCCTGGTCAATCTTTAGCTTTTCGGTAATGTCAATGAGTAAAACCAGTCTGGCATTTTTTTGCCTGAAGTCGAGGTTGTGCGAATGCACTTCAACCTGAATGATCAGGTTATCCTTTGTTTTGTGGTTCCAGATTTCGGTATGCTGGAACGAATTAGGATCCTCAATCAGGTTTTTCCAAAGCCGCGAGAATTCTGACGGTGCTTTCAGATCGAGTATGTTCATCGACAGGAATTCGTCTTTGCTGTACTTGTAAACTTTAATTGCTGAATTATTTACAGCCGTAATGTTCATTGAATCCAGATCGTACACAAACATGGGCTGAGGATTCAGCTCGAAAAGCAACCGGAAATACGACTCACTTTCTTTGAGTTCTTTTTCGGCTTTTTCGCGTTGTTCTATTTCTTTCCGCAGAAGTAAGTTGCGGTGAATACTTCGTTTTGAAATGAAAAGTAAAATCAGGATAACCAACACAACCAATATCGCCTGAATGACTTCAAACATGATCCTGCTTTTCCACGAACCAGCATTATAGTCCATCCCGAAAACAGCAATTATTTTACCGGTTTGCTGATTTTTTACCGGAACTTCGGCGCTTACCCAGGTTCCCCAGCGGTCGGTAACGGGTTGTGTTATCTGGGCTTGTCCGTCGAAAAATGGTTTTCTGTCAACCTGATCGGCTTCGGTAAATTCCTGTCCGGGAGGCGAATAATCGGGTGAGTTTTCAGGTTCCGAGTCAACTATAAAATAAAGTTTCCCTTTATGTTCCAGGTACAGGTAAGCAAACCGGGCATTTTTATTGACCTGAATTACGTTTTGGAGCTTACTTTTTAGTTGAAGATATTTGTTTTTGGCCAGATCTTCTGGATGAGCGCTCAATTCATTTAATTCCTCTTTTGGCAGACTGGCCTCAATAGATTGCGCCACCTGAAGAACCTTTTGCCTTTCCTGTTGCTCAACCGTTTTCCAAACGAAAAAAATGTACGAAAGGCCTAACAAGATAACGAACAGGTATATTGTTATTTCCTTGGGCGATGATATCCAATTCGTTATTTTTCGTGTCGGCATGTACTTATGAAAAAGCTATTAGTGTTGGTCGAACGTGAATAGGCGTGTGATATTCCGAAATTTAATCTGCAGCCTCAGCGGCATCTAAAGAAATGAAAAAAAACTACTTTTCAAATACGCCAAAGGCAGAAGTGACGCAGAAAAGAGCAAATTTTAGTCCTGATTCAAAAAAATGGTGATTTTTCAATAAATGATGGTTCGCCTGAACGCAAGAACTGCTTTTTAGAAATAAAAAAGCCGCCCTCCCGAAGGAGGAACGGCTTAATTAGAACCTATGCGAAAGGTCTATTTTTTCCAGAGTTTTTCCATCTCTTCCAATGTTTTTCCTTTGGTTTCAGGAACAAATTTCCACATGAAAACTGCCGATAAGATACCCATAATTCCGTAAATCCAATACGAAAAACCATGATTAAATTGTTCAGTCAGCCAAACATTGTCGTTCATCATCGGGAAAGTGAGTGAAACTACCCAGTTGGCAATCCATTGGGCTGCAACAGCAATCGATAATGCAGCGCGGATCGAGTTAGGGAAGATTTCGGCCAGAAGTACCCAGCAAACAGGTCCCCAGCTCATGGCAAAAGCAGCAGTGTAGAGCAACATAAAAGCCAAGGCAGCATAGCCCTGACCGGTTGTGAGCGCTCCACCAGCCTGCCCCAGAAAGAAAGTAAACCCAAGCAATATCATACTTACGGCCATTCCCAGTGATCCGATGATCATCAAGGGCTTGCGGCCATATTTGTCAACAGTCATAATAGCAACCACCGTAAACGCCAGGTTTACAGCGCCAACAATAATGGTTTGCAGCAGCGAGCTATCGGTAGATGCACCCATGTTGCGGAAAATATTTCCGGCGTAATACAGCACCACATTTATGCCTACAAATTGCTGGAAAACCGACAGCATGATGCCGACGAAAATCACCAGAAATCCGTACGACATCCAGGGCGCATTGGCTTCGTGCAAGGTGCCTTTAATTTCTTCGAGAATAATTTTGGCCTGATTTTCACCAGCGATTTTGTTCAGCACTTTTAGCGCTTTGTCTTCCTGACCGTTCAACACCAGATAACGCGGAGTTTCAGGTATGAAGAATAACAAAATGATGAAAATACCGGCAGGGATTGCTCCGGAGAAGAACATCCAGCGCCAGCCCTCAGTAACCAGCCACTCTTCGTTGCCCTGTTTGGCAATAAAGTAGTTTACGAAATAAATCACAAGCATTCCGAAGATGATGGCAAACTGGTTAAACGAAACGAGTTTACCACGAATATTAGCCGGTGCAATTTCGGCAATATACATGGGCGAAATCATGGAGGCCAAACCCACACCAATACCGCCGATGATACGGAAGATGACAAAAGAATACACATCCAATGTACCGAATACGTTGAAAGCTTCGGGCTTCCATGCGCCAATTGCTGAGATGAAAAAGGCAATAGCAGCGATGAATAATCCGTTTTTGCGGCCCAGTGAGCGTGAAATAAATCCGGCAATCGAGCCACCAATTACACAGCCTATCAGGGCGCTGGCAATTACAAAGCCTTTGATGGTGTCAGAAGTGTCTTTTAATGCAGCAGGGTCGGTAGGTACTGTTTTCGAAATGAAGCTAACGATCCAGATGGTCAAAATGGTCAGGATGATACCTCCGGAGATGAGTCCTTTTTTCTTGCCAAGAAGTTTGACAATCTGGCCTGAAATGATTCCAAAAACCAGGTACAGCACCAAAGCCATCATGATTTTATACTGGGAAATAATTTTCACAGCGTAATCGAAGTTTGCCGGATCGGTAATCCGGGCGATGTAAAATTCAACAAGTGATTTTTCGGCGCCGTTTACTACTGCGGTGTCATATCCGAATAACAGGCCGCCCAGCGTTGCAACCAGCGTGAGAAGTACAATGTACATGGGGTTGCCTTTCTGGTAGGCACTGGAATTAGATTTTGATGACGTATCGATGTAAGCCATAAGTGTGGTTGTTAGTTATTGTGAAAAACAAAATAAACCGGAATGAGGAAATTCCTGCATTCCGGTTGTATGTAGCATAAAATAGTTTGAACTAAATGTACATGTTTACAATTGCTTCGTAAAGCTCTTGTTTGCCACTAATCTGTTTTGGTTCGCCATTAGCTTTTGCATAAGCGTAAACTTCTTCGAAAGTAAGTTTACCTTCTTCGAATTTTTTACCCATACCTGAATCATAAGAAGCGTAACGGTCAGCAACCATTTTCTTGTATGGAGACTGTTCCAAAATTGCAGCAGCAGCTTCCAAAGCGCGGGCCATTACGTCCATTGCACCAACGTGAGCGATGAATAAATCTTCGTTATCAGTTGAGTTACGACGGATTTTAGCATCGAAGTTGGTACCACCACCTTGCATGCCACCACCTTGAAGAACAACAAGCATAGCCTGAGTTAATTCGAAGATGTCGATCGGGAATTGGTCGGTATCCCAACCATTCTGAACATCGCCACGGTTCGCATCGATAGCTCCCAACATACCAGCGTCAACAGCACATTGCAGTTCGTGTTCGAATGTGTGACCTGCCAAAGTAGCGTGGTTAACTTCAATGTTTAATTTGAAATCGTTTTCCAAACCGAATTCTTTCAGGAAGCCGATAACTGTTTCAGCATCAACATCGTATTGGTGTTTCATTGGTTCCATTGGTTTAGGTTCGATCAGGAATACTCCTTTGAAACCTTTGGCACGACCGTAGTCACGAGCCATTTTAAGCATGGTACCCATGTGTTGTTTTTCACGTTTCATGTTGGTGTTCAACAACGACATGTAACCTTCGCGGCCTCCCCAGAACACATAACCTCTACCACCTAATTCGATAGTAGCGTCGATCGAGTTTTTGATTTGAAGCATAGCGCGTGCAGCAGCGTCAAAATCAGGGTTGGTGCTGGCCCCGTTCATATAACGAGGCGGAGAGAATACATTTGCAGTTCCCCACATCAGTTTGATTCCAGTTTCAGCTTGTTTTTGTTTTGCGTAAGCAACGATAGCTTTCAGGTTAGCTTCGTATTCTTCGATAGAAGAACCTTCGCTAATCAGATCGATATCATGGAAGCAATAGTATTCGATACCAATTTTCTGCATGAATTCAAAACCAGCATCCATTTTATCTTTAGCTGCCTGTAAAGCATCAGCAGCGCCTACCCATGGGTGAATTTGTGTTCCAGGGCCAAATGGATCGCCACCTTCAGCACACAACGTATGCCACCAGGCCATGCTGAATTTAAACCAGTCTTTCATTGGTTTTCCATAAACCACTTTTTCAGCATCGTAGTAACGGAATGCCAATGGGTTTTTACTTTCTTTTCCTTCGAATTTAATTTTTTCCACTGATGGGAAATACATTTTTGTGCTCATGTTGTTTATTGTTTATTAATTGACTTTAATGATTTGTATAATCCTAAGTTGCTGATGTCAAATTGTTAGCGTCGAAAACTTAGGCGAATTTTTCTAATTGAGATTTCCAGTTTTGGTAAGCGGCTTCGTATTCGGCTTTTTTACTGAAGTCAGGAGTAACCGTATCCAGTTTTTTCAGATTGGCAAAAGCTTCTTTGGCCGATGCATAATATCCCGAGCCAATTCCTGCACCACGGGCAGCGCCAATTGATCCGTCGGTGTTGTACAGTTCTATGGTGGCTCCGGAGATTCCGGCCAACGTTTCGCGGAAAACAGGAGAGAGGAACATGTTGGCTTTTCCGGCGCGGATGACCTGTGCTTTGATGCCGATTTCTTCCATGATTTCCATTCCGTATTTGAACGAGAAAACGATGCCTTCCTGCGCTGCGCGGAAAAGGTGAGCTTCGGTATGTGTGTTAAAACCTAATCCTGAAATTTGTGCGCCAATGTTTTTGTTGCGAAGAACACGTTCAGCGCCGTTTCCGAAAGGCAAAATGCTCACACCTTCAGAACCGATGGCAATTCCGGCAGCTTTCTGATTCATTTCTTCATATGAGAATGCTTTGTTCCCAACGTATTTATTCAGCCACGAATTCAAAATTCCGGTTCCGTTGATGCAAAGCAGAACGCCCAAACGATTGGCTTCGGCTGAATGGTTGACGTGTGCAAAAGTGTTTACCCGCGAGTACGGATCGTATTTCACTTCGCCGCTAACACCATAAACAACACCTGAAGTTCCGGCAGTTGTAGCAATTTCGCCCGGATTCAATACGTTCAGCGAAAGAGCGTTGTTCGGCTGGTCGCCAGCGCGGTAGCTGATTTTAATTCCCGGAGCCAAACCAAGTTCGGCGGCAGCTTCGGCGCTCACCACACTTTGCACCGAGAAAGTTGGAACAACTTCAGGAATAAACGATTTTTCGAATCCGTAGTAGTCGAGTAGCATATCAGCCACTTTATTTTCCTTGAAATTCCAGAGAATTCCTTCCGAAAGGTTTCCGGCGGTGGTTTTAATTTCTCCTGAAAGCTTCATCGCGATGTAGTCGCCCGGAAGCATTATTTTGTCGATTTTAGCGTACAATTCCGGTTCGTTATCCTTTACCCATTTTAGTTTCGAAGCGGTGAAGTTTCCCGGTGAGTTCAGCAGATTCGACAAACATTTTTCTTCGCCAATTTCGGCAAAAGCTTTGTTACCAATTTCGGCAGCGCGGCTGTCGCACCATATAATTGAAGGGCGCAAAACCTGCTTGTTTTTGTCAACGGCAACCAGTCCGTGCATCTGGTACGAAATACCTATCGAATCAATGTCTTTGGGATTTACTTTTGACTGAGCCATCACATCGGCCAAAGCCAGTTTCAGGTTGGCCCACCACAGTTCTGGTTCTTGTTCGGCCCAGCCGGGTTGCACGGCGGTTATTTTCATTTCCTGTTTGGGGTAAAAAGCCGAACCCAGGCAATCGCCTGTTTCTCCGTTGATTAACGATGCTTTTACTGAAGAACTTCCTATGTCGAAACCAAGTAGATACATTTTATCAAGTTTAAAGTTTAAAGTCAAAAGTTTAACAGCCAGAAGTAAAAAGTCGCGGTTGCAAAATCCGGATTCCGAGCTATTTTTATTTCATCCGTTCTGTTCTGGTATGCTCCACAAAACTAGAGCATCCAAGACCGATCTCAAAATTAGCATTAGTGTTTTAAAACATCTATTAAAGGGATTTTCTGATTGTCAGTTTTGTTGGGATAATGGTGTTTACTTTTTCTCCGGTTGAAACGAATTCCGCAATCTTTTTACCCATCAGCTCAAAGTCGGTTGAAATGACCGTGATACCGTCTTTTACATACTTTTTCATTGGTGTTTCGTTGTACGAAATTACGCCAACATCTTGGCCCAAAACCAGATTTTTCTGATGGCATTGGTCAAGAAACTTAGCCAGAGTGCGGTCGCTTACTAAAAGATACAATTCGCCTTTCTGTAAATCAAATTTTTTGAAGTCGTACAGCGTTTGGTGGTTTATTTTATAATCGGAGCAGAATTTTTCGAAGAATTTGATAGAGACTTTGGGGTGATAAGTAAACGAAGGATACAGGTAAACAAACTTTTCATATTTGCGAATCAGGTTGAGTCCGCTTTCGAGAGAATTGTAAAGCGATTGTCCAAAATCCTGATGTATGGTCGATGTGCCCGGTTGTGTATTCACATCCCAGTCGATCACCAGTAACTTGCTGGCCGGAATCTGGCTGGTAATCTCGGGTACACGTTCATGATCGAAATTCATGATGATATACTTGGTGTATTTCCCCAGGCTTTCTTTGATGATTTTCTCGAAATCGTCGATGTTGTAATGGTGAAAATGTAGGTCGATGGCAATGGACTCAGGCAGGCTGTCGAGAAACGAACCGTACAGCACTTCCTTGTAAGCCTTAAACGTATCAAGAAACAAAAAAACTTTGGTAACCGCTTTGGCAATAAAATAACCTCTGTTCGGAACAGATTCAATCACCCCGCGGTTTTTCAGTTCAGCGTATGCTTTAAACACCGTATCGCGCGAGAGTGAACTTTCTTTACAGATTTGGTTGACCGATGGAAGCATATCTCCAACCTGCAACAAATTTTTACTGATTGCTTCGTTGATTGAATCGATTAACTGCTGAAATTTCAGCAGATTAGATTGTTGATTTACTGTGAAATGAAATTTGCTTTCCATAGAAATAAATGAAAGTGGTCTGTTCTGGTATGCAAACATACAAAAAGCAATTGAATTGAAACTATGGAAAAATGAATTTATAGTTGACAAAAAACTGATGAAAATCAGGTTTCGAATTAATCAAAAAAGAATTGTTACAATTTATCTTAAGAAAAAGGGAAATTATACACTTATAAAATATATTTGTAAAAAAAGACAAGATAAATGTGACTTTATTTATACTGAAGAACCTATGTCCCATGCGAATTTCCTTAATCTTTTTTTAATGACTTTGCCGAAAAAATGTTCTCAATTGGAATTGGGCAACCGGTAAAAAAACGGTTTGCTTCGTCAATTCATCGCAGAAATGATTGGTGTATCTATGAGACAAAAAAATTAAAAGTTGATCTCCCCGGATAATGATTAGATAATCATATTGTGGTCTTATTAAATAGTGAAATTCTAAAATATTAAACTAACCTTCATCATTGATAAACCGACTTAAATGAATTTGTTATGAAGATATATAAGCTATTATTTGGACTATTACTAGGCATTTTTGCCTTCGGAACAACCAACTCGGTTGCCCAAAACGGCGATCAAATTCTGGATGGAATCGGCGAAACGGGTTTAATTTCACGCTATACTTTTAAGGAAGACGTGAAAGACTGGTCGCGCAACAATTTACATGGCAGCATTCAGGGAACCGATTTCAAATTTGTGAAAGACGAGCTCTTCGGAAACGTGCTCTCATTAAACGGAAGCAGCGACACCTATATTTCGCTTCCGGCTGAATCGGTAACGGGCGAACAAACCATCAGCATCACCGGCTGGATTTACCTGCGTTCGGCAAAAAGTGGCCAGATGTTTTTCGATTTCGGGAAAGACAGCAAGGCCCATTTCTTTGCCGCTCCGGTGGGAACAACTGACAAGGAAGAATTTCAGGCTCAAATACTGACGAGTGCAAAAAATTACACAGCAGCTTCAGCCGCCTTGCCTGTTTACAAATGGGTGCATGTGGCCGTGGTGATCAACGTTCCATATAAAACGCTCAGCACGTTTGTAAACGGCGCGCTTGTCAGCGAAATAAAGAATGCTGAAGTTGAATTGCGACAGCTTTTCAAAAGCAATTCAGGAGAAACGAATAAGCTCTTTATCGGAAAATCGCTCAATGCAGAATATAACGGCTTAAATGCCAAGTTGCACGATTTCCGCATCTATCGGGTTGCACTGAACGACAAACAGATTGCCCGGATTTATAGCAATGCGTTGAGCGAAGGCGAATCAACAGTGAGAACCAACGAAGAATCGGAAGGTGAGTTGCAAAAGTTCCCGGCAACTACGCCGCAATTGTACAATGCGTATTTAAAAAATGTTCCTGATATTCAGGTTGAAACCGAAGTGGGAGTGCTCCCACGCCTTCCACGCTTTGTAAAGGGTATTTACAACAACGATATTGAAGGTCCTGAAGTTCGGGTAATTTGGCCGGCACCAAAGGACAATAGCCAGGTACTTACAGCCGGAACTTACACGTTGACCGGAAAAGTTTCGGGAACAAATCTTCAGCCTAAAGCAACAGTAGTGGTTAAAGTAGCGAAAACAGCCACACCAAATCGCATCCTCGAATTTTTTAAACTCGATCAGGTTTCGTTGGATTTGGACGACCATAACCATAACACGAAGTTCATCGAAAACCGCGATAAATTCATTACCGGTTTAGCCAAAACCAATCCCGACGATTTTCTGTACATGTTCCGTAATGCGTTTGGTCAGGAACAGCCCGCTGGAGCCAAACCACTAGGCGTTTGGGATAGTCAGGAAACTAAATTGCGCGGCCATGCTACAGGGCATTACCTGAGCGCCATTGCACAAGCTTATGCCAGCACAGGCTACGACGCAGCCTTGAAAGCCAATTTCGCCGGAAAGATGGACTACATGGTGAACACACTGTATCAGTTGTCGCAATTGTCGGGCAAACCCAAAGTTGCTGGCGGCGAGGCAGTGGCTGATCCAATCGCAGTGCCAATTGGTGCCGGAAAATCAACATACGATTCGGACTTGAGCGAGCAAGGTATTCGCACCGACTACTGGAATTGGGGTAAAGGGTTCATCAGCGCCTATCCACCCGACCAGTTTATCATGCTTGAAAAAGGTGCAAGTTATGGTGGCGACAAAACCAAAATATGGGCGCCTTATTATACCTTACATAAAATTCTGGCTGGTTTGATGGACATTTACGAAGTGAGCGGCAATGAAAAAGCGCTGGAAATAGTTACAGGCATGGGCGATTGGGTTTATGCTCGCCTGAGCAAAGTGCCCGCCCCAACACTCATCAGCATGTGGAATAAATACATTGCCGGTGAATTTGGCGGAATGAACGAAGCCATGGCACGCTTGTCGCGTCTGACTAACGAGTCGCGCTACATGGAAGTTGCCCGGTTGTTCGATAACATCAAGGTATTTTATGGCGATGCCGAACATTCTCACGGTTTGGCAAAAAATGTTGACTTATTCCGCGGATTACACGCCAACCAGCACATTCCGCAGATTGTGGGTGCGCTCGAAATTTACCGCGATTCGGAAACTCCTGAATATTTCCACATTGCCGATAATTTCTGGAACATGACTACCAACGATTACATGTACAGCATTGGTGGAGTTGCCGGAGCCCGTAACCCGAATAATGCCGAATGTTTCATCGCTCAACCTGCCACGATTTACGAGAATGGTTTTTCAGTAGGTGGTCAGAACGAAACCTGTGCTACCTACAATATGCTTAAGTTAACCCGCGACCTTTTTCTTTTCGAACAACGCGGCGAACTGATGGATTATTACGAACGCGGCCTTTACAATCATATTCTTGCTTCTGTTGCCGAAGATAGCCCTGCAAATACGTATCACGTTCCGCTGAATGCCGGTTCAGAAAAGCAGTTTAGCAACGACGATATGAGCGGTTTTACCTGTTGTAACGGTACAGCGCTCGAAAGCAGCACCAAACTTCAGAATTCAATTTATTTCAAAAGCGCCGACAACAAGGCTTTGTATGTGAATTTGTTTGTGCCTTCAACCCTGAAGTGGACCGAGAAGAAGATCACAGTTACGCAAACAACCGCTTTCCCAAAGGAAGATCACACAGAACTATTGATTAAGGGAAGTGGATCGTTTGATCTCCATGTTCGCGTTCCGCATTGGGCAACCAAAGGCTTTTTTGTGAAGATAAATGGTAAGGATGAAGCAGTTAAAGCCGAGCCAGGCAATTACCTCACCATTAGTCGTAAATGGAAAGATGGCGATAAAGTAGAGTTGCGCATGCCGTTCCATTTTTACCTTGAACCGGTTATGGATCAGCAGAATGTGGCCAGTTTATTTTATGGCCCGATTGTATTGGCTGCACAGGAGTCGGAACCTCTGAAAGAATGGCGGAAGGTAACATTGAGTTTAAAAGACATCAGCAAATCGATAACAGGTGATCCGAAGAAGTTAGTATTTAACATTGATGGTGTGGTTTATAAGCCGTTCTATGAATCATATGGGCGTTATTCTGTTTACCTGGATGTTAATTTGAAAGAATAAAACACCGGTGTCTGGTAAAGAATTAGATTCTTCGCTTCGCTCAGAATGACAGCTATTTGCGTAGTGGGAGGTAGGGTTGGTTTGCGGCAAAGCCGCAAACCAACCCTACCTCCCAACAAAAACTCGCTGATTGTCATTTCGAACGAAGTGAGAAATCTCAATCTACTAAGCATCGGAAAGATTTTACCGGACTACATACAATAGAATTTTAGAAACCAAATAATAAACCATGTTTAAACGAATTTTATTTATTCTGATTGCCTCAGTTTTTGCGCTGGGCGCGGCAATCAAGGCTCCGGCCCAGGTTACTCCGGCCGATTATCAGCGAGCCGATTCCATCATGAAACTGAACGATCTGGTGTATAATCAGGTAAATTCGGTCAACTGGATCGACTCCACTTCGGTGTTCTGGTATTCGGTGAAAACCCGCGAGGGAGTGGCCTATACGATGGTTGATGCTGCTAAAACGACCCGCAAACCGGCTTTCGATGTAGCCAAACTGGTTGAGCAACTCAACAAACAGCCGGGAGTAAAAGCAACGGAAAAATCGCTTCAGTTGCAAAAACTGAAATTTGACCTGAAAGCAAACAAGTTCCAGTTTCTGTTCGATAAAAAGTATTTCACCTGCAACCTGAAAAGTTACGCGTTGGTGAAAGATTCGGTAGCAAAGCAGGATGGACCTCGCCCGTACTGGAACGAAGGTTTTGATGAGCAGAGCAATAAACCGGTTACTTCGCCCGATAGCACTTGGGTGGCGTTCATCAAAAATTACAATGTGTATGTCCACAACAAAAAGGATAACAAAGAGATACAGTTGAGCTTTGACGGGTCGGCTGGCGATTTTTATTCGTCGTATTTCAGTTGGTCGCCCGACTCGAAAAAGCTGGCAGTGAACAAGGTGCGCAAAAACGAAGATCATTTCATTTATTTCGTGGAGTCGTCGCCAAAGTCGCAGTTGCAGCCCATTTTGCAAAAGCGCAATTACCTGAAACCGGGCGATGCGCTGCCCATCAAGCGTCCGTCGCTTTTTAATATCGAAACGTTGAAACAAATTCCGGTTGATGCGCAGGCGTTTGAGAATCAATACGAATTGTCGAATCCGAAATGGAAGCAAAACAGCTCTGCTTTTAACTTCGATTTTAATCAACGCGGACACCAGGTTTTCCAGGTGGCTGAGGTGGACGGAACTTCAGGAGCGGTAAAAGTAATTATTGACGAACGCAGCAAAACCTTCATCGATTACAGCGGCAAATATTTCCGTCACGATATGGACAAACGCGACGAAATCATCTGGGCATCGGAGCGCGATGGCTGGAACCATCTGTACCTGTACGATGCCAAAACCGGCGAGGTGAAAAAGCAGATTACCTCTGGAAACTGGGTGGTTCGCGAAGTGTTGAAGGTTGACGAGAAAGCGAATACCATTATTTTCAAAGCTTCAGGAATGAATGCCGATGAAGATCCGTACTACATTCATTATTGCAAAGTGAATTTCGACGGCACCGGGCTGGTCGATCTCACTCCTGAAAAAATGGAGCATCAGGCTACGTTCTCGGCCGATTTTGCCTATTTCGCCGACACCTATTCAACCGTACAAACTCCGCCGGTAACCGTTTTGCGCCGTACGGCCGATGGTTCGGTAGTAATGTCGCTCGAAAAAACCGACATCGCCGATCTGCAGGCCAAAGGCTGGATTGCTCCTGAACCGTTTGAGGCCAAGGCGCGCGATGGGAAAAACGATATTTGGGGCAATATTTACCGGCCTACGAATTTCGATCCGAAAAGGAAATACCCGATTATCGAATACATTTATGCCGGGCCGCACAGTTCGTTTACACAGAAAAGCTTCAAACCATGCAGTTATGCATGGTCGGGACTGGCTGAGCTTGGCTTTATCATTGTTCAGATGGATGGAATGGGAACATCGAATCGCGGAAAAGTCTTTCAGGATGTTTGCTATAAAAACCTGAAAGATGCCGGATTCCCCGACCGTATTTTGTGGATGAAAGCTGCCGCCGAAAAATACAGTTACATGGACACCACGCGGGTTGGCCTGTTTGGCGGATCAGCCGGAGGACAAAGCACCTTGGCCGGTTTGCTGTTTCATCCTGAATTTTACAAAGCAGGCTCGTCGTCTTGCGGATGCCACGATAACCGCATGGACAAAATTTGGTGGAACGAACAATGGATGGGCTATCCGATTGGTCCCGAGTACGCCGAAAACTCAAATGTGGTGAATGCGGCCAAACTTCAGGGTAAATTATTGCTGATTGTGGGCGAGATGGACGACAATGTCGATCCGGCTTCGACCATGCAAGTGGTGAATGCGCTGATCTCGGCCAAAAAGGATTTTGAGCTGGTGGTTTTGCCGGGTACCAATCACACCCTTGGAGGCGATTACGGCGAACAAAAACGCCGCGACTTCTTTGTGAAAACATTTTATAATCAGGCTACTCCCGATTGGAATAAGACGGTAAAAAATAATTAATAAAAGAACCACATAGGCACATAGAACACATTAGAAAAATCTATGTGACCTATGTGGTTTAAAATAGAAAAGATGAAAAAAATACTTGCTTTATTGGTCTTTGTTTTGGCAGCAATTGCCATTCAGGCTCAAAACACCAAACTTGTGCCGCCAATTACCCGAGTTCCCGATTCGCTGAAACTGGACAAATTCTATAAAAAATATATGAATGCCAATGGTATTGCCATCACCGCTTCGTGGCGTGTGCCGGATACTGCGATGGTTCAGGCCTGGCGCATCCTCGATTTTATGACCCGCGACCTGCCCAAACCGGTACTCGATGCCATGGTGAAAGTGAAAACCCGCGTAACCGTGATGGCGCGTTATGAAGGAACCACCGATGTGCCTGAACATGCCCATTTGAAAGCTGATACGACGCTAAACTGGGATTTACGTGCCCGTGGCTTGGGTGGCGATCTGGAACTTCCGCTGACCTCGTGTGCCGAAGAAAACCTTCTGGCCTACCAGATAGACAAGTACCACGCCGAAGATATTCTGATTCATGAGTTTGCGCATTCCATTCATTTGATCGGAATTGTTCAGGTTGATACAACCTTCAATAAAAAGCTGGAGAAATTGCTGAATCAGGCTGTGGCAAAAGGGAAATATGCAAATACATACGCCAAGACAGACATTGCCGAATACTTTGCGGAAGGTGTTCAGGATTGGTTTAATGTAAATGCTGAAGCCCCTAAACCTGACGGAAAACACAATCAGCTGAATACCCGCGAAGAATTGAAAAAATATGACCCGGATTTGTACGAGTTGCTGAGCCACTATTTCTCAGAGTTCAAGGAAAGTCCGTCGAAACACAAGAAAGTAAATCTTTACAAAATCTGATCAAAAGATTGAGTGAAGACCTTAAGACGATAGCAATGGGTTTTTGTGGATTATTTTTTGAGTCCCCGGCGGAGAACCGGGGATTTTTGTTTTTATCTTATTGTGTAAACAATGCTATTTATTTCAGGTTTTTCTGAAGGAAATCGACCATGATTTTGATGACTTTCGGATCGGAGAATTGCGGTCCGCCGTGATTGGCTCCGGTTAAAACGTAGCGGGTTGATGGAACTCCGGCTTTCTGCAAAGCGGTGTGCAACAGCAGTGTTTGGCTTGGCGAAACCAGGGCATCAACCATTCCGTGAATCAGCAAAAATGGAGGGTCGTTTTTATCGACATAGTTTATCGGGTTCGATTTGGCTACTACTTCGGGTTTATCCAGACTGGTCAGTCCGCTGTTTTTACCATGAATGTATTGTCCATCGGGCGATTCCACAGTGAAGTGAGCTTTCTCGGCAGCTTCGTCGTAGTCGGCACCAATTTTGGTTAAATCTGATAAGCCAAAAACATCAATGGCGGCCTGCACATTGCTACTTTGTTCCGGGTTTTCACCTTCTTCAAAATCTTTTACACCGTTGGTCGTGCCCACCATAGCAGTGAGATACCCACCAGCCGATTCGCCCCAAACGGCCATGTGCGCCGGATCAATTCCATATTTGTCGGCATTGGTGCGAAGATATCTGACTGCGGCTTTAACGTCTTTCACCGCATCGCTGTAAATTCCGTTTGCTATTACATGATATTCAACGCTGGCAACTACAAATCCACCCGCTGCAATTTGCGACCGGTTGTAGAAGCTCCCCGTTTTTGGGGCAAACATAAAACCACCGCCGGTAATAAAAACCACGCATGGACGCTTTTTACCGTCAGTGTATTTAATGATGTCCATTTTCATTGCCAACGGACTTCCGTTTAAATCTTTTGACTGATGGTAAACCAGGTCTTTTACCAGTTCAAGTCCGCTATCTTTTGGCAATTCAGTTAATTGTTTGTTTTCTGTCGAGAGGTTATCCAACACAATACTGGTGCTGTTGTCGATTGTTTTAATCTCTTTTGGCATCACTAAACCGGGCATGCCTCCTCCGCGACGGTTTGCGGCCGGTGCACTTCCTGGTTGTTGTGCAACTGTTGAAAAGCCGATCAATAAGCTGAATAGAGCTATACAGGAATTAAGTGTTTTCATACAATGTAATTTGAGTTAGTCAATTTAAAATTTGTGGATCATTATAGCTTTTGAATCTGGCTTAAGGTGGCTAATGCTTTAATATTTATTGAATTGCAATAGATTTTTACGTCAGTAAAAGCTAGAAGAAATCATCTTCTCTGTAAACGTAAAGATAGGTTTTGCATTCCTTTCTCATAATAATCCAATCACTTTGTTTTCAAACAGATTAAACCTTTTTTATTCAGGATAATCCAATGCGAAATTATTTTAATTGTATATCCCCTAAAAAAAGTTACATGGAACTGAAAAAAAGTAAATCGTTGCATTATTACATGCGCAGCCTTCACCGCGATTTGGGCTACCTTACCTTTGGTTTGGTAATTATTTATGCCCTGAGCGGTATCGTTTTAATGTATCGCAACACCGATTTTATGAAAACCGAAGCGATGGTTGAACGTCAGCTTAAACCCGGATTGGCCGACGAAGAGCTGGGCCGTGAAATGCGTATGCGCGAATTCAAAATTATCAGGAACGAAGGCGACATCATTTATTTTCAGAACGGAACATACAACAAGGTTACCGGAATGGCAGTGTTCACTTCGAAGGATGTTATGTTTCCCTTCAACAAGTTCATCAATTTTCATAAAGCGATCAGCAGTAATAAGATGCATTGGTTTAATCTGGTTTTTGGCGCTGTATTTTTGTTTCTGGCCATATCCTCGCTCTGGATGTTTAAACCAAATACAAAGACCTTTAAAAGAGGAATGATTTTTACAGTTGTAGGTGTTGTTATTACTGTAGTATTACTTCTGTTTTAGTTGACTTGACTTACCAGCTGTTGTTAAAGACTTCTTAAAACTGTTAAAGAAAACCTAAAGTTGATAATGCGATTAAACTTATCCGGTTTTACTGCATCAAAGCAGCAAATGAAACAATTTCAGAAAACAGAATTTTAAAAGAAAAGGTTATGAAAACAAAAGTTTTGATGATTGCAGTGTTACTAGGATTGACAACTGTGGCAATGGCTCAGCCAAAAGAAAAAGAACAGGGAAAAGCTCCTCTGGCTCCAAAACATGAAATGCGTATGGAACATCGCAATGGCGGACCGGGTGCCGGACTTGAACTGACCGATGTACAGAAAGAAGCTTTTAAGCAAAATCGTTTAGCGATGCAGAAGCAGTTGCAGCCCGTTCAGAACGAGCTTGGCGAAGTTCAGGCACACCAGAAAACCTTGATGAGCGCTGAAAAGCCTGATCTGGCAGCCATCAACAAAAACATTGAAAAAATGGGTAGTTTGAAAGTTGAGTTGGAAAAAATCAAGGTTAAAAATCACCTGGACATGCGAGCTCAGCTTACCGAAGAACAACAGCTGAAATTTGATGCACGAAAAGGCCAGATGAAGGGTGGAGATGGAATGAGAGGTCCGCGCGGATTTCGCTCCGGCTCCGAACATGATGTAAAGTGATTCGTCAGATGTGTTTTTTGAATAAAGGCTATCACCGGGCAATTCGGCTGATAGCCTTTATTTTTTTCATTTGCTCATCAAGGCGAGTAAACTATTTTAAATTCTTATGGTCAAAGTAAAAATTCAAAAAATGACATAATTTCAACGGATTTGCATTTTGTTTGGCTGATTTAATTCGTTAATTTTCAAACCGAAGTATTTCAAAAATAAACTTCAGGAGTGTTACAGTTTAAAGAGTTGTAATGTTTCCTGAAGCCATTAAAAAATCACAAACCAAAAACCTAATCAAACAAAATTTCAAATGAAACAAGAACCAAAAGCAAATGTTAGACGAAGCAGCGTTCGGTCAACCCTGACCTTAATTGCATTAATGGTAATGCTTCCTTTCCTTTATCAGTTCAAGAGTGATTCGGTATCGCAATTGGAGCAGAATTCGAAACCAAATTCAAAATTCGGAGGTGTCCAGATTGGTGCCATTACCTACAGCTGGCGCAGTATGCCCGGTGGAGTTGAAAATGTAATTAAATATTGCACCGAATCGGGTATCAGTTCGATTGAGCTGATGAGCAATGACGTTGAAAATTATTTGGGTGCTCCTGAAAATCCGATGATGAAATTCATGCGTCCGCCAACACCGGCGCCTGCAGCCGCTCCCGGCGCTGCTCCAACTCCTCCGGCCCCAATGCAGCGCCCGAAATTAACTCCGGAACAGGAAGCTGCGGTGGCTAAATACAATGCCGATATGAAAGCCTGGCGTTTGGCTCAGCCAATGTCAAAGTTTGAGGAAGTGAAAAAAATGTTCGACAAAGCTGGTATTGGCATTCACATTGTAAAATTTTCTCCGTCGAAGTGGTCGGATGAAGAAATTGATTACGCATTTAAGGCAGCCAAAGCTCTTGGTGCAAAAGGTGTTTCGGAAGAAATAAGCGAGGAAGCCTGTAAAAAACTTGGTCCGATTGCCGAAAAAAATGGTATGTATGCCGTATTCCACAACCACATGCAATTTGCTACTCCCGGCTTTAATTATGACACATTTATGGCTTATTCGCCAGCCATCAGGTTTAATTTCGACGCAGGCCATTTCTTTGGCTCAACCGGAATTGACCCGATTACCATCATCGAAAAGTATCACGACCGCATTTTCAGCATTCATATAAAAGACAAAACCGGGCCAAAAACCGAACCAACTCCAAATACCAACCAGGTTTGGGGGCAGGGCGAAATGCCTCTTGCCCAGGTTTTGCAATACATTAAGCAGAAAAAATACCCGATTTACTGCGACATCGAGCTGGAATACGACGTTAAACCGTGGTCGAATGCCGTGAAAGAAGTGAAAACCTGTGTGGAATATGCCCGCCAGATTCTCAATTAATTTCTGAATTCCATTTTTTGTGGACTTAACAGATTTAACTATCTATAAAGTACTGATTAATATAGTGTAAGGCTGTCAGGAGAACTTTTCGGCAGCCTTATTCTTTTTTGTATGATGATTTTAGATTTATATTTCCATTAAAATATGGGCAAAAAGTGTTCAGTTTTTTGATAATTGTGAAATTTACATTTATTCTAAAAAATGCCTTAATTTGTTCTGATTATAACGGACCTAACATTTGATGACTGCTTCGGAGCCAAATATAACGCTGAAAGAAAAACAGCTTTTCCTCGATTTTCAGGAGGGAAACCATGCTGCTTTCGATTATTTCTTCGACAGGTATTATCAGGGGCTTTGCGTTTATGCCTACCGGATACTGAAATCGAATTCGGAGGCCGAAGATTTGGTTCAGGACTTTTTTGTACGGATTCTGGAGAACCGGAAAAACATCTTTATCGCCACCAGTGTAAAGTCATACTTCCTCCGTTCGGTTCACAACCGCTGTTTGGATAACCTTGCCCATCAAAAGGTGAAGATGAACCACGAACAGTTTCGCCTGAAAATGATGAGCGAAGACGACCTTCATGAATATCCGCTTCTGGACAGTGAACTTACCCGCCAAATTGAGCTGGCCATTCAGAAATTGCCTGATGGAATTCGTGAAACATTTGTGCTGAACCGCTTCGAAGGATTTACTTACCAGCAAATTGCCACACGGGAAAACATATCGGTAAAAACAGTTGAATACCGCATTAGCCGGGCACTTGCCATTCTCCGGAAAGACCTCGGCGATTATCTCTTTTTCCTCCTTGTTGTGAGCAAACTGAATTTTTAATTTTTTTTCGGAATTGATTAGGGTGGGTCAACGATTCACCGTCATATACATGAACAAAATCTATGGAAAATCACGATTACATACCCGAGTATTTGATGGCTTACCTGCACGGAGAAGCTTCGGAAGAAGAACAAGCGCTTGTTGCTGAGTGGCTTAAGGATGATGGAAATGCCGCCATATTCCGTCAGATGAAAAAGATCGACAGCCTGACCTCTGACCTTGGTTTGCTTCATCAGTTCGATCTTGAAAAGGGGAAAGCACAGGTCAGGAAAAAGTACAGGGCTAATAAAATTGCTTCAATAACTACCTGGGTTCAGCGCATTGCTGCTATACTCTTAGTGCCTGCTTTATTAGCCGGAGGTTGGTTTTATTCCCAGAAAAATAAATTGACCAAAGAACTGTCGGTTTTGATGGTCAACCAGGAAATAAATACACAACCCGGAACCAAGACACACCTGTTTCTTCCCGACAGTACCGAAGTGTGGCTCAACTCATCGAGTAACCTGAAATTTCCTTCAGCATTTGTCGGAAACGAGCGTCGCATCAGTCTTCAGGGCGAGGCTATTTTTAAAGTTTACAAAAATAAAAAGAAACCATTTATTGTCAGCACCAGTAACATGGATATCGAAGCTGTTGGTACCGAATTCAATGTGTCGGCCTATCCCGGCGACCGTGAGTTCTCTACTACTCTGGCCGAAGGCAAAGTTAAAATTACCGATAAGCTTGAAAAAGGAAAGATCATGTTTATCGATCCGGGAGCTCAGCTGAACTATGATACCCGCCAAAAGACCTATAAAGCCGAAAATGTGCGGGTTGAAGATGTAATTGCCTGGCGCGAAGGAGTGCTCGTCTTTAACGAGACCCCATTCTATGAAGTGGCAGCCAAGCTGGGACGGTGGTTCAATGCCGATATTCAGATCAATGATCAGTCGGTTGCTAATTATCGTTTTACGGGCAAGTTTACAAGCGAAAGTCTCGATCAGGTGTTGGAGTTGCTCACCTTGTCAACCCCCATTACCTATTCGAGCAGCAAACGGGAAATGATGGATAATCAGGCTTACTCGAAACAAGAGATTAAGATCTGGAAAAAATCGAATGCGAAAGTCAATTAAAAAAGGATAAAATATTGCCTATGAATTGAAAATGTGTTAAACGAATCAGGGCAGTTCCCCAACTGCCCTGAAGGTTAAAACCGTCTGAACCACGGTTAAATTTTTAATTTATTAAATCAAAAAGTCATTCAAACGTATGAAAAAAAAATGTAATCACCTATGGGATGATGGTATTCATCGTTCCTGGGAAAAAATTCTTATTGTTATGAAGCTAACTGTTCTGCTAAGCTTTCTTTTAATAACTCAGGCATTTGCCCTGAAGTCTTATTCGCAGCGAACTCTTATAAATCTGAAGATGTCGAATGTGACTATTAAGGATGTATTAAGGGAGATCGAGGAAAAGAGCGATTTTTATTTCCTGTATAACAACGATTTGATCAATGTGAACAGCACTGTAAGCATCGATGCCAAAAACGAAAAAGTTCAGGATGTGCTTACCCAGCTGTTTTCCGACAAAAACATCAGCTTTTTGGTTAAAGACCGGCAAATCGTGTTGTCGCCTTTGACCATTGGAGCCGAAAACAGTTCGGTTGCAGGACAAAAAATAAAGTCTGTAACCGGTAAGGTTTCGGATCAGTCAGGAGGCTCACTTCCGGGAGTTTCTGTAGTGGTGAAAGGCACAACCAACGGAACCATTACCGATATGGATGGAAAATTCACACTTTCCAATATTCCAGAAAACGGCACCCTTCAATTTTCATTCGTAGGTATGAAATTGCAGGAAGTTCCGGTTGAAGGAAAAGCTTCAATTAATGTGACTTTGGAAGAAGAAACCATTGGGATCGAAGAAGTTGTTGCAGTTGGTTATGGTGTTCAGAAAAAGTCAGACGTTACTGGTTCTTTGGTTCGTGTTGGCGCCGAGGAAATTAAATCACGTCCGGTAACCAATGCCGTTCAGGCTATGCAGGGAAGGGCAGCCGGGGTTGATATCACTTCGAATGAGCGTCCAGGAACAGTTGGTGACATTACTATTCGTGGTGTACGTTCGCTTACTGCTTCTAACTCTCCGCTTTATGTAGTTGACGGTATTCCTTTAGTAACCGGAACTGTTGATGCCGGAGGTAATACTTCGAACAAAGTAACTTTGGGTGGTATCGATAACATGAACCCTAACGACATTGAATCGATTGATATCTTGAAAGATGCATCGGCTACAGCTATTTATGGTTCACGTGGAGCCAACGGTGTTGTTCTTATCACCACTAAAAAAGGTAAATCAGGAAAATTCTCTCTTAATTTTGATAGTTCGGTAACTACCGAAAAAATTCACGAATTCTCGCCATTGTTTAGTGCAGGCGACTATGTTGAATATCGTCGTTGGGCTGAATATTATGCCTATCCAACTGTTTATGCACGCGGTGATCAGCCAACTCAAGCTAATGATGCCAAAATTTTCACTGGTGATGATACGGCTTGGGCCAATATTCTCAAAGGCTGGTCGGGCAGTACTTGGGATGGATCAAAATTAACAACTACAAACTGGACCGATTATGTAACCCGCACTGGTGTTACTACACAAAATACATTGAGTGCCAGTGGTGGTACCGACAAAATGAAAGCTTACGGATCTTTCGGATACACCGACAGTAAAGGGGTAGTAAAAGGTCAGGGCTTTAAACGTTACAACGCCAACGTAAGTGTTGATATTACTCCGTTAAAATGGTTCTCATTTGGTGGTAACCTGAACAGCTCATACAGTATTCAGGAATATGGACAGTCAACTGCCGGTAACGTTGGTGTTTCGGCTCAAACAGGTTTGTACCAGAGTGCTTACGGTATTTTTACTTTCGCACAGCCTTATGACGCCAATGGGAACCGCATTGATTATCCCGGCGGTGACATTGCGGTAAAAACTATTATTGATGAAGAAAAATACTCACAGGATCAGCGTGTAACTTTCCGTACTTTTGGTAGTTTATATGGCCAGATTGATTTCGGGAATTTGGTTCCTGCCTTAAAAGGATTAAGATTCCGTACCAACTTTGGACCGGATATCCAAACCTGGAGAAATGGTATCTACAACGATGGTAAATCAGTAATCAGAAGTGGTTCTGCCTATGCTTCTCTGGAAAAAAGGCAACGCTTATCATACACTCTTGACCACTTGTTGTATTACGATAAAACTTTTGGAAAACATGGTATTAGCATGACTTTACTTCAGAGTCAGACGCAGTTTGAAACTGAATCAAGTTATATGTCTGCTGATAATGTACCTTTTTCAAGTCAGAAATGGAATGCCTTAGGTGCAGTCAGTTCACTGAAAAGCTGGAGTTCAGGCTTCATCGAACAATCATTACTTTCTTATATGGCTCGTGTAAATTACAGTTATACTGACAAGTATTTGTTGACTTTATCCGGACGTTATGATGGAGCATCAGTACTTGCTGATGGAAATAAATGGTCGTTCTTCCCAAGTGCAGCTTTAGGATGGCGTATGGATCAGGAAGGATTTATGGCTGACATAAGCTGGATTACCCAATTGAAATTACGTGCTGGTTTTGGTGTAACCGGTAACGCTGCTATTGATCCTTATTCAACGAAAGGTAGATTGGAGGCTATGTTCTATCCTTTTGGAGCAACTTCAACTCCAGGACAAATCAATGTTACCACCATGGCCAATCAGGATTTGGGATGGGAAAAAACCGCACAGTATAACTTTGGTATCGATTATTCATTATTCAGATCAAGAATTTTTGGTAGTATTGATTTATACACCTCGCATACCACTGATTTGTTACTTAAAAAATCAATCCCTCCAATCACCGGTTTTTCTGACACTTATGCCAACATTGGTGAAACCAAATCGAAAGGTGCTGATTTGACTATTAATACGTTGAACCTAAAAACACGTGACTTTGAATGGAATTCAACCATAAACGCCTCTTACCAGGATAATAAAATTGTTTCGTTAGCCAATGGTAAACAAGACGATTTAAATAACACCTGGTTTATTGGCCAGTCGCAAAGTGTAATTTATGGATACGAAGCCGCAGGTATTTGGCAGGAGTCTGATGCTGCAGAAATGGCAAAATTTAATGCAAATGGACATACTTTCTCTGCAGAAACGTGAGACCAGTTGACCAAAATGGTGATTATAAAATTGACGCAAACAACGACCGCAAAATTATTGGCAGTACAATTCCAAAATATATTTTAGGTATTACCAATACATTTAATTACAAAGGTTTAGAATTGTCGGTATTACTATATGGCCGCATGGGTTACATTTATGATGCCGGTGGTGAAGGTTTAGTTGGCCGTTATCAGCAAAGGGCAGTGAATTATTATACAGCCAATAATACCAATTCCGAATATCAGAAGCCAATTTATTCTGCCGGATATGGTGATCAGTACTATGCTTCATTGGGATATAAACACGGATCGTTCCTAAAGATTCGGAATATCTCTCTGGGATATAATTTCCCCGATAAAGTTGCCAAGAAATTGAAGGTAGCTAAATTAAGAATGTATGTTCAGGCATCGAACCCTGGTTTTATTTTCAGTCAGGTGTCCTGGATTGACCTGGATACAAAATATCATGCCTCGAACAAAGGTTTTGTAACAGGCCTTAGCGTACAATTTTAATCAATGTTAAATTCAAAAAAAACTGAAATTTATGAAAAAACATATATTATATCATACACGACTATTTGCACTCCTAACCATTACAGCATTGGGAGTAATGTCTTGTTCCAAGAGCTTCCTGGATGAAAAATTGGAAACTGCCAGGGACTTTTCATATTACGATACAGAAGCTGGGATACAACAATTATCCGTTGGTACCTATTACCGGGTTTTTGCTTCTTCTTTTGCTACTGAATATCAATATGGTACCACTAGTTATGGAACCGATGAATTTCATGTTGGCGGTGACGATACCAATAGTCAATGGAATAATTATGACAGCAGGTTCGGTTCCATCATAACCACCATCAGAACCACTGCTCAGGAACCTTGGGATAATGCATATTTGGGTATTGGATTGGCCAACCAGTTGATTGAGTCGGCAACCAATATTGCCTCAACCAGTGACGCCATCAAAAAAACCGCCCTGGGTGAAGGATACTTTATGCGTGCTTACAGTTATTTGAAATTGGTACGTCAATACGGCGGTGTTCCTTTAAAACTGAAACCAAGTACGACTGTCGAACTGGAGTTTTCGCGCGCAACAGCAGAAGAAGTATTGAAACAAGTTATTGATGACTTTACGCAAGCTTATAATTTATTGGGGAATACTGGTGGTCCAAACAGAATCACAAAAGATGCGGCTGCTCATTTCCTGGCAAAAGCATATTTAACCCGTGCAAGTGAAATAAATGACTCTTGGAATACAAGTACAAAGAGTGCAGATTTGCAGAAAGTTGTAACCTTGTCTGATGAAGTGATTTCACGCCATGCATTGGCCTCCAATTATCAGGCTCTGTGGGATTATACTAAACCTGATGGAGTTAACGAGTCGTTGCCAGAATTAATTTTATCGGCTTCTTTTAGCCGCGATCCTGCCCTGAAAACTGATAATAACAGTCACATATTCTTTACAGCCCGATACGATGACCTGGCCTTGATGCAGCGTGACCTTACCGGTATGCGTCCATACAGCCGTATGGCAGCTACATATTTCACTTATGATGTGTTTGATCACATTAATGACTCTCGTTTTTGGAAAGTATTCAGAACGAAACACCGGGTGAACAAAGGTGGTGTTTCGGGAGGTATTACCTATACCGCAGGGACCGATTTAGGTATTATGTATGTTATTAATTCAAAAGGCGATACCCGCTTTGCGAAAACCATTAATAACAACGATCCAGGTATTTTATACAGCAAAACCAATAAAACAATTCCTCACGTATATGTCGCCTATGCTGCTGATGGTTTGGGATTGGAAGCTAACCCAAGATTTCCTTCACTGTCAAAACATTTTGAATCTGACAGAACCGCTATCAACGATAACCGCGGTATGCGCGATGAAATTTTAGCACGTTCGGCCGAAACTTATTTAATGGCTGCTGAAGCAAAAATTCGTTTGGCAAAATTGGGCAATGGTTCATATGCCGATGCACTGCCTTATATTAATGCTGTTCGCACCCGTGCAACATATAAGCAAGGTGAAGACCGTTCGTTTTATACCGACGGCGCTGCTTCATATCCTACTTCAACTTTTGTACAGGCTGCAACTATGAATTCATTTATGACTGAGAATTCATATTACGAGTCGAATAATATACCGGTAACTACATCAGCAACTGATTTGACAATTGCAAGTGTTTCAGCTTTGCCTGCTGAAGATGAAGCCGTAGTAACGAAGTTGGGTTATTCAGACCAATACGACAAAATGTTGTGTTTAATATTGAACGAACGTACCCGTGAACTTTGTGGTGAATGGCTCCGCTGGGAAGATTTGAGCCGTACCAAAACATTGATTCCAAGGGTTAGAGCTTACAACAAAGAAGCAAAGGCTAACATTCAGGATAAACACCTTCTCAGACCGATTCCACAAACATTCCTTGATGGAATTTATAAAGAAGGACGTCCACTGACTTCTGATGAAAAAGCTGCTATGCAAAATCCTGGCTACTAGTCATTAAAATTTATAAAAGGATATGGAGGCCCGAAATGCCTCCATATTTTTTATACATTTATCCTTTACTGAATCCGACGAAAATAACCAAACCTTATTTGATATGATTAAAAAGATTATTGCAGTTCTGACCTTTCTTCCGGCTCTGGCTTTTGCGCAACAGCCCGCCAAGCCCCAAAACGATGCTACTGCGCCTTTACACCTGATGCAGCCTGATTATGAAACGTCTTATGTTGTTCCAACAGCGGCCGATATAACCAAGGTGCTTGACCGAATTTACAATTACCTCGAAGCTACCACACCAACCCAACTGGTTGATGCTTCGGGAGCCGATATAACCGATCTTTCAAAAGTTACTGCACAGTCAAAATTTAAACCGGCAGATTTCCGTCTGACCAGTTACGAGTGGGGCGTTACCTATGCTGGAATGTTGCTGGCTACCGAAACAACGGGCGATAAAAAATATGCCGAATATTCGTTCAGTCGCATGAAGTTTCTGGCAGATATCCGCCCTGCTTTCCAGAAAGTTGAACAGCAAACGCCAGAAGTTAGGCACGTCATGACTTCGGTCCTTCATCCACATGCCCTTGACGATTGTGGAGCTATTTGCGCCGCCATGATTAAAGCTGAAAGGGCTGGAATTACTACAGACTTGAATCCAATCATTAATAATTTCATCGATTTCATCAGCAATAAACAACAACGTTTTGACGATGGAACCCTGGCCCGTAACCGGCCACTTCCGAATGCTTTGTGGCTCGACGATTTGTTTATGAGCGTTCCGGCTTTGGCCCAAATGGGCAAATACACCGGCGAAGCCAAATATTACGACGACGCCGTAAAACAAGTTGTTCAGTTTGCCAAACGCATGTTCAACTACGATAAAGGTTTGTTTATGCACGGTTGGATTCAGGAAATGCCCGAGCATCCGCAATTCCATTGGGCACGAGCCAACGGCTGGGCCGTGATGACGATGGTTGAATTGCTCGAGGTTCTGCCTGCCGACTATGCCGGTCGCGATCAGGTATTGGATTTGCTGAAACGCCACATTCGCGGTCTGGTAAACTATCAGTCGAAGCAAGGTTTCTGGCATCAGTTGATCGACAAAAATGATTCGTATCTCGAAACTTCAGCCACTGCTATTTATGCCTATGCCATGGCCAGAGCCATCAATCGGGGATACATCGACGATCAGGTTTACGGTCCAACAGTGATTTTGGCGTGGAATGCAGTTGCATCAAAAGTAACTGAAAAAGGCCAGGTTGAAGGCACTTGTGTAGGTACAGGAATGGGCTTTGATCCGGCATTTTATTACTATCGTCCGGTAAATGTGTATGCAGCTCATGGCTACGGACCTGTAATGCTGGCCGGTGCCGAAATCATTGAAATGCTGAAAAAACATTTCCCTAAACTGAACGACAGCGCTATCCAGTTCTACAAACAGGAAGTGAAGACCAATGGTCCTATTTTCGAAGCCAAATAAGATAACCCATTACCTCTGAAATTAACTGCAGAGTTTTGCCAGGTCAATTCGCAAAGAGCCGCAGAGTGTCGAGAAAACTTTGTGAGACTTTGGGCAGATTTAGCGATACTTCGCGGTTAACTTTTTAAACCAACTAATATGAAGAAATCAAATATCAAATCAGGCCTGCTGGTTCTGGTTTTCCTGATGGGAGGCATCCAGATTCAGGCACAAATCGGCCGTCGGTTTGCATCAGAACGAAAGGTGGTGAAAGACCCGGTAACCGGCACCGAACTCACTTTTTTAACAAGTACTCCAGCTGGAGATTCTAAGATATACCAGACTCACAACCAGTGGACTTCGGACAGTCAATGGCTCATCTTCCGATCCGACCGCGTGAAAGGCGAAGCTTTTGCGGTGAACGAGAAAACCGGCGACATTGTTCAGGTTTCCGAAGGTGGCTATGTGGGTATGCTGAATGTGGCCCGCAAGTCGATGAAATTGTATTTCATGCGAAAACCGCTAGCGGATAAAGAATCAAAGCAACTCGATATTGTTGAAGTTGATCTGGCGAAACTGTTTGCTGACAGCCAAGCCGGAACATTGAAAACTGCATCTGTTTATCAGCGTGTTTGTGGCACAACACCTCCTGAGTTGGAGGCTGGTGGCGACATGGCGCTCGATGGAGATGAACAATGGGTGTGGTTTCGCGTGGGGAAAACCGAAGCGCGGAAACATCTTCCGGAGGGAACCAAGATTGAAGAACCTTTTGGGCCACGAAAAATGGGCGCTGGTCCGGCCGGAATTGCCGGGATGAATATTCGCACCGGTGAAATCAAATATGTGGTTTCGGTTCCGTTTCAGATCGGTCATATCCAAACCAACCCATGGGTGCCGGGACAAATTGTGTTTTGCTGGGAAACCGGTGGCAAATCGCCTCAACGCACCTGGATTGTCAATTCCGATGGCAAAGGTTTGCGTCCGCTTTATCCTGAAGCGCCTTACGAATGGATTACGCACGAAGCGGTTATCAGTCCCGACGAAGTGGCTTTTGCCATCATGGGGCATCGCAAAATTCCAAATACTTCAGGAGAAGCTAAAGCCGGAACCGACGTAAAAGGCGCGAATCCGGGTCAGGAAACCGAGTGGGGGCCGAGCGGAACCCGCGAGAAACCAACAGGATTGGGCATTGTCAACATCAACACGCGCGAAATGACGATTGCCGGGCAAATTCCGTTCGGAAGCGGTTTCTGGCATGTGAATGGCTCTGCCGACAAACGTTTTGTGGTGGGCGACGATTTCGACCGCAACCTCTATCTGATCGACCGGAAAACGCACGAGATGGTTTTGCTGACAACTGGCCACAAACCAACTGCCGCGGATCATCCACATCCAACTTTTAGTCCCGACGGTACCCGGATAGAAATTCAGTCTGCCATGCTTTCCGAAGACAATAAGTCGATGAATATTTGCATTGTTCCGGTTCCGGAGGAATGGCTCAAGCGAAAATAACCTGCTATGAACCGCATCAAATATGGCATCTTTCTGATTCTGGGTTTCCTGTTTTTCCTGAAAACGGAGGCTCAGGAAGATCGTGGCTACAAGATTTACCAGTTTCCGGCGAACATGATTCCACGCATTGATGGGAACACGGATGATTGGGCTAATTTCCCTGAAGAATATGTGGTTGGAACCGATCAGCTTTGGGACGACTCCAAACATTATCCGGAAGTTGACCCAAAAAATCTGGATGTAAAAGTTCGGTTGGCTTGGGTAAAAGGCCTGAACCGCTTGTATTTTCTGTACGAAGCGTACGACAATTACTGGGACTTCTCGTTGCCCGGATTACACAACGACATTTTTGAGCTGGTGGTCGATGGTGATCTTTCCGGTGGGCCATTCATCGTGGAGCAGCACCCTAATCCTTCCACCAATAAAATGGAAACTTACTTTAACTTTCAGGGAGTTCACGCGCAGAATTACCACATTTTTACACCAGCCGAAGGAAAAGACTGGGCTTTGTACTGGGGGCCGCAAAACTGGCTGAAAAATTTGCCCTATTCCAACATTGCCTATTCGTACAATTTCAAGCCGGGAGAGTCCGGAAAACTTGTTGCTGAATTCTGGATAACTCCTTTTGATGTTGCAAGTGCTGAAGGTCCTGAAAAATCGGTTGAATCGGTTTTGACCGACAATAAAAAGATTGGTTTGACCTGGGCAGTGATCGATTACGACGACGTGCAGGACGAATCGAAAAAAGGCTTCTGGAACCTATCGAAAAACCATAAAATGTATGGAAATTCGAGCCTTGGAACAGTTTTTACGTTGATGCCGCTCGAAGAAAAATATCAAAAAGCTTTTGCAGCTCAATGGTCGTTCGCGGTGACCAACACAACAAAACACGAAGTAACTTTTAAGGATGAAAGTCGTGGCGTAATTACCTCGTGGCATTGGGATTTTGGCGACGGAACTTCATCGGCAGAGCAAAATCCGGTACATCAGTATAAAGAGCCCGGCAAATACATTGTCATTCTGGATGTTGATGGCCCAGAAGGAAAATCGAGAATGTCGAAAGTTTGGGATGTAGCAGTAAAATAGTTGTGTAATTTTGAATTTCTGAACCTAAGTAAAACCAGTATGTATCTAAAATCAACTATCCGAGAGATTGTATTTTCGTACTTATTTGTTGCGTTTTGGGCTTTTGTCCCTTTGTTTGTAGAAGCACAATACACCATTTCTGAAAATGTACATCGCATTGTTTTTCTGGGAAATAGCATTACATATGCCGGACAATACGTAACCGATGTTGAGGCGTACCTGGTTGCCAAATACCCCAAACGGCATTTCCAAATTATTAATATAGGCCTGCCCAGCGAAACCGTTTCAGGACTTTCGGAAGATGGCCATGCTAACGGTCAGTTTCCGCGCCCCGATTTGCACGAGCGACTGGCACGCATTTTAACGATGACAAAACCTGACTTGATATTTGCAAGTTATGGCATGAACGACGCGATTTATATGCCGCTCGACAGCATCCGTTTTCAGAAATACAAGGATGGAATCAATTGGTTACACACTGAAGTAATCAAATCGGGTGCTCGAATTGTACACCTTACGCCGCCAGTCTTCGATGAAAAACAATGGCCGGTTAAAGGTTATTCAGAAGTGCTGGATGTGTATGCGAAATGGTTGCTCGACCAACGTAAAGCTCAAAAATGGGATGTGGCCGATGTGCATTTCCCGATGCAGAAGGCTCTTGAAACGTATCGTGCAGCTGATCCGAATTTCTATTTTGCCAAAGATGGCGTTCATCCCGGCGATTTGGGGCATTGGGTTATGGCCAAACAAATTCTGTTGTTTTTGGGCGAGAACGAAGTTGCTGAAGCCAAAACTATTCATGAGGCGCTTTCCGGATTTCCTCATGGTGAAGAGATATTAAAAATGGTGGCGCAGCGGCAGGCAGTAACAAAAGATGCCTGGCTGTCGGCCATCGGGCATAAACGACCCGGAATGAATAAGGGAATAACTCTGGATTCTGCAAAAATACGCAGTAACGAGATTGAACAAAGAATTCAGGCACTATGGAAATAGGCAAGAGAACAACAAAAAGACCGGAAAAAAATCAAATTCTTTCCGGTCTTTTTGTTATTCGTCACATTAATCTATCTCACTTCCAGAATAATTTCGTCCAATGCTCTTTTCGGAACGTGATGTACCTGGTTTTCGTCGCGCCAGTACTTAATTTCCCCGTCAGTCATATTTTCCAGAACCACGGTTTCCTTAGGTTTACCCAGCGCCACAATATACAGAATTTCGTATTGCTCTGATAAACTCAGCAATTGACGAAGTTTATTCCGGTTCACCGAATGAATGATGCATCCGCCATAACCGGCTTCGGTAGCGCCGAGGAGGATGCTTTGCATGGCAATTCCGTCGTCGCAGAAGTAGTTTCCGGAGATCAAAGTATCGTTCAGCAAAACGATGTAGGCTGATGGTCGTTCGCCTTCCTCCGGACCCGGCCAGTTGGTGAGATAGCCTGCCCAGCCCAATAACTCGAAAATCTGTGTATTGAACGATTCGTCGGTACTGAGAATATATTTCAATGACTGTGCATTTCGCGCAGAGGCTGAGTTTCGGGCCAGATTGACCCATTCACGAAGTTGATCCGAACTAATTTTCTCGGACTGATAAAACCGACGGTAGGTGCGGTTTTTTAATATGAGGTCTTTTATCATGACAATAAATTTTAAAGCAGGTTAAAATTACGCAAATGTGTTAATGGATTGCAACTGATTTAGTTTTATTGAACAATCAAAATCTTTTTTACGACTTCTGATGTATTGTTCCTTACATGGATGAAATAGGCTCCGGGCTGTAACTCAATTTGGTAAATTCCTTCAGCAGCATTTTGCTCGTGAACTTTAATGCCCAGCGACGAATAAATCTGCACCTGGCACAATTGAGGCGACTGCGAAAAATCCAGTATTATTTTTCCCTGCGAGGGATTTGGATAGACCGAAAACAGGTTTCCGAAAGAGTTGATGGTAACATTGCCACTGGCAATGTCTTTTAGCAGATACTCATTTGACAGGGTTTTGCAGTCGTTATATGCCGTGCAGCGGAACAAATAACCGTTGTATTTTTCAGGAGTTGAAAGGATGCGTAAGGTTGATGATGCCTGGTTTCGGAACGGAGTGCCTGTAATATTTGTCCATCCAGAGCCGCTGTTCATTTCCCATTTATAGTTTACCTGATCGCCAGCGCTAGCCACAAGGCTTACTTCGTTGGTACCTTTAACTATTTTAACACTTTCTGAAAACTGTGGACATGAAAGATCTTCATCTGCCAGTATCGACGATTCAATTTTAGTAGCTTTGGGGTTCCCGAGCCATTTTACTTCGTCAGCGGTCATGGCGTAATTACGCACCTGAATGCTGCTTACAAATATGGGGTTTGTTTCGCCGTCGTTGTCTGAAAAGAAATTAGACGACTGGACGCCCCAGTTGTTATTCAGGCAAAATCGCCCGTTTTTACTGTCGGGAAGCGCTATGGTTGATACCAGATTTCCATCGATATACTGCTCCAGCTTTTCCTTGTACAAGTCGAAAACCAGGGCCAGCCTGATCCAGGTGCTGTCGGCAAATGTACCGTTGTATTGTTCCAAAACTCCAATGGCATTTTTTTCTCCTGTAATGAAAAAGTCACCGTCGTCGCTGTTGTTGTTGCTGGTTTGAAGTATAGTGGTGTACTGGCCTTTACCAGAAGGTTTAAGCAAATCAAAAACCAGCGAATAAGTATTGTCGCAATCGAGTCCTCCGGGAATTCCTTCAGGAGCAATATTCGAAAAGAAACGCAGGGCATGTTGTGGATCGAAAGCGGGAACTAATGCCACATTTATTGTAGCGTTTTCGAGGGATGGGATGTGAAACGAGTTGGTTGTTCCGAATTTAACTTTCTGCCCAACCACCGATGTATCGCCCACTACTGCCATTTTTGAGCCAATGGTTCCGTTCAGGTTTTGGTTGAAATTCCACTGTCCGGTGATACGCTTCTCTGGGAAGTATCCACCGACTCCATTGTTGCAGAAAACTTGGTAGGCTTCCGATGGGCGATCGGTTTCAAGAGCATCTATCCCAAAGTCCTTCAGGAACTTGAATGATGACGGATCGTTAACAGTATAGGCCCACAACTGCAGCGCATTTTTGCGGACCATTTCCTGCAGTTCTTCCATGCGGTGGTCGCGAGAGTTGTAAATATAATCAGCCGGAATCTCGATGGCAACCACACCGTTCTTTTTCAGAAATGTATAAAATTCCTGATCTTCGATATTGGTTGGTATGTCTCCAAAATAAACCAACGGTGTATTGGGTAAAATTTCGTGATAGGTTTTTACTTTATCCAGATCGTCGGGGTCGAGTAAAATAATGTCGCCCGGAAGGTTCGATTCTTTTAGTAACCGGGCAATCAGTTTGGGGGCAAAAACCTTCATGTTTAAATAGAGTTTTTTCTGATATTTTCCGGCTAACTCCAGGGCCTCTTTCAATGTTGGTATTTTGGTACCGGCAAATTTTTCGTTTTTCCAGCTTCCTGCATCAAGCGTCTTGAGGTAGTTCAACGTAAGTTTTTCAACTTCGCCTGTCCCAGAGGTGGTGCGATCGATGATGTAATCGTGCATCAAAACCAGCACACTGTCGGCGGTGAAACGGACATCTACTTCTGCGGCATAAATATCTTCAATAAAGCCTTGTTCAAGAGAAATCAGGGTGTTCTCCGGAAAATTGTACGACGAACCGCCCCTGTGTCCGATCGGTTTAAAATTGCATTGCCCGCTTGCAGTCCAGCCACTTAATAGGATTAAGATACTGAGGATAATGTACTTGTATTTTATGGATGCGTGTCTATTTGCATGCGTCATAAGCTGGTCTGTTTTCTGATCAGATAAATATACTCATAATCAACACGGTCACAATACCCACAATACCAACAGTCGATTCCATCAAGGTCCACGACTGAAAGGTTTGTTTAATGCTCAGTCCAAAATACTCTTTAAACATCCAGAAACCAGAGTCGTTAAAGTGCGACCACATCACGCTTCCTGCGCCTGTAGCCAAAACCATGAGTTCGGGTGATGTACCTGACTGCTGGGCAAGGGGCAGCATAATCGGTGCGGTAGTCAGCGTCGAAACTGTTGCCGAACCGGTTGCCAGCCTGAAAATGGACGCAATCAGGAAGGCCATCAGCAGCGGATTCATTTGGATGCTGTCGGAAATGGACCGGATGTATTCAATCACGTGGCTGTCTTTCAAAACCTGCGAGAATGCACCGCCACCGGCAATAATCAGCACAATCATCGAAATGGCGCCAATCGATTTGGCCGAGCTGTTCATCACCTCGTCCATGCTGCGGCCTTTGCGCAGTCCAAGTGAAAAGATAGCAACAACCACCGACATAAAAAGCGCGATATTGGCGTCGCTCATAAACTTGAAAAAAGTAAGTATTCCTGAAATAATGTTTGTCGATTGTTCGCCAAATCCTTTGTCGGTAAAGGCCTGCCGGTAAAATCCGGTGATACTCTCGATTCCCATTTTGGTAAGTTCGGCTTTGGCTGGCGGCGGACTAAAAATAAGGTCGGTAAGTGCGCCCAGAAGCATCAGGATAATTGGAGTTGTGGCGCAAAGTAAGCTGATTCCCAAACCCGGGAGTTCACTTTTCTCAAATTTCCGCTCCTGAAAAAGATCAGCTGGCGGATTAACAGTGATATTTTTGGTAAAGCGCGACAGCCATACACCGCCGATTAAGCAGGCCGGAATCATGGGGATCAATCCGTAAAGCAATACTTTATTCACATCGGCTTCGTAAATAAACGACACGTAAGTTGGGGCGGGGTGGGGCGGCAAAAAGCAATGCGCCACCGAAAGTGCCGAGCACAATGGCAGCGCCAGCCAAATTGTAGGCAATTTGGTAGTTGAGGCAAAGGTGAAAATCAGCGGAATGAGCACCAGGAAACTGGCATTGTACATCATCGGCAATCCCACCAGGAAACCGGTAATCAACAAGGCATACTGAACATTTTTCAGTCCCATAAAGTCGATCATGCGGAAAGTGATGGTGTGGGCGGCCCCGCTTTCTTCCAGAATTTTGCCCAGCATAGCGCCAAATGCCAGAATCAGCACGATTTTACCCATGGTATCGCCAACACCTTTCAACACCGAGTCGAGAATATCGAGCGGGTTCATGCTGCTGAACAATCCCACAGCAAACGAGGTGATTAGCAACGAAAGAAACGCATTGATTTTAAATTTGCTGATGAGTAACAGTAGAATAAGGATTCCGATACCAACAATGACGAGAGGCATAGCAGTTTAGTTAAGTTGTTTGGTTTAAAGATAGATTTTTTTTGGAAACCTGAAATTGTGAAGGAGGTTGTTGTGTTAGTAAAATGTTGTTTAATAGAATGGATAAGTTAGTTTTATGTTGTAAATTAGTTCAGAGCTGAAAATATGTGTCGAGCCTATGGCTCTCTGCATGTTGCAGGGGGTAATTTGCCGTGGATTAAAATCCACGGTTACGAGATGGGGCGAGCCTACGGCTCTTGAAAGACAATTACGAATCCTAATGTGTAGTCCCGTAGGGATGGTTTCATATTGAAGCCATGGATTTTAATCCATGGGAATGATAATCGAATTACCGGAATTCCGTAGGAATGAAACATATAAAAATTAATACCATGGCAAATACCTACCATCAGGTTTACATTCAATGTGTTTTTGGCGTGAAATATCGTGATGCCGTTCTATTGCCTGAATGGCGACCAACTTTATTTGGTGTGATTGGCAATCTGATTAATGAAACAGGTTGCAAAACGATCATTGTGAATGGTACAGAAGATCATGTACATTGTTTTTTAGGTTTGAAGCCGGTTGTTTCCATTGCTGAATTGATGAAGGTGGTCAAAGCCAAATCTTCGAAATACATCAACAATCTCCAGTTAACGCCTCACAGGTTTGAATGGCAGGATGGATATGGGGTCTTCTCATACAGCTATTCTCAAATCGATCAGGTTTACAAATACATCGAAAATCAGGAGGTACATCATAAAAAGGTGTCTTTTCGCGAAGAATACCTTGCTTTTCTCGAGAAATTTCAGGTGCCATATGATGAGCGATATATTTTTCAGGAATTGACTTGATATGTGCCGAGCCTACGGCTCTCAATTTTTGTGTGTATCTCACGCCGTGGATTGAAATCCACGGTTACAAGATGAGGCGAGCCTACGGCTCTTTTAATATATTGGCGAATGCAACAGGGTAATCCCGTAGGGATAATTTTATATTGTAGCCATGGATTTGAATCCATGGGGGAATATTAGATAAATGGTCAGAGTTCCGTGGGAACGATACATCTATTTTGGATATTTAATATATGCGACGAGATTGAAAAGGTGGTAGTTTTATTTGCCGAACCTACGGTTCTCTGGTTATTGTTCGCGTATTTGACAGTGGATTAAAATCCACCGCGACAATATTGGACGAGCCTACGGCTCTATAAGACAAAAACAGGTAAAACCCGATCCGCCGATCGTGCTTTACCTGTTTTTGTTTTATGCAAATTGATTTGCTATTTCTTCAATTCATTCGAAAACGAATAGGGGAAATCGCTGTCGTTTACGCCGCGAGTGGTGTTTGGCTGGCTTCCCATTTTGAAATCGATGGTGGCACCTTTCATCAGTTCGGGGTAGCTTAACCAGTTTTTCGAATACTCTTTTCCGTTGAATTTCGCTGACTGAATGTATTTATTGTCGGCGCTGTTTTCAGGAGCATTGATGACTACCTGTTTGCCATTTTCGAGTTTCACGGTTATTTTCTGGAACAACGGAGCGCCAATCACATACTGGTCGCTGGCCGGAGTTACCGGGTAGAAACCCATAGCCGAGAATACGTACCAGGCAGAAGTCTGTCCGTTATCTTCGTCGCCGCAATAGCCGTCTGGCGTAGGAGCGTAGAGTTTATTCATCACCTCGCGAACCCATTTTTGGGTTTTCCATGGCTCGCCGGCATAGTTGTACAGGTAAATCATGTGCTGAATCGGCTGGTTACCGTGTGCGTAATTACCCATGTTCATAATTTGCATTTCGCGGATTTCGTGAATGACGCCGCCATAGTAAGAATCGTCAAAAATTGGTGGAACCACGAAAACAGAGTCGAGCATGTGCACAAATTCCTTTTTGCCGCCCATTAGGTTAACCAATCCCTGAATGTCGTGGAAAACCGACCAGGTGTAATGCCAGCTGTTTCCTTCGGTAAAGGCATCGCCCCATTTGTACGGGCTGAACGGTTTCTGGAAAGTACCGTCTTCGTTCTTTCCGCGCATCATTTTGGTTTCCGGATCGAACACATTGCGGTAGTTCATCGCACGTTTGGCAAACAGGTCGATTTCTTCCTGCGGACGTTTCAATTCTTTGGCCAGTTTCCAGATGGTCCAGTCGGCAAAGGCATATTCGAGTGTGCGGGCAGTGTTTTCGTTGATTTTTACATTGTAAGGAACGTAGCCTAACTTGTTGTAATAGTCAACTCCCTTGCGGCCAACCGACGACATCGGGCCTTCGGTTTTGGTGTTTTTAATTACAGCTTCGTAAAGCGTATTGATGTCGTAGCCGCGGCAGCCTTTCAGGTAAGCATCGGCAATCAGTGTAGCCGAGTTCGAGCCAATCATACAATCGCGGTGACCCGGGCTGGCCCATTCAGGCAAGAATCCACTTTCTTTGTAGGCATTCGCCAATCCTTCCTGAATCTGTGCGTTTAAGCTCGGATACATCAGGTTAAAGAATGGGAAAACAGCGCGGAACGTATCCCAGAAACCGTTGTCGGTGAACATGGCGCCAGGCAAAACTTCGCCGTTGTAGGGGCTGTAATGCACCATTTTGCCGTTTTTGTCGAACTCGAAGAATTTGCGTGGAAACAACATGGCGCGGTACAGGCAAGAATAGAAAGTTTTAATCTGGTCTGATGTTCCGCCTTCAACCGCAATGCGCGACAAATTTTGGTTCCAGATGTCTTTTCCTTTCTGGCAAACCTGGTCGAAATTGTCTTTCCCCAGTTCTTTCAGGTTCAGTTCGGCTTGATCGAAACTGATGAACGACGAAGCCACGCGGGCATGGACCTGTTCTCCGCGCTTGGTCACAAAGCGAATGGCAGCGCCAACATGGTTGTCCTGAAGTTCAGATTTTCCAGCAACTACTTCTTTGCCGCTCCAAACCTGACTTTCAGCAAAAGTTTTATCGAAAACTATGACGAAATAGTTTTTGAAGTTCTTTGGCACCCCGCCGTTGTTACGGGTGGTGTAACCAATCACTTTATTTTCAGAAGGAATAAGCTTGATATACGAACCTTTGTCGAACGCATCGACCACCACCCACGATTTTTCGTTCTGCGGAAAAGTGATGCGGAACATGGCTGCACGTTCGGTTGGTGTGATTTCGGTGGTCACATCGTAATCGGCCAGATAAACGCTGTAGTAATGCGGTTTAGCCACTTCTGCCTTGTGCGAAAACCAGCTGGCGCGATCTTCACCGGCAATTTTAAGGTCTCCGGTTTCAGGAAAAATGGAAAACTGACCGTAGTCGTTAATCCACGGACTTGGCTGATGCGTCTGTTTAAAACCTTGGATTTTGTAGGCATCGTAGCCGTACACCCATCCATCGCCCATTTTATTGGTTTGCGGTGTCCAGAAGTTCATCCCCCAGGGTAACGCAATGGCCGGATAGGTGTTTCCGGTTGAAAGTTTAAATTCGGAGTCAGTTCCCATCAGGGTATTTACCTGATCAACCGGCGAAAATGTTTGTGCCTGAAGATTGATTGCAAAGAATCCAATCAGGAACAGAGCAAGTGATAAAATAGTACGTTTCATTAATTGAAAAAATTATTGTTTGTGTGTACAGATTTAATTTGAACTTCCAAAAATAGTATTTAATGCGAACGGCAACTTTACTTTAGTACAGGCTCGGCGGTTTATTTACTCACTGATTATTTGTTCCATAGATTAGGCATTCCGCCATGACCGCGCGCTTTAACAGGGGCCTGCTCAACCGGCTGAAGTTTGCCGGTGTGAATATCAAACAAGCGTTTCGAGGTTTCCATCACGGCTTCAACCTGGTATTGGTATGGCCTGTCGGTTACATCAACTATTCCGCAGTTGTAATTCTCGCCGTCGCGCCTGCCGGTTAAATCCTGATCGCACCATTGGAAATAAGCCGTTCCAATCAATCCGGGATGCTGATAAGCCCGTTCGGTATAATACCGATAAGCCACGCCGCGTTCCTGCTGAGAATTAACCTGCCATAGCGATTGTGCCATTCCACGGTCAACCGTTCCAAAATGGTATTCGCCAATAATCATGGGCAATCCGGTAATGTCGGCAGCACGGTCCATCATTTCCTTTTTCGGGAACAGGTCGTAGCAATTGAAACTGAAAACATCGAACACATCTTTGCAGATTTCCAGAATCTCGCGGTCGATGTTCATGACATTGCCAAAACGGATACCTAAATTCAGGTGGTTCGGATCGTATTTTTTGATTGAATTATCCACAATTTCAAGGAAAATCCGGAATGTTTTAAAGATGAATTGTTTCCGGCGTTCGGGTGTATCACCTTTGGCCAGCCAGCTTTTTAATTCGGTTTTAATTGGTTTTTCTGGACCGTCCAGAATCATGCCGCAAAGGCGTTCTTCCTGTTCGAGCCATGAAGGTTCGTTTCCGGTGAAATAGCCAATCAGCCAGGGATTATTTTTGTACGATTCAACCGAAGCTTTGCAGCCGGCATCTACTTTCGAGGCAAAATCGGCGGCATACACATCGGGTAAACCCATCAGTCCGACTTCGATGCCCACATCGCGCAACTGAAACATGAATGCTTTTTTGTTCATGTTCATCACTTCAGCACTCGACCAGTTGGCTATCGTATTCAGCCCCCATTTGTCCATGCGTTTGATGATCATTACGCGCGATTTCTCCGGATAGTTTTCTCCGTAGCGGCGGAATAAATTCCACGTTCCGAACGAGACTCCGCGACGTTGAGAATTGGCGTTCAGGCTTTGCGGAGGCAATTCCTTGTACATACCGTTGCGTTTATCCAGATCGCGCACATTGCCACCACCACCGGGACTCACGCAATCCACACCATGCGACAGGAATAAGCATCCTTCAGGATCGACAAACCACCACTTGCCCTCGATTTTTTCGGTATGGAAAAAGCCGGTAGCCTTGCCCTTTGCCTGAAGGTAACCGCCGTATTTCGAATAATTGTATGCTTTGGTTGTTACTGTTTCCTGATCTTCTGAAGCCCATTCCTTTTTCAGTTGGTCGAGCGAATGGATTTTGCCTTCCCATTCCAGCAGGTTCGATTGGCCAAACTCGTCAACTGCCGGTTTGTTTTCCAGATATTGGTCACCGGGATCTTCAACCGATAATGAGATGGAGCGAAGCTCGAACGTCGGATTATTGATTGGTGCATTCATGCGGATGCCAATGGAATCGACGCTATGCAGCGGGCCGCGTTTTCCGCCCAGATTGATCCAGCCGGTGTAGCGCGGTTGGTTATAAGTAGCTGCCAAATCGAGCGCAGCATCAGGCAACCGACGATAAAATTTCAACGGGATGGCCAGTTTGTTCCAGCCACTGGGGGTGTAACTCATCACACGCAGTTCATTGTAGCCGGTTTCGGTGGTAAAGCCGATATGAAAACGTTGTGAAGTAGTGATCTTGAATTCGAGTACTACAAAGTTGTAGTCGTCCCAGTTGGCCGGTAATCCGGGTGTAATGTCGCGAATGGCAAATTTTTGTCCGGAGACTTCCTTGGAGCTATCGAACCGAATTTTAACTGAATGCTGGGCATTGACGGCTGAAATGGATGTCAGCAGGAATAAGCTAATTAGCAGAAAAAAGCTGAGTTTCATCGTTATTGTTTGGTTGGTTTAAGGTTTGTATTACTTCGTTAAAAGTATGGTTTTTTCTGATCAATTAGTCAGGAGAAAAGTCCTGATTAGGCTACAATAAGCAAAAAGGGGCCGGACTCAAAGTCCAGCCCCAGATGAAATTACTCGTAATTAACATTAAAACTTATGAAAATAAGATTTTCGTGTTGTGGTTGTTTTTTTATTTTGTTGTTGTTATAACCAGCTTTTTCCCTTTCAGTAAATCGGCATGCTTAATAAAATACCCATTGATTTTTTTACCGTCGTAAGTGATACTTTCAATCTTTTTTCCTGAATCCTTTTTGACAATCGTAAAGGTTTTTCCGTTCAGGTCAAAATCAACTTTATCGAACAGTGGTACCGAAATAATGTACTCCGGATCGGCAGGCGAGAAGGTGTACAAACCGATGGAAGTCAGTACATACCAGGCCGAGTTTTCGCCTGCATCGTCCATTCCTGAATAAGCCAGTTTGTATTTGCCCATGTCGTAAAAACGATCCATGATCTGATCGAGTCGGGCCTGAGATTTTTCCTGCTTGCCAACGAAATAATACAACCACGGAAAGCTGTGGTCGGGTTGGTTGCCGTGGCAATACTGGCCAATAAATCCTGAAATATTGTACGCTTCCCATCCTTTGTATGGCGTGGAGAATAACTCGTCGAGCTTTTTCTCAAAGGCGGCAGGACTTTTATACAAACCAATCAGGCCTTTCACATCGTGCGGTGCGAAGAACGACGATTGCCAGGCGTTGGCTTCGCGGTACATGTATTCGTAGTAAATGGTTTCCGGATCGAAATTTTTGATCCATTCGCCATTGGCCAGTTTCCCACGCATCAACCCGGTTTGCGGATCGAACATGTTTTTGTAATTGTCAGTGCGTTTCATCAGCATTTCGTAGTCTGTTGTATTTCCTAAAGCTTTGGCCAGTTGGGCGACAGCATAATCGTCGTAAGCATATTCGAGTGTTTTGGTTACTCCGGCAGCAGCAACGGTTTCGAGTTTCGGATCGGCCAGATCAGGTTCGGAGATGTAGCCTTTCTCGATGTATTCCATTCCGCGCGGACGGCTGCGGTTTTCCATAGTGGCATTGCGCAGCAGCAGGTTGTAGGCACTTTTTACATCGAAACCTGTGATTCCGCGGAGGTACGAACCTGCTATAAACGGGGCCGCATGGTCGCCATGGAAGAAAGTTGGCATAAATCCGCCCGATTTTTCGCCTTTATCGATCAGCGATTTGATCACATTTTCAGTGACTTTGGGCGTGAGCATCCCGAGTAATATCAATTTATTACGGTAGTCATCCCACAGCGAAGGTTCTGTGTAATAATCGAAGCCATTGTTGGCTACATTGCCTTTCACATCGGTGTATTGGCCGTTGCAGTCGCTGCGCAGAGCAGGCCACAGAAATGAACGATAAAGGGTAGAGTAGAACAGTCCTTTTTGACGTTCAGTTCCTCCGGAAACTTTGATTTTTGAAAGCAGGCCTTCCCAGGTTTTGGTGGCTTCGTCGCGCACCTGTTGAAAGCTTTTGCCCAGCATCTCCTTTTCCAGATTTTCTTTGGCATTGGCGGTGCTTACAAACGAAAACCCGATTTGCAGTTCAAGTGGCTTGGGCGAATCTGCAAAATTGACTACTGAAATTTCATGCTTTTCCCCTTTTTGCGATTCAATGTTTTTTATGGTGTGGTTGGCTACCGCATAGAAATACATTTTTTCGCCGGTTTGCTGAAATCCTTTAAAAACATGATCGCCTTCCTGATTGATTTCCCAACTGCGCACCCTTTCGTTCGAGCTCGACAAATCGGCAATCAGCTTTTTGCCCTGGTTGTTTTTGTAGGTGTATTTGTGAAATGCGCAACGCAAAGTCGAAGTCAGTTCAGCATTCACTCCGTAACGTTCGAGGTAAACCTGGTAATATCCGGGGTGTGCCGATTCGTTTTGGTGACTGTACGGTGAGCAATAATCTTCAGGAGAAAACTTGCCATTAGCGGGTAAAAGCGGAATATGCCCGAGGTTCCAGTGCCCTTTGCTGGTGTGCACGAAGGCGTAAATTACAGTGTCTTCATATTGGTAGCCCGATCCGCTGTGAAAAAGCGTAACCGGAGTTAACTGCACCATGGCATTGGGCAACGACGCGCCCGGAAATACCTCGGCGCCCCAGGTGCGGTGGGTCGGTTTGTAACCGATGTCGATGCTGTCCCACAAGGTGGCGGTTCCCAAAAATGGGTTGACATATTTGGTCAGTGGCTTTTGTGCCCTAACAGAGAATACTGAAACTATCAGCAGCAGTATGGTAATGATTTTATAATTCACTTTTAATTGGGTTTAAGGTTGGTTTTCCGTCGTAATACGATTTCCCGGTCGCAATTAGTTGCAACCATTGTAGATACAACAATGAGTGATTTTTTACTCACTGTTTGACTATTTTTTAGTTGCTCAACAATCCTTGTTTGCTGAGTAGGGCCGCAGCCTCAATCAGCATGGCGCCGCTGGTCTGGGTTGTCAGTTCGGTGGTGCTGCCCGGTTTGGTTCTCCAGTACGGGCCAAAAAGTACCAATTGTTTGTTTGTTCCTGAACGCCACAGGGTTTCTGCATTGTGTTTAAAAAAGGTGATATACCTTTTCTTCGTTGCAGCATCCAGATCAGGATGTAAAATCAGTTGTGCAAAATACCGGATAAAGACACCTTTGAACAAGCCGCCATCGCCGTTTCCTTCACTTTTCAGGATGCGATCGTTGCTGTCAACCAAACTGTTCAGCGTATAGTCAGCTGCTTTGATGGCATCGTTCAGGTAGCCTTTTTCTTTGGTAATGTTGTACAGTTCGAGTGCCGAGCCCAAAAAGGTCCCTTCGTTGTAGGTAAAAATCCAGTTGGTTTGTATGGTTCCGGTGCGGCTGTCGATGTTGTCGTAAACTGCGCCGTTGGCCGGATTGAACAGTTTATCTTTTTCCCAACCGTAGATTTTCAGCGTCCATTCTTTGTCGGCGGCGTCGCCAAACTGTTGAAATAACCGGGCTGCCAGAATGCAGGCTGGTCCGTTCGAACAGGCGTTTTTGCTGTAAGGCTGATCTTTTTTCCATGAAATACCTCCTCCGGCGTTCGTGTTCCACCCGGTTTGTATGTCTTTCCATACGTCGATGGCTGCAGTTTTGAACCGCGCATCCTGAGTGGCATTGAAAGCACGAAGCATGGCAAGCGCATTCCATTCCATATCGTCGTAATATTCATTCAGGAATGTATTGCCATTTTTCTTTTTCACACCGTCGTACCATTGTGTGAGGATTGTTTTGTAGAAATTGTCGTTGGTACGGGTGTAGGCATCTGTGGCCACGTCGAGGGCGTGAGCCTGCGGCCAGTAGTTGAAATTCTTCTGTCCGGCGTTATCGAAATTGAAATAACTGTCGGCGCCATTCCAATATTGCATCACAAAAGCATTGCTGCTGCTGTCGGCCGCGGCAGTCCAGTTGATGGTATATTCTTCAGTTCCGTTGTTAACCGGATCTTTGTCTTTTCCGCAGGCCTGTATCAACAGAAAAACTGACAACAGGAGAAAATAATAGCACTTGTTCATTTCTAAGTTTTTGTATCAGTGAATATTGTCAGATGCCAGAGGCATCAAATGTTTATAGGAAAAAGATGTGTGACCAAGTTCGACCCCGTCGGGGGCGAATATTTTCGTGTCAAACATTTTCTATAAACATACCAACCCTCCGGGTTTATAAAATTCAGCAACGATTAGGCAAATGTCTTATTTTATACAATTGTTTTATTAAAAATAGGGGCAGACATGTTGCCTGCCCCTGGTAGAAAAAACCTTTTCTCTTTTATTGGTTTCCTACTTTTTTCACTTCGTGTGTGTATGGAGCATCGGCCTGTAACAATACTCTTACGTCAACCAGTGCCATATCCATTTCGCCGGCAAATTTAAATTTACCATTCCACTGGCTGTTGTCAACCGGGTACAGGTAATAATACGAAGCCGGACTCGATGCGGTTGGACGGCTGTCGGTATTTGGCGTTCCGAGCCATTCTTCAACAGTTTCGCCAGCGCCGTTAATGGTCGTCATTTTGAATTTATAGCGTTCGTCACGGCCCCAGCCTTCCTGTTTGAAAGTGATTGGTTTGCTCGAAGCTTTCCATTCGCCTTTTGCCTGATAATCTAACGAGAACAGGAATGCGTTGGTTGGGCAGAAGAACAATTCAATGTTAGTAACTTCAGTGTAAACAGATGAACCTACGTTGAAGTCGAGCTTAACACGGTAAACACCAGTTTTGGTAACAGTGCTTCCGGTTGTTCCTTCTTTCAGCAAGCCTTTATCAGTGTAGAATTTGCGTGGTGAACCAACTTTTGCATCGGTGAAGAAATAAGTTTTACCTGCAGTCAGCTTGGTGTAAACTTCGAACTCGCCATTGGCTGTTGCTTTCATGATACTTGCTTTTGCAAGATCAGCACCACCTTCAGAACCTTCGCCGGTTACATAAACATCAACCGGGACTTCGGCAAAACCTGCCAAACGAGTTAACTCGATAGTACGGCTTTCATCGGCTTTTACGTCGTTGATCCCTTTTGATGAGAATACAGTCCAGATTAATTTACCTGTTGCAGCCGATTGGATTCCGGCCATAGCAGCAATTTTATTCAGCTGTTTGTGGCTGATGGTAGCGTGGTTGTATCCACCGTTGTTGTCAGAAGCCATGCGGTAAATTGGGTTGGTGAAGTCACCACCTTCTTTGTCGAAAGCTACTTCGTACAAAACCATTCCGCTGTCTTCAGCTTTGGCTGGTTCCCATTCGAAATAAAGTGAAGCCGAAGCTGAGCTTTGCAATACGACAGATTTTCCATTGGTTGGTTCGTACAGCGATTTTACCGCGGTAACCTTGGTGTTGCTCAATTCGTCTTTCTGACAGCTTACGAAAGCCAAAAAGAATGAGGCGATTATCGTTAGTTTTACTAATAAGCTTTTCATATCTGATATTTTTATTTTCTGGTTAATAATTTAAATGAGTTTAGTAGCCAGGGTTTTGACCCAAAGCAGGATTTAAGTCTTTTTCCGATTGCGGAACTGCCCACAGGTAGTCGCGGTCTTTGTTGAACGAACGTTTGTCCAGACGGATGTAACCATTGTCAACACCGGCATCGCCATATTTGGCTCCGTGAGGATAACCATTCAACGCAGTTTCAGCAGATTTCCAACGGCGGATATCGAAAATACGCAGGCCTTCCAGTGCCAATTCCACGCGGCGTTCGCGACGAATGGTGTTTTGAAGGCTGGCTTTTGTGGCAGTTGCATCGAAAACCAATGCTCCCGGATCGGTAAACCCTGCGCGGGCGCGAAGTGCTTTAATAGTTGTATTCCAGATGCTTTCGTTCATTTGGCCCAGCTCGTTTTTAGCTTCGGCATACATCAGCAACACGTCGGCGTAGCGGATCAAAATCAGGTTTAAGCCTGAAGTCATGGCTGCCAGCGAAGTTGGGTCGTAATATTTACGCATGTAGTAACCAGTTGCTGTTGAGTTTGTTCCCTGTCCTTTGTATTCATCAACGGCAGCTGCAGGACTTGGCGCTGTTCCCGGTTTGATGTAGATGGTTTGTGTTGTTCCATCAGCTTTCTTCCATGGGAATTCGTGGTAAACCACAGTTGCAGTCATACGAGGGTCACGGTTTTTGTAGGGCGATGTTTCGCTGTATCCTGAAGTGGCATCGTTGATGTCTTTCCCGTTAGTCATCAGGTAATCGTTCACCAGTTCCTGGGTAGGAGCCATGGCATTTACGCGTGCACCAACCGATAGCGGAGCAAAGTCGTAATAATTACCCCAGGTGCGCAGCGAAGGAACATACTCCAGATCGAGGATAACTTCGCTGTTGTTTTCGTTGGCCGGAAGGAACAAACCTTCGTAAGATGAGAACAACGAATATTTTCCATAAGTATCCGAATTGATCAGCTTTTCGCAGGTTGAAGCTACGTTTGCCCAATCGTTGCTGTACAGATAGGTACGGGCTTTCAGGGCAATTGCTGCTCCTGAGGTGATTCGGCCTTTATCAGTATCGGCGTATTTTTCTTTCGCCGGAAGGATTTCAGCCACGGCATCCAATTCGCTGCGCACAAAAGCCAAAACTTCAGCCTGTGGTTTACGGACAAGGGTTTTCGAATCAGATAAAGTTACGTCTTTATCGAACAACGGAACGTCGCCGTACCAGGTTGCCAGGCGGAAGAATAAATATGCTCTGATGAAGCGTGCTTCAGCTTTCATGCGGGTTTTCAGTGTTTCGTCCATTCCTTCAACGCGATCAACGTTTTCGAGGAAAGTATGGCAGGTTTTGATACCGGCATAACAGTCTTTCCATTCGCTGGCAAAGCGGCCGTTTGAAGCGTCAGCTTGTCCCGAAGAAATGGCTTTTTCGCTTGACGAACCACGACCTTCGTACAAATTGTCAGACAAAGCCTCAGTATTGAAGAAATAGTCATTGTTGGTCATCTGGCTGTAGGCCATGTTCAAAACCATGTTGGCTTTTTCAGGCGAAGTCCAATAGTTTTCTTCGGTGAATTTGTTGGTTGGAGTCAGATCCAGTTCGTTGCACGAGGTGAACAGAAACAGCGCTGCACCTGCAACTATCGTACTATATTTTATGAATTTCATAGTGTTTCTTTCTTTTAAAGTTCAAGATCTAAACCAAATCCGTAGTATTTCAGCGTTGGATAGTTACGTCCGCTGTTGGCACCTGCGCCTCCGGTTCCACCCATGTTGCTTCCAAATTCGGTCGATTCAGGATCGATGAAGGTGTTTTTGGTCAGCGTAAACAAGTTTTGTGCATTCACGCTCAGGCGCAGTTTCTGGATTCCGATTTTTGTACAAATTTCCTTCGGAATGGTGTACCCAATCTGGATATTTTTCAGGCGCAGGTATGCTGCGTTGAAAATATAGATGTCGGAGCTTTTCTGGAAGTTGTTGGTGTTTGAAGCCGACCCCGGAGCCGACAAACGTGGCCAGCGGGCATCAGTGTTCACCGGTGTCCAGAAATCGAGCTGGTGCTGGTAAATCACATACGAATAGTTTGAGTGGAATGGCTCAACCAACTCACCACGGAGGAACATGTCGCGTTTACCTACCCCCTGAATCAACATGCTGAAATCAAATCCTTTCCATGTCAAATCGTAAGTCAATCCGAATGTATAGCGAGGGAATGCATTACCCAGAACAGTACGGTCTTTTTCGTCAATTACTCCGTCTTTGTTTAAGTCGTTGTAACGAACATCTCCTGGTTGAACAGTAGCTCCGATTGGAAGTGCAGCACTGGCAATTTCTTCGTAGTTATTGAAATAACCATCAGTTTTATAACCGTAGTACGAACCTAAGGCTTCGCCTTCACGAATAATTTTCAACATCTGATCGCTTGAGTTGATCTGTTCATTTCCGCCAAAGTCAATTACCTTATTTTGGGAATCGGCAATGTTGAGGTTTACGTTATGGTGGAATTCTCCGGTTTTTGTGCGATAACCAAGGGTAACTTCCCATCCCTGGTTTTTCATTTTTCCGGCATTTTCTTTGGCAACCGAGCCGCCAAAGACAGTTGGAACTACCGGAGTAAGCAAAATCTGGGAAGTTAATTTGCTGAAATAGCCTCCTGATACATAGAATTTATTGCGGAAGAAAGAAGCGTCTAACCCTAGGTCGAAGTTGGCCGATTGTTCCCACTGCAATTCTTTGTTACCAAAACTGAAACCAGTTCCTGATACGGCTTTGTTGCCAAAACCATACGAGTTGGTGTAAACGGTGTAAGTAGTGAAATACGAATAGTCGTCAACGTTCTGGTTACCCAGCACACCATACGATCCACGCAATTTCAGGTCGCCAATACGGTCCTTGTAGTCAGCCATGAAGTTTTCTTCAGACAAGCGCCATCCGGCAGATATCGATGGGAAGAAACCCCAGCGGTAATCTTTGGCAAATTTCGAAGAACCGTCGTAGCGGAAACTTGCTTCGCCGTAATATTTGTTTTGGTACGAATAGCTTGCGCGACCGAATACCGAGTAAATACTGCGTTCCTGAGTTTGTGCAGGAGTGTTGTAACTACTTGGGTCGAGCTCGGTAGCCGATTCAGGTAAACCTAAATCACGGTCGGTATATTTTTTCTTGATTTCGTTAGCCTGACGGGTGTACGATTCGTTTGATACACCTAATAAGCCTGAAACCTGGTGTTTTTGTGCAAACGTGCGGTTGTAATCCAACAGGAATTGCGTGTTCAGAATGTATTTTTTCTCGTTGTAATCTTCCGTATTACGGGTGCTGTTAGCAAACGAGTTCGGAACTGTTGCTGTTTCGCTGGCATAGAAAGGCACTTCGAGGCTGCGGATGTAGCGGTGGTTGGCACTAAGGTCCAAACCAATAACGCCTTTGGCAGTAAGTCCTTTGGCCAGTTTAAATTCGCCGTTTAAGCTACCAATGAAGTTGTCTTCGTCTTTTTTCTGGTAACCTCCGGCTTCAAGTAATCCGAGTGGGTTGAATTCTGAAAGCACGTCGTTGATCAGGTAATGGCCATTGTCGGCTTTCATTTTATAGTTGTAGTAGTTCGGGATACGACCACCGTCAACAATCAGTGTTCCGGCGCTGGCATTTGGTGCATTTTGCATGGCGCGGTTGTAAGCCATAATGGCGCTGATTTTCAGGCGACCATAGTCGTTGGTGATGTTAGTCCTGAAATTATATCGTTTGGCGCCAAAGTTTCCTACAAAGTTGCTGGCCTGGTCATAGAAACCGGTCGAGATCATGTAAGTCGAATTCTGGGTACCGCCCGAAATGCTGGCATTGTAATTTTGCTGAAGTGCATCCTGCATAATTCCATTCAGGAACCACTGGCCTTCGCCGTTTTCTTTGAAAGCGCGGATTTGTTCAGGCGAATAAATTGGTGACGAACCTCCGTTGATCAAAGCCTGGTTCTTCAGCAGGGCGTTTTCGTAACCTTTAACCGGAGAGTAAAGAATATCAGGACTTTGCAAACCAACCATCGAGTTGAAACGAACGGTAGGTTTTCCGCTGGCACCTTTCTTCGTAGTAACCAAAATAACCCCGTTCGACGAGCGCGAACCGTAAATGGCTGCACTACCGGCATCTTTCAATACCGATACATTGTCGATATCAGCTGGGTTCAGCTTGTTCAAACTTTCCATTTCGGTAATGATTCCGTCGATAACGATCAGTGGGTCGTTGTTATTCATTGTACTTACCCCGCGAATGTTGATGTTCATGCTGTTATCGTTCGGGTTCATACTTTTTTGCTGAATGGTAAGGTTAGCCGAAGCTCCCTGCAAAGCCTGCATGGTATTCGAAACCGGGCGGTCTTCGATCAGCTTGGCATTGACCTGGTCAACGGCGCCAATCAGGTTTTTCTTTTGGCGGGTTCCGTAACCAACTACCACAACTTCGTCAACACCAATCGATTCTTCCTGAAGAACAATGTTGATTTGTGATTTTCCGGCTACCGCTTTTTCCTGAGTTTTCATTCCTACGAACGAATACACAAGCGTTGCATTTTCAGGAAGGTTACCAAAGGAGTAATTACCGTTTGCATCGGTGATTGTTCCGTTAGTGGTTCCCTTTATTGCTACCGAAACTCCCGGCATGGGCATTCCTGTGGCATCGGTCACCTTCCCCGTCACGTTTTTTTGTTGCGAATTCGTTGCCGGCATCATCCCATCCTGGAAAAGCATGATGTGACGGTCGTTGATTGAATATTTCACATTGGTACCTTCAAACAGTACCTGGAGCGTTTGCTCAATGCTTTTGCTTTTCACATCCACATTTACCTTGCGGTTCATATCGATATACTCGGCACTGTAGGCAAAGCGAAATTCGCTCTGGTTTTCAATAGCTTCCAAAACATCGGAAACCCGTGTGTTACGGAAGTCCAGGTTTAGTTTGGTTGATTGACTGTAAAGGCTTGCAGAAACCTGCATCAAGCCTACAAATAAAAACAGGAATGTCAGACGCATAATTCTAAAACATTTTTTGTTCCAGATCAGAGGAATAGGTCCTCTGATAACTGATTTTTTTTTCATAGTTTTGAATGATTTTGTTATTAAAAAATTCCATTTTTTAATGGGTTTTTATCGACCGGGAAGCGTTGCCTCGCTTTCCGGTTTTTTTATTTCCCATTTCCTTCTTTTCCTTTTTGTCTGTTTTATTTCTTCATGCTATTTAAGTTTAGTTTTATTGTGTTTTAGCTTAATTACATTTTTATCCTGAATAGCAATTACCGGGGTAATTTTCTCCATCAGTCGGAGAACACTGCTTAAATCTTCGTTTTTAATTGTGAACGTATAAGGCATACTTTTTATGGCATCGTCCACTTCAAATTTCTGGTTATAGCGTTTCTCCAGCCTTATAACCAATTCGCTTAACGGAAGGTTGTAGATGTTGATCATTCCGTCTTTCCATGAGGTATATAAACCAGTATTTACCGCGCCAATAGCCAGTTTTTGCTTCTCTTTATCGAAAGTTGCCAGTTCGCCAGGTTTCATTTCCTGTCTGAAATGGGCATCGGAGGCCGAAGTTAGCTCCACCTTTCCTTTTTCGAGTACCACTTGTATGGCGGTTTCCTCCGGATAGGCTGACACCGAAAATTCGGTACCCAGCACTTTTACCTGCAATCCCGAACTGCTCACAATTAATGGAACCTCTGCATTGTGTTTAACCTTGAAGAAAGCTTCGCCAACCAGTTCGATGTCGCGGTTGGTGGCCGAAAAATGGTTGTTGTATTTTATGGTCGAGCCCGAGTTGACCCAAACCACCGAACTGTCGGGAAGCACCACTTTCGAGATCTGTCCGTAATCGGCTGCCACAGTGGTATAGGTAAGCGGGCTGTTGCTTTTGCCCGAAGTGAAAAGGTAAACCATTGCCGGAAGACTGACTGCCAGCAGCAAAATGGCGGCATAGCGGAAGAAATTAAGTGTGCGCTGTTTCCCCTGAATGTCGTTCTGCAACTGGTCCATCATGTGGTTTTGTATGCTTTGCCAGTTGCCTGCAAATTCAGACGGAACAGCTTCCTGCACAACTTCAGCTTTCCATTCTTCCTTTATTTGTTGAAATTCATGCAAATGGCCGTCTTTCCTGACCCAGTTAAGCAGTTCGGTTTGCTCTTCCGCAGAGCTTTTCCCTTTCAGATATTTGGTAATTTTTGATTTCATTATTTGTTGTTTCAAGATGAGTACACCGATTTTTTGAAAACCCTACCTCGGGAGAGAAAAAAAATTGGGTTGCAAGATGCGAGTTACGGGATAGGGAATATGCAGCCTGTATTTTTACTTCAGGATAATTGCTATAAGCGCTGCCAGCAGCGGGAATTTCAGGAGTACTTCCTGTCTGATTTGCTCTTTGGCCTGATGCAGGTGTTTTTCAACAGCTTTTACCGAAATGCCCAATTCTTCGGCCACATCTTTGTTCTTTTTGCCTTCAATTTTGGCTTTTATGAAAACCAGCCGCCGTTTTTCCGGAAGGTCGTCAACCGATTCGCGAATGGCTTCAATCAATTGTTCTTCGAGCGATTTTTCTTCGCGCCCGGTAAAGTCGAGTTGGTAAAGGTGCTGCAGTTCGTTTTCTTCAAGTACACCAATTTGTTTCTCGATCAGGTCGTTTTTCTGGTCTCGCAGGTGGTTGAGGCATCGATTGCGCAGCATTACAAAAAGCAGACTTTCAATCGATTGACGTGGATCGATGGTTTGCCGTTTTTCCCACAGGCGTACAAAGCAATCCTGCACCAGGTCGTTGGCCTGCGCCTGATCGTGGATGAAAAGACGGCAATAGCCTAGCAGTCGGGGAAATGTTTGCTTAAACAGCTCCTCGTATGCAGCAGAATTTCCTTCTTTCAGGCGGATATTTAACTGTGCGATTTCCATCAGACACAAAGGAAATTGAAATTTTCAACCCCTAAGGATATATTCGTCATTTTTAAAGCTTGGGGCCGTAAAAATATGCAATAAAAGAGAAAAAAATTTAGCCAGCAAAAATTGGATAATTCCACTCCTTTCACTGGCTAAATAAGCTACAAATTAGGCAACTGACGTTTATTTTACCTCAATTGAGATGTTTGCCGATTCGAGTCCTGCCGTTTCGGCTTTCAGTTTTATTTCTCCTGAAGTTCCGGTTGGGCGGATAATTACCAGTCCGCGTCCTTTAAAGCTGGTTAATTGCGGTGCACGGAAGCTTTTCATATCTGCCGGATTTCCGTTTTCAACAGCAGCCAGTTCGCCGGCACCTTCAACTTTAAACTGAATAGGCAAATTGGCATTTGGAACCAGCATTCCTGCTTCGTCAACTACTTCAACGGTCACATAAGCCAAATCATTTCGGCTATTTTTTAGTTCCAAACGATCGGCTGTCAGCTTAATTCTGGCCGGTTTGCCGGTGGTTTTCAGAACTTTTGTTTCAACGTCTTTGCCGTCTTTTAGGGCGATTGCCTTCAGTTCTCCGGCTTCATACGGAACTTCAAAAGTGGCGGTCAGCTTTGTTTCTGCAGAAACCGGTTTGGTTCCGATTATTTTGCCGTTCAGTTCCAACCGCACTTCAGGATAACTTGAATAAACGTTTACCTGAAGTTTCTGGCCTTCGCTGCCTTGCCAGTTCCAGCTTTGTTGCTCGTCGGGCCAGCCCCACATGCTCACCACTTCTTTCATTCCGGCTGGTATTGGCGAGTGTACGGCCATTTCCAGATTACTCATTTTCCACAGAATATCGCGGTAGTACGATTGCGGTTTTTTGAAGCCACAGATGTCGATATCGCCGCAATAAGCATTGTACCAGGGCCAATCCATCGAGAATGAATCTTTCGTATCTTTTTTTACTGAAGAATGACCAATGCCCGATTCGCCCAGGTAATCCATGGCAGTCCAAACAAAATCGCCAATCACATAAGGATATTTTTCAACCATTTGCCAATTTTCAAAGGCTTCGCGCGGAAACGATTCGGTGCCCATCATCAGCCGTTCATGAGCAATTTTATGGTCGTTTTCGTATTCGCGCCACTGGTAGTTGTAGCCACCCACATCGAGTTGGGCAAAGGCAGGAACGGTCGATTCCCATTTGTAGCCCGGATGGTCCCAGAAGAAACAAATGGCCTCGGTGATCGGTCGGGTGTTGTCGATCTTTTTAATAATGGCACTCAGGTTTTTCATGATTTCAAGGCCTGAAGAATCGACCCGTTCATTGATTTCGTTGCCAATGCTCCAGAAAATGATGGATGGATGGTTACGGTCGCGCAGCACCATCGATTCAATATCTTGTTGATGCCATTTGTCGAAATACAGGTTGTAATCTTCCGGATTTTTGGGACGTTGCCATTGGTCGAAAGCCTCGTCGATAACCAAAACACCGAGACGGTCGCAGGCATCTAAAAACTGGCGCGATGGCGGATTATGGCTGGTGCGAATGGTATTGAATCCGAATTTTTTCATCAGTTCAACACGACGCTCCTCAGCGCGGTCGATGGTAGCCGATCCCAGCGGACCATTGTCGTGGTGCATGCAGCCGCCTTTCAGTTCAATGAGTTCGCCATTCAGCAAAAAGCCTTTGTCGGCGCTGTAGGCAATCGAGCGAATACCAAATGTGGTGGTTTGCTGATCGACAACTTTGCCATTGAACGAAACTTCGGTAACAGCCTTGTACAGTGCCGGTGCATCAAGCGTCCAAAGCGTTGGATTATTGATTTCAAAAATTTGTTCTGCACTGCCCGCATCAAACGGGTCGATGGTGGTAAACGCTTTAATATTCTCAGGCTGATTAGGTTGAATAATTCGTGTGGTTACCACTAGTTTACCCGATTCTTTCGTTTCGTTGGTGATGTTGATGTTGAATTTTACAGTAGCTTTTTCCTTGCTCACTTCAGGAGTGCTGACAGAAATTCCCCAAATTGGAATGTGTACTTTTTCGGTTACAACCAAATCAACATGGCGGTAAATACCCGAACCACTGTACCAGCGGCTGTTTTTGCCGGTGTTGCTCACTTTTACTGCCAGCGTATTCTTTTCGCCAACAGGGTTTAGCAGCGTTGTCAGGTCATAATAAAACGGAGTGTATCCGTAAGGGTGAACACCAAGTGATTGTCCGTTGATCCACACTTCGGAATTCATGTAAACGCCGTCGAACAGGATTTGCACTTTTTTGCCTTCCATCGATTTATCGGTGATAAACGTTTTGCGGTACCAGCCAATTCCGCCAACCACATGGCCGGTTGCACCTTTCCCCTGACTGTCTTCAGAGAACGGACCAATTTGCTTTTTGCCTTGAAGAGGCGCTAAATCTTCGATGCTCCAGTCGTGCGGCAGATCTAGGGTTCGCCACTTCGAGTCGTTGAACGATTCCATTTCGGCTTCAGGAACATTGCCCAAATGAAATTTCCAGTCGGAATCGAAACTTTGGGTACGAGTCGAGAAATCGGCTTTTGGCGAGCTGCATGAAATAATTACGAGTAAGGATAATAAGATCAAAAGCTTCGGCCTTTTTTTTGAGGTTTTTCTTGTGCTCATTAGTTTATTGGTTTGAAAGGTTATTTAAGGAAATTCTGTTCTTTCAAAAAATCAGTCATTCGCTGAATGGTTGGCAGAAAATTGGGATTGCTCACCGGCCAATCGCACGAATGGTCGGCGTCTTTCACCGGAATCAAATCGCAAGTATTTCCGGCTTCTTTCATCAGGCGGGTAAACTTTTCGGCATATTCAAACGGCGTAGTTTTGTCTTTGGTTCCGTTTGATAAAATGGTTGGCGGCCATCCTTTTTTTATATGCAGAATGGGTGAAAATTCGGGGTGCGCATCGAAAAACTCCTTGCCAAAACCTTCGCCCAAAACAGGGTTGTGCATCACGATAGCATTTGGCTTCGAGCTGATTTCCAGGTTTTCACCCGGAGTGTCGCCGCCATCGAGAAAGGTCGTTGCCGCCAAATGTCCACCAGCAGAGCCACCAGCAGCAATGATTTTATTTGGATCGATGCCTAATTCTTTAGCGTGTTCGCGAAGGTAGCGGATAGCCGATTTGGCATCCTGAATGCATTCGATGGGCGTGGTTCCGTGGCGCGATTTCACGCGGTAATCGGCTTCAATCCCAATGATTCCATGGTCACGAAACCAGGCCGGATTTGGTATCTGTCCGTAAACTTCGCCTGCAACCCAACCGCCGCCCGTGAAATAGACGATAGCAGGAAGTGCTTTTGCCGACTTGCTTTGCGGACGCAAGATATAGAGGTACATATCCTCCTGCGGCGTTTTTTTGTACAAAACCTTCTCGGCCAATGCAGCAAGGTGATGTCCGGATAGTTTATAGCTTTCCTTCACCTGCGACAATGAGGTTGCCGAATCGGGTTTTTCCGTGGGAAAAGGAGTTCGCGCCTGAGTGATGGCGGAAAGTGACATTAGAAGAATGAAGAATAGTTGTTTCATTGGTTGACTTTATTAGGTCTGCTCAGTTGCGCCGAAATTGGATATAACCACTTTGATCAAAACCAGCTCTTCGGCGCTGAATCATTTCCGATCATTTTACCCCGGTTTTCAAACCGGGGCTACAACAATGTCGTTCCTACGGAACTTTAAAGTTTGAATCTATTAGCTTTTACTTTTAACTTTAGGCACTTCGCACTTTAGTTCACTCCGCACTTTTCCTACCATTTATCTGTCCGGAAAGGAGCCAGCGGCAAACCTTCGTTGCTGAATACATCGGGCAATGTGGTGTCGTCGAAGCAAAAGCGCACGGCAACCGGAGTTTTCACCAGTTTTGATGAAAGTGCAATGGTTGAACCTTCAATTTTGGCAGTGGCAGGAACGAATTTTTGATCGTCACCGGCAATCAGGAAGCGTTCTGGCGTTTTTCCTGTGCTTTTCAATCCGGTTAAAACGTCGTTGAAATTCAGGAGCACTTTTCCTTTTTCAACCTGCATTGATTTAAACGAAGGTGACTTGTAAGCGCCAACGTTTTGCTTGTAGGTTTCGGCCAGCGCGTAATTAGCAAGGCGTTTGCCAACATTCAGTTTGTCTTTTGGGTGAATATCCTTGATGTTGTCAACCAAATCGGTAATGACAACCATTCCTGTATTCGGAACTGTTTTTGTTACAATTTCTTCCTGCTCACGAATGTATTCCGAGGTTCCTTTATCGCCATAATCAAATGGGGCAATTTGGACGAGATAAAATGGGAAATCTTTTTTGAAATCGGCGCGCCAGTTTTCGATCAGGGTTTTCATCAACTGTGCATAAACCGAATAGTTTTCGCAGTTCGATTCGCCCTGATACCAAATGGCTCCGGCAATTCCATAGGGAACAAATGGGGCAATCATCGAATTGTATAATACGCCCGGGCTACCTGGCCACCACTCCGAATTATCGGTGTGAAGGTTTTTGCTCAGTTCCGGATTGTTCTCAATGCGGTTTTTTTCGACCCACACTTCGGCAGGAGTTCCGCCCCAGGCCGATACGATGATTCCCACCGGAACATTCAATTTTTGTTGTAACTCGCGGGCAAAGAAATAGCCGACAGCGCTGGTTGCCCGCATGGTTTCGGGCGTGCATTGAGTCCAGGTGGCATTGCAGGTTTGTTGTGGATAATCGGCACCGAGTTTTTGCACATGAAAAATCCGGATGTTCGGATAGTTGGCTTTGGCAGCTTCTTCTTCGCCATTAATAAGTTTCCAGTTGACCGACATTTCCATGTTAGACTGACCGCTGCAAACCCAGACTTCGCCCAGCATAACATTGTTTAGTGTTATTCCCTGGTCTCCAATTATTTTAATCGAGTGGGGGCCACCCGCACCAATGGTTTTGATCGAAGTTTTCCAGGCAGCGGCATTGTTGGCTTTTACTTTTACGGTGTCTTTGCTGCTCCAGCTGGCCACAATTTTTACGGTTTCGCCCGGATTTGACCAGCCCCAGATGGCCACATCCGAGTTTTGCTGTAAAACCATGTTGTCGGCAAACACCGATGGAAGGATAATTTTTGCAAAAAGAAGTGGTGAAATTGCGAAAAGAATCAGCAAGGTCAGAAGAAGTTTTTTCATGTGTATGTTTTTAGATTGTGTTATTTCTTAGTCAGTTCTGTTCAATACTATCGCCGCTGCATGGTTCCCTTTCTCTTTCTCCATGCCCCATGCTCTTCGCCCCATGCCTAAAGGTTCCATTTATCCTGCCAATACAGTTTTGGTGCGTCGTTTTCGAACTTAATGGGTAGCCAAATGTAGCGACCATCAATCGGATTATCGGGTGTCCAGCGGTCGCCCATAAAGATGTAGCTGTCTTTTTTACCCTCGACTTTCAGCACGTAAGTACTTTGTGAGCGAAATGTCAGCTCGGATTCGTTACCCACTGCCGGATTACCCAGTTCTTTCCATTCTCCAAAAATCTCATCGGCAAAGGCAGAGCGTGCGGCATTTGGTGCCCAACCTGTGCAGTCGGAAGCAATGATGTAATACTTTCCGGCGCGTTTAAGCAGGGTAGCACCCTCCATGTATCGGCCAACAAATACACGAAAATATTCGCCTGAACAGGAGAGGTAATCGTCGGTTAATTTTGAAATATGCAGGGTACTATTTTCTTCGGAAGAATAGATGTGATAGGCCGTTCCGTCGTCATCGACAAACAGATTCATGTCGCGGGCCATTTGGCCACCTTTGAAATCGCGCCCAAGCAGATTTACCGAATCAACCGGTGCTGGTAAACATCCTTTTCCGCCACAATATGAATCTTTCACGTCGGGCGAAACTGGTTTCTTGTGACAGGGCTGAACATTTACGGGCCAGTAACCGGCATTGGGTCGAAAGCTTTTCAGGAAGGTAAACGGCCCTTCAGGTTTATCGCTCACGGCAACACCGCTTCGTGCAGCATAATAGCCTTTCCCCTTTAGTTCAAGGTGAAACCACATCACAAACTTTTTGGTTTTGGCGTTGTAAATCACTTTCGGCCGTTCCAATGTGCAGCCTTTGGTAATGTCGCTGTTTGGGTCTTCATCCACTTTCAGGGCAATGCTTTCGTCATTCCAGTTGTACAAATCTTTCGACGAATAGCAGCTTACGCCAACTTGCGCCGAATTGCCCATTTTACCAGCAATTTTGTGTTCGCCGTACCAATAGTAAACTCCTTTATAAAAAAGAATACCACCACCATGGGCATTTATGTGCTTGCCATTATTGTCGTTCCAGATTTCACCGGGAGAGAACTGCTTTGACTTCTGTGCATGCAGGGTCAAGACGCAGAAAGAAGCAAGCAGCAGAGAGAAAATTCGTTGAATCATTTTTAGGTTGGTTTAGGTAAAATTAGTCAGGTAAAGTTATAAGCTTCAAAGAAAAAGACAAGCTAAAAAGTATCATTTCGACACTTTTCAGCTTGTCTTTTAAAGCTCAGCATACAACTATCTCTTTTTACGGCTTTTTTGCAAACAACTTTTCGTATTGATTAAGGAAGTTCTCAATCTGGGTTGGGGCGATTTTTTTAGCTATTATTTTCTTGTCTTTGTCAAGAATAAAAATGGCCGGGGTAACATTGATGTCATAGGTTTTCTTATATGTGTAATCGTATGGGTTCCAAACATTCATCCAATCGTACATGGCGTGTTCATTCACAAAGTTGACCCATTTCTTCTTGCCCTCAATTCCTCCAAGCATGTGAACCGACATAACTTTAACATCCAGTTTTTTGACTTTTTTATAGACTTCGTAAAGTTCCGGAATTTCTTTTTGGCAATGGTGGCAATCGGCTTCCCAGAAGGCGAGTATGGTGTATTTAGCGTCAACTTGCGAGAGCTTTATCATGTTGCCAATGTGTGGATTATTTCGGGCCACGGTATCTGTTGCTGCAACTTGAAAATGATCTGAAGGCACCCACATCATTTGAACATCAGGCGCGACTTTTCCAATTAAGAATGGTTTGAGTTTTTCAACACTTTCCTTGGTTTTTCGGATAAAAGCAGTGTCTTCAAAAGTTGCTTTAGGTAAATACCATCTCTCGGCAACATGGGCATATACTGCATCAAAACCCATAATCTGGCTCGATGCTGCGTAGTTGAACATGGTGATGAGCATGTAACGGAAAATATCTTTGTCAGCTTCGGCGATGGTCAGCAATTTGTCGATTTCGGCATTTACTGTATCAGGTATTTGAGGGATCACACGACTGAGGTACGTCTTGACTTTTTCGTCGTACACAGGAGTTCGTAAAAAACGTGCATCTTTCAGGTTGATGTTGTCGAAATAATGTGCGCGGTAATATTTGGCCTGAAAAAGTGAATCCAGAATTTTGCCGCTGGCATCTTTGGGCGGGTCTGGTATTTTTATATCCTGAACTGCTTTAAAAAATACGCCAACGAAGTTATTCTTCTGTTCTTCGATGAGCTTTTCGCTCGACGATTTCAGATTTTTGATAAAAGCTTCTTCTTCAGCCTTCGTATCCTGTTTCTTTTCTTTCAGAGCGGCCATTTTCTGCTGTTCCAGGGTAATGAATTTACGGTAGTCCATTGCTGCCGTATTTTCAGCAGAATTCTCAAACTTCAGCTTGTCGAACAAGTCGAGAGTGTCGGTTTCAATCGTAAATTTCTGATTTTCTGTCATGAAAAAGTCGAACATCTTTTTCGCTGGTGTCAGAAAAAAATAAATGCCTTCGGGATATTTTTTATCGCCCTTCAGTACTCCGTATCCCGAATTGTCAAGCTTCAGTGTATCGTCAGGGTAAAGTTTATCGGCAAACCGGTGACCAAGAATAATGTCTTTATTGGCCAGATTTTTAATCCTGACTTTTAACTCGTAACCGTCGTCATTAGCTGCAATTGTGCTGACATATAGAAGAGTAAGTGCGAGAAATAAAAAGAAGTTCCTGATCATAAATCGTTGATTTATTAATTGTTGTTGAAATAATTACTCATAAACAGCATTTGAAATCTCACCGCGTTGGTCCAGTATGGCCACGTGTGTCCTCCCGGCCGTGTAATGTAGTCGTGCGGAATATTTCGGTATAATAACTGCTGATGAAGGTTTTCGTTCACTTTAAAGAAAAAATCGTCGGTACCACAATCAATAATGAGTGCCAGCGAGTTTGGAGTTAGTAAATGCAACAGGTTGATCACTGTATTTTTCTCCCAACGTTCAGGGTGCTCTGCATAAGTTCCAAGGTGTTTGGCCATGTCCCAGTTGTTTGGGAACGGGCGAATATCCACACCTCCACTCATGCTGCCGGCAGCGCCAAACACATCTTGATGCCTGATGGCCAGATAAAGTGCGCCGTGTCCGCCCATGCTCAATCCGGTAATTGCGCGGCCTTTGCGGTCTTTAATGGTTTTGTATTTGGCGTCGATGGCTTTTACCAGTTCCGACGAAACAAAGGTTTCGTACTGCGATTTCGGATCAATCGGACTATCCCAGTACCAACTTCCGTATCCACCATCCGGGCAAACAATCATCAGATTATGAATGTCGGCGGCCTTTTCAAAGCCTTTGGCTTTGTTGATCCAGTCGAGATGATTGCCGCTGTACCCATGAAGCAGGTAAACCACAGGCAATTCCTTGGCCGACGAATAGTTGTCAGGAGTGACAATTACTGCCTTAATGTTTTTTTGCATCGAGGCACTGTAAATCTGAATGGTATCGACAACAGCTGCCCGGCCCGATGCAAGGGCCAAAGCCAGGATAAAGACAGAAAAAATGCGTTTCATTTGTATAAATTTTTCACTTTAGATCTCAACAAATCTCGTATTAGTCTCAGTTTCTCAATTAAAATCTCAACGAATGGAGTAGCCATTTATTGATGTTCAGGTTGTATAAGCTTTAGGTTTTTCCGGATTGTTGGCAAAGTTATTTCTACCAGCGTATTTTTTATCTAATTTTTCAAAAATTTCGGATGAAGAAATTAACCAGAATATGGTTTTATTCGGGGAATCCAGCGCGGAACAAGGATTAAAACGGTGATCGGGAGAATAAATGAAGTCAGGTGTTTTAAAATGGTTTTCATATTAACTACCAAATTCCCATAATTCCCCCGGCCAGCGAAAACAAAATAATGTACATACCGGCATCAATCGCCAATAGTTTGAGCGACCGGTTGGCAAAAAGATAGGTTGCAGCCATAGCCGGAAGAATAAACACAATTGAAATCAGTAATCCGATGTGCAGGCCGTCGTGCCAGCCCTGTCCGGAGACCAGGGCACTCAATCCGGACAATGCCAGAAAGTGCATCACAGCTGTTCCGCCGAAAATGAGCGGGATGTTCATTTTCCTGTCGAGCGTTGTTTTATTCTCGGTAGTCCAGGTTCTGCCAAACATGAATTTTTGGTGCCACAATGCTCCCAAAGCAAACGAAACAATGGTCATTACTACAACCGGAATCCAATGGATATTCGAGATTAAAGCCGATAAATTCATTTTAGTAATTTTTAGAATTTGTGTTTAGCAAAAATTTATTGGGATAAAATTAATCAAATCAGAAAACTTTGCTAACCAACAACATATTTACTGCCTGGAATGTACGATATCAGTTTGATAATCAGATATGAAATAACAAAAGTAATAATGCTGATCACTGGAAATAAGTGCTCCTTACCTGTAATCCACGAAAGCATTAATCCGTAAGTTGTATTCAGGATAATGATGTGCAGCAGGTAGATGCCGTAACTTTTCAGCGCAACATCTTCAGTTAATCGGGCGCACCACGAATCTGGTTTTCTGTATTTCAGGTTTTTAATGATCAGGAAATAACCTAATGCCAGCATGGCCACATTAATGGTATCGTATCCCCACGAAAGTTCCAGTTCAGGAATCGATTTGGCAGTGCCTAGTCTCGATGCAAAAACGTATGCTGTAATGGTGTAGCCAACAATCAAAAGGATAATTCCGGTCAGGAAATCGCCTTTGCTTTTTTGCGCATGGAACCGTTTGATGTAAAAGCCCAGTACGGCAAAGCCCAACATTCCGGAGAAATAATACAACATTGGCGTTTTGTTCCAGAAACATTCGCCCCAGATTTCAGGATAAACCTGATGGATGTACGGAATGCACATGGTAACAGCCCAAATAATCAAGTAAAACCGGATTTGCGATTTTGGCGCAGTTTGCAGCCACGGCGAAATGACAGGCGCAAAAAGGTATATTCCGAGTAACATATAAACGTACCACAAATGGCCAATCTGCGTTCCGTAGTTCACCGGAATGTGCAGGATGTTGACAAAAGTGGCAGCCAGATCGGCGTTGCCGCGCAGGTGCTGGTAAAACGCATAAACAATGCACCAGATAAGAAATGGGAATAAAACGCGTGTAAATCTTTTGCGGAAGAATGTTGGAAGTTCGTCTTTTACCGGAAACAAAAAGTAACCTGAAATCATGACGAACAAAAGAACTGCACATCTGAAAAGTGAGTTGTAAATTGCTACCCAAAAACTTCCGGGACCGTTGAGGACGCTGCCTTCAGGAGTAATGTAGAAAAACTCGCCGGTATGAATTTGTACGACCATATAGCAAGCCAGAACGCGCAGAATATCGAGCCCCGCGTTTCGTGCGGAAGGCTTTGAAAGGACAGTTCCCATAGGTTAGTGGTTTTAGTTGTTAGTTAGAACTTCAAATATAGCCGATTTGGAATTGTTTTAGTGAAGCAGAAGTTTTGTTTTTACAATTGTGCAATGAAAAAAGCTGTTCCGAAAGTCATCCTGAACTTGTTTCAGGATCTCAACGCACCAGATCCCGAAATAAATTCAGGATGACGAAACGCATGATGATTTGACTTTGGGAACAGCCTCTATTCTCTTTTTTAACGCCTAAATCTTGCCAACCAGTTTCCAGTTGCCCGAGAAATAAGCTTTATCGAGGCTATTCAGGAATTCCTTGTTTTGTTTGCGGATGCCAAGTTCCATCAGATCGCGGTAAATGTAAAACTGCAACCAGTAGCCGTAACTGTATTTTTGCTGAAGGCTTTTGGGGCTTCGCATCAGGCTGTACCAACTCAGGTTGATGCCTGCTTTTTCGGCAATTGCAGAAGCTTCCTGTGCGTTTTCCCACATTTTTTCGGAAACAGAGGTGTTGAGTGAAACCAAATCGTTGTATTTCAAACCTTCGGTTTTTATTACTTCCGCCTGATCGTCAATGCCCAGTTTCAGGAGAGAAACGGTATGTTCAAACAGCGTATCTCCATCGAGATCGAATGAGAGTTCATCGATAAACCCGTTTTTATTGGTGTCGGCGTACTTGATTGTTGAAAAGACTTTCGGTTCTACCTGTGTACGTCCCGGACCGTAGCCATCGTAAATTCCGCCAAATCCCTGAAACGACATGGCATTCTGATCGACCCGCCAGGCGCCCCATTCAGCCCCAAACAAGTGAATCCGGCCATCGAATTTCCCGATATACAAGTTGCCTTTTCCGGAGTTGTCCATGTCCCATTCTCCACGGTCGCCGGCAGCATCGGCTTGCGGATTGTTATCGATTCCGCCTTTGCGCGAACCAATTTTAAAGATATTGTTCGGCTCGTAAAGTTCAACGCGTTCCCAGCGGGCACAATCGTCATCTTCGTCAAACGTAAAGTAGCACGATTTCCATTTGCCGCGATTGTGGATGAGGTTCCATGCCGATTCGTGGTCGGGATAAATTAGCTCCGAAATCTGTCGCCAGCGCGGATCCATAAACATGGTGTCGGTGGCAGGCAGTCCGCGCATGTTCTCGAATTTATGCACCTGGTCCATGTAATCGAAACCTCCGCCACGGAAGTGAATGGTCATATCAAGGTCGAATTCGTTTTGGACGGAATTGTCATTATCAAGGTCGAACGACATGGAAGCCCAATCAATTTTTCCTGAAAGCTTAATGTTTTCAGGAGTGTTGGCGAGGGTTTTATCGTTTACGATAGGTGGCGAGTCACAAAGTCGGATAGCCATTTCGGTGAGCCCATCGTTATCCTGATCGTAAAACAGGAATGGGTTTTCCCAGTTGAGGCGCACATCGTTCATTTTGTCGGTTGTGGTGTGCATTTTCAGGAAAAGGCTTTTGCCATGATAATCTTCGAAGAAATCGGATTGTCCGTTGTGAATCCAACAGCGCAATTCAAACGTTTCCCAATCGATGTAATTGAAAATATTATCCAGATCGGTGTCCAAAACCCACATGTAGTGGCCTGGGCCCCAGGCACCCTTGTCTTTGGCAACGTAGTCAACTACCACCTGCATATCGGCTTTCCCGTCTTTATTGGTATCGTTCCAGTCGATAACCAGATCGTTGTAGCTACCGAACTTTCCGTTTTTGTCGCGGTCAATCATCAGGCAATCACTGTCGGTGTCGCCTTCGGTATCGGTCCATTTCATGTCGTCGTCATCGTCGATCCAGCGAACCGGAATGTTATTGATAGTCAATGTTTCCAGCATGTCAGGATCGCCATCTTTATCCAGATCGGTATATTTTACTGTAGTTCCAACCGGAGCCATTGGCAGACGATAAGAATTGAGCGGAATGTTGATGTTCCAATAAGGTTTTGAAGGCTGAGCCACGAGAAAAATGGCAGGAAAAACCAGGAGAATGGTTAATACGGTACGTTTCATAAATCGATTGGGTTTAGGGTTTTAGCTTTGTCTTTCTTTTCGAAAGCGGACGCAAAGTACTAAAATGTGGCCAAAAGTTGTGAGGGAACGAAAGAAGACTGGATTTAAAATTAAAATCAGAAATTCAGGTTCACCATTTTTCCTTCTTTCAAATACTCTTTCTGAATGCCCTTTAAAAGATCTGACTGGCGAAGGGTGTCCGAATTATTTTCGAGGGTTTTGAGGCAGGCGTAATGAATGATGTTGACAATGTTGGCGCCATTGACTTCGTATTTACGGGCAATTTCTTCGAGATTGATTTCTTTGTCGAGTCCGACATTCTTTGGCAGATTCTTTTCCCAAAGCTGCAGTCGCTCGGCAGCAGTTGGGGCGTTAAATTCGATGACGGCATTGAATCTCCGGGTAAAAGCTGCATCAATGTTGCCTTTCATGTTCGAAGCCAGAATCACCAGCCCGGCATGCGATTCGATACGCTGCAACAGGTACGAAACTTCCTGGTTGGCATATTTGTCGTGTGCATCGCGAACCCCGGTGCGTTTACCAAACAAAGCGTCAGCCTCGTCAAAAAACAGAATCCAGTCTTTATTTTCTGCCCGGTCGAACAGTTTCGAAAGGTTTTTCTCGGTTTCGCCGATGTATTTCGAAACAACCAGCGAAAGATCAATCCGGAACACATCGCGGTTAGTATATTTTCCCAGAAGGCTTGCCGTCAGGGTTTTGCCGGTTCCGGGAGGACCCGAAAAAAGTACACGAAAGCCTGGCCTGATGCGGTTTTTCATGTTCAGGTCGTTCATCAGTTTGTCGTTGTATTTCAGCCAGGTTTCTATTTCCTGAATTTGCAATACGGTTTTTTCGTTTAAAATCAGGTCGCTCCATTCCAGCCCGGTTTCGATTAGCCCGGCCGGAAAATCGCCACTCAGTTTTGGTTTCGAAATTGTTCCGGTAGTAAATAAATCAACAAATTCCTGGTCAAGAATCAGGCGCCCACTCATTCGGGGTTCTCCGTGTGGCACTTCTTCCAGGTGCAGAATCCCTTTTCGGGCAAAGAGATGATTTGAAGAAAATAGAGCCATGAATTCGGTTCGCAGTTCAGGTTTTTTTCCGGCAAGAATGTACAAAACAGTTTCGCCGGTGGGTAAAACTCCGCGATGGTTCCGTCCTTTTACTCCTCCAAAATCAGGGAAATCGCCTCCCTGCGGCAAATATTGGCCAATCAGCGAATTGAAAAATGAAGGCGAAATGTGAGGAACAAGGGCAATTAACAGAACCAGGATTTCCGAAGTAGAAAATTTATTCTCCCTGATGAACCCGGCCAGAAGCGAATGATCGTTTTTATCTATGGTGTGCTCCGGAAATTCAGCTTCAATGCCCTTTAATTCAGTTTCGAGCCTCGCTTTCACTACGCTTTCCAGAAATATCAAATGGTGCGTAAAGTTCATTGCTTCAGGTTATTGGTTGTCGATTCAGATCACAGTATTGTTGAGCGTGCGGAAAACAAGCGCGGTAGTTTTCGTTATCATCATCGAGCCATCGGCATTCATGAAAAACGACTGAACCGTATTGGCGAAAAAGCGTCCTTGCGCATCAGTTTCACCATCAATTTTGTACCGGTTCGGAATAACCCATTCGAATGTTCCATCCGAAAATGGGGGAAGCTCTCCGTGATCGGCGGCGTGGTCGGTCAATCCCGTGTTCATGTCGTCGAACGGCAAATAATGCCGATTGGGGTGATGTCGCAATTCTGTTGCCGGAAAACGCCTGAAATATCCGGTAACGTTGGTGGCCGGCCCCGGTACTTCGAGCCATTGCGTACGGCCAAAATTAACCGTAAGCGGAGTGACGGTTACATTCTGTATCATACACGCCCCGGCGGTTCCGGCAGCAATGGGTTCATGGTTGGCAACAACCATAATCAGGTCGTCGGGAGCAATCACGGTAAAGTTAAACGTTTGGTTTCCTGAAGCGGTAGTTAGCGTAATCACCGCCGAAGCTGCAACTGCCGGGGCTTCCCAAACCATGGTGGCGCCATTGTTTATACCAATGATGTGTCCGGCCGAAGCGGTCCAGGTTCCGGCAATATCCGACGAAAACAGCACGCGTTCGCCAACGCCAACGGTTGTCCGGGAGTCTGCGCTATTGTCAGGGGCAATTGCAATGGTTTGCGAGGTCACGGTTGGAGCCGTTCCCGGGGGTGGTGTAACCGGAGTTCCCGGTGGAAGCACCGGATCGCCCATCGCGTAAAGCCCGTCCAGTGCCGACATGGTTGCCGGGCCGAGGATGCCGTCATCAACCAGCGACGATGCCCTTTGGAAGTCTTTCAATGCATTTTTTGTTTCGGTGCCAAACGAGCCGTCGGTGCCAAACTGCGGCAGCGGAAATCCGGCGTCGATTAATGCCTGCTGAATTTTGGCCACCGCTTCTCCACTGCTGCCCTGCCGTAAAGTGCGCTCGCCGTCGAGACAAGCTTCCAGCACCGGATCGCCTGCAAAGCGGTCGGCAAACAAATCTCGGTTATCGCCAAGCGTAAATTGTATGGCTGATGGAACCTGCCCCGATTGCTGAATAGTGTGGGTCAGTTCGTGGGCCAGCAAATGTTTTCCGTCGCTGGTTTCGGGATTGTATTTTCCACGATTAAAATATATGTCGTTCCCGTTGGTGAACGCCTTTGAGCCCATGATATGGTTCAGGTAAGCAGCATCTTGACCGGCATGAATGTTCACATTGCTGAACTCGGCGCCCAGCCTGGATTCCATGTCCGTTTGGGTTTCCCGATCCATTTGCTGGCCACCTCCGTTATTTTTCCTGATCTTTTCTTCAACGGTGGCGTCTGAAAAGCCTTCGATAGCCATGTTGCTTTCTTCTAGATCAGTCAATCCGCTGGGCTGGTTTTCTTTGCGCATCTCCCGAAGCCGGTTGTCTGCGGCATTTCCACTGGTTGTCAATTGAGCCATTCGTTCGGCTTCATTTTCGTATTGGTCGTTGGGCTGACCGGTTTGAAGATCGCCCCGCGGCGCGAAAAAGCCAGAACTGTTCTCTGCCTTAAAAAAAGCAGCTTTACTTTGACTGGCGGTTGTGGTTCTGTTTTCTTTTGTTCGCATATCGTTCTACCATTCAACAAATAACAAATCATCCATCCAGGGTAGTTTTACAATGGAGATGTTCCATTGCAATTTATCGAGAAGTACATCCTGAGCCTTGCGCTCGATGTAAAGTTTATGCGGCGATTTAGTCAGATCGAGCTTGCCGTTACGGTGAAAAAACATTTGCCGCAACCCATCGGGCGAAGTGTTTTTCAATGCAGGCCAGTAACTGACAATTGATTTCAAAAGGTCAGTACATTCGTTGCGATCTTCTTCGCTGAGTTCGCTAATGCGCGATAGTATGGTTTCTTGCCGCAGTCCGCAAAGATATTTTTCGAATGCCAGGTTGAATTCGAAGTCGTTTTCCAGTCCTGTTGCCAGGTAATGAATCAGTTGAACTACCTTTTGCTTTTTATCGGGGATGATGTGATTTCGATTGTTCAGGCAACCGGTTACTGCGAAAAGTTTTGATAAAAACGGGTGAGCCAGAATTATTCCCGCATTTTGAATGTACAGAGAACCGATGACTGACCTTTCGGAAAGTTCCGGAATTGGAGACAAATCATTCTTTTCCGGTTGTGAATTTGTCTGAATAAAAGCCTGTCCGTCCAGGTGTTTTTTTATTTCCGGCCTGATTTGTCCCGATGGAGAATCTGTTTCATATTTTAGTCCGGCTGAGGCGAAAAATTCCATCAACAATTTTTCTAATCCTGATATCGAATTCAGTTGCCCGGAATCGTTAAGGATTTCATTTTTAATGATTTCGTGGGATAATTGGGAATGTGTTATCAGGATTTTGATCAGCAATTTGCAGATTTTTATCTGGTTGCTTTCAGGATAAGTGCCCAACCCTGCTTTCAATTTCCTGAGTGATTTTTCAGGAGCTCCTGAAAAATGGCCAATTACCTCTATTGTTATTGAAGGGCTAATTTGTTGTACAAATCTTTCCAGAACTGTTGCATCCGATTGGAACAACAATTTCAGCTTTTGAAGAAAGACTTTATTCTGAATCAAGGTGGAAAGGGCGGCATCTTCTGCAGGAGAAGCATATTCCAGCGAATTGGCGTGCCAGGGTAATTGCCCGGTTTTCAGGAAATATAACAAGGTATTTTCTTCATCCGAAATTGGTTCGGCCAGCAATGGCTGGTTATTTTGGTTTTCCGAAGTTGCTCCGGAGGTTGTATTTTGTTGCGTATTACTTATTCCGGGACGAGGAAGTTGGAATGAAAAATTGGGAATATTTAAGTCAAGCTTGGTTCGTAACTGGTTTATCAAGCTGTCGTTGGCAAATTGAAGCGACTCATTGGCATCCAGATCGATCTCAAGATCAAGAGAATCGTATCGGATAATCTGGCCTGAAGGAATTATCTCTTCAAAAAGCAGTTCTGCCTGAGGTAAAAACTCATCCTTGACGAAACGGTCCAGCCCATTTTTAAGGTCAAAAGCCGTTTGTTCAGAAGCTACATTAAGCTCGAGATTGATCTGATGGAGAATATGTTGGTGAAATTTTCGCATTTATGCTGATAAAAATATCCTAAACTCTTGATTTTCGATTTTTAATGTTGTACCTTTCCTGAACCTTTTAGTAGGTCACTGGGCAATTAGGTTTATCGGTTCTTTTCATCATGTTTTGAGTTTGTCATCGGTTTATTCTGTTGTCTTTCTCGTTTCGTGAAGTTTTGCACTGATTTTCGGCCCCATGGAAGTCTCATTCGAGCTAGCATTTTTCGACTGAGACTTCTTCTTTTTTATAAGCCGATCACTGTTCCTCCGGCTTTCCCCACATAGAAATCAACTTTATTCAGATATTTGGCCTGCAGCTCCTTGATTTGTACATCGGTCACCGGATCGATGAAAATGGTGTATTTGCTCTTGCCGGTGCGCTGGTGAAGCCTTTCGCGAAGCTGCATAAACAGAACAATATCGTCGTGCGTATTTTTCCGGTTGGCATTGTAATATGTGACCATGTTCTGATTTACCCAGCTTCCGGCAGTCCATTCGCCCGATAACCAGACATTTGTGTTTGGTGCTGTTTGTGCAATGTCGGCGCGGATTTGCCGTAATTCGCCCTGAACTTCTTTCGGCAGATCGGCCATGGCCAGCGGGAAACGTTTGGCCGAAATCTCTTTGAATAGCTTGTGATGCTTGAGTTTTTTCATCAGCTCGGCCCAGAGTTGCCATTTCTCGTCGTATTGTCCGTAATCATCGTCTTTGTTTTTCGGGTCGTATTTCGAATGAAGCTGCCCGTAGAAACTCTTTTGATGCAAATTCACATCGGTGCAAACAATGGCTTTCGATTGCAGGATTCGTCCGTTTTTCAGCATCGACTTTTCGGTGAAGGTGTAAATCGGTGACGTGTTCGAAAGCGTAATATCCCTGATGCTGAATATGAACGTATCTTCTTTCAGTTTTTTAATTTTCAGTAATTTGCTTTCCTGATCAAAGTCGAAGACCAGCCCGGTTGGGAATCGTTCGTTTAGTTCCCGGGTAACCGCGTGAATGCGGCCATTGAAAATGTCGGCGAGCGGAACACTGATTTCCACCGGTTGCGTGATCAGGCTGATACCGTTGATGGAATATTGTGTGATGAATAAACGGTACGCTTTGGGCATCAGCAGTGTGCGGCTTTGGGTGCCTTTCATGCTGCGCGACAGGTTGTTCAGGTATTTCAGAGAACTGATCCACGGGTAGCTGCATTCCGAAATTTTGCAGCACGACTCGCCTTGTTCCGCGCGGTATTTGTAAGCCAGCGCAAAGTCGGCAATAATCAGGTTTGCTTTTTTTAGTACCACAAAAGTTCCGCTTTTGGGTACTCCTGAAAAATGCTCAAGCGAACTATTTTTGTTGATATAGAGTTGCAAGTCAGATTGATTGCTATCAATGTCGAATGAAGTGTAATCGAAGTCGAGCCCAAAAGAGCTGAGTTTTTCGCTGAGTTGAGGTTCGGCAGTTACCGACGATTTTCCGAGATGTCCTTCAACCCTGAAGAAATCAAATGCATCGAGGTTGAATTTGAGTGGATTTTGAATGTGCGCTGCTGCCGAGAGCTGACTTTTGTCGTACGCCAGGTTTGTTTTTTGTGATATCCGTTGTGTTTTTTCGAAGTCCCAGTTGTCAACCAATGCCGCGTTTGCCGCATAATAAAACGGGATGCTCCGGTTGCTCAGCAAAACTTTTGATTTCGACGGAGTGATCCGCACCTCGTCGCCCGAAATTTTATATTGCGCCAGCATCAGGTAAAAGCGATAAATCAGGCTATTGAAACGCCTGATATTTGCACTTTCGGCTTCTCCTGAAACCGGCGATTTGTAAAACGAATGCCTGAAACTGGAAGGTTCATCTAATTTACCCAGCATCAAATGTTTCGGGAACGATTGAATAGCCGGACAGCATTCCGAATCAAGATCAAGTAAAATCGATTTGATTTCAGCATACGTGTCCACGAGATCTTTCAGCAGATCGTACCGGTATTGGACATCGAACGGAATAGCCTGAGCGGAGAAGCCAAGCAACTGGTCGATCAGCTGATTGATCTGAGCGACTGTAACACCCGCGGTCAGATTCAGGAAACCGTTGAAATCTTTAAACAGAATGGTTATGGCCTCTTTCAGTTGACTTAATGTATTGTTGGATGAAATGGCCGAATGGAAACTTTTCAGCAGGTTGCTTTGGCTGGCGGCGCTTGTAGCGGTAAGTAACACGCGTTGAACGGCCAGTTCGGGCAACTGCTGATAAGCCTGAAGTATGTGGTGTTTTGTAAAAATGGGGTCGGTGTTGGCAATAGTTTCGGCATCGCTATCGGAAACAAGCAGCACTTTCAGGCGTGAAATTTCTTCGATGCCCTGATTGTTACAATCAATAGCGGTGCACAACTCGGGCGTTTTCGGAAACTCTTCCAGATAAAGCAGGGCAACCATTTTTTCTGCTCCTGAAAGGGTATTCAGCGGAAAACTGTCGTCTTTCGAACCAAATTCAGGAACCAGCTCGAAGATGGTGATTTGTGCCTGATTTTTGAAGAATGGCGCATATTTGACGATCTCGTCCTCGTAAGTTTTGTAATGCGTGAACCTGATTTGCGAAATGTCCAGTGTCATTTCGGACGATTCGGGAACCGGCTTTAATAAACGGACGAGATCGCCATCGGTGGTTACGCCGCAACCCTGGGTAACGGTAATTTCATTCCCCGTGCCGATGCTGATTTTCAGTCCGCAAACAATGCCCACGCCATTCAGGCAAACGCGCGTCAGGCGCCCCTGATCTTCGAAATACCCGATCAGCGTATTGAGCTGGTCGGCGGTTAGCACCTGGTCGTCGACAAACGAGCGGTATTGTGAAGTTATAGAAGATAATTTGGTTGCCATAGCCTGAATTTTAAATGTTTCCTAAATTGGTTCTGCCAAGTATGATTTTGCCTTGCAAGTTTTCGGTTTCGTCGTCGCAGTCGTATAAAAATCCGGATGGATAAATTGAGTGCAACTTGCTGAGTATGGTATTCAAATCAATCACGATTTGCTTGTCCTGACTGGCTTTGCTAATGGTTTCGAGAAATGCTTTCCATGCTTTTTTAAGCTGAACCATTTCATTTTTGTCGTCGTCAACTTTTTCTGAAGGGTAGCCAATCCAGCAGATACGCGCCAGCACATGCGCCGGAAGTTCTCTGCGAATCAGGTCTTCCATGAAGTTGCGGAAATCGATGTTCGAGAAACGTTCAGTCCAGCCGGGAAGAATGACCGAAACCCGGAACGAATACGGATCGAGCGGTTCGCAGTCGGCGCACTCACAGATGGGCAGGAACATTTCGGGATCAATCGTGTATTCCTTCGACTCGTCGGGGCGGAGTATAATGTGCTCAACCAGGTACATGCCTTCGTTGGGCTTCACTTTTTTCATGAACGAAACGAACTGTTTGATCGCTTTTACCGCAGCATTTTCGCTCGCAAAATAGTCGAGGCGGCGGGCAATTACATGGCCTTCGTCTTGCATATCGGGTACAGCCGGATTGATCAGGTTGTAATAATATTCGCCCGACTTAGCCTGCTTGATTTCGTAATTCTGAGGATCGCCTGCCAGTATCTTGACCAGCAGAATTTCCTTGTTCATTTCCTCCTTCGAGAAATATTTTTTGGAGCTGGAACACAAAATGTTTTGGGCTGAATCTTTGATCCGCCAGCGGTATTCCAGCAGCCCATCGTTGTCTTTTTCCTGGTAAATCTCCACCGGATCATTCGACAAATTCCTTCGGCTGAAATCGGTCATTCCGGTCAGCAAGGCGATTCGTTTTTCAACAGTCGAAACATTGGTCGAATTCCACAGGCTCTTTTTCTGATGAAAATAGCTGAAAGCTGCGCCTCGTTCAGTTCCCAGACTGGCATAGCTTTTCAGGAATGTTTCTTTGGACTGAATCACGGCCTTTGTGGCATCGCTTCCGTAAAGCTGTTTCATGAGGAAAGCATAAGCGCTGAAACTTTCGGCAAAGCGGGACAACAGGTGGTCGAGCAGCTGGTTTTTGCGGTCGTTTTTCGAATCGAGGTCTGCAAACAGAGCCTCAGCCAATTGGTCGGAAGTTCCATTCAGGTATTCGGCCGGAATCAGATTTTCAATCCCGTTTATGTCGCTGACCGCCTGCGTGAAATAAGTCCGGCTGATGGTATGATCGACTGCCAGCAGTTCTTTCATCATGTCGAGTTGCGAGAAGTAGCTGGCCAGAATCTGATCGAAAAACAGCAGATAGGCCTGCAACTGGCGGGCTTGTGCTTTTCGTGTTTCAGAAGCCTGTGGCGACAATCCAAACTCGCCGATTCCGTAGGTTTCAGGGAACCCGTTCTGGATACTGGAATACCCGCTGACATTCAGAAATTGTCCGGCCGGCAATTCAAAAAGCATGTTGAGCTGTGCCTGTTTTTGCTCGTCGGCTTCTGCTTTTTCGAGCTTGAACAAGTATTTTTTAACGGCCTGCTGATTGATGTTGACTGGCAAAACGCCTTTGGTGTAGCTGAATGCGCTCTTGGTGCAAAGTGCTGGTTTTTTGCCTTCGTCGATGCAAATGATCCAGGGCTGCCCATTCGGTTTGGCGTCGGGCCCACAGTTGTTAATCGAGATATCTTTAATCAGGTTGACACCGTCGATGTTCATAATCAGCTGAACGATATCACTGAGCCGGACTTCTTTCCGCAGCTCGGCTTTTTTCAATTCTTCCGGATCGATAAAGCCATTTTCAAGGATGGGGCCGTCGAATATTTCTTCGGAAGAATAGCCTTTTGCGAGCATTTCCTGCAAGGAGTAAAACCTGACCGATGGCGAAAAATACTGCCCTAAAGTCTGAAGAACACGTGCATGGATCATTTCCTCGTCGGCATCAGGTTTTACATCGATGATGGCACAAACCGAAACCGGATGGATGCCGACTTCGGAAACCGTCATCAAATCCTCGCAGAGGTTGCGGTTCAGATGGTATTTCTTTATTACTTCATTTTCAATTTGTTTTTTTCGGGCTGCAATTTTGATGTCGGTATTGTAAGTTGCCGGGTCAAAATCATCAAAATCGAGCAATACTTCATACAACCCCTGAAGCGTAAATTCCTTTTTATATTTTTCCGCGATGTCGAATGGGGTGTACGAAAGAAGCTCTTCCTTGCAATTCACGAAAACTTTCTTCCTGAATGGTTGGAGCCATGCATTTTTAACGCCTTCCAGGTCGATGAAAAGTTTGCGGTAATCATTGGCCGTTATTGGTTTTATCGGCAAAATTTCTTCAATCCCGAAAAACTGTCCCTGATATGGAATGATTTCATCGGGTTTGCTCAGCAAATCTTCGATGGGCAGATTGATGCGGTAACCCAAATCGGTAACGGCATAGGCCAGCAATTCGAGAATCGTAATTCCGGGATCGTGCGTGTTGTAATCGGTCCAGATTTTTCCGCTGACTTTCGAGATGTAGTCAATCCCAAATTGCTTCAGGAAAGCAAAATCCAGATCGTCGCCCGTGGAAACATTGGCTGAAATGCTGGTATGTAGTTCTGTGTTCGACATGTTCTCGTTTTTTAACAAACTCTTTTGATTCCTTTGATCAACTCACCCCGCCATCCGGCGAACCGGACGACTTTAGGGCTGAGTTACTTTTGAAATATGATTTGTTTTCATTGCTCTTCTCTCTTTAACACTCATCTTTTGACAATACTCCTATTTGGTGTGCTTTGGCCGACACCAGTATGGCTTTTAGGCTTGATGGCGACACGCTGGTTTTTGTTTCGCCTTTATGCCTGATTTTCAGGTCGGCGATGTAATCAACATACGGTAGTTTCTCGATGTGACTGATTACGACACTCTGATGAAGCGTGGTGCCAAACTGCAAATCGGTACTTTTTTCGAAAGCCCAGGGCGACAACAGCCGCGTAAGATCCTGCTGTAAAATCTTTTGGTAATAGTTTTCGTCGTAGCCTGCGTTAAATCTCACTTTCAGGGAAATTTCAACTTCTTCGTATTCGGGATTGATGATCGACGTATTGACATGCAGGCTGTTTAACTGCCCAATGTACTCCTGAACCTTGTTTAGCGTAGCCCGGCTGACACGAGGCTGGTAGATGTCGAAAACATTGCGGTTGACAATGTCGGGGATAACCACAATCGTCACATTTCCAGGCGACAGGAAAGAGTTGGCCGAGGTATGGTTCAGGCAGCGGACTTTATGTATTTCGGGGAAATGTTGCAGAATGAGCCGCTCGTAATCCCAAAGTGTGATGGCCCGGTTTTTATGCCGCAGCCGTTCACTGACACGCTGATAATAGGCCAGATCGCTCTCCGAAGCGCGTCCGCCAAACGAATTAAATGGCTGGCCGACTGACTTTACAGCTTGTGTCCTTTCCAAAAGTTTGCTGATTGTTTCGGCGGGAATACCGTTTTTCAGGTGCGAAAGTTCGTTGGCACGATCGTCGAATTGGGCTAAAACGGCTTGTGCACGAATGTCGATAATCTTGCAGACGGTGTCGTATGTTTTGTTCATTCGGACTCTGACCCAGTGCAATCCCGAAGGTAAAATATGGTTGGTGCTGGTGGCTTCCGCCGGAATGGAGAACTTCGCGATTCCGGATTTCAGGAAATTGTCGGTGTTGTTGGCAATCAGGTAATTGCTGTTCAGTGTCATCCATTCGTCATTACAAAGAATGCTCCAGTCCATTTTTTCGCCTGAAGCAAATCCTGCAGAATCAGGGTTTTCGCTTCCTTCAAAAATCTGGAACAAAAGCGACACCTGTTGCAGCGGCTCTGCATCTTTCAGTCCAAGGAATAATTCGCCGCCGGGAAGGTATTCGGGCAACAATCCAATTTTGGAATCTGGAATGTAGCCCGTATGTTTTTCACACTGCCCGAACGGATGCTCGTGAAACAATTTCAGCGTTGGCATTCCGGCCGAATCGTTTGCCGCCGGATTGAAAATAGCCTTCGCACCAGCTGAATAGCTGAGTTCCATCGACTCAATCATCGGCAAATACGGTTCTTTCGGGATGAGCGTGTTCTTTTCGTTCTGCAGCGCCATCGTGTAAATCCTCGGGTACATTTCCTGAAGGAAACTCTGGTTCAGGCTTAATTGTAACTGTCCTCCCTGCGAGGTGTCGAACTGGTTGCTGGCCAAGCTGAACTGGCAACGGTAATTGTCGCCGTTTTTGGTGAAAAGTGCGAGGTCGTTCGAAACTGCCGTCCATTTGCTCCGGCTCAAAACCGACACGCTGGCTTTGAAATAGGCGTCGCTGCTCACAATCAGGTTGTCGGCGGCATCGTCAAATCTTCTGGTCCCCTGTTTTTTCATCCGGATGGCGTCGCGGTAATCCCAAATGGTGGCATCGCCGCGCGACTCGGTTCTGTATGCAAAATACTGACTTTTAAACGAGTCGGGCGTGTTCATCCAGTTGATCGTCAGGTTAATCGAATCCCACTGTTTGCCCATTGCCTCCTGGTTTTTGATGAGGAACCGCGAACCTTTCAACGGTGTCGGGCCAAATGGCATGAACGGTTTTTTCGCATTCAGCATGCCCAGGTCATTTTCAAGTTCGATTCCTTTTAGCCCTTCTGCCGAAACTTTCAGGTCGATATTTTTCAGCTGGAGTCCCGTAAAACCAGTTGCAAACGGGTAGCCTTCCGCAGTTTCCAGGTCGATAACAAAACGGATGATAGGTTCGGTCGTGGTGAATTTTTCGCCTAAAACAGCCGGATTGTAAGCTACAACCGGTTCAACAGACTGATCGAGTAGTATTTCCAGATTCAGTTCTTTTTGCTGCCCTGAACTCTTGACCTTGAACGGTCCCAGCCATTTCTTTTCGCCACTAAGCCAAACATTCAGACACTTTTCGGCCTGAGCAGCCAGTTGCGAGGAAAGTGGATCTTTGAAAGTCAGTTTGAGCTGAATGCTGCGCTGTCCCTCGTTCAGGAGTAAAACCGGCGACGCAATGGCAAAGCCCAGCCGCGCATCCGGAAGGTCAGGATTTGCTGCGGAAGTTTCGGCTTTTAAGTAACCAAACGGGTACCATTTCAGGTCGCCTGAAGGAGCGGGAGCGCCCAACCCATCGAACGAATTGGCGATTTCGCTGGCTTTAATTCCTTTCAGTCCGGATTCGGAATGATGGTAAATATTTTTAAGCTGAGCAACAGTCGTTTTATTGGCAATCAGTTCTTCCTGAGTTTTGAAAACCAGTTTGTTGCCCTTGGAATCTTTTCCGGTATCCAACGATGTGCCGGAGCCGATTTTCTCCTGTGAAATGTTTTTAGCCAGTTCGAACAGTACATGAACCTGATCGGGAACCGGAGCCTGTTTGTCGATTTTCAGGATTTCATGATAATAGAAATCGAGGTGCCGCTGGGTCAGCCGATTGAAATGGTTCTTGCTGAAATCGAGCAGCTTCAGGAAACAGATAAAAAGGGCCAGATGTGGATGGACTGTTTGGCTGTTTTCTGGAGCCGCAAGCAGCGATTTAATTTCGGCTTCGTCGGCAAAAAAGTCCTGCCAGTTGCCGTCCTTTTTATTTTCGAGGTTGAAATAGTTCACCTTTTCAGCAAATCTTCGCGCAAATCTCATCCAGTCGGTCTCGTTGTAATCATGCAGATTCAGCGAGTTGGGATTGAGCGCTTCGAGGAACCGCTGTTGCTGATCGGTGCCTTCGCCAGGAATAATCGCTTTATGTTTTGCTTTGATCGTCATTTGCGTTGTGCTATTTCAGTTCCTTCTTCCTTGTAAAACGGATAAACCATATTTCTTCTGGAATTGGTAATCCGCACCAGGTAATCGATGCAGATCAGCAAAATGCCATCATTGTCGGTCGATTCATCGATGCGGATTCTCTCCACGTCGATGCGTGGCTCGTGGTAAAGAATGGCGGTGCGAATCAGGTCAATCACATAGGTTTTCACGGTCAGGTTCAGTGGTTTAAACAGCAGCTCATCGAGATTGCAGCCATAGTCGGGAACCATGACGCGTTCGCCGGGGCGTGTTGACAAAAGAATCTGCAGGCTTTTTTCGATGTCAGTTTCGTCCTCAGTCAGCACAACGGTATTGTTGGTCTTGCTGAATTCAGGAGGAAAACTCCAGCCGCGTCCCAAAAATGATTGCTTCGTATTCATAGCTTCTAAGTTTTTAACCATTTCTTTTTCATCCTGAACTTTCGCTTGTTCAGCAAAGAAGTCCCCTTTAGGGGTTAACCTCCGATTAAAACTGTTGGGCATCCCAAAACAATGGTTCCGCCATGTGCCGTTGAATCACCCATTCGGGCGGCGGGTTTACCGCCAATCAGCACAGTTGCCGAACCCATAACAATGCTGTCGGGCGGACCGGTGCAAACGAGCATATCGCCCAGACAGGCCGCTGGAAGTCCTCCGATCAATACAGTTGGCGCTCCGGGTGGAAGGACTGGTCCACCAATATGTGGAATGGCTGCCGGACCCGGATTAACCATCGGGCAAACGTGCATATCTGTTATTCGTGCTGCGGGACTTCCCATTTTGATTTACTTTTTAAGTTCGGAGTGCCTAAAGTTCGGAGTTCGAAGTTTCTTCAGACTTCGCACTTCGGTCTTCCGGCTTTCTTTTCCCTTTGCCGTTCACTTCAGTGAACGGATTGAGTTTTTCATTTTCAGATCAATTTATTTGCACCAGCGAGCCTTTCAGCACCGCCACTGCACTGGACGAAATTTCGGCTCCGGCCGATCCTTCGCCTTTCAGCTGCGCATTGGCTTTGATCGAGACATTCATGCCTTCAATCTTGATGTCCTGCGCGGCTTTTATTTCAATTTTTCCATTGCTTTCCATTTTAATTCCGTCGGGATTCATGGTCAGTTTGTTCGAATTTTCGTCTTCCAGTTGAATGATTCCGGCATCTTCGTCCACCGTAATTTTTTTTCCGCCGGGAGTTTCCAGAACGACTGATTTCTTTTCGTCATTGAAAATGAATTTGATTTTGCTGCGGGTCACAAATCCTTTTTCGTTGTTGTCGTCGGCTGCGGTCAATGGAGCAGGTTTTGCGCTGCTGTTAAGCATTCCCAGAACTACCGCATCATTCGGATTGTCGTTGATGAACCCAACAATCACTTCATCGCCAATTTCAGGAAGAAAAAATGCGCCGCGATTTTCGCCGGCATCCAGCGAGGCCAGGCGGGCCCAAATGCCTTCCGAATCCTTGTCAATCATCGGACATTTAATTTTGATGCGGTTTTCGCCGTCCGGATCGGATTCCAGTTGGGTGACTATCCCGATCTGCAATCCGTGGATGGCGCTGAGCAACCCGGCTGCCGGCTGATTGCTGATGTTGAGGCTTTCAGTAAACCATTCCGGACTGATTCCAAACTGGGCATCGGTGGTCCACTGGCCTTCAGTAATTTCGTGCCGCACGGCAGAGACGTACACTTTGCCATTGAAGCGATTGCCCACACCTTCAAGTTTTAAGGTTGTATTGGGTTTGCAGGCCGGAATTCCCTGAAATTTCATTCGTCCCCTGACCCTGGAAAGCTGCTGAAACAGCGCTTTGGCATTCGCCCAGTCTTTCACCGACTGCTCGGCAACGGTTCCACCGTATTTCAGTTCAAGGTTTTCGAGGCCAATCACGTCAGCCAGGTCTTCGGAAGAAAGATTTCCATTCAGTGATATTCCCGGATTGGCGGCTTCCACTTCAACCACCTCCTGATCGGCATGGCTCCAGGCATACGAACTCACTTTGCTGAACTGGTTCCGGGCATCCATTTCGGCATCAAAATCGAGCAGGGTAGCGCCAAATGCGACGGTTTCGAGCTCGGTTTGTGCGGTGTCCGGAGCTTTCACGATGATTTTACCATCGTCAACAACTACAATTTTACCGTTGGCCTGAGCCCGCGTAACCAGAAAATCCCAGTCGGTACAATCGTACTGAACGAGTTTTTGGTGCTGAAAACTGGTGGTCTCAATGGTTTTGTCCAATCCATATGCATCAATAATTTCCTCAAAAGCATCGCTGTCTTTACTTTCGGCGAAGTACTTGCTTTTTCTTCCGGCGGTCAGTTTCACGGCTTTGTCTTTGCATTCAACAATCAGCAGCGAATGACCGGCACGGATTTTCAGGCTGTGTTTGATGATGATTCCCTTGAAGATAGTTTCGTTGTCGGAATGATAGCCGGCATCGATTTCGATTTTTTTTCCGGGAATGAGTTGGCTGCCGCTGCTCAGCGCAAAGTCCTGACCAGCCGGGTCGCCATCAGCAAAAATGATTTTGGCAGTCGGAATCCGGTTGATTTCCTTTTCCACACTGATGTTCATCACCTGAACTGTTGTGGGCAGCTCGGTTCCGTCGATCCGGATTTTGAAAGTGACCAAATCGGCCGATCGTGAAGTTTGTATGGTGCGGCTTGGACTCATTTTAAAATATTAATTCATCTGGCAATGTTTGCTCGTCGTCTGCTATTGTTTGCCTGTCGTCTGGCAATGTTTACTCGTTATCTGTCATTGTTCGCTTGTCGTCTTGCAATGTTTACTCGTCGTCGCTCTTTGCTTGCCTGTCGTCAGGCTTTGCTTAACTATCGTCTGTCATTGTTCGCTTGTCGTCTGTCATTGTTTGCCTGTCGTCGTGATTTGTTTATAAAGAACTGATGCTTGACGAGAGCGAAAAGCCCAATTGCTTGAGGACATTCATCTTTTCCCCGCTTTTTCAATCGGCGGAAAGAAAATTTGCTGCCCGGGCTTCAGTTTCCTGAAATCGACCAGCTTATTGGCTTTGGCCACTTCGAGGTAATATTTCGAATCACCATAAATCCGGAAGGTCATCAGCGGTAGCGTATCGCCTTCGCCAACCACCCGGATGTGCGTCAGATCGGGCGAATTGTTGTTTTCGCGGGCTACCCGGAGGTTATCTTCGATGAAGCCTTTGAATGTTGCGCTGATGGTTGCCCGGATTGGGGTTCCGTCGGGCTTAAAGAGTTTGTAGGTGATTTCCATATCCTTCAAACTTCCTTTAAACAGGAGCGATCCCCAGGAAATGATCAGATAATTGGGTTTGTGCTGATCACCATTGTAATCCAGAACAACCTTTTTGAATTTCTCGATGTCGCCGATGATTCCCTCGCCCAGCTTATCGTCGTAATCCTTGATAACTCCGGAGCGGTCGAATATAAATTCGAGCTGAAGATCTTCCGGCAGAGACTTGTTAAATCTTGGTGCGGCCGAACTGGTTCCCTGCGCCTGACTTTCATTCTGGCTAATCTGGTACCTGATCCGGTAGTTTTCAGGGTTCAGCAGGGTGTTGAATTCGCCATCGGCAATTTCCTGCGAGAAACGCTCGTCCTTGTAGCCTTTGATCCTCAGTTTGGTTAATTCGCCGCTCATGATTATCGTTCATGTGTTTTTGATATGATTTCCAAAACCTGTTCAACACATTCAGCAATCAGGCTTTCGCGCGATTCCTGAGTGCCCTGATTGATTCCGGAATTTCCGGGATTCTGGTTTTCCAAAACATTGATCCGGATATTCAGTTCTCTGATTTCGATAGGCATGTCAAAGTGTTTTAAAGTAACTATAGCTTAATTCCAGAGTCTCGATAACAATCTGGCTCTCTTCGGCATTGAATTCGCCGACCGACCATTTTACCGGCCAGGCATGAACTACATTCCAGCTTGTCAGAGGCTCGTTTTTCTCATTCAGCAGCTTGATGATGATGTCTGTTGGCTGAAAGTCAAAACCTTCGATGGCATCGCGGCACCATTTAATCAGCTTCGAATCGACGAGTAATCCTCTTTTTAACACCAGGTTGGGGTAGTGAGCCCTGACCGGAAGTTTGTGCTTGAAGCGGTTTTCTCCTCCTTCGGTAATTTCTTCCGTTTCCAGATCGACAGATAATCCGGAGACCGACTGAAACCGGTATTCATTGCCATGATTGGCAAATTCAACCAGAAAATGAAAGCCCAAAGGAGGATAGTAATTACTCATCGTTATTCATTCTGAATGGTTAAACCTTCGTGCGCTAGTTCCATCGATTCGATGGCCACCTCGTTGCCGTCGGCTTTCAGGTCGGTCGATTGAATTTTGGTTGGCCAGGCATTTTTTATCTTCCAGGTGACAACCGGAGCATGTTCTTCGTTGAGCAGGCTGATGGTTACATCGCGCCGTTCGATGGTATTCAGCTTCACGGTATTCCACCACTTGAAATATTCGTTGTCGCTCTTGAAAGTACCCCGTTTCAAAGTGATGTTGCTGAATTTCTGCATTCCGGGCATTTTAATTTTTGAATATTCCGGACTTGATCCTTCGCGGTATTCAACCACTTCGGTCTCTACATCAAGGCCTGAAACTTCGGTAAACCCGATTTTAGTTCCACCCCAGTCAACCTGAAAATGGAATTTTACTAATGGATATGCTGCCATAATTGTTGTGTTTTAAAGGTTAAGAATTATGATTGCTGAAGTTTGTGCGAAAATTTCAGGACAATGAATTCGGCCGGACGAACAACGGCAAGCCCAATTTCAACGTGCATATAGCCGTTCAGGATGTCGTCGGCCGTCATGGTTTGACCGAGACCTACGCGAACATAAAAAGCATCGTCGGGTTTGGCTCCGGCAAGCGCTCCAGCCCGCCACTGAAGGATGAGGAAGTTCTCAATCATTGCGCGAACTTTCACCCAGGTGTTGGCGTCGTTTGGTTCAAAAACAAACTGGGCTGTCGCTTTTTTTACAGATTCTTCAACCATATTGAAGAACCTGCGCACCGAAACGTACCGCCATTCATTGTCGTTTCCGGCCAGGGTGCGGGCGCCCCAAACCAAAGTTCCTTTTCCGGTGAACGACCGGATCGCATTGATTGATTTTCCGGCAACGGTATCCACATTTAGCCCATCCTGCATGTCGTTAGTGATTTTCAGCGATGGTTTGATCACGTAATTCAGGCCAACATTGGCAGGGGCTTTCCAAACGCCGCGATCGCGGTCAACGCGCGCATAAACTCCGGCCATGGCGCTGCTTGGGGGCATTTTAATGTATAGTTTGGCCAGCTCGCTTTTAATCTGGTTGTAGGTTGCACTATCCGATTTTTCGATGGCATTCAGCTTCAATCCGTCCAGCTCACCGTTGGTATCAATGGCCTGCGCATCGCCGATGGCATCGGTAATTGCCGGATCAATCAGGTCGGCAATGGCTCCAATAACTGCTTCGAGGTTGGCAACTGCAACAACTGCATTCGAGGCCTCAGTTTTTACCGTCGTTCCGTTTCCTGCGCCTGTAATATTGGTAACTGCTGTTTCCAGTGCTGTTTTCATTGTGGCAATGTCGCCTCCGAGAGCAGTTGTGACCGCCGCTCCCGCATCGGTGCAGGCAGCGGCAACAGTAGGTGATTCACTGGCTGCAGTGGCCGCAAAGTTGGCGGCTGCAACAGCATCGTTGGCCGAAGCAATAACCGCATCCAGCAAATCAACGATGGGTTGAATGGCATCGGTAACAGTACTTGCGGCAGCCAGAGCCTGCGGTGCAGTCATGGCGTCGATGGCAGTTTGTGCCGTTGTAAGCGCGGTAACCAGATCGGCAGCACCATCCAGCTGGTCGTTGATTTCGTCAACTGCGGTATTCGCATCAGCCAGTGTGCTCAAAAGCACCGGAGAATCGTTGGTGGCATGCGCCAGTGTCACTTCAGCGGCATCGTAATGGTAATTCATCAGTGTTTCGAGGTACGGATAGTAAGCTGCTCCGTATTTCAGGTAATCTTTTTCGAGGTTGATTCCATCGCGGAGACCCGCGGCTGGTTTTGGATCACTGGTTTCGTCATCCGAATAGGTATCCAGAATGGTAAACCGGTCCTGAAGCTTGTTGCTCTGCGTCAGCGCATCTTTGTAAATAGCATAGAAGTTAATTTCCGAAAGCGCGGTTGCATCAGGGAAAAGGAGCAGAGTTGGCTCGTCTTCTTTTTCAATTTTGCCCAGTCCAGCCTGCAAATCTTCAAGTTGTACCGGATCGGTCGAATTATCGGCACGGGCATCAACATACGTTTTTACCGAGGTGATGTAGCAAGGTCCGCCGCCGTTGGCAAAATACATTTGCATGGCGTAGTACATCAGGAACGGAGATTTTGAGGTGGGCTGAGGAACGGAAACCGACCGTTTGGTGGAGCCGTTTGTTTTTACATCGGTAATGTTTACTGTAATTCCGGTTTCAGGGTCGGCGCTTCCGAAATAAGTTTCGTATTCCAGAAGCGAAGTAATCCTGAAAGGAATCAGGTTTAAATCGTCGGCGACCTTCTTATCGGCTTTTTCGGTGTAGCCAATAAAGGCCGGGATTGCTGTTTCGACCTGTGCTACCGATGGCGGGAATTTTGCGATTTCCTCGACATAAACACCCGGTGTTTTGTAGGTTGTTGCCATAATTTTCTGTTTTTAGTTTATAGTTTTAAATCCTTCATTTTTTTATTTTGAGTGTATCGGTGACTTCAAGAATCACTTTTTCGGAGCCCTGTAATAGTTTTTGATCGATTTCGACCAACTGTATTTTGTAAACAACCGATGGCAGCTGCCGCCCGCCAAGCGTGCCCCAAATGTGGTTAAGCTGCTCAAACGAAGGTGTATAAAGCTCAACGATTAGCTTAAACGACTCAAGGAGGTCAAAATCTTCCTTGACCTCGTAAACTGTATTTTCGGAGGTGAAAATTTTCTTTCCCTGAAAAAATTCGATAGTTTTTGAAATGGCCCTGAGCGAATTGGTGTACGTGTTGCAGTTGGCGCTGACCAACAGAAAAAGATTCAAATGCACCGGAGGATTGCGGTATTCGGTGGTCAGCTTGTCGATGACTTTAAAATGAGGCTGGTTTTTTAGCGTGGGTTCCTCTTCCAGATTTATCAGGGTTAAAGCGACTTTACCTGACAGTTTTTCGGTGTTTTCAGCCGAGGTTTCCAGCATCCCCACATTTTCGAGGGTAACCAGATTATTTAATCCTGCAACTGACAGGTAATTGTTTAATTGTTCACTGATAATCTGTAATGCTTCGTAAATCATGACAAACAAGATTATTGTTGTGATGGGGTGGTGACCAACAAAATCTTACCTGAATTTTGGTTTTTGGGGAGCATCTGACAAAATTTTCCGGCTTTGGGTCCCGAAAACGATGTCATGAAGAGGATTTGTCAATACTTCAGAAGAAAATAAAAGATGCTAAACTCTTATTTTCTAGTGACTTGTGCAGCTGAAGGCTGTAGTTGAGCACATAAAATACTAGTTTTCAATAGATTTATTCCTTATATACTGAATAGGTAACCCTCTTTTTTGCAATTTTTTATAGCTGTATTTTAAATAGTTTTTCGTATATTTTAAAGCAGAGCATCCCCGAAAAAGAAGATAAATTATTGTTATTTGGAAACATATCAAATTATCTACATATATTGTTTTGATTTAAATTTTAAAATATCTTTGCGGTACTAAAAATTCGATTATGGATGTGAACGAAATCGTAGGAAGATATACGCCGCTGGCCAACGAAACTTGCTGCTTGTCTTGCGGTGGCGCGGTAGATAAAAGTGAAGTAAAAACGGGTGAAGTTTGCGTCGACTTGGGAAGCGGTCGCGGCACCGATGTGTTGCGGTTGGCTGAGCAGGTTGGCGAGACGGGCTTTGTTTACGGGATTGATGTTACCGACGAGATGATTCGCAAAGCCACATCAACGGCGGCAAAAATGGGTGTCGAAAATGTGAAATTCATTCAGGCCGATCTGGAAGAAATTCCTTTGCCTGACGAAACGGCCAACCTGATCATTTCGAATTGTACGCTGAATCACGTAACCAACAAGCGAAAGGTTTGGGGCGAGATTTACCGTATCCTGAAAAATGGCGGACGATTTGTGATCAGCGACATTTATTCGAGCGAGCCGGTGCCCGCTGAATATGCCAACGATCCGGCGGCAGTGGCTGAATGCTGGGCCGGTTCTGTTACCCGCGACGAGTACATGAAAATCATCAAAGGCGCCGGTTTCCTCTATGTGCAGGTGCTGGAAGAAAGCCAGCCGTACCCGAAAGGAAAAATCAAGGTTTCGAGCTTTACGATTACCGCCGAGCGTGACGATTTTAGTTGCTGCGGGTAGAAAAGTTCCAAGTTTCAGGTTCCAGGTTTCAAGTTTCGAAAGAAACACGTGCGAACTAACCCCGGAGGGGTGAAATATTTGTAGATATAAAGAATCTAGATAAGCTGCCGTCCGCGAGAAAATGATTGCAAAAACGACTGCATCTTTTCGGACGCCTGCCTGCCGCAGGCAGGGAATGGAGCAAATTATAATTGAAAGTTTGAAAGTATTTGGCACAAAACCGGTACTTTTATTCCTATAGTTTAATCAATACAAAAATTCACTGAATGAAGAGTTTAGTAAAGAAAACCCGCAAGGGTCAGGTTAAACAAGCGCAATGCTGTGCCAAACAATCACAGATTATTGCCGGATGCCACGACTAAGCGGCGTCATTTGATTGACGATTAACGATTAGCGATTGATGATTAACGAAGTATCGGAAGTCTGAAAATCAATAATCGTTAATCTGAAATCGTTCATCCAAAAATCTCATTTCCATGCAGCTTTCCAAATACAATATCATCTCAAAAATTAAGGATTCCGACGACTGGTTTGTTGTTAACGCCTTGTCGGGTCAGGCCGATGTGCTTGATCAGGAAACATACACGAGCCTGATTTCAGGAGAAGAAAACCCTGAATTTGCCGAAAATGGCTACCTGGTTGATCCGGCGCAGGAAAAAAAGCTTTTCAGGGAAAAGTACCTGAAGTTTTTGGACGACCGCGAAAAGGACGAGGTACAGATATTTTTTGTGACCAATTACTCGTGCAATTTTGATTGTTCGTATTGTTACCAGGCGGGCTACGAATCGCAACCGGTGGCTTTATCAAAAGAGGTGATTGACGCGTTTTTCGACTACATTCAGAAGGAATTGGCTGGCCGGCGCAAATACATCACGCTGTTTGGCGGCGAACCTTTCCTGAATGCGCCCAAACACCGCGAAAACATTGAATACATCATTCGGAAAGCGGCTTCGCTGAACCTGGAAGTGGCGGCTGTGACCAACGGCTATCACCTTCAGGAATACATGGAAATCCTGAAATCAGGAAAGATTCGCGAGATACAGGTTACGCTCGACGGAACGCGCGACATGCACAACCAGCGCCGTTTCCTGAAAGGAGGCGACGCCACATTCGACCGCATTGTGGCCGGAGTTGATGCGTTGCTTGGCAACAACATTCCGGTGAATCTGCGCATGGTGGTCGATCGGCAGAACATTCAGAATTTGCCCGAGCTGGCGCAGTTTACCATCGACAAAGGCTGGACGGCTTCACCAATTTTCAAGACTCAACTTGGACGCAATTACGAGTTGCACGAATGCCAGGCCAACCAGCAAAAGCTGTATTCGCGCCTCAATCTGTACGAAGATTTGTACTCTTTGCTGAAGACGCATCCGCACATCAGCGAGTTTCACAAACCGGCCTTTTCGATCTCGAAGTTTTTGTTTGAGCAGGGCGAAATGCCTGAACCTCTGTTCGATGCCTGCACCGGAACCAAAACCGAATGGGCGTTCGATTTCACCGGAAATGTGTATGCCTGCACGGCCACGGTGGGCAAGCAGGGCGAAAGTTTGGGCACGTTTTATCCCGAAGTAAAAAAGTACACCGAAGCCGTTGAGGAATGGCAGGAGCGCGATATTTTGTCGATTCCGAAGTGCCGCGATTGCAATTTAAGCCTGATTTGTGGCGGAGGCTGCGCTTCGATGGCCAAAAACTACAACGGCTCGCTGCACAGTCACGATTGCCGTCCGGTTACCGAGCTACTGGAATTGGGTATCGCGCACTATTTCAACGAATAAGATGGATTGTACCAATTGCACCTACGATAAAATTTGCCGGAAAACCGAAACCTGCAAAGCCACTTCCTTCGAACCGGAAGAGGCAATTAGGAAGTATGCTGCTGAACCCGAAATAGTGCAGGCGGCGGCCGAACTGGTCGATTTTGGCCGTGCCGGAACTTTGTCACGACTTCAGGAAATTGTGGAGTTTGCAAAGAAAATGAGATACCAACGCATCGGGTTGGCCTATTGTTATGGGATGGAAAAAGAAGTCCAACAAATTGCAGGAATTATTCGTAGCAATGGATTGAATGTCAGGGCAGTTTCGTGTACGGTGGGTGGCATTCCTCAAAATGAAGTGAATCCGGAAAGTTCAATCTGCAAGGTTTCGTGTAACCCGATTGGTCAGGCCTGGCAGTTAAACAGCGAAAAGGTGGATTTGGTGCTGATGGTGGGGCTTTGTTTGGGGCACGACATTTTGTTTCAGCGCGAAGTGAAAGCCGACTGCACAACCCTGGTGGTGAAAGATCGGGTTCACAACCACGCACCGTTGAAGGCATTGGATTTATAACCAAAGTGTGGTTTTACCCCTCCAAACCTCTCCTAAAGGTGAGGCTTTGAAGTCCCCTTCATGGGATTTAGGGGTTTTAATGATAGCGCTCCATAAAAAGACTGAGTAAAAAACCAAAATATCAATAACCATGAAAGAGATAAATGCATCAGAATTTGAAAGCGAAGTAGTAAAAGGGGGCAATGTGGTGCTCGATTTTTACAGTACTGAATGTCCGCCTTGCGAAGCGCTTTTTCCCAAACTCGAATCGTTGGATCCGCTGTTTAAGGGTGAAGTCAAATTCATCAAAATCTTCCGGCAGGGAAACCGCGAACTGGCCGATCAACTTGGCGTAAAATCGTCGCCAACGTTGCTTTTTTATCAGGATGGAGAAGAAGTGACCAGCCGCCTTTCAGGAGGAATTAAGCGGTCGGAGATTGTTCGCAACCTGAAAAATGTGATCGGCAAAGAAAAGGTGAATGAGATTATCGCCAAGCAGAAACCGATTGTAACCGAGGTGGATGTGGCCATTCTGGGTGCTGGTCCGGGTGGACTGACAGCCGGTTTATACCTTTGCCAGGCAAAAATCAATACCGTTTTGGTTGACATTGCATTGCCAGGCGGAAATGTTTCGACCACCCACGTGGTGTCGAATTACCCCGGATTTATTGATCCGCAGCCCGGATACATGCTTTCGCACAATATGTCGGAGCAAACCAAACGCTGCGGAACGACTTATAAAGTGGCGGTTGACGTGACGCACGTCGATTTGCAGAAAAAGGAAATCATGATCGACGGGCAGGAAACCATTCGCGCCAAACGAATCATCATTGCCACCGGAACTTCGCCCAACCGCATTGGCATTCCGGGCGAACTGGAGTACAAAGGACAGGGCATTTCGTATTGCGCCACCTGCGACGCCAAGTATTTTGTGGATCGGGAAGTGGTGGTGATTGGCGGTGGAAATTCGGCCATAGAGGAAGCTGATTTTATCTCGAAGTTTGCGTCGAAAATTACCATCGTTCACCAGTTCGATCAGTTACAGGCCAACAAAACAGCGCAGGAAAAAGCATTTGCCAACCCGAAGATATCGTTTCTGCTTTCGCACGAACCACGCGCATTCCGCAAAGCTGGCGACAAAATGGAAGTGGAGGTGGAAGACCTGAAAACCAAGGAAAAGAAGACCCTGACATCGGACGGAATTTTCGTGTTTATTGGCCAGAAACCGAACCTCGAAATGTTTGGCAACCAGTTGGAACTCGACCAGTGGGGCTACATCAAAACCGATGAGGATAAGCGCACCAACATCGACGGCGTGTTTGCCGTGGGCGATGTAACCAGCAAAAAATACCGCCAGATTACAACAGCTATTGCCGACGGAACCATCGCAGCGATTGCGATTACAAGGGAAATTGGGTAGAGAGGGTGCGGCGATTTTCGGGTGCAGCGATTTTTAATCGCCGGAAAACTCGCGATACCTGAAAAATCGTTAAATTGCAGTTATAAAATGCTATGTCCTTGGAAAAGAAAGAATCATACAAACACACTTTGCCTCATTTCCAACAGCCTGGGCAAGCATATTTTGTAACCTGGTGTTTGAAGAATTCCGTTCCAAAAAAAGCTTTGAAAAGATATACAGATGAATTGGAGTTATTGGGTGACGCGATTTCTAATCGCGTTTCTTCCCGGCGATTGGAAATCGCCGCACCCAATCCCGATATCGAAAAGCTTCGGATGCAATATTATTCTCTACGGAAAAAATACATCAAAGCCTACGATGATTTGCTTGATGCTGAACGAAGTCCAATCGTAAATTTGTCAAAGCCGGGCAATACAAAAATTATAATTGAGGCGATTCAGTTTTGGGAAGGAAAGAAGCTTTTGAATCGTGCATGGTCAGTTATGCCGAACCATGTTCATTGGGTTCTGCAATTATTTGAAAAGGACGAGGAAGGCAAACCGGTTTATTTGCAGGATATTTTGCAATCGGTGAAAAGGCACACTGCCAACCAGATCAACAAAGCCGAAGGATGGGTCGGGAATTTATGGCAAAAGGAGAGTTTTGACACCACCATTCGCGATGAAAAGCATTTGAACTTTGCCATTGAATATACTCTGAATAACCCGGTATCGGCGGGACTTGTGATAGATCAGAAAGATTGGCCAGGTAATGGGCACGGAATCGGGTGTGGCGAATGGTAATCGCTGGTTAAAAAAAGCGCGATTGAAAATCGCGTCACCCAATTTTCAACGATTCTTCAGGATTTTTTTCTTCACCCTCTTGCAAATTCGAATTTATGAATTAACTTTGTATTTCAAAGTACTTTTAAAAATATGAACACACCGAATCCCAAAGAAGATATTCAGGCCATCCGTGAAATCATGGAACGGTCGTCGAAGTTTATGTTGCTCAATAGTTGGGCAGGCTTTTTTGCCGGCACCTGTGCTTTGATTGGCGCGGCCATCGCCTGGTTTGTCGTGCTCGACTCCGGAAGGATTCAATACGACGAATTTTTATGCACCGTGGGCGGCTCGCCGGTCAACAGTGTGACCATCGGATTGGGAGCTGTTGCTTTGGTGGTTTTGTTGCTTGCCGGACTGGCTGCCATCTGGTTTTCGTACCAGAAAGCGCAAAAAGCCGGTCAGAAATTCTGGACCAGCTCCACCAAACGGGTGCTGGCTCATTTGCTGATCCCCATCGTTTCGGGAGGAATATTTGTACTGATTTTGGTTTCGCGTAACCAAATTGATTTGGTGGCTTCGGCTATGCTCGTTTTTTACGGACTGGCTTTGGTGAATGCTGGCAAATTCACTTCGGGCGAGATCCATTACCTTGGAATAGCTGAAATCGCTTTCGGGATTTTGGCCGGAATATTTGCTCCGTACGGACTCGTATTTTGGGCGCTTGGCTTTGGGCTGCTGCACCTGATTTACGGCGTGGTGATGAGGATGAGGTATGAGCGGTAAAAGGAGACGGGAGAGCGGAAAAGGGAGAATGGAAGCTGGCTAGGAAATGGTTATATGGTTAAATGGCTGATTGGTTAGAACAATTTAGCAATTTGACAATTTAATCCGCAACCCGAATCTCGTAACCCGCAACAATAAATGGTAGATCGTAAATATACAAATTGTAAATATTAATATCTGGTGAAAAATCCGATTTCAAATCTGCAGAAAGTGTTCGAAAGCCGCATCAGGCTTGGAATCATGTCGGCGCTGATGGTGAACGACACGCTGGATTTTAATGCGCTGAAGGAACTGCTCGAACTAACCGACGGAAACCTGGCCAGTCACCTAAAAGCATTGGAACAGCAGGAAATTATCGTGGTTTCGAAGCAGTTTGTTGGCCGAAAACCCAGTACAACCTACACGGCAACCGCGCAGGGGAAGGATTTGTTTCGCCAGCATTTAGCGGCATTGGAACAACTGATTAGCAACCAATAATTTTTTTAATCACAAACTTTGAAATTCAAAGTACTTTTAATAATCTCAAAGCTATGGAAACAAAACAAATTCAAAATTTTCTGAACAGTTACAGTGTTAAAATGATCGTCGTGATGGGTTTGGCCCTTGTGCTGCTGATTCCGTCGTTTTTTATTCAGGATTTGATTCGTGAACGGATTGCCCTCGGCGAGCAGGTGAAACAGGAGCTTTATGCGCAATGGGGTGGCAAACAGGTGGTTGCCGGTCCGGTGTTGAATGTGCCGTTTACCGTTCAGGAGCAAAATGAAAACGGACAGGGAACAATTGACCGGAAAGGTATCGCGCATTTTTTGCCCGAAACCCTGAAAACCACAGGCGAACTTTTGCCCGAAAAACGGAAACGCGGTATTTACGAGGTGGTGGTTTACGAGGGAAAACTGAACATGAAAGGTTCGTTTGTGAAACCCGACGGTTCACAACTGGAGCTTCAGAATGCGCAGTACAACTGGGATGCCGCTTATTTCACGATCGGAATTTCGGATATGCGTGGCATCAAAAACCTTCCAGAGTTGATTGTGAACGGGCAGCATTGCGCGGTTGAGCCCGGCGTGGCCGACACAGATTTGTTTAAATCGGGAATTACGGTAAAAGCCGGAAAAATTGATTTGAAACAGCCGCTCAATTTCGAGATGGAATTGGTGCTGAATGGTTCCGAAGATTTGTCGGTGGAGCCGCTGGGTAAAACGTCGGAAGTGGCCATGAAATCGGGCTGGAGCCAACCCAGTTTTACGGGCGCTTTTTTGCCTGAAACCCGCAATGTGACTGCATCTGGTTTTACAGCCGACTGGCGCGTGACGCATCTGAACCGCAATTTTCCGCAGCAGTGGGCAGGCAGCAAATTCAACACACACGAAGCCACGCTGGGCGTCGAATTGCTGATTCCGGTTGATCATTACCAAAAGTCGATGCGCTCGGTGAAATATGCCATTTTGTTTATTGCGCTGAATTTCATCATTTTCATTTTCATCGAGATCAAAAGCCGGACGAGGATTCACCCATTTCAGTATTCGCTGGTCGCTTTTGCCTTGCTCATTTTTTACGCCTTGCTGACTTCCATCGGCGAACAAATCGGGTTCAATTTGGCTTATCTCATTTCGGCATTGGCCGTAACGGCGCTGATTTCGTGGTACGCCTTGTCGATTCTGAAAGACCTGAGACTGATGGGTTGGGTAACGCTTCTGCAAGTTGGGCTTTACCTGTTTCTGTTCACCATTTTGCAATTGCAGGATTACGCGCTGCTCGCCGGAAGTATAGGCCTGTTCGTGATTTTGGCGATTGTGATGCGCGCTTCGCAGCAAATTAAATGGTATTCGGAAAATTAGTAATCTGAAAAAATGACAGCGTGAACGGCAAAGGACAAATTCTTTTGCCGTTTTCATTTTCTACCGGTTGATTCACTACTTTTGGGTTCTCATTTTTTTGATGCTGTATGAATTGGATCATTTTAGTAATTGCGGGCTTGTGCGAGGTGGGTTTTGCCAGTTGCCTCGGGAAAGCCAAAGAAACGTCGGGAAGCGAATCGTGGTGGTGGCTGGGTGGTTTTGCCGTGAGTTTAACCGTCAGCATGGTTTTGCTTTACAAGGCATCGCAAACCATTCCGATTGGCACGGCCTACGCGGTTTGGACCGGCATTGGCGCAGTTGGAACCGTCATCATGGGCATCGTGTTTTTCAAAGAACCGGCCGATTTCTGGCGCTTGTTTTTTATCACCACATTAATCGCGTCAATCGTTGGTTTAAAAGTTAGTTCTTCGTAGATTTACATAAACATTTAAGCAAATTCAAGATGAAAGCTGACAATGAAGTTTTCCCGGTTGAAGTGTTCGACGGAACCCAATGGCAAGCCATGTTGGTGAAAAGTCTTTTAGATAATGCCGAAATTGAATCGTTTGTGAAAGACAGTCGCATGGGTGTTCTGGCACCCTGGAATGTTGATGCCGGTGCCGCAGGTCCGGTCAAGATTTTTGTTTCTAACCTTGATGCCGAAAAGGCTCGCGAAGTAATTGCCCAGTACGAACAAGCTGAAAAGTCGGAAGAGTAGATGGAGAATTTCGATCTTTCGGTTCAGCGATTTGACGAATTCGCTGAAGAATATGCCAGCCGTTTCGACAATGTAAGCGGCTACCTCAATCAACTTTCGTATTTTGTAAGTCAGGTAAAAACAACCAGCCCGGCTATTTTGGAATTGGCTTGCGGTCCCGGCAATGTGACCAAATTCCTGAAAAACCACTTTCCTGAAAGCCGGATTCTGGCAGTTGATCTCGCACCCAAAATGATTGAGCTTGCCCAAAAAGCATTACCCGAGGTTGATTTCAGAGTGATGGATGTTCGGGATATTTCGGCAATTCCTGAAAAATTTGACGCAGTGATGTGCTCGTTTTGTTTGCCATTTTTGTCGAAAGAAGACGCTGCAAAAGTGATTGCCGATTGTGCCGTTCGTTTGGTTCCCGGTGGTGTTCTGTATATCAGTACCATGGAAGGAAGTGAGGATCGGGCAGGTTTTGAGACGACAAGCTTTTCGGGTGATTCAGAGATTTATTTCAACTACCATGTACAATCTGATCTGCAGGAAGCATTTGAAAAGGCCGGATTCAGCGTACTTCGCCTGGATCGACAGGATTATTTGGAGCCCGATGGCTCGGTGACCTTTGATTTAATTTTTGTTGCGGAGAAACTGCCAATTGCGACTGACCACTGATCACTTTTACCCAATTACATTCACTTCCCGTTCCAGTTCTACGCCAAATTTTGCTTGAACCGATTGGCATATTTCTTCGGAAAGGTCATAGATTTCTTTGCCGGTAGCATTTCCATAATTAACCAAAACCAGCGCTTGTTTTTCATGCACGCCGGCATCCCCACGGCGGAAACCTTTCCATCCGCATTGTTCGATGAGCCAGCCTGCCGCCAGCTTTGTTTTGCCTTCCGAAGCAGGGTAGTGGGGCATTTTAGGGTTTTCTGCCAATAATTTTTCAGCCAGATATGATTCGACAATCGGATTCTTAAAAAAGCTTCCGGCATTGCCATACACTTTAGGATCAGGAAGTTTTGATTCGCGAATTCCGATCACGGCCTTGCGAATGTTCCGCAGATTAATGTTTCCCAGCTTTTCGGTTTCAGTTTTCAGGTCGCCGTAATTAAGAACGAACTCCGGAAATTTATCGAGTTTAAAAACAACTGAAGTAATTACAAACCTGTCTTTCAGCTGATTTTTAAAAATGCTGTCGCGGTAGCCGTAACTGCATTCCGGCGCACCGATGGTATATTCGGTCAGGCTTTCGAGGTCGAATCCGGTGACTGATTCAATGCGGTTTTGGATTTCCATGCCATACGCGCCAATGTTTTGCACGGCTGCGGCACCCACTTTTCCCGGAATGAGCGAGAGGTTTTCGATACCTCCCCAACGGTTGAAAACAGCGTATTCTACCAGATCGTCCCAAACAACACCCGCGCCAACCTCTATCCAGATGTTATTATGATCTTCGTGAGCAACCTTGATTCCCGGAATATTCGGATTCACGATAATACCCTGAAAATCGCTTACAAACAACAAGTTGCTGCCTTCGCCCAGCATCAGGATGGGCAGGTTGCGCCATTCAACGGTAGTTTCCAGAAAACCTTTCAGATCTTCGGCTTCGGTAAATTCAAAATAATGGTGGGCTTTGGCTTCAGTCCCAAAAGTATGGTGCTGGCGGAGCGGGTAATTGGTGAACGAGCGGATCATCGGAATTATTTTGGGGCAAATATAACAGAACATCTGCCTTTTTCGTTTAACTTGGCTGAATGAAGGAGCCAAAAATCATGTCGAAGACAGTTTCCCTGAGTGTAATCAACGACCTGGTTACCGATAATCGTGTTCACAAGGTAGCCGTCAGCCTGCAGAAAATGGGTTTCAATCCGGTGCTTGTTGGCCGCATTCTCCCCGAAAGCCAGCCTGTTGAGCGGAATTATCAGACTCATCGCATGAAATTGCTGTTCCGTAAAGGTTCGATGTTTTATTTCGGCTATAATTTTCGGTTACTTTTTTTCCTTCTAAAATTGCGTCCGGATGTGCTGGTTGCCAACGATCTGGATTCATTATTGGCCAATTTCCTGGTCAGTCGCATTCGCAGAAAACCGCTAATTTACGACAGTCACGAATATTTTACTGAAGTTCCTGAATTGCTGGGGCGCCCAGTGGTGCGGGCCATCTGGAAATGGCTTGAGCGAATGATGGTGCCTAAAGTCAACGCTGCCTATACCGTTTCCGAGTCGATTGCTGAAGTGTACCGCGAGTTGTACAAAGTCGATTTTAAGGTGGTTCGTAATCTGCCGGTTTGTGCACAGCGCGAAAAAACGGTACATCGGGAAAAGGAATCTGGAAAGCCCAAAATTATTCTTTACCAGGGAGCGATGAATCTTGGCCGTGGCATTGAATCGGCAATCAGGGCCATGCAATTTCTGGATGGAGCCGAGCTTTGGCTGGCAGGCGATGGCGACATTACTTCGCGGCTTCAGGAAATGGTTTATGAGCAGGATCTCGACAAAAAAGTAAAGTTTATCGGTCGGTTGCCGCTGCACAATCTGCACGAAATGACTTGTCAGGCCGATTTGGGGATTTCGCTCGAAGAAGATTTGGGATTGAATTACCGCTTTGCTTTGCCCAATAAGCTTTTCGACTACATTCAGGCTGGCGTGCCGGTTTTGGTTTCGAACCTTCCGGAGATGAAACGCATTGTGGAGCAATACCAAATTGGGATGATTGCCGAAACGCACCAGCGAAAAGAACTGGCCGAATTGATGAAAATTGCACTTTTTGATCAGGAGAAAAGAATAATCTGGATGAAAAACATGCCACTTGCCGCTGCGGAATTATGTTGGGAGAACGAAGAAAAAATACTTCTCGACATTTACTTGCCTTATCTTTAATGGTTTATATAGATATATAAAGATTTGTGTATTTTCAGATCGGGATTATTATTTTTTTAATTTAGGGCTAATCTAATTAGCCTATGAAACCACTCGATTTGAATACGTTGGTGTACATTATTGCTGCAATCTCGTTATTGTTTGCGGTTTTAATGTTGCTTTTCAGCAAAATGACACCAAGCATAAAAGGGCCGCTGCATTGGTCTCTCGGAAGCTTTTCGGCTGTTATTAGCTCTTTCCTGTTTGCAGCTTTTCCGGCTGTCAATGGTTTTATAGCCATCGTCATCAGCAGCGTTTTCACTATTTTGACAATTGGCCTTTATTGGTCGGGCATCAGAGCCTTTAAAGAGCTTAGTGTTAACTACAAGCTATTGGCTGGTTTGGTTTTCCTCCAGCTTGTTGTGGCTACCCTGTTTTATTCAGTCATTCCGATGCCCAACACGCGCATGGTGGCATATTCGGTTGTTTCAATTTTTGTTTGTCTTTTGGCGATCAGTGAGCTGGTGAAACCAGTTGCAAAACCTTACCGGTTAGCTTTTGGGCTTTGCACGGTTGTCTTTATAATTTCGGCGCTCACATCAATATTCCGGATCGTGGTTATTCTTATGTCGAAGCCGGGAATACCATATGCGCCAACCAATGCGAACCTTACATTTTACTTTTTTATTAACCTGACCCAGGCCTTATTGCTATTTTCTTTTGTATTACTCATCAGCACAAAAATTGCCGAGCGCCTGAAAAAGAAAGTGGAAGACCAGCGTAAATTTTACTCGATTATTGCACACGACCTGAGCGGGCCGGTAGGAATGATTAATGCGATGCTCAATATGGCCAATCAGGATAATGAACTGGAAGAAAAACAAAAAAAACAGATTTATACCGAAGTTGAGAACTTAAGTGCTTCGACACATCATTTACTTCAGAATTTATTGTATTGGTCTCGGAACCAGCTTGAAGACCTAAGACCGAACATCCGTAAGTTTGACCTGAACAAGGCTATTCTTGAGAATATTGAATTTCTGAAGCAGATCGCCAAATCCAAACACATTGCAATTATCTATAATCATGAAGCTGGTTTGTTTTGCCATGCCGATGGTCGAATGATTGATACTGTGCTTCGAAACCTGATTTCCAATGCTATAAAGTTTTCATATTCAGGAGGATCTATTGAGATATCTGTAGAACGGTCGGAGATGCTGATCGTCAGGATTAAGGATAATGGCGTAGGCATGAGCCAAGAGGTACAAAGAAATTTGTTTGTTTCCAAAGAAAACGGAACAACCTCGGGCACAGTAGGCGAAAAAGGTACCGGTTTGGGCTTAATGCTCTGTAAAGAATTTGTTGAAGGGAATAAAGGCTCAATGACCATCGTAAGTAAAGAAGGCGTTGGTACTGAGGTTATTGTAAAACTTCCAGTTGCCTAAAACCCAATGTTTACCCCTGATTTTCTTTTTTTGTAATCACCGTTTCAAAAATCTTTTGGTCGTCCACAGTAATGATCCGCGCCGGGAATTTACGGATCAGCGGATAGTCGTGTGTGGCTATAATCACTGTTTTTCCTTGCTGGTTGAGGTCTCTGAAAATCTGCATCAGTTCAATGGACGTTTGCGGATCGAGGTTTCCGGTGGGTTCGTCGGCCAGAATAATTTCAGGATTATTGAGTAATGCCCGCGCAATGGTAACGCGTTGTTGCTCGCCGCCCGAAAGCTGGTGAGGCATCGATTGGGCTTTGCCAATCATCGAAACCATTTGAAGTACTTCGGTTACCCTGTCGCTAATCGCAATTTCATCATTCCAGTCGGTAGCTTTCAAAACAAAGGTCAGGTTTTCGCGCACATTCCGGTCGCTTAGCAGGCGGAAATCCTGGAACACCACGCCCAGCTTGCGGCGAAGAAACGGAACATCTTTCGATTTCAGGCTGGCCAGTTCAAATCCTGCAACTTGTCCATCGCCTTTCTCGAGCGGCAATTCGGCATTCAGTGTCTTGATCAGGCTCGATTTTCCTGTTCCAACTTTTCCGATAAGATAAACAAACTCACCTTCTTTAATTTCCAGGCTGATATCTGAAAGAACCAGATGATCGCGCTGAAAGATGTCGGCGTTTTTAAGCTCGATTATGTTTTTTTCTGACATGAAGCCGCTGTTTTGTGATCAATGCAAAACTAATTTTTTTTATCCTTCCAGATACTAATAAAGCTGAATTATCAGTTTTTGTTTAGAATTGAAACGAAGATTCGGGAAAGTGCCGGAAGGAATAGCTAATTTTACCGAAGCAACTTTTTACGTTAATTTTTGTCGATAATTCAGGATGGTACAATTTATGTAACGTCCAAAACCCGAAACACAATATCCAGATAACATATGAAGACAATCCGATTGGTATTCTTTCTGTCGTTACTGACAATATTGCCAGGTCTGCTGAATGCCCAGAAGACCGTATATTATCAGTCCATCAATCAGGAGATACAGAAAGCAAAAGAATTGTATTTAGCGCACAATTATATCTCAGCCATCGACCAGTTTAGCAGCATTGCCGATCAGGCAGACAAAAATTCGGACATTAGGGCAGAGGCCATGTTTTACAAAGCCATGTGCGCGCTGAAACTTGACAACGGTAACGCTGAAGAGGAGATTGCCGATTTTATGAAGCAGTTTCCGGAGAGTTCGTTCCTGAACCGCGCATTGTTTGAGCAGGCGGTTTACCAGTTCGACAAGAAAAAATATCCGGCGGTGCTGAAATCTCTTGAAAGCATTGATAAATCAGGGCTTTCGGGTGACGATCTGGCGCATTTTTATTACATGCGCGGTTATTCGAACTTCGAGAAAGAGAAATTTGACGCGGCGTTGACTGACTTTGCTGAAATTAAAGATGGAAACTCTCTGTATGCAGCGCCTTCGCAGTATTACTTCGGACACATCCATTACCTTCAGGGCAATTACGAGTCGGCGCTCAAAGAATTCCTGAAGCTGAAGAAAAATCCGGTGTTCGAGAAGGTGATACCGTTTTACATCAGCCAGATTTATTACAAACAGGGAAAATACAGGGAAGTGGTCGATTATACCGCACCAATTATTAATACTGTGCCGGCCGATCAACAACCAGAACTGGCGCGACTGTTAGGAAATTCATACTTCCATTTGCGCGAATTCAAAAATGCCATTCAATTCCTTGAATTTTACCTTTCGGATAAAAACAACCGGGGTCGTGAGGAAAACTATATGCTGGGTTATTGCTATTATCTCAACAGTAATGAAGCGAAAGCCATTCCTTACCTCGAAATAGCTTCGAAAGGAAAAGATGAACTAGCCCAAAATGCCTATTATCATCTGGCCGATTGTTATGTGGCGACCAAAGATAAAAACAAGGCACGGCAGGCTTTCGAAGCGGCGGCTGAATTCGATTTTGATGCCAAAATCAAGGAAGATGCGCTGTTCAATTATGCCAAAATAACTTACGAATTGTCGTATTCGCCGTTTAACGAAACGATTAAGGCTTTCGATAAATACATTTCGCTGTATCCCAACTCGGAGCGTAACGATGCGGCTTACGATTACCTGGTGAAGGTTTACATGGGTACCAGCAATTACCGCGAAGCGATGGCTTCCATCGAAAAAATTAAGGTGAAAAATCCGTCGGTAAAGAAAGCTTATCAGCGTGTGGCTTATTACCGGGCGCTCGAATGCTTCAATAACCTGGATTATCAGGGGGCTATCGAAAATTTCGACAAATCGCTCGATGCCGGCGACTTCAACAAAAATTATCATGCACTGGCGCTGTTCTGGAAAGCCGAAGCTTTATTCCGCACCAACGATTTCAATAAGTCGATCTCGGTTTATAATTCGTTCCTGAAATCAGGCGGAATATTTGCACTTCAGGAGTATAAAACAGCCCATTACAACCTGGCGTACGCTTATTTTCAAGTGAAAGATTATGCCAGCGCTGCTGATTATTTCAGAAAATATCTGAATCTGGAGGATGATACGCGAAGCGAGAAAGTTGCCGATGCCAACAACCGTTTGGGCGATTGCAATTTTTTGAACCGCGAATATGCCCAGGCCATTGCAAACTACGATAAAGCTCTGCGCATGAACGTGTATGACGCCGATTATGCATTGTTTCAGAAAGCTTTTTGCCTCGGGTTGCAGCGCGATAATCAAGGGAAAATTAACGCATTAAATGCGCTGATTCAGAATTATCCGAATTCGTCGTATCAGGACGATGCCTTGTTCGAATTGGGCCGGACGTACGAGCGCATCAACCAACCACAAATGGCCATTAATAATTATAAAGACTTGATTAATAAATATCCGCAGAGTAATTTGCAGAATAAAGCTTTGGTTCAGTTGGGTTTGGTATCGTACAATGCCAACGATTTTAAAGGCTCGGTAAATTATTATAAACAGGTGGTTGAGAAATCGCCGAACAGCCCGGAAACACAGGCTGCGCTGGCCGGAATGAAAAACAGCTATGTTGAACTGAACGATGTGGATTCGTATTTTTCCTACGCCAACAAGTTAGGTTCCGGGGTTCAGGTTTCGGTAAGCGAGCAGGATTCGCTGTCGTATCAGTCGGCCGAAAAACTTTACATGGCTAACGATCCCAAGGCAAAAGCTCAGTTCGAGCGCTACCTCAGCCAGTTTCCAAACGGAAGTTTCGCGCTGAATTCGCATTTCTATCATGCACAATTGGTTTACAACGAGGGTGAATTTGACAAGGCATTGGCCGAATATGAGCTGGTAATTGCCCAGCCCGACAATTATTTCACCGGACCAGCTTTGCTGAAAGCGGCTGGACTCCTTTACAATGAGCAGAACTACAAACAGTCGCTTGCCTATTTCGAGCGATTGGCAAAAATTTCGGGTTCAGGAAATAACCTGCCCGATGCGCTAACCGGAATTATGCGCTGCCAGTTTAAGTTAGCCAATTATCCGGCGTGTATCGACGCAGCCAACCAAATACTGGCCCTCGATAAAGTTTCTGATATCCTGAAACGTGAAACCAATTACAAGTTGGGAATTTCATACTACAACTCCGGAAATGCCGATAAAGCTTACCCAATTTTAAGCAAGCTTTCGGCCGACACCAATTCTGGTGAGGGCGCTGAGGCGAAGTTCCTGGTTGCACAAATACTTTTCGAAAAGCAAAAGCTGAAAGAAGCCGAAAATGAAATAATGGATTTCATCGACAAAAATTCGCCGCACCAGTTCTGGCTGGCCAAAAGCTTCCTTTTGCTGTCGGATATTTACCTGAAAAATGGTGATGAATTTCAGGCGAAGCACACGCTGAAAAGTGTTCAGGAAAACTATCCGGATAAAGAAGACGGAATTTTGGAACTGACCCGCCAGAAGTTGCAGTTGATTGAGGCCAGCGAAGCAAGCCAGACCAAGAACCAGAGCAAGCCGCTTGAAATTAATATCTCCGGAGGAAAGAAATAGTTAAACAGACCGAACATGAAGACACAATATAAAATTACCATAAGCCTGTTTTGTATCACTCTGCTTTTTTGTGCCGGTAGTGCCAGTGCGCAGCAGGATTCGACCAAACTGAGAAAAGAAGTTGAAGTGGTGAAAGCCTATCAGCCCAGCATTCAGGAAGTGCAGAAAATCAACGATATTCCGCAGATTAAGGCCGAGCAGACCGAAGCCCCGACTTTCGATTATTCGATTTTCAGCAAACCGGTTTTTACAACTTTTGATCCGACTCCGGTGGCTGCTGCCAAAATGGTGGGCGATGCCCGTTCGGAAATGAAAAATGGACTCTTGAAATTGGGCGTAGGAAACTATCAGACTCCTTATGGCGAGCTATTTTTCAATGCTCAACCCAGTAAAAAATCGAACTTCGGACTCCACTTTGGGCACCTTTCTTCTTCAGGTAAAATCAAGCTGCTGAACGACGACAAGGTTAAGGCTCCGGAAGCGCAGACTTCAGGCGAGATTTTTGGCGAACGTTTTTTCCGGAAATCGAGTTTGAGCGGGAGTGTAGGTTTCGACCGCAAAGCGCTCAGTTATTACGGTTATACCGGAGATCAGCTTACCGATGAGCAGAAGGACCAAATGATTCAGTGGTTTGGCGAAAAACAATATTTCCTGAAAAGTTACGCCCAGATACGTTTGAAGAGCGAAACCCTTTCGAAAGATGAACTGAATTATGATTTCGGGGCAAAATATCAGTATTTCACAAGCAAAACCGGGCAAACCGAGCACGAGGTTGTTTTGTCGGGTAATGTCTCCAAAAAGATTGACAATGCTTTGGGAATGCTCGATGCCTCGCTTACGGTTTACAAAGCTGACAGCATTTTGAACCGGTTTTCGAATACTTTTGGCAAAAAACAGCAAACTATTCTGAGGGCCAATCCATCGTTCAGATGGGCGGCCGAAACAGCCAGCATTGAGTTTGGACTGAACACAACTTTGTTGTTTGATGCCGATACTGATGCCTCATTCCTCATCAGTCCCAAAGTTCAGGCCTCGTGGTCGCCAGTTCCGCAGGTTCTGACTTTATTTGCCGGAGTTGACGGGCATTTGCAGCACAATACCTATTCGGCTATTGTGGCCGAAAATCCCTATGTTGATCCGTACCACGATGTGAAAAACGCCAACTACAAATACATTGTTTCGGGCGGTTTTAAAGGGAAATTTACCCCCAAAACCAATTATGTAGCGCAGGCATCTTACTCGGTGGTGGAACATCAGCATTTTTATTATACTGATGGAATGGATGTTTTCAAGGCTGCTTCAACTTTACGAAGATTGAATAATACTTTTGATGTGATGTATGATGATGTCAATATCCTGAAATTGACTGGAGAAGTTATGCATTCAGTATCCGATAACTTCTCTCTTCATTTGTTGGGAAACTTCTATTCGTATGAGATGAAGACGCTTGAAAAACCTTGGCAAATGCCCGACTTTGATCTGACGCTTTCAGGCGTTTACAAACCAATTGAGCAATTAAAATTTTCGGCTGATATCTTTATGGTTGGCAAACGTACGGCTTTAATTCGGGATTTTGATTCATCAATGTTGCTTACTGATTTGGGAGCAGTACCTTCATATAAAGAGGTTCAAATGGACCCAATTATCGATATGAATATTGGTGCCGAATATCAGTTTTCGCCCAAACTGAACTTCTTTTTCAAGCTGAATAATTTTGGTTTTCAGAAATACGAACAGTGGCTTGGCTACACCAACAAGAGCTTTAACTGGCTGGCCGGAATCAGTTATTCATTCTAAACACAATCGTTATTGGCAGGTTGTTTTCTGCCCGGTTTGATAATTGGTCTGTTGTATTGTAACCGACTGATTTACAGAGATTGTAAAGTTGATAAAATGTTAAAAAGTTTAACATTTTGAAAGCCGTTTTTGTCTTCGGTTGTTAGCACATTTTTACTATATTTGCGACTTAGTAGTTGAATAAATTACAAGGTGAATAATATACTGAAAATCAAATATCTGATTTTATTACCCAATCAGTCAACTTTCAAAAATGCGGAAAAAGATTTGTTTTCTGTAACTGATTTTGTCTCTTGTATTTAGTGGCAATGAGGTAATATAGTGTGATATTTTAATACATTGATTGATGGAAGAATTAGAAGAAGTTCAGAACTGGGGAACACAAGGTGCGAATGGCGATTACGATGCCGATAGTATTCAGGTACTCGAAGGCCTAGAGGCCGTAAGAAAACGCCCTGCCATGTATATTGGTGATGTTAACGAAAAAGGTTTGCATCATTTGGTTTATGAAGTTGTTGACAACTCGATTGACGAAGCTCTGGCGGGTTATTGCCAGAATATTGATGTTTTTATTAACGAGGACAACTCTATTACCGTTGTCGATGATGGTCGTGGTATCCCAACCGGGATCAACACAAAAGAAGGTAAATCGGCACTCGAAATTGTAATGACCGTTTTACATGCGGGTGGTAAGTTCGATAAAGACAGCTACAAGGTTTCAGGAGGTTTGCACGGGGTTGGTGTTTCGTGCGTGAATGCACTGTCAACCATGTGTAATGTTCAGGTTCATCGCGACGGACAGATTTGGGAACAGGAATATAGCAAAGGAAAGCCGCTGTATGATGTTCGCCAGATTGGTGAAACAGACCGTACCGGAACAACTGTAACTTTTAAACCCGACAGTTCAATCTTTTTGGTTACCGAATATAAATTTGAAATATTATCGGCCCGTTTACGCGAGCTGGCCTTCCTGAATGCTGGATTACAACTGAATATTACCGATAAACGGGTTAAAATTGATGATCCAAATTATCAGTATAAACACGAGGAGTTCTTCTCGAAAGAAGGATTGAAAGAGTTTGTTGAGTATTTGGATGGCACCCGCGAACGACTGATTGATGAAACCATTCACATTACTTCGGAAAAAGCTGGTGTACCTGTTGAAATTGCCCTTCATTACAATACATCGTTTACCGAAAATATTCACTCATATGTCAACAACATCAACACCATTGAAGGTGGAACTCACCTTACCGGTTTCCGTCGTGGGTTGACACGCACGCTGAAAGCTTATGCTGAAAGCAGCGGTATGCTGGCAAAAATGAAATTCGAAATTAGTGGTGACGACTTCCGTGAAGGGTTGACTGCTGTTGTTTCGGTAAAAGTAGCCGAGCCTCAATTCGAAGGACAGACCAAAACAAAATTGGGTAACTCAGAAATCAGCTTGCCGGTCGATCAGGCCGTGAGCGAAATGCTGGCCAATTATCTGGAAGAAAATCCACGGTCGGCTCGTGCCATTGTTAATAAGGTTATTTTGGCCGCTCAGGCTCGTCATGCTGCCCGCAAAGCCCGCGAATTGGTTCAGCGTAAGAACGTACTTTCAGGCGCAGGATTACCCGGTAAACTGGCTGACTGTTCTGAAAAAGATGCTACACTTTGCGAATTGTTCCTTGTTGAGGGAGATTCAGCAGGTGGTACAGCCAAACAAGGCCGTAACCGCCACTTTCAGGCCATTCTGCCATTGCGCGGTAAAATCCTGAATGTTGAAAAGGCGATGGCTCACCGTGTACTTGATAACGAAGAAATCAGAAATATTTATACCGCTTTAGGAATCACTATTGGAACCGATGATGACTCGAAGGCACTGAATTTGGAAAAGCTGAGGTACCACAAGGTAGTAATTATGACCGATGCCGACGTGGACGGTAGCCATATCGCCACACTGATCATGACCTTCTTTTTCCGTTTTATGAATGAGCTTATTCAACGTGGGCATGTTTACATTGCAACACCACCGCTTTACCTCGTTAAGAAAGGGAAACGCGAAGAATATTGCTGGACTGAGCAACAACGTCTCCGCTTAATTGAAGAGTGGGGCGAAGGAAAAGAATCAGGCATCCATGTTCAGCGATATAAAGGTCTTGGTGAAATGAACGCCGAGCAGTTGTGGGATACAACGATGAATCCTGAACAGCGGACTTTGCGCCAGGTTACCATCGAAAATGCTGCCGAAGCCGATCATATTTTCAGTATGCTGATGGGCGACGAAGTTCCGCCACGACGTCAGTTTATTGAAGACCACGCAGTTTACGCCAATATTGACGTTTAATAGCATTTACTATTTAGCTATTTACGATTTACTATTGTGAAGTAATACCTCTCAAATAGTAAATCGTAAATTTTTTTAACCCTAAATGAATGTTGCCATGAATATTTGTGTTTTTTCTTCTTCAAGTAATGCAATTGCCGACGTTTATGTAAGCGAAGCCGTTGATCTGGCCAGGCTTATCGGGCAGTCGAACCACTGCTTAATAAACGGAGGATCGAATGTTGGAACGATGGATGTAATTACCCGCGAGGCAAACAAGAATGGAGCAAAAACAATAGGAATTATTCCTGAAAAGTTACGTGATTTCAATCTGGCTTCCGATCATGCACATGAAATCATTGTTTCCGGAGACATGATGGAGCGTAAGTTTAAAATGCGCGAATTGTCTGATGCTTTTATTGCGCTGGCTGGTGGTTTCGGCACGCTGGAAGAAATTCTGGAAGTGATAACATTGAAACAGTTGGGGTATCACAACAAGGCTGTTGTTTTTATTAATACCAATGGCTTTTATGACGATTTGTTCCGTCAGTTTGAACGCTCGTACGATGAGAAATTTGCTAAGGAAAGCTATCGTAAACTTTATTTTATTGCGAATAATGCCGCCGAAGCAATGAATTATATTCAGAATTACAAACCGGAAGAAGTTGTTAATAAGTGGTTTGAGGTTCCAACCCGCTAATCAACCGGAAGGTAGAAGTAGAAAGTTGATCCTTTCCCGACTTCCGATTTGACATGTATTTTCCCACCAAGTAATTCAATCAGATTTTTTGATATGGCCAGTCCCAGGCCAGTTCCGCCATAGTTGGTTCCCTGACCTTGTTCTGCCTGCATAAAACGTTCAAAGATTGATGTTTGCTGGTGTTGAGGAATGCCTATTCCAGTATCAGCCACGCTATAGTGAATAAAATCGCCTTCTTTTTCAACAGTTAGTACAACCGAACCGGAGGAAGTGAATTTTATTGCGTTTCCTATCAGATTATCAAGTATTTGTCTCAATCTTATTTCGTCGGTTGATATAATTTGGTCTGCATCGATGTTTTTTTCTATTCTGAATTGAATGTCTTTATCATTTCTTGCGGCAATTATTTCAGAATAATGATATTTAATTTCTCCCAGAAAGTTGTTCAGGCGAACAGATCTTTTCCTGATCGTTAACAGGTTGGCTTCAATTTTCGAAATGTCGATGATATCGTTTATCAGGTTGAGCAAAATTTCACCATTTTTCCGGATGAGCCGTATAAATATTGCTTTATCCTGTTCATCCTGGCTCTCGTCTTCCAGCAATTCGGAGAATCCCAGAATCGCGTTCATTGGCGTGCGGATTTCGTGAGACATATTGGCCAGAAATGCAGATTTCAGGCGATCGCTCTCGGTAGCGCGTTTTTGTTCTTCGATTAGCTTTTCTTCAATTTCTTTGCGCGACAAAACCATTTCGTTTGCCGCTTCGCCGGCGCGTTTAAATTCGTCGAAATGAAGCTCCGACGTTTTTAACTGGCTGAGGTTTGATTGCAGGGAAAAGAAGAAATTGAAAAAGCGCTCAAAATCAGAGCGATACTTTTGATTGAATTGGTAAATAATTACTGCTTCAGAAAATAGGAGAATGAAAAATATCACCAGAATCAGAAGAATGCTCTTTTTCTGATCTTCGTACAACATTTTTTGTTGTTGTTTTACACTCTGGTCAATCTCGTCGAGGTAAAATCCTGCTCCAATAATCCAGTTGTATTCTTTAAATAGTTTGACATACGAGCATTTTTCAGCAGCTGCAATCTCATTTATTTTATTCCACTTGTAATAAAAATATCCTCCTTCGGGGCTTTTCTTCACAACATCGGTTTGTTGCAAAAATATGGGATGCCTCGGATCGTCGGTATTGGTGAACATATTCAGATCTCCTTTATAAACCGCACCATCCATAACCACAGGCTTTCCGTCAATATTATTCATAAAAACGTATCCGCCATGCCTGAATCTGACGGAACTGATTTTCTGAGCTATTTCGTCGAGGAACTTGGGAAAATAATCATTCAAGTATTGTTTCGATCCGAAATACCAATTGAAATGACCAAACTTTTTTACAAAAGTTATTTTCCGGTGAGGGATCGATTCGGTGGTTGCTCCATTTCCAAGATCGTAATCCAGAAAACCTTCCTCGTTTTGCGCCAGCAGATTTATTTCTTTCTGAATAACAGGTAATCCGTTTGAATCCTTGAATTGCCTCATGTCTTTGCCTGCAAACTGAGGCTTTCTGGGGTAATAAATACCAGTTCCGTTTAATGCAGAGATAAAGACTTCCTCGTATTCCATGTCGAATTGGAGCGACGAGATAGTGGCTATAATTAATTCTTTTATCTCTTGTTCCGATTTTTTTCCGGAGTATTTCTGATAAATGGATTCAGCAGTATTGTAAGCTTGATAAACGTTATGTTTTATTTTGTTGTTTATTTCCGTTTTAAAGTATTCGTTTTGAATACGGATATATTCGAGTTCATTGTTAACAATTTCCTGAATATATAATTTTTGGTTTTGGATGTATTCGGCACTTTTTTGTTTGCTTAATTTGTTGAAATACAGGGTTTGCTGAAAAATCATAACCCCTCCAATGATTACAGTAATAGCAACTGTAATAATAATGAGTGTACGGCTAAGGTAAGTTGAGATATTTGAAGAAACTCCTAATTTCTTGAAATAGCTTCCGGTCATTTTTATTGGTTTATCTGATTTGTAAATATAGGTAGATTTGAACTTCAACCAAGCATTTGAAGTTAAATACACAGGCAAAATTTACAGAAGTTTCGGGATTTGATTTTATTGACTATTGGTAAGCATTTCGGCGTTATTTTTGCTTTAAGACCGTATAAATTTGATTGAAATATTTAGTTCGTTTAGCTGTTTGTGCATATATAAATGTTTAACCTGCTGTTAAAATCTGTTAAACAAATTAAATGAATTACAAATGCTAAAACACATATAAATGTTATGCGTTATCTTTAAAATTCGAAATAAAAAAGTCAGAAATTTCTAACAACAAAAAGTAAAAAGAGATGAAAAATTTAAAAACAGGATTATTTACATTGTTGGTGGCACTTGTTGGCGGATTTATTGCCTTATGGACTTACACACGGTATTTCGATAATCCAAAAATATTGACTGTACAGCAGGAACAGTCGATGCGATACGCCAGTTTACCAACTACCGGGGCAGGTGAATTGCCCGATTTGACATTTGCTGCAGAAAATTCAGTTCATGCGGTTGTGCACATTAAAGTTACCCAAAAAGGGGGCTATTACAGTTCCAACAATATTTTCGATTACTTTTTTGGGGACGGACCACGTTCGCAGCAGGAACCCATCCGGCAAGGTGTTGGGTCAGGAGTAATTATTTCTCCTGATGGTTATATTGTGACCAATAATCATGTTGTTGACGGAGCCGACGAAATCTCTGTCGTGTTAAACGATAAGCGCGAGTTTAAAGCCAAGCTGATTGGTACCGATCCTTCAACAGATATCGCCTTGGTTAAAATTGATGCAACAGGATTACCTACTTTGCGTTTTAGTAATTCGGATAACCTTAAGTTAGGCGAATGGGTGCTGGCTGTTGGAAACCCATTTAATCTCACATCAACTGTTACAGCAGGGATTGTAAGCGCCAAAAGCAGAGATATTGGAATTAATCCCGATCAGATGCGCATAGAATCGTTTATTCAAACCGACGCTGCTGTAAATCCCGGAAATAGTGGAGGTGCGTTGGTAAACACCCGTGGCGAACTGGTTGGTATAAATACAGCAATAGCCTCTCAAACCGGATCGTATAGTGGTTATTCGTTTGCAATACCTTCGAATATCGTACAGAAAGTTGTTGCCGATCTCAGGGAATATGGCGATGTACAACGTGCGTTGTTGAATGTAAATATTGGAGATGTAAATGCTGAAGTAGCTAAAAAATATAATCTGGATAAAATTGAAGGCGTGTTTATTGGGCGTGTTTTACCAGGTGGAGCTGCTGAAATGGCCGGAATTCAGGATAACGATGTAATTATCAGTGTAGATAATGTGACTGTAAATTCCACAGCTGAACTTCAGGAGCAAATAGGGAAGCACCGGCCCGGCGATAAAGTGACGATTGTAATAAAAAGAGATAATAAAAAGAAACCATTTAACGTAACGCTTCGTAACAAGCACGGAGATACGGAAATTGTGAAGGGCGATGATACTCCCGACGATATTTTTGGTGCGAAATTTGTTGCTGTTTCCGACCGCGACAAAGCAGAATTAGGGATTCGTTATGGTGTTAAAATTGCGGATCTAGGTAATGGCAAATTTAAAGATGCCGGGATAAAGAAGGGATTCATCATAACGCAAGTCAATAAAAGTGCTATTTCTGATATCGAGGATTTAAAACGAATAATTAAAAATTCAAGAGGTGGAATATTGGTCGAAGGGATTTATCCAAATGGAGAAGTTGCTTACTATGTTTTCGGAAATTAATTCCTAATAAAATGAAGCTATTGGTTATTAAATTGTAAACAATAACCAAAGAAAAAAAACCATTTGAATTATTGACCTCAAAAGCCTATATTTGCACGCTATTTTTTTGAAGGGTATATGAGACAATTAAAGATTACAAAATCGATCACCAACCGGGAGAGCGCTTCTTTAGATAAGTATCTGCAGGAGATTGGTAAAGAAGAGCTTATCACTGTTGAGGAAGAAGTGGAGTTGGCACAGCGGATTAAAAAAGGTGATCAGGCTGCACTCGAGAAATTGACGCGGGCAAATCTTCGGTTTGTCGTTTCTGTAGCAAAGCAATACCAAAATCAGGGATTAAGTTTGCCCGACCTTATCAATGAAGGTAACTTGGGATTGATTAAAGCTGCCGAGAAGTTTGATGAAACCAGAGGTTTTAAGTTTATTTCTTATGCCGTTTGGTGGATTCGTCAATCTATCCTTCAGGCATTGGCCGAGCAGTCGAGAATTGTTCGCTTACCTTTAAATCAGGTTGGTTCGCTGAATAAAATCAATAAAGCTTTCTCGAAGTTTGAACAGGAAAACGAACGTAAACCTTCCCCTGAAGAACTTGCTGACGCGTTGGAATTACCGGCAGATAAAGTAGCAGATACCCTTCGGGTTTCCGGTCGTCACATTTCTGTTGATGCTCCCTTTGTTGAAGGTGAAGATAACAGCTTGCTTGACGTACTGATCAACAATGATTCTCCAAATGCCGACCGTGCTTTGATGATGGAATCGTTGGCCCGGGAAATAGAACGAGCTTTGGCTACGCTTACCGAGCGCGAAAGCGACATCATTCGAATGTTTTTTGGAATTGGTTGCCAGGAAATGACTCTTGAAGAAATAGGAGAGCGTTTCGGTTTAACCCGCGAAAGGGTTCGTCAGATCAAGGAAAAGGCAATTCGCCGGTTGAGGCACACTTCAAGAAGTAAATTGCTGAAAACCTATTTAGGTTAGACAATAATTGAAAATATAAGATAGAGCCGCATTTGTGCGGCTTTTTTTATGTCATTATCAAAACGTTTCAAACGAAAAAAGCCGACCCTCTGGCCGGCTTTTCATACCACAAACAAGATCAACCAATCAAACAAAATTGGTTAATTAAAACCTAGCTATTTACATAGCTAATCACGCGTCTTTATAATCAAATCTTCCTCAAAAAAGAAAGATGTCATTGTATCATTACCATCTTTTCGGAAAGAGTTACATCTAAATGATATTAACCCGTCAGAAATTGAAATAGGCTGTACAAATATAAGTAAAAGTGTAATACTGACATTTATGAAAGCCTAAATTCTGCTTGTCACAAAGAAACTATTTTTTTGTAATTCGCGACAAGCTGAATTTTGTTTTGTTGTAAAATATTAGGCTTTTTTAAGATTACTTAACTTTTGACTGAAACGACCTGATAAGCTTATAGGTTGTTTAGTTTTTTAACTTCATAATTTCGCTTCCGGCAAGCAGGAATGCGCCTGTACCATACACTTCCCAACTATCAGCCGTGAAATTTTTCTTCGGATCTGCTCCAATTGGCTGGCACCATCCTACATGTCCATCAGGTTGGATTAATGTGTTCAATCCTTTCCAAGCTTTCTGAACAACAGGCAAGTATGTCGCTTTATCCAATAGGCCATTGTTTATTCCCCAGGTTAGGGCATAAGTGTAAAATCCTGAACCACTGGCTTCTCCACCGGGATATGAAGCCGGGTCGAGTAAACTTGCCCTCCAAAGTCCATCAGTTTGCTGGAGGCTGATGATTCTTGCAGCCATTTCTTTAAATACGTTTTCGTAAAACGGACGCTCTTTGTAATCTTTTGGTAATTCGTTCAGGAGTAAAGCTAATCCTCCCATAACCCAGCCATTTCCTCTCGACCAGAAAATCTTCTTGCCGTTTGCTTCTCTGCGGTCAGATGCGTCACCTTTAATCACGTAACCTAAATCGCGGGCAAAAAGATGTTCATCTTTGTCGTAAAGCATATCATAGCATTCGTGATAAAGTTTATCGCTGTGTTCCATATATTTTTTGTCTCCGGTTGTCATCGAAAGTTTTACCAATGCCGGAGGAGCCATAAATAATGCATCACACCACCACCAGGTGATTTTCTGAATTCCTTTTGGTTGGTATGGAGTTGCCATGAATTTATCCATTTGAGCAATAAACGGATCAATCATTTTATTGTCTTTCTTTACCCGAAACACATCAATGTATGTTTGACAAATGACGTGGTCATCAGCATGTTCAAGTCTTGGGCCCGGTTTCCACTGGTTTTTTTCGCCCATTTCAATCATGGCATTCAGGTAATTTTTGTCGCCTGAGGCTTTATATGCAGCCGAAACTCCGGCATAAAAAGCACCGTTGGTCCAGTCCCATAATTCATGTTTTGGATTGGAGAACTGCCACATTGCAGCTTTGAGCATTGTCTTTTTTATTTCTTTAGGTTTAAAACATTTGTCTTGCTGATTTTTTGAAAAACCAACTGCTGAAATAAGCATGAAGACAAGCAGGAAAGAAAGTGTTCTTTTCATTTTTGTTTATTTAAGTTTAGTTTTGCAATCGATTGTACAAACATACACAATCGTTTTAAATTTCTAAAATCATTTGCTTGATTCACCAAAAAGTAAGATAAAATGAAAGTTTTGGGGGTTCTGTTTTCAGGTTAATTCATATTAAAAAAACGTAAAGTTGGGGAAACTGTAATTTGTAAACTTGTTTTAGTTTCAGATTATAACTATCATTGCAGTATAATTAAAATTGATATGATTAAAACAAACAAACATTACGGCCACCATCATGGAAATCTATCGAGCAGGTAGGCTGTAATTGTTTTGATGTTTATCAAAGATATTAACCCAACAGAAGGCTTACCAGAAACGGTAAGCCTTTTTTATTTTAAACCCCCGAAAATGGAAGGAATTTTAAAAATTGCAGTTCAAACGAAAGGTCGGTTAAACGAAGACTCATTAAAACTGATCGACGAAGTAGGAGTCAAACTTCCACTGAGTTCACGGAAACTGATATCGACCGCCACAAACTTCCCGCTGGAAGCCCTTTTCTTGCGTGATGATGATATCCCACAGGCTGTTGCCATGGGCGTGGCCGATATTGGCGTGGTTGGCGAAAACGAAATGCTCGAAAAAAAGGAGAATGTCGTCATTGCCAAGCGTCTTGGCTTCAGCAAATGTCGGCTTTCATTGGCTATTCCGAAGGACGATGTTTACGAAGGAGTTGAGTATTTTAACGGGAAGAAGATCGCCACTTCTTATCCTGAAATCCTTCGCGATTTTTTCAAAGAAAAAAATATTAATGCCGAGATTCATGTGATTACCGGATCAGTGGAAATTGCACCGGGAATTGGTTTGGCTGATGCCATTTTTGATATCGTCAGTTCAGGAAGTACTTTGGTGAGCAACCGCCTGAAAGAAGTGGAAGTGGTGGTGAAATCGGAAGCGGTTTTGATTGCCAATCCAACGCTTTCAGCAGAAAAACAAGCCATTCTGGATGAATTGATTTTCAGAATGGAATCGGTTCAAAGGGCTGAAAAGAAGAAATATATTTTGTTAAATGCGCCCAACGAAAAGCTGGCTGAAATCGAATCGTATTTGCCCGGCATGAAAAGTCCGACGGTGATGCCTTTGGCCGAAAAAGGCTGGAGTTCGGTTCACTCGGTGATCGACGAAAAAGATTTCTGGGAAATCATCGGCAAATTGAAGGCTGCCGGTGCCACCGGAATTTTGGTTATCCCAATCGAGAAAATGATTTTCTAAACGAATGAAGCTCAAACAAATCATATTTTTTGTCATTCCCTGCTTTATCTGGGGATCAACCTGGTTTGCCATCAAATTTCAGTTGGGGCAGGTCGATCCGCTGGTGTCGGTGGCCTACCGGTTTTTCATCGCCGGAGTGTTGCTGCTTGCGTTTTGCGGCTTAAAAAAACTAAACATGAGATACACGTTTGCCGAACATTTACGCATGGTTTTGCAAGGATTGATTTTGTTTGGGTTTAATTATTGGCTGGTTTATTTGGCCGAAACAAGCATGTCCAGTGGTGTAGTGGCCATCATTTTCTCACTCTCCATTTTTGCCAATATTTTCTTTAATTATTTTTTGCTGAAAGGCAAGCTGCGTCCTGAAGTGCTTGCCGGCGCTGTATTGGGAATATTGGGAACAGTGCTTATCTACAGCCACGAATTGAAAAGCGCTGAGGAGTTGAGTTTTGGTTTCCAGGCATTGATGTTCTGCTTCGGATCAATTATTCTGGCTTCGTTGGGAAACATTCTTTCGAAATTCAACCAGTCGAAGAAGCTGCCTGTGCTGCAAACCAATGCCTTTAGCATGACCTACGGAAGTTTGGCTATGATGCTGATGGTGCCGCTTTCTGGAAAAAGTTTCTCGTTTGAGCCAACTTTGCCCTACGTTTTGTCGTTGCTTTATCTGGCTGTTTTCGGTTCGATTGTGGCATTCTCGGTTTACCTGAAACTGGTTGGCGATATTGGTCCCGACCGCGCCGGATACGCCACTTTGCTCACCCCGGTGATTGCACTGGTTATTTCGTCGTTTTTCGAAAATTACGAATGGACAATCGTTGCGCTTTCAGGCATTTTATTGCTGTTTGCTGGCAACGCCATCGCCCTTAAATTGATACCTGTAAAAAGAAAAAATAGTGAAACGGTTTAACAATCCCCCGAAAGCTGAATGGGACGAGATTCTGAAGCGCCCCATGTTTGACGTGAGCCAGCTCACGGCTTCGGTTTCGCAAATACTTGCCGACATCAGGCAAAACGGAATTAAGGCCATTCAGAAATACACCGAAAAGTTCGACGGTGTGTTTATTCAGAATTTCACTGTTTCTGAAAGCGAATTTGCCGAAGCTGCCAGCTCGTTAAATCCTGAATTGAAGAGTGCGATTGAAATTGCGGCAGCCAATATTTTCAAATTTCACGAAATGCAAATGCCGGAAATCAAGCGGATTGAGACAACTCCGGGCGTGGTGTGCTGGCAGAAACCAGTCGCCATTGAAAAGGTTGGTTTGTACATTCCCGGAGGATCGGCGCCACTGTTTTCAACGGTTCTGATGCTGTCGATTCCGGCAAAAATTGCGGGTTGCAAAGAAATTGTGCTTTGTACGCCTCCTGACAAAGAAGGCAAAGTCAATCCGGCTATTTTGTTTGCAGCGCAGCATGTAGGTGTTACCAAAGTATTCAAACTTGGAGGAATTCAGGCGATTGCCGCGATGGCTTACGGGGTGGATGTAGTTCCGAAAGTGGACAAAATTTTTGGCCCCGGCAACCAGTACGTGATGGCTGCCAAGCAGTTGGTAAGCATCAGCGATGTGGCCATTGATATGCCTGCCGGTCCTTCGGAAGTGGCGGTAATGGCAGACCAATCGGCAAATCCGGCATTTATTGCTTCCGATTTGTTGTCGCAGGCCGAGCACGGTCCCGATAGTCAGGTGATTTTGGTGACCAACAATGCGGACCTGGTCGATCGCGTTGAAAAGGAATTGATCGCTCAGTTGAATGAACTCCCACGTCAGGCTATTGCCGAGAAAGCTTTGCAGAATAGCCGCGCCATTGTGCTGAATTCGCTGGACGAAATGATTGAAATGATCAATGTTTATGCGCCAGAGCACCTCATTATTTCGATGGAGAATTACCTCGAAATTGCTGAAAAGATCGTCAACGCCGGATCGGTTTTCCTCGGAAATTATACGCCTGAAAGTGCTGGTGATTATGCTTCGGGGACCAATCACACTTTGCCGACCAATGGCTGGGCACGATCGTTTAGCGGGGTGAATCTGGAGAGTTATATGAAAAAAATAACCTTTCAGGAAATTTCACCGGAAGGAATAATGAAACTTGGTCCTGTCATCGAAAAAATGGCTGCCGCCGAATTACTCAATGCCCACAAAAATGCGGTGACGCTTAGACTGAAGGCAATAGAAGGCGATGGAAAGCAGTAGAAGACATTGGAAAATAGAAGTTCTCTGGCGAAAGTTTGAAAACTAAACCTGATTATTATGAAACTAGAAGATTTGGAAATTTATCAACTTGCAATGAAACTTGGTGATGATATTTGGGATGTTGTTTTGAAATGGTCCTATTTTGAAAAGAATGGATTCGGAAAACAATGGACGGATGCTGCTGATTCTATTGCGGCTAATATCTCTGAAGGTTATGGAAGATTGTCGGCAAAAGACAATCGTAGGTTCTGCATAATTGCCAGAGGTTCTATATACGAAACTAAGACTTGGCTTCAAAAAGCGAAGAATCGAAGTCTAATTGACGATCAGCAATTCTTTATCATAGATAAGCAAATTCATGATTTGTCAGTAAAACTTTGGAATTATATCCAGGCTCTTGAACGAAGAATTAGAGATGAAGAGAATGGAAAACACCAGTGAAGCCAAAACAACTGCATTCAATTGCATTCTATGCTTTCAACTGTGTTCTGATCACAATAGTCAAAATATACTCAATTTTCACAAATGAACTTAGATAAACTACTCAGAAACAATATAAAAGCGCTGAAACCTTATTCTTCGGCGCGCGATGAGTTTTCGGGCGAGGCCGAGGTTTTTCTCGATGCCAACGAAAACCCGTTTAATAAACCCTACAACCGCTATCCCGATCCATTGCAATGGACGTTAAAGCAGAAAATTGGTGAGATTAAGCAGGTTGCTCCTGAGAAGATTTTCCTTGGAAACGGCAGCGATGAACCCATCGACATTCTTTTTCGCGCATTTTGCGAGCCGGGCGTTGACAATGTGGTGTCGATCGATCCAACTTACGGCATGTATCAGGTGGCAGCCGACATCAACAATGTGGAGGTGCATAAAGTGAAGCTGAATGCTGAATATCAGTTCAAGGCCGCCGATTTGCTGAATGCGGCAAACCTTTACACCAAAGCGATTTTCATTTGTTCGCCCAATAACCCAACGGCCAATTTGCTGGATAAAGCGGAGATTGTCAAACTGTTGACTGAGTTTGACGGCTTGGTGGTGGTTGATGAGGCGTACATCGATTTTGCTCCGGAAAGCAGTTTGCTCCCTGAATTGGATAATTATCCGAATTTGATTGTGCTGCAAACTTTCTCGAAAGCCTGGGGAATGGCCGGAATCCGTCTGGGAATGGCTTTTGCGCAGCCCGAAATCATCAAGGTTTTCAACAAGGTGAAATATCCGTACAATATCAACATTCTGACCCAAAAGAAAGCGCTCGAATTGTTGGCCAAAGCTCCCGAAAAGGAAGAATGGGTAAAAGTAATTTTGGAAGAGCGCGATAAAATGGTTCGCAAGCTGTTTAAATTTCCTTTTGTTCAGGTAGTTTACCCGTCGGATGCTAACTTTGTTTTGGTGAAAATGAACGATGCCCGTGGTATTTACGAGTACTTGACAGAACAAAAAATCATTGTTCGCGACCGCTCAAAAGTTGCTTTGTGCGACGACTGTTTGCGAATCACAATTGGGTCGCCAAAAGAAAACAAGAAATTGAGAAAAGCGCTAAAAAAATTAATCTAAAGAATATCCAATAACCAATATTGAATAATCAATAACCAGAAAAACATAATATGGAACCAAAGAAGTATGATTTGGAGGATCGGTTGATTGAATTTGCAATTTTGGTGAGTGATTTAATTGAACAACTTCCAAATACAAAGTTGGCTAATCACTTGGGAAGCCAGGGAATTAGAAGTTGTACGGCTCCTGCATTGCTATACGGAGAAGCCCAGTCAGGAGAATCACAAAAGGATTTTATTCATAAAGTTCAGATTCTCCTGAAAGAACTTCGTGAAACAAAAGTTTGCCTTAAGATATTTAGAAGAAAAGGAATAGTAAAAGAAGATATTATAGCTCCGGTTTTTCAGGAGAATGAAGAACTAATAGCAATATTTGCAAAAAGTGTGAAAACAGCACAATCAAAACTGTCCAAATAATTGGATATTCGATATTGGTTATTCATTATTGGAAATTTTTTTTTTTATGAAACGAGCATTATTTATTGACCGCGACGGCACTTTAATCGTTGAGCCTGCCGATGAGCAGATCGACTCGCTGGAAAAGCTGGAGTATTTGCCGAAGGTGTTTCGCAATATGCATTTTATTGCCAAAAACCTGTCGTATGAACTGGTGATGGTTACCAATCAGGATGGATTGGGTACAGCCAGTTTCCCCGAAGACACGTTTTGGCCTGCGCACAACAAAATGCTGAAAGCTTTTGAAAATGAAGGCGTGGTTTTCGACGACATTCTGATCGACCGCCACTTTCCACACGACAATGCTTCGACCCGCAAACCCGGAACCGGAATGCTCGGAAAATATATGGATGGAAGCTATGATCTGGACAACAGCTATGTGATTGGCGACCGTTTGACCGATATTCTGCTTGCCAAAAACCTAGGCGCAAAAGGAATTTTGATCAACGATGGTTCGTTGGCGAATGAACTTCAGGAAAAAGGTTTGACTGAATATTGCGCGCTGATTACCAATGACTGGGACGATATTTATGCCAAAGTTGCTGCGCCGGAACGTACAGCTTCGGTAGTTCGCAACACGAAAGAAACAAAAATCAGCATCGAACTGAACCTAGATGGAACAGGCAAAGGCAATATTCACACCGGAGTCGGCTTCTTCGACCACATGCTCGATCAAATTGCCCGACATTCCGGAGTGAATCTGACTATTCAGGTGGATGGTGATTTGGAAGTGGACGAACACCACACCATTGAAGATACCGGTTTGGCTTTGGGTGAAGCTTTCAGGCTGGCTTTGGGCGACAAACGCGGCGTTGAGCGCTATGGCTATTGTCTGCCAATGGACGATTGTCTGGCGCAGGTGGCCATCGATTTTGGTGGTCGTCCGTGGATTGTTTGGAATGCCGAATTCAAGCGCGAAAAAGTGGGCGACATGCCAACCGAAATGTTCTTTCATTTCTTCAAATCGTTTTCCGACACAGCTTTGGCTAACCTAAATATTCAGGCCGAAGGAACCAACGAACATCACAAGATTGAAGGTATTTTCAAAGCGTTGGCTCGTGCGTTGAAGATGGCAATCAGAAAAGACGTGTTTAACTTTGAATTACCATCAACAAAGGGAACTTTATAAATTCAAAAAGATCAATACAAGAACTCTGTGTTTTCTCAGTGTTCTCTGATTACTTATTTGGTTAAAACCTAAAATATGACTGTAGATAAAAGTAAATCAACGGCTATTCTCTTGATTCATTGTCCTGACAAACAGGGACTTTTGGCATTGGTGACCGAGTTTATCAATTCCAACAACGGGAATATTTTGTACCTCGATCAGCATGTCGATCGTGAAGAGGGGCTGTTTTATATGCGTGTGGAGTGGGATTTGGCGAATTTTAACATCCCGAAAGCCAAAATCAAAGACTATTTTTCGACACTCATCGCGGTGACACACCAAATGACTTTCGAGCTTCATTTTTCGGAAGAAAAGCCAAGGATGGCGATCTTTGTTTCGAAGATGTCGCACTGCTTGTTCGACCTTTTGGCGCGCTATACGGCTGGTGAGTGGAATGTTGATATTCCCGTCATTATCAGTAACCATCCGGATATGGCCGATGTTGCCCGCCGGTTTGATATTGAGTACCACATGTTTCCCGTAACGAAAGATAACAAGGCCGAACTGGAAGCCCAGGAAATTGCCCTGATGGATAAATACAAGATCGATTTTATTGTTCTGGCGCGCTACATGCAAATCATCAGCGATGAGTTTATTACGCATTATCCGAACAGGATCATCAATATTCATCATTCGTTCTTGCCGGCATTTGTAGGAGCAAAACCGTATCATGCGGCCTATCAACGAGGTGTAAAAATTATTGGTGCCACCAGCCATTACGTAACTACCGAGCTCGATGCCGGGCCAATTATCAAGCAGGATGTGACCCGAATCAGTCATAAGGATACTGTAAACGATTTGGTAGGAAAAGGTCGCGACCTGGAGAAAATTGTGCTTTCGAAAGCGGTCAGCAAGCACATCGACCATAAAATATTGGTTTACAACAATCGAACAGTTGTTTTTAGCTAAACATACACTATGAAAAAACTAATTTTATTGCTAATGATGGGGTTAAGTATTTCAGGAATAGCACAAACCATTGCTAAGGAAATTCCTGCGGATTATGGTTATGTCGTAAAAATTGGACAGCAAGTACCCGATTTTACGACCACTGCTGCCGATGGCAAAACAGTTAAAATGTCTGATTTGAAGGGCAAAGTTGTGATGCTTCAGTTTACGGCCAGTTGGTGTGGCGTGTGTCGCAAGGAAATGCCGCACATTGAAGCCGACATCTGGAAGAAATATAAGGACAACAAAAACTTTGCTTTGTACGGGATTGACCTCGACGAGCCGGTTGAAAAAGTTCAGGCATTTGCCAAACAGATTCCGGTGACTTATCCATTGTTGCTCGATCCGAAAGGCAGTATTTTTTATCAGTTTGCAGAGAAAAATGCAGGCGTAACCCGAAATGTAATCATCGACAAAACAGGAAAAATCGTGTATATGACGCGATTGTATAAGGAAGAAGAATTCGCTGAAATGAAGTCGGTAATTGCTGAACTGTTGAAATAGAAGTAGCGCGTAGCAGAATCGAACTGCCATTGCCGGATTGAGAAACCGGATTCCTAACCGTTAGAAGAACGCGCCGTTTATGAGAGTAAATTTACTAAGAGATTGATTTCGTTGTTCTCTGGTTAACAAGAAAAAAACATGAACATTGTCATTATCAAATACAACGCCGGAAATATCGAATCGGTAAACAACGCTTTACTAAGATTGGGCATTTCTGCTGAAATCACCGGAGATCACGACAAAATCCGCAAGGCTGACAAAGTGATTTTCCCGGGAGTGGGCGAGGCCAGCACTACCATGGCTTACCTGAAAAAAGAAGGACTGGACAAGTTGATTCCAGAATTGAAACAGCCGGTTTTGGGTATTTGCCTTGGTTTGCAATTGATGTGCAGTCACTCAGAAGAAGGCGATACCCCATGTTTGGGCATCTTCGAAGAGAGGGTAAAGCGCTTTATTCCTGAACCGGGAATGGAATTTGTGACCAAAGTACCGCACATGGGATGGAACAGCATTAGCCAACTGAAGAGCGGTATTTTCGATCCGTCAATCGATAATCAGTACGTCTATTTTGTGCATTCGTATTATGCCGCTGTGGGCAAGCATACTGCGGCTGTTTGCAATTACATCAATCCGTTTAGCGCGGCTTTGCACAAAAACAATTTCTACGCCACCCAATTTCATCCTGAAAAAAGTGGAACTGTTGGGGCGAGGATTTTAGAGAATTTTTTGAAAATATAGAAGCCCCTCCTAACCTCCCCGAAGGGGAGGGATGTTGGTGCAAAAATGAGACGAACCATATAATTACTGAAAATCTGTTCCCCTCTTTCGGAGGGGGCTAGAGGGAGGCTAATATGATAACAATAATACCTGCCATTGACCTTATAGACGCCAAATGTGTTCGGCTGTCGCAAGGCGATTACAACCAGAAAACGGTTTACAACGAGAATCCTCTGGAGGTGGCTAAAATGTTCGAGGATGCTGGAATCACACGATTGCATTTGGTTGATTTGGATGGAGCCAAAGCGAAACACATTGTCAACTACAAAGTGTTGGAAACCATTGCCACGAAAACTAGTTTGGTGATCGATTTTGGCGGTGGACTGAAATCGGACGATGATTTGCGCATTGCATTCGAAAGCGGAGCCCAAATGGTTACCGGCGGCAGCATTGCCGTGAAAGATCGGGAAACATTCCTGCACTGGATCGAAACTTACGGCGTGGAGAAAATCATTTTGGGCGCCGATGCCAAAGACAAAAAGATCGCGGTGAGTGGCTGGCAGGAAGTATCAGAGTTGCCGATTCTAGATTTTATCGAAAGTTATACTGAAAAAGGAATTCAGAAAGTAATCTCCACCGACATTGCACGCGATGGCATGTTAACTGGCCCCAGCACCGATTTGTACAAAGAAATAATGGAACAATTTCCAAACCTCGAACTTATCGCCAGCGGTGGAATTGCCACAATGAAAGATATTTATGAGCTCAACGAAATGGGTATTCTGGGCGTAATCACCGGAAAGGCGATTTATGAAGGGAGAATTAGCTTAAAAGAAATATCAAAATTTCTAGGTGCCTAAAAACCTGGAATTTGGAATTTGAAACCTGGAACTAAAATGTTAGCAAAACGAATTATACCATGCCTGGATATCAAAGACGGTCAGACCGTGAAAGGCATCAACTTTGTGAATATTAAAAGCGTTGGCGATCCGGTTGAACTGGGCGCGCTGTATGCTGAGCAGGGAGCCGACGAACTGGTTTTCCTCGACATCACTGCCACGCACGAAGGTCGCAAAACCTTTGTGGAACTGGTGAAACGCATCGCCCGCGAAATCAATATTCCGTTTACCGTTGGCGGTGGAATTAGCGAGCTGAAAGATGCCGATGCTTTGCTAAGTGCCGGTGCCGATAAAATAAGCATTAATTCCTCAGCCGTGCGCAATCCGAAGCTGATTGATGATCTGGCCCTGAATTTTGGCAGTCAGTTTGTGGTCTTAGCGATTGATGCTCGCGGTGAAAACGACTATTGGACAGTTACAGTAAATGGTGGCCGTATTCCGACAGACAAGGAATTGTTCTCGTGGGCCAAGGAAGGTGAGAGCCGTGGTGCAGGCGAAATCCTGTTCACTTCGATGAACCATGACGGGACCAAGGCGGGTTTTGCCAATAAGGAACTTGCGAAAATGTCTGATATGCTGCGTATTCCGATCATCGCCTCCGGAGGAGCCGGAAATATGGATCATTTTGTGGATGTATTCACAGAAGGGAAAGCCGACGCAGGATTGGCTGCCAGCATTTTTCACTACAAGGAAATTGCCATTCCAGATTTGAAACATTATCTTCAGTCAAAAAATATTCCTATCAGACTGTAATCTTTAGTTTTATGAAACTTTTCTCAGTTTTAATCTTCTTTTGTTTTGTCTTATCTGTTTCTGCCCAAAGAAATATTGAAAGTGAATTGTTGTCACAAAGCCCTAATTGTGAAAATGTTGCATACAATTCATCCCGGCTGATTGACCGTTATTTTAACAGTAGGAATTACGATTCGATAAACGTAGTTTGCAATAAATGGGAAGAATTTTGTGGCGTAACAGAACCCGTATTCAGATTAAAAGTTTTGATGCAAATTCAGAATAAGGCATTTTCAGAAGAATGGATGGAGCGGGATTACTTGCTAAACTACATTTTTCTTTACCTGGACCGATTGGATTATGCAAAGGAATCAAATTCAAAATTGGTTTACGAACGTTACAAAATACCTTTTGGATACATTCCGCTGAACTCACCTTTTGATGATTTGACTGTGTTGTGGGCAAATTCTATGCTTGAAAGCGGAACACTTCAGCCAATAGAAAAAGCGTTTTGTTTGCTATATTCCAATCAATCAGATGCTTTTTGGAAATTACTGAAGAGTCAGGAAATTGCCGGAACGAAATTACATACGATGTATCAGGAGCAGACCAGAAAAGCAAACCGAATGGGGGAGGCTAATATCGGGTTTATGTCTGGGGTAATGATTCCATCTGGCAATTTGTTGGAATACATTGGTGTTAAACCACAGTTTGGAGTTCAGTTTGGGTATAAAGTTAATAAAGTGCAGTACGATTTGTCAATTTTGTTAAGGTCGGGGAATACAAGGAAAGAATACCAGATTATCTATCAGGGCGAGCCTAAAATAACAGACCACTATCTGGGTGGCTACGTTGGACTGGATTTAGCATACGAGTTGTCCAGGAAAAAGCGGAGTGAATTTGATCTTGTTGGTGGAATAGCATATGACGGCTTCGATGTTGTTGAAGGGAATACTGAAAAAGAAATAAAAGGCAAGTCGCTAAACTCGTTAAATCTTAACTTTGGACTTGGCTACCGATTTTGTGGCAAGAAATTCAACTATCTTGGTATTCAGGCAAAATACAATTTTGTGAATTATAAAAACAGTGGAGGAACCGATTTCGGTGGAAATTATATCTCGCTCGTTCTCACTGCAAATTTGTTCGGGAATATTCAAAAGAATCAATTGACTGAAAATCTTAGAATGAAATGAGTATGATTTGCAGAAGCTCCAATCATAACGAATGTTTCTGAATCATGCTAAATCATTGTGGCAATTAAAAATAAATACATAAAATAATATGGAAAATACAGAATTAGATTATACAAAACTCAATGGCCTTATTCCTGCCATCATTCAGGATAATACAACCAGCGTGGTTTTGATGTTGGGCTTTATGAACGAAGAAGCCTTGGCTAAAACCGAAGAGACCGGTCAGGTAACTTTTTTTAGTCGCACAAAAAACCGGTTGTGGACCAAAGGCGAAGAATCGGGAAATTTCCTGAATGTAGTTTCGATTGCTTCGGATTGCGACAATGATACGCTTTTGATCAAAGTTAACCCGGTTGGCCCGGTTTGCCACACTGGCGACGATACCTGCTGGGGCGAGGCAAACGAAGAGAGCGATATTCAGTTCCTGGAATATCTTCAGGATTTTATAGATCAGCGCAAAATTGAGATGCCTGAGGGTTCGTACACCACTTCGTTGTTTCAGAAAGGAACACGCAAAATTACCCAAAAAGTGGGAGAGGAGGCTGTTGAAACCATTATTGGAGCTATGGCCAACGACGATGAGAATTTCCTTTACGAAGGCGCAGATTTGTTGTATCATCTCATCGTTTTGCTTACACATAAAGGCTACCGGATTGAGGACTTGGCACGCGAATTGAAGAAAAGGCATAAATAAACTGCCTTTCTGAAGATCACTTAAATTATGAAATATTCAGTTTGGCAGCGAAGTCAACAACCTTTAACACCAAACTTGAATATGAAAACATTAATAAAGTCTTCAGGATTAGTACTTTTCGTTTTGTTGCTGAATTCATGCGGCATCAATCAGCCAATTTCCACACTAAAGCCTTCAAATAATGGAACTTATGCGGTTGATTACCTGTTCGAACATGACGGATGTAAAGTTTACCGGTTTCAGGATATGGGCCGGTGGGTTTATTTTACGAATTGTTCGGGCGATGTAACCAGTTTTCAGAACGATTCGGTACAAACACCCATCATAAACACGGTAAGAAAAAGTCCGGTAATTTATAAATCACAGTCTCAATCCAATAATTAGAGAAGCTCGTTGAACCTAAAAGGCGGAGAATTTTATTTCGAAATTCTCCGCCTTTTTTATGTCCGAATGTGCCTTAATTGTTAAAAGAGTAAGATTTACACAAACTTAACCTGATGGATCACGTAAATAACGTTTCGGTAGCATTATTCGGCTATCTTTGCGCCTTCATTTTTGAAACCTATGCAGAAGATTAGAAACATTGCGATTATTGCGCACGTTGACCACGGAAAGACAACTCTGGTTGACAAGATGATTTACCATTGTAATACCATCAAGGAACACGAAAAGAAACAAGAGTTGATTCTGGATAACAACGATCTGGAACGAGAACGAGGAATTACCATTCTGGCCAAGAATGTTTCAGTAATTTATAAAGATATCAAGATCAACATTATAGATACTCCTGGTCACGCCGACTTTGGAGGTGAGGTTGAGCGTGTATTGAATATGGCTGACGGTGTTTTGCTTTTGGTTGATGCCTTTGAAGGAACCATGCCACAAACCCGTTTCGTATTGTCGAAAGCACTTGCTTTGGGACTGAAACCAATTGTAGTTGTAAACAAGGTGGATAAACCGAACTGCCGTCCTGAAGAAGTTCATGAGCAGGTTTTCGACCTGATGTTCAGCTTGAATGCTACAGAAGAGCAGTTGAATTTCCCTACGATTTATGGTTCGGCCAAACAAGGATGGATGTCGGACGACTGGAAAAATCCGGCTGATAATATTGGGCCATTGCTCGATGCGATCATCAAATATATTCCGGGACCGGTTGCCAATCCGGGAACACCTCAAGTGCTGATTACTTCACTCGACTATTCATCGTATGTTGGCCGTATTGCTATTGGCCGTATTCATCGTGGCGATTTACGCGAAGGAATGAATGTTACACTGGTTAAACGCGATGGATCGGTTAAACGAACACGAATCAAAGAATTACATACATTCACTGGCCTTGGTCGCCAGAAAGTTGAGCAAATGACTTCAGGAGATATTTGTGCAATGGTTGGAATCGACGGATTCGATATTGGCGATACCGTTTGCGATTACGAAAATCCTGAACCGCTTGATCCAATTGCTGTTGATGAGCCAACCATGAGCATGATGTTCATGATTAACAACTCTCCGTTCTACGGAAAAGAAGGAAAATTCGTGACTTCGCGACACCTGAAAGACCGTCTGGAAAAGGAATTGGAGAAAAACCTGGCTTTACGTGTTATGCCTACCGATTCAGCAGATTCATATCTGGTTTACGGTCGTGGTGTGCTGCACTTGTCAGTTTTGATTGAAACCATGCGCCGAGAAGGATACGAGATGCAGGTTGGTCAGCCACAGGTGCTTTTCAAGGATATTGCTGGTGAAAAGTGCGAGCCAATTGAAGAAATGCACGTCGATGTTCCTGAAGAATATTCAGGAAAGGTGGTTGAAATGGTTTCATCCAGAAAAGGTGAGATGCGTAATATGGAACGGAAAGGTGATCGCATTCATCTTGAATTCATGGTACCTTCACGCGGTATTATTGGTTTGCGTACTAATATGCTTACTGCAACAGCCGGCGAAGCGGTTATGAATCACCGTTTTATCGAATACCAGCCTTACAAAGGCCCGATTGAAATCCGTAATAATGGTTCGCTGGTTGCATTGGAAACAGGTGCAGCATTTGCGTATTCCATCTGGAAGCTTCAGGACCGTGGTTCATTCTTTATCGACCCGGGACAGGAAGTGTACGAAGGACAGGTGATTGGTGAAAACTCGCGTGCCGATGATTTGACAATTAACGTTTGTAAATCGAAAAAACTGACCAATGTTCGTGCTTCGGGATCTGATGAGAAAGCCAGAATCATTACGCCAATCAAGTTCAGTTTGGAAGAAGCGCTTGAGTACATCAACAGCGACGAACTGGTTGAAGTAACGCCACAGTCAATCCGGATGCGTAAGATTTACTTGAAGGAACACGAGCGTAAACGCACAGCAAAGAACAACTAATCGTTCAGCTGTTTGCAAATTATACGGGAACCCCTGATCAGAATTATGCTGATCAGGGGTTCTTTTTTTGTTTAAGCAGCCTTGAATAGTGCCGCCTGCCTGGTATTGTTTTCTTCAACATGTTTCTGATAATAACCTAATTAAACATAGCTTTTCCGGATATTATTTCGTATATTTTAATGTACATATCAATAATTCAAAAACTGCGATTATGAATGTCATATCAACTTGCCTAACCGGAACTGCAACGATTCTGACGTGCAGAAAAATCGCTCAATCATTCAGCGAGAACATCTACGAACTCTCTTCCATCAGACGGAACTGGTCGCCTGATTATGCTTCCAACCTGAAAGAACGAATTGACAGAATTATGAATCAGTATTTTACTCACGAATCGATTAGTGAGCATCTTGAAATGCACAGCCAGTTCTATGAATTGATGGTTTCTGCACTGAAAGATGTGAGCGTTTTTCGGGCTGAGTTAAAAGTTGATTTCAAACATGACAAAGATTTTCTGGATGAAGCTTTTGAAAATCTGGGATATGTTGATTTTTTCAGCGAAGCTAAAAATGGAGATCTTTTCAGCCTGTACAAAATGATGGCTACGTTCAAACGGAATATGACTCCTGAATTACACCAAATAATTCGGTCGAGAGGTATTAACGAGAATTTGGTAACCCGCTTGCTTTCTTATAAGGAACAGTTGAAGGATTTAAAGAATTGCTTCGATATTTCGCATGGGAAAGACCAGCTGAGTGCTGAACTGAAACATGAAATTAATGCCATTTATACCGAGGTAAAAGATATTTGTCGCGTTGCCAATGCTTATTATGAATTTGATCCGGCACAACGCGACCGGTTTAATTTCTATAAAGTGATGATCAAACTCAAAAAATCGACCTTCGAAAAGGTTTAAATATGGTGGTTTAAAGGGATAGTTTTTTGTTTGACAAAAAGAATGCTGGGGAGATCTTGATTCCCCAGCATTACTTTTTATAACAGAATTCCAACCCGTAATTGTCTGGAACTATTCCTGATCGTCAGTTTCTTCGTCGTGGACTTCTTCTTCCTCTTCTTCGTCAGCATTGTAAACCACATCAAGATCTTCGTCTTCAAAAACCTGTGGTTTGGTCACTTCCTTCAAGGGTTTCAGGTTCGATGGAACAGGTTTATTGGCATCGTCGCCAAAATAGGGGAATACATCCACAATATTGCATACCGCCAGCGAAGTAGTTTGATAAGGCACCAGAATGTACGAAAGGCCTTCCTCAAGGCGCTGTAGGGCCTGTTTAATATCGTCGGCAGCTACAAGGAAGTAGTTGTTGATTTTCTTTTCCTTTCCGGCATTTTCGTCGATGGTTACAATGGCAATTTTTGCTTTGTACCACCATTCCCCATCTTCGTGCGGGAATATTTCAACGATATTCGATTTTTTGATGTTATCGACAACAAATTCACCCCGAACCATTGTCTTTAGTTGCTGAATAATGCGTGTTTCAGCATCGGTAAACGTGACGGCATCCACCAGGTAAACTTCGCTTACCTTACGCTCACGGCCATCATCGTCGATTTTTACATATTTTACTTTACACTCGAACCAGGTTTGCATACTTTTAAATTTTGATCTGCAAAGATATTTTCTCCCTCCGGATTTCAGAGCGAAAACCCGAATAGTTTTGCACAAAAGACAGAAGGAATGAAGGATGGATGGACTGATTTTAATTCAATCCTTCAGTAATTCAGGCCATCAGCTTATCGGCCATGGCGTTAGCCAAATCAATGCATTGCTGATATTTGTCGGCTTTTAATGTTCCTTTTTCTTCAACGGGCTGATAAACCACTTCCCATTTAATGTTTTCAGCAAATTTCTGCAGGTTTTTCACTCCGCCGCCATTCCACCCAAACGATCCGAAAATGCCCAGCAGATGGTCTTTTATTCCGTAGTGTTCAATCTTAGTCACCAGATTCTCTACCGAAGGGAAAAGCTCGTTGTTGTAGGCCGCACTGCCCACAATAAATGCCTTGTATTTAAAAATATCACTAATGATGTATGAAGCGTGTGTTTTGGAAGCGTCGTAAACCCTGATGTTTTTTACTCCGCGAACGGCAAGCTGACGGGCAATCACATCGGCCATCTTTGCTGTGTTTCCATACATCGAGCCATAAACGATTACAGCACCAGGTTCGGTGGTGTATGTGCTCCATTTTTCGTAACGATCGAGAATATAGCTGAGATTGCTCCTCCAGATCGGACCATGGGTGGCTGCCAGCATTTTCACATCCAAAGTCTGAACTTTTTTCAGGGCACGCTGTGTGTGCGGACAATATTTACCCACAATATTGGTGAAGTAGCGCATCAGCTCTTCTTCATAATGCGCCAGGTTCAATTCATCGTCAAAAACTCCACCGTCGAGTGTGCCAAACGAGCCAAAAGCATCGCCGGTAAACAATATCTTATTTGTATTTTCAAAAGTCACCATTGTTTCGGGCCAGTGCACCATCGGGATCGTAGTAAACGACAACCGGTGTTTTCCTAATGGGAGTTCCGAATCGTCGTAAACTTCCAGCATGTTTTCGCTGATTTTGTAATAGTTGGCCACCATGTCGAAGGTCTTTTTGTTGCCAACAAGGGTAATTTCAGGATATTTTGCCACAACAGCTTTCAGTGCTCCCGAATGGTCGGGTTCCATATGGTTAATCACCAGGTAATCAATAGGGCGGCCATTGGTCAATATTTCAATCTGATCGAGATAGTCGTCAATAAAAGCACGTTCAATGGTATCGATCAGGGCAATCCTTTCGTCAACAATAAGGTAGGAATTATAGGAAACTCCATGAGGAATTGGCCACAGATTTTCGAATAGCTGTGTTCTGCGATCGTTTACTCCGAGATAAAAAATGTTTTCTGATAACTTAACTTGGTGCATATGTGTTTGTTTTTGACTGCATTTTAAAACTTTAGCGAAAATAAGCAAATTCGACCAAACAGAAGGTGTGTGTGTTTCATTCAGTTGGAAATTAAGAAAAAGTTGATAAAACCGGCATTGGTTGTTTATGGCTTTCTGACAGATAAAATTGGGTTCAGCCTAAACTGTAAGTTGTCAAAAACATATCCGGATTAAAGTATTGATAATTAGAAATACGTTGATAAACTCTTGTTTTAACTTTATGCCGGAAGTTAGGTACTTCGGATGAAATGATTATTTTTATCGGAAAAACCAGGACAAACATGGATTTAATCCAAAAAAATGAACTTATGTTGTTTCCCCGATTGAATAAATGGTTCTTTATAATATTTGTTATTGCTGTTACCGGAGGCGTATTTCGTGGATATCAACTTTATAAGTACATTTTTGAGCCTAACATCAATGTTCCCGGAAGTATCATTATTCCGCTGCATGCCACTTACGAGCAGGTAAAAGACAGCCTGAAAAAGCATGAAATTATTATGAATTACACGGCTTTTGACTGGGTTGCAAAGCGTAAGAAATATCCACAGATGATAAAACCTGGTAAGTATTTGCTCGACAAAGGATTGAATACCAATGAAATTTTAAATATGCTTCGCTCGGGTAACCAGCAACCCGTTGAAGTTACTTTCAATAACCTTCGTTTTATTGCTGAGTTGGCTGGCGCTGTTGCAAAGTATATTCAGCCCGATTCGGTTACTTTGCTAAAGAAATTTACTGATCCGGCAGTATTTGAGAAGTACGGTTTTAACGAGCATACTTTTCATTGTATGTTCATTCCAAACACCTATGAGTTTTACTGGACCACCACTCCCGATCAGTTTCTTGAACGAATGGCGATGGAATACAAACATTTCTGGAACGATGACCGGCGGGCAAAAGCCGTTGCATTAGGTTTAACACCTGAAGAAGTGATGACTGTTGCCTCCATTGTTCAGGAAGAAAGTAATAAAAAGGATGAAAGGCCAATTATTGCCGGATTATACCTGAACCGGATTAAGCGGGGAATGCCGTTACAGGCCGATCCGACTGTGAAATTTGCTCTTGGCAACTTCCGGATCAAACGCGTGCTGAACAGTCATTTGGCTGTTGACTCGCCTTACAATACCTACAAATATCCGGGATTGCCTCCTGGCCCAATCAATTTTCCTGAGATTACCTGTATCGATGCAGTTTTGAATGCAGCCAAAACGCCTTATTTGTATATGTGTGCACGTGAAGATTTTTCGGGGTACCACAATTTTGCAAAAACTTTGTCTGCACACAACGAGAACGCCCGTAAATACAGGGAAGCCTTGAATGCTCAGAATATTATGGAATAAATTGGGAAAGCGTGTAAAAAGAAAAACCGAAAGCTTTAATGAATATTGCTTTCGGTTTTTCTTTTTACATGGACACTATTTCGTTAATCAAAAATATCCCTCATTTTGTCAAAAATATTCTTGTCAGATTGGTCAGGATCACTGCTGAATGAGGGCATTGTCTGAAGTTTCTCAAGCATTTTCTTTTCTTCAGAGTTCAGCTTTTTGGGTATCCAAACATGAACGCGAACCAGCAAATCGCCTTTGCCATAGCCGTTTACATCAGGTAATCCTTTACCGCGCAAACGGAGTATTTTTTCGGGTTGCGTGCCAGCTTCAATCTTTACCTTTACTTTGCTGTCAACTGTTGGGATTTCCTTCGTTGTTCCCAGCGTAATTTCAGGGAAAGTAATGAAAAGATCATAGACAAGGTTGTTTCCATCGCGAATGAGTTCTTTGTGCTCTTCTTCCTGAATAACAACAAATAAATCGCCGTTAATACCACCGCGTCGTCCGGCGTTTCCTTTTCCCGAAACGTTCAGCTGCATTCCTTCGCCCACTCCGGCCGGGATGCGGATGCTGATTACTTCCTCGTCGCGAACAACACCTTCGCCCTGGCAATGAGTACACTTGTTTGTGATCATTTGTCCTTCGCCGTTACAGGTAGGACAGGTGGCTGTGGTTTGCATTTGTCCCAGAAGTGTATTCTGAATACGGGTAACATGACCCGAACCACGGCAGGTTGAACAAGTTGAGTAGGACGATCCGCCCTGCGCACCGGTTCCACTGCAGTGTGTACAGGGAACGTATTTCTTTACTTTAATCTTTTTCTCAACGCCATTTAATACTTCGTTCAGGGTGAGGCTAACTTTAACCCGAAGGTCCGATCCACGGTGCTGACGTGGGCCACGGGCGCGTGAACCACCTCCGAAACCACCAAAACCGCCAAAGCCACCACCTCCGAAAATGTCGCCGAACATCGAGAAAATGTCGTCCATCGACATATCGTGACCTCCAAAGCCAGCATTCCCGTTCATTCCTGAATGGCCAAACTGATCGTACCGCTGACGTTTTTCAGGGTTGCTCAATATTTCGTAGGCTTCAGCAGCTTCCTTGAATTTCTCCTCGGCTTCTTTGTTGCCTGGATTTTTGTCAGGATGGAACTGAATCGCTTTCTGCCGGTAGGCTTTCTTTATTTCATCAGCAGTTGCGGTTTTGCTGACACCAAGAATCTCGTAAAAATCGCGTTTTGTCATTTTATCAGATATATTCGCTGGCTATTCGCCAATAACTACTTTTGAATGTCTTATTACTTTGTCGTGCAGATAGTAACCTTTCTGAACCACGTCGATAATTTTACCTTTTAATTCTTCGGTAGGTGCCGGAAATGTTGTAATTGCTTCGTGTAAGTCGGTGTCAAAATCTTTCTCTTTGGCTTCAATTTCTTTTACACCATTTTGCTTCAGGAAGTCCTGGAACTTATTGTAGATAAGCTTCACACCTTCTTTTACATGGTTTTCTTCTTCAACATTGTCAAGAAGCTGCATTGCCCGGTCGAAGTCGTCGATAACAGGTAAAATACCAACTAACAGGCTTTCGCCGGCAGTTTTCATTAAATCCATACGCTCTTTAAGCGTGCGTTTGCGGTAGTTGTCGAACTCAGCCTGCAACCGAATGTGTTTATCTTTTAAATCAAGGATCTCACTTTCAGCTTTTTCAAGCTGTTCTTCGGGCTTGCTTTTTTTGTGAGTTTTATCCTTTTTAGTTTCTTTTTTACCTGAAGCCAAATCTTCATGATCTGCAGCTACATCAGGCATTTCATTTTCCTGTTGTTCGTTAACTTTGGCTTTATCTTCTGTCATTGTATGTTATTTTTAATTTGCGTTTTCGAAGCTGCAAATATACTGCCAATGCCTTTATAATTGACAAATTGGCATTTTAAATAATTGATAACTGACAAGTATGAACCTGAAGTTGAAGAAACGAAATTGACGGCAATAAAAAAGGCAGTCGGTATTGATCGGCTGCCTTTCTAGTGCTTATAATTTTGTTCTATTTCAGAAGCTCTGTAAGTGCTTGTTCCAGTGCCGGGCCACGTAAATTCCGGGCAACAATAACTCCTTTTCCGTCGATTAAAAAGTTGGAAGGAATTGAGCGTACTCCATAAATGCTGGCATATTTCGAGTTCCAGTACTGTAAGTCGCTTACATGACTTTCCCACACGAGCTTGTCGGCAATAATTGCCTGTTCCCAGGCAGCTTTTTCTTTATCAAGCGAAACGCTGAAAACAGTGAATCCTTTACCCGATTTGAATTTTGTATCCTTGTATTTTTGATAGGCAGCTACAACAGTCGGGTTTTCGCGGCGGCATGGTCCGCACCACGAGGCCCAGAAGTCAATCAATACAATTTTCCCTTCGAGCGACGAAAGTTTCAGATCTTTACCTGCTGGATTTTTTTCCATGATTTCAGGAGCTTTATTCCCGATTTCCAGTCCGATAGTAACTTCATCTTTTGAGCTGCTTGTTTTTGTAGAGCCGGCAAAAGCCGAAAGCGCAAATGTCAAAGCAAATAATAAAACGATATTCAATTTCATAGTAGATTCTTTTTATATGATCTGTTTACAACAAAAATAAACATTCCCGTTAAATTTTGGTTTTGAGGCAGCAGCTTGTTTTGAAATATTAACAAGAATCAGCTTGAAAAAGAAATGTCAATCGAAGAATCGTTTCTTCTGAAAACAGTTCTTTCTGAATTAGTCGATCCGGGAAATATTGGCGCCAATGGCATTCAGGCGTTCGTCAATGCATTCGTATCCACGGTCGATTTGCTCGATATTAGAGATTTTACTGGTTCCCTGTGCCGAAAGTGCTGCAATGAGCAGAGCAACCCCAGCACGAATATCAGGAGAACTCATATTGGTACCTCGCAGCTGGTATTTGTGATCGAGTCCGATTACGGTTGCCCGGTGCGGATCGCACAAAATAATCTGCGCCCCCATGTCGATCAGCTTGTCAACGAAAAATAGTCGGCTCTCAAACATTTTCTGGTGAATCAGCACGCTGCCTTTGGCTTGGGTGGCAATGACAAGGAAAATACTGAGCAAATCGGGAGTAAGGCCAGGCCAGGGAGCATCGGCAATGGTCATAATCGATCCATCCATGAATGTTTCAATCTCGTAATGATCCTGAGCCGGAATATACAAATCGTCGTTTCGTTCTTCAATGGTAATTCCAAGTCGTTTAAACTGATCAGGAATGATTCCGAGGTGTTTGATCCCGGCATTTTTGATGGTAATTTCAGATCTGGTCATAGCTGCCAACCCAATGAAACTGCCAACTTCAATCATATCGGGCAATATGTCGTGGGTGCAGCTTTTTAATGAGCCAACACCTGTGATGTTAAGCAGGTTCGAGCCAATTCCTTCGATTTTTGCGCCCATCGAAACCAGCATTTTGCAAAGTTGTTGCAGGTAAGGCTCGCAGGCCGCATTGTAAATGGTGGTTGTTCCTTCGGCCATCGATGCAGCCATCAGGATATTGGCGGTACCGGTTACCGAAGCTTCGTCGAGAAGCATATAGGTTCCCTTTAATTTCGAAGCTTCGACTCTGTAAAAATGTTCGTCGGGATTGTAATTAAAGCTGGCGCCAAGTTTTTGTAACCCAATGAAGTGGGTGTCTAACCGGCGACGGCCAATTTTATCGCCTCCGGGCTGAGGGATGTACCCAATTCCGAAACGGGCCAGCAGCGGGCCGATAATCATGATTGATCCGCGGAGACTTGCAGCCTGACGGGCAAAAACCTCGGTTTTCAGGTAATCGAGCCGGACATCATCAGCCTGAAATGAATAACATCCTTTGCTGAGCCGCTGGGTTTTAACGCCAAGTTGCGAAAGAATTTCAATCAGCTTAATAACGTCGCTGATTTCAGGAATATTTCTGATTATCACTTGTTCAGGAGTGAGCAATACTGCGCAAATAACCTGAAGTGCTTCGTTTTTGGCGCCTTGCGGATAAAGGTCGCCCCGTAACTGATTTCCACCTTTTATCTTGAATGTTGCCATTGGTTAATGGATAACAATAGTTCGCCTAAAAATTTTCCTTTATCTGTCGCGTCTGAATTTAACCTTGCTGTTTCGATTTGTTCCTGTCGTTCGACTTCTGGAACTTCCGGCCTTGATTATTATTGTTCTGCTGATTTTGTTTCTTCTGATTCCGGAATAAAATATCCTTGGTTTCAGTTAATGTTAAATCGGTGCATTTGATTTTCCCTTTCGAAAGTTCTTCAATATCAGCCAGAATTTTATCATCGGTAACTGAATCCTTGTTCCAAACCACATAACTTTTTTTCATGTGATTGGCAATCAGCTTAATCAGAAGTTCGCGATCTTTTTCATCTTCGTAAACAGCTGCTTTATCGAGTAAAGTTTCGATGGTTTTTCCGTAGTGACGATATTTAATTTTATTGGTGTCGTAAGGAATTCGTTTGGGCGGTGTATTAAAAAACTCGGGCGACGGCGGGGTATAAGGGTAGTCGATATCCAATTGGAAGTTCGACATGATAGCCAGGTGGTCCCAAAGCTTATGCTTGAAATCGTTGATGTCGCGGAGGTACGGATACATGGTACCCATAATATCGATGATGGTTCGGGCTGCCCTGTTTCTCTCATTGCGATCTTCGATGGTCATAATGTGATTGACCATATTTTGTAAGTTTCTTCCGTACTCAGGCAGGGCTAACTTACTGCGATTAGAATTATAATCCATGTAATAAATAAAGTTTTTCTTAAAAAAAATCAGGCTGTTATCTTGAAAGGGAAATCAGTACAGATAATCAGTATGAAGATGAATTCGTTGCAAATTAAACTAAAATTGTTTGGTCCGCAAAAAAATGCCGAAAAATATCGGTCAATAATTAATTATCAAAGGTTAATGATTAAGTTGCTAAATAGTTAATCTGCAAATTTTCGGACTTTCTACTGAATAATCCGAAGCTTGGCGAATTTCAGCAGCAACTGTTTTTTACCTGCATTCTGGAAAAAAACGGTTGCCTGAATGTCGGGCAATTTCCCCTCAATTAAAAGAACTTTTCCTCGGCCAAAGCGCTGATGTTCGACAATCATTCCGGCCTGTATATCTTCCGGGTTGCTGTATTCAAACGCGTCAACCTCTTTTTTAGCTTCGCGAAGCTTGGTAAGCTTGCGCAACATATCGGGCTGGCTTACTGCCGAAGTTCGCATTCCGGGAATTGCCGAGGGCTGGGCTTTCGGTTTGGGCGCTGCAAATGGCAAATCCTGACTGTTGTTGTAAAAAACGGGATCTTTTTCAGCAGGCATGTCAAGGTACTGCGGGTCGATTTCGTCGATAAAGCGGCTTTTGTTGCAAAATTCGAGCTTTCCCCATTTATAGCGCTGGCGGGCGTAACTCAGGTAAGCATGTTTTTCGGCACGGGTTAAAGCCACATAAAACAAACGGCGTTCCTCTTCAAAGTCTTCTAACGTTTTTTGCCCGTTTTGGTTCGATGGGAACAGATTTTCTTCGACACCTACAATAAAAACGCATTTAAATTCCAATCCTTTGGCCGAATGAATGGTCATCATGGTAACCCGGTCGTTGTCTTCGGGTTTGTCGCTGTCCTGGTCGGTAAGCAAAGCCACATCTTCCATGTAATTGTACAATTGCCCGGGGCGTCCTTCTTCGCGGGCCGAGATCGAGAACTCCTGCATACCGTTCAGTAATTCCTGAATGTTTTCGAAACGGCTCACACCTTCCGGAGTCTGATCTTTGTACAAATCTTTCATGATTTCGGAACCGGTGGCAATTTCGCTGGCCAGCTCGAATGCATTGTGAGTTTCAAGTTTCTCCCTGAAAACGTTGATCAACTGGGTAAACTCGTTGATTTTTGCTGCTGTTCCTTTATTGAATTCGCTGAGCAGAAGCGGAATGTTGCTGGCAAACTCCCAGATGCAAAGGTTGTTTTGAGCCGAAAATTGCTCGAGTTTGGTAAGGCTGGTCTGGCCAATACCGCGCGCTGGATAATTGATGATGCGTTTAAATGCCTCGTTGTCTTTTGGGTTAATCACCAGCCTGAAATAGCTGAGTAAATCCTTGATTTCCTTGCGCTGGTAAAACGAAAGTCCGCCGTAAATTTTATACGGAATATTTCTTTTCCGGAGCGATTCCTCGAAAATACGCGACTGTGCGTTGGTGCGGTACAATATGGCATAATCGGCAAACTGGTAATGTTCGCGCATGCGGGTGTCGGCAATTTCGTTAGCCACAAGGTAGCCTTCTTCATTATCGGTAATGGCGCTCATTACTTTAATCAGCGTGCCTTTTTCTTTCTCAGAAAAGACATTCTTTTGTATTTGCCGCTTGTTTCGGGCAATGATGCTGTTGGCCGCATCCACAATGGTTTGTGTAGAGCGGTAGTTTTGCTCGAGCTTGAAAACTTTATGCTCCGGATAGTCTTTCTGAAAATTCAGGATATTCTCGATACGGGCACCACGAAATGAGTAAATACTTTGAGCGTCGTCGCCAACAACGCAAAGGTTGTTGTGGGTGGCAGCCAGCTTTTTGATGATCATGTACTGCGAATGGTTCGTATCCTGATACTCATCAACCAGGATATATTCGAAAATTCGCTGGTATTTAGCCAGAATTTCGGGATGATTGCGCAGCAGCGAATTGGTTTTCAGCAGCAAATCGTCGAAATCCATGGCGCCGGCCAGGAAACAGCGTTTGGCGTATTCCTTATATATCTGGCCGATGAGCGGCATTTTTATACTTTGGTCGTATTCGGCAGTTTCGGGCAAAGTGGAATAAACTTCCGACGAAACCAGGTTGTTTTTTGCTGCCGAAATACGCGATGCCACCACGTTGGGCTTATAAGTTTTATCATCGAGGTTCATGTCCTTGATGATACTTTTGATGAGATTTTTTGAATCGGCCGAATCGTAAATCGTAAAGTTTGAAGGATAACCAATAATTTCGGATTCGGTGCGTAATATCCTCGAGAAAATAGAGTGAAAGGTTCCCATCCAGAGATGTCGGGCTGTATTTTGACCAACCATGGCCGCAATACGTTCTTTCATTTCGCGGGCAGCTTTGTTGGTGAACGTCAGCGCTAAAATTGAGCCGGGTTTCACCCCGTTTTTCAGGAGATGCGTAATCCGGTAAGTTAAAACACGTGTTTTTCCTGAACCGGCACCGGCAATTATCAACGAAGCGCCATGTATGTTTTCAACGGCAAGCCTCTGGTTTTCATTCAGTCCTTCTAAATAATTCTGCACTGCTTTTATGTTCTGATTTTGCCCCAAAAGTAAGACTGTTTTTCCTGTTATCAGATGGTATATATAACGAGTTTTCAACAATGTTGTAATATGACCGTCAGCTAAAGCAGACGGCAAAGGATATGCGGCGCTTTTCTGGACAAAGAAGTGGCTATTCTTTGCCGTTCGTTTTAACGAACGGATGGCTGGTTGCAGGAAAATTTCAAGTCTCACAAAAGATAAATCGATTTTTAGCGTTAATATTGTGCATTGTTAAAGAATCCGGATAATGAACAGGTATAAAATTCAAGGGATATTGCTGTTTTTTAGTTGTTTAATTCTTGCTCCCATCGTTGGCTTTTCGCAAATTACTTCAACAGCCGATGAGGTTGTTCCAACGGAGTATGCCTCGGGTGCACAAGACAATATTCACGTATTCTGTGGTGTAAAGGGAGAATTAAATGCTTCGCTGATAGCTAGCTATCCTCAGGGTGAGACCGGAAGTTTTGAATGGCAGAAATACAACGCAACAACCGGAACTTTCGATTTTTATTCGACGGACCAGTCGGGTAACCAAACATCGTCAATTTCCGGGTTGGCTGATGGTTGCTACAGGGTGAAGATTACACCGGCTTCAGGAACAAAAACATACACAGCATGGGTTTTTAACAATTATATTGAGTCAACTGCCGAAATTCCGGAGTCGGATTGTAGTTCTTTCACGTTGAAAGGAACAGTGATTTCGCCCGATTTTGCGTATGTGGATTTATCGAATAATCAGTCGAAGAATCTCAGCAAGGATATTAATGTGAAATGGAAAGACGGAGAAATGATACTGAGTAGCTTTGCAACTTATAAAAATACAGATCCGCCAACAAAAAATACGGTTTATTCATTCGAAGTTACTGATCGTTTCGGGTGTTCGACTAAAACCGAGATTCAGTATGTATCGCTGGTAACAAAAGCTTCGTTTACGTATAAGCTGGAAGGACAGGAAAAGCGAAGCGATCCCAACAAAATAGAAGTCCCTTTAACCGTAACTTTTACCAATACATCGGAGAATGGCGATGCCGGCAAATATGAATGGTATTTCTTTAAAGATCTTCAGAAAATAAAGGATGAAATAGCGGCAAAAACTTTCAAAGACAGTATTCAGGATATTATCTACAGCGACAATCCGGTTTATACTTATGAAAATACCGGAGAATACATGGTTAAGCTGGTTTCGAAAAAGACTACCGGTTCGGTTACCTGTACCGACACGTATTACATGGAAGATTACATTGTTGCTGACTCTTCGTTTATTGATGCCCCAAACGTTTTTACCCCGAACGGCGATGGTAATAACGATAAATTTGCAGTGAAATTTTTCTCGATGAAAACTGTGAAAATAACCATCTTTAATCGTTGGGGGAAAGTGTTGCATACCTGGGAAAGCAATAATGTAAAAGGATTTTATAATACTGCCACCTCAGTATCTCAGTCGGTATGGGACGGCAAAGTTGGCGGAAAATATGCAACTCCAGGCGTTTATTTTTGGGTAGCCGAAGGTGTTGGCCGCGACGGACGAAAGCTAAAGGGTAACGGGTTTTTCCATCTGTTTAGGGGAGATTGAAATCTTGGACCGGACTCTTTGTTGACATTCAATATAAATTTAAGTCCTCGCTCCGGATGAAAAAGCAAATTAGAAGTATCCTGAAAGACTTTTTTCTAATCTTTAAAATCAGGAACCGATTTTATCCATCAACTCAAATTGCGCAACGGCAGTTGTTTCATTACTATCGTGATAGCTTGCGCAACAATAATCCTTTGCAACTAAAAGATACCGGCTTCCGGGTTTTTTCTCAGTTTGAAGAAGACGGGAAACTGCTGTTCATCTTCTCTGTGCTGGGAATGGAAAACAAAACATTTGTCGAGATTGGTGCTGATGACGGGATAAACAGCAATAGTGCCAATTTGGTGTTCAACTTTGGATGGCAAGGCTTATTCATAGATGGAAACCGAAAAAGTATTGAGCGCGGACGAAAGTTTTATGGAAAATATCCGCATCCGTGGTCGTATCCGCCCAAATTTGTCTGTCAGTTGGTCAAACGGGAAAATATTAATCAGATTATCGAAAGTGCCGGATTTAAAGGTGAGATTGGACTTTTATCGATAGATATTGACGGGAATGATTATTGGATTTGGGATGCAATTGATGTTGTGCAGCCCCAGGTAGTGATCATCGAAACACATAATGAATTTGGTTTTGAGGATATTGTTGTCCCGTATGATCCGGATTATTTCTTTCCGGGGAAACATCCTGTTTATCATGGGGCCTCACCCGTTGCCATGACTAAATTGGCCAGGCAGAAAGGGTATCGACTGGTTGGTGCTAATGAGCTTGGCTTCAATTTTATATTTGTCAGAAACGGACTGGCCGACGAATATATTCCTGAAGTTTCTGTTGAGTCGGTTTTGCTGCATTCTTCTGTAGCCGAGGGGATGAAAAAGTTCGAAGAGATAAAAGATTGGGAATACGAGCGAAATCGAATAAGTTAGAGAACTATAATAGAAAAACCCGGGTGGCATTCCCGGGTTCTCTTGTTTTAGCGTAGATATTAGATAGATAAAATTGGTTCTATTCTTCTTTTTCTTCGGCAGCGTAGGCAGCCAAAAGTTCGTCCTGTACTTCCTGCGGTACTTTTTCGTAGTTGGCAAATTTCATGTTGAAAACGCCGCGGCCTCCGGTAAGTGAACTCAACGAAGTAGAATATTTGTTCATTTCCTTCAATGGTACACGGGCAGTAATTTTTTCGTAGCCTTTTTCGCTTCCCATACCCATGATCAATGCACGACGTCCCTGCAGGTCGCTCATCACATCGCCCATGCGCTCGGCTTGAACCCAAACATCCAGATCGCAGATTGGTTCCAGAATTTTTGGACCAGCATTGCGGAAAGCAGTACTGAATGCGTTACGTCCGGCCAAACGGAATGAGATTTCGTTTGAGTCAACCGGGTGCATTTTACCATCGTAAATGTAAACGCGGATGTCGCGGGCGTATGAACCGGTAAGCGGACCTTCTTCCATTTTTTCCATGATTCCTTTCAGAATAGCAGGAAGGAAGCGGGCATCAATTGAACCACCAACAATACAGTTGTGGAAAACCAATTTTCCACCCCATGGTAAAGGCATTTCCTGAGTGTCGCGAACCGAAATTTTCATTTCTTTTCCACCATATACGAACATGTTCTTTGGTGTTGTTCCTTCTTCGTATGGTTCAATAATCATGTGAACTTCACCAAACTGTCCGGCACCTCCCGATTGCTTTTTGTGGCGGTAGTCGGCCTGGGCAAACTTGGTAATGGTTTCTCGATATGGGATTTTTGGTGATTTATATTCAATGTCAATTTTATGAATGTGGTCGAAATACCATTTAAGGGTATTCAGGTGATATTCACCTTGACCTTCAACGATCAATTGTTTTAATTCTTTCGAATAGTTTACGATGTATGTTGGATCTTCATCTTTTACTTTGTGAAGAATTTCACCGACTTTTTCGTCATCGGTTTCTGAAACAGCTTTTACTGCTACCCTGAATTTAGGATCGGGGAAAGTAATTGGCGCAAATTTCAGATCGAGTTCTTTATCACAAAGTGTATGGTTGAATTTGGTATCTTTCAGTTTTACAGTGCAACCAATGTCGCCGGCAACCAATTCAGGAACTGCAACCCTGGTTTTTCCGGCAGTAACAAATAGTTGCGAAATTCTTTCTTTACCGTTGTTGGCGGTATTATAAAGGTCTTTTCCTTCAGTCACTTTACCAGACATTACTTTGAAATAGGTGACTTCGCCTACGTGAGGCTCGAGGGCAGTTTTAAATACGAACAACGAAGTTGGGCTTGTTTCGCTCATTACAACTTGTTTTCCCTGTACAATTTCGCGCATAGGAACCTGACTTGGAGCAGGAGCAATATTGCATACGAATTCGAGGAGGCGGCTAACACCCATATTCTTTTTAGCCGAGACGCAGAAAACCGGGAATAAATCGCGTTTCACCATACCGATGCGCATCCCTTTACGCATATCGTCTTCTGATAATGAACCTTGCTCGAAATACAGTTCCATCAACGTTTCTTCGTTTTCGGCAGCCATTTCAATCAGTTCGTTATGCAGTTCGTCGGCACGTTCTTTTTCTGAGGCAGGAATGTCCAGTATTTCAGGTTTTCCACCTTCAGGTTTGTATTTATACATTTTCATCTTCAATACATCGATAATGGTATTGAAGCCAAGTCCTGTTTCAACAGGGTACTGAACAACTGTTACTTTGTTTCCGAATTTGCTTTTCAGGTTTTCGACAGTTTGGTCGAAATTGGCATTTTCGTTATCCAGGTGGTTTAATACAAAAACCATTTTTGCATTAGCAGCTTCAGCATGGCGGTTGGCCGATTCGGTTCCGGCGCCCAGTCCTGTTGATGCATCTATAACCATCAATCCAAGTCCGGCGACCTGTAGAGATGATACTAATCCTCCGCAGAAATCGTCCATTCCTGGTGTATCCAGAATGTTGATTTTCTTGCCGTTTACTTCAGTATATAAGAGCGAAGACATTACGGAGTTACCGTATTCCTGCTCAATCAGATGGTAGTCGGATACCGTATTTTTTGTTCCAACGTCACCTCTGCGGTTGATTACTCCACCCTCGAAAAGCATAGCTTCTGCAAGGGTGGTTTTCCCACTGCCAGCATTACCCATTAAAGTAATGTTGCGAATCTCATCTGTTTTATAGACTTTCATATTATTTAGATAGTTATTGGTTTTTTACTCATTCATTATCAGCTTTCTGGTGCTGTAAATCACAGAGACGACCAAAATTAGTAATAAAAATTTAACAACCAAGATGCTTGGATATTACTTGGATTTGTTAATGAATACTGGGTTTTCATCGAAAATTGAATAGTAAGAATATCAGCTAATTGAACTTTTTAAGGAATATTAACTATTGTTGTAATATTCAGATAATGAGTGTGCTGTGGTAATAATATGTTATTGAATATTTTTTAAACTCCCGTAAAATCGTTTTTTCTGGCAATGTTTTAATATCTTTTGCTTTGGTGGGTAGTAATGTGCTGTATAATAATTATATGTAGGATTTTTGAATTTTTATAGTATTATGTATTTTAGAAATGATAAAATCGTTTAAAAGTGGGTTGGTAGTGCAGTACTGAGATTAGATAAATCGACAATATACGGGTGTTTCCTTTAAAAAATCTTTCGTTAAAGGGCCAATTAAGTTTATAGATTCATTTAAATCTTCTATTTTTGAACAACAATGAATCAACATGCCAAAGTTCCCTTTCTTTAAACAGTACGATGCCATGGATTGCGGACCAAGCTGTATCCGCATGATTGCTGCATTTTACGGGAAAAGCTATTCACTCCAAAAACTTCGTCAGCTTGCTCATATTACCAGGGAAGGAGTTTCTCTACTTGGTTTGAGCGAAGCAGCTGAGGCTATCGGGTTTCGCACCGTTGGAGCCCGGATTACTTTCGAACAACTGTTTCAGGCGCCAAAGCCGTGTGTGGTCCATTGGGATCAGGAGCACTTTGTGGTTGTTTATAAACTGAAGAAAGGGAAGATTTATGTTGCCGATCCGGCTTTTGGGTTGGTGGAGTATTCCGAAACCGAATTTAAAAAGCATTGGCTGTCAACAGTTCGCCAGGGTGAGCAAAAGGGAATCTGCCTTATGTTCGATCCAACGCCCAAATTCTTTGAGATGGAAGGTGAGGAAGCCAACCGTGGACAGTTCAGGTTTTTGTTGAAATACCTGAAGCCACACCGAAAACTTGTCACTCAGCTGATTCTGGGTTTCATTGTGGGGAGTTTAATTCAGCTTATCTTTCCTTTCCTGACCCAGAGTATTGTTGATGTGGGTATCAACACTCAAGACATTAATTTTATTTATTTGATATTGGCGGCTCAGATGATGCTTTTCCTGAGCCGAATGACCGTTGATTTTATCCGCTCGTGGATTCTGCTGCACATCAGCACCCGCATTAATATTAGTATCATTTCCGACTTTTTGATCAAGCTGATGAAGTTGCCTATCGGGTTTTTCGATACCAAAATGATTGGCGATTTATTGCAGCGTATTGGCGACCATCGGCGCATCGAACGATTCCTGACTTCACAATCGCTCAATGTGATCTTTTCGGTTTTCAACATCGTCATATTTAGTATTGTACTGATTATTTACAAGCTGAGTATCTTTTTTGTTTTTGTGATCGGTTCGGCATTATATATTATGTGGGTATTCCTGTTCCTGAAAAAGCGGCGCGAGCTCGATTTTAAGCAGTTTGCCCAGCTGGCCGATAACCAAAGTAAGCTGATTCAGTTGATTAACGGTATGCAGGAAATTAAGCTGAACAACTACGAACGGCAGAAGCGGTGGGAGTGGGAGCGCATTCAGGCCAGGTTGTTCAAGGTAAACATTCAAAGTTTGTCGCTGCAGCAATATCAACAGGCTGGTTCAGTTTTCATCAACGAAACAAAGAATATAGTTATAACCATTCTGGCGGCAACAGCAGTCGTGAATGGACAGATGTCGCTGGGTATGATGCTGGCCGTACAATATATAATAGGTCAGATGAACAGTCCGCTTGAGCAGATGGTCGAGTTTATGCAAGTGTCGCAGGATGCGAAAATCAGTCTGGAACGCCTGAGTGAAATTCATACACAGAAGGACGAAGAACAGGATCAGGCTGGGAAACTGACCTCACTGCCATCGAAGGCTGACGTAACTGTTTCTGGTCTGGTTTTTCAGTACGAAGGGCCAAATTCGCCAAAAGTTCTGAATAACGTCAATCTGACTATTCCACAAGGAAAAGTAACCGCCATTGTGGGTACGAGCGGAAGCGGAAAAACGACACTAGTAAAACTGATGCTTGGATTTTATCCGCCTGTTGCCGGTTCTGTAAAAATTGGAGAATCAGATGTTTCGCTTTTCAAGCAGCAGTGGTGGCGCGCCCAATGTGGTGCAGTAATGCAGGATGGATTTATCTTTTCGGATACCATTGCCAATAATATTGCTCTCCCCGAAGATGAGGTTGATAAAGAGAAACTGGCCTATGCTGTTCGTTTGGCAAATATTCAGGAATATATTGAATCGTTGCCATTAAATTACAATACCAAAATAGGTCCTGAAGGGGTTGGACTCAGTCAGGGGCAGAAACAGCGTATTTTAATAGCGCGGGCCATTTATAAAAATCCTGAGTTTATTTTCTTCGACGAGGCTACCAATGCTTTGGATGCCAATAACGAGAAAGTGATCCTTGAAAACCTGAATGAATTTTTCAAAGGAAAAACAGTTGTGGTTGTTGCGCACCGGTTAAGTACGGTTAAAAATGCCCATCAGATTGCGGTGCTTGAAAAAGGAGAGTTGGTTGAGCTTGGCTCGCATGAGGAACTGACCGCCAAACAGGGCGCCTATTATAATTTGGTAAAGAATCAGTTGGAATTAGGAAACTAAATAAGGGAAAAGTAAAATTTTGACTTTTGACTTGAAAACATGGAAAAGGAGCCAATGAAAATTGAACTGAGAAGCGACGAGTTTCAGGAGATTGTGCAGCAATCGCCCCGGTGGCTGATTCGCTCGGGCATTTCCCTGATTCTGGGAATCGTTTTGCTTCTGTTGGCTGGCAGTTACTTTTTCCGTTACCCTGATGTAATCAATGCTGATATCGTGGTTCTTTCAGAGAATCCGCCGGCCTACCTGGCTGCGCGAACAACCGCCCGCATCGATTCGATTTTGGTTGCCGATCAGCAACTGGTTTCCGACAACCAGATTGTTGCAATCCTTGAAAGTACAGCAAAATTTGAAGATGCTTTGAAGTTGCACGACTTGCTGGTAACAATGGAACCTTTCATGCTGTCATTCGATACCCTGGTTTCGGTTCACCCTGGAGTTGATCTTCAATTGGGCGATATTCAATCTGATTATTCGAGTTTTGTACGATTGTATAACGACTACTTTACATTTCTACGGTTGAAACTGCACACCAAAAAGATTAAGGCCCTCAAGCAACAGATCGGGATGAATAAGATATACTACGACAGACTTTGGGCTCAGAAAAAAGATATGGAGGCTGATTACCGCATTGCTAATAATCAATTCAAACGCGACTCGCTGTTGCAAGTTAAAGGCGTACTTTCAGATCTGGATATTGAAAAAAGCAAAGGCATACTTATTCAGAAAAAATATAATTTGAACGGATCGCGCACTAAACTTGCCGAAACACAAAGTGCCATCATAAAACTGGAGCAGGATGTGGTTGATGCTGAAATTGAGTTTGCTGATCAGAAAAAGAAAGCGCAGAATACGCTGGTTGAAGCTATGACCGTTTTGAAAAGCCGCCTGGCATACTGGGAACAAACCTTCATTATTAAAAGTCCGATTGCCGGAAAGGTAAGCTTTGCCAATTTCTGGAGCAAAAATCAACAGGTTAAAAAGGATGAAATTGTATTTTCTGTTATTCCTGAAAAACAGTCGCAGATAATTGGGCGCATCAGTTTACCGGTGAAAGGAGCCGGGAAAGTGGCCGTTGGACAAAAAGTGAATATCAGGTTCGAGAATTTCCCTTACATGGAATATGGTTTTATCAGGGCAACTGTAAGAAACATTTCGTTGATGCCCAACAATGAAAACTACGTTGTTGAAGTAGATATGCCGCAAGATTTAAAAACCAACTACGATATTCCGCTAAAATTTAGCCAGGAAATGAAAGGATCAGCCGAGATCATAACCTCCGACTTAAGATTAATTCAACGTTTCTTCAATCCTGTAAAATCGCTGTTAAAACACCGGGTTTCCACGGCAGAGTAAAACTTCCAGAGGTTCAAAATTTTAGGAACGTTAAGAATCTTCAAAAAAAGATCAACTTTTTAAATGTTTTTATTGGGTTTTCACTTGGTAATTAGTACTTTTGCGAGCCGTTTTCATGGGGAAATCTATGAATACGGACTGTAAAGTATTGGATTTCTGGAAATTTGCGATACCTTTGCAGACCAATTTTTTTTGGATAATTTTTAAATTAAGTGAATTAATATGCCAACGATTCAGCAGTTAGTTAGAAAAGGTAGACAAAGTAATGCTGAGAAAAGTAAATCTCCAGCATTGGATTCTTGCCCACAGAGAAGAGGTGTATGTGTTCGTGTTTACACAACAACCCCAAAGAAACCAAACTCAGCTATGCGTAAAGTAGCTCGTGTACGTTTAACAAATGGCAAGGAAGTGAACGCTTACATTCCGGGAGAAGGACACAATCTTCAGGAACACTCTATTGTATTGGTACGTGGTGGTAGGGTAAAAGACCTTCCAGGAGTACGTTACCATTTAATTCGTGGTGCTCTCGATACCGCAGGTGTTGAAGGTCGTACTCAAAGACGTTCAAAATACGGTACAAAAAGACCAAAAGCGAAAAAATAATTTTCGCAAATTAAATTTTTATTGACGTTCTAGCTTTGTGGTTTGAGTTGAGTAAAGAGGCCCCTGATGGCCGATTGAAGCCAGCAATTAAAACGACAGCTAATTTAATTAACACAAAAGCATTACATAATGAGAAAATCGAAACCAAAGAAGAGGATCATTCTGCCCGATCCAAAATTCAACGACGTATTGGTTACCCGTTTCGTTAACGACTTAATGTACGACGGTAAAAAATCAATCGCATATCAAATTTTCTACGACGCCATGGATATCGTTGGCAACAAAGTGAAAGATTCAGAGATTAGTCCACTGGATATTTTCAAAAAAGCGCTCGAGAAAATTACCCCTCACGTTGAAGTAAAAAGCCGCCGCGTAGGTGGTGCCACTTTCCAGGTTCCTATGGAAATCCGCGCGGAAAGAAAAACTGCAATTTCTGTAAAAAACATGATTTTATACTCACGCAAGCGTTCAGGCCGTTCGATGGCTGATAAACTTGCTGCTGAGATTGTTGCTGCATACAATGAAGAAGGTGGTGCATTCAAGAAAAAAGAAGACACCCACCGTATGGCCGAAGCAAACCGTGCGTTTGCACATTTCCGTTTTTAGTAGATAGTTTTAGTTTAGATAGATATTGGTTTTAAAATGGCAAAAGATTTAAATTATACCAGAAATATCGGCATCATGGCTCACATTGATGCCGGCAAGACGACCACTTCGGAGCGTATCCTTTATTATACAGGGATCACTCACCGGATTGGCGAAGTGCACGACGGAGCCGCTACAATGGACTGGATGGAGCAGGAACAGGAACGTGGTATTACCATCACTTCTGCTGCTACTACAACTTTCTGGAAATATCAGAATACAGAGCATAAAATTAACATCATTGATACTCCCGGACACGTTGACTTCACTGTTGAAGTGGAACGTTCGTTACGCGTATTGGACGGTGCTGTTGCGCTTTTCTGTGCTGTAGGTGGTGTTGAAGCTCAATCGGAAACGGTTTGGCGTCAGGCTGAAAAATATGGCGTTCCACGTATCGGTTTCGTCAATAAAATGGACCGTTCAGGAGCTGATTTTTATAATGTAGTTTCTGAAGTAAGAGAAAAGCTGGGAGCTAATCCGGTTCCAATTACACTTCCTATCGGAGCTGAAGAAACTTTTGAAGGCGTAATCGATTTAATTGAGATGAAAGCCATCCGTTGGAAAGATGACGCAACTTTAGGAACTACCTATTACACGGAAGATATTCCGGCGGATATGGTTGAGATTTCGAATGATTATCGTGCGAAACTTGTTGAAGCAATTGCTGAACACGACGATGCTTTACTTGAACGTTTCTTCGATGATCCAGACTCAATCACTGTTGAGCAGATGTTGGAAGTAATCCGCAAAGCAACCATCAGTATGTCAATTATACCGATGATGTGCGGTTCTGCTTTCAAAAATAAAGGTGTTCAGCATTTGTTGGATGCTGTTTGCGCATTTCTCCCAAGTCCGATGGACAAGGGCGAAATCATTGGAACAGAGTATGGTGAAGATGTAGAAATCATTCGTCATTCTGATGTTAATGAGCCTCTCGCAGCACTCGCTTTCAAAATTGCTACCGATCCTTATGTTGGTCGTTTGTGTTTCATTCGTGTGTATTCTGGAAAAATTACTGCAGGTGACTCGGTATTCAATTCCAGAACTGGTAAAAAAGAACGTATCTCACGTATTTATCAGATGCACTCAAACAAGCAGAACCCAATCGAGGTGATCGAGGCTGGTGATATTTGTGCTGCTGTTGGATTCAAGGATATCCGCACAGGTGATACTTTATCTGATTTGGATAATCCGGTAGTATTGGAAAGCATGGATTTCCCTGAACCAGTTATCGGTATCGCCATTGAGCCTAAAACTCAGAAAGATTTGGATAAACTGAATCAAGGTTTATATAAACTTGCCGAAGAAGATCCAACATTCAAAGTAAATACAGATCCTGATTCAGGACAGACCGTTATCCGTGGGATGGGTGAGCTTCACCTTGAAATCATTGTTGACCGTTTACGTCGTGAATTTAAGGTTGAATGTAACCAGGGTGCTCCTCAGGTTGCTTATAAAGAATGTATCACCAAACCGGTTGAAATTCGCGAAGTATTCAAGAAACAATCGGGTGGTCGTGGTAAATTTGCTGATATCATCGTTCGCGTTGAACCAGCTGATGAGGGCAAAACCGGACTTCAGTTCATTGATGCTGTAAAAGGTGGTAATATCCCACGCGAATATATTCCTTCTGTACAAAAAGGGTTCGAATCAGCATTGGCAAACGGTCCTTTAGCCGGGTTTACTGTTGATAGCCTTAAAGTAACCCTTCTCGATGGTAGTTTCCATGCTGTTGACTCGGATTCATTATCATTCGAAATTTGTGCTCGTCAGGCATTCAAAACAGCCGCAGGAAAAGCTGGTCCAAGATTATTGGAGCCAATTATGAAATGCGAAATTGTAACTCCTGAAGAATATATGGGTGACATTATCGGTGACTTGAACCGTCGTCGTGGTCAGGTTGAAGGTATGGAAGAAAAATCGGGTGCCCGTGTTATTAAAGCATTGGTTCCGCTTTCTGAATTATTCGGATACGTGACTGTACTTCGTACTTTATCGTCAGGCCGTGCAACATCGTCAATGGAATTTGCCAAATACGTTGAGTTGCCAAAACAGCTTGCACTTAAAGTATTGGAAGATCTTAAAGGAAAGACAGAATTATTATAATTATAAACTGTATTAATTTTTCTCATCATGAGTCAAAAGATCAGAATTAAGCTGAAATCGTACGACCACAACCTAGTGGACAAGTCGGCTGAAAAGATCGTAAAAACAGTTAAAACTACAGGTGCAGTAGTAAGCGGACCAATTCCGCTTCCTACTCACAAACGTATTTTCACTGTATTGCGCTCTACCTTTGTTAATAAAAAATCAAGGGAACAGTTCGAACTTTCGTCATACAAACGTTTGATCGACATTTACAGCTCAACGGCTAAAACAATCGACGCCTTAATGAAGCTTGAATTACCAAGTGGCGTTGAAGTAGAAATTAAAGTTTGATAACCTGTAAAAACCAAAAAAATGGCAGGATTAATCGGAAAAAAAATCGGAATGACTTCCGTATTCAGTGTTGAGGGGAAAAACATCCCATGCACTGTGATTGAAGCCGGTCCTTGTGTGGTAACACAAGTGAAATCGGTGGCTACTGACGGTTATGATTCGATTCAGCTAGGGTATGAAGACAAAAAAGAAAAACATGCCAACAAAGCTGAAATGGGTCATTTCAAAAAAGCCGCAACAGAGCCAAAAAGAAAAGTATTGGAGTTCAAAGAACTTACCGGCGAGTACAAACTTGGTGATACCCTTACGGTAGCTACAATCGACGAAGAAGGTTGGGTTGACATTCAGGGTGTAACCAAAGGTAAAGGATTTCAGGGCGTTGTTAAACGTCACGGATTCCAGGGGGTTGGTGGCCAAACACACGGTCAGCACAACCGTTTGAGAGCTCCTGGTTCGTTAGGTGCATCTTCTTATCCGTCACGCGTATTTAAAGGTATCCGCATGGCAGGACGCGATGGTAATGACAATGTTACTGTTCAGAACCTGAAAGTTTTGAAAGTAATTCCTGAGTCAAATTTATTGGTAGTTAAAGGATCAATTCCTGGTGCTAAAGGTTCATACGTAATTATTTATCAGTAATGGAAATAAAAGTTTTAAATAAAGCAGGACAGGAAACCGGACGTACTGTTACTTTGGATGAACAGATTTTCGGTATTGAGCCAAATGATCACGCCATTTATTTGGATGTTAAGCAAATTCTGGCCAATAAAAGACAAGGAACCCACAGTTCAAAAGAACGCGCAGAAGTTGCCGGAAGTACTAAAAAGCTGAAAAAGCAAAAAGGTACTGGTGGCGCACGTGCTGGTAGTTTGAAATCACCTGTTTTCGTTGGTGGAGGTCGCGTTTTCGGCCCACGTCCAAGAAACTACGATTTCAAATTGAACAAAAAAGTAAAAGAGCTTGCCCGTAAGTCGGCATTAACTTATAAAGCTTTGGAGGAAGCAATTCTGGTGATTGAAGATTTCACTTTGGAATCTCCAAAAACACGCGAAATGGTGCAAATCAGTAATAATCTGAAAATTAATGATAAAAAGTCCCTTTTCGTTTTACCGGAAGAAAATAAAAATATATATTTGTCCTCCAGAAATTTACAGTCTGTTTCTGTTATAACTGCCTCAGAATTAAACACTTATCAGATTTTAAATGCTAAGAAAGTTGTTGTTCTGGAGAGTTCAGTAAGTAAAATTGAAGAATTGTTTAAGATTTAATAAGGCTTGAAGATGGAAATTTTAATTAAACCGATCGTTACCGAAAAGATGACAGGTCAGGCCGAAGGTCTTAACCGTTACGGTTTTATTGTTAATCGGAACGCCAATAAAACACAAATTAAACAAGCAATTGAAGGCTTGTACAATGTTTCTGTTGAATCTGTTAATACACTGGTTCATGGTGGAAAACGTAAATCACGTTTCACCAAAGCTGGTATCATTAGCGGAACAACCGGAATGAGCAAAAAAGCTATTGTTACAATAGCTAAAGGACAGTCTATTGATTTTTACAGTAATATTTAACAACAAATGGCAGTAAGAAAATTAAATCCAATTACTCCGGGTCAAAGGCACAAGATTGCTGGTGCTTTTGACACAATTACTGCATCAACACCTGAAAAATCATTGTTGAAGCCTATGACGAGCTCTGGCGGTAGAAATAGCCAGGGTCGCATGACAATGAGGTATATAGGTGGTGGCCACAAACGCAAATACCGTTTTATCGATTTTAAACGCGATAAAGATGGTATTGCTGCTGTTGTAGAATCTATTCAGTACGATCCAAACCGTACAGCACGTATCGCTCTTTTGGTTTATCCTGACGGAGAAAAAAGATACATGCTGGCTCCCAACGGATTAAAAGTTGGGCAGAAAGTTGAAACCGGTAGCGGAATCGCCCCTGAAATAGGTAATACATTGCCACTTGCTGAGATACCTCTTGGAACATTAATCCACAACATTGAACTTCATCCCTCGCAGGGTGGTGTGATGGCTCGTAGTGCCGGAACGTATGCTCAGTTAACTTCAAGAGAAGGAAAGTACGCTATCGTGAAATTACCTTCTGGTGAATCCAGAATGGTACTTGTAACTTGTCGTGCTACAGTTGGTATTGTTGGAAATACCGAACACAACCTGGAAAGATCAGGAAAAGCTGGTCGCACCAGATGGTTAGGCAGAAGACCACGTGTACGTGGTGTTGCTATGAACCCGGTTGATCACCCAATGGGTGGTGGTGAAGGTCGTTCTTCAGGAGGACATCCACGTTCTCGCAAAGGCTTGTTAGCTAAAGGCTTCAAAACCCGCGAAAAGAAGAAAGCTTCCAACAGATATATTGTAGAAAAACGCAAGAAATAATTAAAAGGAGAAGAATATGAGTCGTTCATTAAAGAAAGGGCCTTTTATTGAATTCAAGCTCGAACGCAAAGTTTTGGCAATGAATGAAGTGAATAAAAAGTCTGTAGTTAAGACTTGGGCCAGAGCATCAGTAATTTCTCCTGACTTTGTAGGACATACCATTGCAGTTCACAACGGAAACAAATTCATTCCGGTATATGTAACTGAAAACATGGTAGGCCATAAATTTGGTGAATTTGCACCTACAAGAACATTCAGGGGCCATTCCAAAGGTAAAAAGTAAGGAATGAGATTCTCATTAACTATTAAAAGAATTCACGATGGGTGCTAGAAAAAGAAATAGTGCAAACGAACGCAAGGAAGCTAAGAAACAGCAGTATTTTGCTGTTTTGAATGATTGTCCTACTTCCCCACGAAAAATGAGGCTTGTTGCCGATATGGTTCGTGGTATGGAAGTGAACAGAGCTCTTGATGTACTTAAGTTTTCATCAAAAGAAGCTTCTCGCCGGCTCGAAAAATTAGTGATGTCAGCTTTAGCTAACTGGCAGGCTAAAAACGAAGGAAGCCGTATGGAAGAAAGTAATTTGGTAGTGAAAACTATTTCTGTTGATTCAGGAAGAATATTAAAAAGACTGCAACCTGCTCCGCAGGGACGTGCTCACAGGATCAAGAAAAGATCGAACCACGTTACAGTTAGTCTCGGTAGTTTAGTAAAAGAAACAGAATAAATAATAATACATGGGACAAAAAGTTAATCCAATCGCTAATCGTTTAGGAATCATCAAAGGATGGGATTCCAACTGGTTCGGTGGAAACAACTATGGCGATAAGCTCGTGGAAGATTTTAAAATCAGGGAGTACCTGAATGCCCGTTTGGCAAAAGCAAGCGTCTCCAAGATTATCATTGAACGTACACTGAAGCTTATCACTATCACTGTTCACACCTCACGCCCAGGTATTATTATAGGCAAGGGTGGTCAGGAAGTTGACAAACTGAAAGAAGAATTGAAGAAGATCACCAACAAGGAAGTTCAGATCAATATTTTTGAAATCAAACGTCCGGAATTAGATGCCAAAATTGTAGCTGTTAACATCGCACGTCAAATCGAAGGTAAAATTGCTTACCGTCGTGCAACAAAAATGGCTATTGCTTCAACCATGAGAATGGGAGCGCAGGGTATCAAAGTTCAGGTTTCAGGCCGATTAAACGGAGCTGAAATGGCACGTTCAGAAATGTATAAAGATGGTCGTACTCCATTGCACACTCTGAGAGCTGATATAGATTATGCTTTGGCAGAAGCCCTTACCAAAACCGGTTTACTCGGTGTAAAAGTATGGATTTGCAAAGGCGAGATTTATGGAAAACGTGACCTTTCACCAAATGTTGGACAGAAATCAGAAGGAAGACGTCCGAACGAAGGTGCACCAAAAGGTGGCGGATTTAAGAAAAAAAGAAAATAATTTGTAAACCTTTCAGAATTAGATAAGGATGTTACAACCGAAAAAGACAAAATTTAGAAGAGTCCAGAAAGGAAAGATGAAAGGACTGGCCCAGCGTGGTAACCAGTTGGCATTTGGATCTTTTGGTATTAAATCGTTGGAAGAAACGTGGCTTACCGGGCGCCAGATTGAGGCTGCCAGGGTTGCGGTAACCCGTCACATGCAACGTCAGGGTCAAATTTGGATCCGTGTATTCCCCGATAAACCGATTACTAAGAAACCTGCAGAGGTACGTATGGGTAAAGGTAAAGGTGCTCCGGAAGCCTTTGTTGCTCCGATTACACCAGGTAGAATTTTGATTGAGGCAGAAGGAGTTCCGTTTGAGATTGCAAAAGAAGCTCTTCGTCTGGCTGCACAAAAGCTACCGGTAACTACGAAATTCATTGTTAGACGTGATTATGTTGAAACTGAAACAGCTGAATAATGAAGACATCAGAAATCATCGAATTATCAAGCGCTGAAATTCTGGAAAGAATTGATGCTAATCAGAATTCCTTAACACGGATGAAAATGAACCATGCCATTTCTCAGCTCGAAAACCCACAGGTTCTCGCTGTTTTGAGAAAAGACATTGCACGACTGAAAACCATTCTACGTCAAAGGGAAATTAACGCAAAATAGAGTTAGTAATGGAAAGAAATCTAAGGAAGGAGCGTATTGGAGTCGTTGTTAGCAACAAAATGGAAGGAACCATCGTTGTGGCTGAACACCGCAAGGAAAAACATCCGATCTACGGAAAGTTTGTTAACAAAACATCCAAATTTTACGCCCACGACGAAAAAAACAGCTGTAACATTGGCGACACTGTGAAGATTATGGAAACACGTCCGATCAGTAAGCTGAAATGTTGGAGATTAGTGGAAATCATAGAAAGAGCTAAGTAACATGATACAACAGGAATCAAGATGTACCGTTGCCGATAATAGTGGGGCCAAAGAAGTGCTCGTTATCCGCGTATTAGGCGGAACACGCAAGCGCTATGCCACACTTGGCGATACCATTGTAGTTACAGTAAAAAGTGCTATAGCGGGAAGTGACATGAAAAAAGGTGCCGTGTCAAAAGCAATTATTGTTCGGACCACCAAAGAAGTACGTCGTCCGGACGGATCTTATATCCGTTTCGATGACAACGCTGTAGTGTTACTCAATAATGCTGGTGAAATGCGCGGAACTCGTATATTCGGACCCGTAGCAAGAGAACTTCGTGATCAAAATATGAAGATTATTTCACTTGCTCCTGAAGTACTTTAATGCATAAAATCAGAGAAATGCAGAAGAAATTACACATTAAAAAAGGCGACTCTGTTGTTGTAATTGCTGGCAATTACAAAGGACGGGAAGGAAAAGTGCTCGAAGTAATTAGAGCCACCGAAAAAGCTATTGTGGAAGGTGTTAATATGGTTAAAAAACACACAAAACCAAACGCGAAACAACCGCAGGGAGGTATTGTTGAAAAGGAAGCACCTATTCACATTTCTAACCTTATGAATAAGGACCCAAAAACAGGGAAACCTACTCGTATTGGCCGGAAGCTGAATGATACAGGGAAATTAGTTCGTTATTCAAAAAAATCAGGAGAGGAGATTAAGTAATGGCTTACGTACCAACACTTAAGAAAAAATACTTAGAAGAGGTTGTACCAGCGTTAGTGAAGGAAATGTCCTACAAAAACGTGATGCAAGCTCCGAAGTTGGAAAAGATCGTTATCAACCAAGGAGTTGGAGCTGCTATTTCCGATAAGAAACTGATTGAAATTGCAACAGAGGAAATTACCAACATTGCAGGTCAGAAAGCAGTCCAAACCAGATCTAAAAAAGATATTTCTAACTTCAAGTTAAGGAAAAAAATGCCAATTGGCGTTCGCGTAACACTACGCAGAGAACGCATGTATGAATTCCTTGACCGTTTAATTAGTGTATCTCTTCCCCGTATCCGCGATTTTAAAGGAATCGAAGGTAAAATGGATGGCCGTGGTAACTATACCCTCGGTATTCCAGAACAGATTATCTTCCCTGAAATCGTACTGGACAAAGTTACCCGTATCAACGGAATGAATATTACTTTCGTAACTACAGCCAATACCGACGAGGAAGGCTATGCATTACTGAAAGAGTTAGGTTTACCGTTTAAAAACGCAAAAAAGAATTAAGATATGGCTAAGGAATCAATGAAAGCTCGGGAAGTAAAAAGAGCTGCACTTGTTGAAAAATATGCCGAAAAAAGAGCCATGCTTAAAGCTGAAGGTGATTATATCGGTCTTCAAAAGTTACCTAAAAACTCTTCCCGTATTCGTATGCACAACAGGTGCAAATTAACCGGTCGTCCGAAAGGATATATGCGTCAGTTCGGAATCAGCAGGATCAATTTCCGTGAAATGGCTTCTTCTGGTTTAATTCCGGGTGTTAAAAAAGCAAGTTGGTAATTTATAATTTAGAAGTAATGAGCAAAATTACAGATCCAATAGCAGATTATCTGACACGAATCAGAAACGCCCAAAAGGCTAAACATCGTGTGGTTGATATTCCTGCATCCAATATCAAGAAAGAAATTACCAAAATTTTGAAAGATAAAGGATACATCCTCAACTATAAGTTTGAAGATGATGTGAACTATCAGGGCAACATCAAAATTGCCTTGAAATACAATCCCGAAACACGCGTTCCTGCGATTAAGGCAATCAAAAGAGTTAGTAAACCAGGTTTACGTAAATATTGCCATACCGACAGTATCCCACGCGTGCTTAACGGTTTAGGAATTGCAGTAATTTCTACATCAAAAGGCGTAATCACTGACAAAGAAGCTCGTGAATTAGGCGTTGGTGGTGAAGTTTTATGTTACGTTTATTAATCTAGGAGGAATAAGAAATGTCTAGGATAGGTAAACTACCCATTGAAATACCTGCTGGAGTAAAAATTACTGTTAGCGACTCGAATTTCGTTACTGTAAAAGGTCCAAAAGGAGAATTGTCACAACAGGTTAATCCTGAAATTGAATTGAATATCGAAGGTAACACATTAACTGTTACGCGTCCTTCAGATGAGAAAAAACACCGTGCTATGCATGGCCTCTATCGTTCACTTCTTAACAACATGGTTGTTGGAGTATCGAAAGGCTACGAAGTAAAACTCGAATTGGTTGGTGTTGGTTATCGTGCTGAAAACGATGGTCAGGTGCTTGATTTGGTTTTAGGTTATTCTCACCATACTTATCTTCAACTTCCTGCTGAAGTACAGGTAGAAGCTAAGAGTGATAAACGTAGCAATCCAATTGTAACTCTGACAAGCTGCGATAAACAATTAATTGGTCATATCGCTGCCAAAATCAGATCTTTCAGAAGACCTGAGCCTTACAAAGGAAAAGGTGTTAAATTTGTTGGTGAAAATATTAGACGTAAAGCTGGTAAATCAGCTGGCGCTAAATAGTAAAATTTAGATACCATGGCTTTAACAAAGCAAGAAAGAAGATATAGGATTAAGAAGAGAATCCGGAAAATCGTTTCCGGAACTGCTGAAAGACCACGTTTAAATGTATTCAGAAGCAACAAGCAAATTTATGCTCAGTTGATTGATGATTTAACAGGAAAAACTATCTTGGCAGTATCTTCTTTGAATAAAGATTTCACTGGTGCCGAGGGCACAAAAGTTGAAATAGCTGCAAAAGTTGGTAAAGCAGTAGCTGAAAAAGCAATTGCCGCCGGAATTACTGCAGTAGTATTCGATCGTAATGGTTATTTGTATCACGGAAGAGTAAAACAATTAGCTGATGCTGCCCGTGAAGGTGGCCTTAAATTTTAATAGTTATGACAGGAGATATCAGAAAAGTAAAAACCAGTGATCTGGAACTGAAGGATCGGTTGGTAGCTATTAACCGCGTTACAAAAGTAACCAAAGGGGGGCGTACATTTAGCTTCTCTGCAATTGTTGTAGTAGGTAACGAAGATGGCATTGTAGGCTGGGGCCTTGGCAAAGCCAGTGAAGTTACCACAGCAATTTCGAAAGGTGTTGATGCTGCAAAAAAGAACCTGGTAAAGGTTCCGATTTATAAAGGTACAATCCCTCACGAACAGGAAGCTAAATTTGGTGGTGCCCGTGTATTTTTAAAACCAGCAACTTCCGGAACCGGGGTAAAAGCCGGGGGTGCTATGCGCTCTGTACTTGAAAGTGTTGGTGTTCACAACATCCTTGCAAAATCAAAAGGATCGTCGAACCCACACAACCTTGTAAAAGCAACCATGAACGCATTGCTCGAACTGCGCGATGCACACACAGTTGCTGAACACCGTGGTGTAACATTGGATAAAGTATTTAATGGATAAGGAGTTATGGCTAAGATTAAAATTACACAAGTAAGAAGTAAAATTGGTTCGGATAAAACGCAAAAGGCAACTTTAATTGCGTTGGGAATCAAGAAACTTAACCACTCAGTGGAACATGAAGTAACTCCACAAATTATGGGGATGGTCAACAAAGTGAAGCATCTCGTAATTGTTGAAGAAGTTTAAACTTATTAAGATCAAAAAATATGGATTTAAGTAGTCTTAAACCTGCTGAAGGTTCAACAAAGAGCGTAAAGCGTGTTGGCCGCGGACAAGGCTCAGGTCATGGAGGCACGTCCACAAGAGGACATAAAGGTGCCAAATCAAGATCGGGTTATAAAAGCCGCCGTGGATTCGAAGGAGGTCAAATGCCTTTACAGCGTGTTGTACCTAAATTTGGCTTTAAAAACATCAACCGGAGCGAATTCAAAGCAATTAACCTGGACGTTCTTCAGGAATTAGCTGAATCATTAAAAGTAACTACCATTGATGTTAATACTTTAGTTGAAGCTGGTATGGCTTCCAAAAGGGATAAAGTGAAGATCTTGGGAGACGGAGTATTGAACCTTAAATTGGAAGTTAAAGCTCACGCTTTTTCAAAAAGAGCAAAAGAGACCATTGAGAAATTAGAAGGAACAACCGAAATACTCTAAACCTGATGAAAAAGTTTATTGAAACCCTAAAGAATATTTATAAGATTGAAGACTTGCGGTCCCGGTTGGGGATTACATTGTTCTTACTTTTAATATATCGTTTAGGTTCGTACGTTTCTTTACCCGGAGTTGATCCAGCCCAGCTGGAACAACTCAAAAATCAAACATCTGAGGGGTTGCTCGGTTTGTTGGATATGTTCTCAGGAGGAGCTTTCTCTAAAGCATCAATTTTTGCTTTAGGGATCATGCCGTATATTTCGGCCTCTATTGTTATCCAGTTGTTAGGTATTGCGGTACCTTATTTCCAACGGATGCAAAAAGAAGGTGAATCAGGTCGTCGTAAAATCAATCAGTTAACACGTTATTTAACTGTTGTAATCCTGATTTTTCAGGGTTCGGCTTACCTAGTAAATCTTCATAGTCAATTACCTGAAGCTGCTTTTGCGATTTCCGGAACCATGTTTTCGATTTCATCAACCATCATTTTAACTGCTGGTTCGATGTTCGTGATGTGGCTTGGAGAACGTATTACTGATAAAGGTATTGGTAATGGTATATCACTGATCATCATGGTAGGTATTATGGCCAGGTTGCCACACTCTGTTGTTGCTGAATTTATTTCACGCATCGAGCAGCAAGGTGGTGGTATGGTTATGTTTCTGCTTGAGTTTGTTGTTCTTGTGGTTGTATTTATGGGAGCTATTTTGCTGGTTCAGGGAACTCGTAAAATTCCTGTACAGTACGCAAAACGCATTGTTGGCAACAAACAATATGGTGGTGTTCGTCAGTATATTCCATTAAAAGTAAATGCTGCAGGTGTAATGCCTATCATTTTCGCTCAGGCGATTATGTTTATACCTATTAGCCTTGCAGGTTTCGCCAAATCTGATAGTATGAGTGGTTTTGCGGCTGCGTTCTCGAACCACACCGGACTTTGGTATAACCTCACTCAATTTTTGTTAGTTATCCTGTTTACGTATTTCTATACAGCTATTACCGTTAATCCATTGCAGATGGCTGAAGATATGAAGAAAAACGGTGGTTTTATTCCTGGTGTAAAACCTGGAAAGAAAACTGTTGAATTCCTTGATACCATCATGTCGAGAATTACACTTCCTGGATCTGTTTTCCTCGGAATTATTACAATTCTGCCTGCTTTTGCGATGATGGCCGGAATCAACCAACAGTTCGCTTATTTCTATGGCGGTACTTCGTTGTTGATTTTGGTAGGTGTAGTTTTGGATACCTTACAGCAAATTGAAAGTCACTTGTTGATGCGTCACTATGATGGTTTGATGAAATCAGGCCGTATCAAAGGACGTTCAGGTGGTGCATACTAATAGTTATTCAGACATTTTCTGTCTTGGATTGGTGAAAGTTCTAAACTTGTTAAATTTAATTCATAAATAGCTAAGTAAATCCGGTAATTCTAGTAGTTTTGCCGGATTTATTAGCGGAAAATTTTAAATCTTCCGTAAAGATGCTTACAAATGAATTGTAAACATCAAAATACTAGATAATTAGGTAATATTTATGGCAAAACAGTCTTCAATAGAACAAGACGGAACAATCATTGAATCATTATCGAATGCAATGTTCAGGGTTGAATTGGAAAATGGACATACCATTACTGCACATATTTCCGGGAAAATGAGAATGCACTATATCAAAATTTTACCCGGCGATAAAGTGAAAGTTGAAATGTCGCCATACGACCTGACAAAAGGAAGAATTTCTTTTAGATATAAAAACTAAAGCACAAAATAATGAAAGTAAGAGCATCCATTAAAAAACGTAGCGCCGACTGCAAAATTGTACGCAGAAAAGGCCGTTTGTACGTGATTAACAAAAAGAATCCTAAGTACAAACAACGTCAGGGATAATTAATTAACTTTGTAAAAAATTTATTTTATGGCTCGTATAAGTGGTGTTGACATCCCTAATAATAAAAGAGGAGAGATCGCTTTAACCTATATCTATGGTATAGGTCGTAATCTTTCAAAAACCCTCCTTGAAAAAGCCGGCGTTGATAAAGACATCAAAGTTCAGGATTGGACTGATGAACATTTAGCTGCTATTCGTGCGGCTATCAGTGGAAGCATCAAAGTTGAAGGAGAATTACGTTCTGAAACTCAGATGAATATTAAACGATTGATGGACATCGGTTGCTACCGTGGTATTCGTCATCGTGTTGGCTTACCTGTACGCGGACAGAGCACAAAAAACAATGCTCGTACCCGTAAAGGAAAAAGGAAAACTGTTGCTAATAAGAAAAAAGCCACTAAATAATTGATATTTGAATTATGGCAAAAAAGACTGGTACTACAAAAAAACGCGTTGTCGTTGTTGAAGCTATCGGGCAGGCACACATCCACTCTTCATTTAATAATATCATTGTATCGTTGACAAACGGTAACGGTGAAGTTATTTCGTGGTCGTCAGCCGGTAAAAAAGGTTTCAGAGGTTCAAAAAAGAATACACCTTATGCTGCTCAGGTAGCTTCTGAAGAATGCGCTAAGACAGCTTATGATCTTGGCTTGAGAAAAGTAAAAGTATATGTGAAAGGTCCAGGTAATGGCCGCGAATCTGCTATTCGTGCGATCAGTAGTGTTGGCATTCAGGTTAGTGAAATTGTTGACGTTACTCCACTTCCACACAATGGATGTCGTCCTGCAAAAAGGAGACGTGTATAATCTAATAAATTAAGACAGAAATGGCAAGATATAGAGGACCACAATCCAGAATCGCCCGAAAATTTGGTGAGCCAGTTTTCGGACCAGATAAAGTACTTGAAAAGAAAAACTATCCACCAGGATTTCATGGTTTGGCTAGCCGCAGACGTAAAAAATCTGAATACGGTTTGCAGCTGAGAGAAAAACAAAAAGCCAAATACATGTACGGTGTATTGGAAAAACAATTCTCAAACTTATTCCAGAAAGCTTCTGCATCAAAAGGGGTAACTGGTGAAGTATTGTTGCAACTGCTCGAAGCACGTTTGGATAATGTTGTATTCCGTTTAGGAATCGCTCCAACCCGTGCTGCAGCCCGTCAGTTGGTTTCGCACAAACACATTACTGTTAATGGCGAAGTTGTAAACATTCCTTCGTTCCACTTACGTCCGGGTGATGTAGTTGGTGTACGCGAGAAATCAAAATCACTCGAAGTAATTACTACTTCACTGAATTCTCGTCGTGCCAGTAAATATGCATGGTTGGAATGGGACAATGCTTCTTTGGCTGGTAAATTCTTAAACCGTCCGGAAAGAGCTGAAATTCCTGAAAACATTAAAGAACAACTTATTGTAGAGTTGTATTCTAAATAATCATATACTCAGTATTATTATGGCAATATTAGCGTTCCAAAAACCCGACAAAGTTATAATGGTTGAAACCGATGAGAAGTACGGAAAGTTTGAATTCCGTCCATTGGAACCAGGTTATGGTATTACAATCGGTAATGCTTTACGTCGAATTCTGTTATCCTCTTTGGAAGGTTATGCAATCACAACTGTTAAAATCGACAAAGTTGACCACGAGTTTGCTACGATTAAAGGAGTAATGGAAGATGTAACTGAAATTATTCTTAATCTGAAACAAATCCGTTTTAAACGCGAAGTTGAAGATTTTGACAATGAGAAGGTTTCAATCTCATTAACCGGGCAGGAAGTTTTTACTGCTGGTGATATCAATAAATTCATGACCGGCTTCCGTGTTTTGAATCCAGAGTTAATTATCTGCCGGATGGAACCTGAAGTAAAATTGCAGATGGATATCACCATCAACAAAGGTCGTGGATATGTTCCCAGCGCTGAAAATAAGCCGATCGATGCTGAGTTTGGAGTAATTCCGATCGATTCAATTTTCACACCAATCAAAAATGTGAAATATGCTATCGAAAATTACCGCGTTGAGCAGAAAACTGACTATGAAAAGTTAGTTTTCGAGATCACCACCGATGGTTCAATTCATCCAAAAGATGCATTGAAAGAAGCAGCTAAAATTCTGATTTATCACTTCATGTTGTTCTCTGACGAAAAGATCACCATTGATTCTGACGAGAAATTTGCAAATGAAGAATTTGATGAAGAAGTACTGCATATGCGCCAGCTTTTGAAAACAAAACTGGTTGACATGGATCTTTCAGTTCGTGCTTTGAACTGCCTGAAGGCAGCCGATGTTGAAACTCTTGGTGAACTGGTTACATACAACCGTAACGACCTGCTCAAATTCCGTAATTTCGGTAAAAAATCACTCACAGAACTTGATGATTTGTTGGTGAGCTTGAACTTGACTTTCGGGATGGATATCAGTAAGTATAAACTTGATAAGGAATAAGTAAAAATGAGACATAATAAAAAAATCAACCATTTAGGTAGAACTAGCGCTCATCGGAAAGCTATGTTGTCCAATATGGCCAATTCTTTGATTTTTCACAAACGTATTTCTACAACTTTAGCCAAGGCTAAAGCTTTAAGAATATTCGTTGAGCCACTTATTACCAAAGCTAAAGACGATTCAACTCATTCACGACGCGTTGTGTTTGAAAACCTGAAAAGCAAAACTGCTGTAGCAATGTTGTTCAGAGAAGTTGCCGAGAAGGTTGGCGATCGTCCTGGTGGTTACACACGTATCCTGAAAACAGGAAACCGTATTGGTGATAATGCCGAAATGTGTATCATTGAATTAGTTGACTTCAACGAAAACATGTTGGCAGCTAAAGAAGGAAAAGCTAAAGCTTCTAAGTCACGTCGTGGTGGTAAGAAGAAAGCTGATGCTCCAAAAGCACCTGCAGCACCTAAGGCAGCCGAAGCTGCTGCTCCTGCAGTTGAAGATGCAGCTCCTGAAGCACAGGAATAGGGTAAATATAACCATGCATAAAAAAAGGCTGATAATTTATCAGCCTTTTTTATTTCCTTTTTGTTTGAATCGCAATAATCAGAAGATTGGGATTTTCCTCGTGATTTTTGGTTTTTTGTTAATGAATCTGAAGTTTTAGTCCTACATGATAATCGATTGCCGATAGCAATTCACTTACATCTACTGGCTTTATCAGATAATCATCACCCCCGTTTTCGATACACCGAACACGTTCGTGCTCATAATCGTTGGTCGTAACAAAAATTATAGGAATATCCTTATTCCTGAAACTGATTGAGTTACGGATTACCTTGGTTGCTTCGGCTCCATCCATTACTGGCATGGTAAGATCCATGAGGACAACATCAAAATATTGAGATTCCAACATCCTTACGGCTTCCAGACCATTGTCAGCAGTCTCAATTTCGTAATATTTCTTGAGAGAATAGTACAAAAACTTCTGATTGATCGGGTTGTCGTCAACAACTAATACTTTCACGCGCTTACTTTAAATTGATGTTTTTCTATTTATTAAAACTACTGAATTACGTCGGTAAAAAGCACTATTTTTGATAACTCAAAATGTGAATTGGATAGATGAACTGTAATATTTGATTTAAATCTTATAAATAATATAAAATGAGTGACGATAAGAAAATAATTTTCTCGATGTACAGGGTAAGTAAAACTTATCCGCCACAGAAGCAAGTTCTGAAAGATATTTCATTGTCTTTTTTCCTTGGAGCCAAGATTGGAATTATTGGGTTGAACGGTTCTGGTAAATCAACTTTGCTGAAGATTATTGCCGGACTTGAGAGTTCGTACCAGGGAGAGGTTGTCTTTGCTCCGGGTTACACTGTTGGTTATTTGGAACAAGACCCTAAGCTTGATGAGACCAAAACTGTGAAAGAGATAGTTCAGGAAGGAGTTCAGGAAATTGTTGATGTTTTGAAAGCTTATGAAGACATTAACCTGAAGTTTGGTGATCCTGCAGTTTATGAAGATCCGGATGCGATGGATAAATTGTATGCTGAACAGGCTGTCCTTCAGGATAAAATTGACCAGTTTGATGCCTGGAACCTGGATGCAAAACTGGAACGGGCGATGGATGCTTTGCAATGTCCGCCGGATGATCAGCCTGTAGGTGAACTTTCAGGAGGTGAACGTCGTCGGGTTGCTTTATGCCGTTTGTTGCTGAAAGAACCAGATGTGCTTTTGCTTGATGAGCCTACCAACCACTTGGATGCCGAGTCGATTCAGTGGCTCGAAATGCACTTGCAGCAATATAAAGGAACCGTAATTTGTATTACGCACGACCGTTATTTCCTCGACAATGTGGCTGGCTGGATTCTGGAGCTCGACCGTGGCGAAGGTATTCCATGGAAAGGAAACTACTCATCCTGGCTCGACCAAAAGTCGAAACGGATGGAACAGGAAGAAAAAGTGGCTTCGAAGCGCCGCAAATCGCTCGAACGAGAACTCGATTGGATCAGGATGGCTCCCAAAGCGCGTCAGGCCAAATCGAAAGCCCGTTTGGGAGCGTATGATCGGCTGTTGAACGAAGATGTAAAACAGAAAGAAGAAAAGCTGGAAATCTTTATTCCGAATGGCCCGCGCTTAGGCGAAAAGGTAATTATTGCCACAGATGTAGCCAAAGGATATGGTGACCGGTTGTTGTTCGAGAATCTGAATTTCGTGCTTCCGCCTAACGGCATTGTGGGGGTTATTGGGCCAAACGGTGCTGGTAAAACCACCCTGTTTAAACTGATTATGGAGCTCGAAAAAGCTGACAAAGGAACGTTTGAAGTGGGTGAAACTGTAAAAATTGCTTACGTTGACCAGACTCATAAAGCCATCGATCCGGAGAAAACAGTTTATCAGGTAATTTCAGGAGGAGCCGACCTGATGAATGTGGGAGGTCGCCAGGTGAATGCCCGGGCCTACGTTTCACGATTCAATTTTGGTGGGGCCGATCAGGAAAAGAAATGCGGATATTTGTCGGGTGGTGAACGGAACCGTTTACATTTGGCAATGGCTTTGAAAGAAGAAGGAAACGTTTTGCTGCTCGATGAGCCGACGAATGATATTGATATTAACACCTTGCGTGCATTGGAAGAAGGTTTGGACAGCTTTGCCGGTTGTGCTGTAGTTATTTCGCACGACCGCTGGTTCCTCGACCGTATTGCCACGCATATTTTGGCGTTTGAAGGCGATTCAAAAGTGGTATTTTTCGAAGGCGATTTCTCCGATTACGAAGAAAATCGCAAAAAACGCATGGGCGATGTTGGCCCGCAGCGCGTGAAATACAAAAAGCTGGTAAAAGACTAAAAAAGCTTGAAGTTAGAATACGGAAGTCCGAAGTGAGTTTATCCTTCGGACTTTTTCATTTTTTACGAATAGGCAATCTAAAAAAATGTAAATTAGTTGAAAATATGACTATGCTACAAAATATTGATGACAAAGATGAGCGGATGTGGGGTATGTTTTGCCACCTGTCGGCACTTTCAGGGTTTATCATTCCGTTTGGAAACATCATTGGTCCGCTGATCATTTATTCGATGAAAAAAGAGGAATACGCTTTTGTGGTTGATCAGGGTAAGGAATCGTTGAACTTCCAGATTTCGGTTTTAATTTACCTGATAATTAGCGGAATATTAGTATTGGCTGTGGTAGGTATTTTTATGCTCGCAGCTGTTGGTTTGTTCTCGTTAATATTTACAGTTGTTGCGGCAGTTCGCGCCCTCGATGGTGAATATTACCGCTATCCGCTTTGCATTCGGTTTATCAAATAGGTGGTTAGTGATAAATGTCAGCTAATAGTGTCCATTTATTCTGAAATTCCTTAATTTTGCGCCTTCAGAAATAAAAAATCATGGCACAGAAACCTTCAATTCCAAAGGGAACACGCGATTTCTCACCGGCTGAAATGACCAACCGGAACTACATTTTCGATACCATTAAAAGTACTTTCCGCTTGTACGGATTTCAACCTATTGAAACTCCGGCTATGGAGAACCTTTCGACTTTGATGGGAAAATATGGAGAAGAAGGTGATAAACTGTTGTTTAAAATTCTGAATTCAGGCGATTTTGCTGCGAATTTAACCGATCAGGAATTGTTGGAACGTAACAGTATTCGTTTGACCAACCGGATTTCGGAAAAAGGTTTGCGCTACGACCTGACTGTGCCGTTTGCCCGCTTTGTAGTGCAGTACAGGAACGATATTTCTTTCCCGTTCAAACGTTACCAGATTCAACCGGTTTGGCGCGCCGACCGTCCTCAGAAAGGCCGCTACCGCGAGTTTTATCAGTGCGATGTGGATATCGTAGGTAGCGACTCGCTGCTCAACGAAATGGAACTGGTGCAGATTGTTGACGAGGTATTCTCAAAACTGGGAATCAATACAGTTGTAAAAATCAACAACCGCAAGATTCTGGCCGGAATTGCCGAGGTAATTGGCGAAAAGGATCGCATTGTTGACATTACTGTTGCCATTGACAAGCTCGATAAAATTGGTCTGGAAAAAGTGAACGAAGAATTGCTTGAAAAAGGCATTCCGCTGGAAGCAGTGAATAAACTTCAACCAATTTTACATTTGTCGGGAACTGTTGCCGAGAAACTGTTGCAACTTGAATCGGCAATCGGTCAATCTGAAATCGGGGCAAAAGGGATTGCTGAAGTTCGTACTCTGTTCACCTACCTCGACTCACTCACCTTAAATACTGAAGTGGAACTGGATCTGACACTGGCGCGTGGATTGAACTATTATACCGGAGCTATTTTCGAGGTAAAAGCCAAAGATGTGGCGATGGGCAGCATTTGTGGCGGTGGCCGTTACGACGATCTGACCGGCATTTTTGGTATGCCCAATGTTTCGGGTGTGGGTATTTCGTTTGGTGCCGACCGTATTTACGATGTGCTTACCCAGTTAAATTTGTTCCCTGCGGCAACAGCCGATTCTACCAAGCTGATGTTTGTGAATTTTGGTGCTGCCGAAGAAGCTTTCTGTTTGCCAGTTTTGGCCGCGGTTCGCAAAGCCGGTATCAATGCCGAAATCTTTCCAGACAAAAGCAAAATGGCAAAACAGATGACGTGGGCAAACAACAAGAAAATCCCGTTTGTAGCCATTGTGGGCGAAAACGAGATGGCCGAAGGTAAAATCAACCTGAAAAACATGCTTACAGGCGAACAACAGCTGGTTGATTCACAGGAACTGATAAAAATCCTTTCAGCATAAATCCGGATTGTGTTATTTCCCTGAAAATTTTCGGGGAAATGATCCGATTACTCAAAGAATACCGCTTTTCAAAATCCATAGGGGGAGACATCCGCTGTCCCTGAATTTGCTATTTCCTTTTACTTTATAGGCTTTTCTTCGTGTATCTTTGGTGCTTAGGGCCTTTGTGGCAAAAAATCAACCACAAAGTCGCAAGAGCACAAAGGATCACGAAGATTTTCCAATCTCAAAAATTTAAATCACTTTTTATGGAAAGAGCAATTCATTATATATCACCTGAAAAATTAACTTATCCAATTATAGAACAGATTCTTGAAGAGCGAAAATTGCTCGCTATTTCCGAAGAATCGAAAGCACTTATTGCGAAAAGCAAAGCGTACCTCGACCGGAAAATAGCCGAAACAGAAGGTCCGCTTTATGGTATAAACACCGGTTTTGGCGCGTTGTGCAACATCGAGGTTTCGAAAGACGACCTGAGTAAATTGCAGGAAAACCTGGTTATTTCTCATTCGTGCAATCTTGGGCCCGAGGTTCCGGCGGATGTGGTTCGGTTGATGCTTTTGCTGAAAGCTCATGCGCTGGCCAAAGGGAATTCGGCGGTACAGCTTATCACTGTTCAGCGAATCATCGATTTATATAACAACGACATTTTGCCCATCGTTTGCGAACAGGGATCGTTGGGCGCAAGTGGCGATTTGGCTCCGCTGGCAAAACTTTTCCTACCGCTGATTGGCATGGGTGAAGTTTACCACCAGGGAATACGAAAAGAAGCTGCCGTGGTGTTGTCCGAAATGGGGTGGGAGCCTATTAAGCTTCAGGCCAAGGAAGGTTTGGCTTTGCTCAATGGTACGCAGTTTATGAGTTCGCATGCGGTTTTTACCTTGCTGAAAGCATTCCGCTTGGTCGATTATGCTGATATTATTGGCGCTATTTCACTTGACAGTTTTGATGGATTGATTGAGCCATTCATGGCCCAGGTGCAGGAAATACGGCCTCATGCAGGGCAAATTACCACTGCCGCCAACTTCCGGAAACTTCTGGACGGAAGCCAGCTGATTAGTCGCCAGAAAGCGCATGTGCAGGATCCATATTCATTCCGTTGCATTCCTCAGGTTCATGGGGCTGTGCGCGATGCTGTGGCGTATGTGGCCAGCGTGGTTGAAACTGAAATTAATTCAGTAACTGATAATCCAACAGTTTTTCCGGATGATGACCTGATTATTTCAGGAGGTAATTTCCATGGCGAACCGTTGGCCTTATCGCTCGACTTTCTGGCTATCGCTCTTTCGGAGATTGGAAGCATTTCAGAAAGGAGAACTTACCGGCTGATTTCGGGCGATCGGAATCTTCCAACTTTTTTGGTTGCCAACCCGGGTTTGAATTCAGGATTTATGATTCCGCAATATGCCGCAGCGTCGATTGTGAGCCAGAATAAGCAGTTGAGTACACCGGCTTCGGTTGATTCCATTCCATCGTCGAACGAGCAGGAAGACCACGTGAGTATGGGTGGAAATGCTGCGACGAAGGCTTTAAAAGTAGCCACAAATATTTACAGCATATTATCGATCGAACTTTATAATGCTGCGCAGGCCATCGATTTTAGACGACCTTTGAGAACATCGGATTATCTTGAGAAATTTCTGGAAGAGTATCGGAAACGCGTTTCGTTTGTTGATGAAGATACTTTGATGTACGTGGGAATTAATAAAACTATCCGCTTTCTGGAAGAAGGAAAGTACAGGCTATAAAAGCAAGAAGGCTGGAAACAAAATTCCAGCCTTCTTTTTTCTAACCCTTAATTTAACATTTAATCCTTCTTTTGACCCCTTTTATATTCTCGGATGAGATGTCCCCTGAATTCATTTTCAGTACGGTACATCATCAAAACTTTCTTATTGGGAAGTATTTTCAGAAATTGTTTGTTATAATCCTTGAGCAGCAGTGCTTCTTTCTCAAACGAACCAATATACGTGTTGGTTATTTTCTCAATTTCAGATTCGCTTAAATCAGCAAGTTTTTCATTCGGCATGCGTTCTACTTCGTGTATCTGCCGCTGAATTTCAAATCTTTTCTTTTCAAATTCATTGTAAACCGGCCAAAATGCCTGAGCTTCGGCGGGAGTTAAACTAAGCTTTTCGGTAAAAAAAGATATTTTTTCAGCTTTGATCTTTTCAAATATTTCAGGCGACGGACCTCCTTTGTCTTGAGCAACGAGGAACGACCACGAAAATATTGATAAAATGCTTGCAAGTAATAACTTCTTCATGACTATCAGTTTTGTATTTCAGCGTATATTTCAACTTCATTTAATCCGGAAGAGAGGTACGACAGCATGTCATCCGGATTTATATCGGCCACCGGACTTTCTTCTTCAGTAAAAATAGCATTGACTAAAGTGTTTTCGTCAACCATCGAGAAAGTGATTGCAGAATCATCTTTCATGGAAAATGAAAAAGCCGATGATATGTCGGTATTAATGCCGCGTTGAGTCGCTGGTTTGTTAACCAGCACATAAACTAACGCGATACTGGCAGCCACTCCAACGATTGGTTTTAAGAAACGAATAATTCGGCCCGAAGTTTTTGGCTTCTTTTCGGCGACCGTAATCTTCCCCATGATTTTGTCTTCCAGCGAATCAAAATATCCTTCAGGAGCGCGAAACGGATTTGCTCCGTTGCGTTTCATGAATTCGGGTTCAATATTTTCTTCTTGGTTGTACATGATTTTCAAATCTATGGCTTTGACAACTTTAAATTCAAATAGTTTAATTTCTATATAAGTTATTTTATCCGGAAACTCGTTAAATTCATTTTTCAGAGGCAATTACTCGGTGCCAATTCGTATTTCGTTTAGTTTAACGTATTCCTCTATTTTTTTCACTGCATGATGGTACGAAGCCTTCAGCGCCCCAACCGATGTTTCCAGAATTTCCGACATATCTTCGTATTTTATTTCGTCAAAATACTTCATGTTAAAAACAATGCGTTGCTTCTCGGGTAAAAGCGTAATGGCCTTTTGTAATAACATTTGCCAGTGGTCGCCGTCGAAATAAGTGTCACTCTCGAGGTTGTTTATCAGATATTCATTTTCTTCCGAAAGGCTCGTTGTTGTCTTTCGTTTTCGTTGGTTCAGAAAAGTAATCGATTCGTTGGTAGCTATACGGTAAAGCCAGGTAAATAAGCTGGATTCCGCTCTAAACGAATCAAGTCCATTCCAGATTTTAATAAATGTATTTTGAAGAACGTCATCAGCATCATCATGATTCAGTACAATTTTTCGAATGTGCCAGTACAACCTTTCCTTATACTTGGAAATCAATTGCCTGAAAGCAAGTTCCTTTTTCGAAGGATCTTTCAGACAATCCAGTATTTGCTGGTCATTAGTCATAATTGTTTCGATGGTTGCTTATCTGACACTCGAATAAAGAAATAGTTTAATCAGTAAATAAGCTATTTATGCGGGTTTGGTCACGATTTTCTATTCAATTCTGAAATTTAATCCTTCCATTTTAAGTTTTTGGTAAACCTGTATGTCGAACTGGTAGAGTTTTGCAGCACGGTGAGCTACTTTTTGCTGCTTTTCGCCCGAATCGATGAGCAATTCCATTTTCGCCAGTTTTTTCCTGAAATTACGGGTATCCATCTTCTTGTTCAGAATAACTTCGTAAAGCGACTGGATCTCGGTGAGTGTAAATTTTTCAGGAAGCAAATGAAAACCAACCGGATGATACATTACTTCCTGTCTGAGTTTTTCGAGCGCTTTGTGGATAATCTGTTCGTGGTCGAAGCAAAGCTTGGGCAGCTCGTTCAGGTTAAACCATTGCAACGATTTGGCCAGGTTCGACTGACGCAGACTATAGTAATCGGGATTAATCAGTGCATAATAGCCAATGGTAATAACGCGGGTGTAAGGTACCCGGTCGAGCGAACCAAACGCATTGATTTGCTGTAGATAAACATCATTAAGCCCGGTTGCCTGAAAAAGAAGCTCCTTTGCAAATACATCCAAATCCTTTTCCTCCGGAACATGTTCTCCAAACAGACTCCAGTAGTTTTCTTCCGTCAAAACCGGATGCTTTTCGTAAATTTGTTTGATTTGCTCCGAACTTGCCTGCATAGGCAAAACCTGTTTCAGTGCTTCTTTGTCAATTTGATTAAGTAAAACCTTCAACCCGGATTTGTCGAACCCGAAAATTACACAATCAACAGAAATTGAATTTAGTATCATGATGGATAAGCTTTGTATGCAAAAGTAATAAACCGAACCTTAATCTGGGTTAATGTGCTCTAAATATTAAGTATGAACTTTAATTGCTTCATAGTTTGACGAATCGATTATCTTTGCACGGAAAATTCAAAAAAAATAAGAACGCATGGCTTTACAGTGTGGGATAGTAGGACTACCAAATGTCGGAAAATCGACTCTTTTTAATTGTTTGTCGAACGCAAAAGCGCAATCAGCAAACTTTCCGTTTTGTACCATTGAACCCAACCTGGGAGTAATTACTGTTCCCGACGAGCGGTTGAATGTTTTGGCTGGTCTGGTGCATCCGGAACGCATTGTGCCAACAACAGTTGAAATTGTTGATATCGCAGGTTTGGTTCGCGGAGCAAGCAAGGGTGAAGGACTTGGCAATAAATTTTTGGGTAATATTCGTGAAACTGACGCGATTATACATGTTTTACGTTGCTTCGAAAATGAAAATATCACGCACGTTGATACCACAATCGATCCGGTTAGAGATAAAGAAACTATCGATATTGAACTGCAGTTGAAAGACCTGGAAACGGTTGAAAGTCGTATTTCAAAAGTTGAAAAACAGGCAAAAGCTGGCAATGATCCTGAAGCCAAAAGAGCTCTGAAAATATTGTTAATGTATCGCGAAGCACTTAACGAGGGAAAGTCGGCCAGAACAATTGAAATTGACGAAGTTGATCAAAAGTTGGTAAAAGATTTCCAATTGCTTACCAACAAACCAATTCTATATGTTTGCAATGTTGATGAGTCGGCTGTCCTTACAGGCAATAAATATGTTGATGCGGTTAAAGAAGCTATTAAAGATGAAAATGCTGAAATGCTGATGATTGCTGCAGCAACCGAAGCCGACATTGCCGAACTCGAAAGCTACGAAGAACGCAAAATGTTTTTGGAAGACCTTGGATTAGATGAATCGGGAGTAAATAAACTAATCAAATGCGCATACCGCCAGTTACAACTCGAAACTTATTTTACTGTTGGAGTGAAAGAAGTCAGGGCGTGGACATACAAACGTGGTGCAAAAGCTCCACAAGCGGCAGGCGTTATTCATACCGATTTTGAAAAAGGTTTTATTCGGGCTGAAGTGATTAAATACGCCGATTTTATCGCCCTTGGTTCGGAACAAGCCTGCAAAGAAGCTGGCAAAATGGGAGTCGAAGGAAAGGAATATGTGGTTCAGGATGGCGATATTATGCATTTCCGATTTAACGTATAGTTTGATTTTTTAGAAATATGTAAGAAGGCAGTCAGTTTTGGCTGCCTTTTTGCTTTTTTTTAATCCGATTCTTAAATTTTTGTGAAATGAGGTTGCAATTTGAAAACACACTTGTTTTTTAATTGTTTGAATAGAAATAAAGGGGGTGCATCTTAATTTTACAGATGTTTTTATTCATTCTGTACATTTTTTACAGGGATCAGATCAATGGAATGTGCGTTGTTGATTTATTGAAATGTTTTGTTTTTAATTGTTTTGACATATAAAATGCGTAAAAATGAGAAAAATGTCAATAAATGTTTCAAAATATGATCAAAATGTATATTTTTGAACACTCAGGTGTTTTTATTTCGATTTCATTTAAACGATAATATTATGTGTGGATTTGTTGGAGTATTTGATTTGAAGGTGCAAGCTCATGAGTTGCGCCCACAGGTTTTAAAGATGTCAAAAAAGATTCGTCATCGTGGTCCGGACTGGTCGGGTATTTTCGCATGCGATAAAGCTATCCTGGCTCACGAACGTTTGTCTATTGTTGACCCTGAGTCGGGACAGCAACCATTGTGCAGTAAAGATGGCAAGCTTGTATTAGCCGTTAATGGCGAAATATATAATCACATGGACATCCGTGCCCGCATTGGTGATTCTTATGAGTTCCTTACTCACTCCGATTGTGAAGTTATTCTTGCACTTTATCGCGAAAAAGGACCAAACTTTCTGGAAGACCTGAATGGTATTTTCGCTTTTTGTTTATACGATATCGAAAAGGATGTGTATATGGTTGCCCGCGACCACATAGGCATTATACCCATGTATCAGGGATGGGACAAATCAGGAAATTATTACGTTGCTTCGGAACTGAAAGCATTGGAAGGACAATGCAATAAGATTGAAGAGTTTCTGCCGAGAAAATACCTGTATAGCCCGGATGGAGAGGTGAAAACCTGGTACGAGCGCGAATGGACATCGTATGATGCTGTGAAAGATAATGGTTTTGATATTGATGTTTTGCGTAAAGCACTTGAAGATGCGGTTCACCGCCAGTTAATGTCTGATGTTCCGTACGGAGTTTTACTTTCAGGAGGACTTGACTCCTCAGTGATTTCTGCCATTGCCAAAAAATATGCCGCATTCCGCGTTGAGTCTAAAGATTCGGAACAAGCGTACTGGCCACAGTTGCATTCGTTTGCTGTGGGTTTGATCGGCTCGCCCGATTTGACTGCTGCAAAAAAAGTTGCCGATCATATCGGAACTATTCATCACGAAATTCATTTTACCGTTCAGGAAGGGTTGGATGCCATTCGGGATGTAATTTACCACCTCGAAACTTACGATGTAACTACCGTTCGGGCATCAACCCCAATGTACCTTTTGTCGCGTGTGATTAAGTCGATGGGTGTTAAAATGGTTCTTTCGGGTGAAGGTGCCGATGAAGTTTTCGGTGGTTATCTGTATTTCCACAAAGCGCCAAATGCCAAAGAGTTTCATGATGAGACCGTTCGCAAACTCAGCAAATTGCATTTGTACGATTGTTTGCGTGCCAACAAATCATTGGCTGCCTGGGGGGTTGAAGGTCGTGTTCCATTCCTTGATAAAGAATTTTTGGATGTGGCTATGCGTATCAATCCAGAAGAAAAGATGGCTAAAAACGGACGGATGGAAAAATGGGTGGTTCGCAAGGCTTTTGAAGATTATTTGCCTGCAAGTGTTGCCTGGCGCCAGAAAGAACAATTTTCTGATGGTGTTGGCTACAACTGGATCGATTCGCTGAAAGCCATGGTTGCCGAAAAAGTAACTGACGAGATGATGAATACGGCTAAATACCGCTTTCCAATCAACACTCCAATGTCGAAAGAAGAGTATTTCTATCGTTCAATCTTTACTGAACACTTTCCTTCAGATTCGGCTGCAAGTTGTGTGCCATCGGTGCCATCAATTGCTTGTAGTACCCCAATTGCTTTGGAATGGGATGCCAGTTTTAAAAACAATGCCGATCCATCCGGAAGATCAGTTGGTAGTGTTCACCTGGAGGGTTACACGAATAAATAACAGCAGATTTCTTTCAACGTTGAAGATATAAACCGGGCTTGTCCCGGTTTTTTTGTTTGAAGACAGGGTTATGTTTTAATCTTATTTTGTTGTACCTTGTTATTTACGTAGTGCAACCTTTAAACTAAATATTGAAGTATGGAACAATTAACGCTTACCACACCCGCCCTGCTGTTTTCGGCAGTTTCGCTGATTTTGCTTGCATATACCAACCGGTTTCTGGCCTATGCGCAGGTTGTGCGGAATCTTCATACCAGCTTTAAAGAAAATCCAAATTCACTTATACTCGGGCAGATTCAGAATCTGCGGCGACGGTTACGTCTGACCCAGTTAATGCAGGTTTTGGGAATTTCGAGCCTGTTGCTTTGCGTTATTTGCATGTTTTTAATTTATGTGAATTTTCATATTCTTGCTGAAATTCTTTTTGGAATTGGTTTGGTGTTGCTCATTCTTTCACTTGGAATTTCTATTCGTGAAATCCAGATTTCGGTAAAAGCCCTTGATCTTCACCTGAATGATATGGAGTAATTATGATTAAGCTTCCCGTTATTGGTAATTTGTAAATTAGCTAATATTCAATTTTTTGTTCACTTTGGGCAGTTTTACTTATCTTCGCGCTTTACTTTACTTAAAACTCCATGGGACATTATTACGGTGAGATTGCAGCCTTACTTACCGCTGCTTTCTGGACGGTCACCAGCATGTCGTTCGAATCGGCAGGTAAAAAAGTTGGTTCCCTGTCGGTTAATTTAATCCGTTTGGTTATTGCTTTCCTGATTTACTGTGTTTTAAACTACTTCCGCAGAGGGATGATTTTGCCTTTCGACGCCGGAACCGAGCGATGGATATGGCTTGCTCTTTCGGGGCTGGTAGGTTTTGTTATTGGCGACTTGTTGCTTTTTCAGTCGTATGTGGTTATTGGCGCCCGTATTGCAATGCTCATTATGGCACTTGCCCCACCAATTACAGCTTTCATGAGTTGGATTATTCTGGGTGAAACCCTGAGTTTGATGAACTGGGTGGGGATGGTTGTAACTCTTCTCGGAATATCTATAGTAATTCTGAAACGCGAAAAGCAGGATGCCGATCCGACGAAAAAACGAAAGATCACAACAAACTACAGTATAAAAGGAATTCTTTTGGCATTTGGCGGTGCAATAGGGCAGGGCGTTGGACTCGTTCTGAGCAAAAAAGGCATGGGCGATTATGATGCTTTTGCAGCCTCGCACATTCGGGTAATTACCGGTATGATCGGTTTTGCCATTATTATATTGGTGACCAACCGATACGGGAAAGTCTGGAAAGCCATTCAACATCAATCGGCCATGAAACGAATCACGCTCGGATCGTTCTTCGGGCCCTTTCTTGGAGTTTCTTTTTCTTTAATTGCTATTCAGCATACGCAAGCCGGAATTGCTGCCACGCTTATGGCAATTGTTCCTGTTTTAATTATTCCTCCGGCCATACTTTTCTTTCACGAGAAGGTGAACTGGAAAGAAATTCTGGGCGCAATAATTACGGTTGGCGGGGTTGCCATTTTCTTTCTGTAACCTAATTCTGAAGATGAAGAATAAAATAATTCATTGGGCGGAGAAATACCATTTTTATCTTTCAGCAGGAATTGTGTTAATGATTCCGGTGCTACTCATCGCCCGCACATCAATGTTTTATCTCTGTTATCTGCCAATTATCTTTGGTGCGATTTGGACTTCGGGATCTGTAATGCGTTCGTTAAAAGTTAGTTTACCGTCGAAATGGATTCGGTGTTTTTCGTTCATGGGCGGTATGGTTATTACTGAGCTAATTTTTAGTTTAGTGCTGGTGGCAAGCGGGGAATTGTCGTTTCAGCCTGAAACCCATAAAAACGAATGGCTGATTCTTGCTATTGAGCTTCTGTTGGGAATTGCTGTTTTTGAGCTGTTTTTTGTGCTGGCCTTGGCAATCAGGTATCTGTTTGGTCGAAATCAGTAAAATCAATCAAAAAAATACCAGATGAAAATTTCTCCACCTGGTACTTTCATGTAAATCATATCGGAATTATTGTTTGGTCTTCAACGGATTTTCAGATTCGTCGTAGAATTGCTTTTGCAACGCTGGTGTTGCTTCGTCTTTCTTTACCTCCTGAATCAGTTTTACCAATTGTGAAACAGTTGAATTAATCAGCAATTCGCCAGCTTCAGCATTGGCTTTGGTACCGTCGCCACCATAATGGTTCGGATATTTGGCGTACCACCAGATTCCGGTATAAACATTACTCAGATTTTTAAGTCTTTCCTGGTCAACTCCCGATTGCAGTCCGGCTCTGTCGAGGAAAACCCTGTTGGGAACAATCGCTTTCATTACCGAAGATTCTTTGTTGCCTGCATGTGCATCAAACTTATCGTGCATCGTCAGTTCTTCAGCTTTTTTTACCACTTCAGGATCGGTTTGCGGCTGAAACCAATACAGGCTGTACGACCGGCGTTTGGAGAGTTGAGCCATTCCAAAGTAATTTAGGAAAGCGCTGTTTCCTCCATGCCCGTTAACAATGATTATTTTTTCAAATCCATTTCTGGCCAGTTCGTCAAGAGTTTCCTGAAGTACCTTCCAGATAAGTTCGGGGCTGTATGCAATCGTTCCGGGCTGATGCCTGGCTTCGTTAATCTGACTGAAATAATACCAAGGAAACACAACAGTGTATTCTTTTTCGGCAGCGCGTAAAGCGTATTCGCGGGCCGTGTAAAGGTCGGTTCCCAAAGGAAGATGTGGACCGTGTTTTTCAAAAACTCCCAAAGGCAGAATACAGGTTTTTGATGATTTTTCAACTGCTCTGATGTAATCGGGAGCAGTTAACTCTTCCATTCGGAAAGGAAGTTCCTGGGCACTTACCAGGCCCGAAACAAAAAGACACAAAAAGAAAAGGCGTAGTTTTTTCATAATTATCAGGTTTGTGGTTAATGCCTTAAATTTAGTAATTTGTAAATCAGGAGACTACTTCTGACTCAAAAAATATTGCAACACAAACGCTGATTTGCTCTTTTACCAAACAACCAATTTCTCAGTAATGGTGCGATTGCCCTTGGTTCTCATACGCACAAGGTAAATTCCGGGGGCAAATCCGGAAACATCCAGTTTTGTTGAAAAGGCCGAAAAACCGGTGAAAAGAGGAAACATATAACAGCCAGGCAAAGCAGGCGAAGACTTATTGCTTAAATTAGTTAGGTTCAGTCAGTATTATGCTTTGCTAAATAAATAGAATTTTAATTACCATGCTGTTTCAAAAAATCCTTTTCAAAATCAATAGGCATGTTGCGTTTTATCGGATCGAATTTTGAGGCACCCCGGGCAAAAACTTTGAAGCCAAATTTTGGGAGGGCGCTTTTTAGTGCTACAATCTGAATCCCGGTAATATTTTCAATGGCTTTTTTAAGAAGTGGTTCGGTTATGTCGCCCAATGGCTGTGCAGGCAATAACTCGTCGGAAACCAAATAATCCGGAGCAAACCCATTCACGAAGTTGGTAACACCCTCCGAATTGGCATATCGCAGCACAATGGGCTGCAGCCCCCAGTTTTTAAAATCGGCATATTCTGAAGGAGTCTTGTAAAAATCTTCAGGTTTTAAGGTGATCGAGGCGGTGTATTTGCCGTAAGTGGTATCGCCAACCATGGCAACATTCATATAGGGTTTTAACCCGGTAATCGTTAATTCGGCTGCGCTGGCAGTTCCCTGTCCGGTCAGAATAGTCACCTTGTTTAAGCCCAGTTTCGTGGGGACAGTGTTGTCGAACGGAATCATCGTCTGGTCTTTTATGTTTTTCGAAGTCCAGTATTGCTGGTATTTGTCGTTCCACTGAAAGGTAACCAGAGTTTTTGAACCGTTAACGGTACTTAAAGGAGCAATTGAACTACACATATACTGTGCTGCCGAAATTTGACCTCCGGGATTATAGCGCAGGTCGATAACCAAATCGGTAATCTGGTTGTCTCTGAAATAATTGAAGGCCGTCTTCAGGCTGTTGTTAAAATTGTCAATGTATTGTGCATAAAATAAGTAGCCAATTTTGTGGCCGTCCTTCTCAATAACTTTGTAAAGAACCACCGGATCCAGATTTAACTCTTCAGCAGTCATTGAAACTGTTTCTGAATTGGTTATGCCGCTGGCAGTGAGGGTTCCTTTGGTAACTGTTGTACTCACTCCGCTTAGCAGTTCGGTATAATTGTCTTTGGTAATGCTGGCGCTGTTTACCTGGGTAAGTATGCTTCCGCGCTCAAGACCGGCCCGTTGTGCCGGAGTATTTGGATAAACATACTCGACAATCGCAAAGTATTTACCTGTAGAGGCTCCTTTTGAATCAACAAAACTTCCGAAGGCCAACGAATATCCGTATGTTTTTTCAATACCATTCAGGCTGTTCTCCCATTCCGAAACGTTATCGGTAATGTACGACCATTTATCGTCTTTGTACAACAGCTTCTCAAAGTAGGATTTCGAATCGGTGGCGTATCTCGTGTCAATCTCCGGTAAATATTTATACCACAAGTAAACGTCGGTCATCGCTTCTTTAATGAAGTTATTCACTTCCTGAGTTACAATTGGGGCCTCGGTTTTTGTTTCGGTAGTCGTGGGGTTGTCAGTTACATCATTTTTTTTGCATCCTGAAAATACAACTGTAACAAGAAAGACAAAAAGTATAGTCCGATATGTTAATGTATTCATGGCTTTGTCAGTATTTTAAATTCCAAATTAAAGTAAGTAATAGATAATTGATATCAACAATCCGGAAACAATAAGGATTGAAAAATTGATTGTTAATTTTCGCCTGATATTTTTACTGCTCAATGAGATTGCATAAGTCATTTTTAACAGGTTGTTGCTGTTGGTAGCATTTATTATAGCAAGTGTAATTGTCATTTCACCAATGCCATCTTTTTGCTGAAGGAGGTTCAGTAAAAACGGATCGATGTCGGTAACTCCAACGATATAAGCAAGATTGGTAATCCCCGTACTCCCGTATTTTTTAAGCACAAAATCAGTTATCAGGGCGAAAACAACGAAGAGAAGTCCAAAGATTGAAGCCGTACGAAACTCCAGCGGGTTTTTCCCTGATGTACCATTGTTCCCGGCAGTATCTGGAGTAAAAGAATCCTCTGTTTTTCCGGCATTAAATCTGAAAAGTAAGTAACAAACTCCAAACATAACCAGGAACGGCACCACCAGAAGCCGGGCTACAACAACATTAAAAATAAAAGCAAGAGCCAAAATGCGCAGGTACATCATCCCATTGGCAATCATAATGGCAGCCACAGTCTGAGTTCCTGCCAGTCCTTGTTTTTCTTTACGCGCCAGAATAACCGTTGTGGCGGTGCTGCTGTAGATTCCGCCAAGGAGTCCGGTTATCATTATTCCCGAATCCGGATAGATGAATTTTTTCAGCAGGTAACTGCAATACGATATTCCTGAAACAACAACAATGGCAAGCCACAGGTGATAGGGCGAAACCGGAATTTGTGCCGAAATGTTATCCTCAGGTAACAACGGAAGTATAACTCCGGCCAGTGCAATAAATTTGGCCAGCGTAATGAATTCTTCTTCCGATGCTTTTTTCGATATGGTAATAAAGTGATTTTTGAGTTCGGTAATGATCAGGAGCGAGACAATGAACGACAAAACCAGCCATACGGGCTGAGTAAAAACCATGATTGGAATACAATAGGTGAGAAGCGCCAGTATGGTACTTGTGAGTCCATATTTCCCGTTTTGTCCGATTTTATGATAGTATTGAATGCCCAACAGTAGTCCGATCAGTACAAAACCGATTAAAAAAGGAATGTAGTTTACCGGATCGGCAATAAACAGCACATAAGCCAACAGACCAATAAATGTGAAAGTCCGGTCGGTTCCAAACAGCTGGTCGTCAGTCTCATTTATGTGGTGGCGCCTTTGCTCCAGGCCTATAAGAAGTGAAAAAGTCAGAATCAAAATGAATTTGATAAATCCATCAGGTATGTGATTCAGTATTTCCATATTAATTATGTTGCTATCAAACAAAGGTATTGCTTCTGAACCAATTGAACAATAGTTTAACGGAAGAGCTGTTTTTTTATTTATCGTTGTCCGAATTTGTTATTTATCCGTTAAAACGGCGCAATACCCTACATTATTTCAATATTTTCCTGATAAATAAAATGTGCATTTAGTCGCTTGTTTTTTTGAAAATGAAAAACAATCTGTTACTTTTGTGCCCGATTCGGTTTGTAGCTCAGCTGGTAGAGCAGCTGACTCTTAATCAGCGGGTCGAGGGTTCGAGTCCCTCCAAACCGACAGAATTGGATTGATATTCAGGTGTTTGTAAAATTTTGTACCTGATTTTGAACCAAACTTATATAAAAGGAATTGAGTTTATACTTCAATTCCTTTTATTTTTATCCCCAAATTATTGTGAAACTTTTACCTAAACTGGATTTGCCGGTTAAATTGACCAGTTCACGCCGTTTTATATTGACCAGTGTGCGCCGAAGTAAATTGACCACCTATTTTCAATATTGAGAACGATCATTTCCTTGTTTTGATTAGAGTTATACAAAATTAGATTTATTTATTCTGATTCAACAGTTTCTACGTTTTTGTTTCGTTGTCTTCTTCGTATTGATTCTCCTACAAGTTCCATTCGGTGAGCATCATGAACAATGCGGTCAAGTATTGCATCCGCTATTGTTTGTTCTCCGATTACCTCATACCATTGTGCCACTGGCAACTGAGATGTTATAATGGTTGAATGGTTTCCGTGGCGATCTTCGATGATTTCCATAAGTACCGACCTGTTTGATGCATCAAGCGGCTGCAAGCCAAAATCGTCCAGAATCAAAAGATCCTGTCTTTCTATCTTTGCAACTTCTCTGATGTACGAACCATCTGCTTTGGCCATTTTTAATCTTGTAAACAGCTTTGTAGTGTTGGCATAAAGTACTTTGAACCCGAGAGTACAGGCTTGATTTCCGATAGCTGAAGCAATGAAGCTTTTGCCTATTCCGGTACTGCCGGTGATCAGAAGATTCTCTTTTCTTCCGATAAAAGTACACTCAGCCATACGCATGAACTGATTCTTGTCCAGGTTGCGATCTATATCAAAGTGCAACTGCTCAATGTTGGCTTTATAGCGGAACTTTGCATTGCGCATTTGCCTCTCTATGCGGCGATTGTTACGATCATCCCATTCTGCATCAATAAGCATCGATACCATTTCGTCGCCGGTCATTTGAATCATGCTGCCATTCTCGATGCTTGTTCTAAAGGCCCGAACCATACCGAAGAACTTCATCTGTCTCATTTTTTGAAGCGTTTGCTCATTCATTTTATTTGATTTAAGGTTAAACAATACCCGGAGGGGTAGCTGTTACAGCCGTCCTCCGGGGAGATATTACCGGTAATAGTTTTTGCCACGTATATTCAGGTGAGGGGGCATTGACTGATCAACATGCTGCTGATCATCAACGTTTCGGTCAAGTCCTTTTTCAAGGATTACCCGAATGGTCTGATAGCTGTAATCGCCATATTGAAGTGCACGCAGACAAGCATTGTTAAGCCGCTCTTTTCCGGCACGTACTGAAAAACTTAAAACTCCCTGACAGGATCGATAGGTCTGCTCCGGATGCTGTCTGGCATTTAGCAACTGGATAATATATTCTTTCGTTTGAGGGCCTACCTCTGCGGCTCGTTCGATAAATTTATCGGGGTTCCAGTCGCTCATGAAGCGGTGCTGCGAGGCCAGATGATCTGTTATTGTAGTGTGTCCAAAAAGGTGCCTGTTCCTTTTGTGCACCGCAATTCGCTCGTAGCGGTGATAAATTTCAACCTCAGATTGGCTGTAAAGTAAGGTCACCTTCTTGCCGATAAAATGGTAAGGAACACTGTAATAATGCTTATCCTCGGCAAGACAGACGTAATTGTTCTTCATCACAGAAGCGATATAGCGTCGCTTCAACTCATATCTCTTTTCAGGTAAAGGGTGCAGAAAGTGTCGTTCAGTATCTTCGAACAACTGTCGCCTGCTGAACGGCCTTCCTGTAAGCGGCCTGTTATTATGAGCTTCCAGAGCCTCCCTGATCGCGCTATTTAGAAGTTCAATGCAAGAATATACATTACCCTTTAAAGTGCTGTAAATCGAACGGTAAATGATTTTTACGGCACCTTCTACCAACGCTTTGTGTTTGGGTTTATACGGAGCTGCCGGTAAAGCCGCCATCGAATAATAGCTTACAAAGTCACGAAAAGCCTCATTAAGTGTCGGCTCATAGCGATTACTCTTGATTACCGCCGATTTTAAGTTATCCGTAACGATGGCATTAGGAACGCCTCCGAAGTAATGTAATGCATTTTCGCAGGAGTTGATAAAGTCTTCCTTCTGTTGGGTATAACTGGCCTCTACGTAGGTCAACTGGCTTGCACCCAGTATGGCGACAAAAACCTCTACCTCTGTGATGTCTAATGTTTCCGGATCTAAAACCTTGAGTTTTTCGCCTGCATAATCAACATACATCTTCTCCCCGGCCTTATGCTCAATGTGCATAACCGGATTACGAACCTTCTTCCAGAGAAGATAATAATGCTTGAACTGTGAAAACCGATAGCCTGCAGGATGCTGTTCAAAATATTGCTCCCAAAGCTTCTCCTTGGTGTTTCCCCGGATCTTCAATGCTTTTTCCATGGTGGGGAAAAATGCTTCCAGAGATTGATAACGAAGATCATTCTCAATATGATTGCGTGGAACCATATCCAGAAACATCTGCTCAAGTTCAGTGTCACTCATCAGTTGAATCTCTTCCGGCGATTTGCCCGAAGCCAGGAACAACCTGATATACTTCTTAACACTATTGCGGGGAAGACCTGTCCGTTCCCCGATGGACTGTTTACTTACACCCTCGGTGTAAAGCCTGATAATGCTTCTTACCTTGCTCATAATGATTAGTTTATTTGACATTTGATTATATTGAACAAAGCCAACTTAATCATAAATGCCCGCTAATCAGCAAGGATAAATCGTTCTTAGAGGGTGGTCAATTTGCTCCGGCGAAACCCAACCATTTTGACCGGCGGAAGGTGGTCAATTTGTTCCGGCGCACACTGGATATTTTATCCGGCGTGTCCACTAAACCAAATCCAATAGTTAACGAGTTTTCGCGGAGTCTTATTGTTTGGAACCTACAATGTAATCAAGATTACTTCTTTATTTTTTAGAGTTGAACAGATTCAATCAAATAAGCTCACATGGTTAAAAGTATCCAAGCAAAATTTCATATCGACTTCTCATGGATACTCCTTCCCCGCATGAGGCTGCTGGGCGGGTGGGGTCGTTGCCCCCCTTGCGCCCAGCAATTTGGTGGTCAAAATAGGTCGGACAATGCCGTTTAAGAAATTCTGGCCAAAAATTTGGTATAATGAACATTTTAGCGGATTTCCGAGAAAATTTTTTGGCTAATTTCTGGACGTATTCAGAGTCTCATTCTGGTGAGTTCTGGTGAGGTTTATCGTTATTCCAAATGTCTTTGTTTAAATCTAAATAAACACTCACCAGAAGTCTTAAAATTGGTTCTGGTTGACTTTATTCTAATTAGCAAACCACAAACATTCAAGGGGAGGGGGTCGAGCGGAATTGGGGGTGGGGTTTTGGTGTTCTATCGTGCCAATACCTTGTCTGCGACAAAATTCCGTTGGGATTACTTTTCTAAATCAGGATGAGCAAAATAGCTCACTTCGTTCGGTTGGATGCTTATTAATTTAAAACTGAATTTCCCAAGCGTAGAGGTCCAGTATCTGGTCCAGTAATCTCACTAGCGTTCGGTTGGAATATTTATTTTCAATCATAAAGTCCTCGCTGTTTGTAATATTCGTGCATTGAAATACCCGAATTAGTTTTAGAAATAGTAGAGGAAGAGCCAGAATAATAAGGAACAGGAACTTTTGTTTTATCCATACCAGTTTCCTTTTTATTGTTTTCATTTGTTTGTTCTCTATTATCATTTACTTCTTTTCTATTCTCTGTTTCCATTTTACTATTATCATTTATCTGTTCTCTTTTATCAGGTTGTTTGGGTTGTTCTGGGTTGATTTGGGTTGTTTTATCCTTGCTGGCATTTTGGTTTCCTTTAGGTGCTCCACCCAGTTTGCCGTTTTCACGATTGGCCTGAACCCTTTTTTCGTATTTATCCTGATTAGATTCAAGTGCTGGTAAGATTCCATTCCAAACCAATCTGTCAGCTTTGGTAGGAAGTTCAATATCTTCACCTAAATGATAATTTATCAGGTTGTTAATCAACCTTCTAAGTTCCTGATCATCTAATTCATCAATCTGTTCTTTCCAGTTCAGGTAGAATAAAAATGCTTTCTGTTCCATGATATGTTATAAAAAAGGAAACCCCAAACGTATCAGTGTCTCGACTCACATCAACGCAGGGGTCCATATATTATTTGGAAGTATTTGTCGAGATCCTTATTTAAAATATACACAAAATATTTTGATAAACAAAGCGATTGTCAACAAATCCTGCTCTATTTCAGCAGAATAATCAAATAAATCTTCAACACCTCAAGTACCACCAATATAAAACACCTTTCATGTTTTCGAGAGAAGTCATCCATGTTAGTTCAGGTACCAGCGAGAGTATGTTTTAACCGTTAAATACACATTTAATCCCTCAGGTACCACCAAAATAGAACACTTTTCATGTTTCCATGAGAAGTCATCCAAGTTTGTTCAGGTACCAGCGATGATGTGTTTCTGTATGTAAACACAGGATTACTCCCTGAGGTACCACCTAAATGACATACTTTCCATGTTTCCATGAGAAGTTTGTTTAGATTTAAATAAATCAAGGTTGTCGATTTAAGAACTTCCTGTAATATGAAAGGAAGTTCATAGAACTTTCAATGAAGACCAGCCCGATACCTTTAAACATCCTATTCAATTTGAAAAGGTCGGTGGAAATTACCACCATTCTACCTTGGGAAAGATTATTGGTCTAAACAACAAAATCCGTTAACAACCGCCAATTATTCAGAAACGGAGTGTAATTCCAATCACTAATTGATGGTAATTTTTTTCTTGCTGTTGCATTACATTATTTGGATCTGGATGATATTTATAAGTATGGAATTTAAGAAACACATCAACATCAGATTAAGTGAAAGTCAGTTGAAACGATTGCTGTCCGCCATGCTTAAGGAGAAAGTAAATTTATCAACTCTGGTCAGGAACATATTACACAGCTACCTTGAGGCCAATTCGATCCCAACCGAAAAGGAGTTAAAACGAGAGAAAGAGAAGTAAGTTTCCAATTGGAATTCCTTTTGGCCAATTACTTCCCATGTTTTCATAAGAAGTTTGTTTTGGCAACAGTTCGTTTAGATTTAAATAATTCGAGGTGATTTTGTCTAAACTTCCTGTAATCTGGAAGGAAGTTCATACCCTTAAACAAAGTGTTCGTTTAAAAAGGTCGGTGTAAATTCACACCATTCCTCCAAAATTAGGTTCTTTTGTCGTGAAAAATTGAACAGGATATAAATGTCAAATTATTGGGAATATCCTTGTAAACAGGGGGATGTATAAAAATGGGAATAATAAACTGAAGGAAAAGATTGTACCTTCTTCGAAGTAAAACGAAAAATAATGAATAATGAAAACGAAAACAAGATTGTGTTTCGGGAGCTGGAATTTGAACCAATAGATATAAGCGACATAGAAAAAAGGTATTCACGTCAAGTAGTTGGTAAACTTATTGCGATGCAAGATTTTGTCGGCGAATTCGACATCCGCACCAATCCCGAGGAATTACGAAGGTTCATTATCCATGTTATTCGGGGCTATGAGGACTTTAATAACAATTTGGTGAATCATTTTCCTGAATTTTAAAAAAAGAAAGCGAAGTGTTATTACTTATAGATTTAGGAATGGTGTGAGCACCCTATGCCCAAAGCTTGTCGGGCGATTAAGCTAGTTCTTGAGATATCTTTTGTCGGGGTTTGTAAATACAGCTCGATCTTTGGTAAATCATCTGTAACCTCTATGATTAAATGGTCTTTAAACGGAAATGTTGAAGTTTTTCGGTCAGATAATTGACCAAATGAAATCGACATGTTCGTGAATCTTTAACTACTTTCCAGAAAAGTGGAACAGGATTCGGATTTTCAACTAAAATACTCGGATAAAAATAAATTTTGATAAATTTGGATAGACATGGCAATGGCAACGTATTTGAACGCTTTTTTTCTACTTCAAATCGAAGAATTTCGACAAATGTCGTAGAAATGTCGTAAGAAAACCGTTATCAACAGGAGTCAACTGAAATACCTTTATCTATAACATCATCCCTCAATTCGGGTGAAAGAGGTTTTCGGAGTGTATCTTTCGGTGTAGGCTGTCTTTGGGAGCGAGGGGAGGACAAGTCACTATTGGATGATTAATAAATGAAAGTGAAATATAAGACTTAAGATTATTAGACCTATACGTTCAAATCAGGAGGCTAGGCCTGATTTTATCAGATGGATAAACAAGCTCGGTTGTATTCAATATTTCCTCACATTCCAATTATTATTCTACTTAACAATTAGGTTATATCTTCGAATTAACCTAATTTTAGGGAAACATTAAATACAACGCTAAGACGTTAGCAACTATTTTAAGTGAAACCACCAGCGCCAAATGAACTATTTATGGTTTGTTTAACCAATAAAAAACTTGAATTCAATGAAAAAGTATATCACTATCTTATTGTCAATTGTTCTTTATTTGACTTCTAATGCCCAGGAGAATAATAAAATCAATATCCATTTCGAAGCGAAACAATTTGACAAATTAAATCTAATTATTGTACTTCCTGAGATACAAGCTGATGGTAAGCGAAATAAAGAAAGTATCGCAGGAATATCTGATAATGGAACGGACTGGGTTTTCAATTTCCCAGATAGATTTTATAACAAACACTTGTACACTAGAATTGAAGTCCCAGCAATATCGGATACATTGGAAGAGCTAATCGGATTCATCAACATAAATGGCAATGACACACTTTTAGCAGGAGATTATTGCTTTAGCAGAGGAGTTTCCGATATTAAAGCTGTTTACGTTGGAGCTAACCCATTCCAAAAACTTTATGTTGATCCTATAACTCATATTGGGCATTTTAAAACTGCTATTCAAGATGTGTTTTTAATTTCTGCTCCAAGTGACAATCAGCTTTTAGCCTCAATAGAAGCAATGGGATCTGGTTATAACAGGCCCGCTATCTTAGATTCAATTGCTTATCAAAAACAATTGAATCAATATGAAGATTTGACCAAGAAATATCCGAATTCTCATTTTTTATGTAGAGATTTAAGTTCAAACCTCAATGCTTATAAATCGAAAACTGATATTCAAAGAATTTTTGATTGCTTTTCTCCTGAGATTAAACAATCCTATTACGGTCTGAAAATAAGTGATTTTCTTGATTCTCGGGACACACAATTTGATCATACAACTTTTGAAAACAGCATTTTACCAGTTTGGAATTCAGCAAAAACTGAGCCTATCGTTCAGGACACATCAAGGTATAACTTAATCATATTTTCAGCGTCATGGTGTAGACCTTGTCATGCACTTATCCCTGAACTTAAGAAAATTTACACCAATTATAAAGACCAATTGATACTTACGTATGTCTCTATGGATGAAGAAAGAACTTTGAAAGATTGGAGTACAATAATACGCAACGAAAATATACCTTGGAGAAGCCTTTTAGCCAAAGACAATTTGAAGATTATACAGAATAAATATTGCGCACGGGGTATTCCGCAGATGATATTAGTTTATCCGCGTGGTAAAAAGGCGGAGATCCTAGACATAAGAATGGATAAAGATTATAAAAAGTTAATTGAATTAATGAAGTTATGAAAAATAAAAAAACGGTTGCTAACTGCACCTACCCGCAATGTCGGCAGCGCTGGTTCTCGGGGTGCATCTTTCCGCTCAAGCTTCTTTTCGGCTTGTCAGGAATCGAAGATAGGCGATAGCTAAATCATCGCAATGAATTCTATTCACAACTATTGAAATATTGATTAACAATTGAATTTTTAGATTAATTGCATAATAAACCATTATAAAATGAAAGTTTTAAGTCTTTTAACGTTTTTGCTACTATCAACTTTGCTATTATATTCAAATGTAAATGAACTTCCAATTCCGAAAATCAAATCTGGAGTAACACGGGTTGAAGGAAAAGTTTTTCGCGATTCAACATTATTGACGACTGATAATTTTACTATTGATCTTTTTGTTCCTTGCTTCTTTACTTCAAGATACGAAACTTATTCAACTACTTTAGATAAAGAAGGTCGTTTCCATTTTGAATTTCCATCGGAATGTACTGCTAATATTGGTTCATTACTATTTAATAAAAACACGATTCCAGTTCTGCTTACGCAGGAAGAGACGACTCGCGTAGAAATTAAACTTGATCAAGTTGACCACATAAAAAAAATCACTTGTAACAATCCGTTAATTTTTATGCCTAAAGATGTAGAACACTGGGAGAGCATAATTCCATACATTCAAACAACTCCAAAGAATATTACAAGTAAAATGTTACTTGAATTAGAGCCAGAAAAGTTTGTGGATTTCCAATTATTCAATAATATTAAACCACGACTGGACATAGTTGCCAATGATTCAGTTCTCTCTGATAATGCGAAAAATTGGATAATAAATACCTTTAATTTGTTTTTTGTGAGAGTTGGACTCTTTCAGTATCAGGAAACTATGAATAATTATTTTGAGAAAAATTATCCTGACAAGAAAAAGGAAGATTATACTCCGCCAATGATAACGCCTTCTTTTTATTCCTTTTTGAAAGAGCTGAATTTAAATTCTCCACAGAATTTATTTAATAATTCCTATTTACAGTTAATACAGGCTATTTTGGTCGATAAAACACTAAATCTTCCTGCTATTAGTGAAATGCCAATTGATGTGTGGATGAAACGTGTAAAATCGGTAATGGCAACGTTAGTTGGTTTTGATGATGGTCTATTTTACAACGCATTAATATCTAACGCTTATAGTCGACAATTTGAAGATGAATTGCTCCCCTTATCTGAAAAACAGGAACAAAATATCAAAGCTTATTTTAAAGATAATGAAGTTGCCAAAATACTTTTACGACGCAGTAAGGATATTGAAAAATTGGCGTCGGAAAAACCGCCATTAGTTATTCATCCAATTTCTGATGTTCCTAAAGAAAATTTGATTGAGAGCATTGTGTCCAGACATAAAGGCAAAGTAGTATATGTCGATTTCTGGACAACATGGTGTGCTCCATGTCTTAATGCTATTCAGAAATCAAGAGGTGTAAAGAGTATAATGAAAGATAAAGATGTTGTTTTTGTTTACTTAACGAATGAGTCTTCACCCACAAAACTTTGGGATGAAAAAATAGAGGGAATTGGAGGAGAGCATTACCGTCTTAATGAATTGCAGTGGAATTATGTAATGGATATGTATGGATTTGAAGCTATTCCTAGTTATTTGTTTTTTAACAAAAAAGGTGAGCTAATCAAACACTATACTGGATATCAGGGGAACCAGGAGGTACTGAATTCTCTAAAAGGTTTATTACGAGAATAAAAATTCGATAAAATAGAATCTGTTACAATGTTAAGAACTGTGGGATTAATTGTACTATTATAGAAGCCGATATATGATCAAACTTGACTCAAAAGAATCATGAAAAACAAAATTATTAATTGTTTTATTCTAGCAACTATTCTAATGAGTTGTGGTGGAAATGGACATGTAAAAACTGAACAATCTGCGGTACAAAAAATCAAAACAAAAATGAATGCACAATTTTGAAGTTATTATCACATGAAGCAAGTTTCGCTTACACTTATATCCAAAGTATAAGATCCCCAAATTCTAAAACCCTTGTTCTGCAACGATTTGTGCTAAGTTTCTAAATATCAGCTTGAAAATGCTTATTCTTTGTTTGAAAAATGCAGCAAAGTATGAGGAAATTCTCGTTCTTGCCCCCGAACTTTAAAACCAAAAACGATGTCACTAAAGGGTCAAAGAACGACAACAACTTCGATGGACTGGGACCAATTCAAGTCTTTAATCAGCAAACTTGAGCGAGATAAAGAATACAAGTACTGTTTATTAATCGCCACAGGTGTTTTCACAGGTCTTCGAATAAGTGATTTGCTTCAGCTCAAGTTTTCCCAATTTGAAAACACCGACATTCTAACCATTCAGGAACAAAAAACAGGGAAGACTCGAAGAATCAAAATCAATGCTGACCTGAAAACCATTATTGACCGAATTAAGGGAAGAATGGTGGGCGTTAATGTAAATCTTCAGCCAAAAGTGAACTGGTAGAGTTGTAAAACAAAGAGACATTTTGTGAAGTTTAATACAAAAAAGAGTAACAAAATGACTGTAAAAAAGAAGAATGCCGAAGGTGTTATCAAAGACATCAAGCAACAAACCCGGAAACTGTTCAGTGCCGAAGAAAAAATCAGGATCGTTATCGAGGGAATGCGCGGAGAAGATACCGTTGCCTCTATATGCCGCAAATACGGCATTAACGATAGTTTGTATTACAAGTGGAGCAAAGATTTTCTGGAAGCCGGTAAAAAACGTTTAAACGGGGACACCGACCGAAGTGCCAATACAGCTGAAGTTGAGCATCTGAGGCGGGAAAACGACAACCTGAAAAAAGCGTTGGCCGATTTGTACCTGCACAACGAATTGCTAAAAAAAAGTGTGACTGGCTTGGAGTAGAATCCATAAATAAGAAATACATGAGACTCTCCCAGACCGAAAAATTTGAAATCATCCGACTTGTAGAACAAAGCACTACGAGTGTCAATAAAACTCTTAGGGAATTGAGGATTAACAACCCCACATTCTACTCCTGGTACAATGCTTATCTGGCTAATGGTTACGATGGACTGGCTCAAAAGCCGGTCACCAAAAAGCAGTTCTGGAATCAGATTCCGGAATCGGAAAAACAACTCATTACCGAACTGGCATTGGATCACCCGCAGAAAGCTCCGCGCGAAATAGCGTGGTTGTACACCAACAATTACCGGAAATATGTTTCAGAAAGTTCGGCATACCGGATACTCAAAGCCCAGGGATTAATACAGGAACCTGCCTTTGAATTAATTAAAGCCTCCGATGAGTTTAAGGATAAAACCATTCGGCCAAATCAAATGTGGCAGACCGATTTTACTTATTTTAAGATCCCCGGATGGGGCTGGTATTACCTGTCAACGGTACTGGACGATTACAGCCGGTTCATCGTCCACTGGAAACTTTGCAGCACCATGACCGCCGCCGATGCCGCCCAAACCATCGAAGAAGCACTGCTCAAATCGAATCTTTCGAAAAACCAGATGCCTAAACTATTGAGCGATAATGGAAGCAGCTACGTGGCTCTTGACTTTAAAAAGTACCTGGAAAAACAGAAGATCAAACCCATACATGGCCGTCCGGGACATCCGCAAACACAGGGCAAAATCGAACGCTATCACCGCTCGATGAAAAACGTGATCAAACTCGATGTTTATTACAGCCCAATGGAACTGGAACATGCACTGAAACACTTCGTGGAGTATTACAACCACCAACGCTACCACGAATCATTAAAAAACGTGACTCCGGCCGATATGTACTTTGGCCGGGCTGACCGGATTTTAGAGCATCGAAAGAAAATCAAACAAAAAACCATTATGGAAAGAAAGCGAATGTACTATGCAACAACCTCCGCCGGTAAAATTTATTCTGACGCATTTTCGGGTCATCAAAAACCCAGGAAAATGCATGTCGGAAATAAATTTTACGATGCTAAAACCAAAATCTCAAAATTTTAATTTATCCTTGAATCAATAAAAAAAGTGTCTCTTATTTTTTTACCCAAATAGTTCACTTTGTTTTGAAGACGTACAGGCGTTAACACCGAATCATTCATATTCCTGAACCGATACGGAACAAAACCGATTGATAAGAGTTGGGTGAATGTTCGATTAAAGGAAATCTTTAAAAAGTATGGAATTGAACTGGAAGGGAATGTTTCCAGCCACATGTTCCGTAAGACATTAGGGAATCGTGTCTTGAAACTGAACAACTATTCCAATGAATCTATCGTGTTGCTAATGGACGTCTTCCAACACAGTTCGGTAGCGCACACAAAGAGGTATCTCGGTATTCGTGAAAGGGAAATCTTGGATGTGTATGATAGTTTGAGGTTGTAAAAGGTGATTATTTAAGGGGGTCGTATTTCTTGACCCTCTTGATAAACATCTTCCAAACAAACCCTTTTGCTTCGGATTCAGAATGAAACCATGTTTCAGGCTGCACAAGGTCATGCGGGTCTATTTCTTTAAGTTCATCAATAATGGGTAATAGTTCTGGCTTGGTAACTGAACTGATTTCATCAAGGTAATCCATGTAGTTTTTTACAAATACGATTGCTTCCATTTCATTTAATTATCTGATTAAGGCTAAGATAGAGATTGTTAGTAAATTAAAAAGGACGACCCTCTGGCCGTCCTCGTTGAAAGTATAAATCACCTGAATCAATTTCTTGGTTCTATATATAAATATTGCGCTGACGAGAAAGAACCAGCGCAAAGTCATCTTTTATGCAGCTTTTCGAGAGTAACAGAACTCGATCTAAGAATTTGCTTGGCTAGATAATGCTGCAATTCGCCCGATTTCAAAGGTGATCTGAAGATCGAAGGATCTTCAGATATTGTTTGGCCTTTCTTCTTACTTGGAAATATACCGAAGCCAAGCAAAAAATCATGACCCAAAAGAGAATCGGATTTTGATGGTCTTAGAGAAACAATGATATTAAGTAGGTTCCTAACATGGGTCAAAATTTGAAAGAATCCAATCCAAACATTCTTTTCTGTGTTGTTGGGCTAGTTCTCTAGCTTCAACCTCATAGGGATTGTCCCAGTACCCGACTTCAACCAGCTTCTTGTTGTACTCTTGTTCGGTTGATGTCTTTGAAAACTGAATGTGGTGGACGTACTCATGGATGGTTATATCGACCAAATCTTCTAATAATAGGTTAGGGTATAGGTAAATGATGATTTGTTTGTTGTATGATTGAAATTTACCGCCAAACGTCCTGTTTGGGTAGTAATGAATCTTTAAATCATATTTACACTTAGTTGTTTCAAGGTTTTCCTGACACCATTGAAGAACAATCATGACAAACCTTTTCTTTGAGATTTTTAAATCGCTGACTTTTAAATCGGTTGGAGACTCATTAAATAACCAAATTAGGAAGATAAAATAACAAGTGATCAGGATTCCAAGGACAAGATAGAAGTTCATTTCGACTGCATTTCAGCTAATGTCGGGAACCTACTTGAAGAGGCCAAATTTGAAAGCTCCACCAAACTTGAAATAATTAGCTAACGAGGTCGTTTGTTGTTTAGGTTTATCCGATACTCATTCTTTTCAAACTTTCTTTGTCCATCATTTTTTTTGCATATCGTTGTAACGTCCTTATTTCTTTATGTCCTGTCGAATTCATCAACACATTTATTTGAACTCCACTGACTAAACCAATCGTTATGAATGTTCTACGACAAGTATGAGAACTGATTAAATCCCTTTTCAAAACTTGTTCATCTAATATCTGTTTGTTGGATCTTTTTTTGTTAATTAGAGGTTCATTGAATAAATCATACTTTATAAATATTTCTTTCAAACGTCTGTTGAAGTATTGTTCTGAGTATTTTGGAAGTTCATAATTATACTTTTCTAATACTTTTAGGCTAATAGATTGAATTAAGATTTCAGATGAAAACCCAGTTTTATGGTTTTCCTTTTTCAATATAACATCCCCATCCGAATCTGTGGTAAAATCTTCTTTATTTAGTGTCTTTAAGTCAGAAATTCTTAATCCCATTCCACAATTACAAACAAATACATCGATGATTTTTTGTTCGTTTTTTGTGAATTTATCAAGTTCATAAAGGGTCTTTATTTCTTCTTTGGATAGTACGACAATTTCTTTTTCAAATTGTTTTATTTTAAAATCATATATCAATTTATCAAACTTGAAAATTTTCCTTTTTTCTAACCAATTAAAAAATGATTTAAGATTTGAAAATCTTTTATGAATTGTGTTATTCGACAATCCCCCTTCTGTTTTATATTCATCCCCTGATCTTTTTAAGGTTAAGAAATTCCTGAAATCGACTAAAAACTCCTCTGTATTCATATATTCAAAGGTTAATTCCTTTTTTTTATTTGTTTCATAATCGTTTAAAGTATTCACCAGAGTATTGTAATTCTTATATGAATTAATTTCTAAAAGTTCATTTTTTTTGAAGCTTAGGAAGTCGTTCAAATGTTCACGGACCTTTTTCTTCTGTTCTTTCTTTTCTTCTTTTGTTAATGGTATTATCCTGTAATTAGGTAATTTTTCACCTCTGATAAACCTTTGACATTCTTCCTGACTTATGTTTGAATCTTCCATCAAAACAAGTTTATGTCTTAAATATTCATCGACTTTCGTTTTCAATTCCTTTGTTTTCCTGTTCTTTTCTTCAGACCCCTCGTATTTTGAATTGTACATTAACTCCTTAGTCATATAGGAAGACACGAATTCATTTCCTGTATTCACACGGATAATTTTCCCCCTATGTTTGAAGTACACATAAATGTATTGGTACTTACCTGACTTCATTTTTTTTAGTTGTGATTGTATGTTCATAATATCTCACCATCAATAATTTGTACCTGTAGGACTCGAATAAAATTAGAAAATATTTTGAACTTATTTTGAACTAACACGAAATATTTTGTACCAATTTTGAACCTCAAAAAATATATTAATCTATTGATTTATAATTGTTTATGGAATAAAAATAGATTTATTTTTATTTTAATTAGATTTATTTTTAAAGTGTTTGAAAATCAATCGAATAGACAAAATAGGGTGAGTCCCTCCAAACCGACAAAGTTTTGTAAGCACTTATGTATGAACGCATAAGTGCTTATTTTTTTGTAGCTACTTTATCTTTTTACTCTTTCCCTCGACATAGGTTGTAAATTTCTCGCCGTCCTGCGACATTTCGAATTTAGTATTAACCATCTGGTTGTCGAGCAGCGAATAAGTGAGCCTGAAAACCGGCACATTCGGCATTTTCTCACTGGTCAGAACGATTGTATTGGGTGCGTACGAAATGGTATAATTGATGGTGTGTCCTTCGTTGTCGAAATAAATGGCTTTGGTCGGATTTCCGGAGCAATCGAGCGAAACAATCATTAAATCATCATGTATGGTTGCCGGGCGGTTGCCGCTGGCCGGATATTCGGAGTGCGATTTGCGCACTATTATTTTACCATCAAGGTCGGTTTGAAACGAGAACGTTCCGCCGCCTTGTCCGGGTTGGCCGCTGCCTTCGCCTTTCCATTCGCCAACAAGCCACGACCAGCTTGTCCACGGTGAATTTTGCTGTGCAAATGTTGTTGAAATCAGGAAAGAAAATGCAATGAGTAAAAAGAATTTGGTGCGCATGGTTATGAGTTTAGCTGTTTTGTTAGTTCAAAAAATTTCTCCTGAAGCAATCGTGTTACCGGGCCTGGTTTGCCATTGCCCACGGTCATTTCGTCGATTTGGACAACCGGAGTAACTTCGCTGCCGGTACCCACAATCATCATTTCGTCCATTCGAGAAAGTTCTGTTGCCTGAATTCCTTCTTCTTCCAACGGAATACTGTTGGCTTGGCAAATTTCCCGGATGACTATCTTGGTGATGCCCGGCAAAATCAGGTTCGAATCAGGATGGGTGTAAACAGTTCCATTTTTCACTGCCATAAAACTTGAATGGGAGCCTTCAGTAACGATTCCGTTCCGGATGAAAATAGCCTCCACGGCATCCTGATCATGGGCTTTTTGAGCAGCCAGCACATTCGGGAGCAGCGAAACCGACTTGATGTCGCAACGCAGCCAGCGGATATCATCGGTAGAGATTACTTTCACCCCATTTTGAAGCTGATCCCATTTTGACCCGAACGGAAATGCAGTGGCATAAACGGTTGGCCTGATATTTTCGGGAAAATGATGGATTCGGGTTTTACTTCCGCGGGTAATCTGCAGGTAAATTCCCGCCTCCTGATTTGCCAATCCGTTCTGTTCCAGCAACTGCTGAAAAACGCTTTCCAGTTGCCCGAAATCATCAAATTCAATCTGAATTTCGTGTAAACTTCGCCGAAGCCGATTCAAATGATCTGCATATCGAAAAGGCTTTCCATGATAATACTTGATTACTTCGTAAATTCCGTCGGCAAAATTAAAGCCGCGGTCCTCGGGCGAAATCAGTGCTTCGTTTTTAGGTAAGAGGTTCCCGTTCAGATAAACAATTTCAGTCATTTTGTAAGTGGGTTGAAAGCCCACAATTTACTGAACGTTTACCAGTTCTACAACGGAATCCAGAGATTAATCAGCTGCAGAATGTAGGGCGTAAGAATGGCGGTAAAAATGCCGTTGACAATCAAACCGATGCTCGACATGGCGCCAAACGTGGGGCTGATTTCCATCGAACGCGATGTGCCCACCGCATGTGCTGCCGTTCCCATCGATAAGCCTTGCGCCACCGGACTTTTCACCCGTGTCCATTTCATGATGGTATATCCGAAAATGGCGCCAAAAATACCCACCACAATCACCACCGAAGCGGTCAGTGGTGGAATTCCACCGATGGTTTTCGAAACTTCAATGGCGATGGGTGTGGTGACTGATTTGGGAGCCAGTGAATAAATAATCTCTTTGGAAGCGCCCATCGCTTTGGCAATCAGTACCACCGAAATAATGCCCGCCACGCAACCCACCAACTGCGAAAAAAGGATGGGGATGGCCTGTTTTTTTATCTTTTCGAGTTGCTGATATAATGGAACCCCCAGCGCTACCACGGCCGGTTTCAGGAAAAATTCGATGAGTTTGCTGCCTTCGTGAAATGCTTTGTAATCGATTTTGAAAGCAGATAGAAACACGATGATGATGGCAACTGCAATCAGGATAGGATTAAGCAGAATAAGCTTTGTCCGTTTCTGAATTTGCCTGCCAACATAGTAAGCCAGAAATATGAATGCAACGATAAATGTCTCGCTTTCGAAAAAACTCTTCATCTTCCTGATTTTTAATTGTCCTGAACCGACCTTTTGCTATTGAGAAATTTGCTTCTTCGGAGTAACTGGTGAGTCCAGCCGGTGAGTGCCAGTACAATAATTGTACTTCCGAAAGCCGCCACAATAATTGACCAGAAATTAGCCTCAATTACATCCAGATAAAGCATGATAGCTACGCCCGGAGGTACAAAAAACAGTGGAAGATTTTTTACCAGGAAATCAGAAATGCCCTTAACCCACGCCACTTTTACCCAGCCCAATTTAAGCAGGAGCGTCAGCAACAACATGCCAATAATACTCGCCGGAAGCTTGATGCCCGTCAATGCCACAATCAGCTCGCCAATAGCCAGACAACCGAAAATTATCACGCACTGTTTAATCATATCTTTTCAACGCGAATGATTACCAATTGACAGCAAAAGTACGATTTACAGCCTCAACTTGTGTAAATTAAAAGTATAGAAATGAAGGCGAGGCGTTAAGGTTTGGTAAAGTATGTTCGGTTGTGAATGTTCAGTTGGGGTCTTGCCCCCCCAATCCCCCAATCGGGGGACTTATAGGTAGTGCAAGTTTATGAGTAAGCTTTATAACGCAGGTTTGTACAATATATCACCGACCAACTCCCTTCTCCACCGGAGAAGGGGTGGGGATGAGGCAGTTTACTTTTCTATTTCAGCACCTCCGCCAAAAACATCAGAGTATGGTTCCAGGCACGTTTGGCCATTACTTCGTTGTATTCTTTCGAGGTCGGGTTGGTAAAGGTGTGGCCGCAATTGGCGTAGGTAATGATTTGCCAATCGGCTTTGCCGTCGCGCATTTCCTGAACCAATTGTTCGTAGGCTTCTTTAGTTACGCTTTTGTCTTCGGCCGGATTTTCAACCAGTACCTTGGTTTTGATGGCTCCGTTGGGGCGGTCGGTAGCTTTCGACAGTCCGCCATGAATGGAAATAACGCCAGCCACATCGAAACCTGCGCGGGCAGTTTCCAATGCACCTGTGCCGCCAAAACAATAGCCAATTACTGCAATCTTGCTACTGTTGGCTCCGGCTTTTTTCAGTTGCTCCAGCGCCAGCGAAATACGTTTCTGGTAAAGGGCATAGTCGGTTTTAAACTGTGTGGCAATCTTTGCAGCACTGCTAAAATCAGTCGGGATGTTTCCTTTTCCGTAAATGTCGGCTACAAAGGCGATGTAGCCTTGTTTTTCGAGATCGAGGGCTGCGGTTTTGGCTTCGTCGTCGATGCCCATCCAGGCAGGGAGAATCAACACGCCCGGCAGATTTTTACTGGCATTTGAAGTCACCAAGCCATTCAATTCCTGAGCCCCGTCGTCATATTTCACGGCCTTTAATTCTTGTGCTGAAACAGTTTGTAGCATTGCCATACCAATTAAAAGGATAAAAAGCTTTTTCATATTCTCTGGTTTATAAATTAACCGTTCAACTTTTTATCCTGAAACGACGAAAGACGGCAGATTGTTTAAAGGGAGGTGTTAAGGAGTGTGAATGAGGAACGCGATTATTTACTTTGATTTTCATGAATCTCTGTTTTATTCCTCCAAGTTATTTCAATATCTAATTCACTAAATCTTCCCGGTTTTAACTTTTTGCTAAAATGCTTTTCTGATTCGCTTTTAAACTCATTTTGTAAACTTCTTATATCTTCAGTTTCAAAAGAAGCATATATAGAAAATGTCTTTTTATCAGAGGTTTTACCAATAAAAAACAGTTTGCTAATCTCATGCTCTGCCCATTCCATTTGCCAAGGATAGGGTCTTAATCCTCTATGAAGGTGATTGTTAGCCCAATTGTTTATTGTCTCCAATCTATCAAATAATACTCCTTTTGAGCTTAACTGCTTTACTTTCTTAACGATAGTGAGTATTTCGGAAAAAGATACAGGCTTGCTTTTATATTTAAACTCAACGATTCCGAGCAATTGTTTAATTCTGCTTTCAATGGTGTTTCTTATCTGTAAAGTCGCGACGACAAATTGAGCATCATATTGGAGGAATTTGTTTTCATCGACCCCATATAACGATTTTCGGACCATGTGATAATAGCTGTGACTAATAGCTCGGCTAGTATTTGATATGAGCCAGGTAAAATCTTGATCAGAATCTACTTTTTCTATCCATAATTTAGCATCACAAACAAAATCAATCAAAAGTTCTTTTAAAATTTCATTGGGATTTTGTTTAAATAAGGTATTTAACCGAGTTAGTGATACTTCCATTGCCGCAACATGCGCTTTGGTCATATTATCATTTTCTTTATTATCCCATTCAGCCCTAAAAATTTGCTTAAATACAAAATCTTCACTCAAATTGATGGGCTTTATTTTTCTCAAATAATCGAGAAGATTTTCAAGAAACCTAACTATTTCGTGATCCGATTCTAAAGCGAGAAGAGCACAATGAAATGCTTCATTTGAGTCACTTTCAATTTTTTTGAGAAGCTTTATCTTATTCTCGGCTCGATGATCAAGTTCGTCAAATATTCGTTGAAGATCTGTCGTCTGTTTTTTATTGTCGTCCATGCTTTAGATAATTTTCTATCCTAATCCAATTTTAAATATTTACTAAAATAAAAACTCTTTCTCAAAATATTTTGACTTAGGGAATAATTTTTCATAAAATACACAACACGCAAAAAGTTGATTTATAAATGACTAAAAGTAATTCGAGGCTTCACTTCGAGTGAAACCCTGACTAATGCACTAATCAATCAAAATATCTCTAAATCGCTTCAATCCCCAAAATCAATTGTCTAATTTGGTTGAAGTGTCCTCCGGGATTCCGCTTTGATCTCACAGAGCAAAAAAACTGCCGGAACAGGTTTTCTTATTCATAAGAGACCTATCCCGGCAGCCAACTATACTTTGACAAACGATTTATTTCTTTTCTGCTGAAGCTAAAGTAACAGTTTTAGGATCAACGGTAATTTCACCTAACCGCTTTGCCACTTCGGGTTTCATACTTTCCTGGTAACGTCCTCCCAAATGTTTGGCCAGAAACTTTTCGGCTGATGCCAGCATGGCCATGTTATTTACGGGGCGTGCAAACCCATGACCTTCGTCAGGGGCTACAATGTATTCAACCGGGAAACCTCTGTCGCGCAAGGCAATTACGATCTGATCCGATTCGGCTTTATTTACACGTGGATCGTTTGCGCCCTGAATGACGAGCAAGGCTGCCTTAATTTTACTGGATGAATTCAGTGGCGATTGACGTTCAAGCTGTGCTTTACCTTCAGGGTTTGTGGGGTCGCCCATTCGAACGTGGAAGACTTTACGTCCTGCTTCCCAATAAGGAGGAATAGAATTCAGCAAGGTGATCAGGTTTGATGGTCCAACAATTGATACGCCACAGGCATAAACATCAGGAGTGAAAGCTACACCAGCAAGGGTGGCATAGCCACCATACGAGCCGCCCATAATCCCGATTTTGGTCGAATCGGCAATTCCTTCACGAATCAGGTATTTAACACCCCAGGTCAAATCGTCCTGCATTTTTTCTCCCCATTGGTTGTTCCCTGCATTCAGGAATTTTTTACCATATCCGGTTGAAGATCGGAAGTTTGGAGACAAAACTGCATAGCCTCGATTGGCCAGGAACTGAGCATACGAATTATAGCCCCAGCCGTCACGCGCCCATGGGCCACCATGTGGAAATACAACCACCGGAAGATTTTTGGGTTCAAGTCCTTTGGGTAGAGTGAGGAATGCCGGTATCTCGAGTCCGTCAGACGATTTGTAGCTGATGGCTTTCATTTCAGCTAAATCTTTGACGGGAATATTTGGCCGAGGGCGATACTGAAAAGTGAGTTTTTTAGTTTTACGATCAAACAAATAGGTTGAACCCGGATCTACATCGGCCGACGCACTTAACATCCAGTAGTTTTCGTCGGTGGTTGAAGAGGTGAAATAGATATCGGTGTTTGGTAATTGTTTTTTTATCAAATTGTAATCATCCTCAAAACTTTTATTTTTCCAGTAAATCCGGTTGCGTTCATCTTCATACGAAGTATAAATTATCTCTTTACTTTGTTCTGAAATAAACACATTTCCAAGATCTACTCTTTTTAGCGGATCACTCTCTATAACTTCTTCCTGAAGGGTTTCTGGATCAAAAAGAATCAATTGCGAAAGATCAATATTGTCACCTTTATTGGTTTGCATATACACGCGTTTATTGTCCTTACTGAAAGCTATTGGATAAGCTTCCTCAAAAACAGTAGTCGTATAGATTTTAACCAGTTCTTTGGCATCAACCCTTAAAATATCATTGCTACCATCGGCATTGGCCCGGTTGGCGAGCCGTAACTGATCATTCCAGTCAAATACCCAGCCTGTAATTCGGTCGGTGGCTGAGTTTTGGCGAATCAAAGTTCTTTCACCTGTTGAAATTTTCATTTTATAAAGGTCGTGCCAGGCTTTGTCGCGGTCATTTAATCCAATATAAATGGCATCTGGATCCGTAAAGGGAATCGCATAAATAAATACACGAACACCTTTAAGATTGGTCAAATCCCTGTTGACCGGAATGTCTTTCCCGGCAGCCGGGGCTTCCTGCGGGTCAACGGCATAAATATTGAAATTTTCGTCGCCGCCTTTATCTTGCGAATAGAGGATGTATTTTCCATCGCGCGACCAGAAGTATGACCGAATTGGCCGAATAGTATCGGCTGTAATTGGCTTTGCCGCAGTAAAATCATCTTCGAGTTTTTTTACCCAGATATTCTGAGTTCCCTTGTAAGGCTTGATAAAAGAGATAAATTTTCCGTCGGGTGATATCTGTCCACCGGCGATTTCCGGGGCGTCGAAAAGCAATTCCCGGTCAATAATGGGTGGTTGCTCTATTTTTGGAGCTGGTGTCTGGCATGCCGCTACGGTAATTAACAGAACAAAGCTGAACATTTTTGTAGTTTTCATAGGCGAAAAATTTAAGTGATTAAGAAATAAGTCTTAAAAGGGAAGCTGAATTTATTTTACTTATCCAACAACTCTTTGATATTTAGTAATAAATATAAAAACTCTTCGCCGAAATTCATTCATTTCGAGGAAGAGTTTGCATAAAAAGTTACTACTAAGTTGCTGAAAGCTATGCTGCTTCAAACTGCTCGATCACCATTCCAACCCTTTCACGGATTTCCTGCCAGGTGGGGTTGAGTTCGGCGGCAGTAAAAGTGCCACGTTCGATGTCGATGCGCTCGAAAACCATCAGGTATAAATCAAAAATGATTTCGAGGCTGAGTTGACTGCGCGGTTCCACTAATGGCTTGATTTGCCGGATCATTTCCAATGTGCGTTCGCGGTAAATGTCGGCTACCCCGTAAAGCTCGAGAATCAGTTTGCGGAAGCCATCGGTGATTTGTCCGCCTTTGGCCATAAACAGCAATTGCTGGCGATCCATGCCGTACTTCGCAATCAGGTCGTCGGGGAAATAATTCAGGTTATTGAGGTGGTCTTTCTGGAAATCGCGAATGATGTGCACCAAATAGCTGAAAATGGCGCAGGGCGTGGCTACATCCTTCACGTCGAACAGCGGTGGAAGGTATTTGTCTGAGCTTTGGCGCAGTCCGGCCAGGTGCACAAAAATGGAAGCCGGGGCCACCGACGCACCGCCTGCATAGTCAATAAAGCCTTGCAGGGTGGGGAAACCGTCGTGGTAAATGTCGTAAATCATCGATTTAGCAAAGGCTTCGAGCGGCCAGAACGGGATGCAAAAGCGCTGAACCGTGTCGATCAGTTCGCGGTGAGAGGGCACTTCGCTGCTGGCTTCTACCACGGTGCTGATCCAGCTGTACACATCGGCTTCGAACCGTGCCTGATTTTCAGGCGCAATCGTAATGTGCTCGGTTTTGTAGTTGTCGATCAGGTCGTCGATGGCACGCATAAACTTGTAGCAGTTACGGGCGGCCTGATACCGTTCGGCATTCCAAAAATGTGCGGCAATCAGGATATTCGGGTGATCGACCACCTTCTCGAAATCGATAGACTCAAAGATTTTATAGTATAAATCGGTTTGGGTTTGAACTGCGGTTTCCATGTTGTTATTTACGATTGGACGATTGACTATTTACGATTTGCCTCCAAAATCCGTCATTCAGTGACTTTTGATTTGAAGTTGTGTTTTTTACTTTGTGATCCTTCCTGTTTTTGTGACTTTGTGGCTATTTTGTTTTTGCCACCAAGACTCTAAGACTCTAAAATTCACAAAGCCCTATTTCTTTAAAAACGTGATTGAATCATTTATAATTCATCATTGCTTTTCTGTCGTTCAAAATGCGTTCGCTTGTCAATTTTGCTCCGAGTAGCACCAGAGGAACGCCGTTCCCGGGGTGGGTGCTTCCTCCGGCGAAATACAAATTCTTATATTTTTTGTGCTGATTGTGCGGACGGAAATAGCCCATCTGAAAAATTGTGTGTCCCAAACTTCCGAACACCGAGCCGTTGGTGACGTTGCAGCTGTTTTCCCAGGTTTTGGGCAGGTAGCAAATCTCGAATTTGATGCGCTCCTCAATGTCTTCCATTCCGGCTTCCTTCAGGCGGCGAATGACGGCGGCGCGGGCTTTTTCCTTCAGCGCTTTCCAGTCCTGATCGGCGCGGGCATCCAAATGAGCTACCGGCACAATCACCGAAAGCGAATCTTCATTTTCGGGCGCGGCTGTTTTGTCGCTTCGCACGGGTGCATGAATGTAAAAACTCGGATTATCTGCCAGTGATTTTTCCTTGAAAATGGCGTCCAGTCCCTCGCGGAACGGGTCGTTCAGGAAAACGCTGTGGTGGTCGAGTTGCTCATACACCTTATCAACCGCCCAGTGAAACACAATGGCCGAACACGAATATTCCTTCTTTTTCAGCGAGCGTGTTTTGCGTTTGTCGCGCAACAGCTTGTCGTACACATAAGGTAGGTCGGCGCTGGCAATCACCAAATCGGCATGAACGATGGTGCCGTCTTCGAGCAGAATTCCATCGGCTTTTTTGCCGTTCAGGATAATTTTTTCGACCGGCTTTTTACAGAAAATCTGCACCCCGTTTTTGTCGGCCAAATCCACCAATGTCTGGATAATCCGGTGCATGCCGCCTTTCGGGAACAAAGCTCCTTCGGCAATTTCGGCGCCGGGCAGCATCGAGAAAAAAGCAGGCGCTTCGTAAGGATTTTGACCCACGTATATGTTCTGAAAAGTGAATGCTTTTTGCAGGCGCGGATCGTCGAAATATTCTTTTACATAGCCCGAATGCTTGCGGTAGGTTTTCAGCTTCAGGAGTAAACGGATGCTTTTCAGGTTAACAAACTCGAACAGGTGATCGAAGTTTTTGCCGAGCAAACCGTTCATCGCCAGGTTGAAATATTCGTAACCTTCCTCCACGTAAGCCTTGTATTTCAGGAAACTTCCGGGTTCGAACGCTTCGAGTTGACGACGCATTTGTTCTTCGTCCTGCATGAACGAGAAGTGCGAGCCGTCGCCAAAGAACAGTTTATAAATGGGTGCCAGCGAAGTGGTTTCGAGGTCTTTTTCGAGGTCAATGCCCAACTCCGACAAAACTTGTTTGTAGAGCGATGGCATAAGCAAAATGGTGGCGCCCAAATCGAAGCGGTGCCCATCCTGAATTTTTTGTCCGCAACGTCCGCCGGGATTGCAGTTTTTTTCGTACACCTCAACGGCATAGCCCTGCTGCACCAGAAAATTGGCTGTGGCCAGTCCGCCCACACCGGCGCCGATAATCACTGCTTTGGGTTGATTTTGCATGGTTGATTTTTGGTTCTGTTTTCTGAATATTGTTTTCTTGTTTCTGTGACGATTGCCTCAACGATTGGTTACAGGCACTCTTGTTTTCTGGAGCGAAAATAAACCGAGGCGAGCGCTTACTTAAATAAAAATAAGTGAATGGCGGGTTTTTACCGATAAATGAACTGTTTTCAAAGATTCTGCAATCAGCCTTTTTTTGCGAACCACTTTTTCACCGGAAAGGGAAAAAACTCAGGTGTTTCAGCTTTGTATTTCAGGTATTCGTCGCCAAAATATTTTTCCAGTTCCCGATATTCGTTTTTGATATACAATTTTAGCGGAATATAACCGGCCACGCAGGTGGTGAGCACCAGCCAGGAGTTGATTAACAGCGAAATAGCCGGAATCAGGAAAAAGATAAACGACACATAAAGCGGATTCTGACAGAGGCTGAATGTTCCGCCGGTAACCAGTTTGCCCGATTTAAGTCCGCTGAGCAACAACCTGACCGAAGAAAAGTAGAAGATCAGCCCGACAACCAAAAGGATTGCTCCGGCCAAGACCAGGTAAGTTTTTTCTCCGGAGGTATAACCAAATATTTTGGTGAGCAAACTGATAATGATGGTAACTACAAGCCAGGGAATCAGGACAATCCCGATTTTTGGGCCAATGCCAAAGAAACTCATTTTTTGCATGGTGCCGGAAGTTTAATTTCTATTCATCGAAGTTTAGTACAGCAAAAATAAGCGCTTGTTGGTTATACTCCCTTTAATTTCTTCAGCATTTCAACGCCAGCTTTGTTCTCCGGATTCATCGAGATTGATTTCTCGTAAGCCTTAATCGCTTCAGCTTTATTTCCTGAAGTTACCAGGGCTTCGCCGTAGCTGTCCCAGGCATTCCACGATTGCGGATAAATTTCGGTCACAAACCGGAAAATCATAACTGCGGATTTCGTATCGTTCTGCAGTGCAAAGTAGCCCAGTTGGTTAAGGTCGTATTCGCTGAAGTCCCATTTGTCTTTTTCAGCCTGAAAGTAATGGTTGCACTGCTCCAGTCCTGACTGAAGAGTTTTGTTTTTAAATGCTGAATATAGCGTATTTGCAATCAATGGTTTGACATTTTCGGATGGGCGGCCATACAAAATATCTGTGATCCCTGAGCACATTTTTTCGAGCGGAGCGTTTCCTCCATTGCTGAGTATAACGATCAAATACTGGTCGTCAGGAATTTGGTAAAAGCGGGTGTGCCAGGCGAACAGGAAGCCTTCGTGGGTGCGGATTTTTTTCATGGCCTTATCCTTTCCAATGGGCGATTCCCTCAATTCCCAGCCACATCCGTACCCATTCAGGTTGGGTGTAAACAAGGCGTCGTACGAGGCTTTCGACAGGAAATTCGGATCGTACAATGCCTGATCGAATTTTACAAGATCATAAACATTACTGTAAAGCGATCCCTGGGCGTACGAAGTTGACATGTTCCAAAAAGGAGGGTGCACAAAATCCGTAAAATTTCGCATATAGCCCGATGCCAATCCTGAAACAGGTTGATGTTGATTGGGCTGAATGTCGCCCGAGTCGGTCATTCCCAGTGGTTTGAAAATAAAATCGGCAACCGCATTTTCGTATGTTTTGCCCGAAACCTCTTCGATGATTAAGCCTAGCAGGAAATAAGCGGTGTTGTTGTAATTCCATTTGGTTCCGGGCTCAAATTCAAAATTGCCCTGACAATATTTTTTTGCGAAAGCCAGTTTGTCGATCGGAGCCGTTCCAAATTCATCGGCCACCTGATAAATAGACTTGCCCTTCATGTTGAGGTAATTGGCAATGCCCGAAGTGTGGTTAAGCAAATGCCTGATGGTAACCTTATTGCCGGTATCTGCACGGTACCATTTTAAAACGTCAGAAAGCCGGGTGTCGAGCGTTAATTTTCCCTGATCAATCAGCTTCATGACGGTTACTGCAGTGAATGTTTTGGAAATGGATGCCAGATAGAATTTGGTGTCGGCGGTGTTTTTCACTTTCCATTCCAAGTTGGCGTAGCCAAATCCGCCGGCGAAAATAACTTTACCTTTTTCGGCAACCATTGCCGAACCATTAAAAGTACCTTGATTACTGTACGATTCAATAAGTAGCTGAATCAATTCTTTTTGAGTGCCAGTTGAGGTTTGGGCATTAAGGTCAAGATTTCCGGCCAGAAAAATGGCAAGGGCAATAGCTGAAAAAAACAGGGTCTTCATGTTTACATTGTTTAATTGTTTTCAGCTGTAAAAGTCAGTTATTCTGATCATTTCAGAAAAAAGACATTGATGAATGGCGAAAATTAACAGGTGAATTGCCGATCTTACATCTTATGCTCCCAGGTAAAGCCTGAAAATTCCAACCGTGTCGTAAAATCCGTGAATCAGTACCAGGTACCACACATTTTTGCCCAATTTGAAATAAAGCAATCCCATTACGACGGCAAAGATGAAGGTGTCCGAAATTCCGCCAATTCCCTGGTAATCGTGGGCAAAAGCAAATACAATGCTGGTAATCACGATAGTTATCCACTTATACAACACAGGGTTAGAAATCAATTTACTTATCCTGTTGAACAGGTATCCCCTGAAAAAATATTCTTCGAAAAGACCGCCAACAAACCAGCCTAATGCAAGCATAAACAGCAGGTTGGCAACATTTCCTTCCACGGCCTTGTAAGCCGACAAATCGGGTTCAGCACCAACGATCCAGGTCAGTAGCGGTTCGAGCAGGAAATTGTCGGCAAAACCATAGGCAACGCCAAAGGCAGAAGCCAGAAGGACGCCTTTGCCTGTGACTTTTTTAAACCCGATTTCGGTCCATTTTTCTTTCCTGATGTATATGGATGAGAGAGTGATTACCAGAGCCGCAATCAGGTAAATCAGGTTGAGGTTTAAAAACGGAAGTGGCAGCAAAAGGAGTAAAATGACTTCGGCAGTGCCCCAGATTTTAGAAGAAGTTTGCATGTTGTTTTCAAAAGTAGTGTTCATATTTCGTTTTGCAGGTTATTCGCCCAGCCACTTTTTAAAGGCGGTTACTTTGTCGATGCTCACAAAAATGTCTTCGGATGGTTTTGGTGCCAATTCGAGCTTGAGGTGGCTCTTTGGAAACACATGCACCTGCTTGATCGAGCTGTGTTTGATGAAGTATTGCCGGTTGATGCGGAAAAAATCTTTCGGATTCATTTCGTTCAGCAGGTTGTCGAGCGAATAATCAACCGGGTAATGTTTCGTGTCAGTCAAAACTGCATAGGTCATGCCATCTTTCGAGTAGAAATAAGCGATTTCTGAAACTTCGAACGACTTTATTTTCTGCCCGTACGAAACCGAAAAACGCTCGCGGTACGAAACCTCTTTTTTATTGATCAGGTCGAACAGCGCCGACATGTCGATGCCGTTTTTCTGTCCGTTCCAGGCTTTATACTTGGCAATGGCATTGTTCAATTCATCCTGAACGATGGGCTTCAGCAGATAATCGATACTTTTCAGCTTAAATGCCCGGATGGCGTACTCGTCGAACGCCGTGGTGAAAATGATGGGCGAATCGACTTTCACCTTGTCGAAAATGGCGAAGCTGAGATCGTCTTCCAGATGTATATCTAAAAAAATCAGGTCGGGATGAGTATGTTTTTTAAACCAGTCCACCGAATCTTCCACCGATTCGAGTTTGGCCAGTACCTGAATGGTCGGGTCGTACGACAAAATCATACATTCGAGGCGGCGCGCAGCCAGCTGTTCATCTTCAATAATCAGGACGTTCATGGCAATATATTTAAGTTTTTAATTCAGGATTGATACTCGGTAACCAGCGGGATGCGGGCTACAAAATGCTTTTCAGTCTTTTCAAACGTGGGCACCGTATTGTTGAGGAGCTTATAACGGTTTTGTATGTTTTTCAGCCCAACGCCGGTGGAGGTCATATGTGCCTCGCGCTCCTGAAGATTGTTGACCACATTCAGGTGGTTATCATTATCGATGAAAATGTCGATAACGAGTGGCGATTTCTTCGACATGGCGTTGTGCTTGATGGCATTTTCAATCAGCAGCTGCATGGCCAGCGGAATGATCCGGTTGTTCCGTTTTTCTTCCGGAATACGGATATTCACCTGCACTTTGTCCATAAATCGAATGTTGATCAGAAAAATGTAGGCATCCAGAAAGTTCATTTCGGTACAAAGCGTAACCAGTTCATTATCTTTATTTTCGAGCACGTAACGGTAAACTTTTGCCAGATGCTCGGTAAATTTTTCAGCCAGTTCCGGATCGAGCCTGATGAGCGAAGTGAGCACATTCAAACTATTGAAGAGGAAATGCGGATTGACCTGTTGTTTGAGCACATCGAACTGCGACTGCAGGTTTTCTTTTTGGAGTTTCAGCAGCTGCGTGTTGGCCTTGGTCAGCTCTTTGGTTCGCTCACGGATGGTTTGTTCCAAATCCAGATTAATTTCTTCAAGCCGTTTGTGGGCCGCTTTAATTTCTTCTTCGGCCAGGATGCGGTCGGTAATATCTTTGGCAGTTCCCACTACTGCAGTTTTTCCGTCAAGTTCGGTGAGGTTGGTCGAAAGGATAACCGGAATGCGTGTTTGCTGATCTTTATGCAGCAACAGAAATTCGTAACTCCACGATTCGCCGTTCCCCGATTTTCTCCTGAAGTTTTTTCGAACAGCCTCATCGCGCAATTCCGGAGGAATAACGGTAGAGAAATGTTGCCCCTGCATTTCATTGACCGTGTAACCAAGAATGTCAACAATGGCATCGTTCACAAACAGGAACTTTTCGTCCTGAAGAACGAACAAGCCTTCCTGCAAACTCTGAATTACCTGCCGGTAATGTTCTTCCGATTTCCGGAGAGCTTCTTCCATAGCTTTGCGCTCCGATATGTCTATAATGAGCCCACGGATACCGATCAGATTTTTGTTTTCTGTCATCGGGCTGCTGTAGATAACGATAGGGAAAGTGGTACCATCCCGACGCAAAGCGGTATATTCCATACCCCCATCTCTTCCTTTTTCGATAAAAGCTTTTTGGATGTTGTTCAGGAGTCTTTCGTGGTCTTCGGGAATGATACCGGAAGTTGCCGGAAAACCAATATCATTTTCTGAAAGTCCGAAAGCAATCCGGCCAGCCTTGTTCAGGTATGCTACATTGCCTTTAAGGTCGAGTTCAAAAATAGTTTGCGGAAGCAAATCAGCCAGTTCCCTGTATTTTCGTTCACTCTTTTCAAGCGCTTCCTGCATTTTGAGTTGGCGGGTAATATCGTGGGTGGTGATGAACGAGGCTATTTTACCATCAATTTCGATGGTGGTTGAGTTAAATTCAGCCACGACTTTATCACCATTTTTGCAAATCATCGAAGCGTTGTAGCGCTTGTCGCCCAATTCGCCCTTCATGCGGCTGTAATGGATTTTCAGAACCCGTTCCCGATCTTCAGGAGCGATCGACTCTGGACCAAAAGTTCGCATACATTCTTCAACCGAGTAGCCCATCATATCGGCAAACGCTTTATTGACCATCACTATTCTTCCATCCTGCGAAATCACGATGCCATCGAGCGATTTTTCAATCAGTGTGCGGTATTTCTTTTCGCTTTCTGTCAGGTCGTTTTGCATTCGTAATCGTTGGGTAATGTCGCGGGCCGTAATAATGTGTACCTGTTTGCAATCCAGTTCGGTTACTCCGGCCGATATTTCGACAGAGAATACTGTTCCGTCCTTTTTTTTATGGTAGCGAATTGGGACAAAACTGTGATCTTCGGCAGTTGCGACCCTGGTTTTTTCGGGCTCGGCCGATATGTCGGTATTTCGTAACCGAAGGAATTCTTCGTGTTCGTATCCGTAAATCAACGATGCTGCCGGATTGGCATCCAGAATCTGTCCGGTTTCCTTGTCAATCAGGAAAATGGCATCCGATTCGGCTTCAAACAAACGGCGGTATTTTTTCTCGCTGGCTTTCAGGGTGTCTTCCATCATGCGGTGGCTGGTGTGGTCGCGCAGGATGATGAATGTTGCCGGATGGCCGTTGTATTCGATGTACGATGTATTGATCTCGAAATATTTTACTTTGCCCGATTTGGTTATCCCTTTGGCCTCATAAATCATCTGGTGTTTCTCGCCGCTCATGCGCATCCGGTGGTATTCGGCCAGCCGTTCGTGATCTTCTTCAGCAACAACCATCAAAAAAGGGCTTTCCATCAGTTCCTCTTCCGAATATTCAATGGCATTGCAAAAAGCCTTGTTTACGTATCTGAATTTTCCAAACTGGGTGATGATGATTCCGTCGTGGGCATTCTCAACCAGGTTGCGGTACTTCTGTTCGCTCTGCTCGAGCCGTTCCTGCATCAGTTTGCGCTCGGTAATGTCGCGGATCGAAATGAACGAAGCAAGCTGTCCTTCGTAAGTAATGGGCGAGGCGTTGAATTCAATGGCGATTTCGGTTCCGTTTTTATGTACCAGGGTGGTGTAGTCCAAACCGAACCTACCATGTCCCTCCATCCGGTCAAAATGCTGTTTAACCATCCGCTCTTTTTCATGTTCGGGCAGCAAATCGGAGGCGGTCATGCAGCACAATTCGGCGCGTGTATAACCAACCATGTCGCAGAAAGCCTTGTTTACATACCTGAAAACGCCGTTTTGTGTGATATTGATTCCATCGCGGGCATTCTCAACCATGTCGAAGAAAAGCTCTAAATTTTCCGGGAAGTGCTTGTTTTCAGAACAATCGTTTACCATTCGGCTCTGGAATTAATTGCGGTTCTTTACTTTGTTGTGAAGATATAGCCAAATTTCAATTCAGGAAACGAAAATGGCCTGAATGACGGTTTTTTAATGATGAATAGTCTCAAACCGGGTTTTAATCAACTTGCTAAATGCTTCTTTTAATCTTATTTTTGCTGCATACCCTTTACTCCTGAAGCATGAAAAATATCTTATTGCTATTCATATTATTTGCGCTTAAAGCTCAAACCATATCGTGTAAAACTCCGGAAAAGAAAACGGTTGAATATTTTCCTGACGGTACTGAAATTCCGCAATCGCTGACCGATACCACAAAAATTAATGTCGCCAAACTTGGAATTCAATTGGTGGTTACCGATTTTGGCGCTGTGGGTGATGGAAAAACCCTGAACACCGAATCGATTCAGAAAGCTATCGACCAGGCTGCCAGCAAAGGTGGCGGAGTGGTTGTCATCCCGAAAGGACGATTTTTAACCGGCGCCCTGTTTTTTAAACCCGGTACTCATCTGCACGTGAGCGATGATGGTATATTGCTGGGCTCCGATGATATTGCAAATTTTCCCATCATGCCGTCGCGCATGGAAGGACGGAGCCTTGATTATTTTCCGGCAGTGGTAAATGTGTATGGCGTTGACGGGTTTACCATCACAGGCAAAGGCACAATCGACGGGAACGGACTAAAATACTGGCAAGCCTTTTGGCAGCGCCGGGCCGAAAACCCCAAATGCACAAACCTAGAAGTTTCGCGGCCAAGGCTTGTTTTCATCCAGAACAGTAAGAATGTGCAACTGCAGGATGTCAAACTGCATAACTCCGGATTCTGGACCACCCATCTGTACCGCTGTTCAAGCGTAAAACTGCTGAATCTGCATATATTCTCTCCGGCTGCTCCGGTAAAAGCTCCCAGCACCGACGCCATCGATATTGATGCCTGTTCGAACGTGCTGGTAAACGGCTGCTACATGGAAGTGAACGACGATGCCGTTGCCTTGAAAGGCGGGAAAGGCGTATCGGCCGACACCGATCCGACCAACGGCCCCAATCAGAATATTATCATTCAGAATTGTACGTTTGGGTTCTGCCACTCAGCGGTAACCTGCGGAAGCGAGTCGATTCATAACCGCAACATCATCATGCGCAACTGTAAGGTTAACGGCCCTTCGCGGGTGTTTTGGCTGAAAAACCGGGGAGACACACCTCAATTGTACGAATACATCTTGGTTGAAAATATCTCCGGAAAAGCTGACCGCCTTTTATTTGCCAAACCGTGGACCCAGTTTTACGATTTGCAGGGGCGCGAAACCCCACTTCTGTCCGCCTCCAATCAGGTGGTATTCCGTAACATTGAATTGACCTGCCAGATTTTTGCTGATATCGAGGTTTCGGAATACGACAAACTGAAAAACTTCACCTTCGAAAACCTGAAAATCACAGCCGAAAAGGGTGCACTGAATAAAGCGCTTATCGAAGGGCTCACCCTGAAAAATGTGGTTGTTAACGGGAAACTGATCGAGTAAATCGCACCGAAGCGGAATGACGGTTCCCGGGATATGGAAATGCAAAACCCATAAACTCTTTCAAAAAGGATTTATGGGTTTGTATAGTTTATCTCCGGTTTAATCCGGTCAAAGCTTATTCAAATCTTCCATCAGCTCGTTTTCGGCTTGTGTTACTTCATTCATAAACTCGTCAACATATACCGGATAACTTTCAATGTCTTCCAGTTTCTGGGTTTTGAGTTGCAATTCTTTCAGCCGGTATCCCAGTTCGTTCATGCCAAATGTCATTACCGACGATTTTGCCTTATGCGCCAGTTTTCCCAGTTCCTCGTAATTTTTAGTAGCCAGATGGTTGGTGAGCCCATCTTTAAATTCGGGCAACTGATCAAAAAACATCTGGATAAATTCTTTCATTATTTCAGGTTCGCCACCTGTAATCTCGTTGAGATAAGATAAATTGGTTAATCGGTTCTGTGACATCAGTGCTGTTTTTGAATGGATACTTTACTGTCAAAAATAAACAAAATTATCGTTCAAAAACAAGAATGTGCATCTATTGTATTCAGATAAGTTGATAAACAATCGGGTGTAGGTACGGCGAAAACTAATATCTTTGCCAAATGATATTTTTCATGCTTTAACCAAGGACAATAAGCTAATTTTGTCACACCAAAACTGAAAAAACTATATGCAGATTACAGCCTTTAATCAGATTCATAAACAGCTTGGCGCGAAGATGGTAGAATTTGCCGGTTTCGAGATGCCAATCGAATATTCAGGAATTAAAGATGAGCACATGACCGTACGCGAAGCGGTTGGTGTATTCGACGTTTCGCACATGGGCGAATTCTGGGTGAAAGGCCCGAACGCACTGGATTTGGTGCAGCGGGTTACTACAAACGATGTGGCCAAACTGGCTATCGGACAAGCACAGTATTCCTGCTTCCCGAACGGGAAAGGCGGAATTGTTGACGACCTGCTTGTGTACCATTACGAACCCGAAAAGTATCTGCTGGTAGTGAATGCTGCCAATATCGATAAAGACTGGAACTGGATTAATTCGCAAAACACAAACGGGGCTATCCTCGAAAATGCTTCACCGGCTATCAGCCAGCTGGCTATTCAGGGACCGAAAGCTACTGCTACTTTGCAGAAACTGACCGGCATCAACCTGTCCGAAATAAAATATTACACCTTTGTTACCGGGGCAATCGCTGGTGTTGACGATGTGATTATCTCGGCTACCGGCTATACCGGATCGGGCGGTTTCGAGCTTTATTTCAGGAATGAGGTTGCCGAACAAATGTGGAATAAGATTTTTGAAGCTGGTGCCGAATTTGGAATCAAACCAATCGGATTGGCTGCCCGCGACACGTTGCGCCTCGAAATGGGCTACTGCCTCTATGGAAACGACATTGACGATACCACTTCGCCGATTGAAGCCGGTTTGTGCTGGATTACCAAATTTAACGGCCACTATTTCATCGACAAAGACTTTTTCCTGATGCAAAGCAGAGAAGGAGTGGAGCGCAAACTGCGTGGATTTGAAATGATCGACCGCGGAATTCCGCGCCACGACTACGAACTGACTGACAAAGACGGCAATGTGATTGGCCGTGTAACCTCGGGCACTATGTCGCCGGTTTTGAATAAAGGTATTGGGATGGCTTATGTGCACAAAGCTTATGCGGCTATTGGTACCGAAGTTTTCCTGAATGTACGTGGAAAATCGCTGAAGGCCAAAATTGTTAAAATGCCATTTATCAACCCGTTATAAGAAGCGGTTAAACGAGATAGGAAAAGGGAAGCGGAAGTTTCCCTTTTTTGTTGAATTTTAACTACGAAGAACGCGAAGATTAAACCTAACAGGTTTTTAAAACCTGTTAGGTTTAATACAAATAGTAAAACGCCCGCCACCACTCGCCCCGCTGAGTTTTTTGTCGTCCCGCCGGAGAAAATCGCCGTCCTGCTCAAGTTTTTGTTGTCCCGCTGGAAGAAATCATCGTCCTGCTGAAAAACTGGCCCTCCTGCCGGAAGGTGACGTGTCTTGCCGCGGGTTTCCGAAGGTTTTGAAAAATCGTACAGGGTAACATTTACGGATAACCATTGATCATTTCCCTTCTTCATCGAATTTTACCATTAGTTTAAATGCCAATTTCAGATCGGACAAATTGCTGCTGGTTGGCTACTTTCAATATCTTTGCGTTTTTTACATCGAGATGGAAAAAACTAAAAATCGGCTCGAGGTTTGTTTGTCCCCCGCAATCTACGATAAACATGCCGATGATCGCAACCTGGTGGTGATCGTTGATATTTTGCGCGCCACTTCGTCGATTTGCGCAGCTATCCACAACGGAGTTAAAAGCATGATTCCCGTCGCAACAGTCGAAGAAGCCCGGGCGATGAAACAGCAAGGCTACATGGTTGCATCGGAGCGCGACGGTTATGTGCTCGACTTTGCCGACTTCGGAAATTCACCGTTTAATTTTACACCTGAAATTGTTGCCGGAAAGGAAATTGTGTATTCAACCACCAACGGAACACGCTGTATTCACATGGCCAGTCATTCGAAAGCCGTGGTGATTGGCTCGTTCCTGAATATTTCTTCGCTGGCCGACTGGCTGATCAGGCAGGATGCGCCTGTCCTGATTTTCTGTGCTTCGTGGAAAGACCGTTTCAGTCTGGAAGACACCGTTTTTGCGGGTGCTTTGGCCGAACGACTTCTGGGAACCGGAAAATATGAGACCATTTGCGACGCGGTAACGGCATCGGTTGATTTGTGGAACCTGGCGAAAAATGATTTATTCGGCTATATACAGAAAGCAGCTCAAAAAAGCAGGCTGGCCTCCAAAGGGCTCGATGATTGCATCGGGTTTTGCCTGACCGACGATCTTTGTCCTGTGGTTCCTGTATTTCAGGATGAAAAGCTGATCGACATTTTGAAATCGTGATGTTTTGACGAAGAATTGCTGAAATATCGGCTTTTGTTCAAAACCAGCGAAAAAATACGGTGTGGAAACACTTAAATTCGAAAAAATATGATTGTACAGGATGATTACCTCGAATTTTTATTCGAATTTTGAAGCAAATAAATTGGATGTTCTATAACCTGTTGATGTAAAATTAAGTCTGATTAAACTCAGAAAACTATACGCAGATAATCGTTTATTTCGAACTGTTATTTGCTATTCACGTCATTGTAAATAGTTATTAACCCATAAACTACACTCAAAATGAAGAAGCATAATTTTTATGCGGGACCCTCAATTTTACCGCAATACACCATTAAAAACACAGCCGAAGCATTAATTGACTTTGCCGGAACAGGACTTTCGCTTATGGAAGTTTCGCACCGTAGCAAAGAATTCGTTGCAGTTAACAACGAAGCACAGCAACTCTTTAAAGATTTGCTCGATATTCCTTCGGGTTATCATGTGCTTTTTTTGGGTGGTGGCGCCAGCTCGCAATTTATGATGGTTCCGTACAACATGCTCGAAAAAAAGGCTGCTTACCTGAACACCGGTACCTGGGCCGACAAAGCTCAGAAAGAAGCTAAATTTTTCGGCGAAGTTGTTGAAGTAGCTTCTTCAAAAGCAGCCACATACAACTATATTCCAAAAGGATATACAGTTCCTGAAGATGTTGATTATTTCCACATCACATCGAACAACACCATCTACGGAACACAAATTCACGAAGACCTCGACTGCAAAGTGCCGTTGGTTGCCGATATGTCGTCAGATATTTTGAGCCGTCCGATCGACGTTTCGAAATATGCCATTATATATGGTGGTGCTCAGAAGAACCTTGCTCCTGCAGGTGTAACTTTCGTTATCGTGAAAGAAGATGCATTGGGTAAAGTTACCCGCAAGATTCCAACCATGTTGAACTACAAGACTCATATCGAAAACGAATCGATGTTCAATACACCTCCCGTAGTTCCGATTTTTGCTGCCCTTCAAACCCTGAAATGGCTGAAAGAAATGGGCGGCGTAAAAGTGATGGAACAAAAGAATATTGAAAAGGCCGGAATTTTGTATGACGAAATTGACCGTAACAAACTGTTCAAAGCCAATATTCCTGAAGTAAACGACCGTTCGTTGATGAACATCTGTTTCGTGATGAACGACGAATACAAAGAATGGGAACCTGAATTCCTTGCATATGCCAAATCGCTGGGTATGCTTGGTCTCGAAGGTCACCGTTCGGTTGGCGGATACCGCGCCTCGACTTATAACGCACTTCCAAAAGAAAGCGTAATTGCACTGGTTGATGCGATGAAAGAATTTGAACGAATGAAGCTTAAATAAGAATGAAGAGAAAAGCAGAATGAGGGTTCTGCTTTTCTTTTTTAGGGTCTAACAAAACTATAACTTACTATGAAACGGGTATTAATTGCTACTGAAAAACCATTTGCACCGGCTGCAGTGAACGACATGGCCGGAATCCTTGAACAAGCCGGCTACCGGGTACAACGACTTGAAAAATACACTTCGAAAGCTGAATTGCTCGATGCCGTGAAAAGCGTTGATGCGATGATCGTCAGAAGCGATATTGTCGATCAGGAAGTGCTCGATGCTGCCGCTAACCTGAAGATTGTTGTCAGGGCCGGATCGGGTTTCGACAACCTGGACCTTGCAACCTGCACTGCAAAAGGAATTGTGGCAATGAATACTCCGGGACAAAACTCGAATGCTGTTGCTGAATTGGCTATCGGAATGATGATTTTCATGTCCCGCGGCCAGTTCAAAGGGGTTTCAGGAACCGAACTGAAAGGAAAAACGGTGGGAGTTTATGGCTGTGGAAACATTGGACGTCGCGTTGCCCGGATTGCTCAGGGGCTGGGCATGCGGGTAGTTGCTCTCGATCCCTGCATCACCAAAGTCAGCATGGAACCATACGATGTCAAAGTTGTTCAGGATGTTACCGAATTATTTAGTGCAAGTGATTACCTGTCGCTTCATATTCCGGCGAACGATAAAACAAAGAAGTCGGTTAATTTCGACCTGATGAACAAAATGCCCAAAGGCGCCACTGTTATTAATACGGCTAGAAAAGAAGTAATTGATGAAGATGGGCTGAAGAAAATGCTGGAAGAACGTCAGGATTTTAAATATATCAGCGATATTGCTCCGGCCAACCATGCTGAATTGGCCGAAAAATTTGACCTGCGCTACTACTCCACTCCCAAAAAACAAGGAGCCGAAACATCTGAAGCCAATGTAAATGCGGGAGTCGCCGCTGCCGAGCAAATAGTGGCATTTTTTGAAAACGGAGACCAGACTTACCGCGTCAACAGATAGTTTGCACAGGAAAAATGAGAGAGAAGTTCTATGAGAATGAGAAATTCGCAAGCGTCAACTATTCAGGACAAAAAGTAACACAAACCGAATTTGACAGTTGCATTTTTCAGGATTGCGATTTTACAAATGCCGATTTTTCTGACAATGATTTTATCGACTGCCGGTTCGAAAATTGTAACTTTGCCATGGCAAAAATGAAAGGATCGGGGCTTAAAGATGTCCATTTTGCTGGATGTAAGCTTATTGGTCTCGACTTTGAACTTTGTTCCGGTTTTCTTTTTGCTGTTAGTTTTAAAAGTTGTGTACTCGATTACTCGTCGTTTTTTGGCAAGAAGCTTAAAAATACCCGGTTCGTCGATTGCTCACTGAAAGAAGTTGATTTTTCAACCACCGATTTATCTGGCGCACTGTTTGGAAACTGCGATTTATCGATGGCTGTTTTTAAACAATGCAACCTTGAAAAAACCGATTTCCGGACCGCTTACAATTATGCTTTCGATCCGGAACAAAACCGCATGAAAAAAGCGCGTTTTTCGGTTTCGGGCCTAGCCGGATTGCTTGGAAAGTACAACCTTGAAATAGAATAAATTATCATTAGTCATGCCTTTAAAATTTAAGATCGCTTTTTACAACCTCATGATTTTCATGGTTATTTTCGACATCCTTTACTTGTTTGTGTGGATCATGTCAATCGAAATGAATGCTGTAAAAGGCCTGATTGTTGCAGCAACTGCAGCACTGATCATGCCGTGGGCGCGGCCAACCCACCTTCCCTCCGGAAGGAAAGTGGCTATCCGCAGTCTGGCGTACATTGTTTACAAGAATGTCTCCGAAAAAAGAAAAAGTAATAACCCAATCTGATAAAAAGAAAGATTATGGCTATCGTAAAACCATTTAAAGGACTTCGTCCACCACAAGCTATTGCCAGCGACCTGGCCTGTTTGCCCTACGACGTAATGAACAGCACCGAAGCCGCACAAATGGCCGAAGGCAAATCCTGTTCACTGCTTCACATCACCCGTGCCGAAATTGACTGCCCGGCCGGAACCGACATTCATTCAGAAACAGTTTACCTGAAATCAGTAGAGAATTTCGAAAAATTTCAGAAAGAAGGATGGCTTGGACAGGACGACGAAGCCAAATATTACATTTATGCGCAAACCATGAATGGCCGCACCCAATATGGAATTGTGGGCGCTGCTTCGTGCGAAGATTACAACCAGGGAATCATCAAAAAACATGAGCTGACCCGACCCGATAAAGAAGAAGACCGCATGATTTTAACCCGGTATTTGAATGCCAACATCGAGCCGGTTTTCTTTTCATATTGCGCCGTTCCTGAAATTGATGCCATTGTTGAGTCGATTGTAAAAGGCCAGAAAGCCGATTACGATTTTGTGGCTGAAGATGGTTTTGGTCATCATTTCTGGACCATCAACGATGCCGCAATAAACAAAAAAATAGAAGAATTATTCGCCACAAAAGTTCCGGCAACTTATGTAGCCGACGGACACCACCGCACCGCAGCAGCTGCCCGCATTGGTTTGGAAAAACAAGGTCAAAACCCCAATCATACCGGCAACGAAGAATACAATTTTTTCATGGCTGTTCATTTTCCTGATAATCAACTGCAGATTATCGACTATAACCGCACGGTGAAAGATTTGAATGGTTTAACCGAGGCCGAATTGCTCGATAAACTGGCTGTAAGTTTCGATGTTGAAATGGCCGGATCCGAAATTTATAAACCATCGAAGTTGCACGAATTCAGTATGTATCTTTCAGGAAAATGGTATAAACTGAATGCAAAACCTGGCACATTTAACGACAACGACCCGATTGGCGTACTCGACGTAACCATTCTTTCAAACCTGGTTCTCGATCAGATTTTGGGAATTGCCGACCTGCGCACTTCAACCCGTATCGATTTTGTGGGTGGAATTCGTGGATTGGGCGAGTTGCAAAAACGTGTTGACAGCGGTGAGATGAAAGCGGCTTTTGCGCTTTATCCGGTTTCAATGCAGCAACTGATCAACATTGCCGATTCGGGCAATATTATGCCACCAAAAACCACTTGGTTCGAACCTAAACTTCGCTCAGGATTGGTGATTCACAAACTGGATTAAGAAAAAGTCGGAAGCCCGGAGAACGAAGTCTGGAATAAAAGAATATAGAAAATCCTGTCGTAATTTCGGCAGGATTTTTCTTTTCTGAAAACCAGGATCACAGTAGATTGTTAATTTGTTCACAAAACGAAAATCATGAAAAATCAAACCATACTGTTAGCCGGGGCAATTTTTATGGCTCTGGCAGTTTTGCTCGGCGCTTTTGGCGCTCATGCATTGAAGAAAGTACTGTCGCCCGACATGCTGGTCATTTATAAAACGGGAGTTGAATACCAGTTTTACCATGCATTGGGGTTGTTGCTCATTGGGTCGATTGGCTTTCATATTCAATCGAAATACCTTCGGTGGTCCGGGCTTTTTATTTCAATCGGAATCATTATTTTCTCCGGAAGTTTATATGTGCTCACCTTATCCGGGATAAAAGCTCTTGGAGCAATCACTCCGGTTGGCGGTTTGTCGTTCGTCGCCGGATGGATTTTCCTGGCTATTGCCCTTTGGAAACGGTAATTGCCGGAATCAAACTCATCCTTTTGCTCCGGCTCTGAAACTGAGGTTTCTCATGTTTCTTTTGCCGGAAATCATTCTTCTTTAGTCCCCGAAATCAGGAATTAATTTGGCTCCTGAGAATAATTATATTTGTAGAAAGAACAAATTAACTTGTTATCATGATAAAAAAAGTTCAACGCATTGTTTTTCTGTCGCTTATGGCAGTTGTGGGAGGCATGCAGCTTTCGCTGGCATGTACCAATTTTTTAATTTCGAAAGGCGCCAGTATTGATGGTTCAACCATGATTACCTATGCTGCTGATTCACACACTTTATACGGCGAATTGTACTATCAGCCGGCTGCTGACTATCCGGCAGGTGCATTGCGCGACATTTACGAATGGGATACTGGTAAATTCTTGGGCCGTATTCCTCAGCTTGCGCATACCTTCAGTGTTGTTGGAAATATGAATGAATTCCAGGTGGCCATTGGCGAAACCACTTTTGGCGGACGCGAAGAATTGGGCAAACAATCGGGCGCCATTATGGATTACGGCAGCCTGATTTATGTGGCGCTTCAACGTGCCAAAACTGCCCGCGAAGCCATTGAGGTAATGACCGACCTGGTTGAAAAATATGGTTATGCCAGTTCAGGCGAATCGTTTTCGGTTTCTGATCCGAACGAAGTATGGATTTTGGAAATGATTGGCAAAGGCGAAGGCGAAAAAGGTGCAGTTTGGGTGGCACAACGCATTCCTGACGGATACATTAGCGGACATGCCAATCAGGCCCGAATCACAACTTTCCCGATGAACGATCAGGCCAATTGTATGTTTGCAAAAGATGTTATTTCGTTTGCCCGCGAAAAAGGCTGGTTTGATGGAAAAAACACAGAGTTCAGCTTTTCCGACATTTATGCACCAGTTGATTTCAGTGGTGCCCGTTTCAGCGATGCCCGTGTTTTTGCAGGCTTCAATAAAGTGTATTCGGGCATGAAACAGTACGAAGAATACGCGCTCGGAAATGTAAAACATGGTGGCGAAAACAAATTTCCAACCAACCGTATGCCGCTGTGGGTTAAACCTGACAAAAAACTTAGTGTTCAGGATGTAATGGGAATGATGCGCGATCATTACGAAGGAACTTCTTTGGATATGACTAAGGATGTTGGTGCCGGTCCGTTCAAACTTCCGTACCGCTGGCGTCCGCTGACCTTCAAGGTTGATTCGGCCAATTACGTGAACGAACGCGCCATTTCGACTCAGCAAACCGGTTTCTCGTTTGTGGCTCAATCGCGCTCGTGGTTGCCAAGTCCAATCGGTGGAATCCTTTGGTTTGGCGTTGACGATACTTACAGCACCTGCTACACGCCAATGTATTGCGGAATTACCGAAATTCCTGAATGCTTCAAAGTTGGAAACGGCGATATGCTCACTTATTCCGAAACTTCAGCTTTCTGGGTTTTCAACCTGGTATCGAACTTTGCCTACTTGCGTTACGATGCCATGATTCCGGATGTGGTAAAAGTGCAGAAAAGTCTGGAAGATAAATTTGTAGCCTATACGCCAAGTGTAGATATGGCAGCTCAAAGTCTTTGGAATTCAGGAAAGAAAGCTGAAACCTTACAATTCCTGACCGATTATTCAGTAAATCAGGCCAATGGAATGACCAGAGAATGGAAAAAATTATCGCAGTACCTGATTGTGAAATTTATTGACGGAAACATCAAGAAGGAAAAAGATGGCACCTTTGAACGCACCGAAACAGGTATGCCTCCAAGCCCGGATCAACCAGGATATCCTGAATGGTGGAAGAAGGTAATTGTTGACGGAACGGGCGATCATTTGAAAATGATTGGCGCTCCAAGTCACTAATTTGCTTTCCGACTGACATTTTTGTTTTTCACCTGAGTGGTAGATTGAATTATTTTATTACTTTTGCGCCACATTTCTGCAATCTCTTACTCATTTATTTGATGTAATATTGCCACTAAAAACATAAAAAGATGGATTTAATTAAAGTTGCACAAGAAGCATTTGCAGTTGAGACTAAGGAACAACCGCAATTTAAAGCAGGTGACACCATTACCGTTCATTACAAAATTAAGGAAGGTAATAAAGAGCGTGTCCAGAATTTCCGTGGTGTAGTTATCCAGTTAAAAGGAACAGGCGTAACAAAAACCTTTACTGTACGCAAAATGTCAGGAAACGTAGGTGTTGAAAGAATTTTTCCTCTTTATTCACCATTCATCGACCTGATTGAAGTAAACAAAAAAGGTATTGTTCGCAGAGCAAAATTGTACTATTTACGTTCTCTTACCGGCAAAAAAGCCCGTATCAAAGAGAAACGTGTATAAGACTTATAAGTGTAGTAAAACGTCCGAAAAATCAACTCTGGTTTTTCGGACGTTTTTTTTGTACCCGCCTGTTTTCTCAGGATTCTTTCTTTTTAAAATATTCAACAGTCCCTTGCAGCGCGATGTGTTTTACCTTATCAATCAGTGCCGATTTTTGCGCTTCGGTCAATTTGGAGAATGAGCGGGCGAGTGCAATCTTTTCGCGCATGAATGTGGCATTTTCATTTCCTGAAATCAATACGGTAACCGGAAGTGACCAGACAAAGTGCATCGCTTCTTTAATACTCAGGTAATTGGGAATCAGCGGATCATCGGTCGTCCAGCCGGCCTGTTCCTTTTTGGCGAAGAACCTTCCGTCGGCAAGCGATTTGATGGCCAGAATTCCCATGTTTCGTTCCAAAGCTTTGGGCATGATATTCTGAGTGAAGCTAAAATAGGTCTGGTCGAGCACATTCACGGGCATCAGTACCGTGTCGAAAATGTCACTTTCTTTGGTCTGTTCAAGCATTCGCGCATGGGCAAAAGGATTTTGATGGCCGGTAAATCCGAGGTATTTGATTTTCCCTTCTTCTTTGGCTTTCAGCAAAACGTCAAGAACACCCAGTTGTATCCGCGAATCCACATCTTCAGGAGTTGAAATGGCATGAACCTGGTATAAATCGAGATGATCGGTTTTTAGCCGGCGCAATGTTCCCTCCAGATGTTCTCTCACTGTTTTTGCGTCGTGGCCGGTCGATTTGCTCATCAGAAAAATTAAATCACGATATTGGGGAGTCAGGTATTTGCCATATCGGGTTTCACTCATGCCATCGCCGTAACTTTCTGCCGTGTCGAAAAAGCGGACTCCACCTTCAAGCGAGGCTTCAATAACCTCCTGCGCATCGCGTTCGGTCGTCCATCCGATGTGGTAGCCACCGGTGCCCAACATGGTAACATATTGGTTAGTCCTGCCTAATTTCCGTTTTTGAAGTATTTCTCCAAGTCGATCTCTATCGTTGGCAGCCATTGCAGAACCAGCTAACGAAAGGCCAGCGGTTGCTCCGGCAAGCGATTTTAGAAACATTCTTCTGTCTGCCATAACTTCTGAATTTTGGTTTCAAGTAAGTTATGAATTTTTAGCGAGAATGCAAAAGCTCATAATAGCCTCCGGAACAAATATTAAACTCTGATTTGAGGAAATCAGAAGGCTTTATTTCTTTATCGGTGTCTTTTGAGGGGCGGGTTTCTTGGTTACAGTTCCTTTGGCGGGAACTCCAACAGCGGCCTTTTTCCGGTCGATTGATTTACGGAAATCCCACGGCAAATTATAATAAACCGAGTACGTAAAGTCAGCATTAAAACCTTTGTCTGCCCTGCCATAGCCCGGAATAAAGTAGGAGGGAGGCATGCCCAGATCTTTGTTGTTCAGCTTTATTTTTCCACGGATGGTCCAGCCCATGTAGAAATTGTGCAGGATCTCGCCTTTAATACCGATGAGGAATTCGCCCCAGTGCGCAGAAAAGTTCTGGTTGCCAAAACGCCCGGTGGTTGGTGTCCAGTACGAATCGATGACATACGAATTCACTTGTTGCCGCCCCAGTACAAACCCGTAACGAAGTCCCAGGAAGAAAATATTCTTGTCGTTTTTGTTTTCGGCCTGAATAATGTTGTAATCGATACCCAAACGGGAGTAACTTCCTGAACTTCGGTAATCGACATGGTCGGATTTTATTTTCATAACCTCGAATCCCGATTCGAAAACAGGAAATAAATTGGGCCAGAGTTCCATGTCGAACGAGAATTCCGATCCGTAGCGGTTCCCTTTGGTCCAGAAGTCCTGAAACGGGCGCGAAATATCCGAACCCACCCGTATTCCTTTCATCCGGATGTAATTATCGGTGCGTTTGGGCTTGTATTTCTTTTTAGGCTCGGCCTGCCCAAAACTAATTGTTGCCAGCAGACAAAGGACGAATGTATAGCTTAATATTCTCATGCCAGGTTTTAGTTACCAAACTATCAGTGATTTGAACAGAATCGATGCGGTTACGCGAAAAATCGACAGCCTCCAGTTTAAACTCATTGTAGAATCCTGAATCCATTGAATCGTATTGCACCTTTGTCTGGTGAACGAAGGTGATCGTATCAACCGTTGAGTCAAACGAAATCAGGAAACTGGTTGTTTTGTTGGGCGACAAAGGCAACAAGATCGAGCTTAAAGTCGCCTCTTTATAAAATAGGCTGTCGAGGCCGATTCCCTGCACCGAAACAACCGATTGTATGGTTTCTTCGGTGGTCGAGTTCAGCAGCGTCGCTTTAAACATCGACTGTGGCGGCGCCTCAAACACCTCTTTACAGGCCGAGGCGGCAATCAGGATAAAAATAAGGCAGGCAATTCGCTTCATTCTGTTCATATTGAAAGGCTCAAAGTTAGACATATTCAGCTTGAAACCTTAGGTGAGATATTTTTTTTTGATTCGAACCCTGACGAGGTTTTAAACCCTGTCAGGGTTATCGAAATTTGAATATCTTTGCGGCAAATCCGATCGTAGGAATTGATTAATAAGGTTTTTAGAAAGTCAGGAATGAAGAACATACGTAATTTTTGTATTATTGCGCATATCGATCACGGGAAGAGTACTTTGGCCGACCGGCTACTCGAATATACCAAAACGGTTGATGGACGTGCCATGAAAGCACAGGTTCTCGACAGCATGGATCTGGAACAGGAACGTGGAATTACCATTAAGAGCCATGCCATCCAGATGCAGTACGCTCACCAGGGAACAGAGTATATTCTGAATTTGATTGATACCCCCGGACACGTTGACTTCTCGTACGAGGTGTCGCGCTCGATTGCCGCCTGCGAAGGCGCACTGCTGATTATCGATGCCACGCAGGGTATTCAGGCGCAAACCATTTCGAACCTTTACCTGGCTATTGAACACGATCTGGAAATTATTCCGATCCTGAACAAAATGGACCTGGATAATGCCATGCCCGAAATTGTGGAAGACCAGATCATCGGGTTGATTGGCTGCAAGCGTACCGACATTATTCGCGCCAGTGGAAAAACCGGGATGGGTATCGAAGAAATTCTGGAGCGAATCGTTAATGTAATTCCTGAACCGCAGGGCAACGCTGAAGCACCACTTCAGGCCTTGATTTTCGACTCGGTGTTTAATCAGTTCCGCGGCGTAATTGCCTATTTTAAAGTGGTGAACGGGGTGATCCGTAAGGGCGACAACATTAAATTCGTGAATGCTTCGAAAGAATATTTTGCCGATGAAATTGGTGTTCTGAAATTGGGCATGTTCGAGCGTCAGGAACTCCGCACCGGCGATGTGGGATATATTATCTGTAGCATTAAAACTGCCCGCGAAGTTAAAGTGGGCGATACCATAACACATGCCAAAGCACCGTGCGACAAGGCGATTGAAGGTTTCGAGGAAGTAAAACCAATGGTATTTGCCGGAGTTTACCCAATCGATTCGGAAGATTATGAAGACTTGCGCGCTTCGATGGAGAAACTTCAGCTGAACGACGCATCGCTTACTTACGAGCCCGAATCGTCGGCAGCACTCGGATTTGGCTTCCGTTGCGGCTTCCTCGGATTGTTGCACATGGAAATCATTCAGGAACGACTTGACCGCGAGTACGACATGAACGTGATTACCACTGTGCCCAACGTGTTGTACCACGTGCACACTACCAAAGGCGAAACCATTAATGTATATAACCCGTCGGGGCTTCCGGCTTCGACGACGATTGACGATATCGACGAACCTTTTATCCGTGCCAACATCATTACTGCTTCCGACTATATCGGGCCAATCATGACTTTGTGTCTGGATAAACGCGGTATTTTGCTGAAGCAGGATTACCTCACCACCGACCGTGTTGAAATGGTATTCGACCTTCCGCTGGGCGAAATCGTGTTCGACTTTTACGATAAACTGAAGTCGATTTCGAAAGGATATGCTTCGTTCGATTACCATATGCTCGATTTCCGTCCGGCCAAGCTGGTTCGTCTGGATATTCTCCTGAACGGCGAAATGGTTGATGCTTTATCGACACTGATTCACTTCGATAATGCTTACAATTTTGGACGCCGGATGTGCGAAAAGCTGAAAGAACTGATCCCGCGCCAGCAGTTTGATATTGCCATTCAGGCAGCGATTGGCGCCAAGATTATTGCCCGCGAAACCGTAAAAGCTGTTCGGAAGGACGTAACGGCCAAGTGTTACGGTGGCGATATCACCCGTAAACGAAAGCTGCTCGAAAAACAGAAAAAAGGGAAGAAACGCATGAAACAGGTTGGAAACGTTGAGGTTCCGCAGAATGCGTTCCTGGCAGTGCTGAAATTGGATTAGATATTTACTCGATCATAGTAAAGGGGCTTCAACTGAGGCCCCTTTTGTTTTTTATGCAGAAATAAAAAATCCCGCAGTTATGCAGGATTTTCATATCGGGTTTTTAGTTTGTTCTTACAGAATCAGCTTGTAGCCTTTGCCGTGCACGTTGATGATCTCAACCTTTGGATCGTCTTTCAGGTGCTTCCGGAGTTTGGTAATGTAAACATCCATACTACGGGCGTTGAAATAGTTGTCGTCTATCCAGATGGTTTTCAGGGCAAAATTACGTTCCAGCACCTTATTGGCATTGTTGCACAGCAGGCGAAGCAACTCGGCTTCCTTGGTGGTTAGTTTTACTTCTTCCTCGCCACCGGTCAGAACTTGCTTGCGCGAATCGAAGGTGTACATACCCAGCTGGTAAACGGCGTTTTCGTGCGAATTGGTGTCCTGGCTCACCCGTCGCATAATGGCTTCGATCCGGAAAATCAGCTCTTCCATGCTGAAAGGCTTAGTGATATAGTCGTCAGCGCCAATTTTAAACCCTTCCAATACATCTTCCTTCATATTTTTGGCCGTCAGGAAAATAATCGGGACATCCATGTTCAGTAACCGAATGTCTTTGGCCAGCGAAATACCATCTTTTTTGGGCATCATAATGTCGAGAATACAAAGGCTGTACGGCTGGTTTTTGGTAAATCCTTTGTAGGCAGCCTCACCGTCGTGATACAAATCGGTTTCGTATCCTTTGGCAATCAGGTATTCTTTCAATAACAATCCAAGGTTTTCGTCATCCTCGGCCAATAGCAGTTTTACTTTTTTTTCCATGGTCTTCAGTATTTATTGGAAAATATATCATGAATTTTGTTCCTTTATTTAAAGCGCTGTCAACTTTTATTTTCCCTTTATGGGCATCAGTAATGATTTTTACGTAGCTTAATCCAAGTCCAAAGCCTTTTACATCGTGCACATTGCCTGTTGGAACGCGGTAAAACCGTTCAAAAATCTGGCCAAGATGTTCTTTCGAAATCCCGATGCCGTGATCTTTTACTGCAACAATCACATATTCGTCTTCGTTTTCAGTCGAGATCGTAATTTTGGGTTCGTCTTTACTGTATTTTACCGCATTGTCAAGCAAGTTAAACAAAACATTTGTAATGTGCACCTCGTCGCCGCGTATAACTGCCCGATCGGCTTTTAATTCGGAGGTCAGCTCTCCATTCTTCGACTTCACCCGAAGCTCAAAGTTTAAAACCACCGAATTGATGAGGGTGTTGATATTGACTTCTTTGAATTTAAGTTTCAGCTTTCCTTCGTTAAAAACAGCCATTTGAAGCACTTTCTCAACCTGTGTTGTCAATCGTTTACTCTCCTGAAATATGATTCCGGAAATGTGTTCGATGGTTTTTGGGGTGTTGGTAACGGTATTGTCGCGCAACATCTGACTGGCAAGCGAGATGGTTGAAATAGGTGTTTTCAGCTCGTGCGTCATGTTGTTGATGAAATCGTTCTTAATGTCCGACAGTTTTTTCTGACGAAGAATAATCATGATTGTGAAAACGAAAATACCGATCAGCATCGCCGTTAAAACAAATGTTGGAATGACCAGTATCCCGGTTTCTTTAAGCAAGTATGTATTTTGTTTTGGGAAACACAGATACAGCCAGTTCGACTTTTTCAATTCTTCCAGATCGTTCGGAAATAACAGTATATTGTATTCTTGCTGCACATTTGCATTGTAATTTTTATCGCCAAAAACAAACTTTTCCTCACCCCGCGAAAACGATTTGACGGCATATTTAAAATCCATCGAGATTCCCTGCTTTTTCAGCTCGGTTTTGATTAGCCGTCCGAGAATGCTTGGATCAATTCGCTCCTCAATCGGAAGGTTGGATAGCAGGAAGGAAATTTGGGTAAGCTTAAGCATGCGTGCCCGCTGGTTGAGGCGATCTTCGTACTGACGGCTGACATACCCGTCGTATTCGTGAATCCGGTCGAACGCATTGGGATAATCACCCGGGCGGCCGCGCTCGTTGCCTGCGTTGTTTGGCGCTTCGTATTCGATATTAAATTCTTCAGAATAAACATTTCCGGAAACTTGCTGCGAGTATTGTAGCGAGATCTGAACATCGCGCTGGGTAAGGGTTCCTTTTCGGTAAAACTGGGAACTATTGGGCAGAGTTTCGTTGTTTTTTTGCGAGAAAAGGTTTTTTTCGTATGCACTAATTACCGAAGCTTCTTCCATTTCGAGCCGGTTTGCAACTCCATTTAATGCATTTTTTACTGAAGAGTTGAATTGCTCTTCCTTTATTTCGAGCGCTTTTAAAATTGAATTGGTCTGAACCAGAATAAGTCCGGTCATAACCAACAACATAATCGCGATTAAAATATGTATTACCCTTTTGCTCATGGCGCAAATATAATCTTTAAAAGTGCTGATAATAAATACTTAACAATATTTAACATCGCATTTTATCTTTCCTGATCCTTTGATACCGGGCATTAAAATGCGAAATTATATTTCGATTCGTCCGAATAAAGAATTTACAGGAAATCCGGAAAACTATCAGTTTATAAAGTATTTAGCGAAATAATAACCGACTATTCTGAAACCGGATCAGGGTAAAGATCCTTGATTTTATCCAGCGCTACTTTCGATGCATTTTGCTGAGCTTCTTTTTTTGAAGCACCAGAGCCCTTTCCAATCAATTCGTTATCGACTTCAATCGTAGCGGTAAACCAAGGCTGTTTTCCGTCGTTTTTGCTTTCATCAGTAGTATCGAACGAAACAGCTCTTTTATTTTTCTGCGACCACTCAATCAACTGGCTTTTGTAATTGGAGTTGGTGTTTTGCACTTCAACCAGGTTTACGTAGTTGTTCAGCAGTTTGCGGGTAATAAATTTTTTTGCTTCCAGAAAGCCTTTGTCTAGGTAAATTGCTCCAATCAGTGCTTCCAGGGTATCGCCATAAATATGGCTCGATTCGATTGTAGAGGTGGTGTTCGATTGGATGTAATGATTCAGTCCAATCTGGTAAGTAAGTTGGGTCAGGAAGCTGCGGTTAACCAGCTTCGAGCGCATTTGGGTGAGGTAACCTTCGTCCTGGTTTGGGAATCGGTTGTACAAAAAATCGGCAATGGCAGCACCCAGAATGGCGTCGCCAAGGTATTCAAGCCGCTCATTATTAATGTAGTTTCCTTGAGAATCAAGTTTCGAGGCCGACTTATGAATAACTGCAATGTCGTAAACCCTCAGATTTGTAGGGTAGAAGCCTAGTAATGATTTTAAAAATAAATAAAACTCTTTTCTAGAAGAAGAAAAGAGTTTTATTCTTTGAACGATGGTTCGTATCACTTTTATTAAATTTTCTTAAAAATAACAGAAGCGTTGTGTCCACCAAAACCAAACGTATTGCTTAACGCAGTTTGGATGTTGCGTTCTTTAGCGACATTGAAAGTGAAATCAAGTTTAGAGTCAATTTCAGGATCGTCGTTAAAGTGGTTTATTGTAGGTGGAATGATACCATGTTTTACTGCAAGGATTGATGCAATAGCTTCAACTGCTCCGGCAGCACCCAAAAGGTGACCTGTCATTGATTTGGTTGAGCTGATGCTAAGTTTATAGGAATGGTCACCAAAAACTTTTTGAATTGCTTTTGGTTCGGCAATGTCGCCAAGCGGAGTTGAGGTTCCGTGAACATTGATATAATCAATGTCTTCTGGTTTCATTCCGGCATCTTCGAGTGCCCATTTCATTACTAAGGTTGCACCACCTGCTTCTGGATCTGGGGCTGTCATGTGATAGGCATCAGCTGACATTCCTCCACCAACCATTTCTGCATAAATTTTAGCCCCTCTTTTTACTGCATGTTCATATTCTTCGAGAATAAGAGCAGCAGAACCTTCACCCATCACAAATCCATCACGGTCAACATCAAATGGTCTCGATGCAGTGGTTGGATCGTCGTTCCGGGTTGAAAGAGCCCGCATGGAATTAAATCCGGCTAAACCTGCGGGGTTAATAGCTGCTTCAGAACCACCGGTAATGAATACATCAACTTTTCCAAGTCTGATATAATTCATTGCTTCGATGAGGGCATGAGAAGCAGATGCACAAGCTGATACCGTAGTAAAGTTTGGTCCTCTGAATCCGTAACGGATAGAGAGCAAACCTCCTGCTATATTGGCAATCATCTTTGGAATGAAGAACGGAGAGTAACGAGGCATCTCGTGTTTATAACCCAACGTTTCTTCAAAGAAGGTTTGTAAACCTCCGATTCCGGCACCCCAAATAATTCCGGCTCTGTCTTTGTTTATTTTTTCAAGATCGATGGCCGAATCTACCATTGCTTGCTCTGCTGCGGCAAAAGCATACAATGTGTAGGGATCGTGTTTCCTGATCTCTTTTTTGTCAACATATACAGATGGGTCGAAATTCTTAAGCTCGCAGGCAAAAGTTGTTTTGTGAGTGCTGGCATCGAAATGGGTGATGGGGCCTGCGCCGCTTTTCCCGTTTTTTAAGCCTTCCCAGTATTCTTCGATAGAATTGCCAAGCGGGTTAACAGTTCCTAATCCGGTAACAACTACCCGTTTAAATTCCATAATGTCGTTTTATTATTATTTCAAATTAGCTTCGATGTGAGCGATAGCTTCACCTACAGTTGAGATTTTTTCAGCTTGATCGTCTGGAATAGCTAAGTCAAATTCTTTTTCGAATTCCATGATCAACTCAACTGTGTCAAGTGAATCAGCACCAAGATCGTTTGTGAAAGATGCTTCGAGGGTAACTTCGCTTTCATCAACACCTAATTTGTCAACAATAATTGCTTTTACTTTTGCTGCAACGTCAGACATAACTCTAATTTTTGGTTAATATTAAAATTGTTTCAAAAAATTCGATGCAAAGTAATAAATTTACCCCTGATATTTCAAACAAAAAATGTATTAAATGGACGAATAAAGGTTGAACGACAGGGTGATTTGCATTATATTTGAACCTTTTATTCCAAAATTCCATTGAGCATAAATCTATAAATTACACATTAAATGAAACGAATTGCCATTTTTGCTTCTGGCTCCGGAACAAATGCACAAAGGATAATTGAGTATTTCTCAAGCAGTAAAGAGGTCGTAGTTGATTCATTATGGTCGAACAATGAAAATGCCTATGCCTTGATTCGTGCCGAGAAGCTGGGGATTGAAACCTTCACTTTTGAGAAGGATGAATTTTACAGAAGTAATGAGATTTTAGACAGACTATATGATCACCGGATTGATCTGATCGTGCTGGCCGGTTTTCTCTGGTTGGTTCCGCCTAGCCTGACCGAATTGTTTACAGTTATTAATATACACCCGGCTCTGCTGCCAAAATATGGTGGAAAGGGTATGTACGGAATGAATGTACACAAGGCTGTTTTAGCCTCAAAGGACAAAGAATCTGGAATTACAATACATCATGTCAATCAGAATTACGACGAAGGTGATGTTATTTTCCAGGCAACTTGCCCCATTGTATCGGGCGATACTCCCGAAACGCTTTCAGCAAGAATTCATGAACTGGAATACGAACATTATCCGCGAGTAATTGAGGAAATTCTTCTGAAAGATGATGATGAGAATAGCTAGTTTTTTGTTGACTATTTAATAATGAAATGCCATCTGATTGTGAGTATCAGGTGGCATTTTTTATTTAGGTATGGTAAATTCTCCTGATTTCTGAATTAAAATAGATTTGTAATTGTGAAAATTTCAGATGCCTCAATATTGTTTTAAATACATATTGTATTTACTTTTAGAACCGAACTAACCAGCTAAAGCGATGAAACCAAAGTTTTCTGCATTACTTTTTGCCTTAATAATCTTTCTTTTACAGTCAGCCGAAGGCCAGCCTTATGCGGCACAAAAGAAAACTACTAGTTTAGACTCTGCGAATGGATGGATTCCAATTTTCAATGGTAAAGATTTGGACGATTGGACACTTAAAGTTACAGGTTTTAAATGTGGCGAAAATCCGCTTGACGGATTTCGGGTGGAGAATGGAATTCTGAAAATCGATTATACCAATTTCGACAAGTTCAACGGCAGCTTTGGTCATTTGTTCTACAAAGAAAAGCTTTCGTCGTATATTCTGCATGTTGAATACCGGTTTGTGGGAGAGATGCTGCCCGATGCACCATCGTATTGTTACCGGAACAGCGGGGTAATGGTTCATTCACAGTCGCCCGAAAGCATGGATATTGCTCAAAACTGGCCCGTATCGGTCGAAGTTCAGATGCTGGGAAGTACTGATTCGCTCAAACAAACAACGGGCAATATTTGCACTCCGGGAACTACGGTCTGGTACAAAAATCAACCAACCAGCGAGCATTGCATAAGCGCAAATTCAAAGTATTTCTATGATGGTGAATGGGTTAACCTCGATATTGTTGTTGACGGCGGAAAATCCATTACCAACATTGTGAATGGCGACACTGTTTTGGTGTGTTCGCACCCCCAGATCGGCGGATTTTTACTGCCCGAGAACTATCCGTTACCCGAAGGTACGCTGTTGGAAGATGGCTATATTGCGCTTCAGTCGGAAGGGCAACCCCTTGAATTCAGGCGGGTTGACCTGAAAAAGCTGGATAAAAAGGGTAGGAAATAGAATTAACTATTCAATAAACAAATCCGAATCATAAAACTAAACGTAACCCAAAAACATGAAAAGCATTTTTTATTCGGCCTTATCATTTGCTTTAATGATTTCAGCGGCAGTATTTGCACAAGGGGGCAAAGTTTCTGATAATCTGACTATACCCAGCAAAATCCTGAAGATGGATCGCAAGTATGCCATTTATCTTCCTGAAGATTACTATACTTCAGATCGGTTTTATCCGGTTTTGTATTTGCTGCACGGCTCGGGTGACGACCAGTCGGGCTGGGTACAGTTTGGTGAGGTAAAGCATATTGCCGATAAAGCGATTGCTGAAGGAAAATGCACAGCCATGATTATCGTGATGCCTGACGGAAATACCGGGCAGCGTGGATATTTCAACAGCCCGAAGGGCGATTGGAATTACGAAGATTTCTTTTTTCAGGAATTTATTCCAATAATAGAGAAAGCTTATCGGATCAGAGCAGAAAAGCGTTACCGGGCAATTTCAGGGTTGTCGATGGGTGGTGGCGGTACCTTTATGTATGCCCTGCATCATCCTGAACTTTTTTCATCAGCTTGTCCGCTAAGCGCTTATGTCGGCCCAATATCGATGGACGATGCTGTCGCACGGTGGGAGAAGCAATATCCGGGCATTTCAAAAGATGATTTGGCAAAGTATTTCAGCAAACACAGCGCACTCGAACTTATAAATAACATGCCTGATGATCAGAAAAAGGCTGTTCGCTGGTACATCGATTGTGGCGACGACGATTTTCTGTATGAAGGAAACAGCCTATTACACATTGCTATGCGTAAAAAAGAAATTCCTCACGAATTCCGGATTCGGGACGGGGCGCACAACTGGACTTATTGGCGCGACTCATTACCAACAGTTCTCGAATTTGTTTCGCAGGCATTTCATCAATATTAATAACGAATTACTCACCTAATAAACTACAAACAATGAACACATCACGCCGACAATTTATTCAGAACAGTGCTGTTTTGCTGGCCGGAACTGCTCTGTTATCCAAAACTGCATTGGCTGCAGTTAAACCATCCGAAATTATTGGACTACAGCTTTATTCTGTTCGCGACGACATGAAAAAAGATCCGCTTGGAACATTGAAACAAGTGGCTCAAATGGGTTACAAGCATGTTGAACATGCCAACTATGTCAACCGTAAATTCTACGGATATACTGCAAAGGAATTCAGGAAAATACTTGACGACCTGGGACTGAAAATGCCAAGCGGGCACACTGTAATGGGCAAAAACCATTGGGATGACACCAAAAAGGATTTTTCAGACGAATGGAAATACCTGGTTGAGGATGCGGCTTATATGGGACAGAAATACGTGATTAGCCCTTGGATGGATGAAAACATGCGTAAAACTTACGATGATATGGTTCGTTACCTCGATGTATTTAATTTGTGTGGCGATCTGTGTAAGAAGTCGGGAATGAAATTTGGCTACCACAACCATTGGGCTGAGTTTACCGAAAAACTGAACGGAATGAAACTTTTCGATATCATGATGCAGAAACTTGATGTCAATAAGGTGGTTATGCAGCTCGATATTGGTAATATGTATATTGGTGGCGCCAAAGCACTCGATGTAATTGGCCAGTATCCGGGCAAGTTCGAGTTAATACATGTGAAAGATGAAATCGGGAACAACACTCCTGAAAAGTTCGAAAGTGCAATTCTTGGTAAAGGCATCATTCCGGTGAAAGAAGTACTGGATATTTGCCGTAAAACCGGAGGAACCCAGGTTTATATCATCGAGCAGGAAGCTTATCAGGGAAAAGCTCCGCTTGATTGTGTGAGCGAAGACCTGAAGATTATGAAAGGCTGGGGATACTAAATATATTAGGTTCCGGACAATGAAAATCCAAATCAGTTTCAATACAGGTTTGGATTTTTTATTTACACAAGTATCTCCTGAAAGGTTTCTATTTTATCTGTTAAAGAACATATGCGTCTTAAATCAAAATGAAAGTAAAACAATTCACAAAATAATAAATGCTAATTTATTACAGCTTTTGCATTGACATTTGTCAGTTAAACGATGATATTGTTGATGATTCGGAATCAATGTTAATTTTATATGACGTTTACGTTTCGTAATGATCAAGAAAAAGAAATTCACAATACTTTTGGAGAGATTAGTCTAATGTTCTTTTATTAATCCCGATAATTCGGAAGGATGGAGAAGGAGTATGACTGACGGTGATAAAAAAATAATAACTAACAAATTTTAACGGGATGGATAACTCAAAAAACCAAGAGGCCTTAAATTATCACAAGGACGGCCGGCCTGGAAAGATTCAGGTAGTACCAACAAAACCATACAGTACCCAACGCGATTTGGCGCTTGCCTATTCTCCGGGTGTTGCAATACCATGTCTGGAAATTGAAAAAGATCCGCAGACAGCCTACGACTACACAGCCAAAGGAAACCTGGTTGCAGTAATCTCAAACGGAACCGCTGTTCTTGGCCTTGGCGATATTGGTACACTGGCCGGAAAACCTGTAATGGAAGGAAAAGGTTTGCTTTTCAAAATATTCGCTGATATCGATGTATTCGATATTGAAGTGGATGAAAAAGATCCTCAGAAATTTATTGAAGTGGTAAAAGCCATTTCTCCAACTTTTGGAGGCATCAACCTCGAAGATATTAAAGCTCCCGAATGTTTTGAAATTGAAGAAAAACTGAAAGAAGCTCTGGATATTCCACTGATGCACGACGACCAGCATGGAACTGCCATCATCTCAGGAGCAGGATTGCTGAATGCACTTGAATTAGTTGGTAAAAAAATTGAAGATGTTCGCATCGTTGTGAATGGAGCAGGTGCTTCTGCATCAGCATGTTCATTGTTGTATATCCGCCTGGGTGCCGATCCGAAGAAACTGGTGATGGTTGACAGCAAAGGTGTAATTTCTGTTCGCCGTACCGATCTGAATAGCCGCAAAAAACCATTTGCCACCGAACTTCCATTTAACACCCTGGAAGAAGCAGTTGCCGGCGCCGATGTATTCCTTGGCCTTTCGGTAGAGGGAGTTCTTTCTCAGGATATGGTTCGCAGCATGGCTCCTAATCCAATTGTTTTTGCTTTGGCAAACCCAAATCCTGAAATTTCATATGCCGATGCAATTGCTTCGCGTCCTGACCTGATTTTTGCCACCGGCCGCAGCGATCATCCTAACCAGGTGAACAACGTATTGGGTTTCCCATACATTTTCCGTGGTGCTTTGGATGTGCGTTCAACCGGAATTAACGAAGAAATGAAAGTGGCAGCAGTTCGCGCCATTGCTGAGCTGGCTAAAAAGCCCGTTCCTGAAGTAGTTACTGCTGCATACAATACATCGCACCTTAGTTTTGGTACACAATATATTATTCCAAAACCACTCGATCCACGTTTGTTGATTACCGTTGCTCCAGCTGTTGCCAAAGCAGCTATGGAAACTGGTATTGCCCGCCGGCCAATTACTGATTGGGATAAATATGCAAGCGATTTACGTCAACGCATGGGCCTCGACAACAAATTGCTCCGCGGATTGACTGAAAAAGCACAGGAAAATCCTAAACGTGTTGTTTTTGCTGAGGCTAACCATATCAACATGCTGAAAGCTGCTGCTGTTGCCCGTGCCGAAGGTATTTGTATCCCGGTACTTTTGGGCAATGAAGAGCGTATTGAAAAACTGATCAAAAAGCACCAGATTGAACTAGAAGGTGTTGAGATTATCAATCTCCGTCACGACCGCGAAGAATCGACCCGTAAGAAATATGCCAAAATGTTGACAGCCAAGCGTCAGCGCGAAGGTATGACTTATAATGAGGCATTCGAGAAAATGTTCGACCGTAACTACTTTGGTATGATGATGGTTGAGGCTGGCGATGCTGATGCATTGATTACCGGAGTTTATACCAAATACCAGGATGCTATTGTTCCTGCTATTGAAATTGTTGGTATGCGCGAAGGTCTGAACCACATTGCCGGATTGAACATTGTAACCTCCAAACTGGGTACATTCTTCTTTGCCGACACCATGGTAAACAACCATCCATGCAAGGAAACGCTGATCGACATTGCTAAATTGACCCACGATGCGGTTAACCTGTTCAATACTGAACCGGTAATGGCTATGCTTTCGTATTCAAACTTTGGCGAACGTAACGTTGGAAGCCCTGCAATGATTCACGAAGCTGTTACTTATCTGCACAAAAATAATCCTGACATGATGATCGATGGAGAAATGCAGGTAAACTTTGCTCTCGACAAAGATTTGCGCCACGAAAAATTCCCATTCTCTAAAATCGATGGTAAGGATGTGAATACGCTCATTTTCCCGAATTTAAGTTCATCAAGCATTGCATATAAAATGATGCTCGAAATCGGAATGTGCGATACCATTGGCCCGATCCAGATGGGTTTGAACAAGCCAATTCACATTCTGAATGTGGAAAGTTCGGTTCGCGATATCCTGAATATGGTTACCATTGCTGTAATCGATGCTCAGGTTGAAGAACAGAAAAGCTTACTTAAAAAGTAATAATTTTCAGGAGTTTCCTGAATACAGATAAAAAGAGCCTCGCTGATTTTCAGTGAGGCTCTTTATTTTTAGTAGGTGTAAATCCCCTTATTTCTTCTTTGTAATCAGTACTTTGTCAATCTTGTTTCCGTCGATGTCAACCACTTCGATAATACTGTCTGAAACAAAAACTTTATCGCCTAATTCCGGGATCTTATTGATCTGGTTGAAGACATAACCGGCAACAGTTGAGTAATCTATCTCCTCAAAATCGATGTAGAAATCCTCAATCAGGTCAACCAGCGTTTCGATAGGAGCATCGCCGCTTACCAATATGGTTTGGTCGTCGCGGACAAACACTTCCGGCTCCGTTTTTTCGCCTTCTTCCGGAACGTTCCCGATGATATTTTCGATAATGTCGTGCAGGGTGATAATTCCTTCAAAACTGCCGTATTCGTCAACCACAACTGCTGTGTAGTTTTGTTTTTGCCTGAAAAGGTCGAGAACTTTTTGTGCGTCGGCGTTTTCAGGAATAACAAGCGGATTGTGTAACAAGGCTTCCAGTTTTCGTGGCGCCTTGGAATAATAATTAACCAGGTATTCTTTAACATTCAGAATACCAATGAATTCATCGATACTTTTCCGGCCGATAATTATTTTGCTATGCTTCAGGTTCAGCACTTCGGTGTGAAAGTCTTCCTTCGGCTGCTCACTGTCGAGCCATTCCACATCTTTACGGTGGGTCATAATGTGTTTGGCCTTTTTATCCGAGAAGTAGAATACTTTTTCGTGCATTCGGTTTTGCTCTTCTTCAATCACTCCTTCGTTCGACGCAAACTTGATCATGTGCCGCAGTTCTTCTTCGGTCATTTGTCCTTCCGATTGCTTAATGCCAATCAGTTTGTTGATCAGGTTGGTCGAAAGGGCCAGCAACCTTACAAAAGGGTAGAATATTTTGCTAAACCAGAAAACGATAGGAGCGACTCCTACTGAAATTTTCTCGGGATTACTTAGCGCAATGGTTTTGGGAACCAGTTCGCCAATAACAATGGAAACGAAGGTGATAACCAGAACCGTCAGCGATAGCGCTATTTCGTGCGCATACAACCGAATAGACTCGTATTTTTCGAAGAACGGAGTAAGGTCGTTGGCAATACTAACACCACCGAAAACACCAGTGATAATTCCGATCAAAGTAATTCCAACCTGGATTGCCGACAAGAAGTTTTCAGAATTCTCAAGCAATCTCAGGGCAATTCGGGCTCCGGCGTTCCCTTTTACCTTGTATTGTTCAAGTCGGGCTTTCTTGCTCGAAATCAATGCGGCTTCCGATAACGCGAAAAAGCCGTTCAGCAAAATCAGAAAACCCAGAATAATCAGTTCCATGCGAATGGTGAAATTAATTTACAACGAAGTTAATACAGTATCTTCAATTTTAACAGGGTTTATAATTTTATAAACCGGATAGGGATTGAACCCTTTTTCCCATTGAGGCAACAGGTAGCGGTCGAGAAAGTTCCAGGCGAGCAATCCGTCGTTGGTTTGTGGTTCGAGCAGATAAGCTGCCAGATTAGCCAGTGGCTGGGCTGTACGAATGATGTAGGTTCCGGCTTTAAATTCCATTTTTACTTTTAGCCAGGTACCTGTGGCTGAATGAAGGTAATGCCCCTGGTTAAGCCTTTTTTCAGGTTTTAGCTCAGTCATTTGGAATGATTCAACCTCCAGCGTTTCGGCTTTGATTAACCGGCCCACTTTTATGCCGTGTTTTTGCAACAGGTTAATGGCAACCGGATCGGAAAGGGTAAACAGGTAAGCATACGGAAACTTAACATTTTTGGTGGCCTCGTACATGGCAATGTATGGAACCTGAACGGTCTTTTTTCGATCGGTTTTTACATAGTCTTCATTGCCATCTGCATCTTTAACCACATCAACTTCGTAGGTTTTAATGGTCACTTTTTCTTCTATAGGTTTTCCTATATACTCAATCGGAAACGAATCGGTTGGCACCGGTTTTTTGCCACGGGCAATGGTTTTCTGGTCTGTTTCGTTGATGAGTTGTTTTATTTCGTTAGTGTGCGTAGCGCAATAGTCGGCGATGGCCTGCAGCAATCCGTAGCAGCCCAGCACCCTCGATTTGTAATCGGCATACACGTAATTCTCATTCAGAATAGCCAGCCGGTTGCGAACGCCAATGTAATTGGTCAGGTAGCGGGGTTCCGAGGCGTATTCCTCCCAACCTTTCTCCGGATTCTTCATGTCAATAAACTCGCCATAAAAGCAATTCTCGATTTTATAACGGTCGCGCAGGATATTCGCCACAGCGGGCATCATTTGCTTTTCCATGTATTTAGTGAGCGAACGGTCGCCGGCAGCATTCATCATCCACGAAAAAGTTACCGGTTCTTCGTGGTACGATCCGTTGGTGGTATGGCAATCAACCATAATCTGCGGGTCCCATTTCAGCAGAACATTTTTCAGCAGTCCACTCATTTCAGGAGATTCGAGTTTGATTGCATCGCGGTTAATGTCGAGCATTTGTCCGTTGCTGCGTAAGCCAACCCCATTTTTTGGACCGTTTTGGTGAGTTCGGTTTTGAGTACTGATTGCCTCATTACCATCGGGATTGAAATTCGGGCAAATGAGGAAGATGATATTTTTTAGCAGTTCTTTTTTTGTTCCAGAAAGCAATTCGCGGGCAAACATCAGTGAAGCTTCTTTTCCTTCCACTTCGCCGGCATGAATATTGGCCTGAATGTAAAAAACAACACGCGGATCGGTAGCCAGTTGCGTGGGCGATTCAATCATTGGATCGGCGATAATCATTAGCGGAATCCGGCGTCCTTCGGTCGAAACCGCCAGTGTTTCAACTTTAATGATTGGTGATGTTTTACTGATTTGCTGAATGAATTCGCTGACATCGGCTTCTCTCGAAGTTGATTCGAAGTTGGATTTTTCGGCAACGGTTAAAGGTTGTGCAACTGCCAGAAACGAGCAGAGCACTGCTGCAAGAGCAAAATAAAGCTTTCTCATGATAAATTTTAAATTGATCCCCTGATTACAAATGTAGATTTTTTCAGGACTTTGGAAATACAGAATTCCCTTGCTGATGCGAATTTGTAATTCGCACCCACGCGAACGGCACTGCATTTTACCTGCCCGGCGCCTTCTAAAAACTCTACAAAACATATAAGCTATTTGGTTGACAAAACCAATGCTTTTCCTCCTATATTTTTATGTTACCAAACACGCAGTACCCGAAGCAACCTTTTTGTAGTTTTTAGAATCAATAGTATATGTTTATTAACCACCAACTACCTTAAAACAAAAAATATGGAACGCCCTCCACCTGAAAACTACCGTATTTTGAAAACAACAAATTTGTTAACCAAATAATCCAACAAAATGAAAACAACATTTATTAAACTCAGTGTACTTGTCTTGCTCTTTACATTAATGGGGGCAGGATGCGAAAAAGATGAAAAATTTGAAAAAAATGTTTTAAGTGCCGAAGGACTGGTATTTAACTCCGGTGAACTTAGTTTAGATGGTTGTGGCTGGCAAATATTGATTAATGATGTAATATATTCACCTGTAAAATTAGATGTAAAATTCCAAAAGGATGACTTGAAGGTGAATGTAGAATATCGTGTTTTATCAACAAAAAAAAAATGTGCTTTTTCAACTCAATATCCACAGATTGAAATAATTAAAATTAGTAACAAATAATACATGAAATCTTAAAAAACATAATGCATGAAAAAATATTCATTTATAGTGCTGATGCTACTATTCTTTACAAGTAATATTTATTGCCAAACTAACATCGGAAAGATATGGCAATGTCAGACAATGGTAGGCTATACACCTACTAACTTTTCAAATCAAGCAGCAACTCTAGCGACAGTATTTGATACGTCTCCCAAAATCATCAATATTTTTGTACATGTATTAAATAGGAATGATGGTACGGGTGGATTAACTAATGCTCAGGTAGACGCTTGGATATTACTTTTGTGTAATGACTACTTAACCCATAATATTTCAATTCGTGAAATAGGTCGATCTAGTCTAAATAACACCACCTATTTTACCAAGCAAATTAATTTAACAGATTTCAATAATATCATTACTATTGACACCCATAGTAATTAGAATTATTTGACAAACTGGTTTATACCATAATGGAAAATGAAAAAATAATGAAATGAAAATACTTTTATTAGCAATCTTATTTCTGGTTTTATTTGCCTGCAAGAAACATGATGGATACAAACCAGAACCTACCTTATGCGAAGTATATGCAACTGGAATTTATAATGGCACCTCCCCTGGGAAAGTGCCTGTAAAATATTGGCCTTGTATGAATACCAAAGACATGGTTGAAGCTAGCTCTGATAATTTTCCAAGTATATATATGCTAATGTCCGGATGTTGTGGATTACAAAGTGGATACGATTTATGCAGGAAAAGATATTCGTGGTTTATCGATCTGGAGAAAAGGGAAGATGCATTAGCAAATCTGATTAACAAATACATTTCCATCGACACCATACATTACGATATGAATTTAGACCCAATTCATTTTGGCGGCTATAAATGGTACACATATAATCTGGAAGTGTTTCTTGCACAGGAGCCCTATCAGAAAAACGCAACTGATCAGCAGCGAATAACTCTTATAAACGAATTGTTTGTAAAACAAAACATCAGAAAAGGAAAATATGGCTATGGAGGTACTGAAAGCCCTGCCTTTGCAATGTCCAGAGTAATGTATTACGCAGGCTATAAACCTCTTTTAGACAGTATGGAACAAAATATTCAGATAAAAATGATGGTTGAATTGGGAAATTTAAATATCACAGTTGAGGGAGGTAAAATAGCTCGTGAAACAATTTTCTCAATGGCAAATACATTTTATAACCAATTAAAATCAAACATAAAATGAAATACATACATTTAGTTATATATTGCTTTTTTCTGTCCTCAGTGTTTTTGGGCAGCGCTATACCCCTACTGGAATACCAGTTTATGCGCGAAAAATAGTTGAGACATTTTCAAAATCAGAAATTGCTGCTGCAACTCTAGTAATGCAAGACTCTATCATTAGAGCCGGATGGTCATCCGCTACAATAATATCCCCTTGTTCCTCAATATATAATTGTCATGGTTATGCCTGGCATATGTCAGATGGTGGCGATACTATAGAAATTCCAAATATTGCAGATGTAGTCAAATATTATAATGGGGTTGATGGTGCTGCTACTTATAAAAGGGTCAATAATCCTGGAGAATATAGCAAGGTATATTACAATGGGGGTGCACACTCAGCAATTACTGACCCAAATAATCCTTCCTTATATGTAATCTCTAAGTGGGGGAGCGGACCATTGGTACGTCATTTACCTGGCGATTGTCCATATACAGGATATACACTGGAATACTATGATCTCAAGATCGATGATTCGCCTACCAGTGTAGCTTTAGGGTGTGCCACTACTGTGTCGACATTAAATATAAGTGGTGCAACTTATAACTGGTCAGGTGACAATTATGTATGCGCTGCTGCTACGGCGAATCAATATACTGGTTCGGTTACCGGTTTAAATACTACTCCTCAAAATGGTAAAGGTAAAGTAAAAGTAGAGATAGCAAGTCCACTTTCAAACACAACTGTAAAGGGGGTTAAAGAATTCACAGTAACAACGGCTCCATCAAATCCATATATTACAGGAAATCCGATTGTCTGTTCTTCAGGTACATCATTCAACCTGAATAATGTACCTTCAGGCAATGCAGTTACCTGGCAATATAGTTCAAATTTAAGTCCATCAGATATTCATGCCAATCCCTGTACTTTTACGTCAACTGGGAATGGCAGCGGTTGGGTAAATGCCGTTGTGTCTACTCCTTGTGGCAATAGCACTACCTTTCAGGTAAGTCAATACCCAATTTGGCGCGGTACTCCGATAATCACCAGCATCTCTGGACCCGCAAGTGTTGGTACAATTCAACCGGCATCATTCACGGCACAACTTTCGTTAGACAGTTATCCTGATAATTATTCCTGGACAACAAGTCCATCATCCGGAGTAACAATTTATCCCGATGGCCGCTATGCAAGTATGTCGTTTGCCAATTCGGGCACTTATCAGGTGGTTGCACGGGCACATAATGGTTGTGGATGGAGTGACTATTTTGTTACTTACGTGGATGTTTTGGATGGATATTATTTGGCGATTTCGCCAAACCCAACTACCACCGAGGCAACAATTGAACTCGTTAATACTTCTACAGAAAAGGCAACGGAAGAAATAGAATGGAACCTTGAAGTTTACGATGCGATGCAAAGTATGAAAGCCAAGGTAGAAAAGATAAAAAACAACAAACAAACTCTCAATACTCAAGGCTGGAAAGAAGGTGTTTACATCGTGCGTGCAATTATTGGCAAGGACGTAGTAACAGGAAAGCTGGTGGTCAAACCATAAGCCTTTCCATTTGCAATAGTGTTCCATCCTTCCTAAAAAGGGATGGAACCTTCTTTTTTCAAATCTGAGCCAGGCTAGCGCAGATATGGCACAGATTGAAAATCAGCACTAGCCCAGCTTTAAATATGCCCCATCAATTCTTATAACGGCGTTATTAATACTCATAATGGCATTATTAATACTCATAACGCCATTATTACTATTCATAACGGCATTTTCGCATTCATAACGGCGTTATACATATTGATTTTGGCATTATAACCATTCATAACGGCATTATTGCAATTGCAAGCCCTGTAAATTAATTACTTAATTGCTTGTGTATATAATTATATAGTAGTAAATTTAATCATTAACCAATTAAAACAGATGTAATTATGGCCAGAACAGCAGGAAGAATAGTTATTTCCCAAAATGTGGAAGAGATGCTCACGCTTGCATCAAAAGTGTATCAGAGACATCAGGAAATTGGACCGGTTTCGCCACTGACAAACCTCGATGGCATATCGTGGGCGGTGGTGGGCCCAACCATTGAACAGGCCTTAGCCAAGCAAAAGGAGGCGGAAGAATACAAGAACCGGATGGAACAGGCTTACCGCGAACGCGACCTTTACACGCCTGCAATAAAGGAGGCTGTAACTGCGAGCCGTAACCTGCTCAAAGCCCTGAACCAGAAAAACCCCAAACGTCTGGTGGAATGGGGCTTCGAGGTCGACGATTCAACCCAGACCGCGAAAACCACAACGGCAGAATAACATTTGCTGAAGGCTGTTTGTGAACTGACACACACAATATCCCCGGTTGCCGGTAACGTGCAACCGGGGATTGTTGTTGTTACTCTCTCGCTAGTGTCGTGTCAAGCTAAAATTGACGGGTTGAATCAGATGAAATGTTCTATCGTTTTTCAATTAACTCACCCCGTCCGTCGCGAGCTCCGGCCCACCCCTCTCTCGCGAGAGAGGGGCCAAGCACATCGTTCGATGGGCTTGGGGTGAGTGGGTAAAAAGCCCGTTTCAAAAAGCGAACTTCTGCCTTTTGCAGTTAGAGTTTAATTTCGAATTTAGCCCTCAGACCAAAGGATGGAGCGCCAAGTACGGATTGCGGCTTAACCCGCCAAACAGCTTCAACCCTGAATAACCGGAAAATATTCTCGACCCCGGCACCAAGTTCAATGTACGGATTGCTCATTTTGGTAATGCTCGACGGAAGCTCCACAATCTGCCGGTTTTTCTCGCTGAATGAACCAATCATGCCCTTCCCGGAAACCACTTCACGTAATCCAAGCCGTTTCAGCAGCGGTACACGGTTGAAAAAGAAGCCGTTAAGATGGTATTCGAGGTAAGTATGCAGGTATTTGTCGTGCACATACTCCATGTAGTTCAGCATGTTAAAGTCGTAAGAGAATAAACCCTGGGTTTCGTTTCCGCGGGGAATATCGAGCATGGTATAAGGCATTTTCCCAAAATACATTCCACCCTCAATGGCATAATTAAAGGCGGTTTGGCCGATTCTCCAGTACTGCTCAACGGTCGTCAGGATTTTTCCGTAGTAATTTGATTTGCCCGAATAGAAAACCTGACCTCCACCCACATTGAAGTGAATAATCGGGTAATCGGTGTTCATGTATATCCGGAGGAATTTATCGTCAATCACCTTTTCGAGCCACGAAAAGCGGGTGTCGATGTTAAAATCGATGGCGGAAACATGATCGACAGGCATTCCATTCTGAATGAACGGGTAAAACTCCGGCGAAAAGTGGCGGATATAATTGGCGCTGATTTTATTCATCAGGCCTGGATGCCACTCGTATTCGTAGCTGGTTGCCAGCTTCTGTTCGCGGAAAAGCTCGTCGAGTTCGTCGCGCTTGAAAATTTGCGATACCAGGTTATTTTCGGTTGGCGAAAGTGCATTTTCGTAAAGGAACAGAATCTTCTCGTTTTCACCTGAACGCACAATTTTGTCGTCGTACGATATTTTGGCAATCTGGCGGTGAATAGTCGGAAATTTATAACCGAAACCAGCAATACCATTCACTTTCTTATTCCGGAAGCCGTATCCCAAACCTCCCCATACCATGTATCGTGTGCTGATTTCGCTGCTGGTGCGCGCCCCGGCAAAAATATGCAGTCCTTCAACTTTATTGGTATTAATAGTGCTGGCATAAGGGCCAAATTCGAATTTCCCCAGGTCGTAATAACCGGTCATCGACATACGCGTCACATTGTCAACAAACTTGACGGCCTTAATCTGGCTGACCGAGTCGATGGTTGCACTAACCAGCTTCTCGCGGGCATTGAGCTCTTCCAGCCGGTGCTTTTCCCAATAATCTGTATTCCGGTCGCTGGCATCCGGAAGTTTTACGGTTTCGAAGCGCCCGTTTCCGGCGGCAAGTTTTACTTCACCGGACTGATTTACCGAAACACTGTCGATAACAGCCGACTGTGTGAAAAACAAGCTTATCGGCTTTTTCGATGGGTTGTTTTTCAGCGGTACGTAGTTGAAAACGGCGTCAATTTGGTTTCGGCGGAAAAAAGGAATTGAATCGCCCACCAGTTGGTAACTTCCCGAAAGGCGCATACTTTTCAGGAAATTCAGGTAGCTGGTGTTCGAAAGTTCTCCGTCGATGTCGAGTAACGAATAATTCTTGTTTTCGGTAGTCAGGTAGCCTTTAAAAACCTTGTCGCCAATGCGGCGCGGAATAAATTTTATGCGGTAGTTCTTCACGCCGTTTTGCGTGGTGCTGTCGGTAAGGAAATATTTGTAGTAAAACCACCCGTTATCGGCAAGCGGGCTCACAAAATTCTGCGAAAACAGGTTGATGTAATTGTCGTAGAAATTGACTTCCATGTCCAATGCGCTGGTATATCCCGAAATCTCGTAATCGTCGAGTACGCCAACGCCTGAAGTTTTGTCGCCCAAAACAGTGGATTTCTGTTTCCACGGATTTCGCTGAATTTCGTTGTACACCAACTGCTCCGAGAAATAAATCGGGAGAAATTTGGTGCTGTCGTCAGCGGTTTTAAACACCGACTGGTTGTTTTTGAATGCCTTCGAATTGATCATTTTGGGGCCAACATTATTCAGGTGGTACTCCCATTTGGTGTATTTTCGGTAGGCGTAGCGCGGATATTTGGCCGGATTATTCTCTTTTTTCCGGTTTACCATCTCTTTCAGTATTTTCCTGACTGGTCCATCATCGGGAAGTACGGTGACTTCCGAAATTTTTACCAGATCAGGTTTGAGGCTGACTGACAGTTCGTTGGTTGTAAAAGGTTTTATGCCATAGGTTTTGCCAATGTACCCAACGGTAGTGAACTGAACCGAATCGACCTTAATTTTGCTGGTGAGTTTATAGTTTCCGAGCGAGTCGGTTGTGGCACCAATGGGAGTTCGTTTAAACAGAATGGTTACATAAGGAATCGGTTTCCCGGTTTCCTGGTCGGTAACCTTTCCATGCACAATGGTTGGCTGTGCAAAGGCTTGCGTATAGGCAAGTATCAATAAAATAAGTAGTTGAAGACGGCCGATAAATCGGTATCCAACTGTTTTGAGATTTCTGGGCATGTTTTGTTTCTGTTTCTGTAATCGGTTTGTTTATTGAGCCGGTGGCTAGCCGGCGAGAATAAGGTCGAACCGTGGATCAAATTTGCGAAAAAATTAATCAAGTGATTAGTTTTTGATAATTTTTTACTTAATGTTAAGTTTTCTTCACTATTCCCGAAATGTAAATCAAATGCGGGGTAGCTTATCCCTTCACAAACAAATCAAACAGAAAAAAGCTTAACCAATTGCTATTGAATAGTATCAGTTTCTGAATTTTACTTCAGGTAATTGTCAACAAAGTCATTTCTGGGGTTGAATACATTCTTGTCCCAATCGGTTGCCCGTTGTTCGGCGGTTGGCCAGGTGTGCTCGCGGTAGGTTACCGGATAAATCAGTTTTTTCCCTTTGGCCTGATTTATTGCTGCGTAAATCGATGTTGACGGGCAGGTATTATCAACCAGCCCAATTTCAACAAGAATAGTGGCTTTTGAAAACTTCAGCAGGTGAGCCGTATCGAAATAGGGGAGAACCTTTTTCATTTCATCTTTATTCCCTTTTTTCTCGAAAGGCTGAGGCCAGCCACCTTTGCGGTTTACCAGCGTTCCACCCCAGTCGCACATAGCCGGAACAATGGCTACGGCAAGTGAAACTCGCTGATCAAGTCCGGCAGCAGCTAAAGCCTGCCCACCGCCCTGGCTTTCGCCAATCACCACGATTCGTTTTCCATCCCATTCCGGCTGCTGAGTCAGGTAGTCGAGCGTGCGAATCAGTCGCAGGTACATTCCTCTGAAATACAAATCGTTCCGGCTATCTAATCCCTTGATGTAATAATCTTTCAGTTCTCCGGATTCGAGATTGTTGTAGTACTCGTCGGACTGGCCGTTGAGCATTCCGTGTGCATTCAGATCGAAGCAAAGTGCCCCTTTTTTAGCGTAGTTGGTTGCATTGACAATTTCTGACCGGCACCACGAACCTTTCACCCCGGCTGCATGAACCAACAATACGATAGGAAGTGATTTTTCTTTGGCAATCAATGGTTTTGCAAAATAACCGCGGGCAGGTTTGGGGCCGATGCAATTAATCTCCGTATCGAAACAAACCAATCCGGGCTCTTTGGCATCAACTTTTGTCGATTTCACATCCATGCGAAGTGCCTTCAGTGCTGCTTTTTCCTGATCCCAGTATTTTTTCAGGTTACCGGGGCATTCGGTTCCGGGCTGAAGTTTATAGGGATCGACAATTAACCCGATGAGCTGTTTATTTTCTTTCAGCGAAACCTCAATCCGGAGAGAACAAGGCTCTTTGAGTGTGGTTGCCAAAATTTCGACAGTATCTTTCGATGGAAGAATTCCGGATTTGAGGAAAAGCTGATCGTTATTTTTCCAGACATTCACCAACAACGAGTCGTTGGTTTTCTGACCGAGAATAGCTGAAACCAGTATCTTTTCGCCGCTTTTGTAAATGCCTGTTTCGTGATTTTGCTGTAGTTTAAAGTCTTGCGCTAATGTTGAATAGGCGACAAAAATGCACAGGACCGCGGTCAGTAAGCTGGTTTTCATTTCTATGTGTTTAGGTTTCTTTTCGTGATGCAAATACCGGAACCTTCAACCCAACGAATATCCTAAATTTCCATGTCGCTATTCTTTCTTTTCGTCTTCTTCCGGAAATTCGGCTTCCAGTTCCTTGTCTTCGGCTTCGTTTTCTTCAAAAATTTCAATGTAAGGTTCAGTAAACGATTTGCTAACCAAGCGTTTGTCGAGCGTTAACAACAACGAAGGTAAAACCATTACATTGAAGAACATAGCGATGAGCAGCGTTGACGAAATCAGGATTCCAAGAGCTTGGGTGCCGCCAAATTCAGAAATAATGAATACGCTGAATCCAAGTACCAGCACAATACTGGTATAAATCATGCTGAAACCGGCTTCGCGCAAGGCATTCAGCGCTGACAGTTTGATGGCTCCGTTGTTTTGTTTCAGTTCGTGCCGGTAGCGCGATAGGTACTGTATGGCATTATCAACCGAGATCCCCAGCGCAATACTAAATACGATGATTGTTGATGGTTTGATCGGAATTCCGGCAAAACCCATGATTGCGGCGGTGATTACCAGCGGAATAATGTTGGGTACCATCGATACCAGAATCATCCGGAACGAAACGAACAGGAATGCCATGAGTATCGAAATCAGTATAATTGCAATAACGACACTTTCCAGTAAGTTGCGGATCAGGAAGTTGGTTCCTTTGGCATAAACCACACTGTTGCCGGTTACCTTCACATCGAATTTTGCTTTGTCGAAAATAGAATCAACTTGTGGTAAAATGCTGCTCATCAGCGAATCCATATGATTGGTGCTCACGTCGCGCATCTGGAAACTGATGCGGGTAATCTGCTTGGTGCTGTCCACAAACGATTTCAGCAAGCTGTTGCCTGTATTGCCTTTGCCCGAAACGTTTTGCGGAATATAGCCGAAGATGAAGTTCTTTTCCATCGAACTCGGAAGCGAATATTTGCTCGAATCTCCGTTGAAATAAGCCTGTCTTGCAAATTTGAAAACTTCGATCAGCGAAAGCGGTTTCGAGAATTCAGCATGCTCGCCAACTACGTTCTGTAGTTTATCAATTTTCTGAATAGTTGAATAGGTCAGAATGCCGTTGCGCTTTTTCGTGTCAACCGAAATCTCGAACGGCATCACACCGCCAAAATTGTGTTCGAAAAATTTCAGGTCAACCAAAGTCGGGTCATCCGATCTCAAATCGTCAACCACTTTTCCTGAAGTTTTCATCATGCCCAAACCAACAAACCCAATCACTACCAGTACTGCAGAAATGCTATAAATGAGGTTCCTGCGATTGCTGATCAGGTAAATGACTTTATCGAGTACGGCACCAAAGAAGTTGTTGTCGAGGTGCTTAACATGTTTCGCTGTAGGTGGTGCCAGCAAGCTGAAAATGATTGGCAATAATGTTATGGTGAGTATGTACAAAACCATGATGTTGAGGGAAGTGATTACCCCAAATTCGCGCAGCATCTGGTTGGGAACCAGAATGAAAGCAGCAAAACCAAGTGCTGTGGCTGCATTGGTCATAAGCGAAGCAAACCCGATGCGGTGAATTACCTGCGATAATGCCCTCATTTTGTTGCCATGACTGCGGTATTCCCAATGATATTTATTCAGAATGTAAATACAGTTTTCGATGACAATGATGACGATAAGCGACGGAATTACACCCGTGAGAATAGTGATTTTATAGCCGAAAAGCACCAGAGTTCCCATTACCCACACAATGCTGATTCCAACGATTAGCAATGAGCTGATAATGACTCTTATCGACCTGAAAAACAGGAACATGATGAAGGTTGCCACAACAATACTGATGATCACAAAAAGGAAAAGCTCGTGCTTAATCTTTTGCATCATAATCGTACGGATGTATGGCATCCCGGAACAGTGAATTTCAACGTTGTTCTTAGCCTTATATGCGTCAACTGCTTCAGAAATACTGTTAATGATGGCGATTCGGCTGATGTCGTTCAGTTTTTTCTTGTCGAGGGTAACGGTCATCAGAGTGGCCTGTGTTTTAGCATTATACAGTAATCCTTCGTAAAATTTCAGGCCAAGTATTTTGTTTTTCAGGCTATCTGTTTCGGCCTGTGTCGTTGGTCTTTTGGAAACCACCGGAACAATACTGAACTGATGCGTTTCTTCGTTCTTAACCAGATCAATAGCCCGGCTAAGGTTTAAAACTTCCTGAACACCATCTACTTTACGGATTTCGTTTCCTAAATCAGTCCAGGCATTAAATTGGTCAAGCTGAAACAAATTCGGATTAATAGTGCCAATAACAATAACGTTCCCATCTTCGCCAAACAGATTTTTAAAGTTCTGATATTCAATTCGAGTACTGTCTTTTTCAGGAAGAAGTGAAGAGTTTTCGTACGATAATTTTACATCTCTTCCTTTGTAGCCCATAAAAACGGTCAGTAAAGCAAGAATGACAATAATTAGTGTGCGGTGTTTAAGTATAAAACGGGAGACGTATGTAAACATTATATGGAGAATAAATATCTATTTTTAACTCGAATCTTTTTGATTTTGGTTTTAACCGACGCAAAAATAGTCATTTCGAAGTTAAAAATGAATTGTGTTTGAATATTCTCCCCGAATGATTTGTTGCCGATGTTCCATGTTGAAGTTCAATTGACAACGTAGAAATTGTGTGGTTAGTTTGCATGTCACCATGTGTGAATTGTTGCGGGCAAACTAATACAATCGGCCTCGAAATTTTAAACGACAGAGGTATTTTGTATCTTCGGCCAACCAACTAAATCTGATAAAATGAAGTACCTGTTTTCTGTTTTACTAATTGCTCTTTCTTGTTTTGCAGTGAAAGCACAACCCACCATTATTGCCCATCGTGGCTCGTCGTTTATAGCTCCTGAAAACACCGTTGCTGCCGCCAAACTGGCCTGGGAGCAGAATGCCGATGCTGTTGAGTGCGATATTTATCTCACTAAAGACAACCGGATTGTAGTGATGCACGATGGCACAACGAAACGAACCACCGGAGAAACCTATAAGTTCGCGGAAACAAATTCGGATGTGTTGCGAGCGCTTGATGCCGGATCGTGGAAAGATCAGAAATACAAAGGCGAAAAGATTCCTTTTCTTGAGGAAATAATTGCAATAGCGCCCAAAGGGAAAAAGGTCGTCATCGAAATCAAATGCGGCCCGGAGGTCTTTCCTGCACTGAAACAAGTTGTCAACGGTTGCAAAAATAAGAAACAGTTGGTATTCATTGCTTTCGATTGGGAAAATATACTGATTGCCAAAAAGATGTTTCCAAAGAATGCCTGTTACTGGCTAAGCAGTTCGGCAGCCGATGTTCAGGCTAAATTGCCTGAAGTAGCCCAAAACCGGCTGGATGGTATTAATCTGAATAATAAAATTGTGGATGAGGAAACTGTTAAAAAGGCCAAAGAATTAGGACTGGAAGTACTGGCATGGACGGTTGATGATCCGCAGGAAGCCAAACGACTGGTGCAACTGGGCGTTACAGCCATTACTACCAATCGTCCCGATTTGATTCGCGAGAGTCTTCGGTAGCCGGTTATTTTTGTTCAGCAATCATTTTCTTTAACCCTTCGGAACAGAAAATTTCGTATTCTCCTTTTTCGTTGCTGTAAATGAAATAGACTTCAATATCCGGAAGTTTCTTCAGGAGTTCTTTACTTTTTTCGAGGCCCAAAACCATAAAGGCAGTTGCATAAGCGTCGGCGGTCATGCAATCGTCGCAAACCACCGTGGCACTTAGTAAGGTATTCTTTGCCGGAAATCCGGTTTTGGGATCAATCGTATGGGCGTATTTTACGCCGTTTTCAACGTAAAAGGCCCTGTAATTTCCTGATGTTGCAAGCGCTTTGTTGTCGATTTGAATAATAGCCTGAAGCTCGTTCCCCGGCATCATATTCCCTTCTCCCGGCTGGTCGATGCCAATATGCCAAAGGTTATTTTTTGCATTGGTCCCTTTGCCACGAACTTCTCCGCCAATTTCAACCAGGTAGTTTTTAATTCCCTTTTCGTCGAAAAAGTGGCACAACACATCCACCGAATAGCCTTGTGCCAGTGCATTCACGTCGAGCTTCACTTCAGGATATTTTTTGCTAATTTTTTTCCCATTCAAACTTACCTTTTCCATCCCGACATACTGAAGCAGGCTTTGGATGTATGCCGTGTCGTGCTTGGCAACTGGCCCGTTTCCAAATCCCCAGGCATTAACAACCGGTCCGACGGTAATATCAAAAGCACCGTCGGATGCATTATTTACTTCAGCCGATTTTTTGAAAACATCAATGAACCAGTCGTCGGCTTCAACTGTCGGATCGTTGTCGTTTATGCGCGAAATAATTGAAGTTGAGTCGTACGTCGAACACGATTTATCGAAAGCTTTCAGGATTGAATCAATAGCTTCGCTATAATCTTTATTTTTCGAATTCTCATAAGTAATATGATAGCTTGTGCCTTGCGCAAAACCCGAAATTTTCAGGTATTCACTTTTTTTTGTCTGGCAGGCATTCAGGAAAATAAGAATCAGTATAGCTAATGCTGTGAATTTCATTTAGTTTGAATTTTAGGTCTGTGTCCAAAGTCTTTGATGCAATTTGGCTTTATTTTCTGACATTCTCAAAATGATTGTTAAATTTGGATAGAGCAATGAAATAGCACGAACATGAAGGCTACTCACATCGATTACCGCAGATTAAGTGTACTCGCATTACTGATTGTTGTGATGGCGGTAATTGCCTCGTTGACCATTGGGCGCGATATTTACGAATCGGGTGAAAAGAGCCTTTACTCGTTTGCCATTGTGAATTTCTTTGGATACCTGTTTTTTTTCCTGTTGATGCCCATGGAGCTGGCATTCATTTTTTATTTACGCACCGGTTACGATCCCATCATGCTCAATCTGGTCGCAGTTTCAACGGCAATGGTATCTCAAACGATTGATTATTTGATAGGCTATTTCTTTAGTGCACGCATTATCGATCGGCTGATCGGGCGAAAACGATACGAAAAAGCTGAAGACGAAATCCGTAAATACGGAAACTGGGCGCTGTTTTTATCGAATTTGTTACCTCTTTCTTCGCCAATTATTTCGTTGGCCGCCGGAATGCTGAAATACCGCGTGAAATATGCGATTCTCTATACTTTTATCGGAATGGTTTGCAGATATATGCTGCTGACGTTGCTGTTTCACGGATAACAGGAAACTCCGGAAAATCTTTTTAAAAAGGCTTTCCGGAGTTTTTTGTGAGCAAATAAAGAATTTCTAATTCCGGTTATAAATGAACGTTCTGTTTGACTTATCGCCCCAGCCTCTGGCCATGATAGCTCCCGTATGATCGATGTAAATTCCGCTGATATTTGATTCTGAAAAGATCTTTTCGAATTGCTCAAAGTTCTGGGTTTTTAAGATGCCCGTGCCAGGTACAGCGATATAGTAGGTGGACCCAAATTTCTGAATATTTGTTCGCAGGGTTCCGGTGGCATAATTTAGCATTACGGTATAGATCTTCGTGAAAGAAATTCCCTGATCATCAGATAGGTAGAAATTGGACGGAGTCGTGTAATCAGAAACAATAATCTCTTGTTTTTCTGTTACATATAAATCACCAACGTAATTGGGGAATTCAAAAGATGTCCAGGTTTTACCATTGTCCACCGACTTTTTTAATAACTGGCTGGTTCCGAAAACCGAAAGGAGCGAGCCGTCTTTTAACCGATATATTCCAGTTATGAAATCATTCTTGTCGGCTCCATTAGCCGGATTGGTCCATGTTATTCCGCCATCGTTCGAATGGTACAATCCGGTATCATATGCTGTCGCCCACAAGTCTCCATCGCTGGTTATCCAGAAATAGAAAAAGTATGGGCGGTTGGGTATTGGGTTTGTACACTTTATCCATGAAAGTGCATGATCGGTACTTTTATACAACTCGCCATTCCAGGATCCGACATAAATCACTCCATTTTTGTCTATCCCAATTCCTCTTGGCGATTGCAGTTTGGGTACATATAGTTGTTGCCAATCCAGGAAATCGGCTCCGCGCTTATAAATACCTCCGGAAGAAAGCATCCAACTTACGTGATTTATCGTGTCAGCAGCCAGATCAATAAAATTTGACAAGGGATAAATATCAATTTCATTCCATGCGTTAGGAAGTATTCCGTGTGCCATTATCGTTACTGCGGGATGTGAAATTCCATCCGGGCTGGTAACTTTCGCTATAACAAACTGGGTAAACGAGTCCAGACCTAATTTCCAGCGTGTCGAAGCTTTCCCGTTTGCCTTGGTTTTTACTATTGACTGATCAACTTTTCCGCCACCTTTTATAACGGTAAATTCAACAGTAAATCCGCTCATGTTTTGGGGTGATTTGTAATTATAAATCTGGACGGAAATACTGTCATTCAGGTATTCGCCACCAACCGAAACCTGATTAGGATTCATGTAGCTAACATTATAGCTGACTAGTGTTTCAATTGAAGGATCATTGTAATTGTTACAAGCATTAATTGCCAGAACTGAAAGCAACAGGAATGGCACTCTAACCCATTTTTGAATGAGATTATCTAGTCTGTATTTGGTCGTAAACTGTTTCATTTGATTCAGATTAGTCGGTTAGCGGGTAATGGGTATTTGTAATCCAAACATCAGGGCGACTGTCCCATTTTTTATCGAACGGTCGTCGTTCACGAATGGGGTTGTATTTTCCTCCGGAGCTTTAATAATTGGCGAAAAACTACCTGAATAGACGATTCCAATATCAAATTTCATGTTCTTTCTGAATGGAAACTGAAATCCCATACCGGTTTGATATCCAAAGTCAACATCTTTATAATAGCCTTCAACGGCATCGTTTATGTTTATCTTCTCAACCGTATAACTTGATGCACTCATATATTTCCTGATGGCAGTTCCATGGCACAATGCGTTGACTTTAAATCCGGTATAAACGCCAAAGTCGAGATAGAAAGTAAACGGGTCACCGAAGGAGAATTTAAAATTCAGCGGAATAGTCAGATAATCAATGCCGATCTTTGTATCTACACTATTCCTTTTGTATTGGCTGTCGTAAGCAAAACGGTGGTAATAGAGGCTGCTGTCGCGCAGTGCGTATCCTTTTCGCTCGAACAGTATTCCGGTTTGTAGGGATACTGTTTTGTCGAGCCGGTAGTCGAACGCCAGTCCGGTGGTGTAGCCCAGATTAGCTGAGTAATTACCCGGTTTTTCTGATGAAGAATTCCATCCCAATAGAATACCCACGACTGGTCTGACGTAGCACCTTGTTTTTGAGCTGTCCTGTTCGTTTGATTCAGACTCTTTGAAACTTTCCATTTTGCCTTTTGGAGTGTATTTTATTCCGAAGCCAAGTTCGCTGCTCCCATTTTTACCTTTCAGGCTTTCAATAAATACCTTTTGCCCGGTTGCTAATCTGCCAGTAACGAAAAGACGAACATCTTTGGTAACGGGATAGGAAAGATCGGCAGAGAACAGATACCCCCAATCGTGCGTTGGCGGATAAATTCTTCGATCTTCCTTTTCTGCTGCATCTCTTTCAGTCTTGGTCAAATTATCATTCAGTAAAACTGAATAAAACATACCGCCGCCAATTCCTAATTGTAATCGGGTAGGCGTTTGATACTTGATTAACAAAGGAAAACGCAAAAACGAGAAGTCAAATTTATTGGGTTCGTAAACCGGTTGCCAGATTGAAGATGATGAATAAGAATGTATTATATCATCATAATAAATGGGGTAAGTTGGTTGGCTGATGTATGTTTTCATTTCGTAGTAATGCGCCGCATAACCAACTTCTGCCTGAAGTGTGAATGAGCGATTTAGGTTGTATTCAACGAATAATGTGGCATTTGGCCCTGCTTTAGGTATCCACTTGTTGGTGGTCAGGTTTCCATGAAAATTTGAGAAGTTAATACTGGTGTATTGTCCAAAAGAAAGTTTTTGTGCAAGGGATGTTGTTGATGCGAGGACAAGCACTACACCTATGCAAAGGATTAGGTTGATCGTCTTCATTTGCTGGTTTTTTGCAGTTAGATGGGGTTAGCTTTAAAAAGGTTGCGTTATACTGAAAATAATAATAAATATAAAGCAAAAAAAACTCCGGAAAGTCTTCCTTTCAGAAGTTTTTCCGGAGTTTTTTATTGTAGCAGACCTAACAGGTTCTCAAAACCTGTTAGGTCTTTATTTTTTTTACAGCAAATCAGCTTCCAGCAGCAACTCTTCCATGTCAACCTGAACGTTCATGGCCTCGTTGCGGGCTTTTTCGGCAAAGTCTTCGCCATCCGAGGCATAAATAATCTGGCGCGACGAGTTGACCAGTAATCCGCACATGTCGTTCATGCCGTATTTGGCCACTTCTTCCAGGCTTCCGCCCTGTGCGCCAACTCCCGGAACCAGCAGAAAATGATCGGGAACCAACTCGCGGATTTCTTCCAGTTTTTCGGCTTTGGTGGCGCCAACCACATACATCATGTTGTCGGTAGTTCCCCAGGTTTGCGAGGTTTTCAGCACTGATTCGAACAACTGATCGCCGGTTGCATCATTTTTCAGGTATTGAAAATCGGCAGCACCTTTGTTCGAGGTCAAAGCCAAAAGAATCACCCAACGATCAAGGTAAGTCATAAATGGTTTCACCGAATCTTCGCCCATGTAAGGTGCAACAGTCACGGCATCAAAATCCATGTGATCGAAAAAGGCGCGGGCGTACAAATTCGAGGTATTGCCAATATCGCCACGTTTGGCGTCGGCAATGATGAATTGCTCCGGATACTTTTCGCGGATATATTTTACAGTTTTTTCCAGACTGATCCAACCTGCCACACCCTGACTTTCGTAGAATGCCAGGTTTGGTTTATAGGCCACACACAAGTCTTGAGTAGCGTCGATGATTTCCTTGTTGAAAGCGAAAATCGGGTCACTTGTATCTTTCAGGTGTGCCGGAATTTTCAGGATGTCGGTATCTAATCCAACGCACAAAAAGCTGCGTTTCAGTTTAATCTGTTCAAAAAGTTGTTCCTTATTCATATCATTAAATTTCAGCTTCTTTCAGTTTTTCTGAGTTTTCTTCAACCATCAGCTTGTCGATTATTTCATCCAGATCACCACCGATTACTGCCTGAAGATTATAAATGGTTAAATTGATGCGGTGATCAGTGATTCGTCCCTGAGGCCAGTTATAGGTACGAATTTTAGCCGAACGGTCACCGGTTGAAACCAAGGTTTTTCGTTTCGATGCAATGGCATCCAGATATTTTTGGTGTTCCTGGTTGTAAATACGGGTACGCAACTCGATCATCGCCTTGGCAAGGTTTTTCAATTGCGATTTCTGATCCTGGCAGGTTACCACAATTCCGGTTGGAATGTGCGTCAAACGAATGGCCGAATAAGTGGTGTTTACCGATTGCCCTCCAGGTCCCGAAGAACAATAAGTATCTTTCCGGATATCGCTGTCTCTCAAATCGATATCGAATTCTTCAGCTTCAGGAAGTACGGCAACAGTTGCTGCCGAAGTGTGTACACGGCCCTGCGTTTCGGTTTGAGGAACGCGCTGTACGCGGTGAACACCCGATTCATATTTCATAATCCCATAAACACCTTCGCCGGTAATGGTGGCCACAATTTCTTTAAAGCCGCCTGAAGTTCCTTCGCTGGTGTTGGTAATCTCAATTCGCCAACCGCGGCGTTCGCAGAATTTGCTGTACATACGGAACAAATCGCCTGCAAAAATACTGGCTTCGTCGCCACCAGTACCTGCTCTGATTTCGAGGATGGCATTTTTACCATCTTCAGGGTCGGCCGGAATTAAAAGCAACTTGATGTCTTGCTCTTTCTGCGGAATGGCGTTTTCCGAATTTTCAATTTCTTCGCGGGCCATTTCGCGTAAATCTTCGTCGGTCTCTTCCAGCAAAATCTGTTTGCCCGATTCAATGTTCTCAATCAGTGCTTTGTATTCTTTAAATGCACCAACCAACGACTCCAGTCGTTTATATTCCTGGTTCAGTTTTACGTAACGTTTCATGTCGCTCATCACCGACGGGTCGGTAATTTGTGAGCCTACTTCTTCGAAGCGGTAACGAATTGCTTCGTATTTTTCGAGTAATGAATAATCTGCCATTATTGTTGTGATTTATTATTTGTGAATGATGAATGAAGCACACACGGGCGGAGTTTGCCCGGATACAGTTAGCGTAGCTAATATTCGAATGTGCCGAAGGACGACTTGATAGTCAGTTTTTTGCCGTCAAACGCTTCAACGCGGCCCACAATTTGGGCGTCGATGTTGAAACTTTTGGCAATAGCGATTACCTGTTCTGCAAATTCAGGAGCCAGATAAACTTCGTAACGGTGACCCATATTGAAAACCTTGTACATTTCCTTCCAGTCGGTGCCCGATTCTTCCTGAATCATTTTGAACAGCGGTGGAACCGGAAAAAGATTGTCTTTAATGACATGAACCTGATCGACAAAGTGCATCACTTTGGTTTGCGCACCGCCCGAACAGTGAATCATTCCGTGAATTTGGGGGCGCAACTGAGCCAGCAATTCTTTTACAAAAGGTGCATACGTGCGGGTAGGAGAGAGCACCAGTTTCCCGGCGTCCAATCCAACACCTTCAATGGCCTCTGTCAGTTTTTTTGTTCCTGAATACACCAAATCCGAAGGAACTTCAGGATCGAAACTTTCAGGATATTTTTGTGCGAGATAATTGGCAAAAACGTCGTGGCGGGCCGAAGTCAGGCCATTGCTGCCCATGCCGCCGTTGTATTCTTTTTCGTAGGAGGCTTGTCCTGATGAGGCCAGCCCAACAATGACGTCGCCAGCCTGAATGTTGTCAGCCGAAATTACATCAGCGCGTTTCATACGGCAAGTCACGGTTGAATCGACAATGATCGTGCGCACCACGTCGCCCACGTCGGCAGTTTCTCCGCCGGTTGGGTAAACATTCACCCCCATGCTGCGCAGTTCGGCGCAAAGTTCGTCGGTTCCGTTGATGATGGCGGCAATCACCTCTCCTGGAATTTTATTTTTATTGCGGCCAATGGTTGATGATAACAAAATGTTATCAGTTGCACCCACGCACAGCAAATCGTCGATGTTCATGATCAGCGCGTCCTGTGCAATGCCTTTCCAAACCGAGATATCGCCGGTTTCTTTCCAGTATAGGTAGGCCAGCGACGATTTGGTTCCGGCACCGTCGGCGTGCATGATGTTGCACCATTCGGGATCGCCGCCCAAAATATCGGGAATAATCTTGCAAAAAGCCTTTGGATACAAGCCTTTGTCGATATTTTGAATGGCATTGTGCACGTCTTCTTTCGAAGCCGACACCCCACGCGCCATATACCTGTTATCTGCTGACATACAATTTGAATTTCCGGATCAATTTTCGGGTGCAAAGGTAATATTTTTGAGGAAATAAGAGTATCCCGGATTTCAAGCAATAGCATACTTGTAGTTCAATTAATCTAAAGATGAATGAATTATGCCCCGATTAAATATTTTGACCAAAGTTTGACTGTAGAATTTGTGGAATTATTGGTGGTTGTTTTGTATATTTACAACTAATTTAAGTTGTAAATTAAATTTACAACCATTTTTTCGAATAAATAAACGATAACATGAAAGGCATTGGAATTTATATTGATGTAATTGATTCGCGAAAGATACAGTCGAGAAGTGACCTGGAATTCCAGATAAACAACCTGAGAAATTTCTTCAGTGAAAACAAGGAATACGGGATTTTTGCCATCTGGAAAGGGTTGGACGAATTCATGATCATTGCATCCAATTGGGAGTTTGCTGTAAAAGCGGTCATCAAAGTTCAGGAACTTTTACATCCGTATGAACAAAGGTTTGTACTGACTGGTTTTGAAGATGTATATAGCGACAGGCCTGTGCATGAAATGGATAATAAGGAATTTGCGGTGCTGGCTGACGGGATGATCAGGCTAAAAAAGACAAAGTTATATGTCGAGATTATTTCGGAGGAGCAGGCTGTTCTGCTCGATTCGGTTTCAATAATTTTGAATGCTTTAATCTCGATGAGAAGTGTGTTTACGAGAAATCAGATGGAGATTTACAGCCAGAATAAAGCCGGGAAATCGCAGATCGAAATTGCACGGGAAATCAATAAAACGCAGCAATATGTTTCGAAAACACTCAATGGAATAAAAGCTGAAAATCTGGAAGTATTGGAAGAAAAACTTTATCGCGTTATCACTTATGGAATTGACCAAAGAAATACTGATTAATCACTGGTTTCTGTTTTTGGCAGTTACGGGTGCACTTTTGCTTTTGTTTACAAGCGGTACAGTTGTTCGAAAAGTGATGAACATTATCTACAAGAAGAATCTGTCCGATTTGGCTTCCGGGAATGTTACTGCTCCTGATCCTGTTGAGGAAAAGCTTGCCAGAGAGCGGATTTCAACCGGATTGATTATTGGCAAATGCGAAAATCTGATTATTTATTTAATGGTACTCACTGGTTCGTACACGGCTCTCGCTATCATTTTCACCGCTAAAACAATTATCCGCAAAGAAGACATTGCCAAAAACAGTATGTTCTTTCTGGCCGGAACCATGATCAACGTCACTTATAGCCTGCTGATCAGTTTGCTGGTCAAGCTGCTGATAGTTAATGTACTGTCCTGAAGTTTTGCACCAACGAAATTATTCGTGGAAGTCGTTACTCAGCACCCTGAATTCGGTTCGCCGGTTAATCGCCTTGGCAATTTCCTGCTGGTCGGGTGGAAGTTTCAGTATAAATTCTTCGGTAAGTTCGTCACCGCGTTTCAGCCAGTCGTATTGTTTGGCAATTTCGCGGGTTACTTTCTTTGGCCAGGTTTCGCCGTAGCCCTTGGCAACCAGGCGGGAGGCTGTTATACCTTTCGAAATAATGTAATCGACAGCCGACTGAGCACGTTTTTGCGAAAGTTCGGAGTTAAACTGATCGCTACCCACAAAGTCGGTGTGCGCCATTAATTCGATTTTTATGGTTGGGTTCAGCACCAGCAACTGTACCAATGAATCAAGCGATGCTTTTGATCCTTCGGTAATCTCGTAACTTCCGAAGGCATAGTTGATGTTGTTGATTTTGATTGGCTGGTCGGTTGGTGCCAGTTTGAAGATGAATTTATAGTCTTTGCTGTCTTCCAGTCCAATCGTCGAAAGTCGTGCTTTGTCATTCAGGTAGCCATCTTTGAAAGCTGCCAAAACATATTCGGTTTCAGGTTTCAGTTTATACTGGAAACGTCCGCCATTGGCCCGAACTTTCAGGTTTGTTCCATCGGTTCCAATAATTCGAACCATTGCCCCGTCGATTTTCTGGTTGGTTTCTTTGTTGAATATTTCTCCGGAAGCATTAAATATTTTTGGAGGTAGGTAAAATGAATAAATGTCGTCGCTTTTCGAGCCTTTACGATTCGACGAAAACAAACCTTTGTCAATTTCACCTTTGCTAAAAGTTATTCCAAAATCGTCGCCGGGCGAGTTGATCGGAGCTTTCATGTTCTCCACTTTCCAATTGCCTTTTTCGTCTTTTGCTGCCTTGAAAATATCAAGTCCACCGAGCCCTGGAAGGTAATTGGATGAAAAGTATAGATCGCCGTTTTCACGGATGCAAGGGAACATTTCGTCGCCTGGAGTATTGATTTCAGGGCCGAGATTTACCGGTTTGTCGAACGAATTGCCTTTGCCTTTGGCCATCCAGATGTCTTTTCCGCCGTATCCGCCCGGTTTGTCAGAAACAAAATAAAGGGTTGTCCCGTCGGAACTGAGCGAAGGGTGTGCAGCAATCAAACTGTCGCCAACCAATTCGAGCAAAGTGGGTTCCGACCAATCGCCTCTCGACTGATTCGCCACCAGTAATTCTGTTCCCAGGTCTTTGGATTTATCGTACCGGCAACGGGTAAAAATCATTAAATCGCCCCGGTCTGAAAGTGTGGCAGCACCTTCGTCGTTTGCCGTATTTATAACCTGATTTTCTTCGAGCAACTTGGGCGTTTCCCATTTTTGCTTCTGAATTTCGAATTTACTGGTAAATAAATCGGCATAACGCGTACCGGTAATATTGCTTTTTTTTCGGCCGGTGGTTATTTCCCGTGTCGAGGTCAGGATGACTTCATTATCGCGGCTGCCAGCAAATACCGGGCAATAATCATTGTCTTTCGAATTCAGTTCTTTTACTACAGTAACCATGTATCGGGTTGGTTTGTCGAGCCAGTTTTTTGCTTCTTTACAGGCTTCAACTCCGTTTTTTGCATATTGGTCATCAGGCTTAACTCCCAGATAGGTTTGATACCAAACCAATGCATCTTCATATTTCTGCGTTGCTTTCAGGCAATCGGCGTAATGAAGCATACACAGCGGTTCCGAATTTTTTTGTTTGATGGCATTTTTATACCAAACCAATGCTTTGGCAAAATCACTGATGTGGTAATACGATTCGGCAACCCGAAAAGCAATGTCGGCTTTTTCTTTTCTGAGCTTGGGGCTGCGGTAGGCTTTCCTGTATTTTTCGATGGAACTGTAATATTCGCCTATTTCATATGAAGTTGCTGCGCTTTTCATGTATTTGCGGGCCGAGCAGGAGCCCAGTAAAATGACCAACAGGATAAGTAATATTTTGTTGAAAGCCGGTTTCTTCATGTGATCTTAAACGTTTGGCGGTAAAAATAACCAATTTAAATCCATTCTGGAAAAACGGAAAAGGTTTATTTAAAGTATTCGGAAACCTAATTATTATTTGAATTGTGAGTGTTGTGTTGCTTGTGAAAATAAAAAGGCTTCCAGATTTATTCCGGAAGCCTTGATTTTTATAAACACGTAACACTAAACTATCTTACGAACAGTAATTCTCTGTATTTTGGCAATGGCCACAATTCGTTATCAACGATCAATTCGAGTTTGTCGATGTGGTAACGGATGTCATCAAGGTATGGTCTAACCTGTCCTTCGTAAGCTACAGCTTTTTCTTTTGCTGATTCGATTACGTTGGCAACTTTACGGGCTTCAACCATGTCGTTTACTTTTGCTTTGATGGCTGTAATATGGCCACCAATTTCCTTGATCAGTTCCAAACGGCCTTCTGCAACAGTTTCAACATATTCAGCACCAAATACTTCTTTTACATTTTTAATGTTTTCGAGCAATGATGTCTGGTATTTAATAGCTGTCGGGATGATGTGGTTCATAGCCAAGTCACCCAATACGCGGGCTTCGATCTGGATTTTCTTGGTGTATTTTTCCAGTTCAACTTCGATACGGCTTTCGATTTCGCGGTGAGTTAATACACCCGCTTTTTCGTACATTTCAATTACGCGCGGAACTTCAAGAGCTTCCAATGCAGTAGGAACGCTGGTGATGTTAGTCAAACCACGTTTTGCAGCTTCAACTTTCCACTCGTCGCTATAACCATTACCGTCGAAACGGATAGCTTTTGATTCGATGATGAGTTTTTTCAATACCTGGAAGATCGCTTCATCTTTCTTTACACCAGCTTCAATCAAGGTATCAACTTCAATTTTGAATTTAACAAGCTGATCGGCAACGGCAGTGTTCAAAGCAATCATTGCTGATGCACAGTTTGCAGATGAACCTACGGCACGGAACTCGAAACGGTTTCCGGTGAAAGCGAATGGAGATGTACGGTTACGGTCGGTGGTATCGAGGATGATTTCAGGAATACGGCCGATGTCCAGTTTCAATGCGGTTTTTTCGTCCGGAGTCATTTTGCGGTCAACCACAGCTTCTTCCATCAAATCCAACATTTTGGTTACTTCAGCGCCAAGGAATGCAGAGATGATTGCCGGCGGAGCTTCGTTTGCGCCCAAACGGTGAGTGTTTGGAGCAGTAAGGATGCTGGCACGCAACATATCCTGGTTAACATGCAGTGCTTTCAGTGTATTGATTACGAAAGTAAGGAACTGAAGATTTGATTTTGGGTTTTTACCCGGGCTGTAAAGGTTAACGCCAGTATCGGTTGATAACGACCAGTTGTTGTGTTTTCCTGAACCGTTGATTCCAGAGAATGGTTTTTCGTGGAAAAGAATGGCGAAGTTATGACGACGTGCAATCTTTTTCATCAAGTCCATGATCATCTGGTTGTGATCGTTGGCCAGGTTCAGTTCTTCATAGATCGGAGCAATTTCAAACTGGTTTGGAGCAACTTCGTTATGACGGGTTTTTACCGGGATACCTAATTTGTATGCTTCGTTTTCAAGGTCTTCCATGAAACGGAATACGCGGGTTGGGATCGAGCTGAAATAATGGTCTTCCAGCTGCTGATCTTTTGCAGCAGAGTGTCCCATTAAAGTACGGCCAGTCAGCATCAGGTCAGGACGAGCCATATACAAAGCTTCGTCAACCAGGAAGTATTCCTGTTCCCAACCGAGGTTAGCAGTAACTTTTGTCACATTTTTATCGAAATACTGACAAACTTCAGTAGCAGCTTTGTCAACAGCAGCAATGGCTTTCAATAATGGGGTTTTATAGTCGAGCGATTCTCCTGTGTACGAAATAAATATAGTTGGAATCGTTAAAGTATTGTCAACGATGAATGCTGGTGAAGATGGGTCCCATGCTGTGTAACCACGAGCTTCGAAAGTTGCACGGATACCGCCGCTTGGGAATGAAGAAGCATCAGGTTCCTGCTGTGAAAGCATTGATCCGGATAATGATTCAACAACTCCGCCATTTTCTCCATGAATTACGAATGCATCATGTTTTTCGGCAGTCCCATCGGTTAACGGATGGAACCAGTGAGTAATGTGAGTTGCACCATTTTCCAATGCCCATGATTTCATACCCTGAGCAACCTGATCAGCCATTTTGCGATCAACTGGTGTTCCGTTGTCAATAGCATCAATAACTGCCTTGTAAGCTTCTTTCGACAGGTATTTCTTCATTTTCGGACGATCGAAAACGTTCATACCATAAAAATCAGAAACCAGGTTTTCTTCGCGTTTAACCTCGATAGGTTTTCTGGTCAGAACTTCTTCCAGGGCTCTAAATCTAAACTGTGCCATAATTAAAAATTTTTAAGAGTTATTATTATTTCTTTTGTCAATCTCATTTTTGCAATACTCACATAACAAAAATATATAAAAAACGAAATATGGGTATAAAAAAATACCCAATCGCTTAAAAATTTACAATTATTTCAGAAAAAGCATCAAAAATATTAAGGTTGGAACGAAAATTAGTTATTTTTTGCTAAAAAACAGTCGAATTTAATAATCTCAGGCACTAAAAAGTGAAACCGGTAACTTTACATTAGGCACAAAAAGTATTAAAAAACAAAAAAAGCGCAGGGAGATGCCCTGCGCTTTTCATATTCTAAGAAAAAATACGACTTAGATCACAATGTTCACTATTTTATTGGGGACTACAATGATTTTTTTAGGTGTTTTCCCTTCGAGCCATTTTTGCGAATTTTCATTTCCAAGTACTGTCGCTTCAATTTCTGCATTAGGAGTACCAACTGCAAATGCCAGCTTAAAACGAACCTTCCCGTTGAATGAAATTGGGTATTCAAATTCGTCTTCGGTCAACATCGCCGGATCAACAGCAGGCCATGGCGCATAAGCCAGAGTGTCGGTATTGCCGTACAGCTGCCACAATTCTTCGGCAAGGTGCGGTGCATATGGAGCCAGCAACTTTACAAAGGTTTCAGCAGTTTGTTTGCTTACTTTTCCCTTTTTCAGCGCCAGGTTATTGAAAATCATCAAGGCCGAAATGCCGGTATTGAATTTCATGTTTTCGATATCGAAAGCCACTTTGCTGATGGTTTGATGCAACAACTTCAGAGTTTCTTTATCGTCGGCGGCATCCACAATGTTTTCAGGGGTTCCGAAGAAACGCGAAACACGGTTCAGGAAGTTGAAAACCCCTTTCACGCCGTTTTCGGCCCACGGTTTGGTATCTTCCAGCGGCCCCATGAACATTTCGTACAAACGAAGCGAGTCGGCACCGAAACTTTTTACTACATCGTCGGGATTCACCACATTCTTCAGTGATTTCGACATTTTGGCCACAATCTGGGTCAATTCTTCGCCGGTTTCGGTGTGGAAATATTTGCCTTCTTTTTCTTCAACCAAATCGCTGGCCACTTTGGCGCCTGTTGCGGTCTGGTAGGCAAAAGCAAGGATCATTCCCTGGTTGAACAGTTTCTGGAAAGGTTCCGAAGTGGAAACAATGCCCAAATCGAACAACACTTTGTGCCAGAAGCGGCTGTATAATAAATGCAATACGGCATGCTCGGCTCCACCCACGTAGAGGTCAACCGGCATCCAGTAGTTTTCCAATTTTTTATCGAAGATCGATTCGTCGTTCTTCGGATCGATGTAACGCAGGTAATACCAGCACGAGCCAGCCCATTGCGGCATGGTGTTGGTTTCGCGGCGACCTTTGCGCCCGTTGGCGTCGGTTACATACAACCAGTCGGTGGCATTGGCCAACGGCGATTCGCCGCCTTCGCCCGGTTCGTATTTTTCCATCTCCGGAAGTTCAACCGGAAGGTTTTCTTCAACCAATGAGATTTCGCCATCTTCCCAGTGAATCACGGGGAAAGGCTCGCCCCAGTAACGCTGACGACTGAATAACCAGTCGCGCAGTTTGAAGTTGGTGGTTGCTTCTCCGATTCCTTTTTCACCCAGCCATTCCACTACTTTGGCGATGCCCTGTTTTTTGTTCAGACCATTCAAGTCGAGGCCAATAGCCGGATTAGCAGAGTTGATGTAAGCACCATCTTCGGTCCAGCAAGCTTCGCCAGCCAGCACTTTGGCACGGGTTTCGTCATCGGCACTCTTCGGATCGAGGATGCAGATGACCGGGATATTGAATTTTTGAGCAAATTCAAAGTCGCGGGTATCATGCGCCGGAACTGCCATGATGGCGCCGGTTCCGTAGCCCATCAGCACATAGTCGGCCACCCAAACCGGGATTGGCTGACCGGTAATCGGGTTGATCGCATTGCGGCCAGTGAAAACACCGGTTTTGTCTTTGGCCAGTTCGGTGCGGTCCAAATCCGATTTCAAAGAGGCAGCCTGAATGTATTTATTTACCTGATCAGCATTTTCAGGAGTAACCAAACTTGAAAGCATTGGGTGTTCAGGAGAAACAACCATGTAAGTTGCACCGAACAAGGTGTCAGGACGGGTGGTGTACACGCGCAGTTTTTCGTCCAAACCCTGAACAGCGAAATCAACTTCCGCACCGGAAGATTTACCAATCCAGTTTTTCTGCATGTCTTTTACGCCTTCCGGCCAGTCGAGGCTATCCAAACCTTCTAACAAGCGTTCGGCATAATGCGGAATACGAAGCAACCATTGTTTCAGGTTTTTGCGGATCACCTGATTGCCGCATTTTTCGTGTGAACCGTCAGTCAACACTTCTTCGTTGGCACAAACCGTTTTACACGACTGACACCACCAAACCTGTGCATTGTCGTAATAAGCCAGGCGCTTTTCGCTGATGTATTGGTTGATGGCCGTTTGTCCCTGAGCCTGAATGTTGGCAGGAATGGGCAGTTCGCTGATCGGGCGGCCTTTGCCGGTTTCGGCATCGAACCAGGTGTTGTATAAATTGGTGAAAATCCACTGTGTCCAACGGAAATATTTTGGGTCAGTGGTATTGATTTCGCGGTCCCAGTCGTAGCTCAAACCCAACGATTTGATCTGGCGACGGAAGTTGTCGCAGTTTTTATTCGTGGTAATGGCCGGGTGCGTTCCGGTTTGAATGGCATATTGTTCGGCTGGTAAACCAAAAGCGTCCCAACCCATCGGGTGCAGCACGTTGAAGCCTTTCATGCGTTTGTAACGACACATGATGTCGGTGGCGGTATAGCCTTCGGGGTGACCCACATGCAAACCCGCTCCGGATGGATAAGGAAACATATCGAGCACGTAATATTTTGGTTTCGAGAAGTCGTTTTCGGTTTTGAAGGTTTTGTTTTCCTCCCAGAATTGCTGCCATTTAGGCTCAATTTCCCAGAATTTATATTCCATTTTGAGTTGCTTGATAAAGGTTCTTGATAATGAGCCGCAAAGATAGAAAGAAAGTTTCAAGATGAAAGTGGATTTGTGAATGATTAAGGTTGAACCAAACCGTTTATTGCCTCGAAGACACGAAGTCACTAAGTTTCGCCAAGACCATGTATTTACTTCATCCCACTTTGTGTTTTAGTGTCTTAGTGGCACGAAACCAATGGTTTCAATTCGATATCAAACTCAGATGAACTTTTTATTCGCAGCTCTGTTCAAACATCACACAATTAAATATTTAAAGCTATGAAATACGTTGTAACAGGTTCATTGGGAAACATCAGCAGGCCGCTTGCTGAAAAGTTAGTTGCTGCCGGACACAGCGTGACTGTAGTGAGCAGCAAAGCTGACAAAAATGTGCAAATCGAAGCATTGGGCGCCAAGGCTGCCATTGGTTCGGTTGAGGACGTGGCGTTTCTAACGAGTACATTCTCTGGCGCCGATGCCGTTTACACCATGGTTCCGCCCAATTTTGGTGCAGCCGACTGGAAAAAATACATTGGCGGAATAGGTGAAAATTATGCTGAGGCCATTCACGCGTCGGGAGTGAAAAATGTGGTCAACCTGAGTAGTATCGGGGCGCATATGCCCGAAGGTTGCGGTCCGGTGAGTGGGCTCTATTTTGTTGAAAAAGCTTTGAATGCGTTGGAATCAGTTAATGTTAAGCATTTGCGCCCCGGATTTTTTTATCCTAATTTTCTGGGTAACGCTGGTATGGCCAAACATATGGGCGTTATTGGCGGGAATTACGGAGAAGGAACAACGCTTACCCTGGTTTACCCGGGAGATATTGCCGACGCTGCAGCCGGGGAATTGCTTAAACTGAATTTCCGGGGAAAAAGCATTCGGTATGTGATGAGCGATGAGAAAACGACCCACCAGGTGGCCGAAATTCTTGGAAAAGCTATTGGTAAACCTGAACTTCAGTGGGTGAATTTTAAAGATGAAGAAACGCTGGGTGGCATGATTCAGGCGGGTATGCCCGAAGAAATAGCTAAGAATTTTGCTGAAATGGGTGGAGCCATACGCAGCGGCGAAATGATGTCGGACTATTTTAAAAATAAGCCTGCTGAATTTGGCAAAACCAAGTTTGAAACCTGGGCACCTGTATTTGCAGCGGTTTATGCACAATCCTGAGTGAAATATCAGTAAACGAATATTGAAGGCTGTTCCCAGGTGGAATGGCCTTTGTTTTTATACTGACGATCGATACAAACTAAAAATAATCGGTTCCATTATCCTGTTTCGGTCATTCAAGCTGATTTTGTCGTTGGGCTAAGCAGCAAAGCCATATTTTAGCTGAAAAATAAAATAGAATGATTTCAAATACACTCACTGACCGTTTAAGTTTGGTTGCCCCCTGTGGTATTGATTGTGGCATTTGCGAGTTGCATACGCTTACCAAAGATGATGAATTATACCTGAAAATGATTAAGCGCGGAATCCCCGCAGAGAAACTTCCTTGTTCCGGATGTCGTGCTATTGAAGGAAATTGCCCAGTAAAACCAGCTGTGTGCGATACCTGGAAATGCGTTAAGGAAAACGAGCTTGAGTTTTGCTCGGCCTGCACCGATTTTCCGTGCAATCGTCTTCAGCCAGCTGCCGATCGTGCCGACGTGCTGCCCCACAACCTGAAAGTTTTCAATCTTTGCCTGATCAACCAGATTGGACTGAAAGCGTTTACCGAACGCTCAGCCGAAATCAAACTCAAATATTATAAAGGGAAAATAGTAGTCGGCAACGGGCCGCAGTTGTAGTAGTCAGTGTTCAGTCGCAGTTACAGTAATATTGAGTTATTCGTGGTCATTTGCTTCGCGTCATTTGTAGTAAAATGACCAACAATAAATGACAACTGAATAACAATAAATGACAAAAATATGAATCCAAATATCCCATTCAAGACCATCGATTGGTCGAAGATCGAAAAAACCGTTCATCTGGGTAAAACCGGAACGGCCTGGTGGCAAACTGTTCAACTGCCAGGATTACGCATTCGCATGGTAGAATATTCGGTTGGTTACCTGGCCGATCACTGGTGCCGCAAAGGTCACATCGTGCATTGTTTGGAAGGTGAATTCACCAGCGAATCGATTGATGGAAACCACAGCCACCTCAAAGCCGGAATGACTTATGTGGTAACCGACGAATTAAGTTCGCACCGGTCGGTAACTAAAACCGGCGTAAAGTTGTTAATTATCGACGGCGATTTCCTGAAATATCAGGAAGAAATTTGATTTTATGCACCAACCTGAATCATTGTCTGCAGAACTTCTGGAAGCCTATTCCGAAGTTAACCTGAATAAAATTACACGAAACCTGATCCGGCTTTACCGGGAAAAGGAGTTTGAGAAACTGAATATCATTTCCGGAATGCTCTCGGAATGGGTTGAAATCTCTATCGAATCCGACGGCAAAGGTTTTTCGAAGATTATTTCGCTTTACCATCCCGACAGGGGCGAATTTTACCGAAATAAAATTGCAGAATCAACCCGGCAGAATGATTCGCAAATGCTCGAAAAATTTCGTCATATTTTTGTGATTCAGGATATTGAAGAAATTGCTGCCAGCATCGAAAGTTTCGAGGATATTGACTATCATCCGGAGTATGTTTGGGATGAAGGTGCAGCCGGATTTGGCTTTCACCGGAACAACCGGAAGAAAACACGTGCTCAAACCCGAAAGCAGTTCGATGGTTATACGTTTTACGAAGCCATGCAAATCAGGCAATATGGCGACACGGATACCAGTTTCCCGACTTATTACCTCGAAGATATGGACGAAGTGGAGCTTTCGGAGTCTGATATTTTGGATTTAGATGGAGTAGAATATTGTATCCACACCCTTTCAATGGATTTATCGGGAAACCGGATTACTGATTTGTTGCCGTTGTCGGCACTATATCAACTTCAGGAATTGAACCTTTCGGGTAACAAATTAAGTTATATCGATGCGCTGGGCAACCTGCAACAGCTTCGAAGTGTGGATTTGTCGAATAATGCAATCGACGATATTTCTCCGCTCTTTGAGATTGCGACCCTCGAATTTGCCGACCTTACCGGTAACCGGATTTCCCTGGCACAAATACAGGAATTGCGCGAATTGGGCGTAACAGTTGATTGCTGATAACCTGTTGCCGTTTGGAAATTCTTGAACCAATATTTATCGGATTATTCCTTAAATTCAGGCGTTTCCTGAAGTAAAACTGCTCCTGAAAATTTAAGCTTGCAAACAGTTTTTCCAATTTTTGGTTCAAATGGTTACATTTGCAAAACATCAACAAAGAAGAAAATGACCAACGAACATACGCACAACGACGAACACAAGAATATATTGCAAGGACTTGAATCGGCAAATTCGTTGAAAATAATAGAAACCATTGAAGAACTTCGTTTTTCGGGAAGAGCCTCAGATATTCCACTTTTAGTCGAACTTTTGCACCTGACAAACGATCCGGAAATAAAATCGAAAATTACGGGTTTGTTTGCTAATCTGAAGGAAAGCGATGTCATTCCGCTGATAATTGAAGCTATTCAGAATCAGAAATATGCCCCCGAGTTAAAAGAATTGGTGACTTGCTGTTGGGAAAACGGGCTCGATTACAGCAATTACCTCACCCTTTTTGTCGATTTACTTATCGAAAATGAGCTTTTGGTCGCCTTCGAAGCTTACACGGTAATTACCAACATGACTGCTAAAATCGATCAGCGAAAAATTGATATCGAGATAGACAGGCTGGAGGAAGCATTAAGTAAAACAACCGAGCAGAAGAAGGAATTGATGCTGGATGTGATTGATTTTCTGCCTTCAATTGGGTTTTAGTTGGCATAGAGCATGGAGCAAAGGGCTTGGGGCAGGGAGTATGTACCTGAATTTGTGTCTGGAACTCGCCGAATAAATCAATCCATCAATCCTTCAGTCCTTCAATAATACTGCCGCTCTCCAAAAATGGTGCTGCCAACGCGAACCATAGTGCTGCCTTCCTCAATGGCAAGCAGATAATCGCCCGACATGCCCATCGAAATCTCCTTAAAATCAGGATTCTCCGCAAAGAAGTCGGCTTGCAGGCGATCGAAATAGGTTTTCAGCAAAGCAAATTCTTTCCTGATTTGGGTTTCATCATCGGTAAAAGTGGCCATTCCCATCACACCACAAATCTTCACATTTTTGAGTTGGGCAAATTCAGCAGAACGGAGCATTTCATCAGCTTCTTCCCATGATAACCCAAATTTGGTTTCTTCTTCAGCAATGTGAAATTGCAGTAAACACGGAATCACTCTTGAAACTTTCCGGGCTTCAGTGTTAATGGATTTCAGCAGCTTAAACGAATCGACACCGTGAATCAAATGAACAAAAGGGGCGATGTATTTAATTTTGTTGGTCTGCAAATGGCCGATAAAATGCCATTGAATATCTTTCGGCATCACCTCGAATTTGGTCACCATTTCCTGTACTTTATTTTCGCCAAAAGCCCGTTGTCCGTGGTTGTAGGCTTCCATAAGCATTTCAACCGGCTTGGTTTTCGAAACGGCAACCAGCTCAACCTGAGCCGGAAGATACGACTTTACCTGATCAATGTTTTCTGCAATACTCATAATTCAAAAATAGCATTTAAAGCAATTACAACGCAAGTTCGAAGTGCCTAAAGTGAACTAAAGTTCGAAGTTTGGAAAACCAGAAAGAATGGTTCAATGGTCAAATGGTTTAATTGTTAATAACAATTAAACCATTTGATCCTTTTCCTCATTTTCAAATCCCCAAATTTTCATATCCTCAAATTCCCAAATCTCCAAATTTTTCTTTTCCTATCTTTGGCGCAGCGATGAATGAAATGCAGAAACATATTGTCGGGCAAATGAATCGGTGGGGACGCGAAGGAAAACCCTTCGCTTTCCTGATCGATTTTGACTTTGAAAAACCTCGCCTTTTTGCTATCGATGACGCTTCGGAAGTGCTTTGGAAAACTCCCGAAATGCAGAATTTCATACCTTCGGAAGTCTCAAGAAAGCAGGTAGAATGGGAAGTTGTACCGGTTTCTTTTCAAGGATACAAGGATGCATTTGGCAAGGTGCAGCATCACATTCACAATGGCGACACTTATTTGCTGAATCTGACCATGCCCAGTCAGATCAGGACTAATTTATTGCCGGAAGATATTTTTCATCGGAGTGATGCCCCTTACAAAGTCTGGCTCAAAAATCAGTTTGTCTGTTTTTCTCCTGAAATTTTTGTACGGATAAATGATGGAATAATTTCATCATATCCCATGAAAGGCACGGTTGACGCCACTTTAGAGAATGCGGAAACGCTTTTGCTGAACGACGAAAAAGAAGTGGCCGAGCACCACACGATTGTTGATTTGATCAGAAATGACTTGAGCATGGTTGCCTCGGATGTGGAGGTGGAACGCCTGATGTACCTCGACCGGATTACGACTAACCGCGGTGATTTGCTGCAGATGAGTTCACAGATTTCCGGGAAACTTTCAGCAGATTATCCATCGAAAATTGGTGATATCTTGGCAAAACTACTTCCTGCCGGCTCTATTTGCGGTGCTCCAAAGCCCAAAACAGTGGAGATTATTCATGAGATCGAAAATTACAATCGCGGATATTATACCGGTGTTTTTGGTATTTTCGATGGAAAAAACCTGGACAGTTGTGTGCTGATCCGCTTTCTGGAGCAAAACGGCGATGAACTGATTTTTAAAAGTGGCGGCGGAATCACTTTTTTAAGCGACTGTCCAGCCGAATACAACGAACTAATACAGAAAGTGTATGTCCCCATTGGTTGAATCGATCAAGCTGAAAGACGGGAAGCTGTTCAATCTCGAATATCACCAAAGCCGTATGAATAATGCGCTGGCGGAGCTTTTCCCCGAAACCAGGGCCATTGATCTGGCTAAGGTCATTTCAATTCCTGAAGATTGCTCGCAGGGAATATTTAAAGTTCGTGTTTTGTACGGACCATCTGTTGAAGCCATCGAGATTGAACCCTATCATTTCCGTACCATCCGAAGCCTGAAAGTGGTGCATCACGAAAGTATTGATTACCATCTGAAATATACCGACCGCCAAATCCTTCAGGAATTGTTTGTGCAACGGGGTGATTGCGACGATATTATCATTGTAAAAAACGGATTGGTTTCCGACGCTTTTGCCGCCAACCTGATTTTTTTCGACGGACAAAAATGGCTCACACCGAATTCTCCTTTATTAAAAGGAACTCAACGTCAGCTTTTGCTCGATCAGGAAATTATCAGCGAACAGGAAATCAGGGAGGAAGATATTCCGGCTTTTCAAAAAGTGGGATTGGTTAATGCGATGATAAATTTTGAAGATATGCCGGTGATTAGCATTGAGAAAATCCAGATTTGAGTTATCCGTCAGCTAAAGCAGACGGCAAAGAATAAGGTTCTGATGATTATAGCTTTATCCTTTGCTGTTGGTTTCAACCAACGGGCATTCTAAATTTCCACCTCCAGACCGTCATAAGCCAGAAACACATTATCCGGAAGCTCGTTTTGTACTTCATTATAAAAACCCATCTGGTGTGAAAGGTGCGTCAGGTAAGCTTTTCCCGGCTTCACATCGGCAATAACTTCGAGCGCTTGCGGCAAACTGTAGTGCGAAATATGATCTTCTTTCCGGAGGGCATTTAATACCAAAACGTCGAGTCCACGCAGTTTGTCGAGTTCCTGCGGTTCAAGCCGGTTTACGTCGGTAACATAGGCAATTTTACCAAACCTGAACCCAAAAACCGGCAACTTGTAATGAAAACCTCTGATGGGCAGAATCTCAAGATCCCCAATTCGGAACGCGTTATTTTCAATCAGGTGCAGGTGCATTTGCGGAATTCCGGGGTACTTAAAAGCAGCAAAAACGTAATCGAAAATACGTCGAATGGCAACCTGCACGCGCTCTTCGGCATAAATATCGGTGGGCTGTTTTTGCACCCAGTTAAAGGCGCGAATATCGTCGAGTCCGAAGATATGATCGACATGCTCGTGAGTAAGCAAAATGCCGTTGAGGTGACGAACCCGGTGCTTCAGCATTTGCTGGCGAAAATCGGGGCCGGCATCAATTACAAGGCGCTGACCGTCCGCTTCAATCATTACTGAGGCTCTCAGACGTTTGTCTCTGGGGTTTTCCGACAGGCAAACCGGACACTGGCAAGCCACCACCGGTACACCCTGCGAAGTTCCTGTTCCTAAAAAAGTAAGTTTCACATCAGAATATTTGATTCACAAAAATAAAGGAATGCCCTCTGCCTGCCGAAGGTTTTTAACTATTTTTGAAAAAAAATACTGATGGCCAAATTATATTTGATTCCAACCACCCTGGGCGACACCAGCATCGAGCGTGTTTTACCGCCCGATTTGACAGAGTTGATTTCCTCGATTCAGGTTTTCATTGTCGAAAATCTTCGCACAGCAAGGCGTTTCCTGAAAAAGGTGAATCAGGCCATTGTAATTGATGACCTTACATTTTTTGAACTGAACGAGCATACCGATCGCAAAGAGATCAGCCGTTTTTTGGAACCCATTCAGCAGGGACTGGATATTGGGATTATTTCCGAAGCCGGTTGTCCGGCGGTGGCCGATCCTGGTGCTGATGTGGTGAAACTTGCTCATACAAAGGATATTCAGATTGTTCCACTGGTTGGCCCATCATCTATACTTTTGGCACTGATGGCTTCTGGAATGAGCGGGCAGAACTTTGCATTTAACGGCTATTTGCCTGTTAAAAATCCAGACAAGGCTCAGCAGATTAAATTTCTGGAACGCCGGATGCAAACCGAAGGACAAACCCAGATTTTTATTGAAGCGCCCTATCGAAACATGCATTTGTTCGACGATCTGGTTAAGAATTGCGAGCCGCAAACCATGTTGTGTATTGCTGCCGACATCACGCTCGACACAGAATTTATCAAAGCCAAACCGGTTTTGTACTGGAAAACGCATCGGCCGGATATACAAAAACGACCGGCAATTTTCATGATCGGCAAGATTTAATTGATTGATTAATTGTAGGGAAATTGATCTTTTTGAAGATTTAATTGTTTAAAAACGAAATGTTCTCTTATAGTTTTTCAGGCAAGAGAGTATTTTACTTTCAAATTAATTTTGGAAGTTCAAATTAATTTCTACATTTGCCCACATCAAAGTTAAACAGGAAATGAAAAATATCAGCATTATATCTCTAGTCATTATTAGCGTGGTAGTCCTACTTCGTGCGGAATGAGATTGGTATAATGTAAGCTATAAGAACTTAAAAAGCCTTTCTCATTCGAATGAGAAAGGCTTTTTTTTAAAGGTAAATTAATTTCAGACAAAAAGGTATGCAAAAGAGATTAAGATCAGCTACTACGACCGAAGGACGGCGCATGGCTGGAGCCAGAAGCCTCTGGCGTGCAAACGGGATGAAGGAAGAGCAATTCGGAAAACCGGTGATTGCCATCGTTAATTCGTTTACTCAGTTTGTTCCCGGGCATGTTCACCTTCATGAAATTGGTCAGTACATCAAGGGCATTATTGAGCAAAAAGGTTGCTTTGCCGCTGAATTTAACACCATTGCCATCGACGACGGAATTGCCATGGGGCACGACGGTATGTTGTATTCGTTGCCATCGCGCGATGTAATTGCCGACAGTGTGGAATACGTGGTAAATGCTCACCGTGCCGATGCGATGGTTTGCATCTCGAATTGCGATAAAATTACCCCGGGAATGATGATGGCTGCTATGCGGCTGAATATCCCTGTGATTTTTGTATCAGGAGGCCCGATGGAAGCAGGCGTGGTTGATGGCAAAAAATACGACCTGATTGACGCCATGGTAATGTCAGCTGACCAGAATGTATCCGACGAAACTGTTTCGAAAGTTGAGCGCGACGCTTGTCCGACCTGCGGTTCGTGCTCCGGAATGTTCACGGCCAACTCGATGAACTGTCTGGCTGAAGCGCTAGGTTTGGCACTTCCGGGCAATGGAACGATTGTGGCCACTCACGCCAACCGCAAGCGCTTGTTTGAAGAAGCAGCTGCCCGAATCGTTGAAATGACTGCTGAATATTACCAGAAGGGCAACGAAAAAGTACTTCCGCGAAACATAGCAACCCGTGCTGCCTTCCAGAATGCCATGAAACTCGACATCGCCATGGGCGGATCGACCAATACGGTCCTTCACATTTTGGCCATTGCTGCTGAAGGCGAAGTTGATTTCACCATGAAAGACATTGACGAATTGTCGAAAATAACTCCCAACCTGTGTAAAGTGGCGCCAAATGGCTATTACCACATTGAAGATGTGAATCGTGCCGGTGGTATCCTAGGCATTCTTGCCGAACTTGCACGCCAGAATATGCTCGAACTTTCGGTGAATCGTGCCGATGGAAATACGCTGGCTGAAGCCATTGCCAAATATGACGTAATGTCGTCAACTGTTATTGAAGATGCTTTCCGCAGATACAAATCGGCTCCTGGTGGCGGTCGCAACCTGGTAATGGGTTCTCAGGAAGCTTATTTTAAAGAATTAGACACCGATCGTGCTGAAGGTTGCATCCGCGATTACGATCATGCTTATAATAAAGATGGTGGTTTGGCCGTGCTTTACGGCAACATTGCCCGTAACGGCTGTATCGTAAAAACTGCCGGAGTCGATCCTTCTGTTTACCATTTTAAAGGAACCGCCAAGGTTTTCCACTCGCAGGATGATGCCTGCAACGGAATCCTTGGCAGCAAAGTCCAGGCTGGCGACGTGGTGGTGATCCGCTACGAAGGCCCAAAAGGAGGACCGGGTATGCAGGAAATGCTTTATCCAACATCGTACATCAAGTCGATGAACCTTGGAAAGGCTTGTGCGTTAATTACCGACGGCCGGTTTTCCGGAGGAACATCTGGTCTATCAATTGGTCATGTTTCGCCTGAAGCTGCTGCCGGTGGCGAAATTGCCCTGATTCAGGATGGCGATTTGATCGAGATCGATATTCCGACGAGAAAAATTAATGTGCTGATCAGCGATGAAGAAATGGAAGCCCGTCGCGCTGCTGAAGCTTCAAAAGGAAAAGATGCTTTCACTCCGGGCTATCGCGACCGCTATGTAAGCAAAGCTTTGAGAGCTTATGCCAGCATGGTTTCGTCGGCCGACAGAGGAGCAATAAGGATTATTGAATAAAAGAGTTTGGAGTGCCTAAAGTGAGCTAAAGTGACTAAAGTTTTTAACTCCGAACTTTAGACACTCCGAACTTCGAACTTGTATAAATATAAGGAAACACAAAAAAGAACAAAATATGGCTACACAACGTGTTAGCGGCTCAGAAGCTGTAATTTTATCTCTTTTAGAGGAAGGAGTTGATACCATCTTCGGGTATCCGGGCGGTGCCATCATGCCTATTTATGATGCACTGTATGATTTCGATAAACAAGTTACCCATTATTTAACCCGCCATGAGCAGGGCGCTATTCATGCTGCCGAAGGTTATGCCAAGGTGACTGGTAAAGTGGGCGTTTGCTTCGCTACTTCTGGTCCGGGTGCAACTAACCTGATTACCGGTTTGGCTGATGCCCAGATCGATTCAATCCCGATTGTATGTATTACTGGTCAGGTGGCATCGCCGCTTCTCGGTACTGATGCTTTTCAGGAATCTGATGTGATTGGCATTACTTTGCCGGTGACCAAGTGGAACTTTCAAGTGACTCATGCCGATGAAATTCCGGAAGCCATTGCCAAAGCATTCCATATTGCACTTTCAGGAAGACCTGGCCCGGTTCTGCTCGATATTGCCAAGGATGCTCAGTTCTCCCAATTTGATTTTGAGTACAAAAAATGCACAAAAATCAGGAGTTATGTGCCTGAATATCCTGTCGATCCTTTCCAGGTAAAGGCTGCTGCCGACATCATCAATGAAGCGAAAAAACCGTTGATTTTGTTTGGACATGGCGTAATTATTGCCCACGCAGAAGAAGAACTGAAGGAATTTGTTGAGAAAACCGGTATTCCGGCAGCATGGACATTACTCGGGTTATCGGCGTTACCATCCGACCATCCGTTGAACATTGGTATGCTGGGGATGCACGGAAACTATGGGCCAAACGTCAAAACCAACGAAGCCGATGTAATTATCGCAGTTGGAATGCGTTTCGACGACCGTGTAACCGGAAAAGTTGCTGCTTATGCCCGTCAGGCAAAGATTGTTCATTTGGAAATTGATCCGGCTGAAATCAATAAAATCGTCAAAGCAGACGCCCCGGTTTTGGGAAATGCCAGGAAATCGCTCCGTATGCTGATTGATAACGTAAATGCGAATTCGCACGAAGACTGGGTGAAGGAATTTAAGGCCTGTGACACAATAGAATACGATAAAGTTATTTCGAAAGATCTATTCCCGACCAAGCAGGGATTGACGATGGGCGAAGTTGTACGGATTGCCTCTGAAAAGACCAACAACGACGCTGTTTTGGTAACCGATGTTGGTCAGCAGCAAATGATTGCGTCGCGGTATTTTAAATTTACACAATCGAGGAGTAATGTTACTTCCGGAGGTTTAGGGACCATGGGTTATGCTTTGCCCGCTTCGATGGGTGCAAAAATTGGCCAGCCCGATCGCGTTGTTTTTGCGATGGTAGGTGACGGTGGTTTCCAGATGACGATTCAGGAGTTGGGAACAATTGCGCAGTACGATCTCGATATAAAAATTATCGTTCTGAATAACAACTTCCTTGGCATGGTGCGCCAGTGGCAGCAACTTTTCTTCGAGAAACGTTATTCGTTCACCGAAATGAAAAATCCTGATTTTGTGGGCATTGCCAAGGCTTATGGATTAGCCTCTCAAAAAGTAACCTCGCGCGACCAGCTCGAAAATGCCGTTCAGGAAATGATTGACCACAAAGGCCCTTATGTACTTGAGGTGGTTGTTGAGAAAGAAGATAACGTGTTTCCGATGGTTCCGACCGGAGCTTCTGTTTCCGATATTTTACTCGAACCATAACCAAAGTTCAAAGTTTCAAATTCCAAGTTTAAAACGAATGTTATGAAGCAAGAATATATTATTACCGTTTTCTCCGAAAATCACATTGGTTTATTGAGTAGAATAACCATCATTTTTACCCGCCGGAAAATCAATATCGACAGTTTAACTGTGTCAGAATCGGCTATTCCCGGGGTGTTCAAATTCACCATTGTAATTAACGAAACTGCTGATCGCGTTGAAAAAGTAGTGGGTCAGCTCGAAAAAATTGTTGACGTACTGAAGGTATTTGCCAATACCAACGATGAAATGATTTACCAGGAAATTGCGCTGTACAAAGTGTCAACCGAGTTCTTATTTGAGTCGAACGATGTTGAAAAGATCATTCGCAATTCAGGAGCAAGGATTCTGGAGATTACCCGCGAGTATGTGGTGATTGAAAAGACCGGCCATTCACAGGAAACTCAGCAACTGTTTGAAGAGCTGAACTCAACCTACGGCGTTACGCAATTTATCCGCTCGGGTAGGGTAGCTATTACACGCAGCACCATCGAACGGCTATCAGTTTTCCTTCAGGAGCGTGATGCCATGCTGGAGCAGGTTGACTAGAAATAAGTTCGAAGTATCTTGAAGTTTAAAGTGCCTAAAGTTGAGCGTCAAAATTCAGCTTCAGGCACTTTTTATATCCAGACAAATCATTGACCATTGCCAGTTATTATTTTGCAATGGTTAAATTTTGCAAAAAGGGTAAATGACCTGTTAATTTTGAATTTTTCGGAACGAATCTTGCTGATTCTCATTCAAATTAACAAGGAAAGGAGAAAGCCATGAAACGATTATTAATCTTTATCGTGTTCATCATTTCCTCCAGTTTTTTATTTGCCCAGGGAAATGATGTGAATTCTGCTCTCACGCGAAAAGAAAAGAGAAAAGCAGAAGCTGAAAAACAATTTGAACTGACTCGGCAAATGCTTGAAAACAAGTCGTTTGTTCTTGAATCTGATTGGCTGCTGGATCGTTATGGAAACCGGGTTCCGGTGATGTCTGACATCAATTTTGTGGCAATTGATTCGACTGAAGCGATTATTCAGATTGGTTCGAATTGGAGAATTGGGCCAAACGGAGTTGGTGGAGTTACTGCAAAAGGGCAGATTACCAAATGGGAATTAGCAAAGAACGAGAAGAGCAAAACATTTACATTGCGCATGAACGTAATGACACCCATTGGTTTCTACGACCTGTCATTTTCAATATTGGGTTCCGGAAAGAGTTCGGCATTGTTAACCGGATTGCGAAGCGGCCAACTGACTTTTGACGGGAACTTGGTTCCCTGGTCTGATGCTGGAATTTATGTCGGGCGGTCGTTGTAAGTGAGGGGTTGAGTTGTTTCTTGTTTTATCAATTTGTTTGTACTTTCGTAGATAATGCGAAAGTACTTTTTTATGAAGAATGCGGTCGAACAATTACCCGTTTACAGCCTTGATAATTTCAGCTCTCCTGAGCGGAAAAGCCAGCAGTTTCAGGTGGAAGTGTTCGATGCCAATCGGCATTTTGCAGTAAAATACCCGCACCGGCACGATTTTTTCGAGGTTTTGTACCTGAAAAAAGGCTCGGGGTTCCATGTGATCGATGGTAACAACTACGAAATTAAGCCTCCCTGTGTATTTTTTATGTCGCGCGGACAGGCGCACAAACTAGAACTTTCGCAGGATATTGAAGGCTACATCTTTATCTTCACACCCGATTTTTACCTGCTCAATCGAACAGATCAAAACCGGCTGATCGAATTCCCGTTTTTCTACACTATTCATCAGGATAATCCGCCTCTTCAGCTTGATAATGAAAGTGATATCTGGTTTCTGGAAGATTTGTTCCGGAAGGGAATTGCTGAAATTGCTCAACCGACGGGTTATTCGGTCGAGATGCTGCGCTCAATTCTCGATCTGATTCTGACAACTTGCTCTGCCCGTTACCAGGTTCCTGAAAACCTGATGAACAAAGGGAAAGGGCAGATTTTAGTGAAGCGTTTCTTCCATTTTCTGGAAGAGAATCACCGCAAAAACCTGTCGTTGAACGAATATGCGCAGATGATTGGCGTAACGGCCAATCATTTAACGCAGACAATAAAGCAACTGACTGGCAAAACTTCCTCTCAAATCATTAAGGATAAACAACTGCTCGAAATCAAACGGCTTTTGGTACATACCAACCTGAGTGTTTCTGAAATTGCCGGACAGCTGAATTTTGATGATCAGTCGTATTTTACCAAATTCTTCAAGCGGGAAACCGGAGTTACCCCTCTTCAATATCGAAGCGATTCGTTGCGCGGATAGCTAAATTACCAATTTTAATTGGCGTGTAACTTGTTGAATTAAAGTTTGTATTGGAATGTTATTCAGTATTTGTTTTAATGAATCTATGAAAAGTACCTAAAATACCATTATTTTTCCATTTCTGTTTCAGGAATATTCTGTTGCTTTGTAAAAGCAGAAAGTTTCAAATCAGAAAGAATAAGTAAAAACACATAAAAATTTAAGAAAATGGCTAATTATTTTAACTCATTGCCGCTTCGCTTGCAGTTGGAACAACTGGGAACCTGCGAATTTATGGACAGTTCTGAATTTGCTGACGGTGTTAAAAAACTGGCGGGCAAAAAAGTTGTAATCATTGGTTGCGGCGCTCAGGGACTGAATCAGGGGCTGAACATGCGCGATTCGGGTTTGGATGTTTCGTACACCCTGCGTGCCGAAGCCATTAAAGAACAGCGCCAGTCGTACAAAAATGCCACTTCAAACGGCTTTAAAGTTGGAACTTACGAAGAAATGATTCCAACTGCTGATCTGGTAATCAATTTGACTCCGGATAAACAACATACAGGCGTAATTACTGCTGTGATGCCTTTGATTAAAAAAGGTGCAACACTTTCATATTCTCACGGTTTTAATATCGTTGAAGAAGGAATGCAGATTCGTAAAGACATTACCGTAATTATGGTCGCTCCAAAATCGCCAGGATCAGAAGTTCGCGAAGAATATAAGCGCGGATTTGGAGTTCCAACACTGATTGCAGTTCATCCTGAAAACGACCCGAATAAAGATGGTTTTGAAATTGCAAAAGCTTATGCTGCAGCTACCGGCGGGCACAAAGCTGGAGTTTTAAGTTCGTCGTTTGTGGCCGAAGTAAAATCGGATTTGATGGGCGAACAAACCATTCTTTGCGGCTTGCTGCAAACCGGCTCCATCCTTTCGTTCGACAAAATGGTTGAAAAAGGAATTGATCCTTCATATGCTTCAAAATTAGTTCAGTACGGTTGGGAAGTGATTACCGAAGCTTTGAAACACGGCGGTATCACCAACATGATGGACCGTTTGTCGAATCCTGCTAAAATCAAAGCATTCGAGCTTTCCGAAGAACTTAAACGCATCATGCGTCCGTTATTCCAGAAACACATGGACGACATCATGTCGGGCCATTTCTCGAAAACGATGATGGAAGACTGGGCCAACGACGATGTAAAACTGTTGACATGGCGTGCTGCCACCGGAGAAACTGCATTTGAAAAAACTCCTGCCGGAACCATGGACATTGCCGAACAGGAATATTTCGATAACGGTGTGCTGATGATTGCCTTCGTAAAAGCAGGCGTTGAACTGGCTTTTGAAACAATGACTGAAGCCGGAATTAAAGAAGAATCGGCTTATTACGAATCGCTTCACGAAGTGCCACTGATTGCCAACACAATTGCACGCAAGAAACTGTTCGAAATGAACCGTGTGATTTCGGATACTGCCGAGTACGGTTGCTACCTGTTCGATCATGCCTGCAAACCATTGTTGACCGATTTTATGGCTAAAATTGATACTGATGTAATTGGTAAACCATACGGAGCTGGCAAAGGCAACGGGGTTGACAATAAACAACTTATCAGCGTGAACGAAATTATTCGCTACCACGATATTGAAGTGATTGGCGAAGAGTTGCGTGCCGAAATGACTGCCATGAAGAGCATTGTGTAATTAAAGTTACCCCTATATTCATTTTGAGAGAGCCTCGCTGCAAAGCGGGGCTTTTTCTTTTTTATAGTTTCCTCAGTTCTACAAGTAATTCCTGAATTTTACGGGTGGCTTCACTCATGGAGCACGAGAAATTATTCAGCATGATGGTAAAAGATAGATCGCAGCCGCCAACGGTTTTCAGGTATCCGGCGTAACATCGCACCCGGGTCATCGAACCACTTTTGGCATTCAAGCAGTTTTGCGGAAATTCTTCGGCGCTGAAGGATGTAAGTGTTCCGCTTCCCGCTTTGGGCAGCGATTGTATAAAATCTTCGGCATACTTGCTTTTGGTTTTCATGTAATTTAATATGCTGCACATCTGGCTGGCAGTAATGGCATTGAACCTAGATAAACCACTGCCGTCATTCATGAAAAATCCGTTCATGTTTAGCCCTTTTCCTTTCCAGAAATCGAGTACAAATTTGCATCCGTCATCGGTTGAGCCAACTCCCGTTTTTTGCCAGGCGAGGTGTTTCAGAAAATGCTCGGCAAACAGATTGACACTTTCATAATTGGTTATCCGGATAATATCGCGCAAAGGGGGAGAGAGGGTTTCGGTGAGTACAGATCCGTTTTGTGTCTTTTGCAATTTTGTAATTCCGGAGACCGAAATTCCTTTGCCCGATAATTTATTCCGAAGTTCGCTGGCCAGAAGCAATGGTGGACTTGGAACAGACGCCTTTACGGTAAAATCGCTTCGGTCTTTGGGGATGGTGCCCCGAATCACACGTTTGTTATCCTCCGGACTTCCGAAAACGTAGGATTGATCGGAATTAATGTCAGACGAACGAACTTCGTTTTCAATGTCGAGTCCGGGAATTTCAGGTGTAATTTTGATGATTTGAGTGGGTTGGCCTGCTGTTTGCGGCGATTTCAGGTGAATTTCGTACATGTTGTCGAAGGCCGATAATCCGCAGGCTCCCGCACCGTAATAATTTCCAAGGTCTTCCCAAACCCAGCTTCCCGGCACTTGAATCTTCTCATAAACCGAGGCGTCGGCTATAATGTTTCCGGAGATTACCCGAATGCCTTTGTTTTTGATCGCTTTTACCCATTCATCCTGAAAATTAATGTTTTCAGGAAAATACATCGACCCAAGGGTCGGATCTCCTCCGCCAATAATTTGCAGGTCGCCCAAAAGCGTGTCGTTGCGAATCGTTCCGGAGTAGGATAGGGTGGTTTTAAACCGGTAGTCGGGGCCAAAAACTTCGAGCGCCGTTGCTGTTGTGACAACTTTCAGGATAGAAGCCGGAACAAGGCTCAATTGTGGATCCGATTTTAAAATGTCTTCGCCCGTGGTGTTGTCGGTAACGGCAATCCCAATGCCCGAATTAGTCAATCCGGCAGATGATTGCCAAGTGGCGGCTTTTTGCCGGATTGCGGATGAGCCATTCTGGGCTGAAGCAGCAACCGTTAGAAGGAAAAATATGCTTGTACTGATTATTAGATTTTTCATAAACCTGCATTAATCATGGAAAGATAAAGAGTTTGCGCGGAATCTTTCAGTCGTTTATTGCAATTTTTTCGGGAGATGATTAACAATCGTATCGTTTGATTGTTGTCTTTAACAGTTTTGCCGCTGAAAGTACATAGTCGATCTTCGGAAGCTTTTTATTACATTTGCACCTATAAAAGAACTTTATAATCTGTTATTTAGATTATTTATTAATACAAATTAAGTTGAATTTTAAACTATAACACAATGTTTATTGACAAAGTAGTTGGTAGAGAAATTTTGGATTCACGTGGTAATCCAACCGTTGAAGTAGAAATTACACTGGAATGCGGAGCCATTGGCCGTGCTGCTGTACCATCGGGTGCATCAACTGGTGAAAACGAGGCACTTGAACTGCGCGATGGCGACAAAGGTCGTTATTTGGGCAAAGGTGTTTTGAAAGCGGTTGCCAATGTGAATACCGTTATTGCCAAAGAAATTTTGGGTATGGACGCTTCGAACCAGGTAGCAATCGACAAGAAATTGCTGGCTCTGGATGGAACCAAAACCAAATCAAAATTAGGTGCTAATGCCATGTTGGGAGTTTCGTTAGCTGTTGCCCGCGCTGCAGCCGATGCACTGGATATGCCTTTGTATCGCTACATTGGCGGAACAAACGCCAAAACGTTACCGGTTCCGATGATGAACATCATCAATGGTGGTTCGCACTCTGATGCTCCAATCGCTTTCCAGGAATTCATGATTCGCCCGATTGGTGCCAAATCGTTCCGCGAAGGTTTACGCATGGGTGCCGAAGTTTTCCATCATCTGAAAAAAGTACTTCACGATCGTGGCTTAAGCACTGCTGTTGGCGACGAAGGTGGTTTTGCTCCTGCATTGGACGGAACTGAAGATGCACTGAACAGCATCATCAAGGCTATTAAAAACGCCGGTTACAAACCAGGTCGTGCCGAAGAGGGTGGTGATGTTTCAATCGCTTTGGACTGTGCTGCTTCTGAATTCTACAAAGACGGTATTTACGACTATTCAAAATTCGAAGGTCCGAATGGCGCAAAAAGAAACTCTGCTGAACAGGTTGAATTCCTTGCCGGTTTGGTTGCCAATTTCCCGATCGACTCGATCGAAGATGGAATGTGCGAAAACGACTGGAATGGTTGGGTAGCTTTAACTGAGAAACTGGGCGATAAATGCCAGCTGGTTGGCGACGATTTATTTGTAACCAATGTTGAGTACCTGAAAAAGGGTATCGAACTGGGAGCAGCTAACTCAATCCTTGTAAAAGTAAACCAAATTGGAACACTTACCGAAACTTTGGATGCTATCGAAATGGCACACCGTGCTGGTTACACATCTGTAACATCGCACCGTTCAGGAGAAACCGAAGATTCGACCATTGCCGATATTGCTGTTGCAACCAACGCAGGTCAGATTAAAACCGGTTCGTTGAGCCGTTCCGATCGTATGGCTAAATACAACCAGTTACTTCGTATCGAAGAAGAATTGGGCGCTTCTGCTATCTACGGATACAAAAAAGTGATTAAAAAATAAGCTGAATAAGCTGAAACGAAAGGGCCGGATTCGAAAAGAGTTCGGCCTTTTTTATGGGGTAATCCTGGTTTTGTGCAGAACGTTATCTTTGCAAACTCAAATTTCAGGAATGTATAGTAAAGACGAGGTTAAATTACTGCGGAAAGAATTCTGGATCGTATTTGCACAGCGCTGCGAAATTCATCCTGAATTGCGGTACCGAAAGAAAAAATGGATGCTTCACGATACCGGGTTGTCTGGAATCGACCTGAAGTTTGACGTTTCGCGCACCGACGCAACGGTTATGATTGAAATAAACAGCCGAAAGGAAGAACGACGGCTGGAAATATTTGAAGCCCTGCAGAAATACCGCAAATTTCTGGAGGAAGGTTTTGAAGAACCGCTGGAGTGGGATTTTTGCTACGAAAGAGAAAGCGGTCAGGAGGTTTGCCGCATTTACCGTTCGCTGCCAAATGTCGATTTTCACCGCCAAAACCAATGGCCCGATATCTTTAACTTCTTCATCGACAACATGCTCATCCTCGAAAATAACCTCATGGTACTGAAGGATGTGCTGGAAGCTGAACTTTATTGAAAAGTTCCAAATTTCAAGTTTCAAATTCCAAGTTCCAGAAGAAATATTTATCAAGACATTCTTTCTCTGTGTTAATCTGTGTTCTCTGTGGTTAATCCTAATTATTTTCCGACCTCATGTAATGAAATCCCCGCTGGTTCGTCTTACCTTTGAAATTAAGCAAAAGACAACGAATGTTTGCCAGAGATTTTAAAACCGAGGTACTCCCGATCAGCAATAAGCTGCTGCGATTTGCGCTTCAGATTCTTCAGGATGAAGAGGAAGCCAAAGATGTACTTCAGGATGTGTTTCTGAAACTCTGGCAAAAGCGGGAGGAGTTGTCGAAAATCGAAAACATTGAAGCCTTTGCCTACCGGATGATGCGTAACCGTTGTTTGGACATGATTCGGGCCCGGCGAACCGTCTCAATTGATTTGCTAACCAAAGCCAGATTGCCCGAGGAAGAAAGTACAGATGTCGATCATCTGGATACAGCAAACTCAGTAGAACTGGTAAAAAAGGCAATCGCCGAACTGCCCGATTTACAGCGAACCATCATCCATTTGCGCGACATCGAGCAACTGGAATACGAAGAGATAGCTGAAGCGACCCAGATGAATGTGAATGCCATCAGGGTAAATTTGTCGAGGGCACGAAAAAAAGTGCGTGACGAAATCATAAAAATTCAAAGTTATGGAATCACAGAAAATACATATTCTGCTTCAAAAGTACTTTGACGCCGAAACCACCATCGACGAGGAAAATGAACTGATCACTTATTTTACTTCCGGCGAAGTGGATGAAAGCCTGAAAATGTATGTTCCCATGTTTTCAGGATTAAAGGAACTTTCGGTTGACGAGAATGCAGACCTGAGAGACGATTTGATGAATCACATTCTGGAATCGGAGCACAAGGAAAAACTGCACTACCGCTGGATGTGGCAGGTTGTAACGGGCATTGCCGCCGCTGTGATTGTAGCCTTGCTGGCTGTCAACTTTTATGGCAACCGGAACGACTACAAGGACACGTTTTCCGATCCTCACCAGGCTTATGCCGAAGCTGTAAAAACCCTGCAATTTGTTTCGGGCAAATACAACAAAGGGTTGGCCCAACTTAAGCCGATGGAAAAAATTGATAATGCTGTTAGCCCTTTAAAATCTGGCATTTCGAAGGTTAATAAGGGATTTAAACAGATGGATGAAGTAACTAATTTGAATAAAAAACTAAAAAAAGAATAGCCATGAAACGCTTATTAATGACATTGATTTTATTGATCCCATTGTGGACAATCGCACAGGATACCAGTCCAATTGACAAGCTTTTTAGTAAATATGCCAACAAGGAAGGATTTTCGACGGTAAATATCAGCGGCAAGTTGCTGAGTTTTGCGGCCAAGTTCGACGAATCGAAAAGTTCGGAAGCGGCCATGCTCGAAAAACTGAGCGGCATCCGCATCTTGGCCGTTGAAGACAAGGAATTGAACAAAGGACTGAACTTCTACAAGGAACTCGAAGCTGATGGATTTTTCAAAAACAACAACTACGAGTCGCTGATGGAAATTACCGAGAAAGATGAGATTGTTCGGTTTTACGGACGAACAGGCGGAAAGGGTAAACTATCAGAATTATTGCTGGTTACCGGTGGAAAAGATAACGCTTTGATCAGCATTCGCGGGGTGATTGACATGGAAGACATCGGGAAAATAACCAACTCGCTCGATTTGGATATCAAAACTAAGTAACCTGCATCAGTTTCAAAAAAAATCCGGGAATTTCGGTTCCCGGATTTTTTTTGAATTCATTTTAGTTCATTACAGCTGGTACAAAAGTACGGTAATTGCTTATTTTCTAAACCTGCTTAACTTCCTTTAAACTAGCATGCTCAGAAATTTAGCGTTTCAGGTGGTATATTCTGTTCTGATTTGCTATATTTACCAAAACCTAACAAAACTGTCAGCTTATGAACCGACTTCCCAATTGTCAAGCCGTTGCCTTTCTGTTCATTATGTCGCTGCAGTTTTTTCATTCTCGCAAATCTCCTTCTCGCAAAATTCCTTATTCAATAACGACCAAAAACTAAATCTATGGAACATGTGAATCAAAAAAGGTTATTTCTCGGTGCCTGCCTGGCATTGCTGGTTACAGCCATTACATTTGCCATCCGAGCTAAAATCGAAGGCGTATTTACCGACGATTACGGATTGAGCAAAGAGCAGGTTGGACGTGCTTTCGGGCCTGCATTCTGGGGCTTTGCCGTGGCCATGTTTGCTGGCGGCTATTTCATCGACATTGTAAAAACAAAGACGATTATCTGGATGGCTTTTGCCTTGCATCTGGTTGGAATTGTTTTGCTGCTTTTTGCCAAAGATATGTCGTCGTTGTTTATTGCAAACGTATTTATCGGCCTCGGAAACGGTAGCGTTGAAGCCGCCTGTAATCCTCTGGTGACAACACTTTTCCCCGATAAGAAAACAAAAATGCTCAATCGCTTTCATGTTTGGTTCCCGGGTGGAATCGTGATCGGTAGTTTGCTCGCCGCCCTCATCATGGATAAACTGAATCTGCCCTGGCAAGTACTGGTAAGCATCCTGTTTGTACCGCTGGCCATTTACGGATTCCTGTTCTTCGGACAAAAAATTCCTGAAACCGAACGCGTGTCGACCGGCGTAACTTATAAAGAAATGATGCGCAACGTTGGAGCGCCAATTACCATAACTATTGCTGTTATCCTGATGATTATGGTGGCCACCATCCCGTCGTTTGCCGTTAGTTTCGACAGCGCTGTTCCGTTTGTAATTGTTGCGGTAATTGCCCTATTCATTGTTCTGGAGGGACGTTTGATGAATAAAATATCGCTGCTTTTCCCATTTATTTTCTTCTGTATGCTGCTAACAGCTTCAACTGAATTGGGAACAACCCAATGGATTAATGCGCTTTTGGCTCAAAATGGAATTGGTCCAATGTTGATTTTAGCTGTTGTTACCGGAATTATGGCTGTTGGTCGCTTCTTTGCCGGTGGTTTAATTCATCGGTTGAATCCGACTGGCGTGCTGCTGGGCTCTTCCATATTTGCTTTCGCCGGATTAATGCTATTGAGTATTGCATCCGGTCCGGTGATGACTGTTTTATCTGCGGCTGTATTCGCCGTGGGCGTTTGCTATTTCTGGCCAACCATGATTGGCGTGGCTTCGGAATATGTTCCAAAAAGCGGTGCACTGGGGATGTCTATTTTGGGTGGTGCCGGATTTGTAGCCACTTCGATGGTTTTGCCTATCATGGGAAAATCGATCGAAACATCGGGCGCACAAACTACCCTGAGAAACATGTCGGTACTTCCGGTTATCCTGATTGTCGCCTTCATCGTTCTTACTTTTGTCGTGAAAGCGAAATTCCACAAGAAATAAATTGCTGGCTTAAAAGAAAAGGATCCGATCTTTCTGAAAGATCGGATCCTTTTTTGTTTTCAGCCCCCGCACATTCAGGAGTTATGATATAAACACTTAAATATCAATCCTAAAAATCGGATTTTCTTTTCTCCATGAATCGTAAGCTTTTTCAAGCGTGTCCATGAAAACTTTACTATCCTGAGCTCCCGAAACCGCAAATTTCCGGTCGAAAACAAAGAACGGAACGCCTCGAAGGCCTAATTCACGAGCTTCTGAAATATCACTTCTAACGTCTGCTGAAAACTCATCGCTTTCCAGTACATTTCTCACCAAACTGGCATCGATTCCAATTTCAACGCCAATTTGCACCAGAGTTTCTGTGTCGTCGATGTTTTTCCCCTCAGTAAAATAGGCGCTGAATAGCTTTTCTTCGGCCTCATGTTGTACTCCCTGCTGCCTGGCCAAATGCGAAAACCGATGTGCCATAAACGTATTGGCCGGAATCGCCATATCGAAATTGTATTGAAGGCCAACCAGCCTTGCCCAGCCCGCAACCTGATTGTTTAATGTTGTAGCTTCTTCTAAACTAATTCGCTTGTGATCAGATAAATACTGGTGAATGTTTTTCCCCGGAATAGTCTTCATTTCCGGCGAAAGCTGGTAACTTTTCCAGATTATTTCCACAACATTGGCATGTTTGAAATCAGCAAAGGCCGCTTCGAATTTTCGTTTGCCGATGTAACAAAACGGGCACACCACATCGCTCCAGATCTCTATCTTCAGTTTGTTTTTTGTCGAACTCATTGTTTTCTGTTTTCTAATTGTACCGTGATAAAACAAAAATTACTTGAACAGGTTCAGATTTTGGTCTGGTCAACACGAAAGATAACACCGCTGTCACTAAAGTTTAACCTAATAATGACAGGCATTCGGCTATTGCCAGCAAAATTTATTTTAATTTTAGTCGTCGAAAAAAATGCAGCAAATGATGAACCCACAAAGTTTCTGGAAAAAATATCAGGTAAAAGTTAACCAAACGCTGGGTTTTAAAGCCGGCTATGCTGAGGTTTTTATCAAGCACGTTTCCAATGGCTGGCTGGTAAAAACCGCTTCACTGGCACAATCGGTTGACGAAATGGAGGCTACTAAGGTTGACGACCTGCTCGATGATCAGGAGGTACTGCATTTTTACTCCGGAAACTCCGGCGAGTTAATACTGGTTCCGGCGCTGCCCAATAAAGCTGTCGTTTTCAGGAACAATAAAAACATAAAAGTGAGTGCTGGTGAATCAACGCGTTTGTTTTTCACGATTCCGCTGACGATGCAGTTTTATTTCGACGAAGTAAAAGACGAAAACCGGCTGATTGAGGTTCCTCTGCGGCGTTTGTCTGACACCTGGTTTGGTGAGATGGACAATGGCGAGCCGGCGTATTCCATTGGCAGTACCTATTACAAATCGCTCGCAGAGGTTGATGCACGGGTTTGGGAAGCCATTGCCTCGGTTGAAATCATCAATAACACCTTTGGGGTGCTCGATTTGCAGCGCCTGATTTTACGGGTTGAAGAATTTAATCTGTACCGGAAAGGCGATCAAATTTTGACCAATCACGTAACCATCGAATTTAAAGGACAGGAGCAAGTTGAAAGTGTGAATTTGAGTACCCGCGACGATATTCATGGCGATAAGTTCGAACAGGTGGCCGGCAAACGTTTATCCGATTCGAGGAAGCTGCTTCGCCGTAGTTTTTTCTTCATTAAAAACATTTATCAAAGCTAAAATATGTTCCCCGATCTTGAGAAATACATCAATCCGGCAACCATCGAAAAGTTTATCCGGATCGTTTTTATCCTGATTATTGGCGTCAGTTCCATTCAGCTGATTGCTTTCATGCTGCGGAGGTCGTTGCGCAAACAGCTTTCTCGTCAGCGTATGATGTTGATTACCCGCACGGTTATTTATACTGGTTATACCGGGTTGGTGCTTATTGTCGTTAAAGAATTCAATTACGACCTCACGGCTCTGTTTGGAGCTGCCGGAGTGGTGGGTATCGTTATTGGGGTCGCTTCGCAAACCAGCATTGGCAACATCATCAGCGGACTGTTCCTCGTGGGCGAAAAATCGTTCGAAATTGGAGATGTGGTGCGCATTGGCGACAAATCGGGAACCGTGTATTCTATCGATTTGCTTTCAATCAAGATAAAAACCTTTGATAATTTGCTGATTCGTATTCCCAATCAATCGGTTATTTCTTCGGAATTGACGAACGTAACCCGATTTCCCATTCGTCGGCTCGATTTCCAGATTGGCGTGGCATACAAAGAAGATCTCCGGAAGGTAAAATCAGTGCTTGAAAATGTGGCCCGAAACAATCCGCTTTGTTTGGAAGAGCCCGAACCTTATATTCTTTTCCAGACGTTTGGCGATAGCAGCATCAACATCACCTTTGGCGTATGGTTCGAAAAAGCCAATTACTCAGCAGTAAAAAACTCGGTGTTCATCGAGATTAAAGAAGCATTCGATCACGAAGGCATTGAAATTCCGTTCCCGCACGTCAGCATTTATGCCGGCGAAGCCAGCAAACCAATATCAGTAAAAATTCAGGATAAGAATTAGGGCTATTTCTTCTATTTAGTCTGATTTTGATAGTCGAATGGTAACTTGTTTTGCTCTACTTGCAGGTAAGTCAGCAAACATTCAGCGCCCGAAACTGTGGTCATGCAATTGGTTCCCGAAGCATTGAACGGTTTCCCCCACGTGAAACTCACAGCATATTGGTTTTCCTGATTTTGCTTTTCTTCAACCTGTTTCCATACGGCTGAAGCGCAACTTGAAATGAACGATTTCATTCGGTTTTTGGCGTCAGTCGGGCAATCAGAGAAAATATAGAAGGGGACAAAGTGCATAAAAATGCCGTTGAACGCATGTGCATTGTTGTTCCGGTAATCAGCCGATGGCGAATAAAGCGCGCCGTTCTCGCTCATGCCCTTCACTACAAAATCTACTACTTTCGAGCTTGTCTGGTCGATATACGGATGTTTTGCAGCTGCTTTTTGCCGCGCCAAACCCAGTGCGCCCAACACAATCCCATTGTTGTACGAGTAATTTCCCTTATTACTTTGTTTGCTTTTGAGCTGATAATTATCGAAAATCAGGCCCGTTGTTTGGTCAATCAGCAAGTTATTTTGCAGGCTCATCCAGGTTGAGGCAAATTCAGCAGGTGATTTACCATTCACTTCCTTTTCAGGCATCCGGAATGCGAGAATAATGGATTGCCCCAGTGTACAGGTGTTGTACGAACTGCACTGGCGGTTCCAGTAAACACCGCGCTGTCCCCCATTTTCAGGAGCATCGTAATAGCCAAAATACGGATCAGGAGCTACCTTGGGCGCCATTGTCAGTCCGTAATTGAAAATATCCTGATACGAATAATTCATGGTAAAACTTTTACCTTCCTCATTCTTGTATTCGCGCGGTGCCGTTTTTATTCCGTGCTGATTTAGTTCCAGCACAGCATTGGCTCCCCAGCACTGGTCGTCGCTCAGGTTGTATTCCACATAAAGCGCGTCGTTGGCCCAATCCAGATATTTGGCATCGCCCAGCACTTCGTAAGCATGAACGAACATCATACTTACAACCGCTTTCTGCCAGTCAAGAATTTTGCTGTTTCCAAAAGAGGTATAATCGTCGCGGTAGTGATCGTGAATATAATCGACCATTTTTTGTACCTCTTTGGCTGAAATATCGGTGGACTGTGCTTTGGCTTTAATGGCGGTGACGGATAAAACACTCAGTAAAATCAAGGAAAGTATGATTCGCTTCATGGTTTTCGGTTAATTTATTTTGAAGTGCAAAAATATTACAAGAATCACGAAAAAGAAGGCCAATATGGACATATGTGTGACGATTATTACATACCAGGCATATTTTTTATTTCTAATTTGCGCCGTCTTTAAACCTAATCTTAATTGGAAATGAGAAAAACGATATTCCTAAGTCTGGTCGTGATGATTGCTTTCATGTCGCAGGCTTTTCGCAGTGGCTCGGGCTTTACTGTTAAAAAACAAGTTGTGGAACAAACCGCAATGATTGAAACAGTTTCTGCAAGCACTACCGACACTGTTGTACCCGGCGCTCCGGTTCCTCCCGAAATTGAAAATCCCGAATTGTTGGGTATTAATAAAGAACCCTGGCATGCAACGCTCATGGTTTATGGCAATCAGGCCGAAGCTTTGAAAGCGATCCGCCACGCCTCTTCATTCTGCAAAAGTTTGAATGGCATGTGGAAATTTAACTGGGTAGCCTGGCCTCAGGAACGACCTGTTGATTTTTACAAACCTTCGTACGATGTTTCGGGCTGGAAAGAAATTTCGGTTCCATCGAACTGGCAGGTTTTGGGCTACGGAACGCCTTACTATAAAAACATGGGCTACATCTTCAAAAAAGATTTTCCGCATGTGATGAGCGAACCACCGAAAACCTACACCGCATACAAAGAACGCAACCCGGTTGGAAGCTACCGCCGCGAATTCGAAATTCCGCAGAACTGGAATGGTCGCCGCATTTTCCTGACTTTCGACGGTGTTGATGCCGGTTTCTTTTTGTGGGTGAATGGCGAAAAAGTGGGCTACAGCATCAACAGCCGCAATGCTGCCGAATTCGACATTACCAAATATGTGAAACCGGGCAAAAACATGGTGGCTGCCGAAGTTTACCGTTTCACCGCCGGAAGTTTCCTCGAAGATCAGGATATGTGGCGTTTGAGCGGAATCTTCCGCAACGTAACGGTTTGGAGTACTCCTGAAACGCACGTTCGCGACTATTTCGTCAAAACTGATCTGGATTCGGAATACAAAAACGCTACTGTTGAAGTTACCGCCAAAGTGAAAAACTACGGAGCTTCGAAAGGTGTTGCTCAAAAGCTGGTTGCAACCCTTTTCGACGGAACTCAGGAAGTAAAAGGCGCCAAAGCTGAAGTGGCTGTTCCGGCCTTGAATCCGGGCGAAGAACAAGTGGTAACCCTGAAATTTCCGGTAAACAATCCGGCCAAATGGACTGCTGAAACGCCAAAATTATACACCACCGTTTTAACTTTGAACGAAGGCGCAAAAAACAACGAAATTCTGTCGTCGAAAACCGGTTTCCGCAAAGTGGAAATCAAAGGTCGGGTTATGATGGTGAACGGAACGCCGATCAAGCTGAAAGGCGTAAACCGTCACGAGCATTGGCCTGAAGTTGGTCATGCCATTACCGAAGCGCAGATGATCCGCGACCTCGAAGTGATTAAACAAGGAAACTGCAACCATGTGCGCACTTGCCACTATTCCGACGATCCACGCTGGTATGAGTTGTGCGACGAATGGGGTATCTGGCTGGTGGCCGAAGCCAATGTGGAATGCCACGGTTACGACCGGAAATTTGACGAAGAACCAACCATGAAAGCGCAGATTATCGACCGCAACGTGGCCAATGTTGAGAATTTTAAGAATCATCCATCGGTGATTATCTGGTCGTTAGGAAACGAAAATGGCGGCGTTGGAACCAACTTTGTTGAAGCCATGAATGCTGTAAAAGCCATTGATCCTGCACGCCCTGTTCATTACGAACGCTTTGGCATTGGTGCCAAAAATCCATCCGATTTTGATGGTAAAATGTACGGAAGACCTGAAGATTTTGCCAAAATTGCCGAAAACAAAGAATTGACCAAGCCATTCTATATTTGTGAGTTTGCTCACGCCATGTTTAACTCGATGGGCTCGTTGGTAGAATATTCTGAAATGTTCGATAAATATCCTGAAATTCTGGGTGGTGCCATCTGGGAATATCAGGACCAGGGATTGTACAACAACCGAGATCCGAAACGTCCGATTATTGCTTACGGTGGTGGATTTGGCGAATTCCCGAACGACAAATACTTTATCCATAAAGGAACCGTTTTCTCCGATCGTTCGCCAAAACCACACTATCCTGAAATGAAAAAAGCGTTCCAGTGGATTCACATTTCAGTTGAAGACGCTGCGAAAGCAACCATTAAAGTAAAAAACCTGTACCAGTTTATCAGTCTGAATGGTTTCACTGGTTCGTGGAGCCTGACCGAAAACGGAAAAGAAATTTCGAACGGAAAAATCAGCCTGGCAGATTTAAAACCAGGAGCTGAAAAAACAATCAGTCTGCCTGTAAAAGTGGCCAGCCCAAAAGCCGGGGCCGAATATTTTGTACGTGTTTCATTCGTTCAAAACAACAATGAATTGTGGGCTAAAAAAGGTTTTGAAGTGGCTACTCACCAGTTTCAGTTCCCTGCAAAAGTGGCTGAAATACCTGTTGCCGAGGCAAAAACTCCGGTTACTTTAACTCAGAATGAGAAAGAAGTGACTGTGAAAGGAAACGGTTTCGCTGTGGTATTCGATAAAGCTGCCGGAACTTTCAGCAGCCTGAAAAAAGGCACTCAGGAATTATTGACTGCACAAGGCGGACCGAAACTGCATTTGTGGCGTGCGCCGCATCGCAACGATGACATGTGGGCCGATCGCGAATGGACCAAATACGGCGTGAAAGAACTGAAATGGACGGTTGATGGTGTGACTGCTAGCCAGCTCGACGCCAACAATGCGCAGATTTCAGTAAAAATGAAGGGCGAAGGAAAAGAAGGCTTCACCGTATCGTTTGAAGCTACCTATAAAGTAACCGGAAACGGCGAAATCATTGCCAGCAACAAGATAGATTCGAGTAATTCGAAATTGGTGGTTGGCCGTTTGGGCGTTCGCCTGATGCTCAACAAACAGATGGATCAGATTTCATACTTCGGACGTGGACCGATGGAAAACTACAGCGACCGCAAAGGCGGATTCGATGTGGGCATGTACCGCAGTACCATTGCTCAGCAAATGACTCCATACGAAAAGCCAATGGACTGTGGAAATCACGAAGATGTTCGCTGGGCTGAAATCTCTCAGAAAGGCGGAGCTGCCCTTAAAATTACCAGCGATAAGGATTTGATGCAGTTCACAGCTATTCCGTACACCGACGAGGAAATGGAAAAAGTGGAATACCGCATCGATTTACCACAAAGTTCAGCAACAGTATTGTGCATCAGCCACAAAACATTGGGTGTTGGATCGGCCGGTTGCGGCCCGCGTCCTCTGCCCGAGTACCAGGTTTTTGCTGAGCCATCATCGTTCTCGTACACACTTAAACTTCAGTAACGACAACTAACTAACCTTTGATTATATCAATTTGGAATGCCTGCCTGTAATGGGTGGGCATTTTTTTTGAATTTTCGTATAAGGGGAAAAGAAGAAATAGCTACGTTTGTTTAACACTGCTTTAAGCAATAAAAGACCATCACTATAACTGGAGGAATCGGGTATGATCAGAAAAAATAACGAGCAAACCATTGTGAAAGGCGATAAACGAATTGTGCGGGGTTGGGTGATGTACGATTGGGCCAACTCGGTGTATCAGTTAACAATTGCTTCGGCTATTTTTCCCATCTATTACAACACGGTAACCCGAAATGGAAACGATTTTTCGGTCTCATTTTTTGGCGCGAAGGTGATAAATACCGTTTTATATTCGTGGGCAATTGCGGTTGCCTATTTGCTTGTTGCCATTTTTTCTCCGCTTTTTTCATCAATGGCCGACTACAGCGGACGCCGTAAGGGTTTCATGCGGGCTTTCACAATTATTGGCGCCATCGCCTGCGGAGCGTTGTTTTTCTTCGATAAAAACCACATCGAACTGGGCATCATTGCCTTTACGCTGGGTACCATTGGCTATGGCGGAAGCATTGTTTTCTATAATTCGTTTTTGCCTGTCATTGCCGAGCCTGAAGATCAGGACCGCATCAGCGCCCGTGGGTATTCCATGGGATATCTTGGAGGTGTCATTTTGCTGCTTTTCAATCTGCTGATGATTCTGAAACCGAACCTGTTTGGCATTCCTGCCGATAGTTCGTTGCCGGCCCGTATTTCTTTTCTGACGGTTTTTATCTGGTGGATCGGTTTTTCGCAAATCACTTTCAGCAGGTTACCAAAATATACTTACCGAAAACGGATGACCCGCGAATCTGTATGGTCCAACGGATACAAGGAGTTACAAACGGTTTTTAATCAAATCCGGAAGTCGTATAAACTGAGTATGTACCTCACCAGCTTTTTCTTCCTGATGATGGGCTTGTTAACCACGATGTTTATGGCGGTGACCTATGGCGAAAAAGAAATTGGTTTAAAGGACGATGTGCTCATACCCACTATTCTGGTGGTGCAACTGGTTGGAATGCTGGGTGCCTGGATGTTTGCCCGCTTTTCTGAAAAAATTGGAAACCTTCGCTCATTGATGATGACTGTTGTTCTCTGGGCCTTGATTTGCGTGGGCGTCTTTCTTGCATCGGATGCTGTCGGATTTTTAACGGCTGCTTTTTTTATCGGACTGGTGATGGGCGGTTCGCAGTCGCTGGCGCGCAGCACCTATTCTAAAATGCTGCCTGAAAATACAACCGATCATACCTCGTTTTTCAGTTTCTACGATGTGATGGAAAAGCTGGCCACCGTTGCCGGAACCTTCAGTTTTGGAGCCATCGAAGCCATTACCGGCAGTATGCGTTATTCGGTATTGGCCATAGCTGTCTTTTTTATCATCAGCTTACTCTTCTTGGTTGCACTGTATTGGAAAACCCGGACTGAGCCAGAGTCGATGAAAAGCAAATTAATTTATTCAGTAAAAGAAGTTCAGGAACCTTAACCCGAATGGATTTACGAGTAAGAATGGTAGCGTTTACTTTTTCCCGATGCAAAAGATATGTTTGGCCCCCCGAAGGTAGATTTTCCCGTTGCTGATGGCCGGTGAGGCAAACATGGTTTCGCCGATGCTGTTTTTTGCAATGCTTTCGTATGTTGGCCCGGGTTTAATAACCGTGATGATTCCAGCGTCATTTGGCATGTAAACCAATCCATTGGCAAGTACCGATGATGCATATTGTTTGCCCAGATTTTCTTTCCATAGAATTTTACCGGTAGCTGCTTCCATACAATGTACTGTACCATTGGTCATCGTAGTAAGGAGATAATCGCCGGCAACGATGGGTGAGGGAACGTAAAAAGCACCCTCGGTGGAACGCCATACAACATGACTGTTCGAAACATCACCTTTCCCATCAGGTTTTATGGCCAATAAATGTCGTTGAGGCCAACTGCTGCTGATAAGTACAAAGCCCGTTTTTTCGCTATACACCGGACTTGAACTAAAATCTTCGGAAGGCCCATTCACAAACCAGTAAAGCGATCCGTCGTTGGGATTGTATGAGGATACTTGCTGGTTGCCGCAAAAAATCATTTGTGTTTTTCCTCCGATTTCCCTGAATATGGGTGTACTATAACTAAGAGCGGGTTTATCATGTTTTACTTTCCAGATTGTTTGACCATCTGATTTACTCAATGCCGCAATGAAATTTTCACTTTTGCTGTCGCAGTTAATAATTACTTTGTCGTTGTATAGTGCAGGCGAGCAGCTGTATCCGTGAGGACTGGAAAACTTGCCGGGTCGTTTGATCCAAATCTGTTTCCCGGTAAAGTCGTAGGCCGCAACTACCGCATCGTCGCCGTCAAGTAAAGAAATATAAACGTATTTTCCGTCCGTGGCTGGTGTTCCCGAGGCATAGCTGTTATCAGCATGTTTATTTTCAAAAGGAGTTTTTAGTACGGTTTCTTTCCACATCAGATTACCGCTTTTGCAATCGTAACAAAGGAGTAATTTTTCCATTGTTTCGGGCTGCGCCGAAATCAGGAACAACCTATCTTCCCACACAGCGGGCGAACCATGCCCAACCCCCGGAACTTCAATCTTCCACAAAACATTTGTTACTGAATCCCATTTCGTGGGAATGTTTGTTTCTGAACTGGTTCCATCACCGTTTGGACCTCGCCAGTTGGGCCAGTTTTCGGCATTTGCAACCGAGAAAGAGATGAACAGCAGTAAAATGCCAAGGGTTTTTAACAAGGAAGTATTCATAGTTGGATTAGGTTAAGCTTTGCGGTAATATTATTTTCAATTTCTAAAAATAGGAATATTATTCACGTTGGCAAAAATTGCTTTTGGCATTATTCTGAATATATCGGACAGATACAAGCTTCGTTTTTTCGCTTAACTTTATCGTCCGAAACCAAAAACCAACTTACCCGAATGAAACGTCGTGATTTTATCCGGACAACTGCCGCCGGAACTGCTTTTGTCGTCACCTCAGGCTGGTGGGCTGCCGGAAAAGCCAACGCTGCCAGTCTTCAAAATATCAAATTCTGTTTTCAATCCGAACGCGAAATACCCGTTGCATATAAAGTTGATGTCGTTGTTGTTGGCGGATCGACTTCCGGTGTTGCCGCTGCTGTAACTGCTGCAAAAAACGGAGCTTCGGTTTTTCTCGCTGCGCAGGAACCTTATTTGGGAGAAGATTTGTGCGGAACCTATCGGTTTTTCAACGGGGCAACTAATTCCGAATTGGGGAAAAAGTTGTTTGGAAACGGTCAGCCCACGCCCATGACCATTAAACGCACGCTGGATGAAGAACTAATCAGCAATAAGGTTGGTTTTTTGTATTCGACCTATGTGACCGATTTGGTTTATGATGAAAACCGGAAAATTGCTGGAGTTGTTGTTTCCAATCGATCGGGGCGTCAGGTCGTGTTGGCAAAATCGGTGATTGATGCGACTCCGCGTGCAATGGTTGCCCGAATGACTTCAGCCAAATTCGAAACTTATCCGGCTGGCCAACACGAATTTGGCTATGTGGTAGTTGGCAACGATCCAAAGCAGGCTTCCAACCTGACCTTAGTTGACGATTCGCAAAAAATCCAGATCAAAGAAAAAACATATACGGTTTATCAATATATAGTTCAGGTAGAGATGCCTGATGCATCGATGGCATCGTTTGCCCGGGCTGAGCAAATTGCCCGCGACCAGACCTGGGATCCGAACCAGGTAGAAGCTTCCGACCTGTTGTTTCAGGTTGCGCCCGATCCGGTAATTGGACAGAAGAGCGAAAACGATGATTCGGTGGATGTGGAACAAGTCAGCCTGAAAGCATTCCAGCCTAAAAAAGTGGAACGTTTGTTTGTGTTGAGCAGCTGTGCCGATATTTCGCGCGAAGCAGCCGGACAACTGATGAAAGCCGGAGCTTTGATTCGCATTGGCGAACGCATTGGCGAAGAAGCTGCTCAGCAGTCCATTCTGGTTCGTGATGCTGCAAATCTGATTGTTCAGGGAAAGATAATTCAGGAGCCAAAAACCGGTGATGTGGGCGAATTGCTCGATGGATTACGACCAACTTTAAATATTGGTGTGGTAAAAGCCGATCCGACTCATTTACCTGTATTGGGAGCTTACGATGTAGTTGTAATGGGTGGCGGAACAGCTGGCGCCCCTGCCGGGCTGGGAGCTTCGCGCAGCGGTGCCAAAACGCTAGTGATTGAATACCTGCACGGCATGGGTGGCGTGGGAACGCTGGGAATGATTGGCCGCTATTATTACGGTTACCGGCATGGTTTTACCAACGAAGTGGATGCCGGAGTGCGTGCGCTGGGCGGCGAAAATCCGCGCCAGAAACAACGACTCGACGAATGGGTGTTCGATTGGAAAACCGAATGGTTCCGGAGAGAAATCCGCAAGGCGGGCGGCGAAATCTGGTTTGGTGTGATTGGCATTGGCGCATATGTGGAAGATAAACAGGTGAAAGGTGTGGTGGTTTCAACACCTTTTGGACGTGGCGTAGTTCTGGCCAACACCATTATCGACTCGACCGGAAGCGCTGATATTGCCATTGCCGCAGGAGCTGGCTATTCCTATACTGATGGAACCAACGTTGCCGTTCAGGGTGCCGGAATGCCTCCGAAAAATCCGGATGACTTTTATAATAATACTGACTGGACATTCACCGACGACTCGGATATGATTGACGTTTGGGCAACGTTTGTGGTCGGGAAAGAGAAATTCAAAGATCAGTTCGACTTGGGCAAACTGCCGCAAACCCGCGAGCGCCGCCGCATGAATGGCGATTTCACGATCTCGGTGCTCGACGTGTACAACGGCCGCACTTATCCCGACACGATTTCGATTCACAAAAGCTCGTTCGATACGCACGGGTTTACCATCGATCCGTTTTTTGCGCTGAAACCACCGGCACATAGTGGGGTAGAGGTGCTTGCCAATGTGCCTTTCCGCGCATTGTTGCCTAAAGGATTGGAAGGAATCGTAGTTACCGGATTGGGTGCTTCGGCTCATCGCGATGCCATGCCGGTTATCCGTATGCAGCCGTGTTTACAGAATCAGGGTTATGCGGTTGGAATGGGTGCTGCTATGGCTGCTGCCAATAACCAGCGAATCCGTTATATCGATATCAAAAAACTTCAGAAGGAACTGGTTAAGATTGAAAGTCTGGAACCTCGGGTTCTGACCGATCAGGATAATTATCCTCCGAAATTTGAAGATGTTCAGAAGGCAGCCAAAACACTCACCCATGAACTCGACGGATTGGAAATTGTGTTGTGGGACACCGAAAAAGGTATTCCGTCGCTTACCGATCAGCTCAATCTGGCCACTACTTTCGACGAAAAACTGGTGTATGCCCGCATCCTTGGGATGCTCGACAACAATGCTGGCTGGGAAGTGGTGCAAAAGGCAGTAGATTCGTACGATCAATGGGACAAAGGCTGGAATTACACCGGCATGGGTCAGTTCGGGATGAGCATGAGTTACCTCGATTGCCTGGTGATTGCATTGGGAAAATCGCGCAAACAGGAGGCGGTTCCTTCGGTTATTCGTTTGGCCAAAATGCTTACTCCTGAAAGTGAATTCTCGCATTTCCGCGCTGTAGCTGTGGCTTTCGAGACATTGGCGAGCGAAGTTCCGGCTAAAACATTGTTCGAGCTGCTGCAAATGAAGGGAGTTACCGGTCATTCGATGACGACCATTCAGAAAGCCATTCAGGATACACCGGCCAGTGGAACCGACACCAGCACCCGCAACAATGCCTTGCGCGAGATTATTTTGGGGCGTGCCCTGTTCCGCTGCGGCGATTACAACGGGCTGGGAAACCAAATTTTGAACGATTATTCGAAAGATTTGCGCGGGCATTTCTATCGCCATGCAACCGGCGTGCTGAAAATGGGTGCTTCTCCAAAGGAAAAGAAGCTTGAATTATAACATTTTGTATATTGGCGTACCCAAAAATTAAACCGAATATGAAACTGCCATTAACTGTTGAAAAAATTAGTATCGGCGAAATAGCACGGTACAATCCCAATTCAATTGCTGTGTTTCGGAAATACGGGATTGATTTTTACTGCAAAAGCAAATGTTTATTGGGCGAAGCTTGTGTCGCCAGCGGTTGCGCCGAATCAGCCGTTTTAGAAGAACTGGCTGCGACATCTTCTGAAATTTCCGGCAATCAAAATTTCAATGATTGGTCGATCGATGCATTAATCGAATACATCATCGCAAATCACCATCAATATGTGAATAAAACAGTTCCCGAAATAGCTGGTTTATTCAAGGCTGTTTTATCCGATTCTTCAGTTCAAAGTGCTGAATTAACAAGAGTGAGTGAGATATTCCGCCTTCTTGGCAACGATATGAAGCAACACATGCAAAAAGAAGAACTGGGCTTATTTCCAGCGATGAAGAAGTTGGAAGCAATTAGGTTGAACGAAACCAATACCAATTCAGCCTCAATACAATCATTAATTTCGGTTGTTGAAATGGAGCACGATACTTCGGGAATTATGCTGAAGCAAATTGGCGGACTGTTTGACCGGATTGCATCCGACGACCATTTAAGTGACGACCTGACTTTATTAATAGCGAAAATGAAAGAATTTGAGTCGGATTTGATTATGCATATTCATGTCGAAAATAACGTACTGCACAAAAAGGCCGTTGAACTGGAACAATCGCTGATGAACTGATTCAAATCTAACGGTACACTTTGTGCCCGATCAACTTCAAACTGCCTTCTTTTTCGAGGGTTTTTACCGAGCGGATCACGGTTTCGACACGCAAACCGGTAAGGTCGGCAATTTGCTGGCGGGTCAGGCTGACTTCATATTTCTCGCTGGCCGGAATGCCTTTCTCCTTTTTCATGTAATCAATCAGGCTCAGAATGCGATGATCGGGATTGTGCCCCGATATTTCTTTCAGGATCATCGACTTGTACAGCAAGCGGGTGGCCAGCATTCGTGTAAATGCAAAATGAATATCCGGATTTTCTTTCAGGAGCTTGATAAATTTGGCTTTCGACAACTTGTATAAACAGCTGTTTTCTTCGGCAATGGTGCAGGCTGGGTAGGTAGTGTCGTCGAACAATGGTGGTTCGCCAAAGCTTTCGCCCGCCTCGAACATGCCTTGGGTAAACAGTTTCCCCTCCGAATTCAGGTTAAACATTTTTATTTTTCCGCTTTTTACCTGATAGTAATTAGCTGCACGTTCCTTCTCGTGAAAGAGATGCTGCCCTTTTTCGAGATTAATTTCGGTTGCGCCGTATTGTTGAAGTAAGCTTTCGTCGATCATATTCAAATATTTTTTCAAAAGGTTTTACCTCAAAGGCTCAAAGTTTCACAAAAATACATTCTTGATGCTTCTTTGCGACTTGATGACTTTGTGGCATTTTCTTTCTTTTCTAACACAAATTAACTTTAAAAGAATAAAATAAGAGCCTTTTATCTTTATTTTCAAAAATCATTTTGGTAGATTTACTTGGTTTTTTGTTGTAAAAGTCATAAATTCAGTACTTTAAATAAAATTTGGGTATATGATCCTACTCATAAAAGTACACAATTTGACCCATTTATCTTTACATCCGAAGATTAAAATAATCACAAAACCAAATTATAAATCTTAAAACAACGTATTATGAACATTCGGAAACTATGGTTTGGATTTATCGCGGTGATGGTCGTAAGTTTCGGAGTACTGGGGTACTTCGGAATTGAAATTTACTCCCAGGCGCCGCCGATTCCTGAAAAAGTGGTAACTGCTGATGGAACAGTGCTATTTACGGGCGACGACATTCGCGACGGACAAAACATCTGGCAATCGATTGGTGGCCAGGAACTGGGTAGCGTTTGGGGGCACGGAGCTTACCAGGCACCCGACTGGACTGCTGACTGGCTTCACAAAGAAGCTATTGCCATGCTCGATGGCTTGTCGATGGAAAAATTCCAAAAGAAATTCAACGAAATTGACCCGGCCGATCAGGCTTTCCTGAAAATTAAACTTCAGGAGGAAATCAGGAAAAACACGTATGACACTGGTTCGAAGGCCATCTCGGTAAGCGCTTTGCGTGCAAATGCAATTAAAACTACAGCCACTTTTTACTCCGGATTGTTTACTAACGACCCGGCTATGGCTCAGTTGCGTCACGATTATTCGATTCCTGAAAATTCGATCAAAACGCAGGAGCGGATGGATAAAATGACGGCGTTCTTCTTTTGGGCATCGTGGGCTTGCGTAACCGAACGCCCGAACAGTGATTTGACTTATACGCACAACTGGCCTCACGAAGAGCTGGTTGGCAACGTAGCTACGGGCGACTTGCACATCTGGACTGGGTTTAGCGTGATCATTTTGTTGCTTGGCGTGGCTTTGCTGGCTTATCAGTATGCCCGTACCCGCGACAGCGAAGAACATGTACCGATGCCTTCTGAAAATCCGCTGATCAACCTGACTTCGACACCGTCGATGAAGGCTACGCTGAAATACTTTGTAATTGTAACTGCCCTGATTTTCGTTCAGATTATCATGGGAATTGTAACCGCACACTTTGGTGTGGAAGGTAACGCACTGTATGGCATTGATTTAGGATCTATTTTGCCTTATTCCATTTCCCGTACATGGCACGTGCAGTTGGCCATCTTCTGGATTGCAACCTCATGGCTGGCAACTGGTTTATACATTGCTCCGGCTGTTTCGGGTTACGAACCTAAGTTTCAGCGTTTGGGCGTGAATGTGCTGTTTGGCGCGCTTTTGGTCATTGTTGTTGGTTCGCTGGCTGGACAGTGGATGGGCGTGATGCAGAAATTGGGTATGGCCGAAAACTTCTGGTTTGGTCACCAGGGTTACGAATATGTCGATCTGGGCCGTTTCTGGCAGATCTTCCTCTTTGCCGGTTTGTTCATTTGGCTGACGTTGATGGTTCGTCCGTTAATTCCTATCCTGAAAGCTCCTTCCGAAAGCCGTAACCTGATCATCCTGTTCGTGGTTGCATCGGCTGCTATTGGCTCGTTCTACGGTGCCGGTCTGATGTGGGGACAACATACCAACCTGGCCATTGCCGAATACTGGCGCTGGTGGGTGGTTCACCTTTGGGTTGAAGGTTTCTTCGAAGTGTTTGCCGCTGTGGTTTCAGCCTTTATCTTCGTGAAACTCGGATTGCTGCGCATCAAATCGGCTACAACAGCCGTGCTGTTCTCAACCATTATCTTCCTCGGTGGAGGTATCATCGGTACATTCCATCACCTGTATTTCACCGGAACGCCAACCGCAGTTCTCGCATTGGGAGCTACATTCAGCGCGTTGGAAGTTGTTCCACTCGTGCTGATGGGCTTCGAAGTTTGGCATAATTACGGTTTGAGCCGTCATACCAACTGGCTGGCTAATTATAAATGGCCAATCTACGGATTGATTTCCGTCGCATTCTGGAACCTTGTTGGTGCCGGTATCTTCGGATTCCTGATCAATCCTCCAACCGCCTTGTATTACATGCAGGGATTGAACACGACTCCGGTTCACGGACACACCGCCCTGTTTGGTGTGTACGGAATGTTGGGTATCTCGCTGATGCTTTTCGTTCTCCGGAATATGTGGGTGAAAAGTCAGTGGAACGACAAACCACTAAGCATTGCTTTCTGGTCGATTAACATTGGCTTGCTGCTGATGGTGCTGATTAGTGTACTGCCGGTTGGATTATTACAAACCGTAGCCAGCGTTCAGCATGGCATGTGGTACGCCCGCTCAGCCGAATTCCTGCAACAGCCGTTTATGCAAACCTTACGCTGGTTACGCGTGATTGGCGACACCATTTTTGCAGTGGGTGTAGTTGCGCTGGTATATTTTGTTGCCGGACTGGTATTTGGCTGGTCGGTGAAAAAAGAAGTAAAATAAAATTGTTCAACCACAGAGAACACAGAGAAAACACAGAGATTACAATAGAAAATTCATCTCTGTTGACTCTGTGAAAACTCCGTGTTCTCTGTGGTTCATTAAATAAATTAAACAATCAGAAAAATGGAAAACTTAAGAAATAAAACAGTAGGGGAAATTGTGAAGTTGGACTTTAGGGCAGCCGATGTATTCAGCAGTCATGGTATTGATTTTTGCTGCGGCGGAAAAATTTCGGTTGCTGATGCCTGTGCCGCAAACGGTACCGACGAATCGAAAGTAATTGGCGAACTCGAATCGCTTCAATATAAAGCCGGTGCTGCTGCACACGATTTCGACAGCTGGAAGCTAGACTTTTTGTCCGACTACATCATCAACACGCACCACCAGTACGTAAAACGGGCCATTCCGCAAATTCTGCCATTGGCACAAAAGGTTGCTGACGTGCATGGCGATAATCATCCTGAAGTGGTGAAAATTAATGATCTGTTCCAGGATTTGGCCGAAGAGTTGACCTCGCATCTGAATAAAGAGGAAATGATTTTGTTCCCATACATTAAAAAACTGGTTGCTGCTGAAGCTGCCGGCGGTTGCGACGATGGCGCATGTTTTGGAACCATTGCCTCACCCATTTCGGTGATGGAAGCCGAGCACGAAAATGCCGGAGTTATCCTGAAACAAATGGAGCTTTTAAGTGCAGGTTATACTGCTCCTGAAGATGCCTGCAACACGTTCCGCGTTCTGTATGGCAAGCTGAAAGAGTTTGAAGATGATTTGCATATACACATTCACCTCGAAAACAACATTCTGTTCCCGAAATCCATCGAACTGGAGCAGGCGTTGCTGGTTGGATAATCCACCTCGGGGGGAGTTTCCGAATGAAATCCTGGGCTCGTTTTTACGGGTTCAGGATTTTTTTTGTCTGATGGGGCGGCTTTGACGTGTCCCCTATAGAGGATTTAGGGATGCTTTCGCGCCTTAAGTATTTATTCCTAACCAGTGAGACGGCCAGATTTTCAGCAGGACGGTGAAAAACTCAGTAGGACGAGTGGTGGTGGGCACTTTACTATTTGTTAAACCTAACAGGTTTTCAAAACCTGTTAGGTTTGTTGTCTAAAATGTTTGATTATCAATAATGATTAATAAAAGTCGTGTATCTTTGGGATAGATACATTAGCGGCAACTCTAAATTCCGATACGCATGAGTAAACTTGAAGAAAGAATACAGAGTGAATTGAAGAGAAATCACATTGTTTTTGAGGTTCAGAAGCCAATCCCTCTGGATATTTACCCTTGGAAAACGAGTAGGACAATGACAAATCCCAAATGTGATATTTATTTAATTGATTTTGACCTTTACATTGAGATTAAAGGGTTCATGACATATCAAGCTGTATCTAAGCTTTCTTATCTTTCAAGACAAAATTATACATATTACATTTTTCAAGGGACAGAACACGAATGGAATCCTTTTATTGATACCAATATCGCAAGCGGTAATAACACAATAAATCAAAGCAACAGTGCAAGACTTGAAGGCAATATAAAGCATCAGATAGAAGAATTAATTAACTTAAGGAAAGACTCAGATTTTTATACGAGGATTTCTCATATAACTTTATCTCGACTAAAGCATTACATGTCGGTTAAGATTAGAGAATATCAAACTTGGAATGGAGAATGGTATTGAGAAAGCGCAAAACAGAGGTCACATATAAACTATTTCCAACTCCGTGTAGCTCTGAACGTTCTCTGGTTGCATAAAGAAGACACAACAGTAAAAATAAAAATTGAAAATAACTCAACAAACCATAAGATGGAAGAACAAAAAAATGAAACGGCTAATACGCCTTCAACCAACGACACCACCCCTAAAGTAACCGGAATTGGTGGCATTTTCTTTTTCTCAGACAATCCGCAAGACACTAGAGAATGGTACGCCAAAAATTTGGGACTTGAAATCAACGATTGGGGTTCCTGTAGCTTTGAGTTCAGAGAGGTGAATAAACCGGATGAAATTGGCTCTCTCCAATGGTGTCCGTTTGAAAAAGGAAGTGAGTATTTCGCGCCATCAAAAAAGGAATTCATGATAAACTACCGGGTTCAGAACATCGAAGGACTTGTAAGCAAACTCAGAGAAAACGGGGTAACCGTCCTGGACGACATTGTAAGTTACGACTACGGGAAATTCGTACATATTATGGACACGCAAGGCAACAAAATTGAACTGTGGGAGCCCTGTTGACGCCGCTTTGAAAATTTATTTCAGACAAAAGTAAAGACCGCATTAATAGCTTTCAATTTTGAAAATTGTAACTTTAAAGTTACCTTTGACGTTAATTTGATGAACGATGGAAAAAATTCGGGAAGTAATTGCTTACAAAAACTATTTTGTCGATTTCTTGAAAGCCCAGCCAGTTAGGGTTCAGAACAAGATATTTAAGATTATAGAGGCGACTGAGACTTTGGAGCGAATTCCGACTACCTATTTGAAATTAATTTTAGGAACAAATGGGCTCTATGAAGCCCGAATTCAATTGGGAACTGATATTTGGCGTGTTTTTTGTTTTTTCGATAAGGGGAAGTTGGTCATACTGCTTAACGGATTCCAGAAAAAGACACAAAAGACGCCAAAAAAAGAGATAGACAAAGCAATTAAATTAATGGAGGAATATTATGGAAACAAAAAATAGCAGCAACGATATTTTAAGCTGGGCGGAAATCAAAGATCAGGTTTACGGAGAAAAAGGTACGGAACGACGCGATAATCTTGAACGTGAAGCTGAAGCTTTTAAGATTGGTTTATTACTAAAAAAGGCCAGAGAATCGCGCCACATGACTCAAGAAGAATTGGGGCAAATTATTGACAAGAAAAGGACCTACATTTCGCGGGTTGAGAATGATGGAAGCAATATCACTTTAAGCACGCTTTTTGAAATCGTTGAAAAAGGTCTTGGAGGAAAAGTCAATATTTCAATTGATTTTTAGGCGCTCGAAAAATTAAATCAAATGCCCAAGCTCCTTAAAATAACCTTCTCTGTAATCCTTTTTCTCTGCCTTTCTGGGTGCAACGAATCGCCGGTTGTCGAGTTTTATTCGTATCAGGAGCTGATGGAATACGAGTTTTTCAGTCACGGCTGGTTCCCTGGAATATTGAAGGAGGATGCCTTCGGAATTAAGGAAACCTACGATGTGACTAGTCGCCGTGCGTTTGGCCAGTTCGAATTTAAGCAGCGTGAGCTGTACGAAGCTGATCTCAAAGACTGTCCGCCTGTAGCAATCGGTTTGCTTCTGGAAAAGATCGGCAAAATTGAACGGCCAGCGCTTCCCAAATGGTTCGTTCCGAAGGACAGCATTGCCAAAGGTTATTATTTACTGGTAAAACACGGCGATTTCTATCTGATTGTTGCAAAGAATACAAACCGGATTTACTTCTTCAGGTAAAAATAAGTCAGTTCATTTCCTTCTGTTATTAGCCAAATTCAGCCCGATTTATTATTGTGTTTTTGACACTTTTAGCCAATTTTGCCCGAAAATACGCTATACTTGTAACGCCAATTTTAAACCCTAAAATCTAATTAAAATCACTATGCTGATGAAACTAACATCATTACCGAAACTGCTTGTCCTGAGTTTATTCGGGATTATCATGAGTTTCAATCTGAATGCTCAAAACTTTGAGAAATTTTTCCCTTCCAAAGATTTAACCACTGTCGGCGTTTACTATTATCCCGAGCATTGGGACTCAACTCAGTGGGAGCGCGACTTTCAGAACATGGCTAAAATGGGATTCGAATTTACCCACTTTGCCGAGTTTGCCTGGGCTCAGCTCGAACCCGAAGAAGGAAAATACGATTTTAAATGGCTCGATCGCTCGCTGCAACTGGCCGCCAAATATAACCTGAAGGTGGTAATGTGTACTTCAACTGCTACGCCTCCGGTTTGGCTGGTACGCAAGCATCCCGAAGTGCTGGCAACCGATGAAGACGGACGCCAGATGGATCACGGCGGAAGACAAAATGCTACTTTTTCGAGCAATTACTATCGCCAGTATTCGATGAAAATGATTGCTGAACTGGCCAAACGATACGGACAGGATAAGCGCGTAATTGGCTGGCAGGTTGACAATGAACCCCGTCGCTTTCTGGATTACGGAGTGGATGCCCCGCAACGTTTCCGCGACTGGCTGAAAGAAAAATATAAAACCATTGACGCGGTAAATAAAGCCTGGGGAACCAATTTCTGGAGCGGAACTTACACCAGCTTCGACGAAATCAACATTCCGCTGCATCGCCAGTGGGGAATGAACCTTCATGCACAGCTCGACCATTATCGTTTTGCCGATTCTGAAACGGCTACTTTCCTCGACGAACAAGCCCGTGAAATAAAGAAATACGCCTCGAAGGATCAATGGATTACTTCAAACTACATTCCGATGTACGATGTGGGTTACGTGGGTCAAAGCAAGGAGTTCGATTTTGTTGCCTACACCCGTTATATGGTTTATGGTGGCGACAAAGGCATCGGTGCAAAAGGTTACCGTGTTGGCGAATATTCGCGCATTGCTATGGCCAACGACTTTTTCCGTCCGCTAAAAGGCATGTATGGTGTTATGGAATTGCAACCTGGACAGGTAAACTGGGGCAGTATTAACCCGCAGCCACTGCCCGGAGCAATCCGGATGTATTTGTGGCATGTATTCGCCGGAGGCAGCAAATTTACCTGTACATACCGCTTTCGCGCTCCTTTGTACGGGTACGAGCAGTATCACTACGGAATTGTTGGTACTGATGGTGTAACTCCAACTCCGGGAGGAAAGGAATTTGCCCAGTTTATTGAGGAAATTAATTTACTCCGGAAAAATTACGATGCGAAAGCCGCATTGCCAAAAGCTTACGAACAGCGAAAAACCGGAATCCTGATTAATACCGACAATGTTCAGGGAATTAACCTGAATAAGCAAACCACAGAGTGGAATACCGAAGGTCATTTCCTGAAGTATTACAAAGCAGCTAAATCGTTCGGTGCTCCGGTTGATTTTGTACGCGATACAACCAATTTTGCAAACTACCCGATTTTGCTTGTGCCTGCTTACGAAATGATCGATCAGCAAATGATTGACAAACTGACCAAATATGCCGAAAACGGTGGTAACCTGGTAATGAGCTGTCGCACCGGAATTATGGACCGTCAGGGTCATTTGTGGGAAGCCAAATTTTATCAACCAATGTGGAAGTTGTTTGGCGCCGAAGTTCAGTCGTACGACTTGCTGATGCCGCATTCGCCCGATAAAATTAAATTCAACAATCAGGAATATACATGGACAAGCTGGGGCGATTTGCTGAAACCTTTCGCCGGAACTGAAATCTGGGCGACTTTCGAAGGCGATTTCTATGCCGGAACACCAGCTGTGGTTTTCCACAAACTGGGCAAAGGAACGGTAACCTACATCGGGGTTGATTCGAAAGAAGGCGAACTGGAAAAACAGGTATTGACCAAACTCTGCAAGCAGCAAGGCATTCCGGTTGAGAATTATCCGCAGGGAATCATGGTTGAATACCGCGATGGTTATGGTATTGCGATGAATTATTCCGATAAGGTTTACGAAATGAACCTTCCGGCTAATGCCAAAATCCTGATTGGATCAAAATCGATGAAAACGGCTGATGTACTCGTCTGGAAATATTAAGACAAGGCAAAAGTTAAAAGTATAAAGGCAAAAGTCAAAAGGAAGCCCGGATTCAATAGTGAGTCCGGGCTTTTGTTTTATTTTTCAAGTTTATATTCTTCAATTTCCTCATAAAAGTCCATTGCTTTTCGCACCGTTTCGCGACCCGAGCCTAAAAGCAAACTTTTGATCGTTTTATGGTCGATATTTTCAATGGTCATATTTTTATACACCCAATACGACGAATATATCGAAGCTGCGGTAAACACCAGCTGGAAAATGGTGTAGGCCAATGGGGAGTTCTGCGGAAACCAGTTGCTGCTCAAATAGAACGTGGAAAAAAACGGGGTTTGCAAGTACATGATTCGGGTGTGCTGAATGATGGAAAGCTGCAGTTCTGACAGTTTTTGCTGAATATTGGCAACAGTTCCGTCGTAATTTATCTCGCTCAGCCACACCAGATGTTTAATGTAAGCGATTACCGCAATAAGGTTGATCACAAAAATGGCGCTGACCGATACGATAAAGTAGTTCCATGCCGGCGAATAATGTGAGATGGCAAAAGTGATCAGTCCGCCCAATGCAATAAGGTATAAAATTCCGAAGAACAGTAGGGTAGATTTTAGAAGTTTCAGTGATTGAAGAGCCGATTGAGCCTTCCCGTCAACAATTTCCTTCAGCAGCTTTTTGTTGATGGCCAGCGCCTGATCAATCTTGCTGTCCTGCGCTTTCCAGATGTTAATAAAATCGATGTTTTCCATTGTTTAATTGTTTTCCATGTTCATAAATTTCTGTTTCAGCAAAAGCTTTATCCGGCCAATTTTAGTGGCCACGTTGGTTTCGGTAATACCAATGATTTCAGCTATTTCGCGGTGACTTTTTTCTTCCAGATAAAGCAGCATCAGCGCTTTGTCGAGGTCCTTCAGTTCCTGAATAAATTGATGCAGCAACCGAAGGTTCGATTCCATTTCCCTGGTTTCATCGAAATCAATCAGGCTGAAAACACCTTCGGAAAGAGGCGATGAAATAGCTTTTCTCCGGTTTTCTTTCCGGTAAAACGAAATAGCAACATTCAGGGCGATGCGGTAAATCCAGGTGGAGTAGCGGTATTGCTCGCTGTAATTACCGAACGATCGCCATAGCTGCGAAACGATTTCCTGAAAGAGGTCTTTGCGGTCCTCCGGATCTTTGCAGTAAAGGTTGGCAATCTTGTAAATAATGCCTTTGTTGGCTTCGATAACAGAAAGGAATATGTCTTTTTCTCCGGCAGTGCTCATTCGTTTTTCATTAAGTATGCAGCAAATCGTGAATCTGAATTTGTTTGTTGACTAATTATTCGAATGCCCCCGGAAAATATCACAGGAAAAACAGAAAAATATGAATAGAAAAGTGAATGTAGTTGTATGTCAGTTATTTCTGAAAGAATCTCAGCACTGTTTCGTTAAACAATTCGGGGTGCTGCTGGCAAACGCCGTGGTGCGAATCAGGGAAAATACACAGCGATGCTCCCGGTATCGACTGGAAGATTTTCACGGTATGTTCCGGTTTGATTATATCGCGATCGCCGGCCATGATCAATACCGGACATTTTATTTTTCCCAATTCGGAATACGGGATATTGGGCTGATCAATCATCATTTGATTTAAAGCTTTTTCTTTTGCTGTCGATTTCGGGTTGGCAACCACTTGTTTCATGCCCTCCAAATCGGCTTGAGGCAATGCTGTTGTGTCGGGCACTGTGTTGGCACCCGAAGCGGCCAGTTTCTTCACCCGGTCGGGGCAATTCAGCGCCATCAAAATAGCATCAATTCCGCCATCGCTCCAGCCCAGCACGTATGCCGATTTGATGTTCAACTGATCGAGCAATGCGCAGAAATCGGAGGCCATTAAATCGTACGAGATTTTATCGGGCGATCCGCCCGATTTTCCCTGCAAGCGGCTGTCGATGGCAATCACCTGGTAATATTTTTCGAAGAACGGAATCTGGTTACGGAAGGCATCTATCGATCCGCCGTTGCCATGAAGCATGATTAACGGCTCGCCGCTTCCATAGGTTTCGTAATACAGTTTGATTCCGTTGACATCAGCAAAATGGCCAGCAGCAGAGTTATTGCCATAGTTTATTTTTTCGCCTTTGGTTGATTGGGCCGGTTGCGATGGATTTTTGCACGAAAAAGCGATGAAGACAAGAACGATAAATGCTAAAATTTTTCTCATGGCAGTTTTCAGGATTTAAATAACCGGGCAAACCCGGGATAGGCATTTAATGCCAGTAAATCAAAGTCAATCAGTTTTTGCTGAACCAACGGCAGCTGATCAACAATTTCGCGGGCGTGAGCTTTGTCGCGGGCTTCCAGCACCAGCACGGCACAATGGTCGTCGGTAAAATACAATTCGCGTATCAGTCCTTCCTGATGCAGTTCCCAGGCTTTGCGCGCTTCAGCTTCCAGCCAGGGTTTGTAATCGGGATCGACTAAACCCGGCATTTCTTTTTCAATGGCAAGTATTTTCATTTCTTGGTCGGTTTCGTGTTTTTGGCAGCGTCTTTGGCTATTTTATTGGTGAGGTTTTCGCGTGCTGCAGCCACAACCATTTCTGTAATCAGCGTTTCAGGAACCGGTTTGTTGTAATCGAAATGAATTGCCGATTTGGTTTGTGAATATTGAGCAAGCTGCTCTTTAAACTGAACCAGAAACTTGGGTGGCATGTAAATGGCGTAGTGATTTTTCGATGGCGCATACCAGGCCACCATACCGTGATATTTAAACGAGGGCATCTGGTAACTTATCGCTTCTTCTGCCTCCGGAAGTGCTTTGCGGATAATCTTCCTGATTTTTTCGAGTGGTTCTCTTTTGTCAGTTGGTTGAGCCGCCAGGTAAGCGTCAATTTCGGGGTATTGTTTAGTTTGTGTCATAGCCAGCAATTTTATTCCTGAAAGGTACAATTTCTGCTATTATTTGCGACTTTTCCGTTCTGCTATTTCCTTTCGGAGTATTTCATTGATATCCACCTTCGCGTTTTTCAGCAGGTAAATGCTGGTGCCTTTTTCGCGGGCATACGGATTGGTAATTTTACCCACGCGCTCGATGGTTTCAAAATAGGGCTTTTCTTTGTTGCGCTCCGGATCGGTGTCGCTTGCCTCCTGAACCAGTATCACATTTCGGATTTCTTTACCGAGCCTGAACCAGTTGATGTAGTCGGCGTTCATCGAAACAGCCGCAGTATTTTTATTTTCCGAATAAAAATTGATCGCTCCGGCCTGTCCGTAGTTGTCGCAAAGAATCAGCATGTGTTCGCGATCGGGAATCTGCGAAGCGGCCGAATCAACCTTGTGCGCCAGCTCTTTCCAGCCTTGCATATCGGCAAAATCCTGGGGTAAATCATGGTCTTTGCCATCTTCCCAGCGCAGAAGCCCAAAATCTTTGTATTGCTTTTCGTGTTGCCTGATTTGCTGCGGCGTACGATTCGGGAATGCAAGCTGTAGCAAAGGCAGAAACATAAACAGCGGAATAAGCACAGCAACCGGGCGTAGGTATTTTACCCGTTTCCCATCCAGAAGTTTTTCGAGGTAAACCGATCCGAAAGCAAGCAAAACGGGGTAGAGGCCAAGTGCATAATATCCTTTTGCCTTGAGGTAGGTAAATACCATCATGGTAAACAGGAATGACCAGCCAAAAATGCGGTATTTCCGGAACGGTGGATAAATGAAGAAGGCAATAAATGCAGCCAGAATGATGAACAACGATCCCATGAAAAACATAAGTTGCTCTTTCAGAAAGCCCAAACGGCTGACATTCACCAGTTGGGTGCGGGCCAGCTCATCCAGATGCTTAAAAACCGGAAATCCATTGATGTATTGCCAGATGAGGTTGGGTAAAATCAGCAAAAAAGCCAGTAAAATTGCATAATAAAACTGCTTATTCCTGAAAATATTACGGTGTTCAGTGATCAGGATTGAAGGAAGCAGACCAATCATCAGGAATGCAATATTGTATTTGTTGAGGAACCCAAAGGCAAACGCAATTGCGGTGTACCAGAGCCATTTATTGTTTTGCGAATTGATGAATTTTGTGACGGTGAAAAAGATCAGTGTCCATGCCAGAATATCAAAAGAATTGGGTTGATACAACATGTTGAGGCGAACAAAAGATGAAAACACAACTGAGACTGAACCCAAAAGAAGTGCAAACCAGCCGCCCTTCAGTTCCTCAATGGTTTTCCATACCACAACAAGAGTAAGTGCACCAAACAAGGCAGGGAAGAACTTCACCCAAAATTCGCCGTTGCCCAATTGAAGGATAATCCACGATATCCACGAAGTAAATGGTGGAACTGAAGTATAGCCCCAGGCAAGATGCCGGGCCTGATCGAGGTGCAGAAATTCGTCACGGTGCAATTCATAAACCGGATTTATCAGGGTGTATTGCAAAATGAATTTGAGCAGGATAAAGCCAAGTAGTACAAGGTTTCTAGGTTTCATAGCGGCAGTTGTTGTTTGGTTTTCTTTTTCACCCCACCCCCCAGAAGGAGGCTAAAACTCACAAAGATTATCATTTGCTGAAGGTCAAAGTCCCCTTTAGGGGATTTAGGGGTAAACAAATTGCTTTTAGTCCGCTAAATTTACTGATTTCCTGAAAACAAGGATGTTTGTTTAGGCCAACTTCCTGATTTTACCGGTAACCGAACCTCGTTCCATCAGGCGGATAATGAACAGGATCGTGGAGACAACAAATCCCGGATTGGTAATAATCTTCGACTTGGCAGCTACTTTCAGGTCGCGCGTTTCGATAAGATGCGGCTTTAAGTCTTCAGAAACAGCCGAAAGTTGACAGGCAAACTTCCATGCACCGTCGCGTGCTAGTTTCATGCTAAAGTTCACCAGAAAATCATCAACCTTCCCGGCCAGTTTCAGCAGGAGCTTCAGGGTTGGCCAGACCTCCGATAAATCGGCCTCTACCTCGTGAATCAGCGCTGACAGGATATCGTTAATCCGATTAAAATCCTGTTCCAGAAGATCAATGTTTTTCCCTTTTGATACCTCGGCTGCTGCAATTCCCAGGTCGAGGTTGATGTGGGCATTCATGCCCATTAGCAAATGCTGCAAAACAATGGGACGATAATGTTTGGAAAGTTCGAATGCCTTTTGCCATGAAAGTGTCACCGGTTCACCCTTCTGAAATGAAAAATAAGCATCGAGATACCGTTGGGCAAAAATCACATCCAGTTGTTCCATTCGGGGGCCATCGTCGAAAAAGCCAGCAGCAATTCCTTCCTTTACCTTTATGGTTACCTTCTGGTACAGCGCGGCAAAATAACCTGCCGGATCCTGGTTTATTTCTGATTTGTCGATGATTTCTTTTAACGTAGAAATGACATCGTCGATGGCTGCAGTAGGTTTAGTCATCTGCATCCGGATTATTCATTCAGAAACCTTAGCAAAGGAGCAATAAACCGATCAAAGGCTTCAATGTGTGGCAAATGGCCCACATTGTCTAATTCCACCAGTTGCGCGTTCGGTATTTTCTGCTGAGTCTTTTTCCCTAGTTCGTTATATAATCCCATGGTTTTTTGTACTTCCGGATTGGCCAGTGCTTTTCCAAGTGCCGTTCGGTCTCTGGTTCCAATAATCAGTAGGGTAGGGCATTTCAATAATCCGAATTCCTGAACGACAGGTTGGGTAACGATCATATCATAGGTCAGTGCGGCATTCCACGCGATTAAAGGATAGTCTTTATTGAGCGTCCAGCCGGCCAACAGGTTTACCCAGCGGTCATATTCAGGTTTCCATTGGTTGTTGTAATAGAAAACCAGCTGATACTGACGGATTTTTTCGTAGTTCTGAGCCAATTCGCTTTTGTACCAAAAATCGACAGGTTTATAGGGTGTCAGTTGTTTGTAATCTTCCAGCCCGATAGGGTTCTCAAGAATAAGTTTCTCGGTGATTTCAGGAAACATCAAGGCAAAGCGGGTGGCCAGCATTCCGCCCATCGAGTGCCCAAGTACAGCTGTTTTGTCGATGTGCAGACTATCGAGCAGGGTTTTGGTATTTAAAGCCAGTTGCTGAAAACTGTATTGAAAGGCCTGAGGTTTCGATGATTTTCCGAAGCCAATCTGATCGGGAACAATGACCCGAAATCCATTTTTTACCAGTTCGCGTATGGTGGTTTCCCAATATGCTCCATTAAAATTCTTGCCATGCAGCAAAATTATGTTTTTGTGATTTGGCTTCTCTGGTTGAATGTCCATGTAAGCCATTAACAGGTCTTGGTTTTGAATGTGCAAATTCATAAAATGCACGTCAAACGGGTATTTTACCGTGCTGAGATTAACATCAAGATTTTGAAGGATATTTTGAGATATTGACAAAAGTGGTGTAATCAGTAAAAATAAAAGAGATAGTTTTGTACGCATTTTTTTCGTTTAAAAACATTCGGAAAGAATAAAAGTTGAATCTTTAATTTTTTAAATATAAGAAGCAACCGAAGTGCCAGGATTATAGTCTATTGTTAATGAAATTTTATGTCATGAAAGCGAGTTTTCTAATATTGATCGTATCGGTTTTGTTTTTTATTTCATCATGCCAAAAGGAAAAAGAAACAGAGGTATTGACCAATTCGAGCCTTGTCGCGCAAAAAAATAGCAGTAACTGGGTTCCAACCGATACTTGGGGTAGTTATTCGGAAGCGGAACAAAAGTTTTACCTGAAGGCGTTAAAACATCACCCGAAGAATGATCAGGAAGAAGAATTGTCGATTAGTTTCGTAATGAAAGATTTAAAGACGCCCATGGTTACCAGCGATTTTAGTTCGGAGTGGGTGCGTGTGGCTGGTGGAAGTTCGGTTGCCGATGGATATCACATCGATTCACGCACTGAAAATAAGATTGAAATACTTTCGGTTGACACTCAAAAGAAGATCATAAACGGCAAATTTTCAATTCAGTTGGTCCGCGATTCAAAGTTTTCTGATAAAGGAGAAACTCTTACTTTTCATTCAGGTTATTTTTCAGTTAGTTATGCTGAAGTTGACGCCGAAAAAAGGCAACCGGAATTTTCGCTTCAATGGTAAATTTTTACTTCCCAAATGTCCGGAGTTCCTTCCTGAATCCGGATTATTTAAAAATAGCCACTTTTTTTTCTCCATTCGACTTGATGTATCCGCGAAACATTCCGGAGGTGTTGAATTCCATGGCAATGTTCCCGTTTCGGTCGAGCCCGATCACGCCGCCGGTTCCGCCCAATTGCGTAAGCTTTTCAACTTCAGTGTGGCAGGCGTCTTGTACCGACAAGTTTTTGTTTTCCATCAATGCCGAAATGTCTCTCGAAAATCCCAGCCTGATGTAATATTCTCCGTGTCCGGTGCACGAAAAACCACCAGTTTCGTTGTTGGCATAAGTTCCGGCACCAATAATGGGCGAATCGCCAATGCGGCCGTATTTTTTATTGGTCATTCCGCCGGTTGAAGTTCCGGCAGCAATATTTCCGTATTTGTCGAGTGCCACGCAGCCAACGGTTCCATGTTTGTCGTTTACCCCGGCTTCCCGTTTTTTTTTCAGAAGTTCATCAAGCTGTTTGCGCCTCTTTTCGGTATAAAAATAGCTGTTGTCAACCGGTTCAAAACCTTGCTCTTTGGCAAATTGCGAAGCTCCGGCACCATTCAGCAACACATGTTCCGTTTTTTCCATCACAGCCCGGGCAACACGAATCGGGTTTTTTATATCTCTGACTGCCGCAATGGCTCCGGCTTTCAGTGTTTTTCCATCCATAACCGAAGCATCGAGCTCTACCAGCCCGTCGTGTGTAAAAACGGCTCCTTTTCCGGCGTTGAATAATGGCGAGTTTTCCATGATGATTATCGCTTTTTCGACGGCATCCAGGCTGGTTCCCCCGTTGGCCAGAACTGAATCGCCAACCTGCAAAACACGGTTTAATACGGCGAGATATTCGGCCTGCATTTCGGGAGTCATGCTTTTCTGATCCATCACACCGGCTCCTCCGTGAATTACCAGAGCGTAATTTCCGGCAGACTGCGCCAGACCGATAAAAGCCGACAGGCAAATTGCCAGACAAATGATTACATGTTTCATAATGGTCGAATTATAATCGTTCTTCTCCAAAGCTAGCTAATTTGAATGAGATGTACATTTTTATAGTTACTGCATAATTTGTTTTTTTTTGTTTATCATTTATTTGAAAAATTAAAACAAAACCCGTTATTGCTTGTTTTAAATCTAACTTTTGAAATTAAGAAGGAAAGTTTATGTCGGTATATTCAATAAAAGATTTGGAACATTTATCGGGAGTTAAGGCACATACCATCAGGATATGGGAAAAACGGTATGGTTTATTTGATCCAGACCGCACCGATACGAATATCAGGTATTATTCTGACAATGATGTGCGAAAGATTTTGAACGTAGCCATGCTGATAAAAAACGGCTATAAAATTTCGCACGTAGCCTCGTTCGATGCCGACAAACTTCAATCGGAAGTTGTGCGGATCAACCGCAATTCAAGCGATCCGAATAAATTCATCGACCAGCTTTTGTTCCTGACAGTCAATCTTGATTCATTTGGATTTGAACAACTGCTTGATAAATTGATAACAGAAAACGATTTTCGGAAAGTAATCGAACAAATTGTCTTCCCGTTTTTTGAGCGGATCGGAATATTATGGCAAGCAGGCTCAATTTTTACGGCTCACGAACATTTTGTGTCAAACCTGATTCGCCACCGCTTGATTCGTGAGGCTGGAAAGTTCGAATATAACTCCACTGCCCCGGCATTTTTGTTTTTCCTTCGTGAAAACGAGTGGCATGAACTCGGGCTTCTGTATTTTAATTACCTCGCAGCCCAGGCAGGATGCAGATGCATTTACCTCGGACAAAGCCTTCCTTTCGACGATTTGGCGAACCTGTTGTCGGCAGGGAAATATGATTTCGTATGCACATCGTTTGTTAATGCTATCGAAAAGCCAGATCTCGAACTTTATTTGGCTAATCTTTCACTGATCTTCAATTCAGGAAAAATTTTGGTTGCAGGCAGGCAGATTTCGTTAAGTAAGCCAAAACTCCCGTCGAATGTATCGTTCATTAAGAATAGCAGTGAATTCCTGAAACGAATTTCCGGATAAAAAGCAGCCATTTTGAACGGCTATTTCCCGATTTACTGAATGCTGTAATAGATGGCAAAGAAGTGAAGAATACTTCCGGCAAGGACAAATAAATGCCATATTCCGTGACTGTACGGAAGTTTTCGCCACATATAGAAAATTACACCGGCAGAGTAGGCAAGTCCACCCAAAATCAGAAATGTCAGGCTTACTGATGGCAGATGCAGATAAATTTGTTTAGCGGCGACAACGGCCATCCAGCCCATAATCAGGTAAATGGCTACCATCAGTTTCCGGAAACGGTGGAGGTATATCGACCGGATAATGGCCCCGGTTATCGCCATTCCCCAAATGATTCCGAACAACGTCCATCCCCATACTCCGCGGATAGAAATGAGCAAAATTGGCGTGTAGGTGCCGGCAATCAGTAAAAAGATGGAGATGTGATCGAAACGCGCAAAGAGTCCTTTTATTTTAGGATTTGAGAAGCTGTGGTAAAGCGTTGATGACAGATACAGCAGAATTAATGTGCTTCCGTAAATTGAAAAGCTGACCAGATGCCAGATGTCGCCCGATTTTCCGGCAACAATAATGAGCACAACCAGTGCAACAATACTTAAAAGTGCGCCGATACCGTGAGTTATGCTGTTTACAACTTCTTCGGCTGGGCTAAGTTGTCTTCTGTTTTTTTCTTCTGACTGTGTTGCCATTTCCCAAATTTTGAAGATAAACGACAGGTCAGCGGAGAATGTTCTGAGAAGTCTGTTATCAAATATTAAACTGATGATCAGATATTCGTTTTCTTATCAATCAGGTAAGAATTTCGTTCCGACGAGTTTCGTGAATTTAATTCGGCAAGGAACCCTGCCAGAAACAGTTGAGTACCGATAATCATTGCTGTCAGCGACAAATAAAAGTACGGACTTTCGGTGATGCGCGGAGCTAGTTCGTTGTGAAGTGTATGCAGCACTTTTTGAGCGCCAACCCATATGGCTGCAGCAAAACCGACTAAAAAAGTAATTACACCCAGCACCCCAAAAAAGTGCATCGGCCGTTTGCTGAATTTCGAAATGAAAATAACCGAAAGTAAATCGAGCGGCCCACGAATAAAGCGCTCCATCCCGAATTTGGTCGTCCCGAATTTGCGTTCCTGGTGCTGAACTACTTTCTCTCCAATTCGTTTAAACCCGGCCCATTTTGCCAGAACCGGGATATAGCGGTGCATATCGCCGTACACTTCAATGCTTTTTACAACCTGCCTGCGGTAAGCTTTCAGTCCGCAGTTAAAATCGTGAATTTTGATTCCGGTCATCCGGCGGGCCGTCCAGTTGTAAAATTTGCTCGGTATATTTTTCGAAAGAATCGGGTCGTAGCGCTTTTTCTTCCATCCCGAAACCATATCGAATTTTTCCACAGTAATCATGTGGTAAAGCTCCGGAATTTCGTCGGGACTGTCCTGCAAGTCGGCGTCCATGGTAATTACCACGTTGCCTTCGGCCTGCGCAAAGCCGCAAAATAAACCTGCTGATTTTCCGTAATTTCTCCTGAATTTGATTCCCCTGATACACTTATTTTGCAGGCTAAGTTGCTCGATCAGTTCCCACGAACCGTCGGTACTGCCATCATCAATTAAAACAACTTCATACGTGAAATTATTGGCCGTCATCACACGGTCAATCCAACTTGTTAATTCAGGAAGTGATTCAACTTCATTGTAAAGTGGTACAACTACGGAAATATCCATTATTTAGTTTTCTTCGTTTTTAACTTCTTCCATTGCTTCATCAAAAGCATCTTCACCCTTCACATTCTTTTTCACAATGGCCGAACTGATCAACGACATGATGGCACCACCAATTAACCCGCCTTCAAGGCTCGAAACCAATGTTTCGATAGGTGATGGTATGCCTTTTTCTTCGAATTTTGCCATTTGTGCATCAATCTGGTCTTGCGAGAGCCCGCTGTTCGAAAGCATCTGGTACGTTTTATCCTGAATCATGGTCATTACCCGGTGCATGTAATCCGGATCGATGTATTTGTTCAGAATAAAACTATACAGCGAACTGATAACAGAACTGAAAACAATAAGCATCACACCAAACGAGAATGCCTGCCCAAAGGTAATTCTTCCGTCAAACATGGAGTCGCGGTAACGTTTGGTAAAGTAAACCAAAAGGAAAGCCAGCATGACCAGTTGAAAAACTCCAATAAAAGCAGAACCAAATAATCCTAAATTCTCAATAAGGCTTGTTGCCCAAATAATTAAGGATAATACTATACTGATTGCGGCCAGGTAAATGCCGTAGGTCATAGTAACTTTCAGCTTGGTGTTAGGTTGTTGTTCCATAGTGGTTTTTTGAAATGTGATAAACAAATATATCTGATTTTATTGACAGCGCAGTATTTCGTGATTAATTAAAAGTATAAAAACGAAAGTTTAAATTTTTTTTTCATCAATACCGAATTGACGGCTAATGGATTAGTTTATGCGATTGAAAAAAAATTACACCGGGCATTTGTTTTCATTTGGCGGGAAGTCTTTTTTTTCTACTTTTGCGCCGGGTAAGTCCTGTACGACTAGCTCCTGTTGAATTCCCCCAGGGTCGGAAGGCAGCAAGGGTAGATGGTTGAGCGGTGCGATGCAGGTAGCTTACCCACTTTTTATGCCGAATTAGCTCAGTTGGCCAGAGCACGTGATTTGTAATCTCGGGGTCCTCAGTTCGAATCTGAGATTCGGCTCAAAAGAAAAAAGTTCTTGAAAAAAAATGATGGGGAGATACCAAAGTGGCCAACTGGGTCTGACTGTAACTCAGATGACGTACGTCTTCGTAGGTTCGAATCCTGCTCTCCCCACAAAAAAAGTTCAAAGTTGCAAGTTCCAAATTCCAAGTTGTATTTAACTTGAAACTTGGAATTTTAAATTTGAAACTACAATTGCGGGAGTAGCTCAGTCGATAGAGCATTAGCCTTCCAAGCTAAGGGTCGCGAGTTTGAATCTCGTCTCCCGCTCAAAAAAGCGATCAGAAATGGTCGCTTTTGTTGTTTTTATACCTTTGCATTTTCTAAATTCTGTCCCGATTGGTTCAAACTGATCGAATTTGGAAAAATAGTTTCGCCATGTGGCTTGCATGATTTCAGGAAAAAATAACTTGCAGCGGCATAAATACAAACAAACAGCTTATGTTGATTTCGGGAAAGATCGGTTTGAAAGAGAAGATAGGCTATGGTCTGGGAGATGCTGCTTCGGCTATTTTCTGGAAGCTTTTCTCGATGTACCTGATGTTTTTTTACACCGACATATTCGGTCTTTCGGCTGTTGTGGTTGGTACCATGTTCCTGGTAACCCGAATCTGGGATGCCGCTTTCGATCCTTTTGTTGGAATTCTGGCCGATCGCACCGAAACCCGTTGGGGAAAATTCAGGCCTTATTTGCTTTGGATGATGGTGCCCTTTGGCATTATGGGTGTGATTACTTTTTCGACTCCTGATTTTGGCCCAACCGGAAAGATTATTTATGCCTATGTTACCTATTCGTTAATGATGATGGTGTATTCGCTGATTAACGTTCCGTATTCTTCGTTGATGGGCGTTATGTCGGCCGATGGACGGGAGCGTACCAGCCTGGCCACTTTCCGGTTTGTACTTGCATTTGCCGGAAGTATGCTGGTGTTGGCTTTAGCTAAACCGCTGGCCGATATTTTTAGTAATGTGACTGGACACGCTGAAAACCTGAAGTTTGGCTGGCAAATGGCTACTGTTGTGTTTGCACTGGTGTCAATCGTTTTATTTTGGATTGCCTTCTCGTGGACTCGCGAGCGGGTAAAACCTGTTTCTGAAAAAACTTCGCTGAGACTCGATCTGAAGGATCTTTGGGCAAACCGACCCTGGTTTATTTTGCTGGGTGCCGGAATTGCTACTATTTTCTTCAATTCGATTCGCGATGGAGCTGCTATGTATTATTTCAAATATTACATTCCAAACCAGGAATCCTTTCAAATGACCTTGTTTGGCCATACTTTCGATACACTGAGCAGCGTGTATTTTGTATTGGGTCAGGCAGCAAATATTGCCGGTGTTGTGCTGGCTATTCCGGTTTCGAACAGGTTGGGGAAAAAAGGAACATTCCTGACGGCCATGTTGCTGGCCTCGGTATTTAGCATGTACTTTTATTTTATCGACAAGAACAGTACGACTCAGATCTTCGTTATGCAGTTCCTGATCAGTTTGTGCGCCGGAATCACCTTCCCGTTAATCTGGTCGATGTATGCCGATACAGCCGATTATTCGGAATGGAGAACCAGACGCCGGGCAACAGGACTGATTTTTTCAGCCTCGTCGATGTCGCAAAAAATTGGGTGGACGATTGGTGGAGCCCTGGTTGGTTGGTTACTTGGATATTACGGTTTTCAGGCAAATGTTGAGCAAACCGAAACAGCGCAACATGGCATCCGGATGATGTTGAGTTTTTTCCCGGCCATTGGCACATTGCTCGGCGTTGGCTTTATGATGATTTATCCGCTGAACGAGAAAATGATGCGGAAAATAAGCCTCGAACTTGCCGACTGGAGAGACAAGCAGGTCTGAAAATGCCATTCACCCGAAGAAATTATTGCTGAAATCCTGAATTCGGTTGAAGTTCCTTAATCACTGAATGTCATTCACTTCGCGTCATTGCTGGTCATTTGTTTCACGTCATTAATCGCATTTTCACAATAAATGACCATTAGTAACAACTGAATGACTTCAATGACAAGAGATTTGAAATTTGGAACCTGAAACTTGGAACTCTCTAATACCCCAAATCTTTCCCTTTTTGTATAGCCGGAATTCCAAACTGCATCCACGAAGGCATTTTGTCGTTTTTCAGGTAATGATCGAAATACTGCTGCATACGGATCGTCAGATCCATGCGGTTGGCCCAGCTCTCGGGTTTCAGGTTGTGCTCTTCATTGTTATAGGTGAGCATCCATACCGGCTTATTTAGGCGGCGCATCGCTGTAAAGAGTTCAATTCCCTGGGTCCATGGTACAGCCCCGTCGTTGTCGTTGTGCATAATCAAAAGCGGCGTATTGATTTTGGGAACATAAAACAGTGGCGAATTTTCGATGAACTGCAGCGGTTTATCCCAAATTGTACCGCCAATGCGACTTTGAGAATTTTCGTACTGGTATTCGCGCGAAATGCCCGACTCTAGGCGAATTCCGCCATAAGCACTGGTCATGTTACTCACCGGGGCTCCTGCCATAGCAGCTGCAAACATATTGGTTTGGGTAATTAACCACGCTGTTTGATAACCTCCCCAGCTTTGGCCCTGAATCCCAATTTTTTTACGGTCGATAAACGGAAACATATTGCTCACAAACTGGGTTCCGCTCACCACGGCATCAAAAGCCGATTGGCCCGGATAGCCTTCCTGGTAAGTAATGTCCGGAACGAAAACAATGTAATTGTTGCTGGTGTAATAAGTCCGGTTAACGGTTGAACGTGTTGGCGCTGGCGACGTGTAAACGTGCAGGTTGTCAGCATTGCGCTCGTAAAAGTAAACGATTATCGGGTATTTCCGCTCCGGATCGATGGTTTCAGGAAAATAAAGCAGGCCTTCGAGTTCTTTTCCGGAGAAGGAAGTCCAGTGAACCAACCTTACGCCCGGCCAAACAAACTGATTTTGCTGCGGATTGGCATCCGAAAGTTTGTGGGGGCGCTCGAACGACGATGGCCCGGTCCAAACAGCCGGAGATTCCTTTACATTTTCACGCGTCCAGATCAGCACATCGGCCTTGCGGGCTTTCTGTAGGTTCTCAAACCGGTAATCTTCCATGAGGAGCAGCCGTGGTTCGGAGTAGTTTCTGAAATCGGCCTGGAAGTATCCGTTCGACTTGTTCTTTTCGTCGAAAGCACTTACGATAACCGGCTTGCTGGTGTCGATAAATTCTTCTTCCGGATCGAGTTTCTGATACCTGAAGCGCAGGGCGTTTTTCCGTCCGTAGCTGTGTGTGGCGCTAACCGGAACTTTGTTTCCTTCCAGATCGACACGCCAGATATCGAACCGGTCGTAAATAAAAACATATTTGCCGTTTTCGGCCCAGCCTGCAATTCCGTAGGGCGCAGGCTCTCCGGGCATATCCCAGCGCTCGTCGAAGAACGGAACATTGATTTGCCGGGTGAGTTTGATGACTTCGGACGAATTGATGTTGGTTGACCGGGAATAGTAGCAGGAGTCGGCCGGATTGTACCATACCACAAAATTTCCGCCGGGCGACAGTGCTGCCAGCGATTTTTTCTGAACAATCAACCGCTTGACGCCGGTTTCCACTTCAATAAGGTAATAATCGGCATCGCCCCGGCCGGTCCACGATGATTCAAGTTTGTAGTGCATTTGATCAATTCCAAGAGCAAAATTCCCATTCCCTTTCTGGATCGTTTTTATTTCCCTCATTTCCGGATCGGCCAGCTGGACCACTTTTTCTTTTTCGATGAGGTAAACAGCTAAATAACTGCGTTTTTTCTCTTTTTCGAGGTTTATTTTTTGCTCGGGCTGCAGTTCTCGGTCTTTCCAGGTCCAGATATCCAGCATTGGTTTTTCGTCGTCGAGCAACGTGTCTTTGGGTTCAGGTTGAGGGATTCGGTTCGTCCCAAAGAACAGTTTGGTCCCGTTGTCGGAAAACGATAATTCGCCGTATTCGCTTGGCGACCAGTCGATGGGTAATCCGTTTTGTTCGGGCATAACAACTGCCTTAGGTTCGCCAGAGGTAAGCGTTCCGTAATACAAACCATACGTTTTAACTTTTGAGGTGTCAGCCGAGAAAACAAAGCCCAAACGCCCGCCTTGCTGATCGGTAACTACTTTTTTGGCTGTTCCCTGGCGGTCGAAAATAACATTGATTTTGCGTGTAGCGGTATCGAAAACAACAACTTCAGCACGGTCAACCGAATCTTTTGTTTGCCTGATGAAAGCGATATTCCGGCCAAGCGGCGCATAAAAGTATTCGGTCACATTGTCGAAACAAATAGTGTCGCCCGAAACAGCATAAAACAATACCAGCTTGCTTTTCTGATCCGACGAATCATCATTCTTTTTGGCTTTCGCATCCTCGTCTTTTCCCGTCTTCTTCGCTTTTTTCATGTCGGAGAGAAAGGCCACCCACTGCGCATTTTCTTTCGGAAGCGCAAATTGTTTCAGGTTGGGGAATGTATAAGCCTTGCGGTGCTTCAAAACAAAGATCCCGATGCTGTCTTTGGGCATTTGGTCTTTTTTCAGCTTTTTCTTTTTGGCACTCCGGATTGAATCGGCAGGTTGTTTTATTTTATAAACGATATAGTCCGATTCAGGAGAAAAACGGGCTGCATAACCACGGGGTAAAACGTCCTCCTTCTTTCCATCAGTAGGTTTTAGCACCAGGTTGCCATCGCCTTTTTGTGGATTTATTTCGAATGCCGAGTATTTGCCATCGCTTGAAAGGATTGGATTATTCAGTACTTTCCAGTCAGCAAAATCGTTTGTGGTGAGCGGTTTTTTAAGGATTGTCTGGGCATTCAGAATGGGCAAAAAGCAAAGTGCAAAAATCAAAAGTAAAAAGCAGGTCCGTTTCATATTGGCACGTGGTTGTTTGTTTTCAAATATAGTGTTTTGACGCCAAAACAATGTTTATATAACACTAAACAGTCGAAACGGGTTTTACCATTAAGCGAAGGCGAAAATTTGGCAGAAGTGGTGAATTTTTGCTGGCCGAAAGGTCTTTCTGGCCATAAAAACAAAGGCGACCATTCTGGATCGCCTTCGTTTTATCGCAGATATTATTTTATTTCTTTTGGGGCAGACGAAAATCAATTGGAAGAGTATAAAGAACTTCCACTGTTTCACCATGTTGCTTCCCCGGATTCCATTTCGGCATCGACGTTACAATCCTTACCGCTTCCTTATCCAACAATGGATCAACGCTTTTGGCAACTTTAACATCAGAAACAGCACCGGTTTTCGTGACCATAAAGTTCACATATACTTTTCCTTCAAGGCCTTTTTCAAGAGCAGCTTTGGGATATTGCAGATTTACTCTTACGAATTCCTTTAAAGCTGAAAGGCCTCCCGGAAACTCAGGCATTTGCTCAACAACCATAAAGACTTCGCCTTTCTTCTTCAATGTAATTTCAAGCACACCATCATTCCCTTTCGATCCATACTTTTTAGTTGCCATTTCACCTTTTAAAACATTGATCGATTGAATAGTTTCAGGATCAAAATCTTCTACTTTTTTGGATGAAACAACCCCATCCACAACAATTAGCGGAGTTCCTGCAGTTCCGGCACTTCGTATTTTTACTCCTGAATTTTTATTTTCGGTTGTATTTTGATTATTTGCATAACCAGCAACCTTTAATTCAGAGCTCTTGTCAGCCTCCGGATTTTTTTTCAGAATAAATTCAACTACTCCATCTCTGCCTTTTTCTCCGTATTTTTCAATAGCTCTTTCATTTTTCCAAACACTCACTGATTGAATGGTATTGGGATCAATGTCTTCCACCTTTTTATCTTTTGAAATGACTCCGTCAATGACCAGTAAAGGTTGTTCGCCGACTTTACTCTTGATATTCAATGTTTGAGGTTCTTTAATTGTTACATCTCCCTCATTTTTAGCCTCAATTTCTTTGGCCGAGAATTCAACTGCCGGTGATTTTTTCAACTTAATCAAAACCACCCCGTTTTTTCCTTTTTCTCCGTATTTTGCAGTGAATTCTTTATTCTTGATTACGTCAATCTGTTCTATCTGATCCGGATTGATATCCTTCATTTCACTTTTCGTTATTTCCTTTCCATCAACAATATACAACGGTGGATCGATGAAATCGTCGGGATTACCAACTATTGAAGTTGTACCATCCGGGTTAATTCCAACAACAATTCGGCTGGTTTGTATAACCATTTCTTTACTGAAATCGGGTTTTACCACTCTTGTTGCGTACCCTACATAAGTAACCACCAGCGACGATTCATTCGTCATTTTAAGTTCAAAGTTTCCTGAGGCATCGCTTACTGTTCCAAGGGTTGTGCCTGACACGACAATTGTAGCATTTTTTAGCGGTTTGCCCTGTTCGTCAGTAATCTTCCCTTTTACAATTTTTTCCTGGTTAGTATTTACAGGATTAAAATTGGTTGTTGTTTGGCTTTGAGGCTGGTCGTTCTGTTGTTCTGGATTGGCCTGAATGAACTTGTATTCGGGAGTGGCAAAAGCATAGAAAACTCCTGCTATTAAAGGCAATACCAGTAAAAGTTTAAGTTTTCTGAAAGGTGAATATGTTATCTGTTTCATCATGTTAAATCTTTTTTTGTTGATCGAGTAATTGAACGAATTGGCCAGTGAAATCACGGGCTCTCCGAACATTTGATTGAGTAGCGCTGCACGGTAAATGGCTGGGTTCGGCGAGCGCCTTAAGGCATACTCGTCGGCCAGGAATTCGTGGTTTTGACGAATGAATCGGCCATAAATCCAGACCATAGGGTTGAACCATTGAATCGTGCAGAGGATTTCAAACAACAGTAAATCAATCCAGTGCCGCTGACGGATATGTTCCTGCTCGTGGTTCACAATCTCGTTGACTTCGTGCTCATGCGTTGAAGGATTGACAAACACAAACGAGAAAAATGAAAACGAAGCCGGATACCGGTTGGTACGGATCAATTTTACCGAGTTGAAATGAAGAGTTTCTGATTTTCGGATGATTTGCCAAACCGATGTGGTTTGCTTAACTAGTCTGTAAATCAGGTATAGTGCTCCCAAAATATAAATATACAACAACAAATCTTTGGCCTGAAATGATTCTTTCACCATGCCAATCGCCTGAACTTGTGGTTCATCAACGTTTACCGTTGGCATCATGGGGAATACAACGGTGTAATGCCACGTGAAGAATGGAAAAACGACCGAAAACACAATTCCGGCAACCAGAAAAATACGGTTGAGCACAAAAAAACGTTCGTTCCGAAGAAAAAGGAAGTAAACAGCGGCAAATCCGGTCAGCCAGACCGAAGATTTGAAAAGGTAAAGTGCAAATTCTTCCATGATGTTGAGTTTTTATTCTTTCGAAAGTTCGCGTTTGGTTTCTTCCATCAGTTGCTCCAAATCCTGAATTGTCAGGTCCTTTTCGCGGGCAAAAAACGACGCCATAGCCGGAAACGAGTTATTGAAATAGCTTTTCATGAGTCCAAAAAGCTGAGTTTTAGAATACTCTTCCTTCGAAATCAAAGGGTAATACACATGCACATTTCCATAGGTTCGGTGCGAAACGAATTCCTTTTTCTCCAGAATCCGCAGAACGGTGGAAACAGTGTTCCGCACAGGCTTTGGTTCGTCGAACCTGTCGCGAATGTCTTTCACCAATCCCTCGCCTAAATCCCAAAGGTGTTGCATGACTTGTTCTTCAGCTTTTGTCAGTTGCATATCTATCGGTTTTTAATTTGTCAATCCTTCGAAACAAACATACGACTATAAATTTAGTCAAACAAATAATTTTAGTTAAAATTGACTAAAAATATAGTCATTATAAAAAAAGTGGAAAAAGGAAGAAAAGAGACGGCAGACGGAAAAAAATTCCCCAGATTACACGAAGTATTTTTGTGTAATCTGGGGAAATCCGTGTAATCTTTTTTACTAAAATTCAGAAGTAAAGTGGAACTTAATTTCCTTGAATTCACTTTGGGCCATGTCGAGGATAAACTGTGAATCGGCCATAAACACATCGCGGCCTCGTTTATCGATAGCCATTTTCTGGTGCTTCCGGTTTTTGAATTCGGTCAAAGCTTTCGAGTTGTCGCTCTCGATCCAGCAGGCTTTGAACATTGAAAGTGGTTCGAAACGGCATTTCGCATTGTATTCGTGTTCCAAACGGTACTGAATAACCTCAAACTGAAGCTGGCCAACAGTTCCGATAATCTTTCGGCCATTGAAAACGCTGGTAAACAACTGAGCCACACCTTCGTCGGTCAACTGATCGACGCCTTTATTGAGCTGCTTGGTTTTCATCGGGTCGGCATTTTCCACGTAGCGGAACAATTCGGGCGAAAAGCTTGGGATTCCTTTGTAATGAATCAGTTCACCTTCGGTTAACGTATCGCCAATAATGAATGTTCCGTTATCTGGCACACCAATAATATCGCCTGGATACGCCTCTTCAATCACTTCTTTTTGTGAGGCCATGAAGGCAGTCGGGCTCGAAATGCGGAACGATTTTCCGGAGCGAACATGGGTATAAATATTGTTGCGCTCGAAGCGTCCGGCGCAGACTTTCACGAATGCAATGCGGCTGCGGTGGTTCGGGTCGATGTTGGCGTGAATTTTAAACACGAAGCCCGAGAATTTTTCGTCTTCGGGATAAATGGTGCGTTCTTCGGTTTGGCTGGGGCGCGGATAGGGCGCAATCTCTACAAAGGTGTCGAGCAGCTCCTGAACGCCAAAATTATACAGCGCACTTCCGAAGAAAACCGGAGCAAGGTTTCCGGCAAGGTATTCTTCAATGTCGAGTTCAGGATAAACGCCGTAAACTAACTCCAGTTCCTCGCGCAGTTTATCGGCATCTTTGCCAATGTGTTTTTCCAGTTCGGGACTTTCAATGTCGCTGAACGAAATTCCGGCTTCAATTTCCTGAACGTTGGCTTTAAACAAATTCAGACTTTTGTTATAAATGTTGTAAACGCCTTTAAAATCGGGGCCGTTGTTAATTGGCCAGCTCAACGGATTTACGCTGATTTGCAGTTGTTTCTCAATGTCGTCGAGCAACTCGAAGGTGTCGCCGGTTGGGCGGTCGAGCTTGTTGATGAACACGATAACCGGCGTTTTGCGCATACGGCAAACGTTCATCAGCTTTTCGGTTTGCGGCTCAACCCCTTTGGCAGCGTCAATCACAATAATTACGCTATCAACAGCAGTCAGCGTGCGGAAGGTATCTTCCTGAAAGTCCTGGTGACCGGGAGTGTCCAGAATATTCACTTTATAGTCGCGGTACTCGAAACCCATTACCGAAGTGGCCACCGAAATACCACGCTGGCGCTCAATTTCCATGAAGTCGGAAGTGGCAGCCTTCTTGATTTTGTTGCTCTTAACGGCTCCGGCAACCCGAATGGCACCCCCGAAAAGCAAGAGTTTCTCGGTCAAAGTGGTTTTCCCGGCATCGGGATGACTAACGATGGCAAATGTTCTTCTGCGCTGAATTTCTGCTTGATTACTCATTCTGTATCTTCAATTTTTTCGAGCTGCAAAAATAGAACTTTATCTGATACGAACTGAAGGACTGAAGGATTGAATGACAGAATGAAAAATTAAGCCTCAGAAAAAAGCCGTTGAGAGGCATCTTTCTGTTTCCCTATTCTCAGAAATGTCTATTTAGCCTTTTGTGCTTTGACGGATGATTTGATGGCATTAGAGATTGTAATCCAGTATTTTCGGTGAAATTCGCGATCGTCGGGCGAAAGGAATTCGTAAAGCGATTTGGGAGTATCGGTTGGGGCGAACTTCCATTTTTTACCCTCTTTGTATAAATCGGGTACTTCGGGATGAAACTGAACAGCAAATACATTTTCGTACAGCCGGTGCTGAATGGCTTCAATCACATCACCATCAAGTGATGTCGCGGTCACAATCAGGTTTTTGCCCAATTCGTCAATCGACTGATGATGGCTGCTCAAAACCAGTGGGTTCAGTTTGCTGTCGGCTTTCACCTTTTCAGGAAAAAACGGATGAGCGGTGTAAGTAATCTGGTGAAAGCTATTTGCCATCAGCAAAGTATCTTTGGTAATTTCAGTCCAGTAGTTGCGGTGCTGCTGATCTTTCTTCAGTTTCAGGGTTTCCTCGGCATTTTTCTTACCATAGGTTTGTGCCGGAATATCCTGGGTTAATGTGCCGCCGGTAGCCACGTTCATGGTTTGCAAGCCAAGGCAGAATCCGGTGACGAAATAGGCTGGTTTTTGCTGAAGAAGTGGGATAAACTCAGAATTTTGGTATCCGCCCAGCAGGTGAAACAGGAAACTGAGTTCGAACAAATGCCTGTTAGGGTCGGTCACCACCGAATATTTGTTTTGCTGTTTGTAAACTTCGGGCTGAATATCTGGCCCGCCAAAGAAGAAAATTCCTACTGAATTGTCGAACAACTTTTTAAATGTGGGCGTCCACTCATTTTGACGGTATATCTGCCCCGAGCTCATCACTTCGTCAACTTTCTGAAGGTGAAATTTGCCCATATCCGGCTTTTTGATCAATGCGATACTTTGTTTATAATCATACGCCTCAGCAGTTGAATAGACACCAACAAACTCGACACCATGCAACTGGAGAATATTATTACTAACTAAAAAATTGATTGTTTGAATGTTCGTAACGGTTGGGTGAGCCAGTAAAATATAAGTTTTGCCCGGTGAAAGTTCTTTATCCAAGAAGTTTTGACCAAAGGCGGTGTGAAGCGAGAAAAATAAAATCAGTGCTAAAAGCAGCTTTCCTGTGTTTTTCATTTTGAACTATTTAGTTTGCAGAATACGTGAACAAAATACGCCTGAATTATGAGCAATAATAAAGAATCAATGCTTAACCGGACAAAATTTTCCGGATATTATTAAATTTAACTAAAGACAGTTGAAAAGATAATTAACACCTAATTATAAATTGAATAATTTTCGAATGAAATGGCCATGGACGCAAATGCCTGCATAAACCGGAATTTTATGAATGGCTATTCCATGCCGTTGGAACTTTTTTATAACAGATAACACTAATACGCAAATTTTTTAATGCCAGGCAAAAATTTATAGCATGAATTTAACGTTTTTCATGCGAAGTTCGAAAAGAATGGAGTTGTTTATTTTATTTGTTATTTTTAACACTTCGAAATTCAGATCAAAAAAAACTGATTATGTCGTTTAAACTTTTTATTGCCAGTACTTTCGGGTTAATTAAATCAACTGCAAAACTTGAAGCAGCACACGATGCTCTACTTGCTGATTATCAAATGTTCTGCGAGTTTGAAAAATCTCCGGAATTGAACGAGTACAACGAACTCGATATGTTGTTAAAATCGGCTACTTTCCATCAACGGAAAAAAGAGATACAGCATCTGGTTTTTAAGGGCAGTAAAGAGGAGGCTCAATTGGCCGAATTCAAAAAACTTGAACGAAACAGCCGGCTCCGGAAGTTTTATGACACCCTGGAATCGGATGATCTGAAGCGATTTGAAAAGATTTCTTCTTCGGAAGAACTGGCCAAATACAAAAAACTTAAGGAAACAGTGCACAGCGCCTCGTTTGACAGCCAGAAGAAAAAGGACGAGAAAAGCGATGAATATGCCAAAAATGCAGAATATCATAAGCTGAAGGATTCGGACAACATAAAATTTTACGAGCATTTTGCCAAATCGCCCGAATACAAAAATTATCAGCAGATTAAAGATTCGGTTGAACGGAAACGCTACGAAGAACTTCAGAAAATTACCGGCTCGGATGAGTTTAAAGCCAGGGTTAGCTACCTTGAAGACAAACATAAGTGGGAAAAAACCGAAGAATATGCCAAAGAAGTTCGGTTTGCCGAATTAAAGAAAGCCCCTCAGCTTGTCAACTATTTGAAATACCATAATTCGAATGCGTTTGACTTTTTCAAAAAGTGGGATCTGGTTTTTGAAGACCGTTTCAAATCGGCCAAACTCGACTCACAGTTGTGGCTACCTCAGTCGCACTGGGGCAGTCAAAGTCTGGGGCGCAACTTCTCGCAACTTGGCGATTTGCATGCTTTTACCGAAGGCCGTAACATTTCGGTTGAGTATAATACCCTGAAAATTGAGGTACGCAAAGAAAAGACCCAGGGCATGCAGTGGCAGATTCCGTTCGGATTTGTTGAAAATGAATTTGACTACTCTTCAGGAATCGTTTCGACTGCCGGCGGCGAATGGTGGAAACACGGAATTCTGGAGGCCAAGGTAAAATATGCGCCAGCTGCCAATTTGGTCGATGCTATTTATTTGTTGGGCGAAGAAACCTCGCCGCAGGTAAACCTGGTTGAAATGGGCGTTAAAAATCGTGTTGGACTACTCACCAAATCGGCAGAAGGAATTCAGGCTGAATGCGAAAGCATTTCCGGATTGAAAGCCGGTGAATTTTATATTTTCAGGCTCGAATGGAATTCGCATTCGCTAACCTGGAAAATTAACGGGAAAGAGGTATTTACCGTGAGCCACAATGTTCCGGCCTTTAAAATGCACCTGAATGTCGCCTCGATTGTTGTGGCCGAGCCTGTTGGCGATTTGCCTCACCGCTTTGAGATTGATTGGGTACGGTTTTACCAGCACAAACCCAAAGCTTAGAAGATTTTGAAAATTTGAGGATGTGAAGATTTGAAAATAAAAATGGTTGTATGGTTAAATGGCTGAATGGTTAATAGCAATTTAGCAATTTAACCCGTAACGCGAAACCCGTATCGTTTTTCAACTTAGGACTCTAGTTCACTTTAGGCACTACGCGATAATTCAATGAATAAATAATAAATCATCAATAATAAATTTGAATGAACTGGACTGATGGATTTTTAGGCGCAATAACTGTTTGCGACCGCGATGGAATAGTGGTTTATATGAACGAGCGGTCGAATGCGGTGTTTGCGAAATCGGGTGGGGGTGATCTGCTGGGCAAAAGCCTGATTGATTGTCATCCCGAGCCATCGCGCAGTTTATTGATGAAAATGCTCGCCGAACCTATTCCCAATTCGTACACCATCGAAAAAAACGGCATCCACAAAATGATTCACCAAACACCCTGGATGGAAAATGGCGAATTCAAAGGCGTTGTCGAGATGTCGTTCGAAATACCGATGGAAATGCCACACCACGTCCGGAAGTAAATTTTCTGACCGATTACAGCTATGAGTACCGATCCAAAAGATATTCGCTGGGAACAACGTTTTTCCAATTATCAAAAGGCTTTCAGGAAGTTAGCCTCGGCTGTTGATGCTGTGAAAGGCAATATTGAGGGTTATGTGCCTCTTGAGGAGCAATTGAAGGAAATAATGAAGGAAGGCTTGATTCAGCGATTTGAATACACCCATCAGTTAGCGTGGAACGTGATGAAGGACTATGCTGAATTTCAGGGCAACAATGAAATTAACGGATCGCGCGATGCCACCCGCGATGCATTTAAAATGGGTTTGATTACCAATGCCGAAAGTTGGATGGATATGATCAAAAGCCGCAATGAGACTTCGCACACCTACAATGAAGAAATTGCAGAAGAAATTATCCAGAAAATCATCACGGTTTATCATCCTTTGTTCCTCGAATTTTTACGGAAAATGCAGTCAATGAAAGCCGGTGACCGGAAGGGACTTTTTGATATTGAATTATGAAGTTCGGATTAAAAGACGAGGCCATTGAAGCCATTTGCGGGGTATTTCAGGATCATCCTGAAGTTGAGAAAGCGATTTTATATGGTTCGCGTGCCCGCGGAAATTTTAAGTCAGCTTCGGACATTGATCTGACTTTGCAGGGAGAATCACTCAACTCAACAGTTTTAAATACGATTTCGTGGGAGCTCGACGACTTGCTGCTGCCATACACCTTCGATCTTTCAATTATTTCTCAAATTTCCAATCCCGATTTAATCGATCATATCTCCCGCGTGGGCGTTGTGTTTTACGCCAGAGTTTAAAAGTTGTCTTTGCAATGATCAATTTGTTGAAACTTTTGTTTTAATGACTGAACAAATCTGATTAAGAATTGAAAATTAACGCATGGAAAGTAAAAAAACTGCTGTAATCCTGATTAATGTGGGTACGCCCGACGAGCCCAAAGTGAGTGCCGTTCGCCGTTATTTAAGCGAGTTTCTGAACGACCGCCGGGTAATTGATATCCCTTTGGTACTTCAGAAAATACTGGTTAACCTGATTATTGTTCCATTCAGGGCTCCAAAATCAACCAAATTATACCAACGGCTGTGGACGCCCGAAGGGTCTCCATTGCTGTTTTACTCCGAACGGCTAAAAGCCGGATTACAGGAGAGGCTTGGAACAAAAGCTGATGTTTTTATGGCCATGCGATATGGAAATCCTTCGGTGAAAAAAGCCTTGGCCGAGATCCAGAAAGGTAATTACGACCGGGTTGTTGTATTTCCGCAGTTTCCGCAATATGCTTCATCAACCAACGGAACGGCTATTCAGGCGGTAATCGACGGGATGCGAAAATGGAATACCATTCCTGAAACCCTTGTCATCAATCAGTTTTACGATCATCCGGCGTTTCTTGAAGCGTTCGCCGAACGAATCAAATCGTGTAATCCTGACAATTTCGACCATGTGGTATTTACCTATCATGGTTTGCCCAACCGGCATCTGGAAAAGAACCATCCGGCCGAATTAATTACTTCGTGCAATTGCGAAAACGAACTGCCTGCATTTGGGAAATTCTGCTACAAGGCTACCTGTTACCAAACTACCCGCGAGCTGGCCAAACGGGTAGGTTTGAAGCGCGAACAATATTCGGTTTCGTTCCAGTCGCGGCTTTCGAATAACTGGATGACACCGTTTACCGATAAAAACCTGATGGAAAGGGCAAAATCGGGATGCAAAAATATATTGGTGGTTGCACCGTCGTTTGTGGCAGATTGTCTGGAGACAACCGTTGAGATTGGCTACGAATACAAGGAAATGTTTGAACACGAAGGCGGCGAAAAACTGCAAATGGTGGAAAGTCTGAACGATTCGCCAGCCTGGATTGCTGCTATGGATGAAATACTGAAACCGTACCTTATGGCATAGAGCAAAGGGCATGGGGCAAAGGGTAAAAAGTCATCAGGAAAATGCAATATAAACTTTCCTGATGACTTTTTTCTTTGGGTTTCTATACGTAAAGACAGTAATAAGCCACTTGCCCGTCTGCTTTTACCTTGAATTTTACATCTTTGGCAACAACGAATGTTTCGCCTTTCAAATAGGTTGTCCAAACGGTTTCGCCCGGAAGCATAACATCGAGAATTCCACTTGTAACGGTCATGTGCTCAATGGTTGAGGTACCAAATTCATACTCGCCGGCTTCCATAACACCAACAGTGGCAATACCTTCAGCGTTTTCAAGCGCGATCGATTTTACCGTTCCTCCAAAGTATTCGTTTACTTTTAGCATGATTATCAATTTTAGGGATTTGTATAAGTAGCAAAAGTAAGCCTTCTGTTTTACTTCGCTTCCATTGTCCGGAGAAATTTAATAGCCCCTTTTGTTGAAGAGAATGTATCCCACGTTCAGCATAGCGAATAGATTCGTTTGACTTTTATCGTAGTAACTAACCGAAAAACTGATTGGCCCAATAGCCGATTGAAATACCAAAGCACCCGTGCCCATAAATTTAACGGATGAGAAATTTTTATCGCTGTAAATAGCCATGTGGTTTGTGGTTTCCATAATTTCCCTTACAGGCGCAAAACCATACACTTCGGCCCTGAGATGTAGCGCATCCGAAAAAACAAAAACACCTTTAATTCCTGAAGCCACATATTTATTGGCATGAAATTCATTCAGGTAAATGGTTTTGCTGTGCGGAATCGGGTTAAACGATGGCGCCGACAGAACCGTTGAAACATAGTTGCTGAAAGGCTTTTTGTTGCTGAAAACGCCTTCGGCCATAAGTCCGAGCGCAAAATGGCGGCTGATTTTGAAATACCGGTCGTAATTTCCTTTCAGAAGGTAAAAGTTGTGATTAAATTCCTGCAAGATAGTACTGTTTGATGTGCTTCCCGGAACATTTTCTTCCTTTCCTGAAATGTAGTTAAGCGACAGGCACGACGATATTCCTTCCGTAGGATATTGTTTGTCGTTAAAGGTATTCGACAGGATATTAGCCGATCCGGTGACGGCTTCAAAGTTGGTCCGGTCGGCGGTATCAGTTACTTTAATCGATTCGTTCAGGTAATATTTGTCCTTCGCATTCGAAAACGACCCACCCATGGTAAGTTTGCCCCAGGTATCGAGTGGGAGTCCCATTTCCAGCCTGAAGTTGCTTTCGTTCTGGATAACGTATGGCGGGCGAACATCTTCGAAAACAAATTCGGTTGTCGATGAATAATAGTCCCAGCGGTTTAAAGTGAAGTAACCCGCGAGGTAAAATGGTAATTGGGTTGGGTAATCAATGCGCGCTCCCGCCTTTATCGAGCTGTAGAAACGCCCAAAATACATGTTGGTGCTCAAGGTGTACGAACGTTTATTGAACAGGCGGTAATCACCGCTGATAAACCCCTGGTTAATCGGCCGGGTCGATACATTTGCTCCGAATTTAATTTGCATGGGCGTGTTTTGTTTGGCCATCACGTGCAAATCGAAGTAGCCGGTTTCTGAATTGTACCGGGCAACTGGCCGCAGCGATTTTATTTGCGGGTCGGCCACCAGCTTGAAGTATTCTTTTTTCAGTTCCGTCAGGTCAACAATGTTCGCATTGTGCTTCAGGCTTTGAATGATGTATTGGCGCTGCATGCCGTCGGTTACTCCGTCAACCTGAATGTTCTGGAAATTCATTGTTGGTTTTTTTAGGTTGAATTGTTGCCGTTTTTGCTGAATCTCAGTGGGTCTGATTCGCCGGCTGATGCGGTTTTTTATGGTTTCGATAGATTTGTTCGTCGTTTCGTATCCGGCCTTTTCAATCTGGTCAATCTTTTTGAAATCGAGCAACCCGACATTGTCGAAAGTTGTTTCCATGAAAATCCCGTCCTGCGGATCGATAGTGTAATCGGTCTTTTGCATGATCATATTTTCGATTTGCGCCATAATGTTGTCGGGGTCGGGCTTTTCCGGATTGTTGGCAACGTTGTGGCCAATAATTACATCCGGATTGAAAAGCTCTTTCATATCCTGAACCGGGAAATTATTCACAATTCCGCCATCAAAAAACAGCGAACCATCAATCTCAATGGGTTTAAAATACAGCGGAAAAGTCATTGATGCACGAATCGCTTCGCCCAAATCGCCCTGTCGCAGTACCACTTTGCGGTTGTTGTACACATCGGTGGCAATACAAAAATAGGGAACGAAAAGCCTGTTGAAATCGCCTTTGTTGATGGCATTTACCGACGAAAACATTTCCATGAAGGCAAAGTCCATCTGTTCTTCAGGAATGAGGCTGGTGGGAGGCATTATTTTCAGCTTATCGGCTTTCTTGAGCAGGTCGAGTTCAAACCACGATGGATCGTCTTCCCGTTTGCTGAAGAAATAGCGGTATTCCTCCTGAATTTGCCCGGTTGACCAGAATTTAAACTGCTCCGATTTAAACAGTTTTTCCATTTCGTCGGGCGAATAACCTGCAGCATACAACCCGGCCACAATGGCCCCCATCGATGTTCCGGCAATGTAATCAATCGGGATTCCGTTTTCTTCGAGGGCACGAATGACGGCAATGTGTGCCAGTCCTTTTGCTCCGCCTCCACTCAGTACCAATCCTACTTTCTGGGCATCAACAGCCGAAAGGAATAAAAAGGTGATTAATATGAAAAGGAAGACTCGCTTCATGGTCTGGTAATGTTATTTGCAAAGGACTGTAGCCAAATTTAAGAAATTACTGAACCATAATGCGGGCAACAACAGTTATTTTTTTGTTCGCAAGGAGATGAATTGCAAGTTCTAAGTGCCTAGTGCACTAAAGTTTGGAGTTGAGAAAACCTCTATGCCCCAAGCCCCATGCTACTAGCAGTAGATTCATCTCCAAATCTTCTCATTCTCAAATTTTTACATCCCTGCTTTTTTATTCCTGAACTTTGTGTTTCAGCGACTGGAAACCTTCGCCCAGAATTTCGTGCGTGTCCATCACTGTGATAAACGCATCAGGATCAATGGTGCTGATGAATTCTTCGAGAATGGCAACTTCGCGACGGCTAACCACCGTGTAAATAATGTGTTTGTCGTTTCCGGTAAACATGCCGCTTCCTTTCAGGTAAGTTCCGCCACGTTCCAGGTCAACTAGTATTTTATGCTTGATTTCTTCGTGTTTTTCAGAAATGATAATCAGCGCTTTGTTGTAATCGCCCCCCTCCAAAACAAGGTCGATGGCTCGCCCGGTGATGTAAATAACCACCCACGAATAGAGTGGAATTTGCCAGTCTTTGAAGGCCACCAAACTGAGCAGAACGATGGTCGAATCAACGTAAATCATCAGTTGTCCGAGCTGGATGCGGGTATATTTGGCAATAATCATGGCAATGATGTCCGATCCGCCTGAGGTTGCGCGTGCTTTAAAGATTAACCCGAGTCCGAATCCAACCAGCACACCGCCAAACACACACGACAGTAAAATATCGGCTACCAGCGGGGCATCGCCGTCAACGCGCATGTAGGTAATCATGTCCATAAAAACCGACGACAGCACAAATCCAACCACCGTTTTTACACCAAAACGCGGACCCAGAATCTTGATTCCGGCGATGGTCAGCGGAACATTCAGGATTAAACCGAATAACCCAATCGGGAAACCGTCAGGCCAAAACGAGAACATGCCTTGTGTCATGTAGTGAACAACGATGGCGACACCATACACGCCGCCCGGCACAATACGGTGGGGCGATATGAAAAATACAAATCCTACAGCCAGAATAAATGCACCAATCACAATCATACTGTAGTCGCGAAACCATTTAGCGCTGAAAACTTTATCGTTCGGAAGGAAAGTCATACATTGAATTTTAAATCGAAGCACAAAGAAACACAGGATAAGCGGAATTTCCTTTGATTTTTGTCAGAAAGATTATGTGAAAAGTTTGGACAACAGTACGAATACAAAAGCTGACTGACACCATGCGATTTCACACCTGCTGATGGCGGCTTGCAATTGCAATAATGCCGTTATGAATTGTTATAACGCCGTTTTGAATGCAAAAATGCCGTTATGTGTATCAATAATGGCATTATAAATATAAATAATGCCGTTATACGAATTCATAGGGGCACATTTAAAGTCTGCCCGGATATGATCTTTGCAGCAGCTGGAGCTAACGGCAATCAGCACCTCTTGATCTTGGATTTCAGCTGATTTTTATCGCGAAGAAACAGGTGGAAAGCACAAATATCCATAGTCAGCTGTTAATTCCTTATTAACCCTTCATTGAGATTGATGGCTATCGAAATCAAATTGCTTGAACCAGCCAGATGGTAACGGGCCGAACCGTAATTGATTTGGAAACGCTTGATGCGGAAGCCGAATCCCCACGAGAACCCAACGGTTGACATTTTTTCGTCCAGTTTCATTTCCTGGCGCAGCTGGTAATTGTAACCTGCCCGAATAGTAAAATTGGGCGAAGGAAGTAACTCAACCCCTAAAACCATATGGCGCATAAATTTCTTGGTGAAATTGTCTTCCTTGTAAACGGTTGTGGTGCCCGAGTTGTCTTCTTCAGGCTTGGCTAAATCCCATTTCTGAAGGTGTTGCAAAGTTGCAGCTAACCGGATTGGCGCATGTTGCAGGCGTTGCGAAACACCAAACTGCAGATCAAAAGGGATTGACTCGTTTTCGGCTCCTTCGTAATAGGTTGTTATTTGCGTGCCTATGTTTCGGGCCACAAGGGCTGCCACTGTGTTTTGGCTTTTGCTGTAATAGCTCAAGCCCAGGTCGGCAGCAAAACCTATCGACTGGTAACTCTCGAATGTCGAAAGTATTGGTTTCAGGTTTACTCCATACCCGAATTGCTTGTAGCGATCGGACCAAATAATATTGAAAGCGTATTCGGCGGCATTGAATGTAGCACCGGTTTTTTCGCCGGTGGCCAGTGTTTCGTCAAATTTGCCATAGTTGATGTAATGTACGCCAACCGCCAGGTTTCCGGGCAGGGGAGTGCCAAACGAATAAGCCGCATATCCATAATTGACCCCGGCAAAATAATCGACATAGTTTACCGCCAGTTGGTTTTTCATTTCCGGATTAAGCAACGACGGGTTGTTATACGAAACGTTAAGGTCGGTCGAGTCGTTCAGTGCAACCTGGTTGCCGCCTAAAGCAGCCATCCGTGCCGAATTGGTAAGGTTGAGAAAATCGTAAGTGTATTCACCGCCAATTTGGCAAAAAGCCATCGGATAAATAAATGCCTGAAGAATGATTAATATAATTAGTTTACGCATAGGTGTCAAAATTCGGCTTTCTATCCGAACGGTAAAATCCGGCTTTTAGTATTAACTGAAGGATTGAACGGCAGAAGGAATAATTGTCTGATTATTCGCTTTTGCTTTCGTCTTCAGCCTGTTTTAATTTAATTCTTCATCGAGCTGTTCTGGCTTCGGAATATCGTTGAAATGGTACTTCTTCTGAATGGTTCCTTTTTTCAGCACAATCATTCCGGGATTTGAGCGGACAATGGTCTTCAGCGTGATTTCGTCGGCATTGAAAAAATCGAAGTTGGCTCCGGTTTCGCTCTTGAAAGCCTCAAAACTATCGGGCGAAGTTGATGTTAAAGCGATGAAGTTGTACCCCTTGGCTTTCGCTGCAGTGGCCAGTTCTGCGATTCGTTTCATCCCTTCTTTGTTGGTTTTCTGAAGGTTGGAGGCAATAACGATGAACGTATATTTTTCGTCGTACAGAAAGAAATCCTTAATGTCTTCGCCTTCCGGAGTTTCAATTCTGAAATCGTGAATTGGCGGTGTGTAACCTTTCTGCACCAAAACGGCATCTTTGGCTTTTACAAATTTCCAGTTCAGGGTATCTTTCCATGGGATGTCGGCCTCTGCAAATTCCTTTTCTTCGCCGGTTTTCAGGTTTTTGTAAACGAATTCGTTTTTATAAATGGCTTTGGGCGCATTATCCGGAATCTTCATGGCATCAGGAATATTTACCCCAACCTTGTACGGGCTGAAATCGATGATGGGCAGGTGATTGTATGAATAGGCCACCAGGTAAAAATATACGGTCATTGTCGAGACAGTGAGGGCTACCGACAACACAGGTCCGTTTTTACCAGTAAAATTTTTCCGTTGTATGAAAACGAAAATGGCGAGGGCAAGCAAAACGATGTTTTTATAGAAGGTTTGCCAGTTGGTGATAACCAGCGCATCGCCAAAGCAGCCACAGTCGGTAACCGGGTTGGTGAGCGCCAAATAAAAGGTCAATCCGGTGAAAAACAACATGAACGCCAGCATAAACCAGCTTGTAATCCTGATCAGAAAATTAAAGAGAAATGCCACGCCCAGGAAAAACTCGGCTGCTGCAAGTAAAACCCCCAGCGCAAAAGCCAGGCTGGTAATCCATGGCATATGAAAGGCATTGAAATAATCGGTGAATTTGTAGGCCGAGCCCCAGGGGTCGATTCCTTTTACAAAACCAGAAAATACGAACGTTAATCCAATCAGAATGCGTGCAACGTGTTTAAACATGAGCGTAAAATTTTAGAATTCGATCTTAATTAACGCAAAAACGGCATAATTGATCATATCGAGGTAATTTGCCTCAATTCCTTCAGAGATTATTGTTTTTCCAAGGTTATCTTCAATTTGCTTGGTCCGTTTCAGTTTCATCAAAATTAAATCGGTGTACGAACTCATCCGCATGTTTCGCCAGGCTTCGTCGTAATCGTGGTTTTTGGCCATCATCAGGTCTTTGGCTTCAGCAAAATGTCTGATATACAGGCTCAAAGTTTCCTCCTCGGTAAGGTCGTCGGTTTCCGAAGTTCCTTTTTCGAGCTGGATAAGCGCCATAATACAGTAATTTACAATGCCAATGTATTCAGAGCGAACGCCTTCGTCAATCTTGCTGACTCCTTTTTGTTCGATACTTCTGATGCGCTGGGCTTTAATGTAAATCTGATCAGTCATCGAGCTGGGGCGAAGAATACGCCAGGCGATGCCGTAATCCTTCATTTTCTTGGTGAAAATATCCTGACATACACTAATGACGTGATCGTATTGCTGGCTTGTTTTATCCATGATTATCGTAATTATTCAAGTCGTAAAAATATTAATTTTATTCCATTAAATGCCTTCGTAATGCTATCCTTTTTATTGCGATGTGCGGGATAAAAAGCTGAAAAACCATCCATAAATCAAACTATTAAACTAGTAATTATGTGTTTTTTTTGATTGCTTTTTATTTTACTTTTGTAAACCACATGTTTTCAAGGCTCAAAATTTTATCGTATGTTAATCACCACAACTGCAACTAAATTTCTGAAACGCAAGAACACCATCAATCTCAACGGGCAGATTTTAAATCTTGCACAACCTGTCGTAATGGGTATTCTGAATGTTACTCCCGATTCGTTTTTCGATGGAGGTAAGTATAAAACAGAGAAGAAGGTTGTTCGTCGTGCCGAAGAAATTTTGGAACAGGGCGGAACGGTTATCGATATTGGCGCTTTATCCACCCAACCCGGAGCTGAGGCCATCTCGACCAAAGAAGAGATTGACCGCCTGCTGCCGGCCGTGAAAGCTGTTAAGAAGAATTTTCCTGATGCTTTTATTTCGATTGACACCTATCGTTCGTGGGTGGCGCTGAAGGTTATCGAAGATTGTGGTCCGTGCATGGTGAACGATGTTTCCGGAGGAAATTTCGATACTCACATGTTTGATACCATCGGGAAACTTGGGGTTCCGTATATTTTGATGCACATGCAGGGAACTCCGCTCAAAATGCAGGAAAACCCCGAATACGACGATATTATTCGCGATATTTCACTTTTCTTTACCGAAAGGGTTAAGAAGCTTACCAAAGCCGGAGTGAAAGACGTGATTATTGATCCGGGTTTTGGCTTTGGCAAAAACCTTGAGCACAATTACGAATTGCTGAACCGGCTCGATTCGTTTAAAGTATTCCAGTTGCCTTTGTTGGTAGGTGTTTCGCGTAAATCGATGATTTATAAATTGCTAAAAACGAATCCTGACGAAGCACTTAACGGAACATCGGTAATTAATACTTTGGCCCTGATGGGAGGTGCTGATATATTAAGGGTTCACGATGTTCGTGAGGCTGTTGAGGCTGTCCGGATTTTGAATATGGTTCGGTCAACATCCGAATAAAAAAGTATTGATTCGTTGCCGTCTCCCTGAACTTGTTTCAGGGGCTTTTCAATGGCGGGATGCTGAAACAAGTTCAGCATGACGTTGTTTCAAAATATACTTTTCACTTAAAGGTATGATGTTATTTATCACGATAAGGGCTTTGGATGTAATCGATATTCTCCTGGTTTCAATTCTGTTGTACCAGATGTATCGCATTATCAAGGGAACCGTGGCCTTCAGCATATTTATTGGCTTTTTCCTGGTGTATGTGAGCTGGCTGATTATAAAAGCACTGAACCTTGAATTGCTCAGTACCTTAATGGGCCAGTTTATTGGGGTGGGAGTGCTGGCACTGATTGTGGTTTTTCAGCAGGAAATCCGCCGCTTTTTGTTGTTGATCGGCACAAATTATCAAACGAAAAGGAGCTTCGGATTAGATAAATTGTTTGCGTCTGAAAAAATAAAACCGGCCACCAATCAGCATATCAAGGAAATAATAAGGGCATGCGATAATATGGCGCGTACGAAAACCGGTGCGCTGATCGTAATTCCGCTGAAATCGGAACTGAAAGATATTATTCGATCGGGTGAAAAGATGAATGCGCGGATTTCGTCGGCATTGCTCGAAACAATCTTTTTTAAAAACACACCGTTGCACGATGGAGCAGTTGTTGTGCTCGGAAACCGGATTGCTGCTGCCCGTTGTATTCTTCCGCTTACCGAGCGGCACGATCTCGATCCCAATCTGGGGCTCAGGCACCGCGCAGCGGTTGGTATTTCGGAGGTTACCGATGCCATCGCCATTGTGGTTTCTGAAGAAACCGGGAATATCTCGCTGGCCTCGCAGGGTGAATTGATGCACCATATTTCGATTGTTCAGCTTACCACCGAGCTCGAAAAAGTGATTGTAGAAGAATCATAAGTTTGTCTAATTATAAGGCAATCAGATAAAAAAAAAGTCATTGAGTTTATGTATTATTATCAATAAAATGTAAATTTGAAGATAGTATTACTAAACATCGATTGCCTTATGAAACCTCAAATCGTTCTTAGTTATATTTTTCTGTTATTTTCTATTTCAGTTTTTTCTTCCAATAAGAATGTTCGATTCTCTGTCGATTTAAGCTTTCTGATAAATCAAAATAAATTTGACCCCTCGACGGATAAGGTTTATGTGTGTGGCTCGTTTAACAATTGGGAAAAGACCAACCAAATGGTAGCTGGTGGTGATAATATTTATACGACTACTGTTCCGCTTAACGAAAACAGCTGGCAAGAGTATAAATATTGTATTTCTACACCAGGAGCGGCAAATAGTGGAATGGAAAAGGATTTTCAATTCCAAACTTACTACGGTTCCAAGAGGAATCGACGACTTCAGATGGGAACAAATGACCTGATTCTGGCGGTTGTATATTACAACGACGAAGATATGGTGCTAACTAAATCGACCGAACATTTTAATTTTTATTGTACCTCTCAGGAAAATGATATTATCAATGACTATTCTTCTCGACTTGAGCAGAATTATACCCGGATTGTTTCTGCCTTGCAAGCTACTGTAACCGAAAAAATCAACATTTACATTTATAAAAATCTGGATGCTTTGCACTTGGCTAATGGTTTTCCTGAGTCTGGGGAATGGGCAACTGGCAGCGCCTGGGGAAAAACATTAATTACTACCGTGTCGCCTACAAAAGTGGATTATAATGGTAGCGTTGATGTATTGGTTCATGAATTTACGCATTGTGTGAATGCATGGAAAACCAAAGTCACTTTGCCAGCCTGGCTCAACGAAGGTGTGGCTACATACTACGGTCGGCAAATCTCGACCAAAGATTGGATCAAATCGGATGTGCAGCAGTTTGGAAAACCCCAAATTGATAAGCTCTTTACGGACTCGCGGAACGGTTATCCCTATTCGTATATTGTTGGGTATTTTATCATTAAAACAAAGGGTGAGGCTGCTATGGCCAAATTTGTTGAAAATATGAACTATGCCGACATTGGCTATACCAATCTGGATGATTTGCAGGCCGGTTGGGAAGCCTTTCTGGACAACTATCTTGACCAGACGAAACTGGTTAACGTCAAGTTCTCGGTCGATATGGCTGCCATGATACAAGCCGGTTATTTTAATCCGGCAACGCACAAAGTATTTGTCAAGGGAGATTTTAATTGGTGGAATCCAAGAAATCAGCTTACACTCGAATCGGGAACAGTTTATTCTGCAATCGTCCCAATCAGTCAGTACGGAATGTATGAATATAAGTTTTTTACAAATAGTTTAGCGGCTCCAAATGCTGGTTTGGAAATGAAAGTCAACGATACGACAAAGGGAAATAGATTATTAGATTTAGAGAATATGGATTTAACTCTTCCTACAAAACCATTTATTTTTTCGGATCAAATCACAAATACCCAAGCTGTCTTACCCTTTTCAGAACTTTCTGTTTTCCCAAATCCCTCAAGTGGTATCATAAACTTGAAATGGAAAACCAATTTAGATGAGCCTTACCTGATAAATATCTCCGGATTAAATGGGAATTTAGTTTATTCCAAACGTATTGATTTCATTGAAGATGGGATGATTGATTTAAGCAGCTTACCCAAGGGAATATATTTTATTCAACTATGGAATCATGAAAAGGTAAAAACCAGTAAATTTATCCTTCAATAGTTTTTAGACATCGGTTTTCCCTTCATTCAATCATGTTCTGATCATATAGGTCCCGTCGCCATTAATTTAATACCTTTGCATCCACTTTCAGAATAGAATTTGGACATGGAAAATCGGATTTGTAATCTTTTTGGGATAAAATATCCAATCATTTCGGGCGGAATGGTTTGGTGCAGTGGGTGGAGGCTGGCTGCGGCAGTTAGTAACAATGGCGGACTGGGGCTTATTGGCGCCGGATCGATGCACCCCGAAACACTTCGCGAGCATATTCAAAAGATCAAACAAGCCACAGATAAGCCTTTTGGTGTAAATGTTCCGTTGTTTTATCCTGAATTGGATACCATTATGAACATTATTGCTGATGAGAAGGTTCCTGTGGTGTTTACTTCAGCCGGAAGCCCTAAAAAATATACTTCCTGGCTAAAAGAAAGAGGAATTGTTGTTACTCATGTTATTGCCAGTTCGGCTTTTGCGCTGAAATGCGAACAAGCCGGAGTTGACGCCATTGTTGCCGAAGGTTTTGAAGCCGGAGGACACAACGGGAAAGAAGAAACCACCACACTGACCTTGATTCCGGCTGTGCGCCGGGTATCATCTTTGCCATTGATGGCAGCCGGAGGAATTGGCACCGGTGATGCTATTTTGGCGGCAATGTCTCTTGGTGCCGATGGGGTTCAAATCGGATCGCGTTTTGCTATTTCCGAAGAATCATCGGCACATCCCGATTTCAAGAAGATGGTGGTTGGGTTAACCGAAGGAGATACGAAGCTGGCATTGAAAAAAATTGGTGCTGTCCGCTTGATCAAGAATGATTTTTTTCAGACGATCAATAAAATGGAGCAGGAAGGTGCCAGCGCCGATGACTTGCGCGCAATGCTCGGACGAGGACGCGCCAAAATTGGAATGTTTGAAGGTGACCTCGAAAAGGGCGAACTTGAAATTGGGCAGGTAGCATCCATTATTAATGAAATACTGCCGGTTGAAACCATCATGAAAAATCTGATTTCTGAATACCTGGCGGCCAAAAAGAGAATGAATTCGGATCAGTTTGAATTTTAATTAAACTGGCGGATTGAAGGAATGAATTACTGAAGGACTGTTTTCAAGCGGGATCAGGTATTGATTGAACTTGGAATTTGAAATTTTGAACTTGGAACTTATTTATGATACATTTTGAACGTACTCGGTTAGCAAACGGATTGAGGGTGATTGTTCACCAGGATAAAACTACACCAATGGTGGCAGTTAATGTTTGCTACAATGTGGGCTCGCGCGACGAACATCCTGATCGCACCGGCTTTGCCCATCTTTTTGAACACCTGATGTTTGGCGGATCGAAGCATATTCCGTCGTACGACGAGCCTTTGCAAAGGGCCGGTGGCGATAATAATGCCTACACTTCGAACGACCTCACCAATTATTACCTGACTTTACCCAAAAACAATATTGAAACCGGATTTTGGCTCGAATCTGACCGGATGCTTGAACTGGCATTCTCTAAAACCAGTCTGGATGTCCAGCGAAATGTGGTGATCGAAGAATTCAAGCAACGGCAGCTAAATCAGCCTTATGGCGATGTGTGGCCTTTGCTGCGCCAGTTGGCTTACAAAGTTCATCCTTATCAATGGCCGACAATTGGTCGAGAAATCAGCCACATCGAAAAAGCTACGATGCAGCAGGTGAAAGATTTTTTCTTTACTCATTATGCTCCTGATAATGCTGTTTTGGTGGTTTCAGGCGATGTTGATTTTGAGCAGGTTGTAGGTTTGGCCGAAAAATGGTTTGGTCCCATTCCGAACCGGAACGTGCAATCACGCAACATTCCGCAGGAACCGGTTCAGACTGAAATCCGCGAGCAAACGGTTTACCGCGAAGTGCCAAACGATACGATTTACATGGCTTATCATATGACCGACCGGATCGATCCGATGTATTATGCTACCGATTTGGTTTCGGATGTGCTTTCGAACGGAAACTCGTCGCGCATGTATCTGAATCTGGTTCAGAAAGAAAAACTGTTTACCGAACTTGACGCGTATCTTTCGGGCGATTATGAACCCGGATTGTTTGTGGTTTCAGGAAAACCAAGCGATGGCGTTTCGCTCGAAACTGCCCGCAAAGCCATTGAAGCCGAACTCGACCGGATGAAACAGGATCGTGTGCCGGATTATGAACTTGAAAAGGTGAAAAATAAGGTGGAAGCCAACATTGTGTACGGCGAAATGAATTACCTGACCAAAGCGATGAACCTGGCAACCAACGAAATTCTTCAGGATGCCAGCCTGATCAATACCCAGGTTGAAAGTTACCGGGCGGTTACTCCGGAACAAATACAGAAGGTTTCGCAACAGATTTTCAGACCTGAAAACTGTTCGGTACTCAATTACTTTGCTAAAAAATAAAACATGCTGAATCGCACCATACAACCCACAGTTAACCCAATCGAGCATATCGATATGGTCAAGGCCGAAAAACGGCTGCTTTCGAACGGTATCCCGGTTCATTTCGTGAATGCCGGAACCCAGGATGTGGTTAAAATAGATTTTGTGTTTGAGGCCGGAACCTGGTTTCAACCGGCCAATCTGGTAGCAAGCCTTTGCAATTCGATGCTCGAGGAAGGTTCGGCCAACTTTACCGCTGCCGAAATTGCTGAGAAATTTGATTATTATGGCGCCTATATTCAGCTTACAGTCGATCAGAACCAGGGATTTGTGAATGTGGTGACTTTAGGGAAATACCTTCCTCAGATTCTGGAAGTGCTGGAAGATATGATCAAACGGTCAACTTTTCCGGAGCACGAACTTGAGGTGCTGATTGCCAAAAATAAGCAGAAGTGGCTGCTCGAAAATGAGAAAGTGCGCACGCTTTGCCAGAAGAAATTTACCCAGGTATTGTTTGGCGATGCACATCCTTATACCATCAATAACAAGCTTGAAGATTTTGACCGGATAACCCGCGATGAATTGACGAAATTCTACCGGACATTTTACCACTCGGGCAACTGCCACATTATTGCTGCCGGAAAAGTTGATGACGCTGTACTGCAAATGATCGACGATCGTTTTGGCGGTAACGACTGGCTTGGCGGTAACGTGGAAATTCCGGAATACGAAATCGATTCTTCAGCCGATAAAAAACATCATGTTGAAAAAGCCAATGGTATTCAATCTGCCATTAGGGTTGGAAAATTCTGGGTTCCGAAAACGCATCCCGATTATCATGCCTTGTCGATTTTAATTACGATACTGGGTGGCTATTTCGGTTCGAGGCTAATGGCCAACATTCGCGAGGGAAAGGGTTATACCTACGGAATCGGAAGTTTTGCTTTGACTTTTAAAAAAGCAAGTTACCTGGTTATATCGACCGAAGTAGGCAACGAATATGTTGAACCCACGCTGACCGAAATTGCCGCTGAAATGAAACGCCTGCAAACTGAACTGATTTCGGAAAACGAGCTGGAAACGGTAAAAAGTTACCTGCTGGGCGAATTCCTGCGCGACTTCGACGGGCCCTTTGCTTTGGCTGGCAGTTTCAAGGCCATCAACGATTTTAACCTGGATTACTCGTTCTACGACAACTATTTGCATGTACTTCGTACGGTTACTTCTGAGGAATTGATGCAACTGGCAGTGAAATACCTTAATCCGGATGATTTTTACACGGTAGTTGCCGGAAGTAAATAATTGATGTTTTTAACCGCACCGACGCAACCATGAAATAAGGACGCCCGTCTTGCGTTAAACAAATAACCCCAAATTGATCGGGATTTGTTTTTGTTGTCATAATGCGTATTTTTAGTAATCAATTCAAATGTACTTTCAAATGAAAAATTTAAAGAAATGGTTGGCAGGGGCGCTGTGTTTATCGGTGGTTTCTGTCTCTATGGTGTCGTGTATAAAAGATACCCCAATGCAACTGCAGGCTGTAGGTGATGTGATCGTTCAGGATATGAAGACCGATGCCGGTATAAAATATGGTTTGATCGTTTATGTAACGGCAAATTTCGATATTAAATCGGGTAAAGTAACAGGTCCGGGCACACCGGGCAAGGTGTTACAGCTAACTCCCACTGCAGATAAAGGGCAGTTTGTTTATTACATGCCTGCTGCCGAATATACCGCTGAAATGCCTGCAAAGGGCGAATATACCATGGAAGTTACAGCAACAACCGGCGAAACTCTTTATGGTAAGGATGCCGTTGGCGACGAAAAACTTGCCCCGATTACCATAAAATCAACATCTTTTGACGGGCATATGCTTAAAACAACCTGGGATAAAGTAACAGGAGCCGAGGCATATATCATCCGTTTGTATTCTGAAAATAAGGAAAAAGTTATTTTCTCGACGACTTACCTTAGTGCCGATGCTGTTGATTTTTCGTTTGGTGTGACCTCGTCGGGTTGGGCTACTGGAATATCTCCGGTAACAAATACAAATTATGTAGTTGAGTTGGTTGCCATTAAGGCTGAAACCGGAGTGACTGTGGATAAAGGGAACAACTTACAGTTTGCAACAGTTGATTCGAAAACCATCAAGTGGGAATAAGTGGAAACTTTTATATAGAGCAAAACCCGGATTTTGTCCGGGTTTTTTTATGATTTTTATGGGTTCGATTGGTTAAAATTCGCTGGAAAAATAGTTATAAAATTTGATCGTAAGTGATTTTTAGTTGGGTTGGCATTTGTATGGTTTTCAATTAAAGTTTTCCTTCAGGAGGAAGTTCGTTTATTACAGCCCAGAATATTCCAAGACATTTTACTGCTTCAAAAAAGGCTTTAAAGTTTACTGGTTTAACTACATAGGCATTGACTCCAAGCTCATAACATCTTTTTAAATCAGGTTCTTCACGCGATGAGGTTAACATGACGATTGGAATTGACTTTAAATCCTTGTCGTTTTTAATGGCCTCCAGAACTTCTATTCCATCCATTCGGGGCATTTTAATGTCGAGCAGAATCACAGCGGGCTTCTCTTTTTCCCGGTGCTGATATTGCCCCTGATAATACAAATAATCTATTGCTTCCACTCCGTCGTTAAGCACAACAACCCTATTGGCAAGGTTATGCTCCGACAAAGCTTCAATCGTCAGTTCAACATCGTTTGGATTGTCTTCAACCAGAAGAATTTTTTTCAATACGATCATTTTTGAGTCTCCTTATGTTTTGGTAAAGTAAAATAGAATGTTGCTCCTTCGTATAATTGCGATTCGGCCCAAACGCGACCTCCGTGCCTGAGAATTATCCGGCGCACATTGGCCAGTCCGATGCCGGTTCCTTCGAATTCTTTGGTGGTATGCAACCGCTGGAATACCCCGAACAACTTATGCGCATAACGCATATCGAAACCGGCTCCGTTGTCGCGCACAAAAAAAGTATATTCCCGTTCCGAATCTGCGAATCCAAGCTGGATTGTGGCGGTTTCTTTAGTCTTGGTAAATTTCACAGCATTGCTTACCAGGTTGTATAAAACCATCCGCAAAAGTGCATGGTCGCCCGATACAGCTGGTAAATGTTCCAGATGCCAGTCAATTTTCCGGTCCTTAATTTCAGGCTTCAGTAAATTAATTACCTCCTTAAGTACCACATTCATATCGAGCTTGGTTTGCTGCATTTCCTGACGGCCTGTTCTGGAGAACTGTAGTAAATCGTCGATTAATGTTCCCATGTGGCGTGATGCGTTGACAATAACATTGAGGTAATGCAATCCTTTTTCAGGAATTGAATCGGCATAATTTTCGGTAAGCAAATCGACGAATCCGTTGATGTGGCGAAGCGGGGCGCGCAAATCGTGCGAAACGGAGTACGAAAATGCTTCCAGCTCCTGATTGGCTTCCTTAAGCTGAATGGTGCGTTCTTCAACGCGCTGCTCCAGCGTTTCATTCAGAAGCCTGATTTCTTCTTCGGCTTTTTTGCGATCGGTAATGTCGATGAACGTTACCAGCACATTATCGTCGATAATAATTCCTGAGACGATAATGGTGCGTTCAAGCCCATCTTTACAGGTAATGCGGTATTCTTCAGCCAGAATATCGGTATTGGATTTTTTTGCAGCTTCAATTGCCGAACTCCAGGTCTCAATTACCCATTGTCTGTAAGTTTCATCAGGATAAGCCTTTATCCACCATTCTTTAATTGTTGGAACCTCATCATGCGTATAGCCCATCACCTGAAGGAACCTGTCGTTCCTGAAAACAATTTCCCCGTCATTATTGACAAGGGTTACCGGAAGAGGAATACTTTCCATTAACACTCTGAACTTTTCTTCGCTTTCCTGAAGTGCCTGCTCGTACAATTTTCGCTGAGTGATGTCCTGGAATGAACCTCTGACTTTCACAACTTTCCCGTTCTCAATAATCGGATGGCCAATGGTTCTGATCCACTTGAGGTTTCCAAGGTGTGTGATAATTTGGAGTTCCAGATCGTATGGTATGGCATAAGTAACAGCATCATGAACTGCTTTTTGGATGACTGGTCTCGAGTCTTCGGAATAATTTGAAAGGCTCAGAGTTACCGATGCCTTGGTTTTGGGATCCAGATCGTGAATCCGGGCAACCTCCTCGGTCCAACTCGAAACTCCGGTTACCGGGTCGAGTTCCCAACCGCCAACCTGGGCAATACGGCCAACTTCTTTGAGTAATGCTTCGTTGTAGCGTAACGCTTCCTCCGTATTTTTCAGTTCAGTAATGTCTTTGGTGGTACTCAGTATGCAGGGAATACCCTCAAAATCGAGAGTTGTTGCCGAAACAAGAGTATCTTTTATCTTTTTATCTTTTGTACAGAGCTTAGCCTCAAAGTTTTCGACCGAACCATTCTTTTTCAGTTTGGCAACGAAATCTTTGCGGTTTTCTGGATCGTACCACATGTTTATTTCAAGAGAAGTTCTGCCAATTACTTCTTCTCCGGCATAGCCAAATATCTGTGTAAAACCGTTGTTTACTGATTGATACTTCCCGGTTTCCAATTGATTAATGGTTATTGCGTCGGGGTTAGTCTGGAAGGCATTACGGAATTTGGCTTCACTCTCCCGTAAGTCTCGTTCCATCTTTTTACGTTCGGTAATGTCTTCAATGGTTCCCTCATAGTAAATAACTTTTCCATTGGTGTCGTAAAAGGCTTTGGCGTTTTCATTAACAATTACCGGTCGCCCATCTTTGGTCATCCAGGTCGATTCAATATTTACCACACCATCTTTTTCTATCCGGGTACGAAATTCGTTTCTGAGTTTTTTGGTTTCAAAACCTTCATTTTCAAGATTTCGGGTAGCCAGATCTTCAAACGAGTCGAACTTCAAAAGTTTAATAAGAGTTGAATTGGCCATGAGTATCTGGCCTTTGGGTGTCGTTCTGTAAATTCCGATAACTGCACTTTCGAAGATGTTTCGATACCTTTCTTCACTTATTTTCAACTCCACTTCGGCCTGCTTCCGCTCGGTAATATCGAAATTTACACCTACCATGCGCACTGGCGCCTGATTTTCGTCGAAGAAGACCTGCCCCGAAGCTTTGATCCAACGTATCGATTTGTCGGGCCAAACTACGCGAAACTCGGTGTTGTATGCTTTTTCTCCCCTTATGGCCTGCTGGGCAATCAAATCGGAGTATTCCCGGTCATCGGGATGGATGCCTTGCAGCCAGGCTTCGTAGGCTTTAGGAAGGTCTTCTTTCATAATTCCATAAAGCTTGTACATCTGGTCGTCCCACTCCAATATGTTGTTTTTTATGTCCCAGTCCCAGATACCTACTTTTGATGCGCGGGTTGCCGTTGATATTCGTTCACTTAAGCGTTTGATTTCGTTTTCGGCATATTTGCGGCGCGAAATATCTTCCAGTGTGGCCACGTTGTAAAGAAATTGGCCGTTATCATCAAAATTTGAAGACACGGTTAATGATCCCCACATTGTTTGGCCATCTTTCTTTTTGTACCGTTTTTCAGTTTTAAAAACCGAAATCTCGCCTTGAATAAGCTTTTGGATTTTTGGAAGGTCAACAGCGAGGTCTTCCGGGAAGGAAATATCTTTAAATGTCAGTTTTTGAAGCTCCTGTTCCTCAAATCCAACCATTTCACAAAAACGGGTATTCACCATCATAAATCGGAAATCGCGACCCACCAAAGCCATTCCAAATGGGCCGTCTTCGTATATTTTCCTGAATTTCAGTTCACTTTCGTGCTGGCGTTCTTCGGCCAGTTTCCGCTCGGTTATATTGCGGTTGGTGCCACGGCGTCCCATGTATTCTCCGTTCAGGTTGAACATGGGGTTGCAGCTGTGACTTATCCAGCGAATTTCTCCACTTTTGGTTACTATTCTAAACTCAAGAATATGCGGGAGCTCATCATACTCTATAGTTTGAGTATGCCCTTCAACTTTTGCACGGTCTTCAGGATGAACAACTTCGTGATTTAATGATGGGTTATTGGAGAACTCTTCAACCGAATAGCCGGTTACCCGCTCACAAGCCGGAGAAATGTACTTCAGGTTTCCATCGGGCATTATCCAGTAAATCCAGTCGTCAGAGTTATCGGCTAAAAGTCTGTACTTTTCTTCGCTTTTGCGTAAGGCTTTTTCGGCTTCTTTGCGCTCGGTAACGTCTATTGATAAAATAAACACTCCTTCAGGAACGGGCTGAATACTCAGATCGAACCATCCGCTTTTTCCGTCGGGAAAGATAAATTCGTTTTCCAGGTGATGTGAAACTCTTTCTTCAAGTGTTTCCTTTATTTTCCTGAAAATATCGGTTTTTTCAATGCCAGGCCACATATCCATATACCTGTTGCCCAGCAGTTCATCGTTTCTTCTTCGGTTGTGGGTTTCGGCTGTGCGGTTCAGGTAGGTATATTTCCAGTCGAACCCAATGATCTGGCATCCCTCAAGCAGGTTGTCGAGCACACCGCGAAGGCGCTCTTCGTTTTTTATTACAGCCTCATTCAGTTGCATCTGTTCCAGCTTCTGCAGTGTAATTTCGCTGATGAGCTGAGTCATATCCAGCAGAAAGTCCATAGCAACTTTTACTTTTTCTTTCGAAACCACCGGTACCTTTTCGAGTACTTTCAGGTATTCGTCCAGATCGAAATTGTACATCTGGGCTTGTTTTCTGAAAAACTGAATATTGGGTTGCTCGAAAAAGAACTGACCCGAGAAAAGGTTGGCAATGTGCTCTCCCTTGATAATAATGGGAACCGCAACATCAACCAGCCCGTTGAGGCATTCGTAAAAATGATATTTTTCGCCTTCCTCCAGTTTCCTGGACAATACAGTGTCGCTAATGGTACACTTTTTCGAAGTTTCAGGATTGATGCGGTGGTACTGTGTACAAATCTGCCTCCAACCCGATTTTGATAAAACATTTCCTTCGAGGTCTAAAATGGCCGTTACAAATCCGGTCGATTGATTAAATCCTTCGAGCAAAGTGTTCACTTTCCCGAAATCGATTAAATCTAAAATGTTAGCTTTCATTACGTCTATGAAATAAGTTGAATTTACCCCTCGGCATGCCCCTATGCCACTGAGCATAACAAGTTACAGTTTTTTTTTAAATTATATGTTATTGGCTTATTGGCATTATTTTTTACAAAAGCGGAATAGTTACTTTTTAAAACTTCGTGCCTTTTTATGCATAAAAAAGTAAATAATGTGGTTTACAAACATAAAACCTCTTTATCTTTAGAAACATAAATCTGATTTAGAATTTGGATTGGTTAAAGCCAGTTTTCCTGAAAACCTAAACCATAAAATCGACTTTGAACTATGAAGTTTTTCCAAAATTCGGTACTCCACAAATACCAGAAAGCTCAGGACCAGGAATCCATCCGGTCAGCCTGGCAGAAGTTTACCGCATATTTTCACAATCCGGAAATTCAGCAAAACATCCGCGAAGCCAAAGAAGAACAATTTCAGGAAGGCTTTCTGCGCGAGTTGTTTGTTGGTGTGCTGGGCTATGTGCTCAATCCTTCGCCCAACTATAACCTGACTACCGAACTAAAAAACGAAAAAGGCGCAAAGAAAGCCGACGGGGCTATACTATCAATGGGGCATGCCCCGTTGTCAACAAGGGAGCTTGCTCCCTTGAATGCCCCCTTGCATAAAGTTATAGCTGTGATTGAGCTGAAAGGCACCGACACCAAAGACCTCGATAAAATAAACGTGCAGGCGTTTAATTACAAAAACAACCATCCGGGTTGTATTTATGTAATTACTTCAAACTTTGAGAAACTCCGGTTTTTTATTCATCATTCGGTCGATTACCTCGAATTTAATTTGTTTACACTTTCCGAAGCTGAGTTTAACTTGCTCTGGCTTTGCCTGGCTGCCGAAAACCTGTTGAACGGTGTGCCGCTGAAAGTGAAGGAAGACAGTCTGCTCGAAGAAGAAAAGGTAACCAAGCAGTTATATAAAGATTATTCGGCTTTCCGTACAGAGTTGTGGCAAAATATGGTGAAGAACAGCCCCGAAGCCGACCGTTTACTGCTGTTTAAGAAAACCCAGAAACTGCTCGACCGTTACCTGTTTATCCTGTTTGCCGAAGACAGTGGCCTGTTGCCGCCCAACTCCATCGGGCAATACTCAAACGATGGGAAGTGCTGAAAGAGGAAGATGCCTACAAGCCCCTGTATAAAATTTTCAACCAGTATTTCGGCTACATCAATACCGGACGAAAAGGCAAAACTCCGGAAGGCGACATTTTTGCCTACAATGGCGGCTTGTTTTTGCCCGATGAGGTACTCGATCATGTGGTGATTGACGATGAGGTGCTTTTCGTGCACGTGTCGAAACTGACTAAATACGATTTCGAGACTGAGGTTGACGTGAATATTCTGGGGCATATTTTTGAAAACAGCCTTACCGAAATTGAAAACATTACCGCCGAACTCGAAGGACAGGAACTCGATAAAAGCAAAACCAAACGTAAGAAAGACGGCGTGTTTTATACGCCCAAGTACATTACCAAATACATTGTTGACAACACCCTGGGGAAACTTTGCGACGAAAAGAAAGCCGAACTCGAAATTGTGGACGAAGAGTATGCCAAAGGACGCCGTAACCGCAAAAAGGAAACGATAAAGAAGCTGGCCGATAATTTACAGGCTTACCGCAACTGGCTGCTTGGCCTTACCATTTGCGATCCGGCCTGTGGTAGCGGCGCTTTTTTGAACCAGGCGCTCGAATTCCTGATTGAAGAACATACCTACATCGACGAGCTGCACGCCCAGCTGTTTGGGGCCAGCATCGTTTTTCAGGACATCAGCAACCACATTCTGGAGCAAAACATTTACGGGGTCGATATTAACGAAGAGAGTGTTGAAATTGCCAAACTCTCGCTGTGGCTGCGTACCGCCCAGCGCGGACGTAAACTAACCACCCTGAACAACAACATTAAATGCGGAAACTCGCTGATTGACGACCCTGCTGTGGCGGGCGAAAAAGCGTTTAACTGGCAAAAAGAGTTCCCTAACGTTTTTAGGCTGAAAGAAAAGAAAGCCTGGCATGTTACAACTGCAACGCACAATTCGCGCTACTCGCAACGCATGTTCGACAATTTCGTGAAGACTGGCGAACCAATTTGGCTCACTCCTGAAGAAGAACGGATAGTGACCCAAACGATTGCTGAAATTGTGGCAAAGGATGCGCTGAATGTGCTGGCCTATAACATTTGTGGCGACCACATGCACCTGCTGCTGGTATGCGAAGAGGAAGAACTGTCGGCCATCGTTGGAAAGATGAAGTCGATGTCAGCCCGGGCTGCGAACATCGCGATGGGCAGAACGAGGGGGCATGCACCCTCGGCAGATACGATGGGGCATGCCCCATCGTCAGCGCAGGAGCCTGCTCCTGCGTCGGACTATAATATCGGAGAGTCGGAGATGGAGTGGGTAAACGACGACGGCGATTTCGGCGGGTACGGAAATCGCGGAACGACACAGGCGCACCTGTGGACACAAAAGTTCGGTCGCAAACTAATCACTTCCGACGAACAACTCCGCAATACAATCGCTTATATACGCAACAACCGTGCGAAGCACGGCCTGAGCAACGGAGCATGCTCCGTTGCTGATGGAGCATGCTCCGTTGCCGGCGATGGGACATGGCCCACCGCCGAATATAAAGGCGGTTTCGATGTGGTGATCGGTAATCCGCCGTACGTGCAGCTGCAATCGATGGGCGAAATGAGCGACAAACTTAAAAACTGCGGATACGAATCGTTCCACAAAGGGGCCGACCTGTATTGTATTTTTACTGAACGTGGCTACCAGTTGCTGAAATCCGGAGGCATTCAGTCGTTTATTATGCCCAACAAATGGATGCTGGTGGAATACGGGAGACCGCTGCGCAAATTCTTATCGAAAACCGGTTTGCAACAGATTTTAAATTTTGGCGACATCCAGTTTTTCCAGGAAGCAACCACCTACGTTTGTATTTTTGTGACCCAAAAAACAACACCCGCCGACGAGGTAAAAGTGCTTTCGCTGAACCGAAAAACCTACCACGGCGATTTTTTGAGCGAAGTAAAAAGCAACAGTTACCCCGACAAAACCTACAAATTTGGCGAAGCAGAATGGAGCATTCAGCCACTGCACGATGCCCGTAAACTGGAACAAATGAAATTGACCGGCATTGAACTAAAGGATTTGCCAATAAGCATAAACTATGGGATAAAAACAGGTTTCAACGATGCTTTTTATATTGACGAAGAAACCCGCCAAAAGCTGGTTGCTGCCGATGCCCGGAGCGCCGAACTGATCAAGTCAATGGTTCGCGGAAGGGATATTTCGGCTTATGAAATAACAGGTTTCGAATATTTGATTGGAACTTTCCCTTCGCTGAAACTGGATATTGAAGATTATCCGGCGATAAAAGCCCATTTACTTTCATTTAGCCACGACCGCTTGAAACAAACCGGCGAAAGTGGGGCGCGCAAAAAAACATCAGGAAAATGGTTTGAAACACAAGACAGCATTGCTTATCACGCTGAATTTGCCAAACCCAAAATTATCTACCCGAACATGACTTCGGTGTTCCCGTTTATGTACGATGAAAGCGGATTGCTCAGCAACGATAAAAGTTTTATTCTCACTGCCCTCGATGATTCGGTTTCGCTGCTGTTTCTCACGGCGGTTTTCAACTCATCACTGGCCAAACTTTGGATTTGGTACAATTGTCCGGAGTTGCAGGGCGGAACACGCGAGATACGCAAAGTTTATTTCGAACATTTCCCGGTTCCGCAAATCAGCAAAGAGCTGTCGGACGAGCTGGCACAACTGGCCACCAGCCGCGCCCGGGCCACCGGCGAACTACAACGGCTCAACGCTAAATTCCAGCGCAGTGTGCAGCGCCGGTTCGCGATAGTAGCGGAAGCGGAGACAAGGGGGCATGCCCCCTTGTCGGATACTCCCTTGTCGGATATCTCGTATGCCGAATTCGTTGCCGGGTTGCGCAAGAAGAAAGTAAAGCTATCGCTTTCGGACGAAGCCGAATGGGAAGAATATTTCGTTCAGGAGCAGAAAAAAGCGCTCGAACTGAAAGCCATCATCGAAACCACCGACCGCGACATCGACCGTATGGTTTACCAGTTATACGGCCTCGCCAACGACGAAATTAAAATTGTAGAACAAGCCTAAACCGACATTTTCGGTTCCCGAAGAGCCTTGCAGCTCACGCCGAGCCTGTCGCAGCCCACTCAAAGACGAAAGTTTCCGGCCCGGAGTGGCTAGGGCGGCTCGTGGAGTGGGCGAGGTGCCGCTTCGAGTGGCAAACAGGTCTCTCAGAGAACCAAACAACCCTCCCGGAGTGACAAATTTGGCACTCTGAGAGGGGTCGTCGGCACCCGGAGAGGGGTGATTGAGTCTTTTTGCAGGGAATTTGTCGCTTGGGGCAGGGTATCACAAAAAAAAGAGAGGCCGGCCCTTGCCGGAGATCCTCTCTCTGTCATCCACCCTAAAATGGTTTTCAGTATATAGAAAATTGAAGCTGTTTAATTGTTTTCAGGAGCAGGGGCAGCCGTTTTTTCTTTGGTAAACCGCTTTTTCAGATCTTCGTAAATGGCTTTTGCTCCCGGGGCATCGTATTTGGCCGCATTTTTTACTGAGTTGTAGTAACTCAGCGAACTAACGTAGCTTTCGGCACCAGCCTGCATCGAGGTATCGTTCAGTTTATTTTCGAGTTGTAACACGGTACGGTAAAGGGGAAGTAACTGTTGGTACATTTTCATGTCTTCGGTTAATTCATTATAGTTAACGTAAGCGGGGGCAAACTCGGGGTTCGACTTACAATAATCCAGGCATTTTTGTACAAATGGGAGGGTTCCGTCGCTCATTTTGGGTAAATCGTGCCGTTCGGTGGGCGAGAGTGCAATCAGGTAAGGTTTCAGGATATTTACCACGTCGGTGAGCTTGGTCGTAGCTTCGGCAATAACTCCTTCAGGAATGGAAGAATTAACTTTGTTGTCCATAACGATATTGTTTAAAGGTTATTACATGAATTTTTATACAAATAAAGTTATGATAGTAAAAACTAAAAATCAAGCATTTTTATAATTTTATATATGAACTGGCCAGTTTTTTACACGAATGGTAGTCCTGGGCATATGAACTGAAAAATTGAGGAAGATTTTCTCAATTTCTTAACGAACAATCATTTTTTCGGAATAAGAACTGCGCATCCTTTCGTTTCCTTACTTTTGTGCCTGAAATATTCAGAGAACAGGAGCATGACAGAGAGCATATCTATTTCAGAAACAGCTGATAAACCCATATCCAAACGACGAATCCGACTGGCAGTTGCGCTGGTTTATTTTAGCATGGGTTTGTGTTTCTCGTCGTGGGCAAGCCGTATTCCTGACATAAAAACGGAGCTTAACCTTAGCGACGCCCTGTTTGGCAGCATTTTATTTGCCCTTCCTGTTGGCCAGTTCCTGATGATGCCTTTCTCCGGAAAGCTGGTTACTCGTTTTGGCAGCCATAAAGTTTTGGCATTTGCCCTTCCGGCTTACACCGTATTGCTTAGCAACCTGGGTTTGGTCAAGGCGGGCTGGCAGCTGGCTATCGGTTTATTTTTATTCGGATTGGCCGGTAATTTATGCAACATATCGATTAACACGCAGGGAGTGGCTGCCGAGCGAATATACAAACGCCCCATTATGGCTTCATTTCACGGGGGATGGAGCCTGGCTGGTTTTACGGGCGCATTGATCGGACTGGCTATGATTAACCTGAACGTGTCGGTCTTCTGGCATTTTGTAACCATCATTGGCATTGTTTGGGCTATTGTTTGGATCAATTACCCGTTTTTGGTCAGAACTTCGCCTGTGCCAGCCGCTCCGGAAGAATCACGCCGGAAGTTTTTCAACAAACCCGACAGTATTTTATTGCAGCTCGGAATCATCGGTTTTTGCAGCATGGCCAGCGAAGGCGCTATGTTCGACTGGAGTGGTATTTACTTTAAAGATGTGGTAAAAGCACCGGCTTCGCTGGTCGTTTTGGGCTACACTTCATTCATGATTATGATGGCCACCGGACGTTTTGTGGCCGATTACCTGATTTCGAAAATTGGCCGGAAAAGGTTACTTCAAATTTGCGGCGTTATGATTTCGGCCGGACTGTTTACTTCTGTTTTCTTTCCGTATCTGGTGCCGTGTACATTGGCATTTATGCTTGTTGGGCTGGGTGTTTCGAGCATTGTTCCTACGGTTTACAGTGCTGCCGGACGACACAGCAAAATTCCGGCAGGAATTGCCCTGGCAACGGTTTCGAGTGTCAGCTTCCTTGGTTTTTTGATGGGCCCCCCGCTGATCGGTTATATTTCTGAAGCTGCCGGATTGCGCTATTCGTTTGCCGTGATTGGTGTTTTCGGTATGGGAATCAGCCTGATGGTTTCGCGCGTGAAAGCGTTAAACAACGATTAATTGGTTTCCGGGAAATAGTCAAATCTGTCTTTTGGGGACTGTTTAAATATAATTTATAATCCCAATACTCACTCCATCGCTCCAGATACTCGGGGCACTTCCCCTCTCTACGCGAAACTACTTTTTATACAAAAGTTGATGGCTGAATTTTTTCAGGCCTGAAGGGCCAAAATATTATAGCCCAGGGTAGAGTTTCGGGAGGAACGATCCGAAACACCGCCCTGGGTAAAGAATGAGAATGTGAAACCGCCCGTGGAGATCAAGATATTCAGAATGAAAGTCAAATTTCGGGCGGGATTGAGCAAATTATCCATCATAGAATTGCCAATGCTCCATTTCGTCCGAATATCAATTAGCTCATTGTATGGTATTCTCACGCGGACGAATTTGGAACCCTTTTGCCAACCCAGGGCGGTTCTCCTGCGTCGTTTGCCCTGGGCTAATATATGCCGTCCTTTCAGGACTTACTTAGCTCCACTTTATTAAGAATTTTACCACTTTTATTCCAGAATTCTTTTTCAATAAACTAACTTTCAGGCCCAATAACTAACTAAACCAATTTCAATGAGAACGTTCATTTCCATATGCTGCTTTATACTTTTTGCTTTCGTTTCAGAAGGCGCAAACAAATCCGATTCAAATAAATTAATGGGCAACCGCTTCCTCACGTTTAACGCGATAATCCGTGTGAACCAGATTGAAGTGGCGCGCGACCGCAATGTGGGTGAGGATGAGCGGAGTTTGCATACTCCGGCGGCCGTAATGCGTTTCCGGGAAGCCATCGACAAAGGATTTCCGGGAGGGAAAATTACCTGGGCTTTCAGCTGGCTTGCTTTGCACGACACCACTTCCGATTATCAAAAAATCAGGGAAATAGTTGTTGGGTACCATCATAAATACGGCGATGAAATTACATTCATCCCCGGCGCCTATTTTGCCAATGCTTATAACCCGATTGAGCAGGTAAATAAGGATTTGCACGATGGTCTGGCCAAAGTTTCTGAAATTGTTGGCAACGGTTATCGTCCAAACAGTGTTGTTGCTGGCTTTTTATCTTCCACCAATCAGGAATATTTAGCAAAAACGGAAGGAATCCATGTTTGCCAGGCCAATATCTGGAGCCAGTACGCCATTGATAACCAGGATGGAGATGGGGCAGTTTGTTATCCGTTTTATCCGTCGAAAGAGCATTTTTGCAAACCTGCACAGGGTACTGCTGATTTTGTCGATTGCGTTAATCTCGATGGCTGGACAACCGATTTTCTGGCTGCTCGCCGCGAAGGTTTTGCCGAAGGATTCAACAGCCGGATGGGAGTGGGGCCTATTGAAACCCTTGGCAAATACGGATTGGAAACAGGGTTGAAAGAAATGATGCACACCACCGCAATTCATTTCGACCGTGGTTTTGAGCTGAACGGTTTTGCCTGGGTGACCAATTGCTGGGAAGTTTCGCTGCCGATTGATGTGGCCGGATTAACGGCCTGGCTGAGTGCAATTAAAAAGCAGTGGCCCGACGTGAAATTTATCACCCAGGGCGAATTTGGCCTGATTTGGCGAAATCATTACAAGTCAAACGACTTCAATTACCGGTTCGAAGAGAAAGGTTCGGGCATTGGCGGTTCGGATGCCGACAAGGAGATCCGCTGGTTTATGAATAAGGATTTTCGACTGGCATTGCTTCGTCCGCTAAAGTCAAATTCCGAAGCTGTTATCGATTTTACGCGGTACGATTTACCAGCCCGTGAGCCTGCTGAAATGACACGCCGCTGGAGTTTGCTGGGCGAAATCAACCAGAAACAAACCCGGCCACAGGATAAACCTGTTCCGGTTGGGCAGGTTTCGGAAACAATGAAAAAGCTAATCGTTAAGCGCTATCCAGGCCTTTTTTAATTGTCAGTTGCCTAATCGATTTTTTTAATCTGAAGAAAATAATGTACTGAAGGATCCGGTTCTTTAACCGGCATATTCAGTTTAAATTCAGGGCGGTAAACTGGCATCCTGAAGGTAGAATTGCTGTTTAAAGCCATATTCTGATTTTGCCTTGGAAAATTATATTTCCGTGCCGGAGCCTGAAACTGGGTTTCTGCAAAGGGATTGGTTAATTTCAGGGTGTCGTTAAGTAAATGCTGAAAAGAATTATATCCAGTTTTGATGGAATCTATTTTCGTTTCCTGCCTGGTTTGAGCCGATAAAGTGATTGTCGTCAACAAGCAACCAGCTAAAATAAAGAGCGCTGTTTTCATGGCCTTATCAATTTAGAACTCCTAAAATTAGGCAAAAGACTCATCAGAAGTGTTAAAATGATTAATTTAACACTTCAGAATGAGCTATTTCAATAAAATTTGAACTTTATTTAGCGGCCAGCAATCCTTTGTATTTCTCGCGGTGATAATAAGCCAGAAACAAGTTTCCGGCGAGCAGTAATACCGCAACCGGTAAGCCAGAAGTGTCCAGAAAAACATGGACCAACAGGATATTCAGGATAATTGGGAAAATAACGACGGTTGCAAGCGGAACAAATCTGCCTGAAAGAAATGCAATGGCACAAAGCAATTCAAAAACTTTCACTGTAGGCATCAGATAAACAGAGGCTGCCAGTCCATCGTTAAAAATTTTCATATTTCCAGTTATTTCCGGCGTATCAAAAAGTTTCAGGAAAAAGACGATTGATGCAAAGGCAAACATAAGCCCCATCAGGATTCTTACAATTATAGATGCTATTTTCATCAGCTGATTATTTTAGAGATTAAACATTCTTTTCGAGGTATTCTTTGAGCGAAGTGCCGATAATCCATGTCCAGCCTTCTTCAAAATTTTTCCGAGCAAAATCGGGTTGGTCTGGCGGAAAGGTTTCCAGTCCTTCGTGAGTCAGGCTAACAGTGGTTCGTCCTTCAGTTTCTGAAAGGTTGAACGAAACAAGTGTGTTTCCTGCATAACCTTCGTAGCGCCAGCTATAGGCTATTTTCTGGTTCAGAATTACTTCTTCAACCCGGCAAAGGTGTTTGTATTGGCGGTCTTCGGCAGGTCCGCCCCAAAACTGAAACTCGCAGCCCACTTCGGGTTTAAATTCAGGCAAATCGAAATACCACTGTTTCATTTCGTCTTTGTCGGTTATTGCTTTCCAAACTTTTGCGATAGACGCTGCGTAAGTCCGTTCAATTGTAAATGCTTTGTTTTCCATGAGTAGCAGGTTAAAATCTTTAAATAAACCATTGTCAATGTCCAAAAGTTTTCATACTATGTAACGTTTCTCTAAAGAGCCTTAAAAACAACGATATGCAAAGCTTAAAAAGTAAAATTATTCTGGGCCTGATGATCAATCGTCATCTGCTTCGCGGAAAACTCAGGAAACAGCCTTTTGATCCGTCGCCCGAAGGGATACAGAACTTACGAGAGCAGGCAGAGAAGGGCGCAAAAATGTTTGGGAAACTCTCTCCTGAAGTTGAGATTATGCCCGTTTCTATTGGCGGAATGTATGCTGAATGGATGAAATTACCGTCAAACAATCCTCAAAAAGCCATGCTTTATTTTCATGGCGGAATGTATGTCATAGGTTCTGCTCAGTCGCACAGGCAACATGTGGTTAAGTTCGTTTCTGGGAGTGGGGTCAACGCGCTGGTATTCAACTATCGCCTTGCTCCTGAAAATCCATTTCCGGCAGCATTGAATGACGCACTTGCTGCTTATCAGTTTATCCTGAATGAAGGTTTTGAGGCGCAAAATATTGTTTTTGCAGGCGATTCGGCGGGAGCTGGATTGTGCCTGGCCACTTTGCTCGCTATTAAAGACAAAGGTATTGCTTTGCCAGCTGCAGCGGCGGTTTTATCCCCCTGGACCGATTTAGCCCGAACGGGAGAATCGTACATCTCGAATGTAGAAAAGTGCCTGTCGCCGAAAGGGAGTTCGGAAAATGCCAGTGCGTTTTATGCGGGAGTAAATGACAAGCGAAACCCCTATATTTCGCCACTGTACGGCGATTTGAAAGGATTGCCACCACTTCACATTAGTGCAGGAAGCAACGAAATTTTACGCGATGATTCGATTCGGTTTGCTGATAAAGCACAAAAAGCTGGGGTTGATGTTACCTTGTTGGTGGGTGAGGGGATGTGTCATTGCTATGCGGCGTTTGGCAATCTGTTTCGTGAGTCAAAGCAAGCTTTGTCCGAAATTTGTGATTTCCTGAAGTTTCACGCAAACCGGTAAAACTAGTTAATTCTCAACAATCACATTCGATTTGTGTGGTCAAAAGCGTTTGTTGGCAGCGTCTTTTCAATTGTAAATCAGTTTGTAAGTTGTGAGAATATTTTGTTTTGTAGTCATAAGTTATGGAACAGGTAAAGTATATTTGTGAATGTTTTGAAAAAAAATGAATAGGATTGGCCTTTAGGCCATTCAAAGAAATAAAAATCAGAAGGGCTTTAGCCAAAAGAATAATGTGCAAGAGTTTGGCTAATGCCAAAATGGAGATTGAATTTGTAATCCTCCAGCTAAAGCAGGAGGCAATTGATGGCTTGGATTGGCCTTTATTTATTCAGAAACATGAATAGGATTGGCCTTTAGTCCATTCAAAAATATCCAAAATCAAAAAAACAGGTTATGCCATTCATCAAAGTTTACATTCATTTTGTGTGGTCAACCAAAAACAGGGTGCCCTATCTTTCATCTCCAGAGCTTCGCAAGGCGATGTGGAGGCATATCAGGGAAAATGCGAAAAAGAAAGATATTTTTGTTGACTATATTAATGGTTATCAGGAACATTGTCATTGTCTGGTTTCGCTCGGCGACGATCAAACCCTGAGACAAATCATGCAACTAATCAAGGGAGAATCATCTCATTGGATTAACCAAGAGGGCTTGCTAAATGACAAATTTGAATGGCAGGATGAGTATTTTGCCGTTTCAGTGTCCGAATCGATGGTCGATAAGGTGAGAAACTATATTCGGAATCAGGAAAATCATCATAGCCATAAAACCTGGGCTGAGGAGTATGACGAATTGATAGAAAAGTATGGTTTTCGTCGGTTTAAAGATTCTTTTTCGCCTGAGTGAAGAAGACAGGAAATGGATAGGATTGGCCTTTAGGCCATTCCAAAAAGGTAAAAAATCAGAAGGGCTTTAGCCAAATTGCTAAAGCCCTTCTGATTTCATTTCAACATTTTTAGGCTTACAACCTTTCAAAATTCCTATTTGCTTTTTCCGGCTTCTTTAATGATCAGGCAGGCGCCTCCACCGGCAGCAAGCTTAACCCGCACTTTTTCTGATGCTTTCATCGTTTTTGTTTCCGATTTTAGCACTTCGCGGTTGGTGAGGTAATGGGCATTGTCGCCATCCTGCACAATCGTCACTTCATAATTTCCGCGTTTCAGGAAATTGAGCGGAATGTCGAGTTCGCGGGGCGATTCGTTGGTAGCAGCGCCAACCAGCCAAACGCCATCGGTAGCCTGCCGGGCTTCCACGATGTATTCGCCAATTTCTCCTGAAAGGGTTTTGCTTTCCTTCCACGGCATTTTTTGTGACGCAATGAACTTCAGCAAATCGGGATATTTGCGGTAATATTCAGGAATGTCGGGAATGATGGTGGCTCCTGAAAAGACAATCAGCGTGCGGGCAGCTTCGGAAACGAGCGTTGAAGGAACCGGCTGGCTTTCGTCAACGCGGGTAGTGTGCCCCTGACGAAGGTCGAACATTCCGTTGTTCATGTCGATTGGGCCTGAAAGCATATTCACGAAAACGGTTGTTACAAAAGTCTTCGGAACAAAAACATGGTGCCCGTCCAATTGTGCATGGCAATATTCGCGGGTGACGGCGTTGGGGAAGGTACGCATTTGTCCGTATGGGTGTACCGGTCCATCGTGGAAGTCACAGAGCAGATGGTTTTGGGCGCATAGTTCGGTGATCTTGCGTGTCCATGCATTTTTTTCAGCCGGATTGCCCCTCATAAATCCGTATTTGATGCCCGCTGCGCCCCAGTCTCCATATTGTTTCAAAGTTTGTTCAATCGGGAATTGGCGGCCACCCACATCGTTGAGGTATAGCCAAATTCCTATGCCTTTTTCCCTTCCATACTGTAGCAATTTCTTTACATCGTTCACTTTATCGCCTTTCAGCGGATCTGATTTCGAGTCGTGTTCGGGCCCGTACCAGTTGGCATCCAAAACCAGGTTGCGGATGTTGTTTTCGGCAGCAAAGTTAACCATACGAACCCACGATGGGTAATTCATTCCATAAGTGAACCCGTCGATTTTTGCTCCGTCGATACGCCAATCCCAAACGGCTACGCCGGGTTTAACCCACGAGAAGTCGCCTATCGGGTCGGGATTCAGGAGTTCAATTAAATGCGAATCGACCATTGTTCCGGGAGTTTTTCCGCAGAGTATAACCCGCCAGGCCGATTGAAACCCGGCAGCGAGGGTTCCGGGTTTTGAAATGACCGACATCGTGGTACTGCCTTTTGTCGATTGAAGCACCAACGGATCGCCGCTTGCCAGATTCGCTTCGTGCAGCGCCATGTACAGCTTATCGCTGGCCTTGATGGTCATCACCGGCAATCGTTTCCCGTCGCTTTCGGTAAGCTTTACAGGGCCAATGTTGGCGTTTTCGCCATTGTAGAACCAGGCCGTGTAGTCGCCTGCAAATTGATAGGCTGTTGATTCCGTGGTTGCAGCAAAGCTATTTTTTTCTTCAGCCGGAACGCTGTAGCGAAAGGCCACGCCGTCGTTGTATGCCCGTACTTCGAGGCGCAAATGCTGAAGTTTGGAGGCATCCGGGCCGATGAGGTTGAATGTCAATTCATTGTATTGATCAGGAACAACAGCGCGTTTGCCCCAAACTGGTTTCCACACCGAATCAACCGAGCGGGGTTTCGTGCTTTCCATAACCCAACCTGCAGATGGCACCGAACCTGAGCCATCGGAATACCCCATCGGAGAATTCAGAATAGCGGGTTGCTTAAAGGCATTGAATGAATATGTCAATGCGCCGTCTTTAGTCGGTTGGATGGTGATGGACAGGTTTCCATCGGGCGATTGAACGGTCTTGCTTTCCTGAGCCGATAAGCTATGAATTGTAAAACAGATAAGTGTAAGCAGTAGCGAAAAAAATGTTGTTTTCATATCAGAATAGTAATAGGTTGTAGGTGTTTTGTTTTCAAAGGAGTACGAAACTAATGAATTCTTCTGAAGAAGAAACTGTTTAAAATTTGGAAAGATTCCCAAAATCAAAAAAAATACCCCGGCCCTGAAGGTTGATTTTTTGATTTTTCGGGCTCCCTCCAGGGTTCGGGGTAACCCGAAAAATCAAAATGGACCAAATTAAAACTGTTTCATAGCTTGTTACCCGCGACTTGTAACTTTTTTGTTACGATTTATTGGCTAATCACACTTTGAATTATCTAAAACTGGCATTGTAGTTAATTTTGTTTGAACACAGTAATCAGATTAAAAATGGCAATCAAATATGGCGTAATTGGCACCGGCGCGCTTGGCGGATTTTATGGCGGAATGCTGGCCAAAGCCGGACAGGAAGTTCATTTTCTATTCCGCAGCGATTTTGAATATGTTCAGAAACACGGGCTTCGCGTTGATTCGATATTGGGCGATTTTCATTTGCCGCAAGTGAATGGCTACAGAAATCCGGCTGACATGCCCCAATGCGATGTGATTCTGGTTTGCCTGAAAACGACCGGAAATCATCATTTACCTGAAATACTTCGTCCAATCGTCCATGCAAATTCAGTAGTGATTCTGTTGCAGAATGGGTTAGGCCTGGAGGAAGACCTGTCGGCACAGTTGCCCGAAACCATGTTTGCCGGTGGTTTGGCCTTTATCTGCTCTAACAAAGTTGGCCCCGGACACATTAATCACCTCGACTACGGAAAGTTGAATATTGCTTCATACAATGCGGCCGATCAGTCTGTTCTTTCTCAGGTTGTTGCTGATTTTCAACAGGCCGGAATTCATGCTGATTTGTTGCCCGACCTGAAATTTGCACGCTGGCAAAAGTTGGTATGGAATATTCCTTTCAACGGAATGACTGTTGTTTTGAACACGACCACAGATGAAATAATGGCCAACGAGCAAACCCGCGAACTTTCGAAAGAACTTATGCTGGAAGTCATTCACGGAGCCAATGCCTGCGGCGTGCATCTGAAAGAATCGCTGGCGCAGCAAATGATTGACATGACCATTAAAATGAGGCCGTATGCGCCGAGTATGAAACTGGACTTTGATCATCGCCGACCAATGGAAATTGAGTATATTTACTCCAAACCGATTGAAACTGCGCGAAAAGCAGGGGTTGAAATGCACAAAATTTCGATGCTCGAAAAGCAGTTGAGGTTTATCCAGAGTCATATGTAAAACTTTTTCAGCATGACCAAACGCTTATTTATCGGTGTGCCTGTTTCATCTGTTAAAGCTCTTCAAGAAGTTGAATCGTGGAAGAATAAGAGTCGGATACGGCTCAACAAAATGAGCTGGGTGAAGCCCGAAAACTGGCACATCACCTTGTATTTCCTGGGCGATACTCCGGATGAAAAAGTGGAATTGTTGCAGCAAATGATCGACCAGTCTTTCAGCGGTGTTGCTGCATTTCCGGCACAGCTCGAAGGCGTTGGCGTATTTCCCAACCGGCGCGATCCCAATGTACTTTGGTTAGGATTGAACAGCTTGCAGAATATTTTACCAGCCCATCAGCAATTAGGCGAATCTCTCAGGCAAAACGGTTTCAGCTTTGATCAAAAGCCTTTGAAGCCGCACCTGACCATCGCCCGAATGAAATTTCTGGCCGAAAAGGAGATCGTCGATACGTTGGTGAACGATTACGGGCAAACGGTTTTCGATACAGTTAACATCAATAAAGTGGTTCTTTTCGAAAGCCTTTTAACACCGCAGGGACCAATCTATAAGGCATTGTACACCAAAGAATTTTAACGAAAAAGAGACTCTCAAAACCTCCGTGCAACTCTGTGTTTTTGCTTCGAGTAACTCTGTGTAAGAATATAAATTATTATTACACAGAGCATCACAGAGTTGTCCACAGAGTTTCACAGAGAAAAGTTAACGTGATTTTTACTTTTGAAACAGCCTCTACTGAATTTTATCTGTTTGTAATCTATTTTATGTCGTTCAGAAACAATGTTTTAGGGTCGTTGTAGAACTTCACAAAATCCTGCTCGCTTGGGCTGCCTTTGTAGGGGCCAAACGGAACATCTTTTGTTTTTGTGAACGAATTTCTCCAGACCAGCACATACGAAAGATTATACGGGCGCAAGGTTTCGAGTATCGTCTTGGTCCACCATTCCGTTTTCTTTCCGGTTGGGTCGCCGGCTTCGGTTACTGCGCCAATTTTGCCTTTTTCGGCTGCAATCTGGCTTACCAATTTGGCGCAATTATCAAGAACTGACTTATATTCTGGTCCGTTGTCGTACAAGTCGAAGCCAACCAAATCGATGATGTCGTCTCCCGGGTAGCGTTCAAGGTATTCATCGGCTGTGTTAAACTTATCAGTCGAATACGAATAAAGCAGATGGTGAATGTTTTTCTCATTTCGGAGATAATTCACTGTAAAACGCCACAAAGCTTTGTATTGATCAACCGTACAGAGGTTTTTGCCCCACCAGAACCAACTTCCGGTGTGCTCGTGGTACGGACGGAACAAAATCGGAATGAATTCGCCTTTTTCGTCCTTCAGGCTAAGCATAAAATCGGCTAACTTATCGAGGTATTGCAGGTACAGAGCGTGTTTTTCGCCACCCGGCAAAATGGAAGCAACCGTTTGTTTTGAACTTACATCCCAGGCTGTGCCGCCGGTGAGCGCGTTGCGGTGGTGCCAGCTGATGGTGTTGATTGCCCCAATTTTATCGGCATATTGAACTCCTTTGCGAATGTTGTCGAAATAAACCGAGTCGAGGCTGTAAACATTGCCGAGTTCCAAATGGCCCAATTCCCAGCCAATAATTGCCGGATGATCGCCGCAAACCTCTTTCACATCGGAACGACCTTGCTGATTATACCAGCTTGTTCCATAGGCAAAGGCATCCTGATGGCCGAACATCAGTCCTTTCGACTCCAGTTTGAGCATTTTTTGGTACAGTTTAACTGCTCCGGGAGTCGCTTTTGGATCGGAAGGAACTGGTTTTGCCGCCCATGTTACTATGCCTGAAATCAGGAATGCAATGAGAAAAAGGTTTTTCATAGCTATTCTTTTACAAATGAAACATTCCGGAATACAGCTGTTGCTGCTTTTTTCGTGTTATGCGAAGTGACGGCGAGGCCCAGATATACTTTTTTTGAAATTTCCATGGAAAAGGTGGTGTAAGCTTTCCAGTTTTTCCCGTCGGCGCTGTAAAATCCGGTGAAATCGTTTCCAGCACGTTTCAGCCTGATCCATGTGTTTGGATAATTAACCGGAAATTCAGGAGCTCCATCGGCTTTGGCGGGGTAAATGGCTTTCATTTCACCGGCTTTTTCTTTCCGGTACTGAAATTCGTATCCTCCGTTGTTTTTATTCCGGGGATTGTTGTTCGGAAAAACCTGGAAATAAATGTGCCGGCTGTTTTCCGAAAGATTTTCGCGGGCCATCAGTCCGGCTTTGGTGTACAAATGCGGATCGGTGAGGCTTTCGATCCTGGCAGCGAAATCGAAATCGCCCGTTTGCTCGATGTAAGCCAGCCGAAATTCATCGCGTGTGCCCCAAACATCGGCACCACCAGCGATAATACTTATGCCGTTATCCTGAATTTGGGATGCTCCGGCGATTTCAGGATTTCCGATATCGACAGATTTGAATTTTTTTGTAGCGATTGTTTTCTCTTTAGCTGAGAGCGAAATTCCACTGATTAAAAGGATGATAAGTAGCAGGGAAAGGTTTTTTTTGAGCATGGATATTTAGGTTTAAGATTCGTTTAAAGTTAATTGTTTTTGGCTTTGATCAGTTTAACGGTTTCTACATTTGATTCAGAACAGAACCTGATCCAGTAAATCCCTTCGGGATATTGGGTTGAATTAAAAACGAACTGATGATCTCCGGCATCGAAAACCGAATTGGCTATTGTTTTTAACAGTTGTCCGCTTGAATTGAAAAAATCAATACTCATTCTGCTTTTTTCAGGAAGTGTGAAATCCAGATTGACCTGATCGTTCGCCGGATTGGGATATATTTTAGCATTAAACTTACTCTTTTTTATTTCGGGAGAAGTTCCCATCACCAGCGATTTCATGACGATGGAATTTACTGAAAGTGGTGCCAGCTCTAAGGTCAATGCGTTAGCCGTTGCCTGAACCTGCGATTTCTTTAATCCATTGTTGATGTGGGTTACAAACGTTTCAGTTGTCCCCAATCCGGAAATCGAATACATGCCGTAAGTGTCCGGATTTATTTTAAAACCTGAAAGATTCAGATTAACTGATTGCTTGTCGGTAAGCGAGCGGTTTACCAAAACTACGGTGATTGAATCGGATGTGCTGTTTACCGTTGGATAAGCCGAAACGAGTGGCTCATTTTGCGAAACAGCTTGCACAAAGTACTTTTGGTTGTAACGACTAAACAGGTGAAGGGTTTCCCACATGCCCACGTTCCAGCTCCATGGCGTGTAAATTTCGACACTGTTTTTCATGAATTCACCCAGGGTTGATGCGTAAAAAACTGCCTGTACATTGGCATTGGTCGAGGCTAGTCCCGATTCGGTAACCGCTAGTCCAACACCATGATTGGTTCCCAGGTACTGGTTCAGCCAATCTGAACATCTTCCCAAAATATACTCTTTATTGATGCTGGCATCCCAGCCTCCGTTAACGGTGTGAACGCCGTTGGCTTCGGGATAATCGTAATCGCGGTCGAAAAATACACGGTGAAACTGCACGCATTTGGCGGCGTCAGTCGAGCCCGGGTAATAATGAATATCGAGCACATCCAGTAATTTGATACCAGTCGCTTTTTCTTCTTCGGCAATGCGCTTAATGAAAAATTCGAGCCAGCAATAAGATTTTCCGTCAATTTTACTTCCTCCAATCCAGCTATACCATTGCCATTCGTTGGCCGGTGTTGGTCCAAGAAGCTTAATGTTTGGGTATTTGGCGCGGGCAGCCTTGGCAACTTTAAAATAAAGCTGCATATATTCTTCAGCCGAACATTGGGTTTTCATCACGTCGTCGTGGGTTCCCGACCAAATTTCAGGCTCGTTATCCATGGCCCAATACACAAATTTGCTTTTGTCGTAGCCCAGCCCTTTGGTGCCAAACCATTTGTCCAGAATTCCAACAGTGGAATCGGCAGTCCAAGCCATCAGGTATAAATCGGGATTGCCTTCAGTGGCTGCTTTCGACCCGCCGGAAGCATTCGGTTTGCCGCCTCCGGCCAGATTTTGGTTGATGCCACTCCAATACTGCGATTGATTGTATCCCCAATCATTAAAATTGTTATTGGTATTCGAAGCCGCTTTCCCCAGCAATTGAAACGACCACATTCCCTGAACTCCCGTAAGTTGCTGAAGCATGTTTTTTGCTGCCGTATCCCAGTCGTTTACATACACATTGTTGTACCAATCGGGGTGACTCGAAAGTTTCAGTCGCCAGTTGTATTTGGTGCTGTTGTTTCCTCCGCCCTGTCTGACGATCCGAACACCCGCCTGCCTTGCTCTTGTGATTTCTTCCATTGCCTTCGTTTTCGTCAGGTCGCTTTCAACCACATTGTTTTTTCCGTAAATGAAAGGCGAAACCGGAATCTTTCCTTTGTTTACGTCAATATCGATACGAATTGCAGTTTGGGCATTGCTAAAATCAACTGTAAAAGCCAGTAAAGTAAACAGAAAAAGAATGAAGATTCTGGTCATTTTTAAGATTGTTCGGTTAGTACTCTTTTTGTAAGAAATTCAGACAAAATGTAAAAAATACAATTACAAATAAAATCAATTTTTTCGATACTTTAGACGAGCAATTTTGATAAACAAACCAACGATCCTAACTTCAATGAAATTAACCAATAAGGCCCTACTGACCATCTTCCTGATCTTTGTTTTTGGTGCTCTTCACGCCGAAGTTCCTTTTTCGAAAGGCATAAATCTTACCAATTGGTTTCAGGCCGGAAGTACCCGACAAATTCAGTTTGCCAAATACACCAAAGATGATTTTGTGCGGATTAAAAGCCTCGGTTGCGATGTGATTCGCCTACCCATCAACCTGCATTTTATGACCAACGGCGCTCCTGATTATGTGATTGATCCGCTGTTATTTGAATTTATGGATCTGGTAGTTGACTGGGCCGAAGAACTGAAAATCCATCTGCTTCTCGATAATCATACTTTTGATCCCAATGCAAATACCGAAGTTTCTGTGGAAAGTATTCTCCTGAAAGTTTGGCCGCAGATGGCCGCGCATTATAAAAACCGCTCGAATTACGTGTATTTCGAAGTCTTGAACGAGCCCCATGGAATAACAACCGCCGTTTGGTGCCAGATTCAGCAAAGGGTGATTGATGCCATCAGGGCAATAGACACTAAACACACTATTGTCGTTGGAGCTTCGGGATACAATAGCTACAACGAGCTGAAAAACATGCCGGTTTATTCAGATAATAACCTGATTTACACTTTCCATTTTTACGATCCGTTCATGTTCACCCATCAGGGAGCCACATGGACCAGTTACATGCAGGATATTTCCGGAGTTCCCTTTCCGTACGATGCTGCCCGAATGCCTGCTACTCCTACCAGTACCAAAGGAACCTGGGTGGAGAGTTCGATGAACAATTATAAAAATGATGGAACAGTGACCGCTGTGAAGCAATTGATCGACATTGCGGTGAATTTCAAAACGAGCAGAAACGTTAACGTTTTTTGCGGCGAGTTTGGTGTTTACATCCCCAATAGTCCACATACCGACCGGGTTTACTGGTACGATGTGGTGCGAAAATATCTGGAAGAAAAGGGAATTCCTTGGACAAGCTGGGATTATCAGGGCGGTTTTGGTTTGTTCGAAAAAGGCAGCAATGAATTGTTTGACTATGATTTGGATGTGGACATTCTCAAAAGTCTTGGGCTCAATATTCCGCCACAAAGTGTGTTTTCTATCACTCCTGAAACCAAACAGGTTGACATTTATACCGACTACATTGCGGCATCGGTATTGGAATCGGGAAGTGCCGGAAATGGAACAATTAATTATTATTCGGCCGGTGCGCAGGTAGGAAAATATGCTATTTACTGGACGGGCAGCAACCAATATACGGGTCCGGGCTTTAATTTTAATCCCGATAAAGATCTCTCGCAACTGGTAGCAGCAAATTATGAACTCGACTTTTGGGTGAAAGGAGATACTCCGGGGACCAAATTCCAGATTCGGTTTTTAGATTCCAAAACGACTGATGTAACTGATCATCCGTGGCGGATGTGCTACGACATCGATCAATCGAAAGTGACGTGGGATGGCAGCTGGCAGCACTTGCGGATTCCGCTGAAAAGTTTTTTTGAGACAGGTGCCTGGGATAGCGGAACCTGGTACAATACACAGGGAAAATTCGACTGGAAAGCTGTTGATCGCTTCGAAATCATTGCCGAATATGGAGCCTTGGGAACGAAAAAAATCTGGTTCGACGATCTGAAAATCAATGGCACCCCAATTACTTCAGCAATTGATAATCTAGTAACTGATAGTTTCAGTGCCAAAGCTTACCCCAATCCGTTTTCAGAAGAAACCACAGTTGAGTATAACCATACAGAGTCAGGAAATGTGGAAGTTTGTATTTTTGATTTGAATGGACGGAAGCTGAGCACTTTATTTGCCGGGCAACAAACCGCTGGACGGCATGAAATCCGCTGGAATCCTCGTCAACAAGGTTTTGTAAATAGTATTTTCATATGCAGAATCAGCACTTTGGGCAAAACTGAAGCTATAAAGCTGGTAGGGAAAAAGTAATCCATATTAACCTTGAACCTGATTTTGCTGGTGCTTGTTCCGGTTACATTTCGATATTGGTTTCCGAAATCAAATAATTCGGGCGGCGTTTATTTTCAATGAAAAGTTTTCCGAGGTATTCGCCTATAATACCCAGCATCAATAGGTTGATACCACCCACAAAGAGTACGCTGATAATCACCGAGGTCCAGCCAGTTATAGCCTGACTGGTAAATAAATGAATGTAAATGGCATACAGGCCGTAGATGAAACTCAGTAAAGCAATTACCGAGCCCAGATAAATCGAAATTCGAAGTGGTTTTACGCTGAAGGCTGTGACGCCTGTGGTCGCAAATTTTACCATTTTCCGGAAGGTATATTTGGTTGTTCCGGCAAATCGTTCGTTGGCTGTAAAATCGACGGTAGTTTGCTTAAATCCCATCCACGGAATAATTCCCCTGAAAAACAGATAGTTTTCCTGAAAGCGCTTCAGTTCTTTCAGTACCTTTTTGTCGATTAAACGGAAGTCGGCCATGCCGTTTTCGATGTTTACATCCGACAATCTTTTCATGATGCGGTAAAACAGGCCTGACGATATTTTTTTAGCAACCGAAATGCTTTGATGGTCGTGGCGGATGGTATTCACAATCTCGAATCCTTGTTCCCATTTGCTGATCAGTTCAGGAATTACAGCCGGAGGATGTTGCAGGTCGGCATCGAGGCTGATGGCACAATCGCCCGAAGCAAAATCGTATCCGGCCTTTAGGGCATTTTGGTGCCCGAAATTGCGTGAAAATGAGATGTATCTGATATTTGGATTATTATTGGCAAGGCTCAAAATAATCTGAAAAGTGCTGTCTTTACTGCCGTCGTTGATGTAAATAATTTCGTAGTCGTAATTCTGGGGTAAAAACTGAATCAACGTTTGGTTGAATGTTGCCAGGCTTTCTTCCTCGTTAAAACAAGGCACAACGACTGATATTTTCCGAAAACTATTCATAGCGCAAGTACGAATTTTTCTGTAAATATAGTTTTATTTGTATTGAAATAAATCATAACGTTAATGGATAATCTCCGAAAAGGCTTGTTATTAACCGGCATTCTGGCGCTTCTGGTCATCCTTGTTTTCTTTGGGAGGATACTTCAGCATCCGAACCAGACCTATTTTGCACCCGGGGGCGATGGATTCAAGTCTTACTATGGGGCCATTTATCATCTGGACTGTGATTCGTCATATTTTAAGTTTGAGGGGATGAATTATCCTTATGGCGAGTCGGTATTTTTTACCGATAATCAGCCTTTTCTGACCAACACGGTAAAATGGATCAGCAACAATCTCGTTGATATACGGGAAAATATTGTCGGGATTATCAATTTATCGATGATTTTTTCAATCCTTATTGCTGCCATTTTCCTTTTTCTGGTTTTTGCCGAATTAAGTGTTTCATGGTGGTTTGCCTCGCTGGCTTCGGTGGGCATTTGTATGTTGTCGCCACAAATTGGACGAATGGCTGGCCATTTCTCATTGTCGCACCTGTTCTGGATTCCGGTGATGCTTTACCTGATTATTCGCTTCTCGAAGAAGCCAGGGTGGGGATCTTCGGCTTTAATCGCATTCGTTGGATTTTTGGCAGCCTCAATGCAACTCTATTTCATCGGCTTTTATGGTTTATTATTGACCTTTTACTGGCTTTTTACCAAAAACTGGCTCCGCGAAAGTTGGTCTGTACGCCGGAATGCTTTTCTACACTGGTTTTTGCAGATTGGAGTTCCGTTTATTTTGCTTGAGATCCTTATGATTTCAACCGATCCGATGACTGATCGCACCTCGCATCCTTATGGTTTCCTGACCTATCTGGCTCATCCGGTAAGTGTTTTACTTCCTGCTGGCGCGCCGTACAGTTTTGTCCCGAAATACATTCGCGTGTTTAATCACCTCGATTGGGAAGCCTATGCATTTATTGGTATTGCAGCGCTTTCAGGCTTTCTGATTGGTACGGTTTTGTTCCTGAAGAAGCTAGTCACCCAAAAGGATTTCTGGAATGTGAGTTCAAACTCCGTTTTAACAGCTTTCTTTTGGGCATCGTTTGTGGCGCTGTTGCTTTCATTCGGAATTCCGTTTGTGATGGGAATGGACTGGTTGATCGATTATATTGGCCCTTTCAGGCAACTGCGTGCGCTTTCGCGTTTTTCGTGGATGTTTTTTTATGTGATCAATGTGCTGGTTTTCTATCAGTTGTTTGTTTGGTTCAGGGAACGACGAACACCAATTGCTATTGCTCTAATAATTATCGCTTTCATATTTTTATTTGTCGATGGCATCTACAATATAAAAGCAACGGCTCCCAGGCTCGATAATGCGAAACCGTTGCTTGAAGATAAAAGCAATCAACTGCCCGAAAATAAATGGGTTGGTCAGATTGACGTTTCCCAGTTTCAGGCTATTTTGCCCTTGCCGTATTTCCACGTGGGATCAGAAAATATTTGGATTGAACCGGGATTTAATTCGCTGGAAAACACGTTGATTGCATCGATTAAAACTCATTTGCCAACAACGGCGGTAATGATGGGGCGGACTTCGATTAGCCAGACTTACCGTAATTATACCCTGGTGATGGAACCTCTGTATGATTACGATATACTAGCAGACTTTAAAAGCCATAAGGATATTTTGCTGATGGTAATGAAAGGGTATCAGCCCAATCGCGATGAGCATCGGATTCAAAATGCCTCAGTCTTCTTGGTGGGGAACGATTTGTTTGATTTATACTGCTTACCATTCGATAGTTTGAAGCAAATACCCCGGCAGTTTCACGATTCAGTATTGGTTGACTTTAAAGCTGAAAATCTTATTCAGAAAGATCAGTTTTCAGTAAATGATACCACTTCATTTTTTCATTACCGGAGTTACGATGATGAGGCAAACGGCGCCTATTCGGGAACTGGTGCGCATCGGCTAAACGCGAAGGAATGGAATACTTTGTTCAAGCAACCTATGCAAAAGGCAAAGAAAGGTGAAACTTACCTGGTGTCGTTCTGGCAAAAAGGTTTTCGGCACGATGCTTATCCACGGTTCAACATTGAGATTGCGCAAAGCGACGGAAATGGGCAGACCATTGATTATTTTTATTCCGATATACATAGGTACATGCGGGCAAACGATAAGGAATGGGCGCTCTATGAAATTCCGATTAATGTGAAGGAAGACAATGTTCAACTGAAAATTTCAGTCAGAAATAATGTGCTTCGAAAAGCCGATTATGTGATTGACGAATTTTTGATCCGCAGATCAGACAATAATATCTATCAGCAGGCCAATGACTTGTTGATTCGAAACACCCGTAAGTTTCAGCTCAATTAGTTTTTCGATTTTTCTCTAAGCGATATAACCAGCAGAAGCCGTTCTGAAAGATCAATTCATAGCTTTTGTCAAGGATTGGCTTTATTTTCTGGAAATCAGTATCAGAGTCGTCGGGCATTTTACCAAAAATAACGGCATACGGAATTTCCTGAATTTTCCCGTCTTTTTGAGGTAATGAAAATACATCCGGGTTCTGGGCATTCGAATAAAAATGATCAATCATTTTTTTGTTATCAGCGGCCCAAACGTTAATTGGAGCCAGCTCGTATTTCCCTTCCATGTTCCAGTTTATTGGGAACCACTTAAGTTGTCCTTCGTAATTTTCGATTACTGCAATTGGTTTTCCACTTCCGAAGTAACTAGGGCTATGCATGTGGAGCCAGTTTCCTTCATAAGCGTAATTGAACGGGAGTAAAAGACTTCCGGGTTCGATATGCTGCGAAACCTCTTTCATTAATTCAATTTGTTCAGAAGTGCGCCTCATTGAGCGTGTGTGATAGAAACTAAATGCGATATGTATAACGAGGATTATGAAAATAGCCGATTTGTGCACCCAGCGCGGATAAGTTTGGGTTGCTAACCAAAAACACAGGAATAAAAACACAAGGATTATGAGTCGCTCAGGCAAAATGTTGGCATTGGGAACAATCAGAAAAAGGATGCTAAATACCGCGAACAACAAAAACCAAATCAAACTGAATGTTGGTTGAGGGACGCTGATCTTTAAACTATTATCAGAGAAAATACAATTCTTTTTAACTAGAAAGAATAAATTGGTGCCAATCATCACGAGAAAAAGAGCTGTAAGTCCGTGAGAAAAATATTTCCAGTCGGCACAGTAGCAAAGCGTGAGTAAGGGGCGAATATCAATAATCCATTTCAGGAGTTCATTCAGGTTTAGTCGCCCGGCTTCTTCAAGCGAATCAACATTCAGGATATAAACTCCTGTCAGCAGCAATGTTGGTAAAACTGCAATTCCGACGATTTTAAGCTTGGTAAAAAATCGATTCCAATTAGTAACAATAAATCCGGATTCTGTTTTTTCTATTTTAAGGGCCGCCAAAGGTAAAAGTAAGGCAACTGCGATAGTTACCAGTAGAATAAGCATGTGCGAAAAATAAACAATCAGGAAAAGCAGGGATAAGCCAAGTATTTGTTTGAAATCAGGTTTATTTGCATGTTTTAAAATGAAATGACTAGTGACGAAAAAGGCCACTAGGGCAAAAACCATATTATACGAACCGAGATAAAGCAAGTGGTTGTGAGCAAATAAAACACCCAGATATGAAAATACCTTGTTATCCGGAGAGAACCAAAGGACAATTTTCCGGAAGAAGACAGGAAATAAGACCAGATAGCTTGCCAGGGCAATTTTTTCAGAAATGTAATCGGGGAAAATCAGGTTGAGGCAGGCAAACAGAAAGTGCGAAATCCAGTTAGGAACAGGCAGTTGGTTGAAATTAAACAGATTAGTAAATTCTGGATAGTTACCTAACCATAATTCTTTGATGATGTTACCATTGTAAATATGCCCCGGACCATCCAATGTCAGGTAATATTTGGTAAAGATCAAGGGGGCTAAACCTATTAAAACCAACAAATAAAAAAAGGCCTTTTCGTTCAGATATTTTGCAGTTAGCGTTTTCATCAAGTTAAGGTTATTCCGGATTTAACGATTTCGGTTCTTGTTTTATATTAGCCAGCGAGTAAATGCTGATGTTTTGATATTGTCCAATTTTATCGGTTAAATAAGCTTCAATACCAGCAGATTGTTTTAGATTTTCGTCAGAAAGAATTAAATATTTACAGCCTTGATTGATCGCAAAATCAATACGTTCTTTGTCAGAAAAACGGGCATAACCATATTTTGTGTATCCTTTTTGGTCCATCAGGTAGAGTGAAATATTGATACTGGCATCAGCCATACAAATAACTCTGTCAGTTTTTTTAATTCCAATCGATCTTAAATAGGGTTTTATGGTTTCGAAAGCTTTGAAATTATTGTTGTAGTACCAGTGATAATATTCCCAGTTTTCACGATCACTTTGTTTAATCAACTGCTCTTTTGCAAAGTACTTTTTATCGTCGTACTTCATCCGGTTTATCAAAGCTGTTTGGTAAATCAGAAAAACAAGTACGCCTGATAAAATCAATTTAAATCCTGTGCGAACGGCAATTTTCGGATAGTTTCTTTTCAGAAACTCGAAGAATGTAAGCAGAACTAATGGTATGAAGATAAGTAGATTGGTTAAATAATAGTCGTGAACATCAAAAGCTTTAAACCACAACAGCACATAGGAAATAACTCCTATAAAACAGATACAGCAAACAATCAACAGGAAACGGTTGGCTTTCTTCCAGGATATGATTAGATAAATAAAGAGAAGAAAGATAACAGCAACGAAGCCTCGATTAAAAAACGAGCGTAGCAACTTCGTAAACAAGCTTTCGGTAATCAGTTTCCTTTCGTCGGACGAAAGTTCCCAGATTGGAAAAATGCTTTGCAGGAAGAATCCTCCATTATTATTGTTGCTAAGGTTATAGTGTCGCGAGTACAAGAACCAAGCTGTAATACTTACTAAAATTACCGCAATTCCAATGATAAAGGCTTTTAGTTTAACTCTATCTATATTTTTATAGTTTAGAAGTAATTCAATGAAAAGGAATCCTGTAAGGGAGAAAAAAATAATTAGTGAAGTGATTTTAATCAATCCACCAAGAAGAAAAAAGAGCGTGGCGATTATAATGACTCTTTTTTCAGAAAAAGTGACATATCTGTAAAGATAATAACATCCTGAAAGAGCAAGTCCCATAGCGGAAGCATCAGCCATGAAATTGTTTGTGTAATAAACGAGTACAGGTGAAGTAAAGAGAAAAAGAGGAATGAAAATCGCAAAAAAGCTATCTTTCAGAATCCCTTTTGCCAATCGGTATAAGTTGAATAATCCGAAGAATACAATTAAGATATTGATTGTTCGAAATATGAATTCTTTTTGTCCAAAAATCTTCCAGAGTTTAGCAACAGTATAATAAATGACGGGAAATTCAGATACCGTTTTCCCATTACCGGAGTCGCCAAGTCCATTAATTTGCGGTTCCCAGAAATTTAGGTTATCGTTGAAATAATTAAGTGCAAAGGACAAGCAATCGGCCTGACGCCAGGCATGGATGGAATAAGGTGGATAAAATAAAATGTTATGATAGTTGTAAAGCCAACTGACCGTAAGAAGTAATAGAATAAATATTAACCCTGTTTGTATTTGGCTAATATTCATAATATTAGACTGATGGTTATTTTTTCTCATACAGTTGAATATATTTATTTTCAGATTCGTAGCACAACTCAAATTCGGATGATATGATCTCATTGAGCTCTTTCCATCGTATATCGTCTTTCTTCACCATATTTCCATACAGAAAAATATAGTCAATTTGTACCTGATTATTTGAGTTTACACTCTGGTGCCATTTTAATTCGCTTACCGAGGGCCGTCCATTTAATTGAATATTCGGAGAATCTTGTTTCCATAAAAGGGGAAACCAACCAACTTCGGCTTCATAATTTTCAAGGATGAGCATTGGCTTTTCGACACCAAGATAGTTTGAAAAATGAGGTTCCAGCCAATTATCAGAGAGGTTAACCGGAAGAACTATCTTGTTTTCCTGTATATAGTTTGCTGATTCAACAATTAGTTTGGCATCTTTGTCTAGATTTCTGATTGTTATAGTATGTTTTATTAATAAGGTCAAATGAAGTATAACAATCAGAAACACGGCTACCGACTTGATCTTGGAGGGCAAAGTTCTTGTTGCGACTAAGATCAAAAGATAAATAAAAAACAATAAGCAAAGGCGATCTGACATCATTCCGGCACTTGCACCGTTGGGCAAGATAAAAAAGAGCAGAAGGGTAAGGCAAATTGGAAATGTGAGTATTAAGTATCTTAAAATAGTTGTTTTGTTAAAGGTATTTGATTGATTTGTAGCTGTGAATAAACTGAAAGCAAGTAATAATAAAATGATGTGAAAAAATTGTTCGGTATAGATTTCTTCTCCCTGGTAACCAAAAACGATTAACGATCTAACATCATTTATCCATTTAAAAAGTTCAACTGTTTGATATCTCTCCGTGGTTGAGATAAATGTTGTTTTCTGGAAAAAAATAAACAAAAATATCAGGCTTGGAGCTGCACATATAGCTAAACGAGATAATTTTCTCAGGCTGCCTTCAAGAAACTGAGGTGTGTTATTACTGTTTTTTTCTAATTCTTTATAGATAACTATGCATCCTAAAGTAATCCCAAGAAACCCATAAGTGAGAATATTTGAAAAATATGTTAATGTTAGTAATAGTCCGGTAATTAGGTACAACTTAAGACTATTGGAATAGGAATTAGTTAGCCAATAGGATAAGGTCAGAAAAAAGAAAATGAAAGAAAGCGCGTAATTATAAAATCCAAGGTGAAAGAGAAACGAATATATAAAAGGAAAGATGAAAATACTTAACGAGAGGTTCTCTGGTTTTACGGTCTTTACAAGTTGCCGAAACGAAATCGACATTCCGGATATATAAAATGTCAAAAGAAGTTTCTCTGCCAGCCAACCCGGAAGTACCAGCTTAGAGATTGACAGGATAAAATGGCTGATCCAATTTGGGATGGGAATGGAATTTATTTGATAAAACTCGGATAGAAAATTATTCTTTAGAATGAGATGTTTTATCAGATTCGAGTTATACAGATGGGCAGGACTATCCATCGACGGATAAAATCGCGTGAAGAAGAGAAAAGCAATATTGATAACAAGGACAGAATAGAAAACAGTTTTTTCATTTTTCTCAACAATCTGAAAATATCCTTTGCCTTGCATGCTGCTAATTGTAAAACATTCTGTTTTTTACCAATCCCCATTTTTGCAGCCGGTACTGTATTGATGTTTTCAATACACCTAATCCGTATATCGAGCTGTTTTTGATGTTGATACTCGATGCCTCTTCAAAGTATTTCGTTGGACAAGTGATTTCAGCAATTTCGTAACCGGCGTACCAGATTTGAGCCAGCATTTGGTTGTCGAATACAAAGTTGTCCGAGTTGGCATTGTAGTTTACTTTTTCCAGAACTTCGCGCGAGAATGCCCGGTAGCCTGTGTGGTACTCCGATAGCTTAGCATTCATCATGATATTTTGAAATAGGGTTAGAAGTCTGTTTGCGATATATTTATACCATGGCATTCCGCCAATCAAGGCACCTTTTCCCAAAATGCGTGACCCCAAAACTACCTGATACAAATCGTTGGCAATCAAATGGCTCATCGATGGAATGAGTTTCGGAGTGTATTGGTAATCAGGGTGCAGCATGATTACAATGTCAGCACCCAATTCGAGCGCTTTGTTGTAGCAGGTTTTCTGGTTTCCGCCGTAGCCTTTATTAACTTCGTGGCTTATGATGTGGTGAATTCCTAAACGGTGCGCTTCCTTGATGGTTTCATCCTTACTATTGTCGTCAACCAAAATTACTTCATCAACAATCGAAAAATCAATTTCATTATAAGTTATTTCCAGTGTTTTTGCAGCGTTATATGCGGGTAATACTACTACTACTTTTTTACCTTTAATCATTACGATCTTTTTTTTGTAAATATAGGTTGTTTTGCATAAAATGAAAAACTGGATTCCAAAGTATAGCAGCGTAAAAATCATCCAAAATATGGGTTATCTTTGGTTTCGATATTTCGAAATTCATGTTAACAAAGCACATTCAGTCGGAGATAATCAGGTATTTGGGGAAGGAACCAACAAAAGGGCAGGAGGAATTGTCCCAGAAATTTGCTGATTTTATTGCTGAATCGGGTTTTGATGCTGTTTTCCTGCTGAAAGGCTATGCCGGTACCGGTAAAACAACGATGCTGAGTGCGCTGGTCGAGACATTTAATAAATTCAAGTTCAAATCAGTGTTGCTCGCTCCAACAGGCCGTGCGGCAAAGGTTTTGTCGGGCTATTCGGGACAAAATGCCTACACCATTCACAAAAATATTTACCGCCAGCAATCGTCGAGCGATGGCATGGGGCGTTTTGTTTTGGATAAAAACCTGAATAAAAACACGTTTTTCATTGTTGACGAGGCTTCGATGGTTTCCAATTCTACGTCAGAATCGTCGATTTTTGGATCAGGGCGATTACTCGAAGATTTGATCGAATATGTGTATTCGGGCCAGAACTGCCGCCTGATTTTAGTTGGCGACACGGCTCAGCTTCCGCCGGTTGGGCTGGATATCAGTCCGGCGCTTTCGAAACAGGAACTGGAATTTTACGATCGCGAAGTTTTCGATTTTGAATTGACCAACGTGGTACGTCAGGACCGGAATTCAGGAATTTTGTACAATGCCACTATGATCAGAAACCTGATTACCGGAGGCGATTTTTTTGAAGGTTATTTTCACCTGGAATGCGAAGGATTTGATGATGTCAGGCGAATTGGTGGAGGCGATTTGATTGAGGAAATATCCACCTGTTACGACCGTTTCGGGCTGTTTGAAACCATTGTAGTAACCCGCTCGAACAAACGGGCAAACAAATTCAACGAAGGAATACGCAGTACGATTTTGTATAAAGAAGCCGATATCTCAATTGGTGACCTGATCATGGTGGTTAAAAACAATTATTTCTGGTTGGAAGAGAACGAAAAAATCGATTTCATTGCCAACGGCGATATTGCTGAAATAATCTCGATCCGTAAATACGAAGAATTGTACGGGTTCAGGTTTGCCAATGTCTCTCTTCGTTTGGTTGACTATCCCGAAATAGAAATCGACTGCAAAATCATTCTCGACACCTTAGCTATAGAGTCGGCATCACTTACGAGCGAGCAAAACCGGAAACTTTTTGAAGCGGTTTCTGAAGATTATCAGGACATCAGGAACAAGAAAAAGCGCTGGGAGAAAGTACGCGAAAATCCTTATTTCAATGCACTTCAGGTTAAATTTGCCTATGCCGTTACCTGCCATAAAGCCCAGGGTGGCCAGTGGAAAGCCGTATTTGTTGATCAGGGCTACCTGACCGAAGAAATGATCAATATTGAATTTTTGCGCTGGCTTTATACCGCGTTTACCCGCCCCACCGAGCGATTGTACCTGGTGAACTTCAACAAGGAGTTTTTTGATGAATAAGTTATTTGGCGAACTATTGGATAACGAAATACACGATTATCCGAAAGAAATGTGCGATTGATAAAGAAAAAGTCACACTGCCTACTTACATCCATTTATTTCTTACTTACAAGCAGATACTTCATACTATTAAGAATATATTTCTTACTTTAAAGCAAATATTTCATATTTATATCCATTTATTTCTTACTTACTATCATATACTTCATATTTACAAGAATCTAATTCTTACTCTGTAGTTCATACTGCAAAATATGATCCATATTTTGCGTGCCTCGAAGTATGGGCTCCACATTGACAGAATATTTTTCTCTTCTTTTATTTAGGTAACGAGAAAAACTAAATGTTATATTTCTACAATCCTGATAACTCTTCGGGTTTCAGACTCCAACTCTTGATTTGCATTACCAACGAAAAAGGAGACCCACCCGAGCCTCCTTTTTCCTTTATACTTTTAACTTTTACCTTGACTTTATTCCCACTCGATGGTTGCCGGTGGTTTTGAACTGATGTCGTAAACTACGCGGTTAATTCCACGCACTTTATTGATGATCTCGTTCGACATCTTGGCCAGGAATTCGTAGGGCAAATGTACCCAGTCAGCCGTCATTCCATCGGTAGAAGCCACAGCACGCAATGCAACCACGTTTTCGTAGGTGCGCTCATCGCCCATAACACCAACCGACTGAACCGGCAACAGCATTACACCAGCCTGCCAAACTTTATCGTACAAGCCCCATTCTTTCAGTCCGTCAATAAAAATGGCATCGGCTTCCTGCAGAATGCGTACTTTCTCCGGAGTTACATCGCTCAAAATACGGATTCCCAAACCCGGTCCGGGGAACGGATGGCGACCCAATAATTCAGGGCTGATATTCAATGCTTTTCCAACCCGGCGCACTTCGTCTTTGAACAATAATTTCAGCGGTTCAACTACTTTCAGGTGCATTTTTTCAGGCAATCCACCCACATTATGGTGCGATTTTATGGTTGCCGATGGTCCGTTAACCGAAACCGATTCGATTACGTCAGGATAAATGGTGCCCTGAGCCAGCCATTTTACATCTTGTATTTTGTGTGCTTCCACATCGAACACCTCGATGAAGTCGCGGCCAATAATTTTGCGTTTTTTCTCCGGATCGAAAACACCGGCCAAATCATCCCAGAACTTTTTGCTGGCGTCAACGCCAATCACGTTCAATCCCATGTGTTTATAAGAGTCGAGAACCTGTTCGAACTCGTTTTTGCGCAACAATCCGTTATCAACGAAGATACAGGTTAGGTTTTCGCCAATGGCGCGGTTCAGCAGAACGCCTGCAACCGATGAGTCAACGCCACCCGATAATCCAAGCACAACTTTATCGTTGCCCAATTTGGCTTTCAGTTCCTTAACGGTGGTTTCGATAAACGAATCGGGCGTCCAGTCTTGCTTGCAGCCACAAATGTCAACTACAAAGTTTTTCAAAAGCTGGGTACCTTCGGTGGTATGGTAAACTTCGGGATGGAATTGGATTGCGTATGTTTCTTCACCTTCAATCTGATAAGCGGCATATTCAACATCGGCAGTGCTGGCAATTACTTTGTAATTCTCAGGAATGCGCACGATGGTATCGCCATGCGACATCCAAACCTGCGTATGCTGGCTGATGCTTTTCAGTAGTGCATTTGAGTTATCGACAAATCCGAGGTTTGCACGGCCATACTCGCGTGAGTTGGATGGTGCTACTTCGCCGCCAAAATAATGCGACAAATATTGTGCGCCGTAGCAAACACCCAACAGAGGCATTTTGCCTTTAATCAGCGACAAATCGGGTTTGGGAGCATTGGCATCGCGAACTGAAAACGGACTTCCGGATAAAATAACGCCCTTAACGGTTTCGTCTATCGCGGGATAATGGTTGAAAGGATAAATTTCGCAATAAACATTCAACTCCCTGACGCGGCGGCCAATCAATTGGGTGTACTGCGAACCAAAATCGAGGATCAGAATTTTTTCCTGCATGAAGATGATTTTTAAGTTGCGCCAAAGATAATCAAATTACCAATTTACCATCGACCATTCGCACTGCGGTAACCGACCATTTAACCATTTGGCCATTTAGCCCGGGAATGGCAGAATGCCGATATTACTTTTTTACAATCTTTTGGTTAAGCAGGATATGGCTGCTATTGGCCACTTTTAGCAAATATATTCCCGACGATAGTCGCTCCTGACCATCAAAATTAAGCCGAATGATTCCATCCTGTGCCGAATAGAACTTTCGTTTAAGCAAGGTTCCGTTTACACTGAAAATTTCAACAGAAACATTTCCTGAAACCTCGGGACTAAGCAGAAGTGTCAGTTCATCAGAAAACGGGTTGGGATATGCAGAACATGACCGGGATGCCAGCGGACTGTCAGTTCCGGTAACTTGTCCGGGCCATTGCTGATCGAGAAAAGCCAACCGCTGGCTGATCCAGTTTTCCATCCAGCTGATTTCCGAATCGTATGTTCCCCCAACGTAATAATTCGGCCATATGTATTGTCCAAGCACGCCCGTCCAGCGTTGATAATTACGCACCTTTGCTTCCGAAATTAAATTGGTGAGGCTGTCAATAACAAAAGTGATTCGTTGGTTGGAGAGTTGCTTTTGCCGGAGGGTTGTCCACCGGTTCTTTAATTTAGTAACAAATGCCTGATCTTTCATCAGCTTTCCCCACCAGAATGGGTTTTGCCAGTAATCATTTCCTAAATAAGCCTTATATTGAAAGCCCGTAGGAACCCAGCCTTCAAAGTAATTGGCATTTCCGTAGGTGAGATTGAAATCCCAGATTGGGCCGCAGTTTATCAGGTCGTTTTTTCCTTTGTAGAGGTACGAACTGAGCCGGTAGCCATCTACATTTTTGGCCAGTTCGTTAATGATCATGAAATCTATAAACGAAGAATCGTTCAGAAATTCGTGGTAATTGCCCGGATATTTAAAATTCTCGTTGTACAGCGCATTTTCCATCATCCGGATGTAAGTCTGGATATAACTTTTTTGCGCTGAGGTAATTTCTTTTGCCTTAGGATAATCGTACTGATAATAGGTTTTTCCCACAGCATTGCTGAGATTCGAGTACCAGCCATCGCCGCCGCCCCCGGTAGTTTTGTCAATTTTAACGATATAACCTCCGGTCAGATCTTCGCCTGCATTATCCGTCAGAGTTAATTTAGCAATGTCAACCCGGTTTTTATTTCGCTTGATTTTTTCGATTAAGACATATACGCCCTGATAGTTGTTATTCAGAAAAAGCTCGACATACCGGCAGCGGGGCGACCAATGGCCCAGCGACGCATCAAGCGTGTAGGTCAGTACATCGCGAATCATGGTTTTATCGGTGTACGGAGCATAAAGTACCCAATCGTTTTCTTCGGGCATACCCAGTAACGACACGTCGATATCCGAAAGATCGCTTGCGCGGGTTTCGAATCCGTAGCCTTTTTTCGGGAACATTTGCGACGATGATCCGCGGATTTCGATCGCAATTTTGCCGTTGTAATTATTCTTCGGATCATTCAGCGAATTGCGGTTACCCGGTCCATTCCAGATGATCCCCATGTTGGCAATGATTTTGGGATCGTCGGCAATAGTTTGCCCGTTGGTATTAATTACCACCAGTGGCAGATTGGATGAAGTAAAAGATTGAGCTAATCCAGCGAAAGAAAGTAGAAGGGAAAAAAGAAAAATGAAGACATTCTTCGGGCGTGAAGTCATTTGTTTGTGGTTCGTCAGGTTTTAGAAAAAAGCAAAGCTTCCTGAATACAGAAAGCTTTGCCAGTGGCGATTATATTATAATTCGCGAATCCAGATATTGCGGTAGCTTACCGGGTTTCCGTGGTCCTGAAGTTGAATTGGACCAGCTCCGTGAGGTTTCACAAAATATTCAGGAATACCGATGTATTCAGTTGGTCCGCGCAAAGCAACATGATTCTGAACCAAAACTCCATTCTGTAATACAGTTACATAAGGAGGGGTGAAATAAGTTCCGTTAGGGTTAAAACGTGGTGCCGTATAAATAACATCATAAACCTGCCATACGCCTGGTCCTTTGCAAACATTTACCAATGGAGGATATTGTTTGTAGAAACTTCCGGCCTGACCATTGCGGTATGTGCGGTTGTTGTAGTTATCCAAAACCTGAAGTTCGTATAATCCCTGAAGGAAAATACCGCTGTTCCCACGGCCCTGACTTTCGCCAACTACTTCGGCAGGTGTGCGCCATTCGATATGCAATTGAAAATCGTTAAACTGACGTTTTGTTTGAATGATGCCAGTTCCTCTTGCAACTGTTACGCAACCATCGGCCACTTTCCAGCCAGGTTCAGCTCCGCTGGCATTAGTCCATTCTGCACTCAGGTTTTTCCCATCAAACAAAACAATCGCATCAGATGGTGCATCCTGAGGTGCTTCTCCTGGCGTTACCACAGTAATTTCCGGATCCCAGATTTCAGTCATTTCCGGTTTCATAGGGAAATCAGTTCTTCCCTGTGCAAATGTTGCAGTAAAGGCCAAAACACCTACTGCCGAAATCAATACACTTTTCATTTTACTTGGTTTAAGTTATTAAATATTTCAACTTAGATTACAAATCTAATTCTTTCATAATTGCCTCAATTTTCTCGTCGGCCAATTTTTCGACTGCGTCGTAATCGGCGCGCTTTGTCAACTCGGCTGCAACCTCAAAGTAGAACTTAATCTTTGGTTCGGTTCCTGAAGGCCGCACCGAAATTTTTGTGCCATCTTCGGTAAAGAACTGCAACACATTCGAGGTTGTTTTCTGATCGATTTTAGACTCTTCCCGGGAAAGAAGATTTTTTGCAATCAAGGTTTCGTAATCTTTCACGATTTCCAGTTTCGATCCTCCCAGAACTTTTGGCGGATTAGTGCGGAAATTAACCATCATCTGCTGAATTTCTTCAGCTCCGGTTTTTCCTTTGCGCACAATGTATTTCATTTTCTCGCGGGAATAGCCATATTCCAGATAAATGTCCATAAGCATTTCATACAACGATTTACCCTGATCTTTTGCCCAGGCCACAATTTCGGCCATCAGTGCGCACGACGAAACGGCATCTTTATCGCGCACAAAATCGGCTGGCATAAATCCGAAACTTTCTTCACCGCCGCCAATGTACACCTTTTGTCCTTCGTGGTCGCGGATTACTTCGGCAATGTATTTAAATCCGGTAAAAACGTCGTAATAATCAACTTTATTCTGTTCAGCAATTTTTGCAATCAACTCGGTGGTAACAATCGTCTTTACAATGAATTCGTTACCGGCGAGTTTGCCGCTTTCCTTACGTTTGCTGATGATATAATAGATAAATACCAGGGCGGTTTGATTTCCGTTCAGGATCACAAATTGGCCTTTATCGTTTTTAACCGCTACACCAATACGGTCGGCGTCCGGGTCGGAAGCCAGCACTACATCAGCATCGGTCTCAACAGCTTTAGCGATGGCCATTTCGAGTGCAGCTGTTTCTTCAGGATTAGGCGAAACCACAGTCGGAAAATCGCCGCTCACCACATCCTGTTCAGGAACATTGATGATGTTGGTAAAACCGAACTTGCGCAGTGCGGCTGGAATGAGTTTTACGCCTGTACCGTGAATCGGAGTGTAAACGATTTTCAGGTCTTTTTGGCGTTCAACCACTTCAGGAGAAATTGAAACAGTTTTCACTTTTTCGAGGAAAAGGTTATCCATTTCAGCACCCAATATGTCGATGAGGCCTTTATCTCCTTTAAATTTTATATCGGTAGCCTTTACTTTCAATACTTCGTCGATGATGTTTACATCGTGTGGCTCAACAATCTGAGAACCGTCGTTCCAGTAGGCTTTGTAGCCGTTGTATTCTTTCGGATTGTGCGATGCCGTTAAAATAATGCCGCTTTGGCAGCCTAGCTCGCGAATGGCAAACGACAATTCGGGCGTTGGGCGTAAATCTTCGAAAAGGAATACTTTGATGCCATTGGCTGCAAAAATCTCGGCGCTCGATTCGGCAAACAAACGACTGTTGTTGCGGCAATCGTGACCAATGGCAACTTTTATTTCCTGTCCGGCAAATACCTTTTTCAGGTAATTGCTTAATCCCTGGGTTGCAGCGCCTACGGTGTAAATGTTCATCCGGTTGGTTCCGGCGCCCATAATGCCGCGTAATCCGCCTGTTCCAAATTCCAGATCGCGATAGAACGAATCAATCAGTTCGGTCGGATCTTCATTGTCGAGCATCCTGCGAACTTCAGATTTTGTTGTTTCATCATAAACATCGGTCAGCCATTCTGCTGCTCTCAATTTTACTGCGTCTAAAACTTCCTGATTCGTAGCCATATTCTTTATTCTTTTGTCTGAAAATATGTTTTTAAACTGTCCCGCCAGTGGGGAATCTGCAAGCCAAAAGTAATTTTAATTTTCGATTTATCCATTACGCTGTAGGCCGGACGTTGCACCGGAGACGGATAATCTTCAGATGAAATTGGTTTCACAAAACAGTTGATTTCAGCAATCTCAAAAATTGCCTTTGTGAAATCGTACCACGAGGCAACTCCCTCGTTGGAGTAATGGTAAATGCCCGGAACAAATGATTTTGTTTGGTTTACCACAGATGAAATTATCGTTAAAATTGCACTGGCCAAATCTGCGGCATTGGTCGGGCTGCCAATCTGATCGGCCACAATACCAAGCTCGGGCCTTTCGTTTCCCAACCTCAGCATAGTTTTTACAAAGTTGTTGCCAAATGCCGAATACAACCACGAAGTGCGGATAATCATGCTCTCCGGATTATTCTGCTGGCACAAAATTTCGCCTTCCAGCTTAGTTCGCCCATAGGCCGATTGCGGATCAACCAGGTTGTCTTCCTTGTAGGGGCGGGGGCCATTGCCATTGAAAACGTAATCGGTTGAAATGTGAATCATTTTGCAGTTGAACTTTGCTGATTGTTCGGCGAGGATGCCCACCGCAGTTGCATTCAACAGAGTGGCTGTTGATTCATCAGTTTCAGCCTTGTCAACCGCAGTATATGCAGCACAATTCACCAGAAATTCAGGTCTGAACTCAGCAAGAAATTCTGCTACTTTTTCGGCACTGGTAATGTCGAGTTCGGCCACATCGGTAAACGAAAACTTCAGTTCGGGATATTGATTGGATATTTTCCGTATTTCAGATCCAAGTTGCCCGTTTGCCCCGGTGATAAGTATATTGGCCATCTTACTCAAATTTGAAGTTCATTTCAGCATCGGCCAGAAAAGGATGCACTTTATCTTTTTCTGAAATCACTTCAAGTTCTGCCGGAAGTTTCCAGTCGATTTTCAAAGTTGGATCGTCGAAGCGGATTCCACGCTCTGCTTGTGGATTGTAAAACGCATCGCATTTGTACGAAAAAATAGCGTATTCACTAAGCACCGAAAATCCATGTGCAAAGCCTTTAGGAATGTAAAACTGTTTTTTGTTGCTGGCGCTCACAATCAATCCGTACCATTGGCCAAAAGTGGGGGAGCCTTTGCGCAAATCCACAGCCACATCGTACACCGTGCCGCGAACAACGCGGATTAACTTGGTTTGTGCATAGGGCGCCAGCTGGTAATGCAGCCCACGAATAACTCCATAGTGCGATTTTGACTCGTTATCCTGCACAAAATTGGAAATTAAGCCATGCTCTTCAAACTTGGTTTTGCTGAAGCTCTCAAAAAAATATCCCCGTTCATCAGCAAAAACCCGGGGTTCTATGATTAAGAGGCCCGGGATTGGTGTTTCAATTATCTTCATTCTTGTTTTTTCTCTTTTAAAACGAAAAGACTTTTCGATTGGCCAAATTTATTAAATATTCTCCATATTGATTTTTTTTGAGCGGCTCGGCCAGTTTCAGCAACTGCTCTTTATTTATATATCCTTTCAGAAAAGCAATTTCTTCGATACACGAAACTTTCAGGCCTTGACGCTCTTCGATGGTATGGATGAAATTGGATGCCTGAATCAGACTTTCGTGGGTTCCGGTATCGAGCCAGGCAAATCCGCGTCCAAGCAATTTCATGTTTAACCGGCCTTCTTCCAGGTACAGGCGATTCAAATCGGTGATTTCAAGCTCACCTCTTTTGGATGGTTTCAGTCCCAGCGCTTTTTTAACTACGTCGTTACTGTAAAAATACAATCCGGTAACTGCATAGTTCGATTTAGGATTTTCGGGCTTTTCTTCAATTGAAAGCACTTTCCCGTTTTCATCAAATTCGGCAACTCCGTAACGTTCCGGGTCATTCACATAATAGCCAAAAACGATGGCCCCATCTTTTAACTGTGCTGCCTCTTCTAATATTGGGGTGAAATTGTAGCCATAAAAGATATTGTCGCCCAAAACCAAACAGGCCGAATCGTCGCCAATAAATTTTTCACCAATGATGAAAGCCTGCGCCAGACCGTCGGGCGATGGCTGAATGGCATACTCCAGTTTCAATCCAAGCTGACTGCCATCTTCCAGTAAATCCTGGTATAAATGAATATCCTTTGGTGTTGAAATGATCAGGATTTCCTGAATTCCGGCCAGCATTAAAACCGATAACGGATAGTAAATCATTGGTTTATCGTAAATCGGGATGATTTGTTTTGAAATACTTTTGGTAATTGGATACAGCCGCGTGCCAGAGCCTCCGGCAAGAATAATTCCTTTCATATTGGGTGTTTTATTTTATTCCGATAATAACTGATCAAAATATTCAATAGTCTTCATTAGTCCATTCTGAAGCGGGACTTTGGGTTCCCAGCCTCCTAGTTTTTCTTTAGCCAGGGTAATATCGGGCTGACGTTGTGTCGGGTCATCGGCTGGCAAAGGAAGAAAAATAATTTTTGATTTTGAACCGGTTAGGTCAATAATATGTTGAGCAAGTTCAAGCATCGTGAATTCACCGGGATTTCCAATATTTACCGGTCCGATAAAATCATCGCCGGTGTCCATCATTCGTATCATTCCTTCTACTAAATCTGATATGTACTGGAAGCTCCGTGTTTGTTTGCCATCGCCAAAAATGGTAATGTCTTTATTCTGAAGAGCCTGAACAATAAAATTGGAAACAACACGTCCGTCGTTCGGTTCCATTCGCGGGCCGTAGGTGTTGAATATTCGGATTATTTTTATGCGTACTTCGTTCTGCAGATGATAATTTACAAATAAGGATTCGGCGCAGCGCTTGCCTTCGTCGTAACACGAGCGAATCCCAATCGGATTCACATTTCCCCAGTAATCTTCGGTTTGCGGATGAATAATCGGGTCGCCATAAACTTCGCTGGTTGATGCCTGCAAAATTTTCGCTTTGATGCGTTTGGCCAATCCCAGCATATTAATGGCTCCCATAACCGATGTTTTAATCGTTTTTATCGGGTTGTACTGGTAGTGAACCGGCGAGGCAGGGCAGGCGAGGTTATAAATTTCGTCAACCTCAATGAAATATGGCATTGTAACATCGTGGCGAACAAGTTCGAAATACGGATTTTCGAGCAGATGAACGATTTTATGTTTTTTTCCGGTGAAATAATTATCCAGGCAAACTACTTCATTTCCATCTTTTAATAGTCGTTCGCACAGGTGAGAACCAACAAATCCGGCACCACCGGTAACCAATATTCTTTTCATAATGCTAAGTTCGGATACAAAAGATAATTGAATCAAAAATAAGGATTATTACATTAATGGAGATTTAATAATGATGTTATTCTGAAGAATTTCTTCGGATTAAATATCTCCACAATTGCGGTTACTGAATGTTTTTCAATTGGAAAAGCATCTGAGAATAAAGGAAATATTAATTAAAAGCTTTGTTTTATAGCGGAATAGTCTTAATTTTGCGGCGCATTTATTCAGATAATGTCTAACTTATTAATTAATTGATTATTAAATGGTAGAAAACAACACAGAGGACCTCAACCCACAAGTTGAGCTCGAACAACAGGAAACTGTTGAAGCACCTGCAGCTGCAGTGAAAGAAGTATCAAAAAAAGCCAAGGCTGTTGCCGAAACAGCTGATTTTGACTGGGACGCTTTGGAAGAAGAAGACAAAGGGTTTGGTGGAAGAAACAAAAAAGACCTGGAATCTCTTTATGAAAAAACCTTAACTACTGTTCAGGAAAAAGAAGTAGTTGAAGGAAGAGTAATCTCGATGAACAAACGCGAAGTCGTTGTTGACATCGGTTACAAATCAGACGGTATTGTTAGCTTGAACGAATTCCGCTACAATCCTGAGCTGAAACCAAAAGACACTGTAGAAGTTTACATCGAAAGTCTGGAAGACTTGAAAGGACAGATGATCCTTTCGCACAAAAAAGCCCGCGCAATGCGCTCATGGGATCGTGTAAACGAAGCTCTTGACCGTGATGAAGTAATCAAAGGTTTCATCAAATGCCGTACTAAAGGTGGTATGATCGTTGACGTATTCGGAATCGAAGCATTCTTGCCAGGTTCGCAGATCGACGTGAAACCAATCCGCGACTACGACATGTATGTAAACAAAACTATGGAATTCAAAGTGGTTAAAATCAATCACGAATTCCGTAACGTTGTTGTTTCTCACAAAGCTCTTATCGAAGCAGAACTCGAACTGCAGAAGAAAGAGATTATCTCTAAACTTGAAAAAGGACAGGTACTCGAAGGTACTGTTAAAAATATCACTTCATACGGTGTATTCATCGACCTGGGCGGCGTAGATGGTTTGATCCACATCACCGACCTGTCATGGGGCCGTATCACTCATCCAAACGAAATCGTTGAGTTGGATCAGAAGTTGAATGTTGTAATTCTTGACTTCGATGATGACAAAAAACGTATCGCTCTTGGTTTGAAACAATTAACTCCTCATCCATGGGATAGCCTTGGTGCCGAATTGAAAGTTGGTGATTCAGTAAAAGGTAAAGTAGTGGTTATGGCCGACTACGGTGCATTTGTTGAAATTGCTGCCGGTGTTGAAGGTTTGATCCACGTTTCAGAAATGAGCTGGTCACAGCACTTACGCAGTGCTCAGGACTTCCTGAAAGTAGGCGACGAGATCGAAGCTCAAATCCTGACTTTGGACCGCGAAGAACGCAAAATGTCTTTGGGTATCAAACAATTGAAAAACGATCCATGGCAAGATATCGACACAGTATTTGGTGTTGGAACAAAACACAAAGCTACTGTTCGTAACTTCACCAACTTCGGCGTATTCGTTGAAATTCAGGAAGGTGTTGACGGCCTGATCCACATCTCAGATTTGAGCTGGACCAAGAAAATCAAACATCCATCAGAATTCACTTCTATCGGTTCTGAAATTGATGTTGTTGTTTTGGACATCGACAAAGAAAACCGTCGTTTGAGCTTAGGCCACAAACAATTGGAAGAAAATCCATGGGATGTATTTGAAACTATCTTCTCGGTTGATTCAATTCACGAAGGAACTGTTGTTGAATTATTCGACAAAGGTGCTACAATCGCTCTTCCTTACGGTGTTGAAGGTTTCGCCACTCCACGTCACTTGGTGAAAGAAGACGGAAGCCAGGCTCAACTCGAAGAAAAACTTGAATTCAAAGTAATTGAGTTCTCAAAAGCTGCAAAACGCATCATCCTTTCTCACTCAAGAGTATTCGAAGATGAAAAGAAAGCAGAAGAAACAGCAAAACGGAAAACTCAGGCTAAAGCAACTGCTAAAGCTGTAAAACAAGTGAAAGAAGTCAACAGCGCTGAAAAAACTACACTTGGTGATATTTCTGAATTGGCTGCTCTGAGATCTCAGATGGAAGCTGACGAACAAAAAGAAAATTAGTCGGTAAGTTGATACAAATCCATCAGAATTCCTTAAATTGCATCTATGGATTTCGAAATATCAAAAATATCAGACTATACGCTCATTAAAGTACTGAATGACAGATTGGACACGAATAATGCTCCTGAACTGAAATCAGAACTTGTGGCGATAAATACGAACGGCGAGAAAAACATCATTCTGGATGTCAGTAATTGTGAGTATTGTGATTCGTCAGGCTTAAGCGCCATTTTGGTTGCCAACCGCCTGTGCGAAGATTCAATAGGAACATTCATTCTGACGGGACTTCAGGCTGATGTTGAGCAGATTATCAGGATTTCGATGTTACATACAGTATTGATTATTACCAAAACTGTTGATGAAGCTGTGAATCTCCTGATCGAAAAGGAAAAACTATAATCTGACCATGTCGGATTCTGTAATGCCTTTTCAACTGACAATTCTCGGAAGCAGTTCTGCATTGCCAACATCAAACAGATATCCAACCGCCCAGGTACTCAATGTACGTGGGCGGTTTTTTTTGATCGATTGCGGAGAAGGTACACAAACGCAAATGCGGAAGTACAAAGTAGGTTTCTCCAAAATCAATCACATCTTTATATCGCATCTTCATGGCGATCATATCTTTGGATTGATTGGTTTAATCTCGACTTTTGCTTTGCTCGGGCGAACAACCGATTTGCATATTTATGCCCATTCCGAACTGCAAAACTTTCTTGCTCCCCAGATTAAATTTCTTTATCAGGAAGATATCTCATTTCGAATTGTTTACCATCCTTTGAATTTCAGAAAGGAACAACTGATTTTTGAAGACAAAGTAGCATCGGTTTATTCATTTCCTCTTGATCACCGCATTTCAACCTGTGGATTCCGGTTCGAAGAAAAACCACTGTTACCAAATCTGATTCGTTCGAAAATTGAAGAATATCAAATTCCAATCCGCGAACGGCAACGAATTAAAGAAGGCGCTGATTTCATTACCGGTGATGGTCGTGTCGTTCCCAACTCCGAGCTCACTACAAATAAGCACAAAGCACGAACCTTTGCTTTTTGCAGTGATACCCGGTTTAATGAATCGTATATTGAAGCAGTAAGAAATGTTGATTTGCTATACCACGAAACCACCTTCGCAAACGACAATCAGGCTTTGGCACAAACCACTTACCATTCAACCGGAGAAGATGCTGCCCGGGTGGCATTACTTGCCAAGGCCCGGAAGCTAATAATTGGGCATTTTTCGGCACGATACAAAGACCACACAACTATCCTTGCAGAAGCAGTTCAAATCTTCCCAAACACCGAAGCAATAAGCGAAGGACAGGTATTCAATGTTGAATAAGCAGGCAGAAGGAATTTTGATACCTTCCGCCCATTAAAAATGTTGATTGCTTAGAAATCCGAATAATCAGTTGGGTGTAACAACAGTTTCACTGAACGGGAAACCGTGTTTTGATATTCAGGCAAAGCCGACATGGTTTTCCATTCAGGATGCGCCCTAAAGGCATCCCAGCGAGCATCGTGGGTTGGCATATCGGCAAAGGTAGTCAGATACATCAGGTTAGGCATGGTGCTTCCCGAAACCACTTCAGCATAAAAAACAGCATTAAAATCCAGCTTTTTAAACAGCTTGATTTCGCCGGCTTCATTAAACATCTTTACTTTCTGGCGGAAGAGATTTTCGGTCGGACCTTCGTAACTGCGAAGTTCATAGATTCTTGCCGAAGGAGCCGTTTGGTGATTCGGTATAAAGTAATTTGGCGCATCCGGAAAAGCTTTCAGCAGAATTGATTCTTTGCGCACGAATGGTCTTTGATCGAACGGTGCGCCCAGAAAATCGATGCCTTTGGCTTGATATTCTTTGTCGCCAGCCAATACATCCTGAATTTTGGAGAAGTGTTCCAGCGAGGTAAACGGAATCCACACATAAACGCGTTTCCCGGCAGTGGTGTCACTTTCTATGGGTTTGAAAACACCGATTTTCTGAATTCCGGCGCGATGTAAGGCTGGCAAATAAGCATTTCTCAGGAAATTATCGACCTTTTCTTCCTGTACTTTTCCGGTTAAGCGAAATACCTGAATTTGGTAATAATCACGCGACGCAGCAGATGTTGTTGTTGCGAAAGCCACAAAAATGGCAAAGAGGATTGTTAAAAGTGCGAGTTGTTTGACAGTTTTGTTCATGGTTTAGGTTTTTTATACAGGCCTAAAGGTAAAAATTATCCGTAGTTTGAAAACTGTCGAACGGAATTAAATGAATTGATGAAGAATAATTAGTTTTTCAGTTCGCGTGCTAAAACACGGCTGTAGAAATAGTTAAGTTCGTTTTTTATTTCATCGCGGATGTCACGGTACAGGAAAATAAGCTGTTCTTCGGTACGATATGCTTTTCGCGGATCTTCGAACCCCAGGTGAATATGGTGTTTCGACAGAATATTAATCGAGTCGATTTTATCCTTGGTGCCGTCGCAAAGGGTAATAAGGTAGTCAAATTCCTGCCCCTCATATTCATGGTAACTTTTGGGTTTCGTTTTGCTGATGTCGAACCCGATTTCTTTCATCACTTCAACGGCCATTGGATCAGCACTTTCATCGGGATGCAAACCAGCTGAAAAAACTTCCAGCGAACGGTCGGTTCGTTTCAGGAACGCTTCTGCCATCAGGCTTCGGCACGAGTTACCTCCTGTACAAAGGAAAAGGATTCTCATTTTCGTCACCAGATTAAAAGTTGACATTAAGTTACGCCTTTTGAATGGGAAAACAAAGCGGAAATATTTGGTATTAAGATGTTTAGTGCTTAACTACTGCTGTTCTTTAGCATATTTTGTTTAGAATAATTAACTGATAATGTGTGGATAAGATCAGATGTTTACTTTTTTTTGTAATCATTTTTGATTTTGGCTACCAATTATTCTCAGAAATAGAATTTCTGCATTTGACCAGAGCTGAATATTCACAAATTATATTAATCATGAGAAATTTAAACCGATTCTTATTAGCCTCGTTGTTGTTGGGAAGTTTGTCGTGCAAACAGGAAGCTCCCAAATCGAAGGCTATTGACCTGGCCGATATGGATAAAACATACAGTCCGGCCGCTGATTTTGATAACTATGCCAATGGGGGCTGGAAAAAGCGTTTCCCTATTCCGGACGATAAAAGCCGTTTTGGTTCATTTGATGTATTGGCCGATACCGGAGAGGTTCAGGTGCAAAAATTGATTACCGAAATTGCTTCATCCAAGCAGCAATCAGGAACTGTGGCCCAAAAGATTGCAGATTTCTACAACACAGGCATGGATACTGCCAAAATAGAAGCCGCAGGATTGACACCTGTTCAACCGCTGTTCGACCAAATTAATGCCGTTACCAGTAAACAGGATGTGATGAATGTGGTGGCCGATTTTCAGACAAAGGGCATCTACCCGATGTTCTCGATTTTCTCTGATGCCGATCAGAAGAATTCGGAAATGGTGGTTGCCTATCTTTACCAGGGCGGGCTGGGAATGCCCGATCGCGATTATTACATGAAAGACGATCAGCGCAGCAAAGAAATTCAGGCGGCCTACCTTGTTCATCTTCAGAAAATGTTTTCGCTGGCCGGATCGGACGAAGCCACTGCAAAATCGCAGGCATCAACTATTTATAATATCGAAAAGCAAATGGCTGCGGTTTCGATGACACGACTTGAGCAACGTGATCCGCATAAAATTTACAACAAAATGGATTTGGCAGGGATACAAAAAATATCGCCTGAAATTGACTGGACCAAGCATTTCCTGAGCATTGGGCTGCAAAATCCCGGTGAATTTATTGTTGGTCAGCCAGCTTTCATGACTGAATTGGGGAAAATGCTTCAAACAATTTCGGTTGAAGATTGGAAGATATACCTGAAATGGCAGGTTATCAATAGTTTGGATACTTATCTTCCAAAAGCTTTTGTTGATCAGGCTTTCGATTTCTTCGGAAAAACGCTTTCAGGACAGAAAGCTGACCGGCCCCGCTGGAAAAAAGTTCAGGGAGCCACTGATCGTGCGTTGAGCGAGGCCATTGGACAGATGTACGTGCAAAAATACTTTCCGGCGGAAGCAAAGCAGCGTATGTTGGATTTGGTTGGGAACCTGAAGGTTTCGCTGGGTGAGCGCATTACGCAATTGGTCTGGATGAGCGATGAAACCAAGACAAAAGCTCAGGACAAGTTGGCTGCCATTAATGTAAAAATTGGGTACCCTGATAAATGGCGCGACTATTCGGCCCTTGAAGTATCGACCGATTCGTATGTAGCCAATATTTTGCGGGCCCGTAACTTTGAGTTCAAACACATGATTGGAAAGGTGAATAAACCAGTTGACCGTGTTGAATGGATGATGCCACCGCAAATGGTTAATGCGTATTACAATCCTTCGATGAATGAAATCGTTTTTCCGGCAGCAATCCTTCAGCCTCCATTTTTTTACATGAATGGCGATGATGCGGTGAATTATGGTGCTATTGGTGTCGTCATTGGTCACGAAATGACCCATGGGTTCGATGATCAGGGTCGTCAGTATGATAAAGTGGGCAACCTAGCAGATTGGTGGACTGCTGAAGATTCGAAATTATTCAATGAGCGTACCAAAATATTGGTTGACCAATACAATCAATTCACAGTAATTGATTCAATGAAAGCTGATGGTGCATTGTCGCTCGGCGAGAATATTGCTGACCTGGGCGGATTAAATGTGGCCTTTAATGCCCTTAAGAAAGTTACAACTGGGAATGAAAAACCAATAGATGGGTTTACTCCGGATCAACGTTTCTTTTTAGCCTACGCACATTTGTGGGCACAGAATATCCGTGATGAGGAAATCATTAGACGTACCAAGGAGGATGTTCATTCTCTGGGACGTTTCCGTGTTTTGGGACCATTACGAAACATGCCGGAATTTCACAAGGCCTTTGATGTAAAAGAAGGTGATTATATGTTCCTGAAAGAAGCTGACAGGGCTGTAATTTGGTAAAAATAAAAAGCCTTCAAATGTAAAATTTGAAGGCTTAATTTAAGAAGATACTGTTCCGATGATTAGGAACAGTATCTTCTTATTTAGAGGTTACTTTTTGATAATCAGCTTTTTTGTAACATTCTTTTCTTTGTCACTAATTTCGACAAAATATAACCCTGGACTATTTCCCGCAAGATTAATCGTTTGAACCAATTCAGTCAGATTTGTCTTCTTTAAAATTTCTTCACCTGTAATTTTAAATATTCTGACCAAAGGATTAACAAAACCTGATGTTTCGATTTTAATCAATCCGCTACTTGGATTTGGATAAATTATGGCTTCAACGCTTTGACTCAAATCTTCAATTCCGGTTGGTATCTCAACTTTTATATTGAAGCTGACTTCTTTGCTATCAATTCCATTATTTTCTGTACCACCATTGTCTTTCAGTTTTACAGTAATTTTAGATTCTCCAACCTGATTGTCCGCGATTTTTACCTTTAGTTTGGCGGTTGACTGGCCTTTAATATAATCAATCAGAATTTCAGGAATAAGAGTCTTATTTTCTGCAGTAGCAATAATTGATTCGATCTCTTGTGTAATACAATTGCTTACTGGATCGATTCCTGTTAAAGTTACCGTTACCTCTTTGCTATTTTTAAGTACAGTTAAATTAATTGGTTGATCAACAACGGGTGCGAGGTTTTTTGTGCCGGTTATAGTATAGCTACCTCCGGTGAAGTTAATGAGGTAATTGCTACCCAGAGACAGAGTGCCTTGTGAGATGGGATAAATACCAGGCGCATTACCCGCAGCTCGGATCAGTGTTCCGGTAAATGTATCCCCATCAATTAAAGCAGGTTCAAAAGTATAAGTCAGTGCTTGTTCCGGCTGATCGCATAATCTGCTTGCATTTTGGGCTGTAACCGAAACCGTTTTTGCTGTAATATCAGCTTTTAAAACTGGATTCGATAAAACATAGTTTGATACATTCTCTCCAGAAATAGTCATCGCTGTTGAAACTGGAATGGCTGTACCAACACTTGTTTGACTGAATGTGCCAGTTGTTGCATTGCCCAGGATAAGCACATCTGAATTGATTGTCCCGGATAATGTTCCTCCGGTTAACATTGCGTTGGCATTTCCATCGTAAACTTTTGAAACAGCAGCGATTCCTTCAACGAACAACGGTTTTCTATTGACAGTCAAGGTCTGACTAACGGTTCCGGCAGCAAAGTAATTGCTGTTTCCTAATTGGGATGCAGTAATTACAGCAGTTCCTGCACCAACAATAGTCACTGTATTTCCCGAAACTACAGCCACATCCGGGTTGTCGCAAGTATAGCTAACAGTTAAACCAGAGCTGGATATAGCTGCAAGCATAAACGACTCGTCGCCATAGGTCTTTGGAGCCAACGCATTAAATGTAATGGATTGATTGGCTTTGGTAACCGTGAAGTTAGCAGGAACATTCATGATGGTGTATTTGTCGTCTAATCCGCCCGTCATGGTAATTGCTCCCATGTAGATGCCGACAGCAGTACTTTGAGTGACTGACGTTGTCGGATAAGGCTTGTAATCCAGAACAGATTCATTATCACCATTCATAAAACCAGTGTAGTTATAGGTCAAAACTGGGTTCTCTTGTCCATATTCTTTGGTTTTGGAATCAAGCCAGGCAATGATTGTACCTTTACCAACAGTGAAACTAGCCGATACATAGGTGAAATCATAATTGTTGTCGATTCCGCCTGAAACAGTTATGGCATTTGCATAAGTCCCTGGCGAAGTAGTGACTGAAACAGTTGTTGATGCAATTGGTTGGGTATCTAAAACGGTTTCAGTATCGCTGTTTTTCCAGCCGCTATATTGGAATGTCAACGTAGGATTTGGTGCCCCAAATGACTTTGTTTGGGAGTCGGCCGTAACCGTAAGAGTGGCTTTATTAACTGTAAGTGTTTGACTAACTTGAGTCGCAGGTAAATAGATATCGTTACCTGCCTGATCCGCATAGATCGTACAAGTTCCTGTCCCAACAATATGAATCTGTCCTCCTTCGATTGTTGCAACATTTGAATCTGATGTTGATAATGATACTGTCAGCCCCGATGATGCAGTTGCCATAGGATCAAAATCAATATCTCCATAAGTTTTTGTTGGCAAAGAATTAAATGTAATGGTCTGATCAATCATTATCACAATATCTTTTTGTCCTCCTAATGAACTTACTCCACCAACTGTTGGTAATGTGATTGTGGCATCGTTACCAATTAAATCATTTATTGTTCCTCCAGCTAATGCCATTGCGTTGGTGTCAGTGTAATCGAGATCGGTGCTGTTTTCTCCATTTTCAACGGTATAGGTAAACGTCAGAACGGTTGTGCCGCTTCCGGAAGTATAAGAAGCAGTACCGCCGCTATTAAGCGCCAATGTTGGAGTTCCGGTTACGGTGACTGCCTCAGAAAAGCTTACTGTAATGGAAATAACATCGCCTAATTTGTAGGTGCCGTTTGCAGTACTGGAAGTAATGCTGGAAATGGTTGGGCGTACAGTATCAATCGCATAATTGCCTGATGTTACAATTCCTGAACCTGAGTTTCCAGCCAAGTCAGAAATGCCGGTATAATCAAGGGTGATAACATTGGTTGCATCTTCAATTGAGGCAGATGGGGTTAAAGTAGCTGTCCATGTTATTCCTCCGTCGGAAGAACTTAATCCGCTCACTGTCCCATTTGCGACGGTAAGGTCAGCGATAGTAAAACCGGTTACCGCTTCAGTGAAAGTGAAGGTTATTGTTGATAGATCTCCAATTTTGAGTGCTGTATTACTGATTGTTATGGAGCTGGCGAGTGTCGGACGCACTGTATCTATTGCGTAATTGCCCGAGTTCGCACTTCCTGTTCCTATATTTCCAGCCAAGTCAGAAATCCCGGTATAATCAAGCGTAATAACATTGGTAGCATCTTCAATTGAGGCAGATGGGATTAAAGCAGCTGTCCATGTTATTCCTCCGTCGGAAGAACTTAATCCGCTCACTGTCCCATTTGCAACAGTAAGGTCTGCAGTTGTAAAGCCGGTTATCGCTTCAGTGAAAGTAAAGGTTATTGTTGATAGATCTCCAATTTTGAGTGCTGTATTACTGATTGTTATGGAGCTTGCGAGTGTCGGACGCACTGTATCTATTGCGTAATTGCCCGAGTTCGCACTTCCTGTTCCTACATTTCCAGCCAAATCTGCAATCCCGGTATAATCAAGCATAATAACATTGGTCGCATCTTCAATTGAGGCATATGGTGTTAAAGTTGCAGTCCATGTAATTCCTCCGTCGGAAGAACTTAATCCGCTTACTGTTCCATTTGCGACAGTAAGGTCTGCATTTGTAAAGCCGGTTATCGCTTCAGTGAAAGTGAAAGTCAACGTTGCAGTGTCACCAATTTTAAGTGCGGTATCGCTGATTGTTATTGAGCTGGCCAGAACAGGGCGTACAGTGTCAATGGCATAATTATTTGAATCAGTAGTTCCCGTCCCTGCATTTCCAGCCGCATCACTAATTCCTGTATTATCTAAGGTTATAACATTCGTTGCATCTTCAATTGATGGAGTTGGTGTAAGAGTAGCAGTCCAGGTCACTCCACCGTCAGAAGAACTTACCGCCGATAAATTTCCATTGGCAATGGTCAAATCGGTATTTGTAAAGCCGGTTATCGCTTCCGAAAAGGTAAACGTTACTAAAGATGTTTCTCCGGCTTTTAGAACATTATCAGCTACCACGATACTGGCTGTCGGTTTTACCGCATCAACTAAGACTCCGGTTGTGCTTCCAACACTATTCAGGATTAGATTTGCATCGATGCCAGACCCATTTTTTAAAGTTGCACCGTTGGCGGTAATGGCACTACCTACTGAAACTCCATCAGAATCCAGGTTACCTGCTGCTATAGTATATCTGAATACAAGTGAGGAGGTTCCACTACCACTTATATAGTTTGCATAAACAGTACCTCCAGTATTGAGAGTAATCGGTAAATAAGGAGTTCCACCGGAGGTGTTGACTGTTATTGCCTCGCTATAGTTTACCGTAAAATCTAAATTCTGCCCAGTTTTATAGGTTCCGTTGGATGGTACTGAAACAGATGTAACATAAGGTGGCGAAGTCGTAGTGAAACTAACCTGGGTACCGTAGCTTGTTCCTACCGTATTGGTTGCATAAGCTCTTACATAGTAAGTTGTGTTTGCAGTCAAGCCTGTCATGTTTGTATTGAAAGCGCCGGTTGAGCTTGCTGCCCCTTTGTTCGTTTTAGAGTCAGAAATTGAAGGAGTTCCGGTTGTGTTCCAACAGACACCATATGCGGTAGGATTGGGTGATCCCAAAGAAGTTATATTTCCATTTCCTGTTGCCGTTGTTGAATTGATGTTGGTAACAGCTTGAGTTGTTACAGTGCTTGCCATATTGGGCACGGGACCAACGATGATATCATCAATCCAAAAATACAGAATGGCCTGAAAACTAATTTGTACGGATGTAGTAGTAACTCCATTTATCCCGGCCGAAATTGTTTGTGTTGAGAATGTATAATTATCCCAATTGGTACCTGCGGTCATCGCAGTGTTATCCTGAAAAGAGAATGAAGATGCGGTTAATGTATACCATGGTGGTAGGGTATAGAATTGAGAATAGGAATTCATACTTTGGTGTTTAACCCATATACCATAAAATTGGAATGGTTGCCCATCCGTACGCTGAAGTGTAAATTGATCTCCACCGGCACCATCCTTTTGTAAGCACTTGCCATTGGACACTCCCCCTGTTGTCGCATTTGTAAACGAACCATTTCCGCCACAGGTTAGTCGGTATGCTGTGCCGTCAATTGTAATATCTGCTTGTGTATTCCAGGGCCAGGAACCTGTAATACCTGATAGCGCTGCGGCTGTTGAAAAATCATAAGTTGTTTTTACCGTTTGAGAATGGCTCAAAAAGCTAAAAAGCAACAAACTAATCAATAGGCTTAATCTGAACTTTTGTAATTTAACTTTCATAGATTATAATTTTAGTATCAATAATTTGTAATTCAATAGGTCTTTCATATTTCTGGCTTCAAAATTCATTGAAGTGTGAGAAATTTCTATTTAAATATCTAGGTAGAATACTAAAGCATGAGACATACCTTCCAAGATGATTATTCTGGAAACTCACTGATTTCCTGAAACTCCAGGATTGTCATGAGGATTCCACCAATAGGTTGAATTGTCAGTAAATTCAAAAGAAGAACCACCGCTCCAACCTACAATTGTAGTTTGAGCCTGCAACTTCGATCCTTCAGAGGATCCCAGAAAAAGAATGGTAAAAATTAAAATCAGGGTTCGATATTTCCTGTAATAAATTCTTATTGCCCCACTTTCGCCGTTTTCTGGAGCTTTTAAAGAATTTTGGGAACTGGTAAGATTAAGTACAAATTGTTTCATAGCTTGCAATTTTAATGTTTGATTAAAAGATTATTGGGTGTCTAATATCAAAATAAAATTGGGCGAGGTTATGAAAGGGGATGGTTGATTTTTTTAATAATCTGGAGCAATCAATGCTGAAAATAGTCTGGTTTTTTGAACCAAATTTTAATAGGCATCGGGACCTGATCAAAGTCAGTTCAGTCTATTGCTTTTAAAATTCATTTTGGGTTGCCAGCAGATTAAAATTGATTGTTTATGTAACAACATATTCCCACTTTGAAAAGTTCGCGTGCTCAGTTAACAAAAATAACAATCAACTTTTAATTCATTCAAATATAATATATTGTGGTGTTAAGTTTAGTCACATAATTTTCCAACATTTACTATGATGATAGTTTTGTCAATTTGCTGCAGCCATAATTTTTGAATAAACGCACGAATTCTTATCTGTAGGGCTAGGATGTTAGAAAACAATCGGTGTTTTATTGATGAGATATAAGATATCTCTATTCATTGGTAAAGATCAATGTTACTATTGTGCTGGTGATTAATCCAACTTGGCAGGAATCGATAGGTTTAACTAATCAGGCAATCTTAATGGTATAATATACAATTAAACTCAATCCTGAATATCTGTTTTTTCTTTTCGTGCTGCCCATAAAATTAACCGCAACGACTGGTCGTACGTCATGTAATTCCACATCCAGTTGATAAAAATGAGCACACGGTTTTTTACGCCAACAATAGCCATCAGATGCACGAACATCCACGTAAGCCATGCAATGAATCCGGAAAATTTCAGGAAAGGTAAATCGGCAACAGCCCGGTTTCGGCCAATGGTGGCCATCGATCCTTTGTCGGTATATTTAAAAGGTTTTAAATCGGTATTTTTCTTTATGGCTTTGAGGTTTCGGGCCAGGTTTGAGCCTTGTTGAATGGCTACCTGCGCTACCTGCGGATGCCCATTCGGAAAATTTTCCACGGACATAATTGACGTATCGCCAATGGCAAAAACATCGTCCAGTCCTTTTACCCGGTTAAATTCGTCAACCAGAATGCGCCGCGCCCTGCCAATGGATTCATCCGGTATTCCGGGCGGAACAACTCCGCTGATTCCAGCAGCCCAAATAACGAGTTTCGTTTTTATTTCCTCGTCGTCGCCAAGTTTGAGTATTTCTCCGTCATAATCGACTACTCGGGTGTTTGTTCGAACATTTATCCCAAGGCGTTTCAGATAGAAAAGCGATTTTTCCGATGCGTGTTTCGACATGCTGGCCAGCAACGACGGCGATCCTTCGATTATGCTTACCTGCATCAGGTCCATATTCAAATCGGGATAATCTTTCGGAAGCACAAATTCCTTCATTTCGGCAATGGCGCCGGCAATTTCAACGCCAGTTGGTCCGCCGCCCACCACGACTACATTCAGCAATGCTTTCTTTTCTTCCTCAAATTCATTAAAAAGGGTAACCGCTTTTTCGAGATTTGAAAGAATATGATTTCGCAACGACATGGCTTCGGCCACCGACTTCATTGGAATGGCGTGTTTTGCAAGGTTTTTCATTCCGAAGAAATTGGAATTTACACCGGTTGCAATCACCAGATAATCGTACCAAACGGTATCGAGGCTGGTCTGTATTTCTTTTTTCTCAGTATCAATTGTATAAACCTCGGCAACGCGGATGTAAACATCTTTTCGGCTCTGAAATATTTTCCGGAGAGGGAAGAGGATGGAGCTCGGTTCCAAACCGGAGCTGGCAACCTGGTAAAACAACGGCTGAAACTGATGGTAGTTGTTTTTGTCGATCAGTACAATTTGGTAGCCAGAACCAACCAGTTTCTTGGCCAGTTTCAGTCCGGCAAATCCGGCACCAATGATTACAATTCGTTTTTTTGCTGTTTCGGGTATATTGACTGACATGGGTTTGTATTTTGATTTGTGTTTTACGACATGAATTAAACGTTTTTCATGCCCATGAGGTTGTTTTTCTTAGGTTAATTAATCGTTTCAATAGTATTAAATCTCTTATTTCTCAATGGTTTTTGATTCTACAGGTCTTTCCGGATTGAGGTTCAGTTTTAAAGTTTAATTTTAGTGAATATTTATCGGCTCGTTAAAAAAGTTTGAGATAAAAAGATAAGTGTTATTTTTACGTTTTTAGAATTCGAAACCTGAAACTCGATACTCAAACGATATGCTCGAACAATTAAAAGAAGAAGTTTGGAAAGCCAATCTCGATTTGGTAAAACACGGATTGGTGATTTTTACCTGGGGAAATGTGAGTGGAATTGACCGCCAATCAGGATTGGTAGCCATTAAACCCAGCGGAGTTTCGTACGATGTGATGAAACCTTCGGATATGGTGATCCTCGATTTGGATGGAAATGTTGTGGAAGGTACTTTGAAACCATCGAGCGATGCGCCAACCCATCTCGAATTGTACCGCAATTTCCTGAATACCGGTGGAATTGTGCACACGCACTCCGAATGGGCAACCAGTTGGGCGCAGGCAGGCAAAGGCATTCCGGCAGTAGGAACTACTCATGCTGATTATTTCTATGGCGAAGTTCCATGTACCCGCAAAATGACCGAGGCTGAAATCAAAGGCGAATACGAACTGGAAACCGGCAAAGTAATCGTCGAAACATTTAAAGGACTTGATGCTGATATGATTCCCGGAGTATTGGTAAATAACCATGCACCATTCAGCTGGGGCAAAAATGCCGACGACGCTGTTCACAATGCCGTTGTTTTGGAAGAAGTGGCCAAAATGACTTTCAGGAGTTTCCAGCTTAATCCTGCAACTGCCATGGCTCAGGTGTTACTCGACAAACATTTCCTGCGCAAGCATGGAAAAAATGCGTATTACGGACAGAAATAGTTCCAAATTTCAGGTTCCAAATTCCAAGTAACACTGATGAATGAAGTCTTCTTGGAACTTGAAATTTGAAACTTAAATTATAAATCAATAAACATCAAACAATATTTTATGACTCAGGCAAAATACACCATCGGACTCGATTATGGTACCGATTCTGTTCGTTCGCTTATTGTGAACGTTGAAAACGGCGAAGAAGTAGCAAGCGTAGTTTTTGAATATCCGCGCTGGAAAAAACAAATGTATTGCGACGCGCCAAACAACCAGTTTCGCCAGCATCCGAAAGATTATCTGGAAGGAATGGAATACACCATTGTTGAGGCCCTGAAAAAAGCTCCGGCTGGAGTAGCCGAGAATGTGGTTGGTATTTCAATCGACACCACTGGTTCAACACCCATTGCTGTTGACGAAAAAGGCACACCGCTGTCGCTGACTCCGGGATTTGAGGAAAATCCAAACGCCATGTTTGTGCTTTGGAAAGACCATACCGGCGTGAAAGAAGCTGATGAAATTAACGAACTGGCCCGGAAATGGAACATCGACTTTACCAAATTTGAGGGCGGAATTTATTCTTCGGAATGGTTTTGGGCCAAGTTGTTGCATGTCGTTCGTGAAGATGCCGGTGTTTACCGTGCTGCTTTTTCGTGGGTGGAGCATTGCGACTGGATTCCGGCGATCCTGACTGGCAATACGAACCCGAAAACGCTGAAACGCTCGCGCTGCGCCGCCGGTCACAAAGCCATGTGGCACGAGGCTTTTGGCGGACTTCCGGCCGAAGATTTCCTCGAAAAACTTGATCCACTGTTGAGTGGACTGAAAGACCGCCTTTTCAAAGAAACTTATACCTGTGACATTGCTGCAGGAACAATCACTCCGGAATGGGCTAAAAAGCTAGGGTTGCCAGCCAATGTAAAAGTTGGAGTTGGAGCTTTCGACGCTCACCTGGGTGCTGTTGGTGCCGAGATTGAGCCGTATTATTTAAGCAAAGTAATGGGAACTTCAACTTGCGACATGCTGATTGCCCCGATGGAAGAAGTTGGCGACAAGCTGATCAGCGGTATTTGCGGACAGGTTGATGGTTCAATCGTTCCGGGAATGTTGGGCATGGAAGCCGGTCAGTCGGCTTTTGGCGACATTTATGCCTGGTTTAAACGTGTGCTGATGTGGCCATCGGAACAGATTATTGCTTCGAGTACTTTGATCGACGACGCTACTAAAGCTAAAATGCTCGACGAAATTTCGTCAAAACTGATTCCTGAACTGACCAAAGCTGCAGAATTGATTCCGATTGAAGAAAGCAGTATTGTAGCACTCGACTGGATGAATGGCCGCCGCACACCTGACGCTAACCAGAACCTGAAAGGTGTTATTTCAGGCCTGAACCTGGGTTCGGATGCCCCGCGTATTTTCCGTGCTTTGGTTGAAGCCACAGCGTTTGGCTCGAAAGCTATTGTTGACCGTTTTGTTCGCGAAGGCGTTCGCATCGACGGTGTAATTGCTTTGGGTGGTGTGGCTAAAAAATCGCCATTCGTAATGCAGATTGTGGCCGATGTGTTGAATATGCCAATTAAAGTGGCTCGTTCAGAACAGGCTTGTGCATTGGGTTCGGCTATGGCAGCTGCTGTTGTGGCAGGCGTTTACGAAACCACTGCCGAAGCTCAGAAGAAAATGGGTGGCGGTTTCGAAACCACTTATTTCCCAATTGCTGCAAACGCTGCCAAGTACGAGGCTTTGTATGCCAAATACCTGAAGCTGGGTGAATTGATTGAGTTTGGAATGAAATAGGACTACCAGTCAAATTATTTTTTTTCGAATCAGGGTTTCGCGAAAGCGGAGCCCTGATTTTTTTAATTGCTCCCGGGACGTTCAAGTATTGCCCGGGACGACGATTTTTGCTCCCGGGACAGCTCCGAAATGACCGGGACGATGAAAATTCCTCCCGGGACGGCTTCCCCAGTCCCCGGGGCGACAGAAAATTGCCCGGGGCCAGTAGCAGCGGGCATTTCAGAACTTTTACCTCTGTTTGGGATTTTTTAATCCCGACATCAACACTTTGTCATTACCCATTAGTATCGACGGTTTTAGTTCGGGTTTCATCCATTTCAGGAGTTGCTCCATGTGCCGGGGCGTTATTACGATGCAGCCCGCGCTTGGATTGGTATTTTCGCCCTGGCTCAGGTGAAGGAAAATGGCGCTTCCAATCCCTTTTACTACGGGGTGCATGTTGTATTCAATAACCATGCAGTATTTATACTCGTCGCTGTTGATTTTCAGGTTTTCGAATGATTTAGCCTGAGTCATTCCCCTGATGTATCGGTTGTAATCAGGCGAATCGGGGTCGTCAATCCATTTGTCTTCAGGACTGGTCTGGATAAAAGGCATTTTCGTATTAGCATCTTTTTCGTAGCTGAATAATTTTCCGAGCCGAAAAAGGCCGGAGGGCGATTGGCCGTCGCCTTCGCGCTTCGCGCCCGGAATGGCAAATCCGTTGCGCCCGATTCCTGCCTGAAAGGGAGCATGGGCAACTACCCAGCGGGTTCCTTTCTTTTCCATCGCGACTAAAGTTGCTGAATTACTTCCAGGTCGTTCACTAAAAACAACGAGAAGCTGGCCGAGGCTATCTATTTGGGTGGAGTTCTTTCTAACAATTCGCAGGGCTTTCTTTTTCGGACTTTCCGGTTCACTGGCATTAGCCGTCCGGATAAACATTCCAGTCGCAAAACATTGAATCAGGATCAGGTATATAATTGATTTTATCATATTTACAGTTCGATTTTTTTCTTACTTATCAAATATATTCTATTTGGTTAGTTTTTCCTTGGAAACCCTTCAATTTTATTAGCTGAGCTGGTCTTTCACAACATTTCTTTTTCGTAATAATGTTCTATCTTGTGACGATCTTATTTTAATAGTCGGGATATTTATTTTGGTGCGCGTCAAACAAACACTTATCTTTACCCTACTAAATGCTAAAAATTTTTAAACAAGCAAATCAATGAAAAAGTTAATCGGTGCTTTATTTATTGCCGGAATGATTGTTTCGTGTTCGGCTCCTAAAAAAGAGTTTACGCCTGTTTACTCGAAGGCTGATTTTGAAAAAGAAGTAAATGGCAAAAAGACCACCTTATTTACTCTGAAAAATGAAGGTGGGATAATGGTAACCCTTACCAACTATGGCGCGAAAATCGTTTCGGTTTTTGCTCCTGACAAAAATGGTGCAATGGAAGATGTTGTTCTTGGATATAAATCAATCGACGGGTATGTTACGGGAGATGCCGGACAAGGTGCTGTTGTAGGTCCGTATGCCAATCGTATTGCCAATGGCCAGTTCGAAATTGACGGCCAGGTATACCAGTTACCAGTTAACAACCACAAAGCCTGCTTACACTCAGGTCCCGAAAGTTTTTATCGTCAGGTGTACGATGCCAAAGAAATTCAGACTGCCGATGGTCCTGCAGTTGAAATGACTTTGCAAAGTGCCGACGGACAATGGGGTTTTCCGGGCAACAAAAATGTAAAAGTAACTTACACACTTACAAAAGATAATGGCTTAAAGATTGACTACGAGGCAACAACCGATAAATCCTGCTTCTTCAATCTGACCAACCATGTGTACTTCAACCTGAAAGGCGAAGGCATGGGCGACATTTTAGATCATGTACTGGTTATCGACGCCAATTCATCGACTGCGGTGGGCGACTCAACACTGATCCCAACCGGAGAAATTGCTGACATTCGTGGAACTGCAATGGATTTCACCGCTCCGCATACTGTTGGCGAACGCATCAACGACCCGATGCCTCAGCTGAAGATGGGTGGTGGTTACGATCACAATTACATCCTGAATAAAGATCAGAATGGCCACGAAATGACTTTCTGTGCAAGTATTCTCGAACCTGTATCGGGTCGTTTCCTGGAATGTTTCACTACCGAGCCTGCCGTTCAGCTTTATACTGGTAATTTCCTGAAAGGCAACATCATCGGGAAACGTAGAAATGCATATAACTACCGAAATGGTATGTGTTTGGAAACTCAGCATTACCCCGATTCTCCACACCATGCCAATTTCCCGAATACTTTGCTGAAACCAGGTGAAACCCTGAAATCGACTACGATTTATAAGTTTTCGGTTAAGAAATAAGCTAGAGACAAGGCAGTGCCTTGTCTGTACGTTGTCAGGAATATCAAGGAAAATCCCCGTTGTATAATCAGCAGGGATTTTTTGTTTATTGCCATTTGGTGATCAGTGGCAATAAATAATGATATAAAATATTGATTTCCTGAATGGTTAAAACCAAACTGTCAATTAGTTGTTTGTTGGATAAACATTCATAAAACAATACTTATGGCATCACAAATTAGCTCGTCACCATCAGGTCAATCGCCTTTTATTCAAAGTCATTCAGCTTCATTACGACTCTGGCACTGGCTTACTTTTTTATTTATCTCTGGTTCAATTATCACTGTAGTGCTTAATTCAACTTTATTGTCGCAACGCGATAATGTAAAGCTCGTTCAGGAACAATTACAGAAAAAAGGAGTTACCGTTACTGAAGAACAGGCCTTTGCCGTTTCGCACGAGTATGAGGAAAAAGTGTGGGACGTGCATAAATTGCTGGGTTACGGACTTGCATTTTTGTTTCTGGCCCGAATCGTAATCGAATTTACCCAACCGAATGATGAGAAAGTACGAAGCCGTATTAAAAGGGCGATCGAACTAAAGAAAAATGCCGAAAATAAAGCAGAATATACACATTACCTCAGGGTAAGATTGAGTTATGCCCTCTTCTTTTTACTGCTTTTCTGCATGGTGCTCACCGGTTTGGGGATGGCTTTTGGGCGTAACTTTGGATTTACGCGCGAGGTTAGGGGGGCGTTACATAACCTGCACGAAATAGCTCAATACCTCATTTATATTTTTATTGTGGTGCATCTGGCAGGTGTAATTATTGCTGAAAACCGCGGTATTAAAGGAATTGTTTCAGGAATGATTAATGGAAACAGGCGCAAAAATTGAACAGATTTTTTAAAATCTGGCATAAAGCGGCAATTCCTGAGTTAATTTCTCGTTTTGAATTTGTAGGGACTGTTGAAAATTAAATGGCTGCCCCCATCCGAAAGACGAAAAGAAAACAGAGTATAAAAATTAGAAAATTTTCGGATCACAGGTAGGGTATTTTTTTATTCGGTGGTACTATGGTTGTTCAGCTGGAATTTTAAGGCGATTCGTTATTTGGGGTGCTGAACAACGAAGTTACAAATTCATCTAAAATAGAAAGTCATGAAAAATTTAATTAAAAATGGATTGATGTTTTTAGCCGGAATACTAGTGCTGGCGACATCATGTACGCAAAATGATTCAGTTGGAACAGCGGGCGGAAAAGGTTCACTTACCTTATTGTTGACCGATGCGCCTTTTCCTTCAAGCCTGGTTAAAAACACTTTTGTAACCATCGACAAAATTGAAATTCGCTCAACTTTGGCCGGAACAGCTACTGCTACTACCGACGAAGCTGATGCAAAGGCTGTTTACACAGTTGTTTACGAAGGTGCAGGAAAAGAATTTGACCTGCTGAAGCTGAGAAACGGGATTAGTGATGAGTTGGCTAATGTTGACCTCGAACCTGGATCGTACGACTTTATCCGTATGCATGTAACTAAGGCAGAAGTCGTTTTAAGAGATGGCACAAGCTATAACCTGAAAATTCCAAGTGGTTCGTCAAGTGGCCTGAAAATCAAAATCACTCCTAATCTGGTTATTGAAAGCGGGGTTGAAAGTACGATTGTGCTCGATTTTGATGTACACAAATCATTTGTAGTACAGGGTAATCCAAAAACCCCGGCAGGCATAAAAGGATTTATGTTCAAACCTGTATTACGTGCAATGTGCACGCAATATACCGGAATTCTGTCGGGCAAGGTTACCGAAAATGTAACCACTCCGGTTAAAGATGCTTTGGTTGAGATTATGCTGGCCGATACGGTTTACAGTTCGGCAGTTACCAATACCGACGGTACTTATGCCATGATTGGTATTCCGGCAGCCTCGTACCTGGTAGCCGTCAGCAAGGAAGGATACACCGATGTTGAAGTAAATAATGTAGTTGTGAAATCAAAAGAAACAACGACTTTGGATATTAACATTGTAAGCACTGCCACGGGCACAACAACCTCAGGTACAACTACGAACACAACAACAACGAATCCATAACTGTAAAGAGAATTCCTTTAAATCAGGAACACAATAAATCAATCAATCAATCGGCCGAAAAGGTTGTCACTGAAACATGTGACAGCCTTTTTTTTATTGCCTTAATCCCGGCAGGAAAGATCAGGATTAATTTAACCGCGTGATAATTGGGTTGAAAGCCTTCGAATAAACCATCACCCGGTCGCCAATTTTCAGGTTTTCAAGGTCGCTGTCGAAGGCGATGACTTTGATTATCTGGTTACTTCCCGAAATGACAGTAACAATATTCACTGTATCCTGCCTTTCAATCCGGGCGATTTGTCCGGTTATCTGCACTTTTCCGCTGATGCTGTTGTCCGAAAAAACTTCTTCGGGCTTTCCGCTCCGGCTGATAATTCCATTTTCGATGCAAATTACTCGTGAAGCCAACCGAAAAACTTCGTTCAGGTCGTGGCTCACCATCAGGGTGGTTATTCCTGATAAACGATGTGCTTTTTCTATTTCTTCCTGAAGTGTTGCCCGCATCTCCGCATCGAGCGCCGAAAGCGGTTCGTCGAGTAATAAAAGCTGAGGCTCACGGGCCAGTGCGCGGGCCAGTGCCACCCTTTGCTTTTGCCCGCCCGATAAGCCATTGGGCTTCTTTTTCCGGAATTCGGTGAGCCCAAACAATTCAAGCAATTCATCCATCTTGGCAAGATTTTTCAGCGGTTGGGCAAACCGGATGTTTTGCTCTACGGTCATATTCGGAAAAAGTGCATAATCCTGAAACATCAGGCTTATATTTCGGGACTGAGACGAAAGATTGATGCGGTTTTCGGAGTCGAACCAAACCACATCACCAAATTTGATTTTACCTCTGTCGGGTGAAATCAGGCCTGCCAGAATTCGTAAAAGCGTTGTTTTTCCGGCTCCCGACTCTCCAAACAAGGCAACCAGTTCGCCTGTTGGAATGGTGGTTTTTACCGAAAGATTTACCGTCCCGTTTGCCGTAAGCATCAGCTTTTCAATGTCAATATAAATTACATCATTTTCCATGAATCGTATTTTTTATTGACACTGTAAATGATTGTGAGCAGAATGAGCGAAGTAAGGAATAGCAAAAGTGCGTAACGGTTTGCAGCTTCAAAATTCAGCGCCTGAACTTCGTCGTAAATGGCAATGGAGGCCACCCGAGTTACTCCGGGCATATTTCCGCCAACCATCAGCACAATTCCGAATTCGCCGATGCTGTGCGCAAAAGTAAGTGCAACGGCTGTAATTACTGATGGTTTTATATTGGGAAGCAAAACCCTGAAAAATGTGATCAGCTTCGATTTTCCTAAAGTGTACGATGCTTCGCGGAGGCTGTCGGGCAACGAGCGCAATCCGTTGTGCAACGGTTGAATCATGAATGGCAGACTGAAAATTACGGATGCAATTAGTACTCCTTCGAACGTGAAAGCGAGTCTGACATCGAAAACACGCCCCAGCCACTCGCCAAACCAGTTGCGCGGACTGTAAACCACCAGCATATAATACCCGATTACAGATGGAGGTAAAACCATTGGCATACTCACCAGCGCTTCAATCAATGGTTTTATCCTGACTTTGGTATAAGCCAGCCACCATGCAAACGGAAGTCCGACGATGACCAGGATAACCGTGGTTGAAACAGCCAGTTTCAGTGTCAGCCAAAGGGTTTGTAGGAATTCATTATCCATATAAATTCATTTGAAGATGGATCCCATGTATTTTCAAATTTTCCAATTATTGCTTTTTCATCAACGAAACTTCATTAGCCTTTACCAATGCTTCAACTTCATCACCAACTTTCAGACTAAGTGAATCTGTTGATCTGGTGGTAATTGCCGAAGAAATGGTATAATTCCCGAATTTCAGGTCTATTTTACTGAGTAATTCGCCGCGTTCGATATGCAGGATAATGCATTTCATCCGGTTGCGCATGCTTATCATTCCTGAAAGATTTTTCGCCAGCGAAACTTCCGTTTCTTTAAAAACTACTTCTACAGAATTCCCTTCGGAAAGCCATTCTGCCTTTTGTGCCGATTCGATGAGCATTGCCGAAAAGAAATGCCCGTCCACGTCAACATCTACCAGGATCAGGGCCCCTGATTGCTGAATTTTACGAATTATTCCGGGTAGTTTGTTCATTTTGCCTTTCAATGGTTCTTACGGTACAATATAGCCGTATTTTTCAAATATCGGTTTGCACGCACTGCTCAAAACGAATTTCATGAATTTGGCCGCTTCCGGATTAGCCTTCCTGCTTCTGACCAAAACCATGGCCTGTTCAACCGGTTTATACATTTTCGGATCGATTACATATACCGAGCCTTTCATTTCAGGAGTCAACGTGAGCGACATAGCCAGAAAAGCCACCTCAGCATTGCCGGTTTGCGCAAACTGGGCCGTCTGCGAAATGTTGTCGGCATAAATAATTTTGTCCTTAATTTTCTCGAACAGTCCCGATTGTTTCAGGCAGGAAATGGCACGGTCGCCATATGGAGCAAGTTCTGGCTTGGCAACAGCAATGCGTTTCACCGACGGATCAGTTAGCATATCAAGCCCTTTCGAAACATCAACTGAGTTACTCCAGAGAACCAGTTTCCCAAGTGCATAGGTTTTTATTTCGCCCGAAGATGCGCCCTGTTCCTTTAATTTTACCGGAAAAGTGTTGTCGGCAGCCATAAAAATGTTGAATTCGGCGCCATTTAGAATTTGCTGAAGAAGAGTGCCCGACGAGCCAAAAGTAGCAACCACGCTGGTTTGAGGATTAGCTTTTGCATAGGCTGTTTTTATCTCGTCGAAAACAAAACGGAGATTGGATGCAGCAGCAATTTTTACCGTTTGTGCCTGAACCGAAATGGCTGCAAAGACTAATATGATGAGGAATGTGTGCTTCATATTCTTGATTTTTAAAGTTAGAAATTTACTTGCTTTCGGCAACACTTCACGTTTCAATGCTACATTTGAGTCGGCATATCGATAGTTTTTCCGACAAAAATGTGAGTTTTTTAAACTTTGGGCGCCGGAATTTCCCTAACTTTCGGTTTTTACAATTTGATTAGTTATGTCTAAACAGTCCTCGGGTTCGATCATTCGTAAAGTTTTAATCAGGCTTTTTACCGGAGTTGGAGTACTGTTTTTTGTGATGATCGTTCTGAGTTTTACTACTTTACCTTATTGGGGATATTACTGGTTGGGCACCAGCAAATCGAAAATTAACGGAAACCCCGATTATATTGTACTGCTGGGAGGCGGAGGAATGCCAAGCGAATCGAACCTGATGCGAGCCTATTATGTGTGTAAGGCAGCAAAAGAATTGCCTGATAGCCGCATCGTTATTGCCACTCCCGGAGATACTGCAGATATTCGAAGTACAGCTCGTTTGATTGCAGCTGAACTTATAGACAAAGGGGTTGATAAACACCGGATTTTTTACGAGAACGTTGGAACCAACACCCGGATGGAAGCCCTTCAGATGCGTGAACTAAATGGCGAGTCGTTAATGCAGAAATCCCTATTGCTGGTAACTTCGCCCGAACACATGCGGCGTTCAATTCTCGTATTTAAAAAAGCCGGGTTTAGCAAAATTAGCGCACTTCCGGCGTTTGAGAATGCATTGGAAGCTAACCTCATTTTTAAAGACGATGAATTGGGCGGGAATAAAACACTTATCCCCAATGTGGGCGGCAGTATTTCATTAAGGTATCAGTTCTGGAATCATCTGAAATACGAAATACTCATTGCCCGCGAGTTAACCGCCCTTGGGTACTACAAATTGCGTGGCTGGATTTAAAACCTGATGTTGTATTTCAGTTTTAGGCGAAGTGCGCTGTCGTTCATCGTCCATTTGCTTTCGGGTCGGGTCCATCCAGAAGTCCATGCCAGAATAATTTCATTTCCGGGTTTCAGAATCCATTGGAAACGCGATTGCCAGCCCATTTTGCCCGAAGCATTGTCATACTGACAATAATTGTAAAGCGTTATGGTTGGACTAACCAGTATGTTGAGGTTCATCTGGTAAATTTGTGCTGTGAAATCGCCTTCAGGCAGAAGAACATGGTTTTGAGAATAGCTTCCTCCAATGTATAAAGGCACAGCAACTTTGTAATTGACAGTGAGTTTGAAATCTCTTTTACGACCGTTGTAAAAATCGCCCGTTCCGAAATTTGCCGAACCTGCCAGGTTACGACCTCCGGCAGTCAGTAATTGGATATTTTGGTACCAAAATGTATAGTCATCCTGCGGAATAACAAATCCGGGATAAATTGCGAAATCTTTGTTCAGTAGTTCATATTGCTGGTTAATAGAATAATAGAATTCTTCGCCCGACTTGAACCGTATGCCTAAAGGTGAGAATTTTAATTCGCGGGTAACCAGCTGATTGTCGAAATTGGTTACGTAGCTGAATCCCGCACCAGTCTTAAGCTGCAGAATGCCATATTTATTTGGCCGTGGTCCCAACGAAAAGTTTCCATATGATGTTTTGATGTTGCTGCGCGGAACAAAACCGATTCCGGCTGTGAAGTTTTCGGCAATTTCGAAATGTCCCATACTAAGCGACAGGTAATCGTTAGGGTAGGAGAGATCGGCGCCCCAGGACGTATTATTGTTCTTTTTATCTTCGGTGTCCGAAATCAGTCCAAAAAGTGTGAATGCCAGATTTTTATTCTTTTGAAAATGAGAAGTAGCCAGTTTCAAATCGAATCCGCCAACCATGTTTTCGGTGTTCGACAGAGCATTTCCCCAAGTTCCTATAACGCCCACCGATGACTGTTTCCCTAAATTATGACTGATTCGGCCGACTGCCAGGTTCGAATTTCCATAGTCGCGCTGATCGCTGATATACATCATACCGATGTTCCAGCTTTTTTGCTGACCGGTAATTTTTGCCGCATAATTCACCGGAAGCATGTTGCCGTTATTATCGAGCCCCAGCCGGCGCGAGAAAAACGGGGCCACCGAATTGCGGTAAGGGTTAATGTCGTCGCCTTCAATTCCGAATTTGAAATAATTTGAGCCATCAAGAAAAAAGTCGCGTTTCTCTGGAAAGTACAAGCTGAAACGCGTCAGGTTGATTTGCCGGTCGTCCACCTCGGTTTCAGCAAAGTCGGTGTTGATTGATAGTGAGGCTTTCAGGCTGGGCGTAACCTGGTAAAACATGTCGAGTCCGCCGTCGAAATGATACTTATTTTTTTCGCCACGGAGGGTATTCATTCCTCCAATCAGGTATGGCGCAAGGTCGAGCCCAATTCCCTGACTGATGCCTTCCAGCCCTTCCAGCTGCCCCGAGTCTGAAATCTGGAACCGATAGGTATTGAGATTTGCCACAGGCCAATACGATGCTTCCAGCTTGCGCTTGATGTTTCGGATGAGTTTCATCCCCCAAACGGTTTTGCCGGGGTCGAAGCCAATGGTTTTAAACGGAATCGCCAGCTCGGCTTCCCAGCCTTCGTCGTTAATGCTCGACTTTCCGTTCCAAAGTGCATCCCATTCTTTGTTCATCGATGCACCGTTTTCGCTGATCAGCGCGTCGCCAATCGAGCCGCGCGGCCCAATCTGAAACCAGTAACCATTTCGGTGGTCGAGGTAGGTATCGAGAATAATCTGAACCCGGTCGTCGTTTCCAAGGCTCACATCGCGGGCCATTTCCTTTGCCGTAATTTTCTTCGGATCGTCGTAGCATTTCACGGCGAAATACAGGAAGTTATTGTCGTAACAAACCGAAACGATAGTTTTTTCAGAAGTAGGCTCGCCCGGATTGGGTTCACGTTGCACAAACTGATCAATTTTGTATGCCTGCTCCCAAACGGGTTCGTTTATATGCCCGTCGATCGTTGGAGGAGTTGATATTCTTATGGCTTTCGCTGATGGTGTTGCAATAAGCTGATTTCCGGTCATAAGAAATGCGCTCATTGCGAATATTAAACAGAATATTTTCAATGGTTTAGGTTTAGTTTAACTACTTTTTCGAGCTAACGAAAATAGTAATTAATTGAAAATTACCGTTCCGCACTGTTAATTTTGCTAACTTTATTTTACCAAAACATTCTACTATGAAAAAAAATCTCTTTTTCGCGTTTATCATGTGCATTTCACTGGCGGTTTTTTCGCAGACAGAGAAGCAGCCTGAGTTAATCAAGAAAAATTGGAATTTCGGGGCGCTTCCTGCCATCACATTCGATACCGATTTGGGTTTTCAGTATGGTGCACTGGTCGATTTGTATAATTATGGAGATGGAAGCCGCTATCCCAAATACAATCATAAACTTTATTTCGAGGTTTCGCGCTTTACAAAAGGAAGCGGAATCAACCGTATTTTCTACGATTCGGACCAGTTAATCAAGGGATTGCAAACTACATTCGATTTGAGCTACCTCTCGGATATGGCCTACGATTTTTATGGATTTAATGGTTACGATGCTGTTTACATGAAGGATTGGGCTGATGATTCGTCGGACAATTACAAAACAAGGATGTATTACAAATACGACCGTAAGCTGTTCCGTTTTAAAGGTGATATTCAGGGAAAGCTATCAGGCGCTCACCTTCGCTGGATTGCAGGTTGGAATTTTCAGAATTTCAAGGTTGGAAATGTAAACCTCGAGAAGCTGAACAAAGGGAAAAAGGAAGACAAGATTTTGCCTGATATACCCGGCCTGTTTCAGAAATACAAAGATTGGGGAATTATAAAGGGAGCCGAAATTGACGGAGGTTTTGTTCCGACGTTTAAGGGCGGAATTGTGCTCGATACGCGCGATAATAAGCCAAATCCGATGAAAGGAGTGTGGGACGAGGCGGTTATTGAAGTTTCGCCCGGAATTCTTGGAGCCGAAAGTTCTTTCTCGAAGCTGAGTATTATTCACCGCGAATATTTTACCCTGATACCTAATAATTTATCGCTGGTTTACCGTCTGGCTTATCAAACCACCTTGGGCGGAACTGTACCTTTTTATTATCAATCGCAGGTAATTACCTCGATAATGACCGGTGCCACTTCCGAAGGTTTGGGAGGAGGCTCAACCATGCGCGGGATTCTTCGTAACCGCGTTGTTGGCGATGGTGTTTTCTACGGAAATATAGAAGCCCGCTGGAAGTTTGTTCGTTTCAATTTTATCCGGAATAACTTTTATCTTGGCCTGAACGGATTTACCGATTTTGGGCGGGTGACTAAAAGAATTCCGGTAAATATTCCGTCAACAATCGAATCGCCCGGGAATTTCTTCAAGACAAACGCCGAGAAAATGCATTATTCATTTGGCACCGGATTGGCTATCGCGATGAACGAAAACTTTGTCATCTCGATGGATTATGGTTTGGCTGTCGATAAACAGGATGGAAAATCGGGCTTTTACATGGGGCTGAATTATTTGTTTTAGCGCACTAATCCTCAAAATCAATAACCTGGGTTCTGGGTCATCTTCGGATTTAAATCGAGTTCATCCTGAGGTATCGGGAATATCTCGTTAATGTTTTTCCTGAATTGACTTCCTTTGCCAGTTTTCCACTTTTCAGCAAAATTATGGAAATGGTTTTCGGCGTCGCCCCACCTGATAATATCGTAGAATCGCTTGTTTTCCATGGCCAGTTCAACGCGCCGTTCGTGCCTGATTGCCTGTCGTAATGCAGTCTGGTTGCTTATTTGAATATCGGGCAATAAGTTTTGTTTATCGCTGTTGGAGGACCAGTAATTGTAATTCAAAAATTTATAATCCTCGTACTGGTTTTTCGAAATCTGGTATTTATTTACATTTTTAAAAATTGCTTCTTTGTCGATCGCGCTGCTTTCGCGTGCCCGTTTCCTGATCTGGTTGAGCGAGGTAAGTGCTTCCTGAAAATTGCCATTTTCGCAGGCTGCTTCGGCATGAATAAGCAATACCTCGGCATACCTGATAACCTTCAGATTGAAAGGAGCATCAGATGAGTCGAAGCCGATTCGTTCAGAAGGAGTCAGGAATACTTTTCGGGAACATAAATGCGACGGGCTGTATTGGTTAAACTGAATTTCATCGTCAAAAACGTCGCCGTCGAATGTAAACGTATGCACCAGTCGCGGATCGCCGGGTTCAAATTGGGCCAGCAAGTCAAACGTTGGACAATTAAATCCCCATCCGCCCGAATTCCGGCTTCGGCAAAATACCGGAACAACAGATCCTTCATTTTCATCGCCCCAACCGGTATTGGAACTTATATGCGGAACTTCGAAAACGGATTCAACGCCAAAATCTGTTTTTTTTACCTGAAATAAGTCCTGAAATTCGTTTTCCAGTCGGTATTCTCCTGACTGGATTATCTCTTTTGCTTCTTTTTCAGCCAGCGCCCATTTCTTCTGGAAAAGGTAGGTATTGGCCAACAGAGCCTGAGCCGCTCCTTTTGTAATTCGGCCCTGATCAGCTTTGGCATATTTTGATTTCAGCGGAAGGTGATCACGGGCAAATACTAAATCTTTTTCAATCTGGTCCCAAATGGTAGCTTTGGCCGATTTGGGCAAATGATATTCGCTGGATAGTGGCTGAATAATAAGCGGAACCTCGCCAAATATATTGATGAGGTAAAAGTAAAAATGCGCCCGTAAAAACCGCACTTCGCCAGTCAGTCGCTCTTTTAGCGTCTCATTCATATCGATATTGGCCATGTTGGCCAAGGTGTTATTTGCCTGAAATATTGCAGTGAAGCAAACACTCCACATGGCCCGGCAGGCAAGATTGTCGGACCGGCTTCTGAAGTATTCAAGGTCTTTAACAAATGGCCTGTCATTGTCCGATTCGCCTCCTTTTTCGGCATCATCTGATGCAATATCGCCAAATTCAAATTTTTCTACTTCAAAATCATAAGCCTGAAGGTAGTTGTAAACAGCTGTAACAGCCTTAATTGCATCGGCTTCCGTTTTATAAAAGTTATCGGTTGTTTGAACCGACAACTGAGGCCTGTCGATAAAACTCTGATCGCAGGCCGAAACCAGTAAAAGCACGAAAAAAGCAACTATTAAATTCTTTCTCATAACCACCGGTTTAAAATTTTATACTCAGTCCGGTTAAAATGGTACGCGACTGGGGATATTTGGCGAAATCGATACCCGAATTGAGAGGACTTCCGCTTAAATCAGCCAGTTCTGGGTCGAGCCCACTGTAATTGGTAAATGTATAGAGGTTTTGTCCGCCTACATAAATGCGGCATTCCGCAATCCCGATTTTCTTACAAATCCATTTGTTTAGCTTGTAGCCAATCTGGATGTTCTTGATGCGCAGGAACGAACCATCTTCGATATACCACGACGATGCCCTGAGGTTATTGTTTGCAGTGCTGGCCGAAATCTGGAATTGAGAATTGGACGTTCCTTCTCCATGCCATGCTTCTTCAATCATACCGGCAGGGGCATTAAAGTAACCAGTATTTTGGTGGGTAAAATATTTAAATACATTAAAAATGTCGCCACCCTGACTTCCCTGAAGGAAGAGGTTTAAGTCGAACTGCCGGTACTCGGCTGCAAGGTTTATTCCATAAGTAAAATCGGGATGAGGCGAACCAATGAACGTGCGGTCTTCGCCGGTTATGCGGCCATCGCCATTCAAGTCTTTAAACTTGAAATCGCCGGGACGGGTCATAATATCCTGATAATACAAATCTTCAGAAGACAATGCGTTAGCAACATCAACTTCATGCTGGTTTTGAAATACGCCTTCAACCACATATCCAAAAAATTCTCCAATCGGATGACCTATCATAGTTTTGGTCGTGTATCCAAGCCGTTGTTCTCCGCCCATAATCGGTTCTCCGCCGCCAAGCGACAAAATCTTGTTTCTGTAGGATGAGATATTCATGTTTATGCTGAAATTGACCTCTTTCCATTTGTTGTGGTAATTTGCCATGAATTCAAACCCTTTGTTTTCAACGTCTCCGGCATTGGTCCAGGGTGAATCTGGTAAACCTGCCGATAACGGAATCGGCAATTTCAGAAGCATATCTTTGGTTTGCTTGTTGTAAAAATCGAAGCTTCCGGAAAGTTTATTCTTAAACAGGAAGAAGTCAATTCCGAGGTTGGTCGATTCGGTTGTTTCCCAGGTCAGGTTTTTGTTCCCGAGGTTGATTGGTGCATATCCCTGAACGATTGTTCCGTCGAATATGTATCTCCGGGTATTTCCACCGGCAATTAATGTCCGGAATGCATTATCAGAAATATTCTGGTTCCCAACCTGACCCCATCCCAGGCGGATTTTCAGGTCGTCGATAACTTTCTGAAGATTCAGGGCATTGTAAAATTTCTCGTTTGAAATTCGCCATCCGCCTGAAACAGATGGGAAATAGCCCCATTTTTCGCCTTTGGCAAATTTAGATGAGCCATCGGCCCGAACCGATGCAGTGAACAAGTATTTCGAATTTATGGAGTAATTCACACGGCTCAGGTACGAATATAAAGCATAATCGGAAACAGCTCCGTCAACATTCGGGTCGGTGGTTGCCGAACTCAGATATCGGAGATAACTGTCGTTTCCGGGGACATTACGTTTCGACGACAAGACATTTTCGTATTTACCACCTTCCATGGTCATCCCGATTAAGGCAGTCAGCTCGTGCTTTTTACCGAACTTATTTTTATATGTCAGTGTATTTTCGTGAACCCAATCGGTATTCTTACTCAAATCTTTGGTCACGGAATTGACATCGTTTTTTGAATCGGAATCCATCCAGTAAGTAGGTTTAAAATCGTTGTACTCGGCTCGCCGGATGTCGATGCCAAAAATTGAGTGATACGACAGGTGTGGCGTAAGTTCGTAATTGAACAGTATATTGCCGAATAACCGAAGCTGAACCCATGAATTGAGCGACCGGCCTATTTGGGCAACCGGATTATATTTATTGCTGTATATTGATTCGTACCAGCGCGAAAATTCGCCGTATTTCACCCTGATCGGATCATCAACCGGTCGTTCGTCACCGGTCGTTATAGGATCGAGAACAATGGAGGTGAAAACAATACCCCCATCGAGATCGTCTTCCTGTATGGTTTTTCGTTTTGCCTGGCTGAGGTTTGTGTTAAAGGCCAGCGTCGCTTTTTCCGATAATTTATATTCGTTGTTTACCCTGAAGGTCAGCCTGTCAAATTCGGAACCTTTAATCGTACCATCTTGCGACAAATAAGAAAGGCTCATCAGGTATTTGTTCATCTCGTTCCCTCCCGAGATGGAGAAGTTATGGTTATTAACCAGCGCCTGCCGGGTAATTAGTTTCCACCAGTTTGTTCCACCACTAAAGCTGTTGGGGTCCTTAAATTCCTCAATGTATTTGTAAGCACCTTCACCCTCGCGTTCGATGCCGTTTTTTACCGCCAAATTGTTAACCTCTGCAAATTGCTTGCTGCTTCCCATTCTGGGGTTTTTCCATACGTCGCTCAGTCCAATATACGATTCGGCAGTTATGATTGGCGTTCCGGGTCTTCCTTTTTTTGTGTTTATAAGTATAACTCCATTGGCACCCCTGTTCCCGTAAATTGCTGTTGCTGAGGCGTCTTTTAGTATTTCTACATTGTCAATGTCGTCCATATTCAGGAACCGAATGTCGTCGGTGGGAATGCCATCAATTACAAAAAGCGGATTGTTATTATTAACCGTGCCGATACCTCTGATCCTAACCGTGGTTCCTCCACCTGGAGAGCCTGATGTTGAGGTTACAAGTACTCCGGCAGCCCTGCCCTGCAATGCCTGATCGAATCCGGCGACGGGCATCTTGCGGGCATTATCTACCTCGATTGTTGTAATTGCTCCAGTCAGGTCCGATTTTCGCTGATCACCGTAACCGACTACCACCACTTCGTCAACACCAATAATTTCTGGTTCCAGCACAACACTAAACTGAGTCTTCTTCGCAACCGAAATCTCTTGTTTTTTCATGCCAACGTATGAGAAAATCAGCGAATCGTAGCCTAGAGGAATCTCAACTTTGAAATTGCCATACCTGTCGGTGATTGTTCCGGTATTGGTGTTTTTGATGATCACGGTTACCCCCGGAATTGTTTCCAGATTTTTATTGGTAACAACACCCCTTACGCTCCGGAAAGTGCTGACAACCGGTGGTTTTGTTGTAGAAGATTTTTCCTGAGATAAAATGATATGCCGGTCGATAATCTGGTAAGAATATGAGGTTTTGGCAAATAGTTTTTCAAGTACTTCAACAATTGATGCGTTTCGGATTTGGATTGATACTTTGGGCTGAAGGTTAATGCCCGACTGTTCGAAGAAAAAGCGATATTCGCTTTGCTTTTCTATTTCAATAATTATTCGCTCAAGTGGCGTGTCGATGTAGTTTAGCGAAATGCCTTGCTTTTGCGAAAACGCCTTCACCGAAATGAGAATAATGAACAAAAGAAACAAAAACTTTACTCGCATAGCCAACAAAGTACACCACAAGGTTTATATCCTTGTAAATATCCATCTTTTTTTTCGAAATCAGTAAAAGACATCGCAAAAATGGACATAGGAATGTTTTATAAACTATAAAGTTGTCGGGAATGATTTTATAAAGCAGCCAAAGAGCTATTTCTTCCGGATCGTGATTTTGTTCCGATCAGTAATATACTCGATAGGTTCAGAAGTTGAACGTTTAAAAATTTCGAGAATACTGTAAATATTATCGTCAACTTTAAAGTCGCCGGTATATTTTTTTTCTTTCAGCAAAGGATCTGCAAATATGATTTCAACATTATAAATCCGCTCAATCCGTTTGGCTAATGTTTCAAATTTTTCATCCTTAAAAACAAATTCCCCCTTCATCCAATAGGTGTAAAATTTGGTGTCAACTCTCGAAATGGTAACATGATTGCTGACTTTATCGAAGGTCAGGCTTTCTCCGGGGTTAAGTTCATTCTCAACTTCCGGGTTTTCGTTTGAGTTAACGGTAACTTTTCCTGAAATCAGGGTTGTTTCAACAAATTTATCGTTGGGGTAAGCGCTTACATTAAACTTGGTGCCAAGTACTTTTATACTTACATCCGTAGTTTTTACAATAAACGGAACCTTCGCGTTTTTCTTTATCTCGAAGTAAGCTTCACCAATTAAGTCAACCCTGCGTTCCGATTTATTGAATTTCTTGGGATATACCAGCTTACTGTTGTTATTGAGCCAGATTTTACTTCCGTCAGGAAGGACAATTTCCGATTTATTTCCTTTGGGAACTGAAATCATGCAAAATTCGTCCTTCGAATTTTCTTCGGTAAAATAATAATATGAGAGGAAGCCAAAGGAGAGAATGAAAAAAATAATTGCGGCATACTTTACAAATTGATTAACCTGAGAGGTGATCCGTTGAACCCTGGATTGCGTTTGAATTACCTCAGCAAATCTGATCCGGTTAATTAACTTGTCGTACGCCGCAATTGCTTGCGAATTGTTTGTTTGATCTTGTTTGTGGTCCCAGAGTTCCTTGATACGAAAATATACTTGTTTGTTTGTGGTCGATGTTTCAATCCATTCATTCAGAGCGATTTCCTCTTCCTGCGTAATATCTCCTCCTAATTTTTTCCCGATAATGCTCCAAATGGTTTCCATGGCTCGTTGAAATTCAATTCTAAAGACAAAGTTTTTTGAAAAATCTACTAGTTAAACAGGGTTAATTCTTGCCTTATTTTTATAAAATTTCATAAGTAGTTGAAAAAGAATAAGGTTTGTGTCTTCGGAAGATAGGTTCTTTAGTACGACACTTAGTTTTTTTATTGCTGTGGCAATATGGTTGTCGATGGTATTGACCGAGATATTCAGTACTTCGGCAATTTCTTTGTATTTAAGACCTTCCACTTTAGCCATTTGAAATACCAGTTTGGTTTTGGGCGGAAGTTGATTGATGGCCTGTTCAATTTCAGTTCGTACTTCTGAAGTAAAAAAAGCAGTTTCCGGAGTTAATTCGTCTGCCTCAAACCTCACCAGCACTTCATCAAGCGTGGTGTTTCGTTCTTTCCTGAATTTGCTCAGGTAATTGAATGAAGTGTTTTTGGTTGAGATGTAAAGGTAATTTGTCAGGCTATCGATAGTTTTTAGCCGGCTACGTTTTTGCCAGATGTTGAGGAAAACATCGTTAACGGCTTCTTCGGCAAATTCTGATGAATGAAGTATTGAAAAGGCAAACTTGTATAACCGATCGAAATAAAGCAGGTATAGCTCTTTAAATGCCTGCTGATCTGAGTTTTGGCTTATTTTTTTTGAGAGCGATTCAATATGTTGGCTATTGTCCAAAAGGAAATAGAATTTAGTCAGTTAATGTAGATTGTCGTACGAAGATAGTAAAATATCAATCGCAATAAGGATTAAACAATTCTGATATTTGTCAGCGATTGAAGCACATTAGGAATGAAATCCGCTGGTTTTGATATGATATTATGGTAGTTTAGTCCCTTTGGCGGCCCACCAGTAGATGGCTTGCATCTCAAGCCGGCCCGAAACGACAGCCGGATCGGTTGATTCCATCCGGATGGCCTGAGAAATTGAATCAACATCAAAAATGAGAATACCGCGCTGCTTGCCTCCGTTCTCGAATGGACCAGCGGCAACCAGTTTCTTTGTTTTTGCCATTTCGTTAATGTGTTGCATGTGCCCTTCCTGAATTTTTGCTACTGAAGCTGAATCCTGCGTTCTGACAGGGCCTTCATTCAACAGCATGAAGACATAGCGTTTCATAACATAGGTGGTATCGTCGCCTTTTGTTTTAAACTCTCGTTGTGCATATGCAGCAATGTTGAACATTAATCCGGCCAGAATTAAAAAGGCAATTTTGGAAGCCATATTGTCGGTTATTTTAGTTTGTTTTTAAAGATCTTTTTGAACTTCTCGATTTTTGGCACAATAACAAACTGGCAGTAGCCTTGCGACCTGTTATTTGCAAAATAATTCTGATGGTAATTTTCGGCTTTGTAGAATTTGTCGAAGGCCTTTATCTCGGTTACAACTGGCTTGTTAAAAACATTTTCTTTATTCAGCTGGGCTTTGTAAGCTTCGGCTTTTTCTTTTTGTTCGGGCGAATGATAAAAAATGGCAGAGCGGTACTGCGTTCCCGAATCGGCGCCTTGCCTGTTCAGCGAAGTGGGGTCGTGTGTTTCAAAAAAAACTTCCAGAATTTCGTCGAAACTTATGATTTTCGGATCGAAAGTAATCTGAATAACTTCGGCATGACCCGTTTCTCCGGTGCAAACCTCCTTGTAAGTCGGGTTTTTGGTATGTCCGCCCGAATATCCCGATTCAACCGTCTCAACTCCTTTCAGGCTTTTAAAAATGGCTTCGGTACACCAAAAACATCCGCCACCCAGTGTGGCCGTTTCAGTTTGAGCGACGGTTTCTGATACGGTCATAATTGCTGCTATTAAAATGAATAAATACCTCTTCATGATTGATGTTCAATTTATTCAAAAAAAACAGCCAGAACAAAAAAATGTTGAGTGACAACAAGAAAACTAAGGGATGCAGCAAGTATTGACGCTAAAACTATATTTCCTGAAAAGAAGTCCGTTCAAATTCGAGCACTTCCAGATCACGGATGTTTTTTCCATCGATTATGAAACGAACCGCCGTGCAAACCTGGTGGAATCCTTTGTTTCCGGCAGCACCCGGATTAATGTGCAACATATGATACTTCGGGTCGAAAATAACCTTCAGGATGTGAGAATGGCCACAAATGAATAACTGCGGCGCTTTGATTTTAAGCTGCTTTGAAATACGGGCTTCGTACCTCCCGGGATAGCCGCCAACGTGCGTCATCAAAACGTCAACTTCCTCACAGAAAAAGCGTTGATTTTCAGGAAACATGCGGCGAAGAATATGGTCGTCGATGTTGCCATAAACCGCTCTGAATGGTTTGAAGGCTGAAAGTTTATCCGCCGTTTCAACATTGCCGATGTCGCCGGCATGCCATATTTCGTCAACAGGTTCAAAAAATTTAAAAATACGTGTGCTGAGTGTACAATGTGTATCTGATAATAAACCAATTCGCTTCATCCGGAGTAATATTTCGTCGGCGATAAAAATAGATTAAATCTGGAGTAAACCGAAATCAGCAGGTGATAAAACCTGGACAACCGCATTTCCAAGATTTCCCTGCCATCGGTTTCGCCGAATATTGGATATATAAGGCGTTTTGTATAGGTTTGTGTGAATTAAGAACTTCCAAAATTACGAGTTGGCGCCAGCGCCGAACAATTAAACGTGTATGAGTTATTCTGCAGAAGGAACCGGCTTACAAAGCAAAAATCATTATCATATTTTAGACGGATTAAGAGGAATTGCGGCCTTGTCTGTCGTGGTGTTTCATTATCTGGAGTGGATTTATCCCGACTTCACTAAAAGCTTCATTGGTCATGGGTTTTTGGCCGTGGATTTTTTCTTTTGCCTTTCAGGATTTGTGATTGCTTATGCATACGATAGCAGATTGCCGCAGATGGGACTCCGGGCTTTTTTTACTTCGCGGCTGATCCGATTGCACCCTTTAGTTGTAGCCGGTACTGTGATTGGCCTGGCCGGACTGTTGATTAATCCTTTGGCAGAACACACAGAAGCATACCCATTTTCGACTCTTTCGCTGATTTTTGTGAGTTCGCTGTTTCTGATTCCACTCCCCGTAATGGAAGAGCGGGGTTTTAACCTCTTTGGTTTAAATGCTCCTTCCTGGTCCTTATTCTGGGAGTACATGGCCAATATTATGTATGCATTGATTTTGGTACGGCTTCCCCGAAGAGTTTTGGGTATATTACTTTTGCCAGCCGCCGCCGGGATCGTTTGGGTAAGCTATCGCGCAGGTAATTTGCTGGGAGGCTGGAATGGCAGTACTTTTTGGGATGGGGGAATTCGCATGACCTATTCGTTTTTAGCCGGATTATTCATTTTTCGATCAGGCTGGATCATCAAAAATAAATTGGGATTTATCGTGCTGTCGATATTGCTCGCATCAGCGTTTATGACATCAGGCATCGCTAAAAGCGGATTGGTCGAGTCGCTCCTTGTATTGGTTTATTTTCCTTTAATAGTAGCGCTTGGCGCCGGGTCTGTTTTGTCTGGTTCGCTCCAAAAACCATGCATCTTTCTGGGTAAGATTTCCTATCCGCTTTATATGACTCACTATGCCTTTATCTGGTGGTTTGGAAACTACTACACCACTCAAAACCCATCGCGCACACAACTTTTCTGGGTCATTGGAATCGGAACGGTAGCGATGGTATTTTTTGCCTGGCTGGTTATGTTTTTTTATGATGAACCTATACGGAATTTTCTGACCAGGAAAAGAAAGGAAAAGTTCCAACCCATTGAGTCGAAAAAATCTTCAGGAATAGAATAGTATCATCAGCACATCGATTTGTTGATTAAAATGGAAACGAATTAGCCCCTGATTCGGTCCCATATTTAGGTACTTCCGGCGTGTGCATGTCTGACAATAAGCCAATTCGCTATATCGGAGTAATATTTCGTCGGGAATAAAAATAGATTAAATTTGCAGTAAACAGAAATCAGAAATCGATGAAACGAGCCATGGATATTTCTTTTTCTTTATACCTGAATTTGGATGAAATGGCGAGTTGCATCGGGCAATAAAAAAGAAAACTATAGGCAGATGAAAAGGGTAATTATTGTTCGACATGCCAAATCGGTGTCGTATGGTTACGACAACGATTTTTATCGCGACCTGACCGACAGAGGGGAAAACGATGCTGAAAAAATAGGAGAGAGGCTTAGCGATTTTGGAATAAAACCCGATCTGGTAATTTCGAGTCCGGCTACACGGGCTTTACATACCGCTTCAATATTTTGCAAAAAACTGGATTACGAGAAAGCAAAAATTCGCAAGGAGGATATTCTTTATCAAGGATTAACCACGCAGAGTTTTGTTGAAATGCTTCAGGATTTGCCGGAGTCGGTTCAAACGGTTATCGTTTTCGGGCATAATCCAACAGTTTACTATTTGGTTTACAACCTGGTGAAATATTTCAATTCAGATATGCCAACCTGTTCGACGGTGGTGCTCGATTTTCCGGTTGAAAAATGGACCAACGTTACGGCTCGTGGCGGAATAATTGCCATGCACCTGACTCCGAAAACGGTTTAAATTTTATTCAATGCATATTTTTTATACTCCTGACCTTTCAGGAACGACTTACATATTAGACGAAACCGAATCGAAGCACTGCGTGCGCGTTTTGCGGCTGGAAAAGGGCAACGAAATCACTTTGGTTGATGGTCGTGGCGGTTTCTTTACGGCCGAAATTGCTGATCCGAATCCTAAACGATGCGCAGTAAAAGTTGTTCATTCGGAACTGAATTACGGATTGCGAAATTTTCAGGTACAGGTAGCTATTGCTCCAACCAAAAACATTGAGCGGATTGAGTGGTTTTTGGAAAAGGCTACCGAAATTGGCATCAATCGGGTTACGCCGTTGCTTTGCCACCATTCGGAGCGGAAAGAAATAAAACACGACCGACTGGAGAAAGTGATGATCTCGGCGATGAAGCAATCGCTGAAAGCTTATTTGCCGCAGTTGGATGAAATGATCAAATTCTCAGCATTTATAAAGCAACCGTTCGATGGGCAAAAATTCATTGCTCACTGTGAGGAGCAGCACCGCGAATTGCTAAAAAATGCCATAAAAACCGGAGAAAATTACCTCATTTTAATTGGTCCTGAAGGAGATTTTTCACCTGAAGAAATCAAGATGGCTCTTGATGCAGGTTTTGTTCCGGTTAGTTTGGGCGATAGCCGGTTACGCACCGAGACCGCCGCTTTGGTTGCCTGCCATACCTTTAATTTGCTGAACGAATAGTTGTGGATTAATGGCAAAGAACCGGTTTACCGGGTGACACACCGTTTTCGTTATAGGCATCAACCTGGAACCAGTAAGCTTTGTTTTTATCGGGACAATGAATGGTAACCCTGGTGCTTTTTGACACCCGATAACTGTGGTAAAGCTTTTCTTTGTCAATTCCATAGCGGATGTTGTACCCGGTTGTTCGTGGCTGTTTTTTCCAGAATAGTTTAACCGCTTGTGGATCACGATAATCCCTGACTACTTTTAATTCATTGATTTTTTTAGGCTTGCGGTGCGCACCCTGCCCGAAAACCCGAAGTTCAGAAATGGCAAAAACACCTTCGGGTACGTTGTAGTTGGTTATTTTCAGGTATTTGGCACGTACAGCTGTTTTAAATTCATTGTAATCATTTAGCTGGTACTCGAGGTTAGTGGTTTTATCCAGTAATTTCTTCCAGTTTTTTCCATCCAGCGAGTGTTCTACCAGGTATTGGTATGCTTTTACACTGTCGCTCCGGTTGTTGGTAATTCTGTTTTTTGCAAAATTTATCTGAAGTGCATTGATTGTACATTCCGAACCTAAGTCCAAACTTATCCATTCGCCTTTTTTACCCGATTTGGCACTCCAGTATGTATTTATATCAGAATCAATAGCCGAAATTGCTGAACTTGAAGGCGAAGTTGATAAAGCCTCTGCTGTAATCTTTTCAGATATTAATGCCCACTCCGGATCTAACCGTTCGATATTCTCGTTTTTTTGTTTGGGCATCACTATCGGCAAATCGCCAAAGTCTGATTTCACAAAGAAATTCCCTTCTTTATCAAAGCCGGCAGGAAAGATTGCCAGGCTGGGCTGAGAATTGTGACCGGAAGAAACCATAACGGCAGCAATATGCCACCAGTTTCCGTATTTGTCTTCAAATGTCGATCCCCGGCTGCCTCCGGAAACAAAGCCCTCCGGAAATAAAGAAACCGGGTTATTGGCAGCATAAGTAAACGGACCGATGGGGCTGTCGGAAACATACACCACATCGCTGTACTTACTGAACCCTTTGCTCAGTTCGGTGCATTGGTAGTAATATTTTCCGTTGTATTTTGTCATCCACGAACCCGAAACGCCCGGGATTTCCTTTTCCGGATTGATTTTAGTTTTCTTCAGGGTTTTCTGTAGCTGTTTTTTTAGCTGACAAACGATTGGTGCTCCAATTGGATTAAGCTTGTCTTTGGGGTCGAGCTCGCGCGACATTACGCCGCTGTTGTTTGTGCAGCCGTAATAACTGTAAACCCGCCCGTCGGTATCGGTAAAAATCGCATAATCGCCAACCAGGGACAGCAATGGTGAATGTGCATATTCTTCCCATTTGCCTTTTTCGGGTTCTTTGGTTCGGTAAATGGTGCCGTTAAATGCTGTAAAGAAATACAACCAGTCGCCAATAACAGTGGCAGTCGGTTCTTTTCCGTCTAATGGCAGGTTGGTTTCGGAAACGAATTTCCACGACAGCAAATCAGTAGAATACCAGTAGTACCTGGCATTCGAAGCAAACAAATAATATTTATCCCTGAAAAGTACCACTGTCGGATCGTTTATGCCTTCTCCCGAAGTATAATCCGATGAAAACTGCCGGCTCAGGTTTATAGGGTTGCAGTATGTTTGTGCGATTGCCGGTTTTTCCTGAAAACCCAAAACAATCAACAACATTACAGCAAGGTGAGCCAGCGTTTTTTTCATAAAAGGTCAAATTTTATAATATCGATTAGGTCAGCGCCTGTTCAATGTCCTCAATCAAATCTTCAGCCCCTTCAATGCCCACCGAAAGGCGCATCATGGTTGGTCGTATTCCCATTTTCAGGCGGTCATCTTCGGTGAATTCAGTGTAAATAGTCGAATACGGATGAATGATCAGCGATTTGTTATCGTTCAGGTTGGTGGCGCGGCGAATCACATTCAGCCGGTTCATAAATTGGAAACATTCATCCTGGCTCGAAAGGTCAAAAGTCATCACACTTCCCGGAATTCCGCTGAATTGTTTTACTGCAAGTTCGTAATACGGCGAGTTTTTGAGTCCGGGATAATCAACGCGGGTAATTTTAGGATGGCTTTCGAAAAACTCACCCAGTTTCATGCAGTTTTGGTAGCAACGCTCAACACGCAGTTCCAGAATATCCAGTCCGGCAGCCATATAATTGGCGGTATGGGCAGTCATGGGTGTTCCCAGGTTTCGGTAGTAATTTTTCCGGAGCCGGGCAATGAACGCATCTTTCCCAAACTTTTGGGCAAACTCGCTGCAATTCGGGTTTTTCTTCCAATCGTACAATCCATTGTCAATAACCAGACCTCCAAATGATGTGGCTCCACCCGAAATAAATTTGGTTGTTGACATCACTTCAATGTGTACCCCCAGCAATTTTGAATTGAAGACCACCGGCGGTGTTATCGTGCTGTCAACAATCAGCAAAATTTGGTATTTGTTGGCTAATTCGGCCAAACGTTCAATATCCGATATTTCGAGTTGCGGATTGGTTACCGTTTCAAAATAAATGGCACGTGTATTTTCATCAATCAATGCTTCTACCTGCTCGGGGAAATTTGTACCAACAAAACGGGTTTCCAGTCCGTAGGCCGAAAGACTTTGTTCAAAAAGAGCAATGGTGTGTCCAAACAAATTCTTTCCTGAAATGATGTTATCGCCTTGTTTGCATATGGCCAGCATGGTGGTCGAGATGGCGGCCATGCCCGATGTGGTTGCCAGCACCTGATGCGCTCCGGTCAGTGCTTTTATCTTGGCTTCGAAATATTCGACTGTTGGATTTGTTGTACGCGAGTAAACATGCGCCGGAAGTTCGCCGCGAAAATTAGCCGCAATGTCTTCCGACGAATTAAATTCGAAAGCCACCGATTCGTAAACAGGCATGGCTAAGGCATTGTGCGGATCACGCTTCGGAAACGGAACATTCAACGAGCGGGTTGTGAAATTTTTCATCTGGGGATTTTAAACTTTTAAACTTCTGAACATTTTCTACATCGTTTAGGTTCGGAGGCGCTTGCAGCAAATTTGGCAATTATTTCATTTCATACAGCATCAATTTTATAAAAAGAAGCTTTCCGTTAATTTCAAAATTACAGAAGTGCCGAAACCATGCATAATTTTTATCTTTGGGGCAAATCAGGAATATGCGCAGAGTTGGATTCTTTTTATTGTTTCTTTTACCGCTATGGGTGTTTTCGCAAGGCACATCGGTAAAGATCGCCGTCATGAAATACAATGGCGGTGGCGACTGGTATTCCAACCCGACATCGGTCCCCAATCTGATCGTCTTTTGCAACGAAAATCTTAAAACAAACATTGCTCTGGAGCCCGGAACGGTTGAACCCGGAAGTGCCGACCTCTTTAATTATGCGTATGTTGATTTGACCGGGCACGGTAATATTTATTTTTCGGAGACTGAGGCCTCTAATTTAAGGACTTACCTCGAAGGTGGTGGTTTTCTGCAGATTACCGATAATTATGGCATCGACCAGTTTATCCGTCGCGAAATGAAAAAGGTTTTTCCTGAACTGGAGTTTGTCGAACTTCCATTCAGTCATCCCATTTATCATCAGAAATATCAGTTTCCCAACGGATTGCCGAAAATACATGAACACGACGGAAAGCCGGCGCAGGGATTTGGCCTGATTTATAAAGGCCGGTTGGTGTGTTTTTACAATTACGAATGCGATTTGGGCGACGGTTGGGAAGACCGCTCAGTGCACAACGATCCCGAAGATGTTCGCCAAAAGGCTTTGCAGATGGGCGCCAACATCATTTCGTTTGTGTTTAATCAGTAAAACTCATTGCCACTAAGACACCAAGGCACAAAGAATATTTTGAATGAATGTTTATTTTAAGCTGCGTAGCAGCGAGGCATTTTGTAGCCCCGGATTTCAATTCTGGGAAAGGAATCAGGCATATAAAAGCGCTGATGTGCAAATGATTTTAAAAGAGTAAATCTTATTTCAGCGCAATAGAGCGAGTATTGTTAAGAATAAAAAGATAAAGCACATTTCATGAAGGTTATTGGAATCAACGGAAGCCCGCGCAAAAGTGGCAATACCTCAATTTTAATCCGTACTGTTTTTGAAGAACTTGAGAAGGAAGGCATTGAAACCGAATTTATTCAACTCGGCGGGAAGCCGGTTCATGGTTGCACGGCCTGCGGAAAATGCCGTGAGGCAAAAGATGGCCGCTGCCACATTAAAAACGATTTCCTGAATGAGTTGATTGCCAAAATGGTCGAAGCCGATGGAATTATCCTCGGCTCACCGGTGTATTTTGCCGATATTACCACTGAAATGAAAGCGCTGATTGATGTTTCTGGCTATGTAACCCGTGGAAACGGCCATTTGCTGCGCCGGAAAGTGGGTGCTGCCGTAATTGTTGAGCGACGTGGCGGAGCACTTCACGCGTTCGAAACCATCAATAACTTTTTCCTGATCAACCAGATGATCGTTCCCGGATCAAGTTACTGGAATTTTGCCTTTGGTGGTGCTATTGGCGATGTGTTGAAAGACGCTGAAGGGATGCAAACCATGCGCACCCTGGGCGAAAACATGGCCTGGCTGATGAAAAAACTGGGGTAAAAACAGTAAACTAAATTCTAGTTCTTACACTGGTAAAGTATTTTTACATCAGATAGTTTGGCAAGAAAATCATTTAACTTTTCAGGCTGTGTAACTTCGATGATTTTTCCATCACAGTTATAAAGTGTATATGACTGTACACTATTGGCTAACGGATCATTTGATGCCGTGTAAAAAACGGTTTGTCCATCGTAATTGGCTTGAATGATGGCAGTTTGCCATGGACAGTTTGTCAATGAATTTTTTATTTCCTTTAGCCAGGGAAGCTCATTTATCGGATCTGCCAGGTTGCAGATTTGTTTGTTTTCGCCGTTATCTTTTGAGCAGCCAACAAGTAATAACGTCGCGAATAAAAGGGTAAAAAACAGTTTCATAGGTAGCGGAGTTTTTTATTCAAGACGCCATATTGGTGTTTATGGTTGTGTCGGCATCAGAAAAATGTAAACTATGTTTTATTCTTTCGTTTGAAGACGTATTTTTGTTAACCAACTTCAGATTTATCTGATCCAAAAGTCATTTCAATGAAAACTGTCAAATTTCTTATTTCCATTGGTATAGCCATTTTTATTGCATCTCCAACCATTGCCCAACCTGCTAAAAAGAGCAAAGAACAAGCTAAACACGAATCGTCCTACGACTTCAAAACAATGTCGCCAACCGATAATCCAAACCTGTTGCCATACAATCGCTGGATTTCGCCAGCCGGGTCGCAGGTGTATTTTGGCAATAAATCGCTCGAAAATCATGCCCTGGATGTTGTGTTGTCGCCTGATGAAAAATGGGTAGCTGTTGAAGGACGTTACGAAGTGGTTGTACTTTCGGCTGAAACGGGAAAGATTGCAGCTAATCTGCCCTTGTCCGGACTTATTCAGGGACAAAGTTTAATGAATACTTTCTCCGGAATTTGCTGGCTTCAGGAAAATGGTAAATACAAACTTTTCTGGGGTGCTGTGGGAACCAAAAATGTTTCGTATGTGCTTTCAGCCTCGTGGGATGGCAAGAACCTGACCAATTTGGATCCTGTTCTTTTTGAAACAGAAGCGCCTGCCGGATCGGCATTGGTCAACGAGGTTTTGGCACGAAACGAATCTGGTAAAAATTATCTGTATGTGGTTCTGAATGGCACCAATAAGGTTGTGAAGCTCGATCTGGAAACGAAAGCCCGGGTATGGTCAGCGTCTGTTGGTGTTGCTCCGTTTGGGATAACCATGGCAAATGGTAAAATTTACGTGACCAACTGGGCCGGTTCCGTTCCGGATAAAACAGATGTGAATGTGGCTGGTGTTCCGTGGGGAAGTGCCAAGGTTGATCCGCGTACCGGTGCAACACGCGAAGGAACAGTTTCAGTGCTCGATCCCGCAACTGGTAAAGTTTTGAAAGAAATTGTGGTGGGGCTTCATCCAAACGATATAATTACCAGCGCCGACGGAAAAACCGTGTTTGTTTCGAATGCCAACAGCGACAATGTAAGTGCAATTTCTGCTGCAAAAGACGAAGTTGCCGAGACAATTTCGGTTCGGTTAAGTCCTGAAAAAAACGCATTCTGGGGCGATTCTCCCAATGGTTTAGGTTTGTCGAAAGACGGCAAAACACTATACGTAGCTAACGGAATGGACAATGCGCTTGCCGTGGTTGAACTGGGGCGCAAATCAGGCGGAAATCAATCAGAAGAGAACAGTGAAGTGGAAGGTTTTATTCCAACAGGAGCATATCCCGGAGCTATTGTTGAAACCGGCAAGCATCAACTTTTTGTGGCCAATATTGAGGGAGAAAGCGCTAAAATTGCTAATCAGGATGACGTTTCCGGAAAAGTTTCGTACAACTCTCACCGTCAAATGGCTTCGGTTTCGGTTATTCCGGTTCCGGATGATAAAAAGTTGAAAGAATACACCAAAACAGTGGAGCAATCGAACCAGCTTTTCCGCTTGGCTTTGCTCGAAAAATTGCCGCGCAAAAACATCGCTCCGACCTGTGTTCCTGAGCGCATTGGCGAGCCTTCGGTGTTTAAACATGTGTTGTATATTATCAAGGAAAACCGTACGTACGACCAGATTTTGGGCGATGTGAAAAAGGGCGACGGCGACTCAACCCTCACCATTTTTGGCCGGAAAATCACACCCAATACACATGCATTGGTCGATCAGTATATGTTACTCGATAATTTCTATGTTTCCGGAAAATGTTCGGCAGAAGGCCACCAGTGGACAGATGCTTCGATTGTGACCGACTATATTGAAAAAGATGTGCGCGCCTGGATTCGCAGCTATCCGCACGTTCAGGAAGACGCGCTGGTTTATACTCCAACTGGTTTTTTATGGGACAATGCGGTAAAACATGGCAAAAATGTTCGCATTTACGGCGAGGCCTCCACACCACAATATGACGAAAAACATACCTGGACTTCCATTTATCAGGGGTTCCTGAAAAACGAAAAATTTGAGTTTACCAACCATACAACCATCAAACCGGTTGAGGCGATTTTGAGCCCGACTTATCCTTCGTACGACGATCATCGCATTCCGGATGCTTTGCGGGCAAAGGCTTTTATCGAAGAACTGCAGAAGTACGAAGCGATGGATGGCGATCAGTTGCCCGAGTTGATGATTATGGCGCTGCCGAACGACCATACCGGCGGAACTCGCCCGGGTTTGCCAACGCCGCGTGCCATGGTAGCCGATAATGATCTGGCACTTGGTCAGATAATGGAAGCACTCACCAAGAGCCGGTTCTGGAAAAATACAGTTGTTTTTTTAACCGAAGACGATTCGCAATCGGGCTGGGATCATGTTTCTGCATATCGTACGGTTGGCATGGTAATCAGTCCATATTCACGCACCGGTGAGGTTTTGCGCACCAATTACAATCAACCGTCGATGGTGCGAACCATTGAGCAGATTTTGGGTATGCAACCCATGAATATCATGGACGCCACTGCCAAACCTATGTTCGATTGTTTCAGTCAAAAAGCTGATCTGACTCCGTTCCAATCCCTGAAAAACCAGATTCCGCTCGACGAAATGAACCCGCCACTTTCGGCTTTGAAAGGTGCCGCATTGCGTTATGCCGAAAAAAGTATGGAGCCGCAGTTTGACGGAATTGACTCGGGCGACGACCAGTTATTCAACCGGATAATCTGGTATGCCATGAAAGAAAAGGCCCGTTATCCGAAGCGTTTTAGCGGAAAGGATGACGATGATGAGGAGGAGAACGAACGACAATAATCTGGTTTTCTGGTAAATTAAGGTTTCAGTACAAAGGGCATTAATTGGCTGAGCTTTCTCTTCAGAACAAAAATTCTTTGTACTTTTGGCTCGATTTTTAGAACGATTTTCATGAGGGAAGAAGGATTGAACAGTTTGGTGTATTCGAAAAATGTAATCGAATTTATTACTGTAGCCAACGAATTTTGCAGTTTCCTTGAACGTGCTGACGAAATGGAATCGGCCGATTTTCTGGGACGACTGCAGAAACTGCTTCCGTTTCTATACATAAAAGCCAGTTTAATTCCCGAATTCGAATTTGAAGCTGATGACGATCTCGAAAAGTATGTTACCGAGGTTGACTACAATATTATTCAGCAAAAAGTTGCCGGACATACCGGCGCTGGCGACGATTATCAGGAAGTTTTTGTTCCCGGAATGCAGTTCAGCGAAACCGCGCTGACTGCAAATATTTCGGAAAATGTGGCTGATATTTACCAGGATATTAAAGATTTGGTGATGTCGTTCCGCACGCTCAACGACGAGGTGATGGAACAGGCTTTGTGGGAATGCCGGCAGAATTTTGTCCAGATCTGGGGACAGAAGCTGGTGAACTGCCTCAGGGCGCTGCATAACCTGATTTATGCTGAAAATACTGCAGATGATGATTCCTTTAAAGGAGGGAAACAACATAGTGAACCAAAGAAAAAAGACAGGAACCCGGATTGGCTAAACGACCGGTTTTCATTTCAGGGAGAATAACAAAGATGTACAGGGAAAGTATTGATAAGGATGAATTAGCCGAATTGCCACTTATTCAGTTTGAAGGCGAAATTACATTAGTTGAAACGAAGGAAGATTACCTTGCCTCGATAGAATACCTTTCGAAACAGAAAATGCTGGGATTCGATACTGAAACCAAGCCGGCATTTAAAAAAGGGGTTGTTTACGAAGTTGCTTTACTTCAATTGGCCACTATTGACCGGGCATTTTTATTCCGACTGAATAAAATAGGCTTACCCAATGGCTTAAAAAATATACTTGAGAACCCTGAAATCCTGAAAATTGGGGTTGCCATTCGCGACGATATCAAAGGATTACAAAAGCTGAATAACTTCAAACCCGGAGGCTTTCTCGAACTTCAGGAGCATGTGAAGGAATTCGGCATTCAGGATTTTAGCCTGAAAAAACTGTCGGCCATTGTGTTGGGTTACCGCATTTCGAAAGCTCAGCGCGTGACCAACTGGGAAGCCCCCGATTTAACCGAAGCGCAGCAAATTTACGCTGCTACCGACGCATGGATTTCCCATCGTATTTTCGAATCTCTCAATCAGCAATAAATAATGAGTCAAATATACAGCCGGGTTATTCTGAAATCCGGAAAAGAACAGTCGCTTCAGCGTTTCCATCCGTGGATTTTTTCAGGAGCCATCAAAGAAATTAAGGGCAAGGTAGAAGAAGGTGATGTGGTTGAAGTTGTTTCCAATCAAGGCGAATTTTTGGCTTTTGGTCATGTGCAACCTGGATCGATTGCCGTTCGTGTTTTCTCGTTTGAGAATGTTGAGCCTGATTTTGCTTTCTGGAAAAGCAAGCTTGAAAAGGCGTACGATGTGCGTGTGAAACTTGGTCTGGTTGATAATCCCGAAACCAATGTTTTTCGTCTGGTTCATGGCGAAGGCGACGGTTTGCCCGGACTGATCATCGATTTTTACAACGGAACTGCCGTAATGCAGGCGCATTCGGCAGGCATGTTCCTGATTCGCGAAACGATTGCCAAAGCATTGAAAGAGGTGATGGGCGACAAATTGACTGCTGTTTACGATAAAAGCGAAAAAACCGTGCCTTTCAAGGCCGGACTGGATGCCAAGGATGGTTACCTGCTTGGTAAATCGGAAATTTTTGAGGTTCAGGAATACGGCAACCGCTTTAAAGTGGATTGGGTGGAAGGGCAAAAAACCGGATTCTTTGTCGATCAGCGTGAAAACCGGAAACTGGTTCAGGAATATTCGCACAACCGCAATGTGCTGAACATGTTCTGTTATTCGGGTGGCTTCTCGTTTTATGCCTTGCGCGGCGGCGCCAAACTGGTGCATTCGGTTGACTCGTCGGCCAAAGCCATCGATTTGACGAACGTGAATGTGCAGCTTAATTTTCCCGATGATTCGCGCCACGAAGCTTTTGTTGACGATGCCTTTGATTTCATGGATAAAAACAAAGATAAATACGACCTGATTATTCTCGATCCGCCTGCATTTGCCAAACATATAGGTGCTTTGCCACAGGCTTTAAAAGGCTACAAACGTCTTAATTTGAAAGCTTTTCAGCAAATTGCCCCGGGCGGGATCCTGTTTACCTTCAGTTGTTCGCAGGTGGTTGGAAAAGATAAATTTCGCGAAGCTGTTTTCTCGGCAGCTGCCATTTCAGGAAGAAAAGTGCGCATTCTGAATCAGTTGGTTCAGCCAGCCGATCATCCGGTGGATATATACCATCCAGAAGGCGAATACCTGAAAGGTTTGGTGCTGTATGTAGAATAATTGAGCTCCAAATTCCAGGTTCCAAAATTCAAGTTTAACTTCGATTGAGAGATTGTTGGTTATTGAATATTGATCATTCGATATTGGTATTTTATTGCTTCAGGATTTATGTGAGTGATTCTGGCAAATCGACGATTTGCGACAAAAAATACAAGGGCTTTGCAGAGTAATTGCAAAGCCCTTTTGATTGCTGTTTATTTGGGGTGGAAAAAGGATTAAAGGGTATTGAGTTTAGTTACTACTTTCTTCTCGTATACATACACGAAGTTTCCGTCGCGCGAAAGGGTTGTGATTGCGCCGGTTCTGGCTTTAAAGTCCTTGTATTTGCAGGTGTTCAGATCGAAGGTGCCGATGTCGGCCTTGTCGGTTTTCATGATCAGGATATTGTCAACACGGTCTTCCAGCGATGAAGTTCTGTATTTTCCGGAGTTTAATAACTCGCCCGAATTGGCATTGAAGGTTGATACTCCTTTTTCGCCAACCACTACAATCACATCGTCTTTAAACGGCTGAATCTGTGTGGCAAGACCAACGCCACCTTTCGAAACGGGCACTTCGTACTTTTCTTTTCCGGTGGCCAGATCGAGCGAATACAAAGCTTTTCCGCTGCAAACAATGGTGTTTCCGCCAAAATTAATCATATTGGTAATTCCCTTACGGAAGCGTTCCGATTCCCAAACCAGCTTGCCGTCGGAAGCATTCAGGGCCTGAATACCGCATGGGTTCACATTTTCGAACTCGATAATCGTTTCGGTAATCACCTGGTCGGCAGTGCGTCGTACTTTTATGTATTGCTTTTCGACCACGCCACCAATCTGTAGCAGTACTTTCCCGTCAACAACCGACAAGCCCGGAATGGCTTTGGCGTCTTTAATTTCAGGAGAAGTCCACAGCAGTTTTCCGGTATTCAGGTCATACTTTTTGACATACTGTTTGCTGCGGCTTTGCATATCGAGTACATACACATCTTCGCCGTCGATAACCGGATCGGCAACGGCACCATAAACACCAAAAGCACGGGTCCCAATAGGTTTTCCAACCACGCGTTCAGGAGTGAAATCGAAGGCCGCCGACCATATTTTTGCCCCGGTTTTGTAATCGTAAACCTGCATTCCGTTCAGGCGAAGAAAAACTTTGTTGGCACTTACACTCAAATCGTAGATGGGTTGTCTCGAAATTACTTTCTTTTCGGCCAGCCCGATGTATGTATTTTCCCAGAGGATTTCGCCATTTTTTAAGTTGATTTTGGCAATCTGGTTTTTAAATCCCGAAAACAAGGCTTCAAGAGCTGTTGGTTTAAAATTGACCATCGTGAGCGTATGATCGGTACTATTAAAATAATACTGGCCGACCACACCCCTGAATTTTTCGGTGCTCCATAGTTCTTCGCCGGTGCGGGCGCGGATGTAAACCAGTTCTTTTTTCAGTGCAATGGCAAAACAATCTTCTTCACCAATGTAGGTAATCGAACTTTCATCCACGTCCTGGTATTTATCGGTAGTCCAAAGTGCTTCTCCCGATTCCAGGTCCATACAGGCAATCTGGTCTTTGCCTAGTTTGCGGTCGAACAAAAAGATGGTATTCGAGTCCCAGAAAGGAATGAGCTCGTCGATTTTACGCAATTTGGGAGCAATGTCGCTAAACTTCTTTTCCCAGATAACCTTTCCGGTATTGTTGTCGAACAGTGAAATTTCCTTGTCAGAAGCGGCGTAGCTGTGTTCGCCTTCCAGCGAAGTTCCGGTGTGCAAAATCTGATGTCCGAGTTTGGTTTCCCAAACAGTGGTCATGTCTTCCTGTGCTTTTGCAACGAGTGCAAAAATTAGAAAGGTTGCGAAAGTTAAAAGCTTTTTCATCTTGATTTGGTTTTAAAATTTGAATGTATAGCTGAATTTATAATCCTTGTTTTTAGGCATTTTGAAGCTGAACTGAAAGTCGAGTAGTTTGTCTTTCAGGCTGTTTTGCGAAGGGATATTCCCGTCTTTTTTATCTTCAACATACACCGAAACGACTTGTCCTTTATTTCGTAGGGTGAGCAGCATGGTGTATTCGCCTGTGATGTGGTATTTTTTACCGAATTTGTACAGTGAGCCTTCGGGCGAACTCATGGCCTGCTCAAGTTCTACAGAAGCTTGTTTTACAACCTCGTCGGTCAATTCAAGAATTTCGGTTTTTTGAGCCTGTGTAACCAGGACAACAAAGAGAAGTATAGAGGTAAAAATTGTTTTCATATTCAGTGAATTAGTAATAGGTGCATTTTATTGTCGTATTTTATTGTTGACTCACCACAAGCTCGCACTGCTCGCTTTGCCCCTCTCTACAAGTAGAGAGGGGAGACGTCCGCTTGCGGGCGTGGGGAGTGTTAAGTAATTAATGAAATTGAATGCTTCATTTATTTATTCTACAACCTAGTTATTTTCGAAATTCCATTTGATGAGCTGATTTCCCATGCCGATCAGGATCGACTGGTCGTCGGGCAGGAATACAAAGGCCGGGCGCGAGCTTTTGATGATTCGTTCGCCATCGGCTTTCTCGAAGAGGCGGTGTGCCAGCTCAAAGCGTTTTTCGAGCGAAGCCGTTTCGTAATTGTACAGATGTATTTCCTGAAAACGGTTTCCTTTCGAGTTGATGGCAAAATAGCGGAGGTCACTGCTGGTTTTCAGGTCGGGCTGGTTGAGCGACATGGAGGTAAACCCTTTGCGCAAAGGTTCCATGTTTTTCATATCAATCAGGTTTATATAACTTAAAATGCGGTTTTGTGTCTGAATGCGGATGTCAGGCGTTTGATAAACCAGCAAAATGTTTTCGCCCGGAAGAAAAGCCATGTTATAAACCAGGTCGTAAAATTCAGGAATGAGTTTGAGTTTTTTACCGCTTGCGGCGTCGTACAAACCAACCACCTGCTTGAATTTCACGACATTTTTCAGACCTTTTTTATCCTTTTTAAACTGACTTTTGAATTCGTTCTCGTCAACTATTTGCGAAACGGCCAGTGTTTTTCCATCGGGACTGAGGGCTACAGCGTTGGTGGCTCCGGGTATGGTGAAGGATTCTATTTTTTCGCTGGAAGGCAAGCTCCACAACGTGATTTCGTCGTTATTCAACGAAACTGCCAGTTTTTCGTCAGCCGAAACGGCGACATCCTGAATTTTACTGAACTTTTTCACCGTATTTCCTGAGGCGATATCAATGATTTCGTAATCGATGGTGCGGTCTTTATTCTGGCTGAAATCGGAAAAGCCAATTTCCTGGGCAATCAGGTATTTTCCGCTGGCTGAGAAACTCAGGCGCGAACCTGAATTCCAGATAGCCGCATTAATTTTGTTGGTTACCGTGCGGGTTTGCCAGTCAATAATCTGGATAGGTTCAGACCGGGCAAAGCTGACTGCCAATGTTTTTTGATCGGGTGAAATAGCAAGTCCCGAAAGTTCCGACTCGGCGCTGATCAGTTTAATGCGTTCGAAATCCGAATTTGAAGTCTGGCAGAAAACCATGGGGCTAAGCAGGATCAGCAGTGCCAGTGCGGCAAGTCGACCGAAGGTGATTTTGTGTTGTAAGCCTGTCATAACCAATCGAATTAAAAGTTAAAAAAACACAGAGCTTCCGTCAGTGTAATTGCTTTTAACTCAAAACACCCTCAGTGATTGGAGCCTGACCGGAAACTCTGTGATAATCTCGTAAAGTTGTCTGACTGATGTTTTGAAATGTATGTAAGCAATTACACTGTCAAAATTAGATTAAGACATGCGGGTCTGAAATACGGTGGTGTTCGTAATCGACTACGACTTTTACCGTATATTGGGAAAAGAAAGTCAGGAGTCAGGAGTCCGAAGACGGAAGTGCCGCTGCCTGAGTGTGAAGCAATCGAAGGTAGAAGCATATCGAAGTGCCGCTCCCTGAGCGCGAAGCAGTTGAAGGGAGACTTGGAATTTGGAACCTGGAATTTGGAACTTTTATACTATCCCATTCCTGATAGCGTAACTAATCAGCCCCGCAATGTTATTCACGTCGAGCTTTTTCATCAGGTTGGTGCGGTGGGTATCCACGGTGCGGTGACTTATAAATAATTGATCGCCAATTTCTTTGTTCGAGAAACCGCCAGCAATCAGTTTCAGTATTTCGGTTTCGCGTTCGGTGAGCAATTCGTTTGGTTGTCCCTGATTTGCTGATGGTTTAAGCAAAGCCAATGTTACATCAGTAGAGAAATACGATTGACCGGAAGCGATCTTTTTAATGGCATCAATCAGTTCGCTTTGTGTGCAACTTTTCAGCAAATAGCCGTTGGCCCCCATTTCAATCAGGCTTTTGATCATCCCGGCTTCGTTGTGCATCGATAAAATGATGACTTTCACATTCGGGTAGCTTTTCCTGATTTCCTTCAGCGCATCAATGCCGTTCATCACCGGCATATCAATGTCCATAAGCAATACGTCAATCGAGAGAAGTGCGAGTATTCGAATAGCTTCGCGGCCATTATTAGCTTGGGCAGCTACATTTATTTCTTCCTGATTATTCAGCAGCGATTTCAATCCGTCGATGATAATCTGATGGTCATCGGCCAAAAGTACGTTGATTTTGCTCATGCTATAGGTGTTCTGATGGTTACTGTGGTTCCGTTGCCGGGTGCCGATTCGAAGCGAAGATTTCCCTTTACAGCGTCGATACGGCTGGCCATATTGAGCAGGCCGATGCCGCTTTTTTCCTTGCTTTTCACATCAAATCCAACGCCGTCGTCAGTCACATTTAAAACCACGTGTGACTGAAGTTTGATTAGCTGAACCGAAACCTGTGTTGCCCGCGAATGTTTGATGATGTTGCTGATCAATTCCTGCAAAACGCGGAAAAGTACCAGTTCAATCTGTTGCCCGATGCGCTCGGCAAAGCCCGAATGTTCGAACTCAATTTTCAGCGGCGAACTCTCGAAATGCAGGTTCAGCATTCCCTCAACAGCGGGAATCAGGCCAAACTGCTCTAGTTCTTTCGGGATCATCTGGTGCGAAATGCTCCGCACTTCAGCTCCGGCATTATTCAACATTTTTTCTACTTTCTGAAATTCAGGAAGTAATTCTGAATGTTCGACTTTTTTTGCAAGTCCCTGGTAATTCATGCGGATAGCCCCCAAAGTCTGTCCAATTCCGTCGTGCAGTTCCTTGGCAATTCGTCGTCGTTCTTCCTCCTGCGCCTGAAACACCGCGGAAATCCGGGCTTCTTGTTCCCTGATCCGTTCGGCATTGGCAGCGGCTGTCTGGCGTTGTTGATGGCGGTAAAACAGGAAAATACCGGCTCCAGTAATCGAAATAATCACGAAAATGAGCAACCAAATTTCGGTTTTGCGTTGCTGAAGTTTGATTTCGGTTACTTCTTTGTCTTTTCTTACGAGGTTAAGGTCTTGTTCCAGTTTGTCGGTTTCGTACTGCGTTTGAACATCCAGAATTTGCTGTTTCAGGCGCGTGTCGTAAACCGAATCTTTTAGCGCGATATATTGGCGCATCAGGGTAAACGAGCTATCGGTTTGCTGGGTCAGCGCTTTCAGTTTGGCCAATTCGAGCAGGGCGCTCAGTTCTTCTTCTACCACATCAAGCGATTGCGCCAGTTTTAACGAACGGTTCAGAGCCAACGCTGCTTCTTTATAGCGGTGGGTATCAGTATAAACCGTACCAATTCGCGAAAGAGTCGACGAAATTCCTTTCGAATCGCCCAGTTTTTCTTTAATGCGAAGCGACTCGGTAAACAAATCAAGCGCTTTCCGGTAATCTTTCCGGGCCATATAAATGTTGCCAATGTTGCTCAGGTTGGCGCTGATCAGTTCGTCTTTTTTCAACTCGCGTGATAGGGCAATGGCTTTTTCGTAATGGCTGATGGCCTGGATGGTGTCGTGCATCCGGGCGTACATGTTGGCCATGTTTCCGTAGCTGGTCGCTTCGCCTTCCCGATCTTTCAGCCTGATGCGGTAATCCAATGCCTTTTGGTGGTATTCGAGCGCTTTTTCGTTGTTCCCCAGGTTTTGGTGAATAATGGCAATGTTGTTCAGGGTGTAACCAATGTATTTGTCAATTTTCAGGTGCTGATAAATTTTCAGCGCATCGATCTGGTTTTGAAGGGCATCTTTCAGGCGCCCCTGTTTTTGAGCGATGATTCCCATTTTGTTGTAAAGGGCAGCAACTCCGGTTGAATCATTTAGTTGCAGCCTGATTTTCATGGCTTCGTTGAGGTAATTGGTGGCGCTGCGGAAATTGGCTTTGTCGATGTAAATGATAGCCATGTCGTTGTAGGCCTGAGCGATACCTTTTGTAAAATTAATTTCAGTAGCCAGTTGAAGCGCCTGTTGGCCGAAAATCAGGGCAGAATCGGCCGATTTGAAACGGTACTTCCAGCACAAATCGCTCAATTGTTTAACCTTGTTCGAGTCGGCTTTGGCATTCAGAATTTCCTGAATACGGGCATTCGTTTCTCCGGAAACCTGATTTAGAAAGTAAAATGTGCAAAGTAAAAAGGCAAAAGTAGTTAGGACCTTCATTTTGGCATTTCTTTGCATAAACATGGATTATGCAAAAAAGGTTTATGAAAGCTAAAAATGTAGAGAATTTTATTTTTAAGCGGTTACGGGCAGGCCGGAAGAACTTTTATCACTTTTTGATTGGCAAAGAAGTCTTTCCACCTATCGCTGTCCCAAGTTGGGCGGTTACCAGTCTCATCAAACAGTTGACAATGGTAACATGACCAAATTCCACAGTAAACTTCATAATACGTTTTCCCTTGATACTCACTGATTGTTACATCAGTCATTTTGCAAAGGTCAAATTCTGATGTTAATTCGGTAATTTTAGTTTGAAGCCATTCCGGGAATTGGTCAGCATCTGTAATTTCATTTTTTTTTTATCGCAAGAAATCGTTGAGAAAATCAGGCAAAGACAAGCAAAAAAGAAAAGTCGTTTCATGGGTTTTGTTTTAGCTAATTTAATCAAATTGAACCACTTTGCATGTTTTTGTTTAATAAAGATTGAATTTTGTTGGAATTCGTTGCGTCAGTTTGTTACTTGGTACGTCTATTACTTAAAGTCGATTCTTCATTCATGCAATTATCTCTAAAAACCGAATTTTCTGAGTCACCGCAAAGCCAGACAGCCATGCTGAAGCGAATTATTTTACTGGCCTTGCCGGTAATCGGCTCATCGTTTATGACCATGGCCTACAATTTCATCAACATGATTTTTGTGGGTAGGCTCGGAAGTGACGCGGTGGCAGCGGTTGGTTCGGCCAGTTTTTTTATGCATTTGGGTTGGGGAATTTCGGCCTTGCTCACGGTGGGAACCGGAATAAAAGTGTCGCATGCCATTGGAGCCGGAAATCCAAAATTGTCGAAAGATTATGTCCGGAGCGGAATTCTGACCTTGATTCTGCTGTCGGTGCTGTATTATGCGGTTCTTTTTATTGCTGATTCAGAATTAATTGGCCTGATCAAACTGAATAATCCAGACATTGAGAAAGCTGCTTCCGGATTTTTGATCCTTGTTGGGTTGGTGGTTCCATTTACTTTTCAGAACCTGTTTTTTACCAGCGTGTTCATTGGAGCGGGCGACAGTAAATCGCCTTTTAGGATAAATGCCACCGCACTTGCAGCCAATATTTTGCTCGATTATTTGCTCATTTTTCAGGCTGGTTTAGGTATTAACGGTGCAGCCGTAGGAACGATTATTTCGCAGGCTTTGGGAACGTTTTTGTTTTATCGGCGTTTGCAAAAGTCACCCGATTTAAATCCTGTCGGCGCAACTTTTCATCGGTCGCTGCTTCGCGAAATTGTTGGATTAGGCGTCAGTCCAACGGTTCAGCGCGTTTCGTTTACCATTGTGGCCATTGGCATGGCCCGTATCATCAGTACCTGGGGACCAACAGCCATTGCCGTGCAAAAAATTGGAATCCAGATCGAAGCTATTTCGTACATGACTGCCGGTGGATTTTTGTCGGCGCTGGCAACCATTTCAGGTCTGGCTTATGGCGCAGGCGATTACCGGAAACAAGGGCAGGCTTTTCGCTCGGGTATGCTTATTGCGTTTGTGTTAGGCACGGCAACTTCGGTATTGCTGATTGTGTTTGCCCGGCCATTATTTTCCATTTTCCTGAACGATCGGGAAAGTTTGAAAATGGGGACTGAATACCTCGTAATTCTGGGCTACTCGCAGTTGTTTATGGTTTTGGAATTGGTAGCGACCGGCGCATTTTTTGGCTGGGGAAAAACCAATATTCCGGCCATTACCGGAATTGTGCTCACTGTTTTGCGCATACCAATGGCACTGACATTTATTCAGTTGTGGCAGAATGACCTGGCATCGGTTTGGTGGAGCATCAGCATCAGCAGCATGTTGAAAGGAATCATTCTTTCGGCGCTGTTTGTCGTTCTTTTTAAAGCATATATCAGGAAACAAAATATAAAAACCACATAGAACATAATAGAAAAAAGAAATAAAAAACTATGTGTACTATGTGGTAAAAATAGAAATATGAAACAATTGGTACTCGATTCATTAAAAGGCAATATTTGGCTCGAAGGTTTGTTTGGCCTCGAAAAGGAAAATTTACGCGTCGATCGGGCCGGAAACCTGGCATTGACGCCACATCCGCAGGTTTTTGGCAACAAGCTGAAACACCCGTTCGTCACTACCGATTTTTCGGAGAGCCAGGTGGAAATGATTACACCGCCGCTTCCGGAAATTGGACAGGCAATAGGCTTTTTGGAAACCATTCACGATATCGTCAGCCTTGAGCTGAAAGACGAATATCTCTGGCCGCAGAGTATTCCGCCCATTTTGCCATCCGATCAGCAGATTCCGATTGCTGAGTATGGAGAAGATGGTAAGGAAGCCCGTGAATACCGTGAATTTCTGGCAGAAAAATATGGACCGAAAAACCAGTTGTTCTCAGGAATTCATTTTAACTTTTCATTCAGCGAAAAACTGTTAGAAATGCTTTACCAGAAAGCAAATTCGTCCGTTTCGTTTAATGAATTTAAGGATGAAGTTTATCTGAAAACGGCCCGCCAGTTGCTACGTTTGCGCTGGTTGTATGTGTTGCTTTACGGCTGTAGTCCGGTGGTCGATCCCTCGTTCGAGTTGCGATGCAAAATGTCGCCTTATCCGGTTGACAAAAATGTGATTGCCCTTTCCATACGCAACAGTTGCTATGGTTACCGTAATTTCGACGATTTATATCCTGATTACAGCTCGGTTCAGGCTTACAAAGCGAGCATCGATCAGATGGTGAAAAATCAGAAGATTGCCGCGCCCAAAGAGTTGTATTCGGCCATTCGCCCCAAATTCATCAAAAGTCCCGATCATATTTCGTATCTCGAATTCCGGTGTATCGACATCGATCCGCTCACCAAAGCCGGAATATCGGATGATGCTTTGCGATTTTTACACGCGCTGGCATTGTATGGCTTGTTAACTGACGAAACCGATGATTTTGGGCCAAAAATTCAAGCCCTGGCAAACCGTTACCACACCGGAGTTGCACTTTACGGATTGAACAGCAAGCCGTTCCTGATTGACGAAGAGCGGCAGAATGTCTGGCACAAAGCACAAACGATAATTCAGCAAACTATCCGTCTGTTTGAGGATCACGGAATTGATCAGTCTGGGTATGTGCAGTCGTTGGGTCAGGCTTTGCAATTGGCTAAGAATCCTGAAGATCGTAAAGTATACGAAGTTCTGAACGGTGTCGTGAAAGACGGATATGTGCCGTTTCACATTCAAAAGGCGAACGAATACCTGGCCAATAGCCGCGACAAAAGTTACCAGTTTCATGGGTTGGAAGACATGGAGTTGTCGACCCAGTTATTGCTGCGGGAAGCTGTAAAGCGCGGCGTTTCGTTAGAAATACTTGACCGGAATGAGAATTTTGTGCGCCTGAAAAAGGAGGAAAACACGCAGTATGTGAAACAGGCCACCAAAACTTCGCTCGATAATTACGCCAGCATTCTGGCAATGGAAAACAAACTGGTGACCAAGAAAATACTGGAAGAATATGGAATTCGAGTACCGAAGGGGCTGGAATATACCAGTGCGGAGGTAGCAAAAGCTGACTTCGTGTTTCATCAGGGAAAGCCTGTAGTAATCAAACCTAATCAAACTAACTTTGGGTTGGGCATTACCATCCTGAAAGAAAATACCGATGAGGAAACTTTCCGCAGGGCGGTGGATATTGCCATTGAACACGATACCACCATTCTGATAGAGGAATTTATTGCCGGAAGGGAGTTTCGGATTTTCGTGATTGGCAATGAGGTGGTGGGTATTTTGCACCGTGTTCCGGCCAATGTGACTGGCGATGGAAAGAAAACAATCCGTGAGCTTGTCGAATGGAAGAATCAGGATCCGTTGCGAGGAAAAGGTTATCGCACACCGCTCGAAAAAATCAGGCTGGAAGAAGCTGAAGCTATCTTCCTGAAGCAGCAAGGCAAAGATTTTGAGACTATTGCGGCAGCAGGTGAAGTAGTGTATTTGCGTGAAAATTCGAACATCAGCACCGGTGGCGACAGCATCGATTTTACCGACGACATTCCCGATTCGTACAAACAAATAGCCGTTCGGGCAGCCCAAGCGCTGAACGTAAAAATTACCGGTTTGGACATGATTATCCCAGATGTTTCAGCCGAAGCAACCGATGACAATTACTCCATTATCGAGCTTAATTTTAATCCGGCCATTCACATTCATTGCCATCCGTTTCAGGGTAAAAACCGGAAATTGAATGAGAAGTTGATGGATGCGCTGGGGTATTAGTTTGAAAATGAAGCAATTTGTAGATGTGAAAATTTGAAAATGAAACGAGATAGAGATTTACTCTTCAGGATACTTAGAGACAACTGCTGAGTATGAAAAGAAAGTTACCCAACCATTTCATCAAACAGGGTATTGAATGTTTTTTCTAGGTCGTCGCTAAGGCCGGTGTGTGGCCTTGATGTTTGTATCGATGCACTGCGCACTGCGCTGAGCCACCGAAAGCGTTCGGCTGGTTCCATAGATGCAATCGGTCCGCCTTCTTTTTCTCCGTTAGCAATGATGCGGAATGCCTCCAGGTTTTTGCGGATCTCCTCGATCTCAGCGTCAGGTTTCAGTATCAGTATCTTATCCTGAGAAAGGTGGTACTTCATCCGAATGAATTTTTCCTTTTTACAAAATAAGATCACCCCGGCATTGACGAACTCTTCACGCTCGACTACCGGAACAACCCGTACTATGGCATATTCATATTGATGTTTCGGCTGCATCCTTGGCGGTTTGAATAAATTGGTTTGAATAATTTAGACGGTTACTTAAAAAAGTGAAATATACGTTCCTTAATTGCTCCGGCGTTTCGTCCTGTAATTCCCATTGGAGCCACTCGTCGGGGATCAATTGAACGATTTCCCTTATTTTTTCTTCAGTAATCAGCTCCCTGCAAATCCGGTCTGCCTCTTCCATTTGTGTAGCTTGTGGAAGCAAAACATGATCTTTTATATACAGAAACGGACTTGTCGCTTTCTTCTCCCAACCCTCCCATGTATATTGAAAATACAGGCTGGACCCATGATCGATCAGCCATAATTCCTTATGCCAGATGAGCATATTTGTATTTCGGAACGATCGGTCCACGTTGGTAATCAAACTATCGAGCCATACGATTTTGGAGGCCAGAAGTGGGTCAATTTTAGTCACTACCGGATCGTAGGTGAAAGCACCTGATAAAAAGTGCAATCCCAGGTTTAATCCTTGACTTGCCTTTAAAAGATCCTGAATTTCCTCATCTCCCTCGGAACGGCCAAAGCATTCGTCCAACTCTGCAAAAACGAGCTCAGGCACTTTTAAACCCAGCGCCCTGGCAATCTCGCCACCGATTAATTCAGCAATGAGCGTTTTTACCCCATGTCCACCGCCTTTGAATTTGACCACATACTTGAAGTCATCATCGGCTTCGGCCAATGCGGGTAGTGAACCGCCTTCCCTCAGGGGTTGCATGTACCGGGTGACTGTAACTGTTCGAAGTGTATCCATTATGAATGGTAAAAGTAATTATTATCAGCTGCTAAACAGAATGAAAATTGCCAAAATTTTAATTCTTTGGAATGGGAAGTTAGAAATATGAAGAGGTTTGTTTTGAGGAGATGCCCCGGTAATCTAAAGTTGGGGTAAGATATTTTCAGTATAAAATTTCTGGAATGCTTCCCTGATTTCGTCGCGGACACGGAGAAACTCGCTCCGGATAAATTCGTCGGTTCCAACGGCGTGGCTCGGATCGTCGAAGCCGATGTGCAGGCGGTGTTTTACTTTTCCGATAAAAGCCGGACAGCTTTCGTTTGCACCGCCACAAACGGTAATTACATAGTCCCATTCTTCGCCGAGGTATTTTTCAACCGAATCAGAAGTGTGGCGACTGATGTCAATTCCAGCTTCTTTCATCACAGCCACCGCCCGCGAACTCAATTTTCCGGAAGCTTGCGTTCCGGCCGAGCAAACGGTGATGTTCGGATCGAATGACTGCAAGAAACCATGAGCCATTTGGCTGCGGCAACTATTACCGGTGCAAAGAATAAGGACTTTCATAGCTATTTCTTTATTATAGGTTCAATGAAAAGCCTATTTACAAAGAGAAGTAAGGTAATTGGAATAGGAAAACTGAGGTAGGAGTGGAGTGATGTATTTGAATCCAGACTCAAAGGAAATTAACGAATCTGGATTCAAATAAAAAGTTATTGCTTTGGAGTAACATTACCCTTGATAATTAATATCACAGGATTATTAACTGCATTTGAATTCACTGTAATTGATTTTGTGAATGCACCAACATTATTGGTGTTGTAAGTAACTTTAATAGTTCCTTTTTCGCCCGGGGCAACAGGAGTTCTTGTCCATTCAGGAACAGTACATCCGCATGATGCTTTTACTTCATTCAGTACAATAGGTGCTTTCCCTTTGTTTTTGAACACGAACTGGCATGAGCCGTCGCTAGCCTGTACAACTGTTCCATAGTCGTGTGTTGTGCTTTCAAAAACAATAGAATCCTGAGGAGCAGCCGGTTTGTCCTGAGCTTTCATTCCTAACACAGCAAATAACATCATCGACATAAATACGATAAGTTTTCTCATCTTGTTGATTTTAAAATTATTATTGAAAAATTATAATTCCTGATGAATTAGGGTCTGGCTGGCAATAGGTTAGAGTAGAGTTTCGTTTATCCCGAATTTTCATTTCAAACATATCAATAAAAATAAAACGTCAGTCAATTCCTCAAAAAAATATATCGGTGTAAATATAAATCATTATTCAATTGACACTATTGTATGTTTTCTTAATGTTAGTTAACAGTGATTATAATTTAAGCGTAATAACTATATTTGGATGATATATAATTAATTAACCAATGAAATCTTACCTGTTTTTCCTGTCTGTATTATTGTTGTTGGCAACAGTATCAGGCGTTGAATGTCAAAATGTTTACCAGTGGCGTGGACCAAACCGCGAAGGTATTTATCCTGAAAGTAATCTGCTGAAATCGTGGCCTGAAAATGGTCCCGGCTTACTTTGGTCAACCGAGGAAATCGGAGCCGGTTTTAGTTCTCCGGTTATTGCTGGCGATAAACTGTTCATCAATGGTGAAATTAATCAGGTAGCGCATGTGTTTGCATTCGATCTAAACGGAAAATTACTTTGGAAATACGCCAATGGTCCTGAATTCTTTGGCGAAGGTTACTCTGCCAATTTTCCGGGTGCCCGTTCGGCTCCAACTGTTTACGACGGATTGGTTTATGTTTGTTCCGGAATGGGGCACATCGCTTGTTTGGACGCTGTTTCAGGAAAGGAAAAATGGGCGGTGAATATGGTTACTGATTTGGGCGGAACGATAAATATGTTTGGCTATTCGGAGTCGTTGCTGGTTGACGAAACGAAAGTGTACTGCTATCCCGGAGGGAAAGAATCGAACATTGTGGCGCTCGACCGTTTAACCGGGAAACCGGTCTGGACCTCAAAAGCGCTTGGTGACCCGGTTTCTTTCAGCTCACCAATGATGATTAAATTACCTGAGCGATCAGCTATTCGAAAGATCAGAAATATTGAAACCGGCGCCATGGAGGATAAATTGACCAAATATCCGGAACTAAATATTTTTGTTACTGTTTCGCATGGATTTCTGTTGGGAGTTGATGCCAAAACCGGAGAACTGTTGTGGTCGCACAGGGAAGATTCGGTGAAACTGGAAGGAGAACATTGCAACACTCCGATTTATGCTGATGGTTCGATTTACAGTATTTCGGGCGACGATAAAGGTAATGGAGCGTATAAATTGCAGCTTTCGCCCGATGGAAAAAACGTTAAGGAAGTGTGGCGAAACAACAAAGTTTTAAATGCTTTGGGCGGTTTTGTCAAGATTGGCAACCGTATTTATACTTCGTCGAAAGACAATAAGCTGAAAGTACTGGACACGGAAACCGGCCAGATAACTGAAATGTTCAGTGGGATGAAAGGAAACCTGATTGCCGCCGACAATATGCTTATTTGCTATACTGATAACGGATACGTGAATCTGATTAAAGGCGTCGGATCGAAACTGGAAGTTGTGGGTAGATTCAAAATTACAAAAGGCGAGAAGGAGCATTTTTCACATCCGGTAATCGCCAACGGAGTTTTATATGTAAGGCATGGAAATGCGTTGATGGCATATCAGATCAAGTAATCTTATCCGGATTCCATCTTTTGCGTAAGATGGAATCCGGATAACTTTTGTTACGGCTTTATCTTCTGAAACAAACCATTCAATTTTTCGCGGTAAATGGCTTTAATTTCCTCTTCGTTTTCACCAATCGGTTTTGTGGGAATCAAATCCATTACCTCGTCGGGGCACATTCCAGAGCGGTACATGGTGTTGAGAGCAGCATTCATGCTTTCGAATATGCTTTCACGGCATTCGGCTTTGCTCAGACCAAACTGCGTTCCAATAATTTCCAGTTCGTGCCATTGAAACCAGAAATAAGAGGGTAGCATGGCAGAAAGCAAGGCGTAGGCTTCCAGTTTTTCTTCAGCAGTTTCGAATGGATGGCCTAATAGGTTCAGCATTTCCAAAATATACCATTTTTGTATTTCGGACATCTCAGGGGCAAAATACACCGGGTTGTATCCGTGGTTAATAATTGATGTTGCATTGGGGATTACCCGTACTATCTGTTTGATAGATAATATGCCGGCTATTTTTGCAATCGTGATTTTTGGTGCCAGCGAAACAAATATGGTTTGTTCTGTGACAGCCGATTTAATCTTTTCGAGAGTTTCGATGATTACTGGTGGATGCAAAGCCAGAAAGACAATATCTTTTCGGGCGGCTTCGGTTACAGAATCGATAACATGAATGAACGGGAACTTGAGTTTCAAGGCTTGAAGTGTTTCAGTATTGGTATCGAAAACAGTGATAGAGTCGAAAATTGCTTTTTTGTTAACAAAGGCCTGCAGAAAAATCCTGGTAATCCTGCCTCCGCCAATAAAACCTATAGATTTTGTCTTCATAATACTTAGTTTTTGTTCTCTTAAATATAAGAATTACAGCAGGTAATTAAAAATATATCCGACATAAATTATTCCTAATGAGATAATTCCTACAAATGCAGCAATCAGCCGTGTTTTCAGTACTTTCTTCAGAATAATGATCTCGGGAAGAGACAGTGCAATGACCGACATTATAAAAGCCAGAGCTGTTCCCACTGAAACACCTTTTTCAATCAGAACGCTTACAACCGGCATGATTCCGGCGGCATTGGAATACATCGGAACACCAATCAGAATGGCAATTGGCACCCCGTACCAACTTCCTTTTCCAAGCAACGAGCTTAAAAAATCTTCAGGAACATAACCATGCACACCGGCCCCAACGGCAATTCCGGCGACAATATAAATCCAGATTTTACCAAAAATTTCTTTTACCACGCTAAAAGCGTAATCAATCCTTTCCTGAAATGTGATTTGTTTATTTTCGTTGTTTTCGTGATCAGTTTTCACCTGATAAACCCATTCGGCCACGTATTTTCCGAGTTTCAGTTTACCAATGATCCAGCCGGAGAGAATGGCAAACACAGGCCGGAGGCAATGTAAATGAGCATTACACGCCAGCCAAAAAAAAATCAGATGAAGAATATATTGAGGTAATAAATGCCGACAGCAATAAAAAGTACAGCCACAATGCGGCGTACCCAAAGTTCAACGACTTTAAGGCGGTTGTAAAATTTACCGAGCGACCCCAGCGAAAAAGCGATGAACCACGAAAAAAAGATGACAGGAATACAAGTTGCAATGGCAAAGATTACTGGTAGATAGAGGCCTGATGCGCTGCTGATAGTCATTGGAATTAACATGCCGAAGTAAAGTACACCACTGTACGGGCAGAAGGCTAATGCAAACGCCATTCCAAGCAGCAATACTCCGACAAAGCCGCTGTTGTCGCGGTCTTCCATCTTTTCTTTAATCCAGCCTGATCCGGGAATATTCAGCTTAAAAATATCGAGCATGACCAACCCGATAACAACCAGAACCGGCCCTATCATTTTTTCTCCCCATTCCTGAAAAAAGCCTGAAAGCCTGAACTGGCTGACCCCGAAGTAGAACAAAAGTCCGATTGCAGAATAACTTATCGCATGTCCAAGGGTGTAAATCAGTCCGTTGTAAAATACCCGGCGGCGATTCTCCAGATCACGACCGATAAACCCGATTGCGGTAATATTCATGGCTAACGGACACGGACTAATGGCCATCATTAATCCGAGCAGAAAGGCCGAGAATAAAGGAATCTGTGTGTTTTCGAGTAAATTCTGGAGAAAATCCATGGAGTTTGATTTGAAAAAAACTTCAATAAAATGGTCAATTATAATTAATTACATTTTGTCAATCGTCTCTTTGAGCTTGGTTTTCAGTCGTTGCGGGCTTCGTTCGGCATTCATAAATGCGGTTGTGGTAATGTCAATTTTTTTATCACCCTTAACCACTAAAAGTGTTTGTCCGGCAATCTGGAATTTCTTAACCAACGCGCTGTTTTTTTCTTCTTCACGGTTGATCGATTGCAGTGCAATCTGATCGCCATAATATTGTTTCAGGGCTTCTTTGGCAACCTTTTCAACTGTATTGCAGGTGGTGCACCGGTGAGTTCCATGAAAATAATACACTTCAATACCTGTTGGTTTTGCGCCCGATTGGGCATTGGCGACAAAAATTCCGGAGAAAAACAGGGCCAGTATCACGACTAATTCTTTCATGATCTTTAGTTTTAATTTTTGTTTTCCTGAAGATTGTTGATAAGCATCTGGCTGATTTCGGCAACCGAAGGCACCCGTCCTTTGACGAGTACTTTGCCGTCAACAACCAGTGCTGGCGTGGTCATTACGCCAAGTTTCATGATTTCGATAAAATCTTCCACTTTGGTTACGGTAGCCTCAATCCCGGCTTGATTAACTGCTTCGATGGTTGCTTTTTCGAGCGATTTGCACTTGGCGCAACCAGCTCCCAAAACTTTGATTTCCATGATGTATTTCTGGCTTTTATTGACAACTTGTTAGTTTATTTTGATCGAGCAACTGACCAAAAGCTTTTCGGGCTTCCTCCCAGTTTTGGCTGTTGATGCAATATTTTATCCGCGGCGCCTCAATTTCACCCTGAATCAAGCCGGCATCTTTCAGTTCTTTCAGGTGCTGCTAAAGGGTCGATTTAACGATTGGCAAGTCTTCAGTCAGGTCGCCACTATAGCAGCACGATTGCTTCGAGAGTAAATCCAGCATGTAAATCCGGATGGGATGTCCCATGGCTTTGGCGTATCGTACCAGCTTTTTTGCTCTTCAGACATAATGTTTTTTTGCTTCATTTTTGTCCTAAATTTACGAACAAGTTAAAGTCATTTTCACGAAACTTCCAATATTTTGTAGCCAAAAAAAAGCCTGCAGTTTGTTTGCAGGCTTTTCAGCTTTGACTTGCGTATAGTTTTAAACGATTCCGCGTTGTTTTTTGATGGTTTCCCATGCTTCATTTACTTTCTGGAACTTTTCGTGCGCAGCTTTTTGCACCTCTTCGCCCAAATAGTGTACTTTATCCGGATGGTATTTCAGGGCCATTTTACGGTAGGCTTTTTTCAGCTCATCATCGGTTGCTGTAGGTTCGGCTTCCAGTATTTTGTAGGCTGCATCGGTATTGGCTACAAACATCGACTCGATTGATTCATAATCTTTCTGGCTGATTCCCATGTGTTCGGCAATGTGTTTGATCAGCTTGTGCTCGGCTTCGTGAACTATGCCATCGGCGGCTGCAATTCCGAAAAGAAAATGCAACAACTGAAGGCGCGACGGATGATCCATGTTTTGCTTAATCTGGTGGCAAACATCGGTAACAGGTATGCTTTGATTCAGCAAGTCGCGTAAAATCTTGATTGCTTCAGCCGCTGCAGCGGGTCCGAACGAGCGCACAAAAAACTGTTTTGTGTATTCGAGTTCCGATTTCAGAATTTTTCCATCGGCTTTCATAACAGCTGCCACCAGCACAAGTAAGCTCATGATGTATCCGCCTTGCGTGGTTGGCTGTCCCGGTTCATATTCCTGACGTCCGTATATTACCTGGGTATTGTCGAACACCGATCCGACAACAAATCCGACAATCCCACCAATTGGCCCGAATATAGCCCATCCGAGGCCCCCGGTAATCCATTTCCCTAATTTAGCCATGTGCCCTTAATTTTTTATCAATTTCTATCACTTGCGGAATGACCAGTTCATCGTCGTTATTGCCAATTACAAAATCGGCGAGTTCCTTTCTCTGCTGGTCGTTCCATTGATTTTTTATTCTTTCGTTTACCATTTCCGGAGTTATCCCGTCGCGTTTCATTACCCGCTGTATCCGTTCGTGCTCGCTGGTTACAACGGTAATATTTTTATCCATCATTTTGTAGAAGCCGGTTTCAAATAAAATGGCTGCTTCGTGAATAATATAAGGTGTTTGCTGTTTTTCGCACCAATTGAAAAATGTTTTTCGTACCACCGGGTGAACGATCGTATTTAACTGCGCCAGTAAAGATGGATTATTAAATACAATTCCGGCCAGGTATTTTCGGTTGATGGTGCGATCGGGCAGGTAAACAGCGGCTCCAAACAAGTCAATGAGCTGCTGGTGTATTTCGGTATCGGTATTCATCAGTTCTTTGGCTATTTTATCTGATTCGAAAACCGGAATGCCCAAAACCGAGAAAACCTTACAAACTGTGCTTTTCCCGCTGCCAATTCCTCCTGTGATTCCTACTTTTAGCATAGTGTCAATTTTCTAAAAGGTATTCAATTTCTTCAGGAGTGATTTTTACATCGTAAAGAAACGGAGGTGCCATTGCCAATTTTACAGTGAGGCGTTGCGCTCCTTTTTCAATATCGGAATACGATACTTCCAGCTTGAAATCTTCAGGATGAATCTCGGAGAATTGGCTTAATCCGACCAGAAAGGAAACCCGAACGCGCGCAGGGAAAAGCTTGACTTTTATGTTGGCAGGTGCGTCGGACAAAGTAACCGGAACCGATTGCTGAGCTTCGGTGTATTCTTCAACCGGAATTTCCAGATTGACTGTATGACGGTCGAAAAAGAATTCGTTTATGGGTTTAATTTCTGCTTTTCCTTCAATGGTTTTGTCAATGCCATTGAATTCCTGCATTTGGGTATAAACAAACTGCAGGGTGTCGAGCATCGACTGCGGTCCGCTTACCATTATTTCGCCCGGAATGGTTTTTACCTCGCCCGAAATTTGGTATTGCTTTTTGAGATTAACCTTAATTAATGGTTTTATTTTGATACGTTTCTGGCTTAGTTCGCCAAAACCAAAAAACAAGGTATCGGGCGACATGCTGACAATTTCCATGTCGTTCGACATCTGATACGATAATTCAGTCAGGAATTGCCGGGTTGGAAATGCAAAGCGGGTTCGCTTGTTCTCGGCCATCCGGTCGTTGGTCATTTCGTTTACATTGAATTCGAGCGGACCAAACATGAGGCTGAGTTTATGCCTTAAAATGGTGAAGCCGTGCGCTCTGACGGTCATTTCAAATTTTTCAGGCAGATTTCCGGAAAATGTTTTGTTATTGGGAAAGTTGTAGTACTGAACCGGGACAATAAGCTCGGCCGTGTAAATTTTGCTGAGGGCATTCAGAAACCAAAAACCGGTGGCTATGGCAACACAAACCAGATAGGCAGCCACGCGCTTATCGTTCCTGAAATAGATCTTTTTCAGGTATTTTACAAACCGATATACCCAATTCGTCTTCACGGCCTCAAATATAAAAAAATGGGCCGACAAATTGCCGGCCCGTCTTTATTTCATCGGAAACAAATTCTGTTCAATATTCTAAGATCCTGGAATCAATGTCATCTTTTTGAGTAACATATCAACCCGATGGAATAGCCGTTTATTCATTTCTGTTTTGTGTGAGCTTTGGCGCTCATGGCTATTTCAACTGTTGTGTCTCAACTATTTTTCAGCCTGAACGTCAGACGAATCTTTCACGATTGCGTTTTTGTCAACGCGAATTTTCACATTGTCGTCAATCTGCAACAATATGTAATTGTCTTTCAGTTCAACGATTTTTCCGTAGATACCACCAGTGGTAACCACTTTATCGCCTTTTTGCAGGTTGTTGCGGAATGCAGCAACTTCTTTTTGTCTTTTCATCTGTGGTCTGATCATGAAAAAATAAAATACGACAATGATCAGGATAAAAGGTAAAAATGACATGAATGGATTGGGCTGAGCACCACCTTGTGCCGCCGGTTGGGCCATTAATAAATAATTCATCATGTGTATGTTTTAATTTTAACTGTTTAATTCAATTATTTCGTTGGTAACGTTTGCTTTTATAAAGATTTGCTTTTGAGGTGGTTCGGCGTTCGAAAACAGGGTTATCGTTTTTAACTGCCGTCCAACTTCGCCTGCCGAATTGTAAATCACTTCAATTTGTCCTTCCTGCCCGGGGGCTATGCTTTTGTTCAAAATTTTAACCTCTGTACATCCGCAACCCGAGTCAACTCCGGTAATCTCCAGCGTTTTGGTTCCTTCGTTCCTGAAAATAAAAGTGAACGAAACCAATTCACCGGCCTTGAGCGAACCAAAATTATGGATTTCTTCGGAAAAGACAAATTTGGCGACACCAGATTCAACTGATTTTTCAGTAGTTCCTGACTTAGGTGTTCCTGAATTGCAAGCTTGAAATAATGCCAGAAGCAAAAATGATCCAAACAGAGCCAACCTGAAGCTTGAAACCTGGAACCTGGAACTCATTATTCTTCCTCTTCGCCAATTAAACCGCGGCCAGCTTTACGTATTTTATCCGCTTTTTTCAGGTCTTTCAGGGCTTTGTCGAGAATCCCGTTGATGAAATTGCGGCTCTTTTCAGTGCTGTAATACTTCGAAAGTTCGATGTATTCGTTCATGGTTACTTTGGTCGGAATTGAAGGGAAATACAGGAATTCGCTCAGCGCCAGTTCGAGAATAAGGTTGTCGATGAAGGCAATACGCTCGATGTCCCAGTTGACGGTATGCTGTTTGATAAGCACTTCATTATCGGTGTGATTCAGCACCACTTTGCGGTAAAGGTCTTTGGCAAACTGGCGGTCTTCATCGTCTTTGAACATCGGGAGCAAAGCCTGGCGTTCGTCGCTGAATTCCTTGAATTTCTTGAATGTTTTCAGGATCATGCTCACCACAAAATCGAGGTCGTCGTTCCAGTAAATGCTCTGTTCTTCGAGCAGCGATTCAATGTCTTCACTGTCAAGAATCAGGTATTTAAATACATCTTCAACCAGTTTACGGTCGTCGGCATAGCTGTTTTGCGCAGCTTCCATGTATTCTTTGTAAAAATCCTGATCGATAAGCGAAAGGTACAATTTGCGGATCAGATCTTCTTCACCGGTCCATGTGAGTTTCGACGTTTCAAGGTATTTGGTAAGCGAAATGTTGTTTTTTAACTGGGCAATTAACTGGTTGTTAACGAAACGGGTGTTGGGATATAGGTCGGCAGAAGTTGGGCGGTGTTTCTTTTTACCCATTTCGATGCGCTCTTCTGCAAATTTTTCAATCTCGATTACCAAACCCAGCAAATAGTGGTACAGATCGTATGTTTTCTGCAGACTGAAAAAAAGTTCTTTTTCAGTATTATTGATTGAGGTGTCAGGAGTTGTAAAGAACGCGTACAGTATTTGTAATACTTTGATTCGAATTATTCTTCTGCTAATCATCGTTTTAAGAACCTGGTTAATTATGGGGTGGCAAAGTTAAAATTTTTTCTCATAACACTTGGTTGAGAAACTGATTTAATCGCCGGTATTTACCACATAGACACTTAATAGCCCCGAATTGTTTAGATTTCTTCTTGTAGTTTTTTCAGAATTTCCCTAATATTTGGTGTTCTTAAGCTTCGTTTCGTGGTGTTTCTTCCGGAGTTATTTCTTCGTTAATTTCTTCTGAAGTTTCATCTTCATCATCGTCATCGGGTTCATGTTCCCAGCTCGATACCGGACGAACCGGCCCCTGGTTTCGGTAATAATAGGCCATCAAAACACCGCTGGCTGAGCCCCACAAATGACTTTCCCACGAAATGCCCGGTTTGATCGGAAAAATTCCCCAAAACATGCTGCCGTAAAGGAAAACCACGATGATTCCAATGGTAAGTAAGTTGGCGTCTTTCCGGAATACGCCGCTGAAAAACAGGAAAAATGCAAGTCCGTAAACAATGCCACTGGCGCCAATGTGGTACGAATCGCGCCCGCCAAGCCACACGCAGATACCCGAAAGAATGTAAATGAAGAACAAAATCCGGTAGGCTAGTTTCCGGTAAAAATAGAACAGGGCAAATGAAAGAACCAGGAAAGGAATGGAGTTCGACAACAGATGGTCGTAGCTGCTATGAATGAACGGAGAAAAGAGGATGCCCCGCAATCCGTCGGTTTGCATGGGTAATATTCCGTATTCGGATAAATCCACGCCCAAATAATCCTCGGTTAGTTTTACCAACCAGAAAAGGCCGACAATCAGCACTGAAAACAGAAGGCTATACTTGAAAATCTTCTTTTCAGTTTCCTTATCGTCCGGATCATTTCGGCGTGGATAATAATCGAATAAAGGCATTTACACCAGCGATTTAATTAATTCGGCAAACTGATAAATATCTTCCTCCTGAGTGTCGAAAGAAGTCATCCAGCGTACTTCTGAGCGATGCTCGTCCCACATGTAAAAGAAGTATTTCTCCTGAAGTCGGGGAATAATTTCAGCAGGAACAATGGCAAAAACACCGTTGGCTTCCACCTCCTGTGTGAGTTTTATGGCGGGTATTTTTTTTACTTCCTGTTCCAGCAGCTGCGCCATCCGGTTGGAGTGTGTTGCATTTCGTTTCCAGAGGTCGTTTTCGAAATAAGCCAGGAATTGCGCACTTACGAAACGCATTTTCGAGTACAGCTGCATGCTTTGTTTCCGGATGTATTTGGTGAGTTTAGTCAGTTCAGGATTGAAGAACAGGACCGCTTCGCCCAGCATCATCCCATTTTTGGTGCCGCCAAACGACAATACATCAATACCAGCATCAACAGTAAAAGTGCGGAACGAAAGGTTGAGCGCTACCGCAGCATTGGCAATACGGGCACCATCCATGTGCACATAAAGTCCGTATTCGTGTGCCAGAGCGGTAATTGCTTTTATTTCTTCCAGTGAATAAACAGTACCGAGTTCGGTAACCTGCGAAATCGAGATGACTTTAGGTTGCGAATGATGCTCGAAATCAAATCCATGCAGATATTTTTTTATTCCTTCCGGCGAAATTTTTCCCTGAATGGTTTGAACCGGAAGTAATTTGCACCCGGTAAGTTTTTCGGGTGCGCCGCATTCGTCCGTTTGGATATGAGCCGTATCGGCGCAAATAATGGAATTGAACGAGTGGGTGAGGGTTGAAAGCCCGAGTACATTGGCTCCGGTGCCGTTAAAAACGAAGAAAACTTCGGTCTGTGGACCAAATTCCTGTTTAAACTGCTGAATAGCTTTTTCTGTTATTTCGTCGCCACCGTAACCAACGGCATGTCCGTGGTTGGCAGCCGATATGGCACTTAAAATTTCAGGATGAATTCCTGAATTATTGTCGCTTGCAAAACCCCTGTTCATAATATAAAGTTGTAAATTTAACTGATGTTTATTGTTGATATAAAAGAACTCAAATTTTCAACTTTAACAAAATGGAAAGGTCATTAAAACTTAGTGAAAAATTGTTTTGTCTGGCGGTGAATCCTAAAAACGGGGGACTTTTGCTGAATGCTTCGGCTGTTTTGGCAATGACGCTGACTGGTTCTGTTTTTGTTGAACTCATGAGTAAAGAACTGGTTACAGTTGAAAACGGGCTGGTTCATCTGGTCAATCCAATACCCCAGAATGATGAAGTGCATGAGTTCTTTTTGCATCGGATCAGGCTTCGGGGAAAAGATCGTAAACTCAGAAACTGGATATCGTATTTTAATCTTCGTGCCCGGAAAATACAAAAGCATTTTATCCGGATGCTGGTCAGGAAAAATGTGCTTCGAACCGAAGAAAAGCGAATATTGTTTATTCCGTATGAAAAAGTTTACCTAATGGATCGCGATTTGGTTGAAAGTGTAAGAAAAGAGGTTGAAAATATCCTGTTGGGCAAAGGAATTATTGACGATAATTCGCTTTTGCTGGCCATTATGGTTGGCAAAACTAATTTGCTCTCGCGTATTTTTACGGAAAGAGCTCAACGAAAGGAAGCGCGCCGGTTTTTGAAAAACCTGCCCGAAACTCCTGTTTCAAAAGCTGTTCAGGACGCTATTCAAATGATGCATGCCACTGTTTTTGCCGCAACCACTTAAAAACTCAGTCCTTCAATACTTAATTTTTTTAATATAAATGGAGCAAGTAAATATTTTTTGGTTTCGGCGCGATTTGCGGATTGACGACAACCATGGCCTTTTTCAGGCGCTGAACGCCGGTTTGCCGGTTGTGCCCGTATTTATTTTCGATCCGGATATTTTGGCGCATTTTCCCGATGCGAACGACGCCAGGTTGACATTTATCCATAATTGTTTAAAGGATCTAGACAGTGAATTTCGTAAATTCAACAGCAGCCTTCAGGTTTATTTCTCGTCTCCTGAAATTGTTTTTGGGCGGCTGTCCACAAAATATTCTATTCATTCTGTTTTTACGAATACCGATTACGAACCGGCTGCAATTTTGCGCGATCAGAAGGTGAGAACGCATCTTCAGGAAAAGGGAATTGAATTCCGCAGCCTGAAAGATCAGGTTGTTTTTCATCAAAATGAAGTGGTGAAGGCCGATGGCACGCCATATACGGTTTTTACGCCATACAGCAAGCGCTGGAAGGAAAGACTGACGCAACAACCAGTCCGTTTTTTCGAAAGCGAAAAACTTTTATTTAACCTGAAACACCTTTCGTCGGACTATTTTCCGGAGCTGAATGAAATTGGCTATAACGCTCAGAATATCGCATTTCCTTCAAGAGAAATTGACGAACAGTTGATCGGGAATTATGTGAAAACCCGCGATTTTCCTGCTGAAAACGGAACCAGCCGGTTGGGAATTCATCTTCGTTTCGGAACGATTTCAATCCGGAAACTGACACAACTGGCACTCTTGCATTCCGAAATTTTCCTGAATGAGCTGATCTGGCGCAATTTTTACATGGATATTTTGTGGCATTTTCCACATGCTGCCGAAAAGTCGTTTAAGCCGGCCTACGACTTTATTGAATGGCGCAATGATGAGAAGGATTTTGAGCGCTGGTGCACCGGGCAAACCGGTTACCCGCTGGTTGATGCTGGGATGCGCGAGCTGAACGAAACGGGCTATATGCACAACCGGGTGCGCATGGTGGTGGCCAGTTTCCTGACCAAACATTTGTTGATTGACTGGCGTTGGGGAGAAGCCTATTTTGCACAGAAACTACTCGATTTTGAGCTGGCATCGAACAATGGCGGATGGCAGTGGGCGAGTGGTTCGGGTTGCGATGCCGCCCCGTATTTCAGGGTTTTTAGTCCTGATGCCCAAACCAAGAAGTTTGATCCACAACATAAATACATCCGCAAATGGGTTCCCGAGTTTGAATCAGCTTCCTATCCAAAACCCATTGTCGATCACGCTTTTGCCCGAAACAGAGCCCTGGAAACATATAAGAAGGGGTTGAAATGATTCAGGCGTCAGAAACAAAACAAATTCTTGCCTGTTGGAATTTGGCTGTTAAAAATGCTAATTTGCATGCCTTGCAGTGATTATAGACTAATCATTGCTACCGAAAACAATTTGCCATGGACTTTAAAATAATATCAGAATATAAACCAACCGGCGATCAGCCCGAAGCCATCAGTCAGCTGGCCGAAGGGTTGCGCAACGGGGCACCTTTCCAAACACTGCTTGGTGTTACAGGCTCAGGAAAAACTTTTACAATGGCCAATGTTGTAGAAACAGTGCAACGTCCGGCATTAATACTGAGCCACAACAAAACACTGGCAGCCCAGTTGTACAGCGAAATGAAGCAGTTTTTCCCTGAAAATGCTGTGGAGTACTTTGTTTCGTATTACGATTATTATCAGCCTGAAGCTTATTTGCCGGTCACCAACACCTACATAGAGAAAGATCTGTCGATTAACAAGGATATCGAAAAACTGAGGCTTAGTGCTACTTCGTCGCTGCTCTCCGGAAGGCGCGATGTAATTGTGGTTTCGTCGGTTTCGTGCCTTTACGGTATCGGTAATCCGGAGGACTTTCATGCCAATGTTACGAATGTTCATAAAGGAGAAGTTATCAGCCGGAATGTATTTCTCCGGAAGCTGGTTGATGCGCTTTATTCGCGTAACGAGGTGGAGTTTAACCGCGGAAATTTCAGGGTGAAAGGTGATAGTGTGGATATTTATCCGGCTTATGCCGATATTGCTTTCCGGGTTGTTTTTTGGGGCGATGAGGTGGATGAAATCAGTTCGTTCGATCCGGTTAGCGGCCTGACGATAGAGAATCTGGACATGGCTGTGATTTATCCTGCCAATATGTTCGTTACCACCAAAGAACGAATGCAGCTGGCCATCAGGCAGATTCAGGACGACCTGGTGAAGCAGGTCGATTTTTTCAATGAAAATGGAAAGCCCATCGAAGCCAAACGAATCCTGGAACGTGTGGAATACGATCTCGAAATGATGCGTGAACTGGGCTATTGTCCTGGAGTCGAAAATTACTCGAGGTATTTTGATGGTCGTCTGCCCGGGACGCGCCCGTTCTGTTTGCTCGATTATTTTCCGGATGATTTTATTACCATTATCGACGAAAGTCACGTGACCTTACCGCAGATACGAGCCATGTATGGTGGCGACCGTTCGCGCAAAATAAACCTGGTTGAATATGGCTGGCGCCTTCCGGCGGCGGTGGACAACCGTCCGCTTACTTTTGACGAGTTTGAAACTGTGGTTTCCCAGACTGTTTTTGTAAGTGCAACTCCTGCCGATTATGAGCTTGAGAAGTCGGAAGGTGTTGTGGTTGAGCAGGTAATTCGTCCAACCGGTTTGCTCGATCCAATTATTGAAGTTCGCCCAAGCCTTAACCAGATTGATAATCTGATGCACGAAGTTCATTTGCGCATCGAACGAAATGAGAGGGTTTTGGTAACCACATTAACCAAACGAATGGCAGAGGAACTGAGCAGCTATCTGGCAAATATGGGCGTAAAAACCCGGTATATTCACTCCGATGTGGATACGCTCGATCGCATCCAGATACTGGAAGAGTTGCGCAAGGGTGAATTCGATGTCCTAGTTGGTATCAACCTGTTGCGCGAAGGATTGGACTTGCCCGAAGTGTCCCTGGTGGCTATTCTTGATGCTGATAAGGAAGGATTCCTGCGCTCTGAACGCTCACTCACACAGACTGCAGGACGTGCCGCCCGTAACCTGAACGGAATGGTTATCATGTATGCCGATAAAATTACCAATTCGATGCAGCGCACCATTGACTCGACAAATTACCGGCGCGAGAAGCAGTTACGGTACAATCAGGAAAACAACATTACTCCAACTGCAATTGTAAAGGCCAGTCGCGAAATTGTTGGTTATGGCAGCACAAGCACCAGGGCGAAAGCTTACAGTGGTGATGAACCAACCAATCTTGCTGCCGATCCGGTGGTACAGTATATGAGCATCCCCGCGCTTGAAAAAGCTATTGCCAAGCTCAAAAAAGAGATGGAGGCTGCTGCCAAAGAACTCGATTTCTACGAAGCAGCACGTTTGCGCGACGAGATGTTTAAGTATCAGGAGATATTGAAGAACAGGGGGAAATAAATCAAAAATCCCCGAGAACCATTCGTGATTCCCGGGGATTTTTATTTAAGTAATTTATTCTGTTACATCCGCTCCGGAACATCAATGCCCAACAGTTTCATGCCGGTCTTAATGGTCTGGCCAACGGTTTCAGCAATAACCAGTCGGAGGTTACGCACATCAGCATTTTCTTCAATAATAATCGGAGACTCGTGGTAGAACTGGTTGAATTCTTTTACCAGCTCGTAAACGTAATTAGCGATCAGGGCAGGACTGTAATTTTCGCCTGCTTCTTTTATCGCAACCGGAAATTGAGAAATTGATTTGATTAACTGAAGCTCTTTGCTGCCAAGAGGTAATTCGCCGGAAACAGTATGGTTAATTTCAATGCCTCTGTCGGCTGCTTTGCGCAATACAGAACGGATTCGGGCGTAGGTGTATTGAATGAATGGCCCGGTATTCCCATTAAAATCGATCGATTCTTCGGGATTAAAGAGCATATTTTTCTTTGGGTCAACTTTCAGGATGAAATACTTGAGAGCGCCGAGGGCAATCATTTTGTGGGTTTCGGCCGCCTGTTCAGGAGTATAACCTTCCAGCTTGCCTAATTCCTCGGAGGTTTTACGCGAAACTTCAATCATTCCGGCCATCAGGTCGTCGGCGTCAACTACGGTTCCTTCGCGCGATTTCATTTTTCCCTGAGGAAGCTCAACCATTCCGTACGAGAAGTGATGCAAACCTTTCCCGAATTCAAAACCAAGTTTGTCGAGCAGGATTGAAAGTACCTGGAAATGGTAGTTTTGCTCGTTTCCAACCACATAAACCATTTTGTCGATAGGATAATCCTGGAAACGCTCTTTGGCAGTACCAATGTCCTGAGTCATGTAAACCGAAGTGCCGTCGCTGCGGAGGAGAAGCTTGTGGTCAAGTCCTTCAGCAGTTAAATCGGCCCAAACCGAAGAATCTTCTTTTTGGTAGAAGATGCCTTCGTTTAGTCCTCGCAGAACCTCATTTTTACCGTACAGGTAAGTTTCCGATTCGTAGTATATTTTGTCGAAATCAACACCCAATTCTTTGTAAGTCACATCAAAGCCATTGTAAACCCATTGGTTCATCATAGTCCATAAAGCGATGGTTTCCGGGTCTCTGGCTTCCCATTTCAGGAGCATATCCCGCGCCCCAAGCATGGCCGGCGCATTTTGCTCGGCATCCTCTTTGGTCTGTCCCTGAGCCATGAGCTCAGCAATTTCCTTTTTGTATTCCTGATCGAATTTCACATAAAAATCACCAACCAGGTGGTCGCCTTTTATTCCTGAAGATTCGGGCGTTTGTCCGTTACCCCACATTTTCCAGGCGTACATCGATTTGCAGATGTGGATTCCGCGGTCGTTAACAATATTGGTTTTTACAACCTTGTGGCCATTTGCTTTCAGTATTTCGCCCAGCGAAAAACCAAGCAGGTTGTTCCGGATATGACCCAAATGCAAAGGTTTATTGGTGTTTGGCGACGAATACTCAACCATCACCAATTTTGATGAATCAGTTGCAGAGGTGATTCCAAATTCAGTTTCTGAATTGGCTGAGTTTAGCACCGAAACCCAGTACGAAGATGAAATAACCAGATTCAGGAAGCCTTTGACGACATTGTATTTCTCAACTTCATCAACATTTTGTTGCAGGTAATCGCCAATTTCGGCGGCAGTTTGCTCGGGCGATTTTTTCGATGTTTTCAGGAAAGGAAAGACCACCAGGGTGATATCGCCTTCAAATTCTTTCCGGGTATTTTGCAACTGAACGAGCTTGCCGTCGATTTGCTGTTGGTAGCAATGGTTGATGGCTTCAACTATTTTTTCGCTGATTATCTGTTCGATAGACATTTTTATGTGCTTTGTAAATTTTGAGCGACAAAGATATTGATTTTCTCTGTTTATCATGAATAAAAAAGCCCTTCCTGAATTGCAGGAAGAGCTTTTGAATTTATTTCAGAACTTTTGTTTCCTGAATTATTTCATTTTGAAAATTTCGAATTCAACACGGCGGTTTTTCAAACGGCCTTCTTCGGTGCTGTTCGAAGCAACCGGGTTAGCTTCTCCAAATGCTTTCTGGTGAATAATGCGGTTTGCCGCAATCCCTTTTGAAGTCAGGTAATTGATCACCGATTCAATCCGGTTTTGCGAAAGATTCATGTTGTATGCGTCGGTTCCCTGGCTGTCGGCGTAACCAAATATATTAACCATATTGGCTTTATCGTCATTCAAAATATTAATCAGTTTATTAAGAATTCCTTTTGAATAATCTGTAAGGTAACTCTTCCCTGAAACAAAGTGAACTGGGGTTGCTTTAATATTCTGAATAATAATTTGATCAGCAGTAATTTCTTTTTTCACTTCAGGTTCTTTAACCGGGCATCCTCCATTGGTTTTTGGACCAGCCTCGGTCGGACATTTATCTTCAGAGTCGTAAACGCCATCGCCATCGGTATCAATTGGGCAACCTTTTGCGTCAACTTTCACACCTTTAGGCGAATTCGGACATTTATCATCTTTGTCAGCAATACCGTCGCCATCAGCATCAGGGCAACCTTTTAACCCAGCAACTCCGGCAACATCCGGGCAAGCATCGTCTTTGTCGGCAACACCATCTTTATCCTTATCGGGGCAACCTTTTAATGAGGTTAATCCAGCTTCGGTAGGACAGTCGTCAATATAATCAGCCACTCCGTCACCGTCACTGTCTATCGGGCATCCATTCTCATCAACGGCAACGCCGGTTGGGGTATTCGGACATTTGTCTTTTTTGTCAGAAACGCCGTCCATATCGGCATCTGGTGTTTTTCCGAAATCAAATTCTACTCCTACTGTTGCTTTCCAGAAATTATCTTGGGAGGATTGTGATGGAGATCTTTTGAGGCCATTAATGTATCCGGCGTCTAAATAAAGGGCAGTGTTGGTTCCAACGTAATATTTACCACCAACTCCCAAATCGAAGTTTACTCCGCTTTCTGAATTGTCTGCCAGCAAGCCGGGTCCGGCATATAGATATGGTCTGAATTTCTTGGTTTCGTTGGTAAGCTTGAAACGCAGGTTCAAAAAGGCATTTGCAATATCAAGATCACTGACAAGTTTGGTATTAAACATTCCAAAGTCACCTTTTAACATCAGATCGAACCGTGTATTCAGGTACCTGCTGAAATACAATTCAGGCATCAAACCTGTATTTGCAACATTTGTTGTTCCATATGCTCCAACACCCAATCCAAGCCCCCATTTTTTGTCGGTGGTTTGTGCCTGGGTTAGGGCACAGCTGACCAAAAGCAACGATAGTAGAAGTGCTTTTTTCATGTTTTTTCGTTTTGGTGAATGGTTTTTTCGGAATAATTGAATTTACTAATAATACTATGTGTAAGAGGCTGTCCTTAGGGGACAGCCTCAACTATTAATTATTTGGTTCTTTACTAAAATTTAGACTTTTCCTGAATTAGTTTTTCATTTCTTAACAACTTCAAATTCAACTCTTCTGTTTAATGCACGTCCTTCAGGAGTATCGTTTGTTGCAGCAGGGTTGGCTTCACCAAATCCTTTTTGCTGTGTAATTCTGTTCTTTTTAATCTTGCCTGCCAAAATTGATTTTACAACTGAGCTGACACGATTTTTAGATAGATTAAGGTTGTGAGCGTCAGTGCCGTTTGCATCGGCATACCCTGATATTTTAACATTGTAATTACTATTCTCTTTCAGTAAGTTAACCAGTTTCTCAATTTTTACCTTTTCAGAATCTTTTATATTCGATTTATTTGTATCGAAGTAAACCGGATCAATTTTCATCCTTTCAGCTTCTAATTCTTCAGCTGTTTTTTCTCTTGGGCAACCATTGTTTTCTTTTACCCCCGGAACAGTAGGACATTTATCAAGGTAATCCGGAACACCGTCGCCATCCGTATCAACGGGACAGCCTTTAGCATCAACTTTCACGTCCTTTGGTGTATCCGGACATTTATCATCACTGTCCGCAACCCCGTCATTGTCTGAATCAAGCGGACAACCTTTAGCGTCAACTTTTACGCCTTTAGGTGTATTTGGACACTTGTCGTCTTTATCGGCAACTCCGTCACCATCTGCATCAGGGCAACCCTTTAACGAAGTCAATCCGGGAACAGTAGGACAATCATCAATATAATCAGCAACCCCGTCACCGTCTGTATCTATTGGGCATCCATTTACATCAACAGCAACACCTGCCGGAGTATTTGGACATTTATCCTTTTTGTCAGAAACTCCGTCCATATCCGAATCTAAGGTTTTCCCAAAATCAAACTCAAGTCCTAAAGTAGCTTTCCAAAAATTATCGCGTACAGTTTTTCCGACATTCTTTGTTTCAATGCCATTAATATAACCGGCTTCCACATAAAAAGCCGTTGCCGGACTAAAGTAGTATTTACCCCCAATACCCAGATCAAAGTTTAATCCAGTTTCAGAATTATCGGCAAGGATACCTGGTCCTGCAAAAAGGTATGGACGGAAGTTTTTACTTTCATTCGCCAACTTGTACCTTAGATTAAGGAAAGGATTGAAAATATCAAGGTCACTTACTAATTTGGAGTTAAATAACCCCATGTCACCTTTAAGCATAAGATCGAGCCGCGGGCTGAGATATCTGCTTAAGTATAATTCGGGCATAAAACCAATGCTTGATTTGTTGAGAGTGCCATAAGCACCAACTCCGACCCCTAATCCCCATTTTTTATCGACTGTCTGAGCATTTGAAATAGTAGCAAAAGCCACTAATAATGAAAGAAGTAGAAATTTTTTCATGGTCTCAAATTTTAGTTTCTTAAATATATAAAAATTTATTAGTTATTCCAATTTTATAGTAAAACAACCTTAGAATAATATTGTTTTCGTTATAGTTGTACATATTTACTCGAGGATACGACCGTATAAATCTGTTTTTTGTCTGTGACGGCAGGTTGGTTTGCCCCGTCAGAAAAATAATCAACGTTAAATTTCCGGCCATTTGGTTCATAATTCTTCAGAATAACTCAATAATTGATACTTTATTAACTGTAATATAATATTATATCATCGAACTCAGAAATACCCTACCCAAATGTGGCAATAATTTTGTTTAAGGTTGATTTTTTTCTGTAATCTTGATTTTAATAGCAATATTGGTTTATTAGTTGGCTGTTTCAAGGCCTATAGAATTGTTTTTTGTTTGAGGTATAGTGTGTGCTCACATTAATTGTATTTTTACCCAAAACAAAAAACTTTTGTACGCAATAATCGACATAGAAACAACGGGGCAATCAGCCGCAAATGGGAAAATTACTGAAGTTGCCATATTTGTTCATGACGGATTTGAAGTCGTCGATTCGTTTTCAAGCCTCATTAATCCTGAATGTTATATTCCGGATTATATCGCTAACCTGACCGGTATTAATAATGAGATGGTGAAAAATGCCCCGAAATTTTTTGAGGTAGCACGTCAGATTGTTGAAATGACCCAGGATCGGATATTTGTAGCCCACAATGTAAGTTTCGATTACCGATTCATTCAGGAAGAATTTAAACGACTGGGGTACGATTATCAGCGGAAAACTATGTGCACCGTTCGGATGGGCCGAAAATTTTTGCCCGGACATAAATCGTATTCGCTGGGAAATATTTGCGACGAATTGGGGATTTCGATTAATGGAAGGCACCGCGCAGCAGGCGATGCTTTGGCTACGGTTAAGCTTTTTGAGATTCTCCTGGAAAAGAAAGAACAAAAAGAAACAAAACAACCTCCCGGCCAGTTACGACTATTTTAAAACTAAAAAACCGCATTTTTGATGCGGCTTTTAGTAATTATTCTTCGGGTTTTACCTCTTCTTGTTTTTCTTCTTCTGTTTCAACCAAAAGATTCAGGTCGCTAACCAACTGATACCACTGAATTACTTTTTTCATGTCCGAAACATACACCCTGTCTTTGTCGTACTCGGGTAAAACTTCTTCGAAAAAAGCTTTTATTTCGTTCGAAGATGCTTTGGACGAAACAGTTTTTCCGTTTTCGCTAATCCGTTTAAAAACTTCAGTCAACAAAATTTCTCCGGTTTCAGTAAAAATTGAAATGTCGGATAAAGTGCTGATTTTGGATGTTGAATAAGCCGGCATGCGTTTGCCATTAAGCAAAGACTCAACAATGATGCTGTTTTTTGTTTCGGCTACCAGTTTAAATAAACCAGGTTGTCCACTGATTGATAATATTCCTTTTAACATACCTTCTGTTTTTTTTCAGGGCACGAAGATAATACTTTCCCTGAAGTAAAAAAGAACTCCCGGCGAACCGGGAGCTAGTTTTATTTGAAGTTGATTTGATGGCTGATTCCGAAACTGATCCATCGTCCGGGTTGTTCAACCGGTCCCAGATCATAATATTTGGTATCAAACAGGTTCGATGCCATGGCATAAATCTCGGTTGCGGCAGTTTTCCACATGATTCGGGTATTTACCAGCCAGAACGGGTTGTACGATTCGGTTTGGGTGCGCATTCCGTTTCGGTCCTGGCAGGTTAATCTCCACGAGGCTTTCAGCTTTCTCCAGATTTTGTGATCCAGTTCTGCATCGAATTTGTGTTTGAGGTTGTCGAGCACATAATTCGAAAAGAAGTAATCTTTTTCTTTATCGAGTGTGGTGTACGAATAATTGAGCCCGATTTTGGTAATCGGAAACGCTTTCTTCCAGATTTTTTCAGGAAAAAAGGTTCCGCTGAATTCTAATCCGGTTGAATTAATGCGGGTTAGATTCTGGGGCTGCCATTTTTCGGTTTCATTCTCGCGAACCCAGTCGATTAAATTTTTACCCCGGCGGTGATACATTCCGGCATGTCCTGAAAATCCGGTGTAGTTTACTTTTATACTTCCCTCGTAGGTTATTGATTTTTCGGGTTTTAGATTGGGATTGCCAGTGTTGGTTGGTCCGCTGTAAAACAAATCGGTAAAAGTTGGCATTCGCAGTGTTGAATTGACAGAGCCACTTATTTTATAATGTTCGGAAAAGGAATACGCAGCATCCAATCCCGGGTAAATATTCCAGCCAAAACCTAAGTCCGAAATCCAGTTTGTCATTGCGCCTCCTGAAAGCGTTAATTTGTCGAGATAAACAGAATGTTCGGCAAAATATGAGATGGTTGTTCGGGAATATGATTTGGTGAAAAACTGATTGGCTTCGCCAGGAACTTCGATAGGCGTAGTTAATGGGTTTCCTAAAACATTACTCCAAACGTTTTCTGTACGGATTTCGGCGCCAAAAGCGGTTTTCCCTAAAATTGAAGAAAACCATGCATTCAGGTTACTGCCAAACACATCAGTGAGATGATAATTGTGTCCTTTATACCAGCTCGCCGGATTATTCCTGAACAGTTCAAAACGGTCTTGATGACGTCGCCAGTAAACGGAAGGGCTGATGTGCAGCTTGGTTCCTGTTTCGTATTTTATTGAAGCAAAGGTTGTTTTCGTTTCTTCGAATTGGTTGGGATAGGAGGCCGAGTAAAAACTGTTTGCTCCAAAAGCTTTGTTCGTGTGGCCAATCTGAAAATCGAGTGTGCCGGGCTTAGTGTCAAGTCGCGATTGGTAAAACCCATTCCACGTTTTGAAATCAGTATTATCAATATAACCGTCGGAAGAGATTCGGTTAAAAGCCAGGAATTGGTGATAACTTCCTGTATTCAGGTTTCCCGAGATGTTGGTATCAAAAAGCTGGTGTTGCCCTGCTGAAATATCAACTTTTACGTTGGTTTTACCCTGCGAACCTGTAATGATATTGATAGCTCCGGAAAAAGCATTGGGGCCAAATACCCTGGCAGCCGGGCCTTCAAGAATCTCAATACGCTGGATGTTTTTTAAACTGACAGGAAGGTCTAAGGAGTGGTGACCCGTCTGGGGATCGGAAATGTTGATGCCATTTAAAAGAATGAGGGTTTGGTCGAATGAGCCGCCGCGGACTGAAATGTCGGCCTGAACTCCGTGAACACCGCGCTGCCTGACATCAACACTCAGCGCATATTCAAGCAATTCCTGGATACTCTGGACGGGAGCCGCCTCAATTTCTTCTCTGCTAATCACGGAAACAATCCGTGCCACCTGCGAGAAAGTAACAGGTGCTCTTTGGGCACTAACTTTGACTTCGTCAAGGTTATACTCCATGCTTACTTTAGTTGTGTCGGTTTGGGCAAATCCATATTCAGGATTGGAAACAGTGGTGTAAACAGCCAGCAAAACGCCAATGCGAACGGGCTTTTTAATCACACTGAACAATGAATACGATTTTCTTCCCCAACGTTTAAATGTAAACACAGCAGCCCTGTGAAAGGATCTGTTTGTTTGTTTCATTTTAACTTTTAGTGAAAATTCAGGCGGCTAAAGTAAGAATTATTTGCAAGGTGGACAGACGCTGCTTTTCATCCTATTATAATATACAAAAAATACTTTTCAAAAACGATTAAATACAGGGCCGAAATATTTGTTTAATAACATGCTGAAATTAGAAAACAAGCTTATGTAAACCCTCGTATAGAATAAAATCAGTGCAAAATTTCTTGGCATAAATAATCTTTATCAGCAATAAAAAATATCTAAGAATAAAAGACATTAAAATCCTTTAATTACGATTTTGAATCTATATATTTGTCCTAACATTAACAATTAAAAAACGAACGCCATGACACAGCTTCAATTTAACACCGCACTTTTAGGCTTACAGGACAAGTTGTTGTACTATGCATTAAGTCTGACTTCAGACCAGGAGAAAGCTCAGGATCTGCTTCAGGAAACGTTTCTTAAGGCCCTAACTTATCGTGATAAATTTACTCAAAATACCAATTTCAAGGCGTGGATTTACACGATCATGAAAAACACTTTCATCAATAATTATCGTCGTAATGTGAAGGCAAAAAACACATTCGACGGTGCCAATAACGATTTCCATCTGAAATTTTCAAAGGATAAAAGTTATCCTTCACCCGAATCCATTTACAGTTCAAAAGAAATTATCAAATGCATCAACGCATTGGAAGATGAGTACAAGGTGCCATTTAATATGTTTTTAGATGGTTTCAAATACAAGGAAATTGCCGAGGATCTGAATTTACCGCTTGGAACAGTGAAGAGCCGTATTTTCTTTACCCGGAAGAAACTTGAAAAATCGTTAAAAGATTACGCTGCATAAACAAAGTTTTTTGTTCGCAATATAGGTTGATTTTATTGGTAAAAATGACTCACGTTTGTGGGTCATTTTTTTTATTTTCAGTAATGATGAACTGCAAACAAGGAATGCAGTTTTATTGATAGAAAACATCAGAAAAAAAATATTTCCATACCCTGATTACAACTGATTCCTAAAGGGTAACGGCAGTTTATAGCTTAATTTTATTAATCGTTGAGCAAAATTTAAATATTATATTTGCCGACGATTAGGCGAAAATCTGACAAACTCATGTATAAGCAATCTCGATATTGGTTGATTAGTATGCTAAAACGTACATTTGTAGTTGGCGCATGTTTTTTACTGTTGTCGGATATTGCCGGTTGTGGACCGAGAGATAAAACGAAAATTCTTGAGCAATATAAGTATGAGGATAATTCGAACATCCTGACGGTAAATGTTAACAAGAAACTCGATTCCTGGGTGACCGAAGGAATAAAATGTTTCGGGATAATAATGGTGTGTGATTTATCAGGAAAACCATTGCGAATAAAGGAAGTCAGTGTTCAGGTAGTAAGTATTCAGCCCGAAAGTATAAAAATGAAAGCGTTGGAAGACGTAATCATAAATCGTACAATTGAATGTACAAAAGTCAGCTTTAAAAAGGGCGAAAGCTGGAACGAAGAATATGGTGAAATCTTTCAAACCAGGGAAGAAGCCATTAAATATATCGATGTGAATTATCCCGGGTTAAGAATAAAGTAGTAGTAGCAAAACGGAACAGAGGAGAATATATGTTGGAATTACTTTACACATTACTATCAATCAATAGGGCAAAATACATTAGAAATGGCCGGAGTTTTGAGTTTATAAAAGTTCTTTTTGTGGCGATGAGTCTATTCCTTCCGGCTGTTTCTATGGCTCAGACCTCGAATCCTATATTCAACTGGAAAGTTAAGGAGATCAGCAAAGACAAAAATCTACAGGGAATGAGCGTTCACGACGAAAACACTGCTGTTATTGCCGGATTTGGAAAAACATTCAAGATTACTACTGATAAAGGGCTTTCGTGGAAGGATGCTGGTTTGTTAAACCCTCAGTATAATTTTAACGACATCAGTATAAAAGATAATGTCGGTTATATGGTTGGAAGAAAAACGCTGCTTGTGAAAAATCCAACTGGTGGAGAAGATGATGTATTCGTTAATGGGGTCGTACTAAAAACAACAGACGGAGGGAACAATTGGTCGCTTTTAGACCTTTCAAAAATTGGAGAAGGAACAAGTCCTGCTTTAAATCCTAGCCTGCCCGGATGCGTCACTCTTAATCCGTATTCTGTTTTATGTATTAATGAAACAACTGCATTGATCTATGTGCAATGGTATGAGCTTGTTTCAGGCTCACGAAAAACTCATTCGGCTGTTTTTAAAACTGTGAATGGTGGCGAAAAATGGACTGCTGTCACCCAAGACTTTGGTTCGGCTTATATTACAACCATAAAAATGGCTGGAACCGATGTTTATATGGGAGGCAATAAAACTCTTCTGAAAGGATCCACAACAACAGATACAACAACAGATCTGTTTCCAGCATTTTCAGCGGTAGCCGGTACCACGGCGTTTATCAACGAAATTCGTTCCTTTTCGGGCAATGACATCAATGTGGTAACTACAACAGGAGTGTATAATACGCAGGACAATGGAGCGACATTTTCAAAAGTCAACGGACTTACAGGAGGAAATGACATTTTCAAGCTTGATGATAAAGTGGCGATTGTATTAGGCAATTCAACAGCATCGAAGGCTACTGTTGACGGAGGTGCTACCTGGGCAAGTTGCTATCCCGGAAAAACGTGCTTCGAGATTCCCGGCATTTTCAATGACTCACTTTATGCCTTGGGCTCTTCTGTTATGTATAAAATTGCTGTAACTGATCTGAAGGCTGGAAATTATAAATGGGTTGCAAAAACGATGGTGTCCAGCAGTTCCAATCTTCAGAAAATGTATCGGTTTGATGCCAGCAATGCGCTGATAATTGGCGATGACCAGATTGCAAAAAAGACCACAGATAAAGGAATAACCTGGACAAATGCTGCTATCCCCGAATTATATGTCAATGATGGTCAATTTGATTTCAGGAGTGTGAGTTCTTCCGGTAAGGCGGGTTATACAACAACTCGTAAATATAAACATATTGATTATCCTTCAGGAGAAACTTATTATTTAAGTGGGCTGATATTTAAAACGGAGGATGCCTGGAAAACCTGGAAAGTGCTTAATAATAAAAACGTTGGGAAAGATACGCCGACTGATGCTTCAAAATATCCGTTGATGGCAGGCTGTTATGGCATGGACAATTATACGATTGAATGTGTGGATGCCAAAACAGCTTACATGTACGTCGGTTGGGCTGATACTATTTCGGTTCCTAAAACCGAGACAAAACATTCACGGGTATTTAAAACAACCGATGGTGGCGATTCGTGGACTGCAGTGACAAAGGATTTTGGCAGCGCTATCGTAATGTCGATTAAATTTTCGGGCGAAACCGGATACATTGCGGGAAATAAAATCCTCCAGAAAACAGTTGACGGTGGAAATACATTTACTGATCTGTTTCCCAAACTTTCAGCAGGAACTGACGGAAGTCAGAATATAAGTACGGTTGCCATGCGCACTAAGGACGAAGTGTTTTTTTCGACCTCGAATAATAAAGGGATATTCTTTACCGGTGATGGCGGCAATACTTTTTCTAAAATGAGTGGAATTACCGGCGGCCTTGACTTTGTTTTATTAGATAATAACTCGTTTATGTCGGTTGGGCCAGTAAATTCGAACAAGTTTACAAACGACGGTGGAATTACCTGGAAAGACAGTAATTTGGGCGCAGCCATTTATGCGGCGGGAAAAGTTTTAAATGACTCACTTTATGTTCTGGGAAAATCAAATGCTTACAAAATTGCTGTGGCCGATCTCGATATAAAAACGTTTGTAGCTGAGGTGAAACGTCCAAATCCGGTGAGAGTTTTGTATGGCTCTTCGTCATTGGAACTTGTTTCTGCTGAAGCAGACATTGATCGTTGTATGGTGTACAACATTAACGGGCAATTGGTGGCGATTACTGAGCCTAAAGCGTCGAACTACGTTTTTGAATACAATTCGTTTACTCCCGGCGTTTACATTATTGCATCGGTGATAGAGGGCAAAAAATACACTCAAAAAGTTATTTTTAAATAGTATTTTCGGACTGTTGAATGCAGAACAGGCATTCTCATTCTTGTTTATGCTGAAAAGGATAACGATAGCTATATACTTAATTGCTTTATCAACAGGTGTTTTTGCCCAGAGTCAGCAGAAAATTCAAGGAAAGCTGATTAGCAAAAAAACTGGTGAGCCTGTTAGCTTTGCCGGAATACATATTCTGGAAACTGATTCGTGGACAACATCTGACGAAGATGGCCTCTTCATTGTTAAACCTTCGGATATTCCTTTCATTACCATCGAAGTTCGGTCTTTAGGCTTTGAAACCTATTCCGAAAAAATTCAAGCTTCGCTTTTTACCAATTCCGGAATCGAAATAAAAATGGTTCCGATTTCCTATGATATGGACGAAATAACCGTGTTGGCAAAAAACAATAACGGGCTTACAACTTCTTCCATCATCGGAAATGCGGCCATTGAGCATGTGCAACCAGCGAGTTTAGCCGAAGTTATGCAATTGCTGCCGGGCAATATTTCATCCAATCCTGATTTTGGTTCGGTGCAAAAGATTTCGATTCGGGAGATTGGCGAGGACAATAATAGTGCAATGGGTGCCACCATTCTTGTTGATGGTGCGCCGGTATCAAACAATGCCAACCTGCAAACGTATTCAACTTCCAGACCAGACAATAACTTCAGCACAACGATTGGCTCGGGCATTGATTTGCGGCAAATTTCGACAGATAATATCGAATCGGTTGAAGTTGTGACAGGAATTCCATCGGTTACTTATGGTGATTTGACGTCAGGTGCAGTGGTTATTAAAACGAAAGCCGGATACACGCCATGGGCGGTAAAGCTTAAAACTGATGCCCAGATACAGCAGTTTACTTTGGGCAAGGGATTTAACCTGAAAGAGAGGCAAAGCAACATCAATTTCAACTTCGATTATCTGCAATCTGTTGACGATTTACGAAGCAAATACAAGGGATTTGACCGAATGACCGGAGAGGTAGGCTTCTCGAAAATATTTAATCCGGAGAAATCACCATTGACATTTCACACTAAATTAAGCCTGTACGGAACTGTTGATAACACAAAAACAGACCCGGATGCGATGGTTGCACTGGAACGAATTGAATCGAAAGAACGGGGGCTTCGTTTCAATATGTATGGAAAATGGTCGCCAAAATTGAAACTGCTGACGAACCTTGATTATTCATTTTCGGTGTCGTACCAGCATCAACAGAGCAGAGAGGATAGGTTTCGGTCGATGAGTGGTATTCAGGTAATATCAACATCACTTACTGAAGGTGAGAATTCCGGGGTATTTCTGCCATCGGAGCAATTCACCAAATACGAGGTTGATGGAAAGCCGATAAATATGTTCTTACAGATTACGGGCAACAAGTTTATCAATCTTCACCACGGAATTTCAAATAAAATACTTTACGGTTTTGACTACCGACTGGATGCCAATAATGGAGCCGGACAACTGTATGACATTGCAAATCCACCTTTTGTATCCACCTACAACTCGCGCCCACGGAAATATAAAGATATTCCGGCTCTCCGGAGTTATTCCGTTTACCTGGAAGATAAATTATCGGTAATGTTTGGAAATACCATTCTCGATGTGCAGGCGGGGCTTCGGTTAAATAATTTTCAATCTTCAGGACTATTTAAAAGCGATGTTGGTTTTTATGCCGAACCTAGGTTTAATGCACAATACAGCTTTCTTACGAAAAAAAACAACCAGATCTTTGATAAAATGGCCATCAGGGTTGGCATTGGTAAAACCTTCAAATCGCCGTCGTTGTATTATTTATACCCTGATAAAGCCTATTTCGATTTAAATGCGCTGAATTACTATGCGGGCAATCCGGCTTACGACACAGCAATTCTTTATACCCGAATTTTTGATCCAGCCAATTCCAAATTAAAACCTTCGGAAAATCTGAAAATGGAAGCCGGACTCATTTTAAAGATCAAGAAAGTGAATGCAACGATTACAGCTTTCTCCGAAAAACTATCGGATGGGTTCGGCTTTGCAAGTAATTATGTCTTCCTGAATTACAATAAATACCAAGCCGATGGCATTCCTTCGGGAACAAAACCCAAACCTGAAACCTTGACCAAAGTTGCTGCGACATTACCAATTTCGTATCAGATGCCCGTCAACAATCAGGAAACTCAAAAATCGGGGGTAGAGTTCAGCTTTGATTTCGGGAAAATCAATTCAATTTACACATCGTTTACGCTCGACGGGGCGTGGCTGCGCACCAAACGCATTAAAAGCACTATTCCGTATCAGTTTCTGCCGCCGAGGTCAACGGTGAATCCTGATTTGTACTTTGGCGTCTATCCGGCAGGTGAGAGCAAAGTCAGCGAACGGTTGAACACCAATTTGAGGATGGTAACTCAAATTCCCAAGCTGAGAATGATTTTTTCAACCACGGTTCAAATGATTTGGTACGATATGTATTACTATCCTGAGTTTGATGAAGCGCCGATATATCTGGCTTATGCCGATGGAAGCACAAAAGAATTTACTCCGGAAATGAGGACAAACCCGGCCTATAAATATTTTGTAATCCCTAAAAATCCGAATTTATCTCTCAGGGAAGTGATGCCACCGCTGCTTCAAACCAATTTCCGGCTATCAAAAGAAATTCTGGAAAACCTGAAGCTGAGCTTTTATGTGAATAATTTTCTGAATTATAGGCCTGAATACGAGTCTCAACGGGCAGGATCTTTTATCCGAAGGAATCCTTCAGTATATTTCGGCGCTGAAATAAAAGTAATGTTTTAAGTATGAAGAAATTACTTGTGATCATCTCGCTGTTTTTTCTGTTGGGTTCATGTCTTAAAGAACCTGAATACCATAGCTATACACTTAGTCTTGTGGTTGATTTTGGCGCTGGCTTCCCGCAAGATCAGAAGGACGGAGCCAAAGTTACTTTATTCAATCAGACAAAAGGCAACACCGTTCAAGCTAAAACCGATGACAATGGAGAGGTGCTGTTTTCATCGGTCGAACCCGGTTTTTATAGTGTAACTATTTCCCATTCGTTTCGCTCCGGAAACATTACCTATCAGTATAATGGTCTGAAAAACATTGAGATATTCGATAATAAAACTGAATCAGTTAAAGTGAAGGAAAGCACAGCCGGCGCCTTTGTAATTAAAGAAGTTTATTACAGTGGCAGTACCACCCCCGCCGGAAAAGCATACTATGGCGATCAGTACCTCGAAATATTCAACAATACTCCGGAAACACAATATGCCGATGGGATTTCGTTGCTTGAACATGAATCGAGTGGAACCGGGGTAAACATGTGGAGCAAAATTCAGGATTCCATTGTTGTAAAAATGGTCTGGACAATTCCGGGTAACGGAACGCAAGTGCCGGTTGCTCCGGGGAAAAGTATTGTCATTGCGCAGGATGGAATCAACCACCGGGACGACCCAAAGGGAAATCCATCGAGTCCGGTAAACCTTGGGAATGCTGATTTTGAGTTTTATGTTTCGAGAATAAGCAATAAAGATATTGACTCGCCATCGGTTCCCAATCTGATTGAGGATCTGTTTGGTAAAAACACATTTGAAGTTACTTATCGGGTGCAGGGGGGAAGTGCTTTGGCTATTGCGAAAATTCCGGGAAATACCGATGATGAGCGGAAAGCATATATAAAGAAAAATTTAATTGATAAACCGTTTGTATCCGGGTCGGATACGAGTTATTACGCCAAGATTGCCAACAAATATGTAATTGATGCCGTTGAAACTGTTGAGGATGAAGCTCATGCCATTTATAAACGTTTCCCTCCTGAATTGGATGCCGGTTATACTTATGTTTCAACAGGTTCCTATTCAGGGAAGTGCATTCGGCGGAAAGTGAAGGAAATTGTTGGAGGGCGGGTGATTTACCGCGATACAAACAATTCGACTGAAGATTTTCTGAAAGATGTTGATCCAAAACCAAAGATCTATGAGTAAGTTTTGTGTCAATATCTTGCTTTTAATCATTGGCTTAAACGCGTGGGCCATCAAACCAAAAGAAATGAAACCGTATGGTTTGCTGACCTTTCGTCAAATTAATACTGATGCCCCGTGGCTTCAAACGGGAAATGCCGCAGGTTTATCGCAAATGCCCGAATTATTTCCATCCGAATTGAAGCTTGATTTTGGCAGCACTGACGGCGATTTCCATTCGGTTTTCAATGGAAAAACAAATCAGGCGTTCAATTTCAGTTCGCAAAGTTTCCGAAAAATCAACAAAACATACCTTTACGGATCATTCAATTACAGCAAAAGTTCAGAAAGGGGGCTGAATTTCAGCAATACAAACGATCCTGCCGTGAATTATCCGTATTTATTGGCCGATACTATTGGAAACGACACCTACAGCCGTGAATTTTTCAAGTTGAACGGAATAATTTCATCCCCTGTAAACAGTAAACTTGATTGGGGCTTGAGCTTCGATTACAAGGTTGGCATTGCCTCGCAAAACCGCGATCCGCGCCCTGAAAACAAAGTATTGCAAACCAATATTTCGCCTGGGGTACTGTTCAAGTCGGATCGGTTTAAATTTGGAACGAATCTTACATATGGCTATTACAACGAGGATATCGATGTTTCGGTAGTCGAAGAAAATGTTGAGCATACGATGTTTCAATTGCATGGGCCGGGTGTTTTTAATTATCATGCTTCAAGCTCTTTTTATCGGCTATATCAGCAGCATCGTTTTGGCGGAGGAATGCAATTCGAGTGGATGGCCGGAAAACTTTCGAATATTTTGAATTCGGAATATATTTATTCCATTCAAACCATCGACGACGGACGAAAAGGAAGCTTGGCCATGTGGTCGGCTGTGAAAAACGATGCCCGATTAGACGGCGTCAACTGGAATCTGACCGACGTATTTTCAATAGATAAAGGTGAAAAGACTCATCGAATTATGGCAGAACTGAATTTCGCAAGCAGGCTGGGAACTGAATTTATACAGCGTTTGGAAAAAACGGGCGAAACCGATCAGGAGCAATGGATTACTTTCGGAAAAGAACAAAAATATTATTCGCTGCAAACCAATGCAGAATTGAATTATCAGTTGATGCAAAAAGACGAAAATAACCTGATGAACTCATTGTTTCAGGCAGGTTTGAGCTATTCGGCATTCGTCGAAAAATATTATCTGCCCAATCGGCAGGTGCAGTTTTCAAATTTGGCTTTCGAGTCATCTTTCCTGAAATTATTTGCCTTTTGGCGATCTGATATTTCGGCTGAAATGAAATTTAAATACCAATTCAATGTCGATAGTGAGCAAAATCTGACGGCGACTAACTTTATGGTTCAGAAGATTTACCTTCCTGAATTCAATTTTCGGACCAAAAATTTTATTTCTCCCGGAATTTCAATTGGTTATCAATTACCTTTGAAGAAGGCATTGGGCAAGTATTTCGTAAAGTCTGATCTGGATTGGTACCATTCAACTGCTGGCTTGAACCGCACCATTTTCAGCCTCAGTACAGGTTTAATATTTTAACGAACCGGATATGATGAATAATGTGATTGAATGCAATAATCTGACTCATTATTACGGCGAGAAACTGGTCTTCGAAAACCTGAATTTTCAGGTGAAGGAAGGAAGCATACTCGGGCTTTTGGGCAAGAATGGCACCGGCAAAACAACTGCATTCAATATTTTAAACGGGTTCCTTCAGCCAACTGGTGGCCAATGCCTTGTTTTTGGAGAGAACTCGCAGCATTTGAGCCCTCAGGCTAAATCTAGAATCGGTTTTTTGATTGAAGGCCACATTCAATATTCGTTTATGAATATTCACCAGATCGAGAAATTTTATTCCGGATTCTATCCCCGCTGGAAGTCTGCCGCATACTGGGAATTGATTTCGAAACTGCAGGTTTCACCCCGGCAAAAAATCTCGAACATGTCATGCGGGCAGCGCTCACAGGTAGCTTTGGGACTCATTTTAGCTCAAGATCCTGATCTTTTAATCCTCGATGACTTCTCGATGGGGCTCGATCCTGGCTATCGACGCCTGTTTATCGATTACCTGCGCGAATATGCCAAGGCCGAAAACAAAACCATATTCACCACTTCTCACATTATTCAGGACATGGAACGGCTGATTGACGATTTGTTGATTATCGACTTTAACAAGGTGTTGGTCCAGTCTCCGGTTAGCGAATTTTTGGGAAGTTTCAGGCGTTTCGATTTTGAACTTGATAAAGATGATACAGAACTGAAACGAGAGCCCTTCATCTTGAATATTGAAAAAGTAAAGAATAAGGTTGAGCTGTACACTTACGCTCCGGAAAGCGACGTGAAAAAATATTTGGACGACAACAAAATACAGTTCAAAAACTTTGTTCAGGTGAAAATGGAGCTTGAAGACGCGTTTATTGGTTTAACCGGAAAATATTAGACGATGTGGAAATCAGTTTTTTATAAGGAATGGTTGAAAATCAGGTGGTTCATTGTCGGTTACACTTTGCTCGGAGTTATGGGTATTGGTTATCTGTCTCTGGCACTGAAGCACAATTTTGCGTTCACGGGCGGCAAAAATGTCTGGAATGCTGTGCTTTTTCAGGGCTATCAGTTTTACAGTCTTTTTAAATATGTGCCGCTGGCTGGCGGACTCGCCATTGCAATTGCTCAGTATTTGCCCGAAACCGTCAACAAACGGCTCAAGCTTACTATTCATCTTCCGCTTGCCGAAAACAAAGTATTATTGCTGATGCAGGCTTTTGGCGCTGGTAGTTTACTGGTTTCATTCCTAATTTTTGGTGGTTTGTTGTCAGGTTTTAGCCTGATTTATTTTCCGATCGAGATGGTAGCAGATATTGTAATTACCATTTTGCCATGGCTGCTTTCCGGTTTTGCCGCGTACTTTATGGTTGCTCTGATCATTCTGGAACCCAAGTGGATATTCCGTTTTTGCTATTTGTTGGTTGGTGGATTTTTTCTGGCTATTTATTTCGCTTCATCAGCCACATCAGCTTATGCACCGGTCAATTCAGGATTAATAGTATTGACTGCCTTGCTGAGTATCGCTTTTGTTTTCTCAGCTTACCGTTTCAGAAAGGGGGAGATGTAAAATGGAAAAAATCAGCAGATATATTATGGTATTTGTGGCGGTGCTTACGTTGGCTATATTTATTCCGAAATTGTATTGGATGGTATTCGAAAAGCCTGTTCGAAAACCCATTATGCATTACAGTTGCATCAGCAATCAATTTATGGTTAATCGAGGAGAGAAAGAATGGACTGACTCAAAAGGCAATCAATGTTCAAGAGATGAGTATGAGCGAATGCTTCCCATGATGTTTACGAAGCAACTTCTGGCCTCGGGTACCATGCCTGACTCGATAAACGGGACTGCACTTGAAATGCGCGCTATCGCAAAAGAAAACTCTTTTTTTCGCCTGAAAGCCGGTGAGATTGATGCTCCAAAGCCAGATTTGTACCCTTTGTTCGAATCCCGATCGGGTCGTGCCCAACTGGAGCTGCCCGAAGATTTTTTCCGGATTACCTGGAGGGTTGATTTTGTTGACGCGGCTACAAACCAAATACTCGAAGAAAAAAGCCAAATGTTTTCGGCTGCACTCTATCAGAAAGGCTTCGCTTTTCCGGCGAAATTGATTTCGGGATTGTCCACTCAGCGCAAATCGTGCGACGAAGGTTACCTGATTGTTGACGCCAAAGATCAGCTCTTTCACCTGAAAATGATTAAAGGCAGACCGTTTGTGAAAAAAGTGGATGTTCCTGAAGGGTTGAGATTCAGCCAAATTAGTTGCGTCGATTTCAAGAATAAGGCTTTTTATGCCTACCTGTTTTCGGATAAAAATGAAATTTATATTCTGACTCAGAACGATTATTCGCTGATAAAATGGCCGGTTGACGGGTACGATCCTGCAACTTGTGACCTGAAAATTTATGGCGATTTGTTTAATTATACCGTAATTATTGAAGCGGAAGATCACATCAAAGCAATTGCCTTGACTCCTGATTATCAGTTGGTCGATACTTTTACCGAATCGTGGAAGACCAAAGAGCAACTTCAGGAAGGTAAAATATTCGCGTCGCTTTTCCCGGCACAACTGTCGATGACCAGTGATAACAGTAAGTTTATCCGGTTTTACTTTAAGTTGTCAAACGGGGTAAACTGGTTGCTTTTCAATTTGTTGTTGGCAGTATTGCATTTCGTGTGGCTTTATGTGCGAAAAACCCGGTTGAAGAGCCATTGGGTGGATTTGGGAATTGTGGCTGTTTGTGGCATTTACGGTTTTATTGCCATCCATTTATTTCAGAATAAGTTCTTCGATTAGCCGTTTTCGCCATAGGATGAATTATCTTTGAATAAAAAATAAACGCCATGGATAAGAAAATTGCAGTTCACCTTGCCGATGGTTTCGAAGAGATAGAAGCTATCAGCATTATCGATGTTTTGCGCCGGGCCGGTTTGAATGTTGTGACGGTTTCGGTAACCGGGAAACTTGAAGTGAATGGCGCTCACCAGATCAAAGTTTTGGCCGATAAGCTGTTCGAAAGCGTTGATTACTCCGATATTTACATGATTGTTTTACCAGGTGGTATGCCCGGGGCTTCGAACCTGAATGCGCACGAAGGCTTGAAACAACAGATTAAAACATTTGTTGCTGAAGATAAACAACTTGCAGCTATTTGCGCCGCACCTCTGGTTTTTGGTAATCTTGGAATTTTGGAAGGCAGGCAGGCTGTTTGTTATCCCGGTTTCGAAAGCCACTTGAAAGGCGCCGACATTCTCCAGATTCCGGTTGTTGAATCTGGCAATATTATTACAGGTCGCGGTCCCGGAGTGGCCATTCAATTTGCCCTAAAAATTGTTGAAAAGTTAGTCTCTGCTGAAAAGGCTGAATTACTCGCCAGCCAGATGCTCGTAAAATAGAAGGTGGAAGACCGAAGCCGGAAGAAAAATCCCCGAAAGCCATTTCTGACTCTCGGGGATTTTTTGTGTCGGACTATTTGAAATGATAAATGACAGACAAATGAATTTCAGGTCAGGCAATGGCTTTGGCTGGAATGCTGAAAATAAATTCACTTCCTTTTCCCGGCGTACTTTGCACCCAGATCTTTCCATTGTGTTTATTTACAAATTCGTGGCACAAAATTAATCCGAGGCCCGAACCATCTTCGTTGGCTGTTCCTTTTCGTTTCACTTTTGAGTCAATCCTGAACAGGTTTTGCGAGTCTTCTTCCGAAATTCCTACTCCTGAATCGCTTACCGACACTAATATCTGGCCATCTTCTTCTTTGGCCGAAACTTCAATATTTCCGCCTTCAGGAGTGAATTTTATGGCATTATTAATCAGGTTGCGCAAAACAGTCTCAATCATGAGCGGGTCAGCAAAGATTTTTAATTCAGGATCATAGTCGGTTTTGATAACTATGTTTTTCTGATCGGCCAGTGATTTCAGTACACTTAATGAGTTGTCAAGAACGCTCTGATATTCAACTACGGCGGGAGAGAAGTTCAGATTTCCGGTTTGCGACCGCGACCATTCAAGAAGGTTCTGCAGCAGGCGGAAAATATTGTTGGTAGAGTGATAAATATCGCCCGCGAATTTGCGTCGTTCTTCTTCCTTAAATTTTCCATAGTCATTATTCAGCAGATAGGAATATCCCAAAACAGTGTGCAGCGGGTTTTTCAAGTCGTGCGCAATAATCGAAAAGAATTTATTTTTAGAGGCATTCAGAACCCGAAGTTCCTGTTCGCTTTTTTCAATTAATCGGTTTTTCCCTTCCAAAATCCGGTTTAATTTAATCTTGTCGAGGTACTTCAATTCAACAAAAAACACGAGCAGTAATAAGAGCAGGGCGGCCGTAATTCCAAGTTGTTTTAGCTGTTTATTTTTTTTGAGCTGGATAAGAGTCAATTCCTGTTTGGCCTGTAAACGTGCAATCTCATTCTCTTTCTTTTCTGTTTCGTAGCGTTTCTCCAGATTCGATAACCGATCGTATTTTTCCTTTTGGGCCATACTATCAGCGTATTGGATATAAAGCTTCAGGTGTTTGAGCGCAGCCTGATAGTCTCCTGTTTTCTCATAAACTTTTGATAACAGGTTATAAGAAGTTGTTTTTATTTTGAAACCCCGCTTGAATTTATCATTCACCTCAATACTTGCAGTAAGAGCCTGAATAGCTGGTTTATATTTACCCTGTTTAAATAAAATAATACCAATCCCTTGCTTAAATTCAGCTTCGTACTGGTACATCCCCAATTGGCTGAAGATTGCCCACGATTGTTTTAAACATTCCACAGCTTTAGATATACTATCCGGATCGTTCATATAAATACCGGCGATATTCGATAATGTAACTGCCTGAAATTCTGTTTTTTTGTTTAAGTTTTTAGCTTTCTGGTAATTCAGAAGGGCTGAATCCGGTTTATGGAGTGATTTGTAAATTTCGCCCAACCCATTGTAATTTACAGCCATGCCTTCAGGATTCTCAATAGAAGAGTTTAATGCCAGCGCCTTTCGATAATATGAAATAGCATCGTTCAAATTTCGCATCCGGGCATGGGTCATGGCAATATTCGAAAGCAGTTTTGCGGTATTTCTGGGGTCGTTTTCGCACACCTTCATTCCTTCAATAAATTGCTCGATGGCCTTATCCCCTTGATCCATATTATAATAACATAGTCCAATCAATTTATAGCAATTAACGACATTAATTGTGTCCTTAACTTTGATGTAAACCGAAAGAGCTTTATGGAATACGGGTATTGCTAAGTGGTAATCCGAAGAATTAAATTTCGTTTCGCCCAGGTAGTACAACGCCTTGGCTTGTTGCGGTATCTGGTTGTTTTTTACAGCAAGCTGGTAAGCCATTTGCGAGTAGGCATTACTTTTTGCCGTATCGCCTTTCAGCTTAAGCGAAAGCTCCAGGTACAATTCTGCTTTTTGCTTTTCAGGAGCATTTTTTGACAATTGCAATAAACTGTCAACCTGAGTTTGGGAGAATAGGTTAAAGACTGAGAATAAAACCAGAAGAAATGAAAAAAGCTTTTTCATAGTTGCAGAATGATTAAACTATCAGCAAGTTTTCAATAGGAATAATCGGTTCGCCTTTGTACCGTAACATCAGGTTGGCCAGCGCCAGAGTGTCTTTCTCGCAATAGCGGATAATCCGGTCGAGGTCGCCATCCTGGTAATACACCTGGGCAACCTGGCTTCCGTCAATATCATCTTTTGGCGTTGGAATGTTGAATACTGCACAAAGTAAATCGAGCGAAGTGTAATTTTTGTAGTCGCCAAATTTCCACATTTGGAGCGTGTCGAGCATCCGGTCCTTTATTTCCCAGGGTTTGGCTCCTGAAACGTCCAGTATCCGGGGCAGGCGAAGTCCGTTGATCAGCGTGCGGCGTGCAATGTAAGGATAGTCGAATTCGAGTCCGTTGTGGGCGCAGAGCTTTTTGCCCGCATGGGACGTGAATTTTTCGAGCATTTCGTTAAAGGCAGATAAAAGTTTCTTTTCATCCGGATCGTGAAACGATTTCACCCGATAGTATCGCTCTCCGTTCTTTTGAATTATTACTCCGGCCGAAATGCAAATGATTCTTCCGAATTCGGCGTAAATTCCGGCACGTTCATAAACATCAACAGCTTCCTGATTTTCATCCCTGAAATAAACCGATTTTTTGTCCCAAAGCTTTTGAAAATGTTCAGGAAGTTCGGTGTAAGAGGCGCTTTGCGGAACCGTTTCGATGTCGATGAACAGAATATCTTCAGAAGAAATCGTTTCGAGCATGTTATTTGAGATTTTGTTGTATGTAGTTGGTTAATATATTAATAGCCACCAGGTTGTTTCCTCCTTCGGGTACAATAATGTCGGCAAATTGCTTGGTTGGTTCAATAAACTGTATATGGCTGGGGCGCACGGTTTTTGAATAGCGGTCTAAAACCATCTGGACATTCCGGCCCCGTTCAATGATATCGCGCTGAATAACCCGCGACAGGCGCACATCCGAATCGCAATCGACGAACACTTTAATGCCCATTTGTTCGCGCAAAATAGCCGGGAAAAGAACCAGAATTCCTTCGATAATTACTACTGATTTCGGTTTTATTTCGCGCGTTTCTTCGGAGCGGGTGCAGGTTAGGTACGAATAGATGGGTTCCTGAACCGATTCGCCGGCCTTTAGTTTTTTAATGTGCTCGACCAAAAGCTCAAATTCGATCGACGCCGGGTGGTCGAAATTGATTTTTTGCCTTTCTTCAAGTGGAAGTTGGCTATTGTCTTTGTAATACGAATCCTGCGAAATAACGGCAACTTCGCCGGCAGGCAGGTTCTCGATGATCTTTTTTACAACTGTTGTTTTTCCTGAACCGGTTCCGCCGGCAATTCCAATAACTAGCATAGAGATATTTTTTTCAAAGATAATGAAGTGTCGGGCTATATCAATAAGTAAAATTGCGCCTTGTGAAACAGAGGACAGAAAATGTTAACTTCGCAACAGAAAAATAAAATTTGCTGTTATGATTAATCACATTGTACTGTTTAAACTGAAAAAATACAATTCGGAAAGCGAGAAACAGAATATAATATGCTCGATTGAAGATGCATTGCTAGGCCTTTCAGGTAAAATAAAAGAATTGAAGCACATCGAAGTAGGTGTAAATTACGAACTGGCTGCAAAATCACATGATATTTGTTTGATCACACATTTCGAAACTGTTGCCGATCTGGATGTTTACCGAGTTCATCCGGAGCATGTAAAAGTTGCCGATTTGATTGGTCAACATGCCATTGAACGGGCTGCTGTCGATTTCGAATTCTAGGTTTCGGAGTATTTATCCCGAGCTTAAAAATAAATTTAATCATTCTTTAACGCATGGAAGGATTGTATCCACTGAAGTTTACGCCCATATACAAGGATAAAATTTGGGGCGGCAATAAAATTAAAACAGTACTGAACAAAGATTTTGGCAATTTACCCAATTGTGGCGAAAGCTGGGAACTTTCGGGCGTAGATGGCAATGTGTCGGTAGCAACCAATGGTTACCTTGCCGGAAACAACCTGAACGAACTTATTGAGGTTTACATGGGCGATTTGGTTGGCGATCAGGTGTTTGAAATCTACGGCAACGAATTTCCTTTGCTGATCAAGTTTATTGATGCCAACGACGATCTTTCCATACAGGTTCATCCCGATGATGAAATGGCCGCTGAGCGCCACAATTCGTATGGTAAAACCGAAATGTGGTATGTAATGCAGGCCGACAAAGGAGCAAAGCTTCAGTCTGGGTTCAATCAGCAGGTTGATCAGGAAAAATACCTGGAAAAGCTTGAAAAAGTGGAACTGACCGATATCCTTAATTTTGAAGAAGTGTCGGAAGGCGATGTGTTTTTCATTCCTGCCGGACGTGTTCATGCCATCGGAAAAGGAATTCTGCTGGCCGAGATTCAGCAAACTTCGGACATCACTTACCGCATTTACGATTACGATCGCCGCGACGATAATGGAAATACACGTGAATTGCACACCGACCAGGCACTGGATGCCATCGATTATACGCTTTTCCCCGAATATAAAACCAGTTACGAGGTAAAACCCAACGAATCGGTCGAGCTGGCAAGCTGCAGGTACTTTACAACTAATGTGCTTGAGCTGAATGCTGTTGTTGAAAAAGATTACAATAAACTCGATTCGTTTGTTATATACATATGCCTCGATGGTGAGGTGGTTGTTGAAACAGAATCTGGTTCAGAATTGATTCAGAAAGGTGAAACAATTTTGATCCCGGCTTCTATTGAAAATGTACACCTGAAACCAGTTTCAGCCTCGGCAAAATTGCTCGAAGTGTATATTGGCGAATAAAACTGAATTTGAGTCATTGCTCCACTATTTTAAGCTGAAACTATGATCAAACAAGCCCGATTTTTAACCAGCAACACCGATGTCAAAAAGTGTCCGCCACCCGATCGTCCGGAGTATGCTTTTATTGGCCGGTCGAATGTGGGTAAATCGTCGCTGGTGAATATGCTTGTTGGTCAGAATAGTTTGGCCAAGGTGTCGGTAAAGCCTGGTAAAACACAATTAATCAACCATTTCATTGTTGATGAAAGTTGGTATTTGGTTGATTTGCCCGGATATGGATATGCCAAGGTGTCGATTTCGGCTAAAGAGAAGTTTCAGAAACTGATCAGCAATTATATTTTGCACCGCGAAAATCTGTATTGCCTGTTTGTATTGATTGACGTCAGGCATTCGGCGCAGAAAATCGACATCGAATTTATTACCTGGCTGGGTGAGAACCAGATTCCGTTTGCCATTATTTTCACGAAAGCTGATAAATTGGGAAAAGTTTCGGTAGTCAAAAACGTGGAAGCTTATTCAAAGGAACTTAAAAAGTTATGGGAAGAATTGCCTCCAATGCTGGTTAGTTCGTCGCACGAAGGTACCGGGCGCGAGGAAATAATTTCTTTCATTGAGAATGTAAATAAATCGTGATTAACATGCATGTTGTTAGTGTTTTATGTTTGTAGGTTTGTTGTTGTTACGAACTTATTAAATAAATAAAAGATACATCAGCAAGTTTTTTTTACCTTTGCCGGCAATTCCAACAACTCAAAATAAATATCGGAAGATATGTCAAGAAAAGATCCCCTGAAAGTTTTTTCGTGCACAAACAGCATGGACCTGACCAAACGGATATGCGAAAGTTTGGGCGTAGAATTGGGAAAATCATCCTGCCCGGTTTTCTCGGATGGAGAGTTTGAACCCTGCTATGAGGAAACCATTCGTGGTTCGCATGTTTTTATTGTACAATCAACTCCTCCGCCGGCTGACAATCTGATGGAATTGTTGCTGATGATTGATGCTGCAAAGAGAGCTTCGGCCTACAAAATTATTGCCGTTATTCCTTATTTCGGATATGCTCGTCAGGACCGAAAAGATAAACCACGTGTTTCAATTGGAGCCAAACTGATTGCCGATTTACTCTCATCAGCAGGTGCCGACCGCGTGATTACCATGGACCTCCATGCCGATCAGATTCAGGGATTCTTCAACGTTCCGGTTGACCATTTGTATGCATCTTCACTTTTCATTCCGTTTATCGGAAAAATGGGACTTAAAAATCTGGTTGTAGCCTCGCCTGATGTTGGTGGAACAAAACGTGCCAATACCTATGCTAAAATGCTTGGAACCGATATGGTAATTTGCCATAAATCACGGGCAAAAGCCAATGTGGTTGACAGCATGACACTGATTGGCGATGTAAAAGGTAAAGATGTTATTTTGGTTGATGACCTTATTGATACTGCCGGTACAATTGCCAAGGCTGCCGATTTGATGATGGAAAAAGGCGCCTTGAGCGTTCGTGCATTTGCTGCTCACGGAGTTCTTTCGGGTAAAGCATACGAAAACATTGAGAAATCGGCATTAACTGAGGTTTATTTTACCGACTCCATCCCCGGAAAAAAAGAATCAGCAAAAATAAAATATATCCCAATTGCAGGAGCAATGGGCGAAGCAATTGAACGGGTTTATAAAAATCAGTCAATTAGTTCGATGTATTACGGTTAATTGTATATATTTGCACCGCTTTTTCCTGAAGCACATGTTATGCATGCTGTTTGCCCTTTCATCGTAAAGGGAGGACTGAGTACCATAATCTAATATTTAAAATAAAAGTAAAATGAAATCAATTTCGATTAAAGGCACAAAGAGAGAAGTTCTTGGTAAAAAAGATGCCAAAAATCTTCGTGCAGAAGGATTAGTTCCCGGAGTACTTTATGGTGGCGAAGAGCCAATCCATTTCTATGCTTCTGAAAAAGAATTTAAACCGCTGATTTATACGCCAAACGTATATTTGGTTGATTTGGATATCGACGGTACAGTTTATCCTTCAATTATTCAGGATTCACAATTCCACCCGGTTGAAGAAAAATTGTTACATGTTGACTTCCTTCGCACCAGCGAAAATAAGCCAATTAAAATTGAAGTTCCGGTAAAAACTGAAGGTTTCGCAAAAGGTATCCGTAAAGGGGGTAAATTAAAACTGAATCTTCGTACACTAAAAGTTAAAGCTTTACCAAAAGATCTTCCTGATTCAATTAACATCAATGTTGATGATCTGGATCTTGGTCAGAGTATTAAAGTTGGCGCTCTTCAACGCGAAAACCTTGAATTCCTTAACGCTAAAGCTGTTCCTGTTGTAACCATCATGGTAACACGTGCTGCAAGAGCTGCAAAAGGAAAAGGATAATCTTACTAAATTAATATTGTCTTGAAATATCTTATTGCAGGACTTGGAAATCCGGGGAAAGAATACGAAAATACCCGGCATAATATAGGATTTAAAATATTGGACGCTCTTGCAGATGCGTCCAATATTGTTTTTAGCGATGGGCGTCACGGCTGGGTTACCGAATACAAATTCAAAAGCCGCACACTCATTCTGCTGAAACCAACTACTTACATGAATTTGAGTGGTAAGGCCGTTAATTACTGGATGCAAAAGGAAAATATTCCGATTGAGAATCTGTTGGTGGTGGTCGATGATCTGGCTCTTCCGCTTGGTTCGCTGCGTTTGCGCGCAAAAGGCAGCGATGCCGGTCATAATGGTTTGAAGAATATTCATCAGGTACTCGGAAGCCAGGATTATGCCCGTCTTCGTTTTGGTATTGGCGATAACTTTGGCCGAGGTCAGCAGGTTGATTACGTGCTGGGCGAATGGAATAAAGAAGAAAAACTTGAACTTCCTGCACTGATCGATACTTCAATTGAAATCATTAAAAGTTTTTCAACCATTGGAGTTGCTCAAACAATGACTTTCTTTAATAAAAAGAAATAACCATGGCCGAGGGTGTTCGCATCGATAAATGGCTTTTCGCAGTGAGACTGTATAAAACGCGCAGCATGGCATCCGAAGAATGCCGGAAAGGGAAGGTTACCATTAACGGTATGCCGGTAAAACCTTCGCGCGAGCTGAAAGAAGGCGAAACTGTACAATTGCGTCGGCCTCCGATTACCCGAAGTTACAAAGTGCTGGCCCTTACCGAGAACCGAATGGCTGCCAAACTGGTTCCTGAATTTATGGTTGAAACCACGCCCGCTTCGGAGCTCGAAATCCTTGAGGTGCAAAAAAATATGAGCTTTTTTAATCGCGAAAGAGGGACAGGCCGGCCAACCAAGAAAGAACGCCGCGATCTGGATGATTTTTTTAATGTTTAGCTAATCTCCTGAATTGATGTTAATAGCCAGAGAATTACGAAAAACGAACATTGCCGAATATATTTTGTATATGTGGCAAACTGAAGATTCGCTGCGGGCCTGCTCGTTTAATCCTGAAATGATTGAAGCGCAGTTGGTTAGCCGGTTTGGTGTTGAAGCTGCTGCTAAAAAAGAACTGATTGATTGGTACGCCAATCTGGCTGTTATGATGGAAAAGGAACACGTTCAGGAAAAGGGTCATTTACAGGTATTGGTGAACCTGGTGAACGATTTGAACGAGTTTCATCTTAAAATGCTCGAAGTTCGAAACGATCCGGAATATGTGAACCTTTACCAGTTAAATGCTGGTGCAATAAGCGAACTTAGTTCGAAAGGTGGTTCAACCAACGAGGTGGCTGTTTGTTTGAATGCGCTTTATGGCTTTATGCTGCTGAGACTTAAAAGTTCGGAAATTACTCCTGAAACACAGGAGACGATTACCAACTTTGCCCGCCAAATTGGTCATTTATCGGCCAGGTACATTCAGTTTGAAAACGACGATTTCGAGTTTTAAATAAACCGATCTTTTTCTTCTTCGGAAGGTAAATAGCACGATTCTCTCTTCCCAAACCAGTGAAACCGGTTTCGGGCAATCCATAAGTATATAGATTTTCTCCAGCTTTTGGGCAGAATGCGACAGACAGCAACCATGCTGTATATTCCTCCAAGCTCTTTCCCAATTTTCAGAACAGCATCGAAATGTGTGAGCGTTTTTCCGCCTTCCAGCACAATAATCGTCTCGAAGTTCTGGCTATTGCTTGTGTTTTGAAGCGCCTGAAATTGAAACTTTTTCTTTTTGTCCGCTTTCAGTATAAATCTCACTGTTTTGCTACATAATATGCAGATTCCGTCGAACCGGATCAGTATTTTTTCACCGGAGATGGTTGGTGAGGTCATTTGATGCTCTTTTTGAAATCTTCAATTAATCCGTCGCGCAACCAGTTGGCAATGGCTTGCCGGTTGTCGGGGATAATCAATCGCTGCTGGTCGCGCGTATGGTTAATGTTGCCCAATTCGATAAAGACAGCAGGTGTCAGAGCATTTTTTATGACGTAAAGATTTCGTTCAGAAACACTTCCGGAGTAACCGCGATTGGGTTGATGCATGGCATATTTTTTCTCGAATGTTTGCATCAGCGTGTTTGCCAGGCGTTTGCCGGTATTGCTTCGTTTGTCGTAGTAAAAGAAGACGTCGATGTTTTTCTTCTCGTCGCGCGAATCGACATGAATCACCACCAAACGCTGAAACTTCTTTTTATTCTGGGCGTGCAAGGCATTTACCGCGTCGGTGCTTTGTTTCAGGCGGGCAACCTGACTCAGTGGTATTTCGCTGTTCTGATAGCAAACTTCGTCCTTGTCAGGGGCTAAATATTGTTCGTCGCGTATTCCATCGTTCGGATCCCTGATGATCAGGTAAACAGTGGCACCGCGTTCAATCAGGCTCCGCGCTAGCCGAAGGGTAACATCGTAGGCATATTCGTCTTCGCACAAACTATGGCCATTTAAGCTTCCCATTGCACCCGGGTCAGGGCCTCCATGACCGCTTTCCAGGTAATAAATGGCGCCGGCAAGTTCTTTGCTTTTTATATTGATTTCGCGGTAAGCTGGTCCGAAAATTTCATTAACTGTTTTCTCTGGAATTGGCTCAGGTTTAGGCTGAATTTTGGATTGTGGTTTAGGTTGTGCGGCAACGGAGTCGGTTCGTAAAGGGAGCTTGTAAATCTTGCCAATAATCAGCGCATTGTCTTTCCCTAATTTGGCTTTGTTCAGTTCAATAAACTTGTTTGCATATTCAGAATAAGGGTAACCGTTTTGTTTCAGTACTGAATAAATTCCATCACCTTTCTGGGCTTTAAACGTCTGGTATTCCTGCGCCAACAGCGGGAAACCAGCAAAAAGAGCCAGGGAAAAAAGGAATATTTTGTAAATTGAAAAAGCTGGTTTTATGTTTAGATACATCTAAAATGAATTTTTGTAACAAACGATTTTCGTTTGATTTTGTTTATATCTTTATGCGTGATGCTACTTGAAAAACATCAATAAATGTAATCCTAAATATAATTCAATGCGTCGTCTTCTCCTTGGTATTTGTGCCATTTTAACATTATTTTCCTGCTCGCGATATTTAACAGTGAGTCAGATTAATACAAAAAACATTCCGGTTGAAATTGAAAATGCAGGTATCGATTCGCTTGCTGAATCGATTGTAAAACCTTACCGTGATAGTATTGATCATGATATGAAGAAATTGGTTGGAGTTACTTCGTCGGCATTGGTAAAGGGAAAACCGGAAAGTAAACTTACCAATATGGTTTCAGATATTATTTTGAATTATGCCAGTGATTACTGCACAAAACAACATCTCAATATTCATCCCGACGCAGCTTATGTCAATTACGGAGGGCTTCGGGCTTCGCTTCCGCAGGGAGAAATTACGGTTGGACATGTTTTTGAATTAATGCCATTTGAAAATGAAATTGTGATGATAAAAGTTTCAGGAGAATCAATCAGGAAAATGGCTGAAAAGATTGCTGCGAGGGGAGGAGAAGGCGTTTCAAAACTTAAGCTTGGAATTAAAAACGAAACTGTGGGAACTTTGACCATTGGTGGTAAAGCGGTTGATCCGCAGGCAGCGTATTGGTTGGTTACCAACGATTATATTGCTAATGGAGGCGATCAGATGAGTATGTTCATTAATCCGCTTGAAAAAATAAATACCAAAGCAAAAATCAGGGATGTTTTAATTCAGACTCTGGCCGAAATGTATAAAAAGGATGGAGTAATTGATGTAAAAGAGGATGGGAGGATTTACAATGAGCAATAGGCGTGACTTTTTAAAACAGGCGATCCTTGGAAGTGGTGCCTTATCGCTGGGCCTTATACCGAATGAATTGTTTGCTTCAGGCGAATTGGTAAAACTAACAGTAATGCATACCAATGATATGCATTGTCATATCGATCCATTTCCTGCCGATCACGCTGAATATCCCGGGAAGGGCGGGTTAATCCGTATCGCGTCTATTATTAGCCAATGCCGGAAAGAAAATTCGAACCTTTTGTTGCTCGATGCCGGTGATATGTTTCAGGGAACGCCGTATTTCAATTATTTTAAAGGTGACCTGATTGTGAAGGTTATGAGTAAAATGGGATACGATGCCGGAACTATTGGAAACCACGAGTTCGATAATGGACTGGAAGATATTTTAGCTGCCGCAAAAAATGCCAGCTTCCCTTTAATTTCGAGTAATTACGATTTTTCAGATACAATCCTGTCAGGACATGTTAAAAATCAACTCATTCTGGAAAAAGGCGGAATAAAGATTGGAATTTATGGTTTGGGTATTGAGCTCGATGGTTTGGTGGGGAAGCTTAATTACGGCAATACCCGTTATCTCGATCCGCTGCAGACTGCCTTGCAAATGGAAGCTGTATTAAAACACGATTATAAGTGCGATTTGGTTATTTGCCTGTCGCATTTGGGCTTATCGTACGAGCACAATAAAATCAGCGATAAAACTCTTGCGCCTCAAACCAAATTTACCGATTTGATTATTGGCGGGCACACCCATTCGTTTCTGGATAAACCCCTGACAATGAAGAATGCCGATGGAAATCCAATCCTGGTAAATCAGGCAGGATGGGCGGCTTTGGCAACCGGTAAGATTGAATTTGTTTTTGACCGTGCCGCTGGAAAGAAACATCCGGTAGCCGTAATTAATAATTTGAGTTAGGTATTTCTTATCATTACCTGATATTTCCTGATGAGAAAAATACATCTGTATTGTCTTGCTTTAGCTTCAGGAATATTGCTGAGTTTTCCCTGGATTTTTCGCGGATTTGGCTGGACCTTATCCGTCGCCTTTGTTCCATTGCTTTTTATCGATAGCTTTATTTTCCGGCAAAAAAGAGCACTAGGATTATCCCACACTTTTTCATTTAGCTTTTTAGCTTTCCTGATCTGGAATTTACTTTCAACCTGGTGGATTGCTTATGTTTCCGTGCCCGGAATGTTGTTTGTAACCTCGCTGAATGCCTTGTTTATGTCGATTGTTTGGTGGGGCAAGAGTAAAGTACAACACAAAATGGGCGAAGCATCAGGTTTTTTTTCATTGATTGTTTTCTGGCTTGCGTACGAATTTCTTAACCATCATGGGTTGCTTCCATGGCCCTGGCTTACTTTAGGAAATGGTTTTGCCAATAATGTTGAAATTATTCAGTGGTATGAATATACTGGTGTCTGGGGCGGCTCACTGTGGGTATTAATTGTAAATATTTTGATTTATAATGCTATCAGAAAAAATCAGGAACGTTTAGTACTAAAGTTTTCTAAATCAATGGGTCTTGTTCTAATTGCAATGTTGCTTCCTGTGATGTTGTCGTTGTATTTATATTCTAATTATTCCGAGAAAGGAGTAATTCAGAAAGTTATAGTTGTGCAGCCAAATATCGATCCTTATACTGAGAAGTTTAACGGAATGAGCGTAAAGGAGCAGGTAGATAGATTGGTTGCCTTAACTGAATCGAAAATTTCAGATTCGACAGATTTAGTATTGGCTCCCGAAACAGCTTTGCCTCCGATATGGGAAGATTCGAGTGAGTTAAACGATTCGTCATTAAAGCCTTTACAACAAATAATCCGTCGGTTTCCACGTGTCAGTTTTGTTGCAGGTGCTATTAGCCAGCGAAAATTTGGGAGTAACGAAGTTATTTCGGCTACTGCTCAGCGATTAACGAACGGAGAGTATTATTTCGACCGGTTTAACTCGGCCGTGTTGTTTGATAGTTCCCATCGTATTCAATTCAGTCATAAAAATATATTGGTTGCAGGTGTCGAAAAAGAACCATTCGGTGAGTATTTTTCGTTTTTGCCCAATGTAATGCTCGATCTGGGAGGAATAAGGGGCGCTATGGCATCAGGAAAAGAACCAATAAATCTGGTCAGTGTATCCGGACAAAAGATTGGACCAGTTATTTGTTTTGAATCGGTATTTGGAAGGCATGTGCGGCAATTGGTAGAAAATGGTGCACAATATATTGCGGTGTTGACTAACGATGGATGGTGGAAAGGTGCTTCGGGCGTTTGGCAGCATTTTGGATATTCGAGGATTCGGGCGATTGAGACTCGACGAAGCGTTGTTCGAAGCGCCAATACTGGTATTTCAGGGATAATTGATCAGCGGGGCAATATTCAGGTGCAAACAGATAAAAATACATCTATGGCCTTAAGTTCCGGATTGCATATAAACAATGCTCTAACGTTCTATGTCAGATATGGAGATTATTTGGGTTGGATTAGTTTATTGCTTGCCGTGCTGGTAGTTATATATTCTTTTGTGCTTCGAAAGGTATCGTGAAGACAAAAAAAATCCGCATTAATTCGATTGTAAAAATCCCAGATAAATAGGATTTGAGTGCCTGCCTGATCAAACTTCCAACGGTAACAAATGTCACTCCCGCTTTCGCGGTACTAGGCCTGTTTTAGCAGTCAAAAGCTTACTCGGGTCAATTTAAAAATGTTGAATTTTCCAAACGTAGAATTAATGCGGACAATATCTTTTGACGTATGTGACAGAACGATTTCTGCTTCAAATATAGATTGCATCCTTCAAATTTCCAATAAAATCAGGGGTTTTAATAACATGTTATTAATATGTGGCTGATTTACAGAATTCTTGGCAGTCATATTTTTTCAGTTTAGAACTTTACGGCATACAAACCGTAGAAAAGCTGATTTCCCTGAACTTTTCATATTTTATAGTTTATTTGAACCGCCTCAAAAACATTGAAAATTGCCCGATTTTTTATTCGATTTGTTTTGCTAAAGAAAAAAGTAGTTCTATATTTGCACGCACATTCGCAAAGGCTGAATGGGAGGCAAAACCGTGAGGATTTTGTCGCTAAAATTTGAAAATTCTGGAATAATAAATTATTCTGCAATAAGCTCTGGAGAGATGGGTGAGTGGCTGAAACCAACGGTTTGCTAAACCGTCGTACGGGTCATTCTGTACCGGGGGTTCGAATCCCCCTCTCTCCGCGCTAAATATTGTTAAGCGTTTGTATCGGGGTGTAGTACAGTTGGTAGTATGCCTGGTTTGGGACCAGGAGGTCGTCAGTTCGAGTCTGGCCACCCCGACAAAACAAAAGGGTAAAACTGAATTTATCGGTTGTTCCCTTTTTTTTATTTGACGATGGAGTTTGTCAATAATTTTTAATGAAGATTTTAATCGGGGTGTAGTACAGTTGGTAGTATGCCTGGTTTGGGACCAGGAGGTCGTCAGTTCGAGTCTGGCCACCCCGACAAAAAGCCTGTAGTTCGTTAGAATTACAGGCTTTCTTTTTGCCTGTTATTGGCAATGTGAATGTGAGTTTTTTTACAGAGTGCCTAAGATTATTGTAACCTCCGGTTTTTCCTGCGTTTTCTTCTGAAATACCAATCAAAGAAAATCAACAGGGCAAAAACAAAAATGAGAATTGTAAAATAAAAGTCATTGCTGTTTTTTATGGCATCAGGATTACCAATATTTACATATCCCAACCAAAAATGTGGATGAGCAGTTAACGGATCAGAGTTTTCCAGATGCTTCAGTTTTGCCATTCGCAAAGCGACATCTTTTCGTTTGCCTTTTGATAAGTAATAATAGAAATCATCCATGATTTTGGCTCCGGATTTATCTTCTACCTGCCACAAGGTCATTACAATTGACGGGCATCCGGCGTATATAAATGCTCTTGCCATACTCATAACACCTTCTCCTTTTTGGAGCATCCCGGTACCTGTTTCGCAGGCGCTTAAAACAGCTAATCGGGCATGTAATTTCATGTTATAAATCTCGTAGGTGTTAAGATAACCATCGTCACCTGAAGTTTGGTCGGGGCGAGAAAAAACCAGCTTCGAAAACATGGGCAGAGTATCATTAATAACGGTATGCATGGCCAAATGCAGAATGTCATATTCAGGAGCTTTGTTCTTAAATGTATTTTCCTGAGCTAACAGATCGACAAAAGAATTTGCGCGCATATGTTTTGAAATACCTTTTACCTCGTCTTCCGCACCAGGTAGTGGATTGAAGAATAACGGAACCGGGCTTTCAGCACTCAGTCTTGGTTCATCAGCAATATATTTTGGAGAAAAAATTATCAGGTTTTGTTTCGATGTTTTTTTGTTTTTGGCGTAATCGAATAACAAAGTGGCAGAATAGCTATAGTTAATCGGATATTCGCGAACCAAGTATTTCAAATTTCTAAAATTCATTACACTGGTGTCGGGCATTTGCGAGATTAATGCATCGAATGGGATGTATGATAGTTTATTGTGTGGAACTATTGTCAGCGCTTTATCTTTCAGCTTTCGGGAATCTTGTTGTATGAGAGTTTTATAAAGATTGTAGGCAGCTAATGAGTATTTCACAAAGTCTTGTTTCCGGGTATCCATATAATTTGGATTGATCAAAAAGTCATGGACAGTCTGAACATCCTTCAAATATTCTGAAGTCAGGATTTCCTTGGAGAGACTTGCCGAATCTTTTGTTATTACGAATCTGAAAAGCTCTCCATTTGCTGTGTCAGCATCGGGTTCTTTGACAAAGAATTCCACTAAAGCTTGTCGGGTACTTAATTTCGACTGAATTTCATTGATGCCGACAACTTTACTCTCGTATTTTAAGGTATAATACTGAGGGTAAGATTTTTCAAATGAATCAACTAGCCTGTTGTACTCTTCATTGTATTTAAAAATTTTGGAAGAATACAGATTTACTTTCTGGCTGTCGGGCTTTAATGAGTGACTTTCTTCAAATAGCTTCGAAGTATAATTTGCAATGTAATTCTTTAGATCTTTTTCTTTTTCCAATAAAGAGTCCGGAATTCCACCAAATTCTTTAGCTTTCATGTCTTTAATTGAGGCCAATAAATTGGAGGCTTTTCCCCTTTCAGATAGTTCAAACGCTTGCGCCAGATATTCACTTTTCTGTGTTAATTTATACAACTTGTAAGCAATATTGACGGCTTCATAAAATGTAGATTCCTGATTTTGAGATAAAAACAGTTTGCTATCCTCGTTTTCAAAGCCAATCTGAAGTTTATGTATTAATGTTATTGCATTCGATAATGATCTTAAGCTTGCTTCGAAATATTTCAATGAATTTTTATTGTCAAACTCCGAAAGATATATATCAGCAAGTTTTTCCATGGCAAGGGACTTCTTTTTGAGGACTTCTACCATCTGGATATCGGAATTTATATTTTTAAGGGGGGGGTCGATAAACGGATCATTGATTTGAAAAGAGTCTGCAAGTGCAACTATAGCATTTTGATAATAGAGAATGGCTTCGTTTAAGTTTTGTTTTCGCAGTTTGCGAAAATCATCAATTTGCCCAGCTTCCGAATATTTTAAATTGTAGTAATCTCCAAAAGATGTCAATACTTCAGCATAATTTGTGCTTTTCTTACTATAAAAATTAAGAACTATTGATTTTGCTCTAGACGAATAAATCAAAGCCTCTTCATATTTTTTTTGCTGCATTAAAAATGATGAGTAGGCAAGGTATTCGGATATTAACTCTATATTCCCGTCCCCGTATAGGTTTATCCAACTTTTGATTGCATTTAGGTAATTTTTTTCAGATAAATCATATAGCCCTTCATTCTTGTATGCTAAAGCAATCAGGTCATATGATCGAGCTTTTAATTCAGGAGTAGTTCTATTTAAATTTTTTTGTGCAAATCGGATTGCTTCTTTATTATTCCCTAGTTTTAACTGAGTTTCAACAATATTGTATTTTGATATTTGGAAATTCTCATACAAGTTAATGCTATCATTCTTTAATATTCGCAGAGCATTTTTTTCGTATTCAAATGCTTTATTAAAATCACCCAGAAGCTTATAAATATTTCCAAGATTACTATAAATAGGCCCTAGTTCAGAATAATCAGTTCCAAATTTATCAATGTATAATTTTTCTGCTCTTTTATAATAATCTATTGCCTTAGTGAGATAACCCAAATTTTTGTACTGAATTCCAATGTTAATGAGGGGTGAAGCCAACCTAAAACTATTTTCTCCAAAAAATTTTCTTCTAAGAAAATAAACTTGCTCAAAGTTGGATATCGCCTTTTCAAAGTCTCCTAATTTTCCAGACTTTACTCCTGATAAATGGTGATTAATAATTTGTAAACTATCCTCTGTCGACAGTTTTTTATTTTGTGCATTTACTCTTATTGAATTTAATAAAATAATAAATATTAATGCTGAACTTATTTTTAAAGTATTGATCATCAGTATAATATTATTATTTCTCCAATTTTTTGAGCAGTCCAGGGTTACCTTTTCGTGTTTATGGGGATAAACCATCGAACAAGAATAAATAAGGAACAAGTATTAATCATTAAAACTCAAAAGTAATGAAAACTTTAGTTGCGAACAACCAGACCAAGACATTTGATTCTTTCACTTTTGATGTATTGACTACCGAAGAATTATCCATGGTAAAAGGTGGAAAATCGGCAGATTCTTATGCTGATTTGAACTAATCGCCTTTTAAAGGATCCACTTTTTATTTATTAAGCTCTTTCCAGAGCATGTTTAGTGAGTATTTGTAATACTTCACGGAATTTTCACCACTGTAATAAACAGTAAGATGATACGCAAATCAGCCTATATAGAACAAACGGACAAGTACCTTAACTCTGAACTGACGCAGGAGGAGTTAACTGAGTTCGAAGCCCAGCTGGGATTAGATTCAGACTTGTCGGAAGAATTGGCCCTCCATGGGGAAGTGGAACAGGCGGTATGCGAGCATGACGTTATGAGTCTTCGCAACAGTCTGAATCAGATTGTTCAACAAGAAGCTGAAGTTGCAAATAAAGAAAATATTAGCGTCGTAGATTCGTTCAGTTTTGGTCTTACCGATGAGTTTTCGGTACAGAAGGGATTATCCCACCAGATAACTACTGACGATCTGTTTAGTTTTGGGCATTCGTTGCCCCGGATACACCTCTACCAGCACAGTATTGCGGGAAAAGAGAACATCCACCAGTTTTATAAAGATCAGGCCGAATCGAGCCCATCTTTTAATGAAGAAAGCGATTTTAGTTCGTTTGAAGAGGAGCTTTTTGCAGAAGTACAGAGTGCGCTAGAAGAGCATGATGTTACAGACATCAGGGCCAACCTGAAGCAAATCGCCCAAAGTATACCCTCTCATCGTTATTCAACCGGGGATATAGAAGATTACCTTTACGGGACGATGTCAGTAGAAGAAACGAAACAGTTTGAAGAAGAACTGTTTGTGAATGTTGATTTGGCCAGGGAAGTGGTATTAATCAGGGAAATAGACCAGGCCGGGGCCGAATCGGACATTATGTCCCTTCGTGCATCGCTGAATGCGATACAACGGTCAGAAATGCCCACATCTGTGAGTATAGAAGAGTTGGAGAACTATCTTCACAATGAGTTATCGTCAGAAGACATGGCTTCATTTGAGTCTGAATTAAGCACCAATAAGAAGTTACAGGAAGAAATTGAATTTATCAGGGATATCGATGCCGCTTTATCCGAATCCGATGTGATGCATCTGAGGAGCAGGCTGCAGGGGCTGTCAGGAGCCATTTACGGCGACCAGCAGGCACAACGGTCAATTGCCGGGCGGTTTGGTTTTAAGAAGATTGCCATGGCAACAGTAGCCGCCTCACTGATCTTTTTGCTGGGAATCACCGGGTTGCTTACCAGGGAATCCTCCACCAACGATATTTACCAGGATTTTTACGCCAGGTATGAGGCCAGCGGAACCTCACGGTCAGCCGGGATAACGGTAAATAAGGCCATGGCCGAGGCGTTGCAGAAATACGAGAGACAGGATTATGAGTCAGCGCTGGAGCTTTTTGGGCAGGTATTAGCCCAGGATCCATCGAATATGGCCGGTCATTTTTACAGCGGTGTTTCACTCCAGGAAACTGGGAAATACAGCAGGGCGTTAGAAGAATATGCGACAGTTATAGTAGATAAAGACAACCTGTTTACCGAGCAGGCCGAATGGTATACCGGTCTGTGTTACTTACAGACGCACGAAGAAAAGAAAGCGTTACGTCAATTTAGGAAGATCGCCCACCGGGGAGGTTTTTACCAGGGGAAAGCCCAGGAAATACTAAAGAAGATAAGAACTGCGGAATAAAAGATATACAGAGTTCGTTTGCAAGGTTTTTTTTAGAGGAAATTTTAATGAAATACTTGTTCTATAGTTATTTGTGAGTTTTAGGTTTTAATGATTAATACTTGTTCAGTTCACTTGTTCAGTTAATTTTATAGAAAAGAGTTGTAAAAAAGAGATAAAAGAAGTTTGGTTTAATGGTAATACTTGTTCCTTACTTGTTCATGTTCAAAAAAAACTCAGGTATCCAGGACTCCAGACGAAAAGAAGTAAAAAAAAAATAAAAAAATTAAAGTTTTTAGCCCGGTTTTAATTGAATAATACCTGTTCCTTATTTGTTCATGTTCACCACAGGTGTTTTCGAAGCCAGCCGGTAGAGAATAGAAATAAAGAATACATATAAAGCGAAACAGAGAAGCTCGATATTAATCGGGCTTTAGGTGTTTATGGACAGTCGTTAAAAAAAATAATATTGTAAAAATCAGATTATAAGAGTATTGAGTAATATTTATAAATAAAAGTTTAATTTTTTTGAGCTACCGGGGTTACCTTTTCGTGTTTATGGGGATAAACCATCGAACAAGAATAAATAAGGAACAAGTATTAATCATTAAAACTCAAAAAAATGAAAACTTTAGTTGCGAACAACCAGACCAAGACATTTGATTCTTTCACTTTTGATGTATTGACTACCGAAGAATTATCCATGGTAAAAGGTGGAAAATCGGCAGATTCTTATGCTGATTTGAACTAATCGCCTTTTAAAGGATCCACTTTTTATTTATTAAGCTCTTTCCAGAGCATGTTTAGTGAGTATTTGTAATACTTCACGGAATTTTCACCACTGTAATAAACAGTAAGATGATACGCAAATCAGCCTATATAGAACAAACGGACAAGTACCTTAACTCTGAACTGACGCAGGAGGAGTTAACTGAGTTCGAAGCCCAGCTGGGATTAGATTCAGACTTGTCGGAAGAATTGGCCCTCCATGGGGAAGTGGAACAGGCGGTATGCGAGCATGACGTTATGAGTCTTCGCAACAGTCTGAATCAGATTGTTCAACAAGAAGCTGAAGTTGCAAATAAAGAAAATATTAGCGTCGTAGATTCGTTCAGTTTTGGTCTTACCGATGAGTTTTCGGTACAGAAGGGATTATCCCACCAGATAACTACTGACGATCTGTTTAGTTTTGGGCATTCGTTGCCCCGGATACACCTCTACCAGCACAGTATTGCGGGAAAAGAGAACATCCACCAGTTTTATAAAGATCAGGCCGAATCGAGCCCATCTTTTAATGAAGAAAGCGATTTTAGTTCGTTTGAAGAGGAGCTTTTTGCAGAAGTACAGAGTGCGCTAGAAGAGCATGATGTTACAGACATCAGGGCCAACCTGAAGCAAATCGCCCAAAGTATACCCTCTCATCGTTATTCAACCGGGGATATAGAAGATTACCTTTACGGGACGATGTCAGTGGAAGAAACGAAACAGTTTGAAGAAGAACTGTTTGTGAATGTTGATTTGGCCAGGGAAGTGTCATTAATCAGGGAAATAGACCAGGCCGGAGCCGAATCTGACATTATGTCCCTTCGTGCATCGCTGAATGCGATACAACGGTCAGAAATGCCCACATCTGCGAGTATAGAAGAGTTGGAGAACTACCTTCACAATGAGATGTCGTCAGAAGACATGGCTTCATTTGAGTCTGAATTAAGCACCAATAAGAAGTTACAGGAAGAAATTGAATTTATCAGGGATATCGATGCCGCTTTATCCGAATCCGATGTGATGCATCTGAGGAGCAGGCTGCAGGGGCTGTCAGGAGCCATTTACGGCGACCAGCAGGCACAACGGTCAATTGCCGGGCGGTTTGGTTTTAAGAAGATTGCCATGGCAACAGTAGCCGCCTCACTGATCTTTTTGCTGGGAATCACCGGGTTGCTTACCAGGGAATCCTCCACCAACGATATTTACCAGGATTTTTACGCCAGGTATGAGGCCAGCGGAACCTCACGGTCAGCCGGGATAACGGTAAATAAGGCCATGGCCGAGGCGTTGCAGAAATACGAGAGACAGGATTATGAGTCAGCGCTGGAGCTTTTTGGGCAGGTATTAGCCCAGGATCCATCGAATATGGCCGGTCATTTTTACAGCGGTGTTTCACTCCAGGAAACTGGGAAATACAGCAGGGCGTTAGAAGAATATGCGACAGTTATAGTAGATAAGGACAACCTGTTTACCGAGCAGGCCGAATGGTATACCGGTCTGTGTTACTTACAGACGCACGAAGAAAAGAAAGCGTTACGTCAATTTAGGAAGATCGCCCACCGGGGAGGTTTTTACCAGGGGAAAGCCCAGGAAATACTAAAGAAGATAAGAACTGCGGAATAAAAGATATACAGAGTTCGTTCGCAAGGTTTTTTAGAGGAAATTTTAATGAAATACTTGTTCTATAGTTATTTGTGAGTTTTAGGTTTTAATGATTAATACTTGTTCAGTTCACTTGTTCAGTTAATTTTATAGAAAAGAGTTGTAAAAAAGAGATAAAAGAAGTTTGGTTTAATGGTAATACTTGTTCCTTACTTGTTCATGTTCAAAAAAAACTCAGGTATCCAGGACTCCAGACGAAAAGAAGTAAAAAAAAAATAAAAAAATTAAAGTTTTTAGCCCGGTTTTAATTGAATAATACCTGTTCCTTATTTGTTCATGTTCACCACAGGTATTTTCGAAGCCAGCCGGTAGAGAATAGAAATAAAGAATACATATAAAGCGAAACAGAGAAGCTCGATATTAATCGGGCTTTAGGTGTTTATGGACAGTCGTTAAAAAAAATAATATTGTAAAAATCAGATTATAAGAGTATTGAGTAATATTTATAAATAAAAGTTTAATTTTTTTGAGCTACCGGGGTTACCTTTTCGTGTTTATGGGGATAAACCATCGAACAAGAATAAATAAGGAACAAGTATTAATCATTAAAACTCAAAAAAATGAAAACTTTAGTTGCGAACAACCAGACCAAGACATTTGATTCTTTCACTTTTGATGTATTGACTACCGAAGAATTATCCATGGTAAAAGGTGGAAAATCGGCAGATTCTTATGCTGATTTGAACTAATCGCCTTTTAAAGGATCCACTTTTTATTTATTAAGCTCTTTCCAGAGCATGTTTAGTGAGTATTTGTAATACTTCACGGAATTTTCACCACTGTAATAAACAGTAAGATGATACGCAAATCAGCCTATATAGAACAAACGGACAAGTACCTTAACTCTGAACTGACGCAGGAGGAGTTAACTGAGTTCGAAGCCCAGCTGGGATTAGATTCAGACTTGTCGGAAGAATTGGCCCTCCATGGGGAAGTGGAACAGGCGGTATGCGAGCATGACGTTATGAGTCTTCGCAACAGTCTGAATCAGATTGTTCAACAAGAAGCTGAAGTTGCAAATAAAGAAAATATTAGCGTCGTAGATTCGTTCAGTTTTGGTCTTACCGATGAGTTTTCGGTACAGAAGGGATTATCCCACCAGATAACTACTGACGATCTGTTTAGTTTTGGGCATTCGTTGCCCCGGATACACCTCTACCAGCACAGTATTGCGGGAAAAGAGAACATCCACCAGTTTTATAAAGATCAGGCCGAATCGAGCCCATCTTTTAATGAAGAAAGCGATTTTAGTTCGTTTGAAGAGGAGCTTTTTGCAGAAGTACAGAGTGCGCTAGAAGAGCATGATGTTACAGACATCAGGGCCAACCTGAAGCAAATCGCCCAAAGTATACCCTCTCATCGTTATTCAACCGGGGATATAGAAGATTACCTTTACGGGACGATGTCAGTGGAAGAAACGAAACAGTTTGAAGAAGAACTGTTTGTGAATGTTGATTTGGCCAGGGAAGTGTCATTAATCAGGGAAATAGACCAGGCCGGAGCCGAATCTGACATTATGTCCCTTCGTGCATCGCTGAATGCGATACAACGGTCAGAAATGCCCACATCTGCGAGTATAGAAGAGTTGGAGAACTACCTTCACAATGAGATGTCGTCAGAAGACATGGCTTCATTTGAGTCTGAATTAAGCACCAATAAGAAGTTACAGGAAGAAATTGAATTTATCAGGGATATCGATGCCGCTTTATCCGAATCCGATGTGATGCATCTGAGGAGCAGGCTGCAGGGGCTGTCAGGAGCCATTTACGGCGACCAGCAGGCACAACGGTCAATTGCCGGGCGGTTTGGTTTTAAGAAGATTGCCATGGCAACAGTAGCCGCCTCACTGATCTTTTTGCTGGGAATCACCGGGTTGCTTACCAGGGAATCCTCCACCAACGATATTTACCAGGATTTTTACGCCAGGTATGAGGCCAGCGGAACCTCACGGTCAGCCGGGATAACGGTAAATAAGGCCATGGCCGAGGCGTTGCAGAAATACGAGAGACAGGATTATGAGTCAGCGCTGGAGCTTTTTGGGCAGGTATTAGCCCAGGATCCATCGAATATGGCCGGTCATTTTTACAGCGGTGTTTCACTCCAGGAAACTGGGAAATACAGCAGGGCGTTAGAAGAATATGCGACAGTTATAGTAGATAAGGACAACCTGTTTACCGAGCAGGCCGAATGGTATACCGGTCTGTGTTACTTACAGACGCACGAAGAAAAGAAAGCGTTACGTCAATTTAGGAAGATCGCCCACCGGGGAGGTTTTTACCAGGGGAAAGCCCAGGAAATACTAAAGAAGATAAGAACTGCGGAATAAAAGATATACAGAGTTCGTTCGCAAGGTTTTTTAGAGGAAATTTTAATGAAATACTTGTTCTATAGTTATTTGTGAGTTTTAGGTTTTAATGATTAATACTTGTTCAGTTCACTTGTTCAGTTAATTTTATAGAAAAGAGTTGTAAAAAAGAGATAAAAGAAGTTTGGTTTAATGGTAATACTTGTTCCTTACTTGTTCATGTTCAAAAAAAACTCAGGTATCCAGGACTCCAGACGAAAAGAAGTAAAAAAAAAATAAAAAAATTAAAGTTTTTAGCCCGGTTTTAATTGAATAATACCTGTTCCTTATTTGTTCATGTTCACCACAGGTATTTTCGAAGCCAGCCGGTAGAGAATAGAAATAAAGAATACATATAAAGCGAAACAGGGAAGCTCGATATTAATCGGGCTTTAGGTGTTTGTGGACAGTCGTGAAAAAAAAATATTAAAATGGCGATCATCTGTGATACAGTACCAAACTAATTTTGATGATTATTTTATAGTTAATGCCGTATAAAAAGTGAATAAATCTATATATAAAAGCGTATTTTTGTTGGGAATAAAATCTGAATTATTTTTATGAAACCAACTCTTTTAATACTGGCAGCTGGAATGGGAAGTCGCTTTGGCGGACTTAAACAAATTGAACCAGTTGGACCTAATGGTGAAACAATACTAGAATATTCGGTATACGATGCAATAAGGGCTGGTTTTGGAAAAGTTGTTTTTGTAATTAGAGAAAGCTTTGCCGAAAGCTTTAAAGCTCTCTTTGGGGCAAAACTTGAGGGGAAAATTGAAGTGCTCTATGTGTATCAGGAAACAAATATGCTTCCTGAAGGATTTCAATTTCCGGAAGGAAGGGAAAAACCCTGGGGGACAGGTCATGCAGTATTGATGGCTAAGGATGAAATTAATGAACCATTTGCTGTTATAAATGCCGATGATTTTTATGGCGCTGAAGCCTATAAAGTACTTGCAAAATATTTAACTACGTCGGTGACACCAGAAAGATATGCAATGGTTGGCTACAGATTAAGTAACACATTGTCGGATTTCGGGGCCGTATCCAGAGGCATTTGTGAAACTGACGAAAAAAATCATTTAACCAAAATTACAGAGACTCACAAAATTAGAACCGAGGGACAAGTAATTGTTTGTGAATCAAATGAAGAAACGGTTGAGCTCAAAGGGACCGAAACTGTGTCAATGAATTTCTGGGGATTTCATCCATCAATTTTTATGAATATCCAAAATCAGTTTATCGACTTTTTAAAAGAGAATATAAATCTACCCAAGTCTGAGTTTTATATTCCTTTTGTTGTCTTCGAAATGATAAAATCCGGATTAATCAATGTAGAAGTATTATCTGCGGATTCGCCGTGGTTTGGTGTTACTTATAAGGATGATAAACCATATGTTATGGACCAGATCCGGAAAATGACCAATGATGGTATTTATCCGGATAAACTTTGGTCTTAGATAAAATAGATTGTGGTCTGATTTTTGTTTCTTAATCTGAATATTAAACTTTGACCATGAAATCAATTTTTACTTTATTGTTTGTATTAATTGTTTCGATTGGCAGTTATGCTCAAAAAAACGAAACTTTTGCAGCTGGAATTTCCTCCAGTTCGCGTTCCTTTGCTATTGAGAAAGCGTACCCTAATCCAGTTAAAGATTTTGTAACCATTGAACTTCAGGTGGAAGAGTCAGGTGAGTTACAAATCAGCCTGATTAATATTTTAGGGACTGAAGTTAAAAAGTGGGATAACTTCTTGTTGAATCACGGTTATCAAAAAATACAAATCGATCTTTCTCAATTTAAAAATGGAGTTTACATTTTGAGAATGACTAAAAAAGGATTAACAAAAACTCAGGTCCTTAAAAAGAGTTAGTTTCTATCTAAATCTTTAGAATATAATTGGCGCTATCTTTAAATGTGTCTGGATCCATTTCTACAAAATAATTGCTAATCCCGCACTTTTCGGCTGCTGCAAAAAATTCTTTCCAATTAACGACTCCTTTACCCAAGGCAACTTGTTTATTCTCGGAAGGAGACCAGTCAGCCAAATGAGCAGAAATAAATCTTCTAGGGTATTTTTCGAAATAAGTTATGGCCTTATAACCAATGCTAATTACTGCAACCTGAAACTGCATTTTGACTGCTTTTTCATCAAAATGTTCCATTAATGAATCATAGATTAATTTGCCGTCAATCTCCCCAAATTCAGTGTGATGATTGTGAAAGCCGGTCAGTATTCCAGAAGCCTTTGTTTTGGCTCCAATTTCGTTTAACTCGTCTACAGCTTTCAACCAATCACTAAGGGTGGCATTTTTAGGTAACCCAAAGCTTGAACAAATCATTTGTTTTTGTCCGGATTCGAGAGCAAAATCGATACGTTCGTTTAGATTTTTACGAAGCTCGTCCATCCCATAATGTGTACTTTCTAAAGCCAGGCCTGCATCATTTACAATCTTTTTCATTTCAGAAGCTTTCATTTTCATCAGCGGTCCAAATCCAGAACTTTCGTATCCCGGAGGAGAACACATTTCCACACTTTGATAACCCAATGATGCCATCGTCTTTAAAGTTCCGGAAAAGTCTTTAATTAACTGATCTTTTATTGTCCATACCTGGAATCCAAGTGGCTTTTTCAGCATCTTTTCATTCGATGCTGCCATCAGCAAATTGGGAAACATGGCTACCGATCCAATTCCCAATGCACTTTTCTCAATGAATTTTCTTCTGTTTATCATGTCAGTTTTTTGTTTATAGTTTTTAAATGGTTTCGGGAGCCCAACCTTTTCGGTATTCCCTGTTGAGATACTTGTTGGCATCAGGAAAATTAGCGATGGTACGTTTGGCGGCATCATATTTCAGAATTTTACCTGAACGCAGGGCAACAGCATATAAATTCACAGCCTCTGTCAGTGTCCACGCATCTCTGAAGTTTCCGGGGCATTGTTCCCCAGCTTTTATCGCATCAATAAATTGTTGAAATCCTGATATTTTTTCTTTTTTTATTTCTTCTGAAGCCGGCATTGTATTCATGCGTTTTTCAGGAATTAGCCGGGGATTATCCACATGGAATCCTGCCAATATTTTGCCTTTGTCTCCGACAAACATCATTCCTTCAGCCGAAAGTTCTCTATTTTCCTCATATAATTCATCGGGAACAGGAGGTTTCATTCCGCCATCGTACCAAACTAAATCAATTGCCGGTCGTGTTCCTTTAGCAGGATATTTAAACCTTACGGAACTGGCAAATGGAAACGAAAAGTCGTTTTGAACCTGAAAGGCAGTTGAATCCCGAAGTCCGCAAACATGGCTGTAATTAGGCTCAATAATGGTCGGATTCTCCAGTTCAAGAGCTTTAAATACTGTCCACAAACTGTAATGACCCATGTCGGCCATCGAGCCTCCGCCGAAATCGTACCAACCTCTGAAAACCATATTGGTGTAACATGGATGATATGGGCGCTCAGTTTCGGGGCCAAGCCAAAGATCCCAATCCATTCCTTTAGGAACCGATGGCTGTTCAGTTGGTAACATTGGGTATTGAGGCCATACCGGTCGATTCGACCAATTATGAACTTCTTTCAGAGTTCCAATCTCTCCCTGATTAATCCAATTCATTACTTGTTCCATCGAGCCATTAGAATCCCATGCGATCAGGTGAGTTGTAACTTTCGATGTTTTGGCCTGCTCAATTACCCGAAAACCTTCTTCGAGCCTGTTTGAAATAGGTTTATGCGTTGTTACCGATATTCCTCGTTTCATTGCGGCCATGGCAATTAGGCCATGTAAATGATCAGGGGTCATCACTTTTACCGCATCAAGTCCTTTTTCTCTTTCAAATAATTCACGGAAATCGGTATAGGCACGGCAACTCCCCGATTTATACCCATTTCTGAACTTCGAATAGTAGGTGTCAACGATTTCTTTTCCATTGTTCAGACCTCCGGGAATTGTATTATCCCCTCCAGGATTCCATTCTTGATTTTGCAGCGTAGCGCGGATTTCATTACGAAGTCCGTTTTTACTCCAGTCAAAGTAACCGATTGCTTCTTTTTGAGGATCACAAACTGCTATAATCTGTAATTCAGGGATTCCAAGGAGTGGCAGCAATTCTCTTAATCCCTGGGTACCAGTGCCTATATATGCAAGCGTAATTTTGTCGCTTGGCGCAATGAAACCCGAACCCCCAAGGACATGCCGTGGTACAATGGTAAGTGCAAGTGTTGCTGACGATATGCCAGAGATAAACTTACGGCGGTCTAGCAAAATCTTTCCTGAATTTTTTTCATGAGCTGATAAAAAGTTGCTTGAATCCTGCGATTTGTGGTTTGTCATTTCGGTAAAGTTTAGTTTTTGGATGAAGAGTAAAAGTTAAGGAAAATAAACCGATCTTTTATTATATTTAGCACTTAATTAATCTGAAATTTTTCAGTAACTAACTAACAATCAAGTAAACTAAAACTAATCACATGAGGAAAGATATTTCTCGCCGTAACTTTATCCAGAGGAGCTTTGTCGCAGGAGTTGGTTTGTCAATGTTTGATCCGCTTTCTGTTTTGGCAGCAGAAAAAAAATCGGGAATGAAACTGGGTTTGGTAACTTATCAGTGGGCAAAAGACTGGGATTTGCCAACACTAATTGCCAATTGTGAAAAAACAGGCTATTCAGGAGTTGAATTGCGTGTTGATCATGCTCATAAAGTGGAGATAAATCTCTCAGTCAGTCAGCGGGCCGACGTTAAAAAACGATTTGCCGGTAGCGCCGTTACTTGTCTGGGTTATGGTGCAAATTTCGAATATCACAGTCCCGATCAAGCTACTCTTCGGAAAAACATTGACCAAACCAAAGAATACATAAAACTGTGCAAGGATATTGGTGCTTCAGGAATTAAAGTTAAGCCCAATGATTTGCCGGTTTCAGTTCCAAAGGAGAAAACAATCGCTCAGATAGCGGCATCGTTAAATGAGGTTGGAAAATTTGCTTCAGATCTTGGTCAATTGGTTAGGGTTGAAGTGCACGGAAATCTCACGCAGGAAATACCGAATATGAAGGCTATTTTCGAGCAAATAACTGAACCCAATGTGAAAATGTGCTGGAATTGCAATGACCAGGATTTGTTGCCTCCAGGGCTTGAGGCAAATTTTAATTCAGTTAAGAAATGGTTTGGTGACACGGTGCATGTTCGCGAATTTAATGTAGGAAATTATCCCTATAAACAGCTCATGGATTTATTTAAAGGAATAAATTATGATGGTTGGATTTTACTTGAGGCACGTACCGAACCTGACGATAAAATTGAGGCGATGAAAGAACAGCTAAAATTATTCAAAGCAATGATTTAATGGAATAGAAAATAATTTGAATATAGAATCCCATTCCAGAAGACTACTGCATTGCAGTAGTCTTTTTATTTTGTGAAAGCGAATATGAATTTTTTTTAGAATTTGAGCCGCGTATCTCTTTGGAAATTAAGACTGAAAATAAATTTTGTATATAAATTAAGCAAATGTATATTAATTATACATATTTTGTAAGTGATTGATCGTGAATGTATTGGGTAATATTTATTCGATATGTGTTGAAAAAATACACAAGCGTTAGTAATTTTAGAAGATTTATGTTTTGTTTAATGTTCTTGTAATCAGGAATTTATGGTTGTTTTTGTTTGTTGGCACTGAATTTGAAAATGGCTATGGTGTCAATTTAATCGAAATAATCATGAAAACCAGGATCTTTTTAACCATTGTATTGCTCTTGCTTACTTGCTGTTTTGCAATAGGCGAAGAAGGAAAAACGGGAAGAACCAATTCTCCGGAAGGTTCATTCACTGTAAATACATCTCCGGACTTATTCGATCTTACAACTAAATGGGCAGATGAATATCAGAATCTGAATCCATTGGTAAAAATTAAAGTCAACAAACTCCCCGAAGCTAATGTTCCTGAGATGATTGGCTCAGAAATCGGAATTGGTATTTTCAAAGGGAAGTTAAATTCAGCACTAAAAAATAATTCATCTTGGAATATGATCGTTGGTCGTAACGTGGTTGTTCCGGTAATGAATGAAAATAATCCGCTTTTTCCGGTAATCACAACAAAAGGCATTCCCGAAAATGACTTGATTCGGATTATCAGAGAACCACAAAACGCAAGTTGGGATAAGTCGAATCCAATGTCAGGTCAAAATTCAATGCATGTTTATATATCGAATGATCCATTCGTGTTGACTGTTTTGAGTGATTTCCAGAATTCAGATCATGCTACTTCTGCCGGATTTCAAACTTTGGATGATCAGAAGATGATTCAAACGATACAAAATGACCCAAATGCCATAGGTTTCTGCAAGCTTGCTCAGATTATTGACCCTGAAACTAAAACATTGATGCCAGGGATGAAACTCATCCCGATTGATAGAAATGGCAATGGGAAACTTGATTATATGGAAGATATTTATTCGAATCTGGAATCGTTCTCCAGAGGTGTTTGGATTGGTAAGTATCCGAAAGCATTCATGTTAAACATTTATACCGTTTCGCCCAAGCCGCCGGTTGATCTGGCTGAAATTGATTTTTTGAAGTGGGTTGTAACCGATGGACAAAAATATTTGGGTGAAAATGGCTTCAGCGACCTGATTTATAATGAACAGATTGCTCAGCTAGCCAGATTCGATGATCCGGGAACATTAGCTTCAGGGCCAATCAAAAGTTCAAACACAATTATGTCGGTTTTACTTCTCATTCTGGTTGTTATTGTATTGGGAGGTGTAATTGTCGAGTTAGCATTTGTAAAATTCAAAAGAGGTGACATATTGGTAAATGATTCAGGACGAAGTGCAATGAGTGCTTTTGACGCTGAATCTGTTATCGTACCCAAAGGGCTTTATTTTGATAAAACACATTCGTGGGCATTTATGCGGAAAAATGGTTCGGTTAAGGTCGGAATCGATGATTTTCTTCAACATATAACTGGCAAAATCACCCGTGTTGAAACGAGAAATACCGGAGATATAATTATGAAGGGCGACCGGCTACTTTCGTTAGTTCATAAAGGAAAGCAAATACATATTTATTCTCCTATTTCAGGAACAATTACTGAAATAAACGAAAAGCTGGTGGCAGATTCATCACTCATAAATTCAGATCCATATTCGGAAGGTTGGGTATATGCGATAGAACCTTTAAACTGGAGTTTGGAACTTCAATATTTAATGGGGGCTGATAATTTTAAAGCAGGCTTGAAGAATGAGTTTCAACGTTTGAAAGACTTTTTCGCCACAGTCTTGACAACAACCTCGCCAGCATATGCTGTTTTGCAGGACGGAGGCGCATTAGCTGATCATCCGCTGGCAGAACTTGGTCCGGATGTTTGGGACGATTTTCAGACCAAATTTATTGATGCATCAAATAAATAAACCGAATAAAACGAACATTATGGGCATAAATCGAAGAGGATTTTTGGGCCTGGTGGGTGCAACAGGTTTAACGCTTGCAATAGGTAAGAATGCATCAGCTAAAAATAAAAGTCAGGTTGAGTTCTTTGGCGTATTGTACGATTCAACACGGTGTGTTGGTTGCCGAACCTGCGAGTATGAATGTGCTGCAGCTCATGGACTCCCCGAACCGGCATCAGAGGTTGAAGCTATTCGTAAAACCAATGAAAGCTGCAATACAGTAGTGAATGCGTTTCAGACAACGAAAGGAGAGGTGTACATCAAACGGCAGTGTATGCACTGCAACGAACCGGCTTGCGGGGCCGCTTGCCTGACACAGGCGATGCAAAAGAACGAAACGGGACCTGTTACCTGGAATGGTGATAAATGTATGGGATGCCGTTACTGTATGGTTTCCTGTCCGTTCGATGGTCCAAAGTTCGAATATCACAGCGCAAATCCCAAAATTCAGAAATGCGATATGTGTTTCGAAAGGCAAACAAAAGGAGAAGCTCCGGTATGTGTAACCAATTGCCCGAACGAAGCGCTGCTTTATGGAAAACGCAGAGATTTGATAAAGGAGGCCCGGAGGAGAATTTACGAAAAACCGGAAGCGTATGTCGATCATATTTATGGTGAGCACGAGGCTGGTGGAACCGGGTGGCTTTATCTTTCTCCGGTTCCGTTCGAAGAGCTTGGAATGAATACTAAACTACAGAACTCATCTTATCCGGCATTGACCAAAGGATTTCTCTACAGTGTGCCATCAATATTTGTTTTGGTGCCAACTCTTTTGTTGGGCGTTTATCAGGCAACAAAAAATAACTTAACCGATGAAAGCAATGATGAATAATAATTCAATAGCCATCGATCGCGAAGGAAAATCTGTTTGGAAATTCCTGATCAGTGAATTAAAACCAAAGGGCAAATGGTTAACTCTATTCAATGTTATTTCAATCCCGATTATGATTTTGGGATTGGCTTTAATTGTTTACCGCTTTATTTACGGAATCGGCTCGGTTACTAACCTTACCCAGGATACACCATGGGGCCTGTGGATTGGCTTCGACGTGGTTACGGGTGTGGCATTTGCCGGCGGTGCATACGTGCTTACTTTCATGGTTTATATTTTAAACATCCGAAAATATCATTCCATTGTAAGGGTAACCGTTTTAAATGGATTTTTGGCGTATGTTTTTTATGCAGGAGCTTTGTTGCTCGATTTGGGGCGCCCCTGGCATGTGGTTAATCCCATTATCGGAAACAGTTTTGGTGTAAGTTCAGTCCTGTTTTTGGTGGCCTGGCATTTTCTGCTCTACATGATTGCCCAGCTGATCGAATTTTCTCCGGCAATTGCCGAATGGCTCGGAGCCCGGCGTGCGCATAAAATACTTTCAGGTATGACCATTGCTGCCGTTATTTTTGGGATAACACTTTCCATTTTACACCAATCGGGCCTGGGCGCGCTTTACCTAATGGCAAAAGAGAAGATTCATCCGCTGTGGTATTCCGAATTTATTCCAATCATGTTTTTTGTATCGAGTATTTTTGCCGGACTTTCCATGGTCATTTTCGAAGGCTCAATTACTCATAAAGTATTTTCATTCCAGATAAACGAAACGAATCATCATAAACAAAATGATATTGTTCTCAGCTTGGCAAAAATTTGTGCCGGAACCATGTTTGCTTATTTCTTCCTGAAACTGTTAGTGTTTATACACGACCAGAGATGGGATTTGCTTACTACCCCGATGGGTTACTGGTTTTTGCTTGAAATATTCGGGTTTATCCTGTTGCCAATGACACTTTTCTTTTATAGCTACCGAACCAACAATATTGCAATGGTAAAAGTTGCTTCAGTTCTTACCATGCTTGGGGTGATTATAAACAGGCTGAATGTTACAGTTATTGGGTTTAGGTGGGATGCAGCGGTTCATTACATTCCCTCGTGGATGGAAATCGTAGTTACCCTGGCCGTCATTTTTACTGAAATATGGATATTCAGGTGGGTGATTGCCCGCATGCCCGTACTTCGCGAATCGCCCTCATGGGCAAAACATTAAATAGTTTTGCTATTTGTTGAAAAAGATATGGAATAAATCAGCTGTCATAACTATTTTTGTGGCGGCAAAAAAATAAAGATTATGGACGGATTCACTTATAACAACATTTTCGAAACCAAAGGAATTGAATATTTGGCAATCATTGCATTTTTTGCCATACTCGTTCCTTTCTGGATTTTTCTGAATAAAAGAATCACAAGCAAAAAACGGCACAGTGGAGTTGCCGGAAATTTAACGCTCGATTCATTGCAGATTCCACAGGGCTTGTTTTTTAGCAGATTCCACACCTGGGCTCATCTTGAACGATCGGGGGTAGCAAAAGTTGGTCTCGATGATTTGCTGGTTCGCATTACCGGCGAGGTGAAACTTAACCGGCTTCTGGAAGCCGGAGAGCGGATTAAAAAGGGTGATTTTATTGCCGAAATTATTCAGAATGATAAATCGCTCAAAATTACTTCGCCCATTTCAGGCGAGATTGTGGAAGCCAACGCTTTACTTCTTAAAAATCCTGAATATTTGAATGAAGAACCTTACGCAAAGGGCTGGGTTTATAAAATTAAGCCAACCAGTTGGGTGTCCGATACGCAATCGTATTTCCTGGCCGAGGATGCAAATATGTGGGCAAAACAGGAACTTGTTAGGTTTAAAGATTTTCTGGCCGAATCGGTTGTGAAATATTCAGCAGATCCGTCGGCCGTTGTGCTGCAGGATGGTGGTGAATTGCGCGAAGAACCTCTTTCTGAACTTTCGGCTGAAGTCTGGAATGATTTTCAAATCGATTTTCTGAATAAAAAAATGCCGTGCCGGAACAAAAAATGTTTCAGGCAGGAAGAATAGAATTCGAAAAACTCTGTAGCTTTCCCCTTTCAGGAAAGGATTTTGATATTTTGAAAAAACAAAAAGCGATGCTCTATAAACATCGCTTTTTGTTTTTGTAAGGATTATTGCTAATTGTCTAATAATTATTGAACAGTTAAGGCTGAAATATAAAAAATGGGGCTAAATTAGCACTAACTAACTGCTTAAGAACTTTATCCATGGGCTGGTTTAAAAGGGTAACGCGCGAAAATATAGCCGGAAGTCCAATTATAAGTCAATACGTCAAATTTCGATCTTCCATATACGGCCGTGTAGTTTTCATTATTGCTGTTTTGTCGGTGTTTCTGTTTGTTTCGTTTAGCGTTATATTTCAGTCGGTTAACGAGCAATATCTGAATACTGTCATCAGGCAGAGTGGAAACAATATTGGGTCGATTGTTGAAGGGGCACTGTATCATTCCATGCTCCAGAACGACAAAAGCGGCCTGCAAAATACGCTTGACATTATCAATACACTTCCCGGGATCGACGAGGTTAACATGTACGACAGCGACGACAGGCTGGTGTATTCGTCATTTTCCGACGACCCAAATAACACGCACAGTGATCCGAATTGTCTGAACTGTCATTCAAATATCCGCTCGATGTTTCCGGGAATGGAAAAGTCGTACAAGATAATCGACAAGAATACAGATTGCATAATGAACCAGAGCGACAACGGAAGCCGGCATTTGCTGATCCGTTCGCCCATTATGAACGAGCGGTCGTGCTATGTCAGTTCGTGCCATGCCCACCAGGAAACCGATACGCTTTTGGGGTCGCTTATCATTAAAATTCCGTTGGAAGCTCAGGATGCAGCCATTCAAAAATCATCAACCGAATTTTTCTTTCTGGCAATTTTGGCCACTTTACTTCTTGCTTCGTTTTTGCTGCTTTTTACCCGGAAAAAAATTAAAAATCCGCTGAATGAGTTAGTGAAAGTGAGCGTTGCAGTGGCCAATGGCGACAGAAATACGCGGCTTGAAATCAAACCCAATCAGTTGGATGATATGCGCATGGTTTCGGAGGCGTTTAACGATATGCTCGACAATTTGCATAATGCTGCTATCGAACTCGAAAACTGGTCGCAGCAACTTGAATATAAGGTTCAGAAGAAATCGGAAGAACTTGGGGCCGCACAAAACGAGCTGATGCATGTTGAACGGCTGGCTTCGCTCGGAAAATTATCGTCGTCAGTGGCTCACGAGATAAATAATCCATTGTCCGGAATCTTGATTTACACCAAGCTTTTGCTGAAACAGGCCAATAATCCGGAGTTGTATGCCTCCAAGCGCGAATCGATGCTCAAACATTTGAAACTGATTGAATCGGAAACCAAACGATGCGGCGACATTGTAAAAGGTCTGCTCGACTTTTCGCGGAAAGACCAGAATGATTTTGAGCCCCGACATTTGCACGAGATTTTAAAGGAAACATACGAGTTGATGACTCACCCGATAAAAATTGCCAATATCAGTTTTGAGTATGATTTTTCGGCTACTGCTGATCTGATTTATTGCAACCCGAATCAAATAAAACAGGCTTGTATTGCTATGTTGGTCAATGCATCGGAGGCAATTACCGAAAACGGCGAGATTTCCATTACCACAAGGAATCTGGATGAAGAATCGGTATGTTTTGAAATAACCGATAACGGTGTGGGCATTGCCCAGGAAGATATTCCTCACATCTTCGAACCTTTCTTTTCGACCAAACAGGATGTTCGCGGAATTGGCCTTGGGTTGGCCATTGTTCATGGTATAATTCAGAACCATAAAGGACGGATTCATATCGATTCAGAACTTAATCGTGGAACCACTATATCAGTAAATTTACCTTTGATAAAAAACTAATTCTACCAGGTGATGGCAAAGAAGATATCTATATTGATTGTTGATGACGAAGAATCGGTAAGGGATTCACTGTTTAATTGGTTTATTGAAGACGGATTTAGGGTAGAATGTGCCGAAAATGCCCGCAGAGCGCTTACCATGCTCGAATCGGATCAGTTCGACATCATTCTTGCTGATATCAAAATGCCTGGAATGGACGGGCTGGAAATGCTTCGTCGGATAAAGGAGATAAAAAGTGATTCAATTGTGATAGTTATGACTGCTTTTGCAACAGTTGATACCGCGGTAAAAGCACTGAAAGACGGCGCATACGATTATGTCACCAAGCCTTTTGATCCGGACGATTTGACCCACCTGATCAGGAATGCAACCAAGCAAATTTCGCTGGTTGAAGAAAACGAAACCTTGAAACAAAAAGTAATATCGCTTGAAAATGTTGAAGATTTGATTGGAAAGAGCGTAGCCATGAAAAATGTGCTTCGGCAAATTGAGAGTGTGGCTCAAACCAATTCGTCGGTAATTATCACGGGCGAAAGTGGTACCGGCAAGGAGTTGGTTGCCCGGGCAATTCATGCCAATTCGCCACGTAAATTTTTCCCGTTTGTGAGCGTACATTGCGGCGCATTAACCGAAAGTTTGCTCGAAAGTGAGCTGTTTGGGCACGAAAAAGGTGCATTTACCGGCGCAATGTATAACCGCAAAGGCCGCTTTGAAATGGCCGACAGCGGAACAATCTTTCTGGATGAAATTGCTACTATTTCCACCAAAATGCAGATTGAATTGCTGCGTGTTCTGGAAACTAAAACATTTATGCGTGTTGGCGGAAATAAGGAAATTACTTCGGATTTCAGGGTAATTTGTGCTACCAACAAAGACCTAAAAAATATGGTTGAAAAGGGAACTTTCCGTGAAGACCTTTTCTACCGGTTAAATGTGGTTAACATCCAGATTCCGCCTCTGCGCGACCGAAAAGAAGATATTCCGCTGCTGGTAAATTACTTCATCAACAAATATTGTATGTCGATGAATAAGCCGCCTGCAACCATTGATGCTGCCGCTTTAAACCGGATTCAGGAGTTTAATTTTCCGGGAAACATTCGTGAGCTGGAGAACATGGTTGAACGTGCCATTGTAATTGGAAACGGAAAACGTATAACCCTGAAAGACTTGCCGGAAGAGAAAACCTTTGTAAGTAATTCGATTGAAAGCCTCGACGAATTTGAAAAAACGTTTATACTCCAGATTCTCAATAAATATGACTGGAATATATCGCGGACGGCAAGGGCTTTGAAAGTTGACAGGGTGACTCTGTACAACAAAATCAAGAAATACGATTTAAAACTGGCTGGTCAATAAAATTGCATAATCACTATGCAAACCATCACCTTGGTGTCATTCGGCCAATTCCACAAAGATATTCTGGAGAAGACTGCAGAGGCAGTAGTGGAGGAGTATCAGTGCCATGTTAACATGAAAGATGGCCATTTGGATATGGGCGAGTTCTTTGATGCTGCCCGAAGGCAATATGATGGGAATGCCTTGCTGAAGCAGGTACAGTCGATGTCGTTTCCCGAATCGGATAAAAGCCTTGGCATTTTCAATGTCGATCTTTTTATTCCAATCCTGACATTCATTTTTGGACAGGCATTTTTAGGTGGAAATACTGCAATTGCTTCTATTTACCGACTTAGTAACGAGCGTTATGGTATGTTACCCAATGAAAAATTGTTGGCTGACAGGTTAAAAAAAGAAGCTATTCATGAACTTGGTCACACTTTGGGGCTAATTCATTGCCGCGATCCGCTCTGTGTTATGCGGTCGAGCACCTATGTCGAAGATATTGACCAGAAAAGCCAGCATCTCTGTATCAGTTGCCGATCGATATTGGAGATTTAGTTCCTGAAGTAACGGATTTTGAGTTGAAAATCAGTAAAATAAAAAAGGAAGCCATTATTGACTTCCTTTTGGTGCCCAGAACAAGACTCGAACTTGCACACCCTTACGAGCACTAGTCCCTCAAGCTGGCGTTAGTTTGACTCTAGTAATCTGTGCTGATTTATAGACTATTACATCGTTCACATCCTACCTTGAATTCGCTTAAATGATGGTCGTTGCTACACGACTGTTTCCCCAATTTCGGAGCAAACGGGACAAATGTTTCTCCAATGTTTCTCCAAATGAATGTCAAATTCTATGTAAGAAAATCACGTAAGGAATGTAAAATCATCATTTGCATTTATCCAGATCGGAGCAATCAGCTCAAACTTTCAACCGAGCACACCATTGATGTTGATCAGTGGGATGCAAAGAAGCAGAGAGCCAAGAAATCGATGATTGGCTTCGAAGTGTTAAACCAGTCGCTCGAAAAGCTTAAACTGGAAGTATTAAAGCACATCAGGGAGTTAAAACTTCAAGATGTAACTGAGTGGTCAGAGCTGAAACAACACCTTAAAAACTACCTGAATCCAGACCAGACAGAGCCGTCCAATACTGATGATTTAAAGCCTAACGACCACACTTTGGTATCGGTGATCGATGTATTTCTTACTGCACGAACAGCCGAATATAAGCCTGAAACAGCCCGGAAATACAAGATTCTCGAAGCTGTGTTGCTTGGCTTTCAGGAGTACCGGAAACAAGTGATCCACATTAGGGACGTATCATTCCCTCTGATGGAAGAATTCAGGCTGTATCTGCTAAATGAGCGTAATAACCGCAATGACACCATTTACAAGATGCTCGCAGCGTTCAAGTGTCTAATTCGCTGGATGATCCAGAACGACTATCCGGTTGATGCACGCAGCTTGGAACTCCGTCAGAAGGTGAAAGTGAAGCATGATATTGTTACGCTCTCGGAACAGGAGTTGCAGCAGATTCAGGATGCTGAACTGAATTCCTTCCAAGTCCCCATTCGTGATTGCTTCCTGTTTCAGGTCTACACGGGCCAACGATTTTCGGATATGCAACAGCTTGCACCCGACCAAATCAAGGATAACAGTTGGGTATTTCCATCGGTGAAAACAGGTAAGGATATGCGCATCCCGTTTGTTGGTTGGTGCAGTAAAGCAAAACAGATCGGGGAGAAGTACGGCTATACCTTCCCGAAGTACTCGCAGCAATACTTTAACCGCGAGGTTACGAAGATTTGTAGAACAGCTAAGATCACCGAACCAGTAAAACTTACACGTTATCAGGGCAGCTCTTTACTCCAGATGCTGAAACCAAAATGTGAATGGGTATCAAGCCACACAGCCCGTAGAACCTGCGTAAGCCTACTGTTAGCGAAGGGTGTTCCTCCAACGGTTGTAATGAAACTGACGGGGCATTCCAGTATTCAAACCATGATGCGGTACGAACGTACAACAAATGAGGCGCTAATAAGCTCTCTACTAGCTGTTTAGTGTGTATGTTCAGTGCAGTCGATCAGTCAAGTTGCTTAATAGAGTGGACTGGTCGGTTGCACTGTTCTATTTTAAACTCCGACATCTTCCTAAACGCCCACCGATTTGAAGCAGGTTAATCAGGCCTGTAATAATAAGTCAAAATCGGCGTGGTAGAAGCCCAAATAAAGACCCGAGGCCACGGGCAATAACTTATGATTACTAATGAAGTGAAATTGTTTAAAATCGCTGAAATCGAGGTAAAATACAGCACTAAAGTAAAAGCCTCAGACCGGATTAAAGTAAACACCTCTTGCGCTGCTGCTGATGCTTTCCGGGAGTTGTGGAACCAATTGGACACGCCGGATAAAATATCCAGTGTGCGCCGGAACAAATTGACCACCTTCCGCCGGTCAAAATGGTTGGGTTTCGCCGGAGCAAATTGACCACCCTCTAAGAACGATTTATCCTTGCTGATTAGCGGGCATTTATGATTAAGTTGGCTTTGTTCAATATAATCAAATGTCAAATAAACTAATCATTATGAGCAAGGTAAGAAGCATTATCAGGCTTTACACCGAGGGTGTAAGTAAACAGTCCATCGGGGAACGGACAGGTCTTCCCCGCAATAGTGTTAAGAAGTATATCAGGTTGTTCCTGGCTTCGGGCAAATCGCCGGAAGAGATTCAACTGATGAGTGACACTGAACTTGAGCAGATGTTTCTGGATATGGTTCCACGCAATCATATTGAGAATGATCTTCGTTATCAATCTCTGGAAGCATTTTTCCCCACCATGGAAAAAGCATTGAAGATCCGGGGAAACACCAAGGAGAAGCTTTGGGAGCAATATTTTGAACAGCATCCTGCAGGCTATCGGTTTTCACAGTTCAAGCATTATTATCTTCTCTGGAAGAAGGTTCGTAATCCGGTTATGCACATTGAGCATAAGGCCGGGGAGAAGATGTATGTTGATTATGCAGGCGAAAAACTCAAGGTTTTAGATCCGGAAACATTAGACATCACAGAGGTAGAGGTTTTTGTCGCCATACTGGGTGCAAGCCAGTTGACCTACGTAGAGGCCAGTTATACCCAACAGAAGGAAGACTTTATCAACTCCTGCGAAAATGCATTACATTACTTCGGAGGCGTTCCTAATGCCATCGTTACGGATAACTTAAAATCGGCGGTAATCAAGAGTAATCGCTATGAGCCGACACTTAATGAGGCTTTTCGTGACTTTGTAAGCTATTATTCGATGGCGGCTTTACCGGCAGCTCCGTATAAACCCAAACACAAAGCGTTGGTAGAAGGTGCCGTAAAAATCATTTACCGTTCGATTTACAGCACTTTAAAGGGTAATGTATATTCTTGCATTGAACTTCTAAATAGCGCGATCAGGGAGGCTCTGGAAGCTCATAATAACAGGCCGCTTACAGGAAGGCCGTTCAGCAGGCGACAGTTGTTCGAAGATACTGAACGACACTTTCTGCACCCTTTACCTGAAAAGAGATATGAGTTGAAGCGACGCTATATCGCTTCTGTGATGAAGAACAATTACGTCTGTCTTGCCGAGGATAAGCATTATTACAGTGTTCCTTACCATTTTATCGGCAAGAAGGTGACCTTACTTTACAGCCAATCTGAGGTTGAAATTTATCACCGCTACGAGCGAATTGCGGTGCACAAAAGGAACAGGCACCTTTTTGGACACACTACAATAACAGATCATCTGGCCTCGCAGCACCGCTTCATGAGCGACTGGAACCCCGATAAATTTATCGAACGAGCCGCAGAGGTAGGCCCTCAAACGAAAGAATATATTATCCAGTTGCTAAATGCCAGACAGCATCCGGAGCAGACCTATCGATCCTGTCAGGGAGTTTTAAGTTTTTCAGTACGTGCCGGAAAAGAGCGGCTTAACAATGCTTGTCTGCGTGCACTTCAATATGGCGATTACAGCTATCAGACCATTCGGGTAATCCTTGAAAAAGGACTTGACCGAAACGTTGATGATCAGCAGCATGTTGATCAGTCAATGCCCCCTCACCTGAATATACGTGGCAAAAACTATTACCGGTAATATCTCCCCGGAGGACGGCTGTAACAGCTACCCCTCCGGGTATTGTTTAACCTTAAATCAAATAAAATGAATGAGCAAACGCTTCAAAAAATGAGACAGATGAAGTTCTTCGGTATGGTTCGGGCCTTTAGAACAAGCATCGAGAATGGCAGCATGATTCAAATGACCGGCGACGAAATGGTATCGATGCTTATTGATGCAGAATGGGATGATCGTAACAATCGCCGCATAGAGAGGCAAATGCGCAATGCAAAGTTCCGCTATAAAGCCAACATTGAGCAGTTGCACTTTGATATAGATCGCAACCTGGACAAGAATCAGTTCATGCGTATGGCTGAGTGTACTTTTATCGGAAGAAAAGAGAATCTTCTGATCACCGGCAGTACCGGAATAGGCAAAAGCTTCATTGCTTCAGCTATCGGAAATCAAGCCTGTACTCTCGGGTTCAAAGTACTTTATGCCAACACTACAAAGCTGTTTACAAGATTAAAAATGGCCAAAGCAGATGGTTCGTACATCAGAGAAGTTGCAAAGATAGAAAGACAGGATCTTTTGATTCTGGACGATTTTGGCTTGCAGCCGCTTGATGCATCAAACAGGTCGGTACTTATGGAAATCATCGAAGATCGCCACGGAAACCATTCAACCATTATAACATCTCAGTTGCCAGTGGCACAATGGTATGAGGTAATCGGAGAACAAACAATAGCGGATGCAATACTTGACCGCATTGTTCATGATGCTCACCGAATGGAACTTGTAGGAGAATCAATACGAAGAAGACAACGAAACAAAAACGTAGAAACTGTTGAATCAGAATAAATAAATCTAATTTTGTATAACTCTAATCAAAACAAGGAAATGATCGTTCTCAATATTGAAAATAGGTGGTCAATTTACTTCGGCGCACACTGGTCAATATAAAACGGCGTGAACTGGTCAATTTAACCGGCAAATCCACTCCATCGAATAACCTTTGTTTAGCTTGGCAAGAATGCTATCCAGGTAATAATCAAATACAGCAAGGATACCTTTCGAGTCCTGAATATTTAAAAGCTTTCGCTTGATGGTAGTCACATCAAAATCTTCATTAGTTGATCGAAGTTGATTAAACGTATCCTGAATTTCGGTTTTTATCCGATCAAGACGTTCGTTGTCCACTCTGGCGCCAATAACTTTATCTTTTATTCGCTGTCGGGAGGTATCCCAATGATTAGTTGATGAATAAATTCCAGTGGCGAGTTCAATCCGGTTACCGAGATAAGTAATTCTTACACAAACGGATAATTTACCATCATCGGATTTTCTACTTTTTCTTAATAAGAAATTAATTACAATTTTCATGGTACGACAATTAACAAAATCAAAAATCTGGTCTCGCAGACGATCTAAAATACCTCAATTTGCACTAAATAAAAAGTGCAAAAATGAGTCAAAAAGAGTCAAATAAAATGTTTTGAATCAATTCGTTGCGTGATTTGCCGCGACCAGAAAAAACAGTTTTGAGTTTGGTCTCGATTTTGTCGCTTTTTCTTTGATATTTAAGGGTATTTGATGAAAATTCCCCTAAAATAAAAAGCGCTTAAATCATTGAATTTAAGCGCTTTTGATACATTTTGATACTTTGATCAGTGCCCAGAACAAGACTCGAACTTGCACACCCTTACGAGCACTAGTCCCTGAAACTAGCGTGTCTACCGATTTCACCATCTGGGCATTCTGCTTTTCGCTAAAAGCGGAGCAAATATAGAAATTTTTAATTTCTAACAGAGGGTTTCACTACACAAAATTCAAAAAAAGTAATGCCCGGTTTTTATCAGTTAATCTTGTATTTTAACTCTCAGTAAGTTATCCATTGGCAATCGCTGGTTTATCGGTAAAAATCGACTGTTAATCGTTTTTGCAGACCGTACAGGCTAAATATACCCGAACTTGTGCCTGTAAATAATATGAGAAACGCATGGTTGAAAATTATACTGCACAATATACTGAGATATGGGAAAACTGTCCGGTACAGATGCCCCGCTTTGTCAGGAAATATTCAGAAACGGATAAACTTCAGAAAGAGTATTATTTAGATCAGTTTCTGGATACAATTAAGGCTTTTCGTAAAGATCGGGTCAGGGGTAAATCGTTTACCGAAGATGATCAGCAACTCTTCTTAAAGAAAATGCGTGGTTTTTTACGCGATGGCCTTGATTTTTCAGATCAGCAGCTCGAACTGATGTTTTCTGATTCGATGATATCCATAACGCGTTCGTTTATTCAGCAGGCGAAAGCTTTTGATGCCGATTTAAGGTTCACCGATGTTTTTCAGGCTTGCCGGAATATGTGGATCATGAATGGATTACAGCTGATCATGGGAATTCCAATGAAGGTTACGCCATCCGTTTTTGCGTATAGCATGTTATATCCATATACCGATAATCTGATCGACGACCCAACAGTTTCGGCTTACGAGAAACTGCAATTCAGTGAGCGTTTTCGCCAGCGACTTTCAGGAACAATGCTTGAGCCGGACAATAAAACAGAGAATGCTATTTTTCGGCTGGTTGTAATGATTGAAAATGAATATCCGAGAACAGATTTTCCGGATGTTTATGCAAGTTTGCTGGCCATTCATCGTGCTCAAACCCGCAGTGTGGAGCTTATTCAGCGGCGCGATTCGATTAGTGAGCCCGAAATTCTGAACATTTGCATGGCCAAAGGCGGGGCATCGGTATTGGCCGACGGTTACCTGGTTGCCGGAAAATTGGCAGCAGAACAGCGGTATTTTCTGTTTGGTTACGGAACATACCTTCAATTGCTCGATGATATTCAGGATGTAAAAGATGATCATATTGCCGGTTTGATGACTGTTTATTCGAGGTCGGCCTACCACCTTCCGCTTGACGACAAACTGAATAAAACATACTGGTTTGGCGAGTATGTAATGCAAAGTCTTGACCATTTTGGAGGCCAGCACATCAGTTTGTTTAAGTCGTTGATGCGGAGGAGTATGGATCTTTTTATTACAGAAGCCATTGCCCAGACGCCGGAAGTATATACCGATAAATATATTGCTGAATATGAGCACTATTCGCCGTTCCATTTTTCGTATATCCGAAAGCTGAAAAATCAGTTTACATCTTATAATGGTCTTTTACTTAATGCTGTCGAAGAGTTTGCTCTCTCCGGAAATCTGATGACGAGTGAATTCTAGAAAACCGAGGTGTGTTTCCTGCAGAATTCATCAGCGGCCTTTATTCTTAAACTTTTTAAGTGTTTTTTTTGTGTTGTAGAGAATAAAGTGTTTTAAAGACAATTATTTTTTATTTCTTTTGGCTACTGAAATCAACAGACTAATTTTAAACCAAAATAATTAAAAATGAAAAAGTTATCACTTTTGTTGCTGGTGGTGTTTGCCTCTTTCGCCATGAAAGCTCAGGTAAATGTGCTGCAAATTGACGCCACCGGCGGAAAAACTCAAATCAACAAAAATATCTATGGGCAGTTTGCCGAGCATTTGGGCCGTTGTATTTACGACGGAATCTGGGTTGGTAAAGATTCGCCGATTCCTAATGTGAACGGTTACCGTAAAGATTTGCTTGAAGCCCTTCAGGCATTGAAAATACCGGTACTTCGCTGGCCCGGAGGTTGTTTTGCCGATACTTACCACTGGAAAAACGGCATTGGTCCGCTAAACGAACGTCCAAAAATCAAAAATGTTTTCTGGGGTGGGACTGTTGAAGACAACAGCTTCGGTACACACGAATTCCTGAACCTTTGCGAATTGCTGGGTTGCGATCCTTATATTTCGGCCAATGTTGGCTCGGGTACAGTTGGCGAAATGGTTGACTGGATTGAATACATGACTTCGGACGACGATGTGCCAATGGCTAACCTCAGAAAGAAAAATGGCCGCGAAAAACCATGGAACGTTAAATTCCTCGGAATTGGTAATGAAAGCTGGGGATGTGGCGGTAATATGACTCCGGAATACTACGCCGATTTGATGCGTCAATATTCGAATTATGCCAATATGTATGGCGGCGACAAATTCGAACGTGTTGGCTGCGGTTCAAACGATTCCGATTACAACTGGACGAAAGTACTGATGGAAAAAGGCCGGAACAACATGAATGCTCTTTCGCTTCATTATTACACCATTGCCGGCGACAGTTGGAACAACAAAACAGCAGCGACAGGTTTCAACGAAGACCTTTATTTCTCTGGATTGAAAAAAGCTTTGCGGATGGACGAGTATGTTACCCGCCATTCGATTGTGATGGATCAGTACGATAAAAGCAAAAAAGTTGCCTTGTTTGTTGACGAATGGGGAATTTGGACCGACGTTGAACCGGGAACAATTCCGGGTCACTTGTTCCAGCAAAACTCGATGCGCGATGCTTTGATAGCTTCAAATACGCTCGATATTTTGAACAAACATTGCGACCGTGTTCGGATGGCCAATATCGCTCAGGTTGTTAATGTGTTGCAGGCGATGATTTTGACCAAAGGCAATCAAATGATTCTGACTCCAACATATCATGTTTTCAAAATGTATAATGTTCATCAGGATGCAACCTTGTTGCCATCAAGTTTATTTACAGAGAAATACCAGCATGGGGAGGAAGAAATTCCTGCGATCAGCAGTTCGACTTCAGTCGATAAGAATGGTAAAATCCATGTAACGATCAGTAATGTTAATCCTTCCAAAGAGATAAAGCTTGAAATTAATCTTTCAGGAAAAGCAATTGCCAAAATCAATTCAGCAACAATTTTAACTGCACCGGCTTTTAATAGTGTAAATACGTTCGAAAAGCCCGATGTAATTGCTCCTGTGGCATATAAAAATGCGAAAAAACTTGCCGACAACAAGTTTGAAGTTAGCATTCCCGGAAAGTCAATTATTGCTTTGGAGTTTGAATAAGCAATCATCAATCGGTACCTGTAACTGATACTCCGCCGGGGCGATACGTCGTTCCGGCGGTTCTTTTTTTAAGTTTTCCCCGGTTTGTGAATCGTTTGGCTAAATCGCTTATTTTTGGGGGCTTTAACAGTAATTCATTTATGAGTTCAGAAAAAATAAGAATCGGTTTTTTAGGAGCCGGCGGAATTGCCCGTTCGCATGCATTTGCATTAAATTCACTCAAATATTTTTATCCGGATGTTCCTGAAATTGAATTTGAAGCGGTTTGCTCTGCTCGTGCGGAAAGCAGCAGTGCTTTTGCATCTAAATTTGATTTCAGCAAGTCGCTCACAATTGATGAATTCCGGGAAAATACCCGCATCAACACAGTACTGATTTTGGGACCCAATAAAGTTCATTTCGAACATTTAAAACTGGCTCTGGAAATGCCTTCGGTCACCCGAATTTACCTTGAAAAGCCGGTTTGTTCCAATCTGGAAGAAGAAGCGGAAATGCACGAAATAGCCGCCAAATCAGGAAAACAGATTCAGGTTGGTTTTCAGTATTTGCTCACGGCTTCTGTGCGCGAAGCAATGGCTTTCTGGCACTCCGGAAAATTGGGAAAACCGATTCATTTCGACTTAAAATATTACCATGGCGATTATTTGCAGAAATCATATCGTGAAAAACGCGTGACTCGGTTAACGCCAGCTCCCGATGGCGGTGCGATGGCCGATTTGGGTTCGCACGGAATCAGCCTGTTGATGGCTTTTTTGGGCGATAATCTGCAAATTACAAGCGCTTTTCAGGCCGGAAATTTCGACGATGTGCCTGCTGATTCCGACTTATTCAGCTCGTTAACTTTGGTTCATCCTGAAAGTAAAGCAGCAGGAACGATGTCGGCCAGCCGCATCAGTTCGGGAAGCGGCGATTTGGTTTCTCTGGAAATTTATTCAGAGAAAGGAATGCTGCGCTACTCGTCTCATTCTGTTGACTATTTTGAGTATTACCTGGAAGAAACCGGGCAGTGGACTCGCCAGATTGTGGGGAGCAATTACGCGCCAATTACCAGTTTTCCGTCGGGGCATGTTCCTCCGGGCTGGCTGCGCTCGATGATCCATGCGCATTATCTTTTCCTCGGCGGACAAGATCCGAAAGCTTTTATTCCGGATTTGAAACACGGGCTGTCAGTTCAGCGAATTGTTCGCGAAACGGCCGATCATTTAAAAATTTACAGGAATTTAATTCAGAATAATGGAAAGAAGTAGCGGCATTTTGCTGCATATCAGTTCGCTTCCGGGCGATGGCGGGATTGGCTGCATGGGAAAAGATGCTTTTCAGTTTGTCGATTTTCTGGCACAAACCAAGCAGAAAATCTGGCAAATTTTGCCGCTCGGACCGGTTGGATACGGTAATTCGCCTTACCAGTGTTATTCGGCGTTTGCCGGAAACCCCATGTTTATTGATTTGGAACAGTTGGTCGCCGATCGGTTTATTTCGAAAAAGTCACTTGTTTATACCGAATTTAAAGAAAAAAAAGTTGAATTCGAGCGGGTGGAGGAGTGGAAAATGCCTGTTTTGCGTGAGGCGTTCGCTGGATTTCAAAAGAATTTTGAACGTTTCAGCAACGAATATTACTCGTTTATGCAGCACCATTCGTGGTGGCTCGACGATTATGCCTTGTTTCGCTCGCTGAAAACTAAATTTGAAGGAACGGTTTGGAATACCTGGGAGAAAAATCTGGTTCAGCGCGATCGTAATACCATAAACAAATATTTTACCGAATTGCACGGAGAGATTGATTTTCATCGGTTTATGCAATTCATCTTTTTCAGGCAATGGTTTAAACTGAAAGCCTATGCCAACTCGAAGGGCGTAAAAATCATTGGCGATATTCCGCTTTATGTTTCGTTCGACAGTGTGGATGTTTGGGCCAATCAGGATATTTTTCTGCTCGACGGCGATGCAAAACCTACTCAGGTTGGCGGTGTTCCTCCTGATTATTTTAGCGAAACCGGACAGTTGTGGGGAAATCCGGTTTTCGACTGGGAGCGCGTTGCCGAGCGCGATTTCGACTGGTGGCTGGCACGGGTTCATTTTAATTTGCGCATGTTCGATCGGGTTCGGGTCGATCATTTTCGCGGACTGGAGTCGTTTTGGGCCATTCCGGCCAAGGAAGAAACTGCGATTGTTGGCGAATGGCTGCCAGCCAAAGGGCATGAATTATTCCGGAAACTGAATGAGCAATTGGGAACTTTGGAGGTGATTGCCGAGGATTTGGGGATTATTACGCCTGAAGTTGAAAAGCTGCGCGACGATTTTAATCTGCCGGGCATGAAAGTGCTCCAGTTTGCTTTCGGTTCGGATGCAACCAATATGAATTTACCACACAATTATTCGTCTAATTTCCTTGTTTACACCGGAACGCACGATAACGACACTTCGTTGGGCTGGTTCAATTCAACCGAAAAGAAAGAACGAAAATTACTACATCGGTACATTTCGGGAAGCGGAAAACAGTTTGTTTGCAATTTTATGGAATATGCCTGGGCATCAGCAGCACACACGGCCATTGCGCCCATGCAGGATATTTTGGGTCTGGATTCAGCTGCACGCATGAATACGCCCGGAGTTGCTGCCGGAAACTGGGGCTGGCGCTTTACCTGGAGCCAGGTCCGGGCAAATCACAAACGATTTTTGAAGCAAATAACTGAGAAATATAATCGGTAAGAGCGTTCCAAATTCCAAATTTCAAGTTCCAGGTTGTGCAACTTGGAATTTGGAACCTTGAATATTTAAAATGCTTTCCGTAAAAAACTCCAAAGTTCGTCCATGAAAAGTTGAGGCTGCTCGGCATGGAGCCAGTGTCCGGCATCTGGAATTAAGGCAATTTCTGCTTCAGGGTAAATCCGGCGAATTGATGGGTAATCTTCTGGAAGAATGTAGTTTGAATTGGCTCCTTTGATGAACAATACCGAGTAATTTTTAATGGGTAATCGGTCGTCGAACCAGTGAGCATTTACGCCTTTGATAATTTCATCCAAATTGTCGTACAAAACCGGAACATTCAATCTCCATTCGAACTGATGACTTTCTTTATTTCGGTGAACATTCTTTAGCAAAAACTGAACAATCTGAGTGCTGTCGATTCGCTCGTTCAGAAAATCTTCAACCTGTTTGCGGGTTTCCATCCGGTTAAAGTCGATTTCGAGCATTGCCCGTAAAATGTTGTTGTGCAGGTAGTACTGGCTTTCGTCGTTCAGCAAAAAGTAATCTTTTGGTGCAATATCCACAACGATCAGTTTTTCAATTCGTTCGGGATAATCGGCAGCGAAACACATGGCTGTTTTTCCGCCCATGCTGTGCCCAATTAAGATAGCTTTTTCAATGTTTTGCTGGTCGAAAAATTCAGCCAGATCGTTTTTCATCGCTTCATAGCTGTGCTCCTCCGAATTCGGCGAGCGCCCGTGATTGCGCTGATCTATCATATAAACCTTGTAATTGGCCGAAAGCTTTTTGCCGACAGTCAGCCAGTTATCAGACGATCCATAAAGTCCGTGCACTATTACAACCGGAAATCCTTCGCCTTCTTCTCTATAGAAAAGCTTCATTGCAGTTTATTTCAGGCAATACAGATAATCCTGAATGGTATTTTTTAGTCCCATATAAAGCGCATCGGCAATGAGCGCGTGACCAATCGAGACCTCATCGAGAAATGGCACGTGATCGTGAAAGAACCGGAGGTTTTTCAGGCTTAAATCGTGACCGGCGTTAATGCCCAAACCTAACTTGTGTGCCAGTATGGCTGCTTCTTTAAAGGGAGCAACTGCTTTTACCGGATCGGCAGGGTACATGCTTGCAAATGGTTCGGTGTAAAGTTCAATGCGGTCGGTGCCGGTTGCTTTAGCCCCTTCGATGGCGGCCAGATCAGGATCAACAAAAATCGAGGTGCGAATTCCGGCAGCTTTGAACCGGGCAATCACTTCTTTCAAAAAATCCAAATGTTTGACTGTATCCCAGCCATGATCGGAGGTTAATTGGTCATGCGAATCGGGAACGAGCGTAACCTGATGCGCTTTCACCTCGATTACCATCTGAATAAATTCTTCGCTGGGGTAACCTTCAATGTTAAATTCAGTAGTTATATGTGGTTTTATATCAAAAACATCCTGGCGGCGAATGTGTCGTTCGTCGGGGCGTGGATGAATTGTAATTCCCTGAGCACCAAATTTTTGACAGTTTATTGCAGCGTCGAGTACGCTTGGGGTATTTCCACCACGCGAATTTCGTAGTGTTGCTATTTTATTTATATTTACGCTAAGTCTGGTCATAATCGTATTTTAAGGGCGCAATTTACGATTAAGATTTGACACCAAGCGCATTGAAAACTTAAAAAAATGACTGCACAAGACCTTCTATCTGAAGTTGTTCCTCCTCTGCGCCTGACTGATAGCGGTCAGAAGGCATTGAACTGGATGGAAATTTTCAGGATTTCACATCTTCCGGTTGTTGATGGAAAGAGGTTGGTTGGGTTAATTTCTGATAAAATCATATACGATTTAAACATCATCGACAGGCCTCTTGGAGATTATTCCGATCATTTACTTTCGCCGTTTATACGCTCCAATCAACATATTTACGAGGTTTTTTTAACCATTTCAAGTTTGAAGCTAAGCGCTTTGCCAGTACTCGATATGTATAATCAGTATTGCGGAGTTATCACGGTTTTCGATCTGGCCCAGAAATTTGCCGACCTGGTTGCCGTTCATGAGCCGGGAGGTGTGATTGTTCTTGAATTGAATGCCATCGACTATTCGCTTTCGCAGATTGCCCAGATTGTTGAAGGTAATGATGCCAAAATACTTAGCTTTTATGTTTCTCCTGAAGTTGATTCAAAACGAATGACGGTAACATTAAAGATAAACGTGGTTGATTTATCCGCAATAATTCAAACCTTTGTGCGGTACGACTACAATATCATCGCTGTTTATATGGATAATTCGACCATCAAAAATATGTACGAGGACAGAATAGAGCAGCTGATGAAGTTTATGAATTTATAATTCTGTTTTAAAGTTTCTACCATTCATGAAAATAGCATTTTACGGGCAAACCGTTAATCCGGATTTTATTGAGGAGTTAATGCAGCTATTCAATCGTTTAAAAGCGAAACAGGTTGAATGTTATGTATATCGGCCATTTTGGGAATATATGCAGCACGACTGCGGTATTTTTCCGTCAATCACCGGTTTGTTCGATGATAGCAACGATTTGCCCGACGATGTTTCGTATATGTTCAGTTTGGGCGGTGACGGAACTTTCCTGAAATCATTCTTACTGGCTAAAAACGGATCGATTCCGTTAGTGGGAATTAATACCGGAAGGTTGGGCTTTCTCTCGGATATTTCGCGCGAAGAGATTGAAAGTGCCATTGATGATATCATTGAGGGAAATATATTGATTGACGAACGGACAGCTCTCGAACTGGAAATCGTTTCTGAAAAGCAAACAGAGCTTCAATATGCTTTAAACGAAATTGCGGTTACCAAGCTCGATTCATCGTCGATGATCAATATCCACACTTATATTAATGACGAATTTCTGAATACTTATTGGGCCGACGGTTTAATTGTGGCGACACCAACCGGTTCAACCGCATACACACTCAGTGTTGGAGGTCCAATTTTAACTCCGGATTCCGAAAACATTGTGATAAGCCCGATTGCACCGCATAATTTAACGGTAAGACCAGTGGTTGTTCCCGATCATCATTCCATTACTTTACATGTTGAAGGTCGTGGGCTTCATTACCTTGCCTCAATCGATTCCAAATCGGAGCCAATCTATTTCACCGAATACCTTAAAATACGCAAAGCGCCCTTTAAAGTAAAGACTATCAGATTGAAGGGACACAGCTTCTTTTCCACACTCCGGAATAAACTGATGTGGGGCGTTGATAAGCGAAATTGATTTCTTCCCAACTTAACAATTTTTAACCTCTATTTGGGTTTTATAAGAGGCACCAGACTTGAATGTAGTAGAATTATATTACTTTTGTAGCACTTGAAAGGTGTTATGTTCAGAGTCTAAATGATAGTGCCTGAATGATTTATAGAGTTTTAAACCCTTTCAAAAATGCATTTCGATGAAGCAATTATTGGTATTTTTTCTGATGGGATTTCTGACTGTAACATCGCTTGCTCAAACAAGTGTTGATATTGGTATCTTTGGCGGCGGCGGAACCTATTTCGGCGATATGACAAAGGTTGATTTCCAGAAATCGGTGAATCCGGCCTATGGTGCTTTTTTGAGATACAACTTTAATCCCAGGTATGGTTTGCGATTTAACGTCCTGAACGGAACGATTGGAGCTGAAGGCCAGTACGATGAGGCCAATTGGCCATTCAGTAAAAATGTAATGGACATTTCACTTTTATTTGAGTTTAATTACTTGAAATATATTGTTGGAGATAAGGAAACGCCTTGGTCAACCTTCCTGTTTGGAGGCGTTGGAGTACAGATGTATAATTACGAATTCCGGCATGATGAACTGGTTCCGCTGGTCGATCCGACTTATTTTAACTATGCACACACATCAGGAGGCGTAATTGCTCCTACAATCCCGTTTGGCCTTGGTGTGAAATATAATCTTAGCCGGAAGTGGGGTATTGGTGTGGAAGGCGGATTGCGTAAATCATTGTCTGACAAGCTGGATGACCTGGACGATCCGTTGAGTTACATTAATGAGGAGGATGTTCAGGTTAAATATACTGACCAATATCATAATAACGATTGGGTGGCATATTTCGGTATTCATTTGGTATATAAGATTATAGGACAAAATCAGGATTGGGAACTGAGAACACCCAAAAAGAGAATGCTCGACTGGGGGATATGGAATAAAAACCGGAAGGAATAAAAAGTATTTTTGGAGCGGGAAAATTGGCAGAGAAAGTTTAAACGTTTGAAAATGTCATTTAAAGATAAACTGATAGAAGATAAGGTACCCAAACATGTTGCCATAATTATGGACGGAAACGGCCGTTGGGCAGCACAATTTGGCAACGAGCGCACTTTTGGTCATGAGCATGGCGTTGAAGCTGTTCGTTCGGTTGTTGAGGGTGCCGGCGAAATAGGAGTGAAATACTTAACACTATATGCTTTCTCTACCGAAAACTGGGCTCGCCCGAAAGATGAGGTTGACGCCCTGATGGGACTTCTGGTACAGGCTATTTCCGACGAAACCGACGAACTGCAGAAAAGCAATGTTCGCCTTCAGGTTATCGGAGACGTAAAAAGCCTGCCCCAACATGTACAGGATAAACTGTCGTGGTCAATTGATCGGCTTAATACATGCACAGGATTGACGCTTGTATTGGCCCTGAGTTACAGCTCGAAATGGGAAATTGTAGAAGCTGTAAAACGCATGGCTGAACAGGTGAAATTGGGAAAACTTGAACCTTCGGATATTAATACTGATTTGATGGACTGTTTTCTTAATACGTCAGAAATGCCTGATCCGGAATTGCTTATAAGAACGAGCGGCGAATGCCGGATTAGTAATTTCTTATTGTGGCAAATTGCATACAGCGAGTTGTATTTTACGCCTAAATTATGGCCCGATTTTAGGAAAGAAGATTTATTTGAGGCCATATATGATTTTCAGAACAGGGAAAGAAGATTTGGAAGAACAAGTCAACAACTAATAAGCTAATTCAATAACGAGATAGAATGCGTAAAATAAAACTCTTTTTTATTCTGCTGTTAATCAGCCTAAAAGTCCTTTCACAGGAGGCTGATCGTGACAGCATTAATTTTTCAATCTATTACTCAAGTCCAAAAGAATATGTAATTGCCGGCATCGATGTTCAGGGGATTCGTTATCTGGATACCCAGGTTTTATTGCAGATATCCGGCCTGAGTGTTGGCGATAAAATTATAGTTCCGGGCGATGCAATTACAAACTCAATAAAAAAGCTTTGGAATCACGGTTTATTTTCTGACGTTAAAATTAGTGCCGATAAAATTGTGGGCGACAACATCTGGCTTAGAATTAACTTACAGGAACGTCCGAGGCTTGCCGAAGTTAATTTCAACGGGGTAACCAAATCGGAAAAGGACGATATTACCAAAAAAGTATTACTTCTGAAAGGTAGTCAGGTTACTGATAACCAGGTGGGTACTGCCCAAAAAATCATCAAGAATATTTTCCTTGATAAAGGGTTTTTAAACACTGATGTTAAAATCGTTCAGCGCGACGATACCACACAAAACAACAGTGTGATTCTCGATATTAATGTTGACAAAAAGGAAAAAGTAAAAATCAGCGAGATCGTTTATCATGGAAATACCAACTTAAAGTCGGGTATGCTCGATAAATCGATGAAGAAAACCAAGGCTAAAAAGATCAAGAACTTCTTCAGCTCGAAAAAATTCACCAACGAGAAGTATGCCGAAGATAAAATCAACCTGATTAAGAAATACAACGAAAAAGGCTATCGCGATGCAACCATAACCAAAGATTCGATCACGAAACTGAACAACGACCGTGTACGGTTGGATGTTTGGATTGAAGAAGGAAATAAATATTATTTCCGCGATATTAAATGGGTTGGAAACACCATTTATCCAAGCGATTATCTTTCAGCCCGACTGGGTATTAAAAAGGGTGATGTTTTCGATCAGAAATTGTTGGATAAACGTACCAAAGACGACGAGGACGCTGTAAGCAGCGATTATTTGGATCATGGGTACTTATTCTTCAACCTTTCACCGATGGAAACAAGGGTTGAGAACGACTCCATCGACTTTGAAATGCGCCTTAGTGAAGGCCGTCAGGCTACAATCGATAAAATTATTATTGCAGGAAATACCAAAACCAACGAGCACGTTGCCCGACGCGAACTTCGTACTTTACCCGGCGATTTGTTCGATAAATCAGCGATCATCCGTACTGTAAGGGAATTGTCACAGCTTGGGCATTTCGACCCCGAAGCAATTGCTCCGGATGTACGCCCTCATCCTGAAAACGGAACTGTTGACATTGAATACAAACTTACCGAGAAGGCAAACGACCAGATTGAACTTTCAGGAGGTTGGGGTGCCAATATGTTTGTGGGAACAATCGGGTTGAAATTCTCGAACTTCTCGGTGCGGAACATTTTTAACAAGGAAGCATGGCGTCCACTGCCTACCGGCGACGGACAGGCGTTGAGTTTAAGGGCTCAAACCAGTGGAAAATTCTATAAATCGTATAGTTTCTCGTTTACTGAACCTTGGTTCGGAGGTAAAAAACCTAATTCATTCACCATTTCGTTCTCACATTCGAAGGTAAACTACTCGGCCAATAATTCATACAGCAGTATGTACAACGATCCGTATGGTTATGGCGGCGGCGGTTATGGAAGTTATGGTGGCTACGGAGGTTACGGTGGCTATTCTCCATATGGTTACGGATATTCTCCGTACGGTTATGGTTATGGCTATGGCTATGGCGGTTACGATTATGGAACGAACTACAGTTACCAGGACCAGACTTCGGCCAACGACCAGATTCAGATTACTTCGGCTGTTGCGGTTGGTTACGGTTATCGCCTGAGGTGGCCCGATGACTATTTTACTCTGTATCACGAACTTTCGTTCCAGCATTACAAACTGCAGAATATGGCCGGTTATTATTACTTCCTTAACGACGGAACAGGAACCGGAAATGGTGGGTTTAACAACTTTAGCTTTAAAACAGCTTTCGGTCGTAACTCAATGGATAATCCGCTGTACACCCGCCGTGGATCCAGTTTTACCTTCTCGCTTCAGTTAACTCCCCCTTATTCACTTCTGAACGGAATTGACTACAGCAAGGTTGGGTTGTCGGAACGTTACAAATGGATTGAATACCACAAATGGATGTTTAAAGGCGACTGGTATTCACCGCTTTCAAAAAACACCAACCTGGTTTTACATACGAAATTTGAATACGGATTCCTTGGTCATTACAACAAATACCGTCAATCACCATTCGAAGGATTCCGCGTTGGGGGATCCGGCATGTCGGGATATAACCTGTACGGAAGTGACATTGTATCACTGCGTGGTTACAAAGACTATAGTTTAAGCAGCTCACAGGGATCGAACATTTATAATAAACTGTCGATGGAACTCCGTTACCCGGTAATCCTGAAACCGTCATCAACCATTTATGTGCTTGGATTCCTTGAAGCCGGTAATGCATGGAATAATTTTGACGATTATAACCCGTTCAAGCTTCATCGTTCGGCTGGTGCCGGTGTTCGCATCTTCCTGCCAATGTTTGGTTTGATGGGTATTGACTGGGGATATGGATTTGATAAAGTTCCCGGACAAAGTGATGCTGCCGGAAGTCAGTTCCATTTTGTAATCGGGCAACAATTCTAATCGTTTAAATTGGTCTGGATTTTGCTAAACCTCTTATGAAATAATTAAAAACAAACACCATGAGGAAATTAGTTGTTATCACAGGTTTTTTATTGCTGGCAGCAGCAACCTCTTTCGCGCAGAAATTTGCATATGTTGATACAGAATATATTCTGGAAAATATACCATCATACAAAGCTGCACAGGAGCAATTAGATCAGCTTTCAGGTCAATACCAAAAAGAACTGGAATCGATGCATGCTGAAATCGAGCAGATGTATAAGGATTTTCAATCGGAAAGTGTGCTGCTTTCTGATGAAATGAAACGCAAGCGCGAAGACGTAATCATCACGAAAGAAAAGGAATACAAAGAGCTGCAACGTAAATATTTTGGCAGGGATGGCGATTTGTTCAAGAAACGCCAGGGATTAATTAAGCCTATTCAGGAAGACATTGCTAATGCCATTCAGGAAATCTCAACAGAAGGAAGTTATGCTGTAATCTTCGATAAGGCAAACGGTATTACCTTGATTTATACCAACCCAAAATTCGATCTTTCCGATCAGGTTTTAACCAAACTTGGTTATAAAAATTAATATTCTATTTTTGTCACAATAAAAATTAAATCTAGAAAAGTATGAAAAGTGTTTTCAAAATTTTTGTTTTAGGAATTCTGATGTTTTCGGCAAGCTTTGCCAAGGCCCAGGCTCCAAAATTTGGCCATATTGATTTGCAAGCCCTTATTCAAGTTATGCCTGAAAGAGCTGAAGCTGAAAAGAAATTTACTGCTTATCAGAAGGAACTCGAAGATGCATTGGGTATTATGCAAAAGGAATTCCAAACATTATATATGGAATATGCTTCCAAAAGAGATTCTTTATCAGAAACTGTAAGGAAAATGAAAGAAGATGATTTGAATGCAAAAAACGAACGTATTCAAACTTATCAGCAAAATGCACAGCAACAACTTCAGGCAAAACAGGCTGAATTATTGAAACCTGTATTCGACAAGGCCGATAAAGCGGTTAAAGATGTTGGTGCCGAAAAAGGTTTGATTTATGTTTTCGATATGAGTGCAAGGGTAATTATTTACAACTCAAAAGAAAGTGTTGACCTTCTTCCGTTTGTTAAAACAAAATTAGGCATTCAGTAGTAGTGCCAATAAAATATTGGAGAAGCCATCTTATTTAAGATGGCTTTTTTAATTTTGTTAAAAATCTGCAAAAATGGCAAATCAGTACCAACCCATTGGGGTTTTCGATTCGGGTTACGGCGGGTTAACTATCCTGAAAGACTTTATTCAGGTGATGCCTGAATATGATTTTATATACCTGGGCGACAATGCCCGGGCGCCTTATGGCTCGCGTTCGTTCGAAGTGGTTTACGAATACACGCTGCAGGCCGTAAATAAACTGTTTGACATGGGTTGCCAGCTGGTCATTTTAGCTTGTAATACAGCATCGGCCAAGGCGCTGCGCAATATTCAGCAGAACGATTTGCCCCATATCGCCCCCAATCGCCGTGTTTTGGGCGTTATACGGCCGGCGGTGGAAGCAATTGGTGATTTTACCCGGAACGGTCATGTCGGTATTCTGGGAACCTCAGGAACCGTTCTTTCCAACTCGTACCCGATTGAACTCGAAAAATGGTCTGATGGCAAGGTCGTCAAAACAACACAGGAGGCTTGTCCAATATGGGTTCCTCTGGTTGAGAATAACGAAATAGATACTCCCGGTACCGAATATTTTGTGTCGAAGAATATTCGCAATCTTTTAGCCGCCGATCCGGATATTGACTCGATTATATTGGCCTGCACGCATTATCCTTTATTATTGCCGGTAATCAGGCGATTTGTTCCTGAAAATGTAAGACTGTTGGAGCAGGGTAAAGTGGTAAGCGGTAAGTTACTCGAATATTTAAGCCGCCATCCTGAAATGGATAACAGGTGCTCAAAATCGGGAACAGTAAAATATTACACCACCGAAAATGTCGAGATTTTCGAAAGAAATGCTGCAACATTCATCAATCGGGGAGTAAAGTGCGAAAAGGTCGTTCTGAAGTAGTTTTTACCCGCAGAAATTAATTATCTCCGCTAAGTATTTTGTTGTATTCGAGGTCTTGCTTAATGCTCTTGATCAGGTACTCTTTGCATTTAAACTTGCGCTTTTTAGCGTATTTTTCGCTCTTAAATCCCATGATCTGAGCAATATTCTTGAGCGGGACTTTATCAAAATACAATTGCAAAACCTTTTGACAATCCTTGCCTAAATTTGTGAAATGCTTTTGGTAGAGTCGGTATCGTTCATTCAGGTCAACGACTTTCTCGAGCCCGTCGTCATAAATATCCTCGCTATATTCATGGTTGTCTTTAATTTTTTCCTTTTCAATCTTTCTTTTGTCAAGTTGTTTTAGCCACAGGAAACGACAAACCGAATATAAATAGGTTTCAAATGAGCAGTCTAACACCAGTTCATTGGCTTTCAGTTTACGGTAAATAATAATAATTGCTTCCTGAAAAACATCATTGGCATCATCATCATCTCCGCTGTTCTTTTTGATGAAAAAATTAATCTTTGAATAGAAATTCCTGTAGATATATTGCAGCACAATAGTATCATTCCTCTGAATTCCATTTAATAAGTCAAGGTTTGAATAATCAATCATCGCAAAAGATTAAATTTTTGAAGATGAACTGTTGTTAAAAGTTACAGTAAATACATCCGGTTTAAAAATCACTATAAATTGTTGAAAATGCAAATGTTTTTGTCCTATTTTCAATCGAAATGTTTATGAATAATAAATTGCCGACAGAATATTTGGTGTTTAAACACATCGCCCGATACTTGAATTTGACTGCAACTTACCCTGTTTTGGCTATATTATTTGAAAGGTTACGTTAAAACATCATTTTTAGTTAGGTGTCTAATAGCGCTTTGTTGAAAGGCAAAGCAAATACTCGCATATGGGCAAATTTACTTTCAGCATAAAAAAATAGAGGTAATAGTATTCTGGGAAGGTGCAAAAGTCTTTTGCTCAGCGGCTTACGGATTTGTATAAAAATAAAAAGGTAGAACCTCTGTTCTACCTTTCCTCTCTTAAACTAACTAACCTAACTAAACCTAAACTTATGAAAAAAAATGTACTACAAATGTATGGTCCAGAGTTCTAAAATTGTGAAAAGAATTGTTAAATGATGTTAAAGTTGTTGTTTGCTGTAAATCAGCTGAATGTTACTGAGCTACAAACCGGTAAGTAATGGTTCCGCGTTGAATTGCAGGGGCTTTGGAGTCGGCATTAAAAACAGTTCGCTCGGCAGCTTGTGTGGCATACACCGGTAACATCGGATCGCTAATTTTGCCGGCTGATCTGGCTTCGGCTTTAATAACTTTACCCGATCGGTCAACCTGAATGTCAATGGTAATAAGTCCACCGCTTTTTGCCAGAAAAACAGGGATGGGCAGCCTCACATGAAACCTGTTTTCGAGGAAGTAGTGAATGTTGCTTTTTCCTGAATAAATCGTGTTTTTTATCGAATCCGGATCCTGTCCTTCGGTAACAGCTTCGGGCATTGCAAACTGTTTGGTTTGTGGTACTTTTTTAGAGAGTTGTTTGTTTACCCGGTCCACCATTTTTTCAGCGTCCTCGATATCGCGCTGGTAACTCTTGTCAAAAAATTTATCGTTCTTCATGGCGTCGTTAACCCCATGATTCGTTCCCATATTCTGGCTGCTTTGGCTTTTGCTGCTTTCGTTTGCGGCATTGTCCTGTTTCTTATCGGGTTCCGGAATCTCTTTAGTTTCGGGTGGTGGAGCAACAAAGTCAAGTAAAATGACTTCTTCTTTTTCGTTTTTGATTTTGAAGTTTAATTCAGAAACCCAAAAGCCGGTAATCAGCAAAATGTGGAAGATCAGGGTTCCCATAACCCCGTATATGTTTTTCTTGTATAATTCTTTTAAGTTCAGCATTTCGACGCAAATTTAATAAAATAGACTATCGGGCTCGATTTTGATTCATAAAATCACTCGGTTGTTTGCATAAATCGGGCTTTATCCGGGTTGTTTAAATTCTCCTCAAAAAATGGAAATAAAGAATTGGCAGAAAGCGTTGTTCTTTTGATTAGCGTATATTTTTTACCTGAAGATATCCTTGTCAAACATCTTGTTAAGGGAAGGAATCTTCTTTCAGCGGAAACTTTTTGTAATTATTTGAATACTTTTAGGTTTTGGAATCGGATTGGATGTGTCATGAAAATTGTTTGCCTTACACTTATGTTGCTTTCTTGTTTGTCCCTTGCTGGGAAGGAAGCTGCTGTGCAAAAAAGTGACTCTCTGGGTTTCGTTCCGTCAAATAAAAATGGTGCTTTATTTTACGACAGTTTGGCAATTAAAGCCTCGCGCCATAAAGTAACCAGATGGTTGTACGGAACCATGATCTGCTCGGTTGGCGATTCGGGTATCAGCAAGGATTTGCAGTCGTACGAGTATTACAAAGGGTTTAAAAATAAAACCATCGCATCCGTCTCGATACGATCGCTCAAGGTTTTTGGGCCAACCTTTGACGATACGGCCAAAACAACCAGCATCTGGATTGAAAAGGCAGCAAATACGTTGCATTCAAAGTCGAACTTGTATGTTATTCAGAAGAACCTTTGGTTTAAGGACGGACAATTGCTGGATCCTGATCTGATGATGGATAACGAGCGACTTTTACGTAGTTTACCTTACCTGAAAGACGTCAGGATAATAATTACTCCCCGTGTGCTTACTCCCAATCTTGTTGATGTTCTGGTGCTCACGCAGGACGTGTTTTCAATTGGTATTACCGGAGGAATTGGGAGCATCAATAAGGGTGAAGTGGGCGTTTACGATAAAAATATTTTGGGAGTCGGTCATGAATTTGGAACGACAATCGTTGGACATGCTGATATGAAGCCACATATTGGTTTCGAGACCTATTATTCGGTGAATAATATCATGGGGCGGTTTATCAATTTCTCGGCTGGTTACGCCAAAACGTATCTTCGCGATGGTTTTTTTATTTCGCTTGATCGTGATTTCCTTCGTCCACAGTCGGTTTATGCCGGTGGGTTATCCGTTTTCCGAAGTTTCAGATCTGACAAGGTTGGATTGAACGATCGGGTTGAAAGTAAAACATCGCTTAATTATCTTTTTCTGGATGGCTGGTATGGCCGGCGGTTAAAACTTGGTGTAAACCCGAACGACAGCCGTTTCCAGATGACTCTGTCTGGCCGGATCAGATATTCGCATTTTTATGAACGGCCTTTGCCCGATGCCAATAACAAGCAGTATTTTGCCAACAGTACATTTTATCTGGGAGGTTTAAGCTTTTCGCATCGGTCGTACGTTCGCGATTACCTGGTTTACAGTTATGGAATTACTGAGGATATTCCCAAAGGTTATTTGTACGAGCTGGTTTTTGGTTTGGATCACAACGAATTTAAAGACCGCGGGTATGGCCACGTTTTTTTATCGACCGGTAATTTGTTTAAAAGTAGCCCATTCTATTTATACACATCGCTTGGCGTCGGAAGTTATTTCACCCGCTCGAATCTGGAGCAGGGTATCATTGATCTGAAAGTTGATTTTATTTCGCGCCTGTTCAATATTTGTAATGTAAAATCGCGCCAATTTATCAAGCTGAATTATACCTATGGAATAAACAGGTTTGATGTTGAAAACCTGCGGTTACTTAATAATTACGGAATCCGCGGGTTTGGTAGCCAAATTGGTATTGGAAAACAACGGCTGAGTTTAAATATCGAAAATGTGATGTTCCAGAAACGATCGGTTTTAAATTTCCAGTCGGCTTTATTTTCATTTCTAGATGTTGGCCTGGTAGGCCCATCCAATCAATCTGTTTTCCGGCAGAAATACTATGCAGGGGTGGGGGTTGGCCTTCGCATCCGGAATGAAAACCTTGTCTTTAAAACCATCCAGTTGCGACTGGCTTATTACCCCAATCACCCGAGCGATGTTTCTCCGTTTGGTTTTGTACTCGATGGCGTTTCAAAAAACCGCTTTTATACTTTCCAGCCGCGCGGACCTGAACCTATACGGTTCGAATAGCGGCTGCACTAAAGGTTATCCAGGAAATAACTGCTGATTTTTTCCATCAGGTGTACCCGATCGTTCCCGCGAACATTGTGCTCGTGCGTCGGGTAAACAAAAAAGTCAACCTGCTTATCTAAATCGATGCATTTTTTCAGGAACTGCATACTGTGCTGCATCACAACTGTCGGATCCTGAACACCGTGAATAATCATCAGTTTCCCGCTGAGCCGGTCAATGTAGTTCAGCATATTGGCATTTTTATACCCTTCCGGATTTTCCTGCGGTGTATCCATATATCGTTCGCCGTACATCACTTCGTACAAACTCCAGTCAATAACCGGCCCTCCGGCAACAGCAACTTTAAAAATTTCAGGATGTTTGAGCTTCAGGTTTAAGGTCATAAATCCGCCGTAGCTCCAGCCATGCACGCCAATCCGGTTGACATCGACATAAGGAAGCGATTTCAGGTAATCGATGCCACACATCTGGTCGGCAGTTTCAGTAACTCCTAAGTTCCGGTGAATCACATTCTCGAATTTCTGACCGCGGTTAGCCGATCCGCGGCTATCAACTGTAAACGCTATATATCCTTTCGACGCCATATAATATTGCCACCAGCGGGCTTCGTTTAACCATGTTTTATTGACGAGTTGCGCGTGTGGGCCGCCATATACATAAACAATTACCGGATATTTCTTCGCCGGATCGAAATTGTTGGGCTTAATCATCCGGCAATACAAATCGGTTGTGCCGTCGGATGCTTTGATGGTGAACACTGTATTTTCGCCTAAATCGTAATCTTTAAGGGTATTCTCGGCCGCAAAAATGGTTTGCCGGGTATTCTTTTTTATTGAAATCAGATCGAGTTTTCCGGGGATGTCGGTGCTGGTCCATGCGTCGGCAATGTTTTGCTGATCGGGTGATAAAATACACGCATGAGTACCGGATTCAGCTGTCAATTTATCAGTCTTTCCTGAACGGAGATTCACGCGGTAAAAGTGGCGTTCGATCGGACTTTCTTTGGTCGCCTCGAAAAACATATTTTCTTCTTTAGCATCGAAACCTGATAATTCGGTCACTTCCCAGTCGCCTTTAGTGATTTGAGCAACAATTCCATCTTTTACCGTGCACTGGTAAACGTGATTCCAGCCATCTTTGCGGCTTTGGTAGTAAAATTTCTCCGGATTGCTTTTTGAGAAGACAATCGGATGAAGTGGTTCGATGTATTTGGCATCCCGATCTTCCAGTACTGTTTTGATGAATTCGCCGGTCGAAGCATCATACTGGTTCAGCTTCATGTCGTTTTGCTCCCGGTTCAGTTCCTGAATGAAAATGCTTTTTTCGTCGGGGCTCCAGCTAATGTTGGTCAGGTAATGATCGAGTGGTTCACCGGTTTTCAGGAATACAGTTTGTTTTGTTGCCGGGTTGTAAACGCCCAGTTTTACCTGGTGACTGGTCATTCCGGCCATCGGATATTTGATGTCAACTAATTCGGCTTCGCGCGTCATGTAGTCAACCAGCGGGTAATCGCCAACCATGGTTTCGTCCATACGGTAGAAGGCCAGTTTTGCGCCTGAAGGCGACCAGAATGTTCCTTTTTCGATTCCGAATTCGTTGCGGTGAACAGTCCCTCCATTTATAATGAATTGTTCTTTGTCGTTGGTAATCTGCTGAATTCCTGATTTTCCGGTGATGAAAAGGTTGTTTTTCACCGTAAATGCAAGCGACAGATTTGAAGTGCAAAAATCGAAGTTTTCAGCAGCCTCAGGATAATTGAAGCTCTGGCTTACCTTTTTGGTATTCAAGTCGAAAATTACAATCCAGTTATTGTTTTTAAACCACACTTGCGCCGGATTAATAAACGAAAACTCAGGTAAATATTTAGCGGCTGTCAATCCTTCTGATTTCAAAGCGGTATTTAATTCCGATAGTGAAAGCAACGGAGTCCGGTCTTGTTTTTGAAGTTCAAGCTGAAACAGCACAGAATCCAATACCATCATCAAATGGTTCGAATCTCTCCACTTTATTTGTGTCGGCATTTTGGGTTTCAGATAGCTGGTTTGCCCAAGTGTGGCGTCTTTCAGACTTAATGTTTTCTGGGCGTTGATACCCGAAACAATAAAAAAGAGAATCAGAAAAATTGCAAATTGTCTCATAAATTTTGTTGGAAAGAGTTATTCGTCGTTTGGAACACTTCCGGAAGACAAATAACTGGTGATTTTTTTTGTAGGCGCAAATGTAAATCGAAAAGTAATTCGGAAAACGCCTGATTAACTGAATAAACTCATAATTTCTTCCTGGTTAATCTCGTCGAGCGGGTTGTTCGAGCTGATGAATTTCTCGGCAAGCGCCGATTTTTTCGATTTCAGGATTTGAATTTTTTCTTCGATCGAATCTTCGGTGATAAACCGGTAAACAAACACTTTTTTATCCTGACCGATGCGGTGGGCGCGGTTGATGGCCTGATTTTCCGCAGCAGGGTTCCACCATGGATCGATAATGAAAACATAGTCGGCCGAAGTGAGGTTTAGCCCAACACCACCGGCTTTGAGCGAAATCAGGAAAATATGGTTGTCGGGGTCGTCCTGAAATTGGCGGATCACTTCCTGCCGGTCGGTAGTTTTTCCGGTGAGCATCGAGTATTTCCAGTTTTTCGATTCGATTTTAGCCTGAAGAAGTTCCAGGTGTTTTACGAACGATGAAAATATCAGTACTTTATGGTTTTCGGCCAGCAGGTTTTTCAGGCAGCTGTATATTTCGTCGAATTTGCCCGATTCCATCTGGTTTTCTTTGGTCACCAGCGAAGGGTGATTGGCCAGTTGCCGAAGTTTGGTTAAGCCCTGTAGCACCACCAATGCCGATTTTTTCAGCCCGTTCGACTCAATATTTTTCAGGATGGCATTGCGGATCGCCGATTTTTCAGAATCGTAAATTTCCTTCTGCGCCTCGGTCATTTCGCAGTAGCGAACCTGCTCGGTCATAGCCGGAAGGTCTTTTGCCACTTCTTCTTTTTTACGTCTCAGCACAAACGGGTGAATCAGTTTTTGCAGTTTTTTCTGCTGCTCTTCATCGTTCTTTTTCTCGATCGGCGTAATGAATTCGCGTTTGAAATAAGGTTCGCTGCCCAGCAATCCTTTGTTCAGGAAATTGAGCTGCGACCATAAATCGGAAAGCGAGTTTTCGATCGGTGTGCCGGTAATAACCATTTTGTATTTCGACCGGATTTCGAGAATGCTCTTGTAGGTTTTCGACGACGAGTTTTTGATATTCTGGCTCTCGTCCAGAATCAGGTACCAAAAATCGTACGAACTGAGCATCTCCGCGTCGTTCCTGAGGGTTCCGTAAGTGGTCAAAATCACGTCGTAATACGAAATTACCGAAGCCATGCTGTTCGACTTGTTGCGCATGCTGCCCACGTGTTTGTAAACCTTTAGCGAGGGCGCAAATTTCCGTATTTCGTTTTCCCAGTTGTGAATGAGCGACGTGGGCATTACGATCAGCGATGCTGGTTGTGCCACAACTTTTGTCTCGGGCGCGTCAAATAGTGAAAATTGCAACTGGTTATCGTCAGCCATTTTGGGGACAACAATCTCAGTCTTTTCTTTTTTGATTTTAAGAAGCAACGTGAGCGTTTGCAGGGTTTTCCCGAGACCCATATCGTCGGCCAGGCAGCCACCCAGCTGGTTTTCGTACAAATGGTACATCCAGTTAAAGCCTTCTTTCTGGTAATTGCGCAGTTCGGCTTTCAAATCGGACGGAAGCTCAACCGGCGTGCTGAAACTCGAGTTTATCTGCTCCAGTTTCTGAAAATAATTGCGGTCAACACCTTTTACTTTATCCTGAAGAAGCTGAAAATGATGCTTCCGAAGCTTCATTGAATTGCCGTCAATCTTGGCAAACGGGAATATTTCTTTGTACGACGAAAACCACTCCATTGGCAAAACCGCAATTTCTCCGGATGGAAGTTCAAATTCGCGGATGCCATTCAAAATGTGCTTCCGGAGGCGTAGAAAAGGTATCTGGTAGGTGCCAAATTTCACCATGGCATAAATGTCAAACCAGTCTTCGTCGCTCTTGATTTGAATGTCGAGAACCTGCGTGCCGGTGTAATATTTTTTCTCAAGCTTGCTTTGCTGAATCAGGTAGCCGCTGTTTTCAAGCGTTTCCCTGTTTTTCGACAACCACAGCACCGGGCTGTAAAAACTGTCGCTTTCGTCTTCTTCTTTAGGGTTCCAAAAACCATTTTTGTATTTCAGATCGAGCGACTTCAAAAAATCCAGTTGTTCGTTCTCCCATTCGCGGTTGCGCACAAACTTCCGGAACGTATAGTTGTCTTGCTTTTTTTCGAAACTTACAAACACATTCGAAGCCGAATCGGCCAGGTAAACACTGTTGTCGTACCTGAATTTGACGATGATGACAGGGCGCAAAGCCAAATCCTGTTCCAGCGAAAGTATGGTTTTTCGGGGTGGATTACTTTCAATAATATCAAAACCCGTAGCTTTTACCTCCGATTCTTTAATGATATTCAGGACGAAAGTCTGGTAATATTTGTCTTCGGCCTGCCGCGGAATCCAAACCGATTCTTTAGTCAGAAAAGGTGCTATTTTTTTGCCCGAAAGCTGATTAAATACAAACAGCTGGTTGAGATACACAAAACAACACGGTTGCGTGCATACCATTCGAATTGTTTTATGCAGGAGTTCGATAGGTTTGCCTTCGTGATTGATTTTCAGTCGGTACCGGGTGCCGTTTTCATTGCGGTAAAAATGGAAAACACTTTCTGAAAAACTTGGGTTAATCCGGATGATGTCTTCGTCGTACAGGCTCGAATATTTTACCTGCTTGTAAAACAGCCGGGTTTTGCCTTTCATCAAAAGCAAAATGCAGCGGTAAATGTATTTGTCGATGTAAGGGCTGATGTGGTTCAGAAATAAATCCTCGTCCAGGTTCTGGAAGAAGTTTGGTTTGTCGTTTTTCTTCGAGAATTTTTTTACAAGGTTTTCATCGCTGTAATTTTCGATCAGCTTCAGCAATTCCAGCTCCGAATCGTTCAGTTTGACTTCACCGCTTTTGTAGTCGCGCATTTTAACTGTCTTTTTCACAGTGTAATACGAACGTTCTTCTTCAATCAGCATGGGAACGAGAATATTCCCCACAGCACGATGTTCGGTCAACGCGATAATAAATTCCTGGGCCAATTTCTTCTAAATTATTGATTGTTAAAGTTTCCTGCTTTCTTTTTTGAGCGCCCTTTCGGGTATAAACAAAAGTTTAAAGATAGAATATTCCGTGCGAACCCGAACAGTTTTCTTTTTGCGAAACCCTTAATTTAACATTGGAACCGGCTCCGGATGGCGATTCTTAACAGTTATTTAAGATTACCCTTAAATTGAGTTAACCTTCCAAAAAAGAATTGGTTTTTAGAAAATATTCTGGTCACATTACTAATTTTGGGCTTCATTTCAAAAAATCTAATTAAATACTAATACGATGAACCAGATAGTTGAAAAGGTACTTTTTTCGGAAAAGGTAGCCAAGTTTGTTGTTGAAGCTCCGCGAATTGCACGTTCGCGTAAGCCTGGTCATTTCGTGATCTTGCGTGTTGATGAAAAGGGGGAGAGGATTCCATTGACCATTGCTGGTGCCGATCCGGTGAAAGGAACGATTGTTCTGGTGGTTCAGAAAATGGGAGTGAGCTCGGCTAAACTGTTCGAGTTAGGCGTTGGTGATTTCATCCTCGATATGGTTGGTCCGCTCGGAAAAGCAACTCATATTCATCAGGTAGGAACCGTTTTGGCTTGTGGTGGCGGTGTTGGAGTGGCTCCTATGCTCCCGATTGTTGAAGGATTTAAAAAAGCCGGAAACCGCGTGATATCAATCCTTGCAGCCCGTAACAAAGATCTCCTCATTTTGGAAGACGAAATCCGCCAGTGGTCGGATGAAGTGATTATTATGACCGACGACGGATCGTACGGAACCAAAGGTGTAGTTACCGTGGGAGCCGAAATGGTTATTCAGCGCGAAAAAGTGGATGAATGTATCGCCATTGGCCCGGCCGTGATGATGAAATTTACTTCGCTGCTGACTAAAAAATACAATATCCCGACTCAGGCCAGTTTGAATGCCATTATGGTTGACGGAACCGGAATGTGTGGCGCCTGCCGCGTAAGCGTTGGTGGAAACACCTTTTTTACCTGTGTTGACGGGCCTGAATTTGATGCTCACCAGATTGACTTCGATGAGTTGATTATGCGTCTTGGTGGATACGCCAACGAAGAAAAAGCTGCTTTCGAAAGGTATTTGTAATCAAAAATTAAACTGAAAGAAATGTCAACGAATAAAGAATATCTTCAGATTGAACGCGAAAAAGAATGGCGCGTTGAGCTGAGAAAAAAAATGGCCAACAAGGAGCGTACAGCCAAAGAACGCGTAAGGATGCCAGAAATGGATCCGTTTGAGCGCATCAAATATCAGAACCGCGAAGTAAATACTGGGCTGTCTCCCGATCAGGCGCAGGCTGAAGCTTCCAGATGTCTGGATTGTCCGAATCCAACCTGTATCGAAGGTTGTCCGGTAAGCATCAACATCCCGAAATTTGTGAAATACATTGAGCTGGGACAATTTCTTGATGCAGCCAAAGCATTGAAAGAAACATCGGCTCTTCCTGCTGTTTGCGGACGTGTTTGTCCTCAGGAAAAACAGTGCGAATCGACTTGTTTCTATACACAAAAAATGAAAAAAGACCCGGTAGCCATTGGTTACCTCGAACGTTTCGCTGCCGATTACGAACGCGAAAGCGGATTCATGTCGATTCCTGAAGTTGCTCCTTCAAATGGAATTAAAATTGCAGCCATTGGTTCGGGACCGGCCTCACTTTCGTTTGCAGGCGACATGATTAAACTGGGTTACGACGTGACTGTTTTCGAAGCTTTGCACGAAATTGGCGGCGTACTGAAATATGGTATTCCTGAATTCCGTCTCCCCAATAAAATTGTTGATGTTGAGCTTGATAACCTCAAAAAAATGGGTGTGAAGTTCATTAACAACTTTATTGTTGGAAAAACTGCCAGCTTCGAGGACTTGAAAGAAGAAGGTTTTGAGGCTTTCTTTGTGGCCAGCGGCGCCGGACTTCCGCGTTTCATGGGCATTCCGGGCGAAAACTTCAACGGCATCATGTCGTCGAACGAATACCTTACCCGTGTAAACCTGATGAACGCTGCCAGCGACGAATTCGATACGCCTGTAATTAAAGGTAAAAACGTTGCCGTTATTGGCGGTGGTAACACTGCTATGGACTCGGTTCGTACAGCCAAACGTTTGGGTGCCGAACGTGCCATGATTATTTACCGTCGTTCGCGTGCCGAGATGCCTGCCCGTGTAGAGGAAGTGCATCACGCCGAGGAAGAAGGCATTGAATTTATCAACCTGGCTAACCCGATTGAATATTTTTCCGACGAAAAAGGTAAAGTAAACCGTATGCGTTTGCAGCGGATGGGCTTGGGCGAACCTGATGCATCGGGCCGTCGCCGCCCGATAGTTCTGGAAGGTTCTGACTACGATATTCCGGTTGATCTGGTTGTAGTTGCCGTTGGGGTATCGCCAAACCCGCTGATCCCTTCAGAAGTAAAAGACCTGAAAGTGAGCAAATGGGGAACTATTGAAGTGACCGAAGAAACCATGCAAAGTTCTATTCCTGAAATGTTTGCCGGTGGCGACATTGTTCGTGGTGGTGCAACTGTAATTCTGGCAATGGGCGATGGCCGAAAAGCTGCTGCAAACATGCACGAATACCTTCAGAAAAAGCACAATCCGGCTAATTAATTTGTTATATTTAAATTAAACACTATCACTATGGCAAATATATCAACCCGATTCTTCGGACTCGATTTAAAAAGCCCGGTAATTGCAGCCAGCAGCAGCATGACCGGTCATGCAGAACAAGTTGTAAAACTGGCCGAAGCAGGTGCAGGTGCCATTGTTTTAAAATCCATATTCGAAGAAGAGATTTTTTCTGAATTGCAGGAAGAACTCAGCCTTCGCACCGGACTGAACTCCGATCCGGAATACCTCGATTATTTTGATTATGTGATCAAAGAAGATACACTCCGGAAATACCTTCATCTAATTTCAGATGTAAAAGCCAGAACCACTGTTCCGATTGTGGCCAGCATCAATTGCGTAAGTTCGAGCGAGTGGACTTTGTTTGCCCGCAAAATTGAAGAAGCCGGTGCCGATGCGTTGGAACTGAATATGTTTGTGACACCATCTGATGCCACAAAAACCAGCGAGACAGGTGAAAGCTTTTATTTTGAAACCATTCAGAAAGTACTTTCGGTGGTGAAGATACCGGTGACTGTTAAAATCAGTCATTACTTCTCGAACCTGGCCGGAATGGTTAAAAAAATGTCGGAAACCGGAATTGCAGGTATTACCATTTTTAACCGCTTCTACAATCCGGATGTCGATATTCAGTCGGAAACTGTTGTGGTGTCTGATGTTTTGAGCACTCAGCACGATTACCTTCTTCCATTGAAATGGACCGGTATTCTGTCGGGTCAGATTCAGGTTGATTTATCGGCAACATCAGGAATCCATTCGGCCGAAACGGCTATCAAATTTTTACTGACCGGCGCTTCGGCTGTTCAGGTAGCTTCGGTTATTTATCACGAAGGTCCGTCAGCCATTACCCGGATGAATCAGGGTATTTCTGACTGGATGGATCAGAAAGGATACAAATCGATTGCCGATTTCAGAGGTTCGTTAAGTCAGTCTGCCACATCGGCTCAGGCCTGGGAACGCACCCAGTTTATGAAATATTTTGGCGAAAAAACCTTTTAAGCCTTAATTCCCGGGTTAAAGGATCTACATTCATTTAAATACTATGCCAGTACTTTCTTATTTGTGAAGTACTGGCATTTATTTTACTTTTGACTCCTGTTTCCTATTCAACCGAATCATGAAGTTATTTGCTTTAATTTTTGTTTTTGCTTTAAGCATTTCAATTTCCTATCCTTGTTTTTCGCAGAAGCAAGTTGAAATTTCAGGAGTAAAATACGTTTTGCACACTGTAACCAAAGGCGAAACTGTTTTCACCCTTTGCCAGAAATATAAGGTCAGCCAGAAAGATATTATGTCGGCTAATCCGGGTTTATCGGCTATTCTGAAAGCCGGTACCACGGTTAAAGTTCCGGCAGGAGCAGCTGCTCCTGAAACTAAAAAGGTGGTGCCGGTAGCCAGTCAGGAACAACCTGCAACCGAAGAAGAATACTATTACCACAAAGTGGCCGGCAAACAAACCCTGTTTTCCATTGCCAAACAATACGGCATTACGCCCAACGAGTTAATCCGCAACAATCCTGAAATTACCAATGGTGTTGCGCCCGGACAAGTATTGAAAATTCCGGTAAGCAGCACTCCTGAAGGGCAAAAAGAAGGGGACACGGCGGATAATCAAACCAAACCGCTGGATGTTTCGCAATACAATGTGCATCCGGTCGTATCGGGCGAGACCTTGTACAGCCTCGAGCAGCGCTATGGCGTTACCCACGAAGAAATGCTCAAATACAATCCGGCGCTTCAGAATGGATTAAAAGCCGGTATGAAACTGAAAATTCCGGTAAAACCTGCGGCCCCGCAAGCCGAACCGGTTGTTGCCACGAATGATGCTCCGATGACCAAATACAAGGTTGAACGGGGCGAAACACTTTTCTCGCTGGCCAACCGTTTTGGCGTTGACGTAAGCGATCTGAAAAGGGCCAATCCATCGTTGCTGTCGCGCAGCCTGGAAACTGGTGAGACTATCCTGATTCCGCAGCAAAAAACGCAGTCCACTTCAGAAAACAAAACTTCGGCAGCAGGTATTTCCCGGCCAACAGAACCTGCCAATCAACCGATGGAACAGCCAACGGATTGCTTGCCTGAGAAAGTTGCCAAAAGCCAAAAATATAAAGCAGCCCTTTTGTTGCCATTGTACCTGGCCGGAAACGAAAATCCGGAGCCGGCAAGTATAAATAAGGCGATGCTGATGAGCAAAATCAGCATTACAAAGCAGTTTACACCGAATCCGGGCGATACCACAGCTGTTCTTGCCGGAGTTAATATCGATCAGCGGGCAGCCGGATTTCTTGAATTTTATGAGGGGTCGCTGCTAGCTTTGGACAGTTTACAGCGCAAAGGCATGAACATTGAATTGTATGTGTTTGATGTCAGCAACCAAAAGATGATTAACGCTCTGGTGCAGATGGAAGAGTTTCGTGATTTGAACCTGATTATTGGTCCGGTATATCCTGAATTACAGGAAACAGTGGCTGCTTTTGCAGCTAAAAACCGCATTCCAATGATTTCTCCGCTGGCGTCCAATGGAAGCTTTGAACAAAACAATTCGTGGTATTTCAAGGTAAATCCTACGCGGGAGTACCAGGTTGAGCAAACGGCATCGTATGTGGCCCGCGAAATGGGCGATAAAAATTTCATTATCCTGCAGCAAAGCGGAAGTTCTAATTCGGCCGATGCCCAGCTGGTAAGGCTTTGTAAGGAAGAACTGGCAGCAAACCCGAAAGAAGCGCGCTTTCACGAGTATAACCTGCAGCAGGGAATCAATTCGCTTGTGCCCCTGATGTCGGAAACCGGCGAGAATGTATTTCTGATTCCGACCGATAACGAGGCCCAGGTGAGTATGGCTGTAACCAACCTGACTTCATTGGCCGAACATTACAACATTGTGCTGGTGGGTACGCAGGTGCTCCCCAAACTGAAAAGTATTCAGACCGAAAACTACCACCAGATCCGCTTGCGTTACCTGTCGCCTTACTTTGTCGATTACAACCGCCCGTTGGTGCGCAGGTTTGTTGGCCAGTACCGCGATAAATTTGCTGCTGAGCCCACGCAGTTCAGCTTCCAGGGATTCGATGTGGCATATTACTTCATGAGCGCCCTTTTTAGCTACGGAAAAGATTTTCGCAACTGCCTGCCCAATTATCCGATGGAGCTGACCCAGATGAATTTTAGATTTGGCCGGGTTACGCCGATGGGTGGTTTTACCAACCGCAGTTTGTTTATTACCGGTTACGAACGCAATTTTGATGTGCTGAACATGGGAATTTACGGAACATCTGTTGAGGGAAAACAATGATTTCGATGCCATTCTGTTGCCGAATCTGGCAAAACATCGTAATTTAGGTCCCGACAGAAAACAGATGCTATGATATGGACAAACAAAAATTACAGAAAAGCTTTTTTATCGGTTGCCGGATGGCGCGGTAAAAGGGCTTTTTTCGTACTGCTTGGCTTTTTGTTTGTTTTCAGAGCTTTTCCATCCTCCGGAATTGAAGCTGTCAATAACCTGAATTTCGACTTTTATTCGCAGGAACATGGCCTTTCGAATAACCAGATTCACAGTATTCTTCAGGACAAAAAAGGGTGGATGTGGTTTGGAACTTCGCAGGGCGTCTGCCGTTTTGATGGGTATAAATTCACTGTTTTCAAGAACGATGCCGATGACTCGACCAGCCTGAGGGGAAACCTGGTACGGGCAATTTTTCAGGACAGCAAGGGGCAGCTTTGGATGGGTACCGAAAATGGTGGCCTCAATAAATATAACCGCGAAAGGGAGAACTTTACGCATGTGTTTGGCTCGGGGCCCAAAGCGCCTTTGAGGGATGTTTCGGTAACTTCTATCCAGGAAGATAAATCGGGCAACCTTTTGGTGGGTACCGAAAACCGTTTGTACGTGATTAAAGACGAGAAAGCGTATTCAGAAATTCGCCCTTCCAATTTATCATCATTTTCCGATTACTTCAGGGTGCTGCGCACGGATCCTTCAGGAAGAATCTGGATGGGAACCAACCACGGGCTGTACGTTTACGATTTTAAAACCAACAGGGCTGAAAAGATCAGGCTTCCTCAGGTAGCATCTGCAAACGAAGAGATCTGGGAAATCCTGATTGATGATGATGGCACTGCCTGGATTGGAACATATTCGAATGGTGCTTTTGTGGTTAACCAATCGACGCTTGAAGCCCGGCACATAGACATCGATCCCGACAATGAGCGCAGCAATACGGTGCGTTCGATTTCGAAGGATAAAAACGGGAAATACTGGATTGGCACGCGTGGTGGCTTGTACATTTACGAAAAGCTAAAGGGTGCTACGGCCTATTATTATCACGAAGAGCGCGAACCCAAAAGTTTGGTAAATAACTCGATTCAGTGCATTGTTCACGATTTGAAGGGCGATGTGTGGATTGGAACCCGCAACGGGATAAACTTCCTGATTGAAGAACGGCAAAACATTCATGGTTTTAAGTCGATGCCGGGCGACAACCGCTACTTGAACAGCAGCGAAATATATGCATTCTGGGTCGATCCATCGGGTGACATCTGGGTGGGGACCGAAAGCGGAGGTATCAACATCCTCGACAGGAATACCGGGCGTTTCAGGTACCTTATGCCGCAGAAAGGCAATCCGAATTCGCTTTCGAGCAATTGCATCAAGGCGTTGCTCGACGACGGCAAAGGCAACCTGTGGATTGGTACTTTTCTGGGCGGACTGGATGTGCTTAACCTGCGCACCCAAACATTCAGGCATTATACCAATAATCCGGCCGATCCGGGCAGCTTGTCGGATAACCGGGTGTGGGCACTCCTGAAAGACAGCAAAAACGATATCTGGATTGGAACCAGTTCGGGCGTTGACCAGTTTGATCAGCAAACCGGTACGTTTAAGCATCACGCCAAGCTGAGCGAAGGACAGGTAAACTGGTTGGCTGAAGACGATCAGCATTGCCTGTGGATTGGCTCCGATTACCTGACGATCTTCAATCCAAAAGACCAGACGGTTGTCCAGATCAATGAATCGACGCGGGGAATGCTTCAGGATTCGAAAAAGCGTTTCTGGCTGGCAATCAATAATCAGGGACTGGCGCTTTATTCCAAAGAAAAGGGCGTGCAAAAATATTATACCGAGAAGAACGGACTGGCTAACAACCAGACGCTGTGCATTCTTGAAGACGATGATCACTTTTTGTGGATCAGCACCACCAACGGGCTTTCAAAGTTCGATCCGGAAAAAGAGCGCTTCCATAATTTCTCGTTGAAAAACGGCTTTCAGAACAACCAGTTTACCTATGGTGCCGCCCTGAAAGCTAAAAACGGAGAGTTGCTGTTCGGCGGTATTTCAGGCTTCAATGTGTTCGATCCGGCCAAGATAAAGGCGGGCGATTACTTTGCGCCTATTGTGCTTACCGATCTGAAAATCTTCAACAAATCGGTGAAAATTGGCAACAGCAATCGAGATGTGCTGACCAAATGCATTTCGGAAACCGAACGCATAAAACTGCGGTACGACCAGAATTCGATTACGCTCGAGTTTGCTTCGTTCGATTACGCCAACAATGCGGGCATCCAGTATTCGTATTATCTGGAGAATTTCGATCAGGACTGGACCGAGCCTTCGGTTAACCGTTCGGCCACCTACACCAATCTCGATCCGGGCGAATACACTTTCAGGGTAAAAACTGTTTCAATCGATCGTCAAGAAAGCAATCAGGGGCCTGCGCTCACGGTGGTTGTGCTTCCGCCGTACTGGCAAACCTGGTGGTTCAGGCTTTTATTGCTGACTGCCATTGCCGGTTTGGTTTACATGCTCATTACTTTCCTGGTGAACAAGGAAAAACTAAAAAATGAGCTGGTTCTCGAGAAGTTGAAGGCCAACAAACTTCACGAACTCGACATGATGAAACTGCGGTTTTACACCAACATTTCGCACGAAATACGCACGCCACTTACCCTGATTCTTGGGCCGCTCGAAAAGATGAAAAACAACCTGCTTCCGCCTTCTGAAATAAAAGGACACGTGGAAGTGATGCACCGCAATGCCACCCAGCTGCACCAGCTGATCAATCAATTGCTTGATTTCCGTAAGCTTGAATCGGGCAACCTGAAACTGGTTTTGTCGCGCGGCGATTTGGTGGCTTATGTTTCCGAAATTGTGGCTTCGTTTGGTAAAATGGCCGAGGAAAAAGAAATTGAACTGAAATTCAATTCGCTCAAGAAAAGCCTGCTCACCAATTTCGATTCGGACAAGGTGGCCAAAATCATGAATAACCTGTTGTCGAATGCTTTTAAGTTTACGGCCAAGGGTGGAAAGATTGCGGTTAACCTGTCGCTGGTGTTTGATCCGGCAGAGAACTCGGACGATACGCGACTGGTTGAAATTACGGTGAAAGATACCGGTATCGGCATTTCGGAGTCGAACATTGAAAAGATATTTACACGGTTTTTCCAGGTTGGCGATAACAATAATGCTCAGTCGGGCACCGGGATTGGCCTGGCGCTGACCAAAGAACTGGTGAAACTGCACAACGGTAATTTGTTTGTGACCAGCAAGCCCGGAAAAGGATCGAAATTTACCGTTCAGCTGCCATACGATGAGGTGGAACTGGTGCCGACTGAAGAACAGGTTTCGCCGGAAGCGGGAAAAGTTCAGGAGCAGGTCGTTGCTTCTTCGGAAGAACATTTGGGCGATCAGCAGGCCGCCGGACAGAAAATCATGTTGCTGGTTGACGACAATGCCGATGTGCGCTATTTCATCAAATCGCATTTTGCCGGAAGTTTCCAGGTGCTGGAGGCTGCCAATGGGGTAGAAGGCTGGGACATTGCCCTTAGAACCATTCCCGATATTATCATCAGCGATGTGATGATGCCCGACATGGATGGGTTTGAATTCTGCCGGAAAATCAGGAAAGACGAGCGCACCTCGCACATTGCCGTTTTGCTGCTCACGGCGCTGGGCTCGCGCGAACACGAAATTGAAGGCCTCAGCTACGGCGCCGACGATTACATTACCAAACCGTTCGATTTGGTGCTGCTTCAGACCAAAGTTGAAAATATACTTTCGGTTCGCCAGTCGCTGAAACAGAAATACACCGGCGAAATATTGCTGCAACCGCGGAATGTGATATTGAGTTCGCCCGACGAGCGCTTCCTGCAAAAAGCCATTGCCGTGGTTGAGGACAACATCGACGATCCGGACCTCGACATCGAGAAATTTGCATCCGAAATTGGGGTCAGCCGAATGCAGCTGTACCGCAAGCTCAATGCACTCACCGAAATGACGGTGAAGGAATTCGTACGCAGCATCCGCCTGAAACGCGCTGCTCAATTGCTGGTGCAGAAGAAGCTGAACATTTCGGAAGTGGCTTATGCCGTAGGTTTCCGCGATTTGTCGCATTTCCGCAAATGTTTCCGCCAGGAGTTTGGCATGAATGCCAGCGAGTACGTGGAAAAACACGGCGAGCAATAATTCCCGTCCTGCATAGGTTTTTGTTGTCCTGCGTAGGTTTTTACCCGCCCTGCGCGACAGGACGCCTTCACCCTCGCACAGGACGGCTCCAACTATGCGCAGGACGACCTCCCATTCCTGCAGGACAGCCATAAACTGCCGCAGGGCATATTCTCTTCGCGCAGGACGATGAAAAGGTTACACAGGGCAGCCTCACTAGGCGCAGGACGGCCATTTTATCTCTCCGGAATTAAAAATTACGCACCAGCTTTGGCTAAATTGTAGCTCGAATACTCTTGTTTATCAGACTATATAAGTGTAGATAGTTCTGAGAATTTAGGGAAATGACAGTAAACTATTCGTAATCTGGAGGGTTATTTTATTGACTGTATTTTTTAACATACATCAGTGCTTCGGTCAACAAAGTGCAGTAATCCTGCAGCATTAAACAAACAAGAAAGGAAACAGTTATGACACAGAAAAATGTAGAATTGATAGCAGCTCCGCGCGACTCGCATTGGGTGGGAGATGGCTTCAGGGTGCAAAATTTCATACCAAGTGCCTATCATTTGGAAATGGAACGAATGACACCTTTTATTTTATTGGATTACAATTCGAAATATACGTTCCCGGCTTCCGACAGTCCAAAAGGCGTTGGAGTGCACCCGCACCGGGGATTTGAAACGGTAACCATTGCCTACAAAGGCAAAGTGCAACACCACGACAGCAGTGGCGGCGGCGGAATAATTGGCCAGGGCGATGTGCAGTGGATGACGGCTGCTTCTGGCGTGCTTCATAAAGAATATCACGAAAAAGAATGGAGCAAGCAAGGTGGAGAATTCCAAATGGTGCAGCTTTGGGTAAACCTGCCGGCAAAGGATAAAATGAGTGCGCCCAAATACCAGGCGATCACCAATGCGTCGATGGGCCGGGCCACACTGCCTGATAATGCTGGTGTGATAGAAGTTATTGCAGGTAATTATGGCGAGGTAAAAGGTCCGGCAAGCACATTTACACCCATCCATTTAATGAATGCCCGGCTGAACAAGGGCGGAACAGCGTCGTTTTTGTTTCCGGCCAGTTACAATACTGCTTTGCTGGTTATCGAAGGCAGCATCAGTATAAATGGTACCGAAAACGTTCCGACTGACAATTTTGTGCTTTTCCAAAACAAGGGAGAAGATTTTACGGTAGCAGCCGACGAGAATTCTGTAGTGCTGATTATGAGCGGGGAGCCAATCAATGAGCCAATTGCTGCTCATGGTCCTTTTGTAATGAATACCCGTCAGGAGCTGGTTCAGGCTTTCGACGATTTTAACAAAGGTAAATTCGGCTATCTGGAAGATTAAAAGCTGACGAAAAAATCAGATTGGATATATTTAAAGTTCCCGGAGTTACGACTTCGGGAACTTTTTATTTAGCTCATCACCTCTTCAGAAAAGTCGCAGCTACATCTTTTGGTTAAAAAGTTAATTTTAGTATAAATCACAATATTTCAGTGTTTTAGTATTTATACTGTACTCCTGAATGCTGAATTAAGCCCGCTTTTTGGGAAATTAAGCCCGCTGTTGGTACGCCAATCCTCCTTCACTGATATGCATTAAAGGCCCCGCTACGTAGGCTTGTTGTAACTTTACACTACGACTAACTCAACGCTAATGGAAGAACTAATCAAAAAGCAAAAAAGGTTTTCATGGATTATTGTCATCACTGCAATAATTCTTGCGGCTTTTATCACTTTTTTGATTATTACAAGCATTTGAGCAATCGATTGTATTCAATAATAACTAACAACCTTAACCTGTGCGCATGGAAAAAATTTGGATTGTTCCCCTGGTATTACTAATGGTATTCCAGTCGTGTTTTGCCCAGAAAAAAGTACCCCAACAGAAAGGACTTGAAATGGCAGCAAAGATGGCCGAATCGGAAATGAAACATTTCCCGGAGCCCTGGACCGTAGATTATAATACCACCCCGGTATGGAATTATACACAGGGACTGGTTGCCCACGCCATGGTGAAAGTATGGAAAGTAAATGGCAACGAAGCTTTTTATAATTACGCCAAAACCTACGCCGATAAATTCATTAAAGACGATGGCACCATTAGCCAATACGATCTTCAGGACTATAATATTGACGCCGTAAACTCCGGAAAATTTCTCTTCGATCTGTACGAAAAAACCAAAGATGAGCGCTACCTGAAAGCCATTCAGCACCTGCGCGATCAGCTGAAAACACACCCGCGAACTTCGGAAGGCGGTTTCTGGCACAAGAAACGTTATCCGCACCAGATGTGGCTCGACGGTCTCTATATGGGAGCTCCGTTCTACGCTCAATACGCCGCCTATTTCGAAGAACCCGCATTGTTCGACGATGTGGTAAAGCAGTTTGTGCTGGTTCATAAATATACTTATAACGCACAAACCGGGCTCAATTATCATGGCTGGGACGAAAGCCGCGAGCAAAAATGGGCTGATCCAAAAACCGGTTGTTCCCCGAACTATTGGGGCCGTGCCGAAGGCTGGTATGCCATGGCGCTGGTTGATGTATTGGATTACCTACCTCAGGATTATGCAGGGCGGGCTACTATTCTTGATATCCTGAATCAGGTTGCGGCCGGAATCAAAAAGTATCAGGATCCCAAAACCGGGCTTTGGTATCAGGTACTCGATCAGGGTGGAAAAGAAGGAAATTACCTGGAAGCCACAGCTTCGTCGATGTTTACCTATGCTTTGCTGAAAGCCGCACGCAAAGGGTATATAGGGAATGATTACAAAGGAGTAGCTGCAAAAGCTTATTCAGGATTGCTCGAAAATCTCATAAAAACCAATAGCGACGGAACCATTAGTCTGACCAAATGCTGCTCGGTAGCCGGTTTGGGCGGAAACCCATACCGCGATGGCAGCTACGCTTATTACATTAAAGAACCTGTACGCGATAACGATCCGAAAGGGGTGGGGCCATTCATTATGGCTTCGCTCGAATACAGCATAAATTAATTAACGCAATAATCAAACTTAACAATTATTCATGATGAAAATGATGCAAGGTTTTCTTAGTAAAGTTTGCCTGTTAGCACTGTTTGTAATTTTCACGGGAGCGCAATTGTATGCCCAGAAAGTTACAGGTGTGGTGGTGGATGAAACAAATTCGCCACTGCCGGGTGTTAATGTTGTAGTTAAGGGAACTACAAATGGGGTAATAACTGATGTGGATGGGGCTTATTCCATCACACCGAAAGACATTCAAAAAGATGTTCTGCAATTCTCGTTCATTGGTTTCGATACCAAGGAATTCAAAATCAATGGAGAAAAAGTAATTAACGTTCAGCTTACAAGCAGTACCCTTCAGATTGAAGAAGTGGTTGCTGTAGGTTACGGCGTAGTAAAAAAACGTGACCTTACCGGTTCGGTTTCTTCAGTAAAATCTGACGAAATTACCAAAACCACCAGCAGCAACGCGATGCAGGCGATGCAGGCCCGGGTTCCCGGTCTCGACATTCAACAGTCGAACGGACAGGCTGGAGCCGGTATCAACATTAACCTGCGTGGTAACCGTTCTATTTCAGCTTCGAACAGCCCTTTGATTTTGGTTGACGGAATTGAATACGGATCGGTACTCGACGTAAACCCATCGGATATTGAATCGATGGAAGTTTTGAAAGATGCTTCTTCTACAGCTATTTACGGTACCCGCGGTGCCAATGGTGTTATCATCATTACTACCAAACGCGGAAAAGCCGGTACTACTAAAGTTAACATGAACGCTTACCTGTCGTCGAATTCACCAACCAATGTTCCTGAAGTGATGTATGGCGATAAAGAAGTTAAACGTTTGATTGACAAATCTAACTATCAGGCTGATGCCAAGTCGGGAAATTGGGGAACCAGCAACCTGACTCCGGAACAGGTTTTAACTGAAAAACTGGAAGATTTTACTGAAATTGGTATTTATCAGGACAAATCGTACACCGATTGGCTGGATTTGATTCTGCAAAACGGATTGACAAAGAACTACGAACTTTCGCTGTCAGGAGGTAATGAAAAAACAACTTTCAACCTGTCGCTGGGCTCAATGTTCGAAGAAGGTTTGATGAAAGATGACAAAATGGACCGCTACAACGTAAGGGCCAATGTCGATCATAAAATCAGCAACATGTTTAAAGCCGGAACCAGCTTGCTTTTTACTTACAAGGAAAACGACAAACGTAATTCAAGCGTATTTGGTCAGGCCATGAAAATGACTTCCATTACGCACCCATACACTCAGGAAGGTGTTTTGATTGCAACGCCAAACCCACGTTACGCCGCACACTGTAACCCATTGCTCGACGAAACTGAAGGTGCCTACAAAAACAATACGGAATCGACTCGTTTCTTCGGAAATGCCTACGTTGAACTTACTCCGATTAAAGGTATGACTGCCAAATCGATATTTGCCGTTGACCGTAACAATATCCGTACAGGTATTTACCAGGATTATCAGAGCGTTGCCCGCTATCAATCGCCTGGAACCAGCAGCATTTCGCTCGAGTATGAAAACAAAACCGGTTTAACCTGGGAAAATACATTGAACTACAACACCAACTTTGGTGGCTCGAAACACGAAGTTACCGGTTTGTTGGGTCACAGTATGAAACAGAGTGTTTACGAAGAAGCGTTGACTTCGGGCGATGTTGGCCGCGAACATTACTACACCAGTTTGTTCTACGATTTGTCGAAAATCCCGACTGCAAAAAATACAAGCCAGTTTGTTAAATCAACCATGCTGTCGTATTTCGGTCGTTTAAACTACAAATTCAACGAAAAATACCTGTTAACCGCTTCGTTACGTGCCGACGGCTCGTCAACTCTGGCTAAAGGACACCAATGGGGTTATTTCCCATCGAGTGCTATTGCATGGAGAGCCAGCGAAGAATCGTTCCTGAAAGGAATTAGCTGGCTTGATAACCTGAAGGTACGCGGATCGTGGGGTATTTCAGGAAACGCTGCAGTAAGCCCTTACAGCACATTAACCACGTTGAGTACAACTCCGGTTTACTACTACATCGGAACAACTGATATTGCCGGAAATATCCCGAGCACTATGGGAAATGCCGACCTGACCTGGGAAAAAACAGCTTCGTACAACTTCGGTCTCGATTTTGGTGTTTTTGATAACCGTATTTCAGGTACAATCGACTACTTTATCAGTAATACTTCTGATTTGCTTTATCGCAAAAGTGCTCCTCCATCATCGGTTTATCCAAGCGTATTGGCCAATATCGGCGAAACCAAAGGTCAGGGATTGGAAGTTTCTTTGAATACTTTGGTAAAGAAGAGCAAAGACTTCTCATGGGATATTAACTGGACATATACCACATTTAAAGATGAAATTACCAAACTGTCGGATGGTGTAACAACCAATATCAGCGGAACTACCGGCCAGATTGTTGGTGAAGCCGTTTCGATTTATTACGACTTTGAAGCCAACGGAAACTGGAACGTAGGCGAATATGCTACTTATAAAGCTGATTGGGAAGCCCGTCACGCAGGACAAACCATTGGTTACGTTTCGGCTTACGGAGCACCTGGTACCATTAAGATTGTTGATCGCAACGACGATGGTAAACTGACCGATGAGGATAAAATCGTTTACAACCGTTCGCCAAAGCACATCTTTGGTATGAATAACTCCATGTCGTACAAAAACTTCTCATTGTCGGTATTGGTTTATGCACGTTTGGGCGGTTACATCGCTTACGACATGAATTCTCAGTTAAACTACGAATCGGCTAACTGGGGTAACCTTGATTACTGGACACCAACCAATGTATCGGCCAAATTCCCAAGTCCGGGAGCAGCCAGCACTACATTTGGAAGCTACGGCTCATCTTTATTGTACGAAAAAGCAGATTATCTGAAGATAAAGGATATTACGCTGGGATACAGCCTGCCAAAGAAAACAATCGGACACATCGGCTTAAGTAACGTAAAAGTATATGGCTCGCTGAAAAACTATTTCACATTCAGCAAGATTGACAATTACGATCCGGAACGCGGTGGTGCTATATCATTCCCATTGTCGAAACAGTTTGTGGTGGGTGTAAATGTTGAATTCTAATAATACTAATACGAAATAACGATGAAAAATAAATTATATATCATATTAGCAGCCGTAGCGCTTATGCTAGGCACGCCTTCCTGCTCTGATTATCTGGATGAAGATAATAAGGTAGGTGCAACTGCCGACCTTACTTACTCAACCTCAACAGGTATTCAGGGATTGGTTACTTCCGCTTACAGTTTTGCACGGGGATGGTATGGAAAAGAAGCCGGTTTGGGATTGTCGGAAACCGGAACCGACTTGTTCTACTATGGGTACGACAACAAACAGAAATCGCTGAACTCGTACAACCTCACTGCAGTAAGCCTCGATGATAATTCGAGCGATAATGCCAGTCTCGATCACTACTGGGAATTGTTCTACTGCGCTGTTGACGTTTGTAATACAGCGCTGAAATACGTTCCGGAGAACAAAGTTATTAACGAAACACTGCGCAGCCAGTATATGGGCGAGGCTTACTTCCTGCGTGCATTCTATTACCTGCACATGGTAAATATCTGGGGAGCTATTCCTTACAATACCGAGCCTCCAACCTCAGTAGTAACCGATGCAACCCGTGTTCCTGAAGAAGTTGTTTACAGTAACATTCTGGCTGATTTGGATAAATCGATCAGTGCATTTCAGGCAGCCAATTATATGACAAAGGCTGATGGCCGTGCCAACTATTGGGCAGCCCGCGCTTTGAAAGCCCGTACCTTACTTTATGCTGCTTCGTGGTTGGGAAAAAACAGCCTTACTACAAATACCAGCTATTCAGGAAAAGACCTTTATGCGCTTGCCAAAACCGAATCTGAAGCTGTTATCAACAGTGGCATCGCATCGTTCTACGACAATTTTGCTGATACCTGGTCGATGACTAACGAAAGTGTTGCCAAAAACAAAGAGTCAATCTTTGGTATAACTTATTCGTCGGATGTAACTACAAACGTTAACTGCATTCCATATCGTTACCGTACCAATGCAAGCGGTAGTGCGCTGCAATACAACTCATTAATTACCCGTACAGGTTACAGTCGTGGTGGTAGTGCTATGTTGCTGATGTTTGTTTCGATGTGGAACAACGGTGCCAGCGACCTTGGTAATAACGCTAACGAAACTTTTGTTCGCGTTTTGGGCGAATCAACATCGTATGTTACCAACATCAAAACAAAAGCTAAAGTATATGTAGCTCCGTATTATTCTCCTTACGGACGTGGTTTTACCCGCTATTTGCCATCAGTTTATCTGTGGAAACTGCTCGATAAAAACCGTGCAACCGACCAGCGTACCAATGCTACTTTGCTTGAAGCTTATACCATTGCTCCCGGATTGGAAGGAAGTTCGAAAAACTATCCAAGCATTCAGGATACAGCAATTTACTATTGTCCGCTCGATGGAAATTCAGCTGCCGGTAAAGCAAAACAGGCTTGGGCTAAAGGTCGTTACCGCATTCAGTTCCTGAATAATGGTGATATTCCCGTATTTACTTCAGGCGATCCTGCTACAGCGCTGCCAACCGAAGCTGCAAAAGCTAAATCGGATGTTTACGGCGACGCCCGTTACAATTCGTACAAAATTGGTGGATGGTGTTCATATCCCGGAATCAAGAAATTCCTTGATAATGTTTACGATCCGCTCTATCCAACCAACGATATCTCGGCCCGCGATGCTATGGTTTTACGTTTAGCCGAAATGTACCTGATTAAGGCTGAAGCTGAATTGGGTACTGGCGACAATACTTCGGCACTGGCTACTTTGAACCAGTTGCGTGCAAAACGTGCTATTGCCGGAAAAGATAATTCAATTACCGGACCGGTTGACATTAACACTATTCTTGATGAACGTGCCATTGAACTTTGCGGCGAGCAACAGCGCTGGTTCGACCTGAAACGTACCAAAACGTTGGTTGCAAGGGTGAAAGCATACAATGCTCAGGGCGCAAACAGTATCAAGGATTTCCATTACTATCGTCCTATTCCTCAGGCCCAGATGGATGCTGTGACCAACAAAAGCACAACAGCTGGTAAAGACTTCTGGCAGAATGAAGGTTATTAATGCAGTCGATTTATATTTTTTGATTTAGGTTAAGGTTTTTTACGGCTCAGGAAATGCCGTAAATTGTATCACCCCGATCCCGGTTACCGGGATCGGGGCTTGATATCTGTTAGGTTGAACTACTTTTTTACAGCTGTTGATTTCCCGTAAATTATTAACCCTGAACTTTTGTTACCGAAAACATTAAAATACCTTTTGGCCAACTGGTTTGGAAAAGTATTCACATTGCTTTTCCTGTTTGGCTTTCTCAATGCATCCGGACAGCCAGTTTTCCGTTCAGTAAGTGCTGAGCCGTTTGGTGATAGTATGCGCCATTGGTATGGAATCCGCGATGCCGGAAATGTAATCAATCCCCTGAAAAACCAGCCTCGATACAACGAATCTCAGGTTGCTGAAATAGCTGATAACATGCTGCTTTTCCAGCGAAATAATGGTGGCTGGCCCAAGAATTACGACATGCAGGCCGTGTTGACCAAAGGTCAGGTTGAACAGCTGATCAGGACAAAAGAAACAACCCATACCACTTTTGATAACGGCACAACCTATACCCACGTCGATTATCTGGCTCAGGTTTATTCATTAACTCACCATAAAAAATACCAGGAAGCCTGTTTAAATGGAATCGGCTTCATTCTTTCAGCACAATATGCCAATGGCGGATGGCCGCAGTATTTTCCGCTCGAAAAAGACAATTACAGCACGCATATCACCTTTAACGACGGTGCTTTCATCGGGATCATGCATTTGCTGAAAAAGATAAAAGATAAAGATCCGGATTATTCATTTTTGGATAAATCGACCCGTCAGAAGGTTGAAAAAGCCTACCTAAAAGGCCTGGAATGCATCCTGAAAATGCAAATCTCCGATAACGGAAAGCTTACGGTTTGGTGCCAGCAGCACGATGAAACAACGCTGCAACCCGCCTGGGCACGGGCTTTCGAACCTCCCTGCATTTGCAACGGCGAAAGTTCAGAAATAGTCCTGTTTTTGATGAGCATTGATCACCCGGAACCTGAGATCATCCGGGCCATTCAGGCTTCGGTAAAATGGTTTCAGGAATCGAAAATATTAAATACCCGGGTTGAAACGATTGACGCGCCAGCCGAGAGTTCGAAATGGAGAGAATACTCAACTGATAAGGTTGTGGTTGTCGATTCCACAGCACGACCAATATGGACAAGATATTATGAATTGGGTACCGGACGCCCTCTGTTTTGCGACCGAAACAGCCAATTTCTCTATTCTCTGGCCGAGGTGAGCCGCGAGCGTCGGGTAGGTTATTCGTGGTACACGTATGCTCCGCAGGAAGTTCTGGATAACTATGCTGCCTGGCAAAAGAAATGGATTCCCTCAGAAAATGTTTTGGCTCAGCCGGATGTTAAATGAAATTTTCAATGATTGGAAGGCAATTCATATTGATCTCTCGTGTTTTCCTAAAGGAATGTTTAGTTTTGAATATTAACCTGTTTCGCTAACTATTACCGATATGAAAAACCTACTCATTCTTTTCCTCCTGTTGTCGGGCTTCTGTCTTCGCTCGCAAACTGTTCAGGAGAACTACCGCAAGCCGCTGAAAGAAGTTTTGACGACTCTCGAAAATCGTTTTAAAGTAAAGATATCGGTTGACGATAAATTAGTTGCCGACCGTACCGTTGAATATGCCCAATGGCGAATGAAGGACGATGTGGAAGCTTCGTTACAGGCCGTTTTGTCGCCGCTCGACCTGGTCTTTTCAAAAACCGGGGAGGGCGCCTATAAAGTGGAGGCTTTTCAATATCACCGCCGGACGGTTGACGAAGGGCAAAAGCACCTGAACCGGCTTCTATCGTTGTATCCAACGCTTCCGGATTGGGAGAAACGGCGGTCCGATTTACGGGAATGCATTTTTTCCACCTTGGGATTATCGCCGCTTCCGGCAAAAGTAAACTCAGCTCCAATTTATTCTGTCAAACGTAAGTTTGATGGATATACTGCTGAAAATGTAGCCGTGGAAACACTTCCCGGAGTGTTTGTGAGTGGAACATTGTATCGCCCGGCTAAGGGCAAAGGGCCTTTCCCGGCAGTGATGCTTGCCCAGGGACACGGCGAAATTCAACATTACAGCGAGAGTTCGCAGTTGCTGGGCGCCACTTTGGCGCGTATGGGTGTGGTGGTTTTTAGTTACGATATGTTTGCCAAAGGCGAAGAGAGCCTGCAGTTTGCCTTCGACGATCATCGGACTGGTTTAGCCATGACGATGCAAACACTGAACAGCATTCGCATTCTTGATTTTATAAGTGCATTGCCGTATGTTGATGCCAAACGAATTGGAATGACTGGTGCTTCGGGAGGCGGAACACAAACGTTCCTGATGACTGCTTTGGATTCGCGAATTGCGGTAAGTGCGCCGGTTGTTATGGTTTCGTCGTGGTTTTTTGGGGGATGTCCCTGCGAGAGTGGTATGCCAATTCATGCATGTGGCGAGTGGGGAACCAATAATGTTGAAATTGCAGCAATGGCAGCACCCCGTCCGCAATTGGTTGTTTCCGATGGTGGCGACTGGACGGCCAATGTTCCTGATGTTGAATTTCCTTACTTGAAAAAAATATATTCGCTGTACGGAAAACCAGACCTGGTGGAGAACGTGCATTTGATCAAGGAAGGACACGATTATGGCCCTTCCAAACGGCAGGCGGTTTACCATTTTCTTACTAAAGTGTTCGGTCTGAATATTGAGCAAATGAAAACTGCCGCTGGTGAAATTGATGAGTCAAAATCAGTTGTGGAGAACAAAGCTGCGATGCTTGTCTTTGGCGAAAATGGCGAAAAACTTCCGGTACATGCCATTCACGGAATTGATGCTTTAAAGAAATTGTTGAATCAGAAATAGAATTTAAAATGCGATTGCACATTAAAATATTCCTCATCGGTTTGTCGATTTTCTGCTTTTCGCGGCTACAGGCTCAGGAAAAGTACGATTTGGTGGTGGCACAAGATGGTTCAGGCGATTATACAACCATCCAGAAAGCCATTGATGCCTGCCGCATATTTCCGGATAAGCCTTTTACGGTGCGGGTAAAAAACGGTGTTTACCTCGAGAAAATTTCCATTCTGGAAGGTAATACGCATTTGACCATTATTGGCGAAAGCGTTGAAAAGACGATAATTACCTGGAATGACTATTTCACCAAGATCAATCGGGGGCGCAACAGTACGTTTTACACTTACACGCTGAAAGTTGAGGCCAACGATTTCAGGATGGAAAATATAACGGTGGAAAATACCGCCGGACCGGTGGGGCAGGCATTGGCTCTGTACGTTGAGGGAGACCGTTGTGTATTCGTCAACTGCCGTTTTCTGGGGAATCAGGACACTGTTTATGCCGACGGAAAATTTAGCCGGCAATACTTTTACAACTGTTACATCGAGGGAACTACTGATTTTATTTTTGGCGGAGCTACGGCCCTGTTCGAGAACTGCACGGTTCATGCCAAGGCCAATTCGTTTCTTACCGCCGCCAGTACACCCGAAGGAAAACCTTTCGGCTTCGTTTTCCTGAATTGCAAAATTACAGCCAATCCCGATCTGGATAAAGTTTATCTTGGACGTCCATGGCGGGGGTTTGCCAAAGTAGCTTTCCTGAACTGTGAAATGGGAAAGTCCATTATTCCGGAAGGCTGGGATAACTGGTCGAAAGCCGAAAATGAAAAAACGGCACAGTTTGCTGAATATAAGAATTCAGGCGAAGGAGCTTCTTTAAGCCAACGAGTTGGCTGGTCGGTTAAACTGGATAAAAAAGAAGCTTCGAAGTTTACAAAGGAAAATATTTTTGCCCCCTTAGGCTGGGAGCTTGTCGCCGAAAAGAAATGGTATGACATTAATTAAGCAAGAAATGAGTAAGTCATTAATGCACTTCTTTATATTGGTTTTACTAGTTTTTTCAGGAGAACTGATCGCACAAACCACCAATTCGCTGTCAAAAGTGTGGGTGGCCGATAATGGAGACGGAACCTATACCAATCCTGTGCTGCATGCCGATTATTCCGACCCGGATGCCATTCGCGTGGGCGACGATTATTACCTCACCGCATCGTCGTTTAACTGCGTGCCCGGACTGCCCATTTTGCATTCGAAAGATTTGGTGAATTGGGAATTAATTGGACATGCTTTGCCGAAACAAGCTCCTTTTGAGGTATTTAGTAAAGTGCAGCATGGCGGTGGTGTTTGGGCGCCCTGCATTCGCTACCACAACAACAAATTTTACATTTACTATCCCGATCCTGATTACGGAATTTACATGGTGAAAGCCTCAAATCCAAAGGGTCCATGGTCGGAGCCGGTTTTGGTTCAACCAGGAAAAGGACTGATTGATCCTTCGCCTTTTTGGGATGAAGATGGGAAAGCTTATCTGGTTTATGCTTTGGCTGGAAGTCGTGCCGGCGTAAAAAGTGTTATTCTCCTGAACAGAATGGCTGTCGATGGCACCAAACTGGTTGGCAACAGTGTGATGCTGATCGACGGTCATAAAAATCACCCGACTATTGAAGGGCCGAAAATGTATAAGCGTAACGGCTGGTATTACGTTTCCGCTCCTGCAGGAGGCGTTCCGACCGGATGGCAGATGGTGATGCGCTCAAAGAATATTTTTGGACCGTACGAAGATAAAATAGTGATGGCTCAGGGAAAAACCGATATCAATGGGCCGCACCAGGGGGCCTGGATTGATACCCAAACTGGAGAAAACTGGTTTCTGAATTTTCAGGATTTGGGCGCTTATGGCCGTGTATTGCACCTGAACCCAATGAAATGGGTGAACGACTGGCCTGTGATTGGCGTTGACGTTGATGGCGACGGGTGCGGAGAACCTGTTCGTACATACAAAAAGCCAAATGTCGGTAAAACTTATCCAAGAATGACGCCTCCGGAGAGTGACGAATTCAACGGCAGTGAACTGGGCTTGCAGTGGCAATGGCATGCCAATTACCAGACAACATGGGGATTTCCGACCGGAAACCTTGGCTTTTTCAGGCTCAATTGTATCCCTTGTCCGGTGGAGGCCAAAAATCTTTGGGACATTCCGAATATGCTTTTACAAAAATTTCCGGCAGAAGATTTTACAGCCACAACCAAACTGACGTTCGATGCCCGCTTTGATAAAGAAGAAGTTGGTCTGGTGGTGATGGGGCTCGACTACGGTCGGTTAACGATTAAACGTGAAAATGGAAAGCTAAATCTTTATGCTTCAACTTGTAAGAATGCTGATAAGGGAACGGCGGAAGATCTGATTGCTGGTCCTGAACTGAGTTCAAATCAGGTTTATTTTAGGGTAACTGTGAAAAAAGGAGCGAACTGTCAGTTTAGCTACAGTGAGGATGGAAATTCGTTTACCAATTTGGGCAATGTGTTTAAAGCCCGGGAAGGAAAATGGATTGGCGCTAAAGTTGGGTTTTATGCCCTCCGCGAAGGCATAATCAATGATGCCGGCTCTGCTGATATCGATTGGATCAGAGTTGAAAAATAAGAAAGTCCGAAGACAGGAGACGGAAGTCTGAAGTGCCGGCTCCTGAGTAGCGAAGCCTATGTCAGAAGAAAATAAAGTATAAAGTTGTTCTTTTACCCGGAAAGGGTTTAATCTGAATAGCCCGGGGTAAACGACGAAGGAGTGCAACCCCGCGTAGAATGAAGTATAGGAAGCCGTCCGCGCGAAAATGTTGAATAATGAGTTTTTCTTGTTTCGGACGGAATGGCAAAAATGTTTGTAAATAAAGGATGAATAAAATGATATTGAAATATTTAAAGCAGATCTGTAGTATTGCTTTTTTGTTGGTCCTTGCGTGTTCTGCCTTTGCCACAGACTACCATTTTGTCGTGGATCCCGATGGCTCCGGCGATTTCCGAACCGTTCAGGAAGCGATTAATGCGGTTCCTGATTTCAGGAAAAATGAGACTAAAATATTTATCAGGAAAGGTACTTACAAGGAAAAACTGGTATTGGCTACAAGCAAAACCAATGTAACTTTTGTCGGTGAAGATCGCGACAGAACTATTTTGACTTACGACGATTTTGCCTCGAAGAAAAACCGTTTTGGCGAAGAAGTTGGAACAACTGGCTCAACCTCTTTTTTTGTGTTTGGCGATGGATTTCGGGCAGAAAATATCACTTTCGAAAACTCATCAGGGCCGGTCGGACAAGCGGTTGCCGTGCGGATTGATGGCGATATGGTTACATTCATTAACTGCCGGTTCCTTGGATTTCAGGATACGCTTTACCCGCATGGAGAAAAAAGCAGGCAGTATTATAAAAACTGCTACATCGAAGGCACTGTGGATTTTATTTTTGGCTGGTCAACCGCTGTTTTCGATCGATGCACCATTGTTTGCAAAGATCATGGTTTTGTAACCGCGCCATCGACCAATGAAGGCACAGCTTTTGGCTTTGTTTTTCTCGATTGCAAAATTACCGGTACAGCTCCTGAAAGTTCATTCTATTTGGGTCGTCCGTGGCGTCCTTTCGGAAAATCGGCCTTTTTGCGCTGCGATTTAGGTTCCATGATAAAACCGGAAGGTTGGCATAACTGGGTTAAGCCCGAGGCCGAAAGAACCACATTTTTCGCCGAATATAAAAATACGGGCAACGGTGCATCGATTGACAAACGGGTGAATTGGTCGCATCAGCTAAATGAGGAGGAAGCTTTGCTTTATACTCCGGAAAATATTTTGGGTGAATGGGTGAAGAAATACGAATAAAAGGAGCTGGAATACCGAAGTTAGGAACTGAGAAAGAGTGTCAAACTTACATCCTGCATTCTGTAATAATTTTGAAAAACTTAAATTAAAAACATATGAATATCAAGAAATTAACATTGCTGGTGACTGTAGTTTTATTTGCGGTTGGTGGCTGGTCGCAAACTACCGACATTACTGATTTGTATAAAGGTGTCGAGTTTGCAATGCCACGAGTTCAGGAACCGGTTATACCCAAAAACAGTGTTTCAATTACTGATTTTGGAGCGAGGATTGGCGGGCAGGACCTTTGTACGCAGGCATTTGCTGATGCAATAGAGGCGCTTTCAAAAAAAGGTGGTGGACGGGTAGTCATTCCACGGGGTACCTGGCTTACGGGCCCGATTACCCTGAAGAGCAATATCGAGTTGCATGCTGAAGCTGGTGCGCTTATCGTTTTTAGTACCGACAAAGATTTGTATCCGTTGGTAGATGCTAATTTTGAAGGTTTCAATACGGTAAGGTGTACTTCGCCAATTAACGGACGGAATCTTGAAAATATAGCCATTACAGGACAAGGAATTTTCGATGGATCGGGCGAAGCATGGCGTGCCGTGAAAAAGGAAAAACTTACTGAAAGCCAATGGAAAAAGCTGGTTTCTTCCGGAGGAATTGTGAGTGAAAACGGAAAAACGTGGTATCCATCTCAACAGTTTAGGGATGGTGAAAAACTCGCTGAAATGAATGTTCCCCGTTCGCTAAAGACAAAGGCTGAATTCGAACAGATTCGCGACTTTCTCCGCCCGGTTATGGTAAGCCTGATGTGGTGTAAAAAAGTACTGATTGATGGCCCTGTTTTCCAGAATTCGCCGGCATGGTGTCTGCACCCGTTTATGTGCGAAGATTTTACCCTGAGAAACACTACAGTTCGTAATCCATGGTTTTCACAGAATGGCGATGGAATAGACATTGAGTCGTGCAAGAACAGTGTGATTCACGATTGCAGTTTCGATGTGGGCGACGATGGTATTTGCATCAAATCAGGAAAAGACAAAGAGGGGCGCGACCGGAAACAACCCAACGAAAACCTCATTGTGAAAAACTGCGTGGTATTTCACGGGCATGGCGGAGTTACCGTTGGCAGCGAAATGTCGAGTGGGGTGAAGAACCTGCATGTATCAAACTGTACATTCATCGGAACAGATGTTGGCTTGCGTTTTAAAAGTAATCGTGGCCGGGGCGGTGTTGTCGAGAATATTTTTATCTCTGATGTGGAAATGATGAATATTCCAACTCAGGCTATTTCGTTTAATCTTTATTACAGTGGTCGCTCAGCTTCTGAAGATTTGGATGCTGGCGGAAGCAGCGATTTGCCGAAATTATTGCCCGTGACCGAAGAAACACCGCAATTCCGGAATATTTCAATCAAAAATGTGAATTGTAAAGGTGCTTTGCTGGGCATTCAGCTGCAGGGTCTGCCCGAAATGAATCTTGAAAATATTACGCTTGAAAACATTAAAATGGAAGCCGACCAGGGAATGGTTTGCAACGACGCCAAAAATGTAAAAATCAGTAATCTGACGCTAATTACAAAAAAAGCGCCGGTTGCCAGTTTCCAGAATTGCAGCGAGGTACTTGTTGATGGTTTATATTCCAATTCTGCAGTTTCTTCCTTAATCCGCATAGGTGGCGCAGCATCCGGAAAAACTTTACTGAAAGGTCTCAGTCTGTCAAATCCCGAAAAGCAGGTTGTAGTGGGCAAAGAAGTTCCAAAAAATGTTGTTCAACTGGTAAAATAGAAAGAAATGAAGCGAATGAGATTGATGTCGTTGGTTTTGATCCTGATGACAGGTTCTGTAATTGCACAGCCAAATTCGGGCGAGCATTTCACTGTTTGGACAATTGGCGATTCGACCATGGCAAATAAAAAGGCTGATGTAGCCCCTGAAACAGGCTGGTGTCAGGTTTTTTCTGAATTTGTAACTGGAAATGTGGAAGTAAGGAACAGAGCAATGAATGGCCGTAGCACCAAAAGCTTCATCAACGAAGGTCGTTGGACGTCAATTCTTGATTCGCTGAAAGCCGGTGATTATGTGTTCATCCAGTTTGGGCACAACGATGAAAAGATTCAGGATTCGACCCGTTTTACCGATCCATTCACTTCATACAAGAAAAATCTGGAACGCTTTGTTCGTGAAACCCGAGAAAAAGGTGCCACACCCATTCTGTTTACCTCCATTGTTCGCAGGAAATTTGAAAATGGACTGTTGAAAGATACGCATGGTGATTATCCTGTGGCTACCCGTTTGGTCGCTTCGCAAATGAATGTGCCGTTAATTGATTTGCAATTACTCACTGCAGGTGCAGTTACGGCTATCGGCGAAGAACCGTCGAAACAAATTTACCTGTGGACTCAACCCAATACAAAATTTCCAGAGGGACGAAAAGATGATACACACCTTTCGGTTGAAGGTGCACATTTGGTCGCCAAACTTGCGGCTCAGCAGTTGATGCTGCTTGATAATTCGTTGGGGAAACAAATAGTAAGTAATAAGATCGATTAGGATAACAGGAGCATTTACTTGATTTGTTCTGTTTAGAAATAGATCAAAAGCGATTTAACTATATGCTGACTTAAAAATTCAGATATAATAGTTATTTTTGGTCGCAAAAAATAAGAAGAATGGCAAACCAATACAGCAATTCCAATCGAACCAAGGCGAAAATTCAAAAGGACACACCTCTTAACTTTATTTATAGCCTAATCCTGTTAGCATATGGATATGTAACGGTGTTAACTCCTAATTTGATGGCTTTCGATTCCAACGGGCCCAAATTTATGACTATCGCCTTTTTGAATCTGGTGGTATTTGCATACCTTTTTACCAGAAAGGAGATCAAACAGAATACAGACCTTTCATTGGGCTTTTTCAAAAGTTGGCCGGGTATTTTTTATACTTTACTAATGGTTGTTTCTCTGCTTTCGTTTGTTAAAGCCATTAATGTTCTCGAATCGATACTCCATTTTTGTAAAATCTTTACCGTTTTTTCTGCTGCTTATCTTGTCTCGGTAATTGTACGTCTTGATCGTCGTTATCTTACTCATCTGGCAATCGGAATGACTGCTTTGCTGCTTTTCGATGGTTTTTCTGTTTTTTACAATATTCACAAATACATAAAAGGCCAATTGGCAGATATTGGGTTAATAAAAACGGTTTATTCCAATAAAAATATATTGGCGGCATCTATCTTCGTGAAGCTTCCATTTGCCCTGTGGTTGTTAACCTACGAAACAGGATGGAAACGTTTTTTTGCTGTTTTTTCGGGTGCAGCAGGGCTACTTGCTACTTTATTTATGAGTTCCCGGGCATTTTACCTTGGTTTATTTTTCCTGACGATTGCTTACCTGGGTTATTTAGGTATAAATTATCTGCATGAAAGAAATAAAAGTTATACCCGATTGATTTTATTATATGCCGGGGCGCTGGTGGTCGCTGTTCTTGCATTTACCGCAACGCAGGAATTGTTTTACCCTAAAACTCAGGGAGTATATAATGTTGGCATTGCCCAACGTCTTTCGACTATTTCAGAAAAGGAAGAATCATCAAATAAACGGTTGTCGGCGTGGAAAAGATCTTTCCATATAATTAAAAAAGAACCATTACTTGGATGTGGAGTTGGTAATTGGAAAGTTGCAACACTTAAAGAGGAAAATGAAACTAATCCGAATTATATATATCAATATAAAGCTCACAACGATTTTATTGAAACTACTACAGAAGTTGGGATATTCGGAGGTTTGTTTTTCGCTGCCATCTTTATTTCAATCTTATTCCATTTCTTTAAATCAGTATATCTGCAAAAAGATCGGGATTACCTGAAATACCTCTTTTTACCTGCTTTCGGTTTGATAGCATATTTTTTCGATGCATTTTTCAATTTTCCGCAAGATCGTCCTGAAATTCAGGCTTTATTCGCATTGTATTCCGGAGCCGGTATTGCATTGACGCAAATGTCAGGTTCCTTGAATAAATCTAATTCAGAGAATTTAACTTCTCCAAATGAAGATCTGTTAAGCCGCTTTTCTGGGTCATATCTTCAGTGGATTGACAAAAGGGGAGGAATGCTATATAAAACTGTTTCTGCCCTCCTGATTGTATCTTTGTTGATCTGCGCATATATCCATGTTCTGAATTTTCAGTCTTTAAAATTGCAGCGGATAATCAAAGACGAAATGAATACTGGAAGATTAACTCAGTCATCTGATGTGTTCATGAATGGATTTCCTCGGATTCCGGATATTAATGTGGTAGGAGAACCAATTGCTGCCCAAAAAGCCAGATATCTCATTAATGAAAAAAAATATGATAAAGCGATAGAAATTCTGAAGAAAGATCATTCAAGTCCGTATGATACACGTCCTGAATATTTTATTGCTATGTCTTACTTCAATCAGAGTAAATATGATAGTGCGATGGTTTATAATCAGAAAGTATTTCAATATAAGCCATTGATGTTTGAAAATCTGTCAATGATGTGTGCCATTCTGGAACGCACCGGAAAAAGTAAGGAGGCAGTGACTGTATTGGACAATTACTTGAAAACAGTTAAGGATAACAGTAAGGCCTGGATAATGAACACTCAATTTTTAAATAATCTGGGTGAGCTAAAACAGGCCGCTGCCTGTATTGATTCTGCATATAAATATTTACCTTCCGATACAACCATTGTCAGAAGAAGGGAATTCCAGCGATCCAGGGCACTTATCGCTCCTTATGCCGATTTATTCAATCGGGCGTTGGTAAGTTATCAATCTCAGAAGTACGATGAAGCAGCTATTTTGTTGACAGAGTTTATCAACAAGGAGCCAAATCTTCCGGAAGTTTATGAATACAGGGCTTTTAGTTTTTATTTCACGCGGCAATTCCAGGCTAGTATTAATGACATCGATAAAATGTTTTCATTTGGTATTAAGAGAGGGAATTTATTGAATTTGCGTGGCGTTAATCTACAGAGCCTTGGGAAAAAGGATGAAGCCTGCGAGTTTTATAAAGCAGCAATGCAGGCAGGCAATAATGATGGAACAAAAAATTATAATCAGTTTTGTGGGGGAGGCCAACAAGCCCAACAGCCTGCACAAACTACTTACAATCCACTATTGATTAAGAAATGATCTAATTGAGAAATCCACATAACATGAAAAGGGCAGCCCATGGGCTGCCCTTTTCATGTTATGTGGGAACAATCTTATTCTTTTCAGGTAGGCCTCTTCAAATGCATTTTAAGCTAAGATTGATATCATTGGAAGATTGTAAATTTTCGTTTTTTATTTTTGCTTCTGTTTTTTGTAAAAAAGGTCAGGAATCTGGAGTAGTAGGAAAATGACTACAATTAATAGGGCCATTAAAGCATGTTTATTTAGAAAGCGAAATGCAAAAGCCAGAGTAATTATTATACAGTTGGTTAATACGATGATCAGAGTACTGTTAAAATGCGAAAAACCAAGTCGTAATAACCGATGGTGAATATGGATCATATCTGGAGCAAAAGGTGATTTGCCATTGTAAATCCGAATCGTAAAAACCCTTATCATATCAGCCAGCGGCGTTGCCAGAATAGCTAACGAGAATATTGGCGAGAAACTTATTTCCTGTGGTGTGGTCGTTAGGGCAAATTCGTTGTATTGAATAACCTCTACGGCTATTAACAATCCCAGAAGTAATGACCCCGTATCACCGAGAAAAATCTTATTGGTGGTTCCCTTAACATTGAACCAAAGAAAAGCCAGCAAGCTGCCAACTAGTGCGCAACAAAGAATAGCATAATCGTCGTTGGAGGTAACCAAAAATTTAGTGCCAAAAATTACTGATGAGAATATCCCAATAGATGCTGCCAGCCCATCAATTCCATCCACCAGGTTTGTGGCATTAATTATCGAAACTATAGTCAATAAAGTGATGAAAATGCTAAAAGCATAATCGATTTCATATAATCCAAGGATTCCATGAAGATTGGTAAAACGAATTCCTCCCGGAATAATCAAAATCAGGGCACAAAGAACCTGAGCAATAAACTTTTTACGGGGCGAAATAATCAAAATATCATCTTTGATCCCAATAAAGAACAAAATAATCATCGAAGCCTGAATGTACCTGAATTCTATAAATTCAAATTGATGCAGGCAAAGCAATGTCGCAATTGAAACACCAATAAATATGGCAATTCCACCTAAATTTGGGACTACCACTTTATTGATCCTTCGTTCGTTGGGCTCGTCGTACAGATGCTTTTCCTTTGAAATCCGGACGATTACCGGTATGGAAATATACACCAGAAGTAATCCGATCAGAAAAGAAGAAATGAGTTGAATGATTGGCATATCTTTATAAAAAAGCAGGGTAAAGTTAGATTTTTATAGAATATTATAATAAAAATATTACCCTTGGTCATTAGTTTTTAGTTGGATCATTTGGCTTAATTTTTCAAAAGCTGATTTATTAATACAATCTCTCTCCTTGTCGATGTACCATCCCCATTTATTGAAATATTTAATTGCGGATATCAAATGAATAAAGGTTAGTCTTTTCGATTTATATGAGCCTTTTTCGTACAAATGCTGAATAGAAACAAGGGGATAAAATACATTACGAAATGATTTCAAGCTTCGTCTGGAAAGGTCAATATCTTCCATGTACATGAAGAAACGTTCGTCAAATCCTCCGATTTTTTGAAGGATGGATGTTCTGGCAAACAGAAAACACCCTGACAACCATGGAATCTCAGCTATCTGGTCGTATCCAAACATCTGCAGTTCGAGTTCCTGGTTTAATTTTTCTAATTGAGGACTGTTTTTTAAAAACCGGCGAAATATCAGATGTTTAGGATTTGGGAGTAATTTACAAAGCCGCTGTATTTCTCCGGTTTCATATTTAATAAGCGGCGAAATTAAACCGATGGTTTTATCATTTTCTAAAACAGATGCTAATTCAATCAGAATTTCTGAATCAAACAGTACATCCGGATTTAAAATCAAATGGAAATCAGAACCTTCGGCTATTGCTTTCTGTATGCCAATGTTGTGAGCTTTCCCGAACCCAAGGTTATGATTATTGAAAATGTATTCGATTTTCTCACTTTCCATAGCCTGCAAGACATCATTCGGATGAGGCGAATTGTCAATGAGATAAAGCTTTTTTGAAAAATTATGCTTATCAGTATACGATTGGATACTTTTCAGTAACCAGTCCATTCGGGGCTTATAAACAACTATAGTAGCAGTAACTTTCAATTTGACTTTTTAAGTTATTTGATGAATGATTTAATTAAGTATTTTGTAAAAGCCACTGTGATTAAAACAGGAACTAAAAAAAATGTCCATTTTTTATATTTAACAAGTTTCAAGTAAGCTTTTGTTTGTCCCTTTCTCATTTCAAATCTTTTACCCGAAAGTCCTCCTGGGGATAAAAGTGGTCTTCCCAATATGGTCAAGGGATAATCAAGGATATAAGTTGATGTTTTGCATGCGATACGCAACCACAAATCAAAGTCCTCAGAATATCTCATTTTTTCATCGAAGAATTCAATCTGATCATGAGATACAACTACACAAGGGGTTGCAAAATGATTCCTAAACAAAAGAGAGAGAAATGAAATTCTTTTAAGGCTTTTGCTGTATTTATCTAGTTTCCCTGGGTAGGTATAGGTATGTCCAATAAATTTTATTTGGGGATTCTTTCCCAGTATCTCATTTATTATTTCTAATTTATTTGTTTCCCATATGTCATCGTCGTCAATAAAAGCAATATAGTTTTTTGAAGACTGTTTGATTCCATCGTTTCTTGTTTTGGAAACGCCAAAATTTTTATGATGCTGGATGAAATTTATATTTATATTTCCTTGATAGCCAGAAATAAAACTTCTGATAATTTCAATAGTATCATCAGCTGAAAAATCATCGACAATAATTAATTCACTTGGTGAATATGATTGTTCTGTTATTGAATCAAGAACCTGTCTTATAGTTTTTGATGCATTATATGTTGGTAGGACAACGGAGAAGGAATTCATTATTTGACTTTCTTTAATATTTTTGTACTAAGTCTTATTTATTTGAAAGACAAAGCTTTATTTCTGATCTTTGCAAATAATTCAACTCCAAATAAGAAGATGAATATTTTTCTTAGTATCATTATTATTAGTAAGATGCTTATTTTTAGCAAGTTTTGAATTGTTAGTGACGTGCTAATTTTTTTGAGGTTTAAAAATGCTTTATGAATGGCGCATTTTTCTGCTCTCCATAACATCGAGAACTCCATCATATAAGCAAATTTAATGTAATAACCTGCAGTATTACCTTTTGAAAATCGATAAACTTCTTCTTGACTCAAGCTTTTAATAAAATGAGAATGCAATATGTCTCTTTCGAGAAAACTGGTATTGAGCAATTTTACGGAATCCTGATTGCCGTGAAGACGAGATTGAATTAAAATATCTGGGGTATGGATAAAATCATATTTTTCTGAAATTCGAAACCATAGATCATAATCTTGTGTTGTTCGTAATGAAGAATCGAAAACACCACAATGCTCAAAACAATTTTTGGGAACCAATAAAGTGCAGCCATTAATTAAGCCACCCTTTATAAAGGCTGGCCTGAAGTTTTCAGGAGGATAATCAGGAAAACAAAGTTGAGAAAGAAACTTTGAATCTTTGTCAATATATTCCAGGTCTGAATACAGTACAACTTCTTTGTTGCTAAGTTGTGACAAAAAATCAACTTGCTTTTGAATTTTATTCGGAAAATATTTGTCATCATGGCTCAGCCATGAAAAATACTCACCCTGCATCTTTTCAATGCCTAAATTCAATGCCGTTGCAACACCACCGTTTTCTTTTTCGAAATACCTGATCCGATTGCCATAACTTATAGCAATGTTTCTCGTTGCGCCATCATCTTTCGAACCATCGTTGACAACCAAAATCTCAATATTCTGATAGGTTTGGGCTAATGCTGAATCGATGGCTTCAGCAAGATAATTGGCTCCGTTATATACTGGAATAACGATTGAAACAAGTGGATTGAAATCACTCATATTTTTTCCAGACTCTTTGATTGATAAAATCAGTATAGCTAAATATTATTTTAAGTACTTTGTCTGAAACAGAGGGGGCATAATAATCATCAACAAGCTTCACCGATCGTTTTTCACCTCTTTCCATTGTTGTGGCAACAGGGATGGCTTCCTGTACGCGGGTTACATTTAATCCGGTCATGATGGCAACACCTTCTTCCATTCCTTCAGGGCGTTCATGAACTTCGCGCAAGTTAATGGCCGGAAAATTTAAGATGGATGATTCTTCTGTAATTGTTCCACTATCAGAAATAACACAGAAAGCTTCCTGCTGTAGTTTTATATAGTCAAAGAAACCCAGCGGCTTTAGTGATTGAATGAGTGGGTGAAGTTCTATTCCAAAAGCTTCAAGCTTTTTCCTCGTTCGTGGATGTGTTGAAAAAATGATTGGGAATTGATATGTTTCGCAAATTTGACCTAAAATGTCCGCGATTTTTCGAAGTCGGCTTTCTGAATCAACATTTTCTTCACGATGAGAACTGACTACAAAATATTTACCTTTTACAAGGTCTAGTCGCTCAAGGGCATCTGAAGAAGCGATTTTATCTTTATAAAAATCCAAAACCTCAAACATAGGACTGCCTGTTTTGATGATCTGTTCAGCTGGAAAACCTTCTTTAAGCAGGTACTCCCTCGCAATTGAGCTGTAAGGCATGTTGATATCAGAAGTATGATCAACTATTTTACGGTTAATTTCTTCAGGAACACGCTGGTCGTAACAACGATTCCCTGCTTCCATATGAAATACCGGAATTTTTCTGCGCTTGGCTGGTATTACGCAAAGACTACTGTTGGTGTCTCCAAGGACCAGTAACGCTTCTGGACGTTCTGATTCTAAAATCTTATCAAATTTTGCAATAACATTTCCTATAGTTTCTGCAGCAGTTTCTCCGGCAGCATCTAAAAAATAATCAGGCTTGCGAAGATCCAGATTTTCAAAGAATATTTTATTGAGCTCGTAATCATAGTTCTGACCTGTGTGAACCAAAACATGATTGGTAAATTGATCGAGTTTGTGAATTACCCGCGATAGTCGAATGATTTCAGGTCGGGTTCCGACAACAGTGATAACTTTCATCTGTTTATAATTTGATTTTTTAATTGCCAGATGGAACTCCATGACAAAATATAAATATCTGCACGTTTGTCAAAAGCAGTAGATTTTGTCATGTTCGTTTCATCTTAATTGTATTTTATGTGCATCATCATACATTCCCTGAATTAGGATTTCCCAGTTTGGTACTTGATATCCTGTTAATGCAGCAAATCTGCTTCCATCCAGCGAACGGTCGATAACCAACTCATCTGATGGTGTGATTTCAATCTGCTTGTGGTAAATTTTGGCAGTCAATGATAACAAATCATATTTGTTAATTGGCTCTGCAGCTATCTGGTACAATCCCGGCTTAAGATCAGAAGGTATGATGTAGTTTAAAATAACATTGCTTAGCTCCTTTGTTGTCAAGCCAGAGAAAATGGCTTTGGTAAATCCGTTCACCTTTCCTTCTTGTGCCAGAAACCAATCGATCAGCCCGAATGTTGTTGGAGTTATTTCGTGACCAATGATTGATGTCCTGATAGTCAGTCCTGATCCATAGTTTACTTCTCCGAGATACTTGCTTTTCCCGTATAGATCGGTGGCGTTTGAAAAGTCAGTTTCCTTGTACATGCCTTTCTGTCCATCGAAAACACAATCGGTACTGATATGAATCAACTTAAATCCTAATCGGCTCCCAAGTCCTTCAAGCTGATGTGGTAAAAGAGCGTTAATGGCAATGGTTTCAGCATAATTGTTTGTTAAAGGCGATTGTTTTACAATTCCAATGCAGTTGACCAGAAAATCGGGTTGGAGCGCCTTCAGCATGTTTTCAAGTTGCGGAATGTCTTTTACATCATTGATCACGTGAATCCGGTCTGCATATTCACTATTTGTTTTTTCAATCAGCAAACTTTTGTTCCGAACAATGGCTTCCATGTTAAAGCCATTCTGCAAGCCCCATTTAAATAGTTGGTGACCCAACATGCCGGTACCACCCAAAACTAATATTTTGCTCATCGTAAACTCTCCTGGATAAATGGTAATTCGAGTAACAATTGCTTTAACTCCTGCTGATTAAGCCGGTAGGTATTGTGCGAATTGTATTCGTCAATCGTCTCTATTTTTTCATTGCCTTTTTCAAAGTAGTTGGCATAGTTCAGGTCTCTGCTGTCGGCTGGAACGCGGTAATAATTTCCCATGTCGATTGCTCTTACTGCCTCTTCTTTAGAGAGCAATGATTCGTAAACTTTTTCACCATGACGTGTCCCAATGACTCTGATTTCTGTTTTGGTATTGAAAATATCCATCAATACTTCGGCAAGATCCTGAATGGTCGATGCCGGAGATTTTTGCACAAAAATATCCCCCTGCTTGCTGTTCGAAAATGCAAACAGTACCAAATCAACCGCATTTTCCAACGACATCATAAAGCGGGTCATGTTCGGGTTTGTGATCGTGATAGGTTTCTTATTCAATATTTGATCGACAAACAGTGGAATTACCGATCCTCTGGAAGCCATCACATTACCATAGCGTGTGCCCGATAAAATAGTTTCGAGCATGGTCAGGTTCCGCGATTTGGCAACCATTACTTTTTCCATCATGGCTTTCGACATACCCATAGCATTGATTGGGTAAACGGCTTTGTCAGTGCTTAATACAACCACTTTCTTAACTCCATTTTGTATGGCAGCGTCTATGGTGTTTGAGGTGCCATAGACATTGGTTTTAACTGCCTCTAACGGATAAAACTCGCACGAAGGAACCTGTTTCAACGCTGCGGCCGAGAATACAAAGTCAACTCCCTGTGTGGCCGAACGTATGGAATCGATATCACGGACATCGCCAATATAAAATTTGATTTTATCATCCTTGTATTGGTGACGCATGTCGTCCTGTTTCTTTTCATCACGGCTGAATATCCTAATCTCACCAATATCGGTTTTGAGAAATCGGTTGAGTACGGCATTGCCAAACGAACCGGTTCCTCCGGTTATAAGGAGGGTTTTGTTTGTAAAATCATTTTTCATTTTTTTATTTGATTTTTGAGTAGTACAATTTTTGCCAGAATAAATTCAAATACCTCGAAAATAAATGTTTGAGAAAGAGTAGAAATTAGTTTTTCGGTATATGGAAAAAATCTTCTATTACTTGATCCATTGTTTAATGATAGAAGATTAAGTAATAAGCCAATTTCACGGTGGAAATATCTTAATTCGGAATCGGATATTATAAAATCGTAAATGTTCGATAATCCAATTGTTTGTTTATAAGCATTTTGACTAGCACTGTTTGATTGCGCATTAACGGTTGTTAAAGGCCTGTCAATGCCTAGTAAGTTATATTTTTTGCTAATAGTAAGCCAGGCGCAAACATCTTCTCCAAGTTTGATAGATTCATTAAACCGGAACCCATCATCATATATTTTTCGGTGAATTACTACCGTCGGAGTTGCAATTGTACATTTATAAATTAGCTGTGATAAAACAAATCCATTTAATAATCCACTTCTAATAATACTTCTTTTTCCCTGAAGATTACGAAAATATGAGGTGTGAGAAAAATAGGATCCATTTTTCTTCATTTCGGCAATTTGAAAGGATAATTTTTCTTTTTCAAATAGGTCGTCAGAGTCCAGAAAAGCAAAATAATTTCCTTTTGCAAGTTCCATACCGTAATTTCGGGCATGGGCAGGTCCCTGATTTGAAGAAACGTTATTTATTGCTATATTATTTGCTTTGCAATAATTTCTCAGGTTCCTTAAATCAGTAGTAGAGCCATCGTTTACTAGAATAATTTCCAGATTTTTATACAATTGGTTCTTTATCGATTCCAATGCATTTATTACTCCGTCCCCATCATTATAGAATGGCACAATAACACTGACTATATCATCCGTTTGTTTGAGACCCAGTCCATTTATTTTTGATTCGTAATATAGTTTAGCCTCATGGTATGGCGTTTTCGAAATGAATTCAATCATTCCCCAATAGAATCTCAATGGAGTTTCTTCAAGTAATGATAAATTCTTTGGAGATATATTCTTAACCATATTTATCCACAACAAATTGGCTTCTTTCTCTGCCTCAATGTTTCTTTTTCTTGAGTCCTGATTTTTGTGTATCCTTGTTTTGACAAGAAAATATGGGATATGATAAAAACTGTAATTTTCAGAAGCTCTGAACCATAAATCGTAATCCTGAGTATATCTAAGTTTTTCGTCGAACCCTCCCAGATTGTCTAAAATGGATTTTGGTATTAATAAAGTACATCCGTTGAGACAACCACGATACAATCCATAAAGTTTTTTGAATTTTAAAAGTGCCTGATCAAGAATAGCATTTGATTGTGTTTTCCCTGAAGGATTAATTATTGTATAATTAGAATACAAGATAGTATCATTTTTTATGATGCCTTTCTTGTAGAATTCCAATTGAGATTCAACTTTATTTGGGTAATACAAATCATCATGACTTAGCCAGGAAAAGTATTCCCCACTCATTTGCTGAATTCCCAAATTTAAGGCGCTGGCTACACCACCATTAGTCTTTTCATAATACCTAATCTTGTCTCCGTATGATAAAGCAATTCTCGTTGTTGCGCCATCATCATTTGATCCATCATTTACAACAATGATTTCAATGTTCTTATACGTTTGTGCCAGGGCACTGTCAATAGCTTCTTTTAAATAATTTGAGCCATTATAAACAGGAATTACTATTGATACTAAAGGACTAAAAGACATTTGATTTTGTTATTTAGGTTTTACAAAAGAGAAGTGTAATTCCATCTGAAATTAGGCCTAAATATTCCACCATATTTTCCAGAGAAATCGTTTCTAATATCATTACTATCGATTAATTCAATTCGTAATACATTTTTTAGTAAATTAAAATTATTGTATTTAAATGAAAATAAGGCTATTGATATATTAAAGATTTCATCGTTTAACAAATTTCCCGGGATTTTACAACTTGCCAGGTAATTCCCTTTTTTTAAATGTTTTCCATAAAATGAATCAACCTGGTTGCAAATACTTGAAAAGATTATTCTTTCTTCGGTATCATAGAAAATAACGGTAAATCCCCCGCCAATTTGCTCTTCTAATACTTGAAATTCAAATTGAATATAAAAATCCTGATTCGTAAAAATTTGGTCAATTGGCTCTCTTTTTTCGTTTACGATCTGAATTTTTTTTAAGGCTGTTTGTTCTGCTATAGGGAAATCTTTGGTCCATTCAAAACCATAAGTGGAAAAAGCAGAACTATTCAAATAATGCGAAACTACTTCATCAATATTACTATCCAGGGATACACAGCCATCTTTTAGGATAATGCCTTTGTTGCATAATGATTTTATTGCAGCAATGTTATGGCTCACAAAAATCACCGTTCGACCATCATTCTTGCTTACATCTTCCATTTTCCCGAGGCACTTTTTCTGGAACTCGGCATCGCCCACGGCCAGTACTTCGTCAACAATAAGTATCTCAGGTTCAAGGTGTGCTGCTACAGCAAAGGCTAAACGCACATACATACCGCTGCTGTAACGTTTTACGGGGGTGTCCAGAAATTTCTCAACTCCGGCAAAGTCCACAATCTCATCAAACTTCTTTTTTACTTCGGCGCGGCCCATCCCAAGAATGGCGCCATTCAGGTAAATGTTTTCGCGGCCACTTAATTCAGGATGAAAGCCTGTCCCCACTTCCAGTAAACTTGCTACACGGCCTTTTAGTCGGATTCTACCTGTTGTTGGTTCTGTTATCCGACTTAGTACTTTTAGTAGGGTACTTTTGCCTGCACCGTTGCGCCCAATAATACCTACACGATCACCTTGATTCACTTCAAAGTTAATGTCTTTCAGCGCCCAGAATTCTTCCAGTTCGTTACCGGCAATGAGTTGCCCGCCCGAAAGAATATTTTTAGTTTTTGAGGCGATCTGACGGGCTTTATTGGTCAACACATCACGTAAAGCCACATAACTTTCTCGCTGGTGACCGATGATATATGATTTCCCGAGGTTTTCTACTTTTATAATAGGTTCCATATTTTCTAGTTTCACAGAGTACCACTGAGGTAACACAGAGTTACACTGTGTAATAGTTTAATTTTATTCTTATAATTTTACTCCGTGTGACACTGTGTACCGATTAGGATTATAATACAAACCGTTTGATTCCATTCTTCAGACTCTTTACATTGAAATTGATCAATAGTCCTACTTTCTTTTCGCCGAAGCGAAGATAAGTCAATATTTGCGCAAAATGAACATCAGTAAACGAATCAACTGTTTTGAGTTCTACTACAACAGCATTTTCAATCAATAGATCGATCCTATATCCGCAATCCAGTTTCACTTCTTCATAAACAACAGGAACTGGTTTTTCCTCTCCTACTTTTAATCCTTTTTTGCGAAGTTCGTATGCCAGACAAGCTTTATAAGCAGACTCCAGCATTCCCGGTCCAAGCGCGGTATGAACTTTGTATGCTGAATCAAGTATCTCGTGAGTTATCTGATTAATTTCCATCTTTTAAAAATATTTCACTGTGTAACACTGTGCAAACACTGAGTAACACTGTGTACCTAAGCGTAGTCGGCCAGCATCTTTTCTGTTTTCCGGAAATAGCGAATGCCCAACATGGTGAAACCAATAATTACAACGGTTGAAATGAGCAAACTTATTAAATTTAACGGGACTTCACTGCCGATAATGCACCAGCGGAATCCGTCAATCACGCCAACCATAGGGTTCAACGAGTAAAGAAGCTGATACTTTTCAGGTACAATTGAACTGCTAAATGCAACGGGAGAAATATACATTCCAAACTGAACGACGAAAGGTACAATAAATCGAAAGTCGCGGTATTTCAGGTTAAGTGTGGACATTAAAAGACCAAAGCCGAACGATGCCAGAAAAGTAAGGATAAAGAAAAAGGGCAGAAAGATCATATTCATGCTGGGCACGAAATGATACGGAATCATAATCACCAGCAACATAGCGAATGTAATCAGGAAATCGACAAACCCAAGCACAATCGAACTTGCCGGGATCAGTAGCCGTGGAAAATAGACTTTAGTAAATAAGTTGGTGTTGCTAATAAGGCTGTTGCTACTCTCGGTCAGCGCATTCGAAAAGAATTGCCAGGGAAGAAGACCAGCTAATGCCATAATAGCGTAGGGTGCATTTCCTTCAGTAGGTAACTTAGCCAGTTTACTAAAAACCACAACAATAACAATCATGGTGAGCAGCGGACGCAGAACACTCCAGGCAACTCCAATTACTGTTTGTTTATAACGTACTTTAAAATCACGCCAGGCAAGGATGTAAAACAACTCGCGGTAGCGCCATAAATCGCTCCAGTAGTTTTTTTCAATCCTTCCCGGTTCTATAATTAAATCAAGTTCATCAGTCTTCATTAAATTCGTTTAATTGATTATTTGATAAACAGTATAACTCTGGGATTATGCCGAGTTATACCGTGCAATAATTATTATTTTCCCCTGAAATTACAATTTACACACTCAAAATCTCTTTTACTTTCCCGACAATGCTACTTTCATCCATTAAAATGGGACTTTACTATACTGAAAAATGATTTTTTATTCCTGAAAACTTATTTTATTCATCAGTATTTTTACACTCTTGCCCAATAGTTTTACATTGTAGATATAAAAAAGGGTTTTATCCATCAGAAATGATTAAATCCGGATATGAAAAATTACTTTATCTTCTGATATTTCTTCGTTTTCGGGATTAAATTCGTATTTATCTCTTTAAAATGTTTACTTTCTTCACTGAAAAGTCATTTTGTTGGTCTGAAAAACGACATTATTCCCTTTTAAAATGATTTTTTAATACAAAAGAAACGCTTCATTATGCAAAATTCAGGCATCCTTTTCAAAAATGGTTTTTACTTTTCTTTGACAGTTTATGCCTATACTGCATGAAAAATCAAATTTCACTACAAAAATAGCTTTAATCTGATAAGTAAGTGACGAAGCTTGCTTCAAGTTGAATAATTGAAGATTTGAATATGTTTGAAATTTGCCAGGTCGTCCAGATTATGTGAGAAAAAATTATCTCGTGATTAAATAAACCAATGAAAATGGTGAAGCATAATCATCGAACTTAACGGCCCCTTTTAGTATAAAATGAATACCGCAGATTCAGAATCAGAGGGAACTCTTCAAATTTCTCCGTACTTATAAAATTGTGGTTTTCCGGACTTAAAATCTCATATTCTTTTGAACCAAACTGGTATCCTAATTCAATAGCAAGCCCTTTTCGTTTTATCCGTTTGCTATACCATTCTTTACCAATAATTACTCCCGGAATAGGCAAACTTGTTCTTGCATTTTCATTAGTTAAATTAAGCCATTTATATTTTCCAACAACTCCAATGTATGTGCGTTGAGTGCGTTCATACAATAAGGCATGTAAAAACTTAAAGCCCGCTTCAAAATCATTTGGATTAATATCATTTAATTCTGATGCGACGCCACCCATTAGCTCAAACCCGGTAGTTTTGGAAACCCAGGTTCTATAATTCATTTTTAAGCTTAATACGGAGAGTTCAGCGCCAAATCCGCCAATTTTTTGTGCGAATGAATCGATACCCGTGATGGTTAGAAGTATTGCCAGAAGTACAATAAAGCGTTTCATTGTTGTATTTGTTTAATTGTTCAATGATTAATCTTTCAGATTGAGAAAGGTATCTTTAATCAAACGGATAATTGCCTAAAGTGATTGTCAGTTATCCATTCTTCCATTTTTTCAAGGCATCGATGTTGCGCTGATTAATGATATTCTTTGCTTCAGGAGTATATAAAAACTCCAGTTCGTCTTTAAAATAGTCAGTGATTTTGCCACGTACCATTTTCATAGTCGAGTTAAGTAAATGGTTCTGTTCGGTAAATGCTTCGGGCAAAACGGCGATGGTGGCTGGCAACCATCTTTCAGGAAACGATTCGGCAAATTTGCCACCCGATTTGTAGGCATCAACTTCCTGCTGAATGATTTTCAGTGCTTCAGTATATGCTTCTTCGGCGTCTGGCTTAATTCCTCGCTTTTCTACTTCCCGGTTTATGGCTGGAATGTTAGGTACAATCATTCCAGAGGTATATGGATTTTGATTATTGTATAGCATACATTGGTCAATAAACGGAGACTGGTCAACCAACGCTTCTTCAATTCCTTCAGGGCTGAATTTCTCTCCGTCGCTGCCAATCAGCAAACTTTTGAACCGGCCAAGCACATACAGAAAACCATCTTTGTCCATGTAACCCATATCGCCTGTATAAAGCCATCCATCCTTCACTGTTTCGGCCGAGGCTTTCGGGTTGTTCCAGTAGCCTTTCATTACATTGTCGCCTTTAATAACGATTTCGCCTTTTCCGCCTTGTGGAAGTTCATTGCCATCATTGTCGCAAATCTTCAGTTCGAGTGGTTTAACCAGTTTCCCCGACGAACCAAACTTTACCGCCTTAAGTACATTCGACGAAATTACCGGCGAAGCTTCTGAAAGACCATAGCCCTGGCACATCGGCATTCCAACAGCATAAAAGAATCGCTGAAGTTCGATATCGAGCAGAGCGCCTCCGCCAATAAACATTTCGAGTTTCCCGCCAAACCCTTCCCGAATTTTTGAGAACAGAATTTTATCGTAAAACGAAAGCAGAGGTTTGTAAATTGCCCGTAATCCTTTGCCGCGGTTCCAGCCATTCCCGTTGTATTTATAGGCAATTTTAAGAGCGTGGTTAAACATCTTCTCAGCAGTTGCACCCTTGGCCCTGATGTTTGTTTCAATACCTTTCCTGAAGTTTTTGGCTACAGCCGGAACACTCATCAACAGGTTGGGCTGAATTTCCTTGATGTTTTTCGGAATATTCTTGAGTGTTTCCATCGAGGTTTTCCCAATTTCGGGCGATGCCACGCTGGCCCCGTAATACATGAAACAATACAAACAGGCGGTGTGTGCAAACGAATGGTCCCAAGGCAGGAAGGCCAGTGTTTTCCAGTCTTCGCCAATTTTTAAAAGGGTAGCCGATTGTGCCACATTGGCTGCATAGTTCAAGTGGGTAAGCATAATCCCTTTCGGGTCGGCAGTAGTCCCTGAAGTATATGAAATATTGGCGACATCGTCGGGTTGAATGGTTTTGTAAACTGCTACGAATTCCGAAGAATTGCTGCTAAGAAATTCTTTACCCATAGCCAAAACCTGTTCGTAGGAAATATCGTTTGGTCCGGCATTTTCTTTAGCATCCAGATAAATTATTTTTTCCAGATCTGGCAGCTGTTCCCTGATTTCTTCCACTTTGGCCGCTTGTCCTCTCGAAACAATTATCATTTTACTTCCGGAATGGGCCAGCCTGAATTTAAGTTCGTTGCCCGATTCCAGTTTTATCGAAAGTGGAACATTAATCCCTCCGGCATACAAAATTCCAAGCTCCGAAATGATCCAGGAATTTCGTCCTTCAGCAATAAGCCCAACACGATCGCCTTTTTGAAGGCCGAGAGCCATCAGCCCGGCGCCAAATTGTAAAACAAATTCGCGGGTTTGGCTGTACGTGGTTCCTTTGTATTCTCCGTTTTGCTTTTCCCACAGGTAAATATTGTTGGGGAATCTGGTTACGCTGGTTTCAAAAAGTTCGATGATTGTCCGCATAGAATTCAAAGTTTTAAAAGCTAACAAAACCAAAAGTACGAATTTTCTTTGTGCACATCATAAAAAAAGGGCCGAAGCCCTTTGGTTTATTTTGTTCCGAATTTGTAAATGGTTTTCTCACTGAACTTTTGTCCCGGAGCGAGAACGACCGACGGGAATTGAGGTTTGTTTACCGAATCGGGGTAATGTTGTGTTTCCAATGCTACACCCGAATAGCTTCCGAATTGCCGTTTGCCCTTGATCGTTAAATCCGGAATCCAGTAGCCGGTATAAAGCTGAATACCTGGTTGAGTGGTATAAACATCAACCGATCTTCCCGAAATTGATTCGCTCAGGCATCCGGCATAAACCAGTTTCCCGTCCGGATTATCGAGTACGAAGTTCAAATCGTAGCCAGTTTCAAGTGTTTCGATATCCTTACCCAGTTTCTTTTTGTTCAGGAAGTTAAAAGGTGTATGCTCAACGGTAACAATATCTCCGGTAGGAATCATATCAACCGAGTCGGTGAACGATTTGGCTGTCAATTGCAGCTCATGATCCAAAATCTGCTCTTTGCCGCCGGTAAGATTGAAATAGGTGTGGTTGGTCAGGTTGACAATCGTTGTCTGATCCGTTTCAGCACCGTATTCCAGGGTAAGTTCGTTATTGTTGTTCAGGGTATAGGTGCACGAAACCTTCAAGTTGCCGGGATAACCTTCTTCCATATCAGGGCTCAGGTAGCTAAGTTTTACTCCAACGTTGTCGCTTCCTTCTACAATTTCTGCATCAAATACTTTACGGTCGAACCCAATTAATCCGCCATGCAAATGGTTTGGGCCGTTGTTTACCGCCAAAGAGTAGTTTTTGCCTTCCAGCGTAAACTTACCTTCGCCAATACGGTTACAAACACGGCCGCAGATACAGCCAAAATAAGGGTAGCTTCCAAGGTATTCGTCGCTCAGATAAGTCTCCAGTTTTTCGAATCCGCAGGCAATATTGGTAATGGCACCGTTTTTATCCGGAGTTTCGATGGCAGTGATAATTCCTCCAAGGTTCGTGATTTTTACAGTAACCTGATTGTCGTTTACCAGGGTAAAAAGATCGATTTTGGTTCCTTCTTTAGTTGTTCCGAAGAGTGATTTGGTAATTTTCATGTTTCTTTAATTATAGTTTAGATTCTTTATTGTCGTTTTTGTGATTTGTTATTCGCGGTCATTAAATGGTCATTTTTTGTCATTCATAGTAAAAAGTTTTACCTCAATGATGATCAATGACGCGAAGCAAATGACAACAAATGACTATTCCAGTCAACTGAGACTGAAAACTGAACATTGTTTTTAACCGGCATACAAATTTAATTTTTTCGTTCAGACTGGTGGGTACTGGTTGTATAAATTATTGCGATTTATTTTTACTTTTGAAATCGATTAACCCAAACAAAACCCAATCGTGTGAAGAATATTCAGATAGACGATTCGTTAGGTGTTCCGAAATACCGTCAGATCATTAATTCCATTTACACAGCCATTTCAAGCGGGGAACTGAAGCTCGGCGATAAAATTCCCTCTTTAAATCAGATTTGTACCGAGTTTGAGTTGTCGCGCGATACGGTAATGGTTGCTTTTAACGAATTGAAAGCTAAGGGAATTATCAATTCTATTCCTGGGAAGGGCTATTACATCAACAGTATCGAGATTAATGTTGATCAGAAAATATTCTTGCTTTTCGACGAATTAAATACGTTTAAGGAAGATTTATATACTTCGTTTCTGAACAGCCTCGACAATAAGTCGAACGTTGATATTTATTTCCATCACTTTAACTACCAGGTCTTTAAAAATCTTATTTCTGAAAGTAACGGCAAATACACTTCGTATGTGATTATGCCTGCTACTTTCGACGATACAGTGGATGTAATCAGTAAACTTCCTAAAGACAAAGTTTATATTTTAGATCGTCTGAAAAGCGACCTTGTTGATTACCCGGTTGTTTATCAGGATTTTGAAAAAGACGTTTACGATTCGCTGATTGAAGGGTATGAGTTGCTTCGGAAATACAACGAGCTGATTATGATTTTCCCCGGAGGTAAAGAACCGGAAGGTCGCATGATTGGATTTCAACGGTTTTGCAAAGAGAAGGGTTTTAAATCGGAAATCATCCGTAACCTGACCAACAAGGAAATGAAAGCCGGCGAAGTTTATTTCGTACCATCAGACCGAAATCTGGTGCGACTGGTGAAAATGGCTGCTGAAAAAAATCTGCAACTGGGCAAAGATGTTGGTATCGTTTCGTTTAACGACACTGTGCTGAAAGAAGTTGTTGCCGGAGGAATTACCACCATTTCAACCGACTTCCAGCAGATGGGGAAAACATTGGCCCGGATGATTCAGGAACGAAGCACTGAGAAAATCAGGAACCATTCGGCTCTCATTCAGCGAAACTCGCTTTGACATGTTTCTAAACACAAAAACTGTTTGTGCTGAATGTTAGAAATGTATATTTTTACCCACCAGTACCTACCAGTTAGAAAAGTATAATTTATGAGTAATTTTAATATTGAAGATTTTCCACACAGGCGATTAAATCCGCTTACAGGCGATTGGATTCTGGTATCGCCGCATCGTGCTAAACGCCCTTGGCAGGGACAGGTTGAAAAAGCTGTTACCGACGAACGCCCCAAATACGATCCAACCTGTTATTTGTGCGCCGGAAACGAAAGGGCAGGAGGGAAGTTCAATCCGCCTTACAAAGGAACTTTCGTTTTTACAAACGATTTTAGCGCTCTGTTAACTGATACTCCGAACGGAAATGTTGATGAGGGCAACTTGTTTCAGGCGAAAAGCGAAAGTGGTATCTGTAAAGTGATTTGCTTTAGCGACGACCACAGCTTAACTATTCCTGAAATGGAAGTGGCAGATATCCGCAATGTGGTTGATGTTTGGTGCGAGCAGTTTGAAGAACTGGGCAGCAATCCGATGATCAATTATGTACAGATTTTCGAGAATAAGGGCGCGATTATGGGTTGTTCAAATCCGCATCCGCACGGCCAAATCTGGTCGTCGTCGTCGGTTCCAACTGAGCCAGCCAAGGAATCGAAAACGCAAAAAGAATATTTTGAAAAGCACGGAACAACACTTTTAAGCGATTACCTGAAAGCTGAATTGACCAAAAAGGATCGCTTGGTTGTTGAAAATGATCATTTCGTGGCGCTTGTTCCATTCTGGGCAGTTTGGCCTTTCGAAACCATGATTGTCAGCCGTCGTCCGGTTCAGAATATTTTACAATTGACTGAAGAAGAGCGCACTGCTTTGGCCGACATTTATAAGCAACTGACGGTGAAATACGATAATCTGTTCGAAGTTTCGTTTGCCTATTCGGCTGGTTTGCATCAGGCACCAACCGACGGGAACGACTATCCGGAATGGCATTTGCACATGCACTTTTATCCGCCGCTTTTACGTTCAGCTTCAGTAAAGAAATTTATGGTGGGCTACGAAATGCTGGCCACTCCGCAGCGCGATATCACCGCCGAGCAGGCGGCCCAGCGTTTGCGCGACCTTTCACCAGTTCATTACAAAAAACAATAAACCAATAAATAATTAAACACACTAAAAAGCTATGGCAAAGATTAGCGCTTTGATCGAAAAGATTGCCAATGGAAAAAATCCATTGTTTCAGGAATTATATGGTGTAAACGAGGTGGTGCTGAAAGAGCAGGCCGACCGTTACGCCGCTTTAATGAACGAGTTTAAGACTGTTTATGGAGCTGATGATGTATCGTTATTTAGCTCACCAGGCCGTACCGAAATTGGTGGTAACCATACCGACCACAACTACGGACGTGTACTGGCTGGTGCCGTAAACCTCGACAATATCGCTGTTGCTGCTGCAAACGGAACCAATACCATCCGCATTAAATCAGTTGGTTATCCTGAATTTCAGGTTGATTTAGGTTCGCTGGAAATTGATCCGGCTCAATTCTATACTTCTTCTTCGCTGGTAAAAGGTATTGCAGCCCGCATGAGCGAAAAGGGCTATACCATTGGCGGTTTCGACGCTTGTATCGAAGGTCGCGTACCAAAAGGTTCGGGCTTGAGCTCTTCAGCTTCATTTGAAGTACTGATTGGTGCGATCATCAATCACCTGTTCAACGATGGCAAAATGAGCGCTGTTGAAAACGGAATCATAGGCCAATGGTCGGAAAATAATTTCTTCGGAAAACCTTGCGGTTTGATGGACCAAACCGCTTGTTCGGTTGGTGGATTGATTACAATCGATTTCGAAGATCCATCGAAACCTATCGTGAAAGAAGTTGACTTCGACTTCGTAAAAACCGGGTTTGCACTGGTAATTACCGATGTAGGTGGTGGTCACGACGACGCTGCTTCTCAGGCTGAATATGCTTCTCTTCCAACCGAAATGAAAGCTGTTGCCGCTGAATTGGGCGCTAAAGTTTTGCGTCAGGTAACTCTGGAGCAAATTGTTGAAAAAATGCCAGAGATCCGAAAGAAAACCGGCGACCGTGCGTTGTTGCGTGCTTATCATTTCCAGGGCGACAACCAGCGTGTGGTTGAACAGGTAGCTGCTTTGGAAAAGAACGATTTCCAGTCGTTCCTGAAAATGGTTGTTGAATCGGGTTACAGCTCGTATATGTACAACCAGAATATTTTTGATGTAGTTCATAAAGACGAACAGGTGGTTTCGCTGGCTTTGGCTTTGAGCGAGATGATCTTGAAAGAAAAAGGCGCATGGCGTGTGCACGGTGGCGGCTTCGGCGGTACCATCCAGGCTTTTGTACCACAGGATTTGCTCGATAAATATGTGAGTACTTTAGAACATGTTTATGGCAAAGGAAGCTGCCATAAATTGTTTATTCGTGCCAAGGGTTCAATCAAGCTTGATTTATAATCAGATATAATTTTAGTTGATGGCTGGTCGTTTGTTTTTGCTAACAGAATGACCAGCCATCATTTTTATTTTTAGCGCTTTTTTGAGGGTTATTTGTCAAATACTAAGTTATTTTTTGCAAATTCGAGCACGAAATCTAAAGTACAAACTTAATCTTCATCAATAACAATCAAATTACCTTAAATTATGACACAAAACAAAAACTACACAGTGCCAATCATCATGATGATCATGCTATTTGGTATGATCTCATTTGTAACCAATCTGGCAGCCCCAATGGGTATCGTGTTAAAGAGCCAATTTGCAGTAACTAATTTCTTAGGACTTCTTGGAAATGCAGCCAACTTTATTGCTTATGCAGTAATGGGAATACCCAGCGGAATTTTGCTCCAAAGAATAGGCTACAAGAAAACGGCTTTGATTGCTATTGCAGTTGGCTTTGTTGGAGTTGGTATCCAATATCTTTCAGGTTATTCGGGTCAGGATTCAGCCTTTGCAGTTTACCTCGGTGGTGCATTTGTTGCCGGATTCTCAATGTGTTTGTTGAATACTGTTGTTAACCCAATGTTGAACACTCTTGGTGGCGGTGGAAATACCGGTAACCAGCTGATTCAGGTTGGTGGTTCTTTCAACTCAGTAATGGCTACAGCTACTCCTATGATCGTTGGTATTTTAATTGGTGATGCAGCTAAAGCTCAGATTACCAATATTTTTCCATTCATGTATGCTGCAATGGCCGTATTCGCGATTGTATTTTTTGTATTGTATTTTGTAAATATTCCGGAACCTCACGCTGAACAATCTTCTGAACCACTGGGAAACCTGATGTCAGGAGCCTTGAAGTTCCGTCATTTTATTTTAGGTGCTGTTGGTATCTTCGTTTACGTTGGTGTTGAAGTTGGTACTCCAGGGGTTTTAAATTATTTCCTTGTTGATCCGGCTACTCCAAATGCATTGAATGCTACTACTGCAGGATTCGTTGCAGGAACTTATTGGTTCCTGATGTTGATTGGCCGTTTGGTTGGAGCCTCAATCGGAGCAAAAGTATCAAGTAAAACGATGCTCACTTTTGCATCAGGTTTAGGTTTGGTTCTTGTCCTTGCGGCTATGTTTTCTTCAGCCTCTACTTTGGTTTCATTGCCAGTTTTGAAAAGTATTGACGGTGTAACCTCTTTTGGTTTACTGGAAGTTCCGATCAATGCTGCGTTCCTTGTATTGGTTGGACTTTGTACCTCAATTATGTGGGGCGGTATCTTCAACCTTGCTGTTGAAGGCTTAGGAAAATATCTGGCAGCAGCTTCAGGTATCTTCATGGTAATGGTTTGTGGTGGAGGTATTCTTCCTGCACTTCAGGGTTGGGTAGCCGACTTTGCTGGTTATATGCCTAGTTACTGGGTAATCGTTGCCGGTCTTGCTTACTTGTTGTTCTATGCTTTAGTTGGAAGCAAGAATGTAAACAAGGATATTCCGGTTTAGTTGAATTAAAAATTCATCAGATATTTGAAAAGAAGGATCAGCAATGGTCCTTCTTTTTTTTGCCACCTGCATAAAATGTTTTCCAACAGAAATCGATAAAAAATAGGTTTGGCTTAATAAAAGTAAAAAATACTTTTATACTTTAGCCACTATTATTTTCCTGAAAAGTATGGAGTTGTATAAAGTACATCCACGGCACTTTGTGGCTATTGATTGTGTGATATTAGGTTATCAGGATGAAGAGATTAAGTTGCTGCTTTACCCGCGAAGTTTTGAGCCATACAAGGGAAAATGGTCGCTTTTGGGTGGATTTGTTGAGGAGAATGAATCGGGTGACGAAGCCGCCGCCCGAATACTGAAGCAAACAACCGGGCTGGAGCAGATTTTTCTGGAGCAGGTTGCCTCCTTTTCCGAACCAAATCGCGATCCTGAGGCTAGGGTAATCAGTCTGGCATATTATGCACTTATTCGTATTGATTTGCACGATGAAGAACGGGTGCGCGAAAATGGTGCTTATTGGGTTCCGGTACGCAAACTGCCTCAGCTCATTTTCGACCATCAGGCCATGTTTGAAAAGGCGTTGATCAGACTTCAGCAAAAGGCTGGATATAGCCTGATAGGACTCGAACTTTTGCCCGAAATGTTTACCCTGATTCAGCTCCGGAAACTATATGAAGCCATTTTTCAGCGTGAATTTGATCCGGGAAATTTTAGGAAGAAGATTTTGTCGTTAGGAGTTCTCGAAAAGCAAGAGGAGAAGGATGCTTCCGAATCAAGAAAAGGAGCTTTTTATTACAAGGCCAAGAGTAATATCGGGGAAATAGATATCGACCGAATCGTAAAATTCTAAACTAATAAAAACAAATAATACTTAAATTAATAAACTAATACACAACCTATGAATTGGAATTCACATGAGTTTATTTGGCTCGACTGGCTGATTATTGTGGTAGGAATATTATTGGTGGGCTGGGCTGTATGGCGTTCGATACAAAAACACAAACGCTCGCAACAAGGTGCCGACAGCGAAGACTATCTGTTCGGAAAAGGCGAACCCTGGTATATCATTGGTGCGGCTATCTTTGCTGCAAACATCGGATCGGAACACCTTGTTGGTTTGGCCGGAACCGGCGCAAAAGCCGGTGTAGGTATGGCACACTGGGAAATGCAAGGCTGGATGATCCTCATCCTGGGCTGGATCTTTGTCCCATTCTATCAGCTTATGAATAATAAGTTAGGTAAAATCATTACCATGCCCGACTTCCTGAAAAATCGATACACTCCAGCTACGGGCTCGTGGCTGTCTATCATTACACTCGTTGCATATGTGCTGACCAAAGTAAGTGTAACCGCATTTACCGGCGGTATCTTTATGGAGAGTCTTCTGGGTTTGCCTTTCTGGTACGGGGCTATCGGCTTGATCGTATTAACGGGTGTTTTTACTGTTTTCGGCGGAATGAAGGGCGTAATGACACTGTCAGCAATTCAGACACCTATACTGATCATCGGTTCATTCTTGGTTCTTTTCTTAGGTTTATCAGCGCTAGGTGGAGGCAGTATTGCTGACGGCTGGACTGCCATGATTGACTATTCCAGAACATTGGGGCAAGGAGCCGACGGCGTTGCCTACGGAACAAACCATATGTTCCACTTTGAGACTGGCGACCCCCTGTACGACGAATATCCCGGTTTTTGGGTATTTATCGGAGCGACAATTATCGGCTTTTGGTATTGGGCTACCGACCAGCACATCGTTCAACGGGTACTCGGTCAACAAAAAGGAGAGGCTAATGATGTTGTGATGAAACGTGCGCGCAGAGGTACTATCGCTGCCGGTTATTTCAAATTATTGCCTGTGTTTATGTTCCTGATACCGGGTATGATTGCTGCGGCATTGGCGGCACGTCCTGATAGCGGCTTTACATTAGAAAACCCTGATACTGCCTTTGGTTCGATGGTTAAGTTTGTATTGCCTGCCGGAGTGAAAGGTATAGTTACCATTGGTTTTATATCGGCATTGGTCGCTTCTTTGGCAGCATTTTTCAACTCATGTGCTACGTTATACACCGAAGATTTTTATAAACCAATGTTTAAAGGCAAAACCGAAGCCAGATACGTTTTGGTAGGCCGTATTGCAACAGTTGTGGTTGTGATTCTTGGTATTATATGGATCCCTGTCATGATGAGCCTCGGTAGTCTTTATTCTTATCTGCAAGGCATTCAATCGCTACTTGCCCCTGCCATGGTGGCCGTATTCGTGCTGGGTATTTTTTCCAAGAGAATTACACCCAAGGCTGGTGAACTCGGTTTAATCGTGGGATTTTTAATTGGTATGGTGCGCTTGCTGACCAATATCTTTACCAATACGGGCAAAGATGTAATGACAGGCTGGTACTGGGAATCAACCCGTTGGTTTTGGCATACCAACTGGCTTATCTTTGAGATCTGGTTGCTGGTTTTCATCATGTTGTTTATGGTTGCAGTATCGTTTTTCACTCCGAAACCTACCGCTCAACAAATAGATGCTGTTACTTTTACAGGTGATTACAAGGCACTTATCCGGAAGAGTTGGGACAAATGGGACGTTATTGCTTCGGCAGGAGTCGTTTTGGCATGTGCACTGTTCTATATGTATTTCTGGTAGAAAGCCGAAAGTCCCCATTGTTTCATTGTTGAAAAGAAACGGTGGTATTTAAAAAATAATTAAATTGCCTGAATAAACCATTCGGGCAATTTTTTTATGTACGATATTATCGGAGATGTCCACGGGTATGCTGATCAGCTTAAAAAACTGCTCCTGAAGTTGGGTTACCAGCCTATCAATGGCTGTTATACCCATCCGAACAGAAAGGCTGTTTTTGTGGGCGACTTTATTAACCGGGGACCCAAAATCAGAGAGACTATTGTGCTGGTCAGGAAAATGGTTGAAGCAGGTTCTGCTTATGCAATTTTGGGTAATCACGAAATGTATGCTATTCTTTATTATTTGCGCGACACCGAAGGAAAATACTATAAAAAACGAATCCCCAAATATCAGTTACAAATCAATCAGACCTTAGCGGAATTTGTTAATGATATGGATGAATTCAAAAGTCACCTGAAATGGTTCCGGACTTTACCTCTTTTCCTTGATTTTGGGGATATACGTGTGGTTCACGCCTGTTGGGACAACGAAAACATCAGTCAGCTTCAGGAGGTTTTAACAGAGCCCAAAATTAGCAAAACAATTTTGAGGGAAGTAGCGCTTAACGAGACTTCCTTTTCACGAAGCTTTTGGGAAACCATTAAAGGCATCGATTTTCAGGTTCCCCGAAATCTCCTAGTTTTTGATGATGATGGACGTCCGCACCGTTCATTTCGCATGAAATGGTGGGAAAACCCTGAAGGAAAAACGTTTAAAGATGCTTCGCTCGAAAGTCGCTTCGAGTTGCCACCTTATACCATTCCGCCGGAAATTGTCAAATTCAGGAATCCTTATTTGAAAAGTTATCCCATCGTTTTCTTCGGTCATTACAGTTTGGTGGATGGGCATGGAATATTAAGTGATAATGTTTGCTGTGTCGATTCCGGAGTGTCACGATCAGGTAAATTATTGGCATACAGATGGGATGGCGAATCGGAATTAATAGAATCGAACTTCGTATCAGTTAATGGAGAAGTTTAATGCTTCTGATATTCAGATAGTTGATTGATTTGTTGGTTTGTCCGGAAAGTGAATAAAAATTTTTATTTGCCCTATTGCAGGGAAAGAAAGAAAGGCTATATTTGCAAAGCCTTTTGAGAAACGGATTTCAGAAGGTTTGTTCTTTAAAAGTGCTGTAAATTTTGATTAAAAATAACCCGGTTTTACGGAATCAGGTTAACAAAGAAAATACTCTGGTGCGGTAGTTCAGTCGGTTAGAATATCGGCCTGTCACGCCGAGGGTCGCGGGTTCGAGTCCCGTCCGCACCGCCCTCACAAAATTTACAACACTGATAATTGGTGCGGTAGTTCAGTCGGTTAGAATATCGGCCTGTCACGCCGAGGGTCGCGGGTTCGAGTCCCGTCCGCACCGCGAAAAAGCTTCAGGAAACTGAGGCTTTTTTTGTTTTTATAGGTTCTTATGCTGAAAATAGAAAAGGCCACATTAACTGCGACCTTTTTGTTGTATTTATGTCTGTCCAATGAAAAAAACTCTGATAAACGGAAGGAGAAGATTCTAAACTAATTTAAAATTCCAAGACGCCATGACATAACGTGAACAATCCGCTATCAGAGTTTTATATTAATCTTTTCGACCTGTTTTGAAGGTCAAGTGATATAACAACTTAATTCGTGACTTGTTTGCTGTTGGCCGAAATGATTTGGCAGATTTAGTTTTTTGGAAACCCAATGGTTTGTGCTAAAATGATCTTTTGCGATGGTTTTAACTTCAGTTTTTCCTGAAGCATTTCTTTGTCCACCCAACCCCGTACCACTGTTCCGAGCCCTTCGGAAGCACAGAAAAGATATACATTTTGAGCGATAAATCCGGCATTTGAGTAGGATTCCGCGGGTTCTGAAGTATAATCAGTCTGATCGGTTTTTGAAAGATCGGCAATATAAATCAGGTTTAGCGGAGCCGAAGCAACAAAATCCTGCTTTCCGCAAAACGTGCGAAAATCCTCGTTGGTAACAACTTCAAGCAAATGACCTTTGGGGACGTATTTAAAAACTCCGTCAGCTTTAAATACATAAATATCAATTTCCTGCTTGTTGTTCGATGATGGGGCGGTCCGTTTGTCGCTGTCATCACGATTAATGCCCCAGGCCGCCCAAAGCAAATTGGAAAGTACCTGATCGGGAATGTCTTTTACAGCAAACTCACGGGTCGAACTTCTTTTACTGAGAGCCTCCATTAGCGGCATTCCGCCGCTTTTTGCTGGTCGAGGTAAAGCTTTTGTAGTTGTTTGGGCAATGTTCTGAAGGCTGAAAAACAGCAACAATATGAATGCAAAACCGGTTTTCATAGATTATTTTTTTAATACCGTGGAGCGGCATAGTTCAAAATATCGTCTCTGGTAATGGTTTTATCGCAAAGAATTATCAGGCGCTCAATAACATTCCTGAATTCGCGGATATTTCCGGTCCAGCGCATTTTTTGCAATTCAGCAATGGCATCAGTATCAATCGTTTTCTTTGGAATTCCATATTCGGTACAAATCAGGTCGATAAAGTAATCGCACAATACCGGAATATCTTCAATCCGGTCGTTCAGGTCAGGAACGTGTATCAGGATTACACTCAGGCGGTGATACAAATCTTCCCTGAAATTGTTCGATTCAATTTCGCGGGCCAGGTTTTTATTGGTAGCGGCCACCACGCGCACATCCACTTTAATTTGCGAATCGCCTCCAACACGTGTAATGATGCTTTCCTGCAAGGCACGAAGTACTTTAGCCTGTGCCGAGAGGCTCATGTCGCCAATTTCATCCAGAAAAATAGTTCCGCCGGTGGCTTGTTCAAACTTTCCTTTTCTTTGTTTTACTGCCGATGTAAATGCGCCTTTTTCGTGTCCAAATAGTTCACTTTCAATTAATTCTGAAGGAATTGCAGCACAGTTTACCTCGATAAACGGACCTTCGGCGCGGTTACTTTTTTCGTGCAATCTGCGGGCAACCAGTTCTTTCCCGGTACCGTTCGAGCCGGTAATCAAAACACGGGCGTCAGTAGTGGCCACCCGGTCAACCATGTCTTTTACTTTTTGTATGGATACTGAACTCCCAACAATATCGTAGCGTTTATTTACCTTTTTTCGCAGAACCTTGGTCTCGGAAATAAGCGACGATTTGTCCATTGCATTGCGCAAAGTAATCAGCAGTCGGTTCAGGTCGAGTGGTTTCTCGATGAAATCGAATGCTCCTTTTTTAATCGATTCAACAGCGGTGTCAATATTTCCGTGCCCCGAAATCATAACAACCGGGATGTCGGGCTTAAGTTCTTCAACTTTTTGCAGGACCTCAATGCCATCCATTCCGGGCATTTTAATGTCGCACAAAATCACATCAAAATCTTTTGATTGAATCAGCTCAAGTGCTTTAAAGCCATCTTCAGCCAGTTCAACGGTATATTTTTCGAACTCCAAAATATCTTTTAAAGTATTGCGAATGCTGCGTTCGTCGTCAATGACTAATACTCTCGACATGTTTTCTGTTTTTACTGATAAATTTTGCCCGAATTTAACTGAAAATTCGTTCGTATAAAACACCTTCTCTCAACGCATAGTCGGTCTGGAAAATTGTTTTGATGTTTAGTCGGTCAATCACCAGTTTGATGAATAGAACCGACGGGACAATCATCTCGATGCGGATGGATTCCATTCCTTTCATTTGTGTGCGTTCGCCAATAGTTGAATCGACCAGCTTTCGGTAAATGAGGTTAAAATCACCGAGGTCTATTTGCTGTCTCACCCGTATTTTGGTTCCCGGATCGGTTTCATCAATCAGGTCGGCAATGGTGTCGAAAGCTCCTGAACATCCTATTAACTGCTGAATTTCAATATTCTCCATTCGTTTCCATAACGATTCGAGTCGTTTGTCGAACCATTCGCTGATTTCATTTATTTCTTCCGGAGTGATAGGGTCGGAGGGTGGCAGGTGTTCAATGACACGAGCCATTCCCAGCGGAAAACTTTGCTTCCAGATGGGTTCGCCGTCTTCTGTCAGGATGAATTCATTACTGCCTCCACCAATATCCAGAATCATTGAATGATTTTCGATGTGGTTGAACGCCAGTTTTACCCCTTTAAAAATCAGTTCGGCTTCTTTTTCTCCTGAAATGATGCACAAATCAAGCCCTGTTGCATCCTTTATCTGTTGGGTAAACCATTGTTTGTTTGTTGCTTCGCGAATGGCTGAGGTGGCAATAACAACGACTTCGTTTACCCCAAAAATGTCAATTTTATCCTGATGCTTTTTGATTGCCTGGATAGCCCGGGCGAGTCCGTCTTCGGTAAGCAAATCCTTATTAATGCCTCCTTTCCCAAGTTTTACCACTTCTTTGCCCTGATACAGAATTTTGAAAGTATTGGTCCTGTATTCAGCTATCAGGAGATTGCCGGTGTTGGTTCCGAGGTCGATTACGGCTAACTTTTGCTCCATTTTAATGTGATTTCTTTCCCCGAAAGTACAATTTTCAAATTGAAAGGAGGGTGGTTAATTCATCAATGTTTCGAAACAAAAAAGGCCGGTAAAAACCAGCCTTTCAGTATAAAATATTCATCGGATAAATTAAAATAAACCTTCGATAGATAAATAACGTTCGCCGGTGTCGTACGAGAATGTCAATATTTTGGAGCCAACTGGCAGTTCGGCAATCTTTTTGGCTACAGCAGCAAGTGATGCACCAGATGAGATACCGATAAATAAACCTTCTTCTTTGGCTGCGCGGCGTGCATAATCGAAAGATTCGTCTTTTGAAACCTGGATAACTCCATCGAGGAATTCTTTTTTCAGGTTAACCGGAATAAATCCGGCTCCAATTCCCTGAATAGGATGCGGTCCTGGATTTCCGCCGCTGATTACTGGTGAAAGTTCAGGTTCAACAGCAAAAGTTTTCAGATTCGGAAATTTTTGTTTCAGCACTTCGCTAACACCTGAGATATGTCCGCCGGTTCCAACACCGGTGATCAAGTAATCAATGCCATCCGGAAAATCAGCAAGTATTTCCTGGGCGGTGCGTTGTTTGTGTGCTTCGATGTTGGCTGCATTGTCAAACTGCGATGGAATCCATGCCTCAGGATTTCCGGCAGCCAGTTCGTTGGCTTTGGCAATTGCGCCTTTCATGCCAAGTTCGCGTGGCGTAAGCACCAGTTCGGCGCCATAAGCTGTCAAAATACGGCGGCGTTCAACGCTCATCGATTCAGGCATTACAAGAATGAGTTTGTATTTTTTCACCGCAGCAACAAGTGCAAGGCCAATTCCGGTGTTTCCTGAAGTAGGCTCAATCAGTACGCTACCGGTTCTCAGAATTCCTTTGGCTTCGGCATCTTCAACCATCGAAAGGGCGATACGGTCTTTAATGCTTCCTCCGGGGTTTGTCTTTTCAAGTTTTGTATATACTTCGTATCCTTCAGGATACAGGTTGTTGATACGAACCACCGGACTGTTACCAATGGTTTCCAGGACGTTGTTTACTTTCATTTGTATAAATTTTTGGTTGTTGTCTTAAAATTTGCGGATAACCATTTTCTTTTAGTCAAAAGTTCCAACGAAATGGAATAGCCATTTATCCATTTTCGATTTGTGAGAGCTTTTGGCTATATGGCTATTTCATATTGTTATTTTTTAGGGTTATAAACAAAAAAAGCCTTCCGGTGTTCGGAAGGCTTCGATATATTTAATCTCTTTTATGTATTTCAAATGTTTGTTGAAAACATACCTTCCCCGATCTGTTTGGTACAGCAACACATACACATATACAGGGAGTTTGTTTTCATTTTTGTTTTGAATTGTGTTTGCAAGTATAAGAAAAAAATTAAACAAAATACATTTTTGTCTTTTATTTTTAATTTTTATAGAACAACCATTTAATAATTTCTTTGAGCGTCACTTTTTTACCGTACATCAAAATGCCTGTACGGTATATTTTGCCTGCCATCCAAATGGTTCCGAAAATGGTTGCCAGCAATAACGACATCGAAAGAATGATCTGCCATACCGGTATTCCAAACGGAATTCGCACCATCATGGTAACCGGAGAGGTGAGTGGGATCATCGATGCCCAGAAAGCCAAAGGACCTTCAGGATTTTTGGCTACTGCAAAAAGAATGATAATCGAGAAAATCAGCGGCATGGTTACCGGAAACATCATTTGCTGGGCATCTTCGTCGCTATCGACTGCTGAGCCGATTGCACCCAAAAGCGAGGCATATAGAATGAATCCGCAGATGAAATAGAACATCAATGCCAACACAATCAGAGTGATATTCAGGTTTCCGATCATTCCGATGATTTCAACAACCTTATTTTGGGCTTCGGGCGAGTTGGCTGCCATTTGAGTTACTTCCTGCCCCGACATGATGTTTTGCGATTGGGCAGCAACCTGTGGAGCTTTGGATCCGGCAAATGTTGACACGCCGGTAGCAATACCAACAGTCAGCACAATCCAGATGGCAATCTGGGTGAGGCCGACCAGCCCGATTCCAACAACTTTTCCGAAAAGCAGCTGAAACGGTTTTACCGACGAGATAATGACTTCAACAATGCGGTTTTGTTTCTCTTCCATCACCCCGCGCATTACCATTACGCCATACATAAACACAAACATGTAAATAATGAAGCCGGAGATATAGCCAATGGCCATGGCAATTTCGGTTGAGCTTTTTACAGCTTTCCCTTCTTCACCCAACTTGATGGTTTCAACGATAATATTCGTTTTGGTGGCTGCCAGTTTCTTTTCGAGGTCGGGAACTCCAATTTCGTCAATCACCTGTTTCTTCTTATCTCCTTCAATAATATTCTCAATTCGGTTGGTAATCTGGTTTTTAACATCGAAGGTAACCTGCTTGTCCGAAATCATTACGGCACGGCTCGTGGTCAGGATGTTGGATGGAATATGAAGTATGGCATAGTATTTTCCAGACTTGAAATTCTTGCTTAGTTCCTGAAATTCCTGTTCAGGAATGTAGTGATATTTGGTGAATTGATTGCTTTCGAGGCGGTTGAGAATCAGTCCTGTTGGGTCGTAAACCGCAATAGTGCGCTCTTCCTTGTCGTCCATCATGGCCAGATAGGTAGGCAGAACGGTCAGGGCAGCCATCATCAGCGGAACCAGGAGGGTCATAATAATGAACGATTTCTTCTTAACCCGGGTAAGGTATTCGCGTTTGAGAATGAGTATTGATTTATTCATGGCTTATTTCTTTATTTCGCGGTTATTTTCTTCAACAACACGGATAAACACGTCGTTCATGCTCGGAATGGTTTCCTTGAACGAGACAATTTCGAACTGGCTCATCAGTATTTTCAGCAGATCGTTATTCGAGTTGCCGTTCAGAAATCTGATTTTCAGTTGTTTAATGTGAGTGTTGGTGTCATGTTCGAGAATGTCGAAATGGCTTCCAAGTTTGATCTGAAGATTGGGTGATTCGCCCTTGTAAGTAATCTCGAAAGTGTTGCTTTTGAACCGATCCTTTACCTCGTCAATTTGTCCATCAAGGATTTTTTTCGATTGGTTTATCAGGGCAATGTGGTCGCAAATTTCTTCACCGACGACATGTTGTGTGTCGAAAAAATGATGGTGGTCCCTTGCTTTTTCAATTCCAGAATTTCGTTTTTCAGCAGGTTGGCGTTAATGGGGTCGAAACCGCTGAAAGGCTCATCAAAAATCAGGAGTTTGGGTTGATGGATAACCGTGGTAATGAACTGTACTTTTTGCGCCATCCCTTTCGAGAGTTCTTCCACTTTTTTGCCCCACCATGCCTGAATTTCAAATTTCTCGAACCAGTATTTCAGGCTTTTCAGGGCATCTTTTTTCGACATCCCTTTCAGTTGGGCAAGGTAAAGCGCCTGTTCGCCAACTTTCATTTTTTTATACAAACCGCGTTCTTCGGGCAGATAGCCAATCTGATAAATGTCGTCGGCTTTCATTGGCCGGCCATCAAAAAACAACTCGCCGCTGTCGGGAGCAGTAATCTGGTTAATAATGCGGATTAATGTCGTTTTGCCTGCTCCATTCGGGCCCAAAAGACCAAATACAGAGGCTTCCTTCACCGAAATGCTGACCGAGCTCAGTGCAACATGCCCGGAATACTCTTTCACAATGTTATTCGCCTGAAATATTTCCATAGTGTTTTAGTTGTTTACTGAAATATTTGTTTGGAGATATTGGTAAAAGTTACAAAAAGAAAATTTTAATTTTTGTGCGGGGTAAGGGTTACAGGTTACAAGGAGCGCATGCGACACGTTACTCGCATCCCGAAACTTGCAACTAATTCAGTTCCGTAGCTTCGAATATGCTGAAATGGACGCTTCCGTAGCGGCGTAATTCTTTGAAATTGGGGTGTTTCGAATAATCGAACTGTCCGGAATGTTCAAGAATGAAAATTCCGTCGGGTTTCAGCAGGTTATTTTTGAAAATGAGATCGGCAACTTCACCGAATTTGGGATGGTCGTAAGGCGGATCGGCAAAAATCAGGTCGAACTGTTCGCCAATTCGTGCGGCAAAAACAAAGGCATTCGATTTTACCAGCCGGATGTGCTTTTCGCCAAGTTTTTCGACAACTTCTTTAATAAACTGAATATGGGCAGGGTTGATCTCCACAGTGGTAATGTCGGTACATCCGCGCGAAGCCAGTTCGTAGCTGATGCTTCCGGTTCCGGCGAAAAGATCGAGCGCTTTGATGTTTTCAAAATCGGTCAGGTTTTGAAGCACATTAAAAAGGCTTTCTTTGGCCATGTCGGTGGTTGGCCGGGCCTTGAATGTTTTTCCCGGAGTAAAAATCCGTCCTCTGTATTTTCCGCCAACTATACGCATGGAAATGTATTTAGCAAACTAACAAACTGATGTTTCTGAATTTTAGAAAAAAGATTTCCGTAGTTGATTCCGGTAGCAGGTTTCAGAAATACAATATTACTGATGTATTTCTTCAATTGCCTGATAAAACCCGAATCGTCGGCTACATATCCGCCAATCAGCACCTCGTCGCGTTCCGGATCGAATTGGATATTTTGCCAGACATTGAGCGTATAGTACAGAAAATCAGATTCGTTCTTGAAGTAAAAACAGTTGTACAGAACTAACTGAGTTTCTTTAAAGGCAATCATCCGGATGTATTTTTTCTCGAAATTAACGAGCAAAGTGTTCTTTTTTTCGCTGCGCTGACTGGCAACTGAAGAAATGAGAGGTATCGATTTGTGCCTGAAGCTAAAATCGGTGTATTTCCGGTTAAGTAACGAGATTATCTCGCTGGGAAAACTATATGTGAGCTTATAGTGAAACCCGGGAATATCTTCAGTACGGATGTTTTCGTTTCGGCTAATTTCGCTGGTCAGCGAAGCAATTTTCTGAATGGCATCGTCTTCCGAATATTCTTTGGAAACAAGGGTTGCTTTGTTGGTTGAATAAATAACTGAAGCATTTTTAAATGAGGCATTCAACTTTTCTTCCTGATCGAGGATTGTCTCAATTTTACGCGGAAGAAACTGCAGTTTCCCGACAATCAGCGGATTATGCTGAAAGGCAACGTATTTGTTGCGGAGCGTATCCATAATGCAAAATGAAAAGCCATCTAATCCAATCTGGATGGAAAGATGATAATCAGAGGCATGTGTAATATCGAACGACTCGTCAGTCCAGTTAATTTCGTGCATGTTGAGCGCAAATTCCCGTTTTTGTTAACTGCAAATGTATAAAAAGTAAGCTGGTGCTCCTAGTTATTCACACATTAAAAAGCCGGAAGCAAATTTTGCCTCCGGCTTTTTATGATTTATGCATCGAACGAGTGATTAGCTATTTTTCTTCTTTCTCGGCTTCCAGAACTGCATTTACCGAGCCGTGCAACAATAGCAGTCGTTTGGCCTTTTCTTCCTCGTAGCCCAATTCGGCCATAATCATTCGGGTGCCACGGTTGATCAGCTTTTGGTTGGTCAGTTGCATATTCACCATTTTGTTGCCTTTCACGCGGCCCAGCTTGATCATCAGCGAAGTGGTAATCATATTCAGGATAAGCTTTGCCGATGTTCCCGATTTCATGCGGGTGCTGCCGGTTAAAAATTCAGGTCCAACAATGGCTTCAATGGCAATATCCACCTGTTGAGCCAGTGTACTATTGCGGTTATTCACGATGCATCCGGTGAGGATGCCTTCGTTACGGGCTTTTTTTACTGCGCCAATCACGTAGGGAGTTCGTCCTGATGCTGCAATACCAACAATCGTATCCAGACTGTTCAGTTTGTATTTTTCAAGGTCTTTCCAGGCCTGTTCTTCATTGTCTTCGGCCATTTCAACGGCTTTGCGTATAGCAGTGTCACCACCGGCAATCAGTCCAATCACCAGGTCGTGCCCCACGCCAAAGGTTGGCGGAACTTCAGAAGCATCAAGGATTCCAAGTCGTCCGCTGGTTCCGGCGCCAAGGTAAAACAAACGGCCACCTTTTTTCATGCGCTGGTAAATCTCTTCAATCAGTTTTTCAATCTGCGGAATGGCTTCATGAACAGCAGGCAATACTTTTTTATCCTCTTCGTGTATGCCAAGCAGTAATTCGCGGGTCGTTTTTTTCTCCAGATCGTTATACAGCGAATCGGCTTCAGTGGTACTTATTGTGGTCATTGACTATAAGTTTAAAGTTCAAAGTTTCAAGTTTCATTTTTTAGGCTCGAAGTGACTAAAGTTCGGAGTTGAAAAGTCAATTGTTTAATTGCTAAATTGTTTGATTGTTGTCATTAACAATTTAGCCACATAACCATTGTAACTATTATTTTCAAATTCTCAAATCTCCAAATTTTCAAATTTTAGTTTTTTGTTTTGTAATACATTTCCAGTCCGTCAATCGGGTCTTTTAGGATGGTGATGTTTTCGTATCCGTAAAAACTAGCTGTGTTACTGAGTATTTCGCTGAAATGATAGGCCACCGAGCCAACAAACCCGATTTTATAGTGCGAAAAACTTGGAAGTTTTACCACATTGCGCTCAAAAAATTCCATGAAATTTTGCTGTACGAACTCCTGACAATAGGCAGAATCGCGGTGCTCCGATAAAAATGGAACGAATTGCGCCAGAAACTGATTAGGTTTTTCGGTGCGGTAAACCCGGTTCAGTGCTTCTTCGCGGGTCAATTCAAAGCGTTTGCCAAATTCGTCGCGTAAACGAATCGGCATCATTTCTTTGAAATAATCGCCCAAAAGTTTTCGACCCATAACTGCACCGCTGCCTTCGTCGCCAAGGATAAAACCAAGAGGCGAAATACCCATCGCAATGCGTTTACCGTCGTACAGGCAGGTATTCGATCCGGTTCCCAGGATGCAGGCAATCCCGGCCTCGTCTCCAAACAAAGCCCGTGCGGCGCCTAACACGTCGCTGTGCGCTTCAGAAATGGCTTCGGGGTAAATCCGGCTTAACGCCCGGCGAATGATGTCGCCCTTTTCTGCATTCACAATTCCGGCGCCGTAAAAAAAGATTTGCTGAATATCTGTACCGGTTTCAGGAAGCAGTTTTTGCGATAATTCCTGAAAAATATCTTCTTCGGTTCTGAAGAATGGATTAATTCCGGAGGTTTTTATGTTTTTTACTTCGCCCGAAGTGCTGATTACTTTCCAGGCTGTCTTGGTTGATCCACTGTCGGCGATTAATTTCGTCATAGTTGTTGAAATAAACTCGGGCAAAGATAGGCAAATCAGTAAAAAATACGGTTCCGAACGGGTGATTTAGCACATTCAGTTCAATTAAATCCATTATTTTTGATATTGATTCTGAGTTTGAAAGAAGTGATTCTTAAAATGATTTAAAAACTCAGAATTTTTAATAGAATTATTTCATAAATCGCTGTTCGATTCATTTTGATTAACCAAGCCATTCCAAAAACCAGTCCAGTATGAGATTCTGCTTACTTCTTTCAACAATTTGTTTGATCACATTCAATACGTTTGCAACCGGCTTTATCCGGATAAATCAGTTGGGGTATTTGCCAAATTCGGTGAAAGTTGCGGTTTTTATTTCTACAGATTCCAGTCCAATTCCGACATTTCAGCTTTTCGAATCGTTGACTGGAAAAATGGTTTTTGAAGGTCGCGCCGAAAGTGCCGATGCTTCGGTTTGGGGCATGCAGTCGGCTTACCGGCTCAACTTTTCAGAGGTAAAAACTACCGGAGGCTATTTCCTGAAAGTTGGCAACGCCGTTTCACCTTCGTTTCGTATTTCGGCAGACGTTTACGACGGAACTGCCGATTTTATCCTGAATTACATGCGGCAGCAACGTTGCGGTTTCAATCCGTATTTGAACGATTCGTGTCACACGCACGACGGAATTATTGTTGATCATCCGACCAAAACCGGCCAGCATTTGGATGTGATTGGTGGCTGGCACGATGCCTCCGATTACCTGCAATACACCACCACCTCGGCCAATGCCATTTACCAAATGCTGTTTGCCTATCAACAAAATCCCTCGGTTTATGGCGATAAGTTTGATGCCAACGGAAAACCCGGTGCCAACGGATTTGCTGATATTCTGGATGAAGCCCGCTGGGGACTGGAATGGTTGCTGAAAATGAATCCGGCCAAAAATGAAATGTACAACCAGATTGCCGACGACCGCGACCACCGGGGTTTTCGATTGCCCACCGCTGATGTGCTGGGCGGCTACGATCTGGGAAAATATCGCCCGGTTTATTTCGTGACCGGCAAATCGCAGGGACTGAGCAAGTATAAAAACCGCACAACTGGTGTTTCATCCACGGCGGCAAAGTTTAGTTCGTCATTTGCGTTGGGTGCCGAAATATTCAAATCCCTTGATCCAAAATTTGCAGCCCAGATGCATCAGAAGTCGCTCGATGCCTGGGATTTTGCCAAATCTGATCTGGGCAACTGCCAGACAGCCTGCGTGGTTTCGCCTTATTTTTATGAAGAAGACAATTGGGTGGACGACATGGAATTGGCCGCGGCAACGCTGATGCCTACCGAAAAGCAACCTGATTTTCAGAAAGAAGCCAAATACTGGGGTGAGTTGGAGCCGGTTTCTCCATGGATGGAGTTGAATCGTGCCCGCCATTACCAGTTTTATCCGTTTGTGAATCTGGGTCATGCCCTGCTGGCACAATCGGCCGATCCGGTTATTACACAACAGTTTACCGGATTAATGAGGCAAGGACTCGACCAAATCCGCAAATATGCCGGAAGCGATCCTTTCCGCATTGGCGTGCCATTCGTTTGGTGTTCCAATAATTTTGTGGCTGCTGCCATCACTCAGGCCAAATTGTACCGAAAAATTACCGGCGACACGAGTTACGAAGAAATGGAAGCCGCGCTGACCGACTGGCTGCTGGGCTGCAATCCGTGGGGAACCTCGATGATTTGCGGACTTCCGGCAGGCGGCGATTATCCGCTGACGCCCCATTCCTCGCTCACTTATCTCCTGAAGAAAACGACTACCGGTGGGTTGGTTGACGGCCCTGTTTATTCGTCGATTTACAAAGGATTGATTGGTATTCAGCTGATGAACCCCGATGAATATGCCACTTTCCAGAATGGCAAAGCGGTTTACCACGACGATATGGGCGACTATTCGACCAACGAACCGACCATGGACGGAACGGCCAGTCTGAGCTACTTGTTGTCGTCGCTCGAAGCTGAAGGACCCACGAATAAAGCCATTCAGGATACGCAAGGTGCGGTAATCCGGATGAATCCTGAAGCAAGAAAGGTTTACCTGATTTTCTCGGCACACGAATATGCCGAAGGTGGAAAAACCATCGCTCAAACATTGAAAAAACACAAAGCCACAGCTTCATTTTTCCTGACAGGAGCATTTTATAGCAAACCTGAAAATAAATCGCTGATTAATGAGCTGATTGCCGACGGACATTATCTGGGCGGACATTCCGATAATCATTTGTTGTACGCCGACTGGACCAAACGCGATTCCTCGCTGGTAACGCAGCAACAACTTACCGATGATTTAAAGGCTAATTACGAAAAGATGGCGGCTTTTGGGTTAAATCCTGAAAAGCAACAAGTTTACCTTCCTCCTTATGAATGGTACAATTCTGAAAGCGTAGATTGGTGCCGCCAACTCGGGTTAAAGGTGGTGAATTTTACTCCCGGAATTCGCTCGAATGCCGATTATACCGCGCCAGATATGCCCAATTACCGTTCATCGGAAACGATTATGAACGACATTAAAGCCTTCGAAAAAAGTAATGAGAATGGGTTGAATGGTTGCATCATGCTTATTCATTTGGGAACGGCTCCGGAACGCACCGACAAATTTTACAACCGGCTGGGCGAACTGCTTGTTTGGCTGAAGAAAAAAGGATATTCAACCGAACGTTTTTAGTATGAATTAAAAATTGAATAACTAAATATGAATGACAGATTTTTAATTTCCCGAAGCTTTGTTTTTGCGCTAGTTGGAGCGATTTCCGTTCTGGCGGCTTGTCAATCCAAACTTCAGGAGCAACTGCTGAATCTGGCAAAAATTGAACACCTGATTCATTCCGGAGAAATCAAAATGGCGGAAACTGTTGTCGATTCAATTAAAAGTAGTCGAAAATTATCTGCCATACAACTGCGCCAACTCGATTCTTTGCTCGAAATCGGGAATCGTATTCGCATTGATTTCAGCCTGAGCGAACCGGAAGTAAATTCCCTATTGTCGAAATACTTTCAGAAGTTGGATAGCGCAACCCTTCAAAACTGGGAGCGCTCCGGAAAGCTGGAAATGCGTATAATCGATGGGCAGAAGCGCTACTTCGGAAATGCTGTACCCAATTTATTCAGACTAGATGATGAGGCCCGGAAATTCAAGGAGAAAGTTGATGGCGTGACAGTTGATTCGCTCGACTTGTTTTGTTTGCAGCACACCGCCAAAGTGATTTCGGAAACTAAGTCTTTAGGACAAACCACCAGCCCGGTAAAAATGAAATTGAATTACACCATTGAAGTAAAACCGAATGCGGTTCCCGATGGTGAAATTATCCGCTGCTGGATGCCTTTCCCTCGTCAAGGAAACGCGCGGCAGAAAAATATCAATCTGCTGAAATCTGATCCTGAAAAAGCGATGGGCGCTCCCGAAAGCGACCTGCAGCACTCGGTTTACCTGGAAAGGAAAGCAGTGAAAGATCAGTCAACCACTTTTCAAATTGAGTTTGAAGTGGAAACTTCGGCTCAATATTTCGATCTGACTCCGGAAATGATAAAACCATACAATGTCAACAGCACGGTTTATAAGGAAAACACTGCAGAACGTGCGCCGCAGATTGTTTTTACTCCGCAAATCAGGCAACTGGCCGCACGTATTTTGCAAGGCGAAACCAACCCGTTGCTGAAAGTTCAGAAAATATATAATTGGATCAACGATTCGGTGCGGTGGGCAAGCGCTTTGGAGTACAGTACGTTCGAAAATATTCCGGCTTATGTGCTGAAAACGCATCATGGCGATTGCGGAATGCAAGCTTTGTTGTTTATGACCTTGGCCCGCTCACAGGGAATTCCGGTGAAATGGCAGAGTGGCTGGATGTTGCATCCGCACGAAGTGAATTTGCACGATTGGTGTGAAGTATATTACGAAGGCGTTGGCTGGGTTCCGCTCGATATGTCGTTTGGCCTGCAGGCTTCACCCGATGAAAAAGTCAGGAATTTTTACCGTTCAGGAATTGATGCGTACCGGCTGATTGTAAACGACGATTATGGCCGGAAACTGTCGCCTGAAAAGAAATATCTGCGAAGCGAACCATATGATTTTCAGCGTGGCGAGCTGGAGTGGGAGGGCGGAAACCTTTATTTCGACCAGTGGAGCTGGCACATGGAAGTGACGTATATACAAGTTGAAACTTCCGGCTTTTGATAAAATTTAGTACTATTACATAAGTATATTTTGACTAACGATAAATGAGCATCTTGTTAGAATATAAGACATCTTCCGGTTTTTTGCGCGTAACATTCAATGGGTTATGGGCTAAGAATGATATTGAAATATCAGTTAAGGAAATTGGAATTGAAGCAGAAAAGCAAAAGACAAAACGGATTTTACTTGATTTGCGTGGACTTTCATCTCCACCAAGTGAAATGAACAGGTTTTATGCGGGTGAAATGCTTGCTTCAGTTCTTGGCAAATATAGAATTGCCGGATTTGCGCAGGCCGAGAAGATTAACCGTTTTGCTGAGAATGTGGCCGTAAACAGGGGTGCCCATTTTAAAATGTTTGTAACTGAAACCGATGCAATCGACTGGTTGATACACGATGTTTGAAAAATGCTCATGTAAATCGGCAGTTCACTATATCAAACAATTCTTTATTATCTGTACATGAGTTCTACGATCCTATTTCTTGTCCTGGTTTGTTTTTTTGGATTGCTCTTTGGCATTTCATATCTCACGTCGAAGAATGTAAACACCGAAACTTTTTTTACCGGCAACCGCAAGTCGCGATGGTATATGGTGGCTTTTGCCATGATTGGAACCACCATTTCCGGAGTAACTTTTATTTCGGTTCCGGGCGAAGTGGGCCATTCTGCCTGGACTTACCTTCAGTTTTTGCTAGGTAACTTCGTGGGTTATTGGGTGGTGGCGCTGGTACTTATTCCGTTGTATTACCGCTTACAGTTAATTTCCATTTATACTTATCTCGATCAGCGGTTTGGTGTGCGCTCCTACAAAACCGGATCGTTCTTTTTCCTCGTTTCGCGCACCATTGGCGCTTCGTTTCGCATGTACCTCGTGGCAGGGGTGTTGCAAATTGCCTTTTTCGATGCACTGGGCATCCCGTTTTGGGCAACGGTGGCCATTGCCATTTTTATGATTTGGGCTTATACCCACCGCGCCGGAATTAAAACCATCATCTGGACCGATTCGCTGCAAACCACCTTCCTGCTGGCCTCGGTGGTGCTCACCATTTTTATTATCTCGAATCAGTTGGACTGGAGCCTGGTGAAAATGGTAAAAGCCATCGACGAAAACCCGCTGAGCAAAACATTCGACTGGGACTGGCGCTCGAAAACCAATTTTTTCAAGCAGTTTCTGGCTGGTTTAGGCATTGTGATTGTTATGAATGGCCTCGATCAGGACATTATGCAAAAGAGTTTGACTTGCAAGAATAAATCGGATGCACAGAAAAACCTGTATTGGTTCAGTTTGGCGTTTATCATTGTCAACCTTTTGTTTTTGAGCCTTGGTGTGTTGTTGTACATTTTTGCGCAGCAAAACGGCATTGCCGTTCCGGAGAAAACTGACGACTTTTTCCCATTGCTGGCGCTCAATCACTTCGGAACCTTGGCTGGCGTGCTGTTTTTACTTGGCATTGTTTCCGCAACCTATTCAAGTTCCGATTCTGCGCTGACCGCCTTAACAACTTCGTTCTGTATCGACTTCCTGAAACTTGATCCTCAGGCTCCCGACAGCAAATCGAAACGCATGAAAGTGCACGTTGGCTTCTCGTTTCTTATGTTTTTAGTCATTATCCTTTTCCGGATTATCAACGACGAAAGCGTGGTGACGGCCGTTTTTAAGGTTGCCGGTTACACCTATGGGCCATTGCTGGGCTTATTTGCTTTCGGAATCTTAACAAAAAAACGGGTAAACGACCGCTATGTTCCGGTTGTCGGATTGCTGTCGCCGGTACTCACTTATATCATCAATGCCAATTCAGAAGCATGGCTTGGCGGCTACAAATTTGGCTTCGAATTGCTGCTCCTGAACGGGCTGATCATGTTTGCCGGACTACTCTTATTAACCACTAAACAAAACCAAACCAATGAAAACAACGCAACGTTACCTCGCACTTGATGTGCTGCGCGGAATGACTGTGGCCATGATGATCCTGGTGAATAACCCGGGAAGCTGGTCGCACATTTATGCTCCGCTCGAACACTCGAAATGGCACGGCTGCACACCCACCGACCTGGTTTTTCCATTCTTCCTTTTCGTGGTTGGCGTCTCCATGTTTTTTTCGTTCTCGAAGTACGGAAATTCACTGAATAAGGAATCGCTCCTGAAAATCGGCAAACGGACACTGTTGATTTTCGCCATCGGTTTATTCCTGAACTCGTTTCCGCAATGGGCAACTGATTATTCGAAACTCCGGATTATGGGTGTTTTGCAGCGCATTGCGTTGGCGTATGGCATTGGTTCGGTGATTGTTTTGGCATTTCCGCGAAAGTATTTGCTGTACATCGGAAGCGGCATTTTATTGGCCTATTGGGCGTTACTTTATGTCGTTGGCGGCACCGATCCGTATTCGCTCGAGGGAAACGGAACCATTGCTTTCGATTCGGCCATTTTGGGTGTAAATCATTTGTATAAGGGCTTCGGAATTCCTTTTGATCCTGAAGGTTTGTTGAGTACGATTCCGGCCGTGGTAACGGTAATTTTGGGTTATCTGATTGGTGCATTGGTAAAGGAATCGGACAAAGTTTCGGTGCCGAAAAAATTACTGATTGCCGGAGCAGTTTCTATAGGTGCAGGTTTGGTTTGGGGCATATTCTTCCCGATCAATAAACCGATATGGAGCAGTTCGTATGTGCTTTACACCGCAGGATTGGCCAGTCTGTTTCTGGCTTTGCTGATTTGGATCATCGACCTGAAAGGATATTCCCGCTGGACATCGTTTTTCGTAGTTTTCGGAGTGAATCCGCTGTTTATTTTTGCACTTTCCGGCCTATGGGCGAAATTCATTGGCCGCATGATTCACCTTCCAGGTCCTGATGGCGCAAGCCTGAGTGGTTCCGGTTGGTTATACTCGCAGGTGTTTCAGCCGCTGGCTGGCGACATTAACGGCTCTCTGCTTTACGCCATTTCTCATGTTGTATTTTTCTGGCTTCTTGGCCTGATACTTTATAAAAAGAAGATTTTTATCAAAGTGTAATACATGGCCGTTGACTTAAGCCAACGGCAAAGGATAGTGTGTTGAATTCGAGTTGTTGATAATCTGGCGAATATTCTTTGCCGTTCATTTTAGTGGACGGATAGGAAAGCAATGAAAAATCCGTCCATGGTAAATATTCAAAGGAGTAAAAGTCTCATTTCGGACGGAATGGCGCAAATGGTTAAAAAGGAGAAAATGAAACAAGATATTTTGAAAAAAATAGGTTTTGTAGCTGTAGTCTTGGGATTTACAATGTTTACGGTAGTTGCTCAACCCAAAAAACTCGTCAAAAAAGCTGACAAGGCATCTTTAGAGTTTGCCCGGAAAGCTTCGGAAGGAACCGATTACAAGTTCAAAAAAGATACTGTAATTGTTTTTAGTGAAGCGAAAAAGGTGACCTTGAAAATGAAGGATGAGTTTTCCTATATTCCTTTCCGTATTGAAAATACCACGCAATACAATCAGGATTTTAAACAATTACTTGGCCGAAAATTCAGGAATTATTCGGTTTCGATTGAGACGATGGGCAAAGACATTCAGCAGCTCATCCCTAATTTGTACCGCGATCAATCTTTGGCGGTGGATACTAAACGGCTGAGTCAAACAAAAAATACAAAACTGCCCGTTGTTCGGAATATCTCTGCAAACAACCATTTTCCCGAAGGCTTGGCCAACCGCAACATCGCGCTGTGGCACAGTCATGGCTGGTATTACGAAAATACGCTCGACCGCTGGGAATGGCAACGCGCCCGTATTTTCCTTACCGTTGAGGACATCTGGACCATGAGTTTTGTGGTTCCTTACTTGACCCCGATGCTCGAAAATTCTGGAGCACAGGTGTTTCTGCCCCGCGAACGCGATATTCAGAAACACGAAATCATTATCGATGCAGATGGCCTCAGCCAAGGATCAACATACTCAGAAACTGGCACAAATATTCAGGAGACTCCTGAAAAGGGTTTCGGGTTGAAAGTTCCGTTTTTACTCGAAGGTGAAAATCCTTTCCAGATGGGACTGACGCGAAGAATTTTGGCTCAAAAATCGGCCAACTCAACTGTAACTTATCAGCCTGAAATTCCTGAATCGGGCGAATATGCCGTTTACGTTTCCTATAATTCTAACGACGAAAATGTAACCGACGCACATTATTCGGTTTACCATTCAGGAGGAAAAACCGAGTTTCTGGTAAATCAAACAATCGGCGGCGGAACCTGGATTTACCTGGGAACTTTCTGGTTTGAAAAAGGAAAAGAAGGCCGGATTGAACTCAATAACCAATCAAATGAATCAGGCAAATGGGTTTCGGCTGATGCGGTGAAATTGGGTGGTGGTATGGGAAATGTAGCCCGTGGAAAAGCGGATGACATGATTCGCTTGCGCCAAATCCGCGACGAGAAAGGCTTTGCAATGGATTCGGCATTGTGGCTGCCGTTTGTGAGTCAGCGCCCGAAATACCAGGAAGGAGCACGTTATTATTTGCAAAGCGCCGGAATACCCGACACACTGGTGTATTTGCTCAATAAAACTAAAATTGATTACTCAAATCGTGGAAAAGATGCCGCTGCTTTTGCTAAACGCGAGGAAGGCAAGGACGATTACAAAGACGATTACCAAAGCCGCGGCGAATGGGTGAATTACCTTTTGGGTGCGCCCAATGGCCCGAAAGCCAATCCGCAGGCAAAAGGCCTCGGAATCCCGGTTGATATGGCGATGGCTTTTCATACCGACGCAGGCGTCACACCCGACAGCACCGTGGTTGGTTCGCTGATGATTTACGATACCACTTACGGATCGCCTGAATTTGTGAACGGGCAGTCGCGCTGGGCCAGCCGCGATTTGGCCGACATTGTGCAAACCCAGGTCACCGACGATTTAAAGCAACTGTATTTTCCGCAGTGGGCGCGCCGCGCCATGTGGAACAAGCAATATTCGGAGGCAGCGCGGCCTAAAGTTCCAACAGTTTTGTCGGAATTGCTCTCTCATCAAAACTTCGCCGATATGGTCATGGCCTATGATCCGAGGTTTAAATTTGATGTGAGTCGGGCGTTTTACAAAGGCATCCTGAAATTTCTGGCTTACCAGAATGGTGAAAAATATGTCGTTCAGCCGTTGCCGGTCGATCATTTTCAGATGAAAATGGAAGGTAATGCAGTGCGATTATCCTGGACTCCGGTTGCCGATCCGTTGGAACCGACAGCCATAGCCAAAACTTACAAAGTTTACACCCGAATTGAAAATGGGGGCTTCGACAATGGCGTTGAGGTTTCGGAACCAACTTACCTTTGCCCAAACCTGAAACCTGGCGTAATTTACAGTTTCAGAATAACCGCACTGAACGAAGGTGGTGAAAGTTTCCCTTCGGAAATTCTGGCCTGCAGCCTGCCAACCAATAACCAAAAACCAGCGCTGATTGTAAATGCTTTCGACCGAATTTCCGGTCCGGCCGCCTTTGACAATGGCAAATATGCCGGTTTCCTGACAGCCGAAGACGAAGGCGTGGCAGACAAACGCGACATTGGTTTTGTAGGCGAGCAGTACGACTTCGAACGGAAATCGCCGTGGAAAGACGATGATGCCTGCGGTTTTGGCTCGTCGCATTCGGATCAGGAAACGCGGGTTATTCCCGGAAATACATTCGATTATCCAATAGTTCACGGTCAGGCTTTTCGTGAAAATGGAATGGGTTTTATTTCGATGAGCAACGAAGCGTTTGCACAAAGAAACTGGAGCAAAAATGATTTCTCAGCACTCGATATCATCTTTGGAGAGGGAAAAACAACCAGCCGTATTTATGGATTTAAAAAGAAGGATTTTACCCTTTTCACTCCTGAAATGCAGGGGGCTATCTCTGAATATATTTCAGGAGAAAACGCGAAGCTTTTATTGACAGGCGCTTACATTGGCACCGATTTGGATTTGTGTGGCGACACGTTGGCACGGTATTTTGCGACTGACGTTTTGCATTACAAATTTATGACGAACCACGCCAGTAAAAGCGGTGAAGTTTATCCGGTGAATGCCGTGAGAAGCGATTTTCAGCACGATTACCATTTTGAGCAAGGATTTAATCCGGATATTTACAAAGTGGAATCGCCCGATGCCATTGAGCCCAAGGGTGATGGCGCTAAAGTGCTTTTCCGCTACCAGGGCGCTAACAAAACCGCCGGAGTTGGTTACAACGGCAAGTACCAATCGGTAATTTTGGGATTCCCATTCGAGACAATTACCACTGCTGAACAACGATGTAATTTATTGGGCGAGATACTGAAATACTGGAAATTGAAGTAAAAGTGTTCAGTTTTTAGTAAAAAATGATAAGAAAATATGACACAACTAATTGATATCATTTCAAATACAGGCAAAACGGCAGTAGAGGTTCTGAATGAATTTACCCAATCGCAACTTCAGGATTGGCCACTGGCTGCCACGAATTTTAAAGGACTGGAAAAAGTTCAGGAAAGAGCTTTTCAGTACGATGGATTCCAGATCAGGACTCAATTTAATCCTGAACGGATGCGTTCGTCGGTCGCCGAGGTAGATAAAAAGTCGATTGCAGCCAGAAAATGTTTTTTGTGCAACGAAAACCGCCCGAAAGAACAAGGTGCCATTGCCTTTGGCGACGATTTCCTGATTTTGGTTAACCCGTTTCCGATCTTTAAAAATCATTTCACCATTAGGTGTAACCGCCACATTGATCAGCGTTTTATAGGTAGTGTAAAAACTTTGCTTGAGCTGGCTGTAGCGATGAAGGGTTTCACCGTTTTTTACAACGGACCGGAGTGCGGCGCATCGGCTCCCGATCACATGCATTTTCAGGCCGGAGAAAGCAGTTTCATGCCAGTAACCGAAGACTTTGAGCGGCTCAAACATTCGGAGCGACTCCTGTTTTCAGGAAAAAATACCCAGGTTTGGGCGTTCGACAATTACTTACGGAAAATGATTTCGGTTGAGACTAGCTCGAAGGACGAAGGTCTTGAAATCATACGCTTGTACTATCAGCATTTTCAGGCGATGCAGCCTGAAAAAGTGGAACCCATGATGAATGCCTTGTGTTCGTGGAAAGAGGAAAAATGGACGATTCACCTGTTTCCGCGCAAAGCACACCGGCCTAGTCATTTTTACGAAGAAGGCGAAAAGCAAATTCTGATTAGCCCGGGTTCGGTTGATTTTGGTGGTGTTTTTATTCTTCCGCGGCGCGAAGATTTTGAGAAGATTACCTCCGAAAACATTGTCGATATTCTGGATCAGGTTTGTCTGGAACAGAATAATTTCAAGGATTTGACATACAAAATTGGAAACGATCTGAGTACATTTGTTCAGGAAGATTAACCGATGATTATTACAAACAAAATACATAATTCATTTGGCCCCATAAGCTTTGCAGGTAAGCTTCTGTTTATCTTCGGGTGTGGCTCGGTTTGGTTTTCGCCTTACGCTGCTTTTCTGATTTTTGGCGGCGCATTTATCGGTTTTTCCTACCTCTGTACGTCTATTGATGTTGACCAACGGAAAATTCGATCAGGCGATGTTCTTTTTGGGTTATTCAAAAGCGGCTTTTGGCTGAGCATAAAACCTGAAATGACTATCGGCATCCAAAAATCAAAGAATGATTGGAGAATGTTTAGTCTCAGCAACCGGGTTTTGGAAACGGAGGACAATAATTACCTGATCGTTCTTTTTAGTGCTCAGGGAAAGAAATTGTTCCCGTTAAAAAAGACGGCTACGTTAGAATCGGCTAAGGATGAATTATTCCAATTAAGCGATCTGCTAAATTTAAGAAACAGATAATCATGAAGTTGTACATTTCGATATTACTGATATTCCTGAGCTGTAAATTATTTGCGGTTGATGGAATTAAAACCGGTGCCGAACAAACTGAAAAATACATGCCTTTATTGAAAGGCAAACGTGTTGCCATTGTTGCCAATCAAACTTCAGTAATTGGAAGAACTACCTTGGTCGATTCGCTGTTATCTCGACAAATAAAGGTGGTTAAGATTTTCGGTCCCGAACACGGTTTTCGCGGAACGGCCAGTGCGGGGGCAGTGGTTTCCGATAGTGTGGATGCCAAAACCGGCATTCCTGAAATTTCGCTCTACGGAAAGAAAAGCAAGCCTACGAAAGCTGATTTAGCTAATGTTGATTTGGTCGTTTTCGATATTCAGGATGTGGGCGCACGGTTTTACACTTACATCAATTTGTTGGCTCATGTAATGGAGGCCTGTGCTGAAAATGGCAAAGAATTGGTACTTCTCGACCGTCCCAATCCAAACGGAAACTGCATCGACGGGCCCATTCTGGATATGAAACTGAAATCAGGAATTGGAATGTTCCCCATACCCATTGCGCACGGCATGACGATGGGCGAGCTGGCGCAAATGTACAACGGCGAAGGCTGGCTGGCCAACGCGCAAAAATGCAAAATCACTATTATTCCGGTAACCAATTATGCGCACAATATGGATTATGTGTTGCCGGTTGCGCCATCGCCTAACCTAAATACGCAACAGTCCATTTGGTTGTATCCGTCGCTTTGCCTGTTCGAAGGAACGATCATCAGCCAGGGACGCGGAACCCGATTCCCGTTCAGTGTGCTTGGAAGTCCTGCATTGAAAGGCAAATACAGTTTTTCGTTTACGCCTGTCAGCATAAAGGGAATGGCTGAAACACCACTTTTTCAAAATCAGGCCTGCTACGGAATTGATCTTCGAAAATTTGATACCGCCCCATTGCGACAAAGTGGAAAAATAAACCTTTCGTGGTTGATTGAGTTGTATAAAGCATATCCGGAAAAGGCCAAATTCTTCGATTCGAAGCAAAGTAACCAGATCGGAAATTTTGATAAACTGGCCGGGACAAGCCAGTTGCGCGAACAAATTATTGCGGGAAAATCAGAACAGGAAATCCGCAAAACGTGGGAGCCGGGCCTGTCAGAATTTAAAAAAATGCGTTCGAAATATTTGTTATATAAATAGTCAACGATGAATAAGTCAATATTTGTAGCACTGCTGTTGCTGGTTGCTTTTTCGATTGCCTCTTATGGCGAATCGAAGCCAGTTCAGCTTGCCAATCGGGTTCTTCAATCGGTTGGGCGAAAATTCGCACCCGACAAACGCACCGCAATCTTCTCGGTTCAGGTTGTTGAGGCGGCTGATAAGCTTGTCCTGAAAGGAAAAACCAATCTACCCGATGCTCAAAAGATGATGCTGGATTCTCTTGCATTTCTGAAAATCAGTGTTCAGGATTCTGTAACTGTTTTGCCCGATAAAAAGTTGGGCGCCAAAGTATGGGGAATTGTGAAACTCTCGGTAGCCAATATGCGCTCGACTCCTGAAAATTCAGGAGAACTGGCCTCACAGATTCTGATGGGTACACCTGTTCGGATCTGGGCTGAAAAAGACGGCTGGCTTCAGGTTCAAACGCCTGATCAGTACATTGGTTGGGTGGGAGAAGGAGCTATCGTAAGGAAAACCGAAACTGAAATGACCAATTGGAAACGGTCGAACCGATATATTTTCAATCGGATAAACGGATTTGCACTTGATTCTCCTAACAAAAATGCGGCGCACGTTTCCGATTTGGTTTTGTGCGATTTATTCGAGGTTGTTGGCGAAGTCAGAGTCTATTTACAGGTGCGTTTTCCCGATGGAAGAACGGCTTACATAAAGAAAAATGAATGTCTCTCGTTTCAGGAATGGACTACCCGGCCAGTTAATATTTCATCTGTTTTGTCGGTTGCAAGGCAAATGCTGGGCATTCCTTATTTGTGGGGTGGAACTTCAAGCAAAGCAGTCGATTGCTCTGGTTTGACCAAGACTTCATATTATTCGCAGGGAGTGGTTTTGGCGCGCGATGCGTCGCAACAAGTGCGCTACGGAATGCATCCCGATTTTTCGGATTATCGTAATCTTCAACCGGGCGATCTTGTTTTCTTTGGAAGTAATCCGCAGCGGGTAACTCATGTCGCTTTGTGTCTGGGGAACAACTTGTTTATCCATGCATCCGGTTCTTCCGCAATGGTAAGGCTTAACAGTTTTAATCCAACCGATTTGCTGTACGATGGGAATCTGCTGAAAATTATGGTTGGATCAAGCCGAATTGCCAATTCACTGAATACCGAAGGAATCACATTGGTGAAAGATCATCCGTGGTATTCAATTGTTAATGGTCAATGATAAATGGTCAATTTTAAATCCATTTAACGACCAACTTTAATTAATAATTCATCATTAATAATTTATAATTCGATATGGCTTCCCGTCGCAACTTTATACGCACCGCAGGTTTATCTACATTAGTCGGCGTTTCAGGATTTGAATCATTGTTTGCCGCTACAAAAGATAAACGGTCAAAATCTTCAGTAAGTGGACTGAAGCTGAGCTTTGTACCGCATGAACTGATGCTGAAACACACCTTTACGCTGGCCAATAGTTCGCGAAAAACCACACCCGATGTACTTACCCGAATCGAAATTGATGGAGTGATCGGCTACGGCGAAGCATCAATGCCCCCGTATTTGGGCGAAAGCATCGAATCGGTTTCGAAATTCCTGTCGTCGTTAAATTTGACTCAATTCAAAGATCCGTTCCGTGTTGAAGAAATTCTGTCGTATGTTGATTCGGTACTACCCGGAAACTGCGCTGCAAAAGCCTCGGTAGATATCGCTTTGCACGATTTGTTGGGAAAAATAATGGGACAACCCTGGTACAAAATTTGGGGATTTAAGCCTGAAACAACACCCAATACTTCTTTTACTATCGGCATCGATACACCGGAAGTCGTTCGTCAGAAGGTGGCTGAAGCTTCTCCGTATAAAATACTGAAAGTGAAACTGGGAATGGCTACCGACAAAGAAATGGTTGAAACCATCCGTTCTTCAACCGACAAACCGCTTTGCGTGGATGTCAATCAGGGTTGGACTGACAAAAATAAAGCGTTGGAAACCATTCACTGGCTGAAAGAAAAAGGTGTTGTTTTTGTAGAGCAGCCCATGCCAAAAACAGCCATCGACGATATTGCCTGGCTCACCGAACACAGTCCGCTACCCATTATTGGCGATGAATCGGTGCAACGATTACCCGATGTAATCAGGGCAAAAGGTGTTTACAACGGTATCAACATTAAGCTGATGAAATGTACCGGAATGCGCGAAGCCCATCAAATGCTCACACTGGCCAAATCATTGGGCATGAAGGTGATGATTGGATGCATGACAGAGACTTCGTGTGCCATTTCTGCTGCGGCACAGCTTTCGCCCAAATGTGATTGGGCCGATCTGGATGGGAACCTGTTAATTTCGAACGATCCTTATTCCGGAGTTCAGGTGGTGGATGGGAAAATTACCCTTCAGGACAAACCAGGAATAGGTTTACAAATTGTACAGTCTGTTTTTTAGAAACTTGTAATTTCTAAAGAAATACGCTCACTTATTGATTTGCAGATTCTTTTTTGAATCTGTCGGTGTCGCATTCTCCAAAATCATCAATAAAATTTTATCGGTATGAAAAAAACAGTGATTAGTTTAGTACTACTTCTTAGCAGCCTAGTAGGCGTAAATGCTCAGGAAAATCTGACCTATCAGAAACCGCCCAAAGAAATTATGGAACTTTTCGACTATCAGAGAGCGCCAGGTGTTTTGATGGACGAGAAAAAGGAAACGCTGGTATTTACATACACCAATACCTACAAAACACTCGACGATTTAAACCAGGAAGAAATGCAGCTTGGCGGTTTGCGTATCAATCCGGTAACCAATATTGCGAGTGCTGTAACCTACATCAATAACCTGAAAGTCAGAAAAATTCAGGAGAAAGAAGCAACTCAGGTAAAAGGATTGCCTGAAAATCCAAAAATAACTTACCTGACCTGGTCGCCCGATGAGAAAAAGCTGGCATTTACGAATACCACGTCAAATGCGGTTGAGCTTTGGGTACTCGATATTGCCACAGCAACCGCCTCCAAAGTCACTGACAAAGCGCTGAATGCCAATTTGGGTCGGCCATTTAACTGGTATAAAGACAATCAGAGCCTTTTAATAAAAACAGTTCCGGCCAATCGTCCGGCATTAATCGACGGCAAAAAAGGAATTCCTGCAGGGCCAACCATTTCGGTCAGTGATGGCTCTAAATCGCAAAACCGTACTTATCCCGACATGTTGAAAAATAAGACTGATGAGACGAACTTCGAAACTTTGGTCACATCAGAATTGTACAAAATCAACCTAAATGGACAAGCTGAATTGTTCAAGGGAAAGGATATGTATATGGCTGAATCGTTTTCGCCTGACGGTAATTACCTGATGGTTACGACCATTCTGAAGCCATTCTCTTACATCGTTCCGCTGAATCGCTTCCCGTCTAAAAGTCTTGTTTACGACCTGAGTGGAAACCTGATCAAACTGGTAAATGATGTGCCATTGAATGAAACTATGCCCAAAGGTTTTATGGCCGTTCGCCAGGGAAAACGTAACATGAACTGGAGAAGCGATAAACCGGCATCAATTTACTATGTTGAAGCACTTGACGGTGGCGACCCTGCAACTAAAATTGAGTATCGCGACGCCGTTTATCAATGGGATGTTCCGTTTACAAACAAGCCTGTACTTTTATTGGAAACTACCGATCGTTTTGCTGGAGTAATTTGGGGTACTGAAACGACAGCAGTAGCATACGACAATTGGTTCGATACCCGCCATGTGAATACTTATTTGTTTAACCCGTCAGATTCTAAACAAGCGCCTAAAATTATCAATAGCCGCAATTCTCAGGATGTTTATTCTGATCCCGGAAATTTTGAAACACGCAAAAACCAGTTCGGACGCGATGTTTTATTGGTTGACAACGACAATTTATTCCTGATTGGCGACGGTTTTACACCCAAAGGACAATTCCCATTTATCGATCAGTTCAACCTAAAAACGATAAAACCGACCAGAATCTATCAATCAGCTTTGACTGACAAGATGGAACGAATTATGGCGATTATGGATGTTAAAAAAGGCGAAGTGTTTGTTCAGCTTCAATCGAAAACCGAATATCCCAATTATTTTATCCGTAACCTGAAAAAGAAAATAGCTCCATTAGCGGTAACACAGTTTCCCAATCCATTTGAAAGTATAAAAGATGTGGAAAAATCGCTCATCAAATACAAACGGAAAGATGGCGTTGATCTTTCAGGAACACTTTATTTACCAGCTGGTTACGACAAAACGAAGAAAGAAAAACTGCCTCTCCTGATTTGGGCTTATCCGGCTGAATACAAGGATAAAAACAGCGCCGGACAAGTTACAAGCAACCCAAATGAATTTACCTTTCCTTACTACGGCTCTTTTGTTTATTGGGTAACCCGTGGCTATGTGGTACTCGACGATGCTGCCTTCCCTATTATTGGCGAAGGAAATGCTGAACCAAATGACACTTTCATCGATCAGTTGGTTGCCAATGCAGAAGCAGCCATTAATGCGGTTGATTCGCTGGGTTATATCGACCGTAAAAGAGTTGCTGTAGGAGGACATTCATATGGTGCATTTATGACGGCAAACCTGTTGACTCATTCCGATTTATTCGCCTGTGGAATTGCCCGAAGCGGCGCTTACAACCGTACATTAACACCATTTGGCTTCCAGAACGAACAACGCAATTACTGGGAAGCCAAGGATGTGTACAATACCATGTCGCCGTTTATGAATGCCGAAAAAATGAAAACACCAATGCTTCTGGTTCACGGCGAGGCTGATAACAATCCCGGGACATTCACACTGCAAACCGAACGCTATTTTCAGGCGTTGAAAGGCTTAGGAGCTCCGGTTCGTATGGTGCTTTTACCCAAAGAATCACACAGTTATGTGGCCAAGGAAAACCTGATGCATTTGTTGTGGGAACAGGATCAGATGTTTGAGAAGTATCTGAAAAATAAAAAATAAGATGGACAAAGGGATTCGGTAAATGCATCGAATCTCTTTTTTGTTTTCGTATCAATGAAGTTCTGATTTTTAAGTAAAAAACATTTTCTTTGAAATCTAATCTAAACACGACCTCAATGAAAAATCTTTTCGTTCTTTTTACTATGCTGTTTGTCGGGCAACAATTCATTTTCTCACAATCGGCAAATATACTCTGGTACAAGCAACCAGCACAATATTTCGAAGAAACGCTGGTCTTAGGAAACGGAAAAGTTGGAGCTTCGGTTTTTGGTGGTGTGGCAACCGACCAGATTTATTTAAATGACATTACTTTATGGTCAGGCGGTCCGGTAAATGCCAATATGAACCCTGATGCATATAAAAATCTGCCGGCCATTCGTGAAGCATTAAAAAATGAAGATTACAAGTTGGCCGACCAGCTTCAGCGCAAATTACAGGGTAAGTTTTCCGAGTCGTATGCGCCGCTCGGAACCTTATTTCTCGACTTCAATCAGAAGGGTGAGCCGCAGAATTACCGTCGCGAGTTGAATATCGCAGAGGCTGTATCGAGGGTAAATTATGAAATTGACGGCGTGAAATATGCCCGTGAGTATTTTATTTCTTATCCCGATCAGGTTATGGTAATAAAACTGACTGCAAACAAAAAAGGCGCTCTGAATTTTGGCGTTCGGTTTGACAGTCAGTTGAAATATTCGGCCTCGGTTGCAGATAATGTTTTGCAGGTTAGTGGAAGGGCTCCTGCTCATGCCGAACCCAATTACCGCAACGTTCCGAATCCTGTGGTGTTTGATGAAAACAAAGGAACCCGCTTTTCAGCGTTGATGAAGATTAAAAGTACCGACGGAAAAATATCCGCCAATGAATCGTCCGTGCAGCTTTCCGGTGGAACAGAAGCCTTAGTTTTTGTTTCAATAGCCACCAGTTTTAATGGGTTCGATAAAGATCCGGTTACTGAAGGTAAAAATGCTGATTTACTTGCCCACCAGCAGCTTGAGAAATCTGCGAATAAATCGTTTGAACAGCTAAAAAAGGACCATATCAGCGATTTTCAGAAATACTTTACCCGTGTCAGTTTGAATCTGGGAGAAACTGCCGCTCCGAATTTGCCAACTGACGAAAGACTTCGCAGATATGCCGAAGGAAAGGAAGATAAAAATCTGGAAGTTTTGTATTTCCAGTTTGGGCGTTATTTGCTGATCAGCAGCTCGCGCACCATGGGCGTTCCGGCCAATTTGCAGGGACTTTGGAATCCGCACATTCGTCCGCCATGGAGCAGCAATTATACGACCAACATTAATGCCGAGGAAAATTACTGGCTGGCTGAAAACACGAATCTCTCGGAATTGCACCGCCCGTTATTGAGTTTTATTAATAACCTGGCTACTACCGGTGCCGTTACTGCAAAAACGTTTTATGGCATAAACGGCTGGTGCGTATGTCATAATTCTGATATTTGGGCGATGAGCAATCCGGTCGGCGATTTTGGTTCCGGCGATCCAAACTGGGCCAACTGGAACATGGGCGGAGCCTGGCTCTCTACCCATTTGTGGGAACATTACCAATTTACAGGTGATGAGAGATTTCTGAAAGACGAAGCCTATAACCTGATGAAAGGTGCTGCTCAATTTTGCCTTGAATGGCTGGTTGAGGATAAAAGGGGAAACCTGGTTACTTCACCTTCAACCTCTCCTGAAAATTTGTACATAACACCCGACGGTTATAAAGGCGCTACCTTGTATGGCGGCTCTGCCGATTTGGCAATGATCCGCGAATGTTTTCTGCAAACGATTAAGGCCTCTGAAATACTCAAAGTTGATGCTGATTTCAGAATGAAGTTGAAAAATTCGTACGATAAACTTTATCCGTACCAGATTGGCAAAAAGGGAAATCTTCAGGAGTGGTATTACGACTGGGAAGATCCGGAGCCTCAACATCGTCACCAATCGCATTTATTTGGTCTTTTCCCGGGAAATCACATTTCACCTTTAACTACTCCCGAATTGGCAAATGCCTGCCGAAAAACGCTCGAAATTAAGGGCGACGAAACCACAGGCTGGTCGAAAGGCTGGCGAATCAATTTATGGGCACGTTTGCTCGACGGAAACCATGCCTATAAAATGTACCGCGAGTTGCTTAAATATGTCGAGCCTGACGGTGTGAAAACAAACTATGCCAGGGGAGGAGGCACGTATCCGAATTTGTTTGATGCACACCCGCCATTCCAGATTGATGGTAATTTTGGTGGGGCAGCAGCAATTGCCGAAATGTTGGTGCAATCAACCGAAAAGGAAATTCATTTGTTGCCGGCATTACCCGATGCATGGGAATCTGGTTCAGTGAAGGGAATATGTGCTCGGGGAGGTTTTGAGGTGTCGATGGAATGGAATAAAAAGACCTTGAAAAAGCTTAGTGTTTTGGCCAAAGTTGCAGGACAAACAACGCTGTATTTTGGTTCAGAAAAGAAGGAAATTGATTTGAAAAAAGGAGAAGTGTTTAACCTGAATCTGTAAAACTGCGAAAATTAAGGTTGCTGAGAGCATGGATACCCAGCGAATATTGGAATTTTTATCCTGAATTAGTACGAAAAGAGGGAGCAGAAACGGAAAATCTGCTCCCTCTTTTACATATCTGTTAGTCTGTATGGAAGTTTACGGAGAATGAAATCGTCTTAAAAGTCCATTTTCTGTTTCGTAATTCTATTAAAAATTATGGTTTGTTTGCTTTTGCAGATCATAAGAAAATGAAAGGTTTTCTTGTAAACGACCATTTTCTGATGGGAAAAGTTGAGGATGAGTATAAAATTAAAATACCTGAATTCTTTTGAAATTCAGGTATTTACATCTGCGGAGAGAGAGGGATTCGAACCCCCGGACCGCTCACACGGTCAACGGTTTTCAAGACCGCCGCGATCGACCACTCCGCCATCTCTCCAAATGCGGTGGCAAAAGTAGGACAATTTTTCAGACTACAAAAACATTTGTTAAAAAAAGTTCAGAATTTTTTTTCAAAAAAACTTTTGATAACGGTTGCTTTTTTGAATCATATTTAAGAATTTAGTATCACATTAAAATTAACCATTTGAAAGTATTGATTTTATTAAGGTTTTACAGTTTCTCTGGTTGCTTTTAATCCATATGTTCAAATGATTTTTAAACTCAGATATTTTTAACCTTAAACAGTTTTCTTATGAACAAAGCACAATTAATCGATGCAATTGCTGAAAAAGCTAATTTAACTAAAGCTGATGCTAAAAAAGCATTGGATGCTTTTGTTGAGGCCACTTCTGATGCCTTAAAAAACGGTGATCGCGTAGCTCTTATTGGATTTGGCTCTTTCTCAGTTGCTTCACGCAGCGCAAGAACTGGCAGAAACCCACAATCTGGTAAAACAATTGAAATACCTGAAAAGAAAGTTGTTAAATTTAAACCAGGTGCTGAATTAGCAGATACTATCTAGTATTTTCCAGAAAAAATTACAAAAAGGGAAGCATAATTGAAATGCTTCCCTTTTTTTATCTTTGTGCTTCCAAAAGAACATCATGAAATCTGAATTAATCCGGTATCTCTCAGGATTTGTTACACCTGAAAGACTTAGTTTATTCAATAAAATACTCTCGTCGCGGACGAATTACCTGACGGTTGTTCTGGAAGATTTGTATCAGACACAGAATATAAGTGCAATCATCCGCAGTGCTGATTGTTTTGGAATTCAGAATGTACATATTATCGAAAATAAGAATGCATTCCAGGTAAATCCTGATGTGGTGCGCGGAGCAAGTAACTGGGTTACAATAAACCGCTACAACGAATCGGGAATGAATACAACGGCGGCATTGCAAAAATTGCGCAGCGAGGGTTACCGCATTGTTGTTGCTACTCCGCACGATCATGATGTTGATTTGGAAAATTTTGATCTTGAAAAAGGAAAAGCGGCTATTGTTCTGGGTTGTGAGCGCCCGGGCCTCACCGAATGGGCGATGAAAGAAGCTGACGAGTATATGAAAATTCCTATGGTTGGCTTCACCGAGAGTTTAAATGTTTCGGTTTCTGCGGCTGTAATTATGCATCATTTAACTCATCAGCTCAGGCATCATTCAACGGTAAAGTGGCAGCTTTCGGAAGATGAGAGGGAAAAAATATTACTCGATTGGCTGCGAATGTCGATTAAACGAGTTGATTTACTGGAACAAAAATTTGAAGAGTTGTATAAATAACAAGCCATATGAACGTTTTTGCTGAGAAGTTTGCTGATATTAAGATTTTGCGCTATTCGGTTCCTGAATTTGAGAAACAGGAGCTGAGCAAGAAAATTTACATCTATTACCTTTCACAGGCAGCGCTTTGTGGGCGCGATATTTTATGGGATCAGAACAACCGGCATAATCTGGCAGTTCGCGCTGTTCTGGAAAATATATTTAAAACCTACTCCGGAATTCGTGATAAAGATGAGTTCGCATCATTTTTAGTCTATCTGAAGCGGGTTTGGTTTTCCAACGGAATTCATCACCATTATTCGACCGAGAAAATTCCGGCAGGTTTTTCTGCAGATTATTTCGATGAGCTGATCGAAAAATCCGATTGGAAATCGTTCAAAACACCTTCAGAAAAAGATTTTGAGGCATTTATTGCTGAAATAAAAACAGTGATTTTGAATCCGGAGACCGAACGGAAACGTGTCAATCTGGAGCCAGATAAAGATTTAATTCTTTCGTCAGCAAACAACTATTATCAAAACATAAGTCAAGTTGAGGCTGAGGAATATTACCGTAATCTGAAAGCTGATGCAGGATCAGAGCCTGTGTCGTTCGGATTAAATTCAACCCTGATCAAAGAAAAAAAACAATTGACCGAGAAAGTATGGAAACTGAACGGAAAGTACCATCAGGCAATCGAGAAGGTAATTTTCTGGCTGGAAAAAGCTGTTGAGTACGCCGAAAACGAACATCAGAAAAAGTACATCCGGCTTTTGGTGGAATATTACAAAACCGGCGACTTGGCCAAATTCGATGAATACAGTATCGAATGGGCGAAGGAACAGTACGGCGATGTCGATTTTGTAAACGGGTTTATCGAGGTTTATGGCGACCCGCTGGGAATTAAGGGAAGCTGGGAATCGATTGTGAATTACAAGGACAAAGAGGCCACGAAACGTGCGGTTATTCTCAGTGAAAATGCACAGTGGTTTGAAGATCATTCGCCTGTGTCGCCCGAATTTAAAAAGCCTGAAGTGAAGGGTGTGAGCGCCAAAGTGATTAATGTGGCCATGTTGGGGGGTGATTGTTATCCGGCGACCCCAATTGGCATTAATTTGCCCAATGCCGAATGGATCCGGGAACGATACGGTTCCAAATCGGTTACCATCGAAAACATTACGCAGGCCTATTTCCTTGATTCGATGGGCAATGGAATGCTCGAAGAATTTGCCGGTTCAGCTGAAGAAATTGAGCGTGCCAAACAATACGGTTATCTGGCCGGAAACCTGCACACCGATCTGCACGAATGTCTTGGTCATGGCTCCGGAAAGGTTCGTGAAGGCGTGAATACCGAGGCGCTGAAGAACTATTACTCAACCATAGAAGAGACCCGGGCCGATCTTTTTGCCCTGTATTACATCATGGATGAAAAAATGATGGAATTGGGTCTGGTTCCTTCGATTGAGGCTGCAAAGGCTGAATTTGATGCCTATTTGCGCAATGGTTTGCTGACACAGTTGACACGGATTGAACCAGGAAAAGACATCGAAGAATCGCATATGCGCAACCGCCAGCTGATTGCCCGTTGGGCTTTTGAAGCCGGGAAAGCAGAAAACGTGGTTGAATTCTTCCGGAAAGAGAATAAAACTTTTGTCAGGATAAACGATTACTCGAAGTTGCGCGACTTGTTTGGTCAATTGCTAAAGGAAATTCAGCGGATTAAATCGGAAGGTGATTTTGAGGCCGCGCGCAATTTAGTTGAGGATTATGCCGTAAAAGTTGACAGGCCGTTGCACAACGAAATTTTGGAGCGTTTTAAAAGGCTCGATCTGGCTCCTTATGCTGGCTTCCTGAATCCGGTTTATGAACTGAAAACTTGGCCTTGCGGAACACCCAATGATGTGCTGATTCGTTATGACGAAGATTATACTTCACAAATGTTGAGATACGGCGAGGAATTTGGCTTTCTGCCAATGGAGAATTAAAAAGTTCCAAGTTTCAGATTCCAAGTTCCAAGCCAAAATTTGGAATTTGGAACCTGAAACTCAAATTGCAAACCAATCTTTTACTACTTCGGCGTATTGGTTTTCGTTTTTGTGCCTGAAGATGTTTTCCTTCGGAAAATAAGTGTAATCAGCAGCATATTTTTCGTGGTTTTCAACGATATCGCGCAGTGCCTCGATGAATAATCCGATTTCGGCATTGGTCATAGTTGGATGCAGCGACCAGCGTATCCAGCCTGGTTTCAGCGACAAGTCGCCTTCGTTGATCCGGCGGGTAATTTCGTCGGATAATTCATGACTCACTTCAAGCAAAATGTGGCCGTAGGTTCCGGCACAGGCGCAGCCACCACGCACCTGTATGCCATGCAAGTCGTTGAGTAATTTTACCAGCAGATTATAGTGAATTTTCACCACGTAAAACGAGATAACGCCCAACCGATCGCGGTGCTTTTCGTCCATTATTTTGACCCCCGGAATGCTATCCAGTCCCTCGAAGGCGAGTTTCAGCAATTCATTTTCACGCTGATGAATGTTTTCAATCCCCATATTTTCCTTCAGCCTGATGCAAAGTGCCGTGCGGATAGTTTGCAGAAATCCGGGAGTTCCGCCGTCTTCGCGCACCTCAATGTTATCGACATATTTGTATTCGCCCCAGGGATTGGTCCAGTCAACAGTTCCTCCGCCGGGTTGGTCGGGCACCGAATTGTGGTACATCGACTGGTCGAACACCAAAACGCCTGAAGAGCCTGGCCCGCCCAGGAATTTGTGAGGCGAAAACATGATGGCATCCAGTTTTTGCATCGGGTCGGCAGGGTGCATGTCCATTTTATCGTAAGGCGCCGAGGCTGCAAAGTCGATGAAAACCACGCCGCCGTTTTCGTGCATGATTTTAGCCATTTCGTAATAAGGCGTGCGGATTCCGGTGACGTTTGAACAGGCGGTGAACGAACCTATTTTGAACGGGCGATCTTTGTATTCTTCCAATTTTGTACGGAGATTTTCCGGAGATACTTGCAGATTTTCGTCGGGATCGACAATGACCACATCGGCATTGGTTTCGTACCAGCTGGTATGGTTGGAGTGATGCTCCATGTGGGTGATAAAAACCACCGGTCGCTCGCGCTGGGCAATGCACCCGGTGTGGTTCACTTTTCCGCAGTATTTTAAACCCAACATTCGCTGGAATTTGTTGATTACTGCCGTCATACCCGATCCGGCAGTGATGATAATGTCGTTTGGTCCGGCATTCACATGGGCTTTGATGATTTGCTGTGCCTGATGATAGGCATGGGTCATCAAGGCGCCGGTTTCGCTGGTTTCGGAATGTGTGTTGCCAACAAATGGACCAAATGTTTCAGTAATTTGCTTTTCGATGGGCTGATAAAGACGTCCGCTGGCAATCCAGTCGGCATAAATAATCTGCTTTTGGCCATAAGGAGAACTGAAATGCTGATCGATGCCAACAATTTCTTTTCTGAACGAATCGAAGAAAGATTCAAGGTTTGTCATGGGTTCAGATATTCAAAAAAATGCGCTGCAAAGTAAGCCCTTTCCGTCATATAAAAGGAGAATTTTATCAGTTTTTGTCACCTTCAAAATCAGTAGTCTGTCAAATGCGGTGACAAAAAGTCATTTTTGGCGCGTGGTATAGTCTTTGAAAACGTGCTGCATGTTAATTACGATGTTAATCTAAAAATTATAAAAAATGCAAAAAGGAAAAATAGGCGTAAGCAGCGACAACTTATTCCCAATCATTAAAAAGTTCTTGTATTCTGATCACGATATTTTCCTTCGTGAAATCGTTTCAAACGCGGTTGATGCCACCCAGAAACTGCGCACCCTGGCTTCGAAAGGCGAATATTCGGGCGACATTACCAACGCCAAAGTGGTGGTAACGCTCGATAAAGAGGCCAAAACCATTACCGTTTCTGACAATGGTATCGGGATGACCGCCGAGGAAATCGAGAAATACATCAACCAGATTGCCTTTTCGGGCGCTGAGGAATTCCTTGAAAAATATAAAAACGACGCCAATGCCATTATCGGTCACTTTGGTCTCGGATTTTATTCGTCGTTCATGGTTTCGAGTCAGGTTGACATCATTTCGAAATCGTTCCGCGATGGAGCCAAAGCCGTTCGCTGGGAGTGCGACGGAAGTCCGGAGTACCAACTGGAAGACGCCGAACGTGCCGAAGTAGGAACCGACATTGTGATGCACATCAATGCCGATTCGGAAGAATTCCTCGAAAAATCACGAGTCGAACAAATCCTGAACAAATACTGTAAGTTCCTGCCGGTTCCGGTAGTTTTTGGAAAGAAATCTACCTGGAAGGACGGAAAGGAAGTGGATACGGAAGAGGACAATCAAATTAATGATGTGGCTCCGGCATGGACCAAGAAACCGGTTGACCTGAAAGACGAAGATTACTCGAATTTCTATCACCAGTTGTACCCGATGGCCGATGAGCCGCTGTTCAACATTCACCTGAATGTGGATTATCCGTTCAACCTGACTGGTATTTTGTATTTCCCGAAACTGAAAAACACCATCGAAGTTCAGAAAAACAAGATTCAGCTTTATTCGAACCAGGTATTTGTAACTGACTCGGTTGAAGGCATCGTTCCTGAATTTTTAACCTTGCTACATGGCGTGCTCGATTCTCCGGACATTCCGCTGAATGTGTCGCGTTCGTACCTGCAAAGCGATTCGAATGTGAAGAAAATCAGCAGCCACATCACCAAAAAAGTTGGCGACCGTTTGGCTCAGTTGTTTGCCGAAAAACGCGATGACTTTGAAGCCAAATGGGACGATTTGCGCCTGTTCATCGAATACGGCATGCTCACCGAAGATAAGTTTTACGAAAAAGCCGAGAAATTCTTCCTGTTCAAGAATACCGACAACAAGTATTTCACGATGGAAGAATACGAAACGCTGGTTAAAACCGAGCAAACCGACAAGGATAATACCCTGATTTACTTGTACACCAGCAATGCCGAAGAGCAATTCTCGTTTGTTCAGGCGGCCAAAAACAAAGGCTACGATGTACTGGTGATGAACAACATTCTGACAGCTCCGCTCATCAATAAACTGGAACAGAAATACACCAATAAGCGCTTTGTGCGCGTGGATTCTGACGTGGCTGAACACCTGATTGCCAAAGACGAACCAAAACATGAAATGAGCTGGGAAGAAAAGAACGAGTTAAGTCCCATTTTCAAAGCAGTTTGCCCGGAAAATAAGGATTACAGCTTCATTGTTGATTTCAAGGATTTGGGCGAAAACGGAACTCCGATGGTAATTACCCGCAACGAATTTATGCGTCGTATGAAAGATTTGAGTGCAGTTCAGGGTGGAATGAATTTCTACGGCGATCTGCCTGAAAACCTGAATCTGGTGGTGAATACCTCGCATCCGCTGGTGAAGAAAGTTTTTGAAGACCGCGATTCGGCTATCGGTACTGAGCTCGAAAGTCTAAATACTGAATTGGAAGTCAAAAATGCAGAGAAATCTGAAGTTGACAAGGCTAAAAAAGATAAGAAAGACGAAGAAATTCCGTCGGAAGTGAAGGAAAAATCGGAAGAACTTGAAAATGCGATTTCAGCATTGAAAGATCAGCGCAAAGAAAGACTCACTGCATTTGGCAAGGAAAATAAGCTGGCCAAGCAGCTGGTCGATCTGGCGTTGCTGGCCAACGGAATGCTGAAAGGAGAGGATTTGGATAAATTTGTAAAACGCAGTTTTGAACTTATAAAATAAGGGGTTGATTTAATTAGGTTTAGTTTAGTTTTCGAAGCAGGTTCCTTTTTGGAACCTGCTTTTTTTATTTCCGGAAGCAACCAATTTCCTTGTCAGGCATCTATTGTAAAACCAAATTTAATACCCATTGAAAACAATTAAACAATGAACAGAAACTTTTTTTTATTGATGATGCTGGCAGTTGTGCTGCCTTTTACATCGTGCAATGACGAAGAAAATGCTGAACCTAAAACGGTAGTTTTTGAAACCGATTTTAATAAAGTTGCCTTAACTTCAGGAACTTCAGTCGAGTATGATGGTATTCTGATAAATGACGGCTGGAACGCCGTTTTTGCTGAGTATCCTGACGGAGAACAGGAGTTTTACGAATTGGCATCCGGACTGAAAAATTTACCGGAACCTCTGGATCAGATCAAGAAAGGGTTTATGCTTTCGGGAAACAACCACAGCGATGCTTTGCAAATGTGGCTGGTGAAGCAACTCAGTGGGTTGGCTGCCAATGCAAGATACACCATTGAAACCGAAGTCGAGCTGGCCTCAAAATATCCCGACGGAAGCGTTGGTATTGGCGGATCGCCGGGCAATTCGGTGCATCTGGTTTCGAAATTTGCCACCGAAGGGTACACCCTTGAAAAAGGTAAGACTGAAGGTGATAACATCAAACTTATCCTGAAGAAAGTGGAGAGTGTTCCCGAATCGGTAATGGAGGTCGAGCTGGGCGATGTATCGATTACTTCTGATCAGTATGTTTACAAGCTCATTACCCGCAAAAAATCTTCGGCGCCCAATGTCGTTGTAACCGACAATACGGGAAAAGTATGGGCTGTTGTTGGCACCTGGTCGGGTTTCGAAGGTATTTCGACTTTGTATTACTCCCGCATTAAAATCACGTTGACAAGGATTTAAATTGTACGTTCTCTTAATTTTAGGACAAGTTGAAAAGTCATTTCCTCCGGGATTTGGCTTTTCTTTTTTTACCGAATGTTTCGAGTATAAATCGTTCATTTAAAAATAAAGATTCTAAATTTGGAGGTCACTCTTAATTTATCAAGATGAAGGAAAAATTAGATGCCTTTGCCCGCCTGCTGGAAATTATGGATGAGCTGCGCGAGAAATGCCCGTGGGACAAAGAGCAAACCCTCGAATCGCTCCGGAAACTGACCATCGAAGAAACATACGAACTGGCCGATGCCATCCTGAATAACGACCTGAACGGAATCAAAAAGGAATTGGGCGACCTGATGCTGCACATTGTTTTCTACGCCAAAATTGGTTCGGAAAAAGGTGCTTTTGATATGGGCGATGTGCTGAATTCGATTAACGAAAAACTGGTTTACCGTCATCCGCACGTATTTGGCGAGGTTGACGTTGCCAATGCCCGCGAAGTGGAGCAAAACTGGGAAACCTTGAAGCTGAAGGAAAAAGGCGGAAATAAACGGGTTCTGGAAGGTGTTCCAACCGCAATGCCTGCTTTGGTGAAAGCCAACCGTATTCAGGAAAAAGCCAGCGGAGTAGGGTTCGACTGGGAATACCGCGAGCAGGTTTGGGACAAGGTGAAGGAAGAAATTCATGAACTGAGTGACGAAATAGATCAGGTTGATCAGGATAAAATTGAAGGTGAATTTGGCGACCTCTTTTTTGCAATGGTAAATGCCGCCCGCTTGTATGGCGTTGATCCGGAAACTGCCCTGGAACGTACCAACCTGAAATTTATGAAACGCTTCAATTACCTCGAAAGCCAGACTTTGCAGAAGGGTAGAGACCTGAAAAAGATGACTCTGGCCGAAATGGACGAGATTTGGGACGAAGCCAAAAGACTGGAAAGGCAATAACCCAAAAGAAAATGCAATGAAATCAACCCTTGCGCGCGCTTTTTCAATCATATTTATCCTGACCGTTTTTCCGAATATGTTGCTTGCCCAAATCGACACCGTCAGGTTCAATAAATACTATTTCAAAAAATACTGGACCGATGCCAAGGCAATTGCCGTGTCACCAACAAAGTGGGATGGACGCGATTGGACCAAATTTGGGGCATTTGTAGCTGTTGAAGGAGGCCTTTTGTTTGCCGATCAGTCGGTGAAAGATGTTGTTCAATCGCACCGGAATAATGCAGAAACATATTTCTCCAGGAATTTTCTTGAGCATTTTGGTGCTGAGCACAGTATCATTGTCATGTCGGGATTATTTACCTACGGTGTTCTGGCTAAAAATAAAAAGTATGTGAGTACCGCATTACTGGCTTTGGAAAGTTTTGCCCTTGCAAGTATGGTAACGCGTATTCCCAAAACCCTGGTGGGGCGGCAGCGTCCTGATAACTGGGAAGGAAACGGGCCGTTTTCGTTTAAAGGGCCGGGTGGCGGAAACAGTTTCCCGTCGGGACACACAACAGCCTCGTTTGCGGTGGCGTCGGTTATTGCAACCCAGTTTCGCGACAGTAAATGGATACCCGTAACGGCATATTCGGTCGCAACTTTGGCCGGAATATCGCGAATTTACGATAACAAGCACTGGCTGACCGATGTAGTTGCCGGTGCCACTATCGGAACGCTTGTCGGAAACCTGGTAAGTCATCGTTCCTCAAACTCGCAGCTTACCATCGTTCCGTTCGGAAATGCCAATTTTCAGGGTATTAAAATGGCTTATGTGTTTAAATAGCAGAGTTTTTTCTGAATTTGCAGGAAAATCGGCTTGATTGGTATTGCTTTTGCAGCTTATCTTTGTCTTCCATTATATTAGAAAAATACGTTTATGCAGAAAGGATACATTTGGCTTTTGGCCGGAATCATGATTTTATTGTCGGCATGCTCGACTGGGAAAAAATCGCTGGAACAGGGAAATTATTACGACGCACTGATGAAGGCCGTCGGTCGTTTGAGTAGTGATCCGGACAACCGGAAAGCCGCTCAGGTTTTGAGTGAAGGCTACCCGATGGCAGTGACTTATTATCAGGAAGAAATCGACCGTATTCTGACCAGCAACGATCCGTTTAAGTGGAAACGCACCCTTGATGTTATGCAGACGGTGAACCAGATTTCGGACCAGATCCGCCGCATTCCGGCAGCCCGCAAACTGGTGAATTCGCCCAAAACATATACTTCTGAATTGACCGATGTGCAAAACCGTGCCGCCCAGGAATATTACGATGCCGGAATGGACGCCTTGAACCGGAAAACGCGCGAATTTGCCAAACAGGCGTATTCCTATTTTCAAAATGCCGATGATTTGGTGCGCGGATTTAAGGATTCTCAGCAAAAAATGAAATTGGCCAAAGAGATTGCCACTGTTCGCGTGGTGGTTGAGCAAATTCCGGTGAACGGAAAATTTGAGTACTCAGCACAATTCTTTTATGACAATGTGTTCCAGATGCTGAACCAGCAATTTCAGGAACGCGATTTTGTGCATTTCTTTTCTCCGGAAGAAGCTGAACGGACCAATCTGAAATATCCGGACATCGTTTTGCAGATGGGATTTTACGACTTTTTTATCGACCGTCCGCAGCATTTTGAAGAGCAGCAGGAACTTTCGAAACAGATAGAAGAAAAATATCAGGTTAAGGTAACGAAGGATTCAACTGTTACCAAAACCCGAACGGTGATGAAAAAGGGCAAGATCAAAATTGTGACCGACCAGGTTGCATCGGGTGGTTTGCTTGAATTAAAAGCCGTTGATTTCCAGTCGCAAAAAATTATTTTTACCGACAAAATTCCGGGACAATACCTCTGGCAAAACAAATACGGCGTGTTTGTGGGCGATGCCGAGGTACTCGACAATGCGCTTGCCAATATTGTAAATAACAAGGTATTGATGCCTCCAGCGTCACAGGATATGTTTGTGCTGTTTACCAAGCCGATATTCAATCAATTGACCGACAAACTGGTGAATTATTTCAGACAATACAATTGATTTCGCGATCGTTTTATCCCATGGGAGGATGGATATAATGCCGGCAAAGACCTTTGATTACTAAGTGGATCACAGATATGCGTTGTCTGCTGTTTGTTCTGATATGTTTTAGCTGCTTGTCATCTTCAGGAAAAACTAAGCCTAAGAAAACTGATTATCCAAAAGAAATCAATCAGCTTGTATTTCGGTTAAGTTGCAATGCAAACGATCGAACGGCAGTAAAAAAGCTTGTCAAAACCTATTCGGCCGCAAACGCATATTATCAAAAGGAAATTGACCGTTTGGCGGTAGAAACCGATTCGTTTCGCTGGACCAAAACCTACGAATTATTGGATGAGCGGAATCAGCTGTCGGAAGAGATTTTATACAATTCGGAAGCTAACCGGATTATTTGCGATCCTGATTTTTACGACGTGCAATTGGCCGAAGCCAAAGCAAAAGCCATTCAGGAACTGTACGATTCGGGTATTCAGAAATTAAATTCAGGAGAGGTAAAAAATGCAAGGAAGGCCTACTGGCATTTCGAAAGGGCGATCAAACTGGGAGCATCATTCCCGGATATAAACCTGAAGATGCGTGAAGCAGGCGAAAAAGCTGCTGTCAGAATCCTGGTCAATCAGGTTGGCGCTTATATTTATTATAAAAACGTTTCAGCGGAGCGTTTTTATAACGATTTATTGGCCAGGTTGCAATCTGAATTTTTGCTCGATAGGTTTGTGAGTATTTACACCGAATCGGATATTGCCCAGCGAAAAATTAAGCCTGACCTGACTTTAAATATTGCTTTTTTCGATCTTGAAATAACAGGAACAACTTCTCCTGACGGCTCTACTTTTGGTTACATCAATGGAGTTGCCGAAGTAAAAATCCTTTCAAATCAGGAAAATCAAAATATCCTCGAAAAGAGAATTCCCAAGCAGTTTATCTGGAAGAATTACAGTGCAAAATATGGATCGGATTTGCAAGGCATGTTTGATTCATTCTCCATGTCAACGACTGATGAAATATTTGAGTTGCTGACAGGCTTTATCAGGAAAAAAGTGCTTTAACCTGAGGTGTATAATGCGGCGATAAACCGCATTTCAGACTGTCAACATTTGGGTAACGCAGTGAACAGCGCCAGTCCGGCTTTGCTGGTTTCTTTGTAATCGTTCGAAAGATTTTTCCCGGTTTTGTACATCGTTTCAACCACTTCATCAAAGCTAATTCGGTGGCGGCCATCCGACATCAGTGCGTAGGTGTTATGCGCCAGAGCACGTTCTGCGGCAAAAGCATTCCGCTCAATGCAAGGAATCTGCACCAGTCCGGCAACCGGGTCGCAGGTCAGCCCAAGGTGGTGTTCAATGCCCATTTCGGCGGCATATTCAATCTGGTTGATGGTTCCGCCCATCATTTGGTTGGCTGCGGCCGAAGCCATGGCACAAGCCGTTCCCACTTCGCCCTGACAGCCCACTTCAGCTCCCGAAATTGAGGCGTTGTGTTTTACCAGTGTTCCAATCAAACCCGCTGTCGCCAGCGCTTTGTAGATTTGCTGCAGGTCGGCTTCGTAAACTTTTTGGTAATGTTTCAGTACAGCCGGAACCACACCGCAAGCTCCGCAGGTTGGCGCAGTAACGATCAGTCCACCTGCTGCATTTTCTTCTGAAACCGCAAGCGCGTAAGCAAACAGTTTTGAGCGCTTTTTGAATGGTCCGCTAAAGTTTTGTGCTTTCAGGCTGAACGAGCTTGCTTTTCGAGGAAGCATCAGTCCGCCCGGTAAAGTGCCTTCGCGTTTCAATCCGCGTGAAATGGCGCTGTCCATCACGCGCCACACTTCGGCCAGGTAATTCCAGATTTCGGGGCCTTCGTGGTCTTCAACAAATTCCCAAAGTTGTTTACCTCGCTCGTGGCACCAGGTCAGGATATCTTCGAGTTTGCTAAGCGTATATACGTTGCTGGTTTCCAGTTCCGAATTGTCATCGATGATGGCGCCGCCACCCACGCTGTAAGCTGTCCATTCTTCAATCAGATGGTTTTGCCCGTCGAAAGCTTCAAATTTCAGAGCATTCGGATGTTTGGGCAGAAACGTTTCGGGCTCCCAGCAAATCTCAAGCGGTTTTGTGCCAAAAACTTCCTGAATAGCCACATCGGTCAAATGGCCTTTTCCCGTGGCAGCAAGACTTCCGTAGAGAAAAACACGATATTTTACAGCTTCCGGAGCAGAGTCCAGAAAACGTTTGGCTGCTTTGGCCGGGCCCATTGTGTGGCTGCTCGAAGGTCCGTGACCAATTTTATATATTTCGCGAATGGATTCCATAAGTTTGATTTTGCTGCAAAATAAGTGTTGCAGATTCATGTTAAAGGTAACATTTGTCAGGATTTGAAGGTTTCGGATTATTCAAATTCGCAACGCTTTAAAATTTCGGAGAAAAATTAACCTGTTGAATGAACAATACGGGTATATTTATCTTTGTTATTCAGTAGAAGTTGAAAACAAATTAAATACTTAAAACCGGACGAGATGAAATGCCTTAAACACTTATCGCCCCAGCCATTGTGGAACTATTTTGAAGAGATTTGCCAGGTTCCGCGCCCTTCCAAGAAAGAAGATAAGATCAGACAGTTCCTGCTTGATTTTGCTCAAACACATAACCTGAAAGCTCGTCGGGATGAAATTGGTAATGTGCTGATTCAGAAGCCTGCTGCGCCGGGCCGCGAGAATGATCCGGTGGTTATTTTGCAGTCGCACATGGACATGGTTTGCGAAAAGAACAACGATACCGTGCACGATTTTGAGCAAGATTCAATCAAAGCTTTTGTTGACGACGGGTGGGTGAGGGCCAAAGGGACCACACTCGGATCGGACGATGGCATTGGCATAGCCGCACAGATGGCCGTTTTAACATCAACTGATTTGTCGCACGGACCATTGGAATGTTTGATTACCGTTGACGAGGAGTCAGGCTTGTCTGGAGCTTTTGCGCTTCAGTCTGGCTTTTTAAGTGGAAATGTGCTGCTTAACCTCGATTCGGAAGACGAAGGCGAACTATTTATTGGATGTGCCGGGGGCATCGATACGGTTGGAACGTTGAAATATACCCAGGAAGCCATTCCTGCCGGTTCGTTTGCAGCTAAACTTGAAGTGAAAGGATTGCTGGGAGGTCATTCGGGCGACGATATCCACAAAAACCGTGGAAACGCCAACAAAATATTGAATCGTTTTTTAATCGACGCATCGAAATTGTTTGATCTGCGGATTGCCGACTTTAACGGTGGAAATCTCCGGAATGCCATTGCCCGCGAAGCTTCGGCGGTAGTCATTGTTCCTCATTCGCAGAAGGAAAGTCTGATTGTGGAATGGAATGTTTTCGCTTCGGAAATGGAATTCGAATATGAATTTGCTGAACCCAAACTGAAAATGGTTCATCAGTCGGTGGCGCTGCCCGAGTTTGTAATTGACATGGAAACCCAGAGTCGCCTGTTGAAACTGATTGCTGCCTGCCCGCACGGAGTTTTGGAAATGAGTAGCCGCATGGCTGGTATGGTTGAAACCTCGACCAACCTGGCTTCAGTTAAATTTAAAGGAACCAATGAGATTGTTTTAACTACCAGTCAGCGCAGCGAAATCGACAGCCGTAAGTTTATGGCTGCTGAAATGGTTGAGTCGGTGATGCTTTTGGCCGGCGCTTCGGTTGAACATTCCGATGGTTATCCGGGCTGGACGCCCAATCCCGATTCGGCTGTTGCCAAAATTGCTGCCGAAGCTTACAAAAAGCTGTTCGGAAACGATGCCGTGGTTAAATCCATTCATGCAGGTTTGGAGTGTGGTTTGTTCCTTGAAAAATATCCCGACCTCGATATGGTTTCGTTTGGTCCGACTATTCGTGGAGCCCATTCTCCCGATGAACGCATCAACATTGAGACCGTTGATAAATTCTGGAAGTTGCTCGTTGAGGTTCTCGAAAATATCCGGTAGAAATATTTGGCCACAAAGGCACAATGACACGAAGTATGCAGATCTTTGAATTTGTGACTTCGTGTTTTTGTTTTAATGAGAGTGTGATTTCAGAATTCGTTTAAAATTTAGCATCTTCACGTTTCCTAAAAAACTAAACCATGAACCGCAAATCATTTTCTCTTTTACTGCTGGCTATTGCCGTTTCCTTTTGTTTATCAGCTCAACCCATTGAAAACTGGACTCACCTGCGTGGAAGTAATCTCGACGGACATTCTTCGAGTAAAAATGCACCTGTAAGCTGGAGCGAAACCAATAATATCGTCTGGAAAACGGCCATTCGAGGCACGGCCTGGTCGTCGCCTGTAGTGTACGGAGACCAAATCTGGACCAGCTCGGCTACCGAAGACGGGAAAGAAATGTTTGCCGTTTGCACCGATTTTAATTCGGGCAGGATTTTGAAGGAACTGATGCTCTTTAAACCCGATTCGGTTCAGCATATCCACCCAACCAACAGCTATGCCACGCCAACTCCGTGTATCGAAGATGGATTTGTGTATGTTCATTTTGGCACTTACGGAACAGCTTGTGTGGATACCCGCAGTTTTCAGGTTGTATGGACGCGTACCGATTTGAATTGCGACCATATGCAGGGCGCAGCTTCATCGCCAATTATTTATAAGGATTTGCTCATTCTGCATATTGAAGGAACCGATGTGCAGTACCTGATTGCCCTCGATAAACGAACCGGAAAGACGGTCTGGAAAACTGATCGCCCCCGTGAGTTTTACGATAATCTTGAACCGGTTTCGCGGAAAGCTTATTGCACGCCGATTGTCGTTAATGTTAACGGTAAAGATCAGCTGATAAGCAACGGATCGCAGCTGGCTATTGCCTACGAAACTGAAACGGGTAAAGAGATTTGGCGTGTTTTTTATGGCGACGACTCAACGGTGAGCATGCCGCTGGCTTATAATGGTTTGGTCTATGTCAATTCGGGCTGGATGCTTCCGAAAGATGGCAGTCCGTTTTATGCCCGTCTGCTGGCAGTCGATCCCACCGGAACCGGCGATGTGACCAAAACCCGCGTTCCCTGGGAAGTGAACGTGGATGTGTCCCAAATTTCAACGCCGGTAATTGTGGATAGCCTGATTTATATGGTTCACGAGCGTGGAATATTGACTTGCTTGAGCGCCAAAACCGGCAAAGTGATCTGGAAAGAAAAGCTGAAAGAGCAATTTAATGCCTCTGTTTTATATGCCTCCGGAAACATTTATTTGTTTGGTCTGAAAGGAAAAACTTACGTGATAAAACCAGGCTTAGGCTATCAGTTGGTCTCCGAAAATCAGTTACCCGGAACAATAAAAGCAACGCCAGCTATTCTTCATGACAACATCATTTTGCGAACTGATAAGTTTTTGTACCGGATTGGAAAATAGGAAGACAGAAGTCCGAAGACAGAAGTCCGAAGACAGAAGACCGACCAACCGCTCTCTGAGCGCGAAGCGGTCGAGGAGAGATTTATGATCAACCTGGAACTTGGAACCTTAAACTTGAAACTTACAGGTACCACGGTTGCGGAATTTCCGGCAATGCCATCCGGATGCGCCATTCCTTCGGAAAGTAGTTGTTGGCACGGTTTCCCAGGTTCTTGACAAAACCTAGCGGAACGCCCCTGAATTGCACCAGCAACCAGCCTTTTGTTGCTGAACTAATTCGGATTTCTTCTTTTTTCAGGAAAAGTAAAGACTCGCGCAAATCGAGTTCAACCGTTTCAAATATTCCCTGATTTCGATCGACAGAAAGGGCAAAAGTATGCTCGGGCAGCAAATCGTTCTTCTTAAATTGAGCTACAGGCAGGCCAAAACTAATAATACGAAGTTGCTCTGCGAGTGCGTTTAATACCGGAATTTTACTTTCAGGGAAGGCAATCAGAAATTCACTTTTGGCAAATAATTCCGAGTCGTTTGTCGTCAGCCAATTCCTGATTTCGGTAAATTGTTTAGGCATTTTTTCAAGCTTCGTCTTGGTTTTCCGGTGAAAAGGGTAGGAGTCGGCGCCCTCTTTTTTACGGATCAGGGTCAGGAAAAAACCTTCGCCTTTTACCTTGTGCGGCAGAAAACGATAGCCAAACAAGCCGTTGAACTCCATTTCATCGATCCCCCAGCTTTCCTGAAGCGGAATCCGGATGCTTTCAACCGAATTGTTTTCGGCCAGCCATTTCAGGTTTTCCTCGTTTTCTTCAGGATTAAATGTACAGGTGCTGTAAATGAGGTAGCCGCCGTTTTTCAGCGAAGGCCAAATGTCGCCTAAAATACGACGCTGACGGGTGGCACACATGTTCGTGTTTTCAACCGACCATTGTTCTATAGCAGAAGCATCACGCCGGAAAAGCCCTTCGCCGGAGCAGGGAGCATCAACCAGAATAACGTCGAACAAGCCTTCCAGATCGCCAAAATCAGCCGGATCGTTGTTGCTGATCACCACATTCTGGTGCCCCCATTTGCGGATGTTTTCGTCTAAAACCGAAACGCGCGAGCGAATCACTTCGTTGGAAATCAGTAAATCTGCTGCATCGAGCAGGCTGAGTAAATGCGTCGATTTTCCGCCGGGAGCTGCGCACAAATCCAGAACAATTCGACCCTTTTCGTGTTCAATCTGACGAAAAGCCTGCTCTACAAACATCGAACTGGCTTCCTGAACGTAATAGGCGCCCGAATGAAAGATGGGATCGAGTGTGAACGATGGCCGCTCCGGAAGAAAAATCCCCGTGTTGCACCATGGAATTTGCTCTGCAGAACTGCTCAATCCGAATTTCCGGGGATTGACCCTCAGGCTAACAGCGGCTGGTTGGTCAATCGATTCGATAAATCGGTCAGAATCAACAGGAAACTGCGTTTTTATCCGGTTCACAAAACCGAGGGGCAATATTTCGGAAGTTTTTTCGATGGTTTTTCGGGTTTTCTTTTCAATATTTGCCGGCAAGATAGATCGAATGCTATAAAAAAACAAATGACAATGGCTGATCAGAAATTAGTTTCAGAATTGAATAGCGGGGCTGATGCTTCGAACCTGGTGGGAATGCTTCAAACAGTTGCTGAACAATTCCCCGGAAAGGCAATATTTACAACCAGTTTTGGCATCGAAGACCAGGTAATTACCGACATGATTTTTAGTAATAATCTGGACATTCGGGTGATTACGCTTGATACAGGACGCCTTTTTGAGGAAACCTACAAAGTGTTTAACCGCACCGTGGATAAATACGGGAAAATGATCGAAGTTTATTTTCCGAAGCATGAATCAGTAGAAAAGATGGTTGGCGAAAAAGGCCCGCTGAGTTTTTATTTGTCGTTGGAGAACCGCAAAGAATGCTGCAATATCCGTAAAGTGGAACCACTCGGACGTGCTTTGTCAGGAATGGATTGCTGGATTACCGGCCTGCGCGCTGCACAATCTGATAACCGCCACGATCTTAATTTCTTTGAGTGGGATGGCGGATTCAAACTGATCAAATTCAATCCTTTGCTGAATTGGTCGCTCGAAGATTGCCAGAAATATGTAAAGGAAAACAATGTGCCGTATAATGTTTTGCACGACCGCGGTTTTGTAAGTATTGGCTGCGCACCTTGTACACGGGCTATTCAACCCGGAGAAGATTTTCGCGCCGGACGCTGGTGGTGGGAAAATAACTCGAAGAAGGAGTGCGGGTTACATACACACGAGAAGTAGGCTGTCTCTGTATTCGGTTTTCAAAAACTCCGGAGGAGCCGCAAATTGGTGCCGCAGGTTTTAGCGAGATTGCAGATTATTTATCCACAATCTCTCTTCCAAACGGAGTTAATGCCAGCGAAACCAGTTTGAAGTGCTGTTTGGCCCATGGAATGCCAATAATGGTGATTCCCAGCAGAATTCCAAAAACAAAGTGGGTTAGTGCGATCCATATTCCGCCGATGAGCAACCAAATCAGGTTCATAATAGTTGACAAACAACCCGGAGCATACGGTTTATAGGCTATGGTTTTGCCAAACGGCCACAAAGCAAGTATCGCCAGTTTAAACGATTGAAGCCCGAACGGAATGCCAACGATGGTCAGGCAAAGCAAAAAGCCAGCCACCATGTACTCGATGAAAACCAGAAAACCACCAAAAATCAGCCAGATTAAATTGCCAAGTGTGCCCATTGTTGTTCGATTAAGTTGGCTAAAGTTACAAATTGCATGATTAAACTTTTACTATTTATGTGCCGATTAGAGCAATTGATGTTTTTTGCCGGTGAAATGAATGTTTAAATTTGGAACCGATGAACGAAGTCGCCTCGGTTGCTTTTATGATCTAGTTATCTCCCGAAATTTATGAGCCGTTTTTTCTCCAATGAAGCTTTTGCCGTAATGCATAACCGGAATTTCCGGTTGTTTCTGGCCTATCGTTTTTTCATGACCTCGGCAACGCTGATGCAGGCCGTGATTGTGGGCTGGCAGTTGTACGACATTACCAGAAATCCGCTTTCGCTGGGGATGATTGGTTTAACCGAGGTTATTCCGCAGGTGAGTATCGCCCTTTTTGCCGGTCATTTTGTTGACATTTGGGACCGGAAGAAAATCATTTTCCGCACCAGTTTTTTGCTGCTTTTAGGCTCAGCCATATTACTGAGTTCGAGCACTAATCATCCTTTGCTGAGTTTTCTGCACGGAACCGCGCCCATCTTTGTGACGATTTTTCTGGTCGGACTGGTCCGTGGAATTCTAATGCCTGCACATAATGCTTTGCTGGGGCAACTCGTACCCCGCGAATTACTTACCGGGGCAGCAACATGGGGCAGTACGGTTTGGCAGATTGCGGCCGTTACCGGGCCTGCTATCGGAGGACTTGTTTATGGCTTTTTCGGCGTTGTTGCTGCATATTTGCTTGTTTTTACTTTTTTCCTGACCTGTGTGATCCTGATTTTCTTTATCAAAAGTCCAGGCAAGGTAAAACGCGAAACTCAGTCGGAAGACAATATATTCCAAAGTATTGGGTCGGGAATCCGGTATGTTTTCAATAAACAGGAGCTGCTTGGCGCTTTTTCGCTCGATATGTTTGCCGTTTTGTTTGGCGGGGCAATTGCCATGTTGCCGGTTTTTGCTTCAGATATCCTGAAAGTTGGTCCTGAAGGGCTGGGTGTTTTGCGCGCCTGTCCGGCAATTGGAGCGATTCTGATGTCAGTGTTTCTCACATTTAATCCACCGGTTGTACGTTCAGGACGACTGCTTTTGACCAGCGTGGCCGGATTTGGAATATGCATGATTGTATTTGCCATTTCCAAAAATGTCTATTTATCAGCAGTCAGCCTTTTGCTCAGCGGTTCACTCGATTTTGTGAGTGTTGTAATTCGCGGAAGTATCCTTCAGCTCTACACTTCCGACGAAATGAAAGGACGTGTTTCGTCGGTCAACAGCATATTCATCGGTTCATCGAACGAATTGGGAGCCTTCGAATCGGGAGCTGCCGCCAGCCTGATGGGACTTGTGCCGTCGGTAGTTTTTGGCGGTGTGATGACCTTGATTGTGGTTGGTGTTGCCACCGCAACTGCTCCCAAACTCCGGAGGTTGTCGCTTCGAAATAGCGTTATCGAATAATTAGACTGTCTCAAAAGTAGAAAGATCTCATAAATCGTCATCCCGAATTTATTTCGGGGTCTGACATTCACTGCGATGGGATCCTGAAACAAGTTCAGAATGACTTTTGATGTAGCCTCAATCCTATACTTTTACAGTTTTCCACTTTCCTTTTCTGAAAAGATACCATGCGGTGAGGGTCAGTGCCGTTTCAGCGGCAACAATGGCAATAGAAATGCCATAGATTTTCATGTCGAGAACAATTGCCAGCAGGTAAGCCAGCGGAATTTCGAAAAGCCAGAAACAGAACAAGTTGATCCGGGTAGGAGTCACGGTGTCGCCGCTTCCGTTGAACGCCTGAGTCATCACCATTCCCATGGCATACGACAAAAATCCGATGCTGATAATTCGCAAACTAATTGCCCCATTGCTGATTACGAGCGGATCGTTGATGAATAGCCGGATGAAAAATTCAGGAAATATGACCAGAATAACTCCGACCAATCCCAGCAAAAACATGTTAGCGTATGCTGTAATCCAAACAGTTCGCTCAGCCCTTTCCGGTTGATTGGCACCAAGGTTTTGCCCCACCAGAGTTGATGCTGCATTGCTCAATCCCCATGATGGAAGCAATACAAACACTATAATACGGATTGAGATGGTGTACCCGGCCATCACTTCGGAGCCTAAGGTTGAGATAATCCGGTACAGCGCAATCCAGCTTGAGGTAGCCACGATGTATTGCAAAATACCACCGGCCGAAAGCCTGAACAGCTGAATCATAACCTTCAGCCGGATCTGCAAATGATGAAGTTCGAGCCGGATGCGTTTATGCCCTTTAAACAGCAGGTAAAACTGGTAACAAACGGCCAGTCCCCGTCCGGTAGTTGTAGCAACTGCAGCACCTTTCAATCCAAGTTCAGGAAATGGGCCAATGCCAAAAATCAGCAATGGATCGAGGGTGATATTGATAAGGTTGGCCAGAATTAAAACGCGCATCGAAACGGCAGCATCGCCCGAACTCCGGAAAATGGCGTTGATGATGAACAGCAGCATAATAACGGCATTTCCTCCAAACATGATAGCCGGAAACATGTAACCATCTTCGGCCATTTTTTCGGAGGCACCCATCAGTAAAAGAAATTCTTTGGCATAAATAATTCCGAAAACAGAAATTACAACCGAAACCATAAATCCGGAAATGATTGCCTGAAACGCTGCAATCCCTGCCTTACCCGAATTTTTTTCGCCAATGCGTCGGGCAACCAGCGCAGTAGTGGCGGTGCTCAATCCCATTCCGATGGCATAAACGAGGGTCATACACGATTCGGTTATACCAACTGTTGCCACGGCGTCGGCACCCAGTTTCGAAACGAAAAATATATCGACAACGGCAAATATCGATTCCATGATCATTTCCAGAACCATCGGGATGGAAAGGATCAGCAAAGCTTTTCCGATGCGGTCGCTGGTGAAATCGCGGTCGCTTCCGGCGATGGCTTCCTTGATATCAGCCCAAAGCTCGGATAGCCTCATTGATTTGATTGACTCAAAAAAAGATAATGTGTTTTTATCGGTCATGATAAAAATATTTAAAATACAAAATATTGAAAGTGATTGGATAATAGTAAGATGTGTCCGCTTTCTGCCTTGCAGAAATTACCAGATTGCGGAAATGCAGACCGCCGGAATAGATGTAAGTTTCATAATTCGGTCTTTTTTGAATAGCGCAAATATACGCATTTCCGGTAGTAAAATTTGAACTTGTTAACGATAAAGATGTTTCAATGATAAAATTTTTGAAATGAAGCCGATACGAATATTTGCCGTCGCTGGAATTATGCTTTTTCTTTATTCATGTGTAAATCAGAATAATGGCCTGCAGGTGATTAACTCAGAATCTTTTCCTGATCAGAGTGTCGTTCTCGATCCTATAGTTAATCAGCGGCTTGCAACAGAAGTGGTTTCTGAAAATCCGGCGGAGAACTCATTTGTTCAAAAAATTGGAGAAATAGCGAAGCAGGTAAATCAGCTGAAGCAGAATCCAACTGAAACCCTTTGGAATTCAGTTTCAGCTGCATGGACTGAACTGGAAAAGGAAACGGCGGCATTACCTGAAGATTCTACACAAACTGCAAAGCTTCAAAAATGGGCTGATTTGAATATCCTGCTGCTGAAATTGTCGGGAGAAGTTCGTTTTGGCGATGCTCTGGAAAATTTGCTTAACAAACATCAGTTACCGGTTTTAACCGAAAGACAATTGAAATCAGTTATTTATACGCATGTTGATGATCAGATTTTTTTGAATATTCTGGCTTCATCAAGCGTAACTCATCATCACACAACTGGCGGAACAGTGCGGTTGATTCAACAAACAGGCCAGAAGGGCAACGGAATGATTTTAAGGGTTGAATCGGGCGATGTGCGATACATGGATGTGTTTATTCGCATTCCGTCGTGGGCCGTAAATCCTACGGTAACGCACGGAAATGTGAAGTATGTGGCTCGTCCGGGTGAGTATTGCGAAATTCCGAGGAAGTGGAAAAACGGTGATGAGATTAATGTGAGTCTTGTAAACTAAGTCAGATTTTTAAACTGAAACTGGTAACCAGTTGCGGGTTTCAGAAAAATTATAGAACATAAACTCCTGACGCCGGCAGCTGACTACCAGAAATATCAGGATTTATTCCTTCGAATGCAGATAAATGTGGTTTCCTTCGGTGTCTTCGAAAGCTGCGAAGTATCCGATTTCGTCGGTAATTTTGGTTTTGTGAATGAGAACATCGCCGCCTGCGCCTTCAACGCGGTTCAGCACGGTAAGCAAATCTTTTCCGCCATTCAGGTAAACTTTAGATCCAAGAGAGCTGGGGGTGTATCCGCTGCCCTGAACAATTGCACCACCAACGCCCTGCGATTCCCTTTCCATTGGTAAAAAGCCCATACGGAGATGTCCCATAGTTTCTTCGTTCATTTCGTAGTTGTAAATGCGCGAGTAAAATTCTTTGGCTCTTTCAAAGTTGAGCACCGGGATTTCAACCCAATTCACTGAATTTGTCATCTTTTCCATGGTTTGTGTTTTTAAAGTATGCTTCCTAAACAAGCAATACGTAATTCGGGTTTAATTGGTGGTGTTGGCTATTATTTTTTCGTGAAAAAGATTTTGTCAGTCACATTCATTTATCTTTGTGTGCATTCAAAAAAACAAGTTATGAGCGATCGACCATTGATATTAATTACCAACGATGACGGGGTTTCGGCCAAGGGAATAAAAGAGCTGACTGAAGTTATGCGCCTATTTGGCGATGTGGTTGTTGTAGCACCCGATGGTCATCGGTCGGGAATGTCAAATGCCATTACGGTCGATCACCCGATACGGGTAACCAAACTGGTTGATGAAGACGATTTTCAGGTTTACAAATGCTCCGGAACGCCCGTCGATTGCGTAAAGCTGGCGTTCAATCAGCTGCTCGATCGTTATCCTGATTTTGTTGTTTCCGGAATCAATCATGGCTCAAACTCTTCCATCAGCGTGGTTTATTCGGGCACGATGGGGGCAGCTTTGGAAGGATGCATTCATGGCATTCCGTCAATTGGTTTTTCGCTGAACGATTACGAGCACGAGGCCGATTTTTCAAGAGCAAAAATATATGTGGCTCGCGTGTTTCAGCAAGTGGCCGAAAACGGACTTCCTCCATTCGTTTGTTTGAATGTGAATATTCCGAAGGGAGAAATAAAAGGGATTCAGGTATGTCGCCAAACTTCAGGAAAATGGGTGGAAGAGTTTGATAAACGGACCGATCCGCATAAACGGGACTATTACTGGATGGCCGGATATTTCAAGAATTTTGAGGATGAAGCCGAAGATTCAGATGTGACTGCACTCGAAAACGGTTATGTGGCCGTTGTGCCGGTGAATGCCGATATGACTTGTTATCAGACTTTTGAAACAATGAAAAGCTGGAGGTTTTAGTATGAATCCGCGCAAATCAAGCAGCTCCGACAGGTTGATTGTGGGATTTACCATTGGTCTTCTGGTTCCGGTAATCTTTTTTCTGATCGTGTATCAGATGAAATACAGCAATATGGAGTTTATGACCTATGTTCGCAGTATCTGGAAGATGAAAATCTTCATGCAAATTCTTAGCCTTTGTGCTTTTCCCAATCTTGGTTTTTTCTTTTTGTTTTATCGCCGGAAATACGATATGGCAGCGCGGGGCGTAATACTGGCAACCTTTATTTACGCTTTTATTATGCTGATTGTGAAGCTGCTTTGAAAATGGGGACGAATGGTTAATGGTTGCATGGCTAAATGGTTATTAACAATTCAACAATTGAGCAATTAAACCATTTTCAACTTTAAACTTTAGCTCACTTTAGGCACTCCGAACTTGGAATTTGGAACTTGAAACTTGGAACTTAAATGAAATACTACGTTTTGGCAGGTGAGGCCTCGGGCGATCTGCATGCTTCGAACCTGATTAAAGAAATTTCCCTGATCGATTCCTCGGCTCAGTTTCGCGGTTTTGGCGGCGATTTGATGGAAAACGCCGGAATGACCGTGTTGAAACATTACCGCGACATGGCTTTTATGGGTTTGGTTCCGGTGATCATGAATATCCGCACCATCCAGAAGAATTTCAGATTTTGCGAGCAGGATTTGCTCAATTTTGCTCCCGATGTATTAATTCTGGTTGATTATCCGGGCTTCAACCTCCGGATGGCCAAATTTGCCAAGGCGCACGGAATACGCACGTTTTATTACATCTCGCCAAAGGTTTGGGCCTGGAAAGAAAAGCGGGTTCACAAAATCAAAGCCTATGTCGATGAAATGTTTACTATTTTGCCTTTCGAAACCGAGTTTTTTGCGAAGTATAATTATCGGGTAAACTATGTTGGTAATCCGTTGCTCGACGCTATTCTTGCCCAGAAAAAAGCTCCTGATTTTCAGAAATTCTGGTCGGAAAATAATTTGCCTGAAAAACCAATTCTGGCGCTTTTGCCCGGTAGCCGGAAAGCCGAAATCAGCGTATTGCTGCCAACCATGATAAAAGCTGCGCAACAGTTTCACGAATACCAGTGCGTGATTGCCGGTGCTCCCAACATGGGAAAAGAGTTTTACGAACCATTTATGAATGGAGCCGACGTACCCATTGTGTGGGGCAAAACATACGAAATACTTGTGCACAGCCGGGCTGCCATCGTTTCCTCGGGAACTGCAACCCTCGAAACCGCCATTCTGAATGTGCCGCAGGTAGTGGTTTATCAGATGACACCCAACTGGCTGTTTGTATTCCTGAAGAAATTTTTCCTGAAAACCCGGTTTGTATCGCTGGTTAATATTATTTTGGGCCGCGAAGGCGTGGTTGAATTGATTCAGGGTGACTTCACGTTGAAAAAAGTAGTTTACGAGCTTGGACGCATTGTTCGTAATCCTGAAAATGAAAAACGAATGCTCAGCGATTATAAAGACATGATGGTTAAACTGGGTGACCCTGGTGCTTCGAAACGCGCTGCCGGGTTAATGGTTGAAAAACTAAATCAGTAAATCATTCCTTCAATCCTTCAGTTAATTAAGATATGTACAGTTTATTAAAGAAAGAAATAACCAGTTTTTTCGGGTCACTCACCGGCTACGTGGTGGTGTTTGTTTTTTTGCTGGCCACCAGCCTGTTTTTATGGGTTTTCCCCGGAAACTACAATATTCCTGATGGCGGTTATGCCTCGCTCGACGGACTTTTTTTGCTGGCACCGTGGGTGTATCTTTTCCTGGTTCCGGCGGTAACCATGCGCCTGTTTGCCGAGGAAAAGCGACTGGGAACCATGGAAGTTTTGCTCACCCGGCCACTTTCGGTGATGCAGATTGTACTGGCCAAGTTCCTGGCTGGTTTGTTACTCGTTTCCATCTCGCTTTTGCCAACACTGATTTACTTTTACTCGGTTTATGCCTTGGGAAATCCGATTGGCTGCATCGATGTGGGCAGCACCTGGGGCTCGTTTCTCGGATTATTCTTTCTGGCGGCAATTTATGTTGCCATTGGGGTGTTGGCTTCGGCGCTAACCGACAATCAGATATTTGCATTCATTCTGGCTTTGTTTCTTTCGTTTGTGGCTTATCTCGGGTTCGATTTTGTTGGATCGATGCAATTACCATCGGCTTTGCAGCAATCGTTGTTAAGTCTTGGAATTAATGAGCATTACAATTCAATCAGCAGGGGAGTGGTCGATTCGCGCGACCTGGTTTATTTCACATCGGTCGTTTTCCTGTTCCTTTTTCTGACAAGTAAAATCATACATTTTCATAAAGTCAACCTTCAGAAAGAAATTAAATCGGGAGCAATTGTATTTGCTGGGGTTTTGTTCCTGAATATATTATCCGGACAATTGTTTTTTCGCCTGGATTTGACGGCAGAAAAGCGTTACTCGATTACTAATGTGTCGAAACAGTTGGTGCGTAATCTTGAAAAGCCTGTCAATATTACACTTTACCTCGACGGTGAGTTGCAACCGGGATTCAGGAAACTCCAAAAGTCGATTGTTGAAAAGATATCCGACTACAATGCCTATTCTTCGAAGCTGATTAACCTCACGATTGTTGATCCTTACAAAATTTCGGATTCCAAACGGCGCGATCAGCTGTTTACCGAACTTGCCGGGAAAGGATTGCAGCCTACCAATGTTCGCCAGAATACCGATCAGGGAACGACTTCACGGCTTCTTTTTCCGGGTGCTTTGATTAGCTATGGAAACAAAGAATTGGGAGTCAACTTGCTGAAGAACAACCCGAATTTACATGCAGAGGTCAATTTGAATAATTCAATCGAGAGTTTGGAATACGAATTTTCGTCGGCTTTTGCTGAGCTGATGAACGGTGAAAAGCAATCGGTGGCATTTCTCACCGGTCAGGGTGAACTAAGTGACAATGAAATTCACGATATGGCTACCAGCCTTTCAGAAAAATACAATGTTTTTAATGTTTCGGGCCAGGAACTTGCCACCAACGGAGCCCACATAAAGACGCTCATTGTGGCCAATCCGACTCAAAAATTCACTGAAGCTGATAAATTTCAGGTCGATCAGTTTGTGATGAACGGAGGACGGGTTTTGTGGCTGGTCGATCCGGTTTCGGTTAGCCTCGACAGTCTGAGTAACGGCTACATGACCGTGGCATTTCCGCAAAACTTGAATCTCGACGATCAACTTTTCCGTTATGGAGTTCGGTTGAACGCCAATTTAATTCAGGATGCCGAGTGTTTGTTGATTCCGGTAAATACCGCTCCAGCCGGTAGTCCCGCCAAATTTACCCCGGCGCCCTGGTATTATTCACCACTGCTGATTCCTTCCGGAAACCATGTGATCAGTAAAAATATCAGTCGGGTAAAAGCTGAATTTGTCAGTTCAATTGATACGGTTGGAAAGAGCGATCAGGTTCGGAAAATGGTGATTCTGGCAAGCTCGGCACATTCACTGGTAATCAAAGCGCCTGTTGAAATTAGTCTGGCTATTACCAATAATCCGGCCGACAGCCGCTTGTTTCGTGAGCCTTCGCAACCAGTGGGCGTTCTGCTCGAAGGAACTTTCACATCGGTATTTAAAAACCGGATGGTCGGTTCTGTGGGTGGCAATTCTTCTGGAATGAAAACCGAAAGTCAGCCGACTAAAATGATTGTTTTTTCCGATGGAAATATGATTGCCAATCAGTTCAGACTTACTGGCGGAACTCCGGAATACATGCCTTTGGGTTACGACCGCTTGTCGAAACAAACCTTTGGAAACAAGGATTTGCTGATGAACGCCGTGAATTATTTGTGCGACGATTCGGGTCTCATGGAATTGCGCTCGCAGGTGTATAAAATTCGATTGCTCGATAAAGTAAAAGTGAAAGAAAGTAAACTGACCTGGCAGCTGCTGAACGTAGTTCTGCCCTTGCTGATTATATCTGTTTTTGGTGCTGTGTATGTGTTTCTGCGTCGCCGCAAATACGCAAATTAACCGCTGTGGGCAGTGCAAAAAATCACAAATTTTTGTTTGCCGCTGATTATAAATATGTTTGTTTCTTTTGAATAAAATATTTACCGATCGGTAGGTAAAAAATTGCAAAGTTTGTATATTCGTGTGCTTCCCGTCGGCCGATATACCAAGGTGATTTTTAGACGGATGAATATTTAAGATTATAAAACTCAAAAATAATACAAATGAAATTTGTTGTTTCAAGTACCGAATTACTTAGTCACCTTGCTTCAATCAGCAAAGTGATCAACTCAAAAAATACCCTTCCTATTCTCGACAACTATTTGTTTTTGCTGGAAGATAATCGTTTAACCGTTACTGCTTCCGATCTGGAATCGACTTTGATTACCAGTCTGGAACTGGAAAATACCAATGGCAACGGAACGATTGCTGTACCGGCCAAGTTGATGAACGAAACCCTGAAGGAATTTCCGGAACAACCGCTGACTTTCCAGATCGATCCTGAAACTTTTGCCATCGATATCTTTTCTCAAAACGGTAAATTCAGCATTGTTGGTCAGAATGGCGAAGATTTTCCGCAACAGCCAATGCTGAACGAAGGTGTTGCTTCTTCAATCAACGTAAACCATTCGGTACTTTTGAGCGGTATCAACAAAACTTTGTTTGCTACAGCCGACGACGAGCTTCGCCCGGTAATGAACGGTATTTTTATTGAACTGACCACCGAGGATATGAAATTCGTTGCTTCGGATGCACACAAACTGGTTCGCTACAAACGCTTCGATGCCAAAGCCGAAAAGAATGCATCATTCATTCTGCCAAAGAAACCGGCTGCTTTGCTGAAAAGCTTGCTTCCAAAAGAAGATTTCGACGTGAAACTCGAATTCGACGATAAAAATGCATTCTTCACTTTAAGCAACTATAAACTGATTTGCCGTTTGGTTGAAGGAAATTACCCAAGTTACAACTCGGTAATTCCGCAAAACAACCCGAACAAGCTGATTATCGATCGCGTTGAATTCTACAACACCGTTCGTCGTGTATCGGTTTTCTCGAATCAGGCAAGTAATTTGGTTCGTCTGAAATTAACTGAAAACCAATTGGTTGTTTCTGCTCAGGATATCGATTTTGCCATTTCGGCTGTTGAACGTTTGGGCTGCCAATACGAAGGCGAAGACATGGAAATCGGATTCAAATCAACATTCCTTCAGGAAATTTTGTCGAACCTTTCGGCAACCGAGGTAAAAGTTGAGCTTTCTGATCCGACCCGTGCAGGCTTGCTTTTGCCGGCAGAAAACGAGAATGAAGAAGAAAACGTTTTGATGCTTTTAATGCCAATGATGATAAATGCCTAATCAGAATTGGGCTCACTGGAAAAACCTAATAGTGAAGGCTGTTAGGTTTTTTCTTTTTTTTTGAAGTAAGAGAACAAAACATATTGCAATCAGCAAATCTCCCAATACTAAAATCACACTTTCTGCATGAATTTGAATCTTAAAAACCCGTTGATTTTTCTTGATCTGGAAACCACCGGAATGAATATTGTAACCGATCGTATCGTTGAAATTGCTTTGATCAAGGTTTTTCCGGATGGAAGGGAAGAAGAAAAGCTTTACCGGATTAATCCAGAAATGCCAATTCCTGAAAACGTAAGTAAAATTCACGGGATTTACGATGAGGATATCAAAGATAAACCAACCTTTAAGGAAGTAGCCAAAACCATCGCTCAGTTTATGGAAGGTTGTGATTTTGCAGGTTTTAATTCGAACCGTTTCGACATTCCGTTGCTTGCTGAAGAGTTTTTAAGATCAGGAGTTGATATGGATTTGAAAAAGCGGAAGTTCATTGATGTTCAGGCCATTTTCCACAAAATGGAGAAACGAACGCTGGCTGCCGCCTATAAATTTTATTGCCAGAAACCGCTTGAAGATGCGCACAGTGCCATGGCCGATACCAAAGCGACTTACGAGGTGCTGAAAGCTCAGCTTGATGTGTATAAAGATGAAGATTACGAGGATGCGCATGGAAAAACATCAAAACCAATCATGAACGATGTTGATGCTTTGAGCGTATTTTCTTCATACGACACCAATGTCGATTTCGTAGGCCGGATTGTTTACGATGAGAAGGGTGTCGAGATCATCAATTTTGGCAAGAACAAAGGCATGTCGGTTGAAAAAGTACTGAAAGAACAGCCTGGTTACTACGGCTGGATTATGAACAGCGAATTTCCGTTATACACCAAAAAGGTTTTGACGGCGATTAAACTGAGAATGAAAGACAATTGATTGTATATTAATGATGTATAGACGCCGTGTGTGGCGTCTGTACAATCCCAAATAGCGAGATATGAAAATAATTTGTGTTGGCCGTAATTACGTGGCTCATGCCAAAGAGCTGAACAATGATGTTCCGTCGGAACCGGTTTTATTCATGAAACCCGATTCGGCTTTGCTTCGGAACAACGATCCGTTTTATATTCCCGATTGGTCAAACGATGTGCATCACGAAGTGGAAATCATCGTTCGTATTCATAAACTCGGAAAAAATATCGAACCCAAATTTGCTCACCGCCATTATAAAGAAATTGGTTTGGGAATTGATTTTACAGCCCGTGATGTGCAAAATGCCCTGAAAGATAAAGGTTTGCCTTGGGAGAAAGCTAAAGCTTTCGACCATTCGGCCGTTATTTGCAGCGAATTTGTACCCGTTGAATCTTTACCCAACCGCAATGAAATAAATTTTCGGCTCGATGTAAATGGGAACACTGTTCAAACCGGAAATTCGTCATTGATGATCTTCCCGATTGACGAAATAATTGCCCATGTTTCGAAGTATTTCACACTGAAAATTGGTGATTTGATTTATACAGGAACGCCTGCAGGAGTGGGGCCAGTAAAAATTGGCGACCGGTTGGAGGGCTACCTGGAAGAGAAGAAAATGTTTGATTTTCAGGTGAAATAATTCTGCCATTGCACCGCTAAGTTTAATTTTTATCGTCTGAATTCTTTTTCTGCAAAAAAGAACTAATTTTGACGCTCAGCGTCCTGTGCCTTAGTTTTTTATTGTTCAGCCAGGTGGCGCTAGCCTATACCAACTAAAAAATTAATCATGAAAAACAAGAAGGGACTCTTGATTGCAGTTCTGGTTTTGTCTGCATTGATATTGATTATCATTCTTCGTACTTTCCTTTTTCCAGGTGGAAAAGCAGGCCATGTTTCTGTTGTTGACCGCGGCCTTGTATATGTATCGGTTGATGCTTCAGGAATTGTTGAACCCGAAAATGAGGTGTTGATTCTTAGCCCTGTTTCAAGCATTATTAAAGAGATTAAAAAAGAACCTGGCAGTCGTGTGCAGAAGGGCGACGTAATGATTGAGCTGGACGACGAAGTTACCCGCGCCGAAATAGAACAGATTACCGATCAGCTTGAAGTAAAAACCAACTCGCTGGAGCGTTCGCGGCTCGAAGGTCAAATGACCCGTATTGACCTGGATTACAATCTTGAAGTTAAAAAATTGCGGATTGCCTCGATAAAAGCACAATTAGCCGATGAGGAACAATTGTTGAGTGTTGGCGGTATTTCATCGGCCAAAATTGATGAAACCAAACAAAATCTTGTGCTTGCCGAGAAAGATCTGGCAATGGCACAGAAGAAAAATGCCATCCGCTTAAGCCAGTTAAAAACCGAAGAAACCGGATTAAACCTTCAGATTGAAATACAAAAAAAACAGTTGTCCGACAAAATTGCACTTTTGGATCAGCTTAAAATAAAAGCTCCGTCGGATGGGATTATCCTGGCCATCGCCGGTAAAAAAGGCGAGAAAGTTGGGAACGACAAAATGCTGATAACTCTTTCTGATTTAACGACTTTCAAAATTAAGGGCCAGATAGATGCCAAAAGCTCAGAATATGTAAAAACCGGAAATCCGGTCATTGTAATTACTGAAAAAGAAAAATTTAATGGCACTGTTGGTAATGTTACACCTGCTGTAGCTGAAAATAAGATTCAGTTTAACGTTCATTTGGAGGAAAATATAAATCAACAACTTATACCTAATCAAACAGTTAGCCTGAAGGTTTTAAAATCGATGCGCGAAAATGTTTTGCGGATAAAATCGAGCAATAAGATTAAGGCAAACACCGAGCAAACGGTTTATGTGATTGATAACCTTGGGAATAAGGTGTCGAAAACTGTAAATTTCGGGATTAAGGGAGTCGATTTTCAGGAAGTTATTTCCGGATTGAATGAAGGTGAGCAAGTAATTTTGTCGGATACGCCATTTTCGTGGGGAACTAAAAGGAATGCGGTTAAATAATAAATGAAACGAAAGAGCATAAATATAAGTTTGCCGGGTGTTATTGCGTTTTTAGCGGTAATTTCTTTTTCGAAAGTTTCGGCACAGAATGAACTTGGATATACCATTGATCTTCAGGGCATAATTGGATTGGCTATCGAACAGTCGTCGGCTGTAAAATATGCGCAAAACCGAAACGAAAACTATTACTGGCGATGGAAAAACTTCAAAACCAAATACCGGCCACAGCTGGTTTTATCGGGTAATTTGCCCGATTACACTCAATCTACAGTTGGAGTTACCCAGCCCGATGGAAGTATCGAGTTTAAACAAATTACCAATCTTTCCACTTCGGCCCGGCTGTCGTTAAATCAATCTATTCCGCTAACCGGAACCTTTGTTTACGCATCAACTTCGGCTATTCGTATTCAGGACTATAATAAAGATGTCGTAAATTTCTCCGGAAGTCCATTCTCCGTAGGTTTCACCCAGCCTGTTTTTGCCATTAACTGGATGAAATGGTCGCAAAAAACCGAACCACTTATTTACGATGAGGCTCAAAAGTATTTTATACAGTCAATTGAGGAAATTTCGTTAAACACAGTGTTCCGCTTTTTCAGGTATCTGATGGTCCAAACGAATTACCGGCTGGCAGAGAGTAATTTGAAGAACAGCAACAATAACCTCAAAATTGCCCGGACGAAGAAAGAATTAGGCAAAATATCGGAGAATAACTTTGCCCGGATTGAACTTTCGGTTTTGAATGCTCAAAAAGCATTGAATCAGGCTAGTATGGATTTAAAGAATGCTGATTTTGAGTTAAAGTCGTACGTTGGTCTTACTCAAGATCGTAAAATTGAACTGGAACTTCCGCTCAATATTACCTTATTCGAAATTGACAAGGAAAAAGCTCTGGAGCAGGCACGGATCAACCGCAAGGAAGGATCGGAATATAAACGGCGCCTGATTGAAGCTGACCGCGATTTGCTGAATGCCAAGCGGGGCAACGGTCTTAGTGCAACTTTGCAGGGAAGTTATGGTTTGTCGAACAGTTCTGAGTCGCTGGCTGGTGTTTATCAGCAACCCGAACGTCAGCAAACATTAAAACTTGCGTTAAGTATTCCTATTCTGGACTGGGGGCAATCGGCATCCGCGGTTAAACTGGCAGAGTCGCAGCGCGACCTGGTGATTTACGATGTGGAAAAGGATCGTGAGGATTTTGAACGCAGTGTGATTGTGCAGGTTGAGCAGTTTAGCCTGATGCGCGATCAACTTTTAACAGCGAAAGAGGCCGATAAGGTTTCTGAAAATGGTTATCAGATTGCTTTGAAGCAGTTTCAGAATGGCGAAATAAGCATTACCGATTTGAATATTTCGCTTTCGGAACGCGAAAATGCCAAACGCGACTACATACGCTCGCTGCAAACCTACTGGGAAGCCTATTACAGGCTGCGGATCCTTACTTTGTACGACTTTGAGCAAAACAAGCCGATTAATTACGTCAATCCTTTAAGCAGTACGGACTAATATTTTTTACCTAAAATACAGCAGAGCTGTCTTCGCGAAAGTGGAGACAGCTTTTTTATTTCTGTCGCTTTTTTGAAATAATTTGTTAAAATGTGTTATTAAGTATGTAAGAATATTAATTTAAAATTAATACTTCATAAAATATTTAATTAACTTTGTCGAAGTTGTAAATATCATTAAGGTTGTGTTTTAAAAGTTCCGGGAATATGTCAGCAATTATCGACGAGTCTGTAAATCAAATACTTTCTGCTGCCGATTTAAATAAAATCAAACAAAAGCAGGAAATACTTAATTTACTTCACATTCATGGAAATACCTCTTCTCCTGAATTGAGTAAACTGCTAAATATTAGTTTACCCACCTGCAATGCTTTGCTGAACGATTTGATTTCGCAGGGATATGTGAAAAACTTGGGAGTAGGAGAGTCGAGCGGCGGACGCAGACCCAATCTGTATGGTTTGCCCGAAGATGGTTTTTATGTGATTTCGTGCGACTTTGCCCGGTACTATGCCAGCATGACCATATGCAACTGTTACAATAAGTTTGTTACCCCTGTTGTAAAAATTGATACCCACATGGACGATCCGGAAATGGTTGAGAAACTTTTCCAGACTGCCCAAGCCTTAATTAAGGACTATAAGATTCCGAATGAAAAGATCTATGGTGTTGGAGTGGATATGCCAGGGTTGATTGACTCGAAAGCAGGAATAAACTTTACAATCAAAGATGAAAGGTACCAGAATGTTGGTGACAGCCTTAGAAAGAAATTCAATAAGCTTATTTACATCGACAACGATGCCCGTATGCATGCGCACGGCGAATATTGTTTTGGCGCTGCGAAAGAATACCGCGATGCCATTATCATTCACTGGAGCTGGGGTCTTGGTTTGGGGATCTTTGTAAATGGCCAGCTTTACAGCGGAAACAATGGTTTTGCCGGCGAATTTTCGCACATTCCAATTGTTGAGAACGGCGATCTTTGCATTTGCGGAAAGCGTGGATGTCTGGAAACCATTGCTTCGTCGAATGCCATTATGAAGCGCGTGAAAGAGGGATTTGCCAACAAAGAAGTTTCATCGCTTATCAATCATTTTAAAGATAAACAGGATCAGGTTACGCCCGATGATGTAATTACCTGGGCGAGACATGGTGATGAATTCTGCATTTCAATATTGAATGAGATCGGAAAGGCTATGGGACGTGGACTTTCCTATATTATTCAATTACTGAATCCAGAGGTTATTGTTTTGAGTGGTCCGCTGTCGAAAGCAAGGCAGTATGTTCTTTCTCCCATTCAGCAATCGCTGAACAGGCTTTGTCTCGAAAAAATTTCAGGAAATACGATTGTTGTTGTTTCCGACATGGGCGATCAGTCGGCCTTATTGGGCACTTCAGAAATGGTTTTTCAGAAGGTATTTACCGAGATGAATTTCGTTGGATAACTTATAGATAAATCAATAGAGTGTTTATTACTTATTATTTAATTAAAATTAGAACTTATGCGAAAGGTTTTATTGTTGACCGTAATGTGTCTGGCGCTTGTAGGGAGTGCCCTGGCACAGATTTCGGTTTCCGGAACCGTTGTTTCTGAAACTGACGGACTTGGGCTACCAGGTGTGACTGTACAGGAAAAGGGAACTACGAAAGGAGCGCTCACTGATTTTGAAGGAAAATTTACCATTAAGGTAACTTCTTCAAAGAGTATTCTTGTGTTTTCGTTTATTGGTATGACAACGGTTGAGGAACAGGTAAACAACCGTACAACCATCGACGTGAAAATGAAATCGGCAGACATCGGTCTGGACGAAGTAGTTGTTACGGCTTTGGGTATCAAGCGCGATGCTAAAAAGCTTGGTTATTCGGTAACAGATGTTAAAGGGAATGAATTGGCTATTGCCAATACAACCAACCCGATTCAGGCACTTCAGGGTAAGTCAACCGGTTTGAGTATCGGTGCTTCCGACGGTGGTTTGTTTGGTAACTCAAAAGTTCAGATTCGTGGTATCTCGGTTTTGAACTCAAACAGCAACCAGCCAATCTTTGTGGTTGACGGAGTTATTCTTGAAAACTCAATTTCAAACGAAAGTGCCGACTGGGCAAGTAATGCCAACGACTTCGGTAACCAGTTGAAAAACCTTAACCCTGATGATTTTGAGTCAATAACAGTACTGAAAGGTGCTGCTTCAACAGCTCTTTACGGATCGCGCGGTATGAATGGTGCTATCGTTATCAAAACCAAAGACGGTGCCGGTTCAAAAGGTATCGGAGTTCAGGTTACTCAAAGTGTTGGTATCGACGATGTTTACCGTCAACCCGACATTCAGTATGTATATGGAACAGGTGCAATTGCTGGGTACGTTGATTTTGGTGAACAAGATGCCAATGGCCGTTATTACCAGTTCGCTCCAATGACTCAGTATTATAAAAACGACAAAGGAATGATGACCAAAATTGGTCACCCATGGCAGGGAACTGCTTATGGTCCAAAATTCGACGGTCGCGAAATTGAAGATTTTGACGGAACAATTACCAAGTATCTCCCGGCAAAAAACAATATGCTCGATGCTTACGATACAGGTTTCAACTCGAACACCTCTATTTCTTTGAGCGGTGGTAACGAAAAAGGTACATTCTTCCTTTCCGATTCGTACAATGTTCGTAAAGGTACTTCACCTTCAAACGAATTCACCAGAAACTCGCTGATGTTCTCAGGTTCATATAACTTGGCCAAATGGCTGAAAGCTGATGCATCGATTTCGTACACTACTTCAGAACCTAAAAACCCGGGCAACGACCTTTCAGAATCGTTCCTCGATGGTAATCTCGAAAACTGGTACGATACCAAAAAATGGAACAAACGCGAAATTTATCAGGCTCCTCACGGTGGTGTTCCATCGTCGGCTTATGGCGATAAATATGCCAACGTTCCGAACAATGGCTTGTGGTTTGCTTATAACATGAACTCAAATACTCGTAAAGAACAGGTTACCCGTCCAATCGTTCGTTTAACAGCTAATCTGGCTCCTTGGGTGTCGGTAACTGCTGAAGGAAACATGAACTACTACACCATTTCTTCTGAAGTTAAGGAATTGGGTTCAGGTTTTGCAAACGAAGGTGGTTACTATTCACTAGGTCACTCGGTTGATGTTAGCCGCACAGCTAAACTTACTGCCAATCTGAAAAAAGATTTCGGCGACTTTACCACAAGCATGATTGTTGGTGGTGAACTTTGGGATCAGAGAAAAGAAAATACACGTGTTTGGACTGACGGTGGTTTGATTGTTCCAGGAAAATTCTTCCTTAATAACTCGAAAAAAACCTTGAAATCAGAAGGTGGTATCAGCGGAACAAAACAGATCAATTCGGTTTATGCTTTGTTCAACGCAGGTTGGAAAAACCAGTTATTCTTAGATATTACCGGCCGTAACGACTGGTCTTCAGCATTGGTTTACACTGATGGAACCGGTAACTTCTCGTACTTCTATCCTTCGGTAAGTACTTCATGGATTTTCAACGAAACATTCCATTTGCCTAAATGGGTAACTTTAGGTAAAACCCGTTTGTCGTGGGCACAGGTTGGTAACGATACCAGCCCATATTTCATCAACAACGGTTATACTCTTGGCGACCCTGACAATAACAACCTGCCTGATGAGCTGGCTGGTGGTTCGTTCATCTACTACAACTCAAAATCGAACGTATTGGTTGATCATGGTATTAAACCAGAACGCAAAAACTCGTTCGAAGCTGGTTTAGACCTGAGATTATTCAACAACCGTACAGGTATCGACTTCACTTACTACAACGAAACAATCAATAACCAGATTGGTACTATTCCAATTCCTAATGAATCAGGATATTCTTCAATGATTTCGAACATTGGTTCGTTGACAAACAAAGGGGTTGAAGTTTCACTTCGCGTAGTTCCGGTTAAAACCCGCGAATTCGAATGGGAATCAACTTTCAACTACTGGAAGAATAAAACCATGATTTCGAACCTTCGTCCTGAAGTGGGAGAATATAAAACTCTTGGTGGTGATATCGCTTACGGAAACTTCCGTGTAGGTTCTGTAGCTTACGAAAACGGTGAATATGGTATTTTGATGTCGGACACCAAACCGCTGGAATGGAACAATACATCTGATCCAAACGACCCACGCAACGGAATGAAAGTATTGACCTGGGTTGATTCGCGCCGTGGTGCTTACTATACACGCAGCAACAAGCCTGAAGAAATTGGTAAAATTCAGCCTGATTTTGAAGGATCGTGGAACAACCAGTTCACCTACAAAAACCTTTCAGTATCGGTATTGCTCGATGCTCGTTTTGGTGGTTACATTGCTTCATATTCTAATAAATATGGTACTGCATACGGTTACCTCGAAACTTCATTGGCCGGTCGCGATGCCGAATACGGTGGTGTTGCTTGGACTACTAATTATGCCGATTCAAAAGGTCAGCAGTTTGTTGACGGTGTTATTCCTGATGGAGTTTTTGCTGCCGGACAAAAAGTTACTGCTCCGAGCGGACAGGTTGTTGAAGTTGGTGGCTTGACCTACAAACAAGCTATGGATAAGGGTTATGTTGAACCTACTCACGCAAGTTATTTCACGTACAGAAATAATTCATGGAGTACGGGTGTAATCAACGACGACTGGTTCAGCGAAGTAAATTATATTGCCGTTCGTAACATTTCGGTAAGCTATACTTTACCAGCATCACTGGCTCGCAAAATTAAAGCTACTTCACTTTCAGTAGCCTTAAATGCCCGTAACATTGGTTACCTGTATAACTCGCTTCCAAACCACCTAAACCCAGAAAGCTTCCGTGGTACTTCAAGTACTGAATCGTTCCGCGAGCGTTCTTTCAGCCCGTACACAGCTTCTTACACTATGACTTTATCGGTAGGTTTTTAATCTCATAAACATTAGTAAACATGAAAAATACATATAAAATAGCAGCTGCACTTTTTCTCATGATTGGGTGGGGGTGCGATAAAGATAAATTTGCCGAGTTAAATTCAAACCCATCTACCGTTTCAACTCCTGATTTGCGGTTCTCGGTTGCTACTTCTATCGACCAGATGTACTCGAACGACTATACAACATGGTTTTATAACAACTTCTCGTACATTTATCCTTGGACTCAGGTAACCTCGAAACAGGGCGGAAACAGCTCCGACTTTGTTGATATGGGACCTTCAGCCAGTTTCGATCTTTATTCAAGATTGTTTACTCAAACACTGGATGTTCGCGCAGTTATCGACAAAATGGCTGAGCCTGAAAAATCATCATATCAGGCTATGCGTGCAATGACTTATGCAACCCAGATATTGCCTGCAATGCACAATACCGATAACAATGGTTCATTGGTTTATACCGAAGCAGGTTTGGCTCCTTATACCAATCCTCCGCTGTTAACTCCGGTACTCGATAACCAGAGCAAACTTTTCACAACCTGGCTGAAAGAGCTGAACGATGCAATTACTGTATTGTCAACAGCTAAAAATCAGGTTAGTTTAGGTTCTCAGGACGTAATTTACGGTGGCGACTATACCAAATGGGCAAAATTCTGCAACCTGTTAAAGCTTAAAATTGCTGCACGTCTGATCAATCAGGACCGTGCCCAGGCTTTAAAAATTGCTGCTGAAGTTGCTTCTTCTTCTGTAGGATACATGGATGGTTTAGGCGACGATTTCGTTTACCAGAAAGGTACTAAATACTATGGAACAGGTAATGGAATGTGGATTGGCTACGCTGGTAAAAACCTGGTTGACTTCATGGTTGGAAACAAAGACCCACGCGTTCGTTTCATTTTCGAAAAGAATGCATTTAATGCCGAAGTTGTTCAGGCTTTCCTCGATGCCGGAAAAGCATTGCCTCCGTACATTGCTCAGTACGCAAATGTTGATGCCAGCAAGAAATTCACCGGATGGAAAGCTCCGGGCGAACCTTGGGTACGTTATCATGGTGCTCCTGTTTCTCCTGATGCAAAACAAGATCCAGCCAACAACATTTATTTCAATCAATCGGAATTGAACAGACTGTCTGTTGGTGGTGTGCAGAAAACATATGCATCAACATCACTTTATTCTGAAAAGAATACCCGTACAAGCTACGATTATACTTACCCAACCAAACCTGGTGGTCGTGTAATTGAACTGAAAGACAACGATCCGGGCTTGAATGTAATTTTAGCTAGCTCTGCTGAAACCAACCTTTTACTGGCCGAATTCAAATTATTGGGTGCTTCTTTGCCAAAATCGGCTCAGGAATACTTCAATAAAGGCGTTGAATTGTCGGTTTTAAGAATGGATGCTTTGGCTAAAAACAACCAGATGCCATATTATAACAACGACCCGGTTTACACCAATACCGACGAAGCTGAAGCTGCTGCAACTAAATTGCGCAGTGGTGAAATTGCTGATTTGTTGGCAAAACCAATCTGTAATTTGGCCACCGACGGTTTGGAAAAAGTGTACATTCAGCAGTATATCAACTACATGAATACTCCTGGCGATGTTTGGACAACAGTTCGTCGTTCAGGCGTTCCAAAAATTGGTAGCTCATACCTGGCTTGGGAAAAATTCACCAACGGTGGTAACGAGATGGCAATTCCTCGTCGTTTTGTAATTACTATGCCTGGTAAAGATGATATTAACTATACAAATAAAATGGCAGCTATTACCGAACAAGGTATTACTCCTGCTGTTTTGGATCCGATCAAACTGAACACCGAAAGATTCTGGTTCGACAAAACCAATCCTCAATACGGTGCCGGTCCTAAATAGTTAATGGTAAAATAGAAAAGGTTATTGAAAGACCGTCTCGGAATGTTGAGGCGGTCTTTTTTACACCCGTCGCGAAAACAATTAATTTTAAACATCGAAAACCAACAACATGAAAAGATTTTTAATTGTCGTATTGCTTTTGGGCGAATTTCTCGCCTGTATGGCTGCTCCAAAGAAAAAAGCCAGTCAATATGAAATAGCTTATCAAACCTTAGTTAACGGACAGCCACGCCCCGATGGGCCTAAAACAAAAGTTTTGTGTTCGGCTGTGGCATCGCGGTCGTGGGCCGAAAGCGACAACCGCAAATTACTGTCCACAGTTGCCAAAGAAACAAGCTATGTCGATTACCAGGCAATGAAAACTTACCAGGTTGCCCTTTTTTCTGACGGAAGAAAAATACATACTCCAACGCCTTTCGCGGAGTATCCTGAATTAACTGAAACTGGCGAAAGTGCGGTGATTCTAGGCTACAACTGCAAGCATGTGAAAACTTCGCTCCGTTCAAATTCCATCGATATTTGGTACACAACCGATTTGGGCGTGAACGGAACGCCTTCGATGGGATATGGTTTGCCCAACGGATTGGTGCTTCGGATCGTCAGAAATGGAAATTTCGAGCTGGCAGCAACTGAAATTAAACCACTCAAAAAAGAGGAAGAAACGGCTATTCTTCCTGCTGATTTGGGCGAAAGTCTGGATTTACCGTTGTACAAGCATCGGATTACCGATGCTCTGATCACAACCGTTTCAGTATTCAACAATGAACAAATCAGCTTTGGAAACGAAATTACCAACCCAACCGATCCTGAGTCTGAAAAGACTTTTAAATTCTCGGCAGGAACAGTACTCCTGAAAAAAGTAAAATTACCTGTAGTTGCTGACGATACCCAGCTTTTTGTTGAATTGTACCAGCATTCGAATGGCGATGCATACGACCGCACGGGTTCGGTTTTTATGGTGCCACTCGACAAGGAGAAGTCGTTTCTCGATGGTTTGCGCGCTGGTGCGAAAAACCTTCCTTCCTTTCAGACTAGGAATGGCAAAACCTATCAAGGCGTGGTAGCAACTGATAATTATTTGCCATTGGTTGAGCTAATGCGCTTTTTTACTTCATTCGGAATTGGTCAGTTTAACGAGAAATCGAAAGTTTTCGGCCAGCAGTGGGAAGATTCCACGCTATATAAACAGGATGTTTCGGAGTTGCTTCCTGTGATGCAAGGCGAACGCTGGATTGGTGTTTTTATCGGCAATTACGATAAAGGTGGCCACAAGGTGAGCTTAAAACTAAAATATTACCCCGGAAGTATGGAACTCTCGGAAAAACCTTCGAAAAAATATTGGGTGTCGCCATTATTTAATACGCTGAATGTGATGGAAATGTCGGGTCAGGAATATGGAACCATGTTTGAAAGCGATTCTCTGAAAGTTGATTTTGTAGTTCCGGAGGGATTAAAAAATGTGCATATGCGATACATTACTACCGGCCATGGCGGATGGGGTGGAGGAGACGAGTTCAACCAGAAAATGAATACGATTTTACTCGACAATCAGGTACTTTTTCAGTTCACTCCATGGCGGAGCGATTGTGCTACTTTCCGTCGTTTTAATCCTGCATCGGGTAATTTCTGGAATGGAGTTACTTCGAGCGATTATAGCCGCTCTGGCTGGTGCCCCGGCACTGCAACCAATCCGGTTTATTATCCGGTTTCCGTATTAGCTCCAGGCAAACATCAGGTTAAAGTTGCTATTCCGTTAGGAAAAAGTGAAGGTGGAAGTTTCAGCGCATGGAATGTTTCGGGAGTATTGATTGGCGAATATGAGTAACCTTGTTCAATAGACATTCAGGAAATAATATAAGCCGATAGTCCGGATTGCCTTAAAAAGTTGTACTTTTGTAGCCTTACTACTCGGGGATGACTGGTTTTGACAGCGGGTAGAAGAGGTATGTAAGCATGCCGGGCCTTGATCGCACAGCCCGTTAATCTCGGCGGTCGAACCATAATTGGCGAAAATAACTACGCTCTTGCTGCGTAATCGAACTAAGTAGATTACACTTTATTCCGGCACTAGGTGCTGGAACGAGACATCACCCGGGTGCTACTGCCCTGAAGCGGCCCGATCCGGTGGTGCAAGTAAATCGGGGATAGTTGGAATTTTTCCTTGTGATTCCGGCGAAACTTAAGAGGATAAGGTAAAAGTCGGTGGCCCTGATCCAGCTTTTATTCGAAAACCAAGTCTGGGGATAAGCATGTAGAAAGCATATTGCTTCCTCGTTTGGACGCGGGTTCGACTCCCGCCATCTCCACAAAAACTGAATATGAGGATAAGAAAATCCTGCAAATCGGGGAATTTGCAGGATTTTTTGTTTTCAATTAAAGTAATGTTTTCGAATACTTGTTTTAGTTCTGTTTTAGTGCTAACCTCCTCTTTTATATTCAATTTTGAGTTAGTACTACATGGCAAATTACATTGAATTGATTGGTTTTTGCATTAGAAGAGCCATTACATATATCTAATCATTTGAATGTTTAAATAGTTTCTGTATCTTAAACAACTAAAAATACTAAATTTGAGTCGTTCTATTAACTCGTCTGCTTACCTGATAAAACACAGTCTATGGAGCCAAGAAGATTGGAGGAGGCCTGCATAAAATGTAAAGATCGTTGCTGCGCCCGTTGTTTTGACGACGGGGATGAAAATATTTTCAGCTGCCTGACTACGGATGAGCTGGAAATGTTGGTAAAAGAGAAGCGGCATGTTGTATTTAATGCAGGTGAAACGATACTGAAACAAAATACATCGGCCAGCCACGTTGTGTGTATCAAACGTGGACTTGCCAAAATTATAGCCGAAGGAGAGAGCGATAAGAAGTTAATTCTTCGTCTTGTTGCGAATCACGCAATTTTGACTGGAGGAGGTATATTTATTGATGAGATAAGGCATTTTACCGTTCAGGCTGTTACTCAGGTTGAGTGCTGTTTTATCGACTCGGAAAAAATATATGAATTAGTGTCGAACAATAGCCGATTCGCTTTTGAACTATTAAAGCTCAATAATCAGCAAAATATACAGATGCTGAATAACCTGGTAGGAATTACCCAGAAATATATGCCGGGCAGGGTTTCCGATTTGTTGTTGTACCTCAAGAACGAGATTTTCCTCAGTAATCCATTTGATACCCGACTTTCGAGGCAGGAATTAGCCGATATGACTGGGATGACCATGGAAAGTTTTATCCGGATTTTAAAAGAATTTAAATCTTCAGGAATTATTGCTGTTGACGGAGCCAATATTCATGTTCTTGATGAAGAGGCTCTACAGATGATCAGCAGAAAAGGTTAAAATTTTTTTTTGATCAGTTGAATTGACATTTGTCAATAATATTTTTGTCTTTAATCAGGATAACGGCTTTTAAACATCAATTACCGGATTTCAGAATAATCAGTTAAGGTTTCTATTTTAGCCATGTATTAAAACGTTTAATTATATGAAACGTGAGGATAATAATAGTAACCTTAACATACTTATTCTATGAAACTTAACAATTTTTCCAAGCTTTTGCTTTCTGCATTTGTAGTCATGAGTTTAGCTTCTTCATGCGTTAAGGAAGGACCTATGGGTTTAACAGGTCCTGCCGGAGCCAATGGTAAAGATGGTAAAGATGGTACCGATGCCAACCAGACATGTAAAATGTGTCACACTCCTTCAAGTGTTGATTTAATTGCAACTCAGTATCAGTTCTCGAAACACGATTACGGCGAAGCTGCATTTGAAGAGTCTGGTAACACAGGTTGTACTCCATGTCACGCACAGGAAGCATTTAAATATGTTGTAGCCAATAAAGTTCCTGCAACATTCACTAAAAATGCAACAACCGGAAAATGGACAAATGATTATGCCACTGTTGCTACTGCAGCTTATGGTGAAATTGGCTGTTCTACCTGTCACAGTTCATTGCATGCAACTTATGGAAGTGCAGATTTGGCTTTGACAACAGTCGCTCCTGTAGCAATGACTATGTGGGGTGGTACAAAAACTATTGACCTGAAAGCTGATGGTGGTAAAAGTAACCTTTGTGTTAAATGTCACCAACCACGTCCATTTACTAATGCTTTAGATGGTAGTGTTCAGGATTATGTAGCAATTGCCGCCAATCCAACAGGCATCATGTATGATGGAAATCCAACAGGTGCAACTAATAAAATTAAACCAAGTTACAGAACACATACTCACTACGGAACAGTAGGTGCTGTTTATGCAGGTATGGGTGGTGTTGAGTTTGCAGGTCCAGAACAGTACAAAAACTCAGCTCATACAACTGTAGCTTCTTGTATCGATTGCCATATGGGTGCTAAAGGTGGAAAGAGCGATGTTGTTGGACGCGCAGGTGGTCACACTTTTGTTGCTAAAGGAAACTTAACAACTTGTAATGCTACTGGTTGCCACTCAACAGCAATTACTTCAACTACTGCTAACTTCTGGGTAAGTCCACGGGCTGAAATCAAAACCTTGTTGAATACACTTGCTTCTAAACTGGCAATTAATGGTGTTGAAATTTTAAATAGAAATCCTGATTCAGAAAGTAACTTATGGGCTGGTTTAACAACCAATAACTACGATGGTTACCTTAATATTTACGATCCTATTACCAATCCAAGCATGCAGACAAATAATGCAAGTAGCTTCCAGTATGTAGGAACACCTCCAGCATCATGGAGCCAGGCTCAGAAAGATTATAATGCAACTTTGCCAAAGCTTACATTAACAAATGCACAATTCGGAGCTTTAATTAACTTCCAGTTATGCTTGAGAGAATATAGTTTAGGAATTCATAACTATGCTTACACAAAAGCGCTGTTGACAAACTCAATCGCAATTCTTAAATAGGTTGTCATATAAGAATATAAAAAAGGCTTCTTTTTTAGAAGAGAAGTCTTTTTTTGTATAACTTTTAAAAAAGAATATCATGAAAAAACAAAGTATATTCCTTATTCTTATTGTGTCAGCACTATTTCTGGGTGGTTGTAAATATGATTTTATTTTACCGGTAGAGACTCCACCAGTGGATAATGGCGGACAACCAATTGCTTTTGCAACACAGATTGTACCAATCTTTACCGAGAAATGTAATTCTTGTCATAATTCTCAGGCTCCAATGTTGACAGCCAGCGTTGCTTATGCCCAGATTGTGCCAGCCTTCGTAAATACAGCTACACCAGCAAGCAGTAAGTTGTACGTTAATGCAGCTTCAGGATCGCATTATGCAAAAGTGACCGCTGCTCAGTCTGCCCTTATTTTGCAATGGATTACTGAAGGGGCTAAAAACAATTAGTGAAAACATTTAATATTAGTGGAGATGAAAAAAAATATCATATTTATTGCACTTCTTTCCTTTATTTCTGTTTTCACTTACGCTCAAGATGAAGCTGCTGAAAATAAAGAAGTAAAAGACTATCCGGTTAGTGCAACATTTGAAAGTGGAAGTCTTATCGACGCGCAAACAGTTGTCGTTCCAGATAAAAAGACATTGGAGATGGTTATCCAGCATAAATTTGGAACCATTGAGAATGGTCATTCAAACCTTTGGGGTTTATACGGATCATCGAATATTCGTTTAGGCTTAAATTATGTGCCTTGTAAAAATGTACAGATTGGTGCCGGTATTACTAAACGTTTCATGGCTTCTGATGTAAATTTGAAATGGACGGTATTACAACAGACCCGTAAAAACTCAGTACCAGTTTCGGTGGCATTGTACGGAAACATCGGTTTTGATGGAAGAAGTATTGGTGCTTTTGAATCAGGAATGGTTCGTGAGGCTTATTCAGGCCCAACTTATCATTACCGTTTTACTGACCGAATGAGTTATTTCTCACAAGTAATTGTTGCCAGAAAATTTACCGATTGGTTATCACTTCAGGCTGCAGCCAGTTTTACACACTACAATGCTGTTCCTGAATTATATGATCACGATAAAGTTGGTGTTCATTTTAATGGCCGGATCAAAGTTACACCTCAGGGTTCTTTAATTTTTAACTATGATCAGCCTTTGAAAATTAAGAAAATCTCTGAAAACCGGGAATGGACAAACGAACCAAGACCAAATATTGCTTTTGGTTACGAAGTTTCGACCGGAACTCACGCGTTCCAGATTTATATGGCATCAACTACATCAATTTTACCACAGGAGAATATGATGTGGAATCGTAACGAATTCAATAAAAAAGGCCTTGCTATAGGTTTTGTAATTACAAGGCTTTGGGCTTATTAATCTAGGGGAAATTGTATAGATAGCTTTAAGTGTTTAATGGTAATACCCGCTTTTGGGTATTACCATTTTTTCAATAATAAGCATGGTTTTTATATCCCTGATTAATGATTTCAATTACTTCAAGTGTATTTGATCTAAATATGATAAAGAAATGAAATATAGGTTAAGCATTTTAACTTTAATAATTGTTTGTTGCGTTCAGTTTGCATCGCACGGTCAATCGTACCAAAATGCGTTGCATCATCAGTGTTTGAAATGCCATTCTCAGCAGTCGTACTCATTCCAAAATTCGGTTACGAATAAGGAAGTGAAAAGATTGATGAATCCTTATTATATACTGGATACGGTGGCAATGACAGCCGGAGTTCATAAACAATTTGATTGTACCGATTGTCACTCATCTGAATACGGAACTTATCCCCATCAGGCCAACTTAAAACTTGAACCGTTAAGTACCTGTCTCGATTGTCATGGTGGCGACGAAGCTTTTGCAAGTTATCAGTTCGAGCGGATTGATGAGGAATTCAAGAAGAGTGTGCATTATAAAATTTCAGGCGATAACTTTTCGTGTACCAAATGTCACAGTCAGCACACTTATAAAGCCACCGCGCGAAACAGTGACAATGTGCTCGAAATTGTTGATTACAGCAATAAGATGTGTCTTTCGTGTCACAACGACATGAAAAAATATAAACTGATTTCAGGGCATGAAAACCCAAAACTGGTTCAGGTTCACGAATGGTTGCCTAACCAGGAATTGCATTTTCAGCATGTACGTTGCATCGAGTGTCACACCGAAGTAACCGATAGCTTGATGGTTTCGCACAACATTTTAAGTAAAGACAAAGCTTTGCGGAAATGTGTTGAATGTCACTCGGCTAATTCACGACTGAAAGCCTCGCTGTATAAATACCAGAATTTACAGAAACGTGCCGGCGAAGGAGCTATTAATCCGGTTTTAGCTAACGAATCGTATGTTATTGGTTCACATCAGATTCCGTTCCTTAAATTCGCCAGCTTTGTAATTTTCGCTCTTGCGCTTATTGGAATAATGATACATGGTTTTTTCAGAATTATAAAAAAGAAATAAAAATGTCTTCAACAGATAAACTATACTTTTATCCGCTGTGGCTTAGAATCTGGCACGGATTTAATGCTTTGGGAATTATCACTTTGATTATTACAGGCCTCTCGATGCAATCGAGTGTTGAATCATCGCAGGTGGTAGGTTTTAACATGGTTGTGAATCTCCATAATATAGCAGGCATTGTGGTAGCTTTGAGCTATTTGGGATATTTCATCGGAAATATGGTGACTCCAAACGGAAAATTCTACACCATTAAAGCACAGGGATTCTTTAAAAAGCCGATAAAACAGGCTACGTATTATGCCTGGGGTATGTTCCACGGAGAAAAATATCCTTTCCCGTTGTCGGAAAAGCGAAAATTTAATCCGCTTCAGAAATATGCCTATGTAATGGTTATGTATTTGGCTGTTCCACTGGTAATAATTACCGGAATTGCTCTTCTGTTTCCTGAAATTATTATCGATAAGGTATATACTTTTAGTGGTGTATTCGTTACTGCAGTTATGCATTCGGCCATGGGATTTTTTATTTCCATTTTCCTGATTGTCCACCTGTATATTGCTTCCATTGGCAAATCGCCTTTGCAAAATTTCAAAAGTATTATTACCGGTTGGCACCACGTTTAACCATTTAATTCAGAGTACAATTTTATATTAAAAACTAAGCCGCTGAATTGACAAATATCAGCGGCTTAGTTATAGGATAGAGTTCGGATTTTGTTGATTTTTGATGCTTATATGTGAAGATAAATTATGAGAGTGAATTATAAGCTTTTTACATCACAAAAGACAAGTGGGCTCGATAAAAGATCACTTATTGAAGTCTTGGCTAATTTTTGCTCAGACTCAAAAAAGTTTTCAAATTTTAATCGTTCGGGCCGGTTTTTAATTTCAGTATTTCTTCTGCTGATTGCTGTTTCGAGGTTGTCGGCTCAAACGAACGACGATTGCTTGTCGTGTCACGACGATTCAGGCCTGAGCAAAATTCGTTCGGGAAAGAAGGTTTCTCTCTATGTTAAGCCTGATGCGCTCGATCATTCGGTACACAAAAACCTTGAATGTGCTTCCTGTCATACTGATGCTGCGGTAAAAGAGTTTCCTCACCCTGAGCAACTGAAACCAGTTAACTGCGGAACTTGCCACGAAGATGCCAAAGACAAATATTTCAGGGGAATTCATGGCCGTGCATTTTTGGCCAATGAACCTTATGCGCCGAGCTGTAAAGAGTGTCATGGTACTCATGATATTTTAAAGTCTGACCAGCCTACTTCGCGGACCTATAAAATGAATATCCCAATTTTATGTGGTTCGTGCCATAAAGAAGGAGCTCCGGTTGCCCGGAACTACAACATTTCGCAGCACAATATTCTCGAAAATTACAGTGAAGGTATTCATGGCCAAGGTATTTATAAAAAGGGGTTGATTGTATCAGCTACCTGTAACAATTGCCATGGTAATCACCTCATATTGCCTCATACCAATGTAGCTTCAACCACATCGCCCAAAAATATTGCTGCTACCTGTATGCAATGCCATGCAAGGATTGAAGATGTTCATACAAAAGTAATTAATAAGGAACTTTGGGAGAAGAAACCTGGAGCAATTCCGGCGTGTACATCGTGCCACCCACCGCATAAAGTCGAATTAAAGAACCTGATTTCGACAATCTCAGACAATACCTGTTTGAAATGCCACTCCAATGCTGATACGCATAAAACTGTTAATAATAAGGTTGTTTCATTAAAGGTTGATGTGGCCGATCTTGCAGCTTCAACCCATAAAAATATTACTTGCGTAAAGTGCCATTCTGATGTAACACTTCATGCCACAAGGCCTTGCGAGACTGCTGGTAAAGTTGACTGCTCAGCCTGTCACGCCGAAGAATCAGATATTTATTTCTCGAGTGGTCACGGACAAGCCTATTTCAACAAGAAAGAGAATGCGCCTTATTGTACTGATTGCCACGGAACACATTTGGTGAAACCGAAAAGCGACGAAACTTCGCCGGTTTATCGTGCTTCAATTCCGAAGCTTTGTGGTGAGTGTCACCAAAAGGGTGGAAAGGCAGTTCAGGGAACCAATTTAAAAGAAGTTGATGCTTTACATGATTATTCAACCAGTGTTCATGGCCGCAGTCTGGTTGAGAAAGGCCTGCTTTCGGCTGCTGTATGTACCGATTGCCATACCACTCACTTTAATTTGAAGCAATCTGACGAAAGATCTTCGGTAAATCCTAAGAATATTGCTGCAACCTGCGGTAGTTGTCATAAAGGTATTTACAACGAATATATTGCCAGCGATCATGCTTATAAAGTAGAGGGAAGTGGCGAGTTGCAATATCCTACCTGCGAAACCTGTCATACAGCGCATAATATTTCGGAGGTGAAGAAGGACAAATTTATGGCCGAAATTACCACCCAGTGTGGTAAGTGCCATACCAAGCTGGCCGAAACTTACCTCGATACATACCATGGTAAAGTTTACCAGTTGGGTTACATGCAGGCTGCCCGTTGTTCCGATTGTCACGGTGCGCATAATATTTACAACATTCGAAATCCAAAATCATCTGTTGGCCCTGAAAACATTGTGGCTACCTGCCAGAAATGTCATGCCGATGCCAGCAAGCGGTTTACAGGTTACCTGACACATGCCACACACAACAACAAAGCCAAATTTCCATGGTTGTACTATACTTTCTGGGCAATGACCGGATTGTTGGTCAGTGTGTTTATTTTCTTCGGAATTCATACTTTGCTATGGCTTCCACGGTCTATTCAGGCCATGCGGAAGAAGAAAGCTCATGAAAAGGAAGTTGGCGAGAAAGTATATGTTCGTCGTTTCACCAGAAGCCAGAGTATTACCCATATTTTTGTAATTATCAGCTTCCTGTCGCTTGCGTTTACGGGAATGTTGCTGAAATTCGCCTATATGGCCTGGGCTAAATTCCTGGTTCAGTTAATTGGTGGAGCCCAGGTGGCTGGTGTTATTCACCGTATTGCGGCTGTTATAACCTTTGGGTATTTCTCTTATCACGTTTATTCATTATTCAAAATGAAAAGTGAGAAACGACTGACCTGGAAAGATTTCATCTTCGGAAAGAATACCCTCATGTTTAATGCTCAGGATATTAAGGACTTTGTTGCTTCAATTAAATGGTTTACTGGTCGCGGTCCACGTCCATCGTATGGCAAATGGACTTACTGGGAAAAATTTGACTACATGGCTGTATTCTGGGGGGTTGTTGTAATTGGCTCTACCGGACTGGTATTGTGGTTCCCAGTTTTCTTCACCAAGTTCCTGCCGGGGTGGTTAATCAATGTTGCCCAGATTATTCATAGCGACGAAGCTTTGTTGGCTGTTGGATTTATTTTCACCATCCATTTCTTCAATACACACCTTCGTCCTGAGGCTTTCCCAATGGATACAGTGATTTTCACAGGAAAAGTTGCAGTTGAAGAATACAAAGAAGATCGCCCTCGCGAGTTTGATGAACTTGAAAAATCAGGAAAATTAGAAGAATTTACATCGAAAACTGTATTCTCCGACAGGCGAATGAAAGTGGTGAAGTTCTTTGGCTATGTCTTCCTGTTCGCCGGAATTATACTTGTTCTCCTGATTATTTATTCATTACTGTTTCATTAGTCAATAGCTTGAGCTGTAGTAGATAATTTGAATGAGAGATTGAAAACTATATTGTGTAGATTGCCTTTAAACGAACAAATTAGATTGTAGAAAACCATATAAAACTGTAATATGAAGCTACCATCATCAATAAAAAACTGGGTGTCTATCTCAGGCGCTGTTCTGGCGATTTTTAATCTGGCCACCATTTTCTCATTAGTTATTCTGAATTGGGTATTTAATTTTGGTGGAACATACATAGGGATATTCATTTACATGGTTTTACCTGTGTTTATGATGATTGGTTTGATAATGATTCCGATTGGCATGCGGATGTACCGAAAATCAGCACGGGAAGCTGAGAAGTTGGGCGAGGAGAAGAACTGGCCAATTATCAATTTTAACAACCTTGCGACGCGCAATGCTGGTATAATTTTCATTTTTGGTACCGTTTTTTTGCTTGTTATTTCTTCTATCGGAAGTTATGAGGCATTTCATTATACCGAATCGGTTGAGTTTTGTGGAAAGCTTTGTCACCAGGTAATGGAACCCGAATATACCACCTATCATGGTTCGTCGCACGAGCGGGTTGCCTGCGTTGAATGTCACGTAGGTTCAGGAGCCAGCTGGTATGTCAAGAGTAAATTATCGGGTTTGTACCAGGTTTATTCAGTAATAGCCAAAAAATATCCAACACCAATTCCAACGCCCATCTCTAATTTGCGTCCGGCAAGGGAAACCTGCGAGCAATGCCACTGGCCTGAAAAATTCTATGATCAGAAATTAAGAGTAAGGCAATCTTATCTGGCTGACGATACCAATACTGAATTCACGGTTAACCTTCAGGTGAAAACCAGTTCAAAAATGACCTCTCATGGTTTCGAACGGGGTATTCACCAACACATTAGTCCTGATGTCAGGATTGAATACAAGACCACTTCGGGCAACCGGCAGGTGATTCCCTGGGTGAAATATACCAATACCAAAACCGGCGTGAGCGAGATATTTATAGATAGTGAAAACCAACTGAGCCAGGCCAAACTCGATTCGCTTGAAACGCGGGTAATGGACTGTCTGGATTGTCACAATCGTCCTTCGCACGATTACCGCACACCTCAGCGTTTTGTTGACCAGTCGTTGAGCGATGGTAAAATATCAAAGTCATTGCCCGGAATCAAGCAGGTAGCAATGAAAATTCTGTATAAGGATTATTCAACAAAAGATTCTGCTTTTATGGCTATTCGCGATGGCGTTACTGAATTTTATAAATCCAGTCATCCCGAGTTGTTAACAGAGAAGAAAGCTGATATTGATGCTGCTATTGCCGAAATTCAGAATGGTTATTCGAAGAATATTTTCCCATTCATGAAATCGAGCTGGAAGTCGTATCCGAACAACATCGGGCATATGGTTTCTGATGGCTGTTTCAGGTGCCACAACGACCGTCATTCGACCGAAAAAGGAAACGTTATTTCGAAGGATTGTAACATGTGTCATACCATTTTAGCGCAGGGAACACCTGAAAATATGGAGTATTCGAAAGCGTTGGAACCACTTGAATTTAAGCATCCGGTTGATATTGAAGATGCCTGGAAAACAGAAATGTGTTCATCGTGCCATTCGCAGCTATATTAATATGTTTCAACGGGGTTAGCTGGCAATATGGGTACGATTATTGATGAAATGAAAAAATAAATGCATATTTAAAGGATAATTGCAAAGCATACGAAATAAAAGAATTAAGAAATAAGGTATTGTTTAATCTTTAAAACACAATGACTATGAATTACAAAAGGTTGTTTTTATTAATGAGTGCAGTAGTGTTATGCATCTCACTTGCGACTGCCGAAGATTTTAAGTACATCGGGGCAGCCAAATGTAAGATGTGTCACAATAAGGCCGACAAAGGTGAGCAGTATAACAAGTGGGCCAACAGTCCGCATGCTAAAGCTATGGCTTCACTGAAGGGTGCTGATGCCAAAAACCCGAAATGTTTGAAATGCCACTCAACTGCAGCAGGTGCCGATCAGGCTTTGGTTGCTACCATTACTGTTGAAGAAGGTGTTTCTTGCGAATCGTGCCACGGACCAGGCAGCGCTTACAAAGTAGCTACTGTTATGAAAGACCAGAAAGCCGCAATGGCTAAAGGTTTGGTTTTACCTGACGAAAAAGTGTGTAAAAAATGCCACAACGAGCAAAGTCCAAATTACAAAGGATTTAACTACAAAGAATACGTTGCAAAAATTGCACACGACGATCCAACAACAAAATAATGTTTGCTGATCGTTAATCTTAAAAAATTCCTTTGTTTTTCCCTCAAAACAAAGGAGTTTTTTTATGCTATAACAATACCTTAATTCACAAGAGTATAAGTCATTGAAGGATAAATAATCAATTTGTGTAGTTTCAGAGCTATGAAGAAAATAATCGACTTTCTGTTTTCCATGTTTTTTACCGTTTTGCTTTTGATCGCTTTTGCCATATCGATAGCTTACGCAACATTCATCGAAAACGATTACGGAACACCAACGGCTCAGGCGCTTATTTACCAGGCCTGGTGGTTCGAACTGTTACTTGCGGTTGGCGTTATAAACCTGGCCGGAAGTGTATTCAAGTACAAACTTGTTAACCGGAAAAAGTGGGCAGTTTTGCTGTTTCACCTTGCTTTTATCCTGATTATTATTGGTTCCGGGGTTACCCGTTACTTCGGGTTTGAAGGCAGTATGCACATTCGCGAAGGAGAAGCTACCAACAAGGTAGTTTCAGAAACCACCTATATTGGCGTGAAAGCCAGTGCTAACGGGAGCGAAATTAGCCACACCACAAAAGTACGGTTCACTCCAAATACCAGTAATTATTTCAACTACTCGTTTGAGCTCAACGGCAAGAACGTGACCGTTGAAAACGAAATTTTTGTAGCCAATGCATCAGAAACTCTTGTTCCTGATCCAAATGGAATTGCCTATTTGGCTTTGGTGTACAGCGATGGACCTAATCAGGACATTGATTTCAGCCTTGGTCAAAGCCAGAAAAAAGCATTAGCGCACCTGAGTTTTGGATTCGATTCCGGAGAAGGATCGGCTGAGGTTGTTTTTAGTCAGACCCCCAATGGGTTAACGATGGTGTGCGCTGATACAATGGTTGTGGCTTCGATGATGGGAACAACCGGAGAGAAACTGGCTCCTAAAGTGGCTTATCCGGTCCAAACGAATACTTTGTATAAAATTGGCGGGGCTTTGTTCGCTTTGCGTAATTATTTGCCTAAAGCATCGCCGGCTTTAGTTCAGGAAACTGGCGAAAAACAAACCGGAATGAATGCGTTTACTGCTAAAATAACTTCAGGAAACGAAGTTCGGCGGGTAAATGTTTTTGAAAAAGATGGCACAATTACCGAGCCGGCAACCTGCTCGGTAAATGGAATCGATTTAAGCATATCGTATGGTGCTGTTGTTCGCGAACTTCCGTTCAGTATTCATTTGCGCGATTTCCAGCTCGAACGCTATCCGGGTTCCATGAGTCCGTCGTCATACGCCAGCGAAATTACGCTGAAAGATCCGGCTTCATCGGTTGAACGCCCATTCCGCATATTTATGAATAACATTCTGAAATATCAGGGTTACCGTTTCTTCCAGTCATCATTCGATCAGGATGAGAAAGGTACTATTCTTTCGGTGAACCACGATTACTGGGGAACTTTCATTTCCTATCTGGGATATTTCCTGATGGCGCTGGGAATGACATTTACCGTGTTCAGCAAAGCCAGTCGTTTCCAAACATTGGTTCGGTTGAGTTCAAAACTTCAGGCTAAACGTAAAACCCTTAAAATGTTGCTGGTGGCTGTTGTGCTGACTGGATTAAGCTGGACGAATTCAGCTCAGGCTGCAGGAAATTCGGCCGTAAAACAAAAACATATCGATGCATTCAGCGAGTTGTTGGTTCAGGATCACCAGGGACGTATCGAACCGGTGAGCACTTTGGCTTCCGACTTGTTGCGCAAAATTGCCAAAGCCGATAAATGGGATGGCATGTCGTCGGTTGAGTTTTTCCTTGAATTGAGTGCCAATCCGGACAAATGGAAGACCGTGCCGCTTATTAAAGTGGGCAATCCTGAACTGAGCCGCGAACTGGGCGTTTCGGGCGGATTTATTTCGTTCAGACAAATGTTTGATGACGCCGGAAATTACAAGTTGAATGACAAGGTTCAGCTGGCCTATAACAAGAAACAAACACTCCGGAATAAATACGATAAGGAAGTAATGAATGTTGACGAACGTGTGAACATTTGCTACCAGATTTTCAATGGCGATTTTCTGAAGATTTTCCCGATTCCGAACGATGCAAATAAAACATGGGCAACTTCGTCAACACTTCCGAAAACTATGAAAAAAACGGAAGCCGATTTTGCCGGAAGTATTCTGAATCTCTACTACGAAAGCTATTTCCAGGCCGAAGCTTCAGGAAATTACGCCAAAGCTGATGAAAATCTGGGCTACATCAAGAAGTTTCAGCAAACTTACGGGGCCGACATAATGCCTTCGAAAACTAAAATTAGTTTGGAAATTCTGTACAACGAGTGGAATATCTTTGGAAAACTTGCTAAAATATATGCCGCGCTGGGCTTTATTCTGCTGGTGGTTCATTTCATGCAGATTTTAAAATCGACAACCAAACTTACGAAATACATAAATATTGGTACTTGGGTCATTTTTGCTGCATTTGCATTTTATACGTTTGGATTGGCTCTTCGCTGGTACATCTCGGGACACGCACCATGGAGTAATGGCTACGAGACAATGATTTACGTTGGATGGGCAACCAGTTTATCCGGATTTATCTTTGTAAAACGTTCCCCAATCACGCTTGCAGTGACCACTTTGCTGGCTTCCATCATCCTTTTTGTGGCTGGCATGAGCTGGATGAATCCAGAAATTACCAATCTGGTTCCGGTATTGAAATCATACTGGCTTGTTGTTCACGTGGCCATTATTACGGCCAGCTACGGATTTTTGGCTATGGGAGCTTTGCTCGGTATGCTTAACCTGGTGCTGATGATTTTACGCAATAAACAGAATAATCAAAACATCAGCTATACCATTTTAGAAGTGTCGTACATTGTTGAAATGGCTTTAATCATCGGGTTATTTATGCTGACCATTGGTTCGTTTATTGGTGGCGTTTGGGCCAACGAGTCGTGGGGACGCTATTGGGGCTGGGATCCAAAAGAAACATGGGCTTTGGTTACGGTGCTGGTTTATTCAATCATTCTGCACCTTCGCAAAGTACCTGGACTGAAAAGCACATTTGCATTGAACAGCCTTGCTTTGGTTGGATTGAGTTCAGTTTTGATGACTTTCTTCGGTGTAAACTATTATTTATCGGGAATGCATTCGTACGGAGCTGGCGATCCACCTCCAATTCCAAGTGGTTTGTATATTGCCATTGTAGTTATTGCCGGATTAATTATAGGTGCTAAATATGCCGAAAACAAAAACGGTGAAATTGCTGATCCTGAAGATCCACAAGAGTAATAAATAGATATGAAAACATAGAGAGTCCATTGCCTTGAAGGTGATGGACTTTTCGTTTTATAGAAACCCGGTGGATATCAAAAAGAATACTTCAGGATTGCTGTAGCCTTGAAATTACGAGGTAATCCGGGATAATAATAACGGGGCGACTGATTTCCGGCGGCAGTAGCATTAATCAGAATCATGGAGGCGTAACGCACATTCAATAGATTTTGAATTCCTGAAGATAAACTGAACGAAAGTTTTCCGATCGATTTTTCGTATCCGGCCATCAGGTTAGTGAGTTGATAGGCTTTGGTGTACAGTGAATTGTCATCACGGATAGGCATTCGCCCAACAGTTTGGTAATGCAGATTCACGAAAAATCCGCTGTTGTGTGTGGTTTCGAGCATCCAGTTGGCGATTGCTGCGGGTGTTCCGGTTAGTTTATTTCCTGAATAATCGTTTACCCCATCAATAAATTGAGCAAACCGATAGTGAGTTAAATTGGCATTTGTGCGCAAATCGCTTGTCCACACTGGTCTGTCGATTAATTTATAGTCCAGTTTCAATTCGAGTCCCGGATGGCTGGTCGATCCGGCATTAATGCCCATATAGGCGTCATCAGCAGTTCTTCTGGCTACGAGCAAATTCTTCACTTTCATGAAATAAGCTGAAACTTCGGCATATATCGATTTTCCGACTTTTGCTTTGGCTCCGAGTTCAAAATTCCAGCCGGTTTCCGGTTTAATCGATGTGTTTCGCTGTCCATTTGGCATTAGTGTTTCTTCGAGAGTGGGAGGAGAGAATCCATGACTCACCACTGCAAATAGTCTTGTTTCAGGCGAAACCGTCCAGTTGGCAGCCAATCGGGGCGAAACCGCCGGAGTAAAACGGTGTTTGCCGCTTTGATTGCCATCGGTCAGAAAATGGTCAGTATAATTGTAATGCGTCTGGTTGTAGTTCAGGCTGGCCGAAACACTCAGTTTCTCCATCCAGTTCCAGTCGGCCAACAGAAAAAAATTGTTGTACCCGCGCAGTTCCTCGTTATCGGATAACAGGTTGCCGGGTTCGCGGTTTTTGTTCTGGAAAGTCTGCCATTGATAATTTTCGCTGAAGAACTCATTACCGGCAATCAATCGGAGTGTTGCAAGAGTTGAACGATATGTCTTTTCCAATGCTGATCGAAATCCCAGAAAATGATTTTTCTCCTGAAGAATATTGAATGGCCGCAATTCGTTGTTTCGGTTTAAATGCCCAAATGTACTGATGCGGAACTGCCAGTTTTTACTGAGGTTTTGCTGAACTGAGATTCCTCCGTAAAAACGGTTGTAATCTTCGTAGCCTTTGGTTGCCGCCCAGTTTGTCGCTGCTTTTTGCGGTGTTTCCTGATAAGTTTTCCAATCGATTGAGCTTGGAATATAGGCAAACATGTTAGTATATGTTGCCAGGAGGTTAATTTGAGTGCGATCTCTTGAAATTGCCGAAGTCCAGGTGAAGTTATGCCGGTTGCTTTCGTTGTTTTCGCGGTAACCATCGGAGTGAAGCCGTGAATATACAAGCGAATGGCTGTTTTTTTTGCTCGAAACGGTCAGTTTGCCGGTGTATTTAATGGTTTGGTATGATCCGACTGAAACGGATTGCGAAAACTGATTAGTGGATGTTTTTGACGGACTAAAGAGTAATACTCCGCCAAGTCCCGAGCCATAAAATCCGGAGGCAGGCCCTTTCACAATTTCAATGTCGGCAAGTTGCTCCAAATCCAGATCTTCGAGCGTAGTTTCACCAACGCCGTTAGTTAATGGAATATCGCCATAATAAGCCCTGATTTTGTTGCTACCGTATGGCGAGCGTGCCCCAATTCCACGGATGGTCAGCCGGTTGGTGTTCATCGATCCGCTTTGCATCCATATTCCCGCGGTTTTGTTAACCGATGGCGCCAGTGTAAATGTTGGTTCGTGCAATAATTGCCTGTTAGTAATCAGGTTGATTGATCCGGGAGTGTCAAGCAGTCGCTTTTCCGATTGAAAAGCGTTGACTATAACTTCTTCAATATTTACGTTTTCAGGAATCAGGTAAATGTTAAGCTTCATTCTCTTCTGAAAATCAGATAATCTGAAAGGTAAATATCCGGGTGAGCTTACAACAAGCCTTTGTGGTTCTGTGTTTGTCGTAATCCGGAATATGCCATTTGAAAACGATGCTGTAGTTGAATCAATTTTAAGTTCGAAAGCCTGAACCGGCAAACCGGTATCTGCATCGCGAACCTGGCCTTCCAAATGAATTTGGGCTTGTATCGAAATCGAAATCAGGAAAAATAATGTCGGGAGCAAAAAGCGAAGAACAAATGGATTCTTCAGAATTCGCATAGAAATAGCGCTTTTGTTAGTCTTTTATTTTCTTCGGTTTACAAAGTTTATCTTCCTTTTTTGCTTTACGTTCGCAACGTTTGCAAACGTATTTGGCGTCATCTTTCTCTTTGTATTCTTCGTTTTTGCACTGTGTTTTCGACATTTTTTTCTATTTATCCTGTTCGACGTGCTGTAAAACAACCGTAACCGGATAATTGTTGCGAAGGTATTCGGCTAATTTTTCGGCAGCATATACCGACCGGTGCTGGCCTCCGGTGCATCCGAAGTTTACACTCAAATGGGTAAATCCTCTGGAAAGGTAAACTTCAACCGATTGTGAAACCAGGCTGAAAACCGAAGTCATAAATGCGCCAATCGTCGATTTTTCTTCCAGAAATTCCTGAACCTGCTGATCTTTTCCGGTCAGATGTTTAAACTCGGGATAGCGCCCTGGGTTGTGAATGGCGCGGCAGTCGAAAACAAAACCACCTCCGTTTCCGGAAGGATCGTGAGGAACGCCTTTTTTGTATGAAAAACTGCTGACACGAACCGTCAGACGGTCGTTGGCCGGACTGATGGAGCGCAGAAAAGGTGATTCGGTGACCGCTTTCAGCACTTTCAGTAACTCCGGAAGTTTAATCTGGATGGTATTTTTAGCTAATAATGTTTCGAGGTTTTTAAGCGCAAACGGAATACTTTTCAGGAAATGCTCTTTCTTTTCGTAGAAACCACGGAACCCGTAAGCACCCATAGCCTGCATGATACGGATCAGCACATATCCGTCGAACAATGACTTGAATTTTTCACGATCGACTTGTTTGTACTGAATCAATTCGTCGAGGTAAAATTCGAGCAATTCATCGCGTTCGGCTTCCGGAATATTGGCCTTGGCATCGTAAAGTAACGACGCCAGATCGTATTGCAGCGCGCCTTTTCTCCCTCCCTGGTAATCGATAAAATATACTTTGCCGTCTTTCAGCATCACGTTGCGCGACTGGAAATCGCGGTACAGGAAGGCGTTGTTGTCAACAGCCAGCAAATAATCGCTGAAAGCCTGAAAATCGTCTTCCAGTGCCTGCTCATCGAACGGAACCTTAGCGAGTTTCAGGAAATAGTATTTGAAATAATTCAAATCCCACATCATCGATTGTTTGTCGAAAGCCTCGCGAGGATAACACACGCTGTAGTCGATGTCTTTCCCTGCAACCAGCTGAATACGCGGAAGTTCGCGCAACACTTTTTTGTATTCGTCAACAATCTTGATGGAGAAACCTTCTTTTTCGCGGGTTTCAGTCAAAAAATCAAATAAGGTGGTGTTCCCTAAATCTTCCTGAAGGTAGCAGTCGATGCTGCCATTGACCGCATAAATATGCGGAACCGGGATGTTCTTGTTGCGAAAATGTGCCGAGAATTCGAGGAAAGCCTGATTCTCTTTAATGTCCTGATTGTAGGCGCCAATAACCTGGTGACCGGCGCTTTTTAAACGGGCGTACTCGCGGTACGATCCCGAGGCCGGCAGTTGTTCGAAAAAAGTAACTTCTTCTTTAAAGTGCGACTCGAACAACCTGATTAACTGATCTTTTATCTTTAGTTCCAAACCGATTCTTTTTGTGAATTGTGTAAATACTTTTGTTTAATTCAAATTATCCGAAATCATTTATTCGGTTTATCCAACTCTTCTTTTATTTTCCGGAGCTGATCTTTCGGATATTTTTCATTCGATTTCAGGTTCAACGCCTTGTTGTAATTAAACCGGGCCAGGTTATAATTTTTAACCTGGAATGCTTCGTCGGCAAGTTCAATAAACTTCCGGTACTGCTCGTCGGCCTGATTTAATGATCCCTGTGCCAGCAATTTCTGAATATCCTTCAGTTTTATTTTCGGGTAATTCTCATCTCTCTTAATGTTCAGGGCTTTGTTGTAATAGAAGCGCGAAATAGCCAGCTCTTTGTTAAAGAAAGCTTCGTCGGCTTTGGCTATATTGTCACGGTATTCTTTTTCCTCTCTTTCGGAAAGAAGAGAATTGGTCAGCGCAAGTATTTCATTGATACGATCTTTCGGATATTTTTCCCATGATTTGATGTCGAGTGCCTTGTAATAGAAGAACTTGGCAATCGTATAGGTTTTATTGGAAAAAGCATTGTCGGCCTGAGCAATTGCTTTATCGTATTCCGAAAGGTCGGCCGAAGATAATTGTGAATCAATTAATTTCCGGATCAAATCAACCTGCTTTTTCGGGTATTCTTCGGCCGGTTTAATTTCCGAAGCTTTATAGTAATAGAACCGGGCAACGGCATAATCTTTTACCCCGAACAAATCGTCCGCTTTTTTGATTGCGTCGTCGTAGTTCGTCGTTGTGGTGTACATGGTGGCACGTTCTTCAATCGATTTATCTGTTTCAGGCAGGCTGACCACGTTGCGTTCAACCGGTTGGGTTGGTTCGGGCTCCGGAAGTTTAATTACATAAGTTTCGGCAGCCTTGGCTTCGTTCATCAGTTTATCCATTAAAGCCATCTGAGTTTTTGGGTATTCTTCATCAGGCTTGATCAACGAGGCTTGCTGGTACTGAAGCTTGGCAATGCTGTACGATTTATCGCGATACGAATTATCGGCCAGTGCCAGTGCCTTGCTGTATTTTTCGTCGATTTCGCGTTGTTGGCTGGCGAGCTGATCTCTGTTTCGCTGCTCAAGCAAAGCATCAATATCTTTTATGCGCTGCGCCGGCAATTTTTCTTCGGGCTTGATGGACTGAGCCACTTTGAACTGCATTTTAGCCGAGATCAGCTGATCTTCTTTGAACAACTGTTCTGCTTTTTCCATGGCTTCATTGTAAGCCTTGTCGGTAGCGGCTTTGCTCAGTGCAGCCAGATTCGAATCAGCGATCTTCTGATTGATGTCTTTCAGGCGGTTGGCCGGATAAGATTCGGTTGGCTTAATCCGCAGCGCGTCGGTGTAGCCGGTTTTGGCTGTAATCCAGTCGGCTGCGTCGTAGGCTTTATCTGCGCCCGAAATGGCATTGGCATAGTTCGTTTCAATGGCTGCCAATTGAGCCTGAATTTCCTTGATTTGGTTGCGCGGATACTCTTCTTCTGGTTTAACACTCAGTGCATTTTGATATTCCGTCAAAGCTTCCCTGAGTTTCGATTCCGTAAAGTAACCGTCGGCCAGTTTGATAAGTCGCTTGTAGTCGGCATCCTGCTTGGCAAAGAACTTAATCTTATCGTTGATATTGTCGATGTATTTCTGAATTGCCGGACGCTGTTCTGGTTTAAGATTAATGGCATCGGTGTATTTCTGAATGGCCTGTTCGTAGCGCTTGTTCGTCTCATGGTCTTTAGCTGATGCCATAGCGGCGTCGAACAGCATGTCTTTAGCTTTTTGGATCGAATCCTGCTGCGACTTCTGCAAAGCAAGCATTTTGTTCTTTTCTTCCTGAGCCAATAACAGGTCGATTTTAGCAATCTGGTCTTTCGGATATCTCTCGTCGGGTAGGGCAACCAACGCATCGGTGTAATGAACCCTGGCAATTTTGTACAGTTTGCTGGCAAAAGCTTTATCTCCGGCAGCTACAGCATTGGCGTACTGTTCCTTGTCAGCCTTTTCTTTGGCCAGTCGCTGAGCCTCTTCCATGGCAGCCAACTGAGCAGCTTCGGCCTGTTGTGCCAGTTTACGGTCGATTTCGGCAATGCGCATTGGTGGCAGCGGTTCGAACGGTTTCAGGTTGTACCCTTTCTGAAACAGATCGCGGGCTTCCTTCAGCTTATCCGCTTTGTAAGCATTTTCAGCGTCCTGAATAAACTGAGCATATTGCTTGTCTTTCTCGTTGGCTTGTTGCTGAGCGTAAAGCAATTCATCAATCTTGGCAATCTGGTCTTTCGGATAAACTTCGTTCGGCTTCATCGTCAGCGCTTTCTGGTATTTTTCTTTGGCTACCAGATAAGTCTTGTTTTTGAAATCGTTATTGGCATCGGCGATTAAAGCTTTGTAGTCGTCTTCAAGTTTCTTCAGACGGCTGTTTTCGGCTTCAACATCAGCTCTTTTCTTTTGAATGTCGCTAAGACGTTGTGTGGCATACGGATCATTCTGCTTGAATTTTAAAGCATCTTTATAACTGGTTTCAGCGCCGTCGAATTGGTTGGCATTGAAGAAATTATCAGCCTTTGCAATTGCCGATTTGTAGTTTTGCTCATTCTGTTCTTTCAGCAGCTTTTGAATCAATGCAAGCTGATCTTCAGGGTATTGTTCGTCGGGTTTTACCACTAAAGCTTCGTTGTAAGCCAGAATTGCCGCACTGTAATCTTTGTTTCCAAAGTGATTATCGGCACGCTGAATGACTTTCTGATAAGCTTCGAGCAAGGCTTTTTGTGCTGCATTCTGACGTTCCTGTTCGGCCAAAAGGTTGTTGATTTCGTTGATACGTTGTGGCGGAACCGGTTCAGATGGAATTAAGTTGTATGCTTTCGTAAATGCGTCTTTGGCTTTCAGCAATTCTTTGGCTTTAAACAGGTTCTCAGCTTCGGTAACCGCCTGATCGAAATCGCGCCTTAATTTGGCCTCGGCTTCACGCTGGGCAAGCAGTTCGTCGATTTGTGCAACCTGGCGTTTAGGATATTCCGAATTGGGTAAATACTGAAGCGCTTCCATGTATTTTTCTCTTGCTTCAGGGTATTGTTTGGCGGTCAGGCGGTTGTTGGCTTCAGTAATTGCCTTGTTGTATGCCTGTGTGTTCCGGGCAATTTGAGCAAGCATTGCTTCGGTTTGAGCATATTTCTTCTTGGCATCAGCATCATTGGGTTTTATGCCCAGCGCGGTTTCGTAGCCAATTTTTGCCGAATTAAAATCGTTGTCGCTAAACGACTTATCGGCTGAAGCCATGGCCTGATTGAATGCAAGGTTTTGTTTTTCCTGCTGTTGCTTTTGAAGCTCGTCTTCCTTGCGACGATTTTCGGCCAGAATATCATCAATTTTCTGAATCTGGTTTTTCGGATAAACTTCATCGGCTTTTACAGTTAATGCTCTTCGGTATTCGGTCTGGGCATTGGGGTAATCTTTTTGCTCAAACATTCGGTCGGCACTGGCAATAGCGGCTTTGTAGTCGTTCTCGATTCGTGTTTTCTCCTTTTGGATGCCGTCGAGAATGGTTTCAATTTCTTTTATCCGTTTCTGCGGATAAGTTTCGGCTGATTTAATAGCCAGCGCTTCCTGGTATTTATTCAGAGACTCCGGATAACTTTTGGCAGTAAACAGCTGATCGGCATTTTTTATCGCTTCATTATAGGCCAGCAGATCGGCTTTTGCTTTTTCTTCCTGCTGTTTCTGATCAGCTACAATCTTTTGTATTTCAGCAATTTTTGATGTTGCGTAGGTGTCGTTTGGCTTTGTTTGAAGAGCGATGTTCAGTTCCTGCACCGATCCGGCGTAGTCTTTAGCCAGCAGGTTTTTATCAGCCTTTTTAATCGAGGCCTGATACGATTCTATTTTGCGGAGCTGATCTTTGGGATATCCTTCTGATTTCTTGATCTGAAGAGCTTTATTGTAGGCAGCAATAGCTTCGTCGAACTGGTTGTTGCTGAAACTCTGATCGGCCTGGGCAATTAAAGTGGCATATTCCTTATCAGACTGTTCTTTGTTTTTTAGATTTTGAATATCGTCGATTCTCTTTTTAACCGCAGAATCAGACGGCTTGATTTTAAGAGCATCGTTAAAAGCTGTCAGCGCCTCGTCGAAATTATTTAGTTGAAATGCCTTTTCAGCTTTCGAAACCAGGTTGTTAAACTCTATTTCGTTGGCTTCGGACGCTGCAATTTCTGCAAGTTTGGTTTTGGGATATTCGTCCTGTTTAAACTTCAAGGCATCCTGATATTGCATTTTTGCTTTTTGCAAATCGTTTCCTGCCAAAGCTTTGTCGGCTAACTGAATGGCCTGCTGGTATTTCTTGTCGTTTTCGATGGCAATCATGGCCTGCTCAGCCTCTGCCATTTTATCTTTGGCCAACTGGTTATCCGGTTTGAGTTCAAGCGCTTTTTTGAACATATTCAACGCCTGCAGATAATCTTTTTGCTGCACCAGATTATTTGCCGATTGCATAGCCTGGTTGAAATCTTTTTCAAGCTGATCGGTCTTAGCTTGTTGTGCCTTTTCCTGGTTGATGAGGTCGATCTGGCTCTGCGGATATTTGTCTTCAGGAATCAGTTGCTTGGCCTGACCATACAAAGCCACTGCCTGATCGTAATTTTTCGATTTGTAGTTGTTGTCGGCATTGGCAATCAGGTCTTTAAACTTGCCTTGTTTATCGAGCAGTGCGAGTAATTGGTCAATTTCGTTGATTCTGCCGTTGGCAAAAACATCGCCAGGCTTGTACTGAAGAGCTTCTTCGTAAACCGGGCGCGCTTCTCTGTAACCTTTCTGATCGAAAAATCCGTTGGCTTTGGCAATTGCCGATTTATACTTTTGCTCCAGTTCGGCCTTTTGCTTTTCGGTAATCTCAAGCGCTTTTACTAAATCCTGAAGTTCGGCTACCCGGTCGTTTGGATAAGCTTTGTCGGGGAAAAGACCACGGGCTTCGAGGTATTTTATCAGTGCCATCTGGTATTCACCCCGCTGGTAAAGGGCGTCGGCATCTTTGATGATCTGATCGAAGTTTCGTTGCTTGGCCGCTAAATCCTGAGCATTCTCCTTGGATATCGTTGCAGCTTCTTTTGCTACCTGGTTGGCCTGGTTTTTTGCATTGGCTACCTGCTCGGTAAACTGAAGATCTGACACATAGCTTTCTTTCTCGAAATTGTCAATGTCCTTACCGTAAAATATTCTTCCTGAAGGTTTTAGTGTGAAACTCTTGTCAATTCCCTCAAATTCTTTGGTCAGCTGGACAATCATTGGGAAAGGAGGAAAATCGTTGTCGCGTTCCCAAACTTCCTGCGGAATTTCGGTTGAAACTGAAATGATTTTATTGAAGTGTCCGGGATATTTAAAATTCAGGGTAAATTCATTAAAAAATTCCAGTTCAAACCTGAAACGGTTATTTTTTGGAATATCGATGTTGGTCGTTTCTTTTCCGTTTTTGGTAATTTCAATGGTTCCGTTGCCGCCGCCTTCAGCTTCCGGAATAATTTTACCGGTTATAACAAAATATTTCTTGCTTTGCGCCTGGGATGGAAGTTGTATTAATAGATTAAGAATCAGGAGAATCCAAAAACCTACTCGACCTATTTTTTGCATATGCCTATTTATTCAATGAAATACTGTTAAAACGAAAGGAATTTTGTGAAAATTATCTAATCGCCTTGTAAAATTAACCAAATCAATGAAAAGACAAGCATGGGCCACCGCTTAATTGAGGATATTATGTATAAAACTTGAGCTAATTTTTACTTATGCGAAAGTTGTACCGAGCTGATGAGGTAGAAGGGGATAGCTTCCTGGCCAGTCTTTGAGATCAGAACACCTGATAAATCTGCATTCCGGTTTTATTTTCCTGCGGCAAAATTCGGGATGCCCGGTTGGTTGTTCCCTTTTCAACCAGTTCAACTTCCATAACCGAAGGAATCCGGGCAAAGCCTTGTTGGCTGGCCGAGTAACTGATGTGCTGGATGTTATTTTCAGAATATAAATTTTCAGAAACTTGTTTTTCGGCTGAAAGTTTGACAGCCATCAGGAAACGTGGAAAATTCGATTCGGAAACCATATCTTTTTCCGGAATATCAGTATTGACAATGATGGTTTTGGGCAGGAATCCTTTTTTATTGAACGTGAGTTTGTATTCAGCGTTGTATTCGAGTTCGAGTCTGAAACGTCCATGACCCGGAATTTGGGCAGCTACTGACCGTTGATTATTCTTTACAATTTGTACAGTGCTATAATCGGTGTTTGTGATTTCTGAAATTACTTTTCCGCTGATAATAAAATACTTACGAATTTGAGATTGGGCAGGATGGATGAGTATTACATTTAACAGAAGGATCAATACAATCTTTACCTGGCTCTTTTTCATCATTGGGTTAATCTGGTTGTTTTGTTCAAATTTAAGGCTGCAAGTTTATTAAAAACCAATCTATATTCCGAAAACATTGAAAAGGTTACCCTTCCGGATTAATTTTTAATAAGTTAACATATTTAATTCTTTAAAAAACAGTGCTTTTTGCTGTATTCGGAAGTTGAAATGACCCGGGTTAAACGCTTCTGGTCTTTATTTTTCTTTATTTTTGCCCAATACTTATATCAAGTGAAGCTTAATAACTTATTCCGGAAGAAATCTGTTTCGCAAATTCTGCAAAGTGCCGACCTGCTTGCGGCCGGTTCGGGAAGCATGAAACGTACGCTTCGGGTTTTCGACCTGACGGCACTTGGTGTGGCTGCAATTGTTGGCGCCGGAATTTTCAGCACCGTCGGAAATGCTGCTGCTGCCGGAGGCCCTGCGGTTTCGCTGCTTTTTGTGTTTACAGCCATTGCCTGCGGTTTGTCGGCCATGTGCTACGCCGAGTTTGCCTCGTCGATACCCATTAGCGGAAGTGCATACACCTATGCCTATGTGAGTTTTGGCGAACTGATTGCCTGGATCATTGGCTGGGATCTGATCATGGAATATGCGATTGGCAATATTGCCGTGGCCATATCGTGGTCAGGATACTTTACCGGATTAATGGACGGGCTGGGCTTTCATATTCCAGATTACCTTTCAACCGATTTTTTAAGTGCCTCGCGCGGGTATCACGCGGCAATAAATGCAATAAATTCCGGAACTCCATTGTCGGCATTAAGTGCTGATTTACAAGGTGCTTATTCGGCCTGGATGAATGCGCCACAAATCGGGAATTTCCATTTCGTGGCCGATATTCCTGCCTTGTTTATTGTGGTGGTAATTACCTGGATTTGCTACATCGGAATAAGGGAATCGCGCATTACCAACGACTTTTTTGTGGTGCTGAAAGTGGTGCTTTTACTCATGGTTATCGGAATTGGCGCTTTTTATGTGAAGCCCGAAAACTGGAGCCCTTTTGCCCCGAATGGAATAGGCGGCGTATTAAAAGGTGTTTCCGGAGTATTTTTTGCTTACATTGGGTTCGATGCCATTTCGACAACAGCTGAAGAGTGCCGAAACCCGCGACGCGATTTGCCTTTGTCGATGTTCTACGCTTTACTGATTACTACTATACTTTATGTGCTGATTAGTCTGGTTTTAACCGGAATGGTTCCATACAACGAACTGGGTGTTTCTGATCCGATGGCCTATGTTTTTTCCAAATTGCACCTGACCAAACTTTCAGGAGTAATAGCCTTTGGTGCAGTGATTGCCATGGCCAGTGTTTTGCTGGTGTTTCAGCTGGGGCAACCCCGAATCTGGATGAGCATGAGCCGCGATGGGCTTCTTCCGCCTATATTTTCAAGACTTCATCCAAAATTCAGAACTCCGGCTTTTGCAACGATTGTCACCGGAGTGGTAGTTGCTGTTCCTTCGCTTTTTATGAACCTCACCGAGGTGACAGACCTGACCAGCATTGGTACTTTATTTGCGTTTATACTTGTGTCGGGCGGAATACTGGTACTTAACCCAACTGGCCAGCAAAAACACGATGGAAAAGGGTTTCGGGTACCTTATGCCGATAGCCGAAGGTATTTATTACCCCTTTGGGCCGTGGTTTTATTCCTGGTCTGGAATTCGGGCTATCAGGTTAGTTCAGTAGCTGCCGACCATTCCGAGGGCTTTAATCTGCTGAAAATTATTCGTCACCATTTCCCGATAATTATATTCTGCATTGTCTCCGCAATTATCACTTTTAAAGCTGTGGCGAAACGGTGGTCGCTCATTCCGGTACTGGGACTGCTTACCAACCTTTACCTGATGAGCGAATTGGGCGCTACCAACTGGTTCCGGTTTATGATCTGGCTGGTTGTAGGTTTGGTAATTTATTTCACGTATGGAATAAAAAACAGCCGGATCGATGAAGACGACCCGGCTGTAAGCACTGATTAAAGTGTATTTCTAAATAATATTGTTACCCGCAGATTTCGTGGCTCAGGCAATGAAGTGTGCCCAATCCCCAAACCAGGTCAACAGCGTTAATGCCAATTATATCGCGTTCAGGGAATAAATCTGTTAGAATTCCAAGTGCTTTGTAGTCGTTTTTGTCGTTAAATGTTGGCATCAGAATGCAGCCATTCGTCATCAGGAAATTTACGTAGCTGGCCGGAAGGCGCAAATCTTCAAAATCGAGACGTGCAGGCATTGGCATTTTTACAACATTCAGCTTTTCTCCATTCTCGAGTCGTGCATTTTTCAGGATTTCAAGATTGGCTTCCAGCTTGTGGTGGTTCGGATCAGTGGTGTCTGGCTCCTGAGCTGCAACAACCGTATTGCGGTTTACAAAACGGCAAATGTCGTCAACATGGCCATGCGTATCGTCGCCTTCAATGCCTTCGCCCAGCCAAATGGTATTGGTTACACCCAAATATTCGCGAAAAACACTTTCGTAGTCTTCTTTCCTGAATCCTTTATTGCGTATTTGCTGAACTGGATCCATCAGGCATTCTTCGGTGGTAATTAAGGTTCCACAGCCGTTTACATCAATTGAGCCACCTTCGAGAACTACCAGTTTGTTGTTGTACATGGCTGGCACAACCGGTAATCCGAGATGTTGTGCCACTGCGGCCGGAATTCCCTGGTCTTTGCGGTGGTTTTTGTATTTTGCCCATCCGGTAAAGCCAAACTGAATGGCTTCACGGCCTCCGTTGGTGGTTTTCACAATGGCAGGACCCGAATCGCGCATCCAGTTGCGGTTGGTATCTTTAATAATGTAACTCACAGCCGACTGATCGACATGCGCCTGTTCGAGCATCACAGCCACTTTTTCGCGCAGTTCGTCAGAATTAACCACCAGAATGACAGGTTCGTAAGTGGTCACTTTTTTGATCATTTCCACAAATGCCCATTTAATGGCATGGTACTTTCCGGGCCAATCGCGGCCTTCCGACGGAAATGACAATAAAGTAGCCTGGTGTTTTTCCCATTCCGCAGGAAAACGACGGGTTATGTTGTTCATAAACGGATTGTTTTAAATGTAATTTTTTACCTCAGCTAAATTCCGGATAACTTTTTGATCCTCGGTTGCTGACTGGTTTTCGCGGTAATCGTACAAAACCGAATCAATTCCCAGGCTTTTGGCCGCTTTGATTTCTGAATTCAGATCGTCGCCAACCACCAGCACTTCATCGATTTTGAACTTGTGCTTAATCAGTATCTTCTTAAAAATATCTCTTTTGGAAAGAGAAGTCAGGCTTGGATCGATAATATAAATTTCCTCAAAGTCTTCTCTGATGTTCAGCCGATCAATTTTGCTGTTTTGGAGTTTGGTAAAACCGGTTGTAACCAGAAATTTCGGGCAAGGAATTTCACGCAGAACCGGATAACCTTCAACTGTATTCATGTGAGTTTCGTAAGTTAAATTCAGCAGGTGATCCATGCATTTAGACCTTAGTGTATCGCTGAATGAAAAGTCGTTGGCTACAAACTGAAAAGGACGTCGCATGATTTCTTTTTTCAGTTCTTCTATATTTTCAGAAAATTCACCGCTTTCGCTGATGATCTGAAAAAGTGATTTAAACAACTCCTCGCCAATCGAACTCACCAAATAAATCGTGTTGTCTAAATCAAGAAACAGAGCTTTTTTTTGCATTATATGTATTACTGATAGTGTTTTTCGAATCAAAATCAGGTTAGTCAATAAATCGTTTTACAATGTCGCCATATGCATCAATGCGGCGGTCGCGAAGGAAAGGCCAGTTTCGGCGGACATCTTCCATCAATACGTGGTCGATTTCGGCAATCAGGATTTCTTCCTTATCGTGTGAGGCTTCGGCCAGAATTTCACCTTGCGGCCCGGCAATAAACGAAGCTCCCCAGAATTCGATTCCGGCCGAACTTTCAACCGGTTTCTCGAATCCCACACGGTTGCAGGCTGCCACAAAAATACCGTTGGCAACCGCATGTCCGCGCTGAACGGTGCGCCATGCATCATGCTGTTTTACACCATACTGCGCTTTTTCGTGAGGATGCCAGCCAATGGCAGTAGGGTAGAAGAGAACTTCGGCTCCCTGCAATGAAGTAATCCGGGCTCCTTCAGGGTACCACTGATCCCAGCAGATCAGCGTTCCAATTTTACCAACCTTGGTGTCAAATGCTTTGAACCCAATATCTCCGGGCGTGAAATAGAATTTCTCGTAATAGCTTGGATCGTCAGGAATATGCATTTTACGGTACAAACCAGCCTGAGAACCATCGGTATCAATAATATAAGCCGAATTGTGGTAAAGGCCCGACGCGCGGCGTTCGAAGAACGGAACTATCAACACAATACCCAGCTCGGCTGCCAGAGCGCTGAACGCTTTGTACGAATCGTTGTGCAAAGGCTCTGCTAACTCGAAGTAATCGTGATTTTCGCTCTGACAGAAGTAAAACGAGCTATATAATTCGGGTAAACAAACCACATTGGCTCCCTGTGCAGCTGCTTTTCTGATCCACTCCAGACATTTTTTCAGGTTTACATCCGGAGTACCGTCAAGTGCGATCTGAGTCAATGCGATGTTGTAATTTTTGTTCTTCATAGTATTTGAAATATTTGGCGGCGAAAATACATTTTTTTGCGCAGAGAAAAGCCATGTCTGGCCACTACACTATGCTGGTTTAAAGTATTCTTTACTCGCGTTGCAAACCGGGCATTTGTAGTCATCTGGCAGTTTTTCGAACGGAGTCCCGGGAGGAATGCCCATTGTTGGATCGCCTTCTTCCGGATTGTAGGAGTAACCGCATATCTGGCAAATGTAATTCTCGCCGTCAAAAATGTGTTCGTGTTCCGGTTCTTCTGCTACTTCAGTTGCAGCCGATGCTTCTGTTTCCAGTTTCGATTTCTCGATGTAAGTCGGCGAGTTCTTAGGCGAGAACATTTTATATTTCTCACGATAATACTGGTAGGTGAGAGGCGCCTCGTCCGACAGTTCATCGGAATCGATTACTTCGCCAATAATAAGGTAGTGCGATCCCAAATCAATGGATTTCAATACTTTGCAGTCGAACCAAGCCACGGCACTGTCTGTTACGATTGGCGATCCTGATGGGCCTTTCAGGTAATTGATTCCTGCAAATTTGTTAATATCGGTTGACGACATAAAGCCGAAATCGCCAATGATTTTCATATTCACATCCCGTTTAAGCACTGAAGCCGAGAACGCTCCGGAATCAAGAATAATTTGTGCCGAAAAGTTGTCTTTATGGCACGATATGGCCATTAGAGGTGGTTCCGAAGTAACCTGAAATACAGTATTGGCAATGTATCCCGATTTTTTGCCCTGAAATTCAGCAGCAATCAGGTATAAGCCGTACGATAATTTGTGGAATGCTTTGACTTTCATGAAATTTGCGTTGAGTAAATTTTCTATCCAACGAATTTAAGATACCGTTTGTTAATTATCGCTGTTTTTCCAAAGAAATATCCCGATTGTCGATTATTCTCCCTGATTGGTTATCAGTTTACGGTATTCTGATGGCGATTTTCCGACCCTAGCTTTAAACTGCCGGTTAAAGTTAGAAAGATTATTAAATCCGGCTTCGAAACAAATGAATTCAACCGTTCGGTTCCCGTGGCGCAGCAATTTGCAGGCATAGCTTATCCGGAGTTCGTTCACGAATTCGGCAAACGTTTTTCCTGTTTTTTTGCGGAAATACCTGCAGAAAGCCGCGGTATTCATTCCGGCAACCGAGGCCACTTCGTTTATAGATATTTTTCGGTTGTAGCTTTGGGTTGAGAATTCGTAAACTTTAGCCATTCGGTTGTCAACTTCGGTGGTTATCGTGTTGGCATAACTTCGGCTTGCGATAGGCGAAAAATCTGTATGTCCCAAATAATTAAGTAGTTCTATAAGGTGTAGGTAACGTTTAAGGCCTTTTTGGGCATACATCTCATGGAGCATTTTTGCAACAGACTCCCGGGTATAATCCGGAAATTTCAATCCTCTTGCCGAATTCGATAAAAGCCTCGAGATCCCTGAAAATTCAGGGCAACGAAGTTGTTTTTCAGTAAAGTAATCGAACGGAAACTGGAGAATATAGGCATTGACTCTCCGTGTTTGATCGCCGGAATAATATTCTTCATCGCTGTGATGGAAATGTGGTAAAGTACTTCCGTAAAATGCAAAATCTCCGGGGCCGAAATTTTCAATTACATCGCCAACAAACCATTTTCCTGTACTATTTACAATAAAGGCCATCTCAAACTCATTGTGGAAATGCCATGGGACTGTAAAATGGTCAAAATTGGTATATCGCAAGACAAAAGAGTTTTCTGTCGGATAATTGATTTCTTCTTTAAATGGCTTCATCGATCATTCTTGAAAATATAATGAATAACATACGCTTTTTTGATATTAGGCAAAAATAGTATAAGTGTTTGCAAATAGAGTATATCTCACTGTATTCTTAAACATCTAATTTTAGCCTGCCGATTCTAACCTAAACCACTGTTTTTATATTGTTTCAGTAGGGTATTGTACCTGCTGATATTTTCTTTAAACGTATTTGTATTAAAAAAAGGCTGGAAAACAAGACCAGTATTTTGATGGGTATTACCCGTAAATCAATCGATTGCATTAATAATAGTAATAACGAATTTTCAAATTTTATTGCCAATGAATGAAATAAAAGGGATTTAACCGCAGTGCCGCAGCAAAAGGGGCTGCAGCTGTGAAATGAGAGTATCGAACTAATTAACCAGAAGTTTCTGATCAGGATTTTCTCCTGTGATCAGGAATTTCAATAAAAGATTGACTATGAAAAAAAATGTAAAAAACTTATTACTCGCGACTAAACTAACATTGATGTTGATCTGCTCAGCAGGTCTTTCGAATGGGTTTGGTGCAACTCCCGGAAATGAGACTTCCGAGCAGCAGCAACAAACCAAGGTGATTACCGGGACAGTCACTGACGACACCAAACAAGCACTGCCAGGTGCTTCGGTAGTTGTTAAAGGAACAACAGTTGGTATTATTACCGATATCGACGGAAAATTCTCCTTAAGAGTTCCGGAAAATGCAAAAACACTCGTTGTATCATTTGTGGGTATGATTCCACAGGAAATTGAAATTGGGACAAAAACAACTTTCAGTGTTCTTTTGGTTCAGGAAACCATTGGGTTGGAAGAAGTAGTAGCTGTAGGTTACGGAACCGTTCGTAAAAAAGACCTTACCGGATCTGTATCTTCAGTAAACAGCGCCAAATTAGCCGAACGTTCAAGCTTCAGCGCTGCCCAGGCTATGCAGGGAAAAGCAGCTGGTGTTGTTGTTCAGCAACAAAACTCAAACCCCGGAGCTGATGCAAAAGTGATGATTCGTGGTAACCGTTCGCTTAAAGCAACCAACGATCCTCTGTATGTAGTTGATGGTGTTCCGTTGGTAGTGGGATTAAGTGAAATCAGCCAGTCAGATATCGAATCAATCGATATTTTGAAAGATGCCTCTGCTACAGCTATTTATGGTTCGAGAGGTGCTAACGGTGTAGTACTTATCACAACTAAAAAAGGTAAAGAAGGAAAAGCTGTTGTAGATTACAACGGTTATTATGGCGTTCAGAATGAAGCCAAGAAACTGGCTCTTTTCAATGGCGCTGAATGGGTGGAATTCCTTCGTGAAGCTTACCGTACAACTGGTAAATACCCCGCCAAACCAACATACGCTATGGATACTCAAATGATGCCTGTTGGTCAGGAAAGTGATCCGAATGGTATTGGCTATAAAATACAAAATGCTTACGATTCTGATGGTTCTTGGCATCCTGAACGTCTGGTGTCAACCGACTGGATGGGCGAAGTAATGCGCCAGGGGCAGGTTCAGAACCATGAGATCAGTGTTCGCGGTGGTACCGAAAAACTGAAAGTTTTGGCATCGGCTACCTATTACGATGAAAAAGGTTTGCTGAAAACCAAAGATTATTCACGTTATTCGGCCCGTGTAAACTTCGACTGGGACATTTCTGACTATGTTAAAATTGGTGGACAAACCCAATTCTCTCACTTCGACCGTAACGACGGTCCTAACGTATATGATGGTGTAAAGAGTCTTTCTCCATTAGCAAATATTCGCAATGCTGACGGCGTTTTGTTCAACCGCCCCGGTAACGACCCACAGTTGTGGAACCCGGTACTTAATATTACAGATGCAACGGTTCTTTACAGAAAAGACCGCTTCTTAGGCAGCTACTACATGGAAGTTAAATTGCCATTCGATATCAAGTTCCGTTCGAATTTTGGTTTGGACTTTGGTCCTTATCTTGATCAGCGTTTTTATGGTTCGCGCAGTTCCGACCGTCAGGGCGGTTTAGCACGTGCTGAAAACGGTGGAGATACCCGTACCATGTACACCTGGGAAAACCTTATTTACTGGAATAAAATAATCAAGAGCCATTCATTTGGTGCTACTTTGATGCAGTCGATTCAGCAGGAAAAATTCGAATCATCACGTATCAATGTACTGAACTTGCCTTACGAATCACAATTGTGGTATAACGTAGGTAGTTCGCCAACCATTTCAAGCGTTGACAGTAAATATACCAAATGGCAGCTGGCTTCATTCATGGGACGTATTAACTACAGCTATAAAGACCGCTATTTGTTAACAGCTTCGGCTCGTTATGATGGTGCATCACGTTTGGCTCCCGGAAATAAATGGGTATTGTTCCCATCAGCAGCTTTGGCATGGCGTATCAGCGAAGAAGGTTTCCTGAAAGGAAATTCTACTTTCAGTAACCTGAAACTGCGTGCTGGTTTTGGTATTACCGGTAACTCTGCTATCGATCCTTATAAAACAGCTGGTAACCTGGCTTATGCCCGTTATAATTTTGGTTCGACCAATGCAATGGCTTTCTATCAGAATGAAATGCCAAACCCTGATTTGAAATGGGAAAAAACCAATCAGTACAATGCCGGTTTGGATTTCGGAATTTTGAAAGGCCGTATCAGTGGGGTTATCGACGTTTATCTTCAGAATACTTCAGACCTGTTAATGGACAGACAATTGCCTCAGGTTTCAGGTTTCAACAGTGTTGTGTACAACATTGGTAAAACCCGCAACAAAGGTATTGAGGTAACCATCAATACCCAAAATGTTCAGTCGAAAGACTTTACATGGAGCACCGACTTCATTTTTGCCCGAAACAAAGAAGAAATTGTTGAACTTTACGGTGGTAAAAACGACGATACCGGTAACGGATGGTTTATTGGTCAGCCTTCGCAGGTGTATTACGACTACAAATTCCTTGGAGTATGGCAGTTAGGCGAGGAAGCTGAAATGGCTAAATATGGTACAGCATTTAAAGCTGGAACAATTAAGGTAGCTGATACCAATGGCGATTATAAAATTACAGCTGAAGACCGTCAGATTATTGGAACACAGCGTCCAAAATTCACCGCCAGTATGTCGAACTACTTTACTTACAAGAATTTTGACCTGAATTTCTTCCTGAATGCATCATATGGAAATATGCTGAAATTTGACCGTAATATGAGTTTCAACGGCCGCTACAACAGTTTGAAAGTAAATTACTGGAGAGTAACCGAGTACGATGCCAATGGTGTTGCTATTGCAAGTAATGGCAGTAACGAAGCTCCACGTCCAAACAACGGTATTGAAAACCCTGCTTACCGCGATGCAATGAATTATTTTAATGCTTCATTCCTGCGTTTGGCTAACATTACTTTAGGTTACAACATTCCTAAAAGTCTTGTTTCAAGAGCCAAATTATCAAAGCTTAGATTGTACACAACTGTTCAGAATGCTTTCTGTATCACCAGTTATCCAGGAACCGACCCGGAAAGTGGTCAGGACTTCAATGCTCCAATGCCTCGTACATTTATGTTTGGTATTAATATGAGCTTATAATACATGTCATTTAAAGAAGCATTACAACATAAATTAAAAAGGATATGAAAAAAATAACTAATTATATAATTGCGATACTGCTTATTTTCTCTTTTTCGGCATGTGAAAATTACCTGGAAGAGGAAAGGTATACCGACGTAGGTTACGATTATTTCAAAACCAAAGTAGGGATGGAATCGGCTGTTACTGGTGTTTATCAGTGCATGAGATTTTATACCGGAGCATGGAACCAGGGAGGAAACAGCACCTCTGGCGGTAATATGGAAACCTATTTCTGTTTGACAGAATATGGTACCGACTTTACCTGGGAAGGTACCGATGGTGGTAACAAAGATCCATTCAATAAATATCTGAGCTCGTTGAATTCACAGCAAGATGTTATTAATAAATTCTGGAATAACAACTACAAAGCAATTACCCGCGCTAATACAGCGTTGATGTATCTGCCTGACGTACCGGATATGACAGCTGATCAAAAGGCTCAGCGCGCAGCAGAACTTAAATTTTTGCGTGCTTATTATTATTTTGATTTGGTACAGCATTATGGCGCTTTGCCATTAGTTACTGATGGTAATGTTACTGAGGTAATCACCGACTTTAAACGCTCACCCGTTTCCGATGTTTACAAACAAATCATCAGCGACCTGAAGGCTGCTTATGCTGTTCTTCCTGATGTTTATCAGCAATCAGAACGTGGACGTGCAACCAAATGGTCGGCTTCGCATTTGCTGGCAAAAGTATATCTGACCCGTATTAGTGCTGAAGCATCAGTTCGCGGTGGAAAAACAACCGATTTGGATAGTGCTGCATTCTATTCTGAAGCAGTTATCAATTCAGGAAAATTCTCACTGGAATCGAACTTTGCCAATGTATTCGAGCAAAATAACCAGAAAACTTCGAAAGAAATTATCTGGGATGTTGAATATACCAAAGACGCTCTTTTCAATGGTGCCGGTAGCTCAACTTCTGACGGTGGTAACCAGTTGCACCTTTATTGGGTAACTCAGTACGACGTAAAACCAGGTATGACCCGCGACATTGCCAACGGTCGTCCATGGAAACGTATGCGTCCAAATCCACAGATCATCAGTTCGTTGTGGGATCGTAAAAATGACTCACGTATCTTCAAAACATTTAAATGGACTTTCTATTGCAACAATGCAGGAACAGCAACCAAATGGGCTGACAAATATTACTACATCAATCCAACTACCAATGCTGAAGATAAAACTGATGTAATTTATACCACTCCTGCCGAATTGGTTGGAAAACCAAAGTTTAAAGCTGGTGATACTGCAATTTATATTTCATCGAAATTCTATGGCGGACTTTCATATTATTCAACAACCAATCCAAAACAAACCTTGTTGGATAAAGATAAATATCGTAAGATGTTGATTGATATTGCCAAAGCACCATATCTGTATATTCCGGCTGATAAATATGATACCAATAACTTCCCATGTATGTTGAAATGGTTGGATGATCAACGTCCGGATATGAACTTCCAGGCTGGTTCACGTAACTTCCACCGTATGCGTTTGGCCGAAACTTACCTTATTGCAGCTGAAGCTTATGGCCGCAAAGGCGATTTCGTAAATGCCGTGAAATACATCAACGTGGTTCGTAAACGTGCTGCTTATGCTGAAGGCGAAGCAAAACCAACTCAGCTTTATCGTGTTGAAGGTGGTACACCAAATACCACATCTACTCAAAACGATATGATGGTAACCGAAGCTATGGTTAAAAGTCCGGTGCTTCCTTCAGGTGCAGGTTTCGATCCTTTTGTTGACTGGATGCTGGAAGAACGTGGTCGCGAACTTTATGGAGAGTTGAACCGTTGGGAAGATTTGGTAAGAACCGGAACTTTGGTTGCCCGTGCCAAACTTTACAATCCTGACGCTGTGGCAAACATTAAAGATTACCACAAACTGAGACCAATTCCGAATACCTACATCGACCGTTTGTTGCCAAAACCAGCTATTGCTGATGTGCAAAATCCAGGTTATTATTAATGGAGTTAAAGGTGCCTGTTTGTTGATATAAGCGGGTTACCCAAAATACTTCTTGCATATTGAAGCAGTTCTTTTTGCCGAAACTCTATTAACGAGTTGAGACGAAAGAGCTGCTTCTCTTTTTTATGAAATGAGGAATTTAGCCCGAAATAATCCGATATCATCGGTAAAAATTCAATAAACTTCTATTGTTCTTCTTTCGATCAATCGCTTGTCTTACTTTTATGTCGTAGTTTTGTAAATCGCATGTCGCCAACAGGCACAATCCTGAATTGGTGCATTCCGAAACTTGTGAGTTTGCCTAACATTATTCTAAACTTAAACCGACAATGAAAACGAAAATTTTTACTTTGTTTTTTTCATTGCTGACGGCAGCCCTGTTTGCACAACCAGGCGGTCGTCCGAATGAAATTAAAAAGCTGATCAGGATTGAAACCGATAACACGGCTTTGATTTATTCAGTGGGTGCCAACCAGAAACTTTACCAGCTTTATTTGGGTGAAAAATTAAAATCAGTTGACGACTATAAACTGATTAATCCAAAAAACGAGGCTTACATTACATCGGGAACTGATAACCTTTTCGAACCCGCCATCCGTATGCTTCACAACGATGGAAATCCTTCGCTTGAATTGCTTTATTCCGAAGATTCAGCCACCGAAAACGGCGACGTGGTAACGACCACAATTCTGCTGAAAGATCCTAAATATCCGGTTGAAGTGAAGCTTAACTTCTCTGCTTTCAAAAAAGAGAATATCATCAAAACGTGGGCTGAAATCAAACATCAGGAAAAGAACCCGGTAACCCTGACAAATTATGCCTCGTCGATGCTGCACATGGACGCCGACAAATATTGGCTGACGCAATTTCACGGCGACTGGGCCCAGGAAATGCGCATGGAAGAAAGCCAGCTCACCGCCGGAATTAAAACCATCGATAGCAAGCTTGGAACCCGCGCCAACATGTATGCAACTCCCGTGTTTTTTCTGGCCAAAAACGTGCCTGCAACCGAAAATTCGGGCGAAGTAATTGCCGGAACTTTAGGCTGGACCGGCAGTTTTCAGATGTCGTTTGAACTGGACAACAGCAATTCGCTTCGGATGATTTCAGGCATAAATCCGTTTGCTTCGGAATATCACCTCAAGCCAAACGAAAACTTTGTAACTCCTGAATTTATATTTACATACAGCGCCAACGGAAAAGGAGCAGCAAGCCGCAATTTCCATAAATGGGCGCGCAATTATGGCGTTTTAGATGGAAATGGCAATCGCCTCACATTGCTGAACAACTGGGAAGCTACCTATTTCGATTTTGACGAAACCAAGCTGACCGAATTATTTGGTGGTGCCAAAGAATTGGGGGTTGATTTATTTCTGCTCGACGATGGCTGGTTTGGCAACAAATATCCGCGCTCGAACGATCGTGCCGGATTGGGTGACTGGCAGGAAACTAAAACCAAATTGCCTCACGGATTAGGTTACCTGGTGGAACAGGCCGAAGCCAAAGGCGTAAAATTCGGAATTTGGATTGAGCCCGAAATGGTGAACCCGAAAAGCGAATTGTATGAAAAACATCCAGACTGGGTGTTGAAACTGCCCAACCGCGACGAACATTATTACCGCAACCAGCTGGTGCTCGATTTGACCAATCCGCAGGTTCAGGAATTTGTATATAAAATGGTTGACGATATGCTGACCAAAAATCCGAACATTGGTTTTATCAAATGGGACTGCAACCGTATGATGACCAATACCTATTCGCCGTACATGAAGGAAAACCAAACACATGTTCAGATTGAATATGTGCGTAGTTTTTACCGTGTGATGGAACGTTTGCGGGCTAAATATCCCAAACTACCAATCATGCTTTGTTCGGGTGGCGGCGGACGTACCGATTATGGAGCACTGAAATACTTTACCGAATTCTGGCCAAGCGACAACACCGACGCCGCCGAGCGCGTGTTTATTCAGTGGGGTTATTCGTATTTCTTCCCAACCATTACTTCGTGTAACCACATTACCACCATGGGCAAACAATCGCTAAAATTCAGGACCGATGTGGCTATGATGGGTAAAATGGGTTACGACATTCGTGTGAACGAAATGACTCCGGAAGAACTCGAATTCAGCAAGGCTGCTGTTCAGAATTATAACCGGTTGAAAGAACTGATCTGGAATGGCGACATGTATCGTTTGATTTCGCCTTACGAAGAAGAAAGGGCTGTGGTGATGTATGTTAGCGGCGACCAGTCTAGATCGGTCCTGTTCTCGTATGCATTGCATCCACGGTCGATGAACCGCTTTACTCCGGTTCGTTTGCAGGGACTTGACCCAAACAAGAACTATAAAATTGAGGAAATCAACAAGATGAAAGGCGGCCGTGGTCCCGGCATGTTTGGTGGTGGTTTCAATGGCAAAACCTATTCGGGCGACTACCTGATGAAAGTGGGTATCTCGTTGCCAAACAACGGTGAATTGACCAGCGCAGTGATTGAGATTACTGAAGCAAAATAGGTTTTTCAATATGCTTGAGATACCCCGGTCAGTAAAAATGTCCGGGGTATTTTTTTGAATACTTACTAATGATTGAAATAGGATGGGCCTCGGCTGGTGAGCCGAAAAACAAGTGAAGACGGCGTTAAAAAATCTTTTCTGTTTGAGCCGAAGGCGAGTTTAAAAGATTTTAGCCGTCAAGCGCAAGTTTTTCGTGCGAAGCGGGCGCAGCCTTGACTTTTTTTGATTCCTTTTTTGTGTCAAGACAAAAAAGGAATTGGGGTTTTGGGGCAACGCCCCAAAACTTAACTCATTTTGGCATTCTACCGGATATTCATTTTTTATTCCTGAATCAAATGATCAGCCGATTGCAAAATCTTCATTTTTAAACTCTCCGGATAATTGGGATGATCGGCCAGAAATTGCCTGACAATTGCTGCTGCTTCTTTGCTGCTTTGGCCTTTCAATAAATTATCGAGCCACGATTTTGGGAAAAAGATATCACCTGTTTGCTGAATTTCCTGCAATTCATCTAATGCCGGACGAATATATTTCACAGCGTCCTTTTGCAGTGATGGGTGGTTCAAAAAGGCCATTGCCTGATCTACCCAGGGCTCGTGTTCCCGGTTTTCCTCCTGAAGCAGCGATTCAAAAAAACGATCGCGTTCGGCGTTATCCGGATTCAGGCTTTTACGTACAAACTGGAATTGCGCTTTTTTGTCGGGATTGCTGATTCGGTTTTCCTGATCGTCTAAAATTTGCATAGCCTTTTCAGGCTGTTTTAGCGCCAACTGGTAAGCCAATTCGTTTTGTTGATCGGCGCTGAGTTTAATTTCCGGATGAAGTGTTGGTTTATTCAGGCATTCTTCCAGTTTCACGAGTGTTTCTGGTGTTTTTGCAATTTTTATAATGGTATTGATCAGTGCCGTTTGCTGGCTTTTGCGCGCAGCATATTCTTTCCAAAGCGAGGCTTCCAGTTCATTCTGAATGGGATTTTGCTCTGTATTTGTGGCCTTATACAAGTAGCACGATTCGAGATAGCTGAGCATGCGCTCAAAAATCATGGAATTGGTTTCAGACGGAAGCTGACCAACCAGAAATTTCAGATAGTCACTGGCCGCAATCTTGTTTTTGTATAGATTTTCTGTCAGATCGGTAAGCGCCGATGCTCTCAAAACATCGTCTTTGAATTCAGTAAAATGGTATATGAAATAGCGAATGGTGGCCGAATCCAGCTCTACAAATCCATAGGTTTTTCCCTTGGCGTTGAGGTAAACACATTCGGGTTTTGATTTAGAAAAGAGACCATTTAATGTTGTTGAAGACGAGTTTAAAATTACTTTTTGCTGCTCAATTTTTCCATTTTCAGCAAATGCGAGTTCAATCTCCAGGGGCCAGATACGGTTTCGGTTGTAAGGGTCTTTTTGCTCAATAATCAAGTCTTTCCCTTCAATCCGGGCACTAATCGTCGGCCGTCCGGCTTCGTCAACCCAACTGGCCGACCAGCGCGGTAATTCATCAGTTTTGTTGGTATTCAGAATATCAATCAGGTTTTGCCAGCTGGCATTGCCGTAGGCATTTTCTGAAAGGTATTGTTGAAGTCCCTTTTGAAGGGCAGTTTCACCAATTTTTTGCTCCAGCATGCGCATCACAATCGGGGCTTTGTGGTAAATGATAGCGCCGTATAAACTTCCCGCATCCTTCATGTTGGCCAGCTTCTGCCCGATGGCATTGGCTCCCTGCGTGCGATCGACCGAATAGGCCACATCATAATGAGCCAGTAGAAATTGCAGATCGAAATTGAATTGCGGGAACATGGGTGTTACCACTTTGTCGGCAATAAAATTGGCAAACACTTCCTTCATCCACACCTCGTTAAACCAGGGCATGGTAACCATGTCGCCAAACCACATGTGTGCTGTTTCGTGGGCGATGAGGTTGGCACGTTTCAGCAATTGCTGCTGCGTCGGATTTTTATCGAGAAACAAGCTGGATGCCTTGTATAGCGTGGCTCCCGGGTGTTCCATGCCGCTGTACTGAAACGAAGGAATGGCTACCAGATCGTATTTTTCGAACGGGTAGGGGATGCCGGTGTAATTCTCAATCCATCGAAGCGAACTAAAGATCAGCGAGAAAATAGAATCCACATTGTTTTGCAATTCTTCTTCCTTTTCGCGATGGTAAAGCACCACAGTTTCTCCGTTTTGTGTTTGGCTTATGGTGTCGAATTTTCCGGCGGAGAAGGCAAACAGGTAAGTAGGCAGTGGCTTGGTAAATTTAAAATCAAGCGATTTTACAGCTCCTAGAACAAGTTCTTTTTCGAGAGGTCCGTTTGCAACAGCCTTCCATTCGGCCGGAATATCCAGATGCAGTTTAAACTGGGCTTTCAAATCGGGTTGGTCGAAACACGGAAAGGCAGTCGATGCCCTGTCGGGAACAAACAGTGTGTACAAAAATTCCGGATTTCGGTTGAGCGACCAATCAGGGCTGATAAAGCTGAGTTTTATTTCGTTGGTTCCGGCTTTTAAATCCGACTTGCTGATGACCAGATGCCCGTTCCGGATCGCGATTTCTGATATTTTGTCATTGACCGAAACCTCATATTTTTTCGTGGAATCTCCCTTGAAATCAAGCTGCAAATTGTGTTGTGCATTTTTCAGTTCAAGCTGTATTGTTGTCGCCCCTTGCACCGGTTCTGTTAAACTAGCGGGAATGCTAAAACTCATATCGTAAATAATATTCGACACGACTGATTTTCTCTCACGGGCAAGTTCTTCGGTAACTCCCTTTTCAACCGAAAGTTTGGCCGGGGCACAAGCAGCTAAAAGTAAAGCCAGAGTAAATGTGTATATTAAGTACTTCATATACAAGATTATTGCTTTCCAATTTCAGAAGGCGGAACCCCGAAGTATTTGCGGAAGCAGCGCGAGAAGTAGAGCGGATCGTTGAAGCCGACCATGTAGCTGATTTCGGAAATAGTGTGCTGGTGCGCATTATTTTGCAGCATTTTCTTAGCCTCTTTCAGCCTGATGTTGCGCACAAATTCGGTGGCCGATTGCCCTGTGAGCGATTTCAGTTTCGAATACAGTAAGGTTTTGCTTGTATTCATCAGCTGGCAGAACTGCGGAACGTCGAACTCCGAGTTGTCGATATTGTCGTAAACCACGCGGATGGCCCGGTCGAGGAATTCGTGGTCGGCCGGATTTTGAACGAAAGTGTTCAGTTCCAGCTCTTCCTGATCCGCGAAGCGATCCTTCATCCTTCGGCGGTTATCAATCAGGTTGAAGCAACGAACGATCAGTTCATTCATCCGGAATGGCTTGGTAATGTAGTCGTCGGCTCCAATGCTCAATCCTTCAACGATGTCTTCTTCTGAGTCGCGGGCAGTGAGCAAAATAACCGGTAAATGGCTGGTTGCCGGGTCAGATTTCAGCATTTTACAGAATTCCATTCCGGTTATTCCGGGCAGCATAACGTCGGAAATCACCAAATCAAACATTTCGGTTTTAAGAAGTTCAAACGCTTTTTCGACTGAGCCAACTCCTTTTACCGCAAAGTAATTTTTTAGTTCGTCGGTAATAAACCGAAGCATGGGTTCTTCATCTTCAATAAGCAGGAGCGAGGCTTTTTCGCCCCAGTTTAACTTCGAAAGATTGATGTCGGTCTTTTCTTTATTGGTTTGTTCGGTTGTTTTTTCAGCAGGAACCAATGGTAAAACCACGTAAAAGCTGGTGCCGTGAATACCGTCACTAATCACTTCAATGGTTCCCTGGTGAAGGTTGACCAGCTCTTTAACCAGCGAAAGACCAATGCCACTTCCCGGAATACGGGTGAATTTTTCGTTTTTCAGGCGGTAGAAACGGTCGAAAATATTCTGCTGCATATCCATTGGAATGCCCGGCCCAGAGTCGTTTACCCAAAGTTGAAGTTTGTCACCCGCCTGATCGATTTTCACAATCAGTTCAACTTTTTCGTTTTCGGGAGTGTATTTAAAGGCGTTCGAAAGCAGGTTCACCACAATTTTTTCGAGCTTATCGGCATCGTATTTTACCCACAGTTCCTTAATGTTGCATTCGAAGTTGAACCTGATATTTTTCTCGTGTGCCAGCGGCGAGTAATAGTTGGTTATGTTGCGAAGCTGCAGAACGAGGTCGCCCGGGCTAATCTCGAGCTGTATTTTGCCGGCTTCAATCCGCCGGAAATCGACGACCTGGTTAACGAGGTTATTCAGACGCTGAACGTTGTTGTAAATCAGTTCGAGATGGCTTTCCGACTCGTTCCGTCTCCGTGCCTTTTCAATCAGTTTCTGAAGTGGCAATGAAATCAGGGTAAGCGGAGTTTTAAGCTCGTGCGAAATGTCGGTGAAAAGCCGCAGTTTTAGCTGGTCGAGTTCGTGAATTTGCTTGTTGCGGGCATATAGCCTGATTAACAGCCACGCAATAATGCCGAGGAAAGTTAGTATGGTGAGGATGAACCAGGCCCGCATATAAACCGGACGCAACACGGTGAACGAAATGCGTGCCGGGTTGGGCTCAATGTTATTGTCGAGATCGCGTGCCCGAACATCCAACACATAGCTTCCGGGGTCGAGATCCAGAAAAACACTCGATTTTTCAGTTGAAAACGGTGACCATTGTTTGTCGTTCAGCCGGTATGAAAATTGAATTTTCCCGGCAGAAGTCTGATTCCAGAAGTCGATGCCAGTATAGGTTATAATCACATTCCCCGATGAGGAGATTTCACGGTCGGAGAACAAGATATTTGTTTTAGGTGGGTTACTCTCTTTGCGATAAAAAGTGGTTTTAAAACTTTCGGGGCTTTCTGTGTTCTTGAAATCGTATAAATACCATTCGCGCGTGGCCTGATTAATCCACAGAGCTCCGTCGGTTGATTTTTGCAGAAAACCCCGTTCACGCTGAATACTTAAGTCAGGATGAATGATTTGCGGAATAAATTGTTTGCCATCGAAGAACGAAATCCCTTTATCCGAGGCGATGTAAACCGAACTGTCGCTTTCGGCATAAATGTTGGTAACCATGTTGCTGGCCAGGCCATTAAATGTGGTAAACCGGCTCCATTTTTTACCATCGTTGTAAAACAGGCCCGTTCCTCCCTGGGCAACCCAAATATGGTCAGATGGAGTAATTCCGATGTCGTCGGTCCAGCTTAACGATTTGGCCGGAAGTTCAACCTGGGTACTCTTTTTCCCATCGAACATGATTAATGTATTTCCTGAAAACCAGATGTTTCCGTTTGATGTTTGTCCGAGCGACGGAATTCGTTGGGGAACTTTATTGCTTGTAAAACGCTGCCATACCGACCGTTTGTAGTTATAGGCTACAAATCCGCCTTTAAAAATGGTATTGTCGAGTTCCAGAACGCCATTTACCGGAAAAGCAACTGCCGAATCGCCCAGTTCCCGAATTCCGTCGTAGGCAATGCCGAGATAGAGATCAGGAAAAGATGTACGAACCCAGTGGCCATTCACGTACCGGGCAACTGCAGCCTCCTGGTGGTGGCTTCCGGCAGCCCACAATCCGCTGTTGCGCGAATAATGTATGCTCATGGCCATATCCATCAGGCCATCGCTGGTTGTGAATTTTTGAAAGTTTTGCATCGTGGCATCGCCAGACACAATTTCGCCCGTATTGGTAGTAAACCAGTACTTGCCATCGGGTGTGTTGCAGCAGAAATTAAGACCGAGGAAAGTTCCGAAGGTTTTTGTTGATAAATCGATTTTCATCAGGCTGCCATTGCTCCCAAAAATAAACATGTTATCCTGGCCATCGATGTAAATTTCGATGTACGAAAGCGGAAGTGCTACTTCGGGATACTGATAAACTTTCCACCCCGACGAAGTGAGCGAATAGAGTTTACTGTGTCCGCCAATCCAGAGGTTCCCGTCCGATGTTTCAGCAACAGTGGTTTTTACATTGTCGCCGCCATATATTTTAAGGTTTATGCTTTTCCATTTTTCCTCCGGAATTAGGTATTGCAAAAGCGCGATATTTGGGTTTCCGCTGGTTATCCAAAGCGAGTTTTTGTGTTCGTAAATGGCTGTAACGTCGCCTGTTGAAAGGGTGGGCATTTTCACAAATTTCCATCCGGGCGAACTGTGCGGAAGTTTGGTAAGATCGATCGATCCCAGGTTTTTGTCGGGACTCTCAATTGTCATCCAAACCCGCTGCTCCCGGTTTATCGAGAGGCTGTAAACCTGGAATTTTGCTTCTTTAACCGAACTGAGCCTGTAATCGTTGCCTTTTTCAAGTTTGAGAATATTCAGAACGGCGCCGTTTTCATTTATTTCGAAATAGCCTTCAGGATTGAGGCAGTAGGTAGCTTTGGGTGTAATTTTCAGCAGGCCAAAATCGCAGCCAATCCAGGCATCGCCATTCGAATCGGTAACAAAATTTCGCTGCGAGTTAAACTTGAAATCGAGTATTTTCCGGAATTCGCCTTCTTTGTACCTGAAAACGCCGTTTGAAGTGGTGAGTAAAAGGTTATTATTTTTCTCGAAGGTCATTGATTCAATCGAGGAGCTGTCGGGGATAAACTGCACGGTTTTGTATCCGTCGTAATAAACAGCTTTGTTACCGATTCCCATCCACATGCCTTTGTCACGTCCTCTGGCCACACATGAAATTCGGATGGTGTCGTATTCCGGAAAATCGGTCCAGCGCCAGGGTTCAAGCACCGGATTGGCAAGTTGGGGTTTGTATGGCCCGATGCCCCACGACTGAGTTGTGAACAGAACAATTCCTAAGAGTAAAATAAGTTTCAGGTTTTTGATCACTTTTTTATTCTTGAACATGAGTAATGGTTGAGAGGGTCTCAAAAATAATAAAATTTCAATGACTATTGCCGAATTTAAAAAATGAGAAAACCCTGGTTAATCCTGCTCTATTTCATTTTGACGATAATTATAAACTTCTATATTTGATGACCAGTTCGGGGTTATAATCAATAATTATAAACTACTTCTATGCGCTATTCTCTCCTTTTATTACTTGTGCTTTTTGCGGCACAAAAGTCGATAGCCCAGTTTGATAAATATTTCGATGAAAAAACTTTGCGTCTCGACTATTATCATTGCGGCAACGCGGTTACCGAAAAGTATTTTTTTGATGAACTGATTCAGGAACCTTTTTGGGCCGGTTCGGAAACAAACCTGATTGATGCAACCGGTTATGGAACGCATTTGCTGGAAGTTCGCACGGCCTCGAACGATTTAGTTTATTCGAAAGGCTATTGTACCTTGTTCGACGAGTGGCAAACCACCAGCGAGGCCCAAACAACCGATTGTTGTTATCCTGAATCTGTAGTTATGCCATTTCCACGAGAAAAGGTGGTTGTTTCAATTTTAACCAGGGATAAAAAGGGCGAATGGCAAAAACAATTTGAATATCAGGTTAATCCGAAGAGTTATTTCATTAAAAAGGAACGTGAAAAACTGCCTGTTTTTGATATCGTTCGTTCAGGAAATCCGAGCAAAAAAGTTGATATCGTTTTGTTACCCGAAGGTTATACCGAAGATCAGAAAGAGTTATTTAAAGCCGATTGCAAGAAGTTTGCCGAAGAGTTTCTTCGCTATTCACCTTATTCCGAAAACAAGGATAAATTCAATATCCGGGGAGTTTGGGCGGCTTCGAGCCAGGAAGGGCCTGATATTCCGGGTAATGACGTATGGAATAAAACCCGCTTGAATGGTTCGTATTATACTTTCGATTCGGAGCGCTACCTGATGATCAAGGATTTTCAGGAAGTCCGGAATGTGGCTGGCAATGCCCCTTACGATTATATTTACATTCTGGCCAACACCGAAAAATATGGTGGTGGCGCCATTTATAATTTTTATGGAATTAGTGCAGCACATCACCCCGATGAAGCCGGTAAAATTTACATCCACGAGTTTGGGCATCTGTTTGCCGGACTTGGCGATGAATATGTAGGAGGCGTTGAATATTCTGATTTTTACCCGACAAATGTTGAACCCTGGGAACCAAATCTGACTACTTTGGTTGATTTTAACCGCAAATGGAAGTCGATGTTACCTGCCGGTACAAGTGTGCCAACGCCTTCCAAACCTGAAAATCAGCAAAAGTTGGGGGTTTATGAAGGTGGCGGCTACGTGTCGAAAGGCGTTTACCGCCCCTGGATCAACTGCCTGATGAACAACCTGCATACCATTGATGTTTTTTGTCCGGTTTGCAACAAGGCCATTCAGGAGATGATTGATCTCAATTGCAAATAAAGTTACTGATAACACAAAACGAAATATGCCGGATCAAAACCTAGCTTTTTGATTCGGCATATTTTTTAAAGTTATTCAGAATAGATTGCCACCCGCTTTTTTGAAGTTCCAGCGAGTTTACTCCCTCTGCTTCAAAGCTTTCGATAATTGAAGTGGCATTTCCGGTTGGCGAGAAGCTGATATGAACTTTTCGCCCGTCTTCAATCACGTACACAATCAATTCATTTTCTATTATTTCGAGGTATCTTCCTGAAAAGTCGAAGCCAAAACTACCATCTTTAGCTTCCATTCGGCACAGAAAACCACCGCCAATCTGCATATCGTTTTCAGCATGTGGAGTGTGCCAATCGTCGGAGGCATTGTTCCATTGGGTAATATGTTCGGGAAGTGTCCAGAGTTTCCAAACCTGATCAACCGGGACATTTACTGTAGTTTCCACTGTAATAATTGTTTTTCCGTTGGTTTCCATAGCTTATATGTTTGTTTCTTACTAAAAACAACAAGACGCTAATTTGTTCATAAGTTCAATCTGATTTGAATCGCAGGAATAAGGAGGAAGAGGCAGACAGACCAGAGAAAGGCCATGGTGCAATAGACTGAACCTAAAAACTAAAAGGAACCGTTTATGTGCAATAAACGGTTCCTTTTTTAATAACTGTATATTTCTATTCGCTGATAAAGAGTCGTTTACTTGAAAATTCGGGATCGCAGGTCAGGTTGACTTTTAACTTACGGAAACCGGCTTCGTCTCCGGGAGTTGGAATATGTGTTGAATGTACCTCGCAGCCACGCAGTCCTTTCAGGTTTTCGAGAGCCATTTGCGCTGCCGGGTTCGATAGTGCGCTTATTGAAAGCACAATCAGCGTTTCTTCCACATCGAGGCTGACCATTTTCCCGTTCAGGATATCTTTTTTCAGGTGTGTCACCGAGTCGATAATGCTTTTGGGCAAAAGGTAAAGGTTGTCGGGCAGTCCGGCCAGGTGCTTGGTGGCATTCAGAATCAGGCTCGACGATGCATGTAGCAGTGGCGAATTTTTTCCGGTAATAATGGTTCCGTCGTGCAGCTGAATTGCCGATCCGCAAAATACACCGGCATTGCCTTTGCCACAGGCTTCGGCTTCCTGTGCAGCCTTGCGGGCGGGCAGTACTACTTTCCGTTCTTCTTCCTTTGCACCAATTTTATCCATAATCTCGATTGCCCGGTCAAACGTATCTTTTTCAGTTACTCCCATGGCATATTCAACAGCGCACTTAAAGTACCGCCTGATAACTTCCTGATGGGCAGCTTCAGATATAATATCATCGTCAACGATACCTGCACTGGCGCGGTTAACACCCATGTCGGTCGGCGACTGATACATCGATTCTCCTCCGGTAATTTTCTCCAGAATCCGCTTCAGCAAATGGAATGCTTCAATATCGCGGTTGTAATTTACGGTTTCGATGTTATAGGCATTCCAATGATGAATGTCGATCAGATTTTCGTCTCTCAAATCAGCCGTGGCAGCTTCATAGGCAATATTTACCTTGTGGTCGAGCGGAAGGTCCCAGATCGGAAATGTTTCGAATTTGGCATACCCGGCTTTGTAGCCTTTTTTATATTCGTGGTACAGGTTGCAGAGGCAGGTGCCCAGTTTTCCGCTGCCTGGTCCGGGGCCGGTAACGATCACTATTGGTTTGGTCGTGGCAATGTATTCGTTTGCTCCGTATCCTTCGTCACTTACAATTTCTTCAACATCAGTAGGATATCCTTTGGTGGGGTAATGCAGGTAAACTTTTACGCCTCTTAGCTCAAGCTTGTTTTTAAAAGCTGTTGCTCCCGGCTGGTTCTGGTAACGGGTAATAACTACCGCTGTGATATTTATTCCCCATTCCCTGAAATCGTCGATCGTTTTTAAGGCATCTACATCGTAGGTAATTCCAAAATCGGCCCTGATTTTATTTCGTTCAATGTCGCCGGCATGAATGCACAGGATTACGTCAATCTTATCCTTAAGTAATTGCAAGAGCCGCATTTTAACATTCGGATCAAATCCAGGCAGTACCCTGGCGGCGTGGTAATCGTACAGAATTTTACCTCCAAATTCGATGTAAAGCTTATCATTAAAGCGGCTTACCCTTTCAAGAATGGCCGAAGTTTGTTCCTGAAGGTATTTTTCATTGTCAAATCCGATACGATTTGAATGCTCGGTAGTGCTCACGGTTAAAGGTATTTCAGAATTATTTTCAGGGTCTCAATATTACTAAAATTTGGGTATTGAAATGCTTTTTACGAAGGTTAATTACTCTCAATTCATAATAGGAGACAATTTTGAATTTATATAAAACCTGTATTAAGAATAGGGGGTGTTTTGAATAAATAACCTGCTGAAATTTATAAACCCTTAATTTGATTTATCTTTGAAGCATTAAAACCTGTTTAAAATGGAATTGCCTTGTGCACCAATGCCCGCACAAACTGAAAATGTATAAATAGCTGTTCCATGAGTACGTTCTGATGTTTAATAAATTTAAAAAAATATAAACGAATGAAACTTTGGGATAAAGGAACTTCGGTTAACTCGCTGATTGAAATTTTTACAGTTGGAAAAGACCGTGAAATGGATTTATATCTGGCCAAATTCGACGTTTTAGGCTCGATTGCACATGCCAAAATGTTGACAACCATAAATTTACTGACAAATGCCGAGTTTGCCGAGCTTCATGCCGAACTGATAAACATTTACCAAATCATTGAGAAAGGTGATTTTCTGATTGAAGAAGGAGTGGAAGATGTTCATTCGCAGGTTGAACTGATGCTCACCCGTAAATTGGGCGATACCGGTAAGAAAATCCACAGCGGCCGTTCGCGCAACGACCAGGTTTTGCTCGACCTTAAACTGTTTACCCGTTCCGAAATTCAGGATCTGGTCATGTCGGTTTGTGGTTTGTTCGATAAGCTTTTGACCAAAGCGCTAATGAATCAACAATATTTAATGCCCGGCTATACACATTTACAGGTGGCTATGCCATCGTCGTTTGGCCTTTGGTTCAGTGCTTATGCCGAAAGCCTGGTCGATGATTTGGTTTTGCTGAAAGCCGCTTACCAGATTACCAATCAAAACCCGCTGGGATCAGCGGCCGGATATGGTTCATCGTTTCCGCTCGACCGCCACATGACTACCAATTTACTTGGTTTTAGCTCGATGAATTACAACGTGGTTTATGCCCAGATGGGGCGCGGAAAAATGGAAAAAACTGTGGCTTTTGCGCTGGCGTCGATTGCAGCAACCATCTCGAAATTTGCTTTCGATGTTTGTTTGTTTATGAGCCAGAATTTTGGTTTTGTTTCTCTTCCCGATGAGCTGACAACCGGTTCGAGCATTATGCCACACAAGAAAAATCCTGATGTTTTCGAGCTCGTTCGCTCACACTGCAATAAAATTCAGGCCATTCCTTACCAAATCAGCCTGATGACCAACAACCTGCCAAGTGGTTATTTCCGTGATCTGCAAATCTTAAAAGAAGTATTCCTTCCCGCTTTTGGAGAACTGGCTGATTGTATTGCCATTGCCGGCTTTGCTATCGATCACATGACCGTAAATACCAATGTTATGGACGACGATCGGTATAAATATGCCTATAGCGTTGAAGACGTGAATAAGCTGGTTATCCAGGGAGTTCCGTTCCGTGATGCCTATAAACAAGTGGGAGGCCAGATTAATGCCGGAACTTACGAGCCTACGCGCGAGGTGAATCATACACATGCCGGAAGTATTGGCAATTTGTGTCTCGACGAAATTGCGGAAAAGATGCTTTCTGTTGTTGAAAGTTATGAATTTGATCAAATAGAAGCCGCTTTTTCGAACTTATTGAACTCAAATCAGTAATAATTTGTACTTTTTGAGTTTAAAAACGGTTTTTTGCTGGAAATACCATCTGTTAATTAATCGTTATTTTTTAGATTCAGGAGATAGTGGTGGGTTGTTTGTTTAAAATTGTCAAGTGTTTGATTTTGTGTATTTTGTCAAGCGATTGATGCCGCTTTTTTATTTTGAAGGCAGCTAATTCAGCTGTCAATGCGAATCTTTGATTGGACATTTGTATAAAAATAACTACTTTCGCTTTCAGTTCGTAAGAAAAAAGATTGATTTACTTATAATTTTTTACTTTTTACGAATCGAATTGCACAGAATGATTTATTAAAAGGTCAATCTGGAAACTTTTGCGAGAACAAAATATTTAAAAATAGAAATGATGAGTTTAGGATTGCCAAAAGCGCAAGGGTTGTACGATCCAGCCAATGAGCACGATAACTGCGGAATCGGTTTTGTGGCCCACATCAAAGGCCAGAAATCGCACGACATTATCGAAAGAGGGTTACAGGTTCTTGAAAATATGGAACATCGTGGTGCCACCAGTGCCGATAATAAAACAGGCGATGGCGCCGGTATCTTAATGCAGATACCCGATCAGTACATCAAGGAGGTGTTGAAGGTGGATATCCCTGCTTCGGGTAAATTTGGAACAGGTTTGATCTTTTTGCCACAGGACAAGAAGGAAGCGGCTTTATGTCAGGAGGTTCTGACAAAATACATCGCTCACGAAGGACTTACGTTGATTGAATACCGCGATGTTGCAGTTGACAGTTCCGCCCCCGGAGAAATTGCCAAGTTGACCGAACCTTATATCCGTCAGGTTTTTATTAAAGCCGATCTGGAGCAAGAAGTGCTGGAACAGAAATTATATCTGGTACGCAAACAGGCCGAGAAAGAAATTCGTGAATCGAAACTGAAATTCCGTCAGGCATTTTATGTTCCGAGTTTATCGACAAAGACCATTATATATAAAGGTATGCTTACTTCGGGACAGCTGCGCGAGTACTTCAAAGATCTCGCACATCCGAAGTTTACAAGCGCCATTGCTCTGGTGCACTCGCGTTTCAGTACCAATACATTCCCAACCTGGGATTTGGCTCAGCCATTCCGTATGATTGCTCACAACGGTGAAATCAACACGGTTAAAGGTAACCGCATGTGGATGTCGGCCCGCGAATCGCTCCTGAAATCAGAAATTTTTGGAGACGATCTACAGAAACTGTTCCCGGTCATCGAGCCCAATAAATCCGACTCTGCTTCATTCGATAATACACTGGAATTCCTTCACATGGCCGGACGTTCAGTTCCGCATGTGTTGTGTATGATGATTCCAGAATCATTTAACGAGAAAAACCCAATTCCTGAAAGTCTGAAGGCATTCTACGAATACCATTCAACCATCATGGAACCATGGGACGGTCCGGCATCGATGGTATTTTCGGATGGCCGTTACATTGGTGGAACACTCGACCGCAATGGGCTGCGTCCCTCGCGTTTCGTCATTACCAAAAACGACATGATCGTGATGGGTTCCGAAGTTGGCGTTCAGGTTTTTGCTCCTGAAGAAGTGAAAGAAAAAGGTCGTTTGCGTCCGGGAAAAATCCTTTTGGTTGATACCAAACTTGGAATTATTATTCCGGATAAAGAAGTTAAAGCACAATTAAGTTCGCGCAATCCATACGGAAACTGGTTGAAGGAAAACCGACTTCAAATGCAGGACATTGAGGTAAAACAACGCGTTTCTTCCTCAATGGGCGATCAGTTTTCTACCTATTCGAAAGTGTTTGGCTATTCGAAAGAAGACATGGAAATGATTCTGAAACCGATGGCTGTTTCGGGCGACGAACCTACCAGCTCGATGGGTAACGACACCCCGTTAGCTTGTTTCTCCGAAAAACCACAGCGTTTCTTCAACTATTTCCGACAGGTATTTGCGCAGGTAACCAACCCGCCAATCGACTCGATTCGCGAAGGTTTGGTTATGTCGCTCACCAACTACATCGGTTCGCTGCACAGCAATATTTTGGACGAATCGCCTATACACGCCAAACTGATCAAATTCGACGATCCGATCATCACCAATACCGACCTGGGCAAAATCAAGGATTTCAAACATGAGCAATTCTCGCATGTTACCATCCCGATGGTTTTCCCTGTAAAAGAAGGTGTTGAAGGTTTTAAAAGAGCATTCGATAACCTGCTGAAACTGGCCGAACAAGCGGTTGACGACCATAAGAATTTCATCATTCTTTCCGATCGTCAGATTTCGGAAGAATTTGCTCCGATTCCATCATTGCTGGCAGTGGCAGCTGTTCATCATCACCTCATTCAGACTCAAAAGAGGATGCAGATTGGTATCATTGTTGAAACCGCTGAAGCACGCGAAGTATCGCATTTCGCAATGTTGTTCGGTTTTGGAGCCAGTTCGGTAAATCCATACCTGGCCTTTGCCGCCATCAACGACATGGTGAAGAGTTGCGAAATCAGCATGGAATACTCGAAAGCACGTTACAACTATATCAAGTCGATCAACAAAGGTTTGCTGAAGATCCTGTCGAAAATGGGTATTTCCACCCTACGCAGTTATCACGGCTGCCAATTGTTCGAAGCGTTGGGTATTTCCGACGAAATTATCACCAAATATTTTACTGGAACTGCTTCCAAATTTGGCGGAATCGGATTCGAGGAAATTTGCCAGGAATCGTTGCTTTTCCATAAGGAAGCTTTTGGTAAAAAGAAACATTTGATCAACAATAGTTTTGAATCGGCCGGAACTTACCATTACCGGAAATATGGCGAACACCACGCCTGGAACCCTGAAACCATTGGTTTGCTGCAATGGGCTACCCGCACCAACGACTACAGTGTTTTCAAGGAATTCAGTAAAAAAGTTGATTCTGAAAACTCGAAGCCAACTTTCATACGTGGTTGTCTGACTTACAAACGTAACCCGATCGATATTTCGCAGGTTGAGCCTGTTGAAAACATCATGAAACGCTTTGTTACCGGAGCAATGTCGTATGGTTCAATCAGCAAGGAAGCTCACGAAGCGCTTGCTATGGCCATGAACTCAATTGGCGGACGAAGCAATACCGGCGAGGGTGGTGAAGATGCCGAACGTTTTGCGTCGAACAAACGAAGCGCTATCAAGCAGGTAGCATCTGGACGTTTTGGGGTAACCAACAACTACCTGATTAACGCTGACGAATTACAGATTAAAATTGCCCAGGGAGCAAAACCGGGAGAAGGCGGTCAGTTGCCGGGCTTCAAAATCAATACTATTATTGCCAAACTGCGTAACTCAACTCCGGGTATTACCCTGATTTCGCCTCCACCTCATCACGATATTTATTCGATTGAGGATTTGGCACAGTTGATTTATGACCTGAAAGTAACCAACCCACGGGCTAAAGTGTCGGTGAAACTGGTTGCCGAAAATGGGGTAGGAACCATTGCTGCCGGTGTGGCCAAAGCATTCTCCGATTTGATTACCATTTCGGGTTGCGAAGGTGGTACAGGTGCCAGCCCTGCCAGTTCGATCAAATTTGCAGGTTTGCCAATTGAATTAGGTATTGCCGAAACTCAGCAGACCTTGGTAATGAATAACCTTCGCGGACGTGTAAAACTGCAGGTTGACGGTCAGCTGAAAACTGGTCGCGACGTGGTGATCCTCGGTTGTTTGGGAGGTGAAGAATTCGGGTTCTCAACTTCGGCGCTGATCACATTAGGGTGTATCATGATGCGTAAGTGTCACCTGAATACTTGTCCGGCTGGTATTGCCACTCAGGACGAAACCCTGCGCAAACGGTTCATTGGCCGCTCCGAATTTGTGGTTAATTTCTTCCGCTTTATTGCTACTGAAGTTCGCGAAATTCTGGCCGAAATGGGATTCACTTCGTTCGACGAAATTGTAGGTCGTTCCGACTTGCTCATGCCGAATCCTGACGCGATGAACTGGAAAATGAAAAAAATGGACTTCTCCAAGCTCATTCACATGCCTGAAGAAGCCAAACAATACGACATCCGGAATACTTACCTGAACATTAAGTCGGTTGAGGAACATCTGGATCATACCCTGATTCGCGAGGCTAACAAAGCCATCAAGAGTAAGGAAAAAGTATGGCTGGCACATACCATTACAAATGTTGATCGTACCGTTGGAGCCATGTTGTCCGGAGAAATCTCACGTCGCTATGGCGAAGAAGGTTTACCAAACAACACCGTTATGGCCAATTTCACCGGAACTGCCGGACAAAGTTTTGGCGCATTCCTGGTAAAAGGTCTGAGTTTCCGTTTGGAAGGCGACTCGAATGACTACATCGGTAAAGGTTTATCGGGCGGACGCATTATCGTTGTGCCTCCGGTTGGATCAACCTTCAATCCTGAAGAAAATATCATTATAGGAAATACTTCATTCTACGGTGCTACTTCAGGAGAAGCTTATATCCGCGGTGTAGCCGGCGAACGTTTCTGCGTGCGTAACTCGGGAGCCAAAGCGGTTATCGAAGGTAGCGGCGACCACTGTTGCGAATACATGACCGGCGGACGAGTGGTTGTGCTGGGTTCTACCGGACGTAACTTTGCAGCTGGTATGAGCGGCGGTATCGCCTATGTGCTCGATCAGGAAGGTGACTTCGAGTATTTCTGTAACAAAGGTCTGGTTGAACTGGGACCGGTTGAAGATAAAGCTGACATTATCGAACTTCAGGATATGATCAACAAGCATTTGTTGTACACTCAAAGTACAATGGCTGCAAAGATTCTGACCAACTGGGACGAGTATCTGCCGAAATTTGTGAAGGTTATTCCGTTCGAGTATAAGAAAGTGCTGGAAGAAATGAAACTGCGCGAACTGGAGAAAAAACTTCAGTTGAGCGAAGACAATCCGACAAGGCACGAATAGGAGCCCCCTTCCCGTTCCCCAAAAATGGGGGAAAGCTTGAGGAGATGAATCGCATTGGTTTTTGCCCTGAAAGGGCAGCATATCAATAGCCCGGGGCGAAACCCCGGGTTTAGAATAGGAAAAAGAAAACCGTCCGCGTGATATGTTTTTTGAAACAATATCTTATTTCGGACGGAATAGTGAAGATTTTGATTATTGAAATTTATCCGGATGAAGATTTTAATTGAATCCTCATCAAAATAAAAATACATTACCATGGGAAATCCAAAAGGTTTCATGACAATAGGACGGAAAGATGCTGGTTACCGTCCGCTGAATGACAGAATTTACGATTACGGTGAAGTGGAGCAAACGCTCGACGACAAAGACCGTATTGATCAGGCTGCGCGCTGCATGGATTGTGGTGTGCCGTTCTGCCACTGGGGCTGCCCGGTAGGAAGTAAAATTCCGGAATGGCAGGACTTGGTGTACAAAGCCAACTGGAAAGGTGCATACGAAATTTTACATTCGACCAATAGTTTTCCGGAATTTACAGGCCGCGTTTGCCCGGCTCCGTGCGAAAAATCGTGCGTGCTGGCCATCCATAATGAAGCGGTGACCATTCGCGAAAACGAAGCGTCAACGGTTGAGCACGCTTTCAATTTAGGGTTTGTTCAGCCACGCATTCCTGAAGTTCGCACCGGCAAAAAAGTTGCCGTTGTCGGTTCAGGTCCTGCCGGTTTGTCGGCTGCCGATTTGCTCAATCAGGCCGGACATACCGTGACTGTTTTCGAGAAAAACAATGCAATCGGAGGTCTGCTTCGTTTCGGTATTCCTGATTTTAAACTCAGTAAAACGGTGATCGATCGTCGTCTGGAAATCTTCCTCGACGAAGGTATTAACTTCAAAACCAATGTAAATGTTGGTGTCGATATTACCCGCGAACAACTGCTCGAGCAGTTTGATGCTGTTGTTTTAGCCAATGGCGCCGAACAGCCACGCGATTTGCCGGTGGAAGGACGCGAATTGGACGGAGTTCATTTTGCAATGGATTTCCTAAGCCAGTCGAATAAACGCATTGCCGGAGAAGTTATTCCTGAAGAAATAAGCATTACCGCAAAAGATAAACGTGTATTGGTAATTGGTGGTGGCGATACTGGTTCGGATTGTGTGGGTACATCGGTTCGTCAGAAAGCCAAAAGCATTCTGCAGATCGAAATTCTTCCCAAACCGGCAAACGAACGCGCCGATAACAATCCATGGCCATACTGGCCCAATACGCTGCGTACATCGAGCTCGCACCTCGAAGGTTGTGAACGTCGCTGGAGTTTGTCAACTCAGCGCCTGATTGGCGAAAACGGAGTTGTGAAGCAAGCCGTGCTGGTTGGTGTTGAATGGGCTAAGGATGAAGCCGGAAGATGGATCATGACCGAGAAAGTGGGTTCGATGGAAATCGTCGATGTCGATTTGGTGTTGCTGTCGATGGGTTTCACACAGCCGGTTCACAACGGTTTGCTCGATGCTCTTGGCATTGAATACGATGCCCGCGGAAACGTGAAAGTAAACGACAAAAAGCAGACTTCAATCGATAAAATCTTTGCCTGTGGTGACGTTGAATCGGGCGCCAGCCTTGTAGTTCGAGCCATTCAGGCCGGAAAAATTGCCGCAGCCAACGTTGACGAATTCCTTTCGGAAGAATAGAAACCAAACGCATCCTATATTTCAAAAGCCGGTTCCATTTGTTTGGAGTCGGCTTTTTATTTTGTGTGCGCTGCAATTTTAGATTTTAGCAGGTTGAGCGTCAGGATTTTTAAATGACTTGGTAGTAGCCCTGTGCGTGGCGAAAATGCTTATTGATGAATGTTAATTATTACTAATTGTGGCACGTTGCAAATAACAACGATGAACCTCGTTGATATCCTTGTGTTTCTCAAAGTACTCATTTTCTCAAATTATTAACTTTTAAAACAGGGATTCATGAAACGTGATGAAGTTTATCGGGAAATTGAACAGATGATGGGATTGGTTCCTACCATGTTCAAGGCGCTGCCCGATTCTTCCATCGAAGAAGAATGGCAGCTTTTTAAAAAAGTACAGGTTGAGGAAACTGCAATCCCAAACAAATACCGCGAACTCATAGGCGTAGCCGTGGCTGCAATTATGAAATGCCGGTATTGCTCTTATTATCACACTGAAATTGCCAAACTTTATGGTGCTACCGATGCTGAGATTGAGGACGCCATTCATTTTGCCAAATCAAGTGCCGGTTGGAGTACCTACATCAACGGACTCCAGATGGACTTTGAATTGTTTAAGGCTGAAATTGACGAATCCTGCGAGCACATCCGTCATGCTCAAATGATGGAAGCTCACGAATTTTGATTTATGCTGAATCTGAGTTGATTCCAGATTAGAATTCTCAATATTTTTTCCGCTCCAGTGTACGCAAAAGAGGTTGTCATTTATCAGTGACAACCTCTTTACTTTTTTTTGATTGGCTTTTATAATTATTCTTTCAGTTTAGCCCGGCCACCGGCCCTGCATCTGGCGGGCCATCATCCATCCCGGATACTCAGGCGTTAGGGCACTGATGTCGTTGAGTTTTTGCATATCTTCTGCTGAAAGTTGTAAATCAACTGCTGTGATGTTGTCTTTTAACTGGTCGATTGTTTTTGCCCCGATGATCGTACTGCAAACTCCAGGTTGCCGGGTTACCCAGTTAAGCGCCACAGTAGCCACCGAAACGTTGTGGTTCTTGCCAATTTCGGCCATCACATCAATAATGTCGTACGCTTTTTCCTTGTTGATGGGAGGGAAGTCGAACGAATCGCGGCGACTGTTGCCTGCTACTTCATTGTTGCGCGTATATTTTCCGGAGAGAAAACCACCAGCCAGTGGGCTCCAGGGCATAATGCCAATATTTTCGCTCTGGGCCATAGGTACAATTTCACGCTCAATGTCGCGGCTGGCAATGGTATAGTAGTTTTGAGAGGCCACGAACTTGGTCCAGCCCATTTTGTCGGCATAGGCATTGGCCTTAACCACCATCCATGCTGGATGATTGCTGATGCCCAGGTACCGGACTTTGCCCGAACGCACCACATCTTCCAATCCGCGCATGGTTTCTTCGAGCGGAGTCAGCGGATCAACTCCGTGAATATACAATAAGTCGATATGCTGCAGGTTCATTCGCCGAAGGCTATCATTCACCGAATCCATAATGTGCAGGCGCGACAGCCCGACTTGGTTAGCTCCCGGTCCCATCCGTATCCGCAGTTTGGTGGCAATAAATACTTCGGGTCGGTTTATGCCCAGCGATTTCAGTGCCTCGCCTAGCATAATCTCCGATAAGCCTTCGGAATAAGCATTGGCTGTGTCGATAAAATTGATCCCACTGTCGATCGATGTTTTTACAATTTGGTTCACTTCGTCCTGAGGAACCTGCCCAATGGCCTGCCAGTAGCCTTTCCCGCCAAAAGTCATGGCTCCGAGGCATAGTTCCGAAACCAGTACACCTGTTTTCCCAAGTTCGTTGTATTTCATGATATTTCGTTTTTGAGTTGTCAGTTTAAAACAATCGGGTAGAGTGAAAGTTTTTGTTTTATTGCTTCAGATATCCAATGGGTATCCGATTCTTATCATTCTCTTTTTGACTTGCCATTTCTGTCAATGCCTGGTAGATGTCGTTGAACTGCATGTTGGTTTCAAGCATGAAATTTTCAAGGTTTTGATTGAGTTCGGCATAGCCCAGGGCATATTGTCGCAATGCAATAAAGGCGCGAACGATTGAAATATTTATTTCTATGGCTTTTGGACTGGTTAATATGCTCGCCAGCATAGCAACTCCCTGTTCTGTGAAAGCAAAAGGCAAATATTTACTATGTTTCCCTTTACCTGATTCCTCTAAGGTCGCAATTTGCGTCCTTAGAGAATGATATTCTTCCCAACTTAACTCGAACATAAAGTCCGGTGGGAAACGGTTAATGTTTCGTCTGACTGCCTCTTTTAAGCGTTTGGTCTCGGTTTCATACATGTTGGCCAGATCAAAAATCGAGCATTACCCGCATTCCACGTATCTCATAAATTTTGTTTTGAATGATTTGCAGTTCCATATCGGCTCAGAATTAGAGTTCAAGTTATCAATAGCATAAATTACGAAAAATCCTGATATAAAGCAAAAGCGGCTGAACACCGGAATCTGCTCCGTTATTCAGCCGCTTTGTTTTTTTTGTAAACAGAGACTCTAAACTGATCACTATTTCGTTGCTGCTACATGGAAGCCGCGTTCTTCAATTGCTTTCGATATTTCAGCAAGATTGGTTTTGTTCGAGTCGAACCGCACAAAGGCTGTTGAGTCTTCGTGATTGGCGCTGATGCTGTCGATGCCTGCCAACTGGGTTACTCCTTTGGCAATAGAGGCTTCGCAATCGTCGCAATGCATACCTTCCACCCGCAGATTGGCTTCAACCACAACCGGCGCTTTATCCGGAGTTTTCGGGGTTGACCCACATGCGGCGAGTAATCCAGCGGTCAATAGAATAAATGCTAATTTTTTCATAAACGGTATGTTTTAATTCTTAGCCATTTTTTCGCCCTGCGGCGCTTTCTGGTTCGGCGGATTGGTTCCTTGTAAGCTTAATATATAAGCAATTACCTGGTCAATTTGTTTCTTGCTTAGCTGACTTTTGTACGAAAGCATTCCCTTATCGAGAACCCCGTCAACAATCACTTTTTTCAGGTCTTCAGGTTTATTGCCGTGAATCCAGTAGTCGTCGGTAAAGTTTGGACCAACCAGTCCTTCGCCAAATTTTCCGTGGCACACGTAGCAAATTTTGTCGAAAGTAACTTTTCCGGCAGCCAGAATCTGTTCCTGGCTCATGGGTTGTTCTGCCGTTTTTGTCGCTTCTTCTTTTTCTGCAGTTTCGGTTTTCGCCCGTGCAGCAGCCATTTCCGTGCTATATTCTTTTTTCTGAATGATGCTTTCATCTTTGAAAACAACCAGTCGGGTAAGATAAGTTACGGTGATTACAATGGTGATATAGAAAATGTATTTCAGCCACGGAGGCATTGGGTTGTCGAGTTCTTTGATACCATCAAATTCGTGTCCTCCAAAGTATTTGATTTTAGTCACATCATCTACTTTTTCGCGAATTTCGTTGGGCTCTTTCAGTTCGTTATCGTTGTTGGTACTCATAATTCAGTATTTTGTGATTTTATGGATTGTATATTTACTGATGGATTGAAGGACTGATGAACAAACTCCAAGCCCTATGTCCCATGCTCTATGCTATCAATGGCGTCATCCAGCGGAAGGTTGCTAAACTCATCCACTTCTTCTTTTTTCATTTTCCAGGCATGAACCGATACGAAAATGAAGAACGAGAAAAAGATAAAGAAGCCGATAATGGCATAAATTTCCACATTGAGTATGCTGCTGAGTGTTTCCTTAAACATGGCCTACTTTTTTACAGGTTTGTTGGAAATATCAACGCCCAGGCGCTGTATATAGGCAATCAGCGCGATGATTTCTCGGTTGCTGTCGGTTTCAATGCCGTTAACCTTCAAATCTTTGGCAATGCTGTCGGCCTGCGCTTTCAAATCGGCAATGGCTTGTTGCTCGTAGTTTTCAGGATACGGAACGCCCAATACTTTCATAGCCCTGATTTTTCCCGGAGTCGATTGAATGTCGATTTCCTTTTTGGCCAGCCACGGATATTTCGGCATGATCGACGCTTCGTTCAGCTTTTGCGGATCGATAAAGTGATTGTAATGCCACGAGTTGGGCTTATAAATTTTACCCGTTTTCACCCCTTCGCGTGCCAGATCGGGTCCGGTACGCTTCGATCCAAACTGGAACGGATGGTCGTACACCGATTCGCCTGCTTTGGAATATTCGCCATAGCGTTCGGTTTCCGAGCGGAATGGCCTTACCATCTGCGAGTGGCAGTTGTAGCAGCCTTCCTTCACGTAAATGTCGCGGCCCTGCAATTCGAGCGGCGTGTATGGTTTTACGCTGGTGATAGTTGGAATATTTGATTTGACGAGGTACGTCGGAATGACTTCAACCACGCCGCCAATCAGGATGGCAATAGTGGCAAAAATGAGGAAACGGATTGGTTTGCGTTCGAGGAAATGGTGCCAGGTTTCCGAATCAGTTTTAGTAACTGGTTCAGGATGAAGAGCCGGGGCCTCGGCTTCTTCTTCGGCCACAAACGAGCCTGCCTGAATGGTTTTCACCACATTAAACACCAGAATCAGGAAGCCGGTAACATACAATGCGCCACCAAATGCACGAATCGTGTACATCGGGATCAATTGTGCAACGGTTTCAAGGAAATTCGGATATTTCAGGAAACCATCAGGAGTGAATTGTTTCCACATCAGCGCCTGAGTGATTCCGCCAATGTAAAGCGGAACGGCATAAAATACGATGGCCAGCGTGGCAATCCAGAAATGGACATTGGCCAGTTTGGTCGAGTAAAGCTGAGTATTGTATAAACGCGGCACCAGCCAGTAAATCATACCGAAAGTCAACATCCCATTCCAGCCCAAAGCACCAATATGCACGTGACCAATGGTCCAGTCGGTGAAATGGCTGATTGCATTCACGGTTTTGAACGAAAGCATTGGCCCTTCAAAAGTTGTCATTCCATAGGCGGTGATTCCCACAACGAACATCTTCAGCACCGGGTCGCGGCGAACTTTATCCCAGGCTCCGCGCAAAGTCATTAAGCCGTTGATCATACCTCCCCAGCTTGGCGCAATCAGCATCACCGAGAAAGTGGTTCCCAAAGCCTGAAGCCAGTCGGGTAGGGAGCTGTAGAGCAAATGGTGCGGACCAGCCCAGATGTAAAGGAAAATGAGCGACCAGAAGTGAACGATGGAAAGTTTGTATGAATAAACCGGGCGACCGGAAACTTTAGGTACAAAATAATACATCAAGCCAAGGAATGGCGTGGTGAGGAAGAATGCCACTGCATTGTGCCCATACCACCACTGAACCAGCGCATCCTGAACTCCGGCATACAAGGTGTAGCTCTTCAGGAAACTAACCGGAACGGCCAGCGAATTGAAAATATGCAGTACGGCAACAGTAACCCAGGTGGCAATGTAAAACCAGATGGCCACATAAATATGACTGGTGCGGCGCTGCAAAATGGTGCCGAACATGTTGATTCCGAAGATGACCCAAATTACGGCAATCGCAATGTCGATAGGCCATTCGAGTTCGGCATATTCCTTCCCGGTTGTAAATCCGGCAAGCAAAGTTACAGCCGCGGCTACGATGATGGATTGCCATCCCCAGAAATGGATTTTACTGAGTGTTTCGCTGTAAATGCGGGTTTTCAACAGCCGCTGCAACGAGTAGTAAATGGCCGTGAAAATGGCATTCCCGACAAAAGCAAAAATCACCGCATTGGTGTGAACCGGGCGCGTTCGGCCAAAGGTGGTGAACTCGAGCCCAAAATTCATCGACGGAATAAAAATCTGCAGGGCGATCAACAAGCCTGCCACCAACCCCACAACGCCCCAGACAATGGTTGCAATCGCAAAGTTCCGGGTGATGCGGTTGTCGTACGAAAACTTTTGTAATTCCATAGAGTAGTATTTAGTTTTTTATAAAATTCAAATCAAGTTCGAAGTGCCTAAAGTTCGGAGTGTCTAGAGTTGCTTACTGTGACTGAACACTGCGACTTTCCTTATTCTCCGGTTTCCCTTCTCCAGTCTCCTTCTTTTGTTCCATGCCCTTTGCTTCCGGCTCCTTGCTTTCTTTCACCGGCAGATCATCAAACAATATCCTGACCGAGGGCGTGTAAGTATCTTCGTACTGGCCGTTCTTTACCGACCAGATAAAGGCTACCAGGAAGCCTCCTGCCATGGCAATCGCCACAAAAACCAGTATATACACAACAGACATGCTCTTTTATTTTTTATTTGTCATTCGTAGTCATTTGATCGTCATTAATTGTTCTTTCGCACCCAATGACTATTATTGACTATCAATGACCATTTGATGACTTTATATTTTTAAAACTTTCGCTCTTAAACTTACTGAAAAACTGGCAAATACCACCACCGATACCGAACTAATCGGCATCAGTATGGCCGCTACAATCGGACTCAGGTTTCCCTGCACCGCGAACGACAATCCAACCAGGTTGTACAGGAATGAAATTCCGAACCCTGCATACACAATTTTCATGCTTTGACGGGTAAATCCGATGTATTTATCCAGACTAGCGAACCGTTTCGAATCCAGAATGGCATCGCAGGCCGGCGAAAAGTTGAACACATTATCGGCAATCACAATGCCCACATTGCTTTCGTTCAGCGCCCCGGCGTCGTTCAGCCCGTCGCCAATCATCAGCACTTTCTTTCCCTGTTTCTGAAGATTTCTCACATATTCCAGCTTGTCGGTGGGCGACTGGTTGAAATGCAGCCATTTTTCGTCGCCAAAATAACCAATCAGGTTCGACCGTTCAGCCTCGTTATCGCCTGTAAGCAAGTGCAGTTCGTAGCTTTTTCCCAGTTTCTGAATCAGGTTTTGCAGACCGTTGCGGTATTCGTTTTCAAGCTGAAAATAACCGGCAACAGAACCGTCAATGAATATCCACACTTCAGTTTTTAAGTTTTCATCGTCGGATTTTGCGCCGGTAATAAAATATTTTGAGCCCATGTTGACGCGGATTCCGTTTATTTTTCCTGAAAGCCCCATCGAAGGAATTTCCTGGAAGTCGCTCACCTCAAGCAATTGATCGCCGTCGAGCGAATTGTACAGTGTTTTGCTCAGGGGGTGCGATGAGTGAAAAGCCAGCGATTTGATCATCAGATTTTGCTCTACAGATAATTTGTTGCCAACGAACCGGATACCCGACGATTGGGCGTTGGTGATAGTTCCCGTTTTGTCGAAAACCACCGTGTCAATTTTCTGTAGATGCTCAATTACGGCAGTGTTCTTCAGGTAAAAACCGCGGCGGCCAAACTGGCGCATGGTACTTCCGAAGGTAAACGGAACCGTGAGGGCCAGCGCACAAGGGCAGGCAATAATCAGCACCGAGGTAAAAGCAAACACAGCAATTTCAGGCTTGTTAAAATACCAGAAAAGACCCGATGTCAGGGCAATCAGCACCACCACAATGGTAAAATACTGGCTCACCCGATTGACAATTGTATTTAGTTTATCGTTGGCGGTAAATGGGTTTTCGGCCTGATTCCAGAGTTGTGTCAGGTAACTTTGCTGAACTTCTTTTTCGATGGTCAGTTCAATGGCGCTGCCAATTTGCCGACCGCCTGCAAACACAAAATCGCCCGCGTTTTTCACCACCGGCATCGATTCGCCGGTCACAAAACTATAGTCGATGTTGGCTGTTTCACTTTTCAGAACCGAATCAGCCGGGATGATTTCCTGGTTTCGTACCAGAATGCGGTCGCCCGCTTTCAGATCTTCCAGCGCAATGGTAGTCGTTCCTTCCTCCAAAATTTTGGTTACAGCCAGCGGAAAATACGTTTTGTAATCGCGTTCGAACGACAGCGCCTGGTAGGTTTTGCCCTGGTACCATCGCCCGATGAGCATAAAAAATACCAGTCCGGTAAGCGAATCGATGTAGCCAATACCGCGCCCCGAAAGGATTTCGGCCAGACTTTGTGTAAAAAGCGTAATCAGCCCCAGCGCGATAGGCAAATCGATGCTGATCATTTTCTTCATCAAGCTTTTCCAGGCCGTCAGGAAATAGTCGCTGGCTGAGAATGTTAGAACCGGAATGGCCAGAAGTACACTGAGCCAGCCAAAGAGGCTTTTCATGTCGGCGTCCAGAAACTGGTGCCCAGGCAAGTATTGCGGAAAATGGTAAATCATGGCATTCATAAAGCTGAATGCGGCCACCCCGATTTTAATGAACAGTCGTTTTTCGGCTTTGTCACCCGACGGTTTTTCGATGCTATGCTGGTTAATTTCAGGAATGTAATGAATGCTCACCATCAATTCGACCAACTGTCGAAGCGTTATTTCGCTGTCTTTAAAGGTGATGTTGATTTCTTTCTTCGGGAAATTGACGAACGACTGGATGATTCCGGCGTTCAGTTGATGCAGGTTTTCGAGCAGCCATATGCACGAGGCACAATGGATGGTCGGAATGAAAAAACTGACCTTGGAATGCCTCCTTCAGAAAAAGTAAGGATCTGCGATTTGAATTTGTCGAGATCGAGAAAGGCGTAGGTTTCGCTTGCGGGGCGCTTTTCGTCGTCAATGCGAATTCCCGGCATGGGCTCGATCTGGTAATATTGTTTAAGCTGACTGGTGTTGAGAATCTGGTAAACGGTGGAGCAGCCTGAACAGCAGAACGGATTTTCTCCGAAGATGACGGGAGACTTACCGCATGAATTTCCGCAATGGATGCATTTCAAATCTTCACTCATGAGTTCAGGGCTGGCAGTTGAATTTTCCGATAAATAAGGATTGAAACCGGAATTTGTTCATCAAAAAGATAGGAAAAATGAAGATTTGTTGCACTATTCAGGAGGGGGCAGATCCGTGCTTTGCCTGCTTTGTCATTCCGTCAGTTTCAGGATCTTGATTAGATTTCTGTTCATCAATTTAATAGAGTTGTTCTCAAGAGTTCCAAGTCGCCCGATAATCAATTCTTTATCAATGGTTGCGAATTTATTAAGTCTGACCAGCGATTTCTTTTTGAGGCCATTAAATTCGGACGGATGCAGAGTAATGTCAAATTCAGATTGCCAGGTAAGCTGAGTCGTAATAAAACAAACGGTCACATCATCTTCAGAGTCAATCAGGATAACTGCTGGCCTGTATTTATTTCCTGATAAATCAGTAAACAGGAAAGGAATCAGAACGATGTCTCCCTTGTTCATTTGTACTTTTCTTTTAAATCATCAACAGTATAAAGGTCTTCTTCATCTTTCAAATAGGCAAAGGATTTTGATTCAGATGTCATTTTCTGTATTCCTTCCTGAATGAACCCGTTGTCAATCTTACTCAATAAAAAGTCGGTGAAATCGCTTACTTCTTTTATCTTAAGATCAGGCAATTGTTTGATCTTACTGATGGTTTTATCGATTAAAATTTGTCTGTCCATAATTGTCAGTTTTTACAAAATTACAAATTTATCAATTGGTTAAGAAGAGCTTGGTTGACGAACAGCATTGTCGGTTCAGAGAAGCCCTGCTCAATGCCTTTTCCCTTTCACGTCTTTGTCGTAATAATCTTTTAGGATCTTCCCCATAATCTTATCTTTCTTGCGCCGCTCTTCAATCGTCGATTCAAAATGTGCCTTCTCGCGTTCCATCTTCAGGTAATTTTGGTACGACGCTTCGTCGATTTCCCCGTTTTCAATGGCTTCCAGAACCGCGCAGCCAATTTCGGTGGTGTGCGTGCAATCCTTGAACCTGCACGACGCCGAAAGTTCGTGAATCATATCGAAGGTCATTTCCAGTCCGCCTGTCGAATCGGCAATACCCACTTCGCGCATCCCGGGGTTGTCGATCAGTATTCCGCCATTTTCGAGCACAATCAGCTCACGGTGACTCGTAACATGTTTTCCGCGGTTCGTGCTTGGACTGATGGCATCAGTTCGCATGATGTTCTTTCCTGAAAGGTTGTTCAGCAGGGTCGATTTTCCAACGCCCGACGAGCCAAGCATGCAATAGGTTTTCCCTCGCTCAACGATAGCTTTTAGTGCTTCGTAACCCTCTTGTGTTTCGTTGCTGACTGCTATAATTGGCACATTTTTTATCCGGGCGCTGATGCTTTCCAGAATCTCCGAAACCCGCTCGATACTGATTAAATCGGTTTTGCTGAGTACGATGATGGGGCTTACTTTCGACGAATGACAAATGGTAAGGTACCGCTCCAACCGGTTGACGTTAAAATCGCGATCGACAGCCTGCACCAGAAAACCATAATCGATGTTTGCGGCTATAATCTGGATTTCGCCGACTTGCCCAACGGCTTGCCTTTTAATGACAGAGGATCGCGGAAACAATTTGTGTATAATTGCCAAATCCCGATCGTAAACCTGCAGGGCTACCCAGTCGCCGACAGCTGGAAAATCCTCGCGGCCTTTTGCTGTGAAGCGCATGTTGCCGGTTATTTCGGCCTCGAATTCACCTTGGGCTGTGCCTACAATGTAACGTTCCTTGTGCTCGGCAATCACCCTGCCTGGTTCAAAGCTGCCCAGATTATTCGTAATCCTGAATTGCTCCAGTTCGTTGGTATATCCAAGATCTTCCAGTTGCATGAGATTTGTTTCTTATTGATTTATGAGTGCTGGCATTGTTTATTCCCAGCTTTTTAAACGCACAAACATATAGGCAATTTAAGACATAAAAAACTGATCTTCGGCCCAATTCAAAGGATTATTTAAAATGTAATTCGAGATTCGTTGAAACGAATCATCATTTCGGATAATGTGATCGTAAAAACGCGATTGCCAGGTAAAATCGGAATGAATTTTTCGTGCATTAATCGTGCATGCACGTTTATATTGGTTGATGATTACCCCTAATGTTCCTGAATACCATTTTTGAGATGCGGCGTCTGTTCGTCCGGGGGTGCCGGTTTCATTCGCATCGGCTGTTTCCATTGTAGAGACGCCCGATTCGGAAGTCTCTACGGTCGCGTTTCTGATCGTGTCGTTTGGTTTATCGATTATAATTATCCCATGAACATGATTGGGCATTACCACAAATTCACCCAATTCAACGAATGGAAAATGATTCGGAATTTCGGTCCAAAATCGATGGGCCATATTCCCAATTTCGGATAATTCTATTGCGGTGGTAGAGACGCCCGATTCGGGCGTCTTTACATTTACGATATTCCCGAAATAACATTCTCGATGGGCGGTGCAAATGGTTACAAAATACATGGCATCTGATCCATAATCCCAATTTTGCAAACGGGCCGAAGGAATCCGGTATTTATCCTGAAATTTATCGGTCATGAAGGTTATTTTAAACGGTATTGTCTATTTTGGGGTCAGTTGATTTCGTTGTAAAGACGCCCAATTTGGGCGTCTTTACTAATATGAATCACCAATAGCCCTCATTTTTCCATTAGTCTGTATTTTACACGCTAATTTAAAACATAAAAAGTCAATAATCAATCTTGTTAACCAATTGCCCTGAATCCCAAACGACGTACGAGTCATTATTATTGGCGGTTCTTCATTTATTTTAACCTTGTTGCCATTTTATAGGCCAATGCAGCTTCGGCTCGCGGTGTCATTACATCTGATAAAACAGTGTAAGTTCCTTTTTCCGATAGTTCGTCAGCAACTTTTTTGATTAAAGCCAGGGTAGCTTTCATCAAACTTGAACCCAGGCTTAAACGGGCGACACCCAAATCCTGAAGTTCCTGGACAGATGGTGGTAATCCCGCGCCAATTGAAGGGTTTGAAAGAATATTGATGGGTGCATTGATTTCCTTAACCAGTGTTCGTATCGTTTCCTTTTCCCACACCGGCTGAACAAATATGCAGTCGGCGCCTGCTTCACGATACTTGTTGCCGCGCCTGATCGATTCTGCTAATTTTTCGTGCGTAGAACCCGACGAGGTGTAAAACGAATCAGTCCGTGCGTTGATTACCAAGTGAAAACCCAATGAATCGGACAAGGCACGGATAGCCGATATCCGCTCGCAAAATTCCTTCTCGTCAATTAACACCGGGCTTAACTCGATGCTGTCTTCGATGTTTAATCCCACAATTCCGGTGTCAATAAGTTTTGTGACCGACGCTACGATTTCATCCACATTATTTCCATATCCGGCTTCAAAATCAACCGATACCGGAACATGAACGGCATTTACAATTCCCGTCACAATCTGAAGCACTTCCGACAACTGAATGACCTCGCAGTCGGGGTAACCTAACGATGCCGCAATTCCCATACTGGTTGTTGCGATTGCTTTGGAGCCGCAAGCTTCTATTAGCTTTGAGCTTCCGGCGTCCCACGAGTTTAACAGAACCAGAATTTCCGGGTCGTGATGAAACTTCAGGAACATTTCAGCTTTTTCTTTTTGAATACTTGAAACCATAATCCTGCAATTTTAAGTGTAACTAAACTATCACTGAATGCATTAACGTTTGTGTATCACCAATAGTTGTTGTTTTCTTTCAGATTGTTTGAACACTAATTTGAGACAATGATCAAGGGTTTTAACCAACTCTTCTAAAGTTGCCCGACACCCTTCATATATCACCTGTTACATTGCAAATATTGCCTGTCACCCTTCATATATCGTCTGTCACATTGCATATATTGCTCGCCACCCTTCATATATTGCTCGCCACCCTTCAAATATTACTCGACACATTACATATATTGCCTGTCACCCTTTAAATATAACTTGTCACATTGCAAATATTGCTTATCGTCGGGTGTTACGCACCTGTCATCACATCCTTACAAATCAACCGGTTTTGGGAAAATCTATCAGCAATCAATATAATTGATGCGATTTTCCGACCCGAATCTCCTTAAAACCTGAAAATTCAATTTAACTTTAGATGTCAACTAATCAACCCGTTTTTATTGCCCAAGATATGAATATACTGAAACGTACTTTCCGGTTTTACAGGGAGGGGTTTGCAAACCTTCCGCGTTGGGGAAAACAGGTATGGCTGGTTATCCTCATTAAGTTGTTCGTCATGTTCGTGATCCTTAAAATCTTCTTCTTCCCCAATTTCCTGAAGACCAATTTCAAGACCGATCAGGATCGCAGCAACCATGTGCTTGAGAATTTAACAAACATCAACTAATACACAAAATCTATGCTTGAACTCGATGCTTCATTAGTCGATTGGTCGCGGGCCCAGTTTGCCCTAACGGCCATGTACCATTGGATTTTTGTGCCTTTGACGCTCGGACTGGGAATCCTGGTCGCCATCATGGAAACCCTCTACGTCAAAAGCGGAAATGAAGAATGGAAACGCATTACCAAATTCTGGATGACCCTTTTCGGCATCAACTTTGCCATTGGGGTGGCCACCGGAATCATTCTCGAATTTGAGTTTGGTACCAACTGGTCGAACTATTCGTGGTTTGTGGGCGATATTTTTGGCGCGCCGTTGGCCATCGAAGGTATCCTGGCCTTTTTCATGGAATCGACCTTCATTGCCATCATGTTTTTCGGGTGGAACAAGGTCAGCAAGCGGTTTCACCTGCTTTCGACCTGGCTTACCGCCATCGGTGCCAACCTTTCGGCACTGTGGATTTTGGTGGCCAATGGCTGGATGCAGAAGCCCGTGGGCATGGTTTTCAATCCTGAAACGGCCCGCATGGAGATGACCAACTTCTGGGAAGTGCTGTTCTCGCCGATGGCTGTACATAAGTTTCTGCATACCACCTCGTCGGGCTTTGTGCTGGCAGCCATTTTCATGATCGGCATTTCTGCCTGGTTTATCCTGAAGGGCCGCAACATTGTATTCGCCCGCAAAAGTATTGTGGTGGCCTCCGTGTTTGGCTTTGTTTCGATTATTTACACCATTTTTTCGGGCGACAGCTCGGCCCGCGACATTGCCCACCATCAACCCATGAAATTTGCCGCTTTCGAAGGTTTGTACAATGGTAGCGAAGGCGCCGGACTGGTTGCATTAGGTTTCATCTCGCAAAACCAGGCCGACCCGTCGAACGAGAACCTGAAGGACTTTGCTGTTAAAATCGAAATTCCAAATATCCTTTCATACATGGCTTTCCTGAACTGGAACGCTTTTGTTCCCGGGATAAACGACCTGATTCGCGGAAATGAAAAATACGGCGTGATGGGTGCCGAAGAAAAGATTAAGCGCGGAACCCTGGCCATTGAAAAGCTCACAGCATATAAGGATGCGAAAAAAGCAGGAAACACTGCTGTTGCCGATTCGCTGAAAACCGAAATCATGGGCAAGGATTTCCAGAATAACTATTTCAAATACTTTGGCTATGGTTACATTGCCGATCCGCATACGCTCGTGCCGAGTATTCCGCTGTCGTTCTACAGCTTCCACATCATGGTGGTTCTGGGCGGATATTTCCTGTTCTTCTTCCTGATAGCGCTCTTCTATACCCTGAAAGGCAAGATTCATAAAAAGCGGAAGTTCCTTCACATCGCCATTTGGACGATTCCGCTGGCTTATATTGCCAGTCAGGCCGGATGGGTGTTGGCCGAAGCAGGCCGTCAACCCTGGGTTATTCAGGATTTGATGCCAACGATGGCTGCTGTAACCAAAATCAGCACCAGCGCTGTACAGGTTACATTCTGGCTGTTTGCGGTTATTTTCACCACACTGCTCATCGCCGAAATCAAAATCATGATGCGTCAAATTAAAATCGGACCTAAAACAGAAGGAGGGGAAAACCATGTTTGAAGCCTTATCGTTACTTAGTTTACAGCAATACTGGTGGCTGATTGTGTCGCTGCTGGGTGCTTTACTGGTGTTCCTGATGTTTGTTCAGGGTGGCGAAACCTTGTTCCTGGGACTTGCCAAAAACGAACAGGAAAAGACTTTATTAGTCAATTCGCTTGGCCGGAAATGGGAGTTTACCTTTACTACGCTGGTTACCTTTGGCGGCGCGTTCTTTGCGTCGTTCCCGCTGTTTTATGCCACGTCGTTTGGCGGCGCTTACTGGGTTTGGTTCGCTATCCTTATTTCGTTTGTCATCCAGGCTGTTTCGTACGAGTTCCGGAAAAAGCCCGGAAATTTCCTCGGAGCCAAAACCTACGAAATTTTCCTTTTCATCAACGGCTTACTTGGTCCCCTGCTTATCGGAACCGCTGTGGGAACCTTCTTCAATGGCGCCATGTTTAGGCTCGACGATATGAACCGTGTGACCTGGGGAACTTCATTCCGCGGACTGGAAGCCGTACTGACTTTCCACAATCTGGCGCTCGGGTTGGCAGTTCTGTTTCTTTCGCGGATTCTGGGTTTGCTGTATTTCATGAATGCTGTCGATAATCAACAGATTGCCGAGCGGGCAAAAAAAGGCTTGCTTGTCAATACCGTTCCGTTCCTGGTTTTCTTCCTTTATTTTGTGATTGCGCTGTTGTTTAAAGATGGTTTTGCTTTCGATCCCCAAACCGGTGTTGTGAGCGTTGCGTCGTACAAATACCTGCACAATTTACTGGCCATGCCGTTGAATACGCTTATGTTCCTGGTGGGTGTTGTAGGCGTGTTATGGGGAATTGGCACAACCATCCTGAAAGGCGGACGCCAAGGCATTTGGTTTGCTGGTGGCGGCACTGTGCTAACGGTTTGGGCGCTGCTGATTCTGGCTGCCTTCAACAATACCTGTTTTTATCCGTCGATTTTCGATATGCAGTCGTCACTGAACATTGTGAAAGCGTCGTCGAGCCGGTTTACTTTGGTGGCCATGAGCTATGTTTCTCTGTTTGTTCCGTTTGTGCTGGCTTACATCTGGTATGCCTGGAAATCGATGAACAACAAGCCTCTCACTACCGAGGAACTTGAACAGGAGCACCACGCGTATTAATGGTCAATCGGAGGTGTTTCAGTTATTTGTAATTTATAATTCATCATTTATAATTTGAAACTATGTACTGGAGTTCAATTTTATGGTTTCTGAGCTGGCCTGTGGTAGTGGTTATAAGCTATTATCTGGTCAGGTTCACCGTTACAAAATACCAATCAATTCTGGAGAAGCCGTTAAAGAAGGCGAATCCGGAGAAATAATGGGATGTTTAAGGATCCGATCTTTCAAAAAGGTCGGATCCTTTTTTTCTGACCAATTCCCTGACGGACTACAAAATGTATATCGAACTTGTGTTCGGGAGATAAATATAATTCCAGTCAATTAAACTATTTGTGAATCAGATAGTCGAAAATGGTAATTTAAAAACCCTGAATTATGAAAAAAATAGCATTGGTTCTTTTTATTGCTGTTATAGCAATGAGTTCGGTTTTTGCACAACCCGGTGGCGATCCGGCTGCGCGCCTGCAACGCGAAATTGAAGGCTTGACAACAGAATTGGGCCTGACGAAAGATCAGGTTGAGAAAATCACCCCAATTGTTACTGAAGCACAGAATAAACAACGGGAAGAGTTCACAAAAATGAGAGAATCAGGCAGTTTCGATCGCGACAAAATGATGGAACTCCGCAACAAGATGCAGGCCGAAACCGACAAACAGTTAAAAGCCATTTTAACTCCGGAACAAGGTGTAAAACTGGAAGCTTACCGGAAAAAACAAGCCGAAGAACGGGCCAAACGAATGCAGGGACAATAGGGAAGGATTAATTTACATTTTTTTATCATAGTCTAAAACCTTCGGGACGCAAGTTTCGGAGGTTTTTCATTAACGACAAACGCCTCAATTGAGGCGTTTGTTGTTAAATATCGTTGTCAGAATGATTGTTAAATCGGAATTCGCAGCATAAAAATCCCCAATCCGAGAACTGCCAGAGTACAGGCAATAATCAGGGCTCCGTTAACCTTGCTCACAATAATGCGGTTAGGCTGTTCACGATCGGTAAAAATCTCGCGGATCACAAAGAAATAGTAATATACTCCGATTATGGCCATAACAATAGCAAAAATAGACGTGAGCAAAATGCCCTGGCTAATTGAAAGTACAAACACCTGATACTTGGCCATAAACCCTGAAGTAGGCGGAATACCGGCCAGCGACATCAGCAACACGATAGCAAATATGGCCACCCAGGGTTTTTCCTTGTAAAGTCCGCGGAATATGGAAAGTTCTTCCAGCCCGTCGGAAGCACGTTTAACCAAAATGAAAATGATGAACAGTGGAACAGTGGCCAGCGAGTAAACGAAGGTGTAATACAATAAAACCGAAGCCGACGAATCGTGCTGCGAAAGCATGGCCAGCATCAGGAATCCGCTGTGCGAAATGGCCGAATAAGCAAGCAATCGCTTGAAATTGGTCTGGCGTAAAGCTCCAAGGTTCCCAATGAGCAACGTCAGTCCGGTCATTACCCAAAGCGCTTTTTCGAGCGGAACTGGAAGTGGCAGCAGGCCCATTCCAAGTAAACGGTAAAAGGCAGCAAATCCGGCAGTTTTTACAACAGTGGCCATGAAGGCGGTCACTAGTGTTGGTGAGCCTTCGTAAACATCAGGACTCCAGAAATGAAATGGTGCCGCGGCAACTTTAAAAGCCACGCCAATCAAGATAAAAAGCAAGCCAACCATTAACATGGGCGGCAACGTTCCGTGAAACTGCGCAATGTATGTTTTTATTTCAGGAAGGTAGAACGTGGCAGAAGCCCCGTAAACCAATGCAATTCCAAAAAGAAAAATGGCTGTGGCAAACGAGCCGAGCAAGAAATATTTGAACGATGCTTCGTTCGACCTGTACGATGATTTTTTCCCTCCGGCCAGAATGTACAGCGGAATTGACAGGATTTCGATACCCAAAAACAGAATGATGAGGTTCGAGTACGAAGTCATCAGGAATGCTCCGGTGAGGGCGAAAATCATAAGTGCATACAACTCGGCCACGTAATGCTCCATACGCCTGTAATAATCAATCCCGAAAAGGAAGATCAGAATGGTAACGATGATCATGGAGATGTTAAAGGCGATCGAAAAATTATCAAACAAGATCATGTCGTGGAAATACTTCGATCCCAGTCCCCAGTCTTTTACCGACAGGATAATGGAAATGGCCAGCCCGACTACAGCGACGGGCGACAAGATGGACTTGTTTTTCACAAACCCTAGGTACAGAACGAGTATTCCAAGAACTATCGTAAAAATTAATGCACTCATTTGCTATCAGTAATCAGTTTATTTTATCGGGTTAACGGGCAATTTGCGAAACTGCGTCGGCAACAGGCTTCAGTAGTCCGGCTATGGGTTGTATCGATTTTTCAACCAAATCGAATATCGGTTGCGGATAAACTCCGAGTCCCATAATCAGCACGATTAACGGAACCAGAATCACATAATCCAGAATCTTTACATCATTCACTTTTTCGAATACGGCCTTCTGATCACCCAGCATCACACGCTGGTAGGCATAAAGCATATAAACGGCTCCCAAAATCATAGTCAATCCGCCAATGGCAGCAAACCATATTGATTGCTGGAATAATCCGGCAATCATCAGGAATTCGCCTACAAATCCGGCAGTCAGCGGAAGTGCGATTGAGCCCAGCATCACGATCAGGAACAGAATGGCCAGATTCGGTGCTTTCAGTTTCAGGCCGCCCAGCTGCGGAAATTCGGTGGTTCCGGTCTTTTCCTTGACGAGGCAGGCTAAATAAAATAAAGCAGCAATGGTCACCCCGTGGCTGATTACCTGAAAAGTCACTCCCTGCAAAGCATACTGGTTGCTGACAAAAATAGCAGCAGCCATCAGCGAAATGTGGGCCATCGACGAATAGGCAATCATGGTTTTCAGGTTGGTATGTTTATAGGCAATCACCGAAGCGTAAATCACGCCAATTAATCCAAGTATAATGATCAGATTTTGCCAGTACTCAACTCCCAGCGGAACCACCGGTAAAATCAGGCGGAAAACACCATACACACCCATTTTGGTCATTACCCCGGCCAAAATCATTGCTCCCTGTGTCGATGCCATTTTATAGGTTGGCGGTTGCCAGGTATGAAACGGAAACAGCGGCATTTTAATGGCAAAGGCTATGAAAAGTATCCAGAACAGCCATGTTTGAGTTTGTGCCGGAATATGTAACCGGTTGAGTGCCGAAAAATCGGTGGTATGTGCGCCGGGTGTCAGTTGATAAAGGTATATGATTCCGAATAAAAGGAATAAACTTCCGGCGAGTGTATAAATGAAAAACTTCAGCGTAATTGCTTTGCGGTCGTCGCCACCCCAAACGAGCAGGATGAAGTAAACCGGAATGAGCGCCAGCTCCCAGAAAACATAGAAAAGAAATGCATTCTGAGCCATGAAAACGCCGTTCAATGCCGCCTGAGCGATTAAGATCAAACCGTTTAGCATCGGAATGTTCTTTTGTTCGCGTCCAAAGCCAGCCATTACCACAAACGGGAAAAGCAAATTGGTCAGTAAAATCATAACCAGGCTGATTCCGTCGGCTCCCAGCGAAAACTGGATTCCGAGAAAGTTGATCCATTCGGCGGTGTAGTTTAAATCCTGCGGATTGATGAGCAAAGGCAATGTCACCAACAGGCTGACAATTGTCGAGATTAAAGCTGCTATCCGAGCCGAATTTCCTTGCTTAAAGAATGGAATGGCAAGCCCTGAAACAAATGGAATTAAAAGTAATATCAGTAGTATCATGTGATCAGATTAACAGGATAAATACGACAAACAAAAGAATACCGGCAACCATGGCGAAAAGATAAAAACTCATGTTTCCGCGCTGAAGCTTACGGGTTAGCGCTCCGAGTTGCGAGGTCAGCGTTCCGACTTCTTCAACTGCGGGTGCAAGAACCGTCGATTCTACTTTCTTGAAAAGGAAATCAGAAAGATATCCGAAAGGCTTTTCAAAAACAGCTCTGTAAATTTCGTCGATATAAAATTTGTTGGCAATAATGCGTGGCAGGGTGGGCAGTTCCACTTCGTCTCCTGAAGGAATTTCGGCCTTTTTAACAAAGGTTTGGTAAGCCCAGTAAATAATTCCGGCTAAAAGAACAACAGAAAGCACAATCAACCCGATTTCGGTTGAATGGCTCATCTCTTCAGCAGCTTTTGATGTAACTGCACTCTGCAGGTAATTGCTGAAGCCCAGGTTTCCGCCAAAGAGTGTCGGAATATTCAGAAATCCGCCAAGGACCGATAACACCGCCAAAATCATGAGCGGAACAGTCATCACTTTTGGTGATTCGTGCGGATGCGAGCCAGCTGAGCGGTTTTCGCCAAAGAACACTAAATATAGCAGGCGGAACATGTAAAAACAGGTAATCAGGGCAGTGCCTAGTCCCAGAGCATATAATATCGGATTGTGCTCGAAAGCTTTACTCAAAATCATGTCTTTACTGAAGAATCCTGAAAATGGTGGGATTCCGCTGATTGCCAGTGTCGCAGCCAGGAAAGTCAGATATGTAAGTGGCATTTTGCCACGAAGACCGCCCATTTTGCGGATATCCTGTTCGCCGCCCATGGCATGAATCACACTTCCGGCGCCAAGGAAAAGCAATGCTTTAAAGAAGGCGTGCGTGGTTACATGGAATACGGCCGTAGAATACGCGCCGAGACCCAACGCCAGAAACATATAACCCAGCTGCGAAACAGTAGAGTAGGCCAGAACTTTTTTAATATCGTTTTGCTTTAAGCCAATGATCGCTGCAAAAATGGCGGTAGCCATTCCCAGAACAATAATGACATCGAGCGTCAGAGGAGCAAGGTTGTACAGAATGCTCGAACGGGCAATCATGTAAATACCGGCGGTAACCATGGTTGCTGCATGGATCAATGCTGAAACCGGTGTTGGACCAGCCATTGCATCGGGCAGCCAGGTGTAAAGCGGAATTTGAGCGCTTTTACCAGTGGCTCCAACCAGAAGGAGCAAGGTGATCAGGGTAATAACTGGCGTACCTACCTGCATGGCGCCGGCCTGAGAAAAAATTTCGGTAAACGAAACTGATTTAAAAGTGAAGAAAAGCAGGATAATTCCAAGGATGAATCCGAGGTCGCCAATACGGTTCATCACAAAGGCTTTGCGGGCAGCATAATTGTATGCCGGGTTTTTGAACCAGAATCCGATGAGCAGGTAGGAGCAGAGTCCCACGCCTTCCCATCCGATAAACAAAACGAGGTAATTCGATCCCATTACTAACAGCAACATGCTGAAGGTAAACAGGTTCATTTGGGCAAAAAACGAGTTGACACGATTGTCGTCGTGCATGTAACCAATGGAATAAATGTGTATCAGCGTTCCAACGCCGGTTACAATCAGCATCATAGTCAGCGACAAATGATCGATGAGGAAAGCGAACGGAATATTCATGTTTCCAATGGCAATCCAATTGAAAAGAGTCACCGTGGCTGCATCCTGTCCCGAATTCCTGAGCATAAAAAACAACGCAACAGATATCAGAAACGACAGGCCAACCATGGCGCTGGCAATTATTCCGGCCTGATTGTGCTTTAAGCGTTTGTTGGCCATTCCTGTAATCAGGAATCCAAGCAGCGGAAGCGCCGGAACAAGCAATGCAAGGTTTATATTGGGTATCGATCCTACCATTTCAAACGGTTCAAAAGGTTAATATCTACCGAGTCAACGTTTCGTTTCATCATCACCAGTATCGAAAGTCCGACAGCCACCTCGGCCGCTGCAACAATCATGATAAAAAATACGAAAACCTGTCCTGAAGGGTCGGAATGATAAGCCGAGAAAGCAGCAATCAACAGGTTCACCGAGTTCAGCATAAGCTCGATGCACATTAAAATGATGATTGTATTTCGCCTGAACAAAATCCCCAGCAATCCGGTGCTGAATAATGTCACACACAACATGATGTAGTGTTCAATCGGGACAAGTTGTATGACTGATGTAATTTCCTTCATAGTGATGAATTATGAATTTTGAGTTATGAGTTTTTGCTTCGAGGTGATAATGGCACTTTTCAGCATTTTTAATAACTCAATGGCTTCATGGTTAATACTTTCAAATTCTATATGGTTTATAAATTCTGTTTCTTTCAGTAATTCAATCCAATAAATGGTTTCGTCACATTCTTTTTGAGCGATGCCCAGTTTATGTATAAAGTCTTTTTTGCTTTCTGCATTTTGCGCTTCTCTTACCAAGGCTCCAATTGCAGTTCCACTTCTCAATAATTGTTTGCTTAAAACATATTCCTTCTTAGTATCTGCCAGATATTGATAAAGCTTTATTATCCTCACAGCAAAAGCAAAACTCTTATCTTGTATGATACTTTTCTTATCACTCATAACTTATCACTCATAATTCACCTCTACATTTTCGTAATTCCGTCTTTTTTTCCGAACATTACCGCTCCGATCATGGCCGAAATAAACAGTACCGACGAAACTTCGAAAGGCAAAAGGAACTCGTGAAATAAGGCCTTTCCAACTTCCGAAACCAGACCAATCTTGCTGGTAAACGGGTATCGTGGGGTAATTTCCAACGTATGGCGTGTGGCAGCAACCATTACCAGGAAGAATAAACCTCCGGCAACTACAGCAGCAACACGGGTAAGCGACGTTTTTTGCGGAATGGTGGCTTTATTCAGGTTCAAAAGCATAATTACAAAGAGGAACAAAACCATGATGGCCCCGGTATAAACAATCAGGTGAACAACTGCCAGAAACTGGGCATTCAGTAAAATGTAATGGCCAGCCATGGCTATAAAGCACATGATCAGCGAAAGTACGCTGTTTATCGGACTGCGGGAAAATACCACGAACAATCCGCTGATAACCATGATTGCTGAAAGAAAATAAAATAAAAATGTCATTTCATTTACTATTTAATTATTTACGATTTACCATTGATTCATACTATTTTCGAGTAGCGATAATCGTAGATTGTAAATCGTCTAATCGTAAATTGTTTTATTTGTTGTGTGCAAAACGCTTGTTCTGCTTGAATTTCAATACACTTTCGGTCTGTCGTTTCGAAACATCGATGCGTTTAGCCGGGTCGAGCGATTCAACTAACCGGTTTTTACCGTACACAAACGGCTGCCGCTCATATTCCGACTCAACAATACGGTCGGTCAGGAAAATAGCTTCCTTCGGACAGGCTTCTTCGCAATCGCCACAAAAAATACAGCGCAACATGTTGATCTCATATACTTCAGCGTATTTCTCCTCGCGATACAAATGTTCTTCACTGGGCTTCCTTTCGGCGGCAATCATGGTAATGGCCTCGGCCGGACAGGCAACCGCACACAAACCACATGCAGTGCAGCGTTCGCGGCCTTCCTCGTCGCGTTTGAGAACGTGGTGTCCGCGGTAAACCTGGCTAAATTCGCGTTGCTGTTCAGGATAACTTATGGTGGCTTTTTTTCTGAAAAAATGTTTCAGTGTAATGGACATTCCCTTTACAATGGCCGGAAGATAAATCCATTCCCAGAAGGTCATCTTCTTATTTGAAACCACTTTCGATCTGTTTGTCAATGCTTGCATGGTAGTTCCCGATTATTTTAGTACTGTGAAATAGTAATAAGTCGCAGTGGCCATAATGTTGAAAATAGCCAACGGCATAAGTTTCTTCCAGCCAAGATTCATCAGCTGGTCGTACCTGAATCGGGGCAAAGTCCACCTGATCCACATAAACAGGAAAATGAAAAAGAAAATTTTCAGGAAGAAGAACAGTGAGCCAAGCAAGGTGACCAGGTTGGCCGACAGTCCCATATGATCAATAAATGGCATGTTGTAGCCGCCAAAATACAAGGTGGCAATTACTGCCGACGACACAAACATGTTAATATATTCGGCAAACAGGTAAAAACCCAGTTTCATCGAGCTGTATTCGGTGTGGTAACCACCAATCAATTCGGTTTCGCACTCCGGAAGGTCGAATGGGGCACGGTTGGTTTCGGCAATGGAACAAATCAGGTAAATCAGGAACCCGAGTGGCTGGTGGAAAATATTCCAGTTGATACCGTGTTGCTGCTGTACAATGTCGTGAAGACTCAGCGATCCGGTGGTCAGGATCAAAGCAATAATCGACATTCCCATCGCAATTTCGTAGCTGATCATCTGCGAGGCAGCCCTGATGGCACCCAGCAATGCATATTTATTATTTGAGGCCCATCCTCCGATCATAATGCCGTAAACGCCAATGGAAACCATCGCAAAAACATAGAGAATACCAATGTTCAGGTCGGCAATCTGCATCGAAAAATCGAGTCCTCCGATGTTTAAAGTACCTCCCCAAGGAATGACCACTCCGGTGAGCATGGCGGTTATCATGGCAATGGATGGCCCTAAAATAAACAGTTTTTTATTGGCAGTAAGGGGGATGATTTCTTCTTTCATAAACATTTTAACCCCGTCGGCCAACGGTTGTAACAGACCAAATGGCCCGGCACGGTTAGGTCCCCGCCTATCCTGCATAAATGCGGCTACTTTCCGTTCCCCATAGGTCGAGTACATGGCAATTACCAGTGTAATCAGGAATATGATGACCAGGAAAATGGTTTTATAAATATATAACGTCCAATCCATAATAGTATTTAACTGTCAGGTACTTGCAATGGTTTACCAGATACCTGTTTTTATATTTTTAAACTAATCTTTATCAGTCTTCTTCTGAGCTTCAGTCTCCATCATTTTCTCGTAATGATTCTGAGAAATTACCGAATGCCGCTCAATTTTTCTTGGGCCTTCAATCGTCCAGTCCGAATTCTCCTTGTGTTCAAACCGGCAGTCGTTACAAATGAATTCTTCTACCTCGCCGTATTTGTCTTTTCTTCCGGTTACCCGAAGAATTTCATCACCTTTCTTCCACAGCACAACTTTTCCGCTGCATTTAGGGCAATCGCGGTGCGCATCAAACGGTTTGGTAAACCACACGCGGCTTTTAAACCGGAATGTTCTGTCGGTGAGTGCTCCAACCGGGCAAACATCGATCATATTTCCGGAGAAATCGTTATCAACAGCTTTGGTAATGTATGTACTGATTTCAGAATGATCGCCACGGCCCAAAACGCCATGCACGCGCTGGTCGGTCAGTTGATCGGCAACCATCACACAACGGTAGCACAGGATGCACCGGTTCATGTGCAGCTTTATTTTATCGCCAATATCGATGGGCGCAAAAGTCCGGCGCTCTTCAATGGTTTGAGTGTCAACCAATCCGTGTTCGTACGATAAATCCTGAAGGTGGCATTCGCCAGCCTGGTCGCAAACCGGGCAATCGAGCGGGTGATTGAGCAACAAAAACTCGGTAATCGCCTTCCTGTTCTCCATCACTTCCGGAGAAGTAATGTTTTGAACTACCATACCGTCCTGCGCGGCAGTACGACACGAGGCCACCAGTTTGGGCATCGGACGCGGATCTTTAGCCGATCCCTGCGCCACTTTAACCAGGCACGAACGGCATTTGCCGCCACTGCCTTCGAGTTTCGAATAGTAGCACATGGTTGGCGGAACAACGGCGCCGCCTATTTTGCGGGCAGCTTCGAGTATGGTCGTTCCCTGCTCAACTTCTACCTCAATATTGTCAATTGTTACCTTGATAAGGGACATTTCTGTTGTTTTACGTGATCTTCAAATTCCTGACGGAAATGACGGATTGCGCTTGCCACCGGCCAGGCAGCAGCGTCGCCCAACGGGCAAATCGTATTTCCTTCTATGTGTTTCGAAATATTAAACAGCAAATCGATGTCTTTCATCGTGCCGTTCCCATCTTCAATTCGTTGCAAAATTTTCTCCATCCATCCAGTACCTTCGCGGCAGGGACTGCATTGTCCGCACGATTCGTGATGGTAGAACCGGGCAAAAGTCAGCAGGTTCTTCACAATACAGGTAGTTTCATCCATTACAATGAATCCACCCGACCCGAGCATAGTCCCTGTTTCGAAACCACCTTCGGCCAGCGATTCGTAACTCATCAGGCGTGGTTCTCCTTTGGCTGTTTTCAGAATTAAATCGGCCGGAAGGATTGGCACCGAAGAACCCCCCGCGACAACGGCTTTCAGCTTGTTGCCATTCCGGATTCCACCACAATACTCGTCGCTGTATATAAATTCTTCAACCGGAAGACCAAGATCGATTTCGTAGATGCCTGGTTTGTTGATGTGTCCGCAGGCCGAAATGAGTTTGGTCCCTTTACTGTTGCCAACGCCAATAGCCGAATATGCTTCAGCGCCGTTATTCATGATCCACGGCAATGCCGAGATTGTTTCCACATTATTTACCACCGTTGGACAGTCGTATAAACCCACAATAGCCGGGAATGGTGGTTTAATACGCGGGTTTCCGCGTTTCCCTTCGAGTGATTCAATCAGCGCAGTTTCTTCGCCGCAGATGTAAGCGCCTCCACCGGGCTGACAATACAGGTCGAGCGAATAGCCACTTCCCAGAATGTTTTCACCAAGGAATCCGTTGGCATAAGCTTCTTCAATTGCTTTTTCGATAATCCGAAGAACATAAAACAACTCGCCGCGGATGTAGATGTACGAAGTGCGGGCTCCCAATGCATACGAGCCCAAAATCATCCCTTCAATCAGCTGGTGCGGGTTCAATTGACCAATGTGGCGGTCTTTGAAGGTTCCCGGTTCACTTTCGTCGAAATTACAAACAAAATAGCGGGGTTTATCGCTGCTTTTATCTATGAAACTCCATTTCATTCCGGCCGGAAAACCTGCGCCTCCACGGCCACGCAAGCCCGATTTTTTAACCTCGGCTGTTACTTCATCCGGAGAAAAATATTTCAGGGTTTTCTCAACCGAGCTATATCCCCCAAGTTTTCGATAAACATCAAAACCGGCAAGCCCTGGAACATCGATATTATTTAGCAAAATCTTCTGTGCCATGACTTACAAATAGGGGTTTGTGTGCGAACATTTATTTTCCTGAGTCCATTGATGCAGCAGCTCATCTGCCTTTTCTTTGGTCATATTTTCGTGGTACTCGGTTCCTACCTGAATAACCGGTGCATTTCCGCAGGCAGCAAGGCATTCAACTTTTTTCAGCGTAAAACGTCCGTCGGCAGTGGTTTCTCCTGGTTTTATTCCCAGACGCTGCTCAAAATGCTTCAGAATATCTTCCGATCCATTGAGCCAGCAAGGGCCGGTCTGGCAAACCTCGATGACACAGTTTCCAACCGGTTTAAGGTTAAACATGCTGTAAAAAGTGGCTACTTCGTACACTTCAATAGGCTGAATACTGAGCAGCGATGCTACGTAGTCCATCACCTCAGAACTAAGCCAGCCGTTATTTTCAGCCTGAGCGATATGCAGCACCGGCAATAGGGCCGATTTTTGCCTGCCTTCCGGATAGCGATTGATAAGCTTGTTGACAAGCTCCAGCGTTTGGCTGTTAAATTCAATTTTATTTGGGGTATTCTGCATTTATATTTAGTTTGTCAATGCACGCGGCAAAAGCTGACGGCAAAGAATATCATTTCTATAATCGTATATTTTCCTCTTTCTTGCGTTAAGCGTCGAGTTCTCCGGCAATCACATTCATTGAACTCATCGTCAGCACGGCATCCGAGAGCATATTTCCGGTAACCATTTCAGGATATGCCTGATAATAAATAAAGCATGGTCTGCGGAAATGCAATCGGGATGGCGTGCGACCACCATCGCTCACCAAATAAAATCCAAGTTCGCCATTGGCGGCTTCGATGCAATGGTAAACTTCACCCGCAGGAATATCAGTTTCGCCCATCACAATTTTGAAATGCCAGATCAACGCTTCCATGTTGTTATACACCTTTTCTTTGGGTGGAAGCACAAATCGCGGATCGGCGGCAAAATAAGTCTCCTTGTCGTCCATTTTATCGAGTTTGGCAACAGCCTGCTCAATAAGGTGTAGGCTTTGCCACATTTCTTCCTGACGAACCATAAAACGGTCGTACGTATCGCCACTCTGACCGATTGGGACAATAAAATCGAACTCGTCGTACGAGCAATAGGGGTTCATTACGCGCACATCATAATCCACACCACAAGCACGAAGATTCGGACCGGTGAAACCGTAAGCAAGGGCACGTTCTGCTGAAAATGCTCCTACATTGATGGTTCGGTCCATGAAAATACGGTTTCTTGCCAGCAGATTCTCGAATTCCTTGAGCTTCACAGGATAGCTTTTCAGAAAATGACGAATCTTTTCCCATGCCTTTTGACTGAAATTACGCTCGAATCCTCCGATTCGGCCCATGTTGGTTGTCAGCCTCGAACCACAAATTTCTTCGTATATCTCGTAAATAAATTCCCTGTCCTGGAAAAGATAAGTGAAGCCGGTAAGTGCACCACTGTCAACCCCAATTACGCTGTTGCAAATGAGGTGGTCGGCAATCCTAGCCAATTCCATCACAATAATGCGGAGGTAATCAACTCGTTTAGGCGTTTCAATACCCAGTAATTTTTCAACGGTCATGTGCCAGCCCATGTTATTCAGGGGCGACGAGCAATAATTTAACCGGTCGGTAAGGGGAGTAATCTGGTAAAAAGGCCGGCGTTCGGCTATTTTTTCGAATGCCCGGTGAATGTAGCCAATGGTTTGTTCGGTGCTAACGATGAACTCCCCGTCCATCAGCATCACATTCTGAAATACGCCATGGGTTGCAGGGTGTGTTGGCCCAACATTCAGGGTATTGTATTCTTTGTGTTCTTCCGAACTTACAATGTCTTTTTCCCAATAATCGATATGAGATCCTTGTGCCATATATTAAAGTCAGAAGTCAGAGATCAGGAGTCAGAAGTTGTTCAAACCGTTCGTGACTCATAATCCATAACTCAAAATTTATAACTCTCTGTTTATCGTCCAAACATGCTATCATCTTTGTCTTCACGGGTCGGATCTTCCAACGGAAAATCTTTCCGGAGCGGGAATACGGTCATTTCGTCAACGTTCAAAATGCGCTTCAGATTAGGATGACCTTCGAACTGTATTCCGAAAAAATCATAAGTTTCCCTTTCCATCCAGTTGGCAGCAGGCCAAATAGAAGTAATGGTTGGTATTTTTGGATCAGCAAGTTCTAAAACTGTTTTAATTCTGATTCTATGGTTGTTAGTGAAGCTCTGCAAATGGTAAACTACCCCTAACTGATCATTTTGAGGGTAGTGCATTCCACATAAAGTGGTTAAAAAATTATACTGAAGTTCCTGTTCGCTGCGCAGGAAGTTTAAAATTTCATAGATCGGCTCTTTCCGCACTGTAATACAAAGCATATCGACCAATGTTTCGTGCAACAGAATTGCATCTCCGAATCGATCGTGTAATTTATCGACAACTAACTGGTCTCTGTCTGGGTTAATCGGATACACAAATTTGGTTTTTAAATTTTCAGTAATTTCTGAATATTTTTGATGAACTTAAACAATTTCAATCATATAAAAGCTGGTTTCAGCTTTATTCTATGTTGTATTTCCCCAATAAGTCGTTATACATCTCAGAGTTTCTTCTTCTGAGCGATTCGTTTCCTACCAAATCCTGAATTTTCAGTATTCCGTTAATAATTTGCTCGGGGCGGGGCGGGCATCCGGGTACGTAAACATCAACCGGTATAATGCGGTCGATTCCCTGTAAAACGCTGTATGTGTCAAAAATACCGCCACTCGAGGCACAGGCTCCAACGGCAATTACCCATTTGGGTTCGGCCATCTGGATGTAAACTTCGCGTAATACGGGGCCCATCTTTTTAGCCACAGTTCCCATTACCATCAGCAAATCGCTCTGACGAGGTGAAAAGCTTAATCTTTCGGAACCAAACCTGGCCAAATCGTAAGTAGAGGCCATGGTTGCCATGAATTCAATTCCGCAGCAGGATGTCGCAAAAGGAAGCGGCCAAAGCGAATTTTTCCTGGCCAGACCAACTGCTTTATCCAGCGATGTTGCAAAATACCCTTGTCCTGAAATCCCTTCAGGTGCTTCTGCTATGCTCGGAGTAATTATTTGATTTTCTGACATGATTTCTTTCCCTTCCTGAATTAGTTTTTATCCCACTTTAAAGCACCTTTCAGGAGTATATAAATGAAGCCTGCCAGCACGAGAATCATAAATAAAAACATTTCCAGAAATCCATCTTTGCCCAAATCTTTGAAATTTACTGCCCACGGATACATGAAAATAACTTCAACGTCAAAGAGAACAAAGAGTATAGCGATAAGAAAATATTTAACTGAAAATGGACTACGAGCGTTTCCCATTCCTTCGATTCCACACTCGAAATTCTCGAGTTTGGCTTTCGATGAGCGTTTCGGGCCTAAAAAATGTGTTGCAACCATGGTGGTGATTACAAAGCCCAAAACAACAATCGATTGAATCAAAATTGGTATATAATCCTGAGGCATTTTAAAAAGTTTATTGTGAAGTAATAAACGATCGTTTGACCGATTTGTTCGTAAAACTAGAAAATATATTCGTGGAAAAATGAAGTCTGACGGGGATTTGGATCGAATAATATACAATTCTTAACGTTAATATTAAATCCTTAACGTGTCTTAAAAACACTTATTAAAATGTCCAAATTTTGTTTGTTAATTGAAGGTTAAAATCCAGACTATAATGTTATGAATAAGTTATTTAATGAAAGAAGCGCCCCGGATCCGGAGCGCTTCTTTATAATAGTTAAAATTCTGAATCTTTTACTTTGTTCCTGAAAGATAGCTGATGCCTGAAAGCAACACATACCAAATAATGATTAATGGCAGGGCATAAAACTGAAGGAATATCAGCATAAGCAGCGTTGTTACAAGAAAGAAATAGCGAAGAGCATTTTCTTTAAGTCTGACGTTTTTAAACTTCAGGTTGAACATCGGTAATTCTGAAACCATCAGGAATGAGCAGGCAAAAATGGATATGAGAAGCGTATATTTATTTAGAATTATTGGTTCAATGAACTTTTGGTCGCCTAAAATAAGCACTAATGCAAGTGAAGCAAAGAAAATGGCATTCGCAGGTATGGGCATTCCCAGGAATTGATCGCTTTGGCGGTCGTCGGTATTAAATTTGGCTAGACGGAATGCACCGGCAACAGGAATAACCAGGCTTGATAAGAGCAGAATCCATTGATTTAAATTTGCTTCAATATCCTGAATGTGCTGATTCGTTCCAAACAAAGTTAGTTCGAGCAAAGTAAAAACAATGGCTGCAGGGGCTAATCCAAAAGAAACCAAATCTGCTAGTGAATCAAGCTCTTTGCCAATGGCTGAATAAGCCTTGAGTAAGCGGGCTGAAAATCCATCGAAGAAATCGAAAACTGCTGCTGCAAAAATAAATATTGCAGCCAGTCCCAATTGCCCGTCAACTGCAAAAAAAACAGACAGACAGCCACTCGCCAGGTTTAGCGATGTAATCGTGTTAGGTACCCAGAAAAATATGTTGCTTGTTCGGCTCATGATTAAATTTGGCCAATGATGGTTTGAGAGCCTTTTACTTTTTCTTTCAACTGAACATTCAACTTGGTGCCGAGTGGCAGATACAGATCGACACGTGAGCCAAATCGGATAAAGCCCAGCTCGGTTTTTTGATCGACAGCGTCACCAACTTTCACGTAGTTAATAATACGGCGAGCCATTGCCCCGGCAATCTGTTTCATTACAATTTCACGGCCATCTTTCAGTTTTACAGCTGTGGTTGTGCGTTCGTTTTCTTCGGCCGATTTATCTTTAAAAGCAGCATAAAATTCGCCGTCTTTATGCTTCATGTATGTTACTAATCCCGGGACCGGAATCCAGTTGATGTGCACATTAGTTGGCGACATAAATATAGATACCTGAAGGCATTTTGCTTTTAAATATTCGTTTTCGAAAGTTTCCTTGATTTCGCAGATTTTCCCATCGGCAGGCGATATGATTACATTTTCATTCAGAATAATGGAGCGCTGAGGGTACCTGAAAAATTGAATAATCAGAAAATAAACTACAGCGTAAGCACCCAATATACCAAACCTGATGATGCTGTCGGCAATAAATAAAAATGAAACGATGATAAGGGCCGCAAATATTGCGGTTGCGTAATAAATAGTTCTTTTGCCAGCTTTGTGAAATTTCATTTATGTCTTGAATTTTGGCCTCAAAAATAGCAAATAATTGCGCTTTTTGGTTGTATTGCCACTTTTAAGTGAACAAAAATGAAAAAACATCTGAATTTAAGGGCTTTAGCCTAAGCAGTCAGTTGTAGTTTTATACGACAAAAAGTTCGAGGTACACAACAAATACCGGTACTGCAAAAAACAGTGAATCAAAACGATCAAGCACTCCGCCATGGCCGGGAAGTATGTTTCCACTGTCTTTGATTCCGAAGTAACGTTTGAACATCGACTCGGTTAAATCGCCAAATGTTGCAGATACGACGACCAGAATGCTAATGAAAATCCAATGAATCAGTTTTACTTCAGGAATAAAAGCGGGGATGAAATAAGATGCACCAACGGCAATTAATGTTCCGCCGATAGCACCTTCCCACGATTTTTTTGGTGATATACGTTCGAAGAGCCTGTGTTTTCCAATTGAAACACCTACCAGATATGCCCCGGAATCATGAATCCAGATCAGAGCAAATAAGGCAATAAGTAATTTTGGAGTATAAAGATTATCATTAAAAACGTGAGAGTACACCAGAAAATTGATGAGTGATAAGGGCACAGCCAGATAAAGAATGCTGAATATGGTAACTGCAATATTTTCTACCGGTTTGTCCTTTTTTCTATAAAGTTCGGCCGCCATAATCACAACGAGAAGAGGCAGTAATGCAAGGAAATATTTGATTTCGATAGTTCCTTTAGCTACCAGAAACGACAATAGAAATAAACAGGCCGAACCCAGGTAACTAAAAAAAATATTGGGTTTAACTTCTGATTGCTTAAAAAGACCGATAAATTCGTTGATTCCAGCAGCCAGAATAAGAAGAAACAATGCCACAAAACTATACTCGCTGACCAGAATAGCTGTCAGCATAACCAGGACAAGAACGATGCCGGTGATCGTTCGCGTAATTAATTTCTTCAAAGGATTAAATCTTTTAAAAGTTCAGTCGCTTTTACTTCAAAATCCTGGTGTACCCATACTTCAAATTCTCCGATTGAGGGGAAATTCGAATCATTTTCGTTCAGAACAACGCTGTTTATTTCCTCATTTTCCAGAATTTCTTTTGCCATTTCGGCCTGAAAACTCTGCTCGGTCCGAAATACACAAACCCAGTCTTTTTCCATAGTTTAGTTATTAAATTGGTTCCTCAGCAATTATCACAAACAGTGATTTCGGTCCATGCATACCCATTACCAGCGTTTTTTCAATATCGGCAGTGCGGCTTGGCCCGGTAATATTGCTGATTAACGAAGGTAATTCATTTTTGTATTTGTTTCGCAGTTTTTCAAGCGCACTGTCTAAATAATCTGTAAGCTGGGATTCGTGGGCCACAACAATGTGCGTTTCCGGAAAGACATTAAGACGACGACCGGAAATTTGAGCTGAACTTACAAGGACTGATCCCAGGTGGGCTACCAAAAATTCACAACCGGTAATACCTATTGATATTTCGGCAAACGAAGCTTCGTCTGAGTTGATCTTAAGGTCACTGCTGATGAGTGATTTTACGTCGGGATCGGTACAGAATATTTGGTTCTGTTGCTTCTCTTCGCAAATCAGTTTAATCTGGTCAGTAACATCGGTTTTCAATTTGCAGATGAATACTTTTCCACCAATTAATTCAAGGTTGGTTTTGAATTCCTGACTCAGCGAGGAGTTGAGCGGATGATAAATAGGAGAGGTGAAATCGGGGGTTGTTACCTCGATTTCACCTCTTTTGTCTTGAGCGGCCTTTAAGCGGGCCAGAATTTTATTTTTAGCTGATTCCATTAAGCTGATTCAGATTCGGTAGTGATTTCAGTATTTTCAGGAAGTTCTGCGGTTGTTTCTTTCTTCGAATCAGCAACCATCAGCGGTTTTCCCCATTTCCGTTTTCCGAATATATTTTCCAGATCTTCGCTGAAGATTACTTCCTTTTCCAAAAGCCGTTCAGCCAGTTTTTCATGACCTTCTTTGTTTGTCATCAGAACTTCCACAGCTCTGTTATATTGGGTTTCAATCAATAGCTTCGATTCAGCATCAATCAGTTCAGCTGTTTTTTCGCTGTATGGTTTGCTGAATGCATATTCGTTTTGACCAGATGAATCGTAATAACTTACATTTCCAACTTTATCACTCATACCGAAAATACTAACCATGGCATAAGCTTGCTTGGTCACTTTTTCGAGGTCGTTTTGTGCGCCAGAAGAGATACTGTTGAAAACGATTTGTTCTGCTGCACGTCCGCCCAATGCCGAGCACATTTCGTCGAGCAGCTGATCTTTGGTTGTAATTGAGCGTTCTTCCGGAAGATACCAGGCGGCGCCAAGTGCTTTTCCACGAGGAACGATAGTTACCTTCAACAGCGGATGGGCATGTTCCAGCAACCAGCTTATAGTAGCGTGTCCGGCTTCATGATATGCTATGCGGCGTTTTTCTTCAACCGAAATGATTTTATTCTTCTTTTCCAATCCACCAATGATACGATCAACCGCATCGAGGAAATCCTGTTTGTCAACCAGATCTTTGTTATTTCTGGCGGCAATCAAGGCAGCTTCGTTACAAACATTGGCGATATCGGCACCCGAAAATCCCGGAGTTTGCTTGGCAAGGAAAGCAGGATCAACTTCGGGCGAAAGTTTAATTGGCCGGAGGTGAACATTGAATATTTCCTGACGTTCATTCAGATCAGGCAATTCCACATGAATCTGGCGGTCGAAACGGCCTGCACGCATAAGTGCTTTATCAAGAATGTCAGCGCGGTTGGTCGCGGCTAAAATGATAACACCTGAGTTGGTATCGAAACCGTCCATTTCGGTAAGAAGCTGGTTCAGAGTATTTTCGCGCTCGTCGTTCGAGCCGAAGTTTGGATTTTTACCTCTGGCACGGCCAATGGCGTCAATTTCGTCGATAAATACAATACAAGGCGATTTTTCTTTGGCTTGCTTGAACAGATCACGAACACGCGATGCGCCCACACCAACAAACATTTCAACGAAATCGGATCCCGACATAGAGAAGAACGGCACGTTGGCTTCGCCGGCAACGGCTTTTGCCAATAAGGTTTTCCCTGTTCCGGGAGGGCCAACCAAAAGAGCGCCTTTCGGAATTTTACCACCCAGTTTTGTGAATTTGGTCGGGCTTTTCAGAAAGTCAACAATTTCTTCAACTTCCTGTTTGGCTTCAGCAAGTCCGGCAACGTCTTTAAATGTGTTGGTTACCCGTGAATCCTTGTCGAATACTTTGGCCTGTGATTTTCCAACGTTGAAAATATTTCCGGCACCGCCGCCGCCAGAGCCTTTGCTCATTCTTCTGAAAATCCACCAATAAAGCAGGATAAATGCAGCAAATGGCAGTACCCAGCTAAGAATTTCGCCCATGTAGTTGTGTACTGTTTTATACTCAACTCCAATTTTATTCTCTTCAGAAACATTAGACTGTGCTTCTTTCAAGTTGTTGGCAAATGCTTCAGGCGGACCTATTTCGAAAAAGTAGTGCGGCCCAGTTTTGGCTGGAGCCGTAAAACCATTGTTAAGCTTTGATGCATATTTGTCGTAGCTGCTTTCCTTCAGGTAAATCTGGGCTTCTTTTTCATTTACAATAATGATCTTTTTTATGTCGTTATTGGCCAGCATGGTGGTTTTAACTTCATTCCAGTTAGTTTCAACCGGTCCACCGCCCAAAGTAAACCATTGGATTACGAGAAAGGAAATAATTACCACCCCGTAAATCCAGTAAGGATTGAATTTGGGAGCTCTACTTCCTGAACTCATGTTGCTGAAATTGTTCTTTTCCTTGTTTTTATTATTGTTTCCCATTTTATATTTAGTTTTCTTCTTTTATTATTTCGATATGTGCATCAGCCCATAAGTTTTCGAGGTCGTAAAATTGCCTGGATTCTTTTTGAAAAATGTGAACCATGATATCGGCATAGTCAAGCAAAATCCAGAGTGAGTTTCGGTATCCATCTTTATGCCAGGCACTTTGGTTGGCAAGCTCTTCAACAGTATCTTCAACAGAGTGGGCTATGGCATCCACATGAGTGACTGAATTTCCGTGGCAAATGATGAAATATTTACATTCAGTATGGTTAATTTTCGTTAAGTCAATTTTGATAATTTCCTGTCCTTTTTTTCTTTGAATCCCTTCAACAATGGCATCGATCAATTGTTCAGTTTCTCTTTCTTTTACGCTTTTGTTCATAAATATTTATTAGAACTACAAAGATAAATTTTTTACCACATTATAAGTGATTAAACTTGTACAACGAATTCTCCAACTTCATATTGGAAATACAAATTTAACTCGGCAGCATGGATCAAATTATTGGGAATTTAATTGTACGCTTAGAGGTAATCGATTCTACCAACAACTATGCCAAGCAGCAAATCAGGGAAAACGAACCGACGGAGGGTACTGTCTTTTTGACATACGAGCAGACCATGGGCAGAGGACAGCAAAAGAACGTTTGGGAAAGCGAACCCCGGCAAAACTTACTTTTCTCGATTGTTTTATGTCCGGATTTTGTTGAAATGAGACGACAATTCCGATTGTCGAAAGTTGTTTCACTCGGTATTTATATCGCTATAAATAAATATGTTAGTGGTGTAAAGATAAAATGGCCAAACGATATTTATGTTGGTGACCGGAAGCTTTGTGGAATACTAATCGAGAATTCGGTAATGAATGGCGTGTTGAATAATTCAATCGTTGGAATTGGCTTAAATGTCAATCAAACAGTTTTCCGGAGCGATGCCCCAAATCCGGTGTCGCTAAAAATGCTGACAAATCAGCACTATGATTGTGATATAATCCTTTCGGAAATACTTTCAGAAATAGACCGATATTATTCGATGTTACGCGATGGTCAGGAAGAGCAAATTGATAATGAGTTTTTGGCTGCTCTTTACCGCCTGAATGAATTGCATTTTTACAAAGCCGAGGATGAGGTTTTTGAAGGTCAGATTGTTGGAGTGAACGAAATTGGCCAATTACTTATCCGGAAAAAAGATGGAAAAGTGCTTGAATTTCATTTCAAGGAAGTTGAGTTTCTTCAAAAGTCTGAAGGATTGAATGACTGAATTATTAATTAATCCTCTACTTCAAACTTCTGTCCCCGGTCTTTTCGGTTAACAGCAATTTAATATTGGCCTCTATTTATAAGGCAACGCAGCCAGCATATCAGCCAGACGGTTGATTCCCTCTTCAAGCTTTTTGTTTACAAGCATTTTAATCATCATGCTCATGTCGGCATCCAGGGTAAGCCGAAGTTTGGTTTCGTAGGCTGAAACGTGTAACAATTGAATCCAGAATGTTATTCCAACCGGCATACTTCCGCTGCTGCCAATCTTGATATTTTTAACGGGTTCACGTTCAATAATCCGGATCTCGGCCAGGCCCATTCCGCTAATCTGGAACCGGCATGAATCGGCATCAGATTCGAAGTTGGAAATCTGAATTTGAGGAACTTGTTCTGTCATTTTTGACAGTAATCCTTCGTTTACGTACTTCGACAGATTTTCGAAATTCGAAAGGTAATTATAGATGATTTCCTGATTATTATTTACGACTTTGATGTCACTGACGTATCTTGTTGAACCCATACAATTCCTGTTTTAAAAAGAAAATCCCCTTTTCCTTTCAGAAAAGGGGAAATTATATTGATTTGTAATAATCTATTTTCCCCAGCTTTCAGGCTGCTCGCGCCATTGGTTGAGTTTTTCAACTTCTTCAGGTTTAACGTCGCCCGATTGTAATGCCAGGTCAATCAATACCTGATAACGGCTCAGTGCGGTAAGTTCCAGACCTGCATCAGCAAAATTTTTGCGTGCCTGAGGGAAGTTGTAGGTGAAAATGGCTACCATTCCCAGAACATCGCCACCAAAATTGGTGATGGCATCGGCAGCTTTCAAACTGCTCAATCCGGTTGATACCAAATCTTCAATAATCACCACTTTCTGTCCGGCTTTCATGTCACCTTCAATCAGGTTTTCCAGTCCGTGATCTTTTGGTTTTGCACGAACATAAATGAAAGGCAATCCCAGTTCCTGTGCAACCAGCATACCGTGAGCAATTGCTCCGGTGGCCACTCCTGCAATTACTTCAGCCTGTGGATATTTTTCGCGGATGATTTCGCAGAATTTCTGGCAAATGAATGTCCGTTCTTCGGGATAAGACAAAATCTTGCGGTTATCGCAATAAATTGGGGCTTTCCAACCTGATGCCCAGGTAAACGGATTGTTTGGCTGTACTTTTATGGTATTGATGTGTAGCAGTCTTTTTGTAACTTCGAGTTGAATTTGTTCAATCATGGTTATTTCCTTTTTAATTGCTGACAAATGTACAAAGTTTTTTTCAATGGCTCGACTATCCTGTTTGATTCAGAAATGAAGAAATCATTAAATAATAACATTCTGAAAAATCTCGATTTGAATAATTATTCTGTTGTGGATGAGATGATTAATAATGTTGAATTAAGTAAATTACCTTTGGATTACTTTATTCCGAACGGGGAAAATGATCAGGTGTGGAATCGATTTCGCAAACGGTTTATTGAGATCCCTGCAGCAGGCGGGTTGGTGCAAAATAGTGAAGGGAAATTGTTGTTTATTCGGCGCTTTGGGGTTTGGGATCTTCCAAAGGGCAAAATTGAGAAATTGGAAACTCCGGAACAGGCCGCCATTCGCGAAGTGGAGGAGGAGTGCGGCTTATCCGAATTACATCTTATCCTACAGCTCGATTCTACCTATCATATCTATCGTTCGCCATACCATACTTTTCCTGAAAATCTGGTCCTGAAGGAGACGAAATGGTTCTTAATGAATTATTCAGGCAATGAAATTCCGGTTCCGGAAGTTGAAGAGGATATTGAAGCCGTCAGATGGTTTTCGTTGGATGAGCTTGATGAAGTGTATGCTGAAACCTATTCCAGTCTGGCCGACTTTCTAAAGAAATCGTTAGCTACTATTTAGACCCTTGATTTCCTGATTTTTGCATTTCCCTGATATAATCGCTTTTTAGCAATTGCCCAATCTGCCGGTCGAGCCCGTCAATGGGGTTTGGGGCGGGCGAGAGCAGTAACTTTCCGTCTTTTCCGATCAAAAACGAATTTGGGAAAGTTTTTACTTTATAACTGGTTTCAATATTGGTTTCGGTAGTGGTGAAAATTCCCGGCCATGCGCTTTCATTCTTAAATCCTTTTCCGTCAGGAATAACATTGATAATTACCAGTTTTTCCTTGTATCGGGCCGATATCGATTTAAGTGCATCGAGGTGCTGACGGCAAATCGTATTTTGAGGATCGGTAAAATGCAAATAAATATAGGTATTCCGATAATCGGCCAGGTTCACTTTCTGTCCATTTAGGTTTTTGAGCGAAATGGCTGGTGGTGTGGTTCCGCTGGTTAGATAAACAAGTCTCGTTGAAATCAGTCGGGCTGTTTCTTGCTCATAGTTGCTCCATTCCGGCGATTTCACCTGTCCAAGCATTTTCAGAATAGAGGCTTTGGCGAATTGCTTACTGTAATAAGCGTCATTCAGCGATTTTAAAAGAACCAGGTGCGATAAATCCTTGTTGAAATGCAGCTTTTGCTGGAAGTATTCATCGAGTTTCTGAAGGTTTGCTGCATTGATTCCTTTATTAATTTCAGGATTATTCAGCCGGCTGAAATAATTGGTAAAAACCTGATTGAATATCACCGAATAGGCCGCCTGGTTATAAACAGGTTTGTGGCTACTGAAATAAGTTTCCATAAACTCGGCTGTTTTTCCCTGGTTGAGTGCAAAATCGAGGTTCGCTTTCCGGAAAAGCTTGTGCGCCTCGAAAAATGGCAGGTTTGTTTTCGGGAAACGGCTGTCGAGCAATAGTTTAATGGTATCAACCAGCGATTTGGTCTGGCTTTCAAAAATCTGATCGAAATATTTGCTTTCGAGTTTCGCATATTCCTGCTCGAACTGCTGAATTTTATAATTCAATTCGTTTTTGTCGGGAGAGGCAATTCCAAACCACACAGGCTCGGGCTTTACAAACGGATTCCTTTTTTGTGCTTCAGTAAGTGTTCGTTTCGGCGGAAAAATAATTTCGTACGATTTTCCGGGCTCCAAATAAATCATCCCCTTGTAACCGTCGAAGTCGGCCAGACAAAGATTGGTTTCGGTAATGTCAGTCGTTAAAGAAAATGCACCATCAGCACCAAACCTTAGTGTGCCAAGTTTTACCTTTTCTTCAGAAATAAAATCGTGAAGAGTGTATAAATCAATTGTATTTGAGGTATATCCCGGTGCTTTTCCTGAAATTTTTACCTGTGCCGACCATGATTTTCCGGCGAATAGAAGTCCGGTCAAAATAAAAAGGAAGAGTGCAGTTTTTCGTTTCACGCCTGAATAATATTTCTTGAAGTACTGTTTGGGGTTAAAACGAACAGAATCGGTAATAATTATTCGTTGGCTTTAAATTCCGACATGTTTAATGACGATGGCAAAAACATACTGGCGTCGCCTCCGTGCAGAATAATGTCGCGGACGATGGTCGAATTGATAGGTGTATGTTCGGGCATAGTAAGCAAAAACACCGATTCGATTTGCGGGTGCATCTTTTTATTTATCTGTGCTATAGCTCTTTCGTATTCAAAATCGGCCGAAGTCCGTAATCCCCTTAGAATATATTTGGCATTTACTTTTTTGCAGAAATCCACAGTCAATCCTTCGTGACTTTCAACCGAAACTTTAGGTTCATTTTTAAAAACTTCGTTGATCCATCTTAACCTTTTTTCGACCGGAAAGAATGAACGTTTGTTGGTGTTATACCCTATCATGATCACAATTTTATCGAACAGCGGGATGGCACGTTTTACGATACTTTCGTGTCCAACGGTAAATGGATCAAACGATCCCGGAAAGATGGCTACTCGTTCCATGAGCTTGATATTTCAGGAGTTTTTAGGTTTGTAAATATAGTGCATATTCCAAACTGACAAACGATTCCGCCTATTTTATTCGTTTTCGGTGTTGCGACTGGTAATGATGAAAATAAAAATCAGGGCAAAGGCTGCTATGAAAGTACTGATCATGAGCTGGCTCGATTTACTGCTTTGGAAAAAGAAAGTGTTTTGCAACTCGCTGTTAAATTGGATGCTAACCAATACTAATCCGTTGTTTATGGCATGTCCGATAATGCACAGTAAAAGGTTGCCTGTGCGCACCATCAGTATTCCGAGGAGGATACCTAATATAAATGTAGCCGGGAACTGCCAGGGATTGAGATGAAACAAAGCAAACATCAGCGCCGAAACTGAAACTGCGGTAAATCGTGAATAATTGCGCATCAGCCCGTGCATAATTACTCCGCGGAATATCATTTCTTCGATAATGGGCGCCATAATCACAACTTTTAAAATGGCACCGTAAATCCCGTAGTCGCTGTCGAATATTTTATTGAATAATTCCCAAAACCACGATGGAGGAGGAAGTACTTTATCGAGTGCCACATTAACTTCCCCGATAAGATTTTGGGCTCCCCAAATAAAGAACAGAACCGGAACCAATAGCAGAATATTAAACGATTTAAGCGGAAAAAGTTCTTTCAGCGGAACACCCGCTTTTTTATAGGCGTAATAAAAAATGAAAAGTGGAGAGCCAACACCAACGATGATTTTCTTGAATGGGTTATACAAGTAATCAGTTCCGTTGTAATAGTCGAATAACGCCAGTGGAAAATCGATAATGGTTTGAATGAAAGTATAAAGAACCACCAAATGAATGGCTCCTAATATGGTTGGATAGTATTTGTTGGGTAGCGGATTCACTTTTAGTCGGGTTTCAAATTAATTACGTGGATTTAATGGTGATACAAATATATAAGTTGAATCAGAATACATCAATCGATACGTTCATTAAGACATTTTTCGTCCAGTATTTGTTTCAACTTTTTTGCCATCCATTCCGAAACCTGACAGGCACCTCTGTCATTAAAATGCATATCGTCCATCCAATTTGTCGGGGAATTTAGGATAGAGTCCGGTAATGTCAGAACTTGTCCGTATTGCTTATAAAAATCCAGTCGAATCGGATTCTGAAAATTCGATCCACTTTCGGGCAAATACACAAACAAGAAGGGAATGTTTCTGCTTTTCAAAAGATTGATAGTCTTTAAAAGGTACGAATACGGATACTTTAACTGGATTTGTTCAATTTCAAAAGAACCCCGACTCTTGATCCATTTGCTCCAGCCTTGCTTGTTCTTTAAAAATTCTTCTTCAGTTGCCAACCGGTCTGATTCTCCATAACCGTATGGATTTAAATCGGGTTCGGGATATTTTTCCTGAAAAATATACTTTGCTTTAAATTGCTCCAGCCTTGCTGAGGCTCCTTTAAACACATCCGAAAAAAAGTCACGGTTTACAAACGTTGGACTAATCAGCAAATCTTTTGTATCGGCCAGATATGGAAAAATGTCATGACTGTTTTTCGGCTCGTCTTCATGTACTTCAATGACCACCAATTTTGTATTTTTGCTTGCAACGAGTTCTTTTACAAATAAATATTCCAGGTTTCGACCAAACCGGCAGTAACCCAGATTGGCCAAATGAAATCGGTTCTCCAATACCATTTCCATTTTCTTTTCCTGAAAAGAATGAATTGTGTGCGATGAGCCAATAAATGCGATGTCTATCGGAGTTTCGTTTTTAGTGAGTCGATCAAAAATCCATGCTCCGTGATTGTAGCAATCGTCTTTAATGAAATGTCGTGCAAATTCGTTGGAGTAGGGTAAAGCAAATAGCAGGACAACCGGTATAGCCAGCAGACCAAAGAAAAATGCTATTTTTTGTAAAACCTCTTTCATCTTAAAATTGAAAATAAATGAATTGAGGAGCCAAATCCAACACCCCAAAAATCAGAATCAATGCTGTGAAAAACAAATAGATGCCCCATCTCTTGATCGTGGATAAATTGACAATCAATTCATTAAAGTCATTTTTTCGGCTTAAAACCTCGGTAATCAGGAAAATAGGAAATCCGACCATTATCGAAATTGCAAATTCCTTAAACTGATTGCTTGTATGCCAGGCATTTAGCAGCTGATCTATAAATATCCAGTTAAAGTCGGTTAATCGGCTAAATATTTCAAGGCTCTGATCCAGCGACTTCGACCTGAAAAAAATCAGGGCCAGATTTACGAACGAAAAGGTGGCTGCAAACCCAAGCCAGTTCCTCAATTTGCCCGATCGGTCGGGTTTAATGTAGGATTCAATGACTAAAAATAATCCATGCAGAAATCCCCAGATGACAAAAGTTGCGGCGGCTCCGTGCCACAATCCGGATAAGGTAAAAGTTATCAGGATATTAAAAATCCAGCGTTTTTTCGATACCCGATTTCCTCCCAGTGGAATATAAACATAGTCGCGAAACCAGGTTGACAGTGAGATGTGCCAGCGTTGCCAAAATTCCTGAAGGCTTTTCGAAAAATAGGGGAACCGGAAGTTTTGCATCAGATCGAACCCCAGCAAGCGAGCCGATCCGATTGCAATGTCGGAATATCCCGAAAAGTCACAATAAATCTGGAAGCTAAACATAAAAGCTACTGCTACCAGTGTTATTCCGGAGTAGTTTGCTGACGAATTGTAAACATGATCGACAAAATAGGCCAGCCGATCGGCAATAACCATCTTTTTAAATAAGCCCCAAAGAATAAATCGGAAACCTGATTTTACGTTCTCTGTATCAAACTTTCGTTCTTTCAGAAATTGAGGAAGCAAATGCGTTGCCCGTTCTATAGGGCCGGCAACTAATTGAGGGAAAAAAGCTACAAAAGCCAAAAACGAAATGTAATCATTCGTTGGTTTGATTTTGTTTCTGTACACGTCGATGGTGTAGCTTAGCGATTGAAAAGTGTAAAAACTCACTCCAACCGGCAAGATTATTTTTAAAGTAGTAACACTTAAATTAACACTTAATGATTGGGCAACATCCAGAAATGACTCAATAAAAAAATTGTAATATTTGAAAAATCCCAGAATTCCGAGATTGAATAATAAGCAAATTCCAAGAAGCAGTTTTCTTTTAGATGTCGTTGTTTGATTTTGCATTGCCCGGCCGATGAAGAAATCGGCTGTCGAGCTTATGAAAATTAAAATCAGGAAACGTGCATCCCACCAACCGTAAAAGCAGTAACTTGCCGCCAGCAAAAACAGGTTCTGAAGTTTATATCTTTTGTTTAAAAAGAACCAATAAACGATAAAAACAGTGCAGAAAAACCAGAAATAGGTTAGCGTGTTAAAGAGCATTCTCGTGTTTGATGTTTGAGTTTCGCTAATTTACTGATTTGGTGAGATCACTAATATTAAGCAACGAAGTAGTTATACACAATAAGTTGTTGAAAATTATCGAAAAAACTTATAAAACTATTTGATCGTTTGAAGAAAATGTACTTATTTTGCGGTCTGTTTGAAAAATGTGAGATTCTGATTAAAAAATAAGGCAATGTCAAGAGTTTGTCAAGTAACCGGAAAAAAAGTAATGGTGGGAAATAATGTTTCTCACTCAAAACGCAGAACAAAAAGGAAATTCCTTCCTAACCTGTTCAAAAAGAAGTTCTATTATCCAGAAGAAGATCGTTGGATTTCGTTAACTGTTTCAGCTAACGGTATTCGCACGATCAACAAAATCGGATTGAACGCTGCATTGAAAAGTGCAAAGGAAAATGGTATTATAACAACTATTTAAGCTTTGAGAGATGGCAAAGAAAGGTAATAGAATTCAGGTAATCATGGAATGTACCGAGCAAAAAACAAGCGGAGTTCCCGGAACTTCACGGTACATCACCACCAAAAACAGGAAAAATACTCCTGAACGTTTGGAAAAAAAGAAATACAATCCTAACTTAAAGCGAGTTACTGTACACCGCGAAATTAAATAATAAATAGTATGGCAAAGAAAGTAGTTGCATCATTACAGAAAGGTGCCGGTAAAGGTTACTCAAAGGTAGTACGGATGGTAAAATCCGAAAAAACCGGTGCTTACATTTTCCAGGAAGAAATTGTTCCGAATGAAAATGTAAAGGATTATTTCAAGAAATAAGACAATTTTTCTCTATAGAAAAAAGCTTTCATCACCGATGAAGGCTTTTTTTATTGAATGTTGAATTACTAGATTCCCGCTCCTTAAAATGTGTCATTATGGGTATTTTCGGACTTTTTAACAGCAAGAAAAAAGAAAGCCTCGATCAAGGGCTTGCAAAAACCAAGGAAAGTGTTTTTTCCAAGATTAGCCGCGCTATTGTTGGTAAATCGAAGGTTGACGATGAAGTTCTGGATAATCTGGAAGAAATTCTCATTTCTTCGGATGTTGGTGTTGAAACGACCCTGAAAATTATTGAACGCATTGAAAAACGAGTAGCGGCTGATAAATACCTTGGCACTTCAGAGCTGAATTCGATGCTTAAAGAAGAAATTGCCAGCCTGCTCGAAGAAAATAACAGCAACGATCTGGAAGATTTTGACCTTCCGGAAAGCGACGAACCCTATGTTATAATGGTTGTCGGTGTAAATGGCGTTGGAAAAACCACGACTATCGGGAAGTTGGCATATCATTTTAAAGCTGCCGGCAAAAAGGTGGTTTTGGGTGCGGCCGATACATTCCGTGCAGCAGCAATCGATCAGCTTCAGATTTGGGCCGATCGCGTGCAGGTTCCGTTGGTAAAACAGGCCATGGGTGCTGATCCGGCATCTGTCGCTTTCGACACTCTTTCGTCGGCCAAATCGCAGGGTGCTGATGTGGTGATTATTGATACTGCCGGACGTTTGCACAACAAGGTGAATCTGATGAACGAGTTGAGCAAGATTAAATCAGTAATGAAAAAGGTAGTGCCAACGGCACCCAATGAAGTATTGCTGGTTCTCGATGGTTCAACCGGGCAAAATGCATTTGAACAAGCCAAGCAATTTACTAAAGCCACCGAAGTTAGTGCTCTTGCTTTAACTAAGCTTGATGGAACAGCCAAAGGCGGTGTTGTAATTGGTATTTCCGATCAGTTTAAAATTCCGGTGAAATACATTGGCATTGGCGAAAAGATGGATGATTTGCAGATTTTCCGCAGAAGGGCTTTTGTTGAATCTCTTTTTAGCTAAGAAGTTTGGATTAGGAAGACGACCGGAGAAGAAAATTGATATGGCTGGCTTTTGCTGGCCTTTATTTTGTAACACCCGTAATCAAAACTTTAGATAAAGTTTACTGTTTCTAATCGAAGTAAACGGTAAAAATTTTTGGTGTTAACTTTGTGCCTTAGAGCCTTCGTGGCAAAAAAATAAAAAAATGAAGAAGCAAAAAATAAATGTAGTGACACTGGGATGTTCGAAAAATTTGGTGGATTCGGAAGTGTTATTAAACCAGCTTTCGATGGATGGTTTTGAGGTTGTGCATGATTCGAATGATACTTCGGACGTTGTGGTGATCAACACTTGCGGGTTTATCAACGATGCCAAAGAAGAGTCGGTAAATACCATTTTGCAGTTTGTTGATGCCAAAAGTCGTGGCGATATCGATAAATTGTACGTGATGGGCTGCCTGTCAGAGCGCTACAAAACTGATTTGGAAAAGGAAGTTCCTGAAGTGGATAAGTTCTTTGGCAAGTTCGATCTGAAAGCTCTTGTGGGAGAATTGAAAGCCACTTATCGTCCTGAATTTATTTACGAACGAAAGATTACGACTCCATCGCATTTTGCTTACCTGAAGATTTCGGAAGGCTGTAACCGGGTTTGCGCGTTTTGTGCCATTCCGGGAATGACCGGTAAACACCAGTCACGTTCGATTGAGGATTTGGTGAAAGAAGCGAAATACTTGTCGAAAAACGGGGTAAAAGAGATTTTACTCATAGCGCAGGATTTATCGTATTACGGAATCGATTTGTATGGCAAAGGAATGTTGGCCGAGCTGATTCAGAAGATTGCCGAAGTTGACGGAATTGAATGGATACGCCTTCATTACCTGTATCCAACCAAGTTCCCTATGGATATTCTTCCGTTGTTTAAATCGGTTCCAAAGCTTTGCAAATACATCGATATTCCGCTTCAACACAGTTCAAATAATGTGTTGAAACACATGCTTCGCCATGTTACGACCGAAGAAACCGAAGCTTTACTTCAGAAGATCAAAGAAGAAGTTCCCGGAATTGCTATTCGAACTACCATGTTAATTGGGCATCCGGGCGAGACAGAAGAAGATTTTGAGCAACTAAAGAATTTTGTAAAACGTAATCGCTTCGACCGGTTGGGAGCATTTACCTATTCGCATGAAGAAGGAACCTATGGATTTAAAAAATACGAAGACAATATTCCGGAAGAAGTAAAACAGACTCGTCAGGAAGAATTGATGGAAGTTCAGCAAATCATTTCATCGCAACTAAATGCCGCCAGGGTTGGCCAAACGCTAAATGTAATTATCGATCGTGAAGACGATGAATTTTACGTTGGACGCACCGAGTTCGATTCTCCGGAAGTTGATGGGGAAGTGCTGATCACAAAAGATGTCAGGCTAAAGAAAGGTCAGTTTTATCCGGTTGAAATTACCGGGGCTGAGGAGTTCGATTTGTATGGGAAAGTGAAGCAGGAATATCAGTTTTTATCGGTTAACAGGAATTAAACGCAGCTTTTCTTCAGCAAAACGGAAGCTTGCTTTTTCAATGTCCTGCCAGGCACCTGATAATAATTTGCATCCGATTGGGTGAGTTCCGGCTTCCGGAAAAGCTTCCTTCACTTTCAGGTTTTCAGGAGTACCCAACTGGTCAAACATTTTCAGCATAGCATCTACCCTGACAGTTGAATCCTGATGCACTTTGTCTTTGTAATAGTAAGCCATGAAAATAGGTTTGTTTACTTTACCGAAGGTTTCTTTGGTCATGGTTGCTTCGAGCAATTGCTGCAGATAAATTCCGGATTCGAGTCTTTGTTTACAAATCCAATATTGGCATTCCTCCGGAAATTTAGTTTCCAACAGATGATAATTTCCTTTATAAATGTAGCGGACCAATTGAAGTCCCCACGGTTTACTTACCAGGAATGCTGCAGGATTATTTATGGCAACATTTGGAGAAAGCAAAATCATTCCGTCAATTAATTGTGGATAATCGGCAGCCATTTTTAAGGCGATGGTTGCACCCGTTGAAGTTCCCATTATAATCACCTTTTTGCCCAATGATTGAGCAATGACCAATGCTTGTTTGGCCGATTCATAAAGTCGTTCCGGAGTCATATTTATCAGAGCCTCGGTAGTGTCAATTCCATGGGTGGCTAGCAAAGGAGCATACATGTTCATGCCATACCTTTTTGCAAAATCAATGTTGACCGGATTTCCTTCGTACCAGCAAGCCGCAAATCCATGAAGATAAAGCAGACAGTATTCGGTTTTATTTTTCAGGCTGTCGTTGGCCCAGATAATCCGACTTTCATTGTCGGGCTTGATTTTTAGTTTGGCTTCTTTGTTTTTGACAAATGATTCTACTTCTGAAGTTTGAAGATGAATGGATGGGAGTTCGCTCTTTAAGTGGGGTTCAGGAAATTTTGGTCCGGAAACATAAACAATAGCTAAAACAATAATGAGTGACGAGGTGATTAGCAGAATCTTTTTCATAGCCAATAGTTCATTGAATGTGCGTATAAACTATTAACTAAGTTACTGAAAATTAGCAGGTAATTTGAATTTAATTTTGTCGGGTGCTTCGCCTGTAAAACTTATCGGATTGCCGGAATCAGTCCTATTTTTTCTTCTGCAAACCGGAAGCTTGCTTTTTCAACATCCTGCCATTGTTTCGAGAATAACTGGCAGCCTATAACATGAGTTCCGGCTTCGGGGAAGGCAACTTTTTGTTTTTGGTTTTCCGGAGTTCCCAGCTGATCGTACATTTTTAGCATCGCATCAACACGCACTGTCGGGTCCTGGTTTTGCTCGTCTTTATAATAATACCCTACGAAAACCGGTTTTGTGACCTGGGCAAACACCTCTTTTTTCATACTCGCTTCAACCAGTTGCTGCAGAAAAACAGTTGCTTCGAGGCGATATTTGCAGTTCCAGTATTTACAGTCTTCCGATGCAAAATCGGGGTTGGTTACCCTGTATTTTCCCTTGAAAATACTTCGGACAATTTGAAGTCCCCAGGGTTTACTGAGCAGAAAAGCTGCCGAATTATTTATGGCAATATTTGGGGAAAGCATAATCAGCGCATCCGTCATTTCGGGAAAATCGGCAGCAAGTTTTAAGCTTAAAGTACCACCGGTTGAAGTACTCATAATAATAACCTTTTCGCCCAGCGATTGTGCTACCACCAATGCTTCTTTGGCCGATTCATAAAGCCGGTCGGGCGTCATATCAACAAGAGCATCAGTAGTTTCAAGTCCATGAGAAGCCAGTAACGGGATGTACAAATTCATGCCATACCGGCGTGCAAAGTCAATATGAACAGGGTTTCCCTCGAACCATGAGGCAGAGAACCCATGAAGGTAAAGCAAACAGTATGGAGTTTTATTTTTAAGGCTGTCGTTAGCCCAGATAATCCGGCTTTCGTTATCTGGCTTAATCTTCAGACTGGCGTTCTTGCTTTTAACAAAAGAGTCAACCTCGCTGGTCTGTAAATGAATGTCAGGAAGGTTTTTGTTTAACTCAGGAGAGGGGAATTTTGGCCCCGCCAGGTAAACGATTGCAAATATGATTATCAGACTGAAAGTAGTTATCAGAAATTTCTTCATAGCCAATTAGTTCGATCGGAATTTTGAAAAATACTATTCTGCTAAGCTACTTAAAATTGAAGTAACTGATAATTGATGTCAGCTAATTTTTAAAGTTGTTCCGTCAACCTTAACCGTGTAGTTTTTTAGCGGGTTTGGGGCCGGGCCCTGTAAAACAGTGCCGTTGATGCTGTACTGTGACCCATGGCAAGGACAGTCAATGCGGTCGGCAGAGCTGTTGTAAGCAACGGTACAGCTCTGGTGGGTACAGATTTTCGACAATGCAATGTAAGCTGTAGTGCCGGTTCTGATGATAATGATGTTTCCACTGTAGGCAAATCCACCAACTGTTTTAAGTGCGACAAAATCATTCGAATTCAAATCAACGGTTATTTCTCCGCCTGTATTATTTCCTCCGGAAGGTGCAGGTGCCGGGTCGCCCGATTTGCTGCACGAATTCAGAAGGGCAGGTGATAAAAAAAGCAAACCGCCACCAATAAGCGCTTTACTGAAAAATTCTTTTCTGTCCATTTTGATGCGTTTTAAAGTTTATAAATAGAAATTATTGCAATGCGCTTTTTATCAACTGATTTTCAGACGGAAAAATTAGGTTGCATATACAGATTCAACCTGTTTTCATAAACAAGTTGGTCAATTAATGGTTCAAATGTTCAATAGTTATAAATTCAGGTTTAAACTTTAAAAACATGGATTTGTTATTCTGTGTACTAATTTGAATAACAGAAAACCAATCATTCAACTATGGATAAATTTTCGCAGGTAGGAAATCAGGAAATCGCCGCCATTGAAGAGTTGTATTCATCTTATCTTGTTAATCCCGATTCAGTCGATCCAAGCTGGAAAAATTTCTTTGTAGGATTTGAATTTGCCCGAAAGAATTTTGCTGAAAGTAAAACTTTGGTTCATGATGAGAAGATTGATAAAGAGTTTGCAATTCTGAGCCTTATACATGGCTACCGTCAAAGGGGGCACCTGTTTACCAAAACCAATCCGGTTCGTTCGCGCCGGAAATATTCACCGACACTGGATATTGAGAATTTTGGACTCGAGAAATCGGATCTCGATACTGTATTTCAGGCCGGGAATAACATCGGAATCGGACCTGCTCCGTTGCGGGCAATTATCGAACATCTGGAGGCCACATATTGCCAGTCGATAGGGGTCGAATACGTTTATATGCGCGATCCGGTGTTGATTGAATGGTTGAAATTCAAGATGGAATCCACGCGTAATTCAGAAGCTTTTACTCCTGAAAAAAAGAAGCACATTTACTATCACCTGAAGACTGCTGTCGGGTTCGAAAATTTCATTCACAAGAAATTTGTTGGTCAGAAACGCTTTTCGCTTGAAGGTGGCGAGGCTTTGATTCCTGCCTTGGATGCTGTAATTGAACAAGGCTCGGAACTTGGGATCAACGAATTTGTTATCGGGATGGCTCACCGTGGGCGGCTCAATGTGCTTGCCAACATTATGGAGAAACCATACGAGCATATTTTTAAAGAATTTGTTGGTAAAGAATACGAACAGGAAATATCGTTGGGCGATGTGAAATATCACCTGGGATACGAGAATGATGTGCAAACAGATCAGGGCAAGAAAGTTCATCTGAGCCTGATGCCAAATCCATCGCACCTCGAAACGGTGGGTGCTTTGGTACAGGGAATGGCCCGTTCGCGGATTGATACCAAATACAACGGTAATTATGATAGTGTTGCTCCAATCGTTATACATGGCGATGCCGCTATTGCAACACAGGGAATTGTTTACGAAGTGATCCAGATGTCGCAGTTGCCCGGCTATAAAACCGGAGGAACCATTCATTTGGTCATCAACAATCAGGTTGGTTTTACCACCAACTACCTCGAAGCCCGCTCGAGTACTTATTGTACCGACGTGGCTAAAGTAACCCGTTCACCCGTTTTCCATGTGAATGGCGACGATGTTGAAGCCATCATTTTTACCGTTAAACTGGCCATGGAATTTCGTCAGAAATTTCATTTAGATGTATTTATCGATATTCTGTGTTACCGCAAGTATGGGCACAACGAAGGCGATGAGCCCCGTTTTACGCAGCCTTTGTTATATAAGGCAATTGAAAAACATCAGAATCCACGCGATATTTATGCCGATAAATTGGCACAGCAAGGTGTTTTAACACAGGAAGAATCAGCAAAGCTGAATCAGGAATTTGATCAGCATCTTGAACTGAAGTTTAAAGAATCAGAAAAAATCGAGAAGGTAAAAGTAAGGCAATTCCTGAACAGCGAATACCGGTCGTATGATAATCCGGCGAAGAAAGATTTGCTGAAGCCAGTGAAAACTGGTGTTGCAAAAAGCGAATTGATACGCATTGCCGAGAGGATAAATGCACTTCCGGCGGATAAAAAATTCTTCAAAAAAATTGACCGCATTGTTGAAGACCGCCGCATGATGATGTTGGATAACCGCATGGATTGGGCGATGGCCGAACTGCTTGCCTACGGAACTTTGCTTGAAGAAGGTTTCCCGGTTCGGCTGAGCGGGCAGGATTCCGAGCGCGGAACATTTGCACACCGCCATGCTTCGTTTGTGGTTGAAGAAACCGACGAAAAATACTTTCCGTTAAAGAATATCAGCAAGAAACAGGCAGATTTCAATGTATTCAACTCGTTGCTGTCGGAATATGGCGTACTGGGTTTTGAATATGGCTATGCCTTGACTAATCCGATGGGCTTGACCATTTGGGAAGCACAGTTTGGCGATTTTGCCAATGTTGCTCAGGTCATTTTCGACCAATATATTTCTTCAGCTTTCGAGAAATGGGCAATGATGAACAGTCTGGTACTGTATCTTCCGCATGGATACGAAGGACAGGGGCCTGAACACTCAAGCGGACGAATTGAACGGTTCTTAAGCCTGACGGCCGAGAATAACATTCAGGTAGTGGTGCCGACAACTCCGGCCAACATGTTCCACCTGCTTCGCCGCCATATGCATTGGAAAGTGCGCTTGCCTTTGGTTATTTTTACTCCCAAGAGTCTGCTGCGTCATCCAATGGTTACTTCTTCAATCGACGAGTTAGCCGATGGAAATTTTCAGGAGATAATTGAGGATACCGTTCGCCATCCGGAGACGATCCAGAAGTTAGTATTTACCTATGGAAAATTGTATTACGATTTGCATAAACGACAGGTAGAGGAAGGAATTAAAAATATGGCAATCGTTAGGGTTGAGCAGTTATTCCCGCTACCTGTAGAGCAGATTAAATCGATAATTGCCAAATATCCAAAACTCGATAAAGTTTTCTGGGTTCAGGATGAGCCGGCAAATATGGGCGCGTGGTCGCATATTCAGCGTTTTTTGCCCGAAGTACCGTTCATTCTGGTTTCAAGGTCTGCAAGTGCGAGCCCGGCCGGAGGGTTGATGCATCAGCACAATACCCGGTTAAAGAAAATTCTTGATACCGTTTTTGAAGAAAAAGTTTTAGCTTAACCCAAAATAAAAACCAAATCATGTTAATCGAAATAAAAGTACCTACGCCCGGCGAATCAATTACCGAGGTTGAAATTGGGAAGTGGCTGGTTACCAACGGCGATTTTGTGGAACAAGGCCAGGAAATTGCCGAAATTGAATCGGACAAAGCTACTCTAACCCTCACGGCCACTGAAAATGGACAAGTGAAAATTTTAGCTCAGGAAGGCGACCGTGTTGCTGTTGGTACAGTTGCATGCACAATTGATACAAGTGTTGTTGGTGAAAATAAGTCCTCAAAAGAAACAATTGCTTCCAATTTATTTGCTGAACCGAAAGAAGCTGTTGCTGCTCCGGAGCCGACTTCGAAGAGTGCACCTAAGGTTGCCGAGCTGCCGGAAGACTCAAAAGTTAAAGTCACTTTGGTAGCGCAGAAAATGATGGAGGAAAATAATCTTTCGATAGAAGATGTATTAAACGGATTACGCCGCATTTCAAAAGGAGATATTGAAGCAGTATTGACGTTGCCAAAGCCGGAAATACCAACCGTAAAAACTTCTTCGGAAAGAAAAGCTTTTTCAAGAGACGAGAAGCATGAAAAAATGAGTTCGCTGCGACGCAAACTTAGCGAACGTTTGGTGGCTGTAAAGAACGAAACTGCCATGCTCACCACTTTCAACGAAATTGATATGAGCCGGGTGATGGAAATGCGCACGAAACTTCAGAATAAGTTTGTTGAAAAATACGGGCTGAAACTGGGTTTTATGTCGATTTTTAGCAAGGCAGTTGCCGAAGCCATGCAGTTTCATCCATCCATAAATTCGCAAATCAACGGCGAGGAAATTATCACTCCTGAATTTGTTGATATTGGTATTGCCGTGCAAACTCCCAAAGGGCTGATGGTTCCTATCATCCGGAATACCGAAAGCAAAACCATTGCTGAAATAGAAATTGAATTAAAGAAATTGGCCGAAAAAGCCCGGAATAAAAAGATTTCGGTGGAGGAATTGACCGGTGGAACATTTACCATTACCAACGGCGGAACGTTTGGTTCGCTGATGTCAACGCCAATTATCAATCCGCCACAATCGGCTATACTTGGGATGCACAATATTGTCGATCGGCCGGTGGCAGTAAATGGACAGGTCGTTATTCGGCCAATGATGTATGTGGCTTTGTCGTACGACCATCGTATTATCGACGGAAAAGATTCGGTTGGCTTCCTGGTTAAGGTAAAAGAGCTGATCGAAAATCCGGAGCGATTGCTTACCAGTGGCCGAAATCCGGAGGAAGTTTTGCTGGGATTATAATTGATTTAGACTTGAAATAGCAGAGCTCTTTTCGTTATCGGAAAGAGCTTTTTTATTTCTCAAGCTTATGTTCTGCCCGAATCTTTGTACATTTACAAAACAGCCTAAAACATGCAGCTATGAAATCTCTGTTTAGCCTTGCCATAATCATTGCCTTATTATCATCATGCACTTCAAACAGTGTTCCTGAAACCAAACATCATTCGGAATACCATTTTACGACTGTTGATAAGTCGAAACTCGCACAGCAGGAGCAGGTTTACATACCCATTTACAGTGATATTTATTACGTCGATTCAAAGCATACTTTTTCGCTGACCGCTACTTTGAGTATCCGGAATACATCTTTCAAAGATTCGATATACGTTTTTGCGATTGATTATTATAATTCCGGAGGGAAAAAGGTGCGTCGCTACAACGATTCAACCCTATTGCTTAAACCTATGGAATCGGTTGAATATGTGGTCGAAAATAAAGATGATACCGGTGGAGTAGGTGCCAATTTTGTGGTAGAGTGGGGCGCCAGACAAGGTGCGCAGAAGCCTTTTTTTCAGGGAATCATGATCGGAACTACCGGGCAGCAGGGCATTTCGTTTACAACCGAAGGGATTGTTGTTGAGAAATGAAACAAACATGTTGCTTGCGAACATAAACACAGTTGAAGATAATCATCGGCAACATGTGAGTTCCATCAGGCAATTAAAAACAAATTATCTTCTGATGAAAATAAAAAAGCCATCCGCATGTGAGGACGGATGGCTATCTGTTTGTTTGAAAATGTTTGAATTCTGAGTTTGTAAACGATTAATAAACTTATTCTGAAACTACTTCGAAGCCAAGTTCAACCACAACTTCTTTGTGCAGTTTAATTTTAGCGGTATAGTTTCCTACTTCCTTAATACTGTCTTCTGAAATCATGATCTGTTTGCGATCGATTTCAAATCCTTTGGCATTGATAGCCTCAGCCAGCATGATGGTGTTAACCGAACCGAAGATTTTTCCGGTTGAGCTGGTTTTAGCGCCAATAACCAATTGAACAGTTTTGATTTTTTCGGCAACGCCCAAAGCTAAATCTTTGAGTTTTGCTTCTTTATGAGCTCTTTGTTTGATGTTCTCAGCCAATACTTTCTTAGCTGATTCGGTGGCAATAACAGCCATCTTCTGTGGAATCAAGAAGTTACGACCGAAACCGTTTTTTACGGTAACTACGTCGTCTTTCGATCCTAAACGTGCAACATCTTGCAATAATATAACTTCCATTTCTATTCAGCTTTTAAAATTATTTCATCATATCAGTAACATATGGAAGTAACGCGATATGACGGGCTCTTTTAACTGCTTTAGCCACTTTGCGTTGGTACTTCAAAGAGGTTCCGGTAATACGGCGAGGTAAAATTTTACCTTGTTCGTTCAGGAATTTTTTCAAAAATTCCGGGTCTTTGTAGTCAACAAATTTGATTTTGTTCTTTTTAAAGCGGCAATACTTTTTCTTTTTGATTTCAACCGTCGGCGGGGTCAAATATCTGATTTCTCCTTGATTTGCTGACATACCTTAGTTCTCCTTTTCAGTTTTAGCTTTTGATTTATTTCTTCTTCTTTCGCTGTAAGCAACGGCGTATTTATCTTTCGCAAAAGTTAAAAAGCGAATGATACGTTCGTCGCGTCTGAATTGAGTTTCCAACGTTTTTGCAAACGAAGGGTCGGCGGCAAATTCGAAGAGTTGATAGAACCCTGTCGATTTTTTCTGGATAGGATACGCTAATTTGCGTAAACCCCAGTCTTCTTCATTGACGATCTCTCCACCGTGTTCGGTGATGATGTCTCTGAATTTTTTTACCGTTTCCTTTACCTGAACCTCAGATAAAACGGGAGTAATGATGAAAACGGTTTCATACTGGTTTTTCATAAAACATCTGAATTAATTAAACATGTGTACTTTATTCCTAAAAATAGGAGGCGCAAAAATAGAAATATTTCGTCATTATTCAAATATATCTTTCCTAATTCTTGTCAATGATTAAAAAAGTTGTAACGTGGAGAACCTCGAACGACTGATGACGAAAAATATAATAGTATTTAATCAACCGCTTGCCTGCTCAATAATTTCGTAATAAAGCTCTTAGCGCTTTTTTGATGCGATAAATTAGCCGAAAGGCTAATATTTGCTGAAACTTCCTTCAGCTTGTGAAAGAAATCTTTTGATAAGTGAAACAGGTTTTTTGATAGCTGAAATGTAGTTTATGTACATTGAGTACCTTTTAGATTATTTTATCTCGGTTTTTGTCTGTAAATTTAATTGCTGGAGATATTAAGTAAAATGTGCTTTGTATTCCGGCTTCCCTAACCGGAATATTTCTAAAAAAAACCATATGAAATCAACTAATCTATTTAATATATCTGTACAATACATTCCCCAAGCTATTAGCGCTTATTTTTTAAAGTCGAGTTGAAACTCTAGATCACTTGGGTTTCGGATAATTCGTACATTTTAATTAATGCTTAATGCAAATTCTAATTAAGACCATATGAAAATTTTTACTTTTAATTATTTCGAGTTAATTCATATCAGATCATTATCCCTTTATATTAGGGCTATATGGTGGTCAAGGCTCTTGAGCGTACGACCTTTGTTTTCTAGGTTGTCTGTAATCATGATATTTTTGTTTTTCGGTTTTAACACTGCTAAAGCCGATTGTTCAATGACTACATTAGGTGGTGCTGGTACTTATACTATTAGCCAATTAAGCACTACTTTGGGTGGGTGTCCCGGAAAATTGACTATTCCTTCGGGCTATACCTTAGATTTAAATACTAATACAACATTCCCATCTGGTATTAAAGAACTTGAAGTTCTAAATGGTGGGGTTTTAAATGTAAATTTTGATTATAATTTTCCTAATTCACTCGAAAAAATATCATTGCTTGATAATGATATGGGAGGGATAAATCCCAGTGGAAGGATCAATTTTCAGGGTAATCAAATTCTGAATTTGGCGAGCGGAACTAACTTGTACATACAAAATACTGTAACACTGTCAGGTACTTTAGGAGCTGCTCTTACCGGATCTTGCAGTCAACAGGTGTTGTTATATATTGGAGGCCAACCCTATGCAGGATGCCAAAATGCAAATGGGGGCGGTGTGTGTTATGGTTTTGGCGACGTAATTGTAAATGGAGGTACGCCTCAAATTGACGGTAATATTACAATTGACGGAGCTATTGTTAGCGGAAATCAAGTTTGTTACGATCCTGATGGATTTAATTTGAAAGCTGCATTTGTTTATAGTGGTACCTTTACATCGCCACCCACAATGACATGGACTCAACTTACAGGTAGTCCGGTTAGCATCGGTAGTGATTTAAATATTGACCCTAAAATTTCAGTAGTCCATATTTCGGGAGCAGTACCGGGGACATATTCATTTAGGCTTACTGCCGTACAAGACCTTTCAATAAGTGGGTGTAGCCTCTCCAATACTTCAGTAACTATTACTAAGGATTATCCCCTTGTAGTTGTTTCCAGTCCTTCTGCGACTATTAGTGTTTCTCCGGCAATGGTTTGTCAAAATACTACTTCGCCAATCGTTACTATCCATAATGCTGAAAAGAGTTCGATAACAGTATCTTATGATATTAATGGAGCCAACACTGCATCGGTTACAATTAACCCATCAAGCAATGCAACGATCTCAGTTCCTACTAATATTGGAGGTACTTTTACTTATAATCTTGTTTCTGTTTCTTACCTGTCGGGAGCTCAATGTATAAATAACGGTGTAGGTTCTGCAACAGTCACGATTTCACCTCTTCCTGTTGCTCCAACAAGCGCTCAGGTCGATCGTAATAATTTTTGTATGAATGACAACGGCCAAATAACGCTAACTGCATTGGGCGGTTCAGGAGCAACACTTACATGGCATACCGGAAGTTGTACTGGTCCGGTAATTGGGACAAATACTTTAACAATTGATTCTCCGACAACAACTACAACATATTATGCGAACTGGTCAACTGATTGTGGAATCTCAACATGTGCGAGTGTTATAGTAACTGTAGCAGACAATCAGCAGCCGGTTATCACATGTCCGGTAGCGACCAATGCTAACCGAAATGCGAATGCATCGGTTTGTACATATACGGTTTCGGGTACAGAGTTCGATGCAACAGCAACCGACAATTGTGGGGTCACAGCACTTACATATTCATTAAGTGGCGTAACCACAGGCACAGGAACGACACTAGCCGGGAAGGTATTCAATAAAGGAGTAACGACGGTAACCTGGACAGCGACAGACGGTGTAACAACGGCGGTCACATGTAGCTTTACGGTAACTGTTGTGGACAATCAGCAGCCGGTTATCACATGTCCGGTAGCGACCAATGCTGACCGTAATGCGAATGCATCGGTTTGTACATATACGGTTTCGGGTACAGAGTTCGATGCAACAGCAACCGACAATTGTGGTGTAACAGCGCTTACATATTCATTAAGTGGTGTAACCACAGGCACAGGAACGACACTTGCCGGGAAAGTATTCAATAAAGGAGTCACGACGGTAACCTGGACAGCGACAGACGGCGTAACAACGGCGGTCACATGTAGCTTTACGGTAACTGTTGTAGATAATCAGCAGCCGGTTATCACATGTCCGGTAGCGACCAATGCTAACCGTAATGCGAATGCATCGGTTTGTACATACACGGTTTCGGGTACAGAGTTCGATGCAACAGCAACAGACAATTGTGGTGTAACAGCACTTACATATTCATTAAGTGGTGTAACCACAGGCACAGGAACGACACTTGCCGGGAAGGTATTCAATAAAGGAGTCACGACGGTAACCTGGACAGCGACAGACGGCGTAACAACGGCGGTCACATGTAGCTTTACGGTAACTGTTGTGGACAATCAGCAGCCGGTTATCACATGTCCGGTAGCGACCAATGCTAACCGTAATGCGAATGCATCGGTTTGTACATACACGGTTTCGGGTACAGAGTTCGATGCAACAGCAACAGACAATTGTGGTGTAACAGCGCTTACATATTCATTAAGTGGTGTAACCACAGGCACAGGAACGACACTTGCCGGGAAGGTATTCAATAAAGGAGTCACGACGGTAACCTGGACAGCGACAGACGGCGTAACAACGGCGGTCACATGTAGCTTTACGGTAACTGTTGTAGATAATCAGCAGCCGGTTATCACATGTCCGGTAGCGACCAATGCTAACCGTAATGCGAATGCATCGGTTTGTACATACACGGTTTCGGGTACAGAGTTCGATGCAACAGCAACAGACAATTGTGGTGTAACAGCACTTACATATTCATTAAGTGGTGTAACCACAGGCACAGGAACGACACTTGCCGGGAAGGTATTCAATAAAGGAGTCACGACGGTAACCTGGACAGCGACAGACGGCGTAACAACGGCGGTCACATGTAGCTTTACGGTAACTGTTGTAGATAATCAGCAGCCAGTTATCACATGTCCGGTAGCGACCAATGCTAACCGTAATGCGAATGCATCGGTTTGTACATACACGGTTTCGGGTACAGAGTTCGATGCAACAGCAACAGACAATTGTGGTGTAACAGCACTTACATATTCATTAAGTGGTGTAACCACAGGCACAGGAACGACACTTGCCGGGAAGGTATTCAATAAAGGAGTAACGACGGTAACCTGGACCGCGACAGACGGCGTAACAACGGCGGTCACATGTAGCTTTACGGTAACTGTTGTGGACAATCAGCAGCCGGTTATCACATGTCCGGTAGCGACCAATGCTGACCGTAATGCGAATGCATCGGTTTGTACATACACGGTTTCGGGTACAGAGTTCGATGCAACAGCAACAGACAATTGTGGTGTAACAGCGCTTACATATTCATTAAGTGGTGTAACCACAGGCACAGGAACGACACTTGCCGGGAAGGTATTCAATAAAGGAGTCACGACGGTAACCTGGACAGCGACAGACGGCGTAACAACGGCGGTCACATGTAGCTTTACGGTAACTGTTGTAGATAATCAGCAGCCGGTTATCACATGTCCGGTAGCGACCAATGCTAACCGTAATGCGAATGCATCGGTTTGTACATACACGGTTTCGGGTACAGAGTTCGATGCAACAGCAACAGACAATTGTGGTGTAACAGCACTTACATATTCATTAAGTGGTGTAACCACAGGCACAGGAACGACACTTGCCGGGAAGGTATTCAATAAAGGAGTCACGACGGTAACCTGGACAGCGACAGACGGCGTAACAACGGCGGTCACATGTAGCTTTACGGTAACTGTCCACGATACTGAGTTACCTACATTTACACGTCCATCTAATATTATCATCTATACTGACTCTGGGTGTAATTATGATGCTAGCACAGCTATTACTGGGGATGTGACCAATGAAACTGATAACTGTTCCTCTGGATTACAGGCAACCTATGTTGATGTTGTAAATAGTGGTATTTGTCCTGGCTCTAAGGTTATATCACGTACCTGGAGTTTGATAGATAATGAAAACAATGCAGCAGCCGACCAGGTACAGACGATCACAATCCTAGACAATACAGCGCCTACATTTACCCGTCCGGCCGACATCACCATTTACAAGGATGCGAACTGTGCTAATCCGGCAGCATTATCCTCAACAGGGGATGTGACCGATGAGCACGACAACTGTTCAACCGGACTTGAGGCTACGTATGTTGATGCAGATATAACTCCTGCAGGTTCCTGTGAAGGCAAGAAAGTAATTCAGCGTACCTGGTCATTGGTTGATAAATGTGGTAATGCCGCAGCTAACCAGGTACAGACGATCACCATAGAAGATAATACTGCGCCTACGTTCACCCGTCCGGACGACATCACCATTTACAAGGATGCGAACTGTGCTAATCCGGCAGCATTATCCTCAACAGGCGATGTCACCGATGAGCACGACAACTGTTCGAACGGACTTGAGGCTACGTATGTTGATGCAGATATAACACCGGCAGGTTCCTGTGAAGGCAAGAAAGTTATCCAGCGTACCTGGAGTTTGGTTGATAAATGTGGTAATGCCGCAGCCAATCAGGTACAGACGATCACTATAGAAGATAATCTCGCACCCATCATAACAGGAACAATTCCGCTAACTATAGTTCAAGGTTGTACTATTAATGATGCTCCGCCTGCAGCCTCAAATGTTGCAGCGCTGGAATCGTTGGGCTTGTCTATTAGTGATAATTGTACTCCGGATGTTGCGATGTCAGTTACCAGTAGTTACACCTATGAAGGTAAATGTCCGATTATTATTACTCGCATTTACACAGTAACTGATGCTTGTGGCAATAGCACTACAGCCACTGCCACTCAAATTATTAAAGTTGACGATAAGATTCCACCAACCATTACGGGATCTATTGCTGTAAGTAATATTGAGGGCTGTTCAACGGCTAATGCTCCAGTTGCTGAAACAACACTTGCTGGCTTAAATGCACTTGGCTTAATAATAAGTGATGGCTGTACCCCGAATGATATGTTGACTATTTCGAGCAGTGATGCTTCCTCTGGGGTATGTCCAATTGTATTATTGAGAACATATGGTATTTCCGATGCTTGTGGAAACACCAGTTCGTACACTCAAACTATTAATATTAAAGATACAACTGCGCCAGAAATCAGTTCAATACCTGCAAATGTGACTGTAAGTTGTGTTTCAGAAGTTCCTACCTCAAATACAGGTTTAGTTGTTGCTACAGATAATTGTGGAGGAACGGTTTCTGTTACTGTTTCTTCTGATGTAATCACGAATAAAACCTGTGATAACCGCTATACAATTACCCGGGTATATACCGCTACTGATATCTGTGGTAATTCAAGTAGCATGACACAGACTATTTTAGTTGATGACCAGACTGCTCCGGAAATCAGTTCAATACCTGAAAATGTGACTGTGAGTTGTGCTTCAGAAGTTCCTGCCTCAAATACAGGTTTAGTAGTTGTTACTGATAATTGTGGTGGAGCGATATCTGTGACAGTTTCGCCAGATGTTGTTACGAACAAAACCTGTGACAATCGTTATACTATTTCCCGGAAATATACCGCTACCGATGTGTGTGGTAATTCGAGCGAAATGATTCAGATTATTTTAGTTGATGACCAGACAGCGCCAGAAATCAGTTCGATACCTGCAAATGTGACGGTGAGTTGTTCTTCAGAAATACCTGCCTCAAATACAAGTTTAGTTGTTGCTACAGATAATTGTCAGGGAGCGTTAACGGTTGCTGTATTGCCAGATGTAATTTCTGATCAGACCTGCGACAATCGCTATACAATTACTCGTAAATATACTGTTACTGATGTTTGTGGCAATTTGAGCAGCATGACGCAGACTATTTTAGTTGATGACCAGATAGCCCCTGTAATCAGCTCAATACCTGCCAATCAGGTTGTAAGCTGTGCATCAGATGTATTGGCGGCGAATACAGCCCTTGTAACTGCTACTGATAATTGTAATGGTACAGTTTCGATTACTGTAGCTTCTGATGTAATTACGAATAAAACCTGCGATAATCGCTTTACGATTACCAGAATTTATACTGCAACTGATATTTGTGGCAATTCAAGCAGTATGACACAAACCATTATGGTTGATGATCAAACCGCTCCTGAGATTAGTTTTATACCTGCTGATATTACTGTGAGCTGCGCTTCAGAAGTACCTGCAGCCAATACTGCCTCTGTTACAGCTACTGATAATTGTGATGGTACAGTTTCAATTACGGTTTCATCTGATGTAATTACAAACAAAACTTGTGATAACCGCTATATCATAACTCGAATATATACTGCAACTGATGTTTGCGGTAATTCAACCAGTCAGACACAAACCATTACAGTTGATGATCAAACTGCCCCTGTAATTTTGGGTTCAATACCTGTTTCAACTGTTCAAGGCTGTTCAGTAGCTTCAGCTCCTGCTGCAGTGACAACTGTAGCGGCACTCGAATCTTTAGGTTTAACTATTAGTGATGGTTGCACTCCTGTTGCTTTATTATCAGTAACAAGTACTGATACATCAAGTGGTGTTTGCCCTATCGTAGTTTCACGAACTTATAGCATCGCTGACATATGTGGAAACGTTAGTACCTATACGCAAAAAATAAATGTAGTAGATAATACGGCTCCCGTGGTGACAGGAACAATATTGGATTCGACGGTTGAAGGATGTGATTTATTTTCTGTGCCTGCTCCGGTTAATACGGTTTCTGCACTCGAATCTATTGGGTTAACTATAAGCGATAACTGTTCTGCAGATGGGTCTTTAATTGTATCCAGTAGTGATGTAAGTTCAGGCTCTTGTCCGTTAGTAGTAGTTCGCACCTATAGAATAGCTGATATATGTGGTAATTTCACTTTAGCAAGGCAAACAATAAATGTATTTGACCGGACAGCTCCAATTGTCAGTGGTTCATTTAATGCACTTTCTGTTGAAGGCTGTTCTGAGGGCGATGCGCCAGCTGCTGTTAATAATGTTAGCGCATTAGAGTCTATGGGAATAAGCATAAGTGATGCCTGTACTAATGATGCAAATTTGGTGGTTACCAGCACTCAGTCTTCTTCTGGTACCTGTCCGATTATAATTACCCGGATATATACCATAACTGATGCTTGTGGAAACTTTGTCACGGCAACACAGGTAATTCATGTTGATGATAATACACCTCCTGTTGTCAAAACTAAAAATATCACTTTGCCATTAAACTCAGATGGGACTGTTTTATTATCAGCTGCTGAAATAGATGGTGGAAGTACAGATAATTGCAGTATTAAATCGATGATTGTTTCAAAAACATCATTTAACTGCACCGAAATTGGAGCTAATTTGGTTTCGTTAACCGTTACCGACAATTGTGGCAATGTTTCAACATCTACAGCTGTGGTAACTATTACTGACCCAACACCACCTTCACTTTCAGTGAACGATGTCGAATTTATCGAATCTTCGGGTAAAGCAGCTGTAACAGTTAGCTTAGCCAACGCACGTGCCTGTGATGTTTCATTTGCTGTTACCACTGCAAATGGCACTGCTCTTGAGCCTGATGATTATACAGCGGTTTCTGGTGTTTATACAATAGTCGGTGGTACTTCCTCGGTTGTTGTTTATATCCCGCTAATTGATGATAAGATAGCTGAACCGAGTGAGACTTTTATTGTCAAACTTTCAAATGCTGTGAATAGTGTTATAGCTGATGATCAGGGTACTGTAACAATACTTGATGATGATTCACCACCTAAAGTCATAATTGAAGATGCCAGTGCTACAGAAGGAAATCCATTAAGTTTCTCTGTTTCTTTGGGCAATATTAGTTCATCAGACATAACCCTGACCTTAGGCTTTACTAACGTCACAACATCTGATAATGATTATTCAACGACTCCGGTTATTGTTTCATTCCCTGCCGGTACTATTAGTGCTACAGCAACTGTTTCAACTACAGCTGATCCAATTCAGGAGGCTAACGAGACTTTCACACTGAAGATCACAGCTGCTACTGGTTCTGTGGGTGATATTACTGATACCGGAACAGGAACCATTATTGACGATGATGATTCGCCAGTGGCTATTGATGATGACATTACGACCAATGAAGACGTTCCTTTCCAGGGTAATGTAGCTCTGAATGATGCTCCTAATGCAGTGACAGGTAATATTTGGTCAGTTGTTCAAGCTCCTGATCACGGAACAGTGGTTATGAGTACTGATGGTAAATTTACATATACACCTGCTGCCAACTACAACGGTACTGATGCCTTTAGCTATAAACTATGTGATGCTGAGGGCGACTGTGATGAAGCTGTTGTGTCTGTTACCATAATTCCGGTTGATGATCAGCCGATTGCTAATGACGATCTGATAAACTTCTATCTCGATGGTATTTTAAATGGAAAGGTTGCTGATAACGACGTTCCAAGTGGTGATGGTAGCAATGTCTGGACGATAATGTCTCAACCTGCAAATGGAACTATCAGCTTTAACCAGGATGGCAGCTTTGTTTATACACCAAATCTGAACTTCCTTGGAAGTGATTCATTCACTTACAAACTGTGCGATGTTGATGGAGACTGCGATCAGGCTACGGTGACCATTGTAATTGAGGATGTTGTCCTTCCAAATCAGGTTTTAACACCGAATGGCGATGAGGACAACGAAACCTTCATTATTAACGGAATACAATTTTATCCTCAAAATAACTTGACTGTCTATAACCGATGGGGAAACAAAGTATATCAAAAATCGGGTTATAACAACGAATGGAAAGGCGAATCGAATATGAGCAAAGTCGGAAGTTCGGCCCTCCCTGTAGGTACATATTTCTTTGTACTTGAATACGGAAAACAGAGACATAAAACGGGCTATGTTTATTTAGACAGATAGTATTGACTTTTAAAAATGAAACTCATGAAACTAATAAGAGAATTCGATAGAAAGAAAAGCAATATCATCCTGTTTATGCTTTTGTTTGTTGCCTGCACGGTCTCTGCACAACAAGATCCTATGTTCACTCAGTACATGCATAATCCGGTATCAATAAATCCGGCTTATGCAGGAAGTCGCGGAACGCTTAATGCTGTGGTTATGCACAGGCAACAATGGGTTGGTATGGATGGCGCCCCGAAAACGCTCTCTCTGTCAATAAACAGTCCGTTTTTGAATTATAATGTTGGAGTCGGGCTTAGTTTGTTGTACGACGAAGTTGGTCCGGTAAAACAAACCGGTATTTATGCCGATTATGCCTACCATTTAAAAGTGACCACTGCAGTTAAACTGGCTTTCGGGTTGAAAGGAGGTTTAAATGTATATGACATCAATTTACTTGCGTTGCAAGGAGCTCAGAATGATGAGCATCTGCAGCTAAGCGGCGTCCGTAAAATGTACTTACCCAATGTGGGGTTTGGTACATATCTCTATTCCGACAAATTTTACCTGGGAGTTTCCATTCCGAAAATGCTTCAGAACAGCTTGTCGGATGACGGAAATACCTTGCAGTATGCCAATAAAGAAGAGCGCCACTATTTTTTAACCGGAGGTGCGGTTTTTGGCTTGTCTGATAACATTAAATTCAAACCTTCGGCAACTGTTCGTGTGGTTAGCGGATCACCTGTTTCAGCAGAGGTTTCGGCTGCCTTTTTATTGCGCGAGCAGTTGTGGCTTGGCGGTATGTACCGCAACGATGGTTCATACGGAGCTATGGTTAAATTTGACCTGACGAAACAGCTAAGTGTAGGTTATGCATACGACTTTTCACAGTCCGATTTGCGTCCCTACAATCAAGGTACTCACGAAGTATATATTAGCTATGATGTAGCCTTCAGAAATAGAAAGATTTTATCACCACGTTACTTTTAGAAATATACATCATTATGAAATCAACATACTTAAAACTAACAGTACCGGTACTCTTTCTGCTCATGGCGGTTTTGTTACCAATTTGTACCTCAGCACAATTTAGCATGGAGAAAAAGGCTGATCAGTATTATGACGATATGGCCTTTAGTAAGGCAGCCGACATTTACGAGAAGCTTTACCAAGACAATAGCTCCAACACGAAATATGTACAGCGACTGGCTTACAGCTACTATAAAATGCTCGATTTCCAGAAAGCATTGAATTATTACGCAAAGCTGGTTCAATCAGATATTTATCAGTCCGACGATTATTATTCGTACGCGCAGTTGCTGCGTATTGCCGGTAAATACGATGATTCGAAAACCTGGCTTGTGAAATATATAATCAGTGCACCAGGTGATCAAAGGGCTAAAAAACAGTTGGAAAGCCTGAACCAGTTGTTAAAACTGAGAACGGACAATGAAAATATAACTGTTAAGAATATGGCTCAGAATACGCATTTTACGGATATGTGTCCTACTTTTTACAAGGATCAGATTGTGTATTCATCGGCTAAAGACAGTTTTTCGATGGTTCGTAACGAGTATAAATGGAACGACCAGCCATTCCTCGATCTTTACAAGTCGGAAGCTGGAGCAACTCCGAATCCCAAAAGCGATAAATCGTTTTCTTCGGCGCTGAATTCACGGTTGCACGAAGGTCCGGTTTGCTTTACCAAGGATTTCAATACCATTTATTTCACACGGAATAACTTCATAAACGGAAAAATTGCCCGTAATGCTCAGGGCGTGAATAATCTGAAGATTTTCATTGCTGATTTCGACGGAAAAGAATGGAAAAACATTCGCGGACTTCCTTTTAACAGCGATGTTTATTCAGTAGGTCATCCGGCTTTGTCGCCCGACAACCAAACACTGTATTTTGTTTCGGATATGCCTGGAGGTTTTGGCGAAACCGATGTTTACAAATCAGAATTGGTAAACGGAAGCTGGAGCAAACCTTTAAACCTGGGCGAAGGTGTTAATACCAAAGGAAAAGAAATGTTCCCGTTTGTTGATCAGGACGGAATTCTGTACTTTTCTTCTGATGGACAGCCCGGTTATGGTGGACTCGATATTTTCGCTTCAAAACCAGAAGACAACGGCAACTATTTAACCGTTAATCTGGGTTCAAAACTCAACTCGCAGTACGACGATTTTGGATATGTGATCAACAACGATTCGCTGGTTGGCTATTTTACTTCCAACCGTCCTGGCGGAAAGGGTGAAGACGATAACTATTACTTCGAAATTAACAAAATCGACTTGAAGGTTATTAGTTATGATGACCATTCAAAATTGGTGATTCCGGGCTCGAAAATAGCGCTTATTGGTGCCGACGGAAAAGTAATTGAATCGAAAATTGCCGATAAAGAGGGGTCTGCCGAGTTCTCGGTCGATCCACGCGAGAAATATCAGTTACTGGCTGAAAATGCGACCTATGTACCTCAAAAGAAGGATATTCAGTTGCATGGATCAACGTTTAATTTTATCCAGAACGAAGATATTTTCCTGAAGCAGGCCTATCCTTATTTAACGATCGAAGTTATCGACAAAGAATCAGGATTGATCATACCGAATGCGCTGGTTGATATCTCGGAAGGTAAATATGATGAGAATGAACTGGAGGATAACAACGGAATTATCAAGATGAAGATGAACGCCGGAACCGATTATTCTTTCTATATCACTGCGGAAGAATATTTCGATAAATCGGCCAAATTCTCAAGTGCCGATAAGGGACCGGGCGAGTATTCCATGACCGTTGAAATGGAAAAACTGACCGCCGGAAAACAGTTTATTCTGGAAGATTTGTACTACGATTTGAACAAGTTTAATATTCGTGCTGACGCTGCAATCGTTCTCGATAAGCTGGCCCGTATTCTTATAGATAATCCGGAAGTCAGGATTGAGATCGGTTCACACACTGATAGCCGGGGAACAGCAGAATCGAATATGACTTTGTCGCAAAACCGTTCAGAGTCGGTTGTTGCTTACCTGGTTGGTAAAGGAATAGCTAAGAGTCGGTTGGTGGCCAAAGGTTATGGCGAAACTCAGCTGATTAATAAATGTGCCGATGGAGTAGATTGTCCGGAAGTTGATCACCAGGCTAACCGCCGTACCGTGATCGAAATTCTGAATCAGGATATTCGTCGTGTTAAACGTGGAACGAAGAATGTTTACTACTTCTAGTAAATCTAAATTCAACAGCAAAATAAAGGCTTTCCAAATTTTGGAAAGCCTTTTGCTTTTATAAGTTATGCCTTAAGTTCCGGAGATAAAAAGCCGTTTAAAGTATTTCGGTTATTCCTTTCAGGTAAGCAACCTTATCGGCTGAGCCGGCGAGTTTGTAGCCGTTGGTAAGTTTCTCAACAAGCCTTTTAATCACAATTTTATCGGGGCAGGGTTCGGTGCGATTTTTAATGTCTTCAGGACCGGTGGGCTGTTTTATGTAGTCAACCTCTTTGGGACCAATAATTGCTCCTTTATTCGACGTATTGATGTAAAAAAGAACCGGGTTGTTGTTGTCGTCGCCATGAGCCAGCCGTGCGATATCTTTATCAAAATAGCCAACCAGCGGACTTTCGTCAAAATCGATGTAATGAACGGGTAAATCAAGCGAACGGGCAATCAGCACATACACAATGGCAATAGAAATCGGGTTTCCTTTGTGCGTTTCCAGTACTTTATTGATGTAACAGTTTTGAGGCGATTCGGCATTTTCCTTGTCGATTTTGAATTTGTAATGACTAAAGAAAATATGGTTTAGAATAGTGATTTTTTCGAGCGAAGTGAGCGAATACTTAAATTCAATCCAGACATCTTTCTTTATTTTATCCAGCTGGCTTTGGATGGTTTTCAGCTTCAGTCCGGGATACTGATAGCGCGAAATCAGGAAAATTCCTTCGAACAGGTCGAGCTGATCGCGATTGGCCCAGTCTTTTATTCTTTCTTTCGTATCGTTAAGCTGAATTTCCTGAATAATAAACTCAATGCGTTTTTGAGTCAGGTCTTCAAGGCTGGTTTCCCAGATATGTTCCAGCCGATCGACAACCGGAGTGCCTTCTTTCAGCAATTCGTCCAGAACAAGTTTGAAAACCGAATCATCCGGATCGTCGAGAAGAGTTATCAGTGATTCCAGCTTGGTTTCGTTCATATTGGGTTTATTAGCTTGTTAACCGGTCCAGCACAAGGCCAATCAAAGTTTCAATCGACTGATGGTAATTCGCATTGGCATCTTTCTTAATGCGGTTTGCAATGATCAGGCAAATTGTAAGCGCTTCGTGTCCGAGCAGCCTCGACAATCCGTAGATGGCCGAACATTCCATTTCGAAGTTAGTTATTTTGTGCCCTTCAAACTCGAACGATTCTATCTTTTCATTAAGCAGGGCATCGGCCAGCGGTAAACGCAAAACGCGTCCCTGCGGCCCATAAAATCCTGGTGCCGAAATGGTCACTCCGGCAATGGTATTGTTGCGGTGTATTTTGTTCAGCAATACTTCCGAACAGTCAACTACATAAGGCGAAGTCAATTGTTTGCCCCAGTTGGTGTGTTTCCTGAAGGCTTCTTCAAAAGCCAGGTCGGAAACGGCATCGCGGTTAGCATAGAAATTCAGTAAACCATCGAAACCAATGGCCTTTTGCGATACTACAAACGAATTTACCGACAGAAAATCCTGAAGTCCTCCTGAAGTACCAATACGCACAAAGTTTAATTTGCGGTGAACAGGATTGATTTCGCGTGTCACCAGGTTGATGTTGGCCAACGCATCGAGTTCGTTTACCACGATGTCGATATTGTCGGTACCTATTCCGGTTGAAACCACAGTGATTCGCTGATTATTGTATTTCCCTGTTGTTGAAACAAATTCGCGGTTTTGAACCTGAAATTCGATATCGGTAAGTAATTTTCCGATCAGTTCAACCCTTCCGGGGTCGCCCACCAGGATGATGTTGTCAGCAATTTGTTCGGGTTTAAGGTGAAGATGGAAAATACTTCCATCGGCATTTATAATGAGTTCGGACGATTTGATCATTTTTGATTCTTTTTTGTGAGCCTAAGCTAAGTAAAATGGTTTGAAAAGTCAATGCTTTTACCCGAAATCGTTGTTTTACGAGTTGTTCAGGGCATTTTTGCAGAAAACGTGGCATGAGTAAATTAAGTATGTGGCACGAAATAAAACATCAAAGAAATCAGTATTGCCAAGGAGTAACGCCTGGGTTTGCTATTTTTGTAAATCATGAGAAAGATCAAAAACATACATTTACACGACGATCCTGAAGTGTACCAATGCTTCGGATGTTCGCCATATAACGAAATCGGGTTGCATCTGGAGTTTTGGGAAGATGGAGATGAGGTGGTTTCGTACTGGAATCCGAGGCCGATTCTGCAAAGTTATCCCAAAGTTTTGCATGGCGGAATCCAATCGACGCTGATGGATGAGATTGCCGGTTGGGTGGTGTATGTCAAGTGCGGAACTGTGGGTGTGACTGCCGATATGAAAGTCAGGTTCAAAAAGCCGCTGATGATCGATCAGGGCGAGATTACGGTTCGTGCCTGCCTGCTCGAGCAAAACAAGCGCACGGCAACGATTCAGTCAAGGCTGATCAATTCGTCGGGTGTGGTTTGTGCCGAAGCCGAACTTCGTTTTTTCCTTCTTTCAGAAACTGAAGCCCGCGAAAAGTACCACTATCCGGGAGTCGATGCTTTTTTTGAGCCATAGTCCGAAGACAGGAGACGGAAGTCCGGACTTCAGTGGCAATAAAAATAGTATAAATATTAGAATCAGGAGTTGAATTTTGAAACCCGAAGGGGTTGTTATGATTGTAGAAAACAGTTGAAGAGGCTCTTTAAAAACCACGAAGTGGTGACATAATCATGCCATGCCTTCGGCATTTTTACCCAGAATTTATTTTAACCCTTGGTTCGCACTAAATACATTCAGGTTTAACTTTAAAATATTGGAATTATGAAGAATTTATTCTTCTCTCTTTTTTTGCTTTTAGGTGCTGCAAACTGTTGGGCGCAAACCAAATTTATTCCGGCCGGCAATCCCAATTTCAGGTATGTCGGGCGTTTCGATTTTTCGCATTCGTCAGAGGCGCGTTTCGATTGGGCGGGCGTGTATATTCAGTTTAGCTTCCGTGGCTCCGAATGTTCGGTTAAAATGAGCGATACCGGGCACAATTACTACAATATTCTTGTCGATAACAATCCGGCCAAAGTGATTGATGTAAAAAGCGACACCACCCTGGTAATTGGCGATAAGCTGGGACCACAAATTCACAAAGTCCAGATTTATAAGCGAACTGAAGGGAATCAGGGAATCGGAATTTTTAAAGGTATTTTGCTGACCGAAGAAGGCGAAATGCTTCCGTGGAAAGATATTCCTTCGCGCAAAATCGAATTCATCGGCAATTCGATTACCTGCGGATACGGAACCGAAGCCAAGTCGAAAGACGAGCACTGGAAGCCTTCCACCGAGAATAATTTCCAGAGTTATGCACCAATCATTGCCCGCGCTTTTAATGCCGATTACCACATCACAGCTCATTCGGGGCAGGGGGTTGTGCGAAATTACGGCGACAAACAGAAAGTTTCGGCTTTGGCAATGCCCGGGCGCTTTAACCGTGTTTACGACGAACAGGAGCTGCCCGTTTGGAATTTTAAACAGTGGATTCCCGATCTGGTGGTGATTAACCTCGGAACAAACGATTTCAGTACTCAGCCTTTCCCCGACGAAGATGTTTTCAGGAAGGGATACGAAAACCTGATTAACGATGTGCGCAGGCAATATGGCGATCTGCCAGTGTTCTGTATCGTCGGTCCTATGACTGACGAGCCTTGCTACTCGTACGTAAAGAAAATGGTCGAAGATTTCCGAAGTATTTATCAGAGGAAGAACGTGTATTTTATCGGAATTCCTACTTACCTGCTTAATCCGGAAAAGGATCTTGGAGCCGATTCGCATCCCAATTACCAGGGACAGCGCAAAATGGCCGCGCATGTTTTGCCGGTTATTGGCAGTATTTTAGAGTGGGGGTATAAAAATAACGAGCTCTGATTGCAAATTTTGCCAAACAAAATGCCACTGCCTGTTTTATGATTGGTTTTTTGAACCTATTTTTGTTGAAGTTGAAAATATCAACGCACAAACATTCTATTTAAATCAACTAAAAAAATTATCATGAGTTTAAAATTGAACGTAAGGAAAGCATTGTCGTTTATTGCTTTGGCTGTTTTTGCTGCCGGTACAATTGTATCGTGTGCACCGCCAAAACCAGCTAAAGAAATTGGTCTTCAGTTGTGGTCGGTTAAGGAAGACATGAAAACCGATGCCAAAGGTACTGTAGCAAAAGTTGGTGCCATGGGCTATAAAATTATCGAAGCTGCCGGTTATGCCGACGGTAAATTCTACGGAATGGAACCTGCCGATTTTAAAGCACTTTGCGACGCCAGTGGTGTAAATTTCTACGCATCGCACTGTGGTCAGGCAGTTCCCGATTCTGCTGGATGGGCCGCTTCAATGGCATGGTGGGATACTTGTATCGCTGCACACAAAGCTGCTGGCGTAAAATACATCGTTCAGCCTTTCATGGATAAAGTGGGTTATGAAAGCCTTGCCGGTTTGAAACGCTACTGCGATTATTTCAATGCCATTGGCGAAAAATGTAATGCAGCCGGTATCCGCTTTGGTTACCATAACCATGATGGCGAATTTAAAGATGTTGAAGGCCAGACTATCTACGATTTCATGCTGAAAAATACCGATCCTGCTAAAGTGATGTTCGAAATGGATTTATACTGGATTACTGTTGGAGGTAAAAATCCGGTTGACTATTTCAATGCTTATCCCGGCCGTTTCGAATTGTGGCATGTGAAAGACAAAGCCGAAGTTGGTGGAAAAGATACCAAAATCGATTTCAAACCAATTTTCGAAAATGCCGCAAAATCAGGTATGAAAAAATACATCGTTGAAGTGGAAGAATACAATTTCACTCCGATTGAAAGCGTGCAGAAATCGCTCGAATTTTTGCAGAATGCTGAGTACGTGAAATAGTTCACACTTCAATCCCTAAAAAGGAAAGAGCAACTTTACCCTCTGGTATTGTTGCTCTTTTTTTTACTAACTAACGTTCAACTATATACAATTGCCTTTGCAATTCAGATTTAATTTGGCCGGTTCCGGCGAAACAACTCGTTTTAATCGTTTCTGATTTTTGTTATTTCCCGCGAATGTCCCATTCCCACCAGATTTTAGCCTCGCCCGTCGAGAAGGTATTGCTGCGTTCGAGGATTGGGTTTGCCGCGGTATCATTGTCGAATGCCTCGCTCATATTCACAAACCCCATATCTTTATCTGCTATTTTACTGATTGCTGTTCCAATCAGCGGCAAAGCTTTTTTGGCTACCACCAGCCACGGAACACTTGTTCCGAGCAGCTCGTCAACTATTTCGAAGGCATCGCCGCCCAGAGTTGTTTTCAGATCTTTCAGCGATTCGCCCAGGTTGCGTATATGTTTCCGGCTGTGACGCAGATAAACCTCAACTTTAATCCGACGGTCCAACGGCATGGCTCGTTCAATTACAAACAATCCGTCGGTGTCGCCATTGCCTTCCGGCTCAAAACTGATCAGGTTATCCTGGTTGGGTTTTAGCCTGATGTACGGATCGGGAAACGTGGTGACCACCATTTTGTCGTTATCGTCGGGGTGTTCGGTTACCAGTATAAAATACAGCCGCCAGCGTTCCTTGTCTTTTAAAACCTGAAGTTTCGAGAATTCGAGTGTAATTGCTGTCATATCCTTAGTTTTTAGGGTGTTGTTCGTTAATCTTCCCGAACTTGTTTCACTTTACTCGGTAAATCCTCTTTCCCGCGCCCGATCGGCATTTGCAAACAGAGCCATGCCGGTTTTCATTTTCCTGAAGTTTTCTTTCTCGTAAAACGCCTCTTTACCGGGCGACGCATACAAAATGAAATTGCAATGAGGCGTTTGTTTCACCAGGTTCTGAACGATTAACCGCCCGATTCCCTTTCCCTGGTAGCCGGGCAAAACGGCCACATCGTAAATGGCCGACTGGTATTCGCCATCGGAGATTGCACGCCCAAAACCAATTAATGTCCCCTTGTCGAAAATAAATATTACCGAATGGCTTTTTGTAAAAGCCCGTTCGTGTCCTTCGGCTGTGTGATAACTCATCCCAACTTCTTTCAGTATTTCGGGTACCCGCGTCCAGTCAATGTTTTTTGTATCGGTTTGTATGCTTAGTTCCATGTTTTTCTCGTTTTGCTGATGCAATTTTATTAAATCCCCGATGTCTTTCTTAATCGGTCGGCCTCCCATTTCTTAGGATTCCGGATAATGTAATTCGCGATTCGTTCGTATTCCTGTTGATTGCGGATAATGTGCTCCCAATAATTCCTCTGCCAGATGGTTGTTGGGGCGAATTGCAATTCGCCTGTATCATCGCCCGTATTCTGGGCGTATCGCAATACGCCCCTATCTCCAGGGGCGAATCTCAATTTGCCCGTACTATCCTCCCGATTATATAATTCTTTGATTCTTTTTGTGGTGGCGCCTTTAAATCCCCGAATGATTGCTCCAATGGTTTGCGATGGCGATTTGAATTTATTTGTCGGGGCGAATTGATATTTTGTGGGGGCGAATTGTGATTCGCCCATATCCATTGGGGTGTATTGCAATTCTGTCGGGGCGTATTGCAATACGCCCTTTACACAATATTTTATTTCCAAAATTGCATGAAAATGATTGGGCATCACTACAAATTCTCCTAATTCGGTATTCTTGCGGATTTCCGGTGTTTTCATCCATTCTTCCCCGACAATCTTTCCCGCATCGCTTAAAATCATTTCGCCATCCTTTATTTCCCCAAACAAACACGCCCGGTTTTGGCAGCAAAGGGTTACAAAATACAATCCTTCCTGCGAATAATCGTATCCTTTCAGGCGGATGCTGCGGCGATGATGTCTTTGCGGATCGTATGACATTTTATTTGTGCAAACGTGAAATTGCCGGAATACCTTCCCGCTAAAATGATCGGATTCTCCTCGTGCCTGCGTTATTTCATCAACATGGCCAGAGGCAGTGCAACAACCAAAGCCACCGCATAAATGGCCAGCATTACAATGGTAATGATGCCCATAAACTTAAACAGCGATTTCAGATTCTGAAAGGCTGCTGTGTACTCTTCTTCGTTGTTATTTTCTGCGGCTTGCTTTACCTGAGCCGAAAACCGGTACAAATAGGTAATTGGCACATAATAAACACCCGCCAGTAAAATGTAAATCATTCCAATCCATACCGAAAAAATGTTGTGCCCTGTTGATTTTGATAATGCCGATATGCCCACCATCATGGCCAGGGCAACCAAAACCAGTATTCCCATCAGTACATATCCCATAATGGCCAGAAATTTTCCCCATTGTGCGGTTTCTTTCAGGTATGCTTCAATTTTCTCGTTGCCCATTACCGGTTTTTCCTGAGCGGCGTTGTTGTCAAGTTCTTCCATGTTGTTTGTAGGTTATAATTTTTTAGTGATTGGTATTTATTTCTTTTTGCGGACGTGGGCTTGCAGCTTATTTTCAACATTCCTGATCCTGCGGGTGTAAGCTAATAAGCAAGATTACAAATCCTTTGCTGAAAAGTGCTGATTACAAATCAACCATTAGCTTGGCCCTATTAAGTCAAACTACTAGGAAATTCTTCCTCAATAATCTGTTCAACTGTTTTTTGTAATTCTTGAGAATTTAATTTTTCTAGTATTGCTAAAGTCTCTCTATATTCCATAGCCTCTGGTAGTCTTGAAAATTCAGCTTCAATACCAATTTCTTTTATTTTTTGCTCGATTTCATCCAGTGTAACACTGAAAAATTCTTTCCGGTAATTTAGCATATTCACTTTTTTATTAGTGAATGCTTTGTGTAATTCATTTTCAAGTGTTGGGGCTTCATCTGAATAAATCATGGCATGAATATCAAATTGAAACGGTACAGAAGCATCACCTAATTCTTTCACTCTGTCAGTCGGTTCTAAACGCCTAGTCATTCCTATTTTATATACATCCTCCCCAAACGAACCAATATTTGAGATAATGTAAACGTGTCCACGCTTTGTCTGTTGTGCCATAGATAACGCACGTTCTTTTTTCTCTTGTGCTTCTTTTAATTCCAGCTCTAATTTCTCAATTTGGGCTTGAAGTTTATCATGTTTATCTCCGGTGCTTAATTCAAATTCTTTTCTTGCCTTATCCAATGCTTTTTGATAATTGGCTTCTTCTTTTTCCGCTTCTCGTTGTGCTTGTTCAAATTCTCTTTTTGCTTTTTCTTCTTCTCTCAATTCGTCTTGAATTGCTCGTAATTCTTCCTTCTCCTGTTGTCTTTTTGTCTGATATTCGTGCTCAAGTATTAGTTCCTTTAGTTTAAGCGAAAAATATTGTTTTGTTATATACACATTAAATCCTTGACCTAATTTATTAATTGAATCAAATAATTTCTGCATTCGCTCTTTCATCTGATTCACATTATTCCACTTTACTTTTGCAATAAGTACATCGCATTCTCCATTAAAAGCTCTTAACATTAGCTTTTTATATACTTTTATTACTGCTCTTCCTTTTGCTTCACTTCCTTCAACTCTCCAATTCGTGTCACAATCTGCGGCATTATCATTACTGATTAACTCCTTTTGCAGACCAATAATTTTGTTTTGTTCGTTTCGGTAATCGTCTGATTTTTCGAAATTATAAACAGGTTCGTAAATTCCGAATTCTATTAGATCTAATTTTGATTCGAAAACGCTAACCTCCTTGCGAAGCTTTTTATATGTCTCTAATGCAGCTTGGTAGTCGGAATTCAATGTATTAAAGTTGTTCTCAATGCTTTTTACTTCTTCATTTTTTGAATTGATTAACTGCTCCAACCCTTTTTTTTGATTTGCGACTTCAGCTTCAATATCAGATATTGATTTGTACCGTTCAAGCTGCGACTTGAGTTGATTAATTTCCTCAAGTTCTTTTTTCTTTAAAAAGTCAAATAGGCTCATTGCTTACTTATTAGAATTTTTGTAATCGACTTAAGTTTAAAATAAGATATTTTATAAATGCACCGCTCTTAACTTTGCCTATAACATTGGAAACCACACGCAAATACAGATTGCGGGCGATTGCCTATAAAATCTTGAGTTGTCTGAACATCTTCCTTTTCCATGATTTTAAGTTTTTTAGGTTGCTGCTAACTATCAAATAGCAGAAATAGTACTTTTTCAAAACTATTTATCAGCTTTTTATGTCAAAATTGGTTTACATCATTTCCGCCCCCCGATGCAACCGAGGGGCAGAGAATGATGTGCTGTTTATTTAACCGTATTTACTTGCTTTTCTTCGGTTTCGTCTGTTTTTCCCGTTTCCTGCAACACTATTTGCTTTCTTACACACCTTATTTTCACACTTGCACGATTATTTTAAGGTCCTCAATCGCCTGTTTTTTCCCTCTGCCGGTACTTTTCTGAGTTAGCCGGTACAAAATCGTAGTTCGAATGTTTTATCTGGGGCTTTCAGCAGTCTTTCTCGTGGTAGGATAAAGCGCAATTCGGACTAAAAAGGCAAAAAGTATGACTGTATATCTCTAATTATGAGTTGAAATTATGAAATTAATCTAAAAGAATTGTTATGTATTTCAGGAAAATATGTGAAACATATGTTTTTTTACACGAATGATATCTCTCAGCATATGAAGCGACTGTTTTTCGGTTTTTCCGATCAGCAAAAAAGTGCAAAAGGAAGCACCGGAGAATGCTTTTGGGCATACTTCTCTATCTCTTTTTTGCGCACGAAAGGGAATTGATCTTCCGGAAGGGTTTAATGTGTAAAGGGACAATAGCCATACTCCCGGCCTCAGGATTGTGCCGGTTTTAACACCTTTGACTGAAGGAGATTTAACCGCTAAGTTTTTCGCTTAGGTAATGGTGTATTTACATCATCATAAGTAAGGCGGCAACAATCAGCAGAATGACACTGATAAAGAAAACAGTGATAACATCGAAAGTTGTATGAAACACGCCAACACTAAATTTATCGAGCCTCATTTGCAAATGGTGTGCGTGATGATGTTTCAGGTTGGCCTGATGTTCGGCCATTTTTAATTCATGCTCGTGCGCCATCATTTCTTCGTGTTCTTTCACCAGTATTTTACGTTCTTCGGGCGATACACTATGGCCGCAATTTAAGCAAATTACATCCCACTCGCTGATGTGGCCTTTACAATTTGGACAAATTACTGAGGTCATGGCTTCTGATTTTAAACATTACAAATCAATTTTAGAACTACTGTCGAATCAGTATCTGAAGAGCAAGGTCAGGGGTATTCAATTCTTTGTTTCTAATTGTTTGTTCTATTTTCTGGTAGAAAAGCGGTGCATCGCGCCTCTACATCAGAAATTATCAATTCTTACACATTTTCATACGCATTTTCCGGCTGCGGTGTTGCCTTTGCAGGCCTTCCAAAGCCTGGTTAATGACACGGTTTCGCCGGTTTTATAAAAGATGTTGCGGTTTTATGAATTGAGAAACGTATTTACCTCTGTTGGGTGGCGTAAAGATGTGATGCAAAATATATTTTAGGTGCGTGTTATGCCGCAGAGACTGTCCAAAAAGAAATTTCAAATTTTTAATTGCTTATATTTTGTAAGTAACAGTATCGTTGAAACCCCTAAATCCCCTGAAGGGGACTTTAAGCCTCACCTTTAGGGGAGGTTTGGAGGGGTAAAACAAATAACTGCTTACAATTTATAAGTTCACAAAATCTAAAACTGACTTTTAGGACAGCTCCTACAATGAATGCAGGTCTATTGCTTTTAATTTCAACCAAATCTTTACCAAACCCGCTGTTTCTGAAAACAGAAAACCCCTCTCTGGCCTTTAAAAACCAAAGAGGGGTTTGTTGCTGTTTTGTATTAGGAGTATCTCTCCCGATAATTCAACGGATAATCTCAGAGATGTTATTCTTTGCCGTTCACTTCAGTGAACGGTACGCAGAATGACTGGCATACCGGGCTTTAGCCCAAATTACAGTGGCTAAAGCCAATCATTTGGTGTTAATTTATCCGTCAGCTAAAGCTGACGGCAACGAATAGCTTCGGCATATCAAATGACGCTCTCATTTTATTTTTATCCGAAAAATCCCCGCGATCAAATCGCCCGGGTTTGTTCCTTCAAAAATGCTTTTAATTCGTCATTCAAAAGGGGCGAAAGCTCATTGTACACCCATTGATGGTAATTGTTCAGCCAATTAATCTCGTCGGCATTCAGCAAACTCTTTTCAATGGCTTTTCGGTCGATGGGGCAGAGGGTTAAGGTGTCGAAGCGAAGAAAATCTCCGTATTCGGTTGTTTCATCTTTCACACACACCATCATGTTTTCGGTGCGCAGGCCGTATTCTCCCAGTCGGTAAAGCGCTGGTTCGTTCGACATCACCATACCTGCTTCAATCACGCGGTCGTTAAACTCCTGACGGATGCTCATTGGCCCTTCGTGTACGTTCAGGAAAAAGCCCACGCCGTGCCCGGTTCCGTGTCCGTAGTTTAAGCCGTGCTGCCACATGTCTTTCCGCGCCAGGATGTCGAGATGATAACCCCGCGTGTTCACCGGGAATTTAGCGTTCGTCAGCGAAATCATTCCTTTCAGGGTAATCGTGAAGTCGCTCTTTTGTCTTTCGCTCAGTTCCGATAAGGCGATGGTCCTCGTGGTGTCGGTTGTTCCGTCGAGGTATTGTCCTCCGGAATCGAACAGTAAAAATCCGTCCTTTTCAACCGGAAGTGCGTTGTGTTCCTCCACATGGAAATGCACGATGGCCCCATGTTCCTTGTAGCCCACAATCGGATAAAAGCTGATACCTTTAAACCCGGATTGTCTGGCCCGCAATTCGTTCAGCTTTTCGGCAACGGTATATTCGGTCACCGGAATCTTGCCCAGATTGTTTTCAATCCAGAATAGGAATTCGACCAAAGCCACACCATCGCGTTTCATAGCTTCGCGTATGTTTTTTACCTCGCCTTCGCTTTTAATAGCCTTTAACCGGCAAGGAACCGACAAGGCATTGATTACCTGAGTTCCGGCCTGAATATTTTTAAGGACCGCCTGATTAGTCCGGTCGCGGTCGATCAACACTTTTTTGCCTGCCGGAAGCCGGTTGAGGTAAGTCGTCAGGTCCTCATATCCGCGTATTTCAATTCCTTCTGAAGCCAGCTGTGCTTTCAGTTCCTCCGGAAGTTTATTTTCCTGCACAAACAGGATATTTTCGGTTGCCGAAACGCTTGCATAGGCCACAAACACCGGGTTGAACTCCACATCGCTTCCCCGGAGGTTAAATGTCCAGGCCAGATCGTCGAGCGCGGTAATAATTTGAAGGTCGGCACCCGTTTTTTCGAGTTCGGCGCAAATCATTTCAATTTTCTCTTTCCGTGAAGTGCAGGCATATTTCAGTTCATGCTCAAATACGGGCGAATCGGGTAGGGCAGGGCGGTCGGGCCATATTTCGCTGAGCAAATCTCCGGCTTCACGGAATTCAATTCCGGCGCTGGTGAGACTGTTTTTCATGGCGGCATACTGGTTTACCGATACGCACCATTCGTCGGTTCCAACAGCGGCACCTTTCCCGAGATTGGCCTTCAGCCATTGATCAGGCTCCGGATGTCCGGGAGTGCGCATTTTAACCAGATCGATGCCGGTGTCCGCAAGCTGCTCTTCGGCCTGCAGAAAATAGCGCGAGTCAGTCCAAAGTGCGGCTTTGTCGCGGCTTACCACCACCATTCCGGCCGAACCGGTGAATCCGGAGATAAATGACCTGGTTTGCCAGCGCGGTGGAAGGTATTCGCTCATGTGCGGATCGGTTCCGAAAATGACATAGGCGTCGAGCCCAAGTTTTTTCATCTGGCTGCGCAGGCCTGATAATCTGTTTCTAATAATTTCCTTCACGTTGTTTCAGTTCTTTGATGATGTTTTTCATCGAAATGGAGGGTAATTCGTCCATATCGACATCATGCGGTTTATAAAATTCGAACGACGAAATATCGTCCATGGCTTTCATGTTGGCAAGACTTTCGGTTTTAGCTAAAAACGCGAGGTCGAGCGTAAAAACCGAGAATCCCGAGAAAATATATTCGTTGGGGTACGAGCAAAAGTACTTCAGCGAGTGAATCTCGATGCCCAGTTCCTCCTGAATTTCGCGCTGGGCGGCTTGTTCTGCTGTTTCCATCGGATCGATGAACCCTCCCGGCAAATCGAGTTTCCCCTTATGTGGCTCAATGGCCCGCCGCGTGAGTAAAAGTTCACCTTTGTCGTTAAAAAGCAACACCGCCACAGCTGCTGAAGCATTCACATAGTAGTTGAACGAGCAATCGGCGCACTGAAACGAACGACTGCCTGTTGCGGGGAAGTTTGGCGATCCGCAGCGCGGACAAAACTTCAGCACATTAACGGGATGAGTGGGAGAGTACATGAATAAAAATAAAAGTGTCTAAAGTTGAAAAAAAGTTCGGAGTGCCTAGAGTGAACTAGAGTTCGGAGTTGAAAAAAACTTTAGACACTCCGAACTCTAGCTCACTTCGAACTGTTTTTATTTGGTAATTCCCTGGGCTTTCATCCACTGTGCAAACAGGTTGGGCCACTGGTCAACGGGCAGGTTCTTTTTGTTCATGCCAAATCCATGACCGCCATCGCGGAAAATGTGCATCTCAGCCGGAATTTTAAATTTCTTGAGGGCCATATAGAATTCGATGGAGTTGCGGGGAGGAACGCCGCCATCATCATCGGCCAGAATCAGGAAGGTTGGCGGTGTCTGCGCCGTTACATGCAGTTCGTTCGAGTATTTTTCAACCAGTTCCCATTTGTTTCCGGTACCAATCAGGTTCGTTCTCGATCCCATGTGCCCGAATTCTTCACTGAATGTAATCACAGGGTACAACAACAGCATAAAATCGGGACGGCAGCTGTATTTTTCAAGCGGATCGGTCGATTCTGGTTTACCGAGGTCGAATCGGGTTCCGGCAGTTGAGGCTAAATGTCCTCCGGCTGACGAACCTGCAATTCCGATTTTCGATGGATTGATTCCCCATTCAGCAGCTTTTTGCCTGACGATGCGTAAGGCGCGTTGTGCATCTTCCAGCGGAATCTGGTCGTGTCCGTACGGAAGCCTGTATTTCAGCACAATTCCTGCCACGCCTTGTGTAGCGAGCCATTCAGCCAAATCGTAGCCTTCGTGGTCCATAGCTTCAATCATGTAACCACCGCCGGGACAAATTACCACTGCAGCCCCGGTGTTGATGCCAATTTTGGGCAGATAAACATACATTTCGGCTTCCGAAACATTACGCACGCGTTTGCCTTCGTAAGTTTCTTCGGGTAAGGTCATCCCGTTACTGTCGGGAGCGCCGTTTGGCCATACTTTCAGTTTAAAATCTTGTGCCATGGTGTTAAAACTAATGATGACCAATGCTAAAATTCCTAATTTTTTGTACATGGTTTTACGATTTAGCGCCTACAAAATACTGGTCTTTGTCGGCAAAAAGGATATTGAATGTGGTTAGTGATCCGTAGATACGGGTTATGTATTGCTGCATGTTGATTTTCTCTTCGTCAGTCAGCACGGTATGGCTGTTGATGTTCTGTTCCAGCACGCGAAGACGGTCGCGAAGCATCACTATTTTATGGAAAAATGCTTCAACCGGAATTTCTTTGGGCTTGAGCGAAGCATTTGCCGGTTGCAAAATCATGTTTCCGCCCATCCATTTGTCGCCAAGCGGAACAACTTCCAGTAAAGTGCCCTGCTGGTCGAGTACATAGCGAAGCACTTTCTCGATTTCGGCTAAGGTGAGTGAATTACGGGGTTTGTCGGCCGGCGATTCGAGCACGGTCAGGTCGGCATTGCTTTTGGTAATTTCTATTTTACCTCCGCGTTCAAAAAATATCTCGTACGAAGTGATTTTATTTTTACTGACAATTCCTTCTCCGTATCGCGGGTGATCGACACGGGTTCCAACTGCAAGTTCTTCCATTTTGAGTAGTTTTTTAGGTTTGTAACGGATTCTAAAAGTACAAATTTATGCTGAACGGGTTTGTCAGATGTTAAAAATTTGTAAGCTTGACCGGTGGTTATTGAGAACTGCCAAATTCGGTTATTTTTGCAATATGTTTTTGACGTTGATTGTAAAAGGGATATTTATTGGATTGCTGGTTTCCATTCCGCTGGGACCAATTGGCGTGTTAGTCATCCAGCGAACGGTGAATAAGAATCGCATTGCCGGGTTTTTATCGGGCATGGGTGCCGCCTTGTCTGATACACTTTATGCCATCGTTGCCGGATTTAGCCTGACATTCATTATTGACTTCATCCGCGTGCACGAAGTTTTCTTTCAGTCGGTTGGTGCTGTGGTGGTTTTGGCCCTCGGAATCAGTATATTTTTCAAAAATCCGGTAACCGATTTACGCCGAAACCGGCTGCGTGGCAATACTCACTTTCAGGACATTGTTTCAAGCTTCCTGGTAACCATTTCCAATCCGCTGACTGTATTTGTTTTTCTGGCTGTGTTTACCAGTTCGGGTGTGGCAGTTAATCTTGAAAAGCCTTACCATTCCTTGTTCGTCATTCCCGGTATATTTCTGGGGGCATCACTCTGGTGGTTTTCACTGTCGGGAATTGTTAGCCTGTTCCGCCACAAAATCAATCTGCGTGTGCTTTGGTGGATCAATAAAACAGCTGGTACTGTGATTATTCTTTTCGTAATTGTAACTGTGATTATTGCAGTTCATAAAGGGATGGTTGGTGCCTGATTATCTGCTGAACTCAAATCAATACTATCCCGTTTATTTCTGATTGTTTCCTGACGGTCTTAGCTTCGATATACCAATTGTTTGGCTACGACTCATTAAAAATACGGCTTAACTTGTCGGTAAAGAACTTTGGCGCGGCGCAGGGTTTGTTTGTTTTTGCGTTGAAAAATACCAAAACCACTTCGCCTGAATTTATCAGTTCTCCTTTTTCGTTGTAAATCTCGGTTTTGATCGGAAATTTTACTTTAGGCAGGGTGTCAACAATTGTTCTTACAGTCAGCAAATCGTCGTAGTAAGCCGATTTCAGGTAATTAATTTTCAGGCTTCGGGCCGGAAGCATTATGTCCATTTCTTCCATTTGCCGGTAAGTAAAACCAAGTTCCCGAATCATTTCGGTGCGCCCAATCTCGTAATAACGGGCGTAGTTACCGTAATAAACCACGCCCATCTGGTCGGTATCTTCGTAATAAACCCTGATTTTAGTTTCGGAAATAATCATTATTCAGTTGGTTCTGGTCGGCTATTTAAATGGAGAATTTGGCTCTTTGGCCATGTGGCTGTATGTGAGCTTATCGAGCAGCGAAGGGAAGAATTTTCCCAGAAAAACTGTCAGTTTCCCTTCCACGAAAGTGAGAATCAATTCACGTTTGCGCTTTTCAACGGCTTTTACAATGTGGCGGGCGCATTCTTCAGCCGACATCATTTTATCTTCGTTTCGAGGCGTTTCTCCCTGCTGCGATCCATCGTTGGTTAATGCAACTTTACGCACTTCGGAAGCTGTAAAGCCCGGTGCTGCAACCAACACATGCAAGCCTTTTTTCAAATTCTCGATCCGGACGGTATCTAAAAATCCGCGAATGGCAAACTTCGACGCCGAATAGCCTGTCCGTCCCGGAAGACCGACATATCCGGCGATTGAGATTACTCCCACCAGACTTCCTTTGGTTTTTAACAGGTAGGGAAGGGCGTATTTGCTGCAATAAACGGTGCCGTAAAAGTTCACATCCATGAGTTGCCGTATCACATTCATGTCAACGTCTTCAAAAAGGGCACGCATCGAAATTCCGGCATTGTTTATCAGCACATCAATGCATCCGTAATGTTTAATGGTTTCTTCAATCAGGGCTTTGCAATCGGCTTCCTGGCTTACATCTGTTTGTGTAATCAAAATTTCAGTTCCTGTAAGTTCCTGTTTTAACTCTTCCAGAAGTTCGGTTCGGCGTGCTCCCAGCGAAAGTTTAGCCCCTTTTGCTGCAAATTCTTTAGCCAGCGCCCTTCCTATACCCGACGATGCGCCGGTAATGATTACGACTTTATTTTTCACGTTGTGTTTTTGTATGAATTGGTTAGCAAAATTAGCTTAATTTTTGCAGGCAGAATAAGAGAAAACTAACAATTGGTTGTTTATAAAATATTGCTTAAATTCACGATAAATTGTCCGATTGGTTTGTATAAACAAAAATAGCTTTTACCTTTGCAACCGCTTTTGAAAAACAAAAGCAGATAAGGATGACTCAGTAGCTCAGTTGGTAGAGCACATCCCTTTTAAGGATGGGGTCCTGGGTTCGAATCCCAGCTGGGTCACGAATTTTGATATCAAAATGAACTAAAAGCACTTAAATTCAATGATTTAAGTGCTTTTTTTATTGGCACAAAAACCAAATTAAAGCATCTAATATCAAAATAAAAGGGACTATAGCGAGACCTATTTCAAAAAATCGACAATAGGTCTCGCTAAATGATGTAACTCTCTGCATTTCAATTCAATTTGATTCAATTTGACTCGATTTGATGCTTGCAAAATAGCTTCAATCGGGGTATATTTAAAATTGAATCGAGACCTATTTTTTAACTATTAAATTGAAAAAAAGATGAGAATTGCAGTTTGTTTTCAGTTAAAAAAGTCCAAAATGAGGACTGGTGGAGAGTGCCCTTTGTATGTTAGGTGTACACTGCATGGTCAACGATTTGAAGTTGCTACGGGTTTTGCATTTGTAACCGATGATTGGAATGAAACCAAACAATTGGTTAAGGGCAGAACAGAAGAAGTCAAAATTATCAACAACAGGTTGGATAAAATCCGAACACGGATTCAGGATATTTATAACCAGTTGGAATCTCTTGGCGAGTCATTTGACGTTATAACCATCAAAGAAAAGTTTCTTGGCAACCGCAAAGAGAAGGGATTGATCGAGGTTTTCGACTTGGTTGTAAAGGATGTCGAAGCTAAAGTTGGAAAAGACTATTCAACCGGAACATTAAAGCACTATAAAACTTCGAAAAAGCGGCTTCAGGAATTCTTGAAGAGTAAAATCAAAAGCGATGATATTGCCCTTTCAAAGGTTGATTTTGGTTTCTTGACCGCCTTTGATTTGTATTTGAAAACGGATAAGAAAGTAATGCCCAACACTGCTTTGACTTACCACAAACATCTGAAAAAGGTTTACAATATTGCGATTTCGTTGGGACTGGTGCCAAAATGTCCATACGACTCATTTAAACCAACAAGGAATAAAACAAACCGCGAATTTCTGACTTTGGCAGAACTGGAAGAAATCCGAAATAAACGAATTTCCATTCCCCGAATGGATCTGGTGCGTGATATATTTGTGTTTGCCGGTTACACTGGATTATCATTTTGTGAATTGGAAAAGATTAATCAAACCCATATTCAGAAAGGTATTGATGGAAAAGATTGGATATTTATTTATAGGAATAAGACTGAAACAAGATGCGCAATTCCATTATTACCCGCTGCATCCGCCGTTCTGAAGAAGTATGAAAATCATCCTGAAGTGTTATCAAAAAATAGTTTGTTACCAATCTATGCCAATCAAACGATGAACAGCTATTTGAAAGAATTAGCTGATATTTGTGGAATTCAGAAAAAGCTATCCATGCACGTTGCTCGCCATACGTTTGCTACCTCGGTTACATTGACAAATGGTGTACCTATAGAAACGGTTTCTAAGATGCTGGGCCATACCTCATTAAAAACCACTCAAATCTATGCGAGGATCGTTGATTCTAAAATATCCAGCGAAATGGATCAGTTACAGAAGAAACTTGAGAATGATAGCTTAAGGGTTGCCATTTAATGAGTTTGAAGTTCGGAAATCTCAATAAATTTTAAGCAAACATTTGAGAGTTGATAATGAGAAGTTCTGCGGAGAATTTAGTACTGTTGAAACTTTGGTGGAAAAACATTTTTAACAATAATGAAAAAATTACATAGTTTCCCTAACTTGCAAGGTCAATTGCATCTTTTGACCAAATTGCCGATAAAGGCAGGAGTATTCAAATAAATTATTAAACAATGGCTAAAAAGAACGGGAACGGGACTGAGGAACCGTTGGAAAAACAATTGTGGAAAGCGGCAGATAAGCTTCGGAAAAACATTGATGCTGCCGAATATAAACACGTTGTTTTAGGATTAATCTTTTTGAAATATATCTCCGACTCATTTGAAGAGTTATACGCTAAGCTTAAAGCTGAGGAAGCACAGGGAGCCGATCCCGAGGACCGCGATGAATACAAGGCAGAAAACGTATTTTTTGTACCTCAGGAAGCACGCTGGACTTACCTACTGTCGAAAGCTAAACAGCCAGAAATAGGAACGTTCGTGGATGATGCAATGGATGCTATCGAAAAAGAAAATTCTTCGCTAAAAGGTGTTTTGCCCAAAGTTTTTGCCCGACAGAATCTTGACCCAACTAGTTTGGGCGAGTTAATCGACTTGATCGGTAACATTGCATTAGGTGATGCTAAAGCCCGGAGCGCCGATGTGCTCGGGCATGTGTTCGAATATTTCCTTGGGGAGTTTGCATTGGCTGAAGGTAAGCAGGGCGGACAATTCTATACGCCACGCAGTATTGTTGAGTTGCTTGTCAGAATGCTTGAACCATACAAAGGTCGCGTGTTCGATCCTTGTTGTGGATCGGGTGGTATGTTTGTACAATCCGAAAAATTAGTGCTCGAACATCAGGGACGGGTAAATGACATTTCAATTTATGGGCAAGAAAGTAATCAGACGACCTGGCGACTATGCAAAATGAACCTTGCCATCAGGGGAATCGACAGTTCGCAAGTAAAATGGAATAACGAAGGCTCCTTTTTGAACGATGCCCACAAAGACTTAAAAGCCGATTTTATTATAGCCAATCCGCCCTTTAATGTAAGTGACTGGAGCGGTGATTTAATGCGAAATGACGGACGCTGGCAGTACGGGGTTCCACCAAGTGGCAATGCCAATTATGCCTGGATTCAACATTTTCTGTATCATTTGAAGCCGGGAGGACTTGCAGGTTTTGTTTTGGCCAAAGGTTCGCTGACTTCTAAAACTTCAGGAGAAGGAGAAATTCGAAAATCATTAATTGAGGCTGGCTTAGTGGAATGTATTGTGAATTTACCCGCTAAATTATTTCTGAATACACAAATACCGGCGTCATTGTGGTTTATGAGACGTCCGGTAAGCAATGGTAAAGAAACTTCGCATGATATATTATTCATTGATGCCCGTAATCTTGGTTTTTTGATTAACCGTCGGACCCGGGAATTATCGCCTGAAGATATTGATCAGATTGCTAACACCTACCATAAATGGCGAGGTTTAACACATGCTGACAATGAAAAATATGAAGATATTCCGGGATTTTGCGCTTCTGCAACCATTGACCGAGTTCGTGAATTGGATTATGTGCTCACCCCTGGACGCTATGTGGGTTTACCCGATGATGAAGATGACTTTAATTTTAATGAAAGGTTTACCGCTCTAAAGGCTGAACTGGAAGAACAGCTTAATGAGGAAGTGATATTGAACCAGAGAATAATGGATAATCTTAAGAAAATCAGAATAGAAGAAAAATAAATTAAAATTTTATTAACTTTTTTCGTTAATATATTTATATTTGCAGTGAAAATATCCTATAAATCAAATAAATTAGAAAGGAGTTTAACCGAGGCAAAAGAAATGCAGAAGGCATTTGGTACAATGGCAAAAAAGGTAAACCAACGAATGAAAGAGCTTTCGGCATCGGCAAATATTGAAGTGCTGAAAACAATACCTGCTGCCAATTGCCACGAATTAAAAGGAGATAAAAAAGGACAGTTTGCTGTTGATATTTCAGCAAATTTCCGGTTAATATTTGTTCCCGACCACGATCCTCTTCCAGTTAAAGATGACAACAGTATTGACTGTATTAGAATAACCGACATCCAAATTACAAGAACCGAAGATTATCATTAAACTATACAGTCAGAGCCTGAACTAAACCGAAATCAAATCACTACAAAACATGAACTCCGACTTAAAACTGCAAAAGGAATTACTTTCTCCTCCAGGCGACACTATTCAGGAAACCATTGATGCTATTGGAATGTCGCAGGCCGAGTTAGCCGAACGAATGGGCAGGCCAAAGGAAAAACTAAACGATATTATTAAAGGGAGAGAACCTATTACTTTAAAAACAGCGATTTTGCTTGATCGCGTTTTGGGCATTCCCGCCAATTTCTGGATTGAACGTGAAAGAGAATACCGTCTGGAATTGTCGAAGATTGAACAGCAAGAATTTCTGGAACAAGGAATCGACTGGTTGAAAATGTTTCCGGTTCCGGCATTGAAAAAATTAGGATGGTTGCCCGATTCGAAAAATGTAACCGAGTTGGTTGATTCATTGCTTCGATTCTTTGGCATTGCCTCTCCACGCCAATGGGAAGAAATATATTTAGAAGAAGCTGTGGCCGCGGCCTTTAAAATATCATTAGCCAATACTCAAAGTCCACATGCCATCTCGGCCTGGATACGCATTGGAGAGCACAGATCGGCAACACAGAAACTCCCGGAATTTGATAGAGCAGCATTTGTAAGTGCGCTCGATGAAATAATGGTTTTGGTTATTAACCAACCTGATGATTTTAAAGAAAGGTTGCAGCAGATTTGTGCTAAATGCGGTGTTGCAGTAATTTATACACCTTGTCTGCCTAAAGCACCAATAAGCGGTGCAACCTGGTGGAAAGGCAAAAATCCAATCATTCAACTTAGCGGACGATACAAAACCAACGATAGCTTTTGGTTTGCGTTTTTTCACGAAGCTGCGCACATATTAAAACACGGCAAAAAGGAAATATTTCTGGAAGATTTACAGGGAAGTCCTATGGATGAAGCAAAAGAAGAAGAAGCCAATCAATTTGCCCAGAAATATTTGTTTCCGAAAGTCGCTTTTGATGGGTTAACTGAGATATTTGATATTTCAGATGAAGACATTTTGGCTTATGCCAGACATTATAAAACTCACCCGGCCATCATTGTTGGGCAGTTACAACACTCCGGCATTATTGGCTATCATGAAGGAAATCACTTTAAAGTTACCATAGACCTTTTTGACTAAACGGCATCCCTTTCAGCTTTTTTAACCTAGGCTTACTTCCAAGTGGAACAAGTTCCTGACCCAATAAAATCGTTCTACCAACAACTAAATCAAAGTACTAAAGATAAAACTGACTGAAAAAGACAACCATGAGTGAGTGGAAAGAATATAAACTTGGTGATGTAATCAACCTAAAAAGAGGATACGACTTACCTAATTCCAAAAGGAGACCTGGGATATATCCAATAGTCAGTTCCTCAGGGATAACTGATTTTCACAAAGAATACATGAAATTGCCTCCGGGTGTTGTTACAGGACGATATGGCACAATAGGTAAGGTTTTTTTTATTGCAGAGCCATACTGGCCCTTAAATACTGCCCTTTATGTTACAGATTTCAAGGGAAATGATCCTAAATTTATTTTTTACTTTCTTCAATCTTTTGATTTTGAAAAGTTCAGTGATAAAAGCACAGTACCCGGGATTAATCGGAATCATTTACACACAGAAAATGTAATTATCCCTCAAGTACCAGAGCAACACGCCATTGTCTCGGTCCTTTCCAGTCTTGACGATAAAATAGACCTGCTACACCGCCAAAATGCCACCCTCGAAAAAATGGCCGAAACGCTTTTTAGGCAGTGGTTTGTGGAGGAAGCAAAGGAGGATTGGGCTGAAAAATCGTTGAGTTCAATTGCTGATTTTCTTAATGGATTAGCGTGTCAAAAGTTTCCACCTAAAAATGATCTCGAAAAACTTCCGGTTTTAAAGATAAAGGATTTAAGTAGCGGAATTACTGAAAATTCAGATTGGGCATCAACTAATGTTAAGCCGGAATATGTTGTAAAAAATGGAGATGTAATTTTTGCATGGTCAGCTTCATTAATGGTAAAAATTTGGAATGGTGATGATTGCATTTTAAACCAGCATTTATTTAAGGTTACGTCTCCATTTTACCCAAAATGGTTTTATTACTTGTGGTGCAAATATCATTTGGAAGAATTCATTGCAAAAGCAGCCAGCCACGCAACCACAATGGGACATATTAAAAGGGGAGATTTGGACGAAGCGATGGTTCAAGTTCCATCTAAGAATGAGTTGAATGAAATGACTTTGACCATTCAACCAATAATGGATAAATTAATATTCAACAACAACCAAATCCGCACTCTCACAACACTCCGGGATACTTTATTGCCGAAGTTGATGAGTGGAGAGGTAAGGGTGGAAAGGCCTGAATTATGAGATATAGGAATAAAAAAATCAAGCGTCGTAGGCTTCAGCTTGTAAGAGATAGAAGAAGGCATAAAAGAATAAAAAGCAAGAGGAAAGGAAGACAAGTAGCCGTTATTCATAAATGTACGTCTTCAAAACAAAGTGAACTATTTGGGTAAAAAAATAAGAGACACTTTTTTTTCTTGATTCAAGGATAAATTAAAATTTTGAGATTTTGGTTTTAGCGTCGTAAAATTTATTTCCGACAAGCATTTTCCTGGTTTTTTGATGACCCGAAAATGCGTCAGAATAAATTTTACCGGCGGAGGTTGTTGCATAGTACATTCGCTTTCTTTCCATGATGGTTTTTTGTTTGATTTTCTTTCGATGCTTTAAAATCCGGTCAGCCCGGCCAAAGTACATATCGGCCGGAGTCACGTTTTTTAATGATTCGTGGTAGCGTTGGTGGTTGTAATACTCCACGAAGTGTTTCAGTGCATGTTCCAGTTCCATTGGGCTGTAATAAACATCGAGTTTAATCACGTTTTTCATCGAGCGGTGATAGCGTTCGATTTTGCCCTGTGTTTGCGGATGTCCCGGACGGCCATGAATGGGTTTGATCTTCTGCTTTTCCAGGTACTTTTTAAAGTCAAGAGCCACGTAGCTGCTTCCATTATCGCTCAATAGTTTAGGCATCTGGTTTTTCGAAAGATTCGATTTGAGCAGTGCTTCTTCGATGGTTTGGGCGGCATCGGCGGCGGTCATGGTGCTGCAAAGTTTCCAGTGGACGATGAACCGGCTGTAATCGTCCAGTACCGTTGACAGGTAATACCAGCCCCATCCGGGGACCTTAAAATAAGTAAAATCGGTCTGCCACATTTGATTTGGCCGAATGGTTTTATCCTTAAACTCATCGGAGGCTTTAATTAATTCAAAGGCAGGTTCCTGTATTAATCCCTGGGCTTTGAGTATCCGGTATGCCGAACTTTCTGAAACATATTTCCGGTAATTGTCGGTGTACAACCACGCTATTTCGCGCGGAGCTTTCTGCGGGTGATCCAATGCCAGTTCGGTAATGAGTTGTTTTTCCGATTCCGGAATCTGATTCCAGAACTGCTTTTTGGTGACCGGCTTTTGAGCCAGTCCATCGTAACCATCAGCCAGATAAGCATTGTACCAGGAGTAGAATGTGGGTTTGTTAATCCTCAATTCCCTAAGAGTTTTATTGACGCTCGTAGTGCTTTGTTCTACAAGTCGGATGATTTCAAATTTTTCGGTCTGGGAGAGTCTCATGTATTTCTTATTTATGGATTCTACTCCAAGCCAGTCACACTTTTTTTTAGCAATTCGTTGTGCAGGTACAAATCGGCCAACGCTTTTTTCAGGTTGTCGTTTTCCCGCCTCAGATGCTCAACTTCAGCCGTATTGGCACTTCGGTCGGTGTCCCCATTTAAACGTTTTTTACCGGCTTCCAGAAAATCTTTGCTCCACTTGTAGTACAAACTATCGTTAATGCCGTATTTGCGGCATATAGAGGCAACGGTATCTTCTCCGCGCATTCCCTCGATAACGATCCTGATTTTTTCTTCGGCACTGAATAGTTTCCGGGTTTGTTGCTTGATGTCTTTGATAACACCTTCGGCATGCTTCTTTTTTACAGTCATTTTGTTACTCTTTTTTGTATTAAACTTCACAAAATGTCTCTTTGTTTTGCAACACTACCAGTTCACTTTTAGCTGAAGATTTACACACTCGAAAAGTTGACCCGCGATGTGGTAGAACAAAATAGTATTGATGCCACCGTCACCAAAGTCGAGGACATCATGGAAATCATGAAATATGGTGTGATGACTACTCCAGCTCTCGTGGTAAACGGAAAAGTAGAAATTAAAGGACGTGTTCCTTCTTCAGACGAAATCAAGCAAGTATTAACACGATAAAACATTCGGCATGAAAAAAGTTATTTTCTTAAGTTTTGCCCTGATAATAATGAGCAGTTTGATCTGTAATGCTCAAACCGCAAAAAAGGAAACGGCAGTTTCGGGAAATCAGATAGAAGCCTATTATTTTCATAACACCGTACGTTATGAAACATGCAGAACAGTGGAGGCTCAGGCAAAAGCTGATTTATTAAACCTTTATGGTGATCAGGTTACATTTAAGGCTTTAAATCTTGAAGATGATGCACCCAAACCAATTGCCGAAAAATTAAAGGTTTCAGGTCAAACACTGTTAATTGTAAAAAATGATCAAAAAATTAACCTTACCAACGAAGGATTTCTGTATGCTGTAACCAACCCTGCGAAATTTAAATCAATTATAAAAGCAAAGGTTGACCCACTGTTAGATTTATAATTCAATGGATTTTCTGACCAATCTTCTTGAAAACAGCACCATGCCATGGCTTTCGGCATTGGTGCTGGGTTTAATGACAGCCATTAGTCCTTGCCCGCTGGCCACCAATATCACGGCGGTTGGTTTTATCAGCAAGGACATCGAAAACCGCAACCGTGTTTTCGTTAACGGGTTGCTTTATACGCTTGGACGTGCAATTTCTTACACTGCAATTGCCCTAATCATTTATTTTGGAGCAGATCAGTTTAAGTTCTCTGGCTTCTTTCAGTTATATGGTGAAAAAATAATTAGACCATTATTGTTTATTATTGGTTTATTTATGCTCGATGTGATTAAAATTAAGTTTCCGGGAATGAGCGGATTGACTTCAAAAATGGAGGCCAAGACCAAATGGGGATTTTTTGATGCCATTTTACTTGGGATGATTTTCGCACTGGCTTTTTGTCCCTACAGCGGCGTTCTTTATTTTGGGATGCTCGTCCCAATGACTGTTGCAAGCGCATCAGGCTTATATCTGCCAATCCTACTGTTGAAACACCAGTTGAGAGATCAAGAAATATCCCAACCTTATTGCTCAGGTGATATTCGGCTCCAATGTGTAAATCCAGAAATAAAGGATTTCCATCGCTATTATGACCATTATCCCATGATATCTATCGTTCTATTTGTTATTGCCATTTTCATGGTCACGGTAATTGTTCCTATTTCTGTTTTCTATCATTTCCGCGCCTGCCATTTCCATTATAATCTCGGTTGACTTTTTGATTATTGCGACCTTTCGAATAGCTTCCTTCTTTGTAATTTCCTCTTTCAGGTCTTTCACCTATATTATGCTGCTCCTGACCTCGATATCCTCTGGCATATTGCATTTTATGCTGACGAAAATTAGAATATGGCCGATCTCCACGATAGTCTGACATTGGTACTTTATATCCGTTATACAGATCGTAGTTTCTGTAACGAGTCGGAAGTGATGACCGACGAACCCATGAGTATCCGTTGTAATAAATAAACACCGACGAGGGAATATCATAATAAGCTTCAACATCGGGCAGGTAGTAATATCTGACATCAGAATATCCAACCGGACCCCATTGTGGTGGTGTTCCTAGATTGACACGCACTGATATCTGTGCCTGAACTGAACCTGAAAATAGCAGCAGCATTCCTATAACCAGCAATTTTAAAGTTTTCATTTTATTTGATTTTAATAATGATTTCATTCATCTAATAGTTTATAAAGTTCTTTCAGGTTTGGTGATAGAATAACTTCGGTTCTTCGGTTTGCAGCGCGGCCATCAACGGTATCGTTCGATTTTACCGGGTGAAATTCGCTTCTGCCAGTCGCTGTAATCCGATTCGAATCAAACCCATTATCAATGGTCAAAATACGTACGATAGATGTAGCTCTTGCTGTGCTCAGGTCCCAGTTATCCTGAAATTGTTTTGTCTTGATCGGAACATTATCAGTGTGCCCTTCTATCAGAACGGAGATATCTTTTGTGCTGTTGAGTACCTGTGCTAACGATTTGAGCGCTTCTTTTCCTTTAGGGTCAACCACATCGCTGCCCGATTTAAACAACAATTTTTCCTGAAGCGAAACATATACGTTTCCGTCCTTAGTGTATATGGAAAGCTCATCTGTTTTGTAATTCATCAGTGCATTAGCTACAGAATTCTTCAATCCCAACATCATATCCTTTTGAGCCTGAATCATATTCTGAAGCAGTTTTAAGCGCGTTGCCTGATCGGCGATTGTCATTTTCGATTCAGAAGAGAGAGCTTTCAGATCTTTTTGAACCAGAGCATTTGCATCTTGAAGTGAGTTTTTTTCTTCACCCAGTCTTTTTACCAGTTCATTGCAAGCATCCAACTGTTTTTGTTTATCTGCATTAACTAGTTCTAATTGATCGACCTGGGCTCTTGAACTCACCAGTTTTTTGCCAGGGCCGCAGGATAACAACGGAAGGCTTAGTACCAAGGCTAAAAAAGCGAGCGAGTGAAATGATTTTTTCATTTTGACATTTTAAATGATTAATGACACAAAGTTCACCAACATTCGAACCGAAAGTGTTACATAACTTTAACTATCTATTGTATAATTCACACATTATCAGTTTAGTTTTTGATAAGAGAGATTTTCCGGATCAGTAATGCTATAAAACCAAAAGAGGCTGAACTCGATTGAGCCAGCCTCTTTACCTGTTGTTGAAAAATCAAACTTATAATAATATTGTAATTCCCAAATCGGTTGATGCTCCTACAACAACTGTCTTTCCAGTCAGTGTTATCGGAAGTAAAGGAAGAACAGGAGTGATCGTAATAATGTAGGTGCCTAAAGGCAAACCTGCAATAAGAAAACTACCGTTTGCAGCCGTTACAGTGGTATAGGTAACTCCATTTGATGTAGCTGATATCAATACATTTCCGGTAAGTGGCGAAACACTTCCTTTTATTGAACCCGAGATTGCAGTATCAATAGTCCGGATAACTGGTTTCAGCTGATATTCATTATTACCCGTAAGAACAATTGATTGGCTTGCATCAAAATCGAGAAGGATGGTGTATTCAACACCGGCTTCGAAGGTTTGATTAACCGCAAGTTTTAATCCCGATTGCATAGCGCTTGGTGTAGTTAATGGATATACAACACCTGCGACCTTTACAGAATTATTGGTTCCCAATATCAACCTGATTTGAGAAACAGTTCCTGCATTCAGACCACCTGTTGCAATCAGGGCGTTTACTCCGTTTGACAATTCAAGAAGATTGTAAACTTTAGCAGTAGTGTTAAGCATAACTGCATTTCCTCTATCACCTGTTACTTCCACTCCCTGCACATCAACCATTACTGCATCGAAGTTTGCCGGGGCGTCAGTCATCCGAACTGTGAGTAGTGCTTGTTTGTCAGTTGTTGAGTCCTTGGTACATGATGTTATCTGCACGACCAGCAAGCCAACGAAGGCTACATAAATTAGCTTTTTCAGGATTGCGCTTTTGTTTCTTTGTAATGTTTTCATGTTTTCGTTTAAATGATATGTAAAAATTTACTCAACAAAAGTGAAGCTTTAAGAAGGATTAATGTTATACAATATTGTTTTTGAATTGCATAATTCACACATTATCAAAGTGATTATTGGTAGTTAGTTTCAATTGTAAAAAAAGAAAGGTCGTCTCATTTATTAGTGAGACGACCTACTCTTTATTCAATCAATTCTGAAAGGCTGATTTTCTTTATTTTTTGTAAATAAGTCGGCCTGTCTGAACATTTCCATCAAGAATTAACCTGTAGATTAAAATGCCAGGAACAACATTTATTGGCTGGTATTCGAGCTGGTTAACTGCTCCCATCTTAACATCTTTATCCATCAGGGTTGTAATCTTCTGGCCAAGAATGTTATTGATTTCGAGAACTGCATGGCTATCCTTAGCGGAAACAAATTCGAAAGTTACCTTATTCTGGAATGGATTTGGATAAACTTTCAGTGTACTGACTTCGAAGCCAGCAGGAGTAATTTGGGCAACTTTCGGAGCCTCCGGTGTAGTAGTTGGGCAAACGAGTTTTTGAGCATAGTATCCCATAAACAAACTGCATCCGTCGAATGCATTGTTAATTTGGTCAACTGCGCTGGCAATTGCTGTTAAGCTTGCACCTACTGTCATACCACCAAGAGCTCTGTTTGCGAGTTCGAATAATCCGGCAATGGTCTTATCTCCCGGTATTGCATTGATAATAGCCTGGTCAATCTGGAAGTAGCTGTAATTACAACCATCTACATTTGTAGTAGTTGATCCACAACCTCCATCAGATTTTGCAGTTGCAATCCACATACCTGGCATTAATTCCAAATTACCCAGATTAATACTCATACCCAGGTTGAGACCTAAGGTAATTGTTTGAGCCAGTAATTTGTTATTAATCTTGGTCGTTTTACCCGTAGTTCTGGTATACAAGGTTTTAAATGCTGAACTGCTGATTGAGATATTACCGGCACTGAGTGCACCGATCCCGGCTCCACCAGGCAAATATTCAATAACCTTGCTGATATCGAGTGCAGAACTGGTTATAGAAATTGAATGACCAGCTTTCCCAATAACCATAGTTCCACCGTACGAATTAATAGCGTGTTCGATTAATCCTGCGGTTGAGAACTGAGTTACACCATCGCATGACTTTCCTCCAGGATTTCCATAATATCCCTGAGTATAAGTACAGATTGCCTGGCACGTTTTAACAGTGACATTTATACAGACTTCAGTAGAATTTCCACATTCGTCAGTAGCTATGAAACAAATCGGAGTGATGCCAACAGGATATTTATAATTATAAACATCTCCATTAACGCCATTGATTTTTGTGAAACGTTCAACCTGACCATCACAACCATCTATGAATACTGGTTCTGGTATAATTACCTTTTCGTAGCATTCAAATACAAGGTCGGCTATTGGCTCTTGTAATTCAGGTCCGGTCAAATCAACTTTCCAGGTTACGGTACGTGTTACCGGGGTAGCGGTGTTGCCGCAAAGGTCGGTAGCGTTCCATGTACGGGTCTGTGACTTGATACAGTCGCCTGTTACGGCACCATCGGTAAATGAAGGAACCAGAGCTCCGTCGCAAATATCCGAGGCAGTGGCTGTTCCCAAAGCGGCATTGATAGCAGCGGCATCAGGGTTACAACCAAGGGCTAAAGTAGTTCCTGTAGCTGCAATGACTGGTTTAACCAAATCAACTTTCCAGGTTACGGTACGTGTTACCGGGGTTGCGGTGTTGCCGCAAAGGTCGGTAGCGTTCCATGTACGGGTCTGTGACTTGATACAGTCGCCTGTTACGGCACCATCGGTAAATGAAGGAACCAGAGCTCCGTCGCAAATATCCGAGGCAGTGGCTGTTCCCAAAGCGGCATTGATAGCAGCGGCATCAGGGTTACAACCAAGGGCTAAAGTAGTTCCTGTAGCTGCAATGACTGGTTTAACCAAATCAACTTTCCAGGTTACGGTACGTGTTACCGGGGTAGCGGTGTTGCCGCAAAGGTCGGTAGCGTTCCATGTACGGGTCTGTGACTTGATACAGTCGCCTGTTACGGCACCATCGGTAAATGAAGGAACCAGAGCTCCGTCGCAAATATCCGAGGCAGTGGCTGTTCCCAAAGCGGCATTGATAGCAGCGGCATCAGGGTTACAACCAAGGGCTAAAGTAGTTCCTGTAGCTTCGATCACTGGTTTAACCAAATCAACTTTCCAGGTTACGGTACGTGTTACCGGGGTAGCGGTGTTGCCGCAAAGGTCGGTAGCGTTCCATGTACGGGTCTGTGACTTGATACAGTCGCCTGTTACGGCACCATCGGTAAATGAAGGAACCAGAGCTCCGTCGCAAATATCCGAGGCAGTGGCTGTTCCCAAAGCGGCATTGATAGCAGCGGCATCAGGGTTACAACCAAGGGCTAAAGTAGTTCCTGTAGCTGCAATGACTGGTTTAACCAAATCAACTTTCCAGGTTACGGTACGTGTTACCGGGGTAGCGGTGTTGCCGCAAAGGTCGGTAGCGTTCCATGTACGGGTCTGTGACTTGATACAGTCGCCTGTTACGGCACCATCGGTAAATGAAGGAACCAGAGCTCCGTCGCAAATATCCGAGGCAGTGGCTGTTCCCAAAGCGGCATTGATAGCAGCGGCATCAGGGTTACAACCAAGGGCTAAAGTAGTTCCTGTAGCTTCGATCACTGGTTTAACCAAATCAACTTTCCAGGTTACGGTACGTGTTACCGGGGTAGCGGTGTTGCCGCAAAGGTCGGTAGCGTTCCATGTACGGGTCTGTGACTTGATACAGTCGCCTGTTACGGCACCATCGGTAAATGAAGGAACCAGAGCTCCGTCGCAAATATCCGAGGCAGTGGCTGTTCCCAAAGCGGCATTGATAGCAGCGGCATCAGGGTTACAACCAAGGGCTAAAGTAGTTCCTGTAGCTTCGATCACTGGTTTAACCAAATCAACTTTCCAGGTTACGGTACGTGTTACCGGGGTTGCGGTGTTGCCGCAAAGGTCGGTAGCGTTCCATGTACGGGTCTGTGACTTGATACAGTCGCCTGTTACGGCACCATCGGTAAATGAAGGAACCAGAGCTCCGTCGCAAATATCCGAGGCAGTGGCTGTTCCCAAAGCGGCATTGATAGCAGCGGCATCAGGGTTACAACCAAGGGCTAAAGTAGTTCCTGTAGCTGCAATGACTGGTTTAACCAAATCAACTTTCCAGGTTACGGTACGTGTTACCGGGGTTGCGGTGTTGCCGCAAAGGTCGGTAGCGTTCCATGTACGGGTCTGTGACTTGATACAGTCGCCTGTTACGGCACCATCGGTAAATGAAGGAACCAGAGCTCCGTCGCAAATATCCGAGGCAGTGGCTGTTCCCAAAGCGGCATTGATAGCAGCGGCATCAGGGTTACAACCAAGGGCTAAAGTAGTTCCTGTAGCTTCGATCACTGGTTTAACCAAATCAACTTTCCAGGTTACGGTACGTGTTACCGGGGTAGCGGTGTTGCCGCAAAGGTCGGTAGCGTTCCATGTACGGGTCTGTGACTTGATACAGTCGCCTGTTACGGCACCATCGGTAAATGAAGGAACCAGAGCTCCGTCGCAAATATCCGAGGCAGTGGCTGTTCCCAAAGCGGCATTGATAGCAGCGGCATCAGGGTTACAACCAAGGGCTAAAGTAGTTCCTGTAGCTGCAATGACTGGTTTAACCAAATCAACTTTCCAGGTTACGGTACGTGTTCCCGGGGTTGCGGTGTTGCCGCAAAGGTCGGTAGCGTTCCATGTACGGGTCTGTGACTTGATACAGTCGCCTGTTACGGCACCATCGGTAAATGAAGGAACCAGAGCTCCGTCGCAAATATCCGAGGCAGTGGCTGTTCCCAAAGCGGCATTGATAGCAGCGGCATCAGGGTTACAACCAAGGGCTAAAGTAGTTCCTGTAGCTGCAATGACTGGTTTAACCAAATCAACTTTCCAGGTTACGGTACGTGTTACCGGGGTAGCGGTGTTGCCGCAAAGGTCGGTAGCGTTCCATGTACGGGTCTGTGACTTGATACAGTCGCCTGTTACGGCACCATCGGTAAATGAAGGAACCAGAGCTCCGTCGCAAATATCCGAGGCAGTGGCTGTTCCCAAAGCGGCATTGATAGCAGCGGCATCAGGGTTACAACCAAGGGCTAAAGTAGTTCCTGTAGCTTCGATCACTGGTTTAACCAAATCAACTTTCCAGGTTACGGTACGTGTTACCGGGGTAGCGGTGTTGCCGCAAAGGTCGGTAGCGTTCCATGTACGGGTCTGTGACTTGATACAGTCGCCTGTTACGGCACCATCGGTAAATGAAGGAACCAGAGCTCCGTCGCAAATATCCGAGGCAGTGGCTGTTCCCAAAGCGGCATTGATAGCAGCGGCATCAGGGTTACAACCAAGGGCTAAAGTAGTTCCTGTAGCTTCGATCACTGGTTTAACCAAATCAACTTTCCAGGTTACGGTACGTGTTACCGGGGTTGCGGTGTTGCCGCAAAGGTCGGTAGCGTTCCATGTACGGGTCTGTGACTTGATACAGTCGCCTGTTACGGCACCATCGGTAAATGAAGGAACCAGAGCTCCGTCGCAAATATCCGAGGCAGTGGCTGTTCCCAAAGCGGCATTGATAGCAGCGGCATCAGGGTTACAACCAAGGGCTAAAGTAGTTCCTGTAGCTGCAATGACTGGTTTAACCAAATCAACTTTCCAGGTTACGGTACGTGTTACCGGGGTAGCGGTGTTGCCGCAAAGGTCGGTAGCGTTCCATGTACGGGTCTGTGACTTGATACAGTCGCCTGTTACGGCACCATCGGTAAATGAAGGAACCAGAGCTCCGTCGCAAATATCCGAGGCAGTGGCTGTTCCCAAAGCGGCATTGATAGCAGCGGCATCAGGGTTACAACCAAGGGCTAAAGTAGTTCCTGTAGCTGCAATGACTGGTTTAACCAAATCAACTTTCCAGGTTACGGTACGTGTTACCGGGGTTGCGGTGTTGCCGCAAAGGTCGGTAGCGTTCCATGTACGGGTCTGTGACTTGATACAGTCGCCTGTTACGGCACCATCGGTAAATGAAGGAACCAGAGCTCCGTCGCAAATATCCGAGGCAGTGGCTGTTCCCAAAGCGGCATTGATAGCAGCGGCATCAGGGTTACAACCAAGGGCTAAAGTAGTTCCTGTAGCTTCGATCACTGGTTTAACCAAATCAACTTTCCAGGTTACGGTACGTGTTACCGGGGTAGCGGTGTTGCCGCAAAGGTCGGTAGCGTTCCATGTACGGGTCTGTGACTTGATACAGTCGCCTGTTACGGCACCATCGGTAAATGAAGGAACCAGAGCTCCGTCGCAAATATCCGAGGCAGTGGCTGTTCCCAAAGCGGCATTGATAGCAGCGGCATCAGGGTTACAACCAAGGGCTAAAGTAGTTCCTGTAGCTGCAATGACTGGTTTAACCAAATCAACTTTCCAGGTTACGGTACGTGTTCCCGGGGTAGCGGTGTTGCCGCAAAGGTCGGTAGCGTTCCATGTACGGGTCTGTGACTTGATACAGTCGCCTGTTACGGCACCATCGGTAAATGAAGGAACCAGAGCTCCGTCGCAAATATCCGAGGCAGTGGCTGTTCCCAAAGCGGCATTGATAGCAGCGGCATCAGGGTTACAACCAAGGGCTAAAGTAGTTCCTGTAGCTTCGATCACTGGTTTAACCAAATCAACTTTCCAGGTTACGGTACGTGTTACCGGGGTAGCGGTGTTGCCGCAAAGGTCGGTAGCGTTCCATGTACGGGTCTGTGACTTGATACAGTCGCCTGTTACGGCACCATCGGTAAATGAAGGAACCAGAGCTCCGTCGCAAATATCCGAGGCAGTGGCTGTTCCCAAAGCGGCATTGATAGCAGCGGCATCAGGGTTACAACCAAGGGCTAAAGTAGTTCCTGTAGCTGCGATGACTGGTTTAACCAAATCAACTTTCCAGGTTACGGTACGTGTTACCGGGGTAGCGGTGTTGCCGCAAAGGTCGGTAGCGTTCCATGTACGGGTCTGTGACTTGATACAGTCGCCTGTTACGGCACCATCGGTAAATGAAGGAACCAGAGCTCCGTCGCAAATATCCGAGGCAGTGGCTGTTCCCAAAGCGGCATTGATAGCAGCGGCATCAGGGTTACAACCAAGGGCTAAAGTAGTTCCTGTAGCTGCGATGACTGGTTTAACCAAATCAACTTTCCAGGTTACGGTACGTGTTACCGGGGTAGCGGTGTTGCCGCAAAGGTCGGTAGCGTTCCATGTACGGGTCTGTGACTTGATACAGTCGCCTGTTACGGCACCATCGGTAAATGAAGGAACCAGAGCTCCGTCGCAAATATCCGAGGCAGTGGCTGTTCCCAAAGCGGCATTGATAGCAGCGGCATCAGGGTTACAACCAAGGGCTAAAGTAGTTCCTGTAGCTTCGATCACTGGTTTAACCAAATCAACTTTCCAGGTTACGGTACGTGTTACCGGGGTAGCGGTGTTGCCGCAAAGGTCGGTAGCGTTCCATGTACGGGTCTGTGACTTGATACAGTCGCCTGTTACGGCACCATCGGTAAATGAAGGAACCAGAGCTCCGTCGCAAATATCCGAGGCAGTGGCTGTTCCCAAAGCGGCATTGATAGCAGCGGCATCAGGGTTACAACCAAGGGCTAAAGTAGTTCCTGTAGCTTCGATCACTGGTTTAACCAAATCAACTTTCCAGGTTACGGTACGTGTTACCGGGGTTGCGGTGTTGCCGCAAAGGTCGGTAGCGTTCCATGTACGGGTCTGTGACTTGATACAGTCGCCTGTTACGGCACCATCGGTAAATGAAGGAACCAGAGCTCCGTCGCAAATATCCGAGGCAGTGGCTGTTCCCAAAGCGGCATTGATAGCAGCGGCATCAGGGTTACAACCAAGGGCTAAAGTAGTTCCTGTAGCTTCGATCACTGGTTTAACCAAATCAACTTTCCAGGTTACGGTACGTGTTACCGGGGTAGCGGTGTTGCCGCAAAGGTCGGTAGCGTTCCATGTACGGGTCTGTGACTTGATACAGTCGCCTGTTACGGCACCATCGGTAAATGAAGGAACCAGAGCTCCGTCGCAAATATCCGAGGCAGTGGCTGTTCCCAAAGCGGCATTGATAGCAGCGGCATCAGGGTTACAACCAAGGGCTAAAGTAGTTCCTGTAGCTGCAATGACTGGTTTAACCAAATCAACTTTCCAGGTTACGGTACGTGTTACCGGGGTAGCGGTGTTGCCGCAAAGGTCGGTAGCGTTCCATGTACGGGTCTGTGACTTGATACAGTCGCCTGTTACGGCACCATCGGTAAATGAAGGAACCAGAGCTCCGTCGCAAATATCCGAGGCAGTGGCTGTTCCCAAAGCGGCATTGATAGCAGCGGCATCAGGGTTACAACCAAGGGCTAAAGTAGTTCCTGTAGCTTCGATCACTGGTTTAACCAAATCAACTTTCCAGGTTACGGTACGTGTTACCGGGGTAGCGGTGTTGCCGCAAAGGTCGGTAGCGTTCCATGTACGGGTCTGTGACTTGATACAGTCGCCTGTTACGGCACCATCGGTAAATGAAGGAACCAGAGCTCCGTCGCAAATATCCGAGGCAGTGGCTGTTCCCAAAGCGGCATTGATAGCAGCGGCATCAGGGTTACAACCAAGGGCTAAAGTAGTTCCTGTAGCTTCGATCACTGGTTTAACCAAATCAACTTTCCAGGTTACGGTACGTGTTACCGGGGTTGCGGTGTTGCCGCAAAGGTCGGTAGCGTTCCATGTACGGGTCTGTGACTTGATACAGTCGCCTGTTACGGCACCATCGGTAAATGAAGGAACCAGAGCTCCGTCGCAAATATCCGAGGCAGTGGCTGTTCCCAAAGCGGCATTGATAGCAGCGGCATCAGGGTTACAACCAAGGGCTAAAGTAGTTCCTGTAGCTGCAATGACTGGTTTAACCAAATCAACTTTCCAGGTTACGGTACGTGTTACCGGGGTTGCGGTGTTGCCGCAAAGGTCGGTAGCGTTCCATGTACGGGTCTGTGACTTGATACAGTCGCCTGTTACGGCACCATCGGTAAATGAAGGAACCAGAGCTCCGTCGCAAATATCCGAGGCAGTGGCTGTTCCCAAAGCGGCATTGATAGCAGCGGCATCAGGGTTACAACCAAGGGCTAAAGTAGTTCCTGTAGCTGCAATGACTGGTTTAACCAAATCAACTTTCCAGGTTACGGTACGTGTTACCGGGGTAGCGGTGTTGCCGCAAAGGTCGGTAGCGTTCCATGTACGGGTCTGTGACTTGATACAGTCGCCTGTTACGGCACCATCGGTAAATGAAGGAACCAGAGCTCCGTCGCAAATATCCGAGGCAGTGGCTGTTCCCAAAGCGGCATTGATAGCAGCGGCATCAGGGTTACAACCAAGGGCTAAAGTAGTTCCTGTAGCTGCAATGACTGGTTTAACCAAATCAACTTTCCAGGTTACGGTACGTGTTCCCGGGGTTGCGGTGTTGCCGCAAAGGTCGGTAGCGTTCCATGTACGGGTCTGTGACTTGATACAGTCGCCTGTTACGGCACCATCGGTAAATGAAGGAACCAGAGCTCCGTCGCAAATATCCGAGGCAGTGGCTGTTCCCAAAGCGGCATTGATAGCAGCGGCATCAGGGTTACAACCAAGGGCTAAAGTAGTTCCTGTAGCTGCAATGACTGGTTTAACCAAATCAACTTTCCAGGTTACGGTACGTGTTACCGGGGTAGCGGTGTTGCCGCAAAGGTCGGTAGCGTTCCATGTACGGGTCTGTGACTTGATACAGTCGCCTGTTACGGCACCATCGGTAAATGAAGGAACCAGAGCTCCGTCGCAAATATCCGAGGCAGTGGCTGTTCCCAAAGCGGCATTGATAGCAGCGGCATCAGGGTTACAACCAAGGGCTAAAGTAGTTCCTGTAGCTTCGATCACTGGTTTAACCAAATCAACTTTCCAGGTGATGGTTACCGTTTTTGAAACAGTAATGCCACAATTGTCGGTAGCAACGAATGTTGCAATTTGAGACTTATTACAATCTGTTCCGGTTACACCACTTATTGAAGTTGTTACTGAAATGGACGTGCCAGTATTATCTACTGCAGTTGCCGTTCCAAATGATGTATTAATTGCAGATTCTGACGGATTACATCCGAGATTAACATTTGTCCCTGTTGTTGTTATTATAGGTGCTGTATTACTCTTTACGTTAAAAATGTTGGCACAACTTGTTGTACCTCCACTATTAGTCACTGTAGCGATTAGCGTAAAACTTGAACCAACAGATAAACCAGATCCAGCGTTTACATGTACAGAAGAAAGAGTTAAGTTTTCTCCGGGTGGGAAAAAGGCTCCGGAGCTATTTCCAACTGACTGAGAAGGAAAAAGAGACCATACGATGGTTTCTCCAACATCTACAGTTGTGCTATAAGTGCCCACTTGATTTGGACATAAATTAGGTCCGGTTGGGGGATTACATGCTGGAGGTGCAATAAAGATACTGGATCCCTGTAATTGGTTATCCAGGTTACCAATACTTCCTTCACCCGTTGTAAACCCAATGGTACTTACGTGATACGGACCACCACTGATATCGGCAGCACCTTGACCGGTGCCATAGCCAATTAATGAGGGCTGAGGATTAACTCCGGCTGCTATATGTGCAGCAAATTCAATGATGACATTGGAAGAAGTTGAACACCAGGTAATATTATAAAAGATATATCCGGCTTCATATTTTACAAAGTCAACATGATTGAGTGCTGTGCCTCCGGTGAATGGATCACTTCCATACATTTTGATCTCCCTGCCCTGGAAGGCAGCAAGATAACTTGCTACTACCTGTTCCACGGTATTGATATCACCGGGAAGAGAGTAATTAGCTTCCATGGTAACAACCGGAAGATAGGCAATATTCCCTGCACTGTGCAAATTGGCACAAATTGTGGCGATTGCATTCTGAAGATCACCACAAACATTTAGTTTAGGGTCGGTATAACTTGTTGGGTATAATGCTGTGTTTATAAGAGCAGGCTCCTGAAAAGCATTATCCCATGAAGTCATAAAATCATAGGCATGATGCCCTGATTTTTCAGCCTGCATCCGAATCTGGAATGTATGTATATTCCCTGTTGTTGTAGGAATATCCATTAGGATAAGCCTTTGCAGGGTTGACATTCCTTCATAGATTTTGGAATTATTGGCATTTAAAATTGAGCCAATCCAGGTGATTTCACCAAGAGGTGTTTTATTAAGGTTTGATCCCTGCTTAAAGTCCGCAGATTGGGAATAGGCAGAAAAATTCATCAGGAACATTACCACGAGAAGGGATGGTAATAAAAGCCATCGACGCCAACAACAGGGGCGGGGCTTTGTTCGCAAAGCGAATAACCGTTGATCGTTATCCGCTGATCCATTGTATTCATTTTCCATAGTTACAAATTTTATATTCTTTGTTCTATTAGATTCTATGCTGTTGTAGTTCAGAATAGAATACACAGGTGCAGAATACACTTCTGTTTGTTTGTGTATTGTTCTGATTTGTAGAATTTTGTAATGGATGAAGATTCAAAATTGAATCGCAATCATGTGGAATTTACCAGAATCGATAAATTCAATGATCTTCAATTTACACAGTAAGTTTGGTTGACTGAATTTTCAATTCAGTATTTTATAAAGCACATCTGCCATTGAAGATTGAAAGCCTGAGTTTTGATTTTTACTCGTATTGTCTTTCTTTTAGAGGATGCTCGAAGGGATTTTGATGTGAATCCTTTCAATATTTTACTCTGAGACGAATTTCACTAAATCTTATTGGCTATTGTCTTTTCCTAATAAAACAGTGATTTGGTAATTAATTATCGAAGCGGTCCTGTCAAAACTAATGATTTTGTTGCTGCCAAAATAAAGGGGCACGAAAAGCATTGCAGTAGATGTACAGGAAACTTTCAGGTAGTTGCAAAAAGCAAATAATTAACGCAAAATCGTTGGTTAATAATTTGTTTCGTAAAAGAGAAGAATAACCTGACAGAAAACTCAGTTTCCTGTCTATTCACGGGTTCAGTAACTTAATCGTAATGTCCTAAATCAATAGAACTTTTACTTCATCAGAATTATAAATCACAAATCTCCTATATGCCAAAGGCTTTCTGGAAATTTGTGAATTAAGGGTAGCAAATATTAAATTGGTAAATACTTTTTTTAAATACATTGTAGTAAGCTTTTGCTGGCTTTTTTAAAGGCTGAATAGTGTCGTATTTATTCATAAAAGTTGACGATTACTTAGGTTTTAAAACATAAATATCTGAAACGCAATACTATATTGATTCTTGGAAAAGAGATTCCACTTCAACTTACTATCAAAAATACCACCTCCTCCTTTTGAAAATGTTACACAATTCTCGTTTTAAGTTACAAGATTCACACTTTTCGAAAAGTGTGAATCTTGTAACTTATTGCCAAAGTTATATAACACATTAGCAGATATATAAGACTACGTTTGCTATACATCAAACTAATTTGAATACTTAATGGGGAAATTTGATCCTGTAGTTAAAGTAATTCCGAAGGTTCGTGAGGCAACGAAGCAGACCATGACGAAGCTTAGCGAAAAAACACTGGAGAAAACCAATGTAGTGAGCAACCTTTTAGCTGATATTGCCGATGTTGCATTATTTATAACTCGTTTGACTAAAGAGATGTTTTCCGGACACTTCGAATGGAAAGAGTTTTTCCGTCAATGTTTTCATATCGGATATAAAACGTTACCGCTTATTTCAATCACCGGTGCCATTATGGGCTTGGTTTTAACCATTCAATCGCGCCCGGTTCTTGTCGATTTTGGCGCAGTGACCATGCTTCCCGGAATGGTTGCCGTTTCGCTGATCAGGGAAATGGGGCCGGTTATTACAGCACTGATTTGTGCCGGCAAAATTGGTTCAGGAATGGGGGCGGAGTTGGGGGCAATGAAAGTGACCGAGCAGATTGAAGCGATGGAAGTTTCGTCGACCAATCCGATGCGGTTTTTAGTGGCAACAAGAGTTTTAGCAGCTACGCTAATGATCCCCCTGTTGATTTTATATGCTGATTTATTGGGCATTGCAGGGAGTTGGGCAGGTGCAAATATAAAAGGCGACGTATCGTTTTCTTTATTCTTTGCACAGGCATTCAGCCATATCGACTTTATCGATTTTTTACCTGCTGTTGTAAAATCGTTCTTTTTTGGAGCAGTTATCGGGCTGGTGGGTTGCTATAAAGGATACAATGCAGGGCGGGGAACCGAAAGCGTTGGTATAGCCGCAAATTCAGCTGTGGTGCTGGCTTCACTCCTGGTTATAATTACCGATATGATTGCCGTACAAATTACCGATATGCTAATATTATGAACATAGCTCAACCAGATACAACAACGAAAATGTCACTACGAAAGGCAGGTGGTGAAACGGTTATTGAAATTAGTAACCTAAAGAAATCATTTGGCAGTCAGGAGGTATTGAAAGACCTTTCGCTAAAGCTTTTTAACGGCGAAAACCTGACAATATTGGGCAAATCAGGCTCCGGAAAATCGGTTCTGATCAAATGTATTGTTCGCTTATTAAATCCTGACCAAGGAACAATTCAAGTGCTTGGGGAGGATGTAAGCACACTCAACAGTAATCGGTTGGGAGAACTGAGACAGAAAATTGGATTTCTCTTTCAAAGCGGCGCCTTGTACGATTCAATGACTGTCAGGGAAAATCTGGAATTCCCTTTGCGCAGAATTAGGAAGAACCTTACGGAAAAGGAAATTTCAGAAAAAATTATGGAGGTTCTGGAAAATGTTGGGTTGGCCAATGCATTGAATAAAATGCCGTCACAACTTTCAGGAGGAATGCGGAAACGGATCAGCCTGGCACGAACGATTGTGGTCGATCCCATGATCATGCTTTACGACGAACCAACTACCGGACTCGACCCGGTGACATCAGATGAGATAAGCGGGCTCATCAACGATGTTCAGAAAAGATATAAAACCTCATCCATCATTATTACACATGATATAGAATGCGCCCGCAACACCGCCAACCGGATAATCATGTTACAAGATGGCGAAGTTTATAAGGAAGGTAAGCTCGAAGAATTCGAAAAATCATCGGATCCAATTATCAAATCATTCTTTAAATAAACATCAAAAACATACCATTATGGAAACACATACACCGCAATTTAAAGTACGTTTAGGACTGTTTGTTGCCGGAGGCCTGGCACTTTTTATACTGGCCATATTCATCATCGGGAAACAAAAGAACCTGTTTAATCCGGTTTTTAAGCTGACAACCACTTTTTACAACGTGAGTGGCTTGCAGGTCGGAAACAATATTCGCTTCTCCGGAATTAGCGTAGGCACGGTTGACGACATCAACATTATTAACGATTCTACCGTGAGGGTAAATATGTTAATCCGGAAAGAGGTTAAACAGTTTATCAAATCAGATAGTGAAGTGGCCATCGGTTCAGAAGGACTGATTGGCGACCGGCTTTTAATCATTACGCAGGGAAGTTTTGACGCCCCATTGGCCAGGGTTGGGCAACAACTCGAATCGGTTGAACCGGTTGAAACTGATGCCATCATGCTAAGTCTGAAGATCACCGCCGAGAATGCTGAAATAATCACTCGTGAACTAGCTGAGATCATGCTTAAAGTTAATAGTGGAGAAGGAACGCTTGGACGGTTGATTCAGGATACAACCATAGCCCGGAATATCGATCAGACGATTATGAACCTAAAAGAAAGCAGTAAAGGGCTAAATGAAAATATGGAAGCTGCCAAGCATAATTTTTTATTGAAAGGGTATTTTAATAAAAGAGCCAAAGCTACTGAAAAGAAGGCCGCGGAAAAGAAAGCAGCAGAGGGAAAAAAATAGAAATAAATCCGGAACAAAATGGCAAATGCAAATGTATTTCAAAATAATTTTCATATTATTTTTTGGTCTGACCATCGCCAGCGATTTTACTTATGCTCAGCAAAAGCCAGTCGCGAAAGATTCGACCCAAATTTACTCTGATATTGAATCTTTTTCGAAGCGAGGTAAATTTACACGGTTTATCTATTCGTTAATCTTCAAACCGGTTGCTCACAAATCAGCTCAAAAGAAAGGTAAAAAGAAAGTTTATAAAAAGCTGATTCAAAAGCCGTACAACACTTTTGAAGGAAAAATCATCAGGAATATTAACATTGAAACACTCGACCCGTTTGGATATTCCATTGGAGACACCATTTTTAGGCCACCAAATTTCCTGTCAAGAGTTGGAAACGGACTGCATGTCAAATCTCAAGGAATAACCATTCGCAACTTATTGCTCATCCATCAAAACCAGGTTTTCGATTCGTTGCTTGTTAAAGAATCGGAGCGTTTGGTACGAAGCCAAAGGTATGTACGCGATGTTTCATTCTTCGTCAAAGCTGTTGCAAAAGGGTCCGATTCGGTCGATATTTTCATTCGCGAACTGGATATCTGGAGCATTATTCCCAAAGGTTCGGTATCTACATCGAAAAGTACCATCAATTTAGCTGATAAGAATTTTCTGGGCCTGGGGCACGAATTACAGGGTGATTTTACCCGAAACTACTCGGAAGGAATCAATTCTTTTCATACCAATTATTCGATCCCGAACATCAAAAATAGCTACGTCAGGGGGACGGTGCATCTTGGAAAAGAAGGAAATAAAAACTTCAACCGGAGTTTCACTATCGATCGCCCATTCTTTTCGCCTTTTGCCAAATGGGCAGCCGGAGTGAATTTTACTCAACAGTTTTTAAACGATTCGGTACCTACCGACAACCTGAATCTTGGAATATTAAGGTATAAGTATAATGCTCAGGATTATTGGGCGGGTAATGCCATCCAACTTTTCAAGGGGAACAGCGAATACAACCGAACCACCAATTTCATTTCTACCATTCGTTTCTTGCGGGTTCGCTACCTAGAAAAACCAGGAGAATTGTTTGACACACTAAATCGGTTTTCAGACGAAAATTTTTATCTGGCAAGTATGGGCGTTTCAACCCGAAGGTACGTTCAGGATAAATATATTTTTAAGTTTGGCATTCCTGAAGATGTGCCTGTTGGTAAGGTCTTCAGCCTGACAGGCGGTTATCAGGAGAAAAGTCATACTGGCCGGGCATATTTGGGAGCACGCGTTTCAATGGGAAGTTATTATCCGTGGGGATACCTGAGTTCTAATTTCGAATACGGAACCTTTATTCGTGCTTCCCGCTTTGAAGAAGGTGTTTTTACAGCAGGAGCGAATTATTTTACCGGGTTAATCGAAATGGGAAAATGGAAATTCAGGCAATTTGTAAAACCAGAGATCACCATTGGGTTCAACCGTTTTGCATCTGATAGTTTAACACTTAACGATGGCTATGGATTGGACGGGTTTCATACCACCGCGCTCAAGGGTACTAGTCGGTTGCTGGTCACTGTTCAGTCCCAGCTTTATGCACCCTGGAACTTTATTGGTTTCCGTTTTGGCCCTTACCTGAATTGTACATTGGGCATGCTTAGTGATGGTGTAACCGGATTTAGAAAGAGCAGAGTGTATTCGCAGATTGGGGTAGGGGTTTTAATTAAAAATGAAAACCTGATTCTGAATACGTTCCAGCTATCGCTTTCGTTTTATCCTATTATTCCTGGTAAGGGGCATAACATATTCAAAATAAACTCGTTTGGCTCGGCCGATTTCGGATTCCGGGATTTTGAAATCGGGAAACCTGCGCCAGTTGTTTACCGATGAAAATTCTGCAACACAAAAAAAGCCGACCTCAATTGAATGGAGTCGGCTTTAAGTAAGAAATGTCTTGTATATTATAAACTAAGCAAGTCTAACATTTACTGCATTTAATCCTTTGCGGCCATCCTGAAGATCGAATGTTACTTCGTCATTTTCTCTTACCTGATCGTTTAAACCAGATACGTGAACGAAATATTCAACACTTGATGCTCCGTCTGTGATAAATCCAAAACCTTTGGATTCGTTGAAAAATTTTACTGTTCCTTTATTCATAATAATTTTAATAAAAATAAATATTCGTGCAAGCTACACATTAAAACCGAATAAACTATTTATTTTCAATATTTTAATTTGCTTATTTTCTAGTGACAATAATCTTTAAAATCATTGGATTTGTTTTTTTTATATTTTAGGGTACATTTGCCTGAATGCGAAAGTTGATGCTTTATCTGATATTAATTCTGGTTCCAGTAGTAAACAATGCCCGAATCACAACGGCCGATCCGGGCGAAGTTAGTGCTGGAGACATTTACACAGCATTGAAACTAGCCGATACAGGCTTGGTCAGAACTGCATTTGATTTGGCTATTAAAGGTTTAAAGAAGCTCGATGCTGAAGGAAAATTGAATAACCACAATATTGTTACCATTGCCGATTATTCACAATCGAGCAATAAGAAACGCCTATATGTTATTGATTTGAAGGACAGAAAGCTCTTGTTTAATACCTACGTGGCACATGGCCGGAACACAGGTGAAGAGTATGCCCGGTCGTTTTCGAACGAGGAAGGCTCATTGAAAAGTAGTCTGGGTTTTTATATCACTGAAAATCCCATTGTTGGATCTCACACCGGATTTGCATTGCTGATTAACGGCGTTGAAAAAGGGTTTAACGACCATGCCATCAAACGGGCAATTATCATTCATGCTGCAGATTATGCTTCTGAGAATTTCATTAAAAAATATGGCCGGCTTGGTCGTAGCTTAGGTTGCCCGGCTCTTCCTCCCGATATGAATAAACCGATTATTGAAAAGATTAAAGGTGGAACCTGCCTGTTTATTTATAATCCCGACAACAAATACATTTGCAGTTCATCGTTACTGAATTAACCCGTAAACATCTTTCAGGAAAGTAACTTTTTCGTCCTTAACAACTACGGGCATATAAATGATAAACACCGGTATCTTCTGATCCAATTTGAGGATCTTTGATTCGGTATCTTTCTGACCGGTTTTTAATTCCCACACATTAACCTTTCCGCGGGTCAGCAAATCAGCCAGTTCAATTGGTTTTTCCAAGCGAATGCAACCATGACTTAAAAACCGGGAATCTTTAGCAAAGCCACTTTTCGAATTGGTATCGTGCAAATAGATGCTGAACGGATTTCCAAGGTTAAACTTTAATACGCCCAGCGAATTATTTGGGCCGGTTGACTCACGAAAGAAATACGGAAAGTTCTTCTCTGTATAGCTGTCCCAGTTCAGGTCCGAATCGTCAATCACGTTTCCCTTTCCGTCAACTACCTCAAAATTATTTCGTTCCAGGTAACTCTCGTCTTTTTGAACTTTGGGCAATAGTTCTTTTGAGGCGATTGAAAACGGCACATTCCAGAATGGGAAAGTGACAATATTGGTGATGTGTGATGCAATGGTGGGAGTGGGGTTTTTCTTCTTGCCAACCACCGATTTCATTTGTAATTTCAGCTTACCATCTTGGTAATACCTCACTTCGGTTTCAGGAATGTTTGCCACGATATATTCCAAGTGGTTGTTCATTGCAAAATACTTCAAATAATTCATGGATTGAACCACTGATTTGTATTTCAATGAGTTCTTATCGGTGATGGAATCCTTCAGAAATTTTTTCAGAACCTGGTAATCCGGATGCTGACAATCGAGTTTTGAAATGATTTGCGACACCGGTCCTTTATCTTTTGAATTCATCAGTTGATAAATGTAAACGGAATCTGGTCGGGAAGCGCTAACTTCATCATAATCGAAATGAACTTTGACTTCCTGAAGTTCTTTAATGAAATTTAGAACCAGACCAGTAATCTGCTTATCGGTATTTGCTTTTAAAACCTTGTTCCTGATGTTTTTGGGAAGCATCGCGGTACGGATTTGACCAGTCATGAGTTTTCTCGAAACCAGGCCTGATTCTTTGGCGGTCTCAATCGCGGTAAGCCATTCGGTTGCTCTTTTAGTGTCTTTGCGTGTCGAAAACCAATACAGAGGCTCGTGGTTAATGGCGTAGAACTTCTGCACCAAAGAGTCTGCTTTTACCTCAGTATCTACTTTTTTAACTGGCTTTTGTGCAAAGCTGCCTACCACAAAACAACTGACTATAAAAAGAGATAATATTTTACTGATATTCTTCATTGAACGCATATTGAAGTGTATTATTTATAACAAAGATGAGCGTGTTAATCCCTGAATAGTTTACACAATTTCAGCAAAAAGTTACATGATTCACAGGTTTAATTTTAGAACGGATACCCGATGGCCACATTCAAAACCAGGTTGTCGATTCGCCAGGCCGAACTCCCGAAGTTGATCTCATTGGTTACCCACCTGAAATTTTCGCCGGTCTTTGGGATCTTCCGCAATGGCATGGCCAGATCGAACCGCAGAATGAAGAATGAAACATCGATCCGTAATCCCACACCTGCTCCAACAGCTAAATCATTCAGAAATTGTGATGCAACAAACGGAGTTCCGGTTTCGGAAGGATTTGATTTAAGCAGCCACACATTCCCCGCATCAACAAATAAAGCTCCTTTAAAATAGCGGTAAATGCCAAAGCGATACTCCGCATTTGTTTCCAGTTTTACGTCGCCGCCCAATTGAAGGAAACCTGCCAGCTTGGTATTTTGGTAATACGTACCCGGCCCAACCGAATTAATCTGAAAAGCGCGGATGCTGTTTGGTCCGCCACTGAAAAACTGTTTGGTATAAGGCATAACAGACGAATTTCCGTAGGGTTTGGCTACTCCGGCAAAAAATCGTAAAGCAAGTTTATTTTTATCCCTGAAATTGAAAAAACCACGAGCGTCGATGCTTGCTTTGGCATATTGCGAATAGATTGAACCCGCTACTTTCGACGGATTGGTGGCTGATACTTTTTCGCCTGCAATGGCTTTGGCCAATGAAAAAACGGTTCCGGCAAGCTCTGATGTAAAATGGGCGTAATACTGCATCTTCTTCCCGGGCGTGACCTGCTCGTTGTAATTAAACGAGTAGCTTCCTCCGGCAATAAATCGCTCCTCGTAGCTTTTCGCCAGGTAAGAGTTCGATTCGAGCAAATCAGCAAATGTCGCGGATTTGTTGCCGATAGACGTATAACTTACATCGATTGGATTCAGTTCGTGTTCTTTCCGGATATTCTCTTTCCACTTATAGCCATAAATAAACTGAAAGGTGCGCATATCGAAATAATCAACGCGCTTCATGTAATTGTACGAAAGCAGAAGGCGTGTTTTGGGGATGTAGATACTGCTCGTTTTCCGGATGTTAAATGGAACCAGAAAACGTGGAAATGTCAGTTCCAACTGTGGATTATAGGAATAGGAGAATTGATTTTTGTTGTTTCCACTCAACTGCGTTTCAAAAGATCCCGCCAGGTTAAGCTTCAGCAATTCGGCTCCGCCAAGGGCGTTTCTGTTCAGAACACTTAAATTCATTCGCGGTCCGGTGTAATTGTTCGATTTGGAAACCACATCCATTTCGGCCCTGAAAGTGTGTTTCGGCATGGGTGTCATCAAAATAGTAACATCCAATAATCCCGGGCCTTCTTTGCTGTTAGAGAAGTTGATTTGCACCAGTTTGAAATTACCCATCGACATCAACCGGTTTAAGGTGATGACGTGATTTTGCCGTGAGAAGATTTCGCTTTTCCGCAGATAAATTGATTTTGAAAGTACTTTGGGCCGGATGCCCATCCGTGCTTCTTTCCCCAGAAACACAATGTTTTCAAAAATAAGCGTGTCTCTTGTAGAGTCTATGCGCCTTTCGGTTAGTGAATAATTCTGATTGATATACACCTTGTTGATTCGAAAAACGGTTAAGGCATTGTTCGGAATACTGTCTTTTAAAGTGAGTTTGAACGAAACTGTGCGATTGATGTTTGACGTGTCGGCTTTAAAAAGCAAATAATCGGGATTGAAATAGAAGTATCCGTTGTTTTTCAGCAATCCGTCAATCCTGATTCGTTCATTCTTGAGCATATCCAGGTTATATTCTTCGCCTGATTTAATCAGCGATTTGTCTTTTTCAGCCATGATTATGCGACTTATACTATCATTTGAAATCGCATAAGCCAGATCTTTAACCAAGTATGGTTTATGGATATGACTGGTATAAATGACCTTGGCCGTACGTTTCTTTTCAACGATTTTTGATTCGGTAAAACTTTTGAAAATGCCAATATTAAAGAGTTTGGCATCAATGATTGCCGAAGTGGCACCGGGTTTCACACTGCTCAGTAGTACCGGTGGTTCGCCTGTTCGTTGCAGCCATTTTTTGAATTTCGATTGAGGATTTTTCCCAGCCATATTATACCTCCACAATTTTGGGCGAATACCTAAATAACCTTTATTTGGCTTTGGTTGCACGGCCTCCTGCACAACAGATTTGACAAATCGCTGATTTATTTTCTCTGCCGATTCCAGTTTAATTTCAGCGCCGGTATAAAGCTTTTCGCCATTTGGTAAATGCCTTGTACCGGTACATGCTGCTAAAAACAGAGAAATCAGGATCAGAAATAAAATATTGGTAGTAGAAGTATAATTTTTACAAAAGGTGGCACTCCTTTTTTTCGGCCTGAAAGGCCGGTATACTTTAGCCCAGGGCAACGCCCTGGGTGATGGATCCGCAGGTAAACCCGTCCGTGAGATCCTGTTTTTCAAAATGGGAACAATCATTCGGACGGAATCGGGCAAATTTTCATCCGACAACCAGGCATGTTCCATTTCGTCCGAGAATTTGGATTGTTCATTAACGAACATTTTTTCACGGACGACTTTTCTATCCATTTGATTACCCAAGGCGACACTCCTTTGTCGTTTGCCTTGGGCTAGATTATATATGCCTTTCAGGCCATTCCCAATATTTTGGATTTCTATCATATAAGGATATTCAAATGCGACTGTATTTCATTCTTATTTCTTTAGGTGCTGAGCACCGGAATATTATTTCTTAATCGTGCCCTTTAGTTGTCCCGATTCCGGTAATTTCGCTGGCTTTTCTTTCCTTTTATATGGATGAAACAATCTCTTCCACCGATTGAAATCGCGCACAAACACAATACCGGCGCCTGTTTCAACCAATTGCCCTTCAATTGCACCTTCATATTGGTTATGCCTGAACCCTTTCATCCGGAAACGGCCATCTGGGGTCAGTTTATATTCCACGGTAACATCGCCCGTAATATCGCTTGCCGAATTTTGCCGGGCGCGGTCTCCTTCAACATCAACCGAACCACCCAATTGAACCGACAACCGTTCGTTAAAGAGTTGCTTTTTTACCCCAATCTCAACCTGGGTGCGTCCTTTGGCCTGTCCGGTCTGGTAATCGTCGTACGATTGAATATCGAAATTCAGGTCAATTCCGGGCAATACTTTATTGCTCAACCGATTGATTTGAGAGGATAAAAATTTGCTTACCGTTGACCGAATGATGGTCGAAGTTCCCCCCGTCTCGGTTTCAAAAGGATTTTCCTGAATAAACCGGTTTAGAACCAATAAGGCGAAAACCTGCTTGTTCAGGGCCGACGGATCTTCGTTTAACATGCTCAGCTTCTGGTTCACTGCTCCGCCCAAAATTCCTTTGTCTTCAGGAGCCAGTTGTATTTCGAAACTAATTTCAGGATTTAGAAGTTTTCCACGCAGTTTCAGCATAACCAGAAACGGATAGCGCTGTTTGTACCCGCCTTTGTCAATATCGCTTAAGCCCGACATCTGATCGGCCACCAAATCATATGGCGATGCACGGACCGAATATCGGGCATTGATGGATATTTCAGCATCCAGCGGATCGCCGTTCCAAATGATTGTGCTTCCTTCATCGATGTCGAATTTTTTCTTGATGATGGATTCCAGCGAAACAAGGTAGCTGCCTTCGTTCAGGTTATATGCGCCGGTAAGGCTCATCTTTCCGCTTCGGTCCATAGTAAAGCTTAAGGCCGCTTCGCCGCGAACAACCAACGAGTCGGTCGAGGCCGGATCGATTAATAAACGAAGTGTGGCTTGTTTGTCTATCTCAATAATCGAAGCCAGTTCGAAGCCCATTATGCCTGAATTCTGATTTCCTTTTTTGATCGCGTTCGTTAAAATCGGATTGAGTTGAACCCGATCTTCAAATTCAACCACATCTTCACCTTTATCGGTAGATAGCCGGTCTTCAGGAACTGAAAAGGTAAAGTTGGAACCTTTTTTCATTTTCACCTTTCCATTTACCACCGGAAGTTTCAAAGGCCCGCTTACATTTAGCTTGCTGTCAATAACCATCCGTCCAAAAAATTCCTTGTTGTTCTTGGCCGTGGTGTTGAAAAGTAAAAAGTCTTTCGTATTGGCCTGTAAGTCGAAGCTGAAATCGGAGAATTGTTTCATTTGAACCGAACCATCCAGAATGGCAGCGTTCTGCTTTGAATCTAAAACCGTAAACGTTTTAAAATAGATTCCGTCGTTTTTAAATTGTATGGTTTCGTGTTTCAATTCCAACCGGTTATTCAAAAAAGCAGGTTTCAGGAACGCATTATTGAAAACCAGTTCTCCGGAAATAGTGGGTGCTCCGGTATTTCCTTCAACCAAAATATTTCCGGTAAGCATTCCGGCTGCTTCTCTGATTTGACCCATCGAAAAAGCTTCGACGGTTTTCATCGAAAGCGACTGAATCACTGTTTTTATGCTGATCGAATTTTCGCCGCCATTCGGAATATAATAACCACTCGCAGTCAGGTTGTTATCTGTTCCAGATAAATTCAGGTCAATGTTAAATTTTTCATTGCTGGGATGTGATGCTTTCAACGTTACATTCCCGATTGGAACTTCGTGCACATAAAGGTTACTGATTTTAGCATCAGCAATTAAGCCATAGGCATTGTTGACCCGCTTAAGCAATAGGTTTCCATCCAGATTTCCTTTCACCAGGCTGGTATCTTTTTCAATAATCCGCGAAATGTCGTCGAGCCTGAAGTTTTTAATGGCAATGTTTAGGTCGTCGTTGAACTTGTCATTTACAGAAGCGATGTTGATCTGACTTCCGGCGTGATTCATAAACAGATGGTGAATCTTCAGTCCTGGCTTGCCGAATTCAATAAAGTTATCGACGGCAATGTTCCAGGAGTTATTCATCAGGTAGAATTCTTTCGGGTCGAAGGCCAGCTTATAATTTCCATTCACTTTGGTAATCAGCGAGCGGATGAGCAGTTTCTTATTTTTGCCGTCGGTTGAAGAGATATTCGCTGCTATTTTGTTGTCGGCCAGTTTACCTTCCAGCAGAAAATTGTCGAGATTAACCTGTGAGTTCGAAATTTCCCGGCTCGAAATCTGGTAATTCAGCGCCGATTGATCCGAATTCACATGGATCGCAAAGTCCTTGATTTCAGTCGATCCGTAAACGATTTTGTTGATGGTGGCATTCAGTTTCAAATCGTTTTTCTCACTGTCGAAACTTCCGGTAATGATTCCCGGCTCGAATTCAGTAAGTTGCGGGAACAGCACTTCAGACAGAATGGGATGATTATGCAATTGGATTTCGAAATTAAAATTGGACGCAGCGTTTTTCCTGACTGCCTGATTTGAACCGGAAACCGGAAAGTAATGATTTACGAATTGATTTAGCAAGGCAGGCAAGGCCGCAGGAGAAGCCGTTCCGGCATATTTGATATCAATTAGCGCACTGTTAACGCTGAGTTCAGTTTTGTTGGGCAGATTTACCGAAGCGGTTAAAAACGAATCTAGTTGATATCTTTTCCCCTGATGGACAATCGTAATATTGGTGATTCCGACGGTCCCATTCATTTGGTTAACCGATCCGCCTTTTAAATCGGCGGCCACAACAAACGCTATCCGCACATCTTCTTTGGTTAAACGAAGCTTTTGAAGATCGGCTCCCAACATATTCAGCTTGAATTTATAGCGTTCCTGATTGGGGTTTAAGCTGACTAATCCATCCAGATCGAATTTCGCGTTTTCATCGTTTCCGCTTATTTTTCCTTCGAATTGTTTGCCCGAAACTATTCCATCCAGCTTCAGGTCGTGATATGTGTATTGATTCAGGTCAAGTTCAGAAGCATCAGCTTTGATTTTTGCCTGGATCGTTTTCATATCCAATCCTTTTCCGTTAGCTTCCGCGATCAAAGTTACCGGGCCATATAGCACGGTATCTTTCATGAAACGACCTACATCCAACTTGCTCAGGCTTATTTTGCTGCTGAAATTTTCATTTGGATCAACGGATGCAACCAGATCGACATCTCCAAAACTGCTGACCATGTTTGCCGTTGATTCAAAGGACTTCTTTTTGCCTTTAAAAGTAATCAGCATATTGATGTTTTCGGGAATATCTATGCTGTCCGGAAGATAGGTGCCGACCAGCATAACCATATCTTTTTTTCCTGAAATGATGCTCAGGTTGGGGAAATCGTAATAAGCAGTTTCGTAATCAGGCAATCCTTTGATGACAAAATCGGATTTCAGGATCGTATTGCTCCCGGTTTTTATATCCAGATTTTTACCGATCAGATTATTCATTGGTCCGTTCACATTTCCTGAAGCAGTGGTTACATTCAGGCTATTCCCGAAGAACGGTTGTGCCGCGAGTTCGGGTCTGAAATAAAGAACATCAGAGTTTTTGAAGTTCATATTTCGCAGGTCTAAATTCAGGGTATTGAATTGCATCGAATCCAGCAAAGTGGTCAGTGACGGATATTGGATGTTGAAATCGGCATCGAGGGTAGAGTAGATGGCGCTGGCTTTCAGTTTATTGGTGGTAATGGAATGTTCATCCATTTTTAAATCGCCCTCAATGTGAGTGATTTCAAAGTTGTTTTGATCGGTTGCACTAAAGTTTTTGACTGAAGCTTTGGTCAGATCGGATGAATACTGAAAGTCGGTTGCTTCAAGATTTAATTGGCTGTATGTTTGATTATCCGGATCAAACAAGCCTTTCAATTCAGGCTGATTCCCGATTTGGAAAGTAAAAGTGTTATCCGTCGTTTGAACGCTGTTCACGGTAACTTTCCAGTTGTTTTTTGAGGATGTAATCGCAGCGTCTAAAGGTATTTCAGTCGTGAAGTCGTGATATCGGATTTTGCTTTTCGACAGGTTTAAATCATTGGAAGACAACAGCTGGATTTGCATATCGAGATAAGCATCTTTCAGCCGGCTACGATCGATAACCGCAGAGACTGACCGATAACCAACAGAATCAGTATAATTGATTGTGGAATTACGTAGTTCCAGATTTTTTGCCGAGATCTTTGGCGAAACGCTTCCGGATTGGTTTTTCGATGTGTTTGCAGATTTCGTTACCAAAACATTACCCATCAGTCCATCAAGCAGCAATTCATCGATTCGGTAAACTGATTTTTGGAAATCAATACCATCCATGCTGAATTCCGAATTTTGGAGAGCCGCGGAAACATTCATTCCGGAGTATTCGTCGTTGTATGAAAACCTGACGTTCTCTAAAGATACATTGTCAAGGGTGAATGTCCATTTCGATTGTGCTGAAGAGTCTGCAACAACCCGACTGGTTGTATCGCTGAAGGCCGTCAACAGAAAATTGTAATTGAACTGCGGATCGGTTTTAGTGCTGTGAAGCTTAACAGTTGCGTTTTCCAGAGCAAGTGAACCGACGTTGATCTTATTGGATAATAAGCTGTAAAGTGCAATATTGATTTTTGCTTTTCCGGCGAAGAGTAAGGTGTCGTTGTTGAGGTCTTCCATATAAAGATCCTCGACGACAATGGATTTTGGGAATGAAATGCTGACATGTCTGATTTCGACTTTGGTGTGGGTTTTAGAACTGACCAGAGATGTGACATAACCAACGATCTTGTTTTGAACGGCAGGAACTTGAATGACCAGAAAGACCAGTATAAAAAGAAGCGCACCGATGCCGACCATCCAGATGAAAGTCTTTAAAAACCTTTTAAAAACAGCGGGCACCTTCATCGTTTTATTTATTCGTTCAAGAGTTGTTAAGACACAATAGAAACAAAAACTATGTGATCTATATGTCTATGTGGTTTTCATCCTATTTGTTTCCCTCTGGATGGCTCGTTTCTATTAGTCCTGCTTGTTTCTTCATTCGCTCCAGCACATTGTATGCGGCTGGTGAAATGCTTTCAGGAACAGAACCCAACTCAAGCGACGTCCGGAGTATATCCAGCAAATCGTTGTACCCTTCCACTTTTTGTTTCCGCAGGATATGATGGGCTCCATGTTGCAACGATACCGATTTCGATCCGTGGTCGACCAACGCCCGCAACAGTACAGGCCATGCTGCTTTCCTGAATTTCTCCAGGGTTTTGGCTGCCAGCCAGGCCACGTCGCTTTCCGGATCTTCCAGCGCTTTAACCAATGTGGATATCGATTTCAGATCGCCAATTTCGTTGAGTGCTTTGGCGGCTTCCCAACGGGCTTTGTATATTTTAGAATTTTCCAGTACCGGCAACAAGTACGGAACTGCTTGTTTTCCTATGGTTACTAAGGATTTTCTGGCCCTGGTGCGTACCTTTTCATCTTCACTTTCCAAGAGATTGACTAATGATTGCGTGCTTATTCGCGTTTGTTTTTGTTCGTACATCGATTCGGCTTTTTATCTGTAATGTTCTCTAAATGTGCGATAAATGAAATCAATTTGTATTATACAATTCCCGATTTTGTTTGCATAATTCACACATTTAGATTTTGCCTGAAATTCAGATCTTTGGTTGCAAATGATCACTTGATTTCGAAACCGACTCCGGAATTCAATTTGATTTGACCGAATGTATCGAGCTTAAAAACCAGCCGAATCCGGTCGTTGAATGATCCGGCAACGGAACTAATGTTTCCGGAGACTACCAGAGGAATATAAATCTCGAAGAAGTTCCACAATCCTGCCTTCAGGCCAGCTTCGAAAAAGACCGGCGAATTGTATCCGGTTCCCATTCCATGATCGTTTAACAGCACATTGACAAAGGGTTTTATGGGAATTCGACTGATTTTTCCGGGTAAGTTGCTGGTGAAAGACAATGAAACAAGCCAATTGCTGTATCCAAGCTGTCCGTTAACCGGCGATACCAAACCTCCTTCTGAAAAACTCATTTGCCTTGACCAGAAAGTGTTTGGAAAAACGCTGAACCGATCGGGAAAAGTGCCTTCGTAAAGGTATTGCTCCGATCCGCCTCGTCCACTGGCTGAGAGTGAATAAAATGGAACGGTCGGATCATTTTTGAGCATGGTTCCGGCAAACAAGCGGATATCCAGGCCTTTTTTCTTTCCGTAATAACTTATCCGGTAATTGAATTCAACCGATGTTTTCAGGAACGAATTACCTGATTCGGAAGAAACCAGCAGGTTGAATGGATTTATATTGCCGGGCTTTTCCAACTCGTATCCAACCTGAAGGAAATTACGCATCGCAGCTTTCTCCTGATGGATAATCCGGAGAAGATTAGACGCCGCAATGAAGTTCGCATAAGCACTCTGTATTAAGGAGTTATTTTGCTGGCTCGACCTGAAAAAGATATCCAGTCCCGCTTTTATTTTGTGATAGTTCTGATTACCCGGAGCTCCAAATTGGGTTCCTTCCAGCGAAATTTTAGCCTTTCTGATCAGTTTGTCATAAGGGGTGATGTTGTATGAAATTCTCCCGAATCCGGCCAGTTCGGAATTGCGAAACGCATAAAAAGGCATGACAAAATATTCCAACGGTTTCGGTGTAAGAAATCCGTTGTGGACAACTACTCCAGCCATAAAACCATTTTCGCGCGTCCAGTTAATTGCCGGAACATACATGAGGTATCTTTTCTCCGGATCTTCCAGCGAAAAATAAAGCTGGGTAGCCAAAGGGTCGGCTTTGCGAAAGATTCCACTAGTACGGATGTTATTATTCAACCTGAATATTTCAGGGGTAACATGCCGGAGATCGATTTTAAGTTCAGAATAATTACCAGATGGAATATCAATCCATTGTTGTCCTTCAAAACCATCGATCCATTTTTCAAAGCAAATTGAATCGCCAGTCATTCCTGAGATAACCAGGGGTGAAATTAGTTCGCCATTGTTTCTGACGAGCACTTTCTGATTTGCGAAGCCCACTACTTTATAATTCATTTGCTTGGTCGTCGCAATGAAATCACCAAAGAACCAACTTAATTTTTTACTTGTATTAAGTTCTAATATCCGTTGAAGGTCATTTGGTTGTGGATGTCTGAATTTCCACAACCGGTAGTAGTCGTGCATGGCCGAATCATAAACCGAATCGCCCAAATAAGCACGCAGGTAATTGAACCCTGTTCCGGCTTTGTTGTAAATCATCAGGCTATAATTCAACGTATTGTAGTCGTCAGCGTGAAGATTAATGGGCTGTTCGAGGTTATCGCGAGCCTGTGAAAGCCATTCGAGTTCGCGCATCAGCTTAACCGGCATTTGGTCGATGTGAAAGAACTTGGCCAGTTTCAGGTTCCGGACATTGGTTTCCCAAAGCTTTTTATCCGGATATCGTTCGTGCATATACCGCACCTCGTTGGTGCTGGTAATGCCTTCGTCCATAAATGGGTAGCGACGCTCATTCGACCCCAGTGCACTGTAAAACCAACTGTGTGCAATCTCGTGTGCAATTACTTCGTCAAGCCCATAGGCATCCTTTGCCAATCCGATAACCGTAATCCCGGGGTATTCCATTCCATCGCCGGCGCTTAAAGCACTTTGAACTGCCGTAAAACTTTGATAAGGATAATCGCCATTCCATTTCGAAAAATACCAGATCGCATGATTCGCATAGGGTATAGCATCTTTCCAAAGTTCGGCCTGCTTATTGGTAAACATCACCCAGGTAGTCACTTCCCGGCCTGATTCGGGCAGTTTCACATTTCCTTTTAGCACATGAAACCGTTTGTCGGCAAACCAGGCGAAATCGTGGATTTGGTTTTCGGTATATCGGAGCGTTTTCATCTGCGCAGATGAAGGCGGAAAGCTATCTTTTTCAGAATCCAGGTTGGCTGTCCATGTGGTGTCGGCAGCAAGCCGGTCGAGCATTTGGGCCTCTTCTGTATTTTGCAGGTTTCCAGTGGCTCCAACGATGTAATTTGATGGGAGTGTTATGCTTACATCAAAGTCTCCAAATTCGGAATAAAATTCACCCTGATCCTGATTCGACATCGGGTGCCAGCCCGATTGGTCGTAAACCGCCGGTTTGGGATACCACTGCGAAATCTGGTACGATTCGCCGATGTGTCCCAATCGGGAAGTTATTCCCTTGGGAATTTTGACATGAAAAGGTGTGGTTATGGTAATGGATTTGCCGGGTAGGAGCGACCCGTTCAATATAATTTGGCAAATATCGGACTGTTTGGATAATAAGCTCCATTTAACCAGCTGTTTATCAACTTCAAAGCGTAACGAGTCTATATATCCTCTCAGCTCCGGGTCGTCGAACAGCTTTTGCTTTCCTTTAATGCTGAACAGCTGCTTAGCCAATTCGGTGTGGTTGTTGGAGTAGCCGTTAGGCCAAAGATGAAAATACAGCGATTGAAGTGTATCAGGAGAGTTGTTTGTGTATTCAATAGTTTCGAAGGCATTTAATTCATGAAGCTTGTTGTTAAGTGTGACATTAATCTGGTAATTAACCTCTTGCTGAAAATATCCCTGGGCAGAGATTTCCGGAAAAGACATGAATGGCAGGAGGCAGATGAAAAGCACCCGATATATCAATGTTTTGTGGAGATAAACTTTACAATTAATTACACATGAGTATTTTGTTTGCATGTTGGGTAGTGAAAATATTTGAACTCGCCAGTCCAGATTCACCAGTTTATCTTAATTTGCGCCAGTGTTTAAATAAATATGCAATGCTTTTGGCATCGCATATTTTCAAAAAAGTGTAATACCGAATATCTATCCTGAATGAATATCTATGCCATTAAATTCTGCATGAATATTATCCCCGGTAAAATCTTGGGAAAAATGATCAGATTAAAAGGATGATAATAATAATCAATAGAAGTGTTCCACCACCAATGTAAATAACCTCTCCGCTTTTGCGTACATTTTCTTTAATCCCTTTTAGTTCTTTTCTTAGTTCACGCTTTTCGGTAACCGTCATCTCCGACTTATCCATTTTGCGAATTTCTTCAACCCGATTAGTTAAACGGCTTACTTCTTCGGCCGATAATTTATTCTCTGTTGCGGCTGGAGTAATTGATTTCGAATCAGATTTACCTGCAAATGCTGTTGATGCACCCAATGAGAAAATCATTAATAGTGCAATAAAAATTGTCTTTTTCATTTTGTGATTTTTAAATTTATACATGTAATTAAAAGTAATGATTAATGCCTGGTAACTAGTTACATAATTCTGTAAATAAGTTACATGATTAACACATTTTGACGAAGATTTGAGTTCTTCAGTATTAAGTAGAACGGATTAATCTTTAGCTTTTTTTGTTTTTTGTTGGAATGATAAAGAGCGGTATTGGTGTGCTATTGAGCACATCCTTAGCAACACTTCCCATCGTAATATTTTCAAGCCATTTTTGGCTGTGCGAGCCCAAAACAATCAGATCTGCATGGGTCTCTTTTGCCGTTTTCAAGATTGAATCAGAAATATCACCGTCAGCTACAATTGTTTCTATTGTTTCATCGCCCAGATGAAGTTTCGCTTTTTCAAGAAAATGCAGAGAGGCTGTTTTAAAATTCTCAAGAGTAGGCTGAAATTTATCTATATCCACAAAGCCGCCATATCCCATTATCGGAGAAAAATTGACCGAAGTATAATATGTTGGATCGGCGATTACATGCAACAACATTATTTCGGCTTTCATTACCTTGGCAAGCGAATATCCTTCTTCGGCTACTTTTTGTGCCGTTGGATTGTAATCCAATGCAATAAGTACTTTTTTAAATTGTGTTGTTTTCATAGTTATGGCCTTTAAAACAAATAAAGTTTTCATGAATAGGATTGGAAACCAGGCCATAAAGCTATAATTGTTGCTATTCGCTCTGATCTTCTTCCAGATCGTTATGGTCATCTCCACCTAAACTGTAATAGTTGTTTTCTTCGTCTTCACTTCCAATATTTTCCTGAATGTCATCCAGCTCAGATCCAGGAACATCTAAATTGCTGAAATACTCAGGGTTGCTTAATTTTTTTTGTTTATTAGGGTCGACGATATTCACTTCGACAGGCGCTTTTTTCGCCGAAGTGTCTTCCGGATCAATGTCTTTTTCTTCCGTGTATTGATTGTAAATATCATCGCAAGCAGAATATTCAGGATATCCAGGCAGAATATTTTCAGCCGTGCTGTTTCCCTGATTTGTATTGCTGCTCTTGTCTTTCATTTATAATAAATCTTGAAAGAACTAAGTTAAGCACTTGAATAAGGGAAACTGTTACACAACTTTTGGAAAGAGTTACATGATTCACACATTCTCGAGTGAAGTACGTCGGTTAAGCTTGAGACGTTTGTAGGTAGAAGGTGTTAACCCGGTCAATTTTTTGAATTGGTTCGACAGATGAGCGGTGCTGCTGAAATGTAATGTGTAGGCAATCTCGCTAATGTTCATTTCATCGTAAAGCAGCAATTCTTTCACTTTTTCAATTCGGTGAGTGAGTAGAAAATGTTCGATGCTTATACCCTGATTTTCTGAAAAAATGTTGGCCAGGTAAGTATAGTCGTACTTTAGTTTTTCGCTTAAATAAACGGAGAAGTTAATTTTTATTTGTTTTTCGGTATAGTGTACCAGTTCAATGATTGTATTTTTTATTTGCTCGATCAGGATGCTGTTATGGTCGCTGATAATTGAAAGACCTGATTTTAAAAGTTCATCATTTAGTTGGGTTAGTTGCTCAGGTGATGGGGTTTCCATAATCTCCACTTCGCCCAAAGCCACCAAAATGTAATGGAGCTCAAGCTTTTCAATCTCTGATTTTACGAGCATTTTGCAGCGATCACTTACCATATTTTTGATGTGGAGTTTCATACTGCCCAAAATTTGGAATTAGTTATATTCTTATTTTGCTAAAAGTCCTATCGAATATTAAATATACTGATTTTCAATAACTAAATTGGTAGATCCTAATAATTAAAGACTCATCGCTTTTAAAAGTTCGAAATATCGATTACCGACAAAAGGCATTTCTGATCATCATCGGTAACAATACCTTCCATATAAACATGACAAAGTGGTTTATTGTCGTACCCCAACTTTACCTTACACGATTCTTTGCCGGGGACGGCATACACTTTCCTGAAAAATTCATTAAAAACAGTCCGCGATTCTTCAGAAACGAACAATTTAAAATTGCTGTTGATCAGGCTGAAACGCTTTCCGCCCAATAAATCAGCGCCGGTAAAATTCAACTCGCAAATACTTCCGTTGCTATCAAGTGTAAAATAGCCCATAGGAGCCAGATCGTATAACATGGTGTATTTTCGAAGGGCTGTTTCTGCTGTTTCATAGGCTTTCCTTAATTCTTCGTTTTGCATTTCCAACTCAATTTGATGAACCTGTAATTCGTGCAGAAGTCTTGCTTCATCTCCCTTCAAATACGAAGGTGTCGCTTTTTTTTGTTCCGCCAGCAAAAGTTTTTCTTCGGCTTTTTGGCGTAACAATTGAGCATCAGTTAAATCATTTTCGTCGTACATGGCTTTATTGTTTATTGGTTAAAATCATTCCAAAAGGTAGTTTTTCGTGGTTGCGCAGTATGTTTATCGACCATTTAATGGTTGGATTTGTTCCATCAGCTGTTACGACCGGTATTTTAAATTGGTTATCCTGACCTTCGCCAAGCAGTTTTTTCAACTCTTTTTCAACCCTTTTTTGCTCCGGTTCCGGAACAAATGCCTTGATAAAATATTGTTCCAGTGCACTTTCTCTTTTCTTCCCCAGAAACCTTTCAGCTTTGTTGTTCAGTTCAACAATTTTCAGTTCCGACGAAAGTTTAATGATAACATCTGATACTGAATCTAAAAGAATGCGATTCAACTGCTCTGCCTCAATTAATTTGACTTCCATCTGCTTGAGATCGGAAATGTTGATAAACGTAATAACCAGTCCATCAATACGATCGTCGAAAGTACGATAGGGCATAATGCGGATGGAAAACCATCGTCCATCGTTGGTTGAAATTTGTTTTTGAATAAATACCAGGGTACGCAACACTTCGAGGGCATCTTCGGCCAGGTTGGGGTAATTCAAATCAGAAACCTGGTCGGTAAAAGGCCTGCCAATGTCGCTTTTGATGAGTTTGAAAATTTGGGTGGTTTGGTTGGTGTAGCGGCGTATATTTAATTCTTTGTCGAGGAACAGAGTGGCAATGTCGGTGCTGTTTAGCAAGTTCTTCATGTCGTTGTTCACTCTCGAGAAATCGTCAACTTTCGATTGTAATTCAGCATTTACAGTCTGAAGTTCTTCATTCAGACTTTGCATTTCTTCTTTCGAAGTGGTCAGTTCTTCATTGGTCGATTGCAGCTCTTCGTTGGTTGATTGCAATTCCTCATTGGCCGATTTTAGTTCTTCCTGCGAAGTCTGCATTTCTTCCAGCGTGCTCTGCATGGTTTCGCGAGCGTGCTCTAATTCTTTTTCCAACTCCGATTGCTTAATACTACTGACCGTTCTTCGGTAGGCTTCTGGTTTATCACTGTATGCTTCGTGAACATCAGAAAAAACCACCAGAATCATACCTCTCAACGTTTCAGGCTTGTCAATCCACTGAATGGTCACATCAAGGGTTTGTGAACTTCCATTTGTACCAACCCTCAGGTGATGTAACACTTCTTTTCCTTTAGTTGTCAGCGCTTTGCGAAAAGCAAATGGAAATTCATTCCGTAAACCGTCGCGTAGCATGGCAAAGATGTTCAGGTTAGCTTTCCCCGTAGCCGGCTCCAGGTATTTCCCGGTTCGTCCGCTGATGTAAATGATATCGCCATTTTCGTTAACTAAAACGGCAGGAGGCGAAAAGTGCTGCAACAACAATTGTTCGGCAGGCGATTGAATATTTGCAGGTAGTTTGCTTGGCATTTGAATTTCGGGATTGGTCAATTTAGCTCGTGAAAATGAGGAGGGAAAATCGAATAGTTCAGGAATTAAGTTGGTAGTTGAACGTTTATACAATTTTAATTTTGAATCGATGGTAGTGAAAAGCGGAGCCTGAGACCCCAACGTTTCGGAACTACCCAGCAGCATAATTCCATCAGGATTAAGGCTATAGTAAAATAATCCAATCAGTTTCTTCTGTAGCTCAGTATCCATGTATATTAGCAGGTTACGGCAAGTCAGAATATCTATTTTGGTGAATGGGGGGTGCATAATGATGTTGTGCTGTGCAAACACAATCATTTCGCGTATTTCAGTATTGATTCTGTAGCCATCTTCTGTTTTGATGAAAAAGCGATTCAATCGGGCAGGAGAGACGTCGGAAATTATATTTGCTGGAAAGTGTCCTTTCCTGGCTGTTTCTATGGCATCGCTATCCAGATCGGTTGCAAATATTTGCAGGGTAATCCCTCCTTGCGGATTCACTTTTTCAATCACTTCCTTTACCACAATGGCCAGTGAATATGCTTCTTCGCCGGTTGAGCATCCCGGCACCCAGGCTCTTATTACTGTACCTTCTTTTAAGTTGGTTAGAATGATTGGCAATACCTGCTCTTTCAGTTTTTCCCAAACCGGGGCATCGCGAAAGAAGTTGGTAACACCAATCAGTAATTCTTTGAAAAGTATATCTACTTCTACCTGATTTTCCTGCAGGAAATGGACATACGAAATGATCTTATCAATTTTATGAATGCCCATGCGCCTTTCTATACGGCGGTATAAAGTGTTTTTTTTATAAAGCGAAAAATCATTCCCGGTATGAGCACGTAGCAGGATAATAATTTTTTCGAGGGCATTTTTTTCTTTGGTGTCTGTATCTACATCGGATTTAAGTGCTGGAGTCTGTTTAATCAAATCGATAAGCCTGGCAGGCAGTTCGTTGGCTGGAGCGATAATGTCGGCCAATACCGAGTCGATGGCATTACGGGGCATACTGTCGAATTTTGCCGATTCAGGAGTTTGTACCATCACAATTCCATTGCTCTCTTTTATGGCATGTAAGCCAATGCTGCCATCGGAACCCATTCCTGAAAGAATGATTCCGACACTTTGTTCTTTTTGGTCGATAGCCAGCGAACGCAGAAAGAAATCAATTGGTAGCCGAAGGCCCCTGATTTCCAATGGATCAAACAGGTATAATACACGTTTTAAAATCGACATGCTTTTGTTGGGCGGAATAACATATACACAGTTGGACTTTACAACCATATGATCTGTTACCTGAAAAACCTGCATTTTGGATACCCTCTGAAGCAATTCGGGTAGCATCCCTTTTTGGGTTGGATCGAGATGCTGAATGACAATATATGCCATACCGCTGTTTTCGGGCACATTAGCCAGAAATTGTTCCAATGCTTCGAGCCCGCCGGCCGAAGCGCCAATACCAACTATGGGAAACGAACCAATATCCGATTCTGTATTCTTATCGTTTAAAGGAATCGCCGATTTTTGCTTTTCAGGTTTCACGTTTTAGTGTTTATTTTTTGCGGAAATGCCAGAGGTGTATATTCCCGTTAGGTCTTATACAAATTAACTGAAATAATATCACATTTTTACAGCAAACGAGAGCGATCTGTTTAACTATACCTGCCAATATTCAGACTTGCCTTTTCAAAGTAATATCCTATTTCTTACGAAGACGAATATTGTTTTCATTTCAGATTTATTTAGGTGATACTTTTATTATCCGCTTGGTCCAAATTTTACTGTTTAACTCGTAACCCTGGCGAAATACCGATTAAATATAATGTGGCAGGGTAAATTTAAATTTGCTCCCTTTACCAGGTTCGCTCTCTACCCAGATATTTCCGCCATGCATATCAATAAATTCCTTGCAAAACAAAAGACCTAACCCAGTACCCTGTTCATTACAAGTACCAGATATTGAATTAAATTCATCAATTTTAAAGAGCTTTTCTTTAGTGCTTTGCGACATTCCAATGCCATTATCCCTGACTTCTATTTTCACAAACTTTTTACCTTCGGTTGCTACAATATGTATATGGCCACCTGTATTAGTATATTTAATGGCATTGCTAATCAGATTTCTGAGTATGGTTTTTACCATTTCATAGTCGGCAGTTACATGTATATTGAGGGCAATCGATTGATCGATATCGATTTGTTTAAGGGCTGCAGAGGTATTAAAACATACAATTTCGTTGATTACTAATTCGCGCAGGTTAATCTTAATAGGGTTGAAGGTTTTCTCTATATTTTGTGCCATCGACCATGTTAAAAGGTTTTCAAGAAGATTTAATGCTTTAATTGCTGAATTTGTTGCAGTATTTAGGAGTTGCTTAATTTCTGTTTTATTCCAATCATCAAAACTTTCGTTTAATAAACCAAGTATAGTTATGGTTGTGGCGAATGGATTTCTCAAGTCGTGCGCCACAATCCTCAGGAATCTGGTATTTGAAGCAATGGCTTCAGTCAGTTTCTTTCTTGCATCTTCTAAAAGTTCTTCCAGATGAGCATTTTTTTCTTCCATCTTTTGTAAACTCAACAACAATGGTTTATACTGCTCGGTCATTAGGCGGGTATTCTTTGCCGAAGTCACTGCTGGATTAGCTTTACCATTGATACTACGAACAGGTTTGCTTTCAGACCCCACATTGTTTAAAATATCGTGTTGTTTAGTGTTCATAGTGTTGAATATTAATTGCTTATCGGAATACTATTCCGGAGGTTGCGGAGTTGCCTGAAATACGACGGAGACAAACCTGTTTCACGTTGAAACTGGTTCAACAATGATGCAGTGCTACTGTAATGCATCATTAGGGCAATTTCGTTTAAGCTCATATCCCCGTAAACCAGCATCTCCTTTATCCGTTCAATTTTCTGTTTAATGATGTACTTCTCGATTGTAATACCTTCTATTTCAGTGAATAATTTATTAAGAGAAATAATGTTGTCGTCAACATTTAACTGAATGAAATCGGAAAAACTGGTTTTTAAATTCTCATCCGAATAATGCTCTAAATCATTAACTGACTTTTTGAGTTTCTCGATTAGCTCATATTTAGAGTCATCAATAAGCTCAAATCCGCATAACTGTAAGGCGGCAGAAAACTGTAACCGCTGACCAATGGAAATTTCATCTTTTGTATTCACCTCTCCAATTTTTACTGTATCATACTGAATACCAATTTTATCGAGTTCAGATTTTACAGTTGCTTTACAACGATTGCAAACCATATATTTAACATAGAGCTTCATATTGAGATTTTAAGGTGACAGATTTTTCCACACTGTAAAAAAACAGGTGTTATTCTTTTTGTTTTTTATTTTCTTTTTCTTGTCTAATCCTATTGTTTTTTTCTTGACGGTTAATTTGTCTCTGTTCCCTTAAAGTATTTTGTGGTGCGTTAACTTTTTGTAGCTGAGCAGGCTGAGCATTGTTTTTTTCAATATTCTGCTGCTGTTTTTGTTGTTGCTGCTGTCTGTTATTTTCAGATTGATTTATTTTTTGCTGCTGTTCGCGCTGGGCGTTACCTTTATCAATATTTTGCTGATTGATAGTGTTTTGTCGCTGTTGCTGTTGTTGCTGCTGCCTGATACTTTCAGCTTGATTTACCTTTTGCTGTTGCTCACGCTGGGCATTACCTTTATCAATATTTTGCTGATCGACAGTGTTTTGTCGCTGTTGCTGTTGTTGCTGCTGCCTGATACTTTCAGCTTGATTTACCTTTTGTTGTTGCTCACGCTGGACATTACGTCTATCAATATTTTGCTGATTGATATTGTTTTGCTGTTGCTGTTCCAATTTTCTATTTGCAGGAGAATTAACATTTCGTTGTTGTGAAGGCTGATCAACTTTAATGTTGTTTTGTTGCCTTACATTATTTTGCTGCCGTTCCAGTCGGTTATTATTGGTTGGGCTAGCCTCCCGCCGTTGGTTTACTGCATTTCGTTCTGACGGACGTTTTACATCCTCTCTGCTTGAAATCCGGCTTGGAGCGGGTTTCCTTCCTGTATCGCTATTATTTCTTACTTGTGGTCGGTATATCTGTAACTGGCCATTTCTCAGAACTTGTCCGGGCGTATTATTTTCCCGAATAGCAACAGAACTGACAGATCTGCCGGTAGACCGTTGTACATCTTCTCTGGCTGGTCCCGTAACGTAAGTGGTGTTGCGACTATTATCAATGTAAGTATTGTTAATCACGGTAGAATTTCTAATTATCCTGTCGCGACTTGTCTGACTGACGTAGTAACGGCTAATGTTTGGCCTTAGAAAATCTCTGTCACTTACAAACATCCAGTAATCGTTATAATTATTGTAGTAGTCGTTGCCAAAACTTAAGCTGATGCTAATTCCCGGACGCATTGGCTGCCATCCATAATACCCTCGGGCACTTCGCCACGTAACCCACGAAGGTCCCCATTCATAATCGGGAACCCAGATCCAACCGTAATAATTGTCGTAATCCCAACGCCCGTAATGGAAAGGAGCCCAGCCCCATTCGTAATCTGATACCCAGGTCCAACCGTAGTCAGTTAATACCCATTGTCCTGCAGTTGAATATGGCATAAAATCTGGTCCGGCGTCCGGAATCCATACATACCCATATTGTGGATAGTCAACCCATTGGCCATAAGGACTTAATTCATCGTAGAAAATTTGCAGACTGACATAATCTTGTTGTGCCACAACTGTTTTTGGAAGCAGTACAGAAGATATCATCAATACAAGTAATACTCCCAATGTTTTAAAATTAGTTTTCATGATATTGTTATATTTTTTCCATTTTTGATGTATAATGCAGTCTATTAATCATTAGATATTCAATGAACTAAGGATTAATTTGTGATGGTAAGAATCCTTTTCATTTAGAAGGATTACTTTGATTATCAATATCTGTTGTGGCGGTTTTCTTCCCGCTCTCTTTTCTGCCAATGACCCTTTGACCAATATTTTCCTTTTGGCGTGGTTTGCCATTGCCCCGAAACATAAATGCGGTTCGGACTTGGTTTTTCCCAATAACCTCGTTGTTGTATGTAGTTGCGAGTCTGATGATTATAAAACCAATCTCCGTCTATCCAGATATGGAGATTACTTGGACGTTCTGGTCTTGAGTATTCGATATACGAAGGTTGAGTGGCAACGTAACCAGTAGAGCAGGAGTTCAGTAATATTCCTGTTCCGAAAAGACTGGCTATGATATAGAATTTTTTGAGCACATCTTTATTTTTCATGGCGTTTCTGTTATGTTGCGAATGAATTATCGCACGAGTATAAATTTGAGCACTTAAAATTCAGAAAGTGTTACACAATTGTGTTAAAGAATTGCATCATTCACACATTGAAAACAGAAACATATAGAATTGAAATTATGACTCCAGGTACAATTTAAGTTAGTCATAATTAAAGCGATTCGATTATTTTAGCCAGCTCCAGTTTTGTTATTCCGAGCTTGTACTCAAGCATTTCAATCATTTCTTTTTCCTTCCCTTCCTGAAAGCTTAAATCCTGATCATTTAAGGATGGAAATCTTTGCTTGATTTTATCTTTTTTGCTGTCCCAATATCCTAAAACAGTCGTTTCCATTTCTCTTTTTTTTGAGTTTTAAGCGTCATTTAAATTCATGAAATTAGGGGATTTACTTTTCATTCAGGTTATATAATTCTGCGAAAAAATTACATATTTCACACATTTAAAAGTTCTTAAATTCAGATTCTTCGGGCTCCGGCAATGTGCGTCGCATTTCATCAAAAAAAGGAGTTCTTCTTTCTTCAACACATTTTGCTGCATACAGGTAAAGTGCTGCGCTCCAGGTTTGCCAGTCTTGTCCCATAGGCTTCCCATTTTGTGCTTTTATCCATTCGTTAAATCCGTACGAAACCGTTCCTGTATTCGATTGCTCAATACAAAGGGTTAGCGCTACGAGCTTTTCGCGGGCAAGCGTGTATCTTTTGGCAGCCACTAATGCCGCCACATATAAGCCACATATAAATGGCCAAACACCGCCATTGTGATATTCACCCGGATTATTAAATATGGAATACCGTGGAAGCCAGTCGGGGTCGTGTGTTTTTATGTAGGAAAAAAAATTAGGAGGTAAATCAATGGCGAGTTCACCTTTTTCACGCATGACTGCGCACTCTTCTTCAATCCATGAAACCATGTCGTCGGCCCTTGATGGCGATGCGATTCCGGAGAGAATGGCCAGGCAGTTTCCAAGTAAATCGAAACGCTCGCTACTGTAGATTTTATACGACCAGAAAGCATAATAGGGCTTGTGTTTTACAACCAAACCTTCGTGAATATGATGGTGGTTTGATCCGGCAGCAATGGTAAACCGCCCCATTTCTTGTTTAACCTTATCAGCACGATCGTGCTTACCTAAAATACGAAGATAGCTATAAACCAAAGTGTTTACAAACAAACCATAACCGGTTACCCATTGTTCATCGCGCCAGTCGCTGGTAGGTTGCTGGGCTACTAAGTATCGATCAGAAGGACTTTGATATTCCATCCATGTCAGCGATTTCTCAACCGCTTCATGTAGAAAATAGGTTTCACCGGTTATCCTTCGGAATATGCCAACTGCAAGTAAAAACAGGGGAGTAGTGTCGCTTGCGCCCCGGTCGTCTTTATCGTGAACGAGGGAAGGAATATGACCTCGTTCGGTTTGATTCTGCGCCAGCGTCTCTAAAACGTATCGGATACTTTCCAATAGTTTTTGATTTCCTGACACAGCAATTCCCAAAATCGAAAACATCAAATCGCGCGTATAGGGTTCAGGATAACCCCAGCCGGCGGTGCGTGGAAGTCCATGAACAGGTCCGTGAGCATTGTGAAGCAATACTTCAAGTGCAGCCTTCTTGGCTTCTTCTATCTTATTTTCATTGGTAAAGTGCATGGCGTTGAGTTTGAAAATTTAATAATTTGAAGATTTGAGAATGAAAAGGATATGAGAATATTTCTTGATTAGAGTGATTTAGATTTCAGTTTATGAGTCTTACCACTCATCTCCAAAACATTTCATCTTCAAATTTTCAAATTAGTGTATTCCCAGTTTTTCGTTTATAATTTTGATAAACTTTTCGGCAACAATCCGATAGTCAAAGTTTGCTACAACCCTTTCCCTACCAGCAATACCCATCTTTTGACGCAAGTCAGGATCTGTCATTAAAGTCATTAGGTATTTGGCAATATCGTGTACACTAGCCCGGTAATCAACGGTTCGTGGCATTTTAAAATGAACCAGGTGCTGATCTTCAAAACCCGATTCTCCTCCAAGCATCACTTCATTTATTTCAATCTTCTTTGCAATTCCGGCTAGGAAAGCGGTCTCTCCATGAATAAGTGTATCGAGCATTCCCATGGCTTTAATACTCACAACTGGTTTTCCGCAGGCTCCGGCTTCCACCTGAGGCATTCCAAATCCTTCGAGCCGCGATGGGGCTGCATAAATATCGCAGGCACCAACCAGATAGGGCATAAAATTCCGCGAAATGGTATTGGTTTCATACATCACATTCTTGTCGATGCCGAGGTCGGAGGCCAACAGTAAATCTGCCAGGTTTTGTTTTTTTGTGCGTGGTTGCGGCCACACTTTGCAAACATATTTCCAGTCGGGAGCTTTGGCATCAATAATGGCCAATGCCTGCATTACTTCCTGTGCGCCTTTCGAAGCGGCATCTCCACCAACTGTGAGAATCATTAACTGATCGGGCGAAATACCCAATGCTTCGCGCACCGCTAGTATTTTAGGATCATTCTTGTCAAATGGAATAAACGAATCGGTATCGCATCCAACTGGTAAAACTTCAATTTTATCGCCGTTAATGCCATCGCGAACGTACATCTTTTTTACCCAATTTGATGTGACAAGAATGAGTGGCAGATCATTTAGTATTTCCTGATAATTGGCAATGTAACCGTCGGCCACCAGCCACGGTACGGGTTGAATGCCATATCGTTGCGGGTGAAGTACAAGTTGTGGCGTGTGCCCCCAGTAACCTACACCAACAACAACATCCGGCTCGAACCAGCGGTAGTACCATTCTTTTTCCTGTGCTGATTCGAAATGAACGGCATGTGCATCAACTCCCATTCCGAGGAGTCCCTTATAGAGAAGGTCACCCTGCGTTGCAAGCCCCCCAGGAGATGGTGGATAATCATACATTACCAGTACTTTCATTTGTGCAAATTTTTGTAATATTTCTTAAAATCAGCGTATTAATATATCCTCATTATCTGACTGTTGCAACAGGATGGAATAGCCATTTATTTACTTCCGGTTGGTGCGGACTTTGGCACACATGGCTATTTCATAGAATGGCTCCTTTTTTATTAATTCTTCGTTTTATTTCTGTAGGATCAGTAAATTTCCAGAAAGCTTCAGCTTTGGGTGTGGTTTTGGCCTCCCAGCCATCTTCATCAAATCCATAGGTTTCGGTTATCAGTTTGTATTTTTGTTGCCAGGTTGTTTTTGAAAGTATAATGCAAACCGATGCATTTTTAACAGCTAATGGGAAATACTTCTTGTGTCCATCTTCATAAGCAAAGAACCAAAGTTCGCTGGTCGATAATTTTCCCGATTTCCAAAGTTCTGTAACAGCTCTGCTTATCTCTTCGTGACGAAGATGCCGGGTATATTCTCCGTCAGGACTATGTGTAATTACCAGGTCGAAATGCGCTGAAGGCAATAATTTTACGATCAGCACTTCAAGCTCTTTTTCATTGAGAGGCGTCTGTTCTGGGCCGTCATCCAGATCGCCCATGATTCCTTCAGCATTTAATATTTTCATTGCGTTGTAAAACTTTGGAGCGCGCTCGGTATCGCTTCCGCGACAAAGGCAAACAACACAGAACTTCCACGATGGATTGTTTAATATTGTTCCTCCGGCCCATAAGGTTTCGTCGTCAGGATGTGCCACGATAACAGCAACGTTTTTTGTCTCGCGTTTGTCCATTTTATTTGACTGCTTACAGATGGTATTCTGATGGATTAAAAAACTCTTTTAAAAATTCATGTTGTTCGTTTTCTGTCATTTTATCAGCTGGTTTAACCACAATATTTATTTTTTCGAAGAGGTGATTCTCTTTCAGTATGTTAGCTAATTCATTTTTTGCTTCGGTTGGCCCAAAAAGAATCACTTCTTCATAACCTAAACTGGCGTCGCTCAATTTTTTGTAATATGCAGAAAGCTGGCCTTGTTCTTTGCTAAGCAGGTGACTATCGTCCTTATAATGCAAATCTCCGGCATTCATCGGAATAACCAGTTTCGATTCGATTACCCTTGTAGCAAAGGCTCCTCCATGCAATTCGGTCAAATGTGCAACGGAATGATCCATCCATATCCCCAATATTTTTCTTGTTTTCATCTCGAGTGTATTTATTATTGATTCTTGGTTGAATTTGTAAGTCCATATACTGTTCGGAAATGGTAGCCATACACGGCAAAGGTTAAAGCATCGGTTAAAAGAGTCGGGCGCCTGAAAAGCGTCCATATCAGAAGTTTCCAATATTCGCTCCGTCCTTTATTCACAATACCGATAATTATGACCGATTTGATAAACCCAATAAGGAATGGAAAATCGCGTGTTTGCCGCCCTGCATGTAGTTTTTTATAGTTGAGTAAAAATTGACGAATTCTTTTGTAATAGGGTTTTGCCGAATAGATGTTTTGTATAATCTTTTTATACCCCTGCAACAGCTCTGATGAATCCATTTTGGGAACAAAATTCATGGAAGAATCGGTGTTGTTTCCCGATGATTCGTTCGTTAAACGGTTTTCGGCTTTTAGCCGTTTGTAAAGCACTGTGTTTTTAGGCGCATTTAACAGGCCAACCATGGCCGAAACAATTCCGCTCTGCTGAATAAAATCGATTTGCTTTTGAAAGACCGAGGGCGTATCCGTATCAAAACCTACAATAAATCCGCCGGAAACCTGTAACCCGGCATTTTGTATTTTTTTCACGCTGTGAAGCAGGTCCCTGTTTTTGTTTTGAGCCTTATTACATTCCTGGAGTGAATCTTCATCAGGGGTTTCGATGCCCACAAATGTTGAGGTAAATCCGGTTTCTGCCATCATTGCCATCAATTCCTCATCGTCGGCCAGGTTAATCGAGGATTGAATATTGAAAGTGAACGGATATTTGTGGCTCTGCATCCATTGCCTCATGGCCGGTAGTAAGTATTTCTTGACTTCAAACTTATTCCCTATAAAATTATCGTCAACAATGAGTATAGGGCCGCGCCAGTTCAAACTATAAAGAACTTCAAGCTCAGCGATAATCTGGCTGGTATTTTTCATGCGGACCTTATGCCCTAAAAGCGACGTTATTTCGCAAAAATCGCAGGAGAAAGGGCATCCGCGCGAAACCTGAAGATTCATCACCACATAATCTTTTGCAGAAAGCAGGTGGTAGTCGGGAACCGGCGATTTTGTTACATCAGCAAATGCATCTGTTCGATAAACTCTTTCAGGAATTTTTTGCGTTGCCAAATCATTCAGAAACAAAGGCATTGTAATTTCAGCCTCGTTTAGTATAAAATGGTCAACTTGAGGATAGCTCTCAAAATCCTGGGTAAACAAAGGTCCGCCGGCAATAATTTTGGTCTCATATTTCAGGCACTCTTCAATAACATGATCAACCGATTCTTTTTGAATATACATGGCGCTAATAAATACATAATCAGCCCAGAGAATGTCAATTTTCTGCAAAGCTGAAACATTAAGGTCAACCAGTTTCTTTTTCCACATTTTTGGAAGCATGGCTGAAACGGTAATTAATCCAAGAGGAGGTACCGTTGCTTTTTTTGCGATGAACTGCATGGCATGCTTAAAACTCCAGAACGAATCGGGGTATTGAGGATATACTAATAAGATATTCATAATTAGTGTTTTTATCTATTGCATAACAGCATCCTTTGTAAATGAGAATTAATCAACTACAGAAGGAGGCTCATATTGCAAGTATTGAGAATGCTTGTAAAAAGAGAAAGTTCCCTTAGGGAATTGTGGGATAAATCATGTTGAAAAGATAAAAAGACACCGTCTGAAAAGTATTACACAATTATTTGAAAAACTTATATAATTCACACATTAAGGTTGTTTTCAAGGCCAGGCTTTAATCCAGTAAGTCGTTGAATGAGATATAGGTATAATTGTCGTATTGATTTTCAAAAATGTCTAAATTAATGGTTCGTTTCTGAACGGAGCGCACACTGCTTTTGTTTTGAAATTGCCTTTTAACAGGGATATCCAACTTGTTATATTTTTCGATGGTCAATCGAGCCATCAGGTAACTTATGGTTGATTCGGCACCCTGATTCATGTTTACATTCCACTCTTCCAACCCATCGTAGCAGCCTCCTGTACATGGATTATAGATAATCTGATGTAATCGGTTGTTGCCCAAAAACCAGTTAAATGCACTTGTCATTTTTTGATAATATTCTTCGTCTTTAAAAATGTCGTAAAATTTGCTCAAAGCAATAATGGTGTAGGCTACATCAATGGGTTGCTCTCCGTATCGGTCGGGCCTTTGTCCCTTTTTAAACCAGCTTTTGTTTGAAATTACTTCAATGCCATTTTCATTAAACGTATGCGACAATAAAAAATTAAATGACGAAATGGCAATGTCTTTATATATTTTTTCGCCGGTTGCAAGCCAGGCATACAGCATCGCTTCGGGCAGAATACTGTTGGCGTAGGTTAGGTAATCTTCAAACCATTCCCATTTTTTGTCCGATTCATGCTTATACATCTGAACCATACGGTTTGCAAATGATTTTATGAGGACTATATTTTCAGGAGAATTAATAGTGGTATGATAATAACAGATTCCTTTTATTGCGAAGGCCATAGCCCGTGTCGAATTCATTGCAGATAAATGAATTAGTGACTTTTCAATAATCTTGTCTGCTGTCAGAATAATTTCTGAAGGCAGCACCCCAATTAATGAGATAAGATAACCCAATGCCCACAAAGCCCTTCCGTTAGAATCATCCAGATTAACATCCTGGTTTTGGCCTGTAAAATGGTTGTTTTTATCAACGTAATTAATAAAATTACCTTCGGGTAGCTGACAGCGTTTAATGAATCGAAGGTATTTCTTTATGTAAGGCAAGCTCTTTTTATCGCCGGTTGATTTGTAATACATACACATAGCAATCAATGCTCTCGCATTGTCATCCAGAGTATAGCCGGATTCAATATCCGGTTGATTGATTTTTGAAAACTGAATAATCCCGGTATCTGTGGTCATTTGCTTCAAGTGATCGAGATTAATTTCAGGCAGATTATATTTTAATTTGATTTGATCCCCGGCAATTTTAGAAAACAGGTTAGCATGATCGATAGCCGAATTCTCCCATGCTGTTGCAATAATCTTCTGAAGCGTATAGGTGCTCATGTTATGGCGTAGGTCATCGTTGTTGAACAAATTGATAACTGCATCGGCCAATTGTTGCGAGTTGCGGAAATCGAAAATAATTCCGGTATCACCGGTAAGCACTTCTTTTGCATGCGGAATTGGCGTGGAAATAATGGGGCACGAACAGCTCATGGCGTAGGCAAAGGTGCCAGATACGGCCTGATTCGGATCGTTGGTGGTAAATAAATAAATGTCGGTAAGTTGTAAATATTCAAGCAATTCGGGTAGAGCAAGATATTTGTTGATGAACCGCACATGATTTTCCAATGAAAGCTGTCTTACCTTTTGTTCGAGCATTTCCCTGTACTTTTCGCCTTCTTGTTTTACTACTTCCGGGTGGGTTTTTCCCATCACCAGAAACACCACTTCGGGGCATTGCTTCACAATGGCAGGCAAGGCATCGATGGTTGTTTCAATGCTTTTTCCTGAACTTAGTAAACCGAATGTGGTAAGTACCTTCCGGCCCTCCAGACCATACTTTTCTTTCAGAAATTTCGCACTTAAATGAGGTACCAAATGGGTTCCGTGAGGTATCACAGTTATTTTTTGTGGTGATAAATCATAGTCGGCCACAAGTATATTAGCCGAAGTATGAGTCATTACAACAATTGAATTGCAAGCAGATACCATTTGCCTGACTTTTGATTTGAGTTTGTCGTCGGGATGGGGAAGAACGGTATGAAACACAATAACAACCGGCTTTGAAAGCATAAAAAGGAATTGTTCGAATTCTTGTTGCCGATTGTGATAAAAACCAAATTCGTGTTGAATCAAAACGAATTTAATGCGATCATCGGTGTTGATATCTAAAGCTAACCGTTCATACTCATCAGCAATAGATGTCTTCAGAATATATTTTACTTCTTCAGGATAAGAGTAGCCGGTATCGCTGGATTCCAGCGCACAAACTTTGAGGGACATGGAATCGTTGAATTTATTATTCAGCGCTTTAACCAAATCCTGAGAATAGGTTGCAATTCCGCACTCTCTGGGTGGATAGGAAGTAATGATCAGTATTTCAGGAAGGTCGTTGGAGTTATTCCGGTTGAATATTTGTTTTGGCATAGCGTTTATTTTAGAATTTTATTGATTAACGGCTTTATCTTCAATATGGGCGGCATTGTGTCTCCCAATAAAAAACCCCAAGGTTTTAACGATTCGATATGATCGAAAATCAGTTTTAAAATAGCGAGTAACGGTATGGAAAGAAACATACCAGGAATTCCCCATAGAGCGTTCCCTACAAAAACCACTATTATTGAGAAGAGGGCATTGATTTTTACTTTTGAGGCGACGATATATGGAACGATGAAATTATTGTCGATCAGTTGGATGATGTAATAGAAAACCAGCACATAAAAGGCATACCAGACAGTCGATTTAGTGGCTATAGCAATCATCATAGGCAATGCCACAGCCACAATTCCACCAATGTAGGGTATAACATTGAGCAATGCAGCAATAATGCCCAGCAGAATGGCATAATCAATTCCAAGTATTAAAAGTGCTGCGGTATCCAGTGAGGCTACTATTAATACTTCAATAACAAGTCCAACAAGATATCTTTGAATAACTGTTTTGGTTTGGGTAACTATTTCTTTTACATTGCTTTGGTGGTTCTCGCCAAATAACCTGTGAATAAACTCAATTAAAAGAGGCTGATAAAATAATATTATAAAGACGTAAGTCGGAATCAGCAATAATACAATTACCACACCACTTAGAGCAAGGAGTGTCTGACCAATTACGGCAGTGCTGGTATTTATAAGTTCACTTTGCGTTTTTGTAATCCATTCATGGATTTTTTGTGGCTTTATATCGAAATATCCGGAAATGCTGGTTATGGATTGGTCCAGCATAGCTGTTAACTTATCAACCAGTATTGGCCACGAATCGATAAAATGACTTAATTGCGAAAACAGAAGTGCACAAAACGTAGCGATAAATAAGAAGGTCAGAAATAAAGTTAAAATGATAGCTAATACCCTGTGAATTCTTTTCCGCACAAAAAAATTTACGACCGGATGTAATACAATGGCAATAATGACTGCAAAAACAATAGGAACAATAATACCCTGAGCGATATAAAGTATTGCTATAAAGGCAAGTAAACCAATGAAAAAAAAGGATGCCTTTACAAAAATGGGCAATTGTATTTCTTCGCTTATCACGGATTGACCTATTTTGTTTCTCTTTGTGTTGTAAATCAGGCAGTAATGAACTTATGAAATTCTTTAGTTTAGCCCAATATTATCAACTTATATCTTAGTTGCCGCTTGTTTTTTAGCTTCATCAGATTTAGCCATTCGTTGTTCTGCAAAGTCGGTAACATTATCTTTCGCTTTACTTATTTTTACTGTCACACTATCAATAAATTCATCGAATTTTTCTTTTACTTCTTCGGCAAGAACTCCACCCGACCTGATTATTTTCTTACGCGTAACTTTACCTCTGTGCGGTGCAAATAAAACGCCCGCTAATGCACCTACAGTTGCGCCTGCCAATACTCCTAAAAATACTTTTCCTGTACTCATAATGTCTGTTTTAATAATTGTTTGTATAATGTGACTTTAAAGAACTCTTCTTCCTTGTATTACCCTCAGTATTATTGCTATAACGGCAATAATCAGAAGAATGTGAATTATACCGCCGGTGTTGTAAGCAAAGAATCCAACTGCCCAGGCAATAACTAAAATAACCGCGATTGCATAAAGTAGATTGCTCATGATGTTAATTTTAAGTGATGCGTTGATACTAAAATCTTTTTGTTGTTAATACTATTTGAGCTCCTGGAAGCTGGTAGCCAGGATCATCTTCGGCCGTTATAAATATCTGGGTTGGCTTGTACGGGGTTGTTGTCTCGAAAGAAGCTTTTAACCTATTTGTCAATAATGTAACCGAACTTTTGATTTGACCCATATTCATTGTACTTGCGTCATCGGAAACCATCCAAACAATATATGTTAGTTTCGGTGGTTGAAGCCTTCCTGCCTCAGCCATATTTGATATCTCTATCTTGATAATGTAATTCTGGTTATTGTCGCGGCCAATTTTTACATAGCCACGTGCTGCCGGAACGACAGATGAAATTGAGAACCGAACTTTCCTGGCAAATGAATTTAAAGAGAAGAGAAATAAAGCAGTGAATACACTTATAAATACTTTACTTACAAATGAGTTTATCCTGATTCTGCTCATGATGTTTCGTATTTTGATCGTGAATGAGTTTTCACTATTCAAAGATGCCCCGACTTTCGACGAAAAGCGTTACACAATTACGGTTAAAACTTACATCATTCACACATCAGGTTTGATGTCAATTTCCTTTTGATGCGGTTGGTCTGGATTCCTTTTGGAGACCGTCAGGTGTGGCCAAACAAAAATCAGGTGAAGAATTGGCTAAGTTTCGAACTTGTAGTTTGGTGGAAAACTACGATGCTTTACTTTACGATGTTGCCTGAGGATTTTAATACGTCTAATAGTTCGCGCAGATCGACAGTTGCGTATGATGATGAATGATCGGACATGGCATAGGCGATAATCAAATCATTGTTATGGATGATTGAGCCGCATGAATAAATCACATTGGGCACATAGCCTTCGCGTTCTGCTTCGTTAGGAACCATTAATGGGGTAGTAAGCCTGCCTATTTCTTTTTCGGGGTTGTCCAGTTCGTACAACGAAGCTCCTAGGGTGTATTCTCTCATCGGGCCAACAGCATGAGTAATAACCAACCAACCATCTTCAGTTTCGATGGGAGAACCAGCATTGCCAATTTGAACCAATTCCCACGAATAAGTAGGTTGCTGTATAATTTTGGCATTGTGCCATAGATTAATGCTGTCGGAGTATGCAATGTAATTGTTTACGCCATCCATACGGCACAACATGGCATATTTACCGTTTATTTTTCGTGGGAAAAGAGCCATTCCCTTGTTTTGCGCAATTTCGCCGTTAATGGGCAGAATCTTGAAATTATAAAAATCAGTCGTTTTAATCAGTTTTGGAAGAATGGTAACTCCATCATAAGCCGTATAAGTGGCGTAATAGGTCACCTCACCATTGTCATCGGTGAATTTGACGAAACGGGCATCTTCAATTCCTTTCTGCTCGGTTGCCGATACCGGAAAAATGACCCTTTCAGAAATAGCAGAATCAATAGAAAAGTTGATTTCGTAATGAGACGAGGCCAGCCACAACATTTGATTGATCAGTTTTTCATGATCTTCAGTGAGTTTGGGATTCTTTTTGGCCAGTACCAGGTTTTTCATTAATTCGCCGTAGGTAAAGTTATCCTGAAGTTTATCCAGAATAAAAGCCGGAGAAACTTTGTTTTTATGGTGATGGATTTCTTCATGTTTTGCACTTATTACGGGATTAATGGCATTGGTCTGGTCGGGTACTTTTTCACTTTTCCCCAAAATCGCCGGAGAAATGATATTCACTGACTCATTCATTTCATTCAGTTTTTCCAGAAAAGCTTTTTTGTCGTATATATGCCTTTTTATGACGTCGGCTTCAGCCAGCATTTTTCCAACGGGCTCAATAATCAGGTTATTATTCCGATCGAGAATTCCGGAGCGAAAAACAATCGATGAAATATGTCCTTCTCCTGTTGCGCGGAAACTAAAAATAACACGTTTCTCATCCGATCTGATTTCTGACTGATCGGGGTCTTCAACAATGGATGGGTTGAAAAATGCTGCTGATTCGATGGAATATTCCATCGTAAAATAAGAGCCTATCAACGCTTTTCGTGTTACACTCAGATCGTCTTCATTCACCTCAATCGTATCAAATATCGGAATCAGTTTTGCAAAATTCTTCTCAAATATTCTGGAGATATTCCGGTGCCGCCTCGAATATCCTCTCAGCAACTGGCTCATGGCAATATTGACTTCCTTTTCGGGCATCGCCAGTACTTTTCGGATAATGTTAGCTGACCTTTCATCGCCTAAATACAAAAAACGGGCAATTATTCGGGAAGGATCCGGCGAAAACATAAACTTTTTCCTGGTAACAGCTACTTGCATGGTTTTCTGTTTTTATGGTATAATTCTCTGATATTCAATTTTCCGAAGGTAATGTTTCCTAAGTTGCCGGCAGGTCTTTTTTTAATAGTTATTTATACGCTCTTGTTTAGCTAACAAAAGCCCGTTCCCCTAATTGGAGCGGGCTTTTACACTTGAATAGGGTTGCTGTTTCAATTCTAAATGTTCTTTTTATCTGAATAAGCATTCGCTGTAAATTGAATATGTACTTTATGCCGAACGTTTAGTGTTGTTCACTAAATTGATGCCAACCATAAAGAATACTAAACTAAGTACACCCAGAATAACAAGTGCTTTTGTATTATTTGCTCCCTCTGACGAATGCACAAAGGTATATATAAGTCCTCCCGATCCGAGTAATGTGAAAATGGTCCCCAAAATGTTCTTTCGATTCATAATAAGCGCTTTATACATGCAAATCCATTAACCCATTTAATAGTCCGAATACTTTCAGTAGCCATACGATAAGTATAATCATAACCACAACATTTAAAATTGATTTGATCTTGCGATCCATTGGGATGTACGAATTAATCAACCAGAGTAAAACTCCCACTGCAATAATTACAAGTAAAATAGTGAATAGTGGCATGTCGATGAATTTTAGAGATATCCTTTCAAAGGTAGCCTGCGTGATTGGCGAAACCGTTACACAATTCCGTCAATAAGTTGCATCATTCACACATTTTCGAGGATGCACCCTAACTTTCTTTAAGCTGCATATAGATTAAAGTTACTGCTGCTATCGTCATCAGAACCAATGCGGCGAATCCCAGAATGTTGGCCCTTTTCCCATTGGTAAATTTGCCCATTATCTTTTTGTTGTTCGAAATATGCAGAATAATTGCAATCAACACAGGAGCAGTCAATCCGTATAAAATGGCAGAATAAATGAGAGCCTTGATGGGCGAAATACCCATGTGATTCATCAAAAGCCCAAGAACCAGCGAGATGGCAATGATGATGTAAAATACCTTTGCTTCGTAAAATTTTTTATCCAATCCATTTTTCCAGCCAAATGTTTCGGTAACGATATACGCCAGCGATCCGCTTAAAACAGGTATTGCCAAAAGTCCAGTGCCAATTACGCCAACCGCAAAAAGCAAATAAGCAGAATTTCCGGCCAGTGGTTTCAAAGCCTGAGCAGCCTGTTCAACGGTATCAATCTGATGAATTCCTCCTTTAAATAAGACAGTTCCGGTGCTAAGAATCAGGAAAAACATAACCACATTTGAAAACAACATCCCAAAATCGACATCCTGTTTCATTTCTGAAATGATTCTTTTATTTACGATCAATCGTTTTTTCTTTTGCTGTTCTACCTCCATGGTTGCCTGCCAGAAGAAAAGGTATGGCGAAATGGTGGTTCCCAGAATGGCAACCAAAATGCTGATAAAATCTTTATTAAATTTAATGGTTGGGATAAAAGTAGCCTTCAGTATAGCTGGCAAGTCCTGTTTATACAAAAACGGGATAACCAGGTAAACCAACAGAACAATGCAGAGATATTTTAATAATGCTGCAATTTTCTGATAGGGCAGATAAACAATCAGTAGTAAAAGTACAACGGTAAAAAACAGGCTGAAGTATGCTGCAGGTATAGCAGGAAACAACAAACAGCCAACAGCACCCATTCCGGCAATGTCGGCACCAATATTCATCACAATTGCCGGAAAACTAAACAGCAACATGATATACAGAACCGTCCTTGAATAATTTGAACGTAGCGTTCCGGCCAGCCCTTTTGAGGTAACCAGCCCAATACGGGCACACATTTCCTGAATGGAGGCCATGAGTGGAAACGTAATCAGCGCAGTCCATAAGGTCGATAATCCAAAGGCGGCACCTGCCTGCGAGTAGGTTGCAATTCCTGAAGGATCATCATCACTGGCGCCGGTTACTAATCCGGGTCCAAGAATTTTCCAAAAACGGGATAATTTTGCTGATGTTTGGTTCATTCGAAAAAAATGCTCACTTCGTTCATGTTAAAGCACAAGGATGAGGATCAGGATAAGAAGCAAAACACCTCCGCCACCTATATAAGCTCCACTATGACTATGTCGTCCATAACCGCGATCTGATTGGATTGTGAGGTCAACGTTTCTGTTTGCCGGTCGGTTACGATATCTTCCATTATGACGACCCTGGTCGTTTAATAATGGGCCCGCTTCTTTCAAAACTTCTTTGTTTTCAGAAGTACTCAGTGCAGTTAATTCAATCGATTTAATTTCGTTTGTCTGGTCAGTGCCGCTTACTTTTTCGCTGGATATTGTTACCGTTTTTGCTGCTTCTGTATCAGTGGCTGCTTTGATTTGGGTAGGAATAACCGACAACATAAAAAAAGCTGATAGAGTAAAAAAAGTTAATTTTTTCATGATAAGATCTTTGACTGTGAAACCATTTTCACTATTCAAAGATCGGGAAGCCGTCAAGGATAAGTGTTACAGAATTAATGGGAAAAGTTACAACATTCACACATACAGGTAACATGGGGAAGCCCTGCTTAATTTCAAAAAAAGCAGGGCTTAAAAACCTTAACTAACTATTTAACTAACCACAAAAACTAAATTCGAATAGTCGTAATTTTATATCTCAAAGTTGAGCTTAGTTTTTCTTTAATTTGTTACACAATTCCGATTAAAGTTTGCAAAACTCACACATTATCAGTGATATTACATCCGTTCCATGTACCATTTTAATTGTTTCTCTATTTTTTTGTATTGAAAGATTGCCGGTATGATGTTTTTAAGTCTGAGGAAGGCTGTTTCACTTTTTACTACATAATCAAAAGCCTTGTGGTGCATGCAGCTGATCGCCACATCAATGCTATCCTGGCTCGACAGCATAATTACGGCAATTTCGTGATCAAATGCTTTTATTCTATCCAGAGTCTCTATGCCGTTCATCGCGTTTTTGTCAATGCCATCGAGGTTGTAATCCAATACAATTACATCGGGTGAATGAGCTATATTCTTTAGGCAAAGCTCGCCGGTGCCGTATGTCGCAATGTCAAAATTACCCTGATCAAGTAATTCATTTTCAAGTAATTTTAGATATAATTTATCATCGTCGACCAGAAATATTTTGATTTTCTCGTTATTCATTGTTTGTTTTTTTTATGCGATTATATTCTACCTTTAATTCGGTACATGCTTGCGAACATATTTTCTCCAACTGAAAAACCAAATCGGGTATTCCTTCTGCCTGCTTTTGATTGATGGCATATTCCTGAACTTTTCTGGCCATGTTTTCGAAATCGATACCGATACCCATAATTGAAAAAGAAGGAATCATTTTATGTACGGAAGCGTAAAGCAAATCCCAGTCTTTATCAACCAGGCTCTGTTTCATGGCAGTAATTAATGGCGGAGTTTGTTCCAGGTAAGCCGTGATCATTTCCATCATTAATTTGGGTCGCGATTTGGTACGTTGATTAAGGTAATCTAAATCAATGTACTTGTAAGTGCCTATTTCTTCTTCAATGCTCACTTCCGATCCGTTACACCTTTTAATTAAACCTATTATTTTGCTGTACAGCAGGCGCTCATCAACTGGTTTGGCGATGTAATCGTTCATCCCAACCAGCTTGCATTTGGCCAGATCAGCCGTAGTAACATCGGCTGTCAACGCAATAATCGGGACATTGGATTTCATGGTGTTTCGCATATAATCGGTAGCCTCAAAACCATTCATTTCAGGCATCTGCAGGTCCATTAAAACAACATCGTACGATTTTTTTTGCATCATTTCTATGGCAATTTTCCCGTTGTCGGCTACGTCGCGTTCAAATCCGAAGTCGTCCAGCAGCGTTTTCATCAGTAATTGGTTGAGGGTTATGTCTTCAACAACAAGCACTTTAATCCCTTTTATTTCAATGTCTAATTCAAGGTTTTCAGGTTCCGGTTCGGCTTCAACAGTGGTTTTCTGAAAGCTCAATACAAAACTGAATGTTGTGCCTTCGTCAATTTTACTCTTTACGGTAATCGTTCCTCCCTGGGGTTCAACCAGTTGTTTTACAATTGCAAGTCCTAAACCTGTTCCACCATATAGTCGGGAGGTGCCACTTGAAGCCTGCTGAAAGTTCTCGAATATCTTTCCGATTTTCGTTTCGGGAATTCCTATTCCGGTGTCGGCAACCGAAAACCGGATGATTGCCTGATTTTCATCTTCGTGCAACAAATCTACACTGACCGTAATTTTACCTTTCGACGTAAACTTAACCGCGTTACTAACCAGATTTAAAATGATCTGGTGCAAACGCACCGGGTCGCCAACTAAGACCTCAGGAATATTGTCGTCGTATTCTTTTACCAGTTTTAAGTTTTTCTCCATGATTTTGGTTTCGAACAGGTGAAGCATGGCCGAAATGGAAGCCGCCATTTTGAATGGCGTTTGTTCGAAAACCATTTTCCCGGCATCCACCTTGGCCAGGTCAAGTATATCGTTGATTAACACAATTAATGAATCGCCGCTCATTTTAATAGCCTGCAGATATTCTTTTTGTTTAACCGTCACTTCGGTTTTAAGCAACACCTTGGTAAACCCGATAATCGCATTCATGGGAGTGCGAATTTCGTGACTCATGTTCGACAGAAATTGTTGCTTGGCTTTTACTGCATTTTCGGCTATCAAAGTAGCGCTTTCCGCTTTTTCTTTGGCTTCTTCTGCAATCCCAACAGCCAGTTCGGCAAAAGCAATGGCTTCTGTCAGTTCTGTTGTAATGCGTTTTTGCTCTGTAACATCACGGGCGACAATGACAATGCCTAACACATTTCCCCTGTTGTCTTTATAAACAGAGCCGTTAAATAGTACATCAGTTAGTTTCCCATTGGCATGGCGAAGAGTCAGTGGCGAATTGGCCACCGATCCTTTTGCAAATACTTCTTTATACACTTCGCGTGCTTTTTGCGGTTCGGTAAAATAATTGAGAAAGTCGGTACCTTTCAGTTCTTTACGCGATACGCCGGTAATTTTTTCCAAGGCAGCGTTCATATCTGTAATTTTTCCTTCAGTACTGATGGTAATCAACGGATCGAGACTTGCTTCGATTAAACTGTTGGCGTAATTGGCATCGTATGGTTTTGTCCTTTCCATTTTTTTAGACGCTTTTAAGATTGATGTCTGATGAATTCCCCAGATCTTCTATCGGACTGCGTCGCTTGTCTTTTAATTGTTTAAAATGAGAAGGGGAGAGGCCGGTTGCTTTTTTAAATTGGTTGGACAAGTGCGCCACACTGCTGTAGTTCATTCTCCAAGCAATTTCGGTGATGTTTTCTTCGCCATAGATGATCAATTCTTTGATTCGCTCAACTTTGTGCAAAATGATGAAATGTTCGATTGTCATTCCCTGTACTTCAGAAAATAAGTTGGCCAAATAGGTGTAATCGTGATTCAGTTTTTCGCTCAGGAATACAGAAAAATTTGTTTTTATCGGCTCGTTGGAACGGTGAATCATTTCAATAATGGTATTTTTTATGCGTTCAATCAAAATGGCTCGTTTGTCATCGATTAGCTCATATCCTGAATTTAAAAGAGCCATCCTGACAATTTCGCGCTGATCGGCGGAAAGGTTTTCCATGATCTCAACTTCTCCCAAATCGACAATGATGAAATGTAACCCAAGTTTTTTCAACTCTTCTTTAACCGCGATTTTACAACGGTTGCTCACCATATATTTGATATATATTTTCAATTTTCCTCCGGATTAAAACAATCGGGCTAAAAGTGCATTAAAAAGATGCAGAAATGTTACATAACTTTGTAAATAAGTTACACAATTCACACATTTGTAATTAGTGAAATTTTTTCTATATTTGAAATATAATGAATTGAATATCAGGCGAGACTATGTCGAGACCTATTGAAATAAGTGCTTTGTAAAATGTTGATAATCAGCTTGGAATAAGAGTTAATTCGAATCCCAGCTGGGTCACTTTTTAAAACATTAAAGCCTTGCAGATCATTGATTTGCGAGGCTTTTTTATTACTTCTACTTTTTTAGTGTCCCGAATTCAAGCCGGGAATTGGTTACCTGTTAAACTTCACAAATTGTTTCGTTGCTTTCAAATGCTGCCTGTTCTTTTTTTTCTGAAGCAATGCAGAATAATTTAATCAATTGTGTTTCGATTCAGACAATGATGTAAATTGAAGAGTGGTGCCCCATAAAATGAGCGTTTAGTCAAAAAAATGATAATTTTAGCTGCTTCAAATGACTTTGTGTATCAGGATTGGTAAATAAAACGGAATTGATGTGAAAAAATCTTCGATTATAAAATACAGGTTTATCGCAATTCTTATGCTGCTAACCTTAACGGTGAATGTTTGGGCAGTTAAATTCTACAGCATCAACTCTTTGTTTGGAATTTCCAACCGGGTGACAGCCTCGATTTGTAAGGACAAGGATGGCTTTATCTGGACTTCTTCAAAAACAGGTATTTTGAGATTGGCTGATGTTGACTACCGATATTATCAGCTTCCTTATGAAACAGCAGGGGCTATTTTTGTGAAGTTGATTTACGAACATTCACGTTTAATTGCCTATACCAACAATGGCCAGATATTTTCATACAATTCGGTTTATGACCGGTTCGACTTGCTGATTGATTTACGCAAGACTATTAATAATGATAAGTTTGACGTTTATAATTTATTAATTGACGGCTCGGGCGATTTCTGGATTGCTTTAAACAATGGATTGTATAAATATCATTCAGGAGAACTCACTTTAATTGAACAGGTTTCGCCTGAAAGGTATTCGATTGCCTGGCTTGATGAGCAACATTTAATCCTTACAAAACCTTCAGGTTTTTGGTCGTTGAATATTAAATCGCTTGAAAATAAATGTATATACGAAAACCGGAGTGTACACCCGTTTTATGTTTCATCGCTATTTTTAGATAAAACCCAAAACAAACTCTGGATCGGGACTTTTTCGAATGGATTGTTTTGCTTTGATTTCGGGTCTGCAAAATTAAATCACATACTTCCATCTTCCTTCCCGACGCAACCCATTCTTGCCATTGAAGAAAATTCAGAATCAACGATTCTGGTCGGAATAGATGGGCAGGGCGTTTGGGAGCTTGATAAGCGGGATAGCCGTGTATTAAATATTTACAAAGAAAATGACGATGATCCATATTCACTGCGTGGAAATGGGGTATATGATATCTTTTACGAACCTGGTAAGCGGGTTTGGATTTGTACTTACAGTGGCGGGGTGTCGTTTTATGATCTGGCTTCACCGCTTGTAAATCAGATTGTTCATCATACAAATGATGCCAATTCACTGGTGAATAACGATGTAAATGGTATCCTGGAAGATCATGATGGTAAAATCTGGTTTGCCACTAACAATGGAATAAGTTGTTGGGATGTGGCTTCCGGGCGATGGAAAAATTTTTATTTCAATAAACTTGAGCAGGCGCAGGTGTTCCTTGCGCTTTGCGAAGATGATCGGGGAAGGATCTGGGCGGGCAGTTATTCTTCAGGAATATATGTCCTCGACGGAAAGACCGGACGGGAACTTGCACATTATTCCGGCGATGAAAAGGAAATGGAATTGGTAAGTAATTACATATTCGATATTTATAAAGATAGTCAGGGCGATTTATGGATAGGTGGTGTCAATGGAAAATTTATTTGTTACCAGTCAAAAGAAGATAAATTTAGAACCTATTCGGATGAATCCTTAAGCTCTTTTGCTGAACTATCGCCCAATCAGATTCTTTTAGGGTGCAGCAACGCTATTAAATTACTGAATAAACAAACGGGGGAAGTCAAAGACTTTTTATCCGATTATGTGGTTCAGGATATTCAGGTTGTAGGAGATGTAGTTTGGGCATGCACCAGTGGCGAAGGATTATTGGAGTTTCATTACAAAGATGGAACTTTAAAAGCTTACACTACCCGCGAAGGATTGCCCTCGAACTTCCTGAATAGTATTATATATGCCGATAATAGCCTCTGGATAGGGACAGAAAGTGGTTTGTGCCGCTTCGACCCCAAAGATAAAACGGCTTTCACTTTTTCTTCCATATTCCCTTTGTCGGGCTTCTCCTATAATAAAAGTGCACTTTGGGGTTTAAGAGATGGGCAACTGGCTTGGGGAACCAATAGCGGAGCTGTTTTTTTTGCACCCCAATCGATCCGGGAGATATCGTCGAAAGGAAAGATTTTCTTTCAGGATCTAACCATATCCGGGCGCTCAATCCGTGAGTTACCTTCGTATGAACTAGACCAGCCCGTTGATAGTTTAAAGGCAATCAATCTGAGATATTCGCAAAACACCATCAGTCTCGAATTAGTTTCGGTTGGAATGCAGTCGGGCTCGAAATTTTCGTGGAAACTGGAAGGATTTGATAAAGACTGGACATCGCCGTCGTGGAACCGGATTATCACTTATACCAATATTCCAAGCGGAGAATTTACGTTAAAAGTCAAATTGTATGACAATTCATTATCTCATGTTATAACCGAGCGTTCGCTTACCATTAAAATTATTCCCCCGTTTTGGCGAACAGTGTGGTTCTGGGTAATCATTTCTACGGTTCTTTCAGCAATCATTATTCTGTCTTTATTGTATTACATCAACAGGTTGAAGCAGGAGCATACCGAAGAAAAAGTCAGGTTTTTTACCAATACGGCACACGATATCCGGACTTCTCTCTCCTTAATCAAGGCTCCGGTGGAAGAATTGACCAAAGAAAAAAACTTAACAGAATCCGGAAAGTATTACTTGAATCTGGCTATTGAGCAGGCACGGCAACTTAGTGCTGTTGTTACTCAATTGATGGATTTCCAGAAGGTTGATGTTGGTAAGGAACAGATGATGCTGGAGATGACTGATATTGTGAAACTTGTGGCTAATCACCGGATTATGCTGGCAACTTTCGCTAAAAGTAAGAATATAGAACTCAATTTTGTTTCAGATCGTGAGAGTTATATATCGGCAGTTGACGAATCGAAAATGGAAAAAATCGTCGATAACCTGATTTCAAATGCGATTAAATATTCTCCTGAAAATAGTCAGATACAGATTGATCTGAAATGCGACGATAAGAAATGGGTACTTCAGGTAAAAGATAATGGGATAGGAATCAGTAGAAAGGCACAGCGGCAACTGTTTAAAGAATTTTACCGGGGCGATAATGCAATCAATTCAAAAGTTGTTGGTTCGGGAATCGGGCTTTTATTGGTCAAGAATTACGTTGACATGCATGGTGGCAGCATTAGTTGCACCAGTCAGGAAAATGTCGGATCAACATTCCAGGTTGTAATACCATATCAATCAATTGCAAAAGAGTCCGCATCAGTAAAGGTTCTTGCAGATACACAAATAGTTCCTGGTGAGGTTAATGATATTGCTTTACCTGCAGAACTTAAAGCCGAAATTCAAGCGCCAAAAGAAATGAAGATTTTGGTTGTTGAGGATAACGACGATCTTCTGAACTTTATGAAAGTTGCTCTCAGTAGTAATTTTAAGGTTTTTTCAGCTGTTGACGGCGATAAAGCCTGGGAGTTTATTTCGAAGCAATTGCCCGATTTGGTTGTCTCCGACATCATGATGCCTAACATGGACGGGTTTGAATTGTGCAAAATGATGAAATCGACCTACGAAACTTCCCATATCCCCATTGTTTTACTCACAGCTTTGTCTGAAGTAACTGATCAGATGCATGGTTTAGGTTTAGGAGCCGATGATTACCTGACTAAACCTTTCGACATGAATCTGTTGACTCTGCGGATCAAGTCGATTATTCGTAACCGAAAGGTAGTCCGGGAAAAAGCATTGAAGCTGATAACCAGCGATACTTCGGAACATATTCTTGAGAATGAACTCAATGATAAATTTGTAAAGAAAATGTTGGCGGTGGCCAGGGGAAATATCTCCAATGCCGAATTCGACAAAGAAGAATTTGCATCGGCAATGAATGTTAGTTCATCGCTTCTGTATAAAAAGATTAAGTCGCTAACCGATCAGTCGCCCACCGATTTTATTAAAACGATACGGCTTAACCATGCCGTTGAATTGTTGCAGTCGCGAAAATACACGGTGACTGAAGTCAGCGAACTTTGCGGCTTTACCAGCGTAGCGTATTTTAGTACTGTTTTCAGAAAGCACTTTGGCAAAACACCATCCGAAATAGTAGAGTAAAAGAATTGACACGGGTTTCTTATACATGCTCTTTCCATAGTTTAAAATTACATCGGGCTGGCTTTATTTAACTGCGAGGGTATTGACGAGTGCAGTTGTAATTCTACCATTGTGCGAATGTCTGCACTTATTTTTCGCTACTTGTTTTAATTTTTCTCTCTGTTGCTGCAGGTAAAGTGCTGTTAGATAGAATGTTGTTGGTTTGTTTGTGAGACGATATTAATAAATTGTCTAAAATTGAAAATCGAATATCTAATATTGAAAGCCTACCTCTGGGGCTCTTTCTAATTTTACTCCACTCGATTTGCTAACAAACTGGAATTTCTATGAAAAGAATATTTCTAAGCTTATTGCCTGACTTTTTGTTCAAGTTTCTCCGCCTTGAAAACTCAATTGCATTATATGCTTCTGAAAACACATTCCGTGTTAATGACTCATTTAAAACATCTCTTTATTTAGCCGATTTTGCTCCATTTTTTTTTGCCCTCGCAGCAGAACGGAACAGAACGGAATCTTTGCATAATATTTGGAAATACCAGACATGCCGAAAAATACGACTTTAAAAAACTTAGTCAGGAACATCCGGTTGATGAATAATTAAAACTCAATAATATGTATTAGAAAAGAAAAAAGCTTTAAGTCTGAAAAGTTATTACTGATGTGGTTGTCAGATAATAACATGTGTTTTTATTCTCTTAATTAATTAAAAAACAAAATTTATGAAAAAAAACAAGTTATTACAGGTTGCAATGGTAATGCTTCCTCTATTATTAATGTCGTTTTGGACCTTTGGACAAGTCGTCAGGGTGCATGGGGGAGTTACTGATGAAAGTGGCGAACCCCTGCCTGGCGTAAATGTGGTTGTCAAGGGTACTACCCAGGGTAGTATAACTGATATTAATGGAAAATACCAGATTGATGCAGATGGTAAAGCAACGCTCGTTTTTTCTTTTATCGGTTACAATAGCCGTGATGAAGTTATAGGTAATCGTAAAGAAATCAACGTAAAACTCTCTCCATCGAATTTGCAGGTGGATGAGGTTGTTGTGGTTGGTTACGGTACTTCAAAGAAGAGCGATATTTCCGGATCGGTTGCTTCAGTAAGCCGTGATGAAATGTTGAAAAAAGCTCCTACGAACATTCTACAAGGATTACAGGGGGCTGCAGCTGGTGTTATTGTTACAGCACAAGACGGTGCCCCTGACGCCAATGCAGCTATTCGTATTCGTGGGGTTGCAACCATTAACGGAAGTGCCAAACCTTTGTATGTTGTTGACGGTGTACAGGTTGGCGATAACGCTAATTTCCTTAACCCAAGTGATGTTGCAAGTATCGAAATTTTGAAAGATGCTTCTGCAACTGCAATTTACGGCTCTGCCGGTGCCAATGGTGTTATCATGATTACTACCAAAAAAGGTACTGCCGGTACTACAAATGTTGTTTTTTCTGCTGATTACGGAGTTCAAACTTTAGCCAGAACACTGGATGTTGGAAATGTTGACCAGTATGCCGCAAATATTCGTCAGGCAAGAGCCAATGATGGTGGTGTTTTAGCCAATCAAATCTTCGATGCTCAATATGATGGTAAAAGAAATAACATTGATTGGCAAAAAGAAATGACACGTGTTTCTCTGAAACAACAATACAATCTTTCTGCATCAGGTGGAACTGAAAAAATCCAGTCGAACCTCTCATTAGGTTATTTAAACAATGACGGTATTGTTATCAATTCCAACTACAAACGATTGACTGCCCGTGCCAATGTTGTTTCCAAAGTAACTAATTTCCTCGAGATCGGTGGTGACCTCAATTTCGTTCATACCGAATCATACGGAAGTAATGGAACCCTTGGTAACAATGGTAACCTCTCTTCTCAACGTGACTGGGCTACCACATCTCCAACAATGGATTATTTTGATCCCGTAACTAAAAAGGTTGTAAGTCCTCTAGTTAAATACGCTAACGGCACTTATGGTGCTCCTGAACAAGGTGATGTTGGCTCAAACGATTCGAATCTGGGAAATAACATTTATGCTGAACAAATGGAAAACACTGGTAAGAATAAAAACAACCAGGTAATTCTAAGTGCTTATGCCAATGTTAAACTGATGAAGGGTTTAGTTTTTAAATCGATAGCATCATACAATTTCACCGCAAACAACTGGTATAATTTCTGGGGTAACAAAAAGCGTTACTTCCCTGATGGAACACAAGTTAAATTATATAACTACGATGCCAAATATTATTTAGGGATCAACAACAGCAATTACAACAATATTGCAATTGAAAATTATTTGACCTACAACTGGAAGAATGACATTCAAAATTTGACTGTAATGGCTGGTAATTCAGTGAGCAAAGGGTTCGGTAACTGGAGTAATGCTTCAGGAAACGGATTCCCTGGCGATAACATCCGTGATATTAGTTTGACGAACGATCCTGCTGCCAGAAGCGGATTGGGTGCATATAACCTTGAATCACGTGGACTGTCATTCTTCGGTCGTTTTCAGTACTCGTTGAAAGACCGTTACATCTTGACCGGAACTATGCGTCGTGACGGTTCTTCTAACTTTGGTGCCGATAACCGTTGGGGTAATTTCCCATCACTTGCTGCTGCATGGCGTATTACCGAAGAAAACTTCATGAAAACTATTCCCGCTATCAGTAATTTGAAACTTCGCTTGGGTTGGGGACAGACTGGTAACTCCGGAGGTCCAACAGATTTATCTGTAACCGCATTGACATCGAATAAAATTCAATACTTCTACTATGGTCAGAACGGTCAATCGGGAATGAATACAACCAGACAATTGGCTACCGGATATGCTCCTACATTAACAGATCCACGTTTGAAATGGGAAACCAACGAACAAAGCAACATCGGTATTGACCTGGGAGTACTTAATAACAATTTGACTGTAACCCTCGACTATTTCGTCCGCAAATCTAAAGATTTGTTGTTGTACCAATCAATTCGCCCATCATCAGGTTATACTCAGGTATATACCAACTATGGTGAAATTGAGAATAAAGGTATTGAGTTCTCGGTAAACTATAAAAAGCAAATCAATCAGGACTGGAATTTCAGTGCTTTGTTAACAGGTTCGACCCTTAAAAACAAGGTTGTAAAGATGGGTGCTGATTTGTTTAGTGAAAACTCATCATGGGCTAATGGTAGTCCTGACGGTTCCAACCAAGCTGCAGTAGGAGCTAGTTCAGGTACACACTGGAATGGTCACTCAATATGTCGTGAAGGTTATGCCGTGGGGTCTTTCTACGGTTACCAGGTAGAGGGCATATACCAATCTCAGGCCGAAATTGATGCGGTTAACGCTGCTGCTATAGCTGCAGGTCACTCTGGTGGCTACAATAACGGATCGAAGACGGTTCCCGGTGATTTTAAGTACAAAGATATCAGTGGTCCTAATGGCGTACCTGATGGATTTCTTGATGCTAATGATATGACCATATTAGGTAATGGTTTCCCTAAAGTTAACTACGGTTTAACCTTAAACGCTGCTTATAAGAATTGGGATTTCTCAATTTACACTTATGGTGTACTTGGAGCAAAAATCTATTCATACTCGGCAATGGTATTATCTAACATGTTTCCGAGTGATAATGGTTTCACTCCTAACGTGTTAAATGAAGTAGCTCAAAGTGCATGGACTCCAACAAATCACAGCACAACCATGTCGAGATTGTCATTCCTGGATTTGAACTACAACATGCGTGGTTCTGACGCCTGGGTTAAAAAAGGTGACTTTTTGAAGATCAGTAATGTTCAGTTTGGTTACAATCTGGACAAGAAAATGTTGAAATCATTGGGTATTGGAAGTACACGTCTGTACGTATCAGTGCAAAACTTAATGTGTTTCTCCAGCTACAATAAATATGGCGACCCTGAAGCAGGACAAGGAAGTGTACTTTATACAGGTTTGGATACAGGCCGTTACCCAAGCTCTCGTACATATTCATTTGGTTTGAACATTCAGTTCTAATTGTTACACTTAATAATAGATTAATATTATGAAAAAAATATCAAAAACAGTATATATACTTGCTGGTATGCTCTTGATGCTGGGAATGAATTCCTGCGACAAGGATTATTTGAAAGTGGATCACTATTCCATTTTAGCTGCCGACCAAATGTTTAAGTCAGACGAAGATGCAAAAGCTGGTCTTGTTGGCTGTTATACCATGATGCTTCCGACGGATATCGACGGAGACTGGGGTATTAAACCGAACTTGTTCATTGGAGGTCACCCTACCATGGACACCCAGGCAACCGGATGGGACAAAGACTGGAATACACAAAGCTGGACTCCAGGTAGCCCTGAATTATTGGGCGGCTGGAAGCAAGCTTATACCGCAATTTCCCGTTGCAACGATTTCCTTGCCGGACTTACTAATGCAACTCAGGTTTCTGCTGCCGTAAAAACTTCTCTTGACGGTCAGGCCAGATGTATCCGTGCTTTCTATTACATGTGGCTTGCAAAGGCTTTCGGTCGCGTACCAATGCTTGCAACAGGCGAAACCTACATCAATACTCCGGACAAAGCCAGAGCTGCAACCTATACCGAAATGTGGGATTTCATTATTGCCGATTTGAAAGCAGCGGTGGACGAACTTGACTGGGATCCAATGTCAGGCCAGTATGGTCGTTGTACCAAAGGTTTTGCCCTTTCATACCTGGGCGAAGCTTATATGTGGAAAGCCTACCGTGTACCTGAAAAAGCTAATGAAAACTACACTTTAGCAGCAGCAGCTTTAAAACAAGTAATCCAGAGCGGTAAATACGAATTAAATCCTTCTTTCACCACTTTGTTCGATCCGGGAGCTGTTTGGACAAAAGAATGTATCTGGGAAGAAGTTCTTGACGAAGGTTCGCAATGGAACCAGTGGTCAAATCTATCACAGGCTCATAACTGGATGGTGCATTTCGTAGCACCTCCATCAGTTGGTGGATGGGGAACTTTATACCTTTCATGGGAATGGTGGAGTTGTTATGAACCAGGCGACAAACGTCGCGAAGCTTCAGCCGTAACCGGTAAAGTAACAAACATTAATCCGGAATGGAAATCGGCCACTAACTACGGTTACAATCCTTACAATCAGGTGAAATACTCAGTTGGCGATTCATTGAATACACATTACCATTTCTCGATGGGTGGCGAAGCTGCTCCTTCTATCTGGACTTTGAAATATTTCCGTACAACTCGTGCAAACTATCAGGCTCCATGGGCTCCACAGCAAATTTATTATAAACGTTATGCAAATGTTTTGTTGGATTATGCCGAATGTCTGTTCCATTTGAATGGCGAAAATGATGCAACTGCTTGGGGATACATTAATCAAATTCGCGAACGCGCCTGGGGTAACACTGAAGTAGGTAAAGAAGCTGCTTTAACTGCAACTTATCTTCCTTATTATCAAAACATGGCACAATTCTTTATTGGTAATGGTGCAACTGATATTGTAAAACCTGATACTTATCCGCTTCCGTTTAATACTAAAACGGTTACTGTTCCTGATGCCAAAACTTATTACACGTCGTTAAAAGCAACGAAAGGGTTTACTTCTCCGGTATGGTTAGTAGCTCTTGGACAGGAACGTCGTAAGGAATTCAATGCTGAATGGTGTCTTGCTCCCGATTTGATTCGTTCAGGATTCATTGAAGATCACATTAATCATAACTACCCAAAAGGTGTAGGTTATCCAATGAACGATCCTAAAATTCAGGATGCATGGCAAACTTACCGTAACTTTGATTTCAACCTTAAACGAATGGATATGCCAATCCCAACGGATGAGCTGTTGAAAAACAAATTGTGCGATCAGAATGAGGCTTACCAATAGTGATGTGATGATACTTATTTGTTTTAAGGACAAATAAGATTATCAATACATTACAGAAAAGGGCTGTCCGGAAAAGACTGGATTTATTTGATGTTTCAATTGATTTGAATAATTTCAGAAAATCATTTCGGACAGCCCTAATTTTATTGAAAATGAAACCAAAAAAATAGTCGTTCAAAAACAGGATTAAGTAAATTGTTATAGCCACCAAACCTAACCACTGATCTCAGATTTCAAATCGAAAAAAATGAATAATCTAAACCAAGCGACCAAACCCACGACATTTTTCCTGCTAATTATTGCAGTTGCTCTATGTACCATTTATGGTGTACAAAGAGTTCAGGCACAAACCAATTCTCCTGAAAACCGGGCTGCATTCTTTTCCGGAACTTACCGGAATGTATTCAAAGAAGCCGGATATAGCCAGTCCGAAATCGACAAAAAAGTAGAAAAAGCCTATACCGATCTTTTCGAAGGCCCCAACAAAATATACTTTGAAGTTGGCGATTCGATGGGCTACGTTTCAGATTTGAAAAACCACGATGCGCGCACCGAAGGACTTTCGTACGGAATGATGGTTGCCGTTCAGCTCAACAAAAAAGATGTGTTCGACCGTATTTGGCGCTGGTCGAAAAAATACCTACAACACCAGTCAGGTCCGCGCGAAGCTTACTTTGCCTGGAGCATTAACCCTACAACTATGAAGAAAAACTCGGAAGGATCGGCTTCCGATGGCGAACTGTATTACGTTACCAGCCTGCTGTTTGCATCGAACCGCTGGGGTAACAATTCGGGCATAAATTACTATGCCGAAGCTCGACGAATTTTGGATGCCATGTGGAAAAAAGATGGAACCGGAAATATCTACAACCTTATCAATGTTGAGCATAAACAAATCTCATTTGTGCCTGAAGGAAAAGGATATGAATGGACAGATCCGTCGTACCATTTGCCTGCGTTTTACGAAATTTGGGCCAAATATGCCAATGATGGTCACGAACAGTTTTACCGCGATTGTGCCGACACATCACGTGTTTTTCTGCACCGCGCTTGTCATCCGAAAACGGGTTTGAATACCGACTACACCGATTTCGCCGGAAAACCTTTCTCGACACCCTGGATGCCCGCCGCTTTCCGCTACGACTCTTGGCGTGTACCTATGAATATTGCCATGGACTATGCCTGGTTTGGCAATGACAAAAGCTGGCAGGAAAGCTATGCCGAACGGCTTCAGGGGTTCCTGAAATCGCAGGGACTCGAAACATTTGTCGATCAGTACAACCCCGACGGTACAAACCCCGATTTTATTCTTCAGGCCGGAGGATATCAAAAACTTCGGCATTCGTTGGGTTTTGTCGCAACATCGGCAACCACGACACTAATGAATCCGAATAAAGATATGGATTTCGTCCACGCCTTGTGGAATGCAAAACTTGAACCTTATGCCGATGGATATTTTGATCCGTATTACGATGGTTTACTTTATTTATTCAGCCTGATGCACTTAAGTGGAAAGTATCAGATTATCACTCCTGTATAATTTTTTAATTACCTAAAATTCATTTTGTTGTTTGGACAGGAAGTCGCGCAAAATGAGGGTTTTATATCTAATCTTAGAAATCATATAGCCAAAATTAAAATACCCGCCACGTGCTCCGACCGTATTTTTGTTAGGATAACTTGGCAAAAAGTAGTGCCTGGTCACGACTTCAATATTGAAACAAACTTTACCTAAAATGAAACGAAAAGCACTTTTATTCCCCGTTTTTTTGCTGATCTGTTTGGTTGGTTTTGCCCAAACCGACCTGAAATATCCAACCCTTGGATTCGATATCGTTCAAACAAATATTCAGCATGGAAAAATTGATACAATTACATACAAAACGAAAACCGTAGGCACCGACCGGCGAGCACTGATTTACACACCTCCCGGATATTCGAAAGACAAGAAATATCCAGTCCTTTATTTACTTCACGGAATTGGTGGCGATGAAAAGGAGTGGTTTAAAAATGGCCATCCTGAAGTGATTTTGGATAACCTTTATGCCGAAAATAAACTGGAACCCATGATTGTGGTTTTGCCAAACGGCCGCGCGATGAAAGACGACCGGGCGGTTGGGAACATCATGGCACCCGACAAAGTCCAGGCTTTTGCCAACTTCGAAAATGATTTGATTAGCGACCTGGTTCCTTTTATCGAGAAGAATTTTGCGGTGATAAAAGACCGTGAACACCGTGCCATTGCTGGTTTATCAATGGGAGGGGGGCAATCGCTGAATTTCGGCTTGGGCAACCTCGATAAGTTTGCCTGGGTGGGCGGTTTCTCGTCGGCACCAAACACCAAGAAACCCGAAGAATTGGTTCCCGATCCTGCAAAAGCAAAAGAGCTGCTGAAACTGCTCTGGATTTCGTGTGGCGATAAAGATGGTTTGATTCCGTTCAGTCGGCGCACGCACGACTACCTGAAGGCGCACGATGTTCCGCATATTTACTATGTCGATCATGGCTACCACGATTTCAAAATCTGGAAGAACAGCCTGTACATGTTTTCGCAGCTGATCTTCAAATCGGTTGATCTCGCTTCGTTCAGTAAGATCAGTAAACTTGGTCGTCCGGCTGAAACCAACATCCGTTCAGCAAAATATCCGCAAATATTACCCGATGGCCGTGCCTTCTTCAGTACATACGCTCCTGAAGCTCAAAAAATACAGCTCGATTTGGGCAAGAAATACGATATGGTGAAGAGTTTGGACGGAATTTGGACGGTAACCACCGATTCGTTGAGCGAAGGATTTCATTATTACTCGCTGATTATTGACGGAGTTGCAGTTGCCGATCCATCGAGTGAATCGTTTTATGGAATGGGACGAATGGCCAGCGGCTTTGAAGTGCCTTTCAAAGGCGATGCCTATTATGAAATCAGAAATGTGCCTCATGGTGATATCCGGATCAAAAATTACTATTCGAATGTAACCAACAGCTGGCGCAACTTCTATATGTACACGCCTCCGGGGTACGACCAGAATTCAACTGAAAAATACCCGGTGCTTTATATTTTGCATGGTGGTGGCGAAGATCAGCGAGGTTGGGCTACTCAGGGGAAAACCGATTTGATCATCGACAACCTGGTTGCTGAAAAAAAGGCTGTTCCAATGATTGTCGTTATGGTTGACGGGAATATGCCATCCAAAGGTTTTGGTGAAGAGGCTTTGAATTTGTTCGAAAAAGAGCTGAAAGATTGTGTCATTCCGTTTGTTGAAAAAAACTTCAGGGTGAAAACTGATGCCGGAAGCCGTGCATTGGCCGGTTTATCGATGGGCGGCTTGCAAACGCTTCACGCTGGAGTTAAAAATACGCAACTGTTTGCCTATCTGGGTGTATTCAGCTCGGGCTGGTGGGCCAACCAACCGGCGCTTTCGACACCGCAATACGCATTTATGAAAGAAAATGCTGCGCTGATCAACAGTAATTTAAAGCAATTCTGGATTTCGCAGGGAGGTAGGGAAGATATTGCCTGGCCAAACTGCCAGATTATGCTGGCGAAGTTTGATGAAATGAAAATCAACTATAAATACAGCGAATACCCAGGAGGCCACACCTGGCCGGTTTGGCGGAACAACCTGTACAATTTTGCCCAACTGCTATTTAAATAGACGAATTCGAACTGCTCTTTTTTAAGCCTCCCGATGCCTGAGTTTATCGAAGGCGGGGGAGGTTTGGAGGGGGCTCAAAATATAAACGATGAAACAACTAACCAAAACATTATTTGTCCTTGTTCTGATGGCTTGCACACTTGGGGCCAATTCTCAGAGCAAGCAAACTCAAACAACCATTTGTAATCCTGTAAACCTGAGTTACCGGTTTTGCCTCGATGGTACTATTCCGCGCCGCGAAGCTGCCGACCCAACCATGGTCGTTTATAAAGGTGAATACTACCTGTTCGCTTCACGTTCGGGTGGATATTTCCATTCAACCGATTTAATCAGTTGGAATTTAATTACTACCAACGATCTTCCGTTAGAAGATTACGCCCCAACCTCAGTTGTAATGAATGACACCTTGTATTTCATGGCATCTGCTTCGCCTACGGTTAAAATATTTAAAACAGCCGATCCAAAATCAGGAAAATGGAAATTAGCCAACGCTGCGTTCCCCATTGGAATGATTGATCCTGATTTGTTTGTCGATGATGACGGCCGTTTGTATTTCTATTATGGCTGTTCCAATGTAAATCCGATTCAGGTTGTTGAACTGGATACCAAAACGCTAAATCCGATTGGAAAGCCGGTTGCAGTGATCAATAGCGATAAGAAAAATTACGGGTGGGAACGGTCGGGCGATTACAACGAAGTGGGCAATGCGCCGTGGATTGAAGGTGCCTGGATGACCAAGCGTAAGGGCAAATACTATTTGCAATATGCCGGTCCGGGAACTGAATACAAAAGTTACAGCGATGCCGTTTACGTGGCCGATCAGCCCCTTGGGCCATTCAAACTGGCCGGGCATAACCCAATCTCCTATAAACCTGAAGGATTTATTGCAAGCGCTGGTCATAGCAGCACTTTTCAGGATAAATACGGTAATTACTGGCACGTTTCATCCATGACGATTTCAGTAAAACACATGTTCGAACGTCGCCTCGGATTGTTCCCAACTTTCTTCGATAAAGATGGTGTGATGTATGTTTATACCGGCTTTGGCGATTTCCCGTTCAAAATGCCAACGAAGAAAATTTCGGGTACTGAAGAATTATTTCCGAACTGGATGTTGCTTTCGTACAATAAACCGGTTGAAGTTTCTTCGGAACTGGCCGATCATCCGAAGAAATATGCCTCCAATGAAGATATTCGCACCTATTGGAGCGCAAAAACCGGAGACAACGGCGAATGGATCAGCATGGATTTGGAAAAAGAATCGACCATCAATGCCATTCAAATTAACTATGCTGAAAACGATGCCAAATTAAAAGGACGTGTTCCGGATGTTTATTATCAATACCTGCTCGAATATTCAGCAGATGGCAAAACATGGAAAACGCTGGCCGATAAAACCCAAAGCAAAACCGATGTTCCGCACGACTACATCGAATTGCAAACGCCAATCAAAGCGCGCTACATCAAACTCACCAATTACAAGGTGCCAAGCGGAACATTTGCAATTGCCGGTTTGCGTGTATTTGGTAATGGTGGAGGAAAAGCTCCTGTGGAAGCTAAAGATTTGAAATTGGCCCGTCAGGAAAACGATCGTTGCATCGTTAATTTAAACTGGACAAAAGTTCCCGGAGCCGTTGGTTATAACATCCGCTACGGAACCAGTAAAGACAAATTGTATCAGAATTACCAGGTGCTTGGTGCTGAATCTTTGACGATCAGGAGTTTAAATAGTTCGCAGAAGTATTATTTCACGATTGATGCTTTCAACGAAAATGGCATTACCAAAGGCACGAGCGTTATCGAATTAAACTAAGCTTAACCATGAAAAAAAGAATACTACTGGCAGCATATCTGCTATTTTCAATCAGCCTTTGGGCGCAGCAATATCCTTATCAAAACCCAAAATTGAGTTCCGAAGAACGGGCAAAAGACTTATTATCGCGCCTGACGCTGGAAGAAAAAGCAATCCTGATGTGCGACATCTCAGATGCTATTCCGCGTCTGGGCATAAAAAAATTCAACTGGTGGAGCGAAGCCTTGCACGGTTTGGCCAACAACGGAAATGTGACTGTTTTTCCTGAACCTGTTGGTATGGCTGCCTCGTTCGACGATGCGCTGCTCTATCATATCTTCGACGCGGTGTCGGACGAAACCCGTGCCAAATATAACGAAGCGTGCCAGAAAGGTCAGGAGAACAAACGGTTCCTGAGTCTGTCGGTTTGGACGCCCAATGTCAATATTTTTCGTGATCCGCGCTGGGGCAGGGGACAGGAAACCTACGGAGAAGATCCATACCTGACTTCGCGTATGGGCGTTCAGGTAGTGAAAGGTTTACAAGGCCCCGCCGATGCCAAATACCGGAAATTGCTGGCTTGTGCCAAACATTATGCAGTTCATTCAGGACCCGAATGGAGTCGCCATCAACTCAACCTGAACAATGTCGATCCTCGCGATTTGAATGAAACGTATCTCCCGGCTTTCAAATCATTGGTTCAGGAGGCTGATGTCCGCGAAGTGATGTGCGCCTATCAGCGTTTGGACGACGAACCTTGCTGCGGCAATTCGCAGCTTTTGCAGAAAATCCTGCGCGATCAGTGGGGATTCAAGTATCTGGTTGTTTCCGATTGCGGGGCGATTGGCGATTTTTATACCAGCCACAAAGTTTCGTCGGATGCGGTTCATGCGGCATCGAAGGGTGTTTGGGCCGGAACCGATGTGGAATGCCAGTGGATTGACCACAATTATAAAAAATTGCCTGAAGCTGTCGCCAAAGGTTTGATTACCGAAGATGAAATCAATCGGCATGTGATGCGCGTGATGGTTGGCCGTTTCGATTTAGGCGAAATGGACGACGATGCTGTTGTGCCGTGGACTAAAATTCCTATTTCGATAGTGAATAACGACGAACACCGGAAACTGGCGCTGGACATGGCTCGCGAATCGATGACGCTGCTTCAGAATAAAAACAATGTTCTGCCCCTGAAAAAATCGGGCAAAATTGCCGTTGTTGGTCCCAATGCCAACGATAAACCCATGTTGTGGGGAAATTACAACGGAACACCATTCAGCACCATCACTATTCTCGATGGCATAACTTCCAAGCTTTCGGCCAAAAACGTAATCTACGACAAAGGTTGCGATCTGGTCGAGGACAAAGTGACTCAAAGCTATTTCGCAAATTGTTCGGTCGATGGCAAAAAGGGATTCAAAGCAACTTATTGGAATACTCCTGATTTTACCGGAAATGTGGTTGCCACAACGCAAATTGCTGATCCAATAAAGTTGACTACTGCCGGACAGCATGAATTTGCTTCAGGAGTAAAGCTTGAAGGATTTTCGGCTAAATATGAAACCGAATTCGAAGCGTCTAAAACCGAAGAGATCGTTTTCAAATGCGGCGCTACTGGTTACTTTGAATTGTTTGTCAACGGCGAATCGGTACGAAAATTTAACAATTGGAGAACACTGATTTCTCGGATTCCTTACAAAGTTGAGGCGGGTAAAAAATACAAATTTGAAATGCGTTTTGCCCAACTGAACAACTGGGAAGCTAACATCGAATTCAATTTTGGCAAGGAAGTGAATGTGGACTATACCGATTTGCTTGCTAAGTTGAAAGGTACCGATGTGGTTGTGTTTGTCGGTGGTCTTTCTACCGTGCTCGAAGGCGAAGAAATGCCGGTTAATTATCCCGGTTTTAAAGGTGGCGACCGCACCAATATTGAACTTCCTGCAGTACAGCGAAATTGTCTGAAAGCCTTGAAACAAGCTGGCAAAAAGGTGATTTTTGTGAACTGCTCGGGCTCGGCCATTGCTTTTACTCCTGAAACCGAAACCTGTGACGCCATTTTGCAAGCCTGGTATCCCGGCGAATCGGGCGGTCTGGCGGTTGCTGATGTGCTTTTCGGCGATTATAATCCATCCGGAAAATTGCCCATCACTTTCTACAAAAATTCTGATCAACTGAAAGATTTTGAAGACTACTCCATGAAAGGACGCACTTACCGATTCATGAACGACGCGCTTTTTCCATTCGGTTATGGATTGAGCTATACAACCTTTGCTATTGGAGAGGCTCAGCCTTGCAAAACTGAAATCAGAAATAACGAAACTGTTGAATTGACCATTCCAGTTTCAAATACCGGCAAGCGCGACGGAACGGAAATTCTTCAGGTGTATGTCAGGAAAGTGAACGATACAGATGGCCCAAGCAAAACCCTGCGCGGCTTTAAACGGGTTGATTTAAAGGCAGGTAAAACCACCCCGGTTACCATTGAACTGGCACCATCCTCATTCGAATTCTACGATCGCGGCCAGCACAAAATGGCCGTAACCCCGGGCGAATATGAAGTGTTTTACGGAACCAGCTCTGATGCTAAAGATTTAAAATTACTGAAAATAAAGCTATTATAGAAAACGTTTAAGCTATGAACATCAAAAAACAGATTTCAATTTTACTTTTTATTGTATTCATTGGATTTAGTCAATTTGTAAAGGCTGATTACCCAATTGTTTCGCACCGTCATTTGGCCGACCCCGGTTCATTGGTTTATAATGGACGGGTTTACCTCTATTGCTCCAATGACGATGAAAATCCAGGCGACGATAAGTCGGGTTATCAAATGAAGTCGATTGTTTGCGTGTCGAGCAGTGATTTAAAAAACTGGACTGACCACGGTATTGTGTTCTCCGTTCCGAAGAATTGCTCCTGGGCATCTTTTAGCTGGGCTCCTTCGCCTGTTGAGCGCGACGGAAAGTTTTTCCTTTATTTTGGCAACAGCGGAAACGGAATTGGTGTTGCCGTTGCCGATAATCCGCTGGGTCCGTTTGTCGATCCGCTAGGAAAACCACTGATTGAAACCAGCACTCCGGGCGTTCTGCCTGCCGAACACATGTGGCTCTTCGACCCGATGACTTTCATCGACGACGACGGACAAGCCTACATGTATTTCGGCGGAAATGGCGACGACAATGTTCGGGTGATCAAATTGAACCGCGACATGATCAGCGTTGATGGTCCTGCTATTCATTTGAATGCAAAAAACTTTTTCGAGGCCTCGTGGATGCACAAAAACAACGGAATCTACTATTTCTCCTATTCAGCAAATCCGCGTGCTCAAATGCGCATCGATTACATGAAAAGTACCAGCCCCACTTCGGGATTTACCTACGGGGGAGCGGTTTCAAAGCAACCGCCGCTTAACGACAACAACAACCATCAGGCAATTTTTAAACTGAATGGCGAGTGGTATCAGGCATACCATAACCGTGTGGTTGCAAAGCAGGCCAATATTTCACCGGTGTACAAGCGCAATTTGTGTATCGACCAATTTAAACACAATACTGATGGCACCATCGACACCATGAAAAACACCGTTGACGGCGTGGCTCAATTGGCTTTCCTGAATCCGTTTGAACGCGTGGAGGCTGAAACCATGAATGCGCAGTCGGGTATTTATACCGAAAGCTGTAAGGCGGGAGGAATGGATGTTTGCAACATCGAAAACGGCGATTGGATCAAAATCAGAGGTGTTGATTTTGGCAAAAAGGGCGCGCAGAGATTCATGGCCAGCGTTGCCGGAACTATTGGCAATGGCCAGATTGAACTTCGTGTTGGTGATCCTTCAGGAAAACTCATTGGAACCTGCAAAGTTGCTTCAACCGGTAACGAGCAATCGTGGAAAACCATCAGTTGCAAAGTAAATAAGGTTACCGGAGTCCAGGACCTTTACCTGAAATTCACCGGTGGGGAGGGCAAATTATTCAATTTCGACTGGTGGCAGTTTCGTGAAAAATAAATGAGTATACATTTCTATACTGAATATGAGAATACCCTCTATGGAGGACTGGCCTTGGCCGGTGAGACGAAAAACAAGTGAAGGCGGCGTTAAAAAATCTTTTCTGTTTGACCCCGAGAATTCGGGGGAGTTTAAAAGATTTTAGCCGTCAAGCGCTGGTTTTTCGTGCGAAGCGGACGCAGCCTTGACTTTTTTTGATTTCTTTTTTGTGTCAAGACAAAAAAGGAATTGGGGACAGGGGCAAAGCCCCAATTTGTAACATCAATTAAAAACAGAAAAATGAAATTTAAACTTGGAATATTCTTATTAATGGGATTGCTTGCTGCACAAATTAACGCATTTTCACAGGATCCCAATTTTCAAATTTATCTCTGCATAGGTCAGTCGAACATGGAAGGCGCAGCTCATGCCGAAATTCAGGATTCAACAGTCAATCCCCGCTTTCAGGTGATGGAAGCCGTTAATTGCGAAAACCTTGGCCGTAAAATGGGCCGTTGGTATCCGGCAATACCGCCTTTGTGCCGCTGTAAAACCAATCTGGGGCCAGCCGACTATTTCGGAAGAACGATGGTCGCCAATCTTCCGGAGAAAGTAAAAGTTGGAGTGATTGTGGTAGCCGTGGGTGGCTGTAAAATTGAGCTTTTCGATAAAGATAATTACGCTTCGTATACTGAAACTGCGCCGGTTTGGATGAAAGGCATGATTAAGGAATACGACGGAAATCCTTATGGACGATTGGTTGAAATGGCTAAACTGGCTCAGAAGGATGGCGTTATCAAAGGCATTTTGCTGCATCAGGGGGAATCAAATTCGAACGACAGCCTTTGGACACGAAAAGTGAAAGGTGTTTACGATAACCTGATGAAAGACTTAAATCTCGAACCTAAAAATGTGCCGCTGCTTGCTGGCGAAACCGTGAATGCCGATCAGCAAGGCGTTTGTGCAGGCATGAATACCATCATTGCCACCTTGCCACAAACATTGCCTAATTCGTATGTTATTTCTTCAGCAGGTTGTGTTGATGGCCCTGATAATCTGCATTTCAGCGCAACCGGTTACCGCGAATTAGGAAAACGATATGCCGAAAAAATGCTTTTGCTATTGGGATATAAATAAGTACGAATTAACTTTAACTCGCTAATCCATAATAAATTATGAAACGATTTTTTAACAGAAAAAGTATTGCAGCCTTCTTGTTTGTGGTGGCGATGAGCGGTCTCGGGTTCTCGGGATGTTTCGCGCAGTCTCCGGCAAAAGTTGTTGAAGATTTTAAACCTTCATCAGTCAATCAGCCTGGGAAAGAATTTCCTCAGGTTAATTCCGAAGGACGTGTTCGGGTCCAGATTTCGGCTCCTGAAGCACACAAAGTTCAGCTCGACATTAGTGCGGTGAAATACGATCTGGTAAAAGATGAAAAAGGCGTTTGGACGGGCGAATCAGCTCCACAGGACGAAGGTTTTCACTATTACCAGCTTTGGGTCGATGGTGCGGCAGTGCCCGATCCCGGAAGCCTTTATTTTTATGGTGCTAGCCGTTGGGGAAGTGGCATCGAAATTCCGGCGAAAGATCAGGATTTCTATGCGGTGAAAAATGTTCCTCACGGACAGGTTATCGAGTTGCCTTATTTCTCGAAAACCAATAATGCCATGCGTCGCTGTTTCATTTACACGCCTCCCGGTTACGACAAGGACACTCAAAAACGCTACCCGGTTTTATATCTGCAACATGGCGGTGGCGAAAACGAAACAGGCTGGGCGAGTCAGGGGCACGCCAACCTTATCATGGATAACCTGATTGCAGAAGGAAAAGCCAAGTCCTTTATTATTGTGATGGATAACGGCACCTGGGCGATGACAGGTCCACGCCCTGCAGATCGCAGCGCCGGTACCTGGCCACCTAAAGGATGGGCCGATGGCTTTATGAAAACCTTGCTCGAAGACATCATTCCGATGATCGATGCCAACTACCGTACGATTGCCGATCAGAAACACCGCGCCATGGCCGGACTTTCAATGGGCGGCATGCAAACCCGTGTGATTACTTTGGCTCATCCTGAAGTATTCTCGCATGTCGGCATTTTCAGCGGCGGCAGCATCACTATGGAAGATTTGGCAAATTCACCCGCATTTAAAGAAAAAAACAAGCTGGTTTTTGTTAGCTACGGAAGCCGCGAGTTGGAAAATCCAAGAGCTGGTTTTGGCGGAAATCCAAAAGAAAATCAGGACAAACTAAAAGAAGCAGGCTTGAATACTCATTTCTATGTTTCTCCGCAAACGGCTCACGAATGGCAAAGCTGGAGACGCAGCCTGCATGAATTTGCACCACTTTTATTCATCAAATAATGGGAATTATTAAATGTCTTATTTTTTTTGACTCACCCCCACGTCCGCTAGCGGCCGTCCCCCCTCTCTTTAAAAAGAGAGGGGGAAAGCCCCGAGCACTCGGGGCGCGGGGGTGAGTCCAGATAATAAGAAACAAACACGATGATATTTTCTTTTGATTACTTAACTAATACATACACAAATGAAAAAATATTCAATAATTCTGCTCTTATTCTTGAGCATTTTAGGTTTGCAGTGCTTTGCACAAACAAGCCAGCCAACGGTTATCGAAGATTTCAAACCTTCAAGCCTGAATCAACCGGGTAAAGAGTATCCACAGGTAAACTCACAAGGTTATGCCCGTTTTAAAATTGAAGCGCCACAGGCACAAAGTGTGGTGGTGAGTCTGGGATTGGGCGGTGCCAAAGGTGGTACTCCGCTCACCAAAGGTGACGATGGTTTTTGGACTGGTACCACAGCCGGACCGATGGACGAAGGCTTTCATTACTATCACGTAACCATCGATGGTGGTGTTTTTAACGATCCCGGAGCATGTAATTACTATGGCTCAGTTCGTTGGGAAAGCGGCATTGAAATTCCGGCCCACGATCAGGATTTCTATGCATTGAAGGACGTTCCTCACGGCAATGTGCAGCAAATTTTGTTTCCGTCGCCAAGCACCAAAACTTCGCGCAGGGCTTTTGTTTACACACCTCCGGGTTATGGCAGCGACAAAAGTAAACGTTATCCGGTGCTCTACCTGCAACACGGCTGGGGCGAAGATGAAACTGCATGGAGCAACCAGGGCCACGCCAACCTGATTATGGACAACCTGATTGCTGAAGGAAAAATCAAACCTTTCATCATAGTGATGACATACGGAATGACCAACGAAATTAAGTGGGGCGGAATCCGTAGTTTCGATATCACTCCATTCCAGACTGTTCTGTGCGATGAGTTGATTCCTTATGTCGATGCTCATTTCAATACAATAGCCGATCAGCCTCACCGTGCCATGGCCGGACTTTCGATGGGCGGCATGGAAACCCACACCATTACGCTGAACAAGCCCGAAGTTTTCTCGCATTACGCGCTTTTAAGCGGTGGAATTTATAAACCCGAAGAAATTAAAGACAAGTCGAAAGTGAAACTGATTTTCACCAGTTGTGGAAGCCGCGAAAATCCGGATGGAGTGAAGAAATCGATTGAAGATATGAAAGCAGCAGGTTTTAATGCGGTTTCTTTTGTGTCAGAAAATACAGCTCATGAATTTTTGACCTGGCGCCGCAGCCTGAAAGAATTGGCCCCGCTTCTGTTTAAAGATTAGTTGAAAAATAGATAGAGACCCCGAAAGTTTTCAACGCCTTCGGGGTCTTTGTAACTCCAAGCAATAGGCACATTCTGCGTAGTGTTGCTTTTTCAGAATTATCGGCATGAAAAACTCAGAACCAGAAATGATTTGATTATGAAGAAAGAAATCTTTCCATTAACAATCGTGGCTTTATTTCTAGGCCTGATGGTTATTTCGTGTGAAAAAGACGAGCCGAACGAAGCTACCAATGGTAAAAGTACTGCGGTTTTTAATCCCAATGTTAAGTATGGCACCCTGACCGATCAGGACGGAAACGAGTATAAAACCGTGGTGATTGGTACTCAAACCTGGATGGCCGAAAACCTGCGAACCACCAAATACCGCGATGGCAGCGCCATACCCAATGTAACCGACAATACAGCCTGGATAAACTTAACCACCGGAGCCTATTGCAATTACAACAACACTACAAACGCTGATACCATTGCCACCTACGGAAGGTTGTATAACTGGTACGCCGCCACCAACAGCCGCAACATTGCGCCCGCAGGCTGGCATTTACCTTCCGAGGCTGAATGGAGAACCTTATTTACACAATTGGGTGGCTACGGTGTGGCAGGCGGAAAAATGAAAGAAACCGGCACAACTCATTGGATTGCGGCAAACACTGGCGCTACCAACGAAAGTGGCTTTACAGCTTTGCTCACAGGCTTTCGTGTCGACTGGCGTACCAACCCCGTAGGTAAGTTTGTGAATAGAGGTTACGTTACCTATTATTGGAGCTCTACCCCTGTAGATCCTAACTTCTATCTGCTTCCCTGCTTGTTATATAACGAGTTTACTGTCAGCCAATCGGGTTTTGATAATACTTTTGGCTTTGTTGTGAGGCTGGTAAAGGACTGACCATTTTTGCACTGAACTATTCGAAGGGTGACAAACACATGAAAATTAAACAAATAGAACAATTGAAGAAACAAAACGAAAACAGCCGCATGAAAAATCAAGAATTAAAACATCGTCAAACTTTAATATTCAGTTAAAATTTAGCGAGTATGAAAATTCAAACTTTTGTAGGAATAATATCAGTTTTGGTAATCCTATCCTCTGGTTGTTCGAAAGATAAAGTTGAAAAGGAAAATACCACAAGGCTGGAAACAGGTGATACAAATGATGAGGTAATTAACGTAGCAAAAGCAAGGTTGCCTTATATTAAATCTTCAATATTAGCAGATAATGTTAGTCACTTTGGATTCAATTCTCCGGCAGAATTGGACCAAATCCAGATAGGGACCCCCTTTTTATATCTTGATTTCACTCCTGATTTTAGAAACGATTCAATATACGATACTTTTAATAAATATATCAATAACGGCAGACAATGGAAGGTTCCTCTATGTGTTGGTAATGATATCAGGTGTTTTATGACTGTTGCCTATTTTCAAGGTAGTTTAAAGGCTGTAGAATGGGGAAGTAGTAATTTGGCGAATTATATAAATGATTGCGTGAAGGAATATAACCTACCTAGCGAAAATAGATATATTATTGAAGATCATGTGTATGCCGTTATGTTTGTTATGGTAAAAGCAGGGGACGATTTAACTATTTATCCGGTACATCAAAGTATGCCTATTCAGGAATGGTTTCCCAGTCATTGCAAGAGTTTGGATAAAGTTTATTATGGTTTTAGAGACTTATTTAATGAATTTAAAAAAGAAAGATCCTGTTTTAATTAAGATTCATGTTTGCATTACAAAATTTAATAATAATGTCCTTAGTGGCGAATGGATTATGAAAAAAACGATTAATAAGCAATAAATGAATTGGTTATGAAAAAAGGATTCCTTTCAGCAACAATGGTGATTTTATTATTAAGCTTGACGATTAACTCGTGCAAGAAAAGGGACGAACTTATTGTCTATAAAGACCCTGGTCTCGTTTGGACGAATCCGGCAGATATAACTGAAGGAACGGAATTAAGTTACGCATGGCAGCTTAATGCCAGAGCTGATGCGGATGGTACTTATGTTTACACACCACCTGTGGGCGCGCAATTGGGTATTGGAAATAATCAGGAATTGAAAGTTGATTTTTACCCCGACGGTTATTACAAAAGGGCATCAAAAGCAGTGAAAATTAATGTGCTCCCATCACTAAAACCAACGAATGGCTTGACAACCGCTGTATTCAACAGCGCCAAAACGTATGGAAAGATGACCGATCAGGAGGGGAATGAGTATAAAACCATTGTGATTGGTACGCAAACATGGATGGCCGAGAACCTCCGAACCACTAAATTTCGCGATGGCACTGGCATTCCCAATATAGCTTATGGCAAGTGGCAGATTTACGAACCCGGGGTATATTGCTCCTACAACAACAACACCGATCCTGTTTCTATTGCAACGTATGGCCGGTTATATAATTGGTACACCGTTACTAACAACCACAACATTGCGCCCAATGGCTGGCATGTGCCCTCCGATGCTGAATGGACAACGCTGATTAACTATTTGGGTGGCGAAGCTGTAGCTGGCGGGAAAATGAAAGAAACCGGCACTACTCACTGGATTGCACCAAATACAGGAGCTACCAACGAAAGCGGTTTTACCAGTTTGCCTTCGGGATTACGAGGCTCAAATATACCGGAGCCTTCGTTCAGCTTCATGGGCGCTGGTAGTTACTATTGGACTTCGACAGAACCCGGACCCAACTATGCTGTCGGAAACTTTTGCCGCCTGACTAGCGACAATGCCAGTGTGTACCGTTACGACAATTATAAAATGCAGGGCTTTGCCGTGCGGCTCGTGAAGGACTGATCCTTTTAGAATGAATTTGCATAATGAGCTACTAACAAATAAACATGAACAGAAACAGAACTTTATAAAACAGCAAAAAACAACCTATGAAAATCGTAAAAATACTTATCCTGTTTTCATTAATGGCCAGCCAAATCTGCCTGGCTCAAACCAATTCAACCTCAATTAAGGAAGACTTCAAACCCTCATCCGTCAACCAGCCAGGCAAATTGTTCCCGCAGGTAAATTCTGAGCGACGCGTTCGTGCCAGTATTTCTGCTCCTGAAGCCCACAAAGTTCAGCTGGATCTTGGCGGCGTAAAATTCGACATGGTGAAGGATGATAAAGGCGTCTGGACCGGCGAGTCGGCTCCGCAGGACGAAGGTTTTCACTATTACCAGTTGAATGTCGATGGTGCTTCGGTACCCGATCCGGGAACGAAATATTTCTACGGATCTGGTCGATGGGGAAGTGGTATTGAAATTCCGGCTGTGGATCAGGAGTTTTATGCTTTAAAGGATGTTCCTCATGGGCTGGTAAGCGAGAATATTTATTTCTCGAAAATTACCAATTCGTTCAGAAGGTGTTTTGTGTACACTCCGGCTGGTTACGAGAAAGATGCCAAAACCCGCTACCCGGTGCTTTACCTTCAGCACGGAAGTTTTGAAGATGAAACAGGATGGGCATCGCAGGGAAAAGCAAACCTGATATTGGACAACCTGATTGCTGCCGGGAAAGCCGTTCCGATGATTGTTGTGATGGACAATGGTTACGCCTTTAAACCGCAAAATAGTGAACCCAATGTACGTCCGGCCTCTGTTTTTGAAGAGGTGATGATCAACGAAATCATTCCGATGATTGATGCGAAATTCAGAACCATCGCCGACCGCGAACACCGCGCCATTGCCGGTTTGTCGATGGGCGCCAACCAAACCATGCGCATCATCATGAACAACCTTGACAAGTTTGCTTCGTATGGCGGTTTTAGCGGAACATCCAATTACCCAAGTTCCGACGAAATTGATCCGGCAACATTTCTCGACGGGAAATTTAAGGATGGGGCAGCTCTCAACAAGCAACTTAAAGTTTTCTGGTTAGGTCTGGGAACCAAAGAACCCAATCCATTTCCGGGTTCGGTAGGAGCTTTCAGAAAAATGATGGATAAACAGGGAATTAAATACGTGTATTACGAATCGCCTGAAACTGCCCACGAATGGCTGACCTGGCGCAGAGATCTTAACGAGTTTGCACAACGGTTATTTAAATAAACAATCTCAATGAAAAAAATAGTTGGTTTAGTTATAATGTTAATGGTGTTTGTTGCTGTGCAAAGTTTTGCGCAGCAGCTTTCACCTGTAAAAGTTCAGGAAGGATTAGTGCAAGGAACTTTTGAAGACGGGTTGACTGTTTACAAAGGAATTCCGTTTGCAGCACCGCCAGTAGGCGATTTGCGCTGGAAAGCGCCGCAACCACAGGCTAAATGGGAAGGTGTACGACAGGCAACAAAATTTGCTCCGGCCCCGATGCAGGGCGGCAATCCTCCTTCAGGAAAAAGTGAAGACTGCCTGTATCTGAATATATGGACACCGGCAAAATCGACCAGCGACAAAATTCCGGTCATGGTATATATTTATGGCGGTGGATTTGCCGGTGGTTATACTTCCGATCCCTGGATTAGCGGTGAAAAGCTGGCAAAAAAAGGCGTTATCCTGGTGAGTACTGCATACAGGGTCAACCAGTTTGGGTTTTTGGCTCACCCTGAATTAAGCGCCGAAAGTCCAAATCACGTTTCAGGAAATTACGGCATCCTCGACCAGATCGCCGGGCTGAAATGGATACAAAAGAACATCGCTGCGTTTGGTGGCGATCCTAAAAAGGTAACCATTTTTGGAGAGTCAGCCGGAGCCATTTCGGTGAGCATGTTGTGTGCTTCGCCGCTGGCAAAAGGCTTATTCAGCGGTGCTATTTCGCAAAGTGGTGGCTCGTTCGGGCCAACCCGTCCAACAACTTTTCCGGGCGAGAACATGAAAACGCTGAAACGAGCCGAAGAAAGCGGCAAAACGTATGTCCAAAAAGCGGGCGTTTCGTCGATTGCCGACCTCCGGAAAATTGATGCGGAAAGATTGCCTTCCGGTTTCGGAATGCCCGGTGGCTGGCCTATCACCGATGGATACGTGATTCCTGACGATCAGCATAAATTGTACGAAGCCGGAAAATACAACGATGTAGCTGTACTTATTGGTTATAATTCCGATGAAGGCGCCAGTTTTTCGCGGGAGAAAACGCCTGAAGAATACATTGCAGGAGTAAAAGCCAGATACGGAAAATTTGCTGACGAGCTGGTGAAAGCCTATCCGGTAGGTGAAACTTCTGTTCCGAAAACTGCACGCGACCTGGCCCGTGACGCCGCATTTGGCTGGCAAACCTGGGCTTGGGCTAATCTTCAGTCAAAAACCGGAAAATCGAAAGTGTATTACTATTATTTCGATCAGCACCCCGACTATCCGAAAGATTCGCCTAAGTATGGCTACGGTTCTCCGCACGCGCAGGATATTTCATACGTTTTCCAGCATTTGGATACCAAAAATCCCGAAACGACAAAGTCTGATCTGGAGATCTCGGAAGCTATGTCAACCTATTGGACCAACTTCGCCAAGTTTGGCAATCCAAACGGGAATGGAGTTCCTGAGTGGCCAGCTTTCAGTGAAGCCAATCCGAAGGTGATGTATTTCAGCCAGAAACCTTTCGTAGGACCGGTACCAAGCGCCGAATCACTAAAAGTTCTGGATCGCTATTTCGAATGGAGACGTTCGCCGGAAGGGGAAGCCTGGGCAAAGTAACTTTAATAAGATTGATCTGGAAAAGATCAATTGCTGATGACAACACTATCATACGAATTACAATAAACAATTAAACAACAAATTAATCAGGAATGACAAAATATTTCAGGATCAGCCGGATATTGATTTTATTCGTTCTGATTGGCTCCGTAAAAATTTCGGGGGCACAGAATCCGATTATCAAACACATTTTTACCGCCGACCCGGCGCCGCTGGTTTATCACGATACACTGTTCCTTTACACCGGTCACGATACGGCATCGGTTTCGGCCACCAATTATAAAATGCCCGACTGGCAGGTGTTTTCAACCACCGACATGATAAATTGGAAACATTATGGCACCTGTTTGTCGCCCAAAACCTTTTCGTGGGCAACCGGCGACGCCTATGCCGCACAGTGTATTGAACGCAATGGTAAATTTTACTGGTTTGTTTCCACCTTTCACAAAGCCGACGAAAACAGCAAAGGTGGCGCTGCCATTGGCGTTGCGGTGTCCGACAGGCCAACCGGTCCGTTTAAAGATGCAATCGGCAAAGCGCTGATTGTGAACGAAATGACCACCGATGTAAAACACGGCTGGGACGACATCGACCCGACTGTTTTTATCGACGATGACGGACAGGCCTACCTGTATTGGGGAAACCTGAGTTGTAGGTATGTAAAACTGAAAGAAAACATGACAGAACTGGATGGCCCGATTAACTTTCTGAAAATCAAAAATTTTATAGAAGGCCCGTGGATTTACAAACGGAAAGGAATTTATTACCTCGTTTATGCCAGTGTGGGTACCAAGCCCGAAATGATTGAATACTGTACCGCTAAAAGTTTTGAAGGCCCTTGGGAATACAGAGGAATTATTCAGGAAAATGTACCCAATAGCTTTACCACGCATCCCGGGATAATCGATTACAAAGGGAAATCGTACTTCTTTTACCACAACGGAGCACTTCCGACGGGTGGTAGTTACCGGCGTTCGATATGTGTTGACTACATGTATTATAATCCCGACGGAACAATTCAGAAAATCATTCAAACCAAAGAAGGAGTAAAACCTGTTAATCATCCTTAATTTGTAAAACATCAGAAAACTGACTAAACCTTAAAAATCTATCTTATGAAACGCTACCTTTTTATCGGGATTATTCTCTCATTATTGCTGGAAATGAGTTGTAAACAAGTGGATGCTCCGGCTGCATTTGGACCTGTTCCCACAGAAAACCAGATGCGCTGGCAGGAAATGGAATATTATGCTTTTATCCATTTTTCATTAAACACCTATACCGACCAATCATGGGGGTATGGAAATGAAGATGTCAACCTGTTTAACCCGACCGAATTGGATGCCCGGCAATGGGCGCGCATTTGCAAAGAGGCAGGAATGAAGGGAATCATCGTTACGGCAAAACACCACTGCGGTTTTTGTTTGTGGCCTTCGGAATACACCGAATATTCGGTAAAAAACGCACCATGGAAAAACGGGAAAGGCGATGTGATTCGCGAACTGGCAGATGCTTGCAAGGAATACGGATTGAAGCTTGGAATTTATTTGTCGCCGTGGGACAGAAACAATGCTGATTACGGAAAGCCGGAATACATTACTTATTTCAGGAACCAGCTTACCGAACTTCTGACAAATTATGGCGATATTTTTGAAGTGTGGTACGATGGCGCCAACGGTGGAACCGGTTATTACGGCGGAGCCAACGAAAATCGTAAAATCGACCGAACAACTTACTACGACTGGAAAAATACCTATAAACTCGTTCGTAAATTGCAGCCCAATATTGTTATCTGGAACGATGGCGGCGATCGTGCTGATTTGCGCTGGGTTGGAACCGAAGGCGGCTGGGTTGGCGAAACCAACTGGAGTTTGCTGAATGCCACCGGCGACGTACCTTTCGATATGCTACATTATGGCGTGGAAAACGGTGATTCGTGGGTTCCGGCTGAAGTAAACACTTCCATTCGTCCCGAGTGGTTTTACCATCCCGGAGAAGACACAAAAGTGAAAACATTGCCTCAGTTGATGGACACCTACTACAATTCTGTTGGACGAAACGGAACTTTTCTGCTTAATTTCCCCATCATGCCCAACGGTTTGATTCATCCGAACGACGAAAGAGCGGCGCTTGATTTGGCTGCTGCTGTCAAGGAAGCTTTTGCTGTAAATCTTGTAAAGAATGCAAAAGCCGAAGCGAGTAATTCACGCGGAAACAGCAGAAAATTCGGAGCATCAAAAGCCATTGACGAAACAACTGATACTTACTGGGCAACCAATGATGAAGTGAAAACTGCTTCGCTGACCATTGATTTCGGAAAACCAACCACTTTTAACCGTTTTATGGCTCAGGAATACATTCGGCTGGGACAGCGTGTTAAAGCTTTCTCCCTTGAGGCGTTGATTGACGGAAACTGGAAAGAAATCACCAAAGCCACAACCATCGGTTATAAACGTATTTTGCGCTTCCCGACGGTTACAGCTACACAACTCCGCTTCAGTATTACCGATTCAAAAGCTTGTCCGGTGATTTCGAATATCGGGGTTTACAACGCCCCGCAAATTCTTACAGCGCCAACTATTATCCGGAATCAGGCAGGTGAAGTTCAAATAATCCCGGCTGATGCCGAATCGGAAATTTATTACACGCTCGACGGCACTGAAGCAACCAAAAATTCGACAAAGTACACTGGACCGGTTAACACTGAAGGCAAAATAAAGGTGAGCGCCATTTCGGTTGAACCATCGACAGGGAAAAGCAGTGTGGCAATGGTTGAGGAGTTCGGGCTACCCCGTAAAGACTGGAAAATTGTCGGAATACAAGATGAAAAAGCTTATCGGATTCTGGATGGAAACATTTCAACAGCCTGGCGCCACAGCAAGGAAACAAAACTTCCGACCGATCTGGTAATCGACCTTGGGAAAGAGTTAACGCTGAGTGGATTTAAATATTATCCCGAACAGAATTCATGGCAACCTGCTATCATTACGCACTACGGATTTTATACTTCGGCTGATGGTAAAAAGTGGAAACTTGTCAGTGAAGGCGAATTTGCCAATATCAAAAACAACCCGTTGTGGCAAACCAAACAATTTGAGCCTGTGGCAGCACGCTACATCAAGTTTCAGGCATTAAAAAATACTGAAAACAATAATAATATCGGGTATGCCGAGATTGACGTGATAACCGACTAATTCAAACAATAAAAGCAATGAAGAAATTAGCTCCAAAAAAGATTTTTTATATACTGTTCTCAATTTCAGTAATATTCAGTTTAAACACATCTGCGCAAGTTGAAAAGGCGCAAAACCCTGTGATTTATGCCGATGTGCCCGACTTGTCGATGATTCGCGTGGGCGACACATATTACATGAGCAGCACAACGATGCACATGGCACCAGGAGTTCCGGTAATGAAATCGAAAGACCTTATAAACTGGGAAATGGTAAGTTATGCCTACCAAATTCTGGATGATGTGGATGCGATGAACCTGGTGAACGGCAAAAGTACTTATGGCAGAGGCTCGTGGGCAAGCAGCATCCGGTTTCATAACGGGATGTATTACATTTCGACCTATGCCCAAACTACCGACAAAACCTATATTTATAAAACGAAAGACATTGAAAAAGGCCCTTGGGAAACCACTTCATTTAGTCCGGGGATTCACGATGCTTCCTTGTGGTTCGACGATGACGGGAAGATTTACCTGATTTCGGGTGTAGCTAAATTGCATATTGTGGAGTTGAAAAGTGATCTTTCAGGAGTAAAGGAAGGAACCGATCGGATTTTAATTGAAAACACCAATGCACCACTTGGTCCGAATGTTGGCCTTGGTGAAGGTTCGCAGCTTTTTAAGGTAAACGGAAAATATTATCTCTTCAACATTGCCTGGCCGCGTGGCGGAATGCGTACCGTGGTGGTTCACCGTGCCGATCAGATTACCGGTCCGTGGGAAGGGAGAGTGGCGCTTCAGGATCAGGGAGTGGCACAGGGTGGAATAATCGATACACCTGATGGTCGTTGGTTTGCTTATTTGTTTCAGGATCATGGTGCAGTTGGCCGAATTCCTTTTCTCGTTCCGATGAAATGGGAAGATGGATGGCCGGTGATTGGCGTCAATGGCAAAGTTCCTGAAGCACTGGATTTGCCTGCCAGCAAAGGTTTAATTCCCGGAATTGTAAATAACGATGAATTTAACCGAAAGAAAGGCGATCCGGCTTTACCATTAGTTTGGCAGTGGAACCACAATCCGGATAATAGTCTGTGGTCGGTTTCGGAACGTGAGGGCTTTTTACGACTGAAAACCGGACGCATCGACTCACTTTTCCTGAAATCGCGAAATACCTTGACACAGCGCACATTGGGTCCGGTTTGTTCAGGCACAACAAAGCTTGATGTTTCAGGAATGAAAGACGGAGATTTTGCCGGACTGACTGCTTTTCAACGGAAATTTGGACAGGTAGGAGTAAAAATTGTTGATGGAAAGAAATTCCTGTTCATGGTTAGCAACAAAACCGATAAACCAACTGAGTTGCAAAACATTCCTCTTTCGCAAAATACCGTTTACCTGAAAATTGAATGTGATTTCAGGGATAAAATTGATGTTGCCAGATTTTACTACAGCCTCAATGGTAAAACATGGAACGTGATAGGAGGAGAATTGAAGATGGAATACACCCTGATGGAACATTTCATGGGTTACCGTTTCGGATTATTCAACTATGCTACAAAAAATACTGGCGGATATGCCGATTTCGATTACTTCCACATCAGCGATAAAATTTCAAACCAATAATTAACAACGGCTTAATAATAAACTCATGTTTAAAAAACTATACCTTTTTATAGCTTTCAGTTTCGTTTTTTTCGGCTTATATGCTCAGCAACTCCGATTGAATGAGCTCGACTATTTCGAAAAAACCGGAGTAAATATTTTGGTGTTTAGCGATCAGTATAACGGTATGTTTAACGACGAAAAAACAGCCGGAATTGAAATGATTCATCATGGCGTGAGAACCGTCACCGGTGGTGCAGTAAGATTGCAAAACACTCCCGAACAATGGGATTTAATCCCAAGCCTTGTCGATCGGAAAGTGGATAAAGCAACCAACACGATTAGCGTTGAATTGACTTATAAAGATTACAGTTTCAACTCTAAAATAAGTGTTACACCGAAAGGAAACGGAGTAGAAATATCTGTTTCCCTGGATAAGCCAATTCCTCAGGGACTTGTGGGGAAAGCCGGTTTCAATCTTGAATTTTTGCCTTCGGCTTACTTTGAAAAAACTTATCTCGTTGACGGAAATCCGGCAATTTTCCCGAAATACCCGGCCAGTACCACGAAAATTGAACCGATCAGCAATAAAATTCCTCAGTTTAGCGGCCATACCACTTTTGACGACCGGGGAAAGGGTGAATTTATTGTGCCTTCGCCAATAGCAGTTGGTAAAACTTTCATTCTTGCTCCTGAAGATCCTGAACGGTTGGTGAAACTTGAAAGTCAGGATGCTGATCTGATGCTTTTTGATGGTCGTAGTCTGACACAAAACGGATGGTTTGTCGTTCGCAGCTTGCTTCCCGCCAATAAAACAGGAAAAGTGCTGACCTGGTATGTTGAACCCAATGCTATTCCCGACTGGAAACGCGAGCCTGTGATTGGTTTTTCTCAGGTAGGTTACACTCCTGCTCAGGAAAAAGTGGCTGTTATTGAACTGGATAAAAACGATACTCCCTTGGCATCAGCCTCTGTTTGGCAGATCAATGCCGATGGAAAATTTATTGAAAAGTTTAAAGGTGAAGTTAAAGTTTGGGGAAAATACCTCCGTTACAATTACGCCAAATTCGATTTCAGTTTGGTGAAAGAACCCGGTGTTTACTGCATTCAATATGGCAATCAGAAAACAAATACATTCGTTATCGGTCCAAATGTTTACGACAATATCTGGCATCCAACTATGGATGTTTGGTTCCCGGTGCAAATGGACCACATGGAGGTGAATGAGGCCTACCGCGTTTGGCATGGCGCTCCTTATCTGGACGATTGTCTTCAGGCTCCGGTAAACCACCAGCATTTTGATGGCTATGTGCAGGGGCCAACAACCGACACGAAATACAAATCGCTGGAGCGTATTCCGAACATGGCCGTTGGCGGCTGGTTCGATGCCGGTGATTTCGACATTCAAACCGGCTCGCACAACAGTGTTATATCGAGTTTTGTGGAAACCTGGGAAAATTTCAAAGTTGACCGTGATGAAACTTACATTGACCAAAAGACCCGTTATGTTGATATCCACCGTCCGGATGGAAAGCCGGATATGCTACAACAGATTGAACATGGTACGCTGAATCTGGTTGCTCAGTGCGAAAATATTGGTCACCCGGTCAGAGGGATTATTGTTCCAAATCTTCACCAGTATCATCACCTTGGCGATGCCATCAATGAAACTGACAATCTTCCTTACAACCCAAACCTGAAACCTTACGAATCGGATGGCTTGTCGAGCGGAACGTTGGACGATCGCTGGGCCTTTACCAATCGCATGACATTCCTCGATTATCAGACAGCGGCTACTTTGGCTGAGGCCAGTCGTGCGCTAAGAGGCTATAACAACGATCTTGCCGACAGGAGTTTAGCATGTGCCAAAAGGCTGTTTGACGAAGCAAGCAAAAATCCCAAGGAAAATGAAGATTTTTTTATGAAAATGATGGGTAAAGGCGCCGATGTAGTTCCTGCTCTTCAATTGTATATAACCACTAAAGAAAAGAAATACGCCGACCGGTTTCAGGAACAAGTCTGGCCTATGCTCGATCGGATGAGTACAAGTAAAGGTCCTATGTCTGGATATTTCGCAGGTTTTGGAGGACGGGGCAACCTGATTCAGACGCTGTTGGCGGTTCCTTACATGGATGCGGCTTATAAAGAAAAACTGAAAGGCTATGTATTGAAATACAAGGAAATAATCGACAATAGCGTTAAGGAAAACCCTTACGGAGTACCGGTAATTACGAGTGGCTGGGGAGGAAGTTCTCATGCAATAAACTGGTCGATAACCAATTACTATGTGCACAAAGCATTTCCTGAAATAATTGATGCCGAGTATGTTTACAAAGGCCTCAATTATGTGTTGGGTTGTCATCCCTATTCAAATTTATCCTTTGTGAGCTCGGTGGGTACACGTTCCAAAAAAATGGCTTATGGAAATACCCGCGCCGATTTTACTGCTATTCCGGGCGGAGTTGTTCCGGGATTGATTTTGCTGAAACCTGATTATCTGGAGAATAAAGATGATTGGCCATTCTTCTGGGGCGAAAACGAATGCATCATCGATGGCGGTGCCTGGTATGTTTTCCTGGCGAATGCAGTGAATGAGCTTCAGAAGGAATTAAAGTAACTTTTAAACTTATAAAAATGAATATTTATAAAACATTGATATTGAGTTTTGCAGCGTTGGGAATCACCAGCCTGTCAGCTCAAAATCCAATTGTTCGCAACCAGTTTTCAGCCGACCCGACGGCAAGAGTTTTCAACGGAAAAGTCTATGTTTTTCCATCGCACGATATTCCCACTCCTGACGGAAAAGGTTTGAGAAAAGACTGGTTCTGCATGGCCGATTACCATGTGTTTTCTTCTGAAAACCTGACTGATTGGACCGATCATGGTATGATTGTCAGCCAGAATAAAGTTGCCTGGGTCGATTCGGCTTCGTACAGTATGTGGGCTCCCGATTGCATTGAACGCAACGGCAAGTATTACTTCTATTTTCCTGCCAACAAAAACGTGGCCGATGCCAATGGCCGAAAAGGTTTTGGTGTTGGTGTTGCTATTGCAGATAAACCTGAAGGACCTTATGTTCCGCTGCCCGAGCCAATTAAAGGAGTGAATGGCATCGATCCGAATGTGTTTATTGACAAGGACGGGCAGGCTTATTTGTATTGGGCGATGGGAAATATCATGGTGGCCAAACTAAAATACAACATGACCGAGCTGGCATCGGAGCCGCAGATTATCGCGAATCTTCCTCAAAAAGGTTTGAAAGAAGGTCCGTTTTTGTTCGAACGCAAAGGCATTTATTACCTGACGATTCCACACGTTGAAAACAAAATTGAGCGGCTTGAATATGCCATTGGCGATAATCCGATGGGACCATTCAAAATGGCTGGCGTGGTGATGGACGAATCGCCTGTGAACTGCTGGACCAATCACCAATCGTTTGTAGAGTATCAAGGACAATGGTATTTGTTTTATCATCACAACGATTATTCACCGAAGTTCGATAAAAACAGGTCGATAAGGGTCGACAGTTTATATTTCAACGCGGATGGAACAATCCGGAAAGTAACACCTACTTTGCGTGGAGTAGGTGTTACTTTAGCCACCAACAAAATTGAAATCGACCGGTACAGCAGCAAAAGTGAAACGGGTTCAGTCGTTGCTTTACTCGATTCTGTGAACACTTTTAACGGCTGGAAAACCATACTCAATAGCAAAAATGCATGGATTCAGTACAACGCGGTTAACTTCGGGAAGCAAAAGCTTAAAACGGTTCAGGTAAGGGCTTTGTCAGAAAAAGGTGCTACCTTGGAAATCCGTCTGGATAAAGTTAACGGACCTGTAGTTGCAGAGATCAAAGTACCTAAAAGTGCCGACTGGAATACAGTTGAAGCTAAAGTGTCCAAATTTCAGGCTGGAATTCATAACCTGATTGTGGTGGTGAAAGATTCTCCGGTTGAAATCGATTGGGTGCAGTTTCAGTAGTTTGTAAGGGGCAATTATTCATCGCATTACGAATATTATTAATCAAAAATAAAACCTAAAATTATGGGTAGTGGCACTCAAAAATTATCTGTCATCGAAAAAATTGGCTATAGTCTTGGCGACCTGGCGGCCAATTTGGTATTTCAGACTTTAGTAACTTATCTGGCTTTCTTTTATACCGACATTTACGGCCTCAAAAACAACGACGCGTCTATAATTATGTTGGTGTTCGGGTTGACGGCGGCATTTGTTTTTAACCCGATTATCGGAGCATTGGCCGATCGCACCAAGTCGAAATGGGGAAAATTCCGTCCGTGGATTTTGTTTACCTCCATTCCGCTGGGTATTGCGGCTTTGCTGGCTTTTTCAACGCCCGATTTTGCCTATAAAGGGAAAGTGATTTATGCGGCTATAACCTATTCGTTGTTGCTGCTTTTGTATGCTTCGAGTAACCTTCCGTATTCGTCGTTGAGCGGTGTAATTACCGGCGACATGTCGGAGCGCAACAGCTTATCGTCGTACCGGTTTACAGCGGTCATGTTTGCCCAGTTCTTTGTTCAGGCATTTATGTTGCCCATTATTTTGTATGTCGGCAAAGGCAACAAAGCCGCCGGAATGGAGACGGTAATGACCTGGCTGGCCATAACCGGAACGCTTTTGTTGGTTATTACGTTCCTGACTACGAAAGAGCGCATTGTTCCGACAGAAGAACAAAAATCGAGCGTAAAAGAAGACTTAAAAGACCTTTCTCAAAACAAACCCTGGATTATCATGCTGGTAATGACCATCCTGATTTTTATAACTCTGGCCATGAAAGGTGGCTCTTACGTGTATTATTTCAATTATTACGTCGATAAGGCTTCGCTGGAAAGTTTTTTGCATCCCATCATTTCATTCCTGAAATCAATCGGACTTAATTTTTTTGGCAACGATTTGGCCTCGGCAGGCTTCGGACTTTTTAATGCTGCCGGAATTATATTTTCGATGGTTGGAATTGCCATTTCTTCCAGATTTGCCAATAAATTTGGGAAACGCGATGTATTCCAGCTAACCCTGTTTATTTCAACCCTGTTCATCCTCTCATTTTTGTTTTATTCTCCGAAAAGCGTTGGCATGATGTACCTTACACAAATGTTGCACATGTTTTTCTATGGAATCACAACACCAATTCTTTGGGCCATGATTGCCGATGTTGCCGACTATTCGGAATGGAAAACAAACCGCCGGGCAACTGCCATTATCTTTTCAGCAATGATGGTCGGTCTTAAAGCCGGGCTGTCGATTGGCGGAGCTCTGCTCACCTGGATATTGGGTTTGTACGGCTACATTGCCAAAGAAAGCGCTGTGGTCGGGCAGGAAATTGTTCAACCTGAATCGGTGGCCAGCGGCGCACGAATGCTGGTAAGCCTTTACCCATCAATTCCTTTCCTGATTGGAGTTGGCCTGCTTTTCTTCTATGTAATTGACAAGAAAATGGAAGTGAAAATTGAAGGAGATTTAAATAAACGCCGAAAAGAAAACGCTTAAAACAAACTAAAAATGAAGATATTATCAGTAATCATGGCTTTTGTATTGCTGGCAACGTTGCAAACAAAAGCGCAAAAAACATTAGGCGAAGCTGCCAAAGGCAAGTTTTTGTTTGGTGTAGCTGTCAATATGCAGCAGGTTAACGGAGTTAATCCGGTTGAAACGGAACTGATTGCCAAAGAATTCAGTGCAATTGTTCCTGAAAACTGCATGAAACCGCAGCCTATTCATCCTGAAGAAAACCGCTACAATTGGGAAGATGCCGATAAATTTGTCGCTTTTGGCGAGAAAAATAAGCAGACGGTAACCGGTCACTGCCTGATTTGGCATTCGCAAATTGGCAGATGGTTTTTTCTCGATGCTGAAGGGAAAGATGTATCTCCTGAAGTGCTGAAAGAGCGGATGCGGCAACATATTTCTACCGTTGTTGGTCGATACAAAGGCCGCATAAAAGGTTGGGACGTTGTAAATGAAGCGTTTGAAGACAATGGTACCTACCGAAATAGCAAATTCTATCAAATTCTGGGTAAAGACTTCATTAAGTATGCTTTCCAGTTTGCGCACGAAGCCGACCCGAATGCCGAATTGTATTACAACGATTACAATGTGGAAACGCCAGCCAAATGCGATGCGATAGTTCAATTGGTGACAGAACTCAAGGCTGACGGATGCCGGATTGACGCCGTAGGTTCGCAGGCGCATATGCACATGAATTCCCCTACGCTCGAAGCAACAGAAGCCAGCCTTAGGAAACTTAAAGATGCCGGTGTGCACATTCTCATTACCGAATGGGATATTTCCATTCTGCCAAGTCCGTACGAAGGCGCGAACATCGCTGCCAATTTCAAGTATTCAGCAGAAATGGACCCTTATCGCGAAGCAGTACCCGACGATGTTCAGCAAAAATGGAATAAGCGAATGCTCGATATGTTTGCCCTCTTCCTGAAATACAACGACGTGGTAGATCGCGTTACCGTTTGGGGATTAACTGACAATACTACCTGGCTGAATAATTTCCCGATCCGGGGCAGAAAGGATTACCCGATGCTTTTCGACCGCAACAACCAGCGCAAACCGGTAGTTGACGAAATGATTAAACTGGCAAAAGAACTATAAGTAATTTACTATTAGATCATTTACTATTTACGATTTCAAGAAATAAATAGTAAATGGTCAATCCTTAAATCGTAAATAATAACAATATGAAACAACCAAGATACTTAGTCGAGAACGATTTTATGGCCGATCCGGCTGTTCATGTTTTCGAAGGAAAGCTGTACATCTATCCATCGCACGACCGAGAATCGGGCATTCCGGAGAACGATAATGGCGACCATTTTGATATGAATGATTACCGTGTTTTCTCCACGTCGGACATTGAAAACGAGCCGCTGACAGATCACGGCGTAGTGCTGAAAGTGAGCGACATTCCGTGGGCCGGCCGCCAATTGTGGGATTGTGATGTAGCCTGCAAAAACGGCAAATACTACATGTATTATCCGCTGAAAGACAAAACCGATATTTTCCGCATTGGCGTTGCCATTGCCGACAATCCTGCCGGTCCATTTATTCCTCAGCCCGACCCAATTCGCGGAAGTTACAGCATCGATCCAGCCGTTTTTGAAGATACCGACGGAACGCATTACATGTATTTCGGCGGTTTGTGGGGCGGACAGTTGCAACGTTACAAAGACAACAAAGCGCTGGAATGTGCTTATTTGCCTTCAGGAGACGAATTGGCTTTGCCATCACGCATAGTTCGTTTGTCTGATGATATGCTTGGTTTTGCTGAAGAGCCACGTCTGGTTACGATCCTCAATCAGGATGGAACTCCGATGAAAGCCAATCAGGAAAACCGTTTCTTCGAAGCTTCGTGGATGCATAGGTACGAGGGCAAGTACTATTTCTCGTATTCAACCGGCGACACCCATTTGTTGTGCTACGCTACCGGTGATAATCCATACGGGCCTTTCACCTACCAGGGCGTAATTTTGACTCCGGTTGTTGGATGGACGACTCATCACGCTATCGCCGAGTTTAAAGGAAAGTGGTACCTGTTTCACCACGACAGTTTGCCTTCAGGAGGGAGAACCTGGTTGCGCAGCCTGAAAGTTGTTGAGTTGGAATACAACGAAGATGGAACTATTAAAACTATTGATGGTGGCGGCGAGAATGCTTAAGATTATATCATTCCACAGAAAATAGGGAGTGAAAAAATATAAATACCAGTAATGGACGATGAATTGAAATTTAAAAGCTCTGTAATCATAGTGATTACAGAGCTTTTCATTTAAATGAAAAAATTTAGACACACTTATTTTCGCTCGCTTTCAACCGTGTACACAAAACTGTCGCCCCGGTAATAGCCAAAATTAAACTCGATCGGACGTTTATTTTCGTCGTAAACATATCTTTTCCGGAAAAGAACCGGGTCGTCGCTGTTAATTTCAAGCTTCTGACATAGAAACAGGGTTGCTTTTATGGCCGAAATTTCTTCGTATGAAAGTGTCGCCTTGACATTGTATTTTTCTTCCAGTATTTCGTAGAGCGGGCGGCTAAAATCATCGTTACCCGTTATTCCAATTTCAGGATTGAACCACGAGATAAAATACACGAACGGGAAATTTTCCTTTCCACGAAGTCGTTCAAGAGTTAGCACCCGGACATCGGGCTTCAATCCAAAAAATGTGGCGACATCTTTGTCGGGTACCTGCCAGCCAACATGGAGTTCAAAGTTGAAGACTGTTATTCCCAACGCTTTCATTTCCTGCGAAAAGCTCAGCCAGTTTTTGGCCCGTCCCGAAATGCCTTTTGTAGCCACCTTGGTTCCGTAACCTTTTCTCCGGATCAGCAAGCCCTCGTTAACTAGTTTGTTAATAGAATGCCGTAATGTATTGCGCGAAATTCCAAGCTGCTGTGATAAATCAACCTCGCTGGGCAACAGTTTCCCGTTCTGGTACTCTTCCCTCGAAATTAATTCTCTGATCAGTTTCTCGGCCTGAGAATGCAATGGTGTGGAGCTGCTGTGATCGATTTTCAGATTCATGATTCAAACTGATTAATGCCACAAATATAGCAACCTTAACGTCTAATTACTGAAATGTATGCACATATTTAAGATGAGTGGAAGAGAGGTGTGTTGTTTTATATCCGAAAGTAATTGTCTTAACCCAAACTTCTTCTGAAAATATATTTGATCATGATTGTTCGTATTTGAAAAATAAATATGTTTGCACATTAGTTTAAATGTATGGACAAATATCTGAACCTGTAGAGGAGTGTTAGAAGATTCCTGTTCATTGTTCCGGCGAAACTCAACTTAAATGAAAATATGCGCTATTCAAAATTTAAATTCATCGTACTTTTTATGATTGGAGCGGCACTTTCCGTTCATGGCAAGGAATTAAAACGTCCTATTGATTACGTCGATCCCAACATCGGAACGGCGCATTGCCGCTGGTTTTTTTATACGCCGGCTGCGGTGCCGTTCGGCATGGCCAAGCTGGCTCCGTCAACCGACGCCCATTTGGGAAATCCGGATGGTTGGCAGGCTGTAGGCTACGATTTCAGGCACACGTCCATCGAAGGTTTTGCCAATTTCCACGAATTTCAGGTTGGGGGAGTAGTAGTTGCACCCATTGTCGGGGAACTTCAAACCGTACCCGGCGCACTCGATAAACCCGAAGAAGGGTATCGGTCAACCTTCGATAAAAAAGATGAACATGCTATGCCGGGCTATTATTCGGTTATTCTGAAAGATTATCGGGTAAAAGCAGAGTTGACTGCCACCAAACGGGTCGGATTTCATCGGTATTCTTTCCCAAAAACTGATCAGGCGCACATCCTTTTTGACATTGGCAACCAGCAGGGCGAAAGTGGCAAGGTGAAAGATACATTCGTGAAATACACCGATGATGGCCGGATTGAAGGCTACGTCATTACCTCGCCGGTGTATGTGAATATTTACCAAAAAGGCGCGGATGTACGCATGTATTTCTCCGGAAAAATGAACAAGAAACCGGCATCGCTCGGAAGTTTTGTAAAGGACAAAATAGCTCCGGATAAAAAGGAAGAAAGAGGTGTTGGCGCCGGATTGTACTTTACTTTCAGTACCGAAGAAAATGAATCCATCGAAATAAAACTTGGCCTTTCTTACACTTCGGTTGAAAATGCGCGACTGAACCTGGAATCCGAAGCAAAAAACCTGAATTTTGATCAGGCAAAGAAAGCTGCCCTGGCAACCTGGGAAGAATATCTTGGCCGGATTTCCGTTGAAGGAAAAATTGAAGCCGACAAAGTGAAATTTTATACAGGCTTGTTTCATGCGCTTTTGGGGCGTGGTTTGGCCAGCGATGTCAACGGAGCTTATCCGAAAAACAACGGCGAAAACGGGCAGATTGCACTCAACGCCAAAGGCCAACCTATTCACCACCATTACAATACTGATGCTATTTGGGGCGGATTCTGGAACCTCACTCAACTGTGGGCTGTTGCCTATCCTGAGTATTATTCCGATTGGGTGCAAAGCCAGTTGCTGGTTTACAAAGATGCTGGCTGGCTGGGCGACGGAATTGCCTGCAGCAAATATGTTTCGGGCGTGGGAACGAATTTCACCGGTCTGGCCATTGCTTCGGCCTACAACTGTGGAATCCGCGATTTTGATGTAAAGCTGGCTTACGAAGCGGCTTTAAAGAACGAGATTGGTTCGGAAGGCCGCATTGAAGGCGCCGGAAAAATGGACGTCGGCCAGTTTGTACAGCGGGGTTATTCTCCGTATGAAGAGCATTTAAGCATGAAATCGACTCCGGAAGGATCGGGTTTCGCGGCTTCGCACACCATGGAATATTCGTTCAGCAGTTTTGCCGTGGCGCAGTTTGCCAAACAATTGGGCAAAACGGCTGACTACGAAAAGCTGACCAAATTGTCGGAAGGCTGGAAGCTGTTGTTTGATCCGCAGACCCGTTTGATCAGGCCAAAAAATTCCAAAGGCGAATTCATCGACAAGTTCGATCCGTTGGCTCCGTGGCGCGGGTTTCAGGAGGGAAACGCGGTGCAATATACGTTCTATGTGCCCCATCAGCCAGAGGGACTTGTCAAAATGCTTGGACAGGAAACCTTCAACAACCGTTTGGACAGCATTTTTATCGAATCGCAGAAAAACATTTTTGGCGGTGGTAAAGAAGTTGACGCTTTTGCCGGACTAAAAACTTTGTATAATCACGGAAATCAACCCAATCTGCATGTATCGTGGATGTTTAATTTCTCAGGGGAACCGTGGTTGTCGCAAAAATGGGTTCGCGCCATCTGCAACGAGTTTTATGGCACCGAAGGAATTCACGGTTACGGCTACGGACAGGACGAAGATCAGGGTCAGTTGGGAGCGTGGTACGTGATGTCTTCCATAGGGTTGTTCGACGTAAAAGGTCTGACCGAAATCAATCCGAAATTTCAGGTTGGAAGCCCGTTATTTGACAAGGTAACCATCAAACTGAATCCCAAATATTTTAAAGGAAAAACATTCACGATTGAAACCGAAAATAATTCAGTGACCAATCAATATATTCAGTCAATTCAGGTAAACGGCAAGGAAACCGGCGTCTGTTCCATTCCTTTTCAGAATGTGGTGAATGGCGGTAAAATGCTGATTAAACTCGGCAGCCAGCCCAATACAAATTTGAAATGAATGGATTAAAGCAATCCGGTTTCTTTGGAAAACAAAAATTACAGATTTTATAGAAGAAAAATAATGAAACGAAGTACAACACAATTCTTAATGCCTTACCAGAAAAGCGGTGCGGTGACCGATTCGTACGATATTTATCCGTCGTTTAAACTGGACGAAAGGCAGATTTTTGCCGATTTTGAACAACTCTCCAAAAAAATATTATCGCAGCCGGTGGTGGTGGTCGATGGTTATATCGGAGTGTATTTTGATGTTTTTCGCGAAAAGTTGCAACAGTCGGCCGACCGTGCTGGAATAAAGATAAACTGGGTCAATATTGAAAGTGCCCTGAAACCTGAACCGGAAATTGATGCGCTGATTGCTCCGTTCATGAGAGATGCGGATTCAATCTTCGGAACCCGGGCAACCATCAGTTTGGCAGACTATTTCGACGCTGAAAAGCTGAAAAACCTTTTGCCGGATTCGCAGGCCGATGTTAATATCATTTATGGTTCGGGTGCACAGCTTTCAGGCTGTAAAGGGCTGTTACTGTACATCGATATGCCTAAAAACGAACTTCAGTTCAGGGCGCGGGCTAAGAGCGTCAAAAATCTGGGCGCCAGTAAGTGTTCCGACATGAAAACCATGTATAAACGCTATTATTTTGTCGATTGGGTGGTACTGAACCGGCACAAAAAGCAAATTCTGAGCGACATCGATATCATTGTTGACGGCCAAAATGAAGATGTTTTTGTTTGGATGGAAGGAGATATGCTTCGGAATGGTTTAAAGGAGATGAGCCGGAATTTCTTCCGCGCCCGTCCGTGGTTTGAGCCCGGCGTTTGGGGCGGAAGCTGGATTAAAGAGCACATTGACGGGCTGAACAAAGAAGCACCCAATTATGCCTGGTCGTTTGAGCTGATCACACCCGAAAACGGAATCGTGTTTGAAAGTTCGAAAACGCTGCTCGAAGTATCGTTCGATTTCCTGATGTTTGCCGAAGGTGATTCTGTACTCGGGAACCACCGCGACAAATATGGCGATGATTTCCCGTTACGCTTCGATTTTCTCGACACGTTCGACGGCGGAAATCTTTCGGTGCAGTGCCATCCCCGGCCCGAATACTGCAAGGAGCAGTTTGGCGAAGACATTACGCAGGAGGAAACCTACTACATTCTTGATAAGAAGAACGACGCGAAAGTTTATCTCGGTTTTCAGGAAAATATCGAGCCGGAAAAATTTGAATCGGCACTTTGGCAAAGTTTCAATACCAATACAGCCATTGATATTACTGAATTTGTTCAGGTTCATCCGGCCGAAAAGCACGATTTATTCCTGATTCCTCCGGGCACTATTCATGGCTCCGGAATCGACAATCTGGTGCTCGAAATCAGCACAACACCTTACATTTTCACTTTCAAAATGTACGATTGGGTGCGTCCTGATTTGGATGGAAATCCGCGTCCGCTGAACATCGGGCACGGAATGAAAAACCTCTATTTCGACCGCAAAGGCGAAAAAGCCCGGAAGGAACTTATTTCTGTTCCGCAGCTTATTCAGGAAGGCAGCGACTGGAAACTTTACGAACTACCTACACACGAAAAGCACACCTATCGGGTGCAGCGATATCATTTCAATTCGGAAGTGCATATTGAGACCGAAGGAAAATTTCACGTACTTAGTCTGGTGGAAGGAACTTCGGTTACCGTTGAATCAGAAAACGGACTAAAGGAAACCTTCCGTTACGCCGAAACATTTGTGGTTCCGGCCGCAGCCAAAAGCTACACTGTTACGAATAATTCGGGTCGGGAAGCCGTGCTTGTGGTGGCGTTTATGAAATAAATTCAGGATTTATGACCAGATATGCAATCGGAGTAGATATTGGAGGAAGTCATATTTCCTCGGTATTGGTTGATATGGAAACAAGCCGAATGGTTCCGGAAAGTTTGGCGGAGCAAAAGGTGAATAACAAGGCTTCGGCCGACGAAATTCTGAACGATTGGGCAATAGCCCTCCGCAAAACCATGAACAGTGCATCCATTGATGAACTGGCCGGAATCGGTTTTGCAATGCCCGGTCCGTTCGATTACCAAACCGGCGTGGCTTTGATGAAAAATGTGGCCAAATACGACAGCCTTTACGGAATCAATGTGGGCGACGAGTTGAAAAAACGGCTGAACCTTCCGGTGGAAATGCCTTTTCGTTACCTGAATGATGCCCTTTCGTTTGCCGTTGGCGAATGCTGGACCGGGAAAGCGGCGGGCTACAAAAATGTGGTGGCCATCACGCTTGGTACCGGCTTTGGATCGGCATTCCTGACCAACGGTGTGCCAGTGATTGAGGGCGATCGGGTGCCGAAAATGGGCTATGTTTACCACATTCCTTACGAAAATGGTATAGCCGACGATTACTTTTCAACTCGGTGGTTCATCAAAGAATATTCTTTACGAACCGGAATTCAGGTTTCAGGAGTAAAGGAAATTGCAGAAAGTGTAAATCAGGACCCAATTGCCAGACAAGTTTTTGAACATTTCGGAACTGCAATCGGGAATTTTCTGGCCCCTCTGTTGTCGAAATTCGGAGCCGAATGTTTGGTAGTCGGAGGCAACATTTCCGGCGCTTATCCGCTGTTTGGTCCTTCGTTTGAGCGTGCGCTGGTCAGCCAAAATGTTAACGTAAAAACGGTGATTTCAGAATTGATGGAGTCGGCCGCCATGGCGGGCAGCGCCCGTTTGCTTGATGACCAGTTCTGGAAAGAAATTGAACCTTTGGTATCAAAAATTTGATTAAATAACTAACTTTTAGGAAAGCAAAATGAATCTGGCTGCCTTGCCTGTGTTTTCAACCTTTAAATTATGGTGGCAGTTTCCGGTTCAACCGGGCAAGCATAGAATATTTGAAAAAGAGGCTGTCCATTATAGCCATTGCAGACTTTCATGGAAGCAGCCTCTCTTATTTTGAACAATTTATTCTGTAATTATCTCGCCGTTTTCCACTGGTGGAACAGTTATTGAAATTCCTTTTCCAGATTTTGAAACTGCTAGTTTGGTACGAATCGAACCTTGTTTAAGCCACGCTTTTTTTGCTGTTTGTGGCAATACTACATCTGTTTCCTGATTACAGCTAATGGTCATATCTTTTCCATTAATTGTCAGGTTTGCCGAGCCATCAGGAGTTTTCGATTTCAGTACGAAACCCGAATGCGATATTTCGGTGCCTTTTCCGAGATAAAGCGAACTGAGTAGATTGGCGCTGAAGCCAGCCACAGCGTAATATCCGCTGAAGCTGCCTTTTGATGTGGCAAATGTTTTTGTAGGGTCGGTCGATTGAAAAATCTCCTGTTTCGATGCATTTTTACAGAATATCGTCAATGCCGTGAATGTTCCGCTGTCGGTTCGTTTTTCAACCGAAATTCGCTCAACTGTTTGTCCGTTTTTACCTGAGAAAGGTTCGAAAACTACGATGAATGGTTTTGATTTTGCTTCCGTTTCAGTGCGGATGGTGAACAGCGGCAGTGGCTTACCATTGTATTGAGCGGCCGTTTTGGTTTTCAGCGAATAGGCCTGATAATAGGTCCGGCCTTCGTTTCCGGCAATCAGCGCCTGCATAAACGATTCGTTTTGCTGATCGTCTTTTACTGCAAAACGGGCTGTCAGGTTTCCGGAGTAGTTTTTCAGGTTTCGTACATCGGTGTAAAAACGGAACCCCGGATAATCCTTTTCAGTGACCGGATATTTGGCTTCATCAGTTTTTAATACTTCGCCTTTTTCATTCAGGAAAGTGACATTGTCGCCAATGTTGTGATATACGTAATCGTTGCTGATCGAATTATCTGAACGATAAATATCGATGTAATAACCATTGGTTTCGGAAGTGCGGACGATGCCCAGCGTACGCGACTGCTTGGTGTTGGTCGATTTGTCGAGGTAGCGGGTATCGGTGAACGAATAATCGGACGAAACAGCATCGGCGTCGGGTAGGGGCTCCATCGCAGCTAATTCAATTTGCCCAATCTGCTTTGTTCCTGCCGATCCGCTGAAAGGAACTGAACTCGACATTCCGGCAGCGACGACCGTATTGTGGGCAGCCCATTGGCTGTAATAATTGCGGTGCAAAGGGTGTTCGTAATTCGGGCCGGTTCCGGCGTCAATTCCCATAACGGTTCCGCAGCCGTACAATTCCATGGCCATGCCGTTGCAGTGGTTATGGTTGTAGGTGGCGCCCTGCACGCCAACCATCAGGCCGGTCTGCGGGTCGGTTCCGCTGCGCTGCAAGAAGTAACGGGCGAATTCCAATGTTCCGGTGCGCGGCCATTGGTAGGTGGTTTTTGCCTCCGGAATGTCGGGAAGGAAACACAGAAGTCCCAGAAATCCGGATTTTTCCCTGTTGTAAATTCCGCCGTCAATCAGTTTCTTCATGGATGCCAGCATTTCAGGCAACTCCGGCTGATTGTATTTGACTGCGCCAAGCAAGCCGATTTCGAGCGACTCGGCGCTTTGAGAAGCACGGCCGGTATCGCCAAAAGCTCCAACAGTCAGGTTCGGAAACGAATATTTGATCATGGCATACGATGCCCTGAAGAGTGCTGGAAAGCGCCTGAAAATATCGTATCCGTTCTTCTCCAGAGCCAGCGACGACAACAGTAAATTGCCGACCGGATAATTGTGGTAACCACCCGGTTCTTTCCAGTGACCATCAGGAGTCAGCCATTTTTCAACAGTTGAGGGTAAAGCCAGCTGACCACAACCGCCGTTGATGGTGTCTTTGCTGAGTACAAACTGAAGGTAGTAGTCTTTCTTCTGCTGGTTTTCGAGGCTGAGTGCAGCAAAAACCAAAGTTGAACTTTCGGCAGCGTACCAGTTGTTGTTCCAGAAACCTCGGAAGGCGAGTGTTGACGCGAATTTTTCGAACACTGGCTGATACCAGTGCTGGTCGTAATTTTGCTGTACCATAAATGGTTTCACAAAATCGTAAGCCAGAATAATTGGCCGGAAAGTTTGGTCGCCCAAAGTCTGCATATCCAGAAAACCGGTACGGCATGGCCCGATGATGGGCTCCTGATAATAGGCACCTTTGGCCCACTGGTCGAGTATATCGGCAGCGAATTTAGCATATTTTGTTTCGCCGGTCAGCCAGTAAATAATCGCTGCATCGAGCGCCAAATCGTTGATTTCACCGTTGATCGATGTAATGTAGGCTTGCGGATCGGTCCATTCCTTCTTATCAGTTTCCGGATTATACAGGTTCATCAGTTTCGCAGTGTCGTTCGGCACCAATTCTTCAAGCGTAGGTTTTCGGTACGAAGTGCCTTTTTCGGTAATAGGGGTGCGCAGGTAAGTATTTACCCGTACCGTTGGCACAGGCGCGTCGCCTTCCCATTTAACCAATCGTTGCCCCGATTCGTCGGAATAAACGCGCGTGTACCTTTTTCCCGGAACGCGGTTCATCAGGTAACGGCTCAAAATCCATTGCGGATCGGTTTGATGGCGGTTGACGTATTCATCGACGTCTTTTTTCATGCCGTCGAAAATAGATTTTGCCCAGGGTTGCTGGTTAATTTTTGTCCGGACTGCCTGTTTATCGGACGAGTCAACCAAAATGTGCGGATTTTGTGCTGCGGCCTGAAGTCCAAGCACTAACAAGAAAAGAATAAATAGATTTTTGTACTTCATTTCGTTGGTTTTAGTTTGTTCATGAAATCAGTTTAATTGTAACACCCGAAAGATTTGATTTTTGCATCGTGCCTTTGTGGCAATTCTTATTCCATTATCCAAATGACTGGATGCCTAACCGGAAGATTTCGGATCACTTCCGGATGGGTTGGATTGGCTGGCAAACGGAGAAATGTATTGATGTAATCTTCATTTTCGTAGGCCATTCCGGCGAATAACAGCGACGACTGACGGACCGGCCATTCCTCCCAGATGTAGATGTCTTTGGCAAACGGCCATTTCGATTTATCGGCAATGAACGGGAAAATGAATTCCATTCCTTTTTTCAGGCTTTTGCCATCCGGCGTGGTAAATTCCCATAGATTATCTTCCGGAGTTGATAAAATCTGAGCCAGATTGCACATGGCATCAATGTTGAAAAGCGAATAACCGTATGGTTTGGTGCGTTTCAGTTCGAGCGGAAAGCTTCCGTCAACGGCCATTTGAGTGGGTAGCAAAACCGTTTTAAAACGATCTGAACACATTTTCCTGATTGGCTTATCACCAACCAAAGTTGCCATTGCAGATGCAGTAACCGCCCAACAAGTACCATGATTGTTTTTGGCATTCATTTCGTCGATGCCATATTGGTGAGTAGTCATCCAGACCAAAAAATTGCGGAACCAGCCTTTAATCTTCGCGGCATCTTTCTCTGAAATGGCATGATTGTCAATCAGGATTTTTGCCGATTGAGCAACTTCAACCAAATGGTAAGCATCAATCAATCCAATTCCGCGACCAGTGAATCTGCCCCAGATGGCCTGTGCATAAAGCATATTTGGATTCATGCGAGTTGATGGATTTACAAACCAGGCATTGAGATGTTTCAATACCTGATCGGCATACCTCTTATCTTTTGTTAGCAGCCATTCTGAAGTTAAAGTAGCCGTGATTTCGCTCAAACGAATCATTGCTAAACGATGATCGGTGAAGTTCTCCGGATTGGTTTGACCGTCTTTCTGAATATACGGACCTGATGGATTTGCCGGATCGGGCCACCAATAATCGCCTTCCGAATAAAAATCATTTTTTCCGCCAGAACTGCGTTTGCATGTTGAGGCTGTAACAGTTACCGGCTTTTCCTTCATCAATTTTTCGGCTCGCTGGTGATTTTCCTGAGAGAAGTATTGCATGGCATACTGAGTAAGTGCGGCCTTTTTGCGCAAATATTCCGGCCCGGTGTTTTGATCGGTGGCGAATGTCCGCATCGGAATCGATTTTTTACCAGGCTCAAAACATCCAACCGACTTTTTCGTCTCAGGACGATGATTTCCGGCAATATCCATCTTAATTTGAGGATCATCGTTCTGGTCAGGTATATCCAGAATTTCCGGGGTGATTTTTCCGCTGGCAATACTTTTTTCAGGCTGGGAAAACCCAAATTCATTTTTGCTGATTTTTACTTTGGTTGGCGTAAATCCTATTTGAGCCGGAGGATTCGGCGCATCCTGAAAGGTATTTCCGGAGAACGATTCTTTACCGGTCAGATCGTCCAAAATGGAGGTGGTTGGCTGGTAAAACAGATTGTTTACCAACGATACCTCCGTTGGCTGAAAATCGCCTTTCCCACCCAGTTTGAGCGAACCTGAACCGGCAAATGTGTTATGTGCAATCACAATATTTTTCAGCGGATCTACCTTGTAGTTTTCGAGTTTGATGGCCCAAAATTCACCTGTATTGAAGTAATTGTTGTACACCATTTGGTTCTGTCCTTCCTTGATCCGGATACCGGCTCCGCCGTAAAAAATGTTGCCGTAAACCACATTGTCGCTGCCGTGCCGAAGCGTTAAATGCGAATCGCCATTGTCGGCAAAAGTATTCCGACGGTAAATGTTTTCGCGGGCTTTCGACGAGATAACCTCTCCATCGCCGTTACAACGGTAGAAATAACAATATTCAACGATTGTCCGGCTGATGAATTTGGCCTGATAGCTATACCCGATTCGAAGCGCCTCGATACCATAATCGCTACCGGAATTGGGTGGGGCTGTATGGTTTTTAAATGAGCAAAACCGAATTTCATGGTATCCTGGTATTTTTTCATCGGCCTGAATTTGAACCACCGAGCTAGGTTTATCTTCTGGTTTTTTTTCGAAGTTGCAGTAAATAATAGTGTTGTGCTCGCATCGGGGAGTTACATTCAGGTAATAATTTGAGTGATAATCCGAAAAATTAAGCTGTTCGAGCCAATTGAAACTACCAGAAACCTTGCAAATGTCGCCATTAACCTTTCCGCCTATAAACTGAAATCCGCTGAATACGTTGTAATTGCTTTTGATCTCAACCTTACTGTTACCGGTAAAGATGGTCATTCCCGCTTTCTCCGCCCGAAGCTGTATATGATCTTTGGTGATAATCAGATTAACGTCAGGATAGGTTCCACATTCCCAGACAATTGTATCTCCTGATTTGGATTGCTGTTCTGCTGAAAGATACTCCTCAACCGATTTCACCGGGAAATTTTTTGCCTGAATTTGCGTTGATGTAGAGAAAATTCCCAATAAAATGATCGATAAAATTTGTACTGTTTTTCGCATTTGATTTTATCTGTTGGATGCTTAAAATTTAGTTCTCGATTTGAGCTTTTTCGCCCGCAGCAAAGCTTCCAGATAATAATAATCGGCGTAGTTCAAAGGTACATCCACTTCGCTGTTCATGGGTTTTGAGCCAGTGCTGTGAATCAGGATAAACCCTCTGTTCTGACCGATGGGCGAGCGGTAATGTTTGGTCAGGTTATTGGTAATCTGGTCGGCCAGTTTCAGGTAATAGTTGCCTTTAGCCGAGTATTGGCTGAGTTCGTAGAATGCTGAGGCAATTACCGCTGCAGCCGAGGCGTCGCGCGGCTCGTTCGGAATGTTTGGCGCGTCGAAGTCCCAGTATGGAATTAAATCTTTGGGCAAACGTGGATTGTTCAGGATAAATGCTGCAATTTTTTCGGCTTGTTTCAGGTATTTTGGGTTTTTGGTTTCACGGTAGCACATCGTGTATCCGTAAACGCCCCAGGCTTGTCCGCGCGCCCAGGCCGACTCGTGAGCGTAGCCCTGATGGGTGTGTTTGTGCAGCACATTTCCGGTCGCCGGATCGTAATCAATAACATGGTAGCTGCTGTAGTCGGGCCTGTAATGGTTTTTCATGGTCGTGTTGGCGTGGCTCACTGCAATTTTGTAGAACGACGAATCTCCGGTCAGCCGGGTAGCGGCAAACAGCAGTTCGAGGTTCATCATGTTGTCGATGATCACGGGAAATTGCCATTTATCGGCATTGTGATCCCACGAACGGATACAGCCTACTTTCGGGTTGAACCGGGTAGATAAGGTTTTGGCCGACTGGATGATAATGTCTTTATAGGCAGCATCATTGGTTAAACGGTAACCATTTCCGTAGCTGCAATAAATCTTGAAGCCCATGTCGTGGGTTCCGCCATTCAGCTTCTCTTTTTCGAGTTGGGCAGTAAAGGTTCGGGCCTGTTCTTCCCATTTTTTGTCGCCGGTAAGTTCAAATAAAAACCACATAACTCCCGGAAAGAAACCGCTGGTCCAGTCTTTCGACGGGACCAAAATCAGTTTTCCATCAGGCGTAAGCGAACGCGGCGAAACGGGTGTCCCTTTTTTGCTGTCCCATCCGGTTTTTGCGGCTTCAATTTCTTTCAGCATCAAAGTGGTTTGTGTTTGGGCATCCTGAACGATTTTACGTGTTTGTCCCATTGATTTTCCGGGAACCATCAGAATCGTGTTGATTAAAATGATTAAGGCAATAAATGTCTTCATATCAATTTTGGTGTTTGTTACTGGTTTAATTTTACTATTTGACGGGGCTTAGCTGGATTTCTTTGAAAGTAAATCCTGTTTTTATTTCGCCGAAATTCTCCGGAATGAGCGACAATTCGTAGGTTCCGGGCTTTTCAAATTTGATTTTTCCGGACGAAGTATGGATCAGCTTCCAGTATTGGCTTCGCTGATTGTATTCTTTGCTGTCGGCCGTTATCGTTGTTTCCTGAACTTGTCCGGCACAACGGATTTTCATTTTTTGTCCGCCTTGCCACACGGGCGATCCATGCGAACCAGTTTCGGTTGTCACCAGGTCTATTTGGTAGGTCCCGGCTTTCTCAACGGTGAAATTCCAGGTCAGGCTGATAGCTGCATCGCGCCAGTCGGCGCCGCCACCACGTGCCGTAAATTTGAGTTCGGCGGGTTTGTTGTCTTTGCTGGCTTCTCCGGAAACTCCGGGTAGTAGAATAGTCTGGTCGGCCTGCTGGCAAATGACTGTTTCAACTTCCGGCGATCCTTCAATTTCAAGAACGACAACTGAAACTACTTTATCCGGAGCTGTTTTGGGCAGATCAATTTTCAGGCGATAGTGACCGGTTTTCCTGTTGTACGACGCTTTAAAAGGTAACGCTTTCTGCTCTTTGTCGGCCAGCAAATAGGCTTTTTTGACTTTGTTTTTCAGTCCTTCCAGATAAAAATCTGCCGTTGGCCAGTTAAATATTCCGAGATAAAGTTTGCCTTGTTTCTGGGTGATATTTCCCCATTTAAATTCGGTTTTAAAGGGACTGGCCTGTGTTCCGTAAATACATTCGCTGTTTACTTTCATCCATTCGCCCACTTTGTCAAGAATGTCAACCGATTCCTGAGGGATCAGTCCTTCGGCGGTTGGGCCCACATTCAGGAGATAATTTCCGCCTTTGGCTGCAATGTCGAAAAGCAAACGGGTGAGCGCTTCCGGCGATTTCCACTCGTGGTCGTTTTTCTTGAATCCCCAGGTATTGTTGAGGGTTGCCGGAACTTCCCAGTCGCCTGGGGTAACAGTTGCCGGGATCACATTGTCGCCGGTGGACATATAATCGGTCTCGACTCCGCCTCCTAACCGTCCGCTGATGATGCATTCAGGCTGAATCCGGCGTACCAGATCTTTCAGGCTTTGTGCCTGTTCGCGCGAAATATCCATTGGTGTATCGAACCAAATCAGCCCGATTGGCCCGTAATTGGTGAGCAGTTCGGTAAGTTGAGGCTTCACTTTTTCGTCGAGGTATTCTTGAAAATTACGTTCTTTCGGGAAGTCCCAGTCGTTATCGAGTCCGTTGGGTTCATTCCAGTCGCGCGATTGCGAGTAGTAAAAACACATTTTCAAGCCTTGTTTTTGACACTCTTCGGACAGGGCTTTAATTACATCTTTCCCGTAAGGCGTGGCATCAACAATGTTGTATTTCGACGCATTCGACTTGAACATGGCAAAGCCGTCGTGGTGTTTCGAAGTGATGGCGATGTACTTCATTCCGGCATTTTTGGCGGTTGCCACAAAGTCGTGGGCATTAAATTTGACCGGATTAAACTGTTTGGCCAGTTGCCGGTATTCGGCTGCCGGAATAGTCGCCCTTTTCATGATCCATTCGCCAATTCCTTCGACAGGTTTTCCATTCCATTCTCCAGCCGGGATGCAGTACAATCCCCAGTGAATAAACATGCCGAACCGCGCTTCGCGCCACCATTGCATCCGCTCGTCCTGCGTGATGGTTTTCTGGGCAGGCGAGGCCGGTTGAATTCCCAAAATGAAAGCCATCAGTAAAAGAAAATTTTTCATGTGTATAGGTTTTTATAAATTTCTACAGCGTTAATCCAGTTCCCCGGTTTTCATTTTTGTTTTTGGAACTTCCGGGCTACTTCTGCGAAACTCGCCTTTAAGCTGGATTTTTATGATTGAAGCCACTGCATCCGGAGCTTTTGCCGGAACATGAACGATCAGTCCCTTTTTTCCTGAAGTTGTTTTCAGTGGGGATTTATTGGCCAGCAAAGTGGCAGAGCTGATTTTTTGCAGAAGTCCGGGGATTTCGAGCTGTCCGTTTTCAGGCCAGTCGAATACCGAAAAGTACAAAGTGGTTTTGCCGTTTTCCTGTTTCTGCGTGCAGCGGCCCCATCCGAAGTTGCCCAGCGGACTGGCTTTTGTCGCGTAAATGGCTTCGCTGTTGGTTTTCATCCAAACGCCGATGGCTTTTAGCGCATCGATGCTGGGTTGCGGAACCTGACCAAGTGCATCGGGGCCGATATTGAGCAGGTAATTTCCGCCTTTCGACGCGATGTCGCAAAGGTTGCGAATCAAGGTTCCCGGAGTTTTCCATTTGTCGTCCCAGCTTTTGTATCCCCAGGAACTTCCCATGGTCATGCAGGTTTCCCAGTCTCTGCCGTCGAGCTCGTCCTGTCCCGGTATTTTTTGTTCAGGAGTGCCGGTGTCGCCCGGAAAGTTTGGTCGTTTTAGCCTGTCGTTGGTGATAATGTTTGGCTGAAGTTTCAGCAATGCCTGTAGTTTTAGCGCGTATTCGTCGGTCATGCCGGTGGGCGTGTCCCACCACAAAACGGCTACATCGCCATAATTGGTCAACAGTTCGCGAACCTGCGGAACAGCCACTTTGTCGATGTACTCGTCCATCGAAGCCGTCATTTGTGCCGGATCCCAATGGCCTTTGTTGGCTGCAGTAAAAGCATCAATCCGGGTAGAGTCGGGATTGGCCCATCCTTCGGTTGCCACCTTCCGGGCAGCAGCTCCGCCCGGGTTATTCCAGTCCTGCGCCTGCGAATAATAGAAGCCAAGTTTCATGTTATATTTCCGGCAAGCCTTTGCCAGCGCGTCGAGCACGTCTTTTCCGTAGGGCGTAAAATCGACAATATTGAATTTGCTGGCGTTCGATTTGAACATGGCAAAACCGTCGTGATGCTTGGCGGTAATGATGATGTATTTCATTCCGGCCTCTTTGGCTAGCAAAACGATGGCTTCGGGGTCGTATTTTCCCGGGTTAAAAGTTGCGGCATATTTCTGATACTCGGCGACTGGAATTTTGCTGCGGTTCATGATCCATTCGGTTCCGCCGCGGCGCTGCTGATGACCGTTGTATACGCCACCCAAAACCGAATACGGACCCCAGTGAATGAACATGCCGAACCGGGCTTCGCGCCACCATTGCATCCGCTCGTCCTGCGTAATGGTTTTCTGGGCAGGCGAGAGGGTTTGAATACTCAGAAGAATCAGAATTAGTGTGGTTAGCTTTTTCATAGTTCTGAATTTAGTCTTTCTTTTTACCTAATGAAATTGTAATGGTTTGAGGCGCTTTCGATGGGGTTTCGAAGCTGATAGTTACCGGATAGGCTTCAACGCACGGGAACGGGCACCAGTATTTGCTGGCATCGTTTCCCAGCGAAATATGAAATGGAACCGTGCAGCCGGTTACGCGAAGTTCCCATTCTGTTGCCCCCGTTTTGATTGTAACCGTGCTGTCATTTTCAAGCCTGAAAGTGGTTCCGGGGTCATTTACAATTGGTTCCACAATTCGGAAAGAATGGCTTTCTCCAGAAACAGTAATTTCTTTGGTCAGGTAATCCGAATAAAACCGGTGGGTTAGTTTGTAGCTAACTTCTGAAGGAGTTCCTTTGATGCTTTTCATTTTGCCTGAAACCGATACTTTTATTTGGTTACCATCTTTTTCAGCGCTCATACTGCCTTTCTCTTCCCAGATATTTGAAAAAACGGAGCCATCGGAAGTGAATTCAATCTGCGGAGTCAGCGAGAGCAAATCATTTTCAATGGGCATGTGCTGCGCTTCAATTCTTTGGTAATCAGCGGTAGATGATGACTGCATAAATCCATGATTGCCAAATCCTTCCATCCACAAATTGGTAATGCTTCCGCCGCGACAAACCGAAGGGCGCGGGTACCGGCGGATTTCGCCATAGGCAGAAACCGTTGCCATTATTTTTTTGGTCCGAACTACCGCAACATTAATGTCAGGAAAAAACTTAAACCAATCGTTTTCCTGAGCCGGAAATGTGGTGGTTGTGGTTGATTTCGCCCCATATTCAACTGCTAAAGCCAGGCTCTGGGCACGGGCAAATGTGGAGTAATTGCATGGTGGCGAACTGCTTGAGTGCTTGTCGGCGTGTGGCCCATATGTGATAAAACCGTTGTGAATACATTCTTTATTCAGATATTCCAGACATTTTAATCCGGGAGTACTGAACCTTGGATCCATATCAGCCAGCAATGCAAAGCTGAAATAAACGCCGGGTGCTGTTTTGGTACCGCTTTCGTAATTCCACTTAAAAGATCGGGTTCCCCACGAATTATCGACTGATCCATTGGGATAAACAAAAAGGTAGTGTTCTTTCAGCAAATCGGCGGCTTTTTGTTTAATGTGCTGATCTTTCGTTAAGATCGCGTAAAGTGCAATGTATCCAATGCTTTGAGCCATGTTGTAGCCTTCATCAACGCCCATGCCTTCGCCGGTCAGCAGGTTTTGCCGGTCGATGGATGGCAGGGTGTAAACATTCATGAGCGAATCGGCTTTTACCAGCCATATTTGCTTCGGTTTGTCCACATTTTGGTAGGCCAGCACCAGTGTTGCCGCCGCTGTTGGATTGTAATTGATATTCGACATTACCGGGAAATTCTGCATTACAAACTCCGCTGCTTTTTGCATCGACGAATTCCATTTTTCAATTTCCGCCGGACTCAAAAAGGGTTTCATGATTGGATATGCGCCGATCAGCGAAATCAATTGATCGGTAGTAGTTCCAAACCATCCTTTTTGCTGCGGATCGGGCCAAACCTCGCTCCAGCCACCTGCTTTCTTTCCCGATGTTTCCTGAATGGAAATTAGCCAGTTCCCCAATTTTATGGCGGCATCCCGGTATTTTGGCATCCCGGTAACTTTCCATGCCACAGCAAACGGATAAACGGCTTCGGCAGCGCGCGAGTGAAGCGGATGATTTTCAGGATTTACCGATGGACAAACCAACGCGCCGTAATTCGGACTGGCCGGTTCGTTCAGTTGGGTGGGCAGCAAGGCATCGCACAAAGACAACATGGTTGTTTTGTACGAATTGTCCTGCGCCGGCAACAAGTTTGAGCTTAGCAGCAACAACAACGAAAGTCCTATTTTACGAATCATCCTCATGCTTCCGGCTTTATTTTTCTTTGGTTAAAGGCACCGAAACAGTCTTACCGGCTTCGTTGCCTGAAGGCAGATCAATAGTAAATTCTGACTTGTTTTGACTGTAATTTGTAGTTAATCCGGCAGTCGAAGTTTTATATTTTCCGTCGAGAATCAACCGGATTTTGGCAAGCTTTTGCGTTGGGTCGGATATTGAAACCGCCAGCCTATTTCCCTCTCTTTTAACCATGATAACACAGGGCTGGTCGGTCTCAATACCTCCAAAAAGTTTTGATTTTCCAGCTTTATAGAAAATTACTCCACCCAGATTTTCATCGGCAGAAATTACCGACTGAATATTGGCGTCGTTGTTCAGGATTGTAAAAGTGGGTTTGGCCTCTATTTGCTGCATTTTAGCTTTGGTAGCCTGCGGAACAATGCCGTAGGCGTAGGTTTGTCCGGCCGGATTGGCGTCGTGCTCAAACCAAAGCTTGAAAATTCCGGCTTTGATCGGTTCGTCTTTGTACATCAGGGCTACCCGGTTCCACGAGCCGGTTACGGTTTTGGTTTCGAGTTTTAAATTGCCGCCATCCGGAAAATAATATCCTGCGCCATCGTGCAAAATCCATCGTGGTGACAGGGTTTCAGATGATTCTGACGGTAGTATTTTTTCTGAATCCGTTTTAGCAACTACCTCACCGTTCAGGAACGACTGGTTAACCGAAGTGGTTACCGGAATGCCTGTAGTCGAGGTAATTCCGGCTCCCAGACAAATAATCTGGTCATTGAAAATGAACCATGCTTTTTTTGCAGAAACTCCATCGCGCACATAGTCCATTACTGCAATGCCCGATTTTCCGTTGGAAACACCACCCACAAAATTGCTTGGGATGTGATAACCTCCGGCAGTTAAAACCGGTAACTCTTTGTCGTCCTGATGTGTGGTTGTTCCCGGAATTTTCTTCCAGTCCCAGAACGGAAAAATATTCTCGTATTCTTTGGCCGATTGATACAGGTAGGTAGCACCGTCGCCCAGGTAATAGCCACGGATATTTTCATTGTTGCACGATTCGGCACCCAGAACACGCTCCGAACACATTTTTACCGAGAAATAATACCCGGGAGTGCGCTGAATCTGGAAATCAGATCGCCAGAAATGTTTGTTTCCGCTCAGGTTTTCGTATCGATTGGCCTTTTTGTAAACGGGGGCAAAATTCGGGTCTAGCGCTTCCATCTGACTGAAATCGTTTGCCAGATTTTGCGCTTTTCCGGTTTGCGCATTGATAAACAATTGCCGTCCGCAGGCGCTGATGTCCATCTGGTTTTTCCAGGTTATCCATTGCTGGCCGTCGATGAGGTAATTGCGCAGGATGTTTAGTTTCGACTCATCGAAATAGAACGGCGTGTTCCGTAACATTCTGATCCATTTGATCATATCGCCCACATACGCCAGTCCGTAGTTGCCAAACTGGATTTGCGGCCCGTGCTGATGGAACGATCCATCGGGCTGAATACCTTCGCTCAGGCTCACTTTCATTTCTTCCTGAATGGATTGTGCGGCTTTGCGGATCGTTTCAGTATCGCGCAGCAGAAGCGATTTCATCAGTACATTTCCTGAAAGCCAGACTTTGTTTTGCCCGGTCATTCGAATTTTTGCGCGATCAAGTATTTTGATTCCTCTCAAAAGTTGATCAGCAGACAGTTCATTTTCCATCAGGATAAGGATAGGCGCCAGTTGCATTGGCACACCAATTTCGGGGTACCACCAGTTGGGGCACTGAAAATCGTTATCGAGCCAATAATTCAGTGCTTTCAGGATAACTTCCCGCATTTTCGGATCGTGATAAAAAGCCGAACCCGGTTTTTGATAAGCCTTTGAAAAAGTATTGATGTAGCTCAGGTGCAAAACGGTTGGCCAGCTTCCGCGCTGTTTGCTGGTATAGTCAATTCCCGGCCACGAACCGTTGGGTAAAAGCTTGTCGCATAAGGCCTGCAAAGTATCGGTTCTCAGCGGACTGCTTAAAAATTCATTGATGATATTTTGGTGCAATTGTTTCAGGTCGGCTGAATAGTCGGCTTTCTTTTGTGCAAATCCAATGGTTGCTGAAAAGAATAGGAGAAAAGCTAAAAGTATTGTTCGTGTCATTTTTAATGTTTTTTCAATAAATGAGTTTTTACCATTTTGCCAGCGGTGTTATTTCACCTGAATAATTGCTTGAACTTCCGGGCCATTGCGGCGCCAATAGTACGGAGACAGTTATACTGCCGGTTGTTGAAGGAACTTTAGCCAATAAGCGGCTGACTCCCGTATTCAGCTTTTGGGGAGCCAGTTGTGATGCTGATTCAACAGCGAATACAGCATTGGCAGGCGACAGAATTTTGGCCGTCATCTTTTGCCCGCCCAAAGTCAGTTCAGCCTGTTTGGGATTGATGATCTGGATGGTTGCATCGGTAGTCACACCCCAAACCACTTCGGCGGGTTTGGCCAGCGTAAATTCATCCTGAATCAGAATTGATTTTCGCGAGTCAACCACTTTCATTCCACGTTGTGCCGAGCTTGCAAAATCTTTGTAGGCTTCGGTAAAATCAAGTATAGCATATGGTTCTGCAATGCCTTCTGCATGTTTTACGAATTTAGAGGTGGCATCTTCGCGCTGGTTTTGGCCATTAAGGAGCGGAACATTGTGGCTGATCGATTGCAACCGGTAATAGGTATATCGTAGCTTCCCGAAATAATCCGGAAGGTTGTAGTCGTCTGATCCCAAATCACGTGCCCAGCGAACTCCGAGGGCGTCCATCTCAAAATTCCCCAGATCGAGATGAGCATGATTAACCTTGTTGTAACCGGCTTTTAGTCCAATCCACAAGGCATTCGCATCGGTCCACGAGCTTCTGGAAAAATACAGCGCAACCGAACCGTCAAAAAACTTATCCAGATCGCGTTTGGCGGCCGATTTGGCATATGGCCGGTACCAAATGACGTCGTAAACATTCGCAGTGCGGGTTTCGAGCTGATCGATTACGAAATCAGAAAAATGGTTGTTGTTGTAAACTCCGGCCAGCCAGAAATCATCGTGCGGCGCGCCCAGCTTCGACTTTTCACCAGCATCGGCATAATTGAGCATGTATCCGGTAGGTCCGGCAGAATAAATAGGGAAGTAGCCGGTCAGGTTCATGCCCGGAAGTTTGGTCAGGTTGAAATCGCTTCCCAGTGCCGTCTGCATGGCCGAAATGCCGTAAACGGTATAATCGGTGGCATAGCCCCAGTAGCCTGGCCCTTCGCCCCAAACACCATCGGGTCCATAACATTTCAGGGCATAAGGTAAATATTCAATGGCCTTCGGAACAATCGTCAGTGCAATCTCCGGATCGGTTTCGGCAACCGCCAATGCCCCGATGGTTAACCCGCTGTTGCACACCTGGTTCCAGTTGTGGTCCACTTTCGTCCACCAGGCATTGCTGGCGTAGGCTTTTTTGCCTTCGTTCAGCCCAAGTTTAATCAGCCCGGTGCGTATTTCGTTGCGGGTCGCCTGATCCATTTTGTTGTACAGCCAGTCGTAACCGATTGCAACGGCATGAGTCATTTCGGCAACATCCAGAAAATGTGAGGGATTCCAGTCGGCAAATGCACAAACGATGCGCATGTTTGCAATGGCCGAGCTGAGGTATTTTTCGTTGCCTGTCCAGCGGTATGCAAAAGCCAGATCATACACACGCAACAAACATTCGCGGCTTTTGTCCAACAAACGCGGCCCGATCAGCACATGCTGAATAGGCGATTTAAAAATGTCTTTATCGGCATGAGCTACCACATCGGCAGCGTATTTTTTCAGTCGGGCATCGGTGTTGCTCAACGTTTTTAACTCCTGAAGGCGGGTTTCGGTCAGTAACAACCGCGGGTGCTCTTTCTGAAGGGTTTTCAAAATTCCGGTTAGCACAATCTCCGGTTCAGGTTGTGGTTGCGTTTCAGTTTTTTCGCACGACGAAAAGGCCGAAAACTGAAAAATCAGGAAGGCTACAAGTAATATCGGGTTGAATCGTTTCATTGCAGATGAATTAGTTGTTTTTAGCCGGGATGAAATTTAGCTGTACATTCTGGCTGTTCATAAATGGAACTGTGATATTCCAATGCCCTTTCCCGGATTCAGAAACACGAATGCTGACGGAACTATTATCTTTCGACAAAAGTTCAGTTTGAACCTCAGGAGCTTTGCCTTCCGAAGGCCATAAGATCCAGACAAATGTATCGTTTGATTTTAGTTGCCGGGAATAAATGGTTGTTGGGTTCGGCTCAAATGTGTTGTATTCTTTGCTGTACCAGCCCTGAATTGCCGGGGTTTCCTGGCCTTTTACCTGGGTGATTTTCCAATCTGCTGCACCAACCGGAATGATAGCAAGGTTTCCTCGGTCGTTGGCAGTAGCTGTAATTCCTGATTTTCCAACCTGAATCTGATTGGCAGGATGCCAGTGCCAAAGGGTTTCGACGTGGCGGGGACGATCGGTAGTCAGCCGGTCGGCAACTACCCAGAACTTTCCACGCACATAAACTACCGATCGGGTATGGCTGAATTGTCCTTCAACTCCTGAAAACTGATCAAACATTCCGGAGCCGTAATCAAAATCTTTACTGATTTTATAAAGGTTTTCAGCCAGCGGGGCTTCAATCAGTTTTGGCCCGTCGGCCTGACCTTTACCATCAACCAGAACCACATTGTGGCCGGCGCTTCCTGTAGCATATTTCCGGAATTTGCTGGCCACTTCACCGCGGTAAGCAAAACGTCCGCCATCGACCAAAAAATCGCGGCCATAAGCAAACACCGAAAGATGCAGTTTGTCGTTGTGCTGGTGTCCGCTTCCCCAGGGGCCGATGTCGAAAAACGAATATTGTGCATTGGCATCGTAACCGCTGCGCGAAATCAATTGTCCGGCATAAGGAAAAATGAATGAAGGGCCGGCAGCCGGCGTTGTTCCGTTTTGACCGTTCGAAGCAATGTAAGTCCAGTCGGCACGGTTGTACGATTGGGCTGCTTCCAGAATATTCTCGCGGTTATACATCTGGTCGGCGTCGTTGTTAAGTAATCCAAATCCATCCGGACGAATGGAGAGCGCCAGGTAATTCCACATGCTTTCAAGCGTTTGGGTATAATATTCCGGAAGCGGAACGTTGTTTTTGCGGCAGATATCGGCAAACAGCTTGAAATTGGAGAGTGCAACAAAATGGTAACTCGACGTGAGTTCGGTTTGCACACCATCGGCATAAACCTGTTCTTTCATACTGGTTACCATCGTTTCGATGGAATAATCCATCCATGCCTTTGATTCTTTAAATTCGGGCCACGATGATGCAACGGTTGCCAATCCGGAGATTTCCATGGTGAGCCAGTTGCCTTGTGCATGAAAATTGCGTGCATAATGGGCATGATCGGGTAAGCTGCTAAGTATCAAAAGCTGCGTGGCCGGCGAAATCAGTTTGGTATTCCACAGTTCGAAAAAGATTCGCGACCATGTTTTTACCCTGAAACTGACTTCCAGCCCGCGCCACATGGCTGTTGTGCTTTTAACTGCCGGATAGGGCCAACTGCTGATAATCCAGTCTTTGGTAAACTGGTTGATGTATTGCGCATATTTCGAATTGCCGGTTTTCAAATAGGCTTCAAGCAGGTCGCGGGTGGGGTAGTGTCGGTTAAGCGCCCAGGCCCATTCGATATCGTCTTCGGGCCCGTTGTGTGCCCATTTCAGATGCTTGTCGGCTAATCTTGGAACCTGTCCGGACACATTCTGGAAAGTGTAAATATCCTGAAGAATAGAATCGGCAGCCGCAGTGGGTTGCTCTGATGATTCCGGCAGATTATGACGTACAAGTTTTGATTTGCTGTAGTAGTTCAGCAGGTTTTTACAAGCCAGCGCCAAATTGCCCGATTCGTAAGCCTTTTTTACTTGCTCCAATCCCGGATAATTCAGGTTTAAATTCTGGAAAATTGATTTGATTTGCACCGGATAAATGGCACAAACTTCGTCAACGGTTTCGATTTTTTGCCAGGTGCTTTGAGCTGAAAGAAAATTCGTCCAGAAAAAAAGCGTTACTACAACTAGTATTCTCAATTTCATATTTCTTGCTTTGTTAAAGTACTTTTTACCACTTGCTCAGTGGTTTGCTGAATTTTACTTTTTTCGCGTCAACCGAGCCCGGAATCAGCAAAACCTGAATTTCCTGTTTTTGGTTGGGCTGAAGTTGCATCTCGAATCCAACCAGTGTTTTACCCGGATTGGGTGCATCGTAATTGGTGGTTGGCTCAGTCGACCAGGTTTTCATTGTTACCTGTGCTGGCGAATCTACTTTCAAAAGCAGCGAGTGGCCTTCTTTGGTCAGGGTAATGCTGTTTTTACCCAATTCAACGGTGGCCGAAGTGAGCATGGTCCAGCGGACGGTGGTTGGTTTGTCAGAAGCAGCCAGTTCGTCGCGCACCACCACAAATTTCTGATCAACAATGGCAACTCCGCGGTTGGCGCTGGCTAGCTGGCTTTCGTAAACTGATGAAATATCTGAAACAGCGTACATAAAGTCAGGCTTGTCCGAAAATTTATCAATTTTGGCATATCCTTTTACCTGTTGAAGCTGATCGTTGATGGTCAATGTGTTGTGCGCACGGTTGTTGATCCTGAAAATGCTCCAGCGCTGTGCGTCCTGAGTACGTCCAAAAACCTGAATGCCTTTCGATTCGAGCGATTCGTAGTCCTGCATGCCGAAGTCGGTTGCCCAACGGGTACCTTCTGATTCCATGATGAAAGAACCGATGTCCATGTGGCCGTGATTAACCGATGGCGAGCCGTCTTTAAATCCAAGGTAAATGGCATTCGGATCGGTCCACGAGGTCCGCATCATGCAAACCGGATTAGCACCCTGGCCTTTCCAAAGATTGTATTTTGGAGCGGTAATTTTGTCGAGCGGCAGGTCTTTTCCCCAGATCATTACGGCAGGAAACAGGCGGTCGCTGATAAACGATGAATAGTCATCCTTTTCAAGGTATCTTTTTTCAATCCACAGTTGCGACAGATCGTTGTTGCGCTGGGCAAACCAGAACATGGCCGGGGATAAATCGCCGCGCTGCCCGCTGTCGCCCCAGTTGAAGCACAGGCTCGACACAGCAGTCATGTTTTCGTAGAATCCGGCAGTTTGCATGAATCCCGGAGTTGAGGTCAGTCCAAAATCAGTTGAAAATACTTTTTCAACAGCGCTCAAAAACATCACATTGAACGACGTTCCGTAGCCCCAGTAGCCAAATCCTTCGGGATAGGCTCCGTCGGGTTTGTATTCATCCATCGGCAAATGGATGGTATTTAGTGCATTGTCAATCATTTTTTTCGAAAGCTCCGGATAATCTTCGGCAACAGCCAGCGCGCCGTAGGTCATTCCGGCGTTACACACCTGGTTCCAGTTGTTCACTACTTTCAGCCAGCTGTTATATTTGGGTTCGAGCGATTGGTTCAAACCCTTGGCAACAATGGCTTCGCGAATGGTTTTGCGCGATTGTTCTGAAAGTTTGGGGTACAGCCAGTCGTAGCCAATGGCAACAGCCATGGTCATTTCGGCTACGTCCAGAAAATGCGATGGGTTCCAGTCGCTGAAATTTGAAATGGCCAGCATTTCTTTTTCACAGCGGGTAAAATATTTTTCCTGACCAGTCATGCGATAGGCGTACGACAACTGGAAAATGCGGCGTAACGCTTCACGTGACTTATCGAGCAAGCGACGGCCAATCTGGATGCGCTCAATGGGTGGCAAGCCGATCATTCGGTCGCATTCGGTCAAAATAGTTTGGTGCATTTTTGTCCAAACAGGGTTGCTGGCAATCGATTGCTCAATCAGGCGTTCTTCGCCGTTCAGAAGCAAAATACGCGGATGTTGCTTGTCGGTAATTGTTTTTACTGAAATGGATTGCTGCGCGAAGCCAATTCCGGCGAAACAGAAGAGCAACAAACTGATCAGGATGTTTTTAATGCATTTCATGGATTGTATGGTTTAGGTTTTCGGTTTCTAAAGTTAAAGATAAATATGAGGTTCCGTTATTCATGATTTTATAACTCAATGGTTACACTTTTCCCGGCGTAAACGGTTTGCTGCAGTTCAATCGCTATTTCGCTGATTTGCTTTTCTTTATTCCAGGCTGATTTAAACGAATTACCGGTTTTGCTTATTTCGGCACTAATGTTTAAATGGATTTTTGCCAGTTTCCGTGATGGATCGGCTACGGTTATCGATTTCAGTTTCGAACCTTCAGTTTTAACCATAACAAGGCCCGGCGAATCGATGCCAATGGTCAGTTCCGGAGAAATTTTTATTTCGCCTGAGGTGTAAAAAATAATCTGGCTGATGCCCAGATTTCGGTTAGTTACCGCCTGAATATCGGTTGTATTTGCAAGTATAGAGATACTGCGGTTTCCCTGTGCTTCAAGTTCTTTTTCGTTGGTTGCCGGAACAACAATGTATTGGTAACTTGCATCAGTCGGTTGTGTGCCATGGTCGATCCAAAGCTTAAAAACATCCTTGCTGATTTCATCTTTGGGCGTGTCCGACTGGTGATTAGCTATAAACCAGCTTCCTTTCTGCATCTGGTTTGACAAATTTACATTGACCGGCGCCGGGAATAAATAACCAATGCCATCGTGGAAAATCCACTGAATCTGGTTGAGCTGGCGCTCGCCTTTGGTCAGTACCTGTTTTTGATTGTTGCTCGCTACCACTACATCGCCATTCAGCAAACACTGATTGAGGGTTGTGGCTACCGGAAATTTTGATTCAGAATTGATGCCTGCGCCCAGACAAACGTATTCGTGATCGAAAAAGAACCAGGATTTTTTTGCTTCCAACGGATCGTGCGGACTCTTGAAGTCGAATGCAACCACGCCGTATTTGCCATCGGTGGCGGCTCCAACAAATTCGGTCAATCCTTTCTTCTGAATCTCTTTTTCTGAAGGTAATTCGGGTTTTTGAACCACGGTTGCGCCAGGAATTTTCTGCCAGTCGCAAACCGGAGAGAGCTCGTCGTATTCGAAGCCGGTGCGCGAAATGTAATTAGTGCCATCGCCGCGGTGGTGATTCATCAGACCTTCGCCATTGTATGGAATTTCCATGTTGTAATCGCGCGATGAATACATCCGGACCGAAGTGAAAAAGTCGGGACGCTGGAATGTAAAATGCTCCGATTGCCAGTAAAAAGTGCTGTGCGAAAGGCTTGCCGTTGCTTCGTTGCGGCGAATCCGGATGATTTCTTCCAGTTCGTTGCGCCGGTAGTCGGTAGCCTGCAAAAGTCTTTCGAGTGATGCCGTGCCAAAGGCCCGTTGTGCATCGGCCCGGGTGATGTCGCGGTTTTGAGCTCCGGGATCTTCATATTTGCCGTAAATCATCATCTTGCAAATACCGTCGAGGTAATAATCAACCAGCTGGTGAAGTGGCTTTTCCGAGAATTTGTATTTCGTTCCGGAGACTAACGCTGCCCATTCGGAAAATGCATCGGCATATCCCAGCCCGTACGACAGGGTGTTGTTTACACGATCGACCCGGTGATGAAAACTGTAATCGTACTGCATGCCGCGTTCCGTCGAGAACTTGATCTCGCCTTCGATAACGCGGATTACCTCGTTAAACTGAACTTCGTCGCGGTTCAGCAGCAGTGTTTTTGCCAATATTCCGGCAATTTTAATGCGATCGCCGCTGGGCCTTGCTCCGGTTGCCGTAAGGTTTGCTCGCCCTATCATGGGTAGCGCTTTGGCTATCTGATCTTTGGTGAGGTCGGTATCCATAACAAGTAGCACCGTGATCAACGCGTTGGGCGTACCAATCTGGTTGTGCCACCAGTTCTGGCAAATAAAATCGTTGGCCAGCCAATAGTCGAGAGCCAGGTAAATGGCTTTTTTCAATTTGGTGTCGCCTTTCAGTTTCGAGCTTTTTTTCCTGAACGCACGGATCATTTCAACCATATTGGACAGGTGGCGCGCATGTTGAAAGCCTGTGTTGGAAACATCAACGTAATCAATGCCCGCCCATGTTCCGTCAGGGCGAATAGTGCTGATGAGCTGCGTTACTTTTGCCTCGTCAACCTTGGGTTCGAGCATTTCAGCAATAACCCGTTTCCGGAGAATTTCAATTTCCGGATCGGCACTAAAACCGATGAATGGAATGATTACCAGTGAAAATAGGAGCAAAATTATATTTCGTTTCTTCATCGTGAGTTTTTATGGTCGTTTGTCTTTCCAAAGCTTGAAGTCATCCCAGTAAATCTGCAGGGTTTTGTCTTTACTTTTCATGTATTCAATCAGCTGTTTCGAAGTGTAAAGCTTGATTGGGTTAAAGTCGGTTACCCCGTCGGGAGCCGGATCTTTAGTATTGTGTGTAATCGCTTTCTGATCAAAAATGATTTCCTTCTGACCTCCATCAGGCTGAATGGTCATGTAAAACCTTCCGTTTTCGGCATTTCCTTCCTTGTAGTAATATTCGAGCGTAAACCATTTGCCAATCGGTACTTTCACTTTCTGATTGGTCAGCGACCAAAGGGTGGTGTATTTCTGGCTTCCGTCGGCAAACAACTGGCAATCCTGCGCATCGAGAATAAAGTAAAGATCACTTTCAGTAGTTACCGGTTTCCCAATTCCAAGGGTAATCCGGAATCCGTATGGAACCGTTTGGCTCCAGGTGACGTTGTTCCAGAATTCGGCAATCGTAAGCCAGTTAATTTTATCCGGAAATGTGCGTACGGTATTGAAATCACTGGTCAGGAAAATGCGTTCGGACTGGTAAAATTCCTTCATGCCTTTGTTGCCGTAAAGGTTACCCTGAATGCGCCCTTTCGAGCCTTCCACATTGGGTTGGTCGAGCCAGAATTGCAAAACATGATTCGATGGATTTCCGGGTTCAGGAACAATTTTGGCAAAGCGCATGGTCGAATCGCCTCCCTGGTATTGAAGACCGAAGCTACCAATGTCGGGATGATTGTCCAGATCGTTTACCCAATCATTGTGATCAGCAAAAGATCGGTCAGTTCCGATAATATCGGCCTCCGAACCTTTGGCAATAACCTTTGAACCGGCCTCGAAGCCCGATTGGAAAATGAGTGTTCCGTTATTTGCGATTTCTGAAGTTTTTTCCTGGGCACAAGCCGAAAAAATCAGAAAGAGAAAGGCAATGATCAGGTATAGGTTTTTCATTTGCTGATGGCCAATTATTTCAGTGAAATTTTAAAACTGTATTTGTCGCTGGTTTTGGGCTGTTTGGCTTTCAGGTTGATGCGCTGAATGTTGTCGCCCCAATTGCGCTTAACGCCTTTGTCTTCCATATTTTCAAGCTTTATTTTCTCCACTGAAACATCGAATTGAGCCGGATTGTATCTGACCACAAAATCCATTGCTTTGGCGCCTTCCGGAGCATAATGAATCACCAGTTCTCCTGGTTTAGCAACTTCGGCAGGGTAACAGGTCATCAAGTGCTGCTCTACTGATTCGGCTTTCGAGAGTTGTAGCGCATCGTTGATCTGAACACTTTTGCCACGGTTCAGGCGAACAGTGCGCTGCCAGCTGATAATTCCGGCATCAGCAGGATACGATTTCGAGATGTTAAGCGAGAGAGAGGTGAAATCTTTACCTGTTTGATAGGCTACTTTGTTGGCTTTAAAGTTGGCTCCTGGAAGCTGATTTTTGCCGTTGACCGTTGGCAGATTGTGATAATCAGAGCAATTGTACCAGATTTCGTAGCGTTTGTCGCTGAAGGTTTTGCGGGTGTAGGTTCCGCTGCCCACATCGATCAGTAGCGGGAAGCCGTTGTAGTAAACCACGTAATTGCCAATGTCGTTATGGTTGTGGCTTTCGTCGTTGTTTCCGCCTTTGGCAGCCACAAAAAAGCCGTTGGTTGTACCTTGCTGGTCGCGGGCAATCATTACCTGCAAATCAGGCAGCCAAGTGTCTTTTGGTAACGGAAGTCCTTGTTCTGCGGATTGATATTCTTTCTGCATAAACAGCTCGAAGAAATTCCTGAAATAGTGTGCCCGGCCTGAAGATCCGTCGGCAGGCTTACGATAATAGGCGCCAAACTTCATCATGTCGGCATCCTCAATGTCTTTTCCAAAGCGGTAAATCATATCGGCAGCCATACCCGGTTTCGGGCTGGCATCGGCAAAATTCACGAAATACACCGGACTGATTTGTGCCCGGTAAATGAATTTACCCATATTCCTGACTTTTTCATCTTTGTAAACGTAGGTGAAGGCATCATTGGTAGCCAGGTTCAGCAGCGAAATATTGTCGTAAAGCGATGCTGCGGCTGCTCCCCAGTAACCTGGTCCTTCGTCGCAACCACCATCCTGTGGATAGGGATTCAGGAAGTGATCGAGTACATTCAGTATTTTGGCTATAGCCTCTGTACGTTTTTGCGGATCTTTTTCGAGCAGTAAAACGGCATTCAGCCAGTTCGAGCAAATCCACGGATTCCAGTTGTTGGGACGGCGTCCGTCGGCATTTGAGCTCATAAATCCGTGGTGTTTGGTCATGAGTGGCTGAAAAATGCGGTTGTTGGTTTCGAGGTAAATGCGTTTGCGGATTTGCGGCGAAACAGCATCGAGTTTATCGCCCAGAAAATAATCGATCCAGGCCAGAAAAGTTGAGGTTTCGGCTGAAAACAGCTCAACAAATGGTTTGCTAACGTCCATCAGGCCTGAGAGTTCTTTGGTTTTTGGAAGATGTGCCGGAACCCCCCAGAACGATTCTTCGCAAATCGACCACACTCCGTTGATGATCTGATCGATGAAACGACCTTTATTTTCGGCAATCTCGGCCAGCAAAAGCGTTCCCAATACCTCACGCTTTTTAAAACTGATGGTTTGATATTCGTCGCGATCACCGGTACGCTCGATGAGCAGCGATTTGGTTGCCGGAATGCCCGGCCACTCGTAATTCAGGTAGGTTTCAGCCGTTTTAACATAGGCTTTCATCATTTCCTGATCGGCTTTGGCCCAGCCTGTGCGATCATCGATTTTTGGAAACGGGACCCACTTGTCGGGCGCAATCAGGATTTTCGACAGTTCATCCTTGCTGAATTTTCCACTTAGCAGGTTTTGTGCCTGAGCAAATGTTGTAAGGCAAACAACGACGGTCAGAATAAGTAATGTCAGCTTTTTCATCTGTATAGATTTTTGTTTTAGGTCTTAAAATCTGCGTATTAATATTTTTGTATAGCCGAACCATACAACGGATGGAATAGCCATTTATGCATTTCCGGTTTGGATGAGCTTTGGTTTTTATGGCTATTTCATGGTGTATAGGTTGTTCGTTTAAGGTTTATTTTACTCGTTCAGGTTTTGCAAAATCGGTAGTCATGTGGTAGGGCAACACCCAAACCTGATCGCCGTTGTGATTGCAGAAATATACTTTCGATTCTGAGAATTGGTCGGCATTCCCATCTGCCCAGAAAGCATAGAAATCGTCGTTAACCTGAAGCGGACGGCGGGCGTACGAATGATTCCGCTCGCTATTCTGTGTTATATTTCGGGTTTTCAACCAGGTTTTGCCTTCGTCAGTGCTTTCCCAAACGGTCATTTCGCCACCTGTTCCAAATTTCTGTGGACCGGCTTCTGTTGGGCCAACAATTCGCCAAATGTTACCTTCGACGTACAATGAACCCATGTCGTAATTGTGTGTCGAGTTGCAAACTTTGTGATAATTCCACTGCCCGTTTTTCCAGTGCATGATCGTCCATTCACGCGGATCGCCTTTGGGACCCGGGGCAAAATCGCTGCTGATCACCGCCAGTATAATGGGGTTTCCTTCAGAGTCAAAATTCAGGTCGTTCAGGTAAACCAGTTTTTTCTCCGCTTCATAATCGCGAACCAAAGCCGGGCAATGCGTATCAGCTAATGGCGTTTTCAGCAGTTGTCCATCAATGGTTTTCCAGCTTTTGCCGCAATCATCGGTTTGGGCCAGGTAAACGTTGGTTCGCTTATTCACATCTCCGCCCGGATGATAGTTGAATACCGAAACCAGCTTGTTTTTCCAGGCATTGGTGATCTGGTAATGACCGCCCATTCCAGCCAATTTCTGATCAGGAGCCCACGTTTTGCCGTCTGGATTTGTCGACCAATACAGTTCGCGCCCTTTGGTGTATTTGGTAAAAAGGTACAGAAACCCTTTGCCATCCATCCACCAGGGTTGCGGATAAGTCATTTCGCCATCGCGAATTTGTTCGAATGATTCAATGGAGTAGGGACTTTTGCTTTTGAAAATTAATCCTGGCCGGGTGGTGTTTCTTCCGCTCACGAAAACCCAGAGAAAGCCTTTATCGTCGAGCGAAATGGAGGCATTGTCGTGTGGATCATTCACTCCAACTTTGTCGTAAATGATCACCGGCTTCGGAACGATTCCTTTTTGATGATCGTAATACGAAACCATGATCAGCAGGTGTTTTTCATCTTTGGCTGTTGTTCCGCCATACGTGAAAAAGGTCTTTTTCACTTCAGGAGCGTAAATGGCCATTGGTATGTGGTTGGCCGTGTAAGTTCCCAGCCCGCCTGAATACTTGTCTCCGTATTCGGAGAACTGCCCCAATGTAAACCAGATTCCCTTGTATCCGTTCGCTTTCGGGTTTTGGGCGATCAGTGTCCCGACCCCGGATATTAAAATCAAAACACTTAAAATCAGTATTTTTTTCATTGTCTAATTCATGATAATGGTTTTCTCAGGACTGATTTTTTCGTTCGATTTTAAGTCGACACCGTTTCCGGCATATTTATTTTCAGAAACCTTGATGTTTTTTGCGGCATAAGATTCTACGCCGCAAATGCTGTTGTAGTGAATCAGGTTTTTGCTGATGGTGATATTTTCGGACCCATTATATAAATACTGAATCATGATTCCGCTACGGTCGTTGGCTTCGATGAGGTTTCCTGAGATGCCTATGTTTTTGCTTTCGGTAACCAGCAAACCAAACCAGGCGTTGCGTGCCAGTTCGCAATTGGTAACCGAGCCATCGGCACAGTTCGAAAATGCAATTCCGCAACCGTGTGGCGAAGTGTCCATTCGGCAATCATTTATGCTGATGTTTGAGCAGTGGGTCAACAGTAAATTATGCTGAAGCCGCGGCCCCGGAACCACGCTGGCGCCGTTTTCGTTGAAGTCGCAACACTGGATATTCAGATTTTTGGCTCCGCTGATGAAAACGCCGTTATAGGTGCAGTTTCTAACGGTCACATTTTTCAAGGTTATATTTTGCATTTGACCTTCGTACTGTCCCAACAAGATAATTCCACCGCGGTTTCCTCCACTTCGATACGACCGGCGGCTATTCGGGTCGCTTCCCGGATCAGGATCGTTAGCACCTTCAACAACTAGGTCGCAAAGGGTTACATTGTGCAAATCGTCAGTTGCGTTAACAATCGCATCGCGCACTCCGGACGATGGATCTAGGAAGAGAACAGTTTCAAGACCTTCTCCTGAGAGTGTTACTCCGGAAGGAATTTTCAGAGTTGTTGGTAATTTGTGCAGACCGGCAGCTGCCAATACCCAACCGTTTTGAGTAGCGGCTTTATCTAAAGCTTCCTGAATCGATTCGCCGGGCTTTACTATTAAAGCGTTGGCTGGTAATTTTGTTATTGCTTTTTCCATCGCTCCGGCCGGATAGGCTATCAGGGAAGGCTTTGGCGCCTCTTGCTTTTGTACCTGTTTTGCAGAAGGGGCGCGGAAAGCTGTCAACACGCTGCGACTGGCTTTGGGGCGAATGGAATCGGCAGCCTGTTTGGTAAAAGGCATATCGATACCCATTGCGGTATAATGGCGGTAAACGTATTCGTAATCGTCACGAAAGTTTTTGGCTCGCTCCGAAATTTTTCCGTAGCAATGAGGGGTTTTCCCCAGCAAAAATTGAGCGGTGTATTCATATCCAAGCGCTATCCGGTTATCGGCAATCGAGAATAGATCGACGCCCTGCGTGTAAGCCACTTTGGCGGCTCCGGCAAATTCGCCCAATCCAAGCTGCACATGACCTTGATCGCGCATCGATTCCTGGCACTGTCCGCTCGGATAAATGTATTTGAAAATGCTTCCGTTGACCGGGGCATGTAAAAAATGGTCGATGCCATTGTTGAACATTTCGCGGTTGTCGGTAAAAATGGCAATGGCCAGGATGGAGTGGATGATGGCTCCGTCCCAGTTTCCGTTGGCCGTAGGATAGTAGAACCGCATCAATGGGTAATAAACCGTCATCAGCATTTCGTTGAAACGGTCAATGTCTTTTTGCTCCCAGCCCGAGTTGGTGTATTTCAGTATTTCTGCGGCATTACAAAGCATGTGGCCTGTCCAGCCTGCCAGAAGTTTGGCATCATTGTAATCGAAATCCCAAATCACAGGCGACCACGCATTAATAATTTCAATCGCCTTTTGGGCATAGGCTTTATCGTTGGTGATGTACCACATCAGGGCGTAATCGTAAGCCATGTTCGAGCCTTTCGATAAATCGTCGCCTCCAATGTTTGGCTTGCCATATGGGCCACGCACCACATGGGAAAATGGTTTTATTTCAAACTGAAGATTGGTTGAGGTTTTAAGTCGCTCGAAAGCATCTTTCCAGGGTTGTTCTCCGGCGAGAACTTGCTTTTTCATGTATTCGAGGTCGGCGGTAGTCTGGTCGATTCCGGGATGGACGAATTTTTGAGCCGGCAAAGAGGTTGCTGAAAAAAGGAACACAGCAAGTAGCAACGAAACAAGGGTGTTTAATTTTCCGGACATGGTTATCGGTTTTGTTGGTTTAGGTGTAACGAGCTTTAGATTTTGAGGTTATAAAATCCGTTTTTCGGGAATTTTGCGCAGACGAGGTGCAGTAAAGTCAAAACTAAACTTATTCGGTATTTCCAGATTCCCGCCCCGGACCTTGCGATTCAGGACGGGATTGGACTATAAAAAAAAATGAAATTTGAGTTTTTTGGTATGAAGCCGGCGACGCGGCCATTGATATTTGGCAAAGGCAACGTGAATTGCTGATGATTGCTCCACAACTGCCGCCAAATCAGGAAAGAAAAAGAGTTATCGCGCCCGTTTCCGAAGCACAATAACTCTTTATTATACATCAGGTTACTTCATTGTGTAACGCTTGATGCTTACGGTCATTTCCTTTTTAGTATTGTCAACCTTGTTTACAAAAATGTAAGCACGGTATTTACCATCGGCGGTTTCGACCCATGCACCATATTCAGCCTTCATATTGATGGCATAGTTTGGCGCACCTGTGAAATCCATTTTAGGGAAATCCGGATCATCAATATAAATACCGTATTGAAGACGAGCCAGCTGCTGATCGCGCAAACCATATACTTTCCACAAAGGAGTGTTATTTTTAGCACCTGATGGCAAAGTTGCACCTTGCAAATATTCGGCATCAGAAGCAGGCGAAACCAATGCGTGGGCAAAGTTTACCCCGGTCAAAGCACGATACAGGTACACTAAATCAACTTTATCCGGACTGGCGGCAGCCGTTGCGGCATTCATTACAGCCATGTCGGCAATAGAAAGGTACATGTTGTTATTGTCGCTTAGCACCATATCGAGTTTCATATCCATTTTGGCAATGGTGTATGGCCCCATGTCATAAGATACAGTTTTGCCATTGCTGTCTTTTGCCGAAAATTTAAACGAAACTTCTTTTCCGCGGGCTTCTTCAGGAATAGAGTAGAAGTAGCGTAAAGTTGATGCACAGGTGTCTTTAGAAAATGACACTTCAGTGACTTTACCATTGGTAACCGATGGATTTCCTACGGTAATACCAACATCGATACCGCTGCTATTGGTGTAAAATGAACGGTTTTCAAGATAAGTTCCTGAAGCTCCGGGAATTGATGCTTCGACCTGAACCGAAACAAGTTTACCCTTATCTTTCGGTAGTGCCATTGCATAGGCAAATTCAATGTTTAGCCCAACAACATTAGGTCCAAGCGACCGTTTAATACAGTCGTTCTGTAATTCGGTCCCTGCTGCAGGTATTGAGTACTCTTCTTCCTGACACGCTATAAATCCGAGTGCCAGTGAAATTAAAAGCAATATACTGTAATATTTAAGTTGCATGATCGGTTCTTTTAAGGTTTAGCCTGAACGGTTACATAAACGGTATAAGTTTTTTTAACCTTGCGGTTTCCGGAAACAACAGTCCATTTTTTTGGATTTGCCAAATCAGAAAAATCAACTTTACCTGTGATTTTTGGATCGAGCTTAGCATCGGTTACCAGCGAGAACTGGGGCCAAAGGTTTTTTAAGTCGGTACCATAAAATACCTCAACATTGATAGTTTGGGCTGTTGTATCAACAACAGCTGTTTTGGCTCTTACAGTCTGGAAGTCGGAGCCCAGCAGTTCGAAGTTGCTCACGTAACATTCTCCGCGGGTAGTAACCAGTAATCCGTCATCATCAACAGGAAAGTCGGTGCAGCGAACCCATGCTACCAGGGTAAGTAATACAGCTGCTATAGTGAGAAGATAATTTTTCATATTTTTCTTTATTAAATTTCAAATTGAATGACTACATCCATGGTTTATTTTGAGTCAGGTTTGGATTACGATCGCGTTCACCTGGAGGAATTCTGAAGATGTAGCATTGCTGATAACCAAGCTCAGGAGTATTTTGGAAATAGCGGGTTTGCTGTGCTCCCTGAGTGTCGATTCTCCATACGCCGTCTCCAGCAGGCGGACACCATACGCGTTCGATAGCTCTCCAGCGACGAAGGTCGAATGAACGTTGTCCTTCACCCAATAGTTCAACAATACGTTCCTGTTCAATTGCACTGAAGAAAACTTCTTTGCTGGCCGTTTTTGAAGCTGCGAGTGGAGGAAGATTTCCGCGGTGACGGATTTTATTTACCAGTTCAATTGCATCGGCCTGAGGTCCGCTGATTTCGTTAGTTGCTTCGGCATACATCAGGTAAACATCGGCCAAACGCATAACAGGATAGTTATAATCGCCATCGCTACGGCCCTGTCCGGCATAGTTGCGCAGGAATTTACGGAAAACGAATCCTGAGTTACAACCATCGGTGTTGTATGTAATATATTTGGTTCCATTGATGGTTACCGTGGCATTCCATGTTTTATAGATGAATGGGCACCATCCGGTTGATTTCAGTGAAGCCATACCAATGCTCATTTCATAATCCCACATGATTGAAGCCTTCATACGGTAGTCGCGATTGGCATAACTAGCTGGGTTTACAGCCGAGTTCAGCTTAGTGCGGGCTCCGGCAGTACTTGGGTTCGTTGGGATAAGTTTGTCAGCAAAATCACCAGTTACGGTTGATTGGTAACGGTCGGCAATTTCGTAACGTGGATGCACCCAGCACTGTGAACCTTCGTGTGAGCGACCAGACACATCACGCATCAATTCTTCGCCCTGGCTGGTTCCGGTACCTCCGTGTGTAAAATACATGATCATTTCGCCTTCGGTATTGGCATTGGCATACTGCGGAGTGAATAAATAATAGTAGTTTGGAAGAATTTCAGCATTTCCCATTGTGCCCCAATCACCAGGTTCCCCATTACGGAAAAGAGTTAATCCGTAATCGTTGATTACGCTTTTAAAGTCGGCAGCGGCACCCTGATAAGCTTTGTCAGCTTCAGAAGCATTGGGAGTAAAGGTATCCAGTTCAGGCCATCCGAATTTGTTCCAGCAAGCCCAGTACAACTGTAATTTTCCACGGAAAGCCAAAGCTGCAGGTTTTCCTACGCGTCCGATTGCCGATCCTTTAACCGGAAGTTTCTCGAATGCATATGTGAAATCGGCCATGATAGAGTCTTTAATCTGTGTGATTGGTGTTCTGCTCAGGTCTTCAACTTCAGAATTGTCGTAGATAATTTTGCTAATGTATGGAACATCACCCCACATCGAGATCAGGCGGAAATAAACCATACCGCGAAGTAAACGGGCTTCTCCAATTACAGCTTCCAATCCTGGTTTTGAAGCAGCACTGGCTGTTGGAAGCATTTTCTTCACATTTTCAATCACATAATTGGTGCGGTTAACGCCTCCGTAGAGGTAACGGTACATTTTATCGAACGACGATCCATAACCTGAAGGGTTATAGTTACCACCGTTGTAAGCATCACCAAGACGCAAGTTTCCGCTGGTTGTACTTGTACCTCTGGTTCTTACATATTCAGCCTGGCCATCGAAATAATAATCGCGGTCGAATAATGGACGAACAGCCGAATATGCACCCATCAGGGCAGTGGTAGCATCACTTTCTGTTTGCCAGAATTGCGATGAGGCAAGATCGGTAGTAGGTGTTTGGTCGAGTAAATCTTTCGTACACGAACCATTCAATAAAGCCAGTCCGGCGATAAACGAAATGGCAAATATTTTTAATGTTATCTTTTTCATAGGATATTTTTTAGATTCCGATGTTAATACCAAAAGAGAATGTTTTTACAAGCGGATAGGCGTCGCTGGCATTCGAATTTTTTTCGGGATCAAGACCACGGTATTTTGTAAATGTGGTCAGGTTTTCACCTGAGAAATACAGACGAATATCTTCGATACCGGTAGCTTTTAACCATCCCTTTTCTTTCAAGGTATATCCCAGCTGAACGTTTTTCAAACGAACATAGCTCATGTCGTCAAGCCAGAATGTAGTTTCTTCGCGGTTGTTGCTACCTCCCAGACGTGGCCATTCGCCATCGCGGTTTTGAACCGACCATGGGTTGTTCCAGTGATCCCAGGTGGCGGCATACCTTGAGCTTGCAAAATTCACATTGTTGTAAATGTTGATCCAGTAATCTTTGCGGCCTGTAGCACCCTGAAACAATGCCGAAACGTCGAATCCTTTCCATGCAGCATTCAGGTTAAGCGCAAAGTTGGCTGTTGGCCGGTCTCTTTGAATATTTGAATAAGCTTTTTTATCGTTTCCGTCAATTTTACCGTCGCCGTTCAGGTCTTTACGCAGAATGTCGCCGGGTGAAGCTCCCTGTGGAGTTGCGTTATAAATGTCTTCCCATGTTTGAGCAATTCCTGCATCTTCGTATGTATAAAGGAAGTGGTAAGGCATATTCAGGAAGGTATAACCGCGGCTCAGAAATTCACTCCATTTTTCGAGTAATGTTCTGTTATACGAAGCGTTAAAGTTTACTGAATAGTCAACTTTTTTGAAGCGGTCTTTCCAGTTCAGGTTAACTTCAACACCACGGTTTCTCAAATCTCCGATGTTTTTGCGAGGTGCATCGTAAGCTCCTGTAAGAAGGATCGACATTTGTGAAGGACGGTTCATTCCAGTTGTCAAACGGTCGTAGTAATCGATCTCAGTGGTAAAACGGTTATTCAGGAAGCCTAAGTCTAATCCAACGTTCATTACGTAGCTGGTTTCCCACGAAAGATCGGTGTTAACCATTTTGCTGTTCACCAAACCTTTGGTAATAACTCCGCCAATCATATAGTGTCCTTCGGCCAGAGTTTCCTGTTGTTCGTAACGGTCAACACCACTGTTGTTTCCCAAACCTCCGTACGAGAATCGGAATTTACCGTTGGTAAGCCAGCTATCGGTATATTGTTTCAGGAAGTTTTCTTCAGTAAATCTCCAGCCAAACGAGGCCGATGGGAAGAACCCAAAACGTGAACCAGGTAAGAATTTAGATGATCCGTCGTAACGGAAGTTGGCTTCAAAAATATACTTATCGAACGCAGTGTAGTTTAAACGGCCGATATAAGAACGAAGTCCTTCGGTGCTTGAGTTACCACCGGCAGTCATTGTTCCCTGCAAAGCTGCATCAAGTTCGTGCAGCGAAGGATGCAAGCGGTCGAGACGTGTTCCCGATTGATAACGGTCGTACCAATATTCTTCGCTATATGCAAACATGGCACTTATGTCGTGGTTTTTGGCTATGGTTGTCTGGTAGTTTACACGTCCATTCAACTGGGTTTTGTAACCTGTATTGGTGTAATTACCAATTCCGGCATTGGTACCTACATAAACCCTCGATCCAAACGAATTTGTCTGGAAGTTGAAGGAAGTGTTCGGAATATTGGCAGAATAACGGAACTGGTTGTAATAGTTGATTGCATAATCAACACGGGCGGTCAGTCCTTTTATCGGAGTCCAGTCCCAGTAACCGCTCACGTTGGCTTCCTGACGATTCTGGTAGTTCAAACTGTTAACATACAATGTGTATGGGTTGTATGCCTGAACGTCTTCGCCATAAGCCATAACACCACCGTAATAACCGGTTGTTGGGTCATAAGGCAAAATACCGGCAATGGCATACTGCATATCGAACCCGGCAGTGTTGGTTGAGTTATCGTCGGTAAAACCGTCTTCCAGCGCGTAGGTATATTTCGACCAGTTACCGCTGAATTTAGCTCCAACGTTCATGTTTTTACGAACTTTGTAATCGTAGTTGAAACGAGCGTTGTAGCGTTTATAATCGTTGTTGATCTGAAGACCTTTTTCATCAAGAAGCCCTACAGAAATAAAGAAATTGGAGTTTTCGTTGCTTCCTGAAGCAGTGATGTTATGATTTTGAACTGAACCCGTACGCATGATAATGTTCCACCAGTCGGTGTTCGGGTATCTGATCGGATCAATCATGCCCATAGCCATCCACTGATCAATCGTTCCGTCCTTAAAAATATAGTTCGAACGAAGTGTGTTTACTGCGGCCAACCGCTGTTCCAGTGTAAGGGCCCGAGGATAATCGGCCATAAATTCATACGATTTGGTTGGACTTTCAACCCCATACGAACTGGTAACATTAATACGTGTTTTCTGGCCTTTACCAGATTTGGTAGTGATCAGGATTACACCGTTGGCGGCGCGCGATCCATAAACAGCCGACGAAGTAGCATCTTTCAGTACCGAGATACTTTCGATGTCATTCATGTTCAGTCGGTTGATGTCAACATCAGGCATTCCGTCAACTACCACCAGTGGTTTCGCGTTATTTACAGTACCCATACCGCGGATAATCATCGAAACGTCATTCTTTCCGGCCATACCCGAGTTTTGGCTGATAGCCAAACCGGGAACCAAACCTTGTAAGCCAGAAGATACGTTGGCAACCGGGCGACTAACCATCTTTTCGTCCATCTTTACCGCCGAAACTGCACCTGTCAGGTTTACTTTTTTCTGAGTACCGTAACCAACAACTACAACTTCATCAACGCCAACGGTTTCTTCTTCCATCACAATTTTAAATGTTGTGTTGTTGCCAACAGGAATTTCCTGCGACTTCATTCCCACAAACGAGAACATCAGTGTTTTGGCGTCAGCCGGAAGATTGATCCGGAATACTCCGTCAATGTCGGTAATGGTTCCTATGGTTGTTCCTTTTACTACAACTGAGACACCGGGAACCGGTTCTCCGGTTTTGTCTTTTACTGTACCTGTGATCGCTTTTTGCTCAACAGGCACCGGAGTCGCTTTTTCGGCCTCCTTTTTAATTACAACTACGCGGTCTTCAATCTCGTACGAAAAACCGTTCGGAACTAGAATTCTATTCAGAATATCTTCCAGCTTGGCGTCGTTCACCTGAATGGATACCGGAGGTACTTCTTTCAGAAGATCGGAGCGGTACAGAAAGTAGAATTTACTCTGTTCCTCAATTTTCTTCAATACCTGCTCAATATTGGTATTTTCCAATTTCAGAGCCAGGTTAGTTTGTTGAGAATAAACACTTGCCGAAACCTGCAACAGGCCCAGCAAAATAAAAAAAGCAGTAATCCTTATCATAAGGAAAAGTTTTTTCCATCCGTGCCAACGGATAGAGGTACATCGATTTTTTTTCATAGATTTGTGCTGTGAGTTAATACACTGTAATTTACTTCACTAAGTCCGAGGCGGAGAATGGTGCGAACATTTTCCGCTTCTTTTATTTCATACTTTTTATTTAATGGTTATTAATTTATCTTTTATCTCAAATTCAACTTCATTGGTGCGCTCAATCTTCCCTAAAATGTTACTAAAGTCGCTGTAACGTTCGAGGTTACCGGTAAACTTTAAATTCCGGCTGTTTTCGTTTGCAAATACCACCTGAACATCATACCATTTCGACAATGTTTTCATGATACTCTCAAGTGTTTGGTCCTGAAAAACAAAACGTCCGTCTTTCCATGCTACGTATTGCGAAACATCGACATTTCGTTTCTGAATAATATTCTCATTAGTCGAGAAATAGCTTTGTTCATTGGGTTTAAGCATGGTTTTTTCGGCAGGGTTTCCCTGTATCGAAACTTCCACACTTCCTTCAACCAATGTGGTCAATGTCGAGTGGTCGTCCGGATAGGAGGAAATATTGAATTGCGTTCCGAGTACTCTGACCTGCTGGTTATTTGAGCTTACGATGAAAGGAATTTTTTCATTTTTGGTGACTTCAAAAAAGGCTTCGCCGGTAAGCTCAACCATACGGACATCGCTGGCAAACTGAACCGGGAACCGCAGTGTGGTTTCAGAATTGAGCCATACTTTGGTTCCATCGGCTAAAACAAGAAAATACTCTCCCCCCCGAGGTATTTTCAGTGTATTGTATTTTATTTCAGTTGCTTGTGCGTTTTTTGAGCTATACTCGAGCTTGTTTCCCGAATTCCTGATTTTCAATCCATCTTCGTCGATCAGGGTATTATTTTTTTGCGACAAATCGTGTTCAGTACCATCGGCCAGCACCAAAACAGCTTTGTTACTTCCCGGAACAATCGATTGCGCTGATTGCTCTGTCTGAGGTTGCTCCATGGTTCTTTCGGGCTGAAAAAATTGGAAATAAACCAGGGCCAGAATACTGGCTGCTACGGCTACAATGGTGAAGATTTGGGGGTTAATGTATGGATTGTAACCACCTGTTTTTCGGTGAATTTTATTTAGAGCTTTCTTTAATTCGGCAGGTGTATGTGCGAACTGTGTACCATTATTGTAGTACTGCACTGCATCATCGTAGTATTTGCGATGAGCACTGTTGCTGGATAACCATCTGGCAAGAAGCTGGTCTTCTTCTTCATTTGTCTGTTGATGAATTTTCTTCCAGATGATCTCAAAATCGATATCCTGATTTAGTTCAGCCATGTGTCGTTTAGTCAAGTTGCTATTAAGACACCCGGAAGTTAAAAAAAGGTGACAAGGAGAGCGATAATTTTTATAAAAAAGCACATTGTTCACGTTATCAGTGACTTGCTGATAACTAATTCTTGTGCTATTTGCTGAACGAAACAGATTTTACAGGAAAAAAGACAATGCAGTTGTTTTCAGAAGGATTTTACGCATTTTTTCCTTCGCTCTTTTCAGTTGGGTTTTCACGGTGTTTTCCGAAATATTATTGATTTCGGCTATCTCGTGGTACTTGCGGCCAAACAGGTATTTTTGTTTGAACAGTTCGGCCATTTGCGGTGGCAGCTCAGCAATGGCGTCCTGAACTTTTTTCAGAATTTCCAAATCGACCCAGCCGGGCGAATCGTCTTCGTTGAGCAGCGCTTCGAGGTAAAGGATTTTGTGTTTATCCTGAACATGAACATCGCGCAGGTGATTCATACACCTGTTTTTAACCGATTGGTAGAAATACGACTTCAGCGAATGCGTAATATCGAGTCGTTCGGTATTTTCCCAAAAGTAGATGAATAGATTTTGGACAATGTCCTCGCAGGCTTGCTTGTCAAACAGAAAACCTTCGGCATAACGCGTCAGGTGAGGATAATACTCATAAAATAGAGCCTCGAAAACCTTTCGGTTGCGGTTTCTTATTTCATCAAGTAATATTTTATCCTCTACTTTCATTTACCCGTTCGACTCACACAAAGCTGCTAAATTATATCAAGAAATAAAAATTGGTTAATTTTAGATGCACTTTTGAATTGAAAAGTTGTTTGAAGATTCTGCATTTTATCGTTTTCCTTAATTTTCTTAAAACCCTTGTCAAACTTCATTTTCGTAGGCCAGCGCCTTTTCCTCATCAAATGCATTTTCCCATTTGGCCATAACCACCGTTGCCGTGCAGTTTCCAATAACGTTAACGGTGGTGCGGGCCATGTCCATTAACACGTCGATGCCCAGAATCAGAAATACCGGGGTGGTTGGCAATCCGAAGCTCGACAAAGTTCCCAGAAGCACCACGAGAGAGGCACGCGAAACACCGGCAGTCCCCTTGCTGGTAAGCATCAGCACGAGGCAAATAGCTATCTGCTGCGAAACGGAAAGGTCGATTCCGGCAACCTGTGCCACAAAAACGCAGGCAAGCGATAAATAAAGTGTGGTTCCATCGAGGTTGAAACTATAACCGGTAGGAATAACAAATGCCACGATTTTTCGCGGAACTCCAAACCGTTCCATACACTCCAGCGCAGCGGGTAAAGCCGATTCGGAATTAGCCGTAGCAAAGGCAATAGACGCAGGTTCGCTAATGGCCAATAAGAATTTTTTTAGTGGTATTTTCAGGAACAAAAGCAGTGGCAGAATGACACCCAAAAGGAATATGATGAGTGCCGCATAAAGCGTAGCCAGCAGTTTCAGGAGGCTTCCCAATACATCGAGCCCCAGGTGACCGATGGTAAAGGCAATAGCAGCAAAAACCGCAACCGGCGCATAATACATGATGATGTTGGTGAATTTGAACATCGTTTCGGCCAGCCCTTCGGTGAACCGCAGCATCGTTTTTCGGTATGAGTCGGGAATTTTTGCCACGGCAATCCCAAAAATTATACTGAAAACCACGACTTGCAGAATGTTGCCTTCAAAGATTGACTTTGCGATATTTTCGGGAAACATATTCAGCAGGAAACCCGACCATGAATGTGCTTTGGCTGCTGCCAGGGGTGCACTGGCGTCGGCTGGAAGTGTTAATCCAACCCCGGCCTGACTGAGGTTGATCGCAAACAACCCAATAACCAGCGCAATGGTTGAAACTACCTCGAAATACAATATCGATTTCCAGCCCAGGCGGCCAACCAGTTTCATGTCGTTGTGCCCGGCTATTCCGTTAACCAGCGTGGCAAAAATCAGGGGAGCAATAATTGTTTTGATCAGATGGATAAAAATATCGCTCAGAAATTGCATGTTCTTTGAAACATCGGGCAAATCGTAACCAAACTCGGCCCCGGCAATAATGGCGACGAAAATCCACGCAGTCAGCGATTTTCGTTTTAGTGCCAGAAGTAATAACAATCCGACATTAAATAGGCGGAATCCGGTAAAGAGCGAGGGATTAATCCCGATGAATTTGTAAGATATCAGGACAAACAATAGAGCCGTAATACTTGAAACAACAATGCAGGCGGGTGTCAGGAATGGTGTATATTTTTTCATGGAATAAGGTCAGTCGAATTTGATTATTAAGGGCTGAATTTACTATTTAAATTAATGTGCGGTAATTTAAATTTTTAAACACGAATTGCATTAAACACGAATTCCTGTTTAATCCGGAATAAACCAATGATCGGTTTCAAAGTCAATTCAGCATTAGCTGGCAGAAATAGCCTATATTTTTTGTGATCTTTAGGGAAAAGCTTAGGTTTGAATTCTGAATGAGAAGCAGCAATCGTATTTGTTTTGTTGAATTTTATTAAATGGAGCAGTTGACGGAATATTCTGATGATAAAATCGTTTGGCAAGGGCTAAAAGCGGGAAATAAAAACTGCTTTAACAGCCTTTTCCGGAAATACTACTCCGAATTGTATTACTATGGAATCAAAATTCTGCCCGAGCCTGAAATTGTAAAGGAAAGCATCCAGGAAGTTTTTATGCGTATTTGGGAAACCCGCGACCGGCTGGCCAATGTTGAAAATGTGAAATCGTACCTGATTGTTTCGGTTAAGCGGATGATCATTTTTCAGAAAGGAAAGGCGAAAGGAGATAACCATATTGAAATTGGCACGGCCGAAAATTTCTCGTTTTATTTCGATGTGAACGAATTTGAAAAGCACGATGAAATTTCGGAGGAAGTCAGGAAAATGATCTTATCGGGCATCAATTCGTTGACCAGGAAACAACGTGAATTGATCATGCTGTATTTTTACCACGAACTTTCATATGCCGAAATCTCAACTATTCTTGAAATAAGCGTTCCGGCGGTACGTAACCTCATGTACCGCACGCTGATACATCTTCGCGAATCGCTTGGCGAAAAGTCGATAAACTCGATGAAAGACACCGTATTCTTACTTTTTTCGGTTGTTTCCGAAAAAAAGGCCGAATAATTTGATTATGCCTTTCAAAGTTTTCTCTCTTTAGTTACAAAATCTCTTTTTTTTGAAGATTTAAATCGGAATATGCATGCCGCAAATAGGGTAGAGCAAATGCTGAAAAATAATGGATATGGAACAAGAACAAGATATATCGATGCTAATTACCGACACGGAATTTCAAAAGATTCTGTCTGAGTGGAGCGAAATGAGTGGGGAGCGAAAGGCTGAAGTATGTCAAAAATACAGTCTTACCGAAAACGATGTGAAAACCTTACAGCAATTGTGGCTGGGGCTCGGTTTTCAGGAGTTTGAGCAATCCAGAATCGAGGTGGAGGAAGCACTCGACGAAACACTCTGGAAATTAACCGAACGAAGCGCCAACGCACCTCGAAGCTTATCGCGCAAACTATACGAGCATTTTGCGCGCATTGCGGCCATTCTGATCATTCCAATCCTTGTTTACACGGCTTATGTTCAGTTTTACAACCAACCCAAATCCAGCATAAATACCAATCTGGCGCAAATGGTTACAGTTACTTCGCAGGCCGGAACGGTTACCCAACTGGCTTTGCCCGATGGTAGTAAAGTTTACCTGAACTCAGGAAGTACCATTTCCTATCCGTCGGTTTTTGCATCGGACTTGCGAAAAGTCAGTCTTAAAGGAGAAGGGTATTTTGAGGTGGCGAAAAACAAGAAAGTGCCAATGGAAGTCAGCGCCGGAAATGTGTCGTTGAAAGTTTACGGGACCTCGTTTAATGTAAATGCCCTTGAATCAGCAAAATTTGTGAAGGTTACCCTAATCGAAGGAAGTGTTTCGCTTTCGTCGAAGGGAGAAAAGATTGAAGGAAAGAAGGAATTTTTTATCACCCCCGGGCAAACCGTTACCTATCAGCAAAATACAAAGGATGTTACCTTGCAAACTGACGATACCTTTCTGTACACCGCCTGGAAAGATGGTATTATCATATTCAGGAACAAAACTTTTGAGTCGGTATTGCAGCAGTTGTCCGAGAAATTCAATGTAGATATTGAGCTGAGAGATAATAGTTTGGCGTCGATACCCATGGATGCCACATTCCGCGGCGAAAATATAAACGAAATATTGCGCCTGCTGGCGCTTAGTACGCCTTTCCGTTATCATTACGGCGAGCAGCAAAAGCTTCCGGATGGAACTTTTGCAAAAAGTAAAATTTACATTGAAAGGAAAACGAAGTAAAATAGATTGCCTATGAAATAGAAAATGCAGGGAGAAGTTAGGGCCTTCCCCATGCATCGTTGAATTAATCAATTTGTAAACAACCAATTAATTGACACAAAAGTATGAAAAAAAATGACTTTTATGATTCAGGTGGGATTACTATATCCGTTCTGAAAAAAAACTTATTGAAAATGAAACTAACTATTCTCGCTTTATTCATTGGTGTTGTGCAGCTGTTAGCCTCGCAAAGCCTGGCGCAAACAACACGCTTAAACTTTAACTTAAAAGATGCGACAGTTGAAGATGTTTTGATGAAAATCGAAAAACAGAGCAACTACTATTTCATTTATAACCGCGAAGCAGTTAATGTTTCCAGAAAAGTTGATGTTTCATTCGTCGATCAAAAAATCACCGATGTTCTTTCCACCCTTTTCCGCGGTACCGGAGTTGAGTATGAAATTCAGGACAGACACATTATTTTAAAAAGTGCTGTTTCTGAAACTAGTCAGCAAAAGGCTGTTTCAGGAACGGTTTCCGATGTGGCGGGAGCGCCGCTTCCCGGTGTTTCGGTAGTCATTAAAGGTACTACCGAAGGAACCATTACCGATGCCAACGGAAATTACTCGCTTACAAAAGCCAGTGATAACACCATTCTGATTTTCTCATTCGTTGGAATGAAGAGTCAGGAAGTGACCGTTGCAGGGAAATCGGTCATCAACATTACGCTTGAAGAAGAAACTGTTGGTATCGAAGAAGTTGTGGCTATTGGCTACGGTCAGCAAAAAAAGGTAAGCATCACCGGTGCGGTTGGTAATATCAAGAGTAAAAGCATTAACCAGTTGGCAAACAACACAACTGCTGCCATGCAGGGTGCATCGCCCGGTTTGACCATTCTCGACAAGGGAGGTTCTCCCGGACGCGGTAATACAACCCTGCGTATCCGTGGTATCACTACTATTAATAACAGCGATGCCTTGTTGTTGGTCGATGGTGTTGAGCAGCGTATTTCCGACATTAACCCTGATGATATCGAAAGCGTGTCTATTCTGAAAGATGCGTCAACAACGGCTATTTATGGTTCGCGTGCTGCAAACGGCGTAGTGTTGATTACAACCAAACGCGGTAAGGCCGGCGACATGAAAATTGACCTCAATACCTATTGGGGAACTCAAAGTGTAACCAACCGCCCTGAGCACATGGAAACGGTTACCTATATGCGTCAGCAAAACTATGCGTTCCAGAATGCCGGACAGAAAGCCCGTTACTCGGAAGCCTACATTCAGGAATGGATGAGCAACCACGATAAAGACCCGATTACCTACCGCAAGGCAAATCAGTGGCAGGATGCAGTTTACAGCAATGCGTTGCAGCAAAACTATAGCCTTACCGTAAGTGGCGGTAATGAAAAAGCCCGTGGACTGATGGGTTTACGTTATTATAAACAAGACGGTGTTATTCCAAATTTTAATTCAGATATTAAAGAACTGCGCGTCAATACTGACTTTAAACCTTATGATAGGCTTAAACTTTCGGCAGATGCAAATTTCCGCAGCCGCTATTCTTTGGCTCCGGTTGGCGCATATGATTACGACGTTTTGGGTGGTGGTATTTTCTATTCGATGTTTCATGCTACCCAGTTTGTTGTTCCAAGATATGCCGACGGTACCTATGGTTTGGGAAATAAAAATGCCAACCCTTTGCTGCTGGCCGAAAAAAATGGGAACGACGAACAGTGGAACAACCTGTTTATCGGAAGCCTGAAAGGTGAGCTTAACTTGTTCGAAGGAATGAAATTTACCACTCAGTTTGCACAACGCTTTGGTTACAACAAACGTGTGGCCTTCACAAATGCCTATACTGCGGTTGATACCAATTTCCTTGACTGGACTGCAACTGCCAAAGAAGAGCCCTATAATCCTTCGGCAACCCGCAAGCGCACCCGCTCGATTACCCGCAACAGCATGGACGATTACCGTGAAGACCTGAACGAATACACCCTCAACCTGTTGCTCGATTACGAAAAGAAGATTGGAAAGCACAGTTTGCACGGATTGGCCGGTTTTTCACAAATTCAGAATAAATGGTCGCACAACCAGGCTTATCGTCAGGACTTTTATAACAACGAAGTGCAATCCATCAATATGGGATCAGAAAGTAGCTGGAAAGCCTACGGATACAACAACGAATATGCTTTGCGCTCGTTCTTCGGTCGTGTAAATTATAACTATGCCGATCGCTATTTGCTCGAAGCTAACCTTCGTTATGACGGTACTTCGCGTTTCACCGGCGACAATCAGTTCGGTACATTCCCATCGTTCTCTGCCGGATGGCGTATTTCAAACGAGGCATTCTGGTCAGAAGGACTTCGCAACCTTATTCCTGATTTGAAACTGAGAGGATCGTGGGGTAAAGCAGGTAACCAAACTGCCGGATTGTACGATTTTTATGAGTCGTACACTTCAACCACCTACGATTTTAATGGTCAGATTGTGCAGGGTTACATGCAGACCGCCTTGGCCAACAAGAATCTGATGTGGGAAACCAGTACCCAGACTGACATAGGTTTGGACGCCGGTTTGCTGGGTAGCAAACTGACCATTTCGGCCGACTATTACTACAAACGTACCGACGGAATTCTGGTGAACCTGCCAATTTCAGGAACAATTGGACTGGACGCTCCGGTTCAGAATGCTGCAATTGTTGACAACAAAGGTTTTGAATTATCGATCGACTGGAAGCAAACAAAACGCGATTGGTCGTATGGCTTGAATTTCAATATTTCGAACAACCAAAATAAGGTTGTCAGCCTGGGTGGTGCCAACCCAACCATTAGCGGAGGTGCTTCCGATGTAATGACTACCATCCGCGAAGGCTATGCCATCAACTCCTATTGGGGATATCAGACAGATGGTCTTCTGACACAGAAGGATTTCGACAATGCATATCCGGTTTACGACAGCCGCATGACTTTGGGCGATGTAAAATATGTCGATCGTAACGGCGATAAGAAAATTGATGCCGCCGACATGACTGTTATCGGTAATGAATTCCCCAAACTTCCGTTCTCTTTCAGCGGTAATGTGAATTGGAAAGGATTCGACTTCGCATTTATGCTGCAGGGTGTAATGCAGGCACAAACCCGCGTTTCGGGTGCGTTGGCCGAAGGTGGTAATTTCGAAGGATTTACACTCGATATTTTCAAAGACTACTGGACTCCGGATAATACCGATGCCCGTTTTCCACGTCCGCGTAAAAGTGTTGACTATAACTCGATGATGTCGGATTTCTGGGTAATCGATGCCAGTTACCTTCGCCTGAAAAACGTATCGTTGGGTTACACGGTACCACGTGTTTTGAGCAAAAAACTGTTCATCGAAAAAGCACGCGTTTATGTGGCCGGAAGCAATGTCTTGACTTTCTCTCCGCTTAAGGAATGGGGACTCGACCCGGAATTCGTATCCGGACGGTTTCTGTATTATCCGCAGACATCGGTCTATACCATTGGTCTTAACTTAACTTTTTAATCTACGAAACTATGGGAAAGAAAATATATATCCTGATTTTATTGGCGGCTATGTTCGGTTGTAAGGATGTGCTCGACACTGTTCCAACCGATCGTTTGTCGTCGGAAGTGTATTGGCAATCCGATAAAGATGCCGAATATGCAGCGAATGCCATTTACCGATTTTTGGAAAGTCCGGTTACCATTATCAGCCGCGATGCAATGTCCGACCTTGCCCGCGCTACTTTCGAAACTTCCGACGAAACCAAAGTGGAAGCAGACATTGCCGACCCGCAAACCGGTATTTTTCAGGGGACATGGAATGAATTGTACAGCGGTATTCGTCGCTGCAACGATTATTTGGTAAACGTAGGTCGTATTACTCCAACCGATCAGGCTAAGGTCAACCGCCTTACTTCGGAAGTTCGCACACTTCGTTGCTATTTCTATTCGCGTTTGGTAAGTTATTTTGGCGATGTGCCATTGTTGAAAACACCAATCAGTATTGAAGAATCGAAAACGCTGACCCGCACTCCGGTACCCGAAATTTACGATTTCATTTATACTGAAATTAATGAATCGGTAGCCGCTCTTCCGGCAACAACCACCGAAAAAGGTCGCGTAACCAAAGGAGCAGCACTCGGAATTTTGGCCCGCACCATGTTGTATGCTGCCGGAAATGTAACCGGAACTGACAGTCGTTCGGCCATTTACTACGAACGTGCAAAAGTTGCCGCCGATGCGGTAATTGCTTCAGGCGCATACAATCTGCTTCCAAAATACAAAGACCTGTTTAATTATGCCAACGAAAACAGTGTGGAAGTGGTATTCGATAAACAATTCGTGAAAGACACTTATCCGAACTCGATGATGAACTCCTTTGGAGCTGTTTCATTGGGAAATAACGGATCTATTTTGTCGCCTACCATTCAGCTGGTTGATGAGTACGAAACTCTCAATGGCAAAAAAATCGCCGATGATCCGTCGTACGATCCGATGAATCCGTATGCCAACCGCGACCCAAGGTTGAGTTACACCGTCTATGTTCCGGGCGATGCTTTACCAAACGGTGCAATTTATGATTCCCGTCCGGGTTGGAGCACTACCGGCGACGTATTTGGGGCCAGCTATCAGGTTTCGAAAACAGGTTTTTTACCCCGGAAATACATCAATGCTGAAGATGTTGGTCAAAGTAACCGTAGCAATTGCGGAATCAACATGATTATCATACGTTATGCCGAAGTACTGCTGATTGCTGCTGAAGCCAGGATTGAATTGAACGTCGAGCTTGATGTGGCTTTGAGTTATATCAACAAAATCCGTCAGCGCGGCGACGTAAAAATGCCTGAATTATCGGGTGTGTCCGGACAGGCTGCCATGCGTCAGGCTGTTCGTCACGAGCGCATGGTTGAACTGGCTCTGGAAGGCAACCGTTTCTTCGATATCCGCCGATGGAAAATTGCCGAAAGTGTTGCGACCATGGACAAAGTGTACGGAATGCGTTATAAAGACAAAACAAGCGGTCAGCTGGTTTCAATCTCTACGGATTATAAGAAGAAATTCACATCCAGAGATTACGTGTGGCCAATTCCATATAACGAACGTCAGCTCAATACCAATCTGACTCAAAATACAGGTTACTAGTCTATCTGGTTTTGATTTAAAATAATCAGCTGGTCCTTGCTGTCCTGAAATTTCCAGGGCAGCAAGGACTAACTGGCTGATCTCACCATTTTATCTGAGGATTTTGAAATACCTCGCAGAATAGAAGTCCTTAATTGTCATTTTCCGGAGTCGTTTTTACAAACAAAACTGAATGTTGGAGTGAGTTTTTTTCGACGCTAAGTTTTAATATATCCGGCAACTGAAAGAATCATTTTCTATAAAAAATATAAGAATGTTACATCTGAAATCGACACAATTACTTATGCTGGGAGGAACACTCCTGGCTGGAGGTGTCCAGGCAAAGCCTGCCGAACAGAAAAGACCCAATATCATGATCATTTTGGCCGACGATATGGGTTATTCCGATCTGGGTTGCTACGGAGGCGAAATACAAACACCGAACATTGACAGGCTTGCGGCAACCGGTGTTCGGTTTACACAGTTTTACAACTGTGCAAGGTGCTGTCCGTCGCGGGCTTCCTTGCTAACCGGGCAATATCCGCATAAAGCTGGTATCAACGGAATGGGCGTTAACCTGAATATGAATGCGGCTACCATTGCCGAAGTTTTAAAAGCCAACGGATACCACACCGGTATGACCGGCAAATGGCACTTATCGACGACCAAAGCACTTCCAGATTCTAAAGAACACCTGCGCTGGCTGGCTCACCGATCAGATCACGGGCCTTTTTCTCCATTGGCCAATTATCCGAGCAACCGTGGATTTGAAGAACATTGGGGTGTAATCTGGGGTGTAATCAACTACTTCGATCCGTTCAGTTTGGTGCACAACGAAGAACCAATAAAGGAAGTCCCCAAAGACTTTTACATGACTGATTTTATCACACAGAAAACGGTTGATCTGATTGAGCAATTCAGTAAAGACGACAAGCCGTTTTTTATGTATGTTGCTCAAACTGCACCGCATTGGCCGTTGCAGGCTCGCCCTGCTGATATTGCCAAATACAAGGGAAAATATACCGAAGGCTGGGATGTTTTGCGCAAAAAACGGTACCAACGCATGATCGATCTGAAACTGATTGATCCGGCAACTTGTTCGCTTCCTCCAAATTCTTCAGGAAAAACCTGGGAAGCCTGCACCGAGAAAGAAATGGAGTCCGAAAACATGGCAGTGCACGCCGCAATGGTCGATCATGTCGATCAAAGTGTCGGCAAAATCATTCAGAAACTGAAGGAAAAAGGCATGTACGAGAATACTATTATTTTCGTCCTTTCCGATAATGGCGCATCTTACGAACGCGGCTATCCGCCGGGATTTGACCGCCCTGGTTTTACCCGCGACTCCACCATTATCGAATACAATTCGCCACATCCTGGATCAGAAACTACCTGGAATTACCTCGGAACAGCATGGGCAAGCGCCGGAAACTCACCATTCCGCTATTGGAAAATGGAATCGTACGAAGGCGGAGCCTGCACGCCATTTATTGTGCACTGGCCAAAAGGACTTAAAACGCAGGAAAACACCATCAATCGGGGAGTAGGTCATGTTATCGACATCATGCCAACTTGCCTTGAACTGGCAGGGGCCAAATATCCTTCGGAAATCAATGGACTAAAAACGGCATCGATTGACGGAAAGAATTTGCTTCCTATGCTTCTGAATAAAACCAAAGAAGTACATGACACCCTTTTCTGGGAACATGAAGGTGGTAAAGCTGTACGAGTGGGCGACTGGAAAATTGCAGCCCGGAAAAACAGCGACTGGGAACTTTTCGATTTATCAAAAGACCGCAGCGAAGCAGTTAACCTTTCGGCTAAATTTCCTGAAAAAGTTCAGCAATTGGGCTCAGCCTGGACAAAATGGGCTGTGAAAATGGGAATCAAATAATCGCTTTTGATTTGCAGAGAGATTCATCGCTCCGCTCTGAATGACAGCTTTTTCAGAGCAGTCAGTGTGCGGGTTGTTGGTGGCTTGCCGCCAACGACCCGCACCAAAAACAAAATCCAATGTCATTCAGAGTGCAACGAAGAATCTAAAATCATTCTTAAATTTTAAAAGACAACAAACTAAATCCGAAAAAAAATGAAACTCAAAATAAATATGATTTTGACTACAGCTATCCTGTTTTGGGCGATGGCTGCGCAGTCGCAAACCCCGGCGAAACGCTGGACTGAGGCTCAGGCAAATAAATGGCAGACTGAAAATGGATGGCTTCGCGGTGGAAACTTTAATCCAAGCACAGCCATAAACCAGTTGGAAACCTGGCAGGCCGAGTCGTTCGATCCCAAAACTATTGATCGTGAATTGGGATGGGCCGAAGGTATTGGCTTGAATTGTATGCGCGTTTTCCTGCATCATGTGGCCTGGGAAGTCGATAAAGAAGGCTTCAAAAAGCGCATGGATCAGTACTTGTCGATTGCCGATAAACACGGAATCAAAACCATTTTCGTGTTTTTCGACGATTGCTGGAACGCAACCTACAAAGCCGGCAAGCAGCCCGACCCCAAACCGGGAGTTCACAATTCGGGCTGGGTGCGCGATCCGGGCGACTTACTTTATCAGGATGCGCAGTTGATAAATGTATTGGAAGCCTATGTGAAAGATGTGCTGACGACTTTTAAAAACGACAAGCGCATAGTAATGTGGGATTTGTACAACGAGCCCGGAAATAACAAGCTGGGAAACAAATCGATGCCTTTGCTGAGAAAAGTTTTTGAATGGGCCTGGGAAGTTCGTCCGTCGCAACCTCTGTCAGCCGGTGTTTGGCGATTGGCCTTGTCGGATCTGAATAAATTTCAGGTTGAAAATTCGGACATTATCACTTATCACAACTACCAGGTTCCTGCGGTACATCAGGCAGCCATCGATACCCTGAAACGATATAACCGTCCGCTGGTTTGTACCGAATACATGGCACGCAGGAATAATAGCTTGTTTACTAACATTATGCCTATGCTGAAACAGCAAAACATCGGCGCCATAAACTGGGGCCTGGTTGACGGAAAATCGAACACCAAATACGCCTGGGATGAGCCAATTCCTGACGGTTCGGAGCCAAAACTTTGGTTCCACGAAATTTTTCGCCGCGACGGGCAACCCTATAAACAGGAAGAAGTTGACCTGATTAAAAGTTTGACAGGTAAGAAATAACCAACAGATATAAACCAGAGAAAAGGTTGAAAGTCATTAGTCGGGGTAGAGATTATTTACTCGTGGCTAATGACTATTTTTATCCAAAATTCAGTTGTACAATCGAACAATGTAGCAAAAGATCATCCTGAAATCGTGAAGGAACTTTCATCGAAACTTGCTTCGATAAGTAAATGATCGTTGCAAACATCAGCTGAAGTTTGTATGTTGCGCCGCATTAAAACCACTATCTGATAAATCATTTCGTTCATGGCACAAAAATACCGACCGCTCACTTCTGTACTTGTAAAACCATCGGGACCAGACTGTAACCTGGGATGCACCTATTGCTTTTACCTCGAAAAGGAAGCGCTTTTCCCTGAAACAAAAACACATCCGATGAGTCCTGAAATTCAGGAAGAAATGATCCGTCAGGTGATGCAGCAGTCGGGCGATTCGGTTTCAATTGGATGGCAGGGCGGCGAACCGGCTTTGATGGGTCTCGACTTTTATAAACGCGCCATCGAACTCGAAAAGAAATACGGTCATGGGCAATCGGTTGGAAATGGTTTCCAGACCAACGGAACTTTGCTCGACCGCGAATGGGCCAAATTTTTCAAGGAATACGATTGGCTGATCGGGCTTTCGCTCGATGGACCGCAACATATTCATGATAAATACCGACTGGATAAAGGCCAGCACCCAACCTGGGAAAAGGTGGAAAGTGTTGCCCGCATGTTGCTCGAAGAAGGTGTTGCCGTGAATGCTATGTGCTGCATCACCGATTATTCGTCGGATTTTGCTGAAGAACTGTACAACTACTACAAAAATCTCGGGTTAACCTGGATGCAGTTTATCCCGATTGTTGAAACCGATAAGGAAGATTCGTCGAAAGCCGCATCGTTTTCGTTAACTGACGAGAAATATGGTCATTTCCTGGTCAAGCTGTTCGATTTGTGGTACAACGACATTCAGGATGGTGTGGCGACCACCTCGGTGCGCGATTTCGATTCGCTGTTTCATCATTACGTGGGGCTTGAACCGCCGGAATGTGTTCACCAGAAAGAGTGCGGACCTTATGTGGTCATCGAGCATAACGGCAATGCCTATTCGTGCGACTTTTTTGTGGAGCCGCGACACCGGCTGGGCAACATCCGCCACAACCGGATTATCGACATGCTGAACTCGAAAAAGCAGGATGACTTCGGGAAAGCCAAGGCCTTGTTACCCCGAAAGTGCAAACAATGCCGCTGGTACCACAAATGCTACGGAGGCTGCACCAAAGACCGGATAAAAGATCCGCAGGATCAGCGTCAGCCACGGTTTTGCTTGGCTTATCAAATGCTGTTTGAACATGCCGATGAGCGACTAAAGAAACTGGCCGACGATTGGCAGATTCGTCAGTCAGACTATGCACAAAGCCAGCGAACCGGCGGTGTTTTCGATTCCTCAGATTATTTTCTGAAGAATCTGAAACGCTAAACATCGTCTTTGGTTTTTGGTTATTTAGCAGATATTCTCAGAGGTCACGCATTCAAAAATTGCTGATCCGTAATCTTAATTTCTGAACTTATGACATTTAAAATTCCTGATATTTTCAAAAATACCTTTTCAATGTTGGTTGTTTTGGCGGTATTGAGCGCCTGTCAATCGACATCGACAAAGAAGGTGAATAAGGAAGAACCGGCACAAATGGATTCCGTAAGTTGCTGTACTACCAATATGCCTTCGCGCTTTGGGGAGATTTTGGGAACACAATCAGGAACATCAACAAGCTCGCAAACAAAAGCCAGCCTGGAGAATATGGTTTTTATTCCGGGCGGAACCTTTACGATGGGAGGCGATTCGGTTTGGGGACGTGCCGATGAATTTCCGCGCCATCAGGTTAAGGTTTCGGCTTTTTACATGGACAAACACGAGGTTACCAATGCCGAATTTCGCGCATTTGTAAAAGCAACCGGATACATGACCACTGCCGAATGCAAGCCCGACTGGGAAGAGTTGAAAAAGCAGCTTCCACCCGGAACTCCCCGTCCGCCGGATAGCATTATGGTTGCCGCATCACTTGTATTTTCACCCCCCAATCATCCAGTTTCGCTTGATAATGCCGCGCAGTGGTGGCAATGGGTTCCCGGAGCCAGCTGGCTTCATCCGGAAGGACCTAAAAGCAATATCGATGAGAAAGATAATTACCCGGTGGTTCAGGTTTCGTGGGAAGACGCTCAGGCTTACGCAAACTGGGCTGGAAAGCGGTTGCCCACCGAGGCTGAATGGGAGTTTGCAGCCCGTTCAGGTAAAAACGATTTGATATACCCCTGGGGAAACCAGCCGATCGATCTGGGCAACGTGAAAGCCAATAGCTGGCAGGGACATTTTCCGGATAAAAACTCGGTAAAGGACAAATTCTACCGCACCGCCCCGGTAATGAATTTTGCACCCAACGATTTTGGACTGTACGACATGGCCGGCAATGTGTGGGAATGGTGCAACGACTGGTACCGAAGCGATTATTATCAGCAATGCGTGCAACAGCGTATCGTTGAGAATCCTCAAGGACCAGCCGAGCCGTTGGATGTTGACGAGCCCACGGTTCCGAAACGAGTTACCCGTGGCGGCTCATTCCTTTGTACCGATCAGTATTGCTCCGGATTCAGGGTTTCAGCCCGCATGAAAACCAGCTGGGACACCAGCCTGGAGCATACTGGTTTCAGATGTGTGGTATCGGCAAAATAACATCGGTTCATGTTTCAGTATGTTCAGATAATCGATTAGACGAGATTGATTGTCTGGTCGGAAATGAAAATCATTGCAATAATGAGCAGAAAAGCCTTTCAAGGTGTATAATTACTGATAGTTTTATACAATGAATTAAACCAATTGAACCCAGATGAGAGGAATGTCGAAAATTTCAGAGAAGATTTCTATACGAATAGTTACCCGCCTGCTTTTGCTTATTTGTTTGTTCGGAGTAACGACTTCTGTTTCAGGACAAAATAAAATCACAACTACTTATCAAAATCCGGTCATTCCTGGCGATATTCCCGATCCAACTGTAATTCGCGTTGGAAATATGTATTATGCTGCAGGAACAACTTCCGATTTTTTACCAAATTATCCGCTGTTCGAATCAACTGATCTGGTTAACTGGAAGCAAATTGGCTCGGTTTTCAATGAGTGCCCTTCGTGGACCAACGATAGTTTCTGGGCACCTGAACTTTACTATTCCAACGGAACATTTTATGTGTATTACACGGCCAAGCGCAAAGGCGACCGGGTTTCGTGCATTGGCGTGGCAACCACTACCGATTTGCGTAAAGGCTTTACCGATCGCGGAATCATTGTCGATTGGGGAAAAGAAGCCATCGATGCTTTTATTTTTCAGGATGACAACCAGAAAAGGTACATCTGCTGGAAAGCTTACGGATTGAACAAGGAACTACCAATCGAAATTCTGGCTTCTGAGCTGAGCGCCGACGGGCTGTCGCTGGTCGGCGAACATTTCAGCCTGACCCGTTTCGACCAGGGTTGGAAAGGCGATGGCGACGAAGGTGAGTGCCTGGTGAAACGCAATGGATATTATTATTTGCTGTACTCGGTAGGTGGCTGTTGCGATAACCGTTGTACTTACCGGGTTCGCGTTTCGCGCTCGAAAGACCTGAAAAGCGGATGGGAGCAATATCCAGAGCCAATTTTGCAGGGCAACGATGTTTGGAGATGCCCCGGGCACGGAACTTTGGTAACTACGCCCGACAACCGATATTTCTACTTATACCATTCGTACAATGCCATTGATTTCGAGTACATTGGCCGTCAAGGAATGCTGGATGAACTGGTTTGGGACGATGCAACCGGATGGCCTCGGTTTAAGAATGGAAATACGCCTTCGGTGCGGGCTGAAATGCCTTTTGCCAACACCACGCAGGTTCGTGATTCGGTATATTCCGATGATTTCTCAAGTAATAAAAACCTGATGCTTTGGCAATGGGATTTGAATCACCCGAAACCGGGAATGGACGTCCGAAACGGGGATCTGAATCTTTCGGCCAGTCACGACGGAATTACTTTCGCAGGCCTCGACCCCAAAACCGGAACTTATTCGTTTGAGGCCGAATTGAACAGGCTGGCTGCCGGTGCAAGTGGAATTGGAATCTATGGCAACGCGAAAAATCTGCTGGCATTTACTGTCAATGATTCCAAACTGGTTCTTTTCTGCCTGAAAAATGGAATTCGCGAAACATTGGCTGAAATTGCCATTCCGCAGAAAACACAGGTTTCGCTAAAAATTAAAGCTTTGCACGGACGGTTTTATCAGTTTTTTTACACAACTGATCAGAAAAACTGGCTCCCGGTGAAAGTGGGCAACGAATACAGCGTAGATGGAAATTTCCTCCCACAATGGGGAGTTGCCATGCGCACCGGGCTTTTCGTTGAAGGAAAAACCGGATCATTCTCATCCGTAAAGATGAGTTACAAGTTCTGATACTGATTCTTCCAAAAACATACCTGAACCTCTGGTTCTGTTGATTAAGAGGTTATCTCAAATGTCAGTGCTCAATGTTAAGCGCTGACATTTGATTGTATGTCTTTGTTTTACCCCTCCAAACCTCCCCTAAATGGACGGCTTTAAAGTCCCCTTCAGGGGATTTAGGGGTGCTTGTTGCATGTTTACCTATAAAAAGGATGTTTTTGAAAACTACAGATCAGTTTTGGAACTGGTCACATTTCGTACCCTATCACAAGTTGTTATATGACATAAACCGGAGTTTTTAAAACCGCTCCTTTCCTCAGCTCGAAAAATTGTTGCTATTTTTACGGCCATGACACAAGCGAAGGATTCGGTTTCATTTGACGACATCAAAAATGGCAATGAAGCAGCCTTTAACAAGGCTTTCGATTTGTACTATTCGCGCCTGTGTTTCTTTACTGATAAATTTCTTCACGATTTCGACCTTTCGCGCTCTGTGGTTCAGCAGGTGTTTGTCGATATGTGGATTAAGCGTGACAAACTACAGGTTACTTCGCTGCAATCCTATCTTTTTCAGTCGGTGCGCAATGCTTCGCTCGACATTTTAAAGCGCCGGAAAGCCGAATCGAAATACCTTTCAACCCTTGAGCCTGAAGATTCAGCTCCATTGGCCGACTGGATGGAAGAAGCCGAACTGGCCGACCGGATAAATAAAGCCATACAGAAACTCCCGGAGAAATGCCGCGAGATATTTGTGATGTGCCGTTTCGAGGAAATGAAATATGCCGAAATAGCCGCCCGGCTCAACATTTCGGTGAAAACTGTGGAGATGCAAATTGGCATTGCGCTGAAAAAACTCAGAAAAGAATTGTCTGATTATCAGATGATACAATTGCTATCCGTATTTTTTTTGAAAAAAAGCAAACTTCCTTACAGGGTACTTTAGTTGCAAGTCGTCTAAGGGGCATAAAACAAATATCCCCACTTTGACGAATGGAACAGGAACTCAATCATATCGACATTCTTATTGGTAATTACCTCAGCGGCGAATCGACTCCGGCTGAAAAGCAGGAGCTGATGGACTGGATTGCTCAGTCGCCGGCAAATAAAAAGCATTTTGAGGAGAATCAACGGATTTGGGAAAAGAGCCATTCGTATTTTTCGGCTGCCGATGTTGTTGCCGACCAGCTGAAAATCAAGGACAGGATTATCTCGCAGCTTGCCAGTCAGTCCAAAGAAATAAGTTTATCCCGATGGATTTACCGCGTGGCCGCCATACTTGCATTGCCTATTATGCTGGCCATTGGCTGGTATGCCGGATCGGGAAGCCGCGAAACTTCTATGTGCGAAGTTACTGCTCCCAAAGGGCAAATCTCGAAATGCGTTTTGGCCGATGGCACCCAGATTTGGCTCAACGCCGGTTCGACCATCAGATACGAACCGACTCTAAGCGGAAAAATCCGCGAAGTGAACCTCGATGGAGAAGCCTACTTCAAAGTATCGAAAAACAAGCATAAACCGTTTGTGGTAACCACCAAATATGCACAGGTGAAGGTGCTGGGTACGGTTTTCAACCTGAAAGCCTATTCCGATGATAAAAAAGTAGAAACCACGCTGGAGGAGGGGAGTGTAGAATTCAGCCTGAACGGGAGTACAGCTGAACCCGTGGAACTGAAGCCCGGAGAGCAGGTTGTTTTCAATACATCGGACCAGAAACTGACAATGAGTATAGTTGATACTTACCTTCATACAGCCTGGAAAGATGGTAAATACGTGTTTAAAGATGCGGATTTAAAAACGATTGTAACTGAGCTGGAGCGCTTGTATGATGTGAGAATCCACCTGGAGAACGATTCGCTGAAGCAACTGCATTTCAGGGGGATGTTTGAATATGAACAGAACATCTTCAGTGCGCTCGAAAACCTGGAGAGGACAACAAATATGAAATACCGGATGGAAGGACGTGATATCTGGCTGAAATAGAGTTTCAGGTTCGGCCTTGTAAATGAATGAAATAACTAACTAAATATAAACTTTAAAATTATAACCTATGCTGAAATAACTGCTTACCCTTTTTATTTCTGTGGTTCCGTACTTCCGGAATAAAAAACAGGAACAGCTGCGAACTGTCCCTGTTGAAAAACGCAGAAATGCGAAAAAACGAAAATCATTTTTTTACTTAAAAACCAACCAAATTTATGAAAATTATTCGGCAATCGAATGAGGGCTTCGTGCGCTCGTTCAAAAAAATCTGGTTAATTATGAAACTTAACTTTTTCCTGATTCTTCTGACAGTGCTTCAGGTCTCTGCCACCGTGTCGGCGCAGAATACCCGTTTCGACCTGAAAATGAAGAATGTGACTATTGCCCAGATATTTGATGAGATTGAAAGGCAATCGGATGTGTACTTCTTTTACAACAAAAGTCAGATTGATGAAACCAGAACCATCAGTGTTGACTACCGCAACAAAACCATTGATGAAATACTTAAAGCAATGGTTTCAGACTTAAACCTGACCTACGAAATTGCAGGCAAGAATGTAATTGTAAAAGCCTTAAATGCTGAGGGAAATGGTTCTCAGCAAGGTGCAATAAAAGTAAAGGGTGTCGTAAAAAATACGGCAGGCGAGTCGTTGCCCGGCGTGTCGGTTGTGGTGAAAGGAACTACTACCGGTACCATTACTGATATCGACGGAAAGTACGAACTGGCCAACGTTCCAACAGAAGGAACCCTTGTTTTTTCGTTTGTCGGGATGAAAAAGCAGGAAGTTGCCGTTGCCGGCAAATCCTCGGTGGATGTAGTTTTGGAAGATGAAACCATTGGTATCGAAGAAGTTGTTGCCATTGGTTACGGCACAGCCAAGAAAAAAGATTTGACGGGGGCAGTTGCAAATGTGCAGGGAGAGAATTTGATGAAACGTTCGACACAACAAATTTCAACTGCTATGCAGGGGCAAATGGCTGGTGTTCAGGTTACTCGTTCGTCGGGCGAACCGGGTGCTTCGGCTACAATCCGAGTTCGTGGTATCACCACGCTTTCGAATAACGATCCTTTGGTGATTGTCGATGGTGTTCCCTCATCGCTCAATGATGTGGTTGCTGCCGATGTGGAATCCATGACTGTGCTGAAAGATGCAGCCTCTGCATCAATTTATGGTTCGCGTGCTGCAGCAGGGGTTATACTGATTACCACTAAACGCGCTAAAGATCATCAATTTAATTTCGATTACAACTTCGAATACGGCTTTGACAAACCGACAACGCAGCCCAGGAACGGTGATGTTATCGATTGGATGAATATACAAAATGAAGTAAAATGGAATGATGGTGCTTCAAGTCCTTATTCGCAATATTCTCAGGAAACCATTGCTTCATGGCTCGGTAACAACGCTACTGATCCGTACCACTATCCCAATACAGACTGGGTCGATTTAACATTGAAGAAATCTACTTCGCATGAACAGCATACTCTAAGTATTTCCGGAGGAACTGAAAAACTGCGCACAAAAACCAGTTTTAGTTATCAGAAAGGCGACGGTTATTACTTAAATAAGTCATACGAACGTTTTGCCGGCCGTGTCAATAATGACTATAAAATAGCTGATTGGATTAGCGCTAATTTCGATCTCGACTTCTCAAAATCAAATTCCATCTCTCCGTCTCAAGTGAATGCTGTTTACTGGGCATACTTAGTATCGCCTTATTACACCCCTTATTGGGAAGATGGTCGCTACGCCGATGTTAAGGACGGAGGCAATGTGCTCGCGGCCCTGAAAAACGGCGGTACTAATAATATCGATTACTATAAGTTTGGTGCTAAGGCGCAGTTCGATATCACTCCTATGAAAGGACTCACGTTGACAGCCATTTTTGCACCGCGATACCAGTTCACCAAAGGTAAAAAATTCTCACGTGCTGTTCCTACTAACTACGAAAACGGATCCACCGTCTATATGCAGGCACACAAGATCACCAGCCTTGATGAATCGCGCAACGACAATAACAGTCTCACAACACAGTTTTATGGCAACTATCTAAAGAAATGGGGAGAACACTCGTTCAGTGCTATGTTAGGGTACGAAGGTTCTTCATACAAATGGGAGAATGAAGGTGCTTCGCGTACGAATTACCTGCTTGATACATATCCCTATCTTAACATTGGGCCTGAAGATTATCAATACAATTCAGGAAGTGCCGGACACAACGCCTATGAATCGGTATTCGGACGCCTGATGTATTCATATAAAAACAAGTATATGTTACAGGGGAATGTCCGTAGCGATGGCTCGTCTCGCTTTTCGGAAGAATATCGTTGGGGTACTTTTTACTCAGCCTCGGCTGGATGGGTAACTTCAGAAGAATCATGGTTTAAAAATAATGTGATCGATTACTTAAAGATTCGCGGTTCTGTCGGTCAATTGGGGAACGAGCGCATCGGATCTGAATTTCCTTATCAAGCCGCTATTAGCTTCGGTAATAGTTACATGTACGACAAAACGACACAATCGGTGACGGCTATACAGAATGCCGCCCAGGTTTATTACGCGTTCAAGAATATAACCTGGGAATCAACAACAACCTACGGTGGTGGACTTGACCTTAGGTTTTTGGATAACCGTCTGAGTTTTTCAGGAGACTACTATTACAAAAAAACCAGCGATATGTTGCTTACGCTTGGATTTCCCTCATACGCCGGATTTTCAGCACCTCAGCAAAATGCCGGAGATATGCACACCAAAGGTTGGGATACCGAATTAGGTTGGTCTGACAATGTTGGTGATTTCTGGTACAAGATCTCGGCAAACTTATCGGACTATCGTTCGATAATGGGCTATCTGGGAGACAAACGCACCATTGATGGTGACCATATCTTTGAAGAGGGATCATACTTTAACGAATGGTTTATGTATAAGACAGATGGCCTTTTCCAGACCAATGCCGATCTCTATGATGAAAATGGGGTAAAGTATCCGACGCTTACCGCAAACGATAAAGCCGGAAATATTAAATATGTTGACACAAACAACAGCAAAACCATCAATTCCGACGACAAAGTTCGCCTGGGGAACTCATTGCCCGAATATCTTTATGGTGGTAGTATTGCCATGGGATGGAAAGGGTTTGACTTCAACCTTTCATTTCAGGGAATAGGCCACCAACTCGTATTATTCAATCCGGCATGGATACAACCGCTGAAAGAGCAATGGGGAGCAGTTCCGGAACTTGTATTGGGCAACTACTGGAGCCAGCACAATACAGAAGAGCAAAACCTCAAAGCCAAGTATCCGCGACTGACTTTTACGAATACCACTAACACTTATTCCGGATCGGATTATTGGCTCTTTAATGGCGCCTATTTCCGCGTAAAGAATATCACGCTGGGCTATACTTTGCCAAAGGATCTGGTTAGTCATGCAAAAATCAAGGATCTGCGTTGCTATCTCAGTGTAAATGATCTGCCTGCTATCAGTAACTATCCTAAAGGGTGGGACCCGGAAGTTGGCTCATCGTCAGATTTCATTTCAACATCTTTCATCTTAGGTGTTAATGTTAAATTCTAAAAAAAACAATCATATGAAAAAGATATTCTTTATCACCATCATATTTTCAACGCTCACTTTTTCGTCATGCGTTGATCTAAACCTCAATCCCTTATCAGAAGGATCCAGTGAAAGCTGGTACTCCTCTCAACAGGAGATAGAAATGTCAGTAAACGATTATTATCGCACTGAGTTTTTCCCAATTGACGACATGGCCTGGGGTGACGATGTAACAGCACGCAACTCGACCTCGGCTGTACAGAATGGGACGATGACTGCAGAAGATGGTACGGTGGCGGGTCGCTGGCAAAATTACTATAAAGGTATTGCACGCTCATTGCGTCTGTTAAATAATATGGAAAACGCACGCAAGCTGGGAGTACCGGAAGCAAAAATCACGCAATACGAGGGGGAGGCTTATTTTTACATGGGTTATGCCTACGGTATGCTCGCATTTCACTGGGGTGACGCCATACTTGACAAGACAGGTATGACTCTTGACGAAGCCTATAAAATATCGCGATCGCCCAAAGCGGAAGTACTGGCATACAGTTACCAGTGTCTGGATGAGGCTGCCAAGCGCCTGCCAAACACCTACTCGGGTGTACAGCGCGCTACCAAAGGTGCTGCTCTTGCTTTCAAAGCACGTATTGCCCTTTGGAATGGAGATTACGAAACAGCGGCAACGGCAGCAAAAGCCTGTATGGATTTAAATGTTTATAAACTCCACAGCAATTATCAGAGTTTGTTTACTGCTTCGTGGTCTGACGAATGGATATTCTTCTTCCGTGGTGACGTAACACTGAAAAAGTATTACTGGGCTGCCGGCGACGTAGCTAATAGCATTTCGCGTCTTGCCGGAGGATGGGGTGGACAGAAAGCTCCCTCGTATGAACTGGTATGCGCCTATCCATGCATAGACGGGAAGCCAATTGATAAGTCACCGCTATACAATTCAAAAGATTTTTTCGAAAATCGTGACCCGCGTATGGCTATGACCATCGTGCCTTTCGCAACGGCATATAACAAAAGCGTTCTCGACGGAACATATAAACCTCAGAATTACGTGTGGCTTGGATATGAATATTCTCCTGCTCCAAATCGTACCACTGTTTTGCGTGCATCCGATGGTGTGCAGGTCAGCAATACCGATTCGAAAGCCCGCGCCGAACATGCCTCTTATACCGGCTTGCTGTTTAAAAAGTACGTCGACAATACATTCCTCGAGAACGGTCGCACTGGTGCTCCAACCACATATCCGATGTTGCGTTATGGCGATGTGCTTTTGATGTATGCCGAAGCGATGATCGAACTTGACAGGTGTACACAAGAAGTGTTAGACTTAACAATCAACAAATTACGGGAGAGAGCCTATGCAGGCACTGGGATTGCATATCCGAAAGTTAGCCTTGACACTCAGAGCGCTATGCGTACAATTCTTCGTACTGAGCGTTTCATTGAGCTTGCATGGGAAGGCCATCGCTATGCTGACTTGATTCGTTGGAAGCTGGCTGAAAAGGTTTACAACCGTCCAAGTTATTTCTTGCGTCGCGCATGGTCGGGCTCTACATCCTGGAATGGAAACGAAGCTTCTGTATCAGCAGAATATAAGCAGTTGATCCAGAATTGGAAAGATGGAAACTATCCAATCGGAGGCATACCGCAGGTTGATGAAAACGGCATCGCTGATCTTAGTAATATGGTTAGTGCAGGTTATATTGTTGTGGCCAGCGAACGGAAGTTCGATGCCAAACGCGACTATTTGTGGCCGGTACCTGATGCTGACCGTTTGATTAACGAAAATCTCGACCAGAACTCTAACTGGTAACCGGGCGAACAAAATAATGAGAGGTTGACTTTAAAATTCGTATTATCGACTTTTTAGTCAGCCTCTCGCTTTTCGATTGAAAAAAGGTTCTCTTGACCTTTTTCACTTCATCGAAGTATCTATTCATATAATATACACTCACTCAAAATAAACATATCTCAATGAAGAGAGTAATGATATCTTGTGCTTTAGTTGTTGCTTTACTGAGCTACAGTTTCACAAGCCCCAAAGAAGAAACAAAACTGAAATCCTTCAGCGGAATTTACCCATCGTTGGCGTATTACAACAACGAAGGCGAATGCGGAACCGGCGCCGTTGTTCCGTGGGCTGGCAAACTGTGGGTAATTACTTACGGGCCGCATCTTCCGCTGGGTTCATCCGACATGCTGTACGAAATTTCGCCCGATCTTAAAGAAACTGTCCGTCCTGAAAGTATTGGCGGAACACCTGCAAACCGCATGATTCACCGCGAAAGCAATCAGCTTTTTATTGGTCCGTATGCCATTGATGCTTCAGGAAAGGTGCGTACCATTCCGTACACACAAATGCAGGGCCGACATACCGGAAATGCACGCCATTTAACCGATCCCGCCGGAAAAATTTACTATGGAACAATGGAAGAAGGTTTTTACGAAGTGGATGTAAAAACTTTGACTTCGAAAGAATTGTACAAGGATGGCAATAATGCCAAGGGAAACAGGATTGAACACAATGATACCGGCGTTAACCCGCAGAATGCAACTTTGCCCGGCGCTCACGGAAAGGGATTATATTCGGGGCAGGGCGTGATGGTTTTTTCGAACAATGGAGAAGCCAATGAAGCCGCCTTAAAGCATTTCGATATCGAGGCTGGTGTTTTGGCCGAATGGAACGGCAAAGACTGGAAAGTGGTTCGCCGCAACCAGTTTGTTGAGGTTACCGGACCGGGCGGAATTTATGGCAACTCAAATCCTGAAACTGACCCCATTTGGGTAACTGGTTGGGATCATAAATCGGTGTTGGTTGGCGTTCGAAATCCGAAGACGGGGTGGAATTTCTATCGTCTGCCCAAAGCCAGTCACAGTTACGATGGCGCTCACGGCTGGAATACCGAATGGCCACGTATCCGCGACATTGGCGCTCCCGGCAAACCCGATTATCTGATGACCATGCACGGTATGTTTTGGCGATTCCCCGCAACATTCACTGCAGCAAATTCTGTCGGAATCCGCCCGCGCTCGGCCTATTTGAAGGTTATTGGTGATTTTACCCGTTGGAACGACCAGTTGGTTTTTGGTTGCGACGATTCGGCACAAAAGGAGTTTCTGAACAAACGAAAAGTAAAAGGTTCCATTGAAGGTCCGGGACAGTCAAATTCAAATCTGTGGTTTACATCTGTTGAAAAGCCCGATCTGCTTGGCCCAAACACGTCAGAAGGAGCGGTTTGGATTTCCGAAAAAGTAAAAACGGGCGAAGCCTCTGAGCCTTTCCTGTTTGCCGGATGGGATTATCGTTCGGCCTGGATAAAAAATGAAGGCGGCGAGCCGGTAGCATTTACGCTTGAAGTTGATGCCAAAGGAAACGACAACTGGAAGACATTGAAAACAGTTTCGGTAAAAGGCGGAGAAGCTGCAAACCTGATTTTCTCAGAAAAGGAATCCGGCGAGTGGATTCGGGTGAAAACCGATAAGGAAACCAAAGCCACAGTTCATTTCACCTACACACAAAACGACAATCGTAAGAACGCGGCTAACCCAATGTTTGCCGGACTGGCTGGTGTTTCTTCTTCCGAAACAAAGGCCGGATTGCTCTGGGGGCTTGGAGAGAATCGTCGAAAACTAGGAATTTTAGCTGGTACCGAAACTGATCAGAAATTTACTGAATCAGGCTATTACGAACTGGATTCGCTGATGAATCTGGTTAAGAAAGACGATGCCAAAACAGCTTCGTTTATCCGAGAAAAATTTGCCATTCCGCAGCAGGTTGTAACGTTCGACGAGGCTTCGGTTTTGATTGTGGATGAGTTGGGGCGTCGCTGGAGGTTACCGAAAGGAAACGCTAAGTATGCTGATTTAAGCGGAAAAGCTTTGCTGCGCATTTGCCGCGAAGTAGCCACTGAGCGCGATTTGCTCAATTGTGGCGGTACTTTTTATGAACTTCCGGCTGAAAATGCCGATGGTTTTGCCAAAATCAGGCCCATTTCTTCGCATAATTTCCGGATTCACGACTATGCTTCGTATCGCGGAATGCTTGTCATGACCGGCATTGATGCCACTGTCGCCAAAGGAAATGCGCATGTGGTGACCTCGGCTGACGGAAAAGCAGCGGTTTGGGCTGGAGTGATTGACGATTTATGGCAAATGGGTAAACCTGTGGGCGAAGGCGGTCCGTGGAAAAATTCGGCAGTGAAGGCAGGTGTTGTTTCTGATCCTTACCTCATTGTTTTTTACGATCAAAAAAGCCTGAAATTGTCGCACGACTCTAAGCAGGCGGTTTCATTTAAAATTGAAGTTGAACCGATTGGACATGGTCCGTGGATGACATACAAAGAAGTAACTGTTAAACCGGGCGAAAACTTTGAATTCACTTTCCCGAAGGGATTTCAATCGCGCTGGATCAGATTTGTAGCCGATAAAGATTGCAAAGCAACCGCCTGGCTGAAATACGAATAACTTGTACTGAAAGGATATGATCTGCAGGATTTTATATTTGATTGTCAGTTGTTGCATTTTGAGCGCACCGTTAATGGCTCAGGAAAAGATTTCGGATGAAAATTCGCAGAAGCGCTTTACCATCATGGGATTAGGCGATTCGATTACCGAAGGGGGCGATAATTTCGAATCGTACCTTTTCCCACTTTGGGAAAGGCTGCTCACGGCAGGCTATTCGTTTGAATTTGTTGGGCCGCGTTCCTCCAAATGCCGCATTGGCACCTTGAATCATTGCGGTTTCAGCGGGAAAAATGCTGAATTTCTGGATGGCTGTATCGACAGCATTTACCGAAAATATCCGGCTGACATCGTGTTGATTCATGCAGGTCATAACCATTTCAATACCGAAAATCCTGTTCCCAGGATTATCAGGGCACAGGAATCGATCATCCGGAAAATACGGGCTATTAATCCTGAGGCTAAAATCCTTGTGGCGCAGGTTATTCCGAGTGGAAAATTACCCAAGTATTCCTACCTTCCGGAGTTAAATAAACGCATTGCCGATATGGTTGGGAGTATGCACAACCCAAATGTTGTTCTGGTAAATCAGGCGCATCACTTCAATTGGGAAAAATATACAATAGCGGATAAAGTTCATCCTAACAGGGATGGCGCTGCAAAAATGGCCGGGGTTTGGTTTGATGGCCTGAGACAAATTTTACCTAAGTCTGTTCATGCGTTCCATCCTGAGATAATTCGATATAAACAGGCCGATCAGGGAGATTTGAATTTGCATGTTTTCAAGCCTGAAAAAAACAGGAAAGGTGTGAAACGGCCGGTAATCGTTTATTTTTTCGGAGGTGGCTGGGCTTTGGGAACGCCGCTGCAGTTTTACCGCGAGTGCGCGTATTATGCGTCGAAGGGAATTGTTGCTGTTACAGTCGAATACCGGATTTCGTACCTGCATCATACCACTCCGTTCGAAAGCCTGGAAGATGCCCGCGACGCGATAGTCTGGCTCAGGAAACATGCTGAAGAACTGAATATCGATACCTCCCGGATTGTGGCTGCCGGCTCCTCAGCTGGCGGACATTTGGCTGCTGCTACCGGAATCATTCGTTCACCGAAAAATGGCTCTTTGTCGCGCCCTAACCTGTTAGTTTTGTATTATCCGGTAGTTGATAATGGTTCGGATGGATACGGTTCTGAAGAGATGAAGAAGCGCTATAAGGAGATATCGCCTTTGCACAATGTTGACAGAAATTCGCCTCCTGCGTTGTTTGTGCTCGGGACAAAAGATCCGCTGGTCTCGGTTAAATCGGCCGAAGCGTTTCAGAAAAAGATGACTGCAAATGGGGTGGAGTGTGTGCTGCATTTGATCGAAGGTGCCGGCCATCCGATTTTCTACTATGCAAAACCACTGACGTCCGATTTTTATACCATCAGGCAACTAAGCGATGAGTTTTTGATCAGGCACGGTTATCTCGGAAATAAAGAAAATAATAACCTAAAACAATAAACTATGAAGAGTATTTTATTTGCTTTCCTGATGCTCATTTCAGGATATATTTTTGCTCAGGACAACCCGGTTTTTATCGAGGCCGAGAGCTTTACCAACAAAGGCGGCTGGGTGGTCGATCCACAGTTTGTTGAGCAAATGGGATCACCCTATCTGCTGGCACACGGGATGGGAAAGCCGGTAAAAGATGCCGAAACTTCGGTTTCAATAAAAAAGGCCGGAGCGTATTACGTTTGGGTTCGCACTAAAAACTGGGCTCCCGGAAACTGGGAGGCTCCGGGTCGTTTTTATGTGGCTATCGACGGAAAACGGCTTGAAAACCAGATGGGCCGGAAGGCTGGCTGGAGTTGGGATCTGGCCGGAAAGATTGAACTGGCTAAAGGCGAGCGTAAATTAGCGCTTCAGGATGTAACAGGTTTTGAGGGCCGCTGCGATGCCATTTACCTGACCACAAACGAGAACGAAAAACCGCCAGTTGAAAAGGAGTCGCTGAAAAAATGGCGTGCCGCTTTTATGGCACATGAAGTACCCAACAAGGTGGTAAAATACGATTTGGTTGTTGTTGGCGGCGGAATTGCCGGTTGTGCAGCAGCCATTTCAGCAGCCGAGCAGGGAATGAAAGTGGCGCTGGTTCACGATCGTCCAGTGTTAGGCGGAAATGCCAGCAGCGAAATTCGCGTTCATACGTTGGGCATCTATGGAAAATTCGAGCGTATTCTGAAAATGATTGATACAGAGCATTATCCTAACGGATCGGCCGAATCGGTTAAAGAAGACAAAAAGCGCATGGCTAATGTGGGAAACTACAAAAATATTGAGTTATTCCTGAACTTCAGGGCATTTGGCGCCAATGCCGTTGCCGGAAAAATCAGTTCGGTTGATGCCCGCCAGACATCGAGTGGTGAATTTGTGCGTTTCGAAGCTCCATTGTTTGTTGATTGCACCGGCGATGGCTGGATTGGCTATTGGGCAGGCGCTGAATACAATTACGGGCGTGAAGCTTCGTCGAAATACAATGAAACCTGGGAAGAGCGCGGAGTGCTTTGGAGCCCCGAAACAGCTGATAATTTTGTGATGGGTTCGTCGGTTTTGTGGGGATCGGAAAATGCCGGAAAACCGGTTACTTTTCCTGAAGTTCCGTGGGCGATGGATGTTGCGCAAAAGTATGCCGAGAAAAACGGTGAATGGCAATGGGAATTTTCGCAAAACGACCTGAGCCAGATTGACGATGCGGAATACATTCGCGATCACATGTTCAGAGCCATTTACGGTTCGTTTTACAACTACAAGCATCCAACAGTGCAAATGCCAAATACCGATCAGGGAAAAATCGGAAAGTTCGATAACTCGAAACAACAGCAAAAAGCCGACAGTCTTCAGCTGAAATGGGTTTCGTACCTGTTGGGAAAACGCGAATCGCGGCGCCTGGTGGGCGATTACATTTATACGTTCAACGACGAACGCACCAGCAAGCAGTTTGAGGATGCCGTGGTGTTCGAAAAACGCGAAGTGGATGTACATTACCAGGTCAACCTGGTCGATCAGGACAAACCTAATTTTTTGTCCGAAGCCATGTTTTACAAAACTGAGCAGTACAATATTCCGTACCGTTGCTTTTACTCCAAAAACATCAGCAACCTGTTTATGGCCGGACGCGATTTTAGCTGTTCGCACGTTGGACTGGGTGGTCCTCGGGTTATGCGTACAACTGGTCAAATGGGCGCTGCTGTTGGTATTGCGGCTTCGGTTTGCAAAAAATACAACGTCACTCCACGTGAAGTTTACCAGTCGCATTTGAAAGAATACCTCAATTTGATCGAATCACAGAAATAATGATGCGGATTTTTGACTACAGCATATTTCTCATGTTTTGTTTGCTGCCATTCTTATTTGCAGCCACAAACCAGCCCGACGGTCAGGTTACCTGCCGGAAAGCGTTCGTGTATAAAACTGATGAATTTGCTGTAGCCAATCCCATCAATGTTAGCCTGAAAAATAATGTTCCGGTTGGTTACCAGGCTACGTTGAATATGGCCGTTTGCGACGATAAGTTATGCGCCAATGTGTTTCTGAAAATGAACTGGGATTTGGCCGGAAGCTTTGTTGGTTTCGATACCTTACCGGGCAAACCACTCACTAAATTCGATCACAAACGCTTTACTGGTGCCGATTATAAGAAACTTGACCAAATACTGAAAGACCGGAACAGCATGTTGCGGGTTTTGTCGAAAAACGAGCTGGTCGATAAAAGTGTTGTGGTAAAATCGGCAACGGTTGATGCCGTTACTGGCGCAACGCCGGCCACGGTGAAAAAGGCTGTGGTCGATGGGGCGGTGTATTCGTCGTACGCCCTGTGGCATATGGCAAACGGTGCCGTTAGAGACAGTATTCGTGCATTTACTTTGCGGAATTATTCCGGCGAAATAGTTTTCAGCCTGATTGATTCCGGAAATTTTGAAACACAAATCTTTGCCCTGAAACAGTTTTCAGCAAACGATTTCCTGCAACAATTCGACCGGTTGCTGAGAGCTATGCCGAAAAGCAGCCCTGTTGTCAGTGCGTATATCATCAGCAAACTTCCGTTAGTCAGCCTTAATCGAAATCAGCAAGTTAAGTTTGTTGAGGTTGTTTCGGGGCTTGATGGTTATAGCAAAAGTATTTTTATCGACCATATAATTGCTGAAAGGGAACTGGCGGTGGCTTTCTTCCCTTTGGTCAGTTCGCAATTACAATTGTTTGACGAGCGGCTGCAAAATAAATTCATGCATGGAATTCAAAAATTGGAGATCCCGGAATTTAAAGAGCAAATAAAACTTTACCTTGGAACAACTAACGAACACTAAAATCTAAACTCAACAGCATTATGAATGCAATGCCCTTTGTTATTGGTGCTCTGGCTGTTTTAGCTTTAGCCTACCGTTTTTATTACAGCTTTATCTGTGCAAAAGTTTTGATGCTGAATGACAGAATTGAAGCACCTTCTATTCGCTTATTCGATAAACACAATTATTACCCCATGACCAAATGGGTTGTATTTGGTCATCATTTTGCGGCGATTGCCGGTGCCGGACCATTGGTTGGACCGGTGTTGGCAGCTCAGTTTGGGTTTATGCCGGGATTTATCTGGATGCTGGTGGGTGCAGTGATGGCTGGCGCTGTGCACGATGTGGTTATTCTGACGGCTTCTGTTAGGCACGACGGGAAATCGCTGGCCGAAATTGCCAAAGCCGAAATCAGTTCATTCAGTGGAATTATTACATCAATCGCCGTTTTGATTATCCTGATTATCGCGCTGGCAGGACTTGGCGTGGTTGTGGTCAATGCATTGGCCGAAAGTTCGTGGGGGACTTTTACCATAGCAGCTACTATCCCGATTGCGATTTTCATGGGCTTGTGGATGTTCAAATTCCGTAAAGGCAAAACCGTTGAGGGAACGATAATCGGAGTGATTCTGCTTTCGCTGGCTGTAATTTACGGCAAACATGTTCCCGGTTCGGTGCTTGAGCCTTATTTCACTTTCGACCGAAAAACACTGACTATTTTACTGGCCGCTTACGGATTTTTCGCATCGGTTTTACCAGTTTGGCTCCTGCTTTCGCCCCGCGACTATTTGAGTTCAATCATGAAACTGGGTGTTATAGGTATGCTTGCCATTGGAGTGGTGGCTGTTGCGCCAACCATTCATATGCCTAATTTCATGCCGTTCATTCATGGCGGCGGGCCAATCATTCCCGGAACTTTATTTCCGTACTTGTTTATAACCATAGCTTGTGGCGCTATTTCTGGTTTTCATGCGCTGGTAAGCTCAGGAACGACGCCCAAAATGATCATGAAGGAATCGCACATCAAACCCATTGCCGTTGGCTCCATGTTAGCCGAATCGATGGTGAGTATTCTGGCGCTGATTGCTGCCACAAGCCTTTTCCCGCTCGATTACTTCCAGATCAATGTTTCTCCTGAAAAGTTTCAGCAAATACTTCCGCAGTTACAGGCGATGGGCTTTACCCAAACCAATTTGCTCGAACTTTCGCGTGAGGTGGGAGAGACCATTGCAGGACGTCCGGGTGGTGCTGTTTCGCTGGCTGTTGGCATGGCCCAGATATTTTCGGCCATTCCGGGTTTGGCCAGCCTGATGTCGTATTGGTACCATTTTGCCATTATGTTCGAGGCGTTGTTTATACTGACCACAGTTGATGCCGGAACCCGTATTGCTCGTTTCATTTTGCAGGAGGCCATGGGAAAAGTTTATGCGCCATTTGCCAGAACAAACTGGATTCCCGGAAGTTTAATTACCAGCTTTTTAGTTGTTTTTGCCTGGGGATATTTTATTTATACCGGAAGTGTTTCGACCATTTGGCCGATGTTTGGCGTGGCCAACCAGCTTTTGGCAACACTAGCGTTGGCTGTGGGTACTTCGTTCCTGATTAATAACGGAAAGCGAAAATACATCTGGATAACCGTTGTCCCGATGACTTTTGTGGGAATCACCACTATTACTGGTGGCTTGATGAATATGCTTAATATTTATATTCCGCAGATGCTGGCCGAGAAAACACGGATTCAGGGAACAATCAATACTTTCCTGACCGGCATTATTCTGGTTTGTGTGGTATTGATCATTGTTGAGGCGTCGCACAAATGGATTAAAAGAACTCCCCGAACAGCTTAAGCGATACAATTGGATACAGAATAGTCCGGACAAGGGCTGAATTTTTCGAGATCAGTTTTTATCCGGACTATTTTTTTTCCGGTCATTTAGCATCTTCTTTATCAATGGTCTGCTGCTTAGGTTTTCAGACTGAAAAGCTTATCTTTAGGCGACTAAAACCTATAAACGATGAAAAAAATACTTGTACTTATCTTGCTTCTGTTGGCCATTGTTGGTCTGAACGCCAAAACCAAAGAATACGATTTGAAACATTGGCCTGATGGGAAATCGCCGCTTGAAATTGGTACCCGCATTGCCAATAAATTCCTGAATACAGCGCACTCCCGCTATGGAAATACACACCCTGAAACTCCTCCAACGCAAATTACTTATCCCGACGTTTGCACTTGGCTGGGCGGAATGTGGTTTGCCGAAGTGACAAAGAACGATGAGTTGTTCAATCGGTTTGAAGCCCGTTTTACACCGCTTTTCGACAAGGAGGCTAATCTTCAACCCAAACCTAACCATGTTGACAATAACGTTTTTGGATCGGTACCACTGGAACTTTACCTTCAGAAAAAGCAGCAAAAATATCTTGATTTGGGACTGAAATATGCCGATACGCAATGGACTTTGCCTGAAGGCGCCAAGGCTGAAGAAAAGGCCTGGGCCGATCAGGGTTATTCATGGCAAACCCGCATCTGGATCGACGACATGTTTATGATTACAGCAGTGCAGGCTCAAGCGTACCGTGCTACCGGCGACCGCAAATACATCGATCGTGCGGCCAAAGAAATGGTACTTTACCTCGATAAAATTCAGTTGGAAAATGGTTTGTTTTATCATTCGCCCGACGCACATTACAGTTGGGGTAGAGGAAATGGCTGGATGGCTGTTGGTATGGCCGAGATTTTGCGCATTTTACCAAAAGATAATCCGAACCGGGAACGCATCATGGATGGTTATCACAAAATGATGGCCGCATTGCTGAAATATCAGGAAAAAGACGGAATGTGGCGCCAGATTATTGATGATCCGGAAGCCTGGAAAGAAACTTCGGGAACAGCCATGTTTACCTATGCCATGATCACGGGAGTTAAAAATGGCTGGCTCGATTCCAAAACATACGGAACTGCAGCGCGCAAAGGCTGGCTGGCATTGATAACTTATATCAATTCGAATGATGAGTTAACCGAAGTTTGCGAAGGAACCAACATTAAAAACGATCGCAACCATTACATGCAGCGTAAGCGCATTGTGGGCGACCTGCACGGACAAGCACCTTTACTTTGGTGTGCGACAGCACTGCTGAGGTAGTTTCGGCAGATATGAGTTGGATAAAAACCAGAAAAGGAGGAAAGCAAATAATTTCCTCCTTTTCTGGTTTTTATCAATAGGGCTATTACCTGTTGCTGGAGCCGACACTGCTGACAGATTTCGCAAGTCTGCGTAGTCAAATAAAGCTAAAAGTGAGATGAAATTGAAAATAAAAGCGAATTAAGATTCTTCGATTCAAATAAGAAACCTTGATAAATCAGCGTTTAACGCTTTATTATCAAGGTTTTTATTTAGTCGGGGCGACAAGATTTGAACTTGCGACCCCCCGCCCCCCAGACGGATACGCTACCAGGCTGCGCTACGCCCCGAACTATTGTGGTTGCAAAATTAGCCATCTTCTTTACTTATGCAAAGAAAAGATAATTTTTTGCTTACTTAAATTCAGTAATCGAGTGGCTTTTGGTTGATAGACTGGGCGTTATAATTTTCTTTTTGCCTTTTGCTTCCCTTTTAAGTCTGGCTTTAAAATCAGAGAGAATATTCATGAAATTGATGTATGCATCGTATTTCGATTTGAATATCCTGTTCCCCTGATTTCCGTGTTGATAATCAGGATGATTGTGATCCATTAAATGAAAGTGATCGGATGTTTGCAGGTATTGCCAATCAATTTTGATATTATTATTTTTTGCACTTTCTACTTTCCCTACAAGTTTAAATAATTGCCTTATTGCTTCTTTTTGTAATTCATTTCCAGGATAATAGGACGGGTGAAACCCTTCTGTCCAGCAAACGGGTTCGTCGGTACCAATTTCAGATACCGGTCCATAACTGGCAATTATTTCTGACGGTAATTCAAAACAAAAATCCTTGCTTTTGATGAGTTTTGAAACAAACTCAGTAAACCGCCGATATTTCTTTGGTCTGTTTGTTCCACCCAATACATTGTAGTTGAGGTAGATATTTACCAATGGTTCTTCTGGCGAAATAACATTGAAGTCTTCGGTTAGCTCTTCCATACTTTGATTTTCAAAATTTAAGAAGGCTGTTAAATCATTACTTATCTTTTCGTTTCGGAATAATACTTTTAACTGAGACTGATTTTCAGATGAATATAGGTAGTTTGGACTTCGCCATTGTAAAATTCTGTTAACTCCATTGGTCAAGATTGCAGGATATTCAGTTTTGGCAACATTTTTAGCTATTTGGTTGGTAAATAACAGGTCGGTATTTATAAACAGCGAGGGTTTTTGTCCAAAATAGTATTCAATTCGTTGCCGACTTTGTTTAATGTTTTGCAAAAAAATCTGTTCCTCGCCCGATAGCGAAACAATCGAGTTCGATGCAACATTGCCTGTGAATTCAACCTGCCCGGTATCGGCCAGTTGCCGGAAGCTGGATATCAGCCTGGGCGAATAAATTAAGAAAAGATCCAGAGCGGTGGCCGAAATGTTAAACGAAAGCTTCAGTTTTCCTTTGTAATGCTGAATTAGCCTTAGCAAATATTCGTTTGTTGGAATATAATAGTTCGCTGCAGCTTCCTGAATTTCTTTTTCAATTTGCCCGTAGTGGTAGTAGGGCTTCGACTCACCTATATCAAAGAATCTAAAAGTCTGAAGGTTAAGCGGGTGATGTACCTGAAAATAAAGACATATATTTTTCATTTTAGCAGGCTTGATTTACATGTGTTTTTAAATAAACTTGTCTGATTTGGGTTGCCGGTTGTGCCCAGTTTAATTTCCCAACTTCGTCTTTTCCTTCCATAATCAGGATCTTCGATAACTTTTTGTACTTCAGAATTCCATGAACCGCATCGGCCATGGCATGTACATCCCAAAAATCGGTTTTTACAACATTCCGGATTAATTCGGAAACACCCGATTGAAGCGATATTATAACCGAAACGTTGGCTTTCATGGCTTCCAGCGGTACAATTCCAAATGGTTCCGAAACGGAAGGCATAATAAACAAATCGCTTCGCGATAACATTTCGTTGACCTCGGGCCCATTCAGGAAACCGGTAAAATGAAATTTATCGCCAATTCCATACTTTACACTCAACTCTATAATTTTATCTCTTAACTCTCCATTTCCGGCCATAACAAAGTGCACATTCTTCATTCGGGCTATTACCATTCGGGCAACATCAACAAAATATTCAGGTCCTTTTTGTATGGTTATCCGGCCAAGGAATGTAACCACTTTATGTTTCTGTGGTAAGCGCTTCGTTTCCTGAATTTCTTTGACCTCAGGATCTATACCGTTGTAAATGGTTGTAATTTTCTCAGGATCAATGTGGTATTGGCTTGTTAGCCGGTCTTTAATCTTGTTACTCACTACAATAACATGGTCAGCTTCGTCCATTCCTTGTTTCTCAATAGCATAAATATCCGGGTTAATCGTACCTCCGCTGCGGTCAAAATCGGTTGAATGAATGTGCACCACAAGAGGTTTTCCAGATGTTTTTTTTGCAGCAATGGCCGCCGGAAACGTCAGCCAATCGTGTGCATGGATCAGGTCAAAATCATTTTCTCTGGCAATGGTTTGGGCCACAATGGCATAGTTGTTTATTTCATCAAACAAATTGGGGCCGTATTTACCCGAGAAAGGTATGTTATAGCCTCCTGAAGTCTTGTTCGTTGTGTTGCATTTAGAGGTGATTTCTTCTGAGTAAGTTTCAGGAGTGAGATATGGAGTAAGCTCCGATTGAACCTGAATTAAACTTACATTTTCCCATTGGATTTCCGCAAATTCCTTTTGACCGATTGCAACCTTGTCGGCACTTATCAGTTGTAAGTTTCTCGATGAAAGTTCGTTACCCTGCGATTTGGGGATAACGAATGTTACATGAATATCCTCATATTCTGACAGACCTTTAATAATACCATAACAGGCAGTTCCTAATCCACCCGAAATGTTTGGCGGAAATTCCCATCCGAACATGAGTACATTCATTTTTTCTACATTTTAATGTGTACAGATATTCATTAACTCAAAATATGATTCCGGAATGTAACAGTTTAATTACCCTCCAAAATCATACTTTGAAATTTTATCGAAATAAGGTTGATTGTCAGGTTGTAAGCAGGCAGTGCGGTTTTTTATCAGAAACTATCTGACATTTGCCAATCTACGATGAAGGGGCATTCTTTTTTGCTTTCTTCTTTTTCTGTTTCCTCGGATAAATAGCGGTTGTAGCTGTTTTCTATTGAATTAAAACCCTCATTTCTGCCCGATTTTTTTGGAGCAGGTATAGCTTGATTGTCAGAATTTTCTTCGCTAAAAAACCATAGATTTTCATTCGAAAATATCGTCCTCGAATGTTTTCGTATGTCAACGATTCGTTTTCGTGCTTTCATGATTTCTTATATTATTTCTATTCCTTATACTTAAATATACATCTAAAGTTACCAGTCGGATGTTAAAAAATGCTACTAAAATTATTAATATATTATTAATAATTAATATGTTACGGGTTTTTGTCTGTGTGCAGATAATCACCTGTTTATGCAGAGTGTAGTTATGTAAATAAACAGGCTTTGCTCGGTTTTATATATAACGAATCTATTTTGAAAAAAGTATATTCGGTTTTGTCTATGGCTAAATAGCAATTATTGATTATTGAATTGTTTTTCGTATTTAAGGGTTTCTTACCTTTGAAAATAAAAAAAACAGATATGTTTAAAGCAATGAATCTTGATAATAATGGCGGTAGTAATGAAAATCAGACTACTGAATCAGAAAGAGTTAAATGTCTTATCGTAGGATCTGGTCCGGCTGGATACACTGCGGCAATTTATGCGGCACGTGCGAATTTGAATCCCGTAATGTACGAAGGACTGCAACCCGGAGGACAACTAACAACAACTACTGAAGTTGAAAATTTCCCCGGATATCCGCAGGGGATTACCGGTCCGGAATTAATGGAGGATTTAAAAGCTCAGGCAATTCGTTTTGGTACTAATGTTCGCTGGGGAATAGCCACAAAGGTCGATTTCTCTGGATCAGTACACAAGGTGTGGATTGACGAAAAGAAATTGGTTGAAGCCGATGTGGTGATTATTGCAACCGGAGCAACAGCAAAATATCTCGGACTTGATGATGAAAAGAAATATGCAGGAGGCGGTGTTTCGGCCTGTGCTACCTGCGATGGTTTCTTCTATCGTGGAAAAGATATAGCCGTTGTTGGCGGTGGCGATACTGCTGCTGAAGAGGCTATCTATCTTGCCGGATTAGTTAATAAAGTTTATCTGATTGTGAGAAGAAATGAGTTGCGCGCATCTAAAGTAATGCAGGATCGTGTATTCCGTACCAAAAATATTGAAGTGCTTTGGGAGCACCAGACCAAAGGATTATTTGGAAATGGGGTAGTAGAGGGTGCAACTCTTTGGAAAAAGAAAGGAACTCCGGAAGAGCAGGAAGTTGCCATTAAAATCGATGGCTTTTTCCTTGCTATTGGGCACCAGCCAAATTCTGATTTTGTGAAGGAATATGTTGAAACAGATGAGGTTGGATACATCAAAACCGTTCCGGGAAGTTCCCGCACAAACGTTCCAGGTGTTTTTGCCTGTGGCGATGTTCAGGATCCGATTTATCGTCAGGCAGTTACTGCTGCGGGCTCCGGATGTATGGCTGCTATCGATGCTGAACGTTATCTTTCAGAGAAACATGGTTAATAGATTAATAATCAGGTAATATAAATCAAATGAAACGAATTATTCAAACCAGCAAGGCACCGGCAGCAATCGGGCCATATAGTCAGGCCGTTGAGGTTGGAGGAACATTATATGTTTCAGGTCAGATTCCTCTTGATCCGGCTATTATGAAAGTTGTTGAAGGTGGAATTCAGGAACAAACCCACCAGGTATTGAAAAATATTGGTGCTATCCTGAATGAAGCAGGATATGATTATAAAGATGTTGTGAAATCGACTTGCCTGTTGAGTAGTATGGCCGATTTTAAAGCTGTGAACGAAGTTTATTCAACGTATTATGCCGAAAATCCGCCAGCCAGAGCTGCTTATGCCGTAAAAGAATTACCGCTTGGCGTTCTGATTGAGATTGAAACGATTGCAGCAAAATAGAATATTTGTGGTTGACACTGAAAAAGCCAGAGCATTTTGCTTTGGCTTTTTCATTTGTCGAAGTTTATTAGTTTGTTTTTAATTGGTTATCAATTACTTCTTTTAGTTTTTTGAAATCCTTTTCATCAAAACCAATCGAGCTGTAAAGTATTTTACCTTCAGCCGAAACTACGAAATTCCTGGGAATATATTGCCCGGCAAATTTTGAATAAACTTTACGTTCAGGATCGGGGTAAAAAGGCATCGAAAACTTGTTGACTTCTTTAAACTTGTTTACTTCGTCCCAGTTGTGTTCACGTCCCAAAATAAGCAATTCGAAGTTCGGGTTCTTTTTATACTTATTGTATATTTCCGATTGAATATGAGGAAGTTCCTTCCGGCATGGACCGCACCAGGTGGCAAAGAAAGTAATCAACACCGTCTTTCCTTTGAGGTCGAGAATATTCATTGTTTTACCCGGACTTTTCTCAAATTCGAAGTTTGGAACCGGATCCGAAAGCTTTACAAACGTGGTTTCTTCCTGAGCCAGACACCCGAATGAGACAAAAATCAAAAAAAGGAATAATGAACTTACAAATCTGATCTTCATTGTTTTAATTTTCTGATGTTTTCGATTGATTTCAAATATACAGAAAACCTGGTGATTATTTTCTTGTTATGCCGTAAAGCGATTTTTGATATTTTATTATCTCCTGGTCCTGCCTTTTATATAAACTCCATCTCTGGCACAGTACTAGAGGTATTGAAACTTTTCTTTATCAGTTTTGTTTTGAAAGCGAAGAGCCTTGAACTTGTGAGGGGTTGATTTTACCACTTCGGAATAAACAGTTTAAAATAAGCTAATTAATTCAAACTACTGATTCAAATTTTAAAATTATGACCAATCGAAGAGACTTTCTGAAAACAACAGCAATGTTTACCGCTGCATCGTTTGTTTATCCAGCGTTTGCCGGAACATCCGAGAAAAAGATTATTGGGTTGCAATTGTACACTGTTCGCGATAAAATCAAGCTGGATTTAAAATCGACGCTCGAAAAAGTTGCAGGCATGGGGTATAATTCGATTGAAGCTGCGGGTTATAATATTGCTGACGGAACTTTTTATGGTATGGCTCCCAAAGCCTTTGCCAGTTTGCTGACGGACCTGAAAATCCCGTTGCATAGCTCGCATACCGTATTTGAGCCCGACACAGCTGAAAAAGTATTAGCCGACGCAGCATCAACAGGAGCGAAATACATTATTTATCCTTTTTTGCCTGAACAGTTCCGAACCAATCTCGATGGATGGAAAGCAACGGCCGACAAATTCAATAAATTAGGTGAAATCGCCAAAAGGAACGGGACTCAGTTTGGATACCATAACCATGCATTTGAATTTGACAAAGTGGATGGCCAGATTCCCTACGACCTTCTACTTTCGCGCACCGATCCGTCGCTGGTAACTTTCGAAATGGATTTGTACTGGGTAACCCGCGGAGGCTATAATCCGGTTGATTATTTCAAAAAATATCCTGGTCGTTTCCAGCTATGGCATGTAAAAGATATGGTTAAAACCGACGATATGTTTTTTGCACCTGTAGGTTCCGGACGTATTGATTTTGCCAGTATATTTGCTGAAAAGCAAACCGCAGGGATGAAATATTTCTTTGTTGAACAAGACAGTTTCAAAGACCTCGATCCGTTTGAAAGTATTGAAATGAGCTATAATTATTTGAGCCGGGCTGCTTTTTTATAACATCCCGGTATTTTTTAACCCCCGCCGGAAAATTACCTCACACTTTACCCGGCGGGTTTTTTATTGCCTTTCGTTATTTGGTTGAGAATGTCGTCAGGAAATGTTCTGTTGAAATTACCTGAGCAAACGATCCGTTCAGCGCAGCCATATAAGCAGTTTGTACCTGCTCTGCCTGAACTTTCTTTCCATCGAAAACAAGATCGCGGGTAGTGCAGGCATCGGCAATTAGTGTGCAGGCGTAACCAAGGTCAGCTGCTGCCCGCGTGGTGGTATCAATGCACATGTGGCTCATTGCACCACAAATAATCAGATTATTCAGGCCTTGTTCCTGCAAGTATTGATGAAGGGTGGTTTCACGAAAACTGTTCGGAAAATGCTTCACAATAACGGTTTCGTTGCTGAATGGCATTATCGACTGATGTATTTCAGCACCACTGGTTCCGGGAATGAAGAAAGTGGCGTTGGGCTTTGTTGCCAGATGCTGAATAAAAACGATCGGATAATTTTTACTCCGAAACCAGGATAGTAATTTCAAGGCGTTCTCACAGGCTACATCCATGCCTGTAAGTTCCATTTTTCCTCCTACAAAATAATCGTTCTGGATATCGACAATCAAAAGTGTTGGTTTCATGTTTCGTTTAGTTTATAAAGAAAAAAGTGGCCGATTCCGACCACTTTCCGTTATATATCCCAATTGTGTTTACAAGGTAAAAAAGTAAGTAAGGTGTCGCCCCGAAGTCCAAGCCTCAGTGTTTCAAGTGGAATGATTTCGTTGGTGGCAATATTCCCCAGATTAACATTTGGCCCGAGCAACTTAATAAACCAAACCTGCTGGTTTTTTAAAGGAGCCTCCCAAAGAATGGCATCAGGATCGAGAGCCTTTTTTATGCCTAAAATCAACTCAAAGTTTGCCGATCCATCGTCATTATAAATACCCATATTTCCACTTTCACGCGCTTCGGCAATTACTTTCCATGCTCCGGCTTCTAATTCGGTTAGCATGTACGAAATCCATTTTTCGTTCGAAATTTCCTTGCCTTTCAGTTTTGTTCCTACTTCAGATAATACAGTGTAGTTTTTACTGAATTCAGAAATGTATTTGCATTTCAGTTCATGATCGAGTTCCATTACACCATCAGAAATTTCAACCATTTCCATTTCAAATTCATCCAGAAACCGGCGATAATCATCAACCATATCGCGAACTGCAAATGCTTCAAATAGGGTTCCACCGAAATACGGTTTTAACCCGACTGATTTGTAAAGTCTGATTTTTTCGTGCAGATGGCTGGTTATGAGCGAAGTTCCAAAACCTAGCTTAATCAGGTCGCAATAGGGGGCTGAAATGTCGCATAAGTCTTCAGCTTCGCGCAGGCTTAACCCTTTGTCCATAACCATGGTAAGTCCGTTTTCGCGAGGTTGGGCTGGTCGCTCCGGCATGTATGGCAATCGAAAATTCATGAGAAATATGTTTTAATTAGTTGATTATTTGATTGTTTTCGTATCTGGTAATAACCAGATAGGGAACTTCCACCGAAGACTCGGATTTTATTTTATCGTTTTAAAATTTGGTTGTCTGGTATTGTGAAATGAGTTTTTTAATCGATTCAATTTTTGATGCTTCGGGATAAAACTCGAACAATTCATTTTGCTTGCTGTAATCGATTTTTAAAGCCTTTTCGAAATGACAAACAGCTTCCAGTTCTTCGTTTTTATCGAGCAGATAGGCTGTTAACCGATAATTCAGGTAAGCATTCGATTTGTTTATTTTAGCAGCTTTTTTCAGCACATCAATGGCTTTGTCTGTATCTTCCAGATCGTAATACATTTCAGAATACGAAAGCCAGATATCGATATTTTCCGGATCGAGTTTAATCGCTTTGTCAAACGACTTTACTGCTTCTTTTATCTCGCTGAGTTCGGCATGAACTTTAGCTGCCATCGACCAGAAATCGGGATTATCATCTTCAAGACTGATTGCTTTTTTGAAGAAAATCAAAGCATCGGCCAATTCACCTTCCGACCACATGATTAATCCTGAACCATACCACGCGCTTGAGTTCGATTCGTTTAACCGGATAGCTTCCTGATAATTAAGAAGGGCATCGCTGTATTTGTCGGTATTCAGGTAACATTCAGCCAGGTAACAATAGGCATCGTCGTTTTCCTTATCCAGAATCAGGTATTCCTTGTAACAATCGATAGCCTCGTTAAACTGATTGTTGTTAGCCATTGCGTTAGCCTTGTTGAAAAGGGCATGCAGAAAATCTTCGTTCAGAACGAGTGAATAATCATATGCTTCAATGGCCTGTTCAAACTTTCCCATCCGGTTGTAAGTGATTCCAATATTGTACCATACCGAGTGATTGAAAGGGTCGATATCGAGGTATTTATTGTAATAATCGATGCTTTCGTCAAAACGGCCATCTTTATCACAATAGTAGCCCAGTTCGTATAAAACAATCTCGTTCTTAGGGTTTTCCTGATGAGCTTTTTCAAGATATTTGATGGCCAGATTGGTTTCTCCGGCCTGTCCGAACGAAATTCCGACGTTGTAAAGGGTTTCATCCGGATCGTCAATAGGCATACTGAGAGCCATATCGAAAGCTTCAACTGCTTTTTCAACGTCTCCGAGCAGGTTTAAGGCTCCGCCTTTGGTCAGATAAAGGTCTGGATTGTTTGTCTCGATTTGTTGTGCAAGTTCAAGTAATTCAAGGCATTCTTCCAGTTTTCCTTCGTGCAACAATACCTGAGCTTTGCGAATTTTTATTGAAACAGAAGACGGATGTAATCTGAGTCCGGCTTCTACCGCTTTTTTTGCAAGTTTTATTCTTCCATCTTCCAAAAAATGATCAATGATCCCTTCAACTTCATATACATCGAAGTATTTCGAAGTCTGGCTTTTAACCATTTTTTTAAAACGTGCTACCGCCTCCTGAAAATCATCTTCTTCAAAATTGTCTCTGGCGTCCTCGTTCATAATTTTCCATTAAAGGTTGCAAAGTTAAGAATACTTTTCGAATAGAGTCATTTTGCCTGATGCTCTTTTCTTAACAGGTCGTTAACTGTCTTGACCGGACAAAATGTTTCAATTGGAACTTCCACAAACAGGGTGTTCCAATCCGACATCGATCCGTTCCACAGTCCGGGAAGTTCTTGCGCTTTCAATTCTTTTCCGTCGTGCGATTTTTGAGTTATCAATCCTGTCTGAGGATCGATATATTGCTGAAGATTATATTTATTGCCTTCATGATTTTTAATTCCGCAAACCAAATCAACCGGGTTAAAATGAGTTGCCTGCCGGGCAATACCGGCTTGTTCGGGGTTGCTGAAATCGATTTGAGAGCTTTCTACAATCTGGGGCGAAATGGTTCCGTCGCTGTTTAAAGCAAAGAACGGACCGCCACCAGGCTCTCCCAGATTTTTAACCATGCCGCAAACCCTTACAGGCCGGTCAATCTTTTTCAGCAGGTATTGAAACAACTCTTCCTTATTACGGCCGAGCAAATTCGGAGGGGGAGCGACATTCAGTACATTTTCAACAAACGATGCTACTTCGGCGTAAATCCCGTAATCCAGATGATCTGGTTGGTTCTTGCTGAAAATTTTTTGATAGACAAAAATTTGTTCCTGAAGGCTCAGTAATACTCCGGCCAGCGCCTTTTTTAAGTCGATAGTCGTCTTTTTTAGCCAATCGGGAACTACGTTGTCGATATTCTTGATGAATATGATATCGGCATCCAGATCGTTCAGATTTTCGAGCAAAGCACCGTGGCCTGCAGGCCTGAACAGCAGTTTATCGTTTTTATCCCGGAACAGGTTATTGTCAGGAGTAACAGCAACCGTGTCAGTCGAAGGTTTTTGGTTCGAAAAAGTTATCTGATAAGTCACTCCATATAATTCCTCGTAAACTGGTTTTACCCTGGCAACAAGTATTTCCACCGCCTGCTGATGCTCGACTGAAATCGTAAAATGCAGATTCACAATGCCTGAACTATTTTTGCAGTACATCGCACCTTCAACCAAATGTTCCTCCAGTGCAGTTCGGCAACAGTCGGGGTATTGGTGGAATTTTAGCAAAGCTTTGGGCAGGTTTCCGTAGTTTAATCCATCTTCATGAAGCAACAGTTCCAATAGTTTTTGGACTGAAATCTTCTGCAAAGCTTCACCTTTAGCGGAAGCCAGCGCCAGCAAGTCATTGTAAAAGGCGAATTGCTCAATTTGATCGAGAAATATCGCAACTTCCTTGTCTTCTATAATTTTCGAAAAATCTTTTCCGGCATGAAGATCATCGAGCGCTGAATAAAGCGATTTGAACATGCGGCTTGATGCACCCGAAGCCGGAACAAACTTCAGTAAGTCAAGATTGTCTCGGTTTTTTTTCTCGAAAATGTCAATGTAATGCTGTATTTCGCTTTCCGAAAGCTTAATTATACCGTGGTAGTAAGTGGCCGACTCAATGAGTTTCAGGAACGGAAAGCCTTTTCTGAAATTTTCGATTTGCTGTTCGACCGTTTCAGTTCGACTTCCACGCGTTGTAATCTGTCCTATGTCTTCTGGTCTAAACATTGCAAGGGATAAACGTTTCTTAAAATTAAAAAATCGATTCGAGAAAGTGCCATGTCATTTTGCTGGTGAATGAAAAGTTATAAACTGATTTTTTAACAATCAATACCTTTGTTTTTGCTGTTAATTGTAAGTGCATCAGTTGTTTATTTCTTTGTTTTGAAGTGAGGCTTCATTGGGTACAATTGCAGGAATATAAATTTGCCCGGTTTAAACGTCATTCGAATGACTTTTCACTTGCATTCATTGTACTTGAAAAGGTTTTGAAACCCGACAAATTGAGATATTTTTGACGCGTTAACAAAACTTCGTTTTAATGAGCCAATTTCCGTGGGGAAGCGATAAGCGATACAATGATTTTTCGGGTCATTTCCGGAAGAAATTTAATGGCCGGGTTCAAAAGATCTCGATCGATGCCGGTTTTACTTGTCCCAACCGCGATGGTTCAAAAGGGGTGGGCGGGTGTACTTATTGCAACAACCAGACTTTTTCACCCGGATATTGCGATTTGAAGAAAAGTGTTTCACTTCAGCTGGAAGAAGGCATCGCATTCTTTTCGCGAAAATATAAGTCGATGATATATCTGGCTTATTTTCAGTCGTACAGCAATACTTACGCACCACTTGAAAATCTGAAAGCACTTTATGAAGAAGCCTTGGCTCATCCCGAAGTTATTGGTCTGGTAATAGCAACACGTCCCGATTGTGTCACTCCTGAAGTTCTGGATTACCTTGAAATGCTTTCGGAGAAATACTATGTCATGGTTGAATTTGGGATTGAATCGCACCGCAATGCAAGCCTGGAACGCCTGAATCGTGGCCATAGTTTTGAAGAATCTGTTTGGGCAATTAACGAAACCGGCAGACGCAACATTCATAACTGCGCACACCTGATTTTAGGCTTGCCAGGCGAAACTGAAGACGATTGGCTTGATCAGGCACGGGTGATTTCGCAGTTGCCTGTTGAGAACCTGAAATTACATCAGTTGCAGATACATAAAGGAACACGCATGCATCGAGAATATCTTCATAATCCGGAGCAATTTCACATGTTTACAGTTGAAGGATATCTGGATTTGTGTGTAAAATACCTGGAATTACTGAATCCACGGATTATCGTGGAGCGGTTTGTTAGTGAATCGCCTGATAAACTGCTTGTTGCACCGCGCTGGGGACTGAAAAACTTCGAATTTACGGCCAAACTCGAAAAGCAGCTGGAAGAACGGAATACCTGGCAGGGAAGGTTGTTTTCAGAAAAGTAATCAGTTTTCAGTCTCAGTTTGCAGAAACTACAGGTCATTTATAGTCCATGAGTCATTTGTAGTAACCCCCGATTTTGTATGAAGCAACGAATAACGCAAAGCAAATGACCATTAATTGACAACTTATTTTCCCAAACTCTGGGTCCCAAACACACGTTTCAAAAGCACAGTTACCCGCGCATTTGCGCTGGTGCGGATGTCTTTTTCGCGTTCTTCAATTTTCAGGAACATCCCATCGAGCGCCCGTTGCAGAATGTAGTCTTCCAGTTTGACATCAACCGGTTTAAGGCCACCAATTTTACCTACAGCCGAGTTTGCCAGCCGGTTCCATTGGGTAGTCAACTCGTTCCACGATTGTTGGGTTGAAATGCCTGCAACCAGGTTTTTATTCAGCGATTCACGGATTTTTGGACGATAAAGTTCACCAAGCTGAACCGAAGTTTTTTGCTTGAAATACTGTGTTGCGGCATTATCCGGGCCTTTTAATATTGACAATGCATCGGTAAAAGTCATTTCCTTCACACTGTTTACAAAAATAGGTTTCGCACCCTTAGCTGCATCTTCAGCTGCCCGGTTGATGCGAACAATCACATCGTCAACCAATTTGGCACCGCCCGGAAGTTTCGACAGGTTTTTAGTGATGGTCTGGGCTTCAGGTGGCAGTAAAATCTTTATCGCCTGATCTTTCAAATATCCGTCGAGAGCCGACAAATGAGCAACGGTACTGTCTGTTCCTACTGTGAGTGCTTCTTTCAATCCAGCTACAATTTCGGTGTTGGTCAGTGGTAAATTTTGATTGACAGCCGATTGTGCAATTTGAGTCAGTTCGGCGCACGAATTCAGAAAAAACAAAGCCAAAGCGAGTGTTGTGATTTTTATAATACGCATGATTGTCAGTGATATATTGGTCAATTGTTAATTGGTCTTCTTTGGTTTGAATCCAGATCTTTGTTCCGATCCTTTGCCGGCCTGTCGTCGGGGCTGAGTTTGTTCAGGCGAGGTTTTCTTTCCACCAAAGAGCCCGTCGAGCAAATCTTTACGGTTTAAACGGGTTAGCTCGTTTCTTATTTCCTGGTAATATTCGCGCTGGTACCAGAAAAAATATTTGCGCTGAGCCAGTTTTTCTTTCTGGCTTTTGGCCGTAAACACAGGCTGCATAGTGTACGGATGGAACCCAGTGTAATAGATTTCAGTAGCCAGAGTCATGGGTGTTGGTGTGAAATCCTGAACCTGTTCCAGCTTAAAATCCAGTTGTTTGGTTTCAACAGCCAGGTTGGCCATGTCGGTGTTTTCGCACCCGGGATGGCTCGAAATAAAATACGGAATCAGTTGTTGTTTGAGTCCTTCTTCCTTGTTTATCTCCTGAAAAACGCGATTAAGCTTATGGAAAAGCTTGAACGAAGGTTTTCGCATCAACTCCAAAACCTGATCGGAAGTGTGTTCCGGAGCAACTTTTAACCGGCCCGAAACGTGATGTTTGATCACTTCGCGCAGGTATTCCATGTTATTTTTATTGACTTGCGGGTCGTTGGTTTCTTTCAAAATCATGTCGTACCGAATGCCGCTGCCAATGAATGCTTTTTTTACATCGGGATGCTGGCGCACTTTTTTGTATAAGTCGAGCATCGGTTTGTGGTCGATGTTCAGGTTTTTACAAACATCGGGGAAAATACACGACGGACGCTTGCATTTATTGCAGATCTCCAGATGGATGCCCTTCATTTTGTACATGTTGGCCGACGGTCCGCCCAAATCCGAAATGTAGCCTTTGAAATCGGGCATCATTACCAGCTTATCCACTTCTTTCAACACGGATTCTTCCGACCGGCTCGAAATAAACTTTCCCTGGTGGGCAGAAATGGTGCAAAAGGTGCAGCCGCCAAAACATCCGCGATGAATATTGATCGAATGGCGAATCATGTTGTAGGCCGGAATATCTTCCTTGTTTTTATAGCGCGGGTGGGGCAGGCGAGTGTACGGAAGGTCGTAAAAACGGTCGATTTCCTTTTCTTCCAGCGGCGGCCAGGGCGGGTTTACAATTACCTGCTGATTACCCACATCCTGAATAAGAACATTCGCTTCCACTTTGTTCGATTCTTCCTCGATGTGCATGAAATTTTTGGCGTACTTTTTTTTATCCTGCAAACATTCCTCGTGCGAATGCAGTTTCAGGCTGTTCCATTTTTTGTTGGTGGCGTAATTGTCGTCTTTCTGCACCAGGAATGCGGTCTGTGGAATGTTGGTCAGCTTTTGCGGGTCGATGCCTTTTTGAACAAGCTGAGTGTATTCAATGATCGACTTTTCTCCCATTCCGTAGAAAAGCATATCGGCTTTCGAATCAACCAGGATGGATGGTCTGAGCTTATCGCTCCAGTAATCGTAATGCGTTACGCGGCGCAGCGAAGCCTCAATTCCTCCGGTAATAAGCGGAACATCGGGGTACAAATCCTTCAGGATATTGCAATAAACCACGGTTGCATAATCGGGGCGTTGTCCGGGGCGGCCTCCGGGCGTGTAGGCATCGTCGGACCGTCGGCGTTTATTGGCCGTGTAGTGGTTCACCATCGAATCCATATTGCCGCCCGTAACGGCAAAATAAAGGTTGGGCTTTCCCAGTTTTTTGAAGTCGCGCAAATCGTCCTGCCAGTTCGGCTGAGGAATGATAGCTACGCGGATACCAATCGATTCGAGCACCCGGCCGATTACTGCAGCCCCAAAAGAAGGATGATCGACATAAGCATCGCCGGTAAAGAAGATAACATCCACGCTGTCCCAGCCACGGGCTTCAACTTCTTTTTTTGTGGTTGGCAACCACTGATTTATATCGTATTTCTGGTAAAGGAGATTCAATTTTTCAAAATTTTTATGCGAATTAAGCTAAACCTTTTACAATTGAATAAAAAAAATGTTCATTTTTAAGAATTCTTTTGCAATAATGATTTTGTGTTAGTGTCAACTCGTTTTGCAATTTCTAAAACTTCTGACTAACGATGGAACTTTTCAAACCGAAAGACTTTCTGAAAGCAAATCCTAAACTTAGTTTTATTGGTGGTGAACATTTTGCCCGTTTCCTGATGTTTTTGTTGCGTTTTGATAAGCTGAACCGGGTGTATAACCAGATTGGCGATAAAAAAGGGCTCGAGTTTATCGATGAACTGATCAGAATACTCAATATCAATTTTCAGTACGATGTGGAAGAACTTCAACGGCGCGTTCCCAAAAGCGGGGCGGTTGTTGTTGTTTGCAATCATCCGTTTGGTGGATTGGAAAGTATTCTTCTCATCAAGATACTGAGCCAGGTTCGTTCGGATTTCAAAATTCTCTCGACCCAGCTTTTGCAGAAGATAGATCCAATTAGTGAATATTTTCTTGAAGAAGATTCTTTTCAGAAGAAAAATGGACTGAGTCCGGCCTCTGATCATGCAACGGCACATTTGGAAAACGGCGGTTTACTTTGCGTTTTTCCGGCCGGAGAAGTGTCGCATTTCGATGCCTACAAAGTGCTGACTGATAAGCAATGGCAGTACATTACTTTAAAATTTATTAAACAACAAAAAGTTCCCGTTCTTCCCATTCATTTCCAGGGAAATAACAGCCGGCTGTTTTACCTGATGGCGAATATTCATCCTTCGCTGAAAAATATGAAACTGCCAACCGAGATTTTATATCAGCATAAGAAACCGGTAAAAATAAGGATTGGCAACCCGATTTCGATTGCCGAGCAGGATAAGTTTACCGATATCTATCAGTACGGAAGGTACCTGCGCGCCAAAACGTATTTGCTTTGTTCAAAAATAGAGGTGAGGCGGTTCTTCAATTATTCTCTTAAGCGCCAGCAGCGGATTGAGCCTGTTGCTGAACCCGTTCCACACGAAAAAATTACTGAAGAACTGAAGTCACTGAATCCGGAGTTTTTGCTGTTCCGCCTGAAAAACTATGCCGTTTATTGTGTTCCAACAAAGCGGATTCCTAATATTTTGCTCGAGATTGGCCGCCTGCGCGAGATCACGTTCAGGCAGGTTGGCGAAGGAACCAATCGGGCTATCGATCTGGATGAATTCGATTTGTATTACAACCAGATGTTCATTTGGGACGAAGAAACCGAGATGATTGCCGGAGCTTATCGAATCGGGAAAGGCGCCGACATTATTCATCAGTATGGCGTTCGCGGTTTCTACATTCAAAGTTTGTTCCGGATTAAAGACGACATGCAGGATATGCTGAGGCAAACCATGGAGCTGGGTCGTTCGTTCGTGGTGAAAGAATATCAGCGCAAGCCTATGCCATTGTTTTTGCTATGGAAAGGTATTTTGTATTTTACCCTGAAAAATCCTGAATATCGTTATCTGATGGGGCCTGTAAGTGTTTCTGATGATTATTCGACTACCTCAAAGGAAATGATAATCAAGTTTATCATGACACATCATTTCGACTGGAAACTGGCTAAAAGTATCACTCCGCGAAATTCGTACAAGTTTAAAACCGAGGATCAGAATCTGAGTGTGATCATGCAAACGATGGATAACGACATCAATTCGCTTGATAAGCTGATCGGCGACTTGGACGAATCAAACTCTGGTCTGCCCGTTTTGTTGAAAAAATACATCAAACTAAATGCAAAAATCATCGGATTCAATGTCGATCCAAAGTTCAATAATTGTCTGGATGGCCTGATTGTACTTGATTTATGCGATGTTCCGGAGAATACCATCGAGTCGCTGTCGAAGGAAGCAAACGATGGCTCAATCCTTCAGCAGTTTTATACACGTAAAATTCAGGAAGGAAAGTAGCAGGGAGGTCATTTATGGTTATTGATAGTCATTTATCGTCATTTGTTGAAAAAACGACGAATGACGTAAATGACAACTTATTTCTTGAAGATAAAATATACAGCTAAAATCAGGAAAACAAAGCCAATCAAGTGGTTGAAGCGGAAATTCTCATTCTTGAAAAGGATAATCGAGAAAGCTGTAAAAACCAGAAGAGTAATCACTTCCTGAATCACTTTTAATTCAATCAGCGAAAACGGACCGCCATTTTCTTTGTAACCCATGCGGTTGGCCGGTACCTGAAACATATATTCGAAAAGCGCTATTCCCCAGCTTATCAGTACGATGGCTACAATACCGAGCTTGCTGAACCATTTCATTTCGGCAAACTTGAGGTGGCCATACCACGCCAGTGTCATAAACGAGTTTGATAAAATCAGCAGAATAATTGTGAACATTCCTTTCATGATGGTGTCGATTTTAAAACGCCGCGAAATTACATCAAACATTGATTTTTTGTTGGGTCGGGGTAATAAATTATCCTCAAATCAGATTGATATGTGTTTCTGAGGCAACAATTTCGTCAGGCGGTAAACAAAACGAGGCAATTTCAGGTTTCAGTTTGGTAATCGAAATAATTTACCAACTAAATTAAGAATATATGAGAAGTGCTTTTCATTGGATGATTGGTTTTATGTTTCTGGTTTCGTGCCAGTTAAACTCCAACAAAACAGCGGCTCCTGATCAGGATGATGCCGGATTGAAACTTCCTGAGGGATTTTCTGCCCGGATTTTTGCGGATACACTTGGTCATGCCCGGCATTTGGATGTGAATACCAATGGTGATGTTTATGTTTCGCTGAGCCAGGCCCGAAATGGCGGTGGCATTGTTTGCTTGCGCGACGCAAATGGCGATGGCAAAGCCGATGTCATTAAATATCATGGTATTTACGACGGAACCGGGATAAAGCTGCACAAAGGTTATGTGTATGTTGGTGCCGATACATTGGTGGCACGCTACAAACTCAACGATGGTGAATTGGTACCTCAAGCCGACGCAGAAATTATTGCAGCTGGTTTCGATAACCAAAACCAGCACGAAACCAAGCCAATAACGTTCGATCAGGCCGGAAACATGTATGTTACCGTTGGTGCGCCATCAAATGCCTGTCAGGCACAGGACCGAATCAAAGGTTCGCCGGGGATGGATCCTTGTCCGATTCTCGAACTTCATGGTGGAATCTGGCGGTTTAAAGACGATGTTCCGAATCAGGATCAGGCCAGAGATGGCTACCGTTATGCTACCGGAATACGCAATGCGGTGGCAATCAACTGGAATAATACGGTAAATAAGCTATATGCGATTCAGCATGGCCGAGATCAGTTGTCGCAGTTTTATCCCGAAATGTACACCGAGCAGCAAAGCGCTGACCTTCCGGCCGAAGAGTTTCTTCTGGTAGAAGACGGATCGAATTTCGGGTGGCCGTATTGCTATTACGATGGTTTTCAGAATAAAAAAGTGCTGGCTCCCGAATACGGAGGGGATGGTCAAAAAACCGACCGTTGCTCGGCTGCCGACGATCCGATAATGGCTTTTCCCGCTCATACAGCACCCAACGATGTGCTGTTTTATACCGGAAATATGTTTCCGGAGAAGTATAAAAACGGTGCTTTTGTTGCCTTTCATGGGTCGTGGAACCGGGCGCCGCTTCCTCAGGAAGGTTTTTATGTCGTGTTTGTTCCATTCAATGGCAGTTTACCTTCGGGCAAATGGGAGATTTTTGCCAACGGGTTTGCCGGGGTTGATGTGGTTAAAAGTCCGAGCGATGCCAAACACCGTCCGTGCGGAATGGCGCAGGGGCCCGACGGCTCACTTTATGTTGCCGACGATGTTGCCGGCCGGATTTACCGGATTGCTTACAATGCGAAATAGTTTTTAATATCAGATAATTAGAACATGAGAATAAGACAAACTCTTTTAATGGCTTTGGCATGTATATTTTTGGTTGCTTGTCAAAATACTCCTGAAAATAAAAAGGTTGTACCGGCAAGTTCCGATAAATCAGTTTCTGAACAGAATAAGGGTCAATCGGCTGAAACTGCAGCTGAAAATCATCCGGGGAAAGCGGTTTACAGGCAATATTGTCTGGCTTGCCATCAGGCCGATGGTTCAGGGGTGCCCAACATGCATCCTCCATTAACGCCCGGAAGCTGGGTTGGCAAAAATCCCGATGAGCTGATCGCTATTTTGATGAAGGGACTGAGCGGAAAAGTGGAAGTGAATGGCGAGGTTTATAAGAACTTTATGCCCTCGCACGCCCAATTGACCGATGAACAGATTGCTGATGTACTTTCGTATGTGCGCTCCAGTTTTGGTAACAATTTCGATCCGGTAACTCCTGAAATGGTCAAGAAAGTCAGGAGCGGCAAGTAAATTCAAGTAAAAAGGCAAAAGTGGGTAGTCCAGCTTTTGCCTTTTTTACTTTCTCCTTTAGCCTTATTGTTTGATGGCAAACCGGGCAAATACCGAGTATTTCAGTTTGATTTTCTGGAATGTCAATTCAGGAAGTTGTTCAGCTTGGTCGGCAGCTTCCATTACCATCATAGGCATTGCTGCAGCTTTCCGCATGATCGGGAATTCATCGTATGTTTCGCGCTCCTGAATAAACAGTGGTTTCCCAACGGTTTCGCCAATGGCTGAGAGCAAATAGCCAGCTTTATCTTTGGCATCTTTCACCGCATTCATTTTTACTTCCTGACGAAACTTTTTGATCTCAGAATGATCAACCCGCTGAATTCCGGCGTTAAATGCATCCAGCTCGTCCAACGCATCAAAAACCTGGGCAAGAGTGCCGGTTGTCGAAACTTTCAGGAGGTAATCTTTTGATGCGATAACATCATTCTTTTTGCGTTTGATCTTAATGTAATCCGAATTGGCATCGGCCAACTGTAAGTCTTTCAGGTCGATTCCGAGTTTCATCAGTTTCTTTTTCATCTCTTTTTCCTGATCCTCCAGTTCAATCTTCTTTTTACCGTCCATCCGTTCTTTCAGGGTAAACGAAATGTAAATCTGGTCAGGAACAACCTCCATTTCGCTGGTTCCAACCACTTCAATGTAAGGCGTTTCCTTTTCCTGCTGAATAACCTGACTCATTGCCCAAACCGGCATTAAAGCCAATAATACTGCTAAAATTTTTGTCTTCATGTTGCTTGTTTTATTGTTTCTAAAGATGTTGTCAACTCAAATTTGGTTGCTTCCCCAAATCAATCCTTCAGTAATTCAATCCATCAATATCCCGCCGCTTGTCCGTCTTTTCGCGATTCGGAAGCGCCAAAATACACTTTGTTTTTGTCGTCCCACATAATGGCCTGATAGCCGCCATAGATTCCGTTGGTGTACTGGATCGAATGACCTTTGCCTAGCAATTTGCGTACCGTTCCGTAATCGAACCCACTTTCGAGATAAACAATTCCGCCGTCGGTCATTTTTTCGTCGGTTGGTTCGCTCGATCCTTCGTGACAAATACGAGGTGCGTCGCCTGCTTCCTGAAGGTTCATCCCAAAGTCGATCAGGTTAACCACAATCTGCACGTGTCCTTGCGGTTGCATCGATCCACCCATGAGTCCAAAACTGATGAAAGGTTTGCCATCTTTGGTAATAAATGCCGGAATAATGGTGTGAAACGGCCGTTTGTGCGGCTCAAATTTATTCATGTGGTTGGGGTCGAGCGAGAACATTTCGCCACGATCCTGTAGGATAAATCCCAATTTTCCGGGGGTCATACCGGAGCCCATCCCACGATAATTGCTCTGGATGAGCGACACCATGTTGCCGTCTTTGTCAGCGGTGGTGAGGTAAATCGTGTTGCCATGTTCCGGATTCCCGGGAGGGTAAACCTTGGCTGCACGGTTGGGGTTGATCAGCTTGTTGCGTTCGCGGGCATATTCTTTCGAAATCAATCCTTTGATTGGCAGTTTGTTAAACTCCGGATCAGCATAAAATTTAGCGCGATCTTCGAAAGCGAGTTTCTTGGCTTCCACAAAGGTGTGGATGTATTCAGCACTGCCAAATCCCATCGATTTGATATCGTAATTTTCAAGCACATTCAGAATTTGCAAAACGGCAATTCCCTGTCCGTTTGGCGGCAATTCCCAAACGTCGTAACCGCGGTAGTTGGTCGAAACCGGCTCAATCCAGTCGGAGTGGTGATCCTGAAAATCGCGCATGCTCAGAAAACCGCCTTCGGCTCGCACATAATCGACAATCTTTTGGGCAATTTCGCCTTTGTAAAACGCATCGCGGCCACCTTTGGCTACTTTTTCCAATGTAGCTGCCAGATAAGGATTTTTGAAAACCTCGCCTTTGGCAGGAGCTTTTCCGTTTGGCATGAAAATCTCTTTAAAACCATTGTATTTTTCCAACACTTTCGAGTTCGAATTCCAGTAATAAGCAATCACTTCAGTTAACGGAAACCCTTCGGTGGCGTATGTTATAGCCGGTTTCAGGATATCAGTCATCGGAAGTTTTCCGAATTTTTTATTCAGCTCGAACCAGCCATCGACACAGCCTGGCACCGAAACCGACAGTGGCCCGTGTGACGGTACTTTTGTGATTCCATGATCGATAAAATATTGCAGATTGAGGTCGTAGGGTGAACGTCCGCTGGCATTCAATCCGTATAGCTTTTGAGTTTTGGCATCCCAGACAATGGCAAACAAATCGCCGCCCATACCGTTTCCGGTGGGCTCAACCAAACCAAGTACGGCGTTCGCCGCAATGGCCGCGTCAATAGCGTTTCCACCGGCTTTCAGGATGTCGAGTGCTGCCTGTGTGGCCAGTGGCTGACTGGTGCAGGCCATTCCGTGCTGGGCAATTACCTCGGAGCGTGTAGCAAAAGTTTGTCCTGTAATGCGGTCTTGCGCAATCAGTTGAACGGTAAAAATCAGGAAAATGGTGGTCAGGAATGTTTTCATCGTGTATAGAATTTTAAAAACTCCAAATTACTAAAATTGATTGTTTTAATGTTTATGTTGCTTTTTTCTTTTCTAAAACCCCGGATTTAGTTTTACCTTTAAGGCTGAAATCAATTTTTTGAACCCAAATTCTTACGTTTTTGACTGTGAATCCTTTTCTAAAGCAAGTTGCTGAATACCTATATACCTATCACCGCGACGAATTGAGCGAATATTGCCTGGTTTTTCCGGGACGCCGCGCCGGTGTGTTTTTTACCGCTTACCTGAACGAACTCGTTGAAAAACCAATTCTGGCTCCGGAAATAATCACTATCAACGAACTGATCTCTCGCCTGACTGATTTGCAACAGGCCGATCCGGTTTCGCTGGTGCTGAAATTGCAGGAAGTTTACAGCAGGATTACCGGTCACCACGAGTCGCTCGACGAGTTTTTCTTTTGGGGCGAAATATTGTTGGCCGACTTCGACGATATCGACAAATACCTGCTGAATGCCGACGATTTATTCCGCAACATTGCCGACCTGAAAGAGCTCGAAAACCAGTTTGAATACCTGACTGACGAGCAGCGACGGGCGATTGAAGCTTTCTGGGGAAACCTGGAGAAAGTGCCCAGCTCGTTCAACAAAGAAAAGTTTATTGGCATTTGGGTGAAGCTGGCCGAGATTTATCATCGGTTCAAAACATCGCTCAAGCAAAGCAATATTGCATACTCCGGAATGATTTACCGCGAAGTGGCCGAGGCTTTGCCCGAAAATCAATTGGCCAATCTTCCGGCGAAAAGATATGTATTCGTTGGATTTAATGCGCTGAACAACTGCGAAAAAGTAATTTTTACTAGCTTGAGCAAGCAGCAGCGGGCCATGTTCTTTTGGGATTACGCCGATTTTTACCTGAAAGATGGTGAGAACGAAGCCGGACGTTTCCTTCGGTTTAACCTCATTCAGTTTCCGGCGCCCAAAGGTTTTGTTCCTGAAAATCAGGAGGCAAACCGAAAAATTACGCTTGTTTCCGTTCCGGGAAACCTCACGCAGGCGCAAGCCGTCAACCTTCCGCAGGTATTGAAAAGTTTTTTGCTGAGTAAACGCTTCGACAATACTGCCTTTGTGCTGGCCGACGAAAACTTGCTGGTACCTGTCATTTCGTCGGTTGGAAACAATTTTGCTGACATCAATATTACCATGGGCTATCCGTTTGTGAATACGCCGGTTTATGGGTTTATTTCGCAACTGATCAGTTTGCAGCGCAATATCCGAAGGTCGGCAAAATCGGCTGTTTTTTACTACAAACCTGTGGTTGCCTTGCTGAATCACCAGTTTGTGGTGAACGATGAGGTGAAGAAATTCGTGTCGGAAATTCACAAGCGGAATAAAGTGTACATCAATTCTGCCGAACTGCGGATCGATCCGTTTGTCAATCGAATTTTTTCGGCCCCAGAAAGCTGGCAGGAGGTGCTTGATTATTTCCTCGAAATTCTGAAAGAACTGGCGTTGCGATACAATCCGGCAGAAGACGAGCAGCACAAACTCGAAGCGGAATATTTGTATCAGGCTTATCTGGCCATTCAGCGCTTGAAAGATACGTTGATCGGCCTGAATGTTCCTGATTTTCCGGTGAAAATCATGTTCCGCCTGCTCGACCAGGGATTGCGGCGTATTTCCATTCCATTTGAGGGCGAGCCTTTGACCGGATTACAAATCATGGGCTTGCTCGAAACGCGTTGCCTCGATTTTGAAAACCTGGTTTTGTTTTCAGCCAACGAGGGATTTTTGCCGCGCATTGCTGCCGGCCATTCGTTTGTGCCGTACCATTTGCGCAAAGGTTTTGGCATGCCCACTTACGAAAATCGTGACGCCATGTATGCCTATTATTTTTACCGGCTTATCCAGCGAAATCGGCAAACGGTGATTGTTTACAACTCGATAACCGAGGGCATTTCATCGTTGGAAAAGAGCCGCTTTTTGTACCAGTTACTGTACGATTCGGACTTTGAGGTGGAAGAAATTAACCTGAGTTTCAATTTTAAAGGAACGACCAATGAGGCAATCAGCATTCCGTCGGGCCCAAAATATGTGCAGAAGCTGGCAGCAATGTATTCAGGAAGTAAGCTGAGCCCAAGCGCGATAAATACGTGGCTCGATTGTAAACTGAAGTTTTATTTTAAATACCTCGCCGGAATTAAGGAGAAGGAAGAGTTGAAAGAGGAAATCGATGCTGTTTTGTTCGGAAATCTTTTCCATTACGCCATCGAAAAGTTGTATCAGCCGTTTATTGGCAAAAGGGTGGAGGATCATGCATTGAAGTTGCTGGCTGCCGATAAGCGCATGATTGAGCAGACAGTGAAAGAAGCTGTTGCGGTAAAATATTTCCAGATGAAGCCCGAAGAAGCATCCAAGGTAAAGCTTTCAGGACAAAGTATTTTGATTGCCGCCCATATTCAGGAATACCTGGTGCAATTGCTCAACAACGACCGGAAATTCACTCCTTTTGAAATTGTTGCTCTTGAAAAAGATTACATCGAAGAATTTGAGGTGCAGTCGGGCGAACAAACATACAAAATCAGGGTAGGGGGGATTGTTGACCGGATTGACCGCACAGCAGATGGACTGCGAATTGTTGATTACAAAACCGGACGTAACCTGAAACTTGATTTCAAGGAATGGAGCCATTTGATTGACAGGAACTATAAGGATCGGCGGAAAGAAATTTTTCAGACCTTGATTTATTCCGATATTCTGGTTCGTTCAGGAGTTGATGAACCGATTTTACCCGCCATTTATAAGCTCGACGATTTATTTCAGGAAGAGTTTGTTCCCAACGTAATTTTTAACGGAGAAAAACTTATCTTTCAACGTGTTTGCAACGAATTTCGAAGTTCTTTTTCAGAAGTGCTCTCAGAAATTTTTTCTACTGAATCGCAGTTTGATCAAACAAAAGACGCTTTGAAATGTAGTTATTGTCCGTACAATAAAATTTGCCAAAGATAGCTGCCTTTAAAATCCAGGGAATTGACGTGATTAAGGCGTTGATTTTGGCAAATCATGCAAGAATCAACTAACGTTTATAACCAGAATTATGGAAAACCCTGGAAATTATCAGGAAACTTCGTTCCGTGACCGCCCGACAACTTTCAGCAAGGAAGGGAAGCGCGTGTGGCTGTTCCCTAAAATGCCACAAGGAAAATTGTACAACATTCGCCGCGTAATTGCCTGGACTTTGCTTGCATTCTTCTATGCCGCACCATTCCTGAAATTAGAGGGCGAACCGTTGATTTTTCTGAACTTTCTGGAACGAAAATTCGTGCTTTTCGGAAATACATTTTATCCGCAGGATTTCCATTTGCTGGTGCTGGCGGTTATTGCACTGGTAGTTTTTATCGTGCTTTTCACCGTTATTTACGGACGTATTTTCTGTGGATGGGCTTGTCCGCAAACCATTTTTATGGAGTTTTTGTACCGGCCTATCGAATACCTGATTGATGGAAATGCCGATAAACAGAAACGCCTGGCACAACAGGAAATGGATGCGATTAAAGCGTTAAAACGCATACTTAAACACAGCATTTACCTGATTATTTCGTTTGTAACCATCTTAACTTTTGTGGCTTATGTGACCGGTACTGAAAAACTCGGTGAAATTGTCGGAAGCTGGCCCTTGCAGAATTTTGGTATGTTGACCGGTGTGCTGGCTTTTACCGGCGCTCATTATTTTGTGTTTGCCTGGTTTCGCGAGCAGGTTTGTATTGTTGTTTGTCCCTACGGAAGGTTGCAGGGCGTGATGCTCGATGTGAACACCATTCAGGTGGCCTACGATTACAAACGGGGCGAACCGCGCGGTAAAGGCGGCGATGGAAAGCATGGCGACTGCATCAATTGCCGCAAATGTGTGGCTGTTTGCCCCACTGGCATTGACATTCGGAATGGAACCCAGTTGGAATGTATCAACTGCACAGCTTGTATCGACGCCTGCAATTCGGTCATGCATATCATGAACCGACCGCTGGGATTGATTCGTTTTGCTTCTGAAAAGTCGATTTCTGAAGGCCGGAAAATCAGGTTTAATGCGCGGGCGATAGCCTATTCTGCTGTGCTTGTTGCATTGTTGTCGGTAATTGTTTACCTGTTTACCATTCGTGGAAACGTGGAAACGACCATCATCCGTGCGCAGGGAACATTGTTTCAGGAATATGGACCTGATAGTTTCAGCAATTTGTACAACCTCGAACTGGTTAATAAGACCAACTCGTCGGTAAAAGTTGAGCTGAAATTGTTGTCGTCGGGTGGCGAAATTCTGGTTATGGGCGATTCGCTTAAAGTTGACAAAGGTGAAGTGGCACAGCGGAATCTGCTTATTGTGTTGAAGAAAACCGAAGTCAGCTCGTCGAACAAACGACTGGAAATTGGCGTTTACCAGTCCGGAAAATTAATCGATAAGATCCCAACAACTTTTGTGGGTCCAAATTCGCTGGATATAAAACAACAATGAAATTAACGTAGAGACAAGGCATGCCTTGTCTTTATCAATTACAAAATATGAAGATAAAATTCAACTGGGGAACCGGAATCGTTTTGGCCATGATTGTGATGATTGGCGGAATGATCTTTTTGGTGTCGATTGCTTTGCGACAGGATTACGATTTGGTTGAGAACGACTATTATCAGAAGTCGGTTAACTACCAAAAGCACATTGATGAAGTTAAAAACACCGAAACTTTGGCTGAAAAAGTAGGGTTCGTCCAGACCGCGGATTCGTTGAAGCTGATTTTCCCGGCTATCGCTTCCGTTCCGGATTTTTCAGGCGACATACACTTTTACAGTCCGGTTGAGGAAAAACGCGACGAAACGGTTAAGCTGAAGTTGAATAACCAGTTCATTCAGTCAATTGGCCTGAAAAACCTGAAGAACGGCCGGTACACAGTGAAACTTAACTGGACCGTGAATAAAAAATCATATTATCAGGAACAGGAAATTACTGTTGGACAAGAATAATTTTAGTCACTCGTAGTCATTTGCTGCGCGTCATTTCTTGTAAAAGATGTACCCAGAGAAGCCAAACAATAAATGACAATTGAAGGACCCAATGACAATAAATAACCAAATAATAATGGATTTCATCACACCTTTAACCATCGGAATTGTTGGCAGCCTGCACTGCATCGGCATGTGCGGCCCAATTGTGGTTGCCTTACCATTAAAAAATCAAAACCTGTTTACAAAGATTTTGGGTGCCATTCTGTACAACTCGGGGAGGGTGGCTACCTATGGAGTTTTGGGCTTGCTGTTTGGCTTGCTTGGCCGGGGAATTCATATGGCCGGATTTCAGCAGTGGACTTCAATAATACTTGGAATTGCAATGATTGTGAGCGTGGTGTTTCCGTTTGTTTTTCGCGAAAAAATAACGGTTGGCAATTTGCTGGCCGGAATGGCTGCCCGGTTGATTGCCCGTCTGAAAAAGCTATTTGCCAGCCGGTCGTATCGGTCGCTTTTACTTATTGGCCTTTTGAATGGCTTGCTCCCTTGCGGACTGGTTTACGTGGCTATTGCCGGAGCAATTTCTTCAGGAAGTGTAATTTCAGGAGCTTTGTTTATGGTTCTTTTCGGACTGGGAACTATTCCGTTGTTATTGCTGGCCGCTTTGGCGAGCGATGCCATTGGTCAGCGTATTCGTGCAAAAATGCAGCGCGCCGTTCCTTATTTTGTGTTTTTTCTTGGTGTACTTTTTATCCTGAGGGGAATGTCGCTGGGAATTCCGTTTATAAGTCCGACCGCTGAAAAACTGGCCCCGAAAGAAATGGTGGAGAAAGGAAGTTGCTGCAAATAAGTCTCTCGATCATAAAAATTGAAAAAAATCAGGATATTTCATTTTTCTGTAAACATTCAGTACAATTTGGGGTTTCATAGGACAAAACAATTTTTGAACAGTAATTTTTTGCTGAAAACCAAAAGTCAAGATGAATAAAACTCGAATTTTCGGAACGAAGAAATACGCATTAAAGCAAGCTTGGAAATCGACCATCGACGGCCTGAAAGGGCGTTTGGTTCCGTTTAAATCGGTTCACTTAATTGTTTTTCTGTTCCTTTTCTCCGGAATTCCCCTTTTCGCTCAAAAGCCTTTCATCGATAATACCAAAGATCCTGAAATTGGGATTGTTGAGCACCTCGACGAGTATTTGCCAAAGGATATTTACCTCATCAACGAAAATAACGAGCGCGTTTGTTTAACCGATTTGATTGATAAACCGACCGTTATCAACTGGGTATATTTTCGCTGTCCGGGCATTTGCAGTCCGCTGATGGAAGGTCTGGCCAAAGTAATGGATGAATCGGACATGAAGCCGGGAGTCGATTATCAGGTGCTGACGATCAGCTTCGATCCCCGCGAGACCATCGATCTGGGCGTCAGGAAAAAAGCCAATTATCTGAATCTGGTTAATAAGAAAGACGAGATAGCCAAAGGCTGGCATTTTTTTGTTGCCGACAGCGCCAGCATTGCTAAAGGAACCAATGCCACCGGTTTCAAATACAAAAAAGCCGGAAACGATTTTACCCATGCAGCCTCAATTTGCATGGTCAGCCCTAAAGGCAAGATAACACGCTACCTGAACGGGATAAATTTCCTTCCGTTCGATTTCAAGATGGCGGTTATCGAGTCGCAGAAAGGCATGTCGGCCCCAACAATCAACAAAATTATGCAGTACTGCTTTTCGTACGATCCTGTTGGACAGGCGTATGTGTTGAATGTGACCAAAATTTCGGGAACTCTGATTTTGTTTTTTGCTGTCGTTTTTTTCCTGATCCTGATATTCAAATCTAAAAGAAAAAATAAATAGCTCATTTTATGCAAACAGCTCAAATTCCACACGATGTAAGTTACCTCGATTACAAGGGGAAATACAAGGGAATCTTCGGTTGGATTTTCTCGACCGACCACAAACGGATTGCGCTTCTGTACATGTACTCGATGATGGCGTTGTTCTTTGTTGGCGTACTGCTCGGACTGGCCATGAAACTCGAATTGATTGCTCCCGGGAGGACCATTATGGGACCTCAAAGCTACAATGCAGTATTCACGGTTCACGGGGTTATCATGATCTTTATGATTGTTATTCCGGGACTTCCGGCAGTATTCGGAAATTTCTTTCTGCCGATTATGATTGGAGCCAAAGACGTAGCTTTTCCGCGGGTCAACCTGCTTTCGTGGTACATATATGTATTGGGTGCTTTGCTGGTAATTGCATCAGTTCTGTTCGGAAACGGGGTTCCCGATACCGGCTGGACTTTTTATGCGCCTTACAGTTTTAAAACCGGAACCAACCTGCTTCCGGCTATTTTTGGGGCCTTTGTGCTCGGTTTTTCTTCCATTTTAACCGGATTGAACTTCATTGTGACCATGCACCGGATGCGTGCGCCGGGCATGACCTGGTTTAAAATGCCATTGTTTCCATGGTCGCTTTACGGAACAGCGTGGATTCAGTTGCTGGCTACGCCGGTTGTGGGTATCACGCTGGTTTTGGTAGCACTCGAACGCATCTTCGGAATTGGCGTTTTCGATCCGACATTGGGCGGCGATCCGATTTTGTATCAGCATTTATTCTGGATTTATTCGCATCCCGCTGTTTATGTGATGATTCTTCCGGCGATGGGAGCCATTTCTGAAATTATACCGACTTTCTCGCAAAAACATATTTTTGGTTACAAAGCCATCATCGCCTCAACGCTGGCCATCGCATTTGTTGGCTATTTTGTATGGGGACACCACATGTTCACTTCAGGAATGAGCGGAACTGCACAATATACCTTCTCGCTGCTAACGTTCATCGTGGCAATCCCGAGCGCTATAAAGGTTTTCAACTGGATTTCGACCATGCACAAAGGTTCGATTAACCTTGATATACCTTTCTATTGGGCGGTTACCTTCATTTTTGTGTTCATGATTGGTGGTTTCTCCGGATTGGTTTTGGGAGCGCTGGCCACCGACGTTTATGTGCACGATACCGCTTTTGTGGTTGCTCACTTCCACTTCATCGTATTTGGTGGTGTTGGATTTTCGTTCTTCGGGGCCATTCACTACTGGTATCCCAAAATGTTTGGCCGGATGTACGATAAAGTATGGGCAAAAGTGGGCTGGGCCTTCTTTACAGTTGGGTTCCTGACCTTGTATTCGCCAATGTTTTACCTTGGAATGATGGGGATGCCGCGTCGTTATTACGATTATCTTCCTGAATTCCATGCGGCAAATATTCTTTCGTCACTCGGATCGTGGGTGATGGCTTTCGGGCTGGTCATAATTGTTATCAATCTGTTCCGGTCGGCTAAAAATGGACCGCCTGCCGAGGTAAACCCATGGAATGGAAAGACACTGGAATGGACAGTTCCATCGCCTCCGCCAGTCGAAAATTTTGAAGAAATACCCGTTTACGGCGAAAAAGACGGACCATACCAATATTAATCACAGGACACCTATCTCTATGGAAAATGTAACTCATCACCCTGATCCACATTACGATCAGGAAGCCTCAAAACTGGGAATGTGGCTGTTTATATTCACTGAATTGCTCCTTTTTGGAGGGCTTTTCATCGTGTATTCCATTTACCGCTTTTTAAACCCGCAAGCCTTTCATCTGGCAGGTCTGGAATTGAACGATACCATTGGAGCCATCAATACGATTGTGCTGCTGGTCAGCAGTATGACGATAGCCATGGCTACTTCAGCCCTTCAGAAAAAGAACAAGGGATTAACCGTATTTTTGCTGGAAGTAACCATTATGCTGGCGCTGATTTTCCTCATCAACAAGTACTTTGAGTGGGGCGTGAAGTTTCATCACGGCATTTGGCCGGGATCGCCGCATCTGATAAACGATATGAGTAACGGCGAAGTGCTGTTTTTCGGACTTTATTTCGTAATGACCGGATTGCATGCGTTGCACATCATTGTTGGTATGATCATCATTATTGTAGCCCTGAACAGGGTACAAAAAGGAACTGTACATGCCAACCGTCCTTCGTTGCTCGAAAATGCCGGTTTGTACTGGCACCTGGTCGATTTAATCTGGATATTCCTTTTCCCGTTGTTCTATTTGATTCACTAGAAAAGCCTGTAAAAATGGAAAAAGAAAAACATCATATCGTATCATACAAAACATACGTTTACATCTTAATCGCACTGGTTGCCCTCACGTTTATGTCGATTGGCATTACACACATCAACCTTGGAAGCTACTCGGTTTTGGGAGCGCTCGTCTTTTCAACCATTAAGTCAGTATTAGTGCTTACCTGGTTTATGCACCTGAAGTTCGACCAACCCTTTTTGCGGTTTATGGTTATCTTCGTCCTCCTGGTTTTCCTCGCGGTGATATTCATTACATTCCTTGACTATTTTTTCAGATAAAAGCTATGTATATCCTATCCAATACCACCAATGCATCCAACTTTGTGAGCGGCGTCGATCGCGCTTTCATTTTCATTATGGGCATTTCCTTCCTGTTCCTGATAGGGCTGACCTTTACCATGCTGTACTTTATTTACAAGTACAACAAAAAGAAAAACCCGGTGGCCACACAAATTGAAGGAAGTACCCGGCTTGAAATTATCTGGACAGTTATTCCAACTATTTTGGTTCTGGTCATGTTTTATTATGGCTGGGCCGGATGGTCGCCGATGAAAAAAGCGCCCAAAGACAGTTTCAATATAAACGTAACTGCACGGATGTGGAATTTCACTTTCGAGTATCCGAACGGCAAAAAGACAGACACACTTTTTGTTCCGCTGAATAAGGCGGTGAAGCTGAACCTGCACTCGCTTGATGTGATTCACAGTTTGTACATCCCGTCATTTAGGGTGAAGGAAGATGTGGTTCCGGGACGCGAGAAGTTTGTTTGGTTTATTCCGCAGCGCGAAGGTCTGTTCGACTTATTCTGTGCCGAGTATTGCGGGCTTAACCACTCGTACATGCTCAACCAGGTGAAGGTAATGAACGAGCAAAAGTTTAACTCATGGTACGTTGACACCACCAAACATGTGGCTGCAGTAACCGATTCGCCGGTAGCCAGTGGTCAGCGGATCATGAAGAATATTGGTTGTTTTGCCTGCCACACTGTTGATGGGAATAAACTGGTAGGCCCCTCGTTTAAAGGTATATACGGACATAAAGTAACGGTTGAAACCAACGGAAGCGAGCGTGAAGTGACGGTTGACGATGAGTATATCAAAAAATCGATTTACGACCCGAATGCGGATGTGGTGAAAGGATTCAATAAAGGTTTGATGTTGTCGTATAAAGGTCAGCTCACCGATGACGATATTAAACAGATTACGGAATACCTGAAAACCCTGAAATAATGATCAATGTTCAATGATCAATGGGCAGTGATGATAGCTTTAAATTGAAAACTGACAATTGAAAATTAATTTAAAAATAATAGCAGAATTAGGCAAGGTGAGAATCTCTTTGCCTGTTGCTTTATCTGCATGCACGGGCTATGTGCTGCAGACCGGGAAGTTCGATGCCGGAGCGCTGTTACTTATTCCGGGCGTTTTTCTGATGTCGTGCAGCTCGGGAGCCATCAACCACATTCAGGAGTATAAAACCGATGCCCTGATGCCCCGTACGCAGAAACGGCCTATTCCTTCCGGAAAAATCAGTCTGAAAGGCGCGATGCTTGTGGCTTTGGCCTATTTTATCGCTGGTGCTTCAGTTCTGCTGGCCAGTTTCCCGCCTATTGTTTTTCTGACCAGTTTTCTCACACTTTTATCGTACAATGCCATTTATACGCCACTTAAAAAAGTGACGGCTTTTGCGGTAGTTCCCGGTTCGCTGGTAGGCGCATTGCCACCATTTATTGGTTGGTTTGCGGGTGGAGGCGAATTGCTGAACGAGCGCATCATCTGGGTGGCCTTGTTCTTTTTTATCGGGCAGATTCCTCACTTTTGGTTGCTGCTGCTCATGTTTGGCAAGGAATATTCCATGGCCGGTTTCCCCAGTCTGAATACAGTATTTACCGACAATCAGATCAAACGACTTAGTTATACATGGATTCTGGCCACAATTGCTGCTGCTTTCCTTGTGGCATCAACAGTTTTGCACGGGCTGGTGGCTTTACTTTTCCTGCTTGTTTATATTTTTTACCTGCTGTTTTCGCTTACCTCAGGGATCCTGGTTAAACAGGATTTTCCGGTTCGGATGTCGTTCCTGAAACTCAATTTGCTTTACCTGATGATGATGATTCTGCTGATTGCCGACAGCCTGCATTAGTCAGAAATTGGAAGGCTTCACCTAACAATCCGGTCAATTATATTCCCTATTCGTTTCGCTTTTCAGAGCAGTGCTCAATAAATAAATCCCCATAATTGGGGATTGCCGTGCCGATTGGTGATGGGTACTTTTATCAGACCAAGCAATCAACTTTTATGCACAGGATTTTAACGAGGAAAGGGGCTCTGATGCTGTTATTTCTGGCTACTTTGAATGGATTTTCGGAACCGGCTGACACGCTCAGGCAGACGGCCTGGCAACTTAACGCCAGTTATAAAGGAGATTTTGTTACCAACTTTAGGGGAGGGATTCAAACCGGATCGACTTACCTTGGTTTAGCCGATTTGTTTCTGCATTTCGACACCGAGAAAGCCGGTTTATGGAAGGGTGGAGAATTCTTAATTCATGGTGCCAACTCGCACGGTGGTGAGCCATCAGCAAACCTGATCGGCGATTTTCAGGTAGTTTCCAATATTGAGGCCGGTAATCATACTTTTTTGTACGAATGTTGGTTCAAACAGAAATTCGCCAATGTTACGGCTACAATTGGACTTCAGGATTTGAATGCCGAATTTGCGGCCAGCGATGTAGGTTCTCTTTTCCTGAACAGCTCATTTGGAGTCCACTCTGTAATTTCAGATAACATTCTGGCTCCCATTTTCCCATTGACTTCACCCGGAATAACCATGTGCTGGGATACTTCTGAAAAAATAAGCCTCAAAACTGCCGTTTACCGCGGATGTCCGATTGACTTCGAAGAAAATCCCTACAATATTAAATGGGACATGGACCATCTTCAGGGGTTGCTTTGGGTAACCGAAGGGCAGTATCGCTGGAGCGGAAAACAGGGGAACAGTAATGTGTTTAAAACCGGGGTTTTCTTTCATCAGCATTGCCCCGAAAGTGGCGTGATTAACTCGGAAACCGGCGACGAATTAACGCACGATTACGGAGCGTACGTTGTTGCCGACCATCAGCTTTGGCACGAAGGCAATCGCAACTTCAGTGTATTTTATCAACTCGGAGTGTGCCCGCGTAACGACAATTTTGCATACCTGGGAGCCGGATGCGCCTACACAGGCTTACTTTCTAAAAAAGGAGCCGATGTTTTGGGCCTGGCCATTGCCAATGGGATGCTAACCAAAGAGCGCGGCCGCGACGAAACAGCCATAGAACTGACCTATAAAGTGCAGGTTACCAGCCAGATTTATTTACAGCCCGAAATGCAATATGTAGTGCATCCGGGCGGAACAGATATGAAACTGAAAAATGCAACAGTGGGATTGGTGAGATTAGGATTGGAATTTTAAAAACCTAAAAAGATGTTTGCAAACAATATAGAGCAGGAAATTAAGTCGAAACGTTTGGCCGATCTGTCGAGTGGCAGCCGCGGCGTTATTGTTCATGTGCTGGGACAGGGCGCTTTCAGGAAACGAATTTCCGAAATGGGTTTTGTGAAGGGGCAGATGGTAAAAGTGATCAAAAATGCCCCGATGAAAGACCCCGTCGAGTACGAGATTATGGGCTATAAAGTGTCGTTGCGCCGCAGTGAAGCCGACTTGATTGAGGTGGTGTCGCCTGCAGAAGCCAGGGAAATGGTCGTTCATTTCGAAGGAACCATTGACGAGCACCGGCAAAAGATTTCCGAAGTAAAAAAAGGAAAAACCATTTCCGTAGCGCTGGTTGGAAACCCCAACTGCGGAAAAACCACTTTGTTCAACTATGCTTCGGGCTCGAAAGAACGGGTGGGCAATTATGCCGGTGTGACCATCGACGCTAAGGAAGCCCGGTTCCGCCAAGATGATTTTTCGTTCCTGATTTCTGACCTTCCGGGAACCTATTCCATTACCGAGTACTCTCCTGAAGAATTGTATGTCAGGAATCACATTGCCGAAAAACGCCCCGATATTGTGGTGAACGTAGTGGATGCCTCGAACCTGGAACGAAACCTGTTCCTGACTACCCAACTGATCGATATGAACATCAAGGTAGTGATTGCCCTGAACATGTTCGACGAACTGGAGCAAAAAGGTGCAAAGCTCGATTTCAAACACCTTGGCGAAATGATGGGTATCCCGATTGTACCGACCGTGGCGTCAAAAGGCAAAGGTTTGAAAGAGCTGTTCGACCGCATCATCGAGGTGTACGAAGACCGCGACCCGATTGTGCGACACATACACATTAACTATGGCCACGAGATTGAAAAATCGATTCAAAATATTCAGCAGGAACTGAAGAAAGACGAGCAACTCCGGAAAAAGTACTCCACCCGGTTTTTGTCGATCAAACTTCTGGAAGGCGACAACCATGTTCAGAATATACTGAAAGGCAGTTTTACTTTTGAAACCGTATCGAAAATTGCCAGTGAAGAGATTGTCCGGCTCGAAAGTCAGTTTGACGACCAGTCGGAAACCTTGATTGCCGATGCCAAATACGGTTTTGTAGCAGGCGCGTTGAAAGAAACGTACCGCAATGGAGCGCAGGTTCGCCGCGATCAGAGCCGCGAAATCGACAAGGTGCTGACACATAGAATCTGGGGATTCCCGGTGTTCATCTTTTTTATTTGGCTTACCTTTCAGTCCACTTTCACTTTGGGAGCTTACCCAATGAACTGGATTGACGGTTTGGTGGGCTGGCTTGGCGAAACCGTTGGCTCATTGATGACCGATGGCGCCCTGAAAGATTTGCTGGTCGATGGAATCATTGGCGGCGTTGGGGGTGTGATCGTTTTCCTTCCCAACATTTTGATTCTGTTCTTTTTTATCTCGCTCATGGAAGACTCGGGCTACATGGCGCGCGCAGCGTTCATCATGGACAAGCTGATGCACAAAATGGGGCTTCATGGCAAATCGTTTATTCCGCTCATCATGGGTTTTGGCTGCAACGTTCCGGCGGTGATGGCTACCCGCACACTCGACAACCGCAACGACCGTTTGCTCACCATGCTCATCATTCCGTTTATGTCGTGCAGCGCGCGTCTGCCGGTTTATGTACTGCTGATTTCGGCCTTTTTTGTGAGTTACCAGGGTGCTATTTTGTTCCTGATTTATGTGATTGGCATTGTGCTGGCGGTGCTGATGGGATTATTCTTCAAGAAAACCCTGTTTGCCAAAAAGGAAGTGCCTTTTGTGATGGAACTTCCGCCATACCGCATGCCTACGCTGCGCAACACCACCATTCACATGTGGCACAAAGGCTCGCAGTACCTCACCAAAATGGGAACGGTAATTCTGGTTGCTTCCATCCTGATTTGGGCAATGGGCTACTATCCGCGTCAGGTTGATTTCTCGAAAGATTACGATGCGATGCTCACACAAACAGAGGCCAATGTTTCGCTGGCTCCTGAACAGAAAACGGCTGCTTTGGAGCAGATTGAGCTTCAGAAAGAAGAAGAGCGTCAGGAAAGATCGTATATCGGACAAGTAGGACATTTTATTGAACCGGTGATTGCTCCGCTGGGTTTCGACTGGAAAATTGGCATGAGCATTATTACCGGGATGGCTGCCAAAGAAATTGTGGTGAGCTCGATGGGCGTGCTCTATCAGGCCAGCATGAATGCCGACGAAAATTCGCAGTCGCTGAAAGACAAGCTGCAGGAGCAAACCTTTAGAAGTGGTCCTAAAATCGGGCAAAAGGTGTTCTCGCCGCTGGTAGCTTTTGGCCTGATGGTGTTTGTGCTCATTTATTTTCCGTGTGTGGCGGTGGTGGCGGCTATCCGGAAAGAGGCCAACTGGCGCTGGGCCTTGTTTACAACCGTTTACACCACAGCCATTGCCTGGGTGGCGGCGTTTGCGATTTACCAGGTGGGAAGCTTGCTGGTATAAAGATACCGAGGGGCGTTGCCCCTTTCACCCCAATTCCTTTTTTGTCTTGACACAAAAAAGGAATCAAAAAAAGTCAAGACTGTGTTCGCTTCGCACGAAAAACTGGCGTTCAACGACTAAAATCTTTTAAACTCGCCTAACGGCTCAAACAGAAAAGATTTTTTAACGTCGTTTTCACTTGTTTTTCGGCTCACCGAACAAGGTCATTCGGAAACATGAAAATAGGTATTGAAAAGAAATTAAAAACAAAACCATGATACAGACAATTCTGGCATTGACGATAGTGGGGCTGGCAGTGGCTAAAACCGTTTATTCGCTGTACAAAGCAATTACAACTAAAGAGAAGAGTTTGTGCGGCGGTTGCGCCAGTTGCGACCTGAAAAATGAATTGAAAAAGAAAGGGAAACTGGGAGCCAAACCCCAAATCTCCAAACCGACGACTGTTTTATTTGCCAATGGGGATTTAAAATATGCGCCCAAAGGATAAGCCTTGAATGTTATTAAACGCCCGCTATTTATCTGAAGTTTTATAGAATAAGTCATACTATTTATTGAAGCGGCTGAATGTCGGAGCAAATCCGATGTTTGGCCGCTTTTGCATAATCTGAGTGCCCGTCAGACTTCAGCTTGAGCCAATGGGCATATGAATTCTATAATTTAATTGAAGATTTTACCCATTTTTCAGCAAATCGGGGCGGAGGCGTTTGGTGCGTTCGTAGGCTTGCTGTTCCTGCCATTCGTTAATCAGCTTGTCATTGCCCGAAAGCAGGATTTCGGGTACTTTCCATCCTTTGTAATCAGCAGGTCGAGTGTAAACAGGCGGGCTCAATAAGTTGTCCTGGAACGAGTCGGTGAGGGCAGAGGTTTCGTCGGAAAGTACGCCGGGAATCAGGCGCACCACGCTGTCAACAATAACAGCAGCAGCCAGTTCTCCGCCGGTCAGCACATAATCGCCGATCGAAATTTCCATGGTTACCAGATGTTCGCGGATGCGCTGGTCGATTCCCTTGTAATGGCCGCAAAGAATGATGATGTTGTTCAGGAGCGAAAGTTTGTTGGCTTCCTTTTGATTGAGCTGAATGCCATCGGGACTGGTATAAATCACCGCATCGTAATCGCGTTGCTCTTTCAGGTGGTTGATGGCACTTTCAATGGGCTGAATGGTCATCACCATTCCGGCGCCGCCACTAAAGGCATAGTCATCGGTGCGGCGGTGTTTGTCTTCCGAGAAATCGCGGATGTTGTGCACGTAAATTTCAACCAGGCCCTTATCCTGACCTCTTTTGATGATGGAATGCCTGAACGGGCTTTCGAGCAATTCGGGAACAACAGTGAGTATATCGATGCGCATCTGAATCAAATTTTCTGCAAAAGTAACATCCTGACTTAAATGTTGGCTAAAAACCTTTCGATAATCCGGAAAAGTTACCCGGATGGCATCGGGAGTCCTCTGCGAAATGTAAAAGTATCATTTCAACTGACGATTTTAATCTTTATTACTGATAACGCGCCAAAAGCCTGAAACTTCGGACTGAATATTTTCTGGTTTGTAGAGCGGATTTGAACAATTATTTCGTAAATTGTTTGAGTATTAGCCGGTAATATCTATTTTCGTAGGCCGAACAAGCATTTTGTTCGCTGTTGATTACAAACGTAATTTTAATTTGTTATGGAACCTAAAGATCTAAAAAACTCGGAAGTAGAGTTAAGTGGTGCACAAGTTGAGCCAGAAACTGTTAATGATCAGGAAGTTGCTGAAGTTGTTGATGAAACTGCAGAAGTAACTGTTGTTAATGAAGTTGAGAATGCTGTTGCTGAAGTTGCATCTGAAGTTGAAGCCGAATCAGTTGAACCTGTTGCTCAGGAGGCTGAACCAGCTGTAACCGAACCCGAAGCTGAACCAATTACTGAAGAAGTTGAACCTGAAGTTGCCGCTGAACCAGTGGCTCAGGAAGTTGTAACCACCGAAACTGCAGAAGCTGTTGTTGCTGAGGCTCCGGTTGCAGAAGAAATTCCGTCGATTGAGGAATTGATCGAAGTTGCGGAAGAAGACCTTCTCGACGAAGAAGAAGAACATGAAGAAGAAAGCAGCAGAAAGTCAAAACTGGCTGATTACGCCAACCAGTCGGAAGTAGAACTCATCAACGCTTTGCGCACCTTACTCGAAAACGAAGATTTCGAGAGCGTGAAAGACGATATTGATGCCATCAAAATCTATTTCTTCCGACTTTACCGTGCCAACATTGAAGCTCAAAAAGCTGCATTTGCCGAAGCTGGTGGGAACCTGGACGAATTTAAGGCAGAACCCGATCCGTACGAACTGGACCTTCGCAACCTGCTGAAACAATACCAGGACAAAAGGAACGAGCATAACAAACGTTCGGAAGAACAAAAAGAAGATAACCTCAAGAGAAAATACGAGATCATTGAAGAGATTAAAGCTCTGATCAATAATAAAGAATCAATCAATAAAACCTTCCACGATTTCCGCGAACTGCAAAACCGCTGGAGAGAAATTGGTTCGGTTCCTCAAACCAAACTGAAAGATCTTTGGGACACCTATCATCATCACGTTGAAAATTTCTATGATTTCATCAAGATCAACAAGGAATTACGCGATTTAGACCTGAAGAAAAACCTGGAAGCCAAAATCGAAATCTGCGAAAAAGCAGAAGAATTACTGGTTGAACCTTCCATTATTAAAGCATTTAACGTATTACAAAAATACCACGAGCAATGGCGCGAAGTAGGACCAGTTCCACGCGATAAGAAAGATGAATTGTGGGAACGCTTCAAAGCAGCTACCTCAATCATCAATAAAAAACATCAGGATTATTTTGAAGGACGCAAAAACGAACAGAAAAAGAATCTCGATGCCAAGATTGCTTTGTGCGAAAAAGTGGAAGAAATTGCCAGTGCAGAGATTGATGCTCACCGCGACTGGGACGAGAAATCGAAAGAATTGATTGAACTTCAGAAAGTTTGGAGAACAATTGGTTTTGCTCCGAAAAAGGATAACAACAAAATTTACGAACGTTTCCGCATTGCTTCCGATAAATTCTTTGATCGTAAACGCGAATTCTACAACCAGAATAAAGAAGAACAGAACAGCAACCTTCAGCTGAAAACCGATTTGTGTTTGCAGGCCGAAGCGCTGAAAGACAGCACCGACTGGAAAAAGACAGCCGATGAATTCATCAGCATTCAGAAAGCCTGGAAAGAAATTGGTCCGGTTCCACGTAAATATTCAGATACTATCTGGAAACGTTTCCGTGCTGCCTGCGACTTTTTCTTCGAAAACAAGGCCAAACATTTCTCTTCGATCGATACCGAGCAGCTTGAAAACCTGCGGTTGAAAAAAGAACTTCTGGAAGAAGTAAAACAATTTGCACTTTCGGGAGACGACGGTGCTGATTTGGATAAGCTGAAAGATTTCCAGAGAAGGTTTACCGACATTGGTCATGTGCCGTTTAAAGATAAAGATGCCATTCAGAACGAATTCCGCGATGTAATTAACAAGCATTTTGACACTTTGCGCATCGACGAAAAAAGACGCAACCTAATGAAGTTCAAAAACAAGGTTGCCAACAGCACAGGCTCGGGCAGAGGTCAGGGCAAAATGCGCATGGAACGCGAAAAGTACATGACGAAACTGAAACAGATGGAATCAGATCTGGCATTGCTCGATAACAACATCGGTTTCTTTGCCAATACCAAAAATGCTTCGGCCCTAATTGAAGACGTCAATCAGAAGATTGCCAGCACGAAGGAAAAGATTGAATTCCTGAAAGAGAAAATCAGGATCATGGATGCGATGGAAGATGACGAATAGCCACATAGAAAACCCGCTAACTTCTAGCGGGTTTTTTGTTGTTAACCATTTATTAAATTTTATAACATTTTTTAGAGGTACATTTTATTAATTAACTTTGCTCGCTTTAAAAACAATTAAAATCTAAAAGTTTTGTCAGCAACCAGGTACATATTTGTAACGGGAGGTGTAACATCTTCCTTAGGTAAAGGTATTTTAGCCTCTTCTCTGGCTAAGTTACTTCAGTCCAGAGGATACTCAGTAACCATTCAAAAGTTGGATCCTTACATTAATGTTGATCCGGGAACCCTGAATCCATACGAACATGGCGAATGCTTTGTAACTGACGACGGCGCTGAAACCGACCTGGATTTGGGCCATTACGAGCGCTTTCTGAATGTTCCTACTTCTCAGGCCAACAATGTAACCACTGGACGTATTTATCAATCGGTGATCAATAAAGAGCGTCGTGGTGATTATCTGGGAAAAACAGTACAGATTATCCCGCACATTACCGACGAAATCAAACGAAGAATTAAAGTTTTGGGCTCGAAGGGCAAGTACGATATTGTGGTCACCGAGATCGGCGGAACCGTTGGCGATATCGAGTCGTTGCCATACATCGAAGCTGTTCGTCAGCTGAAATGGGAATTGGGCAACAATGCACTGGTTATTCATTTAACCCTGGTTCCGTACCTGGCCGCATCGGGCGAATTAAAAACCAAACCAACACAACATTCGGTAAAAGCTTTGCTCGAAAACGGAGTTCAGCCCGACGTGCTGGTATTGCGTACCGAGCACGAGCTGAGCACGGCACTTCGCAAAAAAGTGGCGCTTTTCTGCAATGTGGAAAGCGATGCCGTTATTCAGTCGATTGATGTTTCGACGATATATGAGGTTCCGAATAAAATGCGTGAGGAGCGTCTGGACGAAACTGTCCTGAGAAAAATGGGACTTCCGCTGAAAGACGAGCCGCAGTTGAACGACTGGAACGACTTTTTAAATAAGCTGAAAAAGCCAGCTCACGAAATTGAAATAGGGTTGGTAGGTAAGTATGTTGAATTACAGGACGCCTACAAATCGATTGTGGAAGCAATTATTCATGCAGGTGCCATGAATTTGTGCAAGGTGAAGGTTCGTTGGATTCATTCAGAAAAAATTACTGAAGAGAATGTAGCCAAAAAGCTGGAAGGCCTGAAAGGTATAATTGTTGCGCCTGGATTTGGGCACCGCGGCATCGAAGGTAAAATTATTGCCACACGCTACGTTCGTGAAAACAACATTCCTTTCTTCGGAATTTGTCTTGGGATGCAGATTGCGGTAATCGAATTTGCCCGTAATGTTCTCGGATTCCATACAGCCGATTCCACTGAAATGAACGAAACGACCGATTGTCCGGTAATCGACCTGATGGAAGAACAGAAGGGCATTACCGAAAAAGGCGGAACCATGCGTCTGGGAGCATACAAATGCCAGATTGCTGATAAAGATACCAACATCTTCAGGGCTTATAACAAGCAGGAAATTAAAGAACGTCACCGTCACCGTTACGAGTTTAACGACCGTTATCTGGCCGATTTTGAAAATGCCGGAATGAAAGCCGTTGGTTTAAATCCGGATACGAACCTGGTTGAAGTTGTTGAAATTCCTTCGCATAAATGGTTTGTTGGGGTACAATTCCATCCCGAGTATAGCAGTACAGTTTTAAAACCACATCCGTTGTTTGTTGCTTTTGTAAAAGCGGCACTCGGAGAATAATCAATATTCATATATGGATAGAAATACGATCTTTGGTGCACTTCTTATTTTTTTAATTCTCATTGGCTTCAGTTATTTTAACCGGCCATCGGAGCAACAAATTGCCGCAGCCAAGCATCAGCGCGATTCAATTGAACTGGTTCGTGTTGAACAGGAAAAGAAAATTATTTCTGAAAAGAAACTCGCGGAAGCTCAGGCTACTTTGGCTTCAGGAGCAAAAAGCGATTCGGTGGTTTCTGCTGCCGATCAGGAACGGAAAGATAAATTTGGTGTTTTTGCTGATGCATCGGTTGGAACTGAGAAATTTTATACCATCGAAAATAACCTGATGAAAGTGACTTTCTCGAACAAGGGAGGGCGCATTTACTCGGTTGAGCTCAAAAATTACAAAACATTCGAAGGTAAGCCGCTTATTTTGTTTGAAGGAAATACCAGCAGATTTGGTATGAATTTCTTCTCGCAAAATCGCAGTATCGAAACTGAATCATTTTATTTCACCCCTACCGAATCACTGGAAAATCAGGAGTTAACCGGTCCTGAAGTAAAAAAGGGAAGGGAAGGGATTGAGAAATTCAACGAAGGCACAGCCGCAAATCAGAAAAGTATTTCGATGCGTTTGATGGCCGGCGAAGGAAAATACCTGGAATACAAATATAGTCTGAGTTATAACTCGTATCTGGTTGGTTTTGATGTGAATGTGGTTAACCTGAATCAGGTGATCACAACCAACTCGAACTACCTGAATTTCAACTGGAAGGTTGCTGTTCCGCGTCAGGAAAGGCGTTCAAGCTATGGCGAAGACAACTATTCGACCATTTATTACAAATTTCAGGAAGACGATGTTGAGAAAATGTCAACTGGTAAAAATGCCACTGAGAGTCTTCGCACTAAAACCCAGTGGATTAGCTTTAAACAGTTGTTTTTTGCTTCGACTTTGATTGCGGATAATGCTTTCCCAACTGCCGACATCAAGACTGAATTTACCAAGGAAGATCCCCGCTACGTTGGAAATTTCAACGCCGACATTGCTCTGCCTTATGAAGGAAAAGATAATGAGAGTGTAAAGATGAAATTCTATTTCGGGCCAAGCCACTACACCACATTGAAACAATACGGGCTTTCACTTGAACGTCAGATTAACCTCGGGTATGCCATTGTTCGTCCGGTGAACAAATGGATTATTATTCCAACCTTTAACTTCCTGCGTCAGTACATCAGCAATTTTGGAATAATCATCCTGTTGCTTACCATTTTTATCAAGCTGATTATATTCCCATTCACCTATAAATCGTATCATTCGCAGGCTAAGATGAAAGCCTTAAAGCCTGAGGTTGATGAGATTAATGCCAAGTATGGAACCGATAAACCTATGGAAAAACAGCAGGCGACTATGGCTTTGTATAAAAAAGCCGGAGTGAATCCGCTGGGCGGATGTTTGCCAATGTTGTTCCAGTTCCCGGTATTGGTTGCCATGTTCTTCTTTTTCCCGACATCAATCGAGTTAAGGCAGCAGAGTTTCCTTTGGGCAACCGACTTGTCGTCGTACGATTCAATTATGACACTGCCATTTACGATTCCGTTCTACGGAAACCATGTTAGCTTATTTTGTTTGCTGATGACCATCACCACCATCATTTCAACTTACATGAACTCGCAGTCGCAAAGTACTGAAGCCATGCCGGGTATGAAAACGATGATGTACCTTATGCCGGTCATGTTCCTGTTTATCCTGAATGGATATGCTTCAGGTT